>WGNR01000012.1 GCA_016124445.1 bacterium
ACTTTTGGTTCAAGTGGTTTTCACGAACCCAACGAACCCAAAAGTGGGACGACCACCCATTCACTCAAGCAAGTCACTACCTTATTTATAAAAAGAAGCCTTGAAGAGCTAAGCCTCTTCGAGGCTTTTTTTATGCGCGCTTATTGATCGCAGTGCTTCGCGATGATTCAACCCGGCAATTTACAACTCGTTCAAGCCTTTCAGTACCGCTTTAATCTTGGCCCGAGTTCGCATGCAGATTGTTCGTGACAATGCTTCTTCTATCTCAAACTTCTCGGCAATCTCTTTGTGTGGCATTTCAGCAACGTGGAACGCCCGGAAAACCTGCCAGTCTCGCTCGCTACAGGTTTGCTCGACCTGGTTCATGGCGAAGTCGACGACGAACTTTTTGTGCTCGCGTTCCCATTTCTGGCTTTCTTCGCTGTTGTTGTCGTACAGCGTCTTCAGTTCAACTTCGGTTGAATGATACTTCTCGCGATTGGCCGCGGTGCGAATGGCGCGGCGGCCGACGTTGGCGGCGATTTGGCGCATGTAGTTCCGAGTCGAGCCGATCCGGCTCCGCTGGAAACGGGCAATCTTTTTGAACATCACGATGATGCAGGTCTGCACCAGGTCGTCGATGCTTTGGTCGCCGACGTAGCCGCTGGGGAATTTGCTCCAAAAGTAAGCCGCCCACAGAGGACTGTAGCGATCAATAAACTTCGCCCAGTCATCGTTGGCGTTTTCGGCCATCCCTTTCAGCATTTTCAGGTCGGTTCCCTGCATCAGTTCCGAGTAGTCGGTCCAGATCGTCTGCCAGAGCGGGCGACACGCGGCCGGCAATTCTTCCAGCATCTCCCAGGTCACCAGGTTCAGAAATTCCAAGCTTCCCAGCGAATCGTCGTTTTCT
The DNA here is from genome assembly GCA_016124445.1 of bacterium. GTDB lineage: Bacteria > Planctomycetota > Planctomycetia > Pirellulales > Pirellulaceae > Bremerella. The sequence continues at coordinate 890 of WGNR01000012.1, forward strand.
GGCAACTGACGGATGCCTTGGCGAATCTTCTGCCAATCGGCTTGGGCATTTTCTTCACATGCAGCGATGAAGCTATCGCTTAACGCCGGCTCTCCATGCCTGAGCAGCTCCTTAAGCTGCTTGACGTTCTGCGTAGGTTCCGAGTTGGACATAAGAACAACAGAGGTCCGAATCGAGGGGAACGAAGGTCACGGAAAAAGTTTTTTCGCGTTTGTTGTCACATCAGATCGCGACGGGGCATTTCTTTTATGTCAGCGGGAAGCAAGGGTGCTCGCCACGAGAATTCAACTGCTTCCCACCGGCACGCCGCCGCGACGTTATCCGCGTCGGCATTCGATAGCAGTCGACGACATTCTATCTCCCCCGGCGAGGGCGAATCAACTTGCCCTGTTTCCAGACCCTTTTTCAGAAAGTGAATCCAATGTCCATTCAACGCTCGATTCTGACTCTGGCTGTTTCCCTGGCTTCGATCTTCGCGATCCTGGATACGGCAATGGCCCAAGACCAGGCAGCCATCAGCAAGACTCGCCGCTTTCTCGAGACGACCACCAATGCCCGCTATGTGATTAGCTTCGCTCACTTCGGAGCTGATTTCAAACAGATGGATTACCTCGGCACCGTTGACGTAAAAGATCGCTACGGAAACAAGATCCCCGGCGAGTTCGCATTGGTCTACTACTACACCTGGGACGCATATGGGGCAGGACATACCAAGATCGCTTACCTGTGCGACAAAAATGGCAACATCGAAGACGTCCAGGTGCTTTCGTGCGATGCCAACGTTCAACGACCGTTTGCCATGGCCAATGTCAGCATCAAGCTGATCGGGCAGATTGTGATCGAAGCATTTCGAGAGCAGATGAAGCCAGACGAGCTCCGCAAGGCTCAGGCCTTGGTCCAAGCCGCAGACTCAGAAGGGCTGCTCGAAATGGGAATCGGCTTTCGGCAGCAACTGAATATCCGCTGAGCCAAGTATTCAGCGAACTATAACGTCAAGAGGCAACGCAGCTCTCACCAGACATGGTGATCAACAACGAGAAGCAACCACCGATCCATGTAGCAAGTCTCCCTGCGTTGTTTGGATGAAAGCCTCTCGGAGCATCACGCTCCGGGAGGCTTTTTTTGTGGGTTCGCGGCAAATGCAATTCAGCGTAAGGTGCGAGAAGAGGGGCGAAGCCGAACGTATTGCATCGTCTTAGTTGTTGGTAGCCGCATTCGGTGCGATACGCTTCGCTGCTCGCACCCTACCAGTGAAAGCGAATTCCTATCGGGTACCTGACATCGTCGCGAGCTTAAACTTACTTGTCGCTGCTTTCCGCTCCGTCAAAATCGATCGGCGTTTTCGATTCCGGAATCGCGTAGCGGGCCGTTTTGCCGAGATAGTCTTGAGCCAGGATCAAGTTAATTCCGTGGTAAGACTTGTCGTGCCGCTTGCCCAGGTAGCTAACCTCGAAGGTAATCTTCTTCGATTCGCCAGGGGCAATCTGGCCGTGGGAATGATTGGGCGTGATCGTCCAATGCGAATCGCGGCTGGTCGGCGTCAGCGTGAAATCGATCGGGCGGTCGGCCGGGTTTTCGATCGTGGCGACGATCGTCCCTTCTTCAACATCTTGACCACCCGGAATCAGCTTGGTCGTGATCACCGGACGCTGTTCGGCCAGCGTGGTTGCCTGGGCTTGAAGTTCGGCCGTGATCTCACGCGGGTCGATCGCTTCGCCGACCGGGAACGCCGCCATGGCGACCTGCTTCGGACGAACCGTAACCAAATGATATTGATGCAGGTAACCAACATCAGGCAGCTTGCTCGATTGGCTGCCGCCGACCGTTGCCAAGGTCACGTATTCGATGCCGTCCTGGGGATCGTATCGCATGTAATGAATATGCCCGGCGAACACGGCGGTCACGTTGCCTGCCTTTTTGAGCAGCGGATGAACGCGATCTTTCCAGTCGTTGCCATAGTTGCCTCCCAGCCAGCGCGGATGGTGCAGGAAGATGAACTGGTGGTCACAATCCTTGCCTCGCTCGAGCGAATCTTCCAGGAACTTTAATTGTTCGGCGCTGATCGTCTGGGCGGCAGGCTTCGAGAAAGTCTTTTCGCCGGTCTTCGGATCTCCTTCGTCGGAGTACAGCACGATAAAGTTGCAATTCTTGTGCTTGAACGAGTACCACAGCGGCCCGAAGAACATTTCGTAATGCTTATCGTGCTGGCCGGCCGGCATCTTCGGATCGTTCAGCGGGCGATAGTACACATCGTGGTTGCCGGCGACCGGGAACCACGGGCAAAGCAGTTCTTTCATGATTGCTTTGAACTCGACCATCTGCGACTTCCACTTTTCGGTCTGGTTGTAACCGTTGATCAAGTCGCCAACGGTCATCACCAGGTCTGGCTCAATCAGGTTCACATCGCGAACCGCTTCCGCCAACACGTTCACCCCTTCTTCCGGACCGCCGGTTCGATCGCCAAACACGGCGAAGACGAACGCGTCTTCCTCGTTCGGCAGCGGCAACATCACATCGCTCGAGCGCGTGGTGTAGAACCGCTTTTCGGTCGCCTGCTCAGTAGCGTGGTGATGATTGTGATGGTGCATGTGATGATCGTGCACCAGGTTCGGGGTAGGATTGGCCGGTTGTTCTTGTGCGGAAGCGGTGGCGAGTCCGAAAACTCCGATCCACAGAATGGCGGGCAAAAAGGCGAAGATTCTGTTCATTCGACAGGTCTCGTCAGTCAGGGGGGGATTGGAAGCAAGAGGTTTACTGAGAAGCTAACTTGTTGACTGAATGAAGTCCAGTTGCCTCGGCGCCTGGGCTAGGGAAACAACAAGAAGTTCATTCTTTTTGCTCCCCGAATTCAGCGACATACCTAGCCTGGCGGGCATTGAACCACAGAGAGTACCAACTGTTAGCAGGGGGTAAGCTAGACGTGTAGTTCGAACTTTGATTCGACTTCGGTTTCGTCCGAGTAGATCTGGACGAAGCGGGCGAATTCCTTCTTGCACTTCTCGAACGCTTCGACGATGCGGGGATCGAAATGTTTGCCGCTACTTTCCAGGATGACTTGCTCGGCGTACTCGGTGCTGAAGGCTTCCTTGTAAATCCGTCGCGTCGTCAGCGCGTCGTAGACGTCGGCCACGGCGACGATGCGTGCCGAGAGGGGAATTTCGACGCCGTGTAGTCCGTAAGGGTAGCCGCTGCCGTCCCATTTTTCGTGATGGGCCACGGCAATGTCTCGGGCCATCCGCAGGAACTTGGCTTTGGGGAACTTCTTCAACGCGGCATCCAGCGTATCGGCACCGATGATCGTGTGCTTTTTCATGATCTCGAATTCGTCCCGCGTCAGCTTCCCGGGCTTCAGCAGAACGCCGTCCGGAATGCCGACTTTGCCGATGTCGTGCAGCGGGCTGGTTTGATAGATCAAGCGAACGAACTCGCCATCGATTGCGTCGGCGAACTGGGGCGACTTGGCCATCTCCTGGGCCAGGCAGCGCGAGTATTGCCGCACGCGTTCCAGGTGTTCGCCCGTTTCGGTATCGCGTGATTCCGCCAGGCGGGCCATGGCGAAGATCACCAGGTCGCGCGTTTCAAGTCCCACCAGGCGAATCCCGGCGTTGATCCGGGCCAACAGTTCCGGTGGGTTGAACGGCTTGACCATGAAGTCGTCCGCGCCTGACTTCATGCCCTCGACAATTTCGTCACTTCGTCCGCGGCTGGTCAGCAGGATGCAATAGACATACTGGTCGGTGAACTGCGTGCGGATCGTGCGGCAAAGTTCCAGACCGTTCATCACTGGCATTTCCCAGTCGGTAACGACCATCTGGATCTCGTGCGTTTCGAGAATCTCGATTGCCTGGCGACCGTTCTCTGCCGTGAAGACCTGGAAGCCTTCGCGGGTCAGATAGCTTTCGATCATGTCCAAAGTGATATCGTCGTCATCGACCACCAGGATGCTGATGCGGGAATCGATGTTCATCATCTAACTCTCCTCGCCTGCTTCGGGGTCAAGCAGTTGGCGGATTGCCGCTTCACAGTTGTCGAACTCTTGCGTCAATTTTTGCAGCATTGAATCGTATTCATCACTCTTTCGGTCGCGGGCCGCCAGTTCGATCGTTCCGGCGACCTGCGATACGGCTGCGGCCGCGACATTCGCCGCCATGCCTTTCAAGCTATGCGCGACCTGAACGATTTGGTCGGTTTCGCCTGAGTCGATATGTTTGGTCAGCAATTGAATGTCAGCCTTGCCGCGAAGGGTGAACTTTTCGAGCACCTTGCGAATCAGCCGCTCATCGTCGCCGCAACGTTCCCGTAATTCGGCGATGGCAATTCGCTCCTCGACATCGACCGTTGGCTCGTTCTGCTTCTCTACCGAAATGGTTGGCGGCGAAACGGGCACTGGCGGAGCGGGCGGCGGGGAAGCCACCGGTGCGGTTGGGACGCGGCGACCGTCCAGTTGTTTCAGAATGGTTTGAATCAATTGCGTGCGATTGACGGGCTTCATGACGTAGTCGTCCATGCCTGCCGTCAGGCAGCGTTCCTGATCTCCCTTGATCGCTTGAGCCGTAAGGGCCACGATCGGCAAGCCTTTCAGCTTGGGGTTGGTCGTGTGGCTGAGCTGGCGAATCTTGCGAGTTGCCTCGAAGCCGTCCATTTCTGGCATTTCGCAGTCCATCAGCACCAGGTCAGTCTTCGATTGGCAGACGTACTGAACTGCCTGGCGTCCGTTTTCAGCAAGCTCGACCTCGAAGCCGGCGGCTTGCAGAATCTCTTCGGCGACCAGTCGGTTGATCTCGTTATCGTCGACTACCAGGATCGTTTTGCCGGCGTGTGGATGATCGCTCATCTCGCGTTCAACTTTTTTGTCCTTGTTGGCGATCGCCGGTTGGCTGGCCCCGCGTCCGCCGGAAAGGGAAACCAACGTATCGAGCAAACGCGATTGGCGAACCGGCTTGCTCAAGCAAGTCATTTCCAACCGCTTGAGCGCCTCGGTCGAAATGTCGCGATCATACGATGTCAGCATCATCAGCTTGGTCTGTCGCAGGTGCTGCTTGCGGCAGATCTGATCGGCCAATGTCAGACCATCCATCTCGGGCATGATGTGATCGAGAATCGCCAGTTGGAACGGCACGTTGCGTTCGGCGGCGTCTTCCAACAGTTCGAGCGCTCGACTGCCGTTGCTGGCGGTGGTTGCTTCGACGCCCCAGGCCTGCAGTTGTTCTTTCAGGATCTGCAAGTTCATGTGATTGTCGTCAACGGCCAGCACACGCAGGCCCGCCACGTTCGGAATCGTTTCGCAGGTAGAGCGAACGATCGACTTGAGCGGCAAGGTAAACCAGAAGGTCGAGCCTTTGCCTGATTCGCTGTCGACGCCGATTTCACCGCCCATCAATTCGGTAAGCTGTTTGCAGATGGCCAGTCCCAAACCGGTTCCGCCATACTTGCGGGTCGTCGAGGCATCGACTTGCGAGAACGCTTTGAACAAACGTTCCACGCGGCTTTGCGGAATACCAATCCCGGTATCTTCCACGGCAAAGCGAATCATCTGAGGCCCCTTTCCTTCAGGGCTGCCTGGCCTTTGATCAAGGGTCACGTGCAGGTTCACGCCGCCATGCTCGGTGAACTTCACCGCGTTGGAGAACAAGTTGACCAACACCTGGCGCAGGCGTTCGGAATCGCCCATCACCGTATGCGGCACGTCGCCGCCGATGAAGCAGTTCAATTCCAAACCGCGTGTTCGGCCTTGCGGCGTGAACATCTCCGGAATCGATTCGACCAGTTCATGCAGGACGAATTCGGAGTTCTCGAATTCGATGCCGCCTGCTTCGATCTTCGAGAAATCGAGAATGTCGTTGATCAGGTGCAACAGCGTGCTGGCCGAACTCTTGGCCAGGTCGACAAAACGTTCCTGTTTCTCTTCCAGCGGGGTTGCCGACAGTAGATCGAGAAAGCCGATCACCCCGTTAAGCGGCGTGCGGATTTCGTGACTCATGCTGGCCAGGAAGTCGCTCTTGGCGCGGTTGGCCGCTTCGGCCGCGTTGCGCTGATCCTCCATCCGGCGGGCCTGGCGGCGCTGGGTGATGTCTTCGACGGTACCTTCGTAGTAAAGCAGGTTGCCGTCGACATCGCGCCGAGCGGAAGCGTTCTCTGAAATCCAGACCGTCTCGCCATTGGCTCGGCGAACTTCCGACTCGAAGGCAAAAACCACCTGGTGATCTTCAATTGCCTGGATAAATTCTTTGCGGCGGTCTTGATCGACATAAATCTGGCTGCCGATATCAGTGACCGACTCGGCGATTTCGGTCAGATTATCATAGCCAAGCATTCGTGCCAGGGCCGGATTGATCGTGACGAAACGCCCTTCCGGCGTCGACTGGTAGATCCCTTCGATCGCGTTCTCGAAGATCCCGCGGAATCGCTGTTCCGCTTCGGCACGCTGGCTCATCTCGGAGTTGACGCGCTTGAGCACGCGATTGTATTCCGCCGCGATCTGGCCCACTTCGGTATGCGGTTCGACATGCACCTGGACCGAGAAGTCCGCTTTTTCGCGATGCCGCGACATGTTTTCCAGCAGATCGATCAGTTCGGTACTCGCACCATGTTCGGCAACGTTCAAGCCGATGCGTTCATGCTCTTCTGAGGTGCGGAACGGCATCACCAGGTTCGTCAGGTAAATCACTGCAAAGCCGCCGCCGAAAGACAAGGCGGCACACGACGAAACCCCTTTCAGCTGCACTAAAAACTGGCTCCACGCGGTCATCCCTTCGCCGAAGTGCGCCGGATCGGCCAGAAATGCCAGCGAAAGCGTTCCGAACATCCCGGCACAAGCATGCGCCGGAAATGCGCCGATCACGTCGTCCACCTTGGCTCGTTCCAGCAAGTAAGTGAACAGCGAACAGATCAAGCCGGAGCCCACACCAATCAAAACGGCTGCCCAGGGAGCAACGATATGGCACGAGGCCGTAATACCGACCAGGCCGGCAACGACGCCGTTCATCGTTTGTCCGACGTCCGGCCGGCGATAGATGGCCCACGATATTGCCAGGCAAGCCAGCCCGCCAAACGCGGCGGCCAGGTTCGTATTGACGATAATCTTGGGCACGTCGTCGGTCATGCCGAGCGTGCTTCCGCCGTTGAAACCGAACCAGCCGAACCACAAGATCATGACGCCGAAGGTCGCCAAGGTCAGGTTATGTCCATGAATGTGAGGCTGATCTTTGTCGAAGCGTCCCAGCCGCGGACCGATCACCAAGATGGCCGCCAGCGCGACCCAACCGCCCACCGAGTGCACCACGGTCGAGCCGGCGAAGTCGATAAACCCTTGCTGCGCCAGCCAGCCGGTGGGTTCGCCGTACAGCGCGCCACCCCAAGCCCAATGGCCGAAAATGGGATAGATAATGCCGGAGGTCATCAGTGCGATGATCACGTAGCCGCGGAATCGAATTCGCTCGGCAACCGCGCCGGAGATAATCGTCGTAGCCGTTCCGCAGAACACCAGTTGGAACAGGAAGAAAGCCATCAGCCAGGGCGAAGAGTTTTCGCCGGGGCAGAATAAATCAGTACCGACCAGCCCGGCGTAGCTGGCCCCGAACATCAGGCCAAAGCCAAACAACCAGAACACGCTGGCCGAGATGCAGAAGTCGATCAGGTTCTTCAGTGCCACATTGAAGCTGTTCTTGGCACGAACCAGGCCGCTTTCCAACAGGCAGAAGCCACCCTGCATCAACATAACTAGGGCGGCGCAAATCAGGAGCCAGGCAATATCAAGGTGGTGGGATAGTTCAGACGGCATCGGTCAGTCATTCAAGTAAAGACACAACGGTAGTTAGCCATCCGTCCTCGTTCCGCCTCGACCGAGAAAGGGCTGGGCAATCAGTGCCCACCCAATCTGGGCACCCTTGCTATTGAGAAAACCTTAGGTCGCAAATAAATACTGACAATCGCGATGCTTCGAGTTGGAGCAGAGTAACTGGTCGATTAGCCACCACCGATGGGCACCTGATACCGATCAGTGCGATTATGCGAGCGAAGATCGGCTTTACTCCGGCGCGCAAGAGACAAATACTCCGGAATCCCGCAAATGACCGTAGACGATCAATCGATACGTCTCGCGAGAAACGCGCAAACGCGAGATTCGATGTGGTCATTTTGTGACCACATCGCGTGGGAGATCGGCTGCCTACCAGCCGGGAACTGACCAAAGCCCAGCTTCAACTTCAATCGGCGTTAGCTTGCCGGACTCGATATCGAGCCAATTCGGCTGCGGGCCCTCGTCGCCGAACTTCATGAGGATCGGCCGTTTGCCATAGGGAGAAAGCGGAACGCCAAGATTCATTCCGGTCTTAATCACTTCGCTTCCCAACTGCCAAAGTCTACCCGTCTGCCAATCGATCTCGAAAACTCCAAACGGCACGACAAATGGAGACATCCCAACGACGTCGCCGGCTTGGCTGTTAGCTGGAAGTCAGCGTAAAGTCGATCGTGTTGTCGCCGGCTTGGACGGTTTCGGTCAGTTCCGTCTCGAGATTGTATTTGGCCGGCAGCGTTTCTTTGGAGCTGAGCAGTTCGCCATCCTTGTCAAACTTCTGATCTTCCTTCGAAATCCGAACGGTGCACGCGCCGACCTTGGCCCCTTCAACTCCTTCGCTATAGAGCAGCACGTACTTGCCGGACGCATCGGTTTCTCCGGCTGATGGTCGTCCGGCGACAGGTTGGAAGGTGACCTGTGCTCCTGAGACCGGGTTGCCGTCCAGCGTCACCACACCCGACACACGGCCGATATCAGGGCGATCTCCGACACCGCCCGAGCAGCCAGTCAGCGCGACCAGGAAAACCAACAGCCAGATCGGAGAGAACAACAGCATGTTTTTGCGGCTCATAGGAATACTTTCAAACAGACAATCGGATGCGAAGAATGAAGACTCTATTCAGCCGGGGAAAGCTGTTTGACCAGCGGTGCAACACCTGAATGTTGCGCCGCGTATTACTGGCAGCATGGCTGCCGCGAGTCACAATTGACTCTGCATAGAGGTTACGGCAGGCTGACGACCTGGCCGTCGTTCATCATGCCCAATCGCTGGTAGATCCCAAGATTGTTCATGTTGTAATTTCCATTGGCTGCAGGCTTGTTGTCGCCCACGGTCGCGTTGCTGTTGTTAAACGCGATGTTCTCGCTAATGAACTTCACGCTACCGTCGCAGAACAGGAACATCGCGCCGCCCGGGTGCTTACTGCTGAATGCCTCGTTGCAGCCGTTATTGCCGGTCTTCTTCGTTTTGTAGTTCAACGGAATACTGACGCGTCCCAGCACATAGTTGACGCCGCGCGGGCCTGGTCCGCCGTCGTTCCGTACGCCTGCCCAAACGCCGGACGAGCAATCGAAGTCGCGCTCGCCGACCAGAAACGAATTGCTCGTCCCGTCGGTCAGATCGCGGAAGTTCGTCTTGCTGTTGCGAAACAGAGGACCGCTCGGACGATCGATCAAGTCGAGCGAAATGAATGGCCCGGCCCCCAGGTAGTTCAGCGTGCCGCCGAAGAAGTTCGATCCAACGTTTGCCGTTCCGTTGAAGTCAAAAGTCTGCGGAGTGCCTTGCACGGTGTCGCCGGTCGTATCGGAAGGACAACGGTATGCCTCGATCCGCTGCTTGACCATGTTTCGTTGGCTGCTGTTGTTAAGTAAATCGACCAGACGCCGCTTGTTGGGATTCAACTTGGAATGAAGGTTGTTTTGTTCGATCTGCGGAAGCAGCAAGACGGGCCAGCCCCACATCTGCGGACCGGAGGGCGGGTCGACCGCCGAACTCTGCGAGATGCACCCGGAAGGAAACGATTGGTAGGTGTCGTGATAGTTGTGCATCGCGACGCCAATCTGCTTCAGATTATTCGTGCAAGACATCCGACGGGCCGCCTCACGGGCCTGTTGAACGGCCGGAAGCAGGAGGGCGATCAGCACGCCAATAATGGCAATGACCACCAGGAGTTCGACCAGGGTAAAACCTGAACGTAACACTCTGCGCATGGGAAGACACCTTGAATAGAAGGCCTGGAAAAGAATGAAGCAAACGGATGAGAGTAGATTTTTTACAAGCACCGCGCAATTTTTCACATTATCGCGGCGACGCCATCTTCCGAGCAATTCCCACGATTGTGTAAATCTAGAAATGCCGCGTATTTCATTAAAAATCGGTATGCATGGGCAATTACTGTGCCCTACAAGAGAATGGCATGCCTGAATGGGGTTCAGATTCCCCTACACCGCAAACGGAATTAGCTTCGGTCGCGGGGGCTTCACGCTATAGACGCCGCTACTGGCCTGAACAAACGCGGTGAAGTCGCGTTGGAGGAAGAGTAAAAGACCCCAGCGTGGCGGCTTCCGCAGATGTTGTGTCGCCCAAAAGAGCGTAGTAATGCTCCGGGCCATGTACTTATCCACTCGCCAGGATGCGCGGGTCTACTTTTCCAGCTTGAATTCGAAGTGGTTCGAGCCGTCTTGAACGTTAGCCGTCAAAAGCGGTTCGGATGGGTCGTTGTATCGATCTGGAATCTGGGAAACCATCTTCCCGCGTTTCTGCGGCTTCGGGTTGGGATCGTAGACCTCGTTGGAGTCGAATTGAATCGGCTTGCCATGAGAATCGACTTCGATCTTCTTGGAGATGAGAACGTCGTAGTTGCCGATCATGGCACCACTACGGGACGCTCCCGAAGTTGATAGCTGGAACGAGCCATCCGCCAGGGTATAGCCCGACGCAGTTCGACCGTCGGACTGAGGCTTGAAAATAACCAGCGCGCTTTCAATCGGTTGACCATTCAACGTAACCGTTCCGGAAACCGCTTCTACCGGAATCCCTGAGGTCGCACCGCAGCCGCAAACCAGGCATACGCTGAACAAGACAGATAGCGATAAAACGATCGATCGACTGGCCCGAAGCATGATGAGGGTCAACATTTCGATGTCCTTTTCGAGAGGCAGTGGCCGATTTCAGGATGCAGTTAATTTCGGGACGAGGCGACTTCTCCGCCTGAGATCGAACCAAGAGCACCGATCACGCCGAAGTAGCTTTGGCCGGAGTTTTGATCCCAATAGTCCTGAGTCGCGTTACCTGCATCGATCGTTTCCGAAAGAAACGAAACCGAACCGTCGCCAAACGCTGCCATGGCACCTCCAGGATGAAAACTGGACATGCTGTACATGGCGGCGTTTGTCTCGCCCGATCCCCAACCAAGACACGACGGCGTATTAGGTGCCGATACCGTTGAAATCGCGCTGTACATGAACAATGCATCCGACCAGCGTCGGCCGCTGTAATCTTGGGTCGAGCCGCTAGGGATAAAGTGCTTGCGATCGGAAGGGTCGATCGCCGCCTGGCAAGCCGCCGGGTTGCTGGCGGTCAGATAGATACCAGTCTTTGAATTCCTTCCGTCGCCTGGGGCACAGATGGCCTTCTCGCCCAACAGAATGCTGTTGCTGGTTCCATCGGTGAAGTCCCGAAACTTACGCGATTCCTTATAGCGAAACGCACCACGAAATCGGCTGATATAGTCATCGCGTCCAAAGTCAGCCATCACGTCGCCGATGTTCGCACGATAGCTCAATCCGCCAGTCCAATAGGCACCTGTGATCCCGGCACCTGCCTGAGGATCGGAAGGGCAAGTACGCACCGGAAACTGCGTTACCCACGGCTTGTAGTTCGTGTCCCACGGATTTGCTGGCCCGGGGGCGTAGTTGGTTGTTCCATTGACCGACGCTGACGTTCCGCCTGCATCGATCATTTGCGAGATATTCTTCTGCTCCATGAACGGCAGCAATTTAACGATCCAGCTGATACGTGCTCCGCCGCCATAGGCGCCCGGAGGAAGTTCGCCATAGGTATCGTGGTGCATATGAGCCGCGAGCGCCCACTGCTTGAGTTGATTGGTACATTGAACACGGCGAGCCGCCTCGCGGGCTTGTTGGACCGCAGGCAGAAGCAACGCGATTAATACGCCGATGATGGCAATCACCACAAGGAGTTCAACGAGCGTAAATCCTGAGATGCTGCGTAATCGCCATCTAGACATATTAATATTCTCTTAAAGTAATAACCGTCTATAACTCTTCTCGCCACATCTTGGATGGTATCGAAACGATAAATCCAATTCAACGAATCGGAATTGCATGACACAAACTGGAAGTCAATGGGTGACAAAATGCAAACGATTGCCGAATCATTGCTCAGCGGTTTAGAGATGATTTGTGAACGTACACCGAGACGCTCCTGTTTTGCGCAATGCACCGAGCAGAAGAAGTTTACACAGTTACTTGGGGGCGATGGCGAAGTTGCCAATTAAGCCGCAACTGGAATCAGCTTCGGCCGCGGGATCTTCACGCCATAGATGCCGCCAGTGGCTTGGTAGAGCTTGGTGAAATCATGCTCTAGAAACGAGTAAAGATGAGGTTCCGGCTGTTTCATGAGATACTGCGTGGCCAGTACGCCCATCTGCTCGTCGTATTCCTTCTGGCTGGTCGAATGGGCGTAGCAGCGGCCTGGGTGGCGGCGGATGTCGCCGTCGAAGTGTGGGCTGATGTGCCACAGTTCGTGGAAGATGGTGACCAGCTTCTCGGAGAAATCGAGGTTCTGAAATCGCGGCAGGTAGAAGCTGAGGATGTACAGCATCTCGCGGCCATGTTCATCCAATAGCGACTGGCAGGCATACTTGTGGCCGCGGCGTGTCGTATAGCGCGAGCCCTTCTCGAACCGCATCGGCGTGAGCGTGGCGTAGATGCCATACGTCGAATCGATCCGGGCCTGAACGATCGCCACGGCAACGCGTGACATGTCGATATGGTCCAGCTCCGGCATCCGGTCGACCATGTCGTTGACCAAAAGTCGCATGGCGAACGTAAAATCGAACCCACGGCGTTTGACCGATTGATGCAGCTGAACACGTCGCTGGGCGGGGATGGCTCTGGCAGCAGCCTTGCGCGGCTTGTCCGCTTTGGGGGCCGCCCCCTTCTTTCGCCGTTTGGAGCCTGAGGAACGTTTCACGAGCTGCTAGTCCATGAAAAAACCGCGATACTCGAGGGAGTATAGCGGTTTTGTTGATTTCAAGCGACGCTGATCTCCTGGGTGGAGATTAGCTGTCCTTGGTTTCTTCGTCGGCAGGTTCTTCAGCCGGAGCTTCTGCTTCCGGAGCGGCGGCTTCTTCTTCGGCCGGGGCTTCCGCTTCGGGAGCGGCCGTTGGTGCTGCTGCTTCTTCGTCGCTGTCGAAGGCCGGACGTTCGGCTTCGGTTTTCACGCGATCGCGTTCGTTGCCGACGAATTCCAGGATGGCCTGCATACCGGCATCGCCCAGACGCGGCTTGGCCAGCTTCAAGATCCGGGTGTAGCCACCGTCGCGATCTTCAAAGCGGGGAGCAACCTCGTCGAACAAGATTTCGACCGCACGCTGGTTGCCCAGCATTTCAACCGCACGACGACGAGCGGCGACGAAGGGAGCGATTGCGGCGTTCCACTTCTGCCAGTCTTCGCTCTTACGCCACTTCTTGTATTCGTCGGTGTTCGGCTTGGCCTTGGTAGCGAACTTCTCTGCTTCACGCAGGTGAGGCAGCGCGTTCTTGGCGACCGTGATGCACTTCTCGACGTAAGGGCGAAGCTCCTTCGCCTTTTCGACGGTCGTCACGATACGGCCTTTGACCTTGGGCGTGTTGTGACCGGTTGCCGGGGTATCGGCGGCCAGGTAGTCGCTGTACCGGAAGTAGCTTTCGTTCACGTCGTCAGGACGTTCGGTCAGCAAAAGGCTGCTCGCCATGTTGCGGAACAACGCCTTGCGATGGCTGGCCGAGCGTCCGAGTCGTCGACCTTTTTTTAGGTGTCGCATGGTAATTCTTGAGTGTTAACGTTGCCGTAGAAACGTCGCCGTGAAGTGGCGTTTGTATTGATGTTTGGGATTTAGTGCATCGGGCTGGCTGCCGGTGGGACTCGCATGCCCAGGTGCAGACCATATTCCTTCAGCTTTTCGCGAACTTCAGTCAGGGTGGTTTCACCGAAGTTGCGGACTTCCATCAGTTGATCTTCGGTACGGCGAACCAGGTCGCGGACCGTGTGGATGTTTTCCGATTCCAGGCAGTTGGAAGCCCGGACCGAAAGGTGCAACTCGGCCAGGCTCATGTTCAGCTTGGCTTCCATGACCGGATCCAACCCGCTGGGGGTCGAACGGCTGGGCATGTTGATCGTGGCACCCAGTTCGTTGTATTGAACGAATGGATTGAGGTGCTTTCGCAAGATCTTGGCAGCTTCGACCAAGGCCATTTCCGGATGGGCCGAACCATCGGTCCAGATCTCGAGGATCAACCGGTCGTAGTTCGTCTTCTGACCGACGCGAGTTTCCTCGACGGTGTAACGAACGCGGGTAACCGGGCTGAAGACAGCGTCGACCGGAATGATACCGATCTCGTGTTCGGCCGAGCTGTGTTCGGTCGAAGGAACGTAGCTGCGGCCCGACTCGACGACCATTTCCATCATGAATGGAATTTCGCCGGTGACGGTGCACAGGTGCAGGTTCTTGTTGATGATCTCGACGTCGGCATCGCACTGGATGTCGGCGCCGGTCACTTCGCAGGGACCCTGTTTTTCGATCGTGATGACCTTGGTCATCTCCGAGTGCTTTTTGACGACAACCGACTTCACGTTCAGGACGATGTCGGTCATGTCTTCGACCACGCCCGGGATGCTGGTGAACTCGTGCTGAGCGCCACGGACTTTGATCTGGGTGACGGCCGCTCCCTCGAGGCTCGAGAGAAGGATCCGCCGCATGCTGTTACCGATCGTGGCCCCGAAACCGCGTTCGAACGGTTCGGCGATGAATTTGCCGTAGTGGGAAGTGAGGGTTTCGGCTTCGCAACTAACCACACTCGGCAATTCCAGCCCACGCCATCGAATATGCATCGTTCGCTCCGTTTTGTTTCGTGCTGCTATAGAGTGTCTCTGAATCGCCCGTTAAACGCTGCCTGACTCGAAAGTTCGCGATACTAGACGCGACGCTTCTTCGGCGGACGGCAACCATTGTGCGGGATCGGCGTGCAGTCTTCGATCGACTTAACCGTCAGACCGGCGGCGGCAAGCGCGGTGATGGCACTTTCCCGTCCGCTGCCAGGGCCGTTGACTTTCACGTCAACTTCCCGCAGACCGAACTTCAATGCCTTTTCGGCTGCTTGTTGAGCAGCACATTGCCCGGCGAACGGGGTGCTCTTTCGGCTTCCCTTGAAACCACAAGTTCCGGCGCTTGCCCAGCACAACGTGTCACCCTTCGCGTCGGTAATGGTTACCTGGGTGTTGTTGAAGGTCGCCTTGATATGGACAACCCCTTGCTGAACGTTACGCCGCGTCTTTCGCTTAACGACTTTGGCCACTTAACTATCTCCCACCACTACGGGCGAAGCTACAATGCTGAATGATTGATATGCGTTGAAATGGTAGAAAGTCCCCAACAAAACCGATCGTGCCGATGGCAGAATGTTTCGGTATGGGAGCCTTCTGGCGAGATTAGCGGAGATCCTTCACGCCCTTCTTACCGGCAACGGTCTTCTTCGGACCTTTCCGGGTGCGGGCGTTGGTTCGTGTTCGCTGACCACGAACCGGCAAACCACGGCGATGTCGCAGACCGCGGTAGCAGGTAATCCGGTTCAGACGCTGGATGTTCTGCGAGAGCTGACGGCGAAGAGGACCTTCGACCGTGTAATCGCTTTCAAGCAAACCAGCCAGACGGCTCAGTTCGTCTTCATGGATCTCGGAAGCAGGGCGATCTTGATCGATCCCGACCTTGACGCACAACTCGCGAGCAACCGCCGGACCCACACCGTACAGGTAGGTCAAGCTGATCCAAGTTTTCTTATCATTGGGAATGTCCACACCGAGCAAACGTGGCATGGTGGTCTCCTGTGAGTGTCCTCAATCCGAGGACAATGTATCCGAAAATATGTCGTTGTATCGATTTGCGAAGCGAAACGGCGTTTCTTGGGCTTTTCGCGTGCCTGGCTATTTCGCGTTCCCGGTTTTATCGCGGGGATTCCGTACCCAGTGGGGGAATACGCGGACAGGTCAAAAACGCTGGCTGTCAAGCGAAAAAATCATCCGCTGACAGGCCTTTCAGCCGCCAATTAACCTTGGCGTTGCTTATGACGGGCGTTCTCGCAAATAACGTAGATCCGGCCTCGACGGCGGACTACTTTGCACTTGTCGCAGATTCGCTTAACGCTGGCTCTAACCTTCATGACTCTCTATCTTCCAAACAATGGTCGCTAGGGAAGCGGGATAGTATAGCGGACTCCCAATTCCACTGACAAGGGCGTGGACATTAAAAACTTTAGTTTTCGACCCCAGGAAAGGTCGATTCCTCTTGACCTGACGGCAAAAGGCTCGCTCAACGGGACGGCTCGGGCATTGACTGGGCATACTGCTCAAGTCGACGCAGCCGGTGTAGCTTTCCCAGCATTCAGCATCAGCTGCCAGGATCTTCTCCGGTAAGGATCCGCACGCCGCTGCTGGTCAGGGCCAAGGTATGCTCGAAATGGGCCGTCAGGCTGTGATCTTTCGTCGAAAGGGTCCAGCCATCTTTGTGCAAATACAAATCTTGACGCCCCACGGCCACCATCGGTTCAACTGCGATCACAATCCCCGGCCGCAGATCGAAATCCCCTTTGGCCCGGAATTCTTTGCTGTCGTAATTGGGAACCTGGGGCAGTTCGTGCATCGTCGTGCCGATGCCGTGACCTACCAGGCTGGTAATCACCGAAAAGCCTGCCGACTCGACCTCGGCTTGCATTTGACTGGCGACCTGGCTCCAGCGCTTCTTTTCAGGCATCAACTCAATGGCGATTTGCAGGGCTCGTTCGGTAACATCGAGCAGCTTCTGGGCCTGGTCGCTGATCTGGCCGACTGCATAGGTCCAAGCTGAATCACCGCACCAGCCGCCCAATTTGGCGCCCGTATCGACACTGACGATGTCCCCTTCTTTCAAAATCCGCTGGCCCGGGATGCCATGGACCACTTCGTCGTTGACCGAAATGCAGGTCGCCGCCGGAAACGGCACTTTGCCAGGCACCCCTTTGAACAAAGGAATCGCGCCCGCTTCGGCGAACAGATCATCGATGACCTGGTCCAGCGCGGCGGTGGTGACGCCTGGCTTGATTAACTGGGAAACCTGGCGGTGTGCCTCGCGGACAAGTTGCCCAGCGACGTACATCTTGTCGATTTCGCGTTTCGAGCGAAGCGTGATCATGCCTTGTTCCGGGCAACTTCCTGCAAGACCGTTTGAATGCGATCGAACACTTCGTCGATGCTGCCGATTCCGTCGATCTTGTGCAGCACGCCTTGCTCTTCGTAGTAGGCAATCAGTGGCGAGGTCATGTCGTCGTAGACCTTCATCCGGTTGCGAATGGTTTCTTCATTATCGTCGCCGCGGTCTTCCTTCTTGGCTCGAGCCAACAGGCGGCGAAACAGCTCTTCCTCGTCGACCGTCAGGTTCAAAACGGCGTCGACTTTCTCGTCGTCAACGGCCAGGCCCAAGTCCAACGAGGCGGCCTGGGGCAATGTCCGGGGAAAGCCGTCCAGCAAATACCCATTATGGCAATCGGCCTGTGCCAGGCGCTCGCGGACCATCTTCACGACGATCTCGTCGGCAGCCAGTCGGCCCCCTTCCATTTGAGCGGCGACCTTCAGGCCGAACTCGGTTTTATTCCGAATCGCTTCACGCAACATCTCGCCGGTTGAGATGTGAGGGATGTTCCAGAACTCGACCAACTTATCGGACTGGGTCCCCTTACCGACTCCGGGAGGTCCAAGAAAGATAATCCGCATGACCCAACGAAACCCTCGGCTAGGCGTAAGCGGCACTTACCGCTGACGCCGAAGTCAAAAATACGAAGCCGCTTTCGATCACAGGCAGATGAAAGCGAGACGCGCCCTCGTGGCGTTGGGGTTAGCCCTCAATCAGGCCCTTATAGTTCCGCATGACCAGGTGACTGTCGATCTTTTGAACGAGATCAAACGCAACACTCACCGCGATCAGAAGCCCGGTTCCACCGTAGAAACTAGCCACCTGGGGCGAAACCCCCAGATAGGAAGAAATCAGGGTCGGAATGACGGCAACCAAAGCCAGGAAGCCGGCACCGACGTACGTGATGCGAACCATCACCTTTTCTAAGTACTCTTCCGTTCGGCGACCAGGTCGGTAGCCGGGGATGAACGAACCGAAGTTCTTCAGGTTCTCAGAAACATCCTTTGGATTGAACGTGATCGCCGTCCAGAAGTAGCAGAAGAAGTAAATCAACGCGATATAGCAACCAACGTAGATAAAGCTTTGTCCTCGTGAGAACGCGTCGGCCAGGTTGTGGAAGATCGCGTACTTGGTCAACGAAGACAACCACTGGAAGACAAACTGCGGGAACAACAGCAAGCTGCTCGCGAAAATGATCGGCATCACGCCGGCTTGATTGATTCGCAGCGGCAGGAATTGACGGGTACCGCCGTAAACGCGACGACCGCGAACGTGCTTGGCGCTCTGCATCGGAATCTTCCGCTGGCCCTGCATGATGAACACCACCCCGGTGATCACCGCGACGAATAACACCGCTAAGACCATGATGGTCTCGATCCCAAATTCACCCTTGGTGAAGTTCTTCAGCTCCAGCGAGGTGTTCTGCAGCAGGTCGAGCAAGGCTGCCGGCATGGCGGCCAGAATGCCTGCCATGATCAACAAGCTGATACCGTTGCCGATACCGAACTCGTCGATCTGTTCACCCAGCCACATCAGGAAGACCGTACCGCAGGTCATGATCGCCACGGCGACGATCGCCCAGCCCCAGTACAGACTCTGATCTATGTTTCCGACCTCGGTAGAGGTCCAGAAGGCCCGGTTCACGAAACTTCTGCCGTCCTCCCCGACGCCGGTCATCGTGGCGAGATAGAAGTAACTTTGTAAAACGCATAACACAACGGTCGCGTAGCGAGTGTATTCATTGATCTTTTTCCGCCCCGCTTCCCCTTCCTTCTGCAGCTCTTCCAGCGGCTTCCAAACGGTGCCCAGCAGTTGGAAAATAATCGAGGCGGAAATATAGGGCATGATTCCCAGGCCAAAGATCGTCACCTGGCTCAGGGTGCTGGCACTGAAGACCGAAACCTGTTGCAACAGGCCGGCAACGCCCTCGTTCCCCTGGTTCTTGAAGAAGTTTTGCAGCTGGGCCTGGTCGATCATCGGCAGCGGGATTTGCGAACCGACGCGAAAGACGGCCAACAGACCGATCGTCAAGAGAATCTTCGTCCGCAGTTCAGGAATCGTGAAGAGGACGCGTACTTTTTCCAACATGACAATCTAACCCGATCTGGCGAGTTTGAGGAAAAGCCTCGCGAGGCTTGCTGTTTGATAACAAATCGCAAAGGGTTGCGAATAAACGAATTTACACCAAACGGCATCCATAGGACTAGGCCACCCGAAGCGGTCTTACCTTGAATTTCGCAGGCGTGGTCGTAATCTTGGCAGCCCAGCGGGTCGGCCTGCTGGATTTAAGCCGTATCGGCGCAAAAAACATGCCCACGCTATCGCGCGGGCATGTCTGTTTTGTATTGGGTACTAACCCTTGGCCTTTTTGGCCTCTTCCTTCTTTTCGGCAACGGTCGTGATTCGCACGATCGTGTTGCAGGTACCGCCTGCCTTTTCGATCTTTTCCTTGGCCGACGCACTGAAGCGATGTGCTTCGACGGTCAGTTTCTTGGTCAACTCGCCATCGCCGAGGATCTTCACCTCGTCGAAACGACGCTTGCAGAGCCCCTTTTCCTTGAGCGTTTCGACGGTGACGGTGTCGCCGTCGTTGAACAACTCGTTGAGGTCCTTCACGTTGACGCCGGTCACCGTGAGGGCCCACATGTTGTTGAAGCCACGCTTGGGCACGTGACGCACGATGGGGGTCTGACCGCCCTGGAAGGTAGCGCGATTCGACCAACCGGCACGGCTTCTGGCACCCTTGTGACCACGCTGCGACGTCTTGCCCCAACCACTACCGGTACCGCGACCGATGCGCTGGCGACGCTTGTTCTTCTGAACGCCTTGGTTGATTTCGTGCAAACTCATTAGACGGTGACTCCTCGCAGCGTTTCAATCTGCTCCTTGGTTCGCAACTGCTTCAGGGCTTCGATGGTTGCTTTGACCAGGACGACCGGATTGGTCGAACCGAAGCTCTTGGTCAGCACGTCGTGCAGACCGGCGGCTTCGCACACGGCACGGACCGAAGCGCCCGCGATGATACCGGTACCAGGGTGAGCCGGCAGCAAAACCACCTGGCCGGCACCGAATCGACCGATCACTTGATGCGGAATGGTTCCTTCCAGAACCGGCACTTCCACCATCTTGCGTTCGGCTTGCTTGACTGCCTTTTGGACCGAAGGGGGAACTTCGTTGGCTTTGCCATAGCCCCAACCGACACGGCCTTTGCCGTCACCGATCACGACCATCGCCGCAAAGCTGAAGCGACGACCACCTTTGACCACGGCGGCACAGCGCTTGATCTTGACGACCTTTTCGACGAATCCGCCTTTGCCAGAATCTTTCGCCACGGTATTGGCTCTCCCGTTTGGATGTTGCCGATCAGTGACCGGCGGTTCCAACGACTCTTAGTGAATGTGTTCTACGTGTTGATTAGAAGTCCAAACCACCTTCGCGAGCGGCGGCAGCCAAAGCGGCGACGCGACCGTTGTAGCGAAAATGACCTCGATCGAAACAAACCTGCTTCAACCCGGCTGCCAGGGCTTTCTCGGCAATCGCTTTGCCAATTTTGGCCGCCGCTTCGCAGTTGCCCGCGGTGGCGTCGGCTCGCAGATCCTTGTCACGCGACGAAGCCGAAACGAGCGTGCGGCCTGCTTCGTCGTCGATGATCTGGCAGTAAATGTTGTTATTGCTGCGGAAAATCGTCAGACGAGGACGCTCGGCGTTGCCGCGAGCCTTCCGGCGGACATGATTGCTCCGACGCTTTCGTTGCTTGGAAATGAACTTTTGCTTATTCACGACTCAACTAGCCTCGTGGTTGCCGCGGTTTTGACCGCAGCCGATGACTTCTTACTTAGGTGTTCTGTTTACCGATTACTTACCAGCGGCCTTACCTGGCTTGAGCTTGACGTGCTCGCCCTGGTAACGAACGCCCTTACCCTTGTAAGGTTCTGGTTTGCGAACCGCACGCACTTCGGCAGCAAACTGGCCGACCCGCTGCTTGTCGATCCCTTTGACCACGATGTGGGTCTGGTCCGGACATTTGACTTCCAGATCCTTCGGAATCTTCTTGTGCACTTCGTTGGCGAAACCAACCCGCAGCTGCAACACATCGCCGGCGATGGCGGCCAGGTAACCGACGCCTACCACTTCCAGGCGGCGTTCGTAACCTTGATCGACGCCTTGCACCATGTTGGCGATCAAGGCCCGAGTCAGACCATGCATTGCCTTGGCGGTGCGGGTGTCGTTCTTGCGGGTAACATTGACCTGATTGGTGTCGTCAACCGCAATGGTGATGTCGTCGTGAGCGGTGTACGAAAGCTTACCCAAGGGGCCTTCGACATTGACGGTTTGACCGTCGACCGAGGCTTTGACCTTTTCGGGCAGGGCAACTGGTTTGCGACCTAGTCGGGACATTTTCTTAACCTAACTTTAGGCAATGGGTCTCTCCGAAGGAGACTGTCCGGTTGAGTGAATGGGAATGCTTATTCTGGATTGATTACCAGACTTCGCACAAAACTTCGCCGCCGATCTTCTTCTGGCGGGCTTCACGGTCGCTGATCACACCACTGGAGGTGCTGATCACCGTGATACCCATGCCGTTGAGGATCGGGCGCAAGTCGGTGGACTTCGAGTAAATCCGGCGACCAGGCTTGCTGACGCGTTTGATGTGCTGAATCACGCGTTCCCCACTGGGACCGTATTTCAGTTCCAAACGAATCTGCTTCACCGGGTGGTCTTCGGTTTCTACCCAGTCCCAGATATAGCCTTCACGCTTCAGCACGTCGGCCAAGCCTCGTTTGACTTTGGACGTGGGCATTTCAACGTGTGGGTGCTCGACGCGAACCGCATTACGAATGCGGGTCAACATGTCGGCGATAGGGTCGGTCATCATGATATTTCGGGTCCCCTTACCAACTCGCCTTGCGTAAACCTGGAATCAGCCCTCGATCCGCCAAGTTGCGAATGCAAATACGGCAGACACCAAACTTCCGATAGACGGCACGCGGACGGCCACACATGGTGCAGCGGCGTTCACGCCGAGACGAAAACTTCGGCTCGCGATTGGCCTTGGCGATTTTTGACTTGCTTGCCACGAGGATTTCCTACCTGGAAAACGAATCGACTGGGTAACAAACGGTATATATCTTGCCGCTACGTTCTGCAGCAGAACTTAGGCGGACTTCTTCTTTTTTGGGTCTTCCCGCTGGAACGGCATGCCCAACATGGCAAGCAGTTCGCGGGCTTCGTCGTCGGTGGCACCGGTGGTGACGAAGGTGATGTCCATCCCTTGCTGGCGGGTGTACTTGTCCGGGTTCAATTCCGGGAACACCAGCTGCTCGGTCAGGCCCATCGTGTAGTTGCCATTGCCGTCGAAGCTCTTGGGATTCACACCGCGAAAGTCGCGAACCTGAGGCAAGGCCAAGCTGACCAGGCGATCAAGGAACTCGTACATCCGCTGACGACGCAGGGTGACTTTAACCCCGATCGGCATCCCTTCGCGAAGCTTGAAGGCTGCCACGCTCTTGCGAGCACGGCAGATCATCGGACGCTGTCCGGTGAATTCCGTCATGGCTTCAGCAGCTTCGTCGACATGCTTCTTTTCGGTGACGGCCGTGCCGACACCCATGTTGACGACGATCTTCCGCAGACGAGGCAGGTTCATCGGGTTCTTACGACCCAGTTTCTCTGCCAGCGCCGGAAGCACTTCGTTTTCGTATTGTTCTTGAAGTCGTGGTTTGCTCATGGTTTGTCTCGAAGCAAAAACCGGCTGACGCTTAGGGTGCTAAGACGTCGTACTTGTATGTTCTAGTTCTTGGCTGGGCTCAGTTGCCCAATTTCGGCATTGCAAGATTTGCAGTAGCGAACCTTGCTGCCGTCTTCTTTGATTTTGGCACCGGTCTTGGTGCGTTCGCGGCATTCCGGGCACACCAGCATGACGTTGGAAATCGCGATTGGCATTTCCTTGGACAGCTTGCCGCCGCGCGGGTTCTTATCGTTTGGCTTGACGTGCTTGTAGACCTTGGCGGCCCCTTCAACGAGGATCTTGCCCGTATCCGGAAAGACCTTCAGGACTTTGCCACGAAGCTCGGAAGCTGCGTCGGCACCGGTGATGATTTCGACGGTGTCGTCAATCTTGATATGCATTAAACCACCTCACTCGCCAGGCTGACGATCTTCATGAACTTGCGATCTCGCAGTTCGCGAGCAACCGCTCCGAAGATACGCGTGCCGCGTGGATTGTTATCTTTGTCGATCAAAACCACCGCGTTGCGATCGAAGCGGATATAGCTTCCGTCAGGGCGGCGAGTCGACTTCTTGCAGCGAACGATCACGGCCCGGACGACCGCCTTCTTCTTCACGTCCGCACCCGGCACGACTTCTTTCACCGAGCAGATAATCACGTCACCCAGGCCGGCGGTTCGCTTACGCGTTCCTCCGAGAACCTTGATGCACATGACCTGCTTCGCACCTGTGTTGTCGGCGACGGCCAGTCTTGTTTCTTGTTGAATCATCGCTTCTTAAATCCAACCCCAAGCCGCTGCCTTATAAGGGGCGTTGGCAAGTGTGAGGGCCTAACAGTAATGAGCTAAAAGGACCAGTGATCTTCAGGGACCGACTTAGCTTTCGTCTTGATCGTGCAGGTGAGCACCAGCTTCGCGGGCCGCCTTCAGGGCAGCCACGTCGACTTCCGTGCTCTTCTCGACAACGCGAACCAGTTCCCAACGCTTGGTTTTGCTGCGGGGGCGGCTCTCGACGATCTCGACCCGATCACCCAGTCCCGACTCGTTGTTCTCGTCGTGAACGTGGCAGACCATGCGGCGCGAGTAATACTTGCCGTATAGCGGATGGCGAATACGACGAGCGATTTCGACCCGTCGGGTTTTGTCCAGCTTGTCGCCGGTCACCTTACCGACCAATACTTTCTTGGGCATTGCCGATACTCTCTTAAAACTTCGCTTGAATTAGGTACTGGCCGCGGCGGCTGCTCGCTCGGCTTGAATCGTTTTGATGCGGGCCACCAGCTTGCGGTTTTTGGCCAACTCGCTAGGAGCATCCAGACGCTCGGTCTGGGACTGAACACGCAGACGAAACAAGCTATCCATGGCGCTTTTCAGGTTCGCCTGGAGCTGATCGTCGCTCAGATCTCGCAGTTCACTTGCTTTCATTGCTCTATCGCCTATGCACGTTCAATTCGCGGTAACTTGCCGCCGTTCAAAGGGACGAACTTCGGCCAGGTTTAGCTGGCGGGAGTCGTCTCTGAACTTGTCTGTTCTACTGTTTCCAGGTCGGGACGACGACGCACGAAGCGGCATCGAACCGGCATCTTGTGAGCCAAACGGGCGAAGCAAATCTTTGCCTGCTGTTCGGTCACACCTTTGAGTTCGTACATCACGGTACCGGGTTTGACCGTGGCAACCCAACGGTCCGGTTCACCCTTACCTTTACCCATACGAGTCTCCAACGGGCGAGCCGTTACCGACTTGTGGGGGAAGATCCGGATGTACAACTTACCGATACCACGGACGTACTGCTGAGCGGCAATACGACCCGCTTCGATCGTCTGGGCGGTGATGTGACCCGCCTGTGTGGATTGAAGTCCAAAATCGCCGAGGACGACGGTGTTGCCACGAGTGGCATTACCTTTTATACGTCTTCTTTGGCTTTTTCGGTGCTTCACTCGTCTGGGCATCATAGCCATCGGAGTCGTCCCCTTCGTAAAAACCGTTATTGATCCAGACCTGAACCCCGATGTGTCCCTGCGGCGTACGAGCTTCGGTGAAGCCGTAATCGATCTTCGCCCGCAAGGTGCTCAACGGAATCGATCCTTCAATTTGCTTTTCTCGGCGAGCCATTTCCGCACCGCCAAGTCGACCTGCCATTTGGATTTTGATGCCTCGGGCACCTGCCTCCATGGTGCCTTCGATCGCACGTTTCATCGTGCGGCGAAAGCTGGCACGCTTGGCCAACTGATCGGCGATGTCCTCGGCGACCAATTGAGCTCGAAGTTCTGGACGGCCCACTTCTTCAACCTTCAAGTTGATGCGGCGGCCGACCAGGTTTTGCAGTTCTTCCTGCAGCTTCTCGACTTCCTGACCCTTCTGACCAATGATCAGACCTGGCCGGGCGACGAACAACGTCACGCGAACTTCATCGCGGGTCCGTTCGATTTCGACTTTGTCGATGCCTGCATTACGGTACTTCTGTCGAATGCGTTGATCCGGGTGCTTCAGGATGAAGTCGCGGATCTTCTTGTCTTCCAGCAACAGGGCTGGAAAATCACGCTTCGACGCAAACCATTTGCTCTTCCAGCCGACCATGACGCCGGTACGAAACGCAACTGGATTAACTTTTTGTCCCATGCTTGTCTCTCGACTCGAAGACAGGGCTTACCCACCAGGGGAAAAGCCTTAGCCTTGGAGTTCCTCCAGGGTGACGTGGATGTGACAGGTCCGCTTCAAAATCGGGAAGGCGCTTCCACGAGCTCGCGGGCGGAATCGCTTAATGATCGGCCCGCCATCGACGCGAGCTTCGGCGACGTACAGGGCATGCT
Source organism: bacterium (assembly GCA_016124445.1). GTDB lineage: Bacteria > Planctomycetota > Planctomycetia > Pirellulales > Pirellulaceae > Bremerella. The sequence goes on from WGNR01000012.1 coordinate 26,667, forward strand.
GGTTAGCAGCCTTCCCTTCGTTCTGTTCCGAATCTTGCGAGTTGCCGATGGCACTCTTGATGACTTCTTCCAACAGGCGAGCACCCCGGTGCGGCTGAAACCGCAAAATGTCGAGGGCTTCGTCGGCCAGCTTGCCTCGTACCAAATCGGCCAGCGGGCGCACCTTTCGCGGGCTGATGCGTGCCAGTCGGTGGGTCGCTTTGAACATGGTTGATCAACTCCTCGAACCACGGTATCGGCGGTTTGCCATAGTTCCGTGGGCAGCCAGGCTGCAAAATGCCAATCGGTAGGCGTTTACTGTTTTGCTTGGTTACTTCTTCTTCTTGTCAGCACCGTGACCACGGAAGGTTCGCGTCGGTGCGAATTCGCCCAGCTTGTGGCCAACCATGTCTTCAGTGACATAGACCTTCAGGTGGGCTCGACCGTTGTGGACCATGAACGTGTGGCCGACAAATTCCGGGATGATCGTGCAGGCACGAGCCCAGGTCTTGATCGGGTCTTTGGTGCCAGCTTCTTCTTGCTGGGCAACCTTCTGGTAAACGTTCGGGTCGACGTACGGCCCTTTTTTCAGGGATCGGCTCATTCTCGAAAACCTTCAGGATCGTGGCCAATGCGGCCTAACCTTGCCAGGACTGAGTGTCTTATTACTTCAAAACCTTCAACAGACCGTAACGACGCGAACGACGGCGACGAACGATCGAACGGTTGGAGGCCTTCTTGCGGTGACGCGTGGCTCCACCCTTGGTCGGCTTACCTTGCGGCGTGACCGGGTGACGGCCACCCTTGGTACGACCTTCACCACCACCGTGCGGGTGATCGATCGGGTTCATGGCGGTACCGCGAACGTGAGGACGACGCCCCAGCCATCGCTTACGGCCAGCTTTACCAAGCGAAACCTTTTCGTGATCGGGATTGCTAACTCGACCGATAGTGGCCCGGCACGTGCTCTGCACGCGGCGAATTTCACCACTGGGCAGCGACAGCTGGGCCCAATCTGCTTCACAGGCCATCAACGTTGCCGAGCTACCGGCACTGCGGCACATGGCACCGCCACGACCGGGAGTCATTTCAATATTGTGCACCGTGGTGCCGGCCGGAATATTCTTCAGCGGCAGGCAGTTACCCACCGTTGGCGAAGCTTCCGCACCGCTTTGAACCTTGTCGCCAGCCTTCAATCCATCGGGAGCGAGGATGTAACGCTTCTCGCCATCGACGTAGTTGAGCAACGCGATACGGGCACTGCGGTTCGGATCGTACTGGACCGAGGCAACCACTGCCGGTACGCCATCTTTGGCGCGGCGGAAGTCGATCACACGGTAACGACGCTTGTGACCGCCACCACGATGACGCGTGGTGATCTTGCCCTGGTTGTTACGGCCACCGGTCTTGGTCAGCTTCCGCAGGAGGGCCTTCTCAGGCGATGCGCCCTTGGTCAACTCCTTGAAGTCGCTTACCGACGCGTTACGGCGTCCAGCGGAGGTCGGCTTGTATTTGCGAATACCCATGGTTTATCTCGTATCTATTTCGCTCGTGCTCTAATTCGCGGGCCAGTGCGATAGTCGATCAATAGAACCCGTCGATTAATAGAAGTCGATCTTTTGATCTCCGGCCAACGTGACGATGGCCTTCTTCCAGTTGCGGGTCGTACCATTGCGATAGCGATAGCGGCGAGCTTTGCCCTTCCGCGTCTGCGTCTTCACGCTGGCGACTTTGACATCGAACAACTCTTCTACCGCACGGCGAACGTCCAACTTCGTGGCGGTCGGTGCGATCTCGAACGTGTATTGGCTCAGGTCTTCCGAAACTTGAACACCCTTTTCGGTCACCAGCGGACGCAGGATCACCTGGTGCGATTCCAGCACGCGGGTTGGGGTTTCTTCGCTCGGTTTGTAATAGGGCCGTGCCATGTTGGCACCTCTATTGCTAAATCAGGTTGAAATTGATCTGCTCGAAAAACCGAATGGGACGAACGATTACTCGCTCTCGCCACCCTTGGAACGCAGGGCATCCAAAGCGGCCTTGGTGATGACCAGCTTGCGAGGACGTAGCACCGAGTAGGCGTTCAAATCAGCGACCGGGCTGACAGAAACCCCTTCAATGTTGCGAGCACTGCGGTAAAACACCGGATCGTGCTTTTCCAACGCGATGGCAATCTTCTGACCGTAAATACCCAGGGCCTTCAAGGCTCCGGCGACTTCTTTCGTCTTGATCTCGGACTGGGCCAGGTTATCGACAACGACAACCTGTTGCCCCTGAATCTTGCTGGCAATCGCCATGCGAGTCGCGAGCTTCAAGGCCTTCTTGTTCAAACGGTACGAATAATCGCGAGGACGAATCGCAAAGATGTGACCACCGCCACGGCGGACGCCGCTACGCTTGGAACCGGCACGTGCGTTACCGGTACCCTTTTGGCGATACATCTTCTTGGTCGAACCAGCGACTTCTGCGCGTGTCTTGGTGCGGTGCGTACCTTGGCGAAGGTTCGCCTGGTACATCACGACGGCGTCGTGCAGCAACTGCTTGTTGATCGACGGAGCGATTTCTGCCGGGTCAAGCTCGTACTTGCCGACTTCCTTTCCGCTCTTGTCAAAAATGGGCAAACTGACCATGGGATTGTTCTTTCACGCGAGGGGCGCGACTTGTTTCCTATGCCGGACCACTAACAAAGGGTGCTGTTAACGGACCATGTTGGTTTCACGAACGATCACATATCCGCCGTTGGGGCCAGGAACGGCACCATAAAGCAGAATTACGCCGTTTTCTTCGTCGACTTTGACGACCTTCAGGTTGCGGGTCGTGACGCGAGCATTGCCGTACTGGCCGCTCATCTTCAAACCCTTAAATGTTCGACTGGGGTAGGCACTGCAACCGGTACCACCTGTGTGACGGTGAACCTTCTTCACACCGTGGGTAGCTCGCTGACCGGCAAAGTTGTGCCGCTTCATCACACCAGCGTAACCGCGACCGCGGCTGGTTCCGATGACGTCAACGCTTGTAGCATCAGCCAGAACACCAATGCCGATTTCCTGACCCACTTCGTAGCCTTCGATCGAGCCACGCAGTTCGCGAATGAATCGCTTCGGTTCGCAGTTGGGCTTGGCAGCAGCTTCGCCGCCGGCAGCGGCCAGACTTTTGGCTCGCTTGCTGGAGAGAGGGGCAACGTGACCACGTTCGCTGCGAATCGCCAGGCGGCGAGGCTTGTCGTCGTAACCGAGCTGAACTGCTTCGTACCCATCCCGCTCGACGGTTCGCACCTGAAGAACGTGACAGGGTCCTGCTTGAACAACCGTTACCGGGATAACTTCGCCAGATTCATTGTAAATCTGGGTCATCCCGACCTTACGGCCGAGTATGCCTTTTGCCATGATTCGTCGCCTTGTAGTCCGTTGCTCGCCCGGATGGATTAGCCGAGTTGACTAATTACCACCCGAAGCTTCCAGCCATCCAAAGACTCTTTAAAACGAGCTGTGAAGTAAAACTTATCGGGTTGTTGCCTTGATCTTGATATCGACACCAGCCGGCAGATTCAGCTTATTGAGCGATTCGATCGTCTTGGCGGTAGCCTGGACGATGTCGATCAGACGCTTGTGCGTCCGCACTTCAAACTGCTGACGGGCCTTCTTGTCGATATGCGGACCCGACAGAACGGTGTATCGTTCAATGCGAGTCGGCAACGGAATGGGACCATGTACCTCGGAATGGGTCCGCTTCGCCGTATCGACGATATCGAGAGCACTCTGATCCAAGATCGAGTGATCGTAAGCTTCCATCCGAATGCGAATAATCTCTTTCGCCACGCTACTGATCCCTATTAACTGCTTCCCGGAATTCCGGGGCTGGTAAATTCTTCTTGCTCCCTGCTGGCTCTTAGAGCTGGGCGGGAAACAGATGATATTAAGAGTCGCGGCGAACTTCGTCAATGGGCCGAGGTTCTTATTTCGAACCTTTTTCGAAGCAGCGTCTCGATCACGCTGAAAACCGCGTTTTTCCCGAACCAAACGTGGTTTTGAGGCCCCCTATGCCAGCACGCAAATGGGGAAAGGATGTTGCATCTTTCCTAGCTTGAAATGTCATCGTTAGACTTCGCTGGCATCAAACTGGATAATGACGCTTGAGGTTCGTCCATTTTCTGCGCCAGGCCCGGTGAGAACGGTGAGCAAGCCATATCGATTTCAGTTCAATCTCAAGCAGATCTTCATGCTGACGCTCGTTTGCGCCATCCTGGCGTGGGGCTTGTGTCAATTTGGCGGCAATCTCGAGCACTTTGCCGCCACACTGGTGCTGCTGATGTTGATTGGATACTACCTGACCAATGCGGCGATTATCGTTTGGGCGAACATTTACCCCGCTATACAAGAACCTGACGAGGCGATCCGGGACGACTGATTCGTCACGACCCACCCGTTTAAGGGAAACTCCGGGTCCCCTTGCGCCGCTGCTCTCGAATCTGCTCGTAGGTGAACGACTGTTCGCGCAAGCGCTGGCTGCTCTTCTCTTGCTCGACGTCGACACCATTTCGCTCGAGGTACGCCGCCAGGCGTTTGGCCGCCTCTTGAGAGTCATCGCGATCTTGCTGCGAAATCAGGATCCAGGCCCCCACGATGTCGTTTGTCTGAAACGATATTGCGTCTGGCGTTGGCTTCAGAAGCGGATGAATAACCGACGTCAGTCGTCCGAAGAGCAGGATCACCAGCAGTGCCACGACTGGTGCCAAGTGCTGAAGCACCCAGACAGGCTGAGACAGCCTTAGTTTCCCATACACAAACCCAGCCACGACCGCCAAGATTGGCAGAAGCAACGCCCAGCGGATTCCTGCGTATCCTCGAATAAGCAAATAAGCCAATGTCAGCCCCGCGAGAACGACAGTCAGCCATTCGGTGGAAGATTTGGGCCAGATGCAAAAGAAGGCCAAGCCGAAACTCACGGCGACGACGGCCAGTTGATAACTCAGAACGATATCAACCGTCTGCCCCCAATAGCCCGCCAGAAAATCGTGCCACGTCAGGTAATCGGCGGGTCCCTGCATCATCGCCAGGAACGACCAGCCCGAGCACACACCAACGACAACCGAGGCCAATACCTGCCACTTCTGCGCGTGATGCAGCATGCCCACGACGACAATCGAAGCCGGAATGCCCATCAAGTAAAGTCCGCGCAAGCCGAAGCCGTACGTGCTGCACCACCAGTAATAACTTCCCTGAAACCAAACGTTGATGGCGACCGCAATCAGGCTGAGTGCCCCCAGGCCGACCGAAGACCACTGCTTCTGACGAGCCTGCTGGATTGTCCAAATGAAAAGGGCAACCAGGCCAATGCCAACCAGCGGATGAATGGGAATCTCTCCGTGCAGGCTATCGAACAGCACGTTATCGATGTAGCGCGGATGGGCGAAGTCGAGCGATCGAAACTCATCATCGCCATACGAATAAGGCGAACGCCACGGATTGCCGGTTATCCAATAGTTTGCCGTTCCGATCTGCAGCAGTGCGACGCCGATGAACACCGTCGAGATTGCCAGTGAACGCAGGCGGCCTGCGCCCGACTCCTGAAACCAACCAACCAAAAGGACCGGCCAGGCATAGACGCCCAGGTAGGGGCGGATGATCAGCAGCAGGTAAGTCGCCGAACCAATCGCCCACCAGTTCACATTTTCCTTCCGCTTCCAGATCAGCACCGTTTGATACAGCAAGATGCCTGCGGGAAACAGCGAGAGCGATTCCGACGAGATGCTACGACTGTAGTAGCCCAACGGGGTCGCGACGAAGGCAATCAGCACACCGAGCAGTGCCAGCTTGTCATCAAAGGCTTCACGAAGGCTGGCGTAAAACAGCGTCCAGAAGCAAGCGGTGTAGAAAGCTCCGGCGATCGCCACGACCCAGATCGGATCGAAGTGAAACGGAAAGAGTGCGAAGTAGAACGGCGCCAGCAAAAGCCCTGGGCCGCTGCTCCATTGATACGGCGGAATGCCCGTCGGCGAAACGTACCCGCCAGAGTCCCAGAGAATCCGCCCTTCGTAGGTCGTGTTCGCCCAGTATTGATAGTAAAGACTGTCGACCCCTTCCTGCAGCGAACCGAGGAAGCACAGAATCGCGAAAGCAAAAACGACCGCCGGAAATACGCGAGAAAACGTTGCCTGATCAGATTTTTCCATTGTCATTTCTGCCGCTCTACTTCATGGGCAACCTTACATGAACTGCTTGACCATCTCAGGCGGGGCAGGGGCGTACTTGAGCGGTTCCATGCTGCTCGAAGCGCGGCCTTGGCTCAGGCTTCGCATCGCGCTGGAATAGCCAAACAATTCGGCCAGCGGGGCATGGGCCTCGATGATCGCATCGCCAGCGCGGTTTTCGGTTTTGGCGATTTCGCCGCGACGCTTCATGATGTCGCCGACAAAGTCCCCCATGTAATCTTCGGGGGTGGTGATCGTCAACTTCATGATCGGTTCCAGCAGCGTCGGACCGGCTGCCTGCAGCCCCTTCTCAAACGCGTCGCCCGCCGCGATCGCGAAGGCTGTCTCGGTCGAGCCAACTTCGGCCGTTTCGCCACCCAGGATCGTGATCTTCAGGTCCGCCAGCGGAAATCCTCCGATGATACCGCCGCCGACCGCGCGGCTCTTGAGTTCTTCCATGGCCGCTTCGACCAGGTCGAATGGAACGTCATCGGGTGAAACCTTCGAGATCACAATCACCGGCTGCTGCTGGTTCGGCACATGCTCGACCTGGATCGTCAACTTGGCGAACAACTGGTGTCCTTGAATGATCCGGTGGCACTCGCCGGTAACCTTGGCGGACGCGCCGATCGTTTCGCGGTAGCTGACCCGCGGCTTATGAACTTTGACGTTCAGTTTGAAATCTCGCAGCAGGCGATGGCGAATCACTTCCAGGTGTAACTCGCCCATACCACTGATGATCGTCTGACCGGTGTCGGGGTTTTCGTTGGCGGCAAAGGTCGGGTCTTGCCGCCGCATCATCGCCAGCGTTTCGGAAAGCTTGTCACGATCGGCCGAAGATTCCGGTTCGATCGCCATGCCGATGACCGTTTCCGGGAACTTGATCGACTCGAGCAAGATCGGATTGCGGGTATCGCACAGCGTGTCGCCGGTGACCGAATGCCGCAGCCCAATAATGCCGACGATGTCGCCAGTGCCGACGTGGTCGACTTGTTCCTTCCGCGAAGCTTGAATGTGCCACAGTTGGGCGCAGTTCTCTTTCACGTCGCGGCCTGGGTTGAGCAGCCGCGAGTTCGGCTTTAGTTCGCCCGAGTAAACTCGGACCCAGGTCATATCGCCATGCTTGGCCGGCAGAACCTTGAATACCAAACCGCAGAACGGTTCTTGCGGATCAGGCGCACGCGTCTCAGACTGGTTCTTCTTGGCCGGGTTGGTTCCGACGACCGGTGGAACATCTTTCGGGCTGGGCAGGTAGTAGGTGACCGCGTCAAGGATCGGTTGGACACCAATGCCATCCAGCGCCGAACCACACAGGACCGGTTGCAGCAGCCGAGCGAGCGTTGCTTCCCGTAGCACCTTGCGAATCAGCTCGGTCGGAATCGGCTCTTCCGACAGGCTCAGCTCCATTAGTTCGTTGCTGTGATCGTACAGCTTTTCCAACAGGTTATCACGCCACTTTTGGGCCTTGTCGGCGTACTCTTCGGGAATGTCGAGCACCTCGAGCGTGCGATCCTGGTCCCCTTCGCCGAAGTGGAGCATCTTCATTTCGATCAGATCGATCACGCCCCGAAAGGCATCGGCCAGGTGCGGCGGACCGGCACCGACCGGGATTTGAATCGGCACCGGGTTTGCTTTCAGGCGTTTTTCGATCTCTTCCAGCACCGGGTAGAAGTCGGCCCCTTCGCGATCCATCTTATTGATGAACGCGATTCGCGGAACCTTGTAGCGGTCGGCCTGACGCCAGACCGTTTCGCTTTGCGCTTCAACCCCTTCGCGAGCGCTGAACACCACGACACCCCCGTCCAGCACACGCAAGCAGCGTTCGACCTCGGCCGTGAAGTCGACGTGTCCCGGAGTATCGATCAAGTTGATCGTGCAGTCTTTCCAGGGAAACGTCACACAGGCCGAGTAAATCGTGATGCCACGTTCCGCTTCCTCTTCATCGAAGTCCGTGGTCGTGGTCCCCTTGTCGACTTCGCCCACCTTGTGCGAAGCCCCACTGTAGAACAGCATCCGCTCGGTCACCGTCGTCTTGCCGGCGTCGATGTGGGCAATCACCCCAATGTTTCGGATGTCTTCAAGTTTACGAGCCATGACTCTACTGCCAGCCGCACACGGCCGGACCTTTTCTGCTGCGGGAAAAACGGCAAACGGGAAAAAACTATTGTGTCGACTTACGATCGATTCGCCTACGCCCCGAATCGGCGGGACCTTGCTCCCGCAGCTCTCGTAGGGTGCGAGCAGCGACGCGCATCGCACCAAATGCGGTCTCGAACATAGTCCAGTGGTGCGATTCGTTCGGCTTCGCCGCGCTTCTCACACCCTACGATTCTCTTTCACACCCTAGGTTTTGTTGATCGAGTTTTGCTTCGATCGGCGCATAAAAAAAGCCGTACTCTTTTACCAAGCACGGCTTTCGTGGTTCGGTCTTACCAGGCGAAGTGGGCGAATGCCTTATTCGCGTCGGCCATGCGGTGAACGTTTTCACGTTTGGTGTATGCGGAACCTTCGCGGTTGTAAGCGGAGAACAATTCGTCGGCCAGCTTCAAGTGAGTTGGACGGCCCTTCTTTTCGCGAACGGCGCCCAAAAGCCAACGAATGGCAAGCGACTGCTGACGGGTACGATTGACCTGCATCGGAACCTGGTAAGCGGCACCACCGACTCGCTTCGAGCGAACTTCGATGTGCGGCTTGACGTTCTCGACAGCCTGGGTGAAGACGTCGATCGGCTCTTGTTCCGGCAAACGCTTCTTCAGTTCGTCCATGGCACCGTAGAAAACTTCCTGAGCGGTCGTCTTCTTGCCATCCTGCATCAGGCAGTTGATGAACTTGCTGGCCAGGATCGACTTGAACTGCGGATCTGGCTTCAACGTTTCGCGGCTGGCGGTGATCTTACCCATCGTTGGTAACTAACTGCTTACTGTTGGTTCGGTATCGGGATGTTTCGTTAGGGGCGAATCGGCCGGGGCACTTGGCCCGGTGCGAGTCGCGTTTAGCTCTTCTTCGCACCGTAACGGCTACGCGACTGCTTACGGCCGTTGACGCCCAGGGCATCGAGGGCACCACGGACGACCTGGTAACGCACACCTGGCAGGTCGCGAACACGACCGCCGCGGACCAGCACGATCGAGTGTTCCTGCAGGCTGTGACCTTCGCCCGGGATGTACACGGTGACTTCTTTCTGATTCGACAGACGCACACGAGCGATCTTCCGCAGAGCCGAGTTCGGCTTCTTGGGGGTCATCGTGCGGACCTGCAAACAGACACCACGCTTCTGCGGGCACTTCTCCAACACAGGAGACTTGCTGAACTTACGTTTCTTCTTCCGCGGCTTACGAACAAGCTGATTGATGGTGGGCATAAAGTCGTCGTTACTTCTAATCTGGGATGGCCATACTGGCCAACCGACTAATGTTTGCTTACTGTCGCTTCCCAAGTGAAATGGGAAGCCTTTTAAATTACCGGATTGCTGGTGACTGTCAACCCGTGATGGGCGTTTCACGCGAAAACGATCCACCAAGCTGACATGCCGCCGGCGGAGGCAAAAAACACATGGTCACGCGAACGTGACCATGTTTATTGATTGCAATTGGCCTGGGCGTCTTAAATTGCCCAGTCGCCATTTTTGGCCGACCTGACGGCTTAAAATTCGTCGCTACCCGGATCGAAACCTTCGCCTTCTTGGGGCGGCTGAGGCGGCATCTGGGGAGGAACCGGAGGTTCACCATAGGTTGGGCCTTCGGTCGCCGGAATCGATCCGCCGCCGCCACCCAACAGGCTTTCCAGCCCCGGAGCAGGGGCCATTTCCGAAATCGCAGCTGGGCCGTGAGCACCGGCACCGTTGCCTTCGCTGCCGTCCTGCAGAAGCGGGAAGCTTTCTTCCAGGGTTCGTTCGCGGGTTCGCGAAGCCAATTCGGCCAACGCCTCCGGATTGATCCGGACTTCCGAGTCCTGGAAGGTGCGGAAACCGGTACCGGCGGGGATCAAGTGACCCAGGATTACGTTTTCCTTCAGACCGATCAGTTCGTCGACCTTGCCCGCCAATGCGGCTTCGGTCAGCACCTTGGTCGTTTCCTGGAAAGAAGCAGCCGAGATAAAGCTGGAGCTTTGAACGGCCGCCTTGGTGATACCCAGAAGCTGCGTCGAAGCACTCGCCGCGGCTGGCTTGGATCCCTTGGCCGGGTTTCCGCCCAGCGTTTCGATCTGGCTGTTTTCCTGTTCCAGAGCTTCCTTCGGAACGATCATGCCTTCGGTGAACTGCTGCGAGTCGCCGGTGCCCGAAATCTTCAGGCAGCGGGAAAGCTGATCGTTGGCTCGGCGGAAATCGAACTTGTCCATCACCAGACCCGGCAACAGGCTGGTATCGCCCGCCGAGTCGACCATCACCTTTCGCAGCATGCGAGCGACGATGATTTCGATGTGCTTGTCGTTGATTTCCACACGCTGGCTGCGATAGACGCCTTGGATTTCGTGCAGCAGGTACTGCTGAACGGCTTCTTCGCCCGAGATCCGCAAGATATCGTGCGGCACCAGCGGACCGTCGATCAGCGACTGGCCGGCCCGGACGTAGTCGCCGGTGTGGACCAGGAATCGCTTACCGTGCGGCACCAGGTGTTCGCGTTCGATGCCTGATTCGTTGCGGACGATGATCGTTCGCTTGCCACGTTTCTTTTCGGACAAGATCTCGACCACGCCGTCGATCTCAGCCATCACGGCCGGGTCTTTCGGCTTACGAGCCTCGAAGATTTCGGTGACTCGCGGCAGACCGCCCGTGATGTCCTTAACACCGCCCGATTCACGCGGCGTGCTGGCCACGGTGGTACCGGCCGAAACCTTGGCACCTTCGTCGGCGTCGATGATTGCCTTTTCCGGCAGGTAGTAAACGTCCAACGGCTTGCCGTCTTCGTCTTCGATCACCAGCTGCGGGTGGAAGTCACCCTTGTGTTCGGTGATCATGCGGCGAGCGTGACCGGTCGAGTCGTGCTCGATCATCATCGTTTCGCCTTCGACGACGTCTTCGTAGCGGACGCGACCGCCCACTTCGGCAACGATCGGAATCGCGTACGGGTTCCAGGAGCAGAGAACCTGGCCGGTTTTGACCTCTTCGTTCTCTTTGACTTCCAGGATCGCACCAGTCGGCACGTCGTAGCTTTCGATTTCACGACCCTTGGCATCGACGATCGTGATTTCACCGTTCCGGGTGAGCACGATGTTCTTGCCTTCGTCGTTGGTGGCCGTTCGCATGCGGGTGAATTTGACGAAACCGCCGCGTTTGGTCTTCTTTTCGTGCTCTTCGGTATCGGTCACCGCCACACCACCGATGTGGAAGGTACGCATCGTCAACTGCGTGCCCGGCTCACCAATACTTTGGGCCGCGATGATCCCGACAGCCATGCCTTCTTCGACCTGATCGCCGGTTGACATGTCCATGCCGTAGCAGCATTTGCAGCAGCCCAGGGCACTGTCGCAAGTCATTGGGCTGCGAACTTGAATACGTTCCAGACCCATCTTTTCGATCTTGCGAGCCGTATCAGGCGTGATCATCTCGTTTTCGCGAACGATCACTTCGTCGGTGATCGGGTTCACGATGCTTTGACGGCTCACGCGGCCTTTGATGGCGTCTGCCAGCGAAACTTCGACCTTTTCACCACGGTAAATAACCCCCTTGGTGATACCCTGGGTTGTTCCGCAGTCGTCCTGCGTGATGACCACGTTCTGGGCAACGTCGGCCAGCTTACGCGTCAGGTAACCAGAGTCGGCCGTCTTCAAAGCCGTATCGGCCAGACCCTTTCGGGCACCGTGCGTCGACGAGAAGTACTCGAGCACCGTCAGACCTTCGCGGAAGTTCGACTTGATCGGCGTTTCGATGATTTCACCGCTCGGCTTCGCCATCAGACCACGCATACCGGCCAGCTGACGAATCTGTTCGGTACCACCACGAGCACCCGAGTCGGCCATCAGGTACACCGGGTTGATGTAACCGTGACCACCGCGGTCGTCGTTCTTCATTTCGGTCATCATCTCGGCGGTAATCTGTTCCCGAGCATGCGTCCAGGCATCCAGCACCTGGTTGACCCGTTCCTTGTCGGTGATCACGCCGCGTTCGTACAGCTTCTTGAACTTGATCACCTTCTTTTCAGCTTCGCCGATGATCTTGTGCTTCGAGTCTGGCGTCACCAAGTCGTCGGTGGCGAACGACAGACCGCTGCGGGTCGATTCGCGGAAGCCGAGCTGGTTCATATCGTCCAGCAGGTTGATCGTGGCCCGGCGACCCAGACGCTGATAGCAGTCTGAAATCACCTTGGACAATTCACTGCTACCCAGCGAATGGTTGTAGAAGTCCATACCGGCGGGCAGCATCTCGTTGAACAGCACGCGGCCGAACGTGGTTTCGACGATACGGCCGTTGTTTTGCTCGTCGTCTTCCCCCTTCAGCTTGCGGCCTTCGGGCAGACGCACCTTGATCAGGGCGTGCAGGTCGATGATGCCCTGGGCGAACGCATAGTCCGCTTCGTCCATCGAGCTGAAGGTCATCCCCTCGCCGGGACGATTGGGCAGACTGATCGTGATGAAGTTACAACCCATCACCACGTCCTGCGACGGGCTCATGATCGGCTTGCCGTTGGACGGAGCGAAGATATTGTTGGTTGCCAACATCAGGGTGTGGGCTTCGACCTGGGCTTCGATCGACAGCGGCAAGTGGACCGCCATCTGGTCACCGTCGAAGTCGGCGTTGAAGCCTTTGCAGACCAGCGGGTGCAGGTGAATGGCGTTGCCTTCCACCAGGGTCGGCTCGAATGCCTGGATACCCATACGGTGCAGGGTCGGGGCACGATTCAAAAGAACCGGGTGATTCTGGATCACCGATTCCAAGATATCCCAGACTTCTTCATCCTTCCGCTCGAGCATCTTCTTGGCGCTCTTGATCGTGTCGGCATGACCCAACACTTTCAGCTTGCGGATGATGAACGGCTGGTACAGTTCCAGGGCGATCTTCTTGGGCAAACCACATTGATGCAGCTTCATGCGCGGACCGACCACAATCACGCTACGAGCCGAGTAGTCGACGCGCTTACCGAGCAGGTTTTCGCGGAAACGACCCTGCTTACCCTTGATCATGTCGGTCAGCGACTTGAGTGGACGGTTGCTGCTGCCCAACACCGGTCGCTTGCAGCGATTGTTGTCGAACAGAGCGTCAACCGATTGCTGCAGCATGCGTTTTTCGTTGCGGATGATCACCTCAGGGGCGTTCAGGTCGACAAGCTTGCGCAGGCGGTTGTTGCGGTTGATGATCCGGCGGTACAGGTCATTCAAGTCGGAGGTGGCAAAGTTGCCGGAGTCCAACAGAACCAGCGGACGCAGGTCGGGCGGAATGACCGGGATCACGTCCATGATCATCCATTCCGGCTTGTTGTCGCTGTCGCGGATTGCTTCGACAATCTTCAAGCGGTTGATGTAGTCTTTACGTTTCTGCTTCGAACCCGTTTCGTGCAGGTCTTTCCGCAGATCGATCGACAGCTGAACCAGGTCCAAGCCTTGCAGCAGTTTGCGAACCGCTTCGGCACCCATGTCGGCTTCAAACGAGCCGGCACCGAACTGTTCGACAGCGCCGCGGTATTCTTCTTCGGTCAGCGTCTGGAACTTTTCCAGATCGGTGCTGCCAGGTTCGACGACGACGTAGTCCTGGAAGTAGATCACCTTTTCCAGGCTCGAGGTCTTCATCGCCAGCAGGTTACCCAGTCGGCTGGGCATCGCCTTGAAGAACCAGATGTGCACGATCGGGGCGGCCAGTTCGATGTGCCCCATGCGCTTGCGGCGAACGCGGCTGTGGGTGATTTTCACACCGCAGCGATCGCAGATCATGCCTTTGTACTTCATGCCGCGGTACTTACCGCAGGCACATTCCCAGTCTTTTTCTGGGCCGAAGATCCGTTCGCAGAATAGACCGTCCTTTTCAGGACGGTAGGTTCGGTAGTTGATCGTTTCCGGCTTCTTGACTTCACCGAACGACCAGCTGCGAATGTCGTGCGGCCGCGCGAGGCTGATCTTGACCGCGGTGTAATCGTTAATTCGGTCGTAAGAGCTTTCGAGAATACTCATGGCCCGTGCTCCTTCTGTGCTTTCCACTGGATGGTCGAGTTGGTGAAGATGCAGCCGGTCGCGAATGTGTCGGAACCGGCCGCGGGGTCGCCAAATGTGCGGGTAGCGTTGGTTTGTGAACCGCTACCCGCCGCAGCCAAGGGCCGCCTGGTTTACAGGCGGCGTTTCTCCAACTGCATGTTCAACCCAAGCCCTCGGATTTCGTTGGTCAACACGTCAAAGCTGGCGGGCGTTCCAGCTTCCAATGTGTTCTCTCCCTTGACCATCGATTCATAGATTTTGGTACGTCCTTCGACGTCGTCACTCTTGACGGTAAGCAGTTCCTGCAGGATGTATGCCGCCCCGTACGCTTCCAGGGCCCACACTTCCATTTCTCCGAAACGCTGACCGCCGAACCGAGCCTTACCACCCAGGGGCTGCTGAGTAATCAGCGAGTAAGGACCGGTGCTGCGTGCGTGCACCTTGTCGTCGACCAGGTGATGCAGTTTCAGCATATAGATGTAACCGACCGTCGTTTCCTGGTTCAAAGCTTCGCCGGTGCGGCCGTCGTGCAGACGTGCTTTACCATGCCGCGGCAGGCCCGCTTCTTCCAGGCAGTCATTGATGATCTCTTCCGAGGCACCGTCGAACACCGGCGTGATGGCCTGGAATCCGAGCTTGGCACCAGCCCAGCCCAGGTGAGTTTCCAGAATCTGGCCCACGTTCATACGGCTGGGAACGCCCAGCGGATTGAGCATGATCTGAATCGGCGTTCCGTCAGGCAAAAACGGCATGTCTTCGACTGGCAGAATCTTGGCGATCACACCCTTGTTACCGTGACGGCCGGCCATCTTATCGCCCACGGAGATAACCCGCTTGGTGGCGATGTAGACCTTGACCATCTGCAGCACACCGCTGCGAAGTTCGTCACCTCGCTTCATGCTGTTCAGCTTGCGGTCGCGCTGGTCGATGGCCAGTTCGATCGCCGGCCATTTGGCGGCATACAGCTGACGAACCTGCGAAATACGCTCTTCGCTCTTGAGCGGCTCCAGAATCTTGTACAAGCGGAACTGCTGAGCCTGTTCGGCGATGTACTTGTCGTCCTGGTCGCGAGTCAACGGCGTGCCGTCTTCGTCGGTGACCGTCTTGCCGAGGATCTTTTCGATCTCGCCAACGAACTCGGCAAACAGTTCGCTAATGGCGGCGTTGCCTTCAGTCTCGGCATCTTTGAGGGTCTTCTCGAACGCCTTTCGTTCGTCGTCCGAGAGGCTCATGCGACGAGCGAATTTTTCGGCCTGAACCACGATACCTTCGATGCCGGAGGGAACTTCCAGCGAGTCGTTCTTCACGTCTTCACCGGCACGGCCGAAGATCGCGTGCAACAGCTTTTCTTCCGGAGTCAGTTCGGTCTTGCTTTTGGGCGAAACCTTACCAACCAGGATGTCGCCTGGCTTGACGTAGGTACCGACTTGAACGATGCCGTTCTCGTCGAGATTCCGCAGCATCTTTTCCGAGACGTTGGGAATATCACGCGTGAAGTCTTCGCGGCCGAGCTTGGTCTCGCGGATTTCGACGTCGAACTCTTCGATATGGATCGAAGTGTAAACGTCCTGCTTGACCAGCTCTTCGCTGATGATGATCGCGTCTTCGTAGTTGTACCCGTCGAACGACATAAACCCGACCAGCACGTTGCGGCCCAGAGCCAACTGCCCGCCGTGGGTTGCGGCACCATCGGCCAACACGTCACCGGCGGTAATCTTCTGGCCCATCTTCACGACCGGATGCTGATTCAAGCAGGTCCGTTCGTTCAAGCCGACAAACTTCCGCAGGTCGTAGACGTCGTCGGCGTGCTCGGCGGCACCGCTTCGTTCGACGATCACTTTCAAGGCGTCAACATAGGTGACCGTGCCGTCGTACTTGGCGCGGATGATCATGCTGGAGTTCATCGCCACGTCCCGTTCGACGCCCGTACCGACAATCGGCGGTTCGGCGATCAACAGCGGCACGGCTTGACGCTGCATGTTGGAACCCATGAGAGCACGGTTCGCGTCGTCATGTTCCAGGAACGGAATCAAGGCGGCCGAAACACCCACCATCTGGCAAGGTGCCACGTCGATGTATTCCACTTCGGTCGGAGCAACCATTTCGAAGTCGCTACGGTACCGAGCGATGATCAAGTCACCCAACAGGCTGTCGTCGTCGCCGGTCGGCGTATCGGCTGGAGCCACCAACGCGTCCGATTCTTCGTCGGCACGCAGCCAGACAAAGCCCTTGGCAACCTTGCCGTTGGTAACCTTCCGGTAAGGCGTGATCAAGAAGCCATATTCATCCACCGAAGAGTAGAGTGCCAGGCTGCTGATCAGACCGATGTTCGTACCTTCCGGCGTTTCAATCGGGCAGATACGACCGTAGTGCGAAATGTGAACGTCGCGAACCTCGAAACCGGCACGCTTACGATTCAAACCGCCAGGGCCAAGGGCCGACAAACGGCGTTCGTGCGTCAGCATCGAGAGCGGGTTGGTCTGGTCGACCACCTGAGACAGCTCGCCGCGGCCGAAGAAGTATTCGATCGCTGCCGAGATGCTCTTCGGGTTGACCAGGTTCCGAGGAGTCATGTCCTCGGCGTCCTTCAGGCTCATCCGCTCCTGGACGGTACGGCGAAGCTTCAGGAATCCCTTTCGCATTTCGTCGCAGGCCAACTCGTCGATCGTTCGCAGACGACGATTGCCCAAGTGGTCGATATCGTCGATCCGGGCCCGCTTGTCGCCCGACGAAAGATGCAGGATATAGCGAATCGCCGCGATCAAGTCTTCGGGACGCAAGGTTTGCTTGCCTTCTTCCACGTCCAGCCCGAGCTTGCGGTTCATACGGAAGCGGCCGACGCGACCCAGACGGTAGCGGTTCTCGTCGTAAAACTTCTCGGTGAAGAGAGTCTTGGCCTTTTCCAGCTGCGGCGGATTACCCGGACGCAAACGCTGATAAATCCGCAAGAGCGCTTCTTCATGGCTGGAGGTGTTGTCCTCACCCAGAGCGTTGAAAATCAACTGCGTCTTGGGTGGTTCCATCACTTCAACTTTTTCGACACCGGAAGTGCAGATCAATTCCGCGATGTTGCGGCTGATCTTCTGGCCTGCTTCCAGGATGATTTCGCCCGCACGGTCGGTACCGCTGGGGTAGATGATGTCATCGACGGCGATCTTGTTTTCGATCTTCGAGACACTACGGCCATCTTTGATCGTTTCGACCGACGATTCATAGAACGCACGGATGACGTCGGCATCGCTGCTGTATTTCGGGTCCATGGCCCGCAGCAAAGTCGTCGCGGCAAACTTACCGCTCTGGTCGATACGAACCGTCAGCGCGTCCTTCTTGGAGACGTTGACTTCGATCCAGCTACCACGTTCCGGAATGACCCGGCAACTGGGGAGCTTCTTGTCGGAAGTGGTGTCTTGTTCCAGAACGAAGTCGACACCAGGACTGCGGTGCAACTGGCTGACCACGACACGCTCGGCACCGTTGATGATGAACTCACCACCACCCAACATCACCGGCAGGTCGCCCAGGTAGACTTCCTCTTCGATCGGCTCTTCTTTGTTCAGGCGGAGCCAGATGCGGAAGGGACGACCATAGGTAAGCCGCAGTTGCTTACATTCCTCTGGCGTATAGCGCGGCTTGCCCAGCTCATAACGAACGTAATCGAGTTGATTCTGTCCGTCGTAGCTTTGAATGGGGAAGATTTCCCGCAGGACACTTTCGATGCCCAATTCCGGATCGCGAGCTTCCGCTTCGAGTTCCGCTTGCAGGAAGTTTTTGTAGCTCTCGGTCTGAATTTTCGTCAGATCCGGGGGAGCCATATAGATCGATTGACTTCCAAACCGACGAACATCATGGGTTTCCAACCGTCTTTGCGACGAGGTAGCCATAGGCGACGCGACTCCTTGGGCGGCAAATCTAAAAACAACATGCTTTTCAGCGATGAAAAAACGACGCGAACCGCAAGCGCTAAGCTTGGCAAACGGTCCGACAATTCCAGCGAGAAAGCATGAGCGATACGGGCGGACAGTAGAGGCCCAGGTTCGAATGCGCGCACTTTGTGTGCAGCAAGCTAGCACGCCCGCAAGTGCGGGCGCGCACTCTTACCTGATTCCCATCCATGCTGTCAAAAGAAAAAGAAGATCCGGACGACTTCAAAATCACACCTCGCGACGTTGCCTCTTTAGTATAGGGGAGGCAACGTCTGAGTGAAAACAGGAAATCTGGAAAACCCGAGTCTTACTTGATTTCGACGACGGCACCAGCGCCTTCGAGCTCTTCTTTGACCTTCTCGGCGTCTTCCTTGGAAACGCCTTCCTTGATCTTGCTCGGGACACCTTCGACCAGGTCCTTGGCTTCCTTCAAGCCCAGACCGGTGATGGTGCGAACGACCTTGATCACGCCGATCTTCTGAGCACCGAAATCGGTCATAACGACGTCGAACTCAGTCTGCTCAGCAGCGGCAGCGGCGCCACCACCGTCGCCAACTGGGGCCATCATCACACCACCGCCAGCGGCGGCTTCGATGCCGTGGGCGTCTTTCAGGTAGTCACCCAGTTCGACGGCTTGCTTCAGGGTCAAACCGGCGATCTGATCGCCCAAACCCTTGATTTCTTCGGACACTTCGACGGTTGCAGTTGCTTCTTCGGACATTTCGGATCTTATCCTTTCAACACGATTTACAGAGGGGCGGGCCACTCTGTGCCAGGGAATACGGATGTTTTGGTTGGTAAATTACGGAAACGATCTCTCGGCAAAAGCCGGGGGGGGCCGTTTGCCGAGTGTGTGCGGTTAGCTTTCTTCTTGCTTCTCGCCGACCTGCTTGATCTGCGAGGCGAGTTTGGCACCAGGACCCTTGATCTGGGCACCCAAGGTGCGGCCAGGGCCGAGGATCTGGCCGACCAGCAACGAGAGCTGTTCGGCACGGTTGGGCCACTTGCTGATGGCTTTGACCGAATCAGGATTGAGCGATTCGCCATCCATGACCCCTCCCTTGGCGGTAAAGCCGGGAAAGGTGTCATCGTCGTTCAGTTTGGTGATCTCTTTGGCCAGGTCGACGAAGTCTTCGCCTCCCCATACCAAAGCGGCACTCCCTTCCATGCCATCAAAGGCCGGAGCGAGGGAGGTCCCTTCGCAGGCCTTGGCTGCCAGCGTGCGACGCACGACCAACAGGCTCAGACCTTTTTCGCGGAGCTGCTTGCGGACCAGGTAAGTCTTTTCCGCATTCATCCCCACAACGTCGACCACCAGCAGGTCGTTGACCCCTTCCAGTCGCTTGGACAGGTCGGTGATCACCAGGTTTTTCAGATACTTACTCATGGCTCTGGGCTTTTGGAAACGGTGTGTATTCGCGTAACGCTTGGATTACCAGGAACAATTTAGAGAGCGACTTGAACCCCAGGGCTCATCGTGGCACTCAAATTGACGCTACGTAGGTAGGTCCCCTTGGCCGCCTGCGGCTTGAGACCATTGATGTGATCGATGAAGGCTTGGATGTTGTCTTGCAGCTTATCGGCTTCAAAACCGAGGCGTCCGACAACCGCGTGGACGATACCGGTGGCATCGTTGCGGAATTCGACCTTACCAGCCTTGTATTCTTTGACGACGCGGGCGACGTCCGGAGTCACGGTGCCGGCACGGGGCGAGGGCATCAAACCACGCGGACCGAGCACACGGCCGAGCGGACCAACCAGGCCCATCATGTCCGGGGTAGCGATGCAGACGTCGAAGTCGAGCCAGCCGCCCTTGATCTTCTTGGCCAGCTCTTCGGCACCCACTTCGTCGGCACCTGCTTCGGTGGCGGTGGCAACATTGTCGCCCTTGGCGAAAACGATCACTCGCTGCACCTTGCCGATACCGTGCGGCAACACCAGGGCACCACGCACCAGCTGATCGGCCTGCTTCGGATCGATGCCCAGACGCATCGCGATTTCGACGGTCTGGTTGAATTTCGTGGTGTCGAACGACTTCAGCAGCACGATCGCATCTTTAAGGGTGAGCGGCTCTGCGGGAACCTTCTCAACCAACGCTCGGTATCGTTTGGATTGTTTCGCCATCGTCAAATCGCCAAATTATGTAAGGTAAAATTGTTCGTGCAGTGCGGAGCTTAGCGGTGAAACGCCTACTCCGTAACTTCCAAGCCCATGCTGCGAGCCGTGCCTTCGATCATCCGGCGAGCATGGTCCAGGTCGCGGGCATTGAGGTCCGCCATCTTCTGATTGCAGATGTCTTCGATCTGGGCCATGGTGACTTTGCCAACCTTCTTGGTGTTCGGCGTCCCACTTCCTTTGGCCAGACCGGCAGCTTTCTTCAGCAAGGCGGCAGCCGGGGGGCTTTTGCAGATGAACTCGAAGGTGCGATCGCTGTAAACGGTCACGACAACCGGAATCGGCATGCCGTTGAATTCGCGCGTCTTGTCGTTGAACTGCTGAACGAATTGCCCCAGGTTCACACCGTAACGACCCAACGACGTACCGACCGGAGGTGCGGGAGTCGCTTGACCGCCAGGGACCTGAAACTTCGCTTGACCTACTTGTTCCCGTGCCATTTTGCTACTTCCTGAGTCTTCGCCCGCCAAGGCGACGAGCGAAAACCGATTACTATGAAAACTGTGTGCTGATTAAACCCAAGGCCCCGAGGCTTATTCTCTGTTTCCACCTGGTGAAGTGGGGAGCGAAAGAATCCAGCCCGCGGTACAGTCTGCGTGGACTAAATTGGCTCCATTTGCCAGTGTTCCATTTCCACTGGCGTCGAGCGGCCGAAAATGTTGATCATGACCTTCACGTGACCGTTGTTGTGGTCGATCTCGTGGACGTCCCCTTCGAAGTTCTCGAAGGTTCCCTCGGTGATCCGAACATGATCGCCAACCTTGAAGCGAATGTTCGTCTTGACTTCTTCTTGCTCGCCTTCTTCGGGCTTGCGCGTCTTCTTGACGATGCGATCCACTTCGTGCGGCAGCATCGGAACCGGCTTGCCGCCAGCTCCGGTAAAGTCACCAATCCCTCCGGTCTCGCGGACCAGGAACCAGGTGTCATCGTTGATGGCCATATGAACCACGATGTAGCCTGGGTAGAGCTTCTGCTTGGTGACCTTCTTCTTGCCGTTCTTGTATTCCACCAGGTCCTCGGTGGGGACAAGAATCTCGCCGAAGTAATCCTCGAGACCTGCCATCTTGACGCGGCGGATCAGGTTGCTGCAGATCGACTTCTCGCGATTGCTCTGCACCTTGAGGATGTACCACTCCTTATCAGCCGCCTCCGCGGCCTCTTCTTCTTCTTCGGTGATCTCTTCGATGGGGCCGCGTTTCTTGCCACTGGCAGCCAGTCGAGCCCGCTTTTCGCTGACCGATTCCTCAGGCTCTTCTGCGACAGGCGCTTCGATCGACTCCGGTTCAGCTGTCTCGGCTTCAGCGGATTCTGCCTCGGCAACCGGTTCTGGCGACTGGGTCGTTTCGGCGGGCTGCTGCTCGGCGTCCTCTGCGGAGGACTCAGCAGCATCGCTCTCTGGCTGATCGGCCGAAACAGCTGACTCAGGCGCAGCTTGCTCAGACGCGTCGGCGCCTTCAGGCTGCGTAGCAGCATCCTCGGCGGCCCCGGCCTGGGGATCCTTTTGGGGATCGAACGAATTGTCGGGAGAACTTGCCACGAAACTAAACCTTTACCAGCGTCAACGCCGGTCCATCTGACACGAAGAGCATTGAGACACTAAACGCGATCAGCCGCTTGCCTACTTAGGCTCTGGCGGCGGAATCAGCCGAATCGCCTGGAACAGGGTGCTCCACGCCCAATCGAACGCAAAAAGCAAAACTGCCAGGACGAAGATCAGCGTGATTACCACAATGACACTTCGCCATAACTCGTCCTTGGAAGGCCAAGTTACTTTATTCATTTCGGCCTCGACCGCGATCAAAAAGTCCGCGAACGTAGGCCAGTTAATCAGTCGATAAACGCACCAGAAGCCGATAACAACCATGGCGCCAGGAATGATCCAATGCAGCTTGAACTGCAGGGCTTCGTTCATGATTCGCAATCGCTCGTATGCCTGATAGGCGGCGATCGAAATCAAAACCCAAATGGCAAACAGGGTTGCCTGGCGGGCGATCTTGCCCTGAGTCGGCTTGTATCGGCTCGCCTGCATCATTTCACTGAGCAGGGAGTTGGATCCGACAGTCTTCTCCTTAGCCATGGTCACTCTCAATCTTTGGCGTTCTTGCCGCGGCGACGACGCTGGAGCATTTTCCAGGATGTCTTTACCGGTGCGACTCGCCCAACAGTATTGGTAACACCAATGAAAAAGCAGGGGCGGTGGGAATCGAACTCACAACCTCTGGTTTTGGAGACCAGCGCTCTGCCAATTGAGCTACGCCCCTAGTAGCACGCCGGACCAGGAAATCCTGATCCGGCGAGCATGGTTCTTTTCCGCTTTTACTCGGTGATCTTGGTAACGACGCCCGAACCGACCGTCTTACCACCTTCGCGAATAGCGAAGCGAACACCTTCAAACATAGCGATCGGCTTGTGCAACTCGACTTCGATCTTGACGTTGTCGCCCGGCATGCACATTTCAGCACCAACCAGGTTGGCGGTACCGGTGACGTCGGTCGTACGGAAGTAGAACTGCGGGCGATAACCGCTGAAGAACGGAGTGTGACGACCACCTTCTTCCTTGCTCAAGCAGTAGATTTCTGCCTCGAACTTGGTGTGAGGATTGATCGAGCCCGGCTTGGCCAGCACCTGACCGCGGGAAATGTCTTCACGCTTGACACCACGAAGAAGGCAACCGACGTTGTCGCCAGCAACACCTTCCTGCAGGATCTTGTTGAACATTTCGACACCGGTGACGGTGGTCTTGGTCGGCTTCTCGGTCAGACCGAGGATTTCAACTTCCTCACCAACCTTGACGATGCCGCGTTCGATACGACCGGTTGCAACCGTACCACGACCTTCGATCGAGAAGACGTCTTCGATCGCCATCAGGAACGGCTTGTCGGTTTCGCGTTCTGGTTCCGGAATGTAAGCATCAAGAGCGTCAACCAGTTCGGTGATGCACTTGCTGGCTTCCGGATCGTCTGGCTTGTTGTAGGCAGCCAGCGAGTTACCGCGGACAACCGGGCAATCGTCGCCAGGGAAGTCGTTCTTGTTCAGCAGTTCGCGAACTTCCAGTTCGACCAGGTCCAACAACTCTTCGTCGTCGACCAGGTCACACTTGTTCAGGTAAACCACAATGCAAGGCACACCAACCTGGCGAGCCAGCAGCACGTGTTCCTTGGTCTGCGGCATCGGGCCGTCCGCAGCCGAAACCACCAGGATCGCGCCGTCCATCTGGGCAGCACCGGTGATCATGTTTTTCACAAAGTCGGCGTGGCCGGGGCAGTCGATGTGGGCATAGTGACGAGTCGGGCTTTCATACTCGACGTGAGCAACGGCGATGGTCACCGTCTTCGTTTCATCACGAACCGTACCACCCTTGGCGATTTCCGAGTAGGCCTTCATCTTGGCCAGGCCCTTAGCAGCCTGAACGGCCAAGATTGCGCCTGTGGTGGTGGTTTTACCGTGGTCAATATGACCGATGGTGCCAACGTTGACGTGAGGTTTAGATCGTTCAAATACGTCCTTGGCCATTTTCTATTTCTTTCTTACCCCAGCTAAACCGTGAAAAAATAGGGATTTGTCAATTACGAACATCGCAACTACGAAAATCGCAAGTACGAAAATCAAGGTGCCGTGAAGAGCTGCTGATGGGACTTGAACCCATGACCTCTTCCTTACCAAGGAAGTGCTCTACCACTGAGCTACAGCAGCCGAAAAATGGGAAGCTCGCTTGGGGCTTCAGCTTCCGCCACCTTTACCCGACTACCCGCTTCCGAGCCGCCCAAACGGACAACCCGATTCTCGACAACGATGCCTGAAAGTCCCAAGCAAAGCGATCTTTGCCCGTCAGGACCTGCCGACAAGCTCGCTAATTACCTCGTTAAAGGCACGTCGCGAAGCAGGTGAAGGGAATCGAACCCTCGTCTTCAGCTTGGAAGGCTGTTGCTCTACCATTGAGCTACACCTGCAACCTACCCAGGCCTTGCTGTCTTTTTCCAATAAAGCCCAGGAATCTCATTGAGTGGGGGGTACAGGATTCGAACCTGTGAAGGCAATGCCAACAGATTTACAGTCTGTCCCCTTTGACCGCTCGGGAAACCCCCCAACATATCCGCTTTCGCCCGCCTCCGAAACTGGTCGATTCGGGATCCGGGCGAAAACAGCAATCATCGATCCAAATCCAGCCCAAAATGGTGCTGAATAAGCTAGCGGAGGGACTTGAACCCACAACCTGCTGATTACAAATCAGCTGCTCTGCCAATTGAGCTACGCTAGCCCACTATCTGGGCTTTATGGAAAACCAATAACTATAACGAGTCCAAGGTTCCTCGCAAGCCATGAACAGCGGTGAAGGGATAAAAATAAACCAAAATCCCCGCCCACATCTAGACACGCCCCAAAAGGGCAAGTTCACTCGGGGGATTTGCCTGGCGATCGCCGTACCAAAACCAGTGGCCGCAACCGCTTAAAGAGCCAAAAACAGTGTCCAAATTTCGAGCTTTTTATCGCTGCGATTCCGATGCTGATGCGGCCTCTCTCGCTAGGAGAGCTAGGGAAAGTACGGCAAATAGAACGAGTCTACCGAAGAGATGGGTTCCGGCAACATTTCCCCGATTATCGACAGTTCCGACCTTGAAGCGCCTGGCTCGCTCAGGTTTAAAAGGCTCGCGATTTCTTCGCCTTCAAAACCACAACAAAGCCGACTCCGACAAGTGCCAGAAGCGAGAAGCTCGAGACCATGATCATCGAGAGATTCAGGCCAGGGACTCCAAATAGCGACGAACCAGATGCCGTGCCGGGATTGCTCGATCGGCTCCAGGCCTCAGACATTGAGGCCGGATCACGTTGGCGGCTTCCGCTACTCTGGCTCGGCACCGACGAGCCCATTCGTGGTGGCTGCCCGGTCGGAGGGCTCACGCCGCCACCGGTGGAACTCCCAAAGCCAGAGCTCGGACGACTGGCAGTCGATGAGGAAGGATTGCCATTCTGCCCTGGGATCAGATGGCTCTGCCCACGACGGGAGAGCTGCTCTCTCACATGCTGCTGGTCCGACTGGCTTAGTGAGCCAAAGGGAACCGTAAGAAGCCCTGTATTCGTTTCGAGGCGGACTTGCTCGCCTTGAATCGAGTGGAATATGGCGGCAATCTTTCGCCCCTGGTTGTCAGTCCATTCCCGGCCTGGTCGACCGTGGACCTGTGGCCGACTTGCCTCTCTCTGCTGGATCATCTGCCATTGCTGTCGGACGTAAGCTTGGTCCTCGTCGACAAGCAACCGCATGGGCAAATGGTAGGTGCGGCCCTTGTCAGTGATGATGACCACCATCAGCGACCCGCGCATCTGGTGCACTCTCCCGTAAAGCGTTTGCCCATCCGTCCGTCGGAATTCATGGTATTCCTGCGCTTCAACGGATTGAACACACAGTACAAGCAACAAGCCAACCAGGAAGACTCGCCATAGATTCATCTCAAACTCCCGCACAAGCTTGGCGACCAGATGCGGTTTTCCCGCTCGAAGAGGTGGCGGCCAATCGTCAATGCATGGCGCGATTTTAGATATCTGGCGTTAGCAAAGTCAAATAAGTTGGGTGGAAACCCAAGCCAGGCTGCATCGATGCTGGTGCGTCACAACGCGAGTGCGACGCAGGTGAAATGTCGGCAGGCGAGTCGGAGTAACTTTGGCGCGAGATTGTTGCCCACGGCGAATTAGCGTCCCCGCTTGGCCCCTGGCTTCACCAATTTCGGAAGGATAAAGAACGCAAAGCCCAACGCGCTAATACACGAAAACAGGACGCACAGGTTCGAGAAGATGTTGATCCCAGGCTTCCCCTTGCTCTGCGAGGTCGACTGATAGGCGCCAAATCCACTATCGGGACCTTCTTCGGTGCTCCCACTGTCGGCGGCCGGTTGACCAAATTGTCCCGCCAGTCCCGTATCTTTGCTGGGATCGTACAACTCGCGAGGGATCCAATCTTGGTGCCCCTCCTGGGCGAAACCTGCTTCCAAGAAGGCTCGGTCGCTTTTACTCAACGAAAAATAGGGAGTCTCGATCCAATGAGGGTCCATGTGCAAGACGACGTTCGAACCGTTCATTCTCGCGAACGACGCTCGAATCGTGCGGCCCTGCAAATCAGTCCATTCGCGCGGGGCGAACAGGCGGACTTCCTCAGGACCCGCGCTTTCTTCCATAATCTTCTGCTGGTCACGAATGTACTGCTGGTCTGCGGGGCCAAAAGAATCAATTGGTGCCGCAAGATGCTCGTTGGAGGATGATTTCCGAATGATGACCACATCGTCTTTGGTGACTTGGACCACCTGCCCGGTGATCCGCATCCCGGACAATTGGAATTGATGGGGCTCTGCTGCCTCTAGAGCCCCAACCCAAGAGGCCAAAGCGAAAACGCCAATCGAAAAACGCCACAAATTCATCTCAGGTTCCAGCAGCAAATTCAGCAAATCAAATGAAAACACAATCCGATCGGGTGAGCCATATGCCACCAGAAAGAGGCGAATTGTAGACGTTTACCGCCAGAGAAGTCAAATCGATCGGAAGAAGCCCCAAGCAGGCCCAGAAAGCAGAGCTTGGCCTGCCGATTCTTTCCGAAGCAAACGCAGCCTAATTTCTGGAGAAAAGGCCGCCGAAAAACATTCGCCCGATAAAGCCAAGGAGCGAGACAATTCCGATTACGACCAGTTTGATCCCGCCGATTGGTATTCGGACGCGGGAGCCGCTACTACTGCTGTAGTTGCTGGAACTCGACGTCGATGCGTAACGTTCCTCGATCTGACGATTTGACTCGGCAATGTCTTGTTGCATTTGCTCGAACTGTTCGTCGATGGACGGCATCCCTCCTCCTGGAGGGCTGGGAATACTGGGACCGCCCTGCGGCTGATTTCGCAGACGTTCTTGTTCCTCGCGAACGTTGGCCTCGTATTCATCCTGACGTCGCTTCTCTTCTCGCTTCCGTTCCTCTTCGCGGCGCTGCTCCTCTTGTCGCTGCTGTTCGCGCCGTTGTTGCTCTCGGCGCTGGATCTCTTGCTGCTGATCTCGCATTGACTGTTGCGAGTCGTTCATCGCTTTGTTCATTGAAGCTTCCATCTCACGCCGCATTTCATCAGCCTTGCGCATCTGGTCCTGGAACATCTGGCCAGGATTGATCATCCCTCCTGGACCAGGCATGCTCGGTCGGCCTGGCATGCCTGGTCGACCGGGCATGCCTCCCATTTGCGGCGGTGCTTGGCCAGGGCCAGGCGAAGAGGAGACGGGATTCGGCTTGTCAGGAATCGAATCCAATTCACCCCGGTTCCCTAATTCCGTTTTCAGGAATTCCTGATCGGCGTCGCTCAATTCGTAGAACGGGACCTTATGCGCTTTGGAACCCTGCATCAGAATCGCATGCCCTTCATGCATCCGCACAAACTTGGCGCGGATCTGATTCCCTTTCGAGTCGGTCCAATCGCGGCGATCAAACAGTTCGCTGCGGCGGGGCGGGGCCTGCTGGGACTTGGTCTGGCTGCCCATCAGCTTTTGCTGGCGAATATAGGTTTGATCCGCACTACTGAATCGATCAATGGCGACGGTGTACTCATGCCCGTCCGCGCCCTTGATGACTGCCTCGTCCTTGTCGGTTACGCGCAGCAGTTCACCCGTCAGGGTGCGGCCGTTTGTATCGGTGAACTCGCGGCTCTCGCCTGCACGAAGGGAGGCAGTCGCCAACGATATGCAAACAACGCAGAAAAAGATTCGAGCAGAAGTCATTCCCGCCTCCGGAAAGTAGATTCTTTTCCCTGGGAAGAGCGCACCCGCGATGACGTTTGATTCCCACCAGATCGAGAGGATTAGTTTTAGTATGTGCCGGGGGGTGCGTCAAACTATTATTGCCGATTTTGCGAGTTTCCTTGATGCAATAAGGCTGAGTACGCCGTTAGTCAGCGGCTTCGCTCTTGAGCCCCGCGATTCGTGCTAGCACTCACGTCGGCCAGAGAATCCGGACTCGTTCCAGACCTCCAGGTAATAGTCGCGATGTTCGTATCCATCGGGCAAACGCAGTACCAGGAACGGATCGATGACCACTTCCTCCTCTTCCAGAGCACAAACGAAGAATTCAACTCCAGGGTGCTTGGCCCGAAGATCATCAATTGTCTGCAGGGCAAAATCCGGAATCGGCTCGGGGTACTTGGCCAGGGCGTGCATGACCCATTTCCGCCGAACCATGGTAACCGGGCCTCCGCTTCGATGGATTATCAGCACCGCGTAAAACAGGACGGCAAAAAACAGAGAGAGCTGGATCAAGACCCAAGCGAGAATGTAGCCGGTTAGCAATAGAATTCCTGTCGGCGTCCCGATCGATCGCAGATTGGCTCCGAATGTTCGGAGTGCTGGGATCCATGGGGCGCGCGGTCCCACGCAGGCCTCCTTGTAGGTATCGACACTGCTTTGCGTGAACGGCAGAACGTCGATTTCCGCCAGTGTTTCGAACACCGACCTTCGCAGCTCAATATTTGCATACTTTTTGGCAAGCAGGTTATAGCCAAGAGACTCGCTGGCTCCTGCGGCCAATCGATCGAACACCGATTCCGACTCGGTGATGATTGGTTCGTGGTGTTTGGACTCTCGCTGAAGTAAAGCGGTGTCCATCGTAAGACTCCCGATTGCAAGGAGAACTGCCAGAAACCGATGGTGCCCGATGGCAGCAGGAGAAAAGAGTTTCCTGACTGCTATCGGGCAATATACAACGTTCGGACATCCTTATCCAATCAAGCCTCACGCTGCCCGGCAAAACCGGGTTCGTTCCAGACTTCCAGATAGTAGTCGTGCAGTCCGTCCTCCTCGCGAATCTGCATTACCAGGAACGGATCAATCGAGTTCTGCTCTTCGTAAAGCGAACAGACGGAAAACTTGGCACTGGGGTCGATCTTGATAAGTTCGACGGCCGTGTGCAGAGCAAATTCCGGGATCGGCTCTCGATAGTATTTGATATCGGTCGTCAGCCAAAACCGCCATGGTGTATTGGCGGCACGTACAATCGACGTGACGATGGCAACCGCAAAGCCACCTAACATCGCCGCAAATGAGTAGAACGAGGCGAGTGGAATCACAACCACCCAAGCTGCCAGGCAACCCAGCAGGCCTGTCACGCCGATGATCAGACTCAACCGAATCACTCGATCCGCGACCCAGCGCCAGATGGCGAATGGCACTCTCACGGCATCCTCTTTGTAGGCCTCGACGCTCTCTTGGGTAAAAGGCATCACGTCGAGTTCCTTCAGCTTTTGCCACATCTTCCGCCGCCGATCTGGTCGGGCAAGTTGCTCCAACAGGCCGTCGTAGCCTAAGAGATTCTGGGCCTCTTCGGCCAACTGCATTGGTTGTAGATCGTTGCCAGTTTCCTGTTGCGGTTCGTCTGGCAGATCCGGGGTGAGCGACTGTCGCTCGAGAATCGATGTATCCATGGTGATACTCCTACTTCTCCGACTATTTAAGAAATAAATCGATGAGAACTGGTGCGTCGGACAAGCACCCAATGAAAAGCAGGCCCGTAACTGAAGACTATCAAAACCCGCGGAAACGAGCGAATAATTTGGCAAGAAAGAGATTCGCCGACGCCAGGCAGAAGAAGCCAAAGATGAGAATCTTTGGCTTCAACAATGAATTCAAAAACTAAGTCGAACTACGCTTCTCGCTCGCCTGAGAAAGAAGAAGGATCCGCTAACGCTCAACAAAAAAAGCCAGAGACTCAGGTCTCTGGCTTTTGCTGGTTAGGAGCAAATTACCCTTAGGAGGTTATGCGTCCTTAGTTGGTTTCAGGCAGATCGAAGTTGTAATCTCGGGCAGCCGTTTTCAGCTTGTTTAGCGCCCGGGCTTCGATCTGGCGGATGCGTTCTTTGGTCACGCCCAGCTCTTCACCCACCTCTTTCAAGGTTTGCGGCTCGCGGGAATGATCCAGGCCAAAGCGGCGAATAATGATCTTCTGCTCGCGTTCGTCGAGTCGATGCAGAATCTTGTCGATCTGCCGTTCACGCTGCTGCTGAGCCATTTCCTGCTCGTACTGATCGCTACGTTCATCAACCCGCGTGGTGAAGTATTCGTCCAAGCTGGTACGGTAACGATCGCGATGACGGAACTCGACCGGAATGGTCCGGGCAAAGTTCTTCATGATGGCCCAACTGCAGTAAGTGCTGAACTTGTTGCCACGCGAGTAGTCGAACTTCTCGGCAGCGCGGATCAGCGACATATTGCCGTCGGAAACTAGCTCGAAGAAGTCTTCGGTAGCACCGACGTGACGCTTGGCGATTGAGACCACCAATCGCAGGTTCGACTGGACGATCAGGTTCTTGACGTCGCTAGCTTGTTCGTAAAGCTGCTCGATGGCGTCCATGTCGCTCGACTTGGGACGCTGCGGATCGAGCGTTTCACGAATCTTGAGCGCCTTGTGCTTCAGGTAGTTGAACTTCCGGAACAGGTGATATTCCTGCTCACGAGTCAACAGCGGCATCTCGTACAACGAAGCCAAGTAGGTTGGCAGACCGGACGGAATGCGAACCTTACGGGCCGGCTTCTCATGTTCCGGCATCGAGCCGAGGATCTCTTCTTCCAACTCAGGCTTCTCGAAGTCTTCGTTGTAGATGCAATCCAGCGGCAGTTCTTCGATGTGGCGATAACGGATTTCGTTGATCACCCGGTAGATCGAAGCCCGAGTACGGCCATGCTTCTCGGCCAATCGATCCACCGAAACGCCATGACGGTACTCACCGTAGATGATCTGCTTGGCCGACTCGGTCAGCGGACCGGTACCACGTGGGAACACGGCTTCCTTGGGCTGCTCGTCATCATGATGCTTGAGTGTGTAGCGAATGGTTTCGACACTACGACCCATCTTGGCCGCGACTCGCTTGGCGACTTCCGAAGGAGTTCCACCGGCATTGGCCAGACGGCGAGCACGATCGATAATCTCGAGCTTTTCGGCGTCGGTCAGTTGGCTGAAGTGGCGGCCACGTTCGATCCGGTCAGGATTGTCTTTGACAAATCGCTCGACACTGCTACGCAGGAAGCCAACCCGCTTGCGTCCTTCAAATAGGAACTTACGGCTCACGAGGCCTTGCTTTCGCCAACGCGAGATCGTCTTGGTCGAGACGTTGAACCGATCACTGAGTTGCTCGACGGTAAGAACCTCTTCCGGCACCGAATCGACGGCAACGTCGGCGGCGTCCGAGAGGTCTTCGACCATCAGGCGGAGATCTTCCGCGGCCGATTTACCTGGCAGGAGCGAACCAACGCTGGGCTGCTCGGGCCGGAAATCGGTCAAGCGGTAGTAGATATAATCGACCGGATACTGCTTTTCTGGATCGATTTCGGAGATTAGCTTCTCCGCACGATTGGCTTGATCCAGCTTGCGGTCCCGGGGGGCATATTTGATCTGTTGATCGCGCAGCTGCCGAAGCGCGACGTTCTTATATCCTTTATTCATGTTGTCCCTCACTAAGTGATCAACAACATCCGTCCGGTTATCCCTGCGAGTTCCGACTCGCCCAGACGATGTCAAACTTGGGGAGCGTCTCCCTTCCCGGGAGACAATCACTCAAGCAACGGGACAGCAACTCGCCCGAAGACAAGTGCCTCTCTCTGTCAGGTGCTTGAAAGGTGTGTGGTACGCATTCCGACGGATGAACAATCAACAATTAGCCTGCGAACCACTCTTCTCTAATGAACTTATACGTGAAAATGACGCGAATGGTTGCTCATTTGTTCGCGGAATTCCCAAAATACGCCTCTAAGGGGGAACTTACCAACTTCATCGCCTTGTCGTAAGTTCGTACTTCCCCGGTTGTTGCGAATCTCGTGCCAAAATGAGAGGCAATTGGGGACCTCGTAGGCAGCTAGCGGCGAAATGTCAAATCAGCTGCTTCCGAAAACCGCAGATTGAAGTTTGGTTCAACATGCTTTCCGGGATTGACGATTCTTCCGTATATACCGATTTGGGATTCTTCCGCGCGACCGACCAAAGTTCAGGCTTAGATCATGTTATTCGATGCTGACTCGGCACTATTCGTGTCCAAATTATTTCAAAACCGGAACTTCCGCTCGCGTATCTTACTGGCAAGCCTGCTGCTGGCGCTGTGTGCCAGCTCACCAATTCTGGCAGCCCAGCGGTGGAAGCTGACCGAAGACTTAGGGGGAAAAACCCGGGAAATTCGCACTCAACTGAAGGTCGAAGGGACCATGCGGATCAATCCCGACGGGAAGAAGGTTCGCACCTATCCGATGACCTTAGACGGCAAATACGTCGCCTTCGAACGTAATTTAAGTCCTGCGAAATCGGTACGTTACTATCGGGAAGCCGAAGCCGATTCGACCGCCAATGACAAACCACTGGTCGATAAGCTCCCAACGGTGAAACGACTGATCGTCGTCGATGCAAGCGGCGACCAGCCAATTCTCTTCAGCCCGGAATTCACCCTTAGCCGAGAAGAACTCGATTTGGTCAACATTCCGGGGAATCCTGCCATCTTGGCAACGCTGCTTCCGGGGCAGGAGGTCGAAATCGGTCAAACATGGTCGCCTGACAACCAGGCGCTGGCTCAAATCCTAGGCATCGATGCTGTCAACAACCACGAAGTGACTGGTACGTTGACCGATGTCGATGCGAATCATGTGGCAAAGATTTCTCTTCAGGGAAAGATTTCCGGCGCCATCCAAGGGGTCGCTACCGAGATCGAACTGAAGGCGCGGCTGAATCTCGATATTCGCAACAAGGCAATTACTTGGTTCGCCGCCTCGATTCATGAAGACCGCAGCATCGGGCATGCGTTGCCAGGCTTCGATACGACGGCTGTCGTTCGGACTCAGATACTTCCCTCGCAGCCCATGGAAGAATTGGCCGACGCGAAACTTGCGAAGCTTTCTTTGACCCGCAATCCCGGTAGCGAAATGCTTTCGTTCGATGGGGAAGAAACAGGCTTCCGCGTCCTCTACCCGCGTGACTGGTTTGCCATGGCCGAGTCGCAAAAGCAAACGGTCTTCCGCATGGTGGGCGAAGGGGAACTGATCGCTCAGGCAAACGTCAATCGTCTGACCAACCTGAAGCCGGGCGAGCAAATGACGCTGGAAGCGTTCCAGGAAGAGGTCAAGAAAGCTCTGAAAGAGCGGCTCGGCCAAGTAGTCGACGCATCGCAGGCGGTAAACTCGCAGGGGCTGCGCGAACTGCGGGTAACCGCGGTTGGCACGGCGAACTCGATGCCAATCACATGGATCTACTACCTCGTTTCCGACGACGCAGGAAAACGCTATTCAACGGTGTTTACGTTCGAGACCGACCTGGCCGAGAAGTTTGGCCAGGCAGATCGATCGTTCATGAGCGGGTTCGATCTGATTGAATCCAAGCAGCCAACGGTTGCCGTGGCGCCTACTTCAGACGAAGACACCAATTCGGGTCAGCAGCGATAATCTTCCGCTGCTTCGCGTACAATTACGGATAGACCTTCGTTTAATTCCATTCACGCGAAAAAGGCCCCACTGTGATTGTCCGTCCCTCGCATGACGACGATGGGAATCCGATGCTGCTGCTGATCGAGCAGTCGGTACACGCGGCTTTGTCAGGCGATCTTGCATCATATTGGGGGCGCGGACCTTTCGCCCCCCTGGTTCATCCGGAGGTCGTCTGGCCGGCCATCTATCATCACGATGACGGATGGCAGCCGGTCGATCGGTTACCTCCCATCAACCCGGAAACCAAGCGTCCGCGCAGTTTCCTTCATACTCCAGTGGAAGAAGCGCATGTGATCTGGACTCGTTCGATCGACTGGGCAGGCCGGATTAGCCCGTTTGCACAGTACCTGATCGCCGAGCACTTCATGCTGTTGCGTCAGCATAGCCACGCATCCGATACCGAAGCGGCGAAGATCTTTCTGCACAAGTACGAGGAGCTTTGCTCGACCTGGCGAGACAACTGGGAGTCAAGGCACCCCTGCTGCAGCGAACAAGAGGAAAAGCTGGCGGTCCATCAGCTTCAATTCTTCGACTGGCTGAGCATCTGGCTTTGCATCGCCGAGCGTACCGAGCCGCATACCTTCGAGGAGACACCAGGTCAAATCCCGTTGAAGGTCCAACCGCAGCCGGGCGACGTCTTCCGTACCAACCCCTGGCCCTGGACCGTCGAGCAGTTGCATGTTTCAGTGAGTGGCTATCTCATACCAGATCGAGATTATCGCGACAGCGAAGACGTGAAGAATGAGATGACCGATCTACGTCGCATCGATTGGCAGTTCTTGCCTGGCTAATTTCAGCGACAAGAAAAAAGAGAGCCCTGGAAGGACGTCGAAGCATAACTTCGGTCGCCCTTCCAGGGCTCAATTGATTTACGTTGCGGTTCCGTCAGGCCAGAGCTTGTCTAGTTCGCACTAAGCTTGAACAACTCGTCGACCGACTGAAGTTGCTTGGTGTTCAGCTCTGGTTTGGTGACAGTAACGTCTGAGGCGAAGACCCAGTGCGAGCTATTGTCGCCGTTGTAAATACGGCCCTTCGCACTGACCTGGTCACCGACGGTGGTGTAGCCCAATTCCTTAGCCTGAATGTGGGCGATCGTCTCGTCCGAGATCATGAACGAAAGACGATGAAGGTTCCCCGAAGGTGTCTTCAATTGCAGGCGATCACCTCGAAGGCTGAAAACTTCAGCCACGATCAATTGACGATGCTCTGGCTCGACACCATCTGGCTCGAAACCGGCAGGCACACTCACGACATCCAGTTCCTTGATCGTGTCGGTTGCACGCCCAACTTGATCGACTGTGCCCATCAAACGAACGATCATGCCAGGCTTCAGCATCCGAGCAGAAACGTCACCACTGACTTCTACTCGAGAAACCCCAGCTGGATGCGTTGCTACGGTGGTAACTTTGCCGCCGGCATCGCGAACCCACAGTTGGCCTTTGCCGACTCGAATGACCTGACCTTCGATCGTCCCCTTCGGCATGGTATTGATGTCGACCCGGTTTTTCATCACCGGAATGGTAATGTTTTTGTTCGTACCGCCACACGAACCCATCATCCAAAGGTTCTCGTATGCCTTCTGCATCTTTTCAGAGCGGTAGAAAGTTGGCCAGTTAAGCGTTCCATCTGCCTTTACCGGTGGCTCGTCTTTGGGGGCCGGGGCATAAGGATCGTACGTATACTGCGCGGAAACTTCCGAAGCTAGCGCGGCGACCAAGATCGCACACCACGCGAGTGAGAGTGTTTTCAGCATAGGAACACCGACTTGTCTGGTTGGGAAACAATTTGGGGAGTGTGGGGTTATTGGCTCCCAGATCCCTTACAGCATACTCTGTCAATTACGCTGATGAAACAGTGTACCCAAACAACCTAGCTTCAATCCTGGATTGAAGATCGCGGCTGAATAATGCCAGATTCGCGCCACAAATGGGGGGGTGCCACGTAGAGGACGCGCCCTCGTTGCCCGCTTGCAGCGAGCACGGCAATTCAACCGGCGACCACCTTGGCAACGTTTTCAGGCGTAACAGGCGAAATAACGCCTTTTTCGGTGATGATTCCGGCGATCAGTCCAGCTGGGGTTACATCGAAGGCTGGATTGTAGACCTGAACCTCTGACGGAGCGGTCTGCTTGCCCATCCCGTGAATGATCTCCACCGGGTCGCGTTGCTCGATTGGGATTCCTTCGCCGGTCGGCAACGACAAATCGAACGTGCTGATCGGGGCCGCGATATAAAACGGAATACCGTGCGCCTTGGCCAGTAAAGCGACGCCATAGGTTCCGATCTTATTCGCGGAATCACCATTGGCAGCGATGCGGTCAGCACCGGTAATCACCGCATTGATGCGACCTTCTTTCATGACCTGGGCAGCCATGTTGTCGCAGATGAGTGTGGCGGGAATCTTTCGCTGGACCAATTCCCAGGCCGTCAGACGCGAACCTTGCAGCAACGGACGCGTTTCGTCAACGAAAACGTGGATCTCTTTCCCCTGGTCCTGGCACGTAAACATCACCGCCAGGGCCGTACCATAGTCGGCAGTGGCCAAGCCGCCTGCGTTGCAATGGGTCAAGATACCGTTGCCTGGCTCGATCAACTCGGCGCCATGCCGACCGATCGCGCGACAAACCTGGCGATCGTCTTCGTGAATAAAACGCGCTTCAGCCAGCAGAGCGTCGTGGATCTCGGCGGTCGTCTTGCCTGACTCTTTCGCGGCAGCGAAGGTTGCTTTCAAGCGATCAAGCGCCCAGAACAAGTTGACCGCGGTCGGGCGGCTGCCAGCCAGGTATTCAACGACTTCGTCAAACCGCGATTCAAACTCGGCCATCGGCTTATCGGCGGCAGCCTGCATGCCAACCACCACACCGTAGGCCGCAGCAATTCCGATCGCGGGTGCCCCACGGACTCGCAGCATCTTGATCGCTTCCCAGATCGTCTCGACGTCGCGGCACTCGATGTGGATCAACTCGACCGGCAGTTTGGTTTGGTCGATCAGCACCAGATGGCCATCCGTCTGGCCAACAAAACGAATGGGATCAGGAGCAGCGGTTTCTAGATTGGCAGTGGTCATCAGTTTATGGGCAGAGAGGTTCGTAGGGGTAGTCGAACGTTTCGGCAACCGGTTTGTTGGTGACGCGGCCGGTATGGATATTGAGTGCCGATTGCAGTTCTGGCGAGTTGGCCAACGAGTTTTCAATGCCCTGGTTTGCAACGCGAAGTGCCCACGGCAGCGTCACATTGCAGAGTGCAAACGTGCTGGTACGACCGACCGCACCCGGCATATTGGCCACGCAGTAGTGTACCACATCATCGATGATAAAAGTTGGGTCGCTGTGCGAAGTTGGTTTCGATGTTTCGATGCAGCCGCCTTGGTCGACCGCGACATCGATGATCACACTTCCTGGCTTCATGAGGGAAAGATCTTCCTGCGAAACGAGCATGGGGGCTTTTGCTCCAGGAATCAGCACCGCGCCGATCACCAGATCAGCCAATTGCAGTTGATGGCGAATCACGTGACGATCGCTGAATAGAACATTCACATTCGGCGGCATGACATCATCAAGATACCGCAAGCGATCCATGTTGATGTCCATAATGTTCACGTCGGCATTGAAACCAGCGGCGATCTTTGCCGCATTGGCCCCGACGATCCCGCCTCCCAAAATTGTGATATGGGCCGGGGCAACACCAGGAACGCCGCCCAATAAAATACCTTGGCCCATCTGAGGCTTTTCCAGGTACTTGGCACCTTCCTGAATGCTCATCCGCCCGGCAACTTCGCTCATGGGCGTTAGCAAGGGAAGAGCGCCCCGGGCATCGCGAAGCGTCTCGTAAGCCAGGCAGATCGAGCCGGAGTCGATCATCCCTTGAGTAAGTTCACGACTGGCGGCAAAGTGAAAATAGGTGAAGACAATCTGCCCCTCACGGATCAGGGGGAATTCTCCTGGCTGTGGTTCTTTGACCTTGAGGATCATGTCGGCCTGATCGAAGACCTCCTTGGCAGAGTCGACCAGTTTGGCGCCGGCTTGGACGTATTGCTCGTTCGTCAAACCAGAGCCGATCCCGGCATCGGTTTCAATGATAACCTGGTGGCCTGCCCGAACTAATTCTTCAGCCCCGACTGGCAATAGAGCGATACGGTATTCGTCCCGTTTCACTTCTTTGGGAACGCCAACGATCATGGACTTGCCTTTTCTATTTTTAACGCGATTTGAGCCAAGCGAACTGCAACAATGATCATTGAATCATGTCAACGCAAATTCGTACATGGCCCTACCAAAAAGCGTTCAGAGGCCAGCCATTTCCAGGGCTCAGGCCTCTTCATTGACGTCGTCGTATTGATCATCCGCGACGTCATCGCCTGCATCGCCCGTCGCTAGATCCCCAGCCTCGGGCTCAAGATGGTCGTCAAGTTCGACATCGTCCGAGATTGGGCTCCCTGCTTTGCCGAAGTCGTCCCGCTCGTCCGAAGATTCCCGCTTTTTCAAATAGATTTTGATTGGCACTTCCGGAAACGGAACTGCGTCGCGGAAGGACGAAATCAAATAGCGTTGGTAGGTCGGCGAAAAGGCCTTGGGCATGTTCACCATCAGGACAAACGTCGGAGGCTGCACGCCGACCTGAGTTGCGTAATAGACCTTTGGCTTTCGGTTCTTATGAAGCGGCGGCGGATGGTGGGCGATGATTTCTTTCAAGATGCGATTCAGTTCGCCGGTGCCGATTCGCGAGCGAGACTGCTTAAAGAGCATCTGAGCGTGATTGAGCAATGTTTTGACATTCTTGCCCGTCTTCCCCGTGATGAACGCAATCGGTACGTGCGACATCATCGGAAAGGTTTCATGCAGGTACGTCGCCCAGCGGTCAGTCGGCATCTGGGTGTGGTACAGGTCCCATTTGTTGACCACGAAAATGCACGGTTTGAATTCGTCGCTGATGTAGCGAACCAGTTGCTTGTCGACCTTGCTGATCTGCTGCGAGGCATCGAAGAACATTAGCACCATGTCGGCGTGACGAATACTTCGCTCGGCCCGGTGGGTACTGTAGTAATCGATGTCGGTTTTAACGCTGACGCGGCGTCGGAGTCCGGGCGTGTCGATCGCGACAAACGACTTGCCATCCATCTCGAAGCGAACATCAACGCTGTCTCGGGTAGTGCCAGCCACCTCGCTGACGATCATTCGATCGGCCTGGGCCAGTGTATTGACGAAGGTGCTCTTGCCGACGTTGCGGCGACCAACAATCGCCACTTTCATTTCGGTGGCGGCTTCTTCGTCGGCGGCCGCTTCGCTTTCCGGCAAGCGGTCGACAATCACATCAAGTAGTTCGCTCTTGTTGCGATTCTGCAGGGTGCTGACCGTGACCAGCATGCCACGCCCCAGTTGATAGAACTCATCCGCTTCGACATCCATGTGCGGCGCATCGGCCTTATTGGCGACCAGCACAACCGGCTTGTCGATCTTGCGTAGACGCTGGGCAACCTGCTGATCGAGCGGGAGCGTCCCGCTACGGACGTCAACAACGAACAGAATAATGTCCGCCGAATCGATCGCGATCTGGATCTGGCGTTCGATTTCGTCGGTCAGGTCGTCGACGTCATTCACGCCGATTCCGCCGGTATCGACGATTTCAAAGAAGCGGTCATTCCACTTCTGCAGATGAACCATTCGATCGCGAGTTACCCCGGCAACATCGTCGACAATGGCTAACCGCCGGCCTGCCAGCCAATTGAAGATGCTGGATTTGCCGACGTTAGGACGACCGATAATAACAACTTGAGGTACCGCCATCGGGGCAGAATTCAATCAAAGGTGCGGATATGGATGACAGGAAAGCGCGAATTACTTACCCTAATATGGTTGAAAGTCATTCTACGTGCCAGGGCACGCCTGAGTAAGGGAAAAGTTTGTCACGTTATCAATGGCGAGGCGAAAACTTGGCAATTTCATCATCTGGGAAGACGTAAAATCTGGCATGGATGAGTCTAAAATCCGCCGAGTACTGCTACAGCAGGCCCAAGTTTGGAAGGCCTCGGGCGTGACGGTTCTCGCTGGACAACCCGCCCTCTGCTTACCAAAGACTGCTCCCACTGAAACTGCGGCTGAGCCGCAAATCTCCGAATCGCAAGGACCGAGCGAGATGCCCAAGCCGAAGAAATCGACAACAGCAAAAGCGGCCAAGCCAATTGCCATGCCGACGATGCCTTCTTCCTCGAGCACCCCCTGGCCGGCGGAACTTGCGAAGCTTTCAGCCGATGATCGGCAGCAGCGCCTCGATGAACTTCGCGAAACGGTTGCGGGATGTACGCTTTGCGCAGAACTGGCGAAGACGCGTACACAGACAGTGTTTGGCGTCGGGAGTCCGGAGGCACGAATCGCGTTTTTCGGGGAAGCACCAGGAGCAGACGAAGATCGACAAGGAGAACCCTTTGTCGGCCGCGCGGGGAAATTGCTCACACAGATCATCGAGGCTTGTACTTTTCGGCGAAGCGACGTCTACATCTTGAATACCCTCAAATGTCGTCCGCCTGGGAACCGTAACCCCACGACCGAAGAAAACGATAACTGCCGCCCCTACTTCGAGCGCCAACTGGAAATCATTCAGCCGGAATACATCGTCTGCCTGGGGCGGTTTGCGATCACAAACCTGCTGGAATCCGCTGCACCAATCGGCAAACTACGCGGGCGATTCCATCCCTATCGCGGCAGCAAAGTGGTTGTGACGTACCACCCCGCCTACCTTCTGAGAAATCCTTCGGCCAAAAAAGATGTCTGGGAAGACATGAAAATGATGCTTAAAGACATGGGAATCGCGATTCCGGAGAAGTCGAAGTAACAAGACTTGTTAAACGCGGTTTGACAAGAAAACGAAAAGGGGTGCCAGCGGCACCCCTTTGTTTTTATCCATGTTTGAATCTTTCGACTTCCGTCCGGCAATTCTCAGGAGGACGTGCTCGCACCAGCCTCGGCATCTTCCTCTTCCGGCTTGAGCGGATCTTTGAGGAGTTCGTGGATCAGTTTTCGCAGTTCACGGACTTTGACCGGCATCGTCATGACGGCGCGGTTTTCGCCTAGATCGGCAGCTTCGCGAATTGCCTTTTGTCGCTCCTTAACAATCAGCACCGCCGGCTTGTCTTTGGTGTGAATGTCTTCGGCGAAATGGTTAAACCCTTCCAGGGCGGCTTCCCCCATATCGATCGCACTGAAGACGATAATATCGGCCGGGTCAGAATCTTCCGCGAAACGGCTCAAAGCGCGCTGGGGATCGCTGATCACCAATACGCGATAACCATACTTCTTAAGTCGATCACGCAGCAGGTCCTGCATATCCATGTTCGACTCGACGATCATGATCGTCTTGTTGTATCCCTCGAACTGCTTGGCGATACGGGCCTCGTTCTGTGCTTCCAGTTTACCGCGAATTTCGCCTGCCGCCGATTCATCGCCCAGCTCGAGCCTCTTGGCGGCCATTTTCAGGTCCATCAGCATCTGACCATTGGTCTGATACCGCTTGTCTGGATTGGTTTCCATCGCCTTGTTGACAACCGCAGCTACCGAACGAGGAAGGTCTGGCGCAACTTTGGCCACCGACTCGATGTTCAGATAGCGGCTCGCGGCCAATCGCTTTTGGCGGTCGCGCGTTTCATACAGCGGTAGAATGCCCGTGAGCATGTGGTAATAGATCGCACCGGCGAAGAAAATATCACTGCGCGAATCGTCTCGCGGAGCATTTGTCGCGATTTCGAGGCCGGCGTAGTCGACCGTACGTGGGTTGCTTGCCTGGCCATCTTCGTTGACCTGTTCGGCGAATGCCGCCAAACCAAAGTCCACCAATTTCGCACGTCCATTGGACGAAATGAGCACATTGGAGGTCTTCAAGTCGCGATGCGTTAGCCCCCGTTCGGCAGCGTACGCCAGACCAGAGGAGATGTCGATCATCAACTTGGTCGCCTCGACAGGATTGAACTTGCTGCGAATCCGCAACAAGTCACGCAGGTTTTGGCCTTCGATGAATTCGATGATCAGGAAGTAACTAGTTCCCTGCTGGTACATCGAAGTTTCGGAGTGCACTTCGTAGATCGGGCAGATGTTCGGGTGACGGAGCCCTTTGCCGAGTTCGCCTTCGGTCATGAACTGAAGCGCACGCTTAGGATCTTCGCTGTACCTTCGGCGAAGCACTTTGGCGGCAACCACCTTACCGGTGTCTTTGTGCACCGTGCGAAACACACGGGCAAACGTACCAGTTCCGATGAGATACAGAACCTTATAGTCACCATAGAAATAGCCAGTCCGGAGCCCCTTAATGACGCGTTCGACCTGGTAATTGGTGAGCAACTCCTTGCGGAGCATCAGATTCTGGAATTCCCCAAGCGAGACATCACGCGTGCCCAATTCACTCCATACCTGTTCCACCTGGCGGTGCTCGAGCAAGTTGAAGTCGATGACACGCTGTGCAAATTCTTCGGCGGTGAGATCAGCCATATAACTCCGGGCCTGACCGTGCAGCAGCGACCAGGGCACCTCTTCCGTTTAGGTAAGAATGCAACGAAAAGACCTATCTGTTCCGCCCCTCATGGTATTCGGTTTCGACCCCGAAAGCAAATTGCGAAAACTGAAATAAATTTCCTCGACGATAGCTCTAGAAAGGAATTCGGCACCGGGACGAATTTGGCCGATTTTTCTGCCGATGGCTTGTAAGTACCGGTAAATTATTAAGTTAGGGCCTTTCAGCTTCCCTGGAATGCTATTGTCCGCCTCTAGAAAGCGGGTGCAAAACATGCCAAGATACCGCTTTTCGTCAGCAGCGGTCGGGCTTAACAAGCATATGGGTCGCAACTCCTGGCGGCGATGTTTCAGGGCGTCGAGCGAGTAGGTCATCATGGTAAAACGGATTGCAGTGGTTCTGGCCGCGGGAAAAGGAACCCGAATGCAGTCGGAGAAGCCAAAGGTGCTTTTTCCTGTATTGGGGCGCCCCATGATCGAATATGTCTTGGATGCGTTACGAAAAGTTGGCGTAGAAACAATTATCTGTGTCGTGGGATACCGGGCCGACGATGTCCGCGAGACCCTGGCCGACCAGAGCGATGTCGTCTTTGTTGAGCAGACCGAGCAACTGGGAACTGGGCATGCCGTCCAGATGTGTGTCGATCAGCTCAGTCAGCACGATGCCGGCGTTGTTGTTCTCGCCGGCGATTCACCTTTAGTGCAACAGACATCGCTGGGCGAACTATTCGACGCGTTCGAGACCGGGGGGCATGCTTGCCTTCTGGGGACACTCAAGCGGGACGATCCAACTGGTCTGGGGCGAATCGTCCGGGATGACTCAGGCGTGTTCGAAGGAATCGTCGAGGAAAAGGATGCCTCGCCCCAGCAGCGGGCAATTACCGAGGTGAACATGAGCACCTACGTTTTTTCGGCTCCTCAATTGGTCGAAGCCCTGGCAAAACTGACCAATGACAACGCTCAGGGGGAATACTACCTGACCGATTGCCCCAAGATTCTCAAGCAGATGGGCAAAAAGGTTGACGCGTTGCCGGTCCTTAAGTCATGCGAGGCCTACAGCATCAACTCCCGCGAACAATTAGCGGAAGTAGAGCGTGTCATGGCTGAAATTGGTTACAATAGATCGTGATGGAATCAGTTGAGGGGCAAGTTGCCCCTTTCTTTGTTCGTGGCGTCTTTTCTGATTAGTTTTCCTGGGTTTACCCGATTACGTCATGCGTGAGATCAAAATCTTTAGCGGTCGCGCCAATACCCCACTTGCCGAGAGTGTTTGTAATTTCTTGCATCTCAAGCTCGGCCGCGTCACGCTTGGTGAATTCCCCGACGGAGAGATTCAGTGCAAGATCGAAGAAGACGTTCGCGGTCGCGACGTATTTCTCGTTCAGCCAACTTGCCCGCCGGTGAACAACAACCTTATGGAATTGCTGGTGATGATCGACAGTTGTCGACGGGCCAGCGCCGAGCGAATTACCGCAGTAATTCCTTACTACGGCTATGCCCGGCAAGACCGCAAAGACGAGGGACGTGTCCCGATCACGGCTAAATTGGTTGCCGACCTGATTACTAGTGCCGGAGCTGATCGGGTTTTGACGATGGACCTGCACGCCGCGCAGATCCAAGGGTTCTTTAACGTTCCGGTCGACCACTTAAATGCCTCGCCGGTACTGAACCACTATTTCCTCAGTCTTGGCGTTCCAACCGAAGAATTGTGTGTCGTCAGCCCAGATGCAGGCAGTATCAAGCGAGCCGTGAATCACCATCGTCGACTCTGCGGCGAGTTGGCCATTGTCGACAAACGCCGTACCAGCGCCCACGAAACCACCACGAAAAATATCATTGGTGGTCCTGTCAAAGGAAAGACGGCCGTCATCTTCGACGACATGATCAGCACCGCTGGCTCTATCTGTGGCGCCGCCAAGGAAGTGCACAAGGCTGGGGCCAAAGAGATTTACATCGCCGCCACACACGGGGTACTTTGCGGGCCGGCAGTTGCTCGCCTACAAGCGGCCCCGATTAAAGAGATTATTCTGACCGATACGATTCCGCAGAAATCGCAGGACCTGCTCAGCAATAT
This sequence comes from bacterium, assembly GCA_016124445.1. GTDB lineage: Bacteria > Planctomycetota > Planctomycetia > Pirellulales > Pirellulaceae > Bremerella. The sequence continues at coordinate 71,087 of WGNR01000012.1, forward strand.
GCGGGTCCTCTCAGTTGCCCCGCTACTGGGCGAGGCCATCAAGCGAATTCACAACGATGAATCGATCAGCGCCTTGTTCCGCGAGAATATCGCTTAGTCGTCTTTCTTAGCTTTAGAACCGGTGTCGCGGCGAAAAACGGCCACGACGTCTTCGACAGGCACGACGAAAAGCTGATTATCGGTTTCAAAGTCGACGGGGATCGCGTCCTTAGGGTGAAACAGGATCTTGTCGTACTGACGTAGCGGGAAGTCTTCGTTGTTTTCGATCTGCGTCGAAATCGCCACGATGCGGCCCGTGATCGTCGGGATTTCTGCCTGATCGGGCAGTGCTATGCCACCTTTGGTGGTCCGCTTCGGCTCGTCTTTCCGAACGAGAACGCGGGCGCCGATCGGTTCGACATATTCAATGACTTTGCTGCGGGTCGATTTCGCCATGAGAATCCGTGGAGGTGACTTGATAGCAGTTGGACGAGTGCGGGTCCTGTTCAATTGTTCTTAAAGAAAAAGGAATAGCAATCCCCCGACACCGTTGGAAGCTGGGCTAATCGAGTCTGACCTGGCAATTTGTGTCGATCGCAGAAGTCGTGACATTAAATCAATACGATGCCTGGTTTTAGGGCTCCAGTCCCCAGGGCACTTGGAGGACCTGGCGATGGTTGACGAGCGTTCGGGACAACGGGATTCCGATTGCACTTGACACGAATTTATCACAGCAGGCTCGGTTAGGACTTGCGAATGGCGGATAGTTTGGCAAAATAACCAGTTTCCAAAATTACGAAGTTGATCCTTAGGGAGCATTGGCTTTCAGTTGGATCGTTTTCGATAGATAACCACCGACCAGACGTGCAAGTTGCCGGGTCGTCCTTTAGCTAACATCACCTGACTGCGGAATAAGTTTTCATGGCCGAAACACTCAAAGCCACGAAGCGAGAAAAGACCGGCAAAATTGCCAATCGCAACCTGCGTCGTAGCGGGAAGATTCCCGCAGTTTTGTACGGAGAGGGCAAAGACGTCATTCACCTGGAATTGTGTGCCGAACAGTTCGAGGCGATTGTTCGTCACGGTGAAAAGAACATCACCCTGGAAGGTGACGTGTCGGAGACCGTCGTAATGCGAGAGGTTCAGTGGGATACTTTCGGTATCGAAGTGCTCCACGTCGACTTTTTCCGAGCCGGAAACTAACCTGGTCGCCAATAGCGGCTAGTCGTGCTGATTAACTGGATACTGATCAACTTGATACGATGAAACTCGTAGTCGGGCTCGGAAATCCAGGCAAGAAGTACGAAGGAACACGGCATAACGTCGGTTTCGACGTGCTGGAGACCTTGGCTAAACGCCACGGTGCTTCGGCCCCCAAATCAAAGTTCAACGGTCAATTGACCGAAGTTGGTGTCGGCGGAGAGAAGTTGTTGCTTCTGTGGCCCCACACCTATATGAACAAAAGCGGTAACAGTGTCCGACCGGCGTTCGACTTTTACAAGCTAACGCCGGAAGACCTTTTGGTCGTTTGCGATGATTTCAATCTTCCTTTGGCTAAATTAAGGCTCAAAGGAAAGGGATCGTCGGGCGGGCAGAACGGGCTGGCCGATGTGATTCAAAAACTCGGCTCAGATGAAGTGCCCCGACTTCGCGTTGGAATCGGAGCACCAAGAGAAGGAGCTGACGTTGCCGGGTTTGTCCTTAGCAACTTTGCCAAGGTCGAAAAACCGGAGGTCGAACTGTGTGTCGAGCGGGCCGCTTCGGCGGTCGAAGACTGGGCTACCCAGGGACTCACGTTCGCCATGAACCAATACAACGCATAAGCAAACCAATTACCAATGTGGAACTGTCGTTCAGCCCAGCAAGCGGCGGCCTTCCACCCACCGACCGTTTTGATGTCGACTTTCGAGGAGTAGAAACCTTGGCGGCTTACGTTTACGAAGGGATGTTCCTTCTGGACTCCAACCGGTATGGAAAAGATCCCAACGGGGTCTCCGGTAAACTCAATGCCCTGGTCGAAAACCTGGGCGGCGAAATCCTGGTTAGCCGCATGTGGGCGGAACAACGCTTGGCGTACCCGATCGATGGGCATCGTCGCGGCACCTACTGGCTGACCTACTTCCGCTTGGACAGCCTGAAGATGGACGATTTGAACTATGCCTGCAACATCAACGACGACCTGCTGCGTTGCTTGTTTATCAAGCAAGACCCGCGTCTGGTTGACATGTTGATTGCTCACGCCGAAGGGCACGAGTTTGCTGGCGACGACGATTCGGACGATAGCAGTTCGGATGATTCCGACGAAGAAGAATCGTCGGACGAAGAAGAAACAGTCGAAGCGGCTGAATAGGATCTGCTTCGACGCAGAAACTCGTGCGGAATTGATCCAAGCGAGAGTAATTCAGTCGAGTTTGTTATTAACCCTCAAGGAGCGTCACGATGGCGAGTTTCAACCGAGTGATTCTGGTCGGGAACCTGACTCGAGACGTCGATTTGCGCTATGTCTCCGGTGGGGGAACGGCCGTCACCGAGCTGGGCCTGGCGGTTAACGACCGACGCAAGACACAATCAGGCGAATGGGTCGACGAAACGACCTTTGTCGATGTGACCCTCTGGGGACGCACGGCTGAAATCGCCAGCGAGTACCTGAGCAAAGGCTCGTCCGTTCTGATTGAGGGACGGCTCAAGCTTGATACCTGGGAAACCGACGGCCAGAAGCGATCCAAGCTTCGCGTGGTCGGCGAGAAGATGCAGATGCTGGGCGGACGTGATGGTGGCGGCGGTGGTGCAAGTCGCGGTCCTTCGCGGCCTCAGCGTCAGTCGCAGCCTCAAACGGGCGGCGGCTACAACCAAGGTACCTCCTCAGGTGATTACGAATCCTACGACGATGGCAGCTTCGGCGGACCTGGGTCCCAAGGGGCAGCCGATGACGACATTCCGTTTTAGTGGCTGGCGGTCGACCTGAATCGACGTCACCTTACCTAGTTCATATTGATCGCCAAACCACTGGCATTCATTGGAAATAGCGACACCATGCCAACTCGATCTGAAAAGCACAAAGCCCGTCCCTGGAAGCGTTTGCCCAAAGGCAAGCATGGCGGTATCGAATTGCTGTTGATCCAATCGGTCGACCACCTCGGCAAGCCGGGCGACGTTGTGGAAGTTCGTCCTGGCTACGCCAACAACTTCCTGATTCCGCAAGGCCTGGCGACCATCGCCACCCCGCATCACAAGCGGATGGTTGAGAAGCACAAGGCAAAACTGGCCGAAATCGAAAAGTCGCGTTTGGCTGGTCTGCGAGCAATCGCCGATCTGCTCAACCGTCAAAGCGTTACGATCGAAGCCAACGCCAACGACGAAGGTCACCTGTACGGCAGCGTCGGACAGACCGAAATCGTTCATGCTCTCAAAGAGCAGAACTTCACCGTTACGCCCGACCAGGTTCGCCTGCAGGGTCCGTTGAAAGAACTTGGCTTGTACACCGTCAAGATCCACCTGCATGCCGACATCGAATCGGAATTGAAGGTTTGGGTTGTTCCGACGGTTGCCGGCGACTAAAGTCGATCGGTCCGCCAAGAGAAGCTTTGTGAGAACGAAGCTGAGTTTAATCGTGCATTCCGATCACCCCATCGTTATCGCATAGCACGCTACGGCATACCTCCGGGGCCTTCACTACCCAAGGCCCGAGGTTTGCTGGTCTTAGTAAGTCGCACTCCCTTTTATTTCCGCCGGTGACGGACTCGCGGTCAGCCAACCGTGCTGACCTATTACAATTCCCCCGCGGAACGGAAAAAAACTCCTCGGCATCCCCGAGGAGTTTTTTTTTCAGTCCCTTCTATTTTGTGACCTGCCGCATCCTGCACCCTAAATCTGCCAATTGCGTTGTCCCTGACTTTTGGCGCGGTACGATGGGTGCCGGCAATCGCCCGAAGGTAACCAACTTGAAGACGGAGACCAGTTTTGGCTACCGGCAACAAATCAAAAAAGCGGCGTTTTGACGATCGAGAAGAAGTATCCTCCAACCTCCTCGATAATCAGCCCCCCTGCAGCATCGAGGCCGAACAGTGCGTCTTGGGCAGCATCATCCTGCTGCCTGATTGTCTCGACGACGTGATCATGACCCTGCGTCCAGAAGACTTCTACGACGACGCCAACCGCAAGCTGTTCGAGCACATGGTCGATCTGCACAACAGCGGCCGCAAGATCGACGTCACCCTGCTCAGCGAACACCTTCGCGATGCCGGCGACTGGGACTTCGTCGGCGGCGCTCCTTACATCGCCAAGGTTGCCCGTAGCGTTCCCCACGCCGCCCACGCGGTCAGCTATGCCGAAATCGTACGCAAGAAGGCGACCAGCCGGAACCTGATTCTCGCCGCTACCGATATCCTGCAAGACGCTTACCAGGAAGCAGGCAAGCCTGAAGAGCTGATCGGCCGGGCCGAGCAAAAAATCTTCTCGATCCTCGACGGCCGCGATAATCGCAGCATGGCCAGCATGCGCGAGATCGTCACCGAGGCGATGGAACGGATCGACGCCCGCTTGCGTGGCGAAGCAGATCAGGATGGCGTACTGACCGGCTTCACCGACCTGGACGAAATGACCAGCGGCTTTCATGGCAGCCAGCTCTTGATCCTCGCGGCTAGACCGGCGATGGGCAAAACGGCCTTCGCCATGAACATTGCCGAGAACATCGCCGTGCATGACAAAGTTCCGGTGCTGTTTGTCAGCTTGGAAATGGGTTCGGTCGAACTTTGCGATCGTTTGCTTTGCAGCGTGGCTCGCGTCAACGGCCATCGGCTGCGTAATGGTACGCTGGGGCCGGAAGATCGAGCCCGGCTAATCGAACGTTCTTCTCTGGTGGGCGAAGCACCGCTGTTCGTCGACGACTCTCCCAGCCGAACCGTGGCCGAGATTGCCGCTTCGGCCAGGCGGATCATTCGCAACGAAAAGCGGCTGGGGCTGATCGTGATCGACTACCTGCAGCTGATCGAGCCGGACAATGCGGACGATCCGCGACAGGAACAAGTCGCCAAAATCGCTCGGCGTTTGAAAGGTTTGGCCCGTGAAATGAACGTGCCGATCTTGTGCCTGGCCCAGCTCAATCGCCAGGCCGAAGTCAGCAAAGACAACAAGCCGAAGCTAAGTCACCTCCGGGAATCGGGGGCCATCGAGCAGGACGCCGACGTCGTGATGTTCGTCCATCGCGAGGAATACTACCACCACGGTGAAGAACGAGAACAATACGCCGGCCAGGCCGAAATCATCATCGGCAAGCAGCGTGCCGGCCCGGTTGGCGAAGTAAAGCTGACCTGGCTCAAGGACTTCACCCGCTTCGAGAATGCCTTCGACCGCGAACCAGACGACTTCTCCGCCTTTAACAACGATGGTGGCGACGCCGGGTTCTAGCTGTCCACGCTACGAACTCGGCGAAGCTCCCCGTTGGGAATCGTTAGGGCTTAAGGTGATGGGCGACGACTCCTTGACCGTGTCCTGGAAAGATAAAGGATCGCGCCCCGTGAAGTACTTCTACTACGACAAAGCAAAAGACATCGGAATCGCAGGAGACGATGCCGAAGAGGTCGATTTAGATCGGGCTTTGCAGGTATGGGATTCGTTGACCAGAACGGGAGGGTCTTACTTTGGAATCGTCTGCCCTAATGACCTTACGTTGCAATTGATTTGGGAAGACGACCAGTGTGTTTGGGTGGAGATCCCCTTTCCGAAAATAGGTGGTTCGCTGTACAAGCCCTCGACCTACGAGGAGTGTACCCAGGCCATCGAAGATACCTTCGCTGGCAAAGATCCCGAGCGAATCGAAGGCCTACAGTTCGAGGATTGGCCGGGTAAACAAGCCAAAGACATTACCCTTGAATCAGAAGAGCCTGTGGAATTTGCGACCGAAGAGTTTGGAGAGCTGTGGCTCAACGGTGACCTGGCCCGATTCGAGAGCGAGACGCAGTGGAATCAAGAAGAGGTTGAAATTTCGTTCGATGCAGAAACATTGGAGCAGCTACAAGAATTGCTGCCGACCGCCCGCACATTGTGGAGCGATCAAACCGGGTGGAATCAGAAGATCGAGGATTACGCCGTCGGCAAACTGCTTGATCTGAAGAACGATGTCTGGCTGCAAGAGGATGAAACGAAAGTCACCGCCGAGCAGTTCAAGTCGCGAATGATATTGGAATCGATCAATATCGAGTCGGGTGGACATTTCACGTTTTGGTACGACGATGACGATATGTTTTGGTGCCATATGATCGAGATTCGAGGTTCTCTTAAAGAAGGCCTCACTTCCGCTGGTCTCGCAGGATAATCGAAATGGTCGATCGTGACACGATAATCGCCAACGCGGACCGAATCGTGGAAGCAGCCTTGGTGTTTCGCGAGACGGCGACAGCGCTATGCGAAGCAATGGCCGCAAAGCTGCAATTACCTCCTTCGGAACTAGTCTATCAGCAGCAAGTCGATGTTGGGAAGCTTTCCGAAGAGTGGAAATTCCGCTTTCATGGCTTGGAGTGTGAATTCGAAAACACAAAAACGAATCAAGTGTTGGACGTCGAAGTTGGTTTTGGAAATGAATTTGGTGTGCTTGATCCCTATTTCTTTGAAAAGTTCCTGAGGTCGACCGCCAGATTCGATTCGCTCAGCAAGCTCTTTCCTAATTCGTTTTTTGATTGTTGTCGGGCACTCGAAGTCTTGGAGGAAACTGGGTATTTAGTCCGCATCTCCATCGATGAGCCAATTCATCGTACGGGAGTTGTTACTCGAGCTGACACATGAAAGCATTCCTGATCTCGAAATCGGAGTTCAGCATCACTACCAACGTTTCCACCCCTGGCTATTACCGACTGCCCCTCAAGACTTAAGATAGTGGACAACTATGGTCCCTGGCTGTGTTGTGTTCTGAAGAGAAAAATAAGGCGACCAATGAAGTACTTCTACAACGACGAAGCAAAGGAAACATGGATCGACGGCGATGATGCCGAAGAGGTTAGCTTGGATAAGGCTTTGGAGGTGTGGAATTCGTTGACCAAAACCGAAGGATCCTTCTTTGGCATCGTCGGTCCCGATGAGCTTACGCTGCAGTTTTATTGGGAAGATTCCGAAACCGTTTCGATGGACATCCCCGATCCTGAAAAAGGTGGGTCGCTTGCGAAAGCATCTACCTTCGAAGAATGCACCGCCGCCATCAAAGATACCTTCGCTGGCCAAGACCCCCGGCAAATCGAAGGTCTTGAATTCATCACCTGGTAATGCGAGTCTCGTAGGGTCCGCTGTGCGGACGCGGTGATTCCGGTTGGCGGCATCGTTGATGCAACTACCGCGCATTCAGCCGGAATAACTTCCCCCTTTACTTTTCGATGGTGATAACCGACTCCGCGTCCGCATAGTGTACAGACCGCACACATAGTTGACACCCGTTCGGACACATGGGTGACACTTTTTGTAACCTGAACTGCTTTCTTTCGGGAGGGCGTTCGTGGCTTGGAAGGAGTGTGATCGAGTGTCCCTGCGACGAGAGTTTGTGCGGCTAATTTCGGTAGAGGGGGCGAATATGGCGGCGACTTGTCGTCAGTTCGGCGTTTCGCGACAGACTGGCTATAAGTGGTTGACGAGATTTCGCGAGGAGGGAGATGGCGGGCTGGTCGACCAGTCGCGGCGGCCGCGAACGATGCGCTGCCCCACGCCGCCCGAGATGGAGGCTCGCGTCTTGGCGGTTCGCGATGAGCATCCCGCTTGGGGCGGGCGGAAGATTCGCGCTCGACTCGAACTGCTTGGCGTGAAGAACGTCCCTGCGGCCAGCACGATCACGGCGATCTTGCGGCGGAACGGACGAATTTCTCCGAAGGCGTCGGATGATCGAACGCACTACGGAAGTTTCGAGCGAAGCGCGCCGAACGACCTGTGGCAGATCGACTTCAAAGGCGAGTTTCGCATGACCAACAAGCGATACTGCTACCCGCTGACGATGATCGACGATCATTCGCGGTTCGCCGTCGGCCTGTTCGCTTGCGATAACCAGCGGCGAATGACGGTGCAGCAGCACTTTATTGCCGCATTTCGCCGATACGGCATGCCACAGGCGATCTACTCCGACAACGGACCGCCATATGGGGCTCGTTGAACTCGCCGACGCGTCACACCAGGCTGACCGCTTGGCTGATGCGATTGGACATCCAAGCGATTCACGGCACGCCGTTTTATCCGCAGGGACGCGGCAAGGAAGAGCGCTTTCATCGGACGATGAAAGACGAACTGTTGCAGGGTCGGCTGTTCGATGACGTTCCGCATATGCAAAGCCGCTTCGATCCGTGGCGCGATATGTACAACCAAGAGCGTCCGCACGAAGCGATTGGCTTGAAGCCTCCGGCCAGTCGTTACCACAGCAGCTCGCGCGAGTATCCCGAGCAACTACCGAGCTTCGAATACTCGTCACGTTTTCAAACGCGAAAAGCGAACAAGGTCGGCCAATTCGCCTTCGGCGGATCGGTGTACAAGTCGAGCGAGGCGTTCAGCGGCGAATGCCTGGGCCTGTGCGAGTCAGGCGACGACGGCGTGTGGGACGTCTACTACTGCCACTACCGGATCGGCCAACTCGACGAACGAACCAAGGGCGGCCCCTTGCGTCGGCCGCCCCGAACAGGCGATAAACCAACATGACCGATGTGTCACCCATGTGTCCGAACGGGTGTCAACTATCAGTCCGGTCTAAACACATAGCGGACCCTACGCGGGAGGATTCTTGGAGAAGGTCATCTGTCCGAAGAGCCAATTGACGACGCCACTGGGTAGGAGCATCAAGCTTCGTTCGGCCAGCAGACGCAGTTGATCTTTCACGGACATCTGGCCCTGGAAGTGTTCGCGTTTGATTTGAATCGTTTCCCACAACTGCTTTTTCAGCCGAGTCGCTTTCATGCCGCCTGGATGAACTCGGTATTGAAGCAGCGGCTCCGGGAGGTTGGCGAATTTGGCCCCGCTACGGATCAGGCGGCACCACAGATCGTAGTCTTCGATCAAGATCTCCTTCTGGTAACCACCTTGCGCCAGAACCGCCTCGCGGCGGAACATTACTACCGGGTGGGCCATCGCGTTGTAGCGCCGCAAAGCTTGGGCGATCGCTTCGTGATCGCGGGGATAGTCTCGATACCCCAGCAGGTTGCCGTCGTCGTCGATAATCTTCAGTGTGCTGCCCAGCACGACCAGATCTGGGTCTTGTTGAAAACGCTGGACCTGGGTGGCGATGCGATGAGGTTCCCAGATATCATCAGCATCGCCCCGGGCAACCAGGTCGGCCGTTGCCAGGTTCAGCCCCTGGTTGAGTTGCTCTCGCAGCGAGGTCCGCTGATCATTGCGGATGTGCGTGATCCGATCGTCTTGCAGTTCGCGAGTTATCTCTCGCCCATCGCGTTCGGAAGGATCTTCGACGATGACGATCTGCAGGTTTCGATAGGTCTGCGTCAGAATGCTTTCCAACGCTTCGCGAAAGTGCCGAGGGTTCGGATTAAGAACCGGCATCAAGACCGAAACGAGCGGCGGATTGGAATCTTCAGGCATGCTTGACGAAAACCGAGAGCGAGGGGCGAATACATTGAGTATAAATTCGCCCCACGGCGTTCCCAAGTCGCGCCAGCGGCTATCTGAGTTAGCGTTTAGTGAAGATCACTGGCTCGCCGGGCTGTTGCGATGCTTCTCTAACGCATTCTTCAGCCGCTTGACTAAAGAAGCGTACTGCGGATCGCTTGCCAGGTTATGCAGTTCCTCGGGGTCGTTCTGATAATCGTACAGTTCGACTCCTTCGTCACCCCAAGTCGTCAGGCGATAACGCTCGGTGCGGATGCTGTAGCCCATCACCTTCTTGCTGCGGATCGTCTGCGAAATGGCCGGCTTGTCCCACGAGGCATTCGGATCGTTAAGCAGCGGTTTCAGGCTTTTGCCATGCAGATCGGCCGGGGCCTTGATACCACACAGGTCGGTGAGCGTTGGGTAGAGATCGACCAGTTCGACGGTCCGCTCGCAATCGGTTCCTTTGCTCTTCTGGCCAGGGGCCGAGATGATCAGCGGAACACGAGCACTACCCTCAAACAGGCTTTGTTTCATCACCAGGCCATGCGCACCGAAGTGATAGCCATGGTCGCTCCAGAAGACCACGACCGTATTGTCACGTAGCTTCAAGCGATCGAGCGCGCCGAGTAAACGCCCGACCTGGGCATCGACAAAACTGATCGTCGCCCAATAGGCCTGCTGAGCTTCCTGAAGTTGCTGCGAATCAGCACCCAGCCAGGGCCAAGGTTTGTTCGAAGCGAATGCCAAGTCAGGGGCCGTCTTTCGTTCGGCGAACTCTGGGCTCCAGAGCGGAACCTTTGTCATCGGGTAAAGATCGAAGTATTTCTTCGGAGCAATATACGGGCAGTGCGGTCGATAGAACCCAGCCGCGATGAAGAACGGCTTGTCTTTGTGCTCTTCCATCAAGCGAATCGCTTCGGTCGCCACGATACCGTCGGTTTGCTCTTCATCAGTACCTTCGGCCGCCATAAAGCTCAGCGAGCTTCCCAGGCCACGCTTTGGCGTGTGGTTGGTCAGCAGGTTCTCTTCGCGCTTGTCGCGGCCGGATGGATTGATACGAACTTGCCACGATGGTTCGTCATCGAGACCGTTGGTGCCGATCTGGCCAGGGTTGCCATAGTGATAGATCTTGCCGACCCGGGCCGTGAAGTACCCGGCCTTCTCGAATGCCTGAGGCAACGTCACCACGTCAGGCAGGACTTCGCGAAAATGTTTTTGCAAGTTGTAAACGGTCGTGGTGTCAGGCCGCAGCCCGGTCATGATCGACGTACGACTGGGCGAACAAAGCGGAAACTGACAATAGGCCCGATCGAACCGTGTGCCGGAGGCAGCCAGCTTGTCGATATTGGGGCTGACGACTTTGTCGTGGCCGTAGCAGCCCAAATCGTTGTTCATGTCGTCGACGGCGATGAACAGCACGTTCAGTGGCTTGTCGGCGGCCTGAGCCGTGGAAGCGACTAGCAAAACGGCGAAAAAGCAGGCCAGGGCAACGCGTCCAAGCGGACGTAGGAAGTTCATTTTCATAGCGAAGAGTACCTGGTGGGAGATGGAGCGAGGTGACTGAAATCTATTCTGTCTGTTGTCGGATCGGTCCGCAATTGGTTTTTGGCGTATGATCCAGCGCAATCACCTAGTTCTGGGAAGATTGATCCGCCTACGGTTTTAGCTACGATGGAGGGTCTGTCCCCAATCCCCTAATTCGATCGGAGCACTTCCCGTGACTCGCTGCCTCGCTTCCTTGATTCTGGCCGTTGCCTTTTTTGCCACTCAACTTCAAGCTGCCCCCAAAGAGTACGACCTGGTTATCTACGGCGGGACGTCGGCCGCGATGACTGCCGCGGTGCAGGCCAAGAAGATGGGTAAGTCTGTGATCGTCGTTTCGCCCGACAAGCACCTGGGCGGGCTCACCAGCGGCGGCCTGGGCTGGACCGACAGTGGCAAGAAGGAAGCGATTGGTGGTTTGTCGCGCGAGTTCTACCAACGCGTCAAGAAGCATTACGATCAGGCATCGGCCTGGAAGCAGCAGAAGCCAGAGCAGTACAGCCGTTACCGAGCCAATGACGACGCCATGTGGGTCTTCGAACCGCACGTGGCCGAACAGGTCTTTGAAGAGATGATCGCCGACTACAAGATCCCTGTCGTACGCAACCAATGGCTCGATCGAGAGAATGGCGTGCAGGTGGTCGACGGTAAGATCGTCAGCATCAAGACGCTCGACGACAACACCTACGCCGGGAAGATCTTCATGGACACGACCTACGAAGGAGACCTGATGGCAGCAGCTGGGGTCTCGTACTTCGTCGGCCGTGAAGCAAACGATGTCTACAACGAAACGATCGACGGCGTACAAACGGCCCGGGCACGCAGCCACCAGTTCGACTTTCCGGTCGATCCATACGTAGTGGAAGGAGATCCGAGCAGCGGCTTGTTGCCGAAGATCTCCAGCGAGAAGCCAGGCCCGGATGGTAGCGGCGACAAGAAGATTCAGGCGTATTGCTTCCGCATGTGCCTGACGACCGCCAAAGACAACCAGGTCACGTTCCCCAAACCGGAAGGCTACGATCCGAAGCAATACGCCTTGCTCGGCCGTTATTTGAATGGTGGCTGGAAGGGCGTGTTCAACAAGTTCGATCCGGCTCCGAATTTCAAAACCGACACGAACAACCACGGGGCGTTCTCGACCGACAACATCGGCATGAACTACGACTACCCGGAAGCAACGTACGAGCGACGCCAGGAAATCATCAAAGAGCACGAGCAGTACCAGAAAGGCTGGCTCTACTTCATCGCCAACGATCCGTCGGTGCCGAAAGACGTTCAGGCCCGCATGAACCAATGGGGCCTGTCCAAGGACGAGTTCGTCGACAATGGCAACTGGCCGCACCAGATCTACGTGCGCGAAGCCCGGCGAATGATCGGCCCAGTCGTCATGTGCGAACCGATGCTGCGAGCCATCCAGCCAACCCCCAAGAGCATTGGCTTGGGTTCGTACAACATGGACTCGCACAACGTCCAGCGTTACGTGAACGACCAAGGCTACGTCCGCAACGAAGGGGACATTCAGATCAGCCCCGGCGGCGCCTATCCGATCAGCTACGACAGCGTGGTGCCAAAGAAGGACGAATGCACGAACCTGTTGGTTCCTGTTTGCGTTTCGTCGTCCCACATTGCATATGGTTCAATCCGCATGGAGCCGGTCTTCATGATCCTGGGTCAATCGGCCGCCACCGCCGCGGTGATGGCAATTGATCAAGACATCGCCGTCCAGGACGTCAGCTACGACCAGTTGAGAAAGCGACTGCTGGCCGACGGTCAGGCGTTGGATGCCGACCGCAAACCTTCGCCCCCGCGCCAAGTGATCGATCCGAAGAAACTGCCCGGCGTGGTGATCGACGACACCCAGGCCCAGAAGTCCGGCCAATGGCTCGAAAGCCATAGCATCGGCGGCTACGTCGGCCAAGGCTACTTGCACGATGACAACAAACAGGGCGGCAAGAAGATCGAGTTCGCTACTGAGAAGCTGAAGCCCGGCAAGTACGAAGTCCGCGTCTCGTACCCCAGCAACCAAAACCGAGCCTCGAAGGTCCCGGTCAGCGTCGTCACTGGCGGCAAGAAGGTGTACGAAGGAACGATCAACCAAAAGAAGACCCCGGAGATCGACGGCCTGTTCGTCTCGCTAGGCGAGATGGACCTGGAAGAGGACGCCGCCGTGGTGATCTCGAACGAAGGGGTTGATGGTTACGTGGTAGTGGACTCGGTGGTGTTTTTGCCGGTGAAGTAGAGGGGCGGAGCGAGATTTGCGTCAATGCCGACTAGGCAAGTAATGGAGCCTAACAGCTAGGGGATCTAGACTAGCGACAGAAGTGAACACTTCCGTGAATTCCTGTGTCGATGCCACTAAATCAATCCCAGAATTGAGGACATGGAAATGAGTGTGGCTACAAAGGTTCAGAAGACTATCGACGAAATGGAAGCCGGAGACCCGATCGAGGCACTGTATCAGATTTGCTCAGCGATTGATGTCACTGCGAGGGCAGAGACAGGCAAGGATGGCCGAAGTGGCTATAAGCAGTTTATTCACGAGAATCTGGGATTAATCACAAACATAGCATTTGGCGGCACCAAAGTTCTAAACTTGCACTTTGGCTATGACCATCCCAATGATCATATGAAACGGGATGCGAATGGCAGAGTTTCCTTTCAAGAACTCATGTATCACGTGGTTCGCTGTGGTCTAATGCACGACACGAAGATTCCCGACACCCTGAGGTTCGTAGATAAAAATGACATCAGAATGAGCGACGGGGAGCTTGAACTTCCCAAGTCGTTAATATACGGTCTGCTCGTTTCTGTGATCGTCGCACCGAGCAACGGTGACGAGCAATGCGTCAAAGAGGCTCAGCTGAATTTCGACCGATTTCCGATACCCGTTGCGAAACTGTGGGGACGACGTCAAGAATTGCTTTGGCTCCTGGACGTCGAAAACCATGCAAGGCGAATACGTCGCGAGACAGCAACGAAGACATAGACGCATGATATTTCTAAACACTTGGATTCTTCAAGCAATGCAATAATCTCTTGGTATTCTTTCCAGACATCGGCTGATACATAGCCGTCGCCCTCTTCTTCCCATTGCTGGGGCCCATTGATCGAAAAGCGAAGAGCTTTTTCTTTTAAGTGGCAACGATGCTGGCTAAAGCGAACCAGACGCGTGATAATCGGTCTGAAAAGGAGCCCACAATGAAGAGTTTCACCAAAGAACTGTGGATGGATGTCCCTCAGCGGCGGATGATCGTCGATATCCATGGCGACGTCGAAGATTGCGTGGCGGAAAGCGGGATTCAGGAAGGGATGGTCCTGGTCAACGCGATGCACATCACGGCCAGTGTGTTCATCAACGACAACGAAAGCGGCCTGCACGCGGACTATGATCGCTGGCTGGAAGAACTGGCCCCGTTCAATGCCGGGACAGACCCCAGCCGCGGCGGCTACCTGCACAACCGCACCGGCGAAGACAACGCCGACGCCCATCACAAGCGGCAGATCATGGGACGGGAGGTGGTGGTGGCGATTACCAAGGGCAAGCTGCACCTCGGCCCGTGGGAGCACATCTTCTATTACGAGTTTGATGGAAGAAGGCGAAAGCGTGTGCTGGTAAAGATTATTGGGGAGTGAGCAAGAGGGAATCGATTCATGGGCGTCTCGTATCTTGTCTTTACGTTGAACGAAGAGTCTGCAGCTTGGCTGCAAGAAAATGGAACAGAGGTCGATACGGACGCAAGTAGTCGCTACCCAACATTGTCCGAGCTGAGGGAAGAACTGAGCAGACTCGACGGATATACGTCGGAAGAAACGATCGGCAAAAACTCGGTCGATTTTGAAGTCGTCGACGAAAAAGGGTATGCGAACGGATGGTCGACGACGATCTGGGCGAAAAGCGAAGACAATGACTTGATGCATCCCGACAACGAAGAAGAAGTGCGAATGACGTTTCACAAAGGCGATCCTGAGCTTGCCGTGCTGATTTGCGAGAAGCTGATTCATCGGTGTGGACCTCTTGTGCTGATTGTCGATGTTGACGGAAGCCCATTGCGGATCAACGGTAGCGTCGATAGGGCTGCTCTCGAGAGTTGGCTTGGGGATTGATTCATGGACGGGACTATCTTTGTTTATGGAATGTCCGAGACTGCTGGCGGGGCTACGGCACGCCTGGAGCTCAAGCAATCAAGTGCTGTCTTGGATTTTCGATATAAGGGAATGGGGAACGTCGAGATCCTGTTTCAGCTTGACCTGAACCATGAGCCCGTAAACGAGCACACGGGACTCTTGTATGTCGTGAAGGCGACAGGAAGCATCAAATTCCCTCATCCGACAACCGAGTTCGGTAGTTCCGATTTGCTGCTGGAATACATTTGCCTTCCTGGAGCAAATTCCCAAGAGGCTGAAAACTGTTCTGATTCATTTGATTTGTTTTTGTTCCTTACGCCGGAGTTAAGTGACCTTCTGCATCACAAGGTCGCTGGAAGCCTCGAAAACGCAGACGACCTTGAGATGCTTGACGTGATTTATCAGTTAGAAAAGACGCGGTTCAAACGCACTGAGAATTAAGCCGGGCATTACGTAGCCCCTTGATCAAGACGCGTCGTTCCCGAGACCACGAAAGGCAGTGTGTTACGCAATATGTTTAGGGAATACCATGCACATTACCGCCAGTGTCTTCATCAACGACAACGAAAGCGGCCTGCACGCCGATTATGATCGGTGGCTGGAAGAACTGGCCCCGTTCAATGCCGGCACCGACCCCAGTCGTGGCGGCTACCTGCACAACCGCACCGGCGAAGACAACGCCGATGCCCACCACAAACGGCAGATCATGGGGCGCGAGGTGGTGGTGGCTATCACCAAAGGCAAGCTGCACCTGGGGCCGTGGGAGCACATCTTTTATTACGAATTTGACGGCCGGCGGCGGAAGCGTGTGCTCGTGAAGATCATTGGAGAGTGAGGTGGCATGTGATTTCCAATATTGATGACCTTGTCGCTTTCCTTCACGAGTTTCACGCACCTTGGGGCGAACACCGTCCATCCCCTGATATTCCGGATAATTTGCCGCGTGCTCTAACCGTCCTGTATACGGAATTCGGGAACCTGATCGACATGGATCCGCATGATCCACGCATCCCGTTTGCGACTCAAGACGGGTTGATGCCGGCAAATCGTCTGAAATACATCGACGGAATGTGTGAGTTTGCGTGGGAGAACCAAGGCAATTGGTCGTGTCGTTTTCCAATCGATGGGGATGACCCGCCAGTATTCTCAAACTCAAGGGATGTCTGGGAAGAAGGGCCGCCCAAGGGGTTTGTTCAAGCCTGTGACTCGCTAGAGCACTTCTTGATAACGTTGTGCCTCCAAGAGGCCGTGATGAGTTGTCCCAAACTAATCGCATGCGATGGGCACGACGTCGGCAGCATTTTCCGATCAACCCCCATCCCGCTTTGGATGGACGGAATCTATGTCGATGGAGAGCCCTCGCATGACTTCTACACGTACGAAGGCTCGAAGATGCTGATAATGAACTGTGGCACTGTCTGGATTGGTTCGCACACGGACGACATCGAGCCACAGTTTGCGAACGGCACAAAATTTTCAAAGATTTCCGACTATTAACCACTACTCGGCTCTCCGAGTCTTTCCCGAGACCATGAAAGGCAGTTTCTTACACAATGTGTGTGGGGAACGCGATGCATATCACGGCCAGCGTCTTCATCAACGATAACGAAAACGGACTGCTCCAGGACTACGACCGTTGGCTGGAAGAACTCGTCCCCTTCAACCCCGGCACCGACCCGGCCAGCGGCGGCTACCTGCACAACCGCACCGGCGAAGACAACGCCGACGCCCACATGAAGAGACAGATCATGGGCAGGGAAGTCGTAGTAGCCATCACAGATGGAAAACTGGACTTCGGGCCTTGGGAGCAAATCTTCTACGGCGAGTTCGATGGTCACAGGCCCAAGCGTGTTTTGGTCAAGGTGATTGGGGAGTGATAAATGAAGACGAATTTCGACCGTCGAAAGAGCCTACAAGAACTAGAGCGAGATAACTGGGAAGAGCCAGATTACCATACTCATCTTGTGCAGACCTGCCACCGGCTACGGCGTGTTCCGCTTGCAGATTTCACCGCAGCAGACTTGCGAATAATGATCGGCCAAAAGATCAGTCTGCTGTTTCTTGTTCCACTTGCTCTCGAAACGCTACAAGAAGACCCGCTGGTTGACGCCAACCTTTATCCCGGTGATTTGCTGAACATGGTGCTGGATGTTCCTGAGACATTCTGGAGTGTTCACACAGACATGCGAGACGTGCTTCGTCAGGTTGTCGCCAAGACGAAGGAGTTGCTTGTGTCCCTTGAGGAAACCGACGCACGTCTTATCCGCGAGAGTTTGGCGAAAGCTCCCGCCTCGGTTCAGGAATAGCGTGTCCAACATCAAAACGAACGCAGCAGCTTCACGATCTGTTGAGGATGCCGCCAGAGCTTTCCGGTGCGAGTCCGTTCAGGGCTTCGCAGACTTCCATGTGCGTCTTCCCCTGATCTCGTAGTTCAGCGGCCTTGGCAGCGACGTCGGCGTAAACATCTCGAAGTTCAGCGGGTATAATGTTCTTTGGTCGTCGTGGTTTTGGTGTCGGCGGGGTCGGTTTCCGGGTGGAGATCAAGAGTATCCCAATCGGGGATGGGCAACGCGATGCACGTCACCGCCAGCGTCTTCATAAACGACAATGAAAGCGGCCTACATGCCGATTATGATCGGTGGCTGGAAGAACTGGCCCCATTCAATGCCGGGACCGACCCGGCCAGCGGCGGCTACCTGCACAACCGCACCGGCGAAGACAACGCCGACGCCCACCACAAGCGGCAGATCATGGGGCGGGAGGTCGTGGTCGCGATTACCAAGGGAAGGCTGCATCTCGGGCCGTGGGAGCATATTTTTTACTACGAGTTCGATGGGCGGCGGCGGAAGCGGATTTTGGTGAAGATTATTGGGGAGTGAGTATCGTGTTACCGCTGGGAAACGATCCACCAATGTATTCAAAACTCAGTGGCGCACCGCATTATCACGCGTGGGCTGAAGGGAAACGTGAGCAGGGTGAGAGCGAAGAACTTCTCGCCAAAATGGAGAATGTGTCGTTCTGGGTACGGCACAGCGAGTTAGTCGAATTGCGTGCAAAGGACTTTGAACGGTTATTTGGCATTTTGAAAAACGAGCAGCGAAACAACGAGAGTGCATGATCCAATCCGGGCGAGTGCCTAAAAGTGATCGGGGAGTAGCAGCATGAAAGTCTTCATCGTGCTACACCACGAGATAATGGGAACTCCAGACAACTGCCGTGCGGATGAAATGGTTTTCTATACCTGCACGAGCATGAAAAAGGCCCTGGAACTCATCAAGAACTCCAGCGTAGATCGCTGGTCATGGTGGGAAATTCGAGTTCAAGAGACAGATCGCTTAGAATTGCCGGAACACGTCGGGTACTATGGCAGACGTGGCGGCAAACTCACTAAGCCACCCTACGAAAAATGTGTTGAAATCTTCAAGAATCAGCCCCGCACATAGCAATTCAGCGAGATACGAAACCAAGTTGAGTCCGCATGAAATTCAGCATGACACTCGATTACGACAACATATTGAACCAACTGTTTCAAGTTGGCGATGATGGGCGAATTGAAATCGGCTGGGCGAAAAGTCGTGAGGCCGTGGGGACGCTTGATGGTTTGCAAGAGTCGACGCTCTTCTCGGACTACATCATGGAAGGATTCGTCACTTACTATCTTCGTCTGGTAAGAACGGCGGATGGCTGCGTTCTTGAAGTGCGGCTTACGGGAACGAACCGAGACCAATATATCCCTTTCACCGTCCGGGATTATATCAAATGGGCAGGGATTGAAGCTGAGTTTTTTCCATGAAGATCGATTGGCTGGCAGCAAGTCTGGTGTGCGAGGGGCGAGTCATTCGCCCTCCTTTGGATCCATCCAAACCTACGAATGAGGACTTGCCTGAGATCTGCTTTCGGATGCTCCTGATCCTGGATTCGATTGAGTTTGCTCGCTGTGAGGGGCGGTGGATCAACCTGGAGATTTTCGATCCCATCGATACGCTCTCCTCAGACTTGCTCCATAAGGAAACCAACCTTTTGAGCGACTGGATCGACTGCATCGAGCGGTTCGGTGAATACTACCAGTTGTCTGGAAGTCACAAGATTGACGTATCACCACGCGCCGTAAGCGACGCTTCAGAGGAAATCGAGCGACTGGGAATAGAGCCTCTTGATGGATAAACGCGCGCAATCCATGGACATAAATCTTCTCTTTGACGGTTATTACTACACTGGCCCCAGGGAGTGGGAAGACTGGCATGCTGGCGTCAGAATGCACGGGATTCGCTTCTCCTATATCAGGTACTATCCCGATGGCACTTGGCTGAGTTGTTACCGTGACCACGAGTTCGCGTTTTGGGAATTCAGTGAATCCCTTAGCCGGGAGTTATTTGCCGACGCAATGCGTGATCGTGCTCCTCGCATCGCAGATGCAGATCCTCTTTGCACGGCTGGTAAATACTCTATCGACCACGACATCCTCACCGAAACGCTCGCCCCTGACTGGACTGGTGGTCAAACTTGGAATTCGCGGTACCGAATACTTGTTGATCGCCTTGTTAGCGTTGACGATGATGCTTCCGCTGTTGCATGGTTGTTTCAACCCCAACCAATATCCTGAAATTAACCATTCCGCCTGGTGCCACTAACATGAGCGAAGATGATTGGCAAAGTGTTGACGAGGCAATCAAGCGTTTCGGTTTGCCACCTGGGCACATGCTGATGGCAGCCGCTCCCATGTTTTGCAGAATCCGACTCGCGTCATCGCGACATGTTGGCGGTCCCCTTGGTGTCGTTGGGTGCGTGAGGATGTCTTCTTATTCAAGACCCATCTATACAATGGCACGTCGACGCTGGTCCCGTTGGCGGCTATTCATGTCACGAAAGGTTTTCAGTTGCTCGCCGGGACGAACTCTGTCGATGCCTGGTTTGAGGATGCACCCTGTGTAAATGATTCCTGGGAGCCTTTTGATGAAGCGAAACTGCTGAAAGCGATTAAGCAATTCTCTTTTTACTGAATTGATCAAATTCGCTGCTTGTATCTGGGATTGAGGAAGCCTATCCTCGAATCCGTTTTGCCGACCGCAAACGGATTGGAACAACCTCCCTAAACAATGTGAGCCCGCGGTATGAAGTTCGCTGAAGACTACTTTGAAGATGACCAGGCCCGTGCCTGGTATACAAACATGGTTCAGCATGTTCTCGACCATGCCCCTGCCTGCCTCGGTGGTTTTGAGACCAAGCGGGTTCCCCTGGCTGACGATACCTGGGATGGCCGGGTCGAATGGAAGATCGCGTGTCCATGTGGTTCGGATAGCGGAAAGATCTTGGGATACTCGCTCGCAGGACTCCAACCTTCCTACGATGGCCCAACAGTCTTCGTCACCCCTCTGGCATTTCAGTGTTCCGCTTGTGAGCAGGTGATTGAGATCATTGATACCGACAAGCACGGATACGATGGCGAACTTGGTCATGGTGCGGCAACGATTCGGGGGGAAGGGGCCCGAACGACATTTGCTTGCCAATCTTGCCAACATACAACGTTCCGCCTGGTGACCTGTTTCCAGCATTCGCAGTTCGACATCATTGAGGACGAACCAGAACTTGAGCCGGTTGCCCAAAACTATTTTGACTGGTTTGAATGTCAGGCCAGTTGCATGAACTGTGGAACAGAACAGAGTGTTGGAGATTACGAATTAGCCTAGCGTACCGCGAGTCGACATGATGGATTCGGATAAATTGCACGAACGCCTCTCCTACGAAGATTCATGCCTCCTGCTGCAGCAGCACGGCTACCCCGATGCAGGCGCCGACGGCAAAATCCCACCGATGCCAGATCACCTTCCGCAGTACGACGATGAAGAGCCGCTGGGTGTATCGTTTTTTCGAACGTTTGCCAATGAAGATGTTTTAGAGAATCTTACCATTCCCCGTACGTTTTTCGGTCGGTCCGAAATGAGAGCGATTTCGTTCCTCAATTCTGATCTGTCTGAGTCGAATTTGTGCTGGAATGATTTCATTGAAGTCAACTTTGAGTGTGCGGACCTGGGCAAGTGTGATATGCGGGCATCCTTGTTCGAGGACGTCCGTTTCGTAAGAGCGAATCTCTGCGGCGCCGATCTGCGCCAGTCCACCTTCGATTCGTGCGACTTCACCGAGGCCGCCATGAAGGGTGCAAAACTGACCAGGAAACAAGCCGAGGATATCCGCTTCTCCGACGAACAACGCGGCATGATCGATTGGCAAGATTCCGAGGGAGAAGAACCCCCAGGCGGATAGGAAATTATATGCGAGTGAAGTTCCCCTACTCGCATCATCTGGTGTCGCCAATAGCCGCTGGCCGAGATGGCCGGCATCGATTCCAAGCTAGGCGGTCTTGCAGGGTGCCAAGCATCACGCACCCCCGCGATTAAGGTCAGAGTCTCGCTCCATCTGACAATCTTTCCCCTTTTTCCAAATTCCGTTGACCGCAAATCGCATCGTTTCCGCGTTTAATGCGGAGAGAGGGTCTGTTCCGAGCGGGCTCTTGAAATGCTAGTCGCTCAGAAGCTTATTATTGGGGGGATTGGTGATGCGGTTTTTCGTGCTCTTGCTGGCAGGTGGAATTGGTCTTGGACTGGCGAGCTCAGCGAAAGCGGATCGGCCTGGGTATATCGAATCATTTTTCATCGAAGGGAAATACGTCGAGGGTACCAGGGCGATGGAGGACAGGATTCACATCCGCGGAAATGATGCCGAAGCGAGTTATGCGCTCGGCATGATGCAGTTCCTGCAGGCCTTCGAACTGCTGAATCAAAACATGTATCGGCATGGTCTTCAGGCACCCAACGGCCAGTTCGCACTCGTTCAATTGGTAACCGGGCCACTTCCTGGCGTTTCGGTGCAGCGACTGCCAGTGGCACACAATCCGCAAGCGCAGCCGATCACTTACGATCGCTGGCGAATGATCCTCGAGCAATTTGTCCGAGACATGAAGACGGTCGAGGAAACTCTTTCACAGCACCAACAGCATCCCACGTTGAACTTGCCGGTTTGGCAGATTCGACTCGATTTAGATGGTGATGGCATTACCAAACCAGACGAGACGTTTGCCAGGCTCTACTTTCAGTTCTTCGCAGGAATGCGTCCCCAGCAGATTCCGAAGCCGACGCCTGAGATGGAAGGGTTCACCATCCAGTTCGACCAAACCGATGTGTATTGGCTGATTGCCTATACGCATACGATCCGTTCCGCTTTGCAGTTGTATCTTGCCTACGACTCCCAGGAGCTGTTCGATAGCATCGCGCATCATGTGTTTTCGGGAAATCCAACTCCTCCACAATTCGATCGGAAGGTCCTCAGCTTTCCGCAGACTGGCGGGCTAGGCAATGCGGATATTTTCGCCGACCTGATCCTGGTTGTGCATCAGATGAGGTTTCGTCTGATCGATCCCGATCGTACTAAGGCTGCCCGGGTACACTTGCTGACGGCGATCAAGCATAGTCGCCTGATGTGGGATGCGGCGGAGAGAGAAACGGATGACCGCAACGAGTGGATTCCCAACGCACGGCAACGGCAAGTCACCGGGTTAAACGTTACCGACGAACGAATCAAAGCCTGGCGTTTGTTCCTGGATGAAGCGGAAGAAGTCTTGGAAGGCAAAAAGCTGGTTTCCCATTGGCGGTCAGCGGACGGTCGGGGAATCAACATCAAGAGGGTGCTGACCGAACCGAGAGACTTTGACCTTCTGGCTTGGGTCCATGGGGCTGCGGCGGTTCCGTATTTAGAGAGCGGCCCCATCGTCACCCCTGAACGACAACGAGAGATTCTCCAACCGTTTGGAGGCAATTTCGGTACGTTCGGTGCATTCAGCTTTCGGGTCAATTGACCGGTGATGAATAAAAAAGAAACGATGCATGAATCAAGCGAACGCTGGTCCTTCATTGCTTTGGCTTGGCCGACGACTTTATCGCTAAATTGATACGGCTAAACCCGTTGACAAAAAACCGGGGGGATCCCCCCTGAAAGCGTTTGTCGCTTGCTTTCAAAACTTGAGCAAACGGCACAACACGATTCGTTCGTGGGGCCAATTATGTGCAAAATGGTGCAGGATGATTTCACGTGGCACCTTCACGGGCCTACTCTTCTTTGCCATTGGCGGTCGCCACAGTCGTGGGGGTCAGCGGTCGCCGGGGGGTTTGACTGATAATCGAATTGATTTACCGGCAGTTAAATCCAATGGCATTCAAGAGGTTCTCGTGGCCGGGGCGGCATTGCGAATCGAGCGATCGATTCGAGACACGAAAGCTTGATTTACGAGTTGTTTTCACGAAATCGAGTGTTCGTATTCTGAAAGGGGGAGCCGCTATGCCCCGTACGCCAGAAGGTATTGAAATTGTCGAAGTCGACGAGGCCGCCATCATCGCTTTGTTACGTTGCGTCAGCCTGGTGAAGTTGGAACAGACCATTGCCGCGAACGTTGGAGCGGCCGTGGAAAGGAACGAATCGGCCGTTTATGTCAGTATGCTTCAGGCCAATCTTGAAGTCTGTGGAATGACAGTTGCCGAGTTGGAAAACCACATCGCCGAGAATTGGGAACAAATCGCGAGATTGGCAACAAGAATGCTCCTCGAATCGTCGGGCACGACGTCCCCGGACGAAGAGTCGCCGCGTCAATTGTCAGCCGGGTTTGGCATTTCGTATGCCATCTATCATCAGTTTCTATCGTGGCGGACGCCGGAGGAATTGATGGCATACCTGCAGAACCGCCGGGTTCCCAATCGCGCCAAGTTCGCCCTCAATCTGCAGCGTTGGTATCAGCAGGTCCGTGAAGGCTAGGCGACATGACGCGATGCTCGTGCGGTTAAGTCTCCAGCATCCGATCGAGCGCCGTTAGTGCGATATGCCAGGGTGACTGACGTGTCTCTTGGACCTGCCACCACTGATCGACAATGTCAGCCAAAGCTTGGTGTCCAGTACGGCTAACCTGCCAAAGTTCCAGCGCTTTGGCAGTGCTGATGGTGCCGGACCTGATTAGTTCGACTTCCTCGGCAGCGTACAGAATGCCGGGGAGTGTCGCCAGTCTGGCAATCAAAGGCAGGCGGTCGCGCGAGAAGTTCTCGCTGTATTTCGGCAGGTCCAGATTCAATTGGGCCAACAGCCAACCGAGCCGCACCACTTCAGGAAGTTCTGGCTGAGGATCGTACAAGACCGCTTCGATCCGGACGCTGTTGTAGTCCAGGTGAGCCGTTCCCCGGCCGCCGCTTGTTGGCAAAACCAGGA
Organism: bacterium; assembly: GCA_016124445.1. Taxonomy (GTDB): domain Bacteria; phylum Planctomycetota; class Planctomycetia; order Pirellulales; family Pirellulaceae; genus Bremerella. Next base: position 95,540 of record WGNR01000012.1, read on the forward strand.
TGACATCGGCTTTGTCCGGGATAAACTCTTCCGGTAGCGCGCGTTGGAGCAAGGTTAGCAGTCCTGGTCCTCGTGCCTCCCAGGCCTCTTGCAGCGGACGCCGCCGGAGCGAAAGTTCCTGCTGAGCGCTGGGTATGGCCTGATGGTAGGCATTGGCCAGGTCCGAGAGAACGCCTCCCAGGTACGAAGCCTTGCCCGACTCGCTGCCATCCAGCCCAAGTGTCTTGCGAAGGATCACGCGGGCCAGTTCGGTCTTCCCCTCGATCTGGGCAGAAAGCGGTAAGGCAATTCTCCAGAAAAGATTCAATGGGACAGCGGCCGTATTCAATTCGCCTAGGAGCCTCTCAACCGGAGCCTTTAGCGCGGCGGTCAACTTCTCCGAGCGCTCTGTATCTCGATTCTGGGCGACGATTTGCGCTGCATGCAGGCAGCTGGTCCAGATATTTTCTTGCCAACGAAGTTCTAGATTCATCGGGAGGGTTCCTTCCGCTGGGGCGATGGTATGTTCTAAAATCATCTCTTTCGCCAGGCAGCTTGGCAACCGATAAGGGAAAACCCTTTCACTTGCGTCTGCTGGGCAGCACACCCTGAAATCATGTTCTGCACGCCGTGGGAGAGTGGAACTCATGCTGAAAGAGAATGGCAATCGATGGACCCCAGCCGATTCGACCGACCTGTACGAAATCGACCGGTGGGGTAAGAACTACTTCAGCATTAGCGACCAGGGACATGTCCTGGTCCATCCTTCCAAGTCGACCGACAAAACGATCGACTTGAAGACGGTCGTCGATCGGTTGGAAGCCCGCGGCATTGATCTGCCAATCCTGCTACGTTTCAGCGAGATCCTGCAAAACCGGTTGGAAGAAATCAACAACGCGTTTTCCGCCGCGATCACCGAGTACGGATACGAGAACAAGTATTCGTGCATCTACCCGATCAAGGTCAACCAGCAGCGGCACGTCGTCGAAGAAGTGCTCGACTATGGCCGCCCGTTTGGCTTCGGTCTGGAAGCAGGCAGCAAGCCGGAACTGTTGGCAGTGATCGCCATGACCGACGAGCGTACGCCGATCATCTGTAACGGTTTCAAGGATTCCGAGTACATCGAAATCGCCATGTACGGGCAGAAGCTCGGTCGAAACATTATTCCGGTGGTCGAGAAGTACAGCGAGCTCGCCCTGATCTTGAAGACGGCCGAAGAAATCGGCGTACGTCCGAAGATCGGATTCCGCGTCAAATTGGCTTCCCGCGGCAAAGGACGTTGGTCGGCCAGTGGCGGCTATCACAGTAAGTTTGGTTTGACCGTAACCGAAGTGCTGCGAGCGCTTGACGAGCTGAAGACGCGCGGCATGGAAGATTGCTTCCAACTGCTGCACTATCACCAGGGAAGTCAGGTCAGCAACATTCGCTACGTGAAGAGTTCGTTGATTGAAGCGGCGCGCATCTATGTTGACCTGGTTCGCCGCGGGGCTGGGCTGAAGTACCTGGATGTCGGCGGCGGCCTGGGTGTTGACTACGACGGTTCGCAAACCGATTTCCATTCCAGCATGAACTACACGCTGGAAGAATATGCCCGCGACGTCGTGTCTCATGTGCTGTCGATCTGTAACGAGGCCGAAGTCCCCCATCCGCATCTACTGTCAGAAAGCGGCCGGGCGGTGGTTGCCTTCCATAGCGTGCTGGTCTTCGGCACGCTGGGCGTTGCCGAACAGGGACTGGGCGAGCTGAAACAAGAGATCGACGATGAAACGCCAGGCCCGTTGCGCGACTTGAAAGAGGCTTATGGCTCGGTCAGCCCGCGAACGGTGCTGGAAAGCTTCCACGATGCCCAAATGGCGTTGGACATGGCCTTATCGATGTTCAGCAACGGTAACATGACGCTGGAAGAGCGGAGCGAAGCGGAAACGCTGTACTGGAACTTGTGCTTCAAGATCCGCGGCCTGGTGACCCAATTGGATCACGTTCCGGAAGAGTTCGAAGGATTGGATCGCATGCTGTGCGATACCTATTTCTGCAACTTCTCTCTCTTTCAATCGCTGCCTGACAATTGGGCCATCAGTCAGCTGTTTCCGATCATGCCGATCCATCGCCTGAACGAAGAACCGGAACGGCATGCAGTGATCGGTGACATTACGTGTGACAGCGACGGCAAGATCGACCAGTTTATCGACCGCCGGCATGTCAAACGAACGCTACAACTACATCGTTACAACGGCCAGCCTTACTACATGGCAGCCTTTCTGGTGGGTGCCTACCAGGAAGTGCTGGGAGATCTGCATAACCTGTTTGGTGATACCAACGCCGTACACGTCGAACTGGATGATGAAGGTGAACCGACGTTCACCCACATCATCAAAGGGGACACTGTCCAGGAGGTGCTGCACTACATGCAGTTCAACGAGGAAGAATTAACCCGGCAAATGCAGCGAAGCGTCGAACAATCAATCCGGCGCGGTGACATCCAACAGAACGATGCCGGTACGATCATGAAATTCTATGAATCAGGACTCCGCGGCTACACGTACCTGGAGTAGCCGCGCATCTCGGGCGGTTCGCCTTCTCTCTGCCTTGGGGGGAGAAAGCACGAATTACTGCTTCGTGCTCGCTTTGAAGAATTCCCACAGCTCTCCGGTGGCGTCAAGCTTGCTGACATTCGGGCCGATGAACCTTGAAGGCAAGCTGCGCGACGCACTGGGCCAGGCATGGCCGTGTCCCTTCAGGTAGACGACCGTTAGTTCCGGGCCGCCATTGTTCGACGGATAGCGAACTTTCTCGACGGCTCCTTCTTGGAAGAACGTCTTTGGCTCGGTTTGGCAGTTAATTGCTTTGGCCCACTTCTCCATCAAATCCTTGACCGGTGGCGTGGTGCGTGTGCCCCAGGGAAGTGTCGACTCGCCGCCGTTTTGCGGCATCAACGGATCCTCGGTGCCGTAGATGAACATCGAGGGAAGCGGTTTGGTGGGCCGAGGGTTCTCGACCGCGACGAGGCCAGCTACGGTGCCAATGGCCGTCAGGCGATCGGCCATCTCCGCACCCAATCGGAACGTCATCCCGCCGCCATTACTGTGCCCTGTAACAAAGACTCGTTTGGGATCATAGGGAACCTTCTTGGCCAGTTGATCGAGCAATTTGCCGATGTAGGCGACGTCGTCGATTTTGCTCCGCGGCGAACCTTCGCGCAGTTGCCCGGAATTCCAAAGTGGCGGATTCACCAGGAAGTTTGGCGTCAGTCGTGGCCGAGCCGGCAGGCCGTCCGGCGCGACGACGACGAACCCTTCTTTGTCGGCGAACTCCGCCCAGTTGTCGACATTAAGAATCGAATTGCCATCGCCTCCGGCACCATGCAAAGCGACCACCAGCGGCGGCGGCAACTTGGGTGAATACCCTTTGGGAATGTGAACCAACGCCTTGCGATCGAATCCACCCGACTCGGTCGTGATCTCAAATTGCCCCGCGGTCAGCGGCGAAGGAATCTCGGCCGCCCAAAAATCACGAACCGGAACAATCCACAACGATGCCCCGGACAACAATCCGACCCACAGCCAACGACGACGGAACATGGCAGCCTCTTTCGATTCAGGGGAAATGTTATCAGGCATACCAGCGAACCCATTGGCCGGTTTCACCGAATAGGATTCCATTTCCCTCATCCTTTTTGGGGAGCGGGAACAGGAGATGTGTTAAGTTCCCAGGATGACACCGCCGTCAACTCGAATAGCGGCTCCGTTGGTGGCACTTGACAGGGGCGAGCAGTAGTAAGCCGTTGTGTTGGCAACTTCTTCTACCTCGGCGAAGCGTTGGATCAGAGACGTGGGGCGAACGCTGGCGAAGAACTCATGCTCGAATTCTTCTTTGGTCTGCTTCGCTTCCTGGGCCAATTCGTGGACGAATTGCGAGACACCTTCCGAAGCGGTTGGCCCTGGCAAGATAGCATTGACCGTGACATGGGTTCCCTTGGTCAGCCGGGCGATGCCATTGACCAGCGAAAGATTCGCGGACTTGGTCATGCCGTAGTGGATCATCTCGGCCGGAATCTGAACGCCGCTTTCGCTGGAAACAAAGAGAATGCGGCCCCAGTTGCGCTCGAGCATGCCAGGCAGCACCGCGCGCGAGAGGCGGACACCAGAGAGAACATTGACCTCGAAGAAACGTTGCCAGTCTTCGTCGGGAATCTCGACAAACGGCTTTGGCTCGAAGATACCGGCGTTGTTGACCAGAATATCGATCTGCCCGGCCTGATCGATCAGCTTCGCGCAGCCTTCGGCGGTCCCCACATCGGCCGCAATGCCTTTCGCCCCGTGACCGATCGCTTGGGCCGCTTCGAGTGTCGATGTTTCTCCGCGGCCATTGACGATGACGTTGGCCCCCTCTTTCGCCAGCACTCGGGCCATGGCAAAACCGATTCCTTTGGTCGAACCGGTCACGAGGGCATTTTTGTTGTGCAGTTGCAGATCCATCGAAATCCTCCCGTATCAAACGAAACGCTAGTTGATAAGAGAGTTATTCGCTGCAGGCCGTCCCATGACAACTACCCGTGGGCCGCTTCGGGATGAAAGGTGTCGCTATCGCCAGACGGATGACTCGGATAAGGATCTTCGCCGTGGTGGCTGCCCAACACCGAGCCAGGGGCGATCGCTTCCAGGAAGCTCACCTTGATCGAATAACCAACTGGCACCAGGAACAGCACCAGAATCGTGGCGAAGATTTCACCGAACGCGATACTGGTTGCCATCGGAATGAGGAGTTGGGCCTGCAATGAGGTCTCGGTCAACAGCGGCGAAAGACCGCCAACGGTAGTGATGGTGGTCAAGAGCACCGGCCGAAAACGCCGTGAGCCTGCTTCGAGCAAAGCCTGGTTCATCGGCAATCCGTCTTTGACACGTTGATTGATGAAGTCGACCAGCACGATCGAGTCGTTCACCACGATCCCGGTCAGGGCGACCATGCCGAACATGCTGAAGAAGGACAGCGGAATGCCCATGATAGCATGCCCGGCAACCGCACCAATCGCCCCGAAGGGGATGATCGCCAGGATCAACAGTGGTTGGAAATACGACTTGAACTCAAACGCCAAGAGGACAAACATCGCAACCAGCGCCACCAGGAAGCCGACCATCATACTGCCCATCGATTCGGATCGTTGTTCGCTTTGGCCTTCCCACGAGACACTGACGTTTGGGTACTGCTTGAGCAGCTTGGGAATGAAATCCGTTTTCAAACCAAGGACAATTTCTCCGGTGTTTCCCTTGGTGGAATCAACATCAGCCGTGACCTTGATCGCCCGCTTCTGCTTGACCCGGTTGATTTCGGAATAGCCGCGTTCGACATCGACCTCGGCCAATTCCGTGATCGGACGTTCGATTCCATCCTCCAGCCGGATGCGAATATCGTCGAACGAATTCAGCTGGTGGCGATCATTCTCCGGATAGCGAACCATGATCTTCACTTCGTGCCGGCCTCGCTGCACCCGCATCACTTCCTCGCCGTAAAACGCAGCGCGAACCGTATCGCCGAGATCTTCCTCTTTGACGCCCATATTCTGGGCGCTTGGTTTTACCCGGAAGCTATATTGCCATTTGCCGGGGATCGAATCGTCGGCGATGTCGATAGCGCCGGAATAGGTTCCCAACTGCTGCTTGGCCTTCTCGACCGCTTCTTCCAGTTCGTCCATGTGCTCTGGGTCGGCCAGCAAACGGAACTCGATCGGCGTCGCGCCGGGGCCCATCGCCATTGCACTTAGGCTCAGCGTTTCCGCACCGGGAATTTTACCCAGCTTTTCTCGCCAGGCATCAACGATTTCCATGCTGCTGATTTCGCGTTGTTCGGTATCTTGCAGCTCGATTTCCACACTGCCAACATGGCTGCCGCTGGCCGATTCCATCGAGGCGCCTGGAGGGCCGCCGTTGCTGACCTGGGCGCCAACCGAACGGAACGACACCAGTCCCAAGCTTTCGCCCGGTGGCGACAGTTCGGCGTTCACTTCCCAGAACGCTTCTTCAATCTTCTTGGTCCACTCTTGCGTGACATGCTCCGGCGTTCCATCCGGAAACGAAACCATCGCCTGCACGGTGTTGCCATCGAGCTTAGGAAAGAAATCTCGCTTCACGATTCCCGAACGCACCAGGGCCAACGTCAACAGAATCGCGGCAACGCCACCACCACACACGATAATGCGATTATGCAAAGACCAGTGCAGGCAGGGTTCGTAAACGTTCTTGATGAACCATTCGAGAAAGCGGCTTGTGAGATCACTGGCGAAGCGGATGATCGGGAGAAACAGCATCACAACAAACAGCACGTAAGCGAATGGCCGCCACAAGATCGACTTCTTGCTGTCATGGGCCAGATGGCACGGCAGGATCGTCATGCATTCGAAGAGCGAAGCAAGCAGAATCGCGATGATGGCCATCGGCATCACCTTCATAAACTTGCCCATCGTGCCGCTAACAAACAAGAGCGGCAGAAACGCCATGACGGTGGTCGCCGTCGACGAGGCAACCGAGGTCATCACTTCGTTGGTTCCATCGACCGCCGAATCCATTAACGATTTACCCATTTGCCGGTGGGCATAGACGTTTTCGCCCACGACGATGGCGTCGTCGACCACGATGCCTAAGGCCATTAAGAAGCCGAACATCGAGATCATGTTCATCGTCTCGCCTGAGGCATACAGATAAATGCCGGCTGCGAACAACGAGAACGGGATCCCCATCGAAACCCAAACCGCCAGTTCAAAGTCCAGGAACAAAATCAGCAGCACAAAAACGATGAGCAAGCCGTAGATGGCGTTTTCGATCAAAAGGTTGAGTCGCCCGCGAACTTCGATCGACTTATCGCTCCAGGTCAAAAGCTGGTAGCCGCTGGGCAGTTTTTTGGTGGCAACATACTTCTTGACCACATCGACCATCTTGAGCAAATCTTCTTCCGAGCTATGCGTCACCGTCATAGCCATCGCCGGCTTGCCATTGATGTAGGCCTTCGAGGTCGTATCGACCAACTGATCACGTACGATCCCCAGATCGCCAACGCGCAGAACCGCTCCACCGGGATCGCTAATCAGGGGCAGCTTCGCAATCTCATCACCGGTGGTGTGGCGATTGTTTGCCCGCAGAAGAACTTCCTGCGAGTGTCCCCGGATCGATCCGGCTGGCAGTTCACGGTTTTCGCGTCGCACGGTTTCGGCGACTGAATTGAGCGTCAGTCCGTACGATCGAAGCGTCGTTTCGTCGATTTCGATGTCGATTTGATAGTCACGCTCGTTGATGAAGTCGACCTGCGAGACTCCATTGAGTTGCAGCAGTTCGTCACGGACCTTCTCGGCCACGCTACGCAGTTGCAGTTGAGCTTCCTCGGTATCGAATTCCGGCCCGGTCAATGCGACGCGAATCGCTGGTCGGCGTGTCGTAATGCTGCGGACTTCGGGATCTTCGGCACTTTCAGGGAAGTTGGAAATTCGATCGACTTCAGAGCGAACTTCGTCCAGCACGCGGCCGGAGTCACGTACGGAAGATTCCAATTCGATCACGACGCTGCCCATGCCTTCGGCGGCGACTGAAGTCACCTTCTTGACGCCGTCGAGCGAGCGAACGCGTTCCTCGATGATCTGGCAGATCCCGACTTCCACTTCCTGCGGCGGGGCGCCAGGATAGGAAACTTGAACCACGATCCGATCGAGATCGAAGTCAGGAAACGTTTCCCGCTGCATCTTCCACAAAGCGAAGAAGCCGACCACCATAGCGGCGACCATCACGATATTCATCGCAGGCGTATTGTTGATCGCCCATTTAACCAGTCCACGCATGGCTACTTCACCACCTCGATCTTAGCGCCGTCGAACGGGGCAGAGAGGGGCGAGACAACGACCTTTTCGCCCGGTTGGAGATGTCCTTCCACCGCATAGATGAGCACTTGCTCGTCATCCGAATCGGCGATGGTCACCTTTCGGTGACGAATCAAATCCCCTTCGGCGATCCAGATTCGACTACCTGGATAAAGGGCCGAAATCGGAACGGAAACAAGTGGCGAGCGAGGGGTAACGTGCACATCGATTTGTACGAACATGCCAACCATCAGGGTCGGTACTTCGGCGAGCGAGCTGACGTTGCCGTCTTCGTCAATGCGTTGGACCTTGTGGGGATTTTCGACCTGAACGCGGCAAGGGATCATGCGCGTTACCTGATCGACCTGGCCGCCGTCATAGCGGGTCAGCTTGCCATCCCAGAGGTACGTTTCATTGCCGATCCGATATCGGACTGTTACCGGCGTCTCCGGCAGCTCGTAGGCTGCCAGCTTTCGTTTCTCGGTCGAGCCGGTCGAAGATTCCCACAGCCATTTCATCTGATAAGCTTGCAGGCTGCATTTAATTTCCAGTTTGGAGATATCGCGAATCGAACAGATCGCAGCCCCTTTTTGCAGGTAACTGTCTTGTTCGACGTTGTCTTCCACCACCACGCCATCGATCGGCGATTTGACCGTCGTCCGGCTCAACTGGAGCTTGGCCAGCGTGATTTCCGATTCGATTCGATCTGCCGCATTTTGAAGCCTAGTCTTGCTTGCCTTTCTGAGGCTCAGTTCGTCTTTCTGAGTTTGCAGCGACGTCTTGGCAGTCAATTCCGCTCGCAACGCTTCGTCGAGACTCGATTCGGTAGTGGCGTTGCGAGCAACCAAGGTGCGGATACGATCGGCGGCGCGGGTCTGGATCGTCAAGTTCTCTTCGGCCAGTCGGATCTGTCCTTCGGTCGAAGCAATCTGGACATCCATTTCCTGGAGATTGCCCTTGGCCTGATCGAGCTCTTCTTGCAGGCGTTCCAGGTCGAGTTCGTAGTCGCGACGATCAAGCATCACCAGCGGCTGGTCGGCCGAGACAACACGACCAACGCGAAGATGATCTGACTTTTCGACCACGCGTCCCGCAACTTCGGCGCCCAGATGAAGTTCGCGGTAGGGAACCACGACGCCATCGACCTCGAAGGTAATCCCATCATCATGCGGCTGGGCCGTTTGCACTTCGACGAGGCGAATGTCTTCGGTGACCGGCTTATCCGACTCGCTTTTCGCCTCGCCCAATACAACGAACGCGACGACACCGCCCACCACCAAAGAGAGGGACACAAGAGTTTTTAGGGCCAGCTGGAGAAAGCTGGTAATCTTTGACATTGCGTTTTCTCTTACCCAGGTCGAGAGGAAAGGTTGGCTGTTTTACTTAGCTGCCTTACAATGAAACACGCGTTTAACTCGATAGTATCGAGCTACCCGTAAAAAAACAATCGTGACCACCGAGAATTCATGAGTTCTACGACTACCGACGCCAAACAACGCCTTTTGGAGGCGGCCATCGAGGAATTTGCCCTCCATGGCTACGACCACGGAACGGTCCGACGCATCTGCGGGAAGGCCGACGTGAACGTGAACGCCGTGAAATACTACTTTGAGGACAAGCGAACTCTTTACATCGAAGCGGTCAAAGAGGCCCATCGAGCCCGGCATCGAGCTATGCCCCCCGGTGGGTTGATTCCGCCCGACGACGATCCCAATGGCGACCCGGCCATTCGGCTGAAAGCGTTCATCCGGCAGATGGTGACCATGGCCGTGAGCGCCCAGAAACGGATCGACCACAACCATCTGCTGATCTTTCGCGAAATCTCGGATCCCTCAGAGGCGACCCGGGACATCGTCCAGGAATTCATTGGACCGCACTTCCGCCGCCTGAACGACATTTTGCGGCAACTGCTTCCCAAGGGAGCCAGCGATAGCCAGCGACACATGTTTGCTTTCAGCCTGATTGGGCAATGTATGCACTACAAGATTGCCGGGCCTGTAATCGGGATGTTGATTTCCGAAGAAGAACGCCGTCAGCTCTCGGCCGAACGCGTGTCCGATCACATTTACCAATTGATGATGGCCGGCATTGAACGGGCTGCGAAAACGGATTCCGCTTGATTTTCGCTTGGCAATCGCTCAGGCTGCTTGCTGTTGCCCTTCTACTCTCCTTCGTGAAAGTAATCTCATGCGCTGCTGGCCTGTCTGCTGTTTGTTCCTCGCATTGTTCTGCTCTACCGCAATGGCCGACGATTGGCCTCAATGGCGCGGCCCTCAGCGCGACGGAGTCTGGCGAGAGAAGCACATCGTCAAACGCTTCCCGGAAGAAGGCCTCAAACGCAAGTGGACCGTCCCGATCGGACCAGGCTACAGCGGCCCAGTCGTCGCCGATCACCGCGTGCTGGTTACCGATCGCGTCACTGAACCGACGCAAAAAGAACGCGTGCACTGCGTCGACATGCGAACCGGCGACGTGTCGTGGACGTTCGAGTATCCCTGCGAGTACGAAAAGATCAGCTACACGGCTGGTCCTCGGGCTTGCCCTCTGGTCGACGGCAACAAGGTTTACACGCTTGGTTCGATGGGCAACCTGCACTGCCTGGATATCCGCTCAGGCGACAAGGTTTGGTCACGTGATCTGCAGAAAGACTTCAAGATTCGCATGCCAATCTGGGGCATCGCCGCTTCGCCGCTGTTGTGGAAAGATCATTTGATCGTGCAAATCGGCGGAGAGGACGGGGCCTGCGTGGTTGCCTTGGACAAAGATAGCGGCGAAGAAGTCTGGCGTGCCCTGAACGACCGGGCCTGCTATTCGGCCCCCATCCTGATCGAACAAGCAGGCCTGCCAACGGTTCTGGTCTGGACCGGAGATAGCGTGGCGGCGATCGATCCGAAGAATGGAGCCGTTCGTTGGCGATACCCATGGGCACCGCGTAATATGCCGATCGGCGTGGCAACGCCAGTAGTCGAGGGAGATCGGGCATTTTTCACGTCGTTCTACGACGGAGCCTTGCTGCTACGGATCATCCCGGACAAGTTCGATTACGAAGTCCTGTGGCATCGCGTCGGCCGTTCGGAAAACGATACCGATGGCCTGCAATCGATCATCAGCACGCCCGTGTTCGAAGAGAACCATATCTACGGCGTCGACAGCTACGGCCAGCTTCGCTGCATCGATGCCTCCAACGGAGACCGAGTGTGGGAAGATCTAACCGCGGTCCCGAAAGCGCGCTGGGCGACGATCCACTTCGTGAAGCATGGAGACCGCTACTTCATGTTCAACGAACGGGGCCAACTGATGATTGGCAAGCTATCGCCGAAAGGCTTTGAAGAAATCGATCGAACCCAGATCTTGCCGCCGACCCGCGATCAACTCTCACGCCGAGGTGGCGTCTGCTGGTCGTTCCCGGCCTTTGCCCAAGGGTGCATTATCGCTCGAAACGACAACGAGATGGTTTGTTATTCGCTGGAAGATTGATTGCGAATTATGAACAAGTCACCCAAGTCCGAAGGCCTTTCAGAACTGTGCTGTTTGAAAAACGTTGCGACGTTGAACGTGGTTCGTACACGATCGCATGGTGACCGTCGGATCAAACCACTCCTGCGGTGATTCGTTCAACCTGCGATTTGGTTCGCGAGATTTCCGCCTGGGCTTCCTGAAGCGACTCCCACCACTGGTCATGTTTTGCAAAGGCCGCTTCGACCGCCGTATCTAACCGGGTGAAATCTTTCAGCGGCTTGAAGATGCACGCTTCCGCTCCCCAGCGCATCGAGCGGAGGATGGTGTTGGTGCCGATCACCCCGGTGAGCATGATCACCGACAGCCCGCCATCTTCCTTCTTGATTTGCTGAAGCAGCGTCATCCCGTCGATCGGCTCCATTTCGATGTCGGAGATCACTACCTGGCAGTTGTGCGTCAACAAGGTCGATAGGACCTTGGTTGGATCATCGAGCGAAATTACTTCGTAGCCCAACTTCTGGTAATGGACTTTCACCAACTCGCGAATCACAGAAGAATCGTCGACATGTAAAATTGTGCGGGTCGTCGTAGGCACCAGACAGGTCTCCAGGTAGGAACGATGCCCCTCAAGTGCAGCAGAAACATTTGTGCATTGAAAGCATCCAGTGACGTTGTGGCCCCGGGAAATCAGCGAGTCGCTCGCTATGTAAACTTGCCATTCGAAGATGCCAAAGCAAATGAAATTCTTCTGCGATTGGCCCAAAACAATCACCAAAAGATATAGTTTTATCCCAATTTGCGCTGACAGTGCGGCCAAGCCAGATCAAACGTATCGGTGCATCGGCAGGTCGTAATGGGGGGCCCAGCCCAGCGGGAGCGTGATTCCAGTGATCCAGCTCGCTTCCTCCGATACGAGAAAGGCCACCGCGTTGGCCACATCGTGCGGGGCACCGACGCCCAGCGGATGGCAGGCTTCGATATCCTGGCGAAGCTGTTCGACCTGGTCGCGCGACTCGCATTCATCGGCAAAACGCATCGCCATCGGCGTGGTGACGATCCCTGGGGCAATGGCCACGACGCGAATCTTTTTAGGCCCCAGTTCCCAGGCCAACGACTGCGTGAAACCACTCAGGCCAGCCTTGCTGGCACTGTAGACCGAGAACCCCACGCATCCGCCAAGACCCAAAGCCGAAGCAACGTTCAGCACCACACCGCCGGGTGAAGGAAGCAGCGGCAGAAACGCTCGGGTCATGCGAATCGCACCGGACAGATTGATATCCAGCAGTTGCTGCCACTCGTCTTCACCGTAATCTTCCAGGTTCTGGCATAGTTCGATCCCGGCGTTGTTCACCAGGAAGTCAACCTTGCCAAACTTCTCGGCCGTCGCCGTTTTCAACGCTTCGATCTGTTGGGCATCGGTCACGTCGCAGGTTTGATACAGAAAGGGCGTGCCGATCCGCTCGAGCCGTTTCAAAACGCGTTTTGGCTCGTGCCGATTGGCAATGACGATCGAGGCCCCTTCTTTGGAAAGCCGCTCGACGACCGCACCGCCGATACCACGATCACTCGCTCCGGTGACCAGAGCAACTTTGCCAGAGAAACGTCCGAAAGAGGATTCAGGCGAGGTGGTCATGACGATGCTAGTGGCTGGGCGAAGGACAAAAGCGAGCAGTTGGCGATGCCCGCCATTCTAATAAACCAAAAGCCCCAGGAGGGGCTTGGAAACAAGGCTTCGCCAAAAAACGTAGGGTGTGAGAAGTGAGGCGAAGCCGAACGGATCGCACCGACCATGAGGTTCAAAGCCCTAACTGGTGCGATTCGCTTCGCTGCTCGCCCCCTACGGGATTTCGGTGGCCGATTAGTGCTTCTTCGCAGGGCGATCGAACCATTTTCGGAGCGTGTTGAAGGTGACCGCACGGCCGATTCGACCGATGCTCATGGTAAGCGGAATTTTCTTCGGGCAGACCGCTACACAGTTTTGAGCGTTGCCACAAACCTGGATTCCACCCTCTTCGGTCAACGCATCGAGCCGCTCGCCGGCGTTCATCTTGCCGGTTGGATTCAGGTTGAACAGGGCTACCTGGCTGATCGCTGCCGCGCCGACAAAATTGCGGTTGAACGTATCGACCTTGCGATCTTCAAACTCTTCGGGAGTTTCACCAACGTTAGGCGTTAGTTCGATCTTGGAATATTGCGGGCAAGCTTCCACGCAGCAGCCGCAAGTCATGCATTCGCTGAGGGGATAGGCCATTTCCTGATCGCCGCGAGATTGCTTCGGACCAGGTCCCAGGTCGTAGTAGCCGTCGACCGGAATCCAAGCTTTTACCTTCTTCAGGGCATTGAACATCCGACTGCGGTCGACGTACAAGTCGCGAACGACCGGGAACTTCGACATCGGCTTGAGTTCGATTTCGCGTCCATCTTCCAGCAGCTTGTCGACCAGTGCCGAGCAGGATTGGCGAACCTTGTTGTTGATCACCATGGTGCAAGCCCCGCACACCTCTTCGAGGCAGCCGCAGTCCCAGCAGACTGGCGTTGTTTTCTGACCGCCCGCGGTCGTTGCCTTGGCGGCGATCTTCTGCAGAACGCTGATCACGTTCAGTTCTGGCTCGTAATCGAGCTCGAACTTTTCCCAATAGCTCGGCTTGCCGGGAGCATCCTGACGAAGGATCTTCACGAAAAAGGTTTTCGGCTTGTTTGCGTGGGCAATCATTGCTTAGGCCCTATTGGCTAGTTTGCTGAGTTCGACTTGTCTTGATTTTTGATTTGATCGGCCGCTTGGAAGTTAGTTGGTAACCGCCGCTTGGGCAGCTTCCTTCTTCTTCTTTTTGCGTTCCTGCCAGACTTCGCTAATCTGCTCGGCACCGACCAAGCCGTAAAATCGAGGTCGCGGCGGCTCGATGCTGGTGTCGACATCCTCGTAGCTGATGGTGACATCTTTCCCATCGTACGTAGAGACCGAGGTCTTGAGGAACTTTTGAATGTTCTGTTCAAACTTATCGCACCACTCTTCGGCCTGGCGGCGATGTTCGGCGGGATCTTCGGCGGTGAGACCCGGCAACTGGAATTCTGGCTTGTAGTGCGCCCCGCGGCATTCGTCGCGAGCCAATGCTCCCTTCAAGATTGCCTCGGCAATGGGGAACATGTCTTGCATCGCCTTGGTGAAGAGCACGTTCTGGTTCGACCAGGTGCCGGTGTCGCTCAGCGAACATTTCCAGGCTCGGGCCTTCAGGTCGGCCAGCTTGCCGATCGCTTCTTCCAGTTGATTGTTGTGACGAACCACCGTAGCGGCATTGGTCATCAAGGCTCCCATTTCCTGATGGATCAGGTAGGGGTTTTCTTCGCCCGATTGCTTGAGTAGCGATTCGTGTCGTTCCTGCTGCTTCTTGACGGCTTCGTCGTAAAGCGATTGCGGCTGCTCGGCGGCGACCGAACCAGGACCTTGATTGCTAAGCAAGGTTTCCAAACCAGGAGCAACAAACAGCCCTGAGAAAATACAACTCAACAGCGAGTTGGCTCCCAGGCGGTTGGCACCATGGTAGTGGTAATCGACTTCGCCGATGGCGTACAAGTTCGGAATGCTAGTCGCCTGATTCTTCGGTGAACCGGCGATCAAACCGCCGCTTTCCTTTTTGTCGTAGTTCGTCCAAAGGCCCCCCATGCTGTAGTGCACCGCGGGGAAAATCCGCATCGGCGTGTAGCAGGGATCGACCCCTTGGAACTTGCGATAGATGTCGAGAATACCGCCCAGCTTTCGGTTCAGTTCGCTGGCTTCGATGTGCGTCAGGTCGAGGTAAACGCACTGCCGGTTTTCTTCGACACTCAACCCGCCGTTGACGCAAACGTCAAAGATTTCGCGGGTAGCGATATCACGCGGCACGAGGTTGCCGTATTCGGGATAGCGTTCTTCCAGGAAGTAGTACCGTTCCGAATCGGGAATCTCTTTCGGAGCGCGGGAATCGTGTGGCTTGCGCGGAACCCAGACACGGCCACCTTCGCCACGAGCCGATTCGCTCATCAAACGCAGCTTGTCTGCCCCGGGGATCGCCGTCGGGTGGACCTGGATGAACTCGGCGTTGCCATACTTGGCACCTGCCTGCATACAGCGGCTGGCGGCCGATCCGTTGCAGGTCATGCTCATCGTCGAGCGGCCATAGATCAGCCCGCAACCGCCAGAGGCGACCACGACGGCGTCGGCCTTGAAGGACTTGATTTCCATGCTGAAGAGATCTTGCGCGACCGCTCCCACGCATTGGCCGTTGTCGTTGAGAATCGGGCCGAGGAAGTCCCACATCTCGTGCTTTTTGACCAGGCCTTCCACTTCCCAACGACGCACTTGTTCGTCGAGCGCGTACAGAAGCTGCTGGCCGGTAGTCGCTCCGGCGAATGCCGTTCGCTTGTAGAGCGTTCCGCCGAAACGACGGCGATCAAGGAAGCCTTCCTGCGTACGGTTGAACGTCACGCCCAGGCGATCCATCAGATCGATCACCTTAGGGGCCCACATTGCCATCTCGTAGACAGGCGGCTGGTGGTTCAGGAAGTCACCGCCGTAGACTGTGTCGTCGAAGTGCTTGTATTCGTTGTCGCCCAGTTGCCGGGTCGCGTCGTTTACGCTGTTGATCCCGCCTTGTGCGCACACACTGTGCGAACGTTTTACCGGCGTGAGGCTCATCAGATCGACTTTGATGCCCAGTTCGGCCAGTTTCATAGTGGCTGACAAGCCACCTAGACCACCACCGACAACCAGGACTCGCTTATCTGCCATTCCCATCCACCTTTGGTCTTGGGTTCAATTTTGGCGTCGTTAGCTTCCTATCGATTCAACCGAAGGAAGATGCATCGCGTTAACGTTTTATTCGCCTTCTTCGACGTCGCTTTCTTCAGCGTCGCTGTGCTTGCCGGGGGCGTATTCGGACAAGGGCGAATGCTTCTCAGGGTTCGGCACGATGTCGCCCGTCTCGACCAGCACTTTGTAGGCTTCGTCTTCTTCGGCCCGCACTTCGGCGATCTTCTCTTGGCTCATCGAGTAGAGCCCCACGATCGATGCCATGCCCGCCACCGCGAAGATGACAAACACGACGTTGGCCAGCAGCTTGGCACGCTCTTGAGCCGTTGGACTGATCCAGATGCCCCAGGTAATGCCGAGCGTGAAGAGCCCGTTGGAGAAGTGGAAGACGACCGCCAGAATCCCGATCGTGTACAGAACCGGAACGAGGAACGAGGCCTGCATCGCCAGGGCCGCGCTGCTGCCGGCGTTGTAAGGCGAGAACTCGGCCCCCATCAAAGGATGAGCGACGTAGGTCACCCAGAAGTGATTATGGAACCAGCCGTGCATGTGGAAAACGTGCCAGAAGATGAACAGAAAGGCGATCACCCCGGTTGCTCTTTGAAGGGTGTACCGGAGATTACTGTTGTAGGGGTAAGCCTCGATATTGGGTTTCACTCCCGTCGTGATGAACAACCCAAACGCCCCGTGGAAAATGATCGGCAGGAAGATAAACGTCCATTCGACCAGCGGAAGCACCGGCCCAAGTGAATGAATGTGAAAGACCAGCCGCTGAAAGATTCGGGGCGAGCCGAATACGCTGGCGTTCACCGCCAGGTGGACCATCATATAGGCCCCAACCGGGACTAAACCGGCAAGCGAATGTAAACGCCGCAACAGAAATTCATGGCGTTCCAAAAAACTAGGTGCCGAGCTCACCACAGACCCTTTCCATCGTCGAGCCTGTCGCCGCACGGGCAACAACTCGCTTGCAAATATTGTCTTGAGATCGCGTAAAGGAGCTATTTTTCCCCTCGGCCGCTACACCGACCATCCACCGCAGGGGGCCGCTCGCATGTTGCAAGTTATATCTCAATCAGCACTTAGTTATAAGTACCCCTAAACAAACTGGCCGAAAATCGGTTTTAGCATCAACAATGCTGATAAAGTGGGCAACTTTTCGGGCTGGACCTGCCAATATGGCAGGATCGCCCAATCTGAAATCTAGAAATGGAGGGCGGAAAAGGGGCCGGAAGTACGGAATTCCGCGTCTTAACGGTTCGCTATTGCCCCGGCCGTAATGTTTGGCGAAAAATGGGAACTACATTTGCATATTTCTCTATCAAATGCGTTGTTCTGCCAACAGTTGCAGCATTTATTGTGACCTTATGCGATGAGAAACCTAGCCACACCGATCATGCTGATCACCGACGACGATCGCTCGTTTCGCGAGACGCTGGCGGAAGTGTTCGCTCGTCGAGGGTTCGAGCCGATCTTGGCCGCCGACGGCGAAGAGGCGATTCACGTCGCTCAAGGTACCGAAGTACACGTCGCCCTGTTCGATTTCCACATGCCGCAGCGAACCGGACTTGAATCGATCAGCGCCTGCCGCAGCCTGGGGATCGACATCCCCTACATCCTGCTCACCGCCGGACTAGATCCGAGCATTGCCTGCGAAGCCCAGGCGGTGGAAGTATTCTCCCTGCTGGAAAAGCCGGTCAGCATCAAGATTGTGACCGACGTCGTGAAAGACGCGATGGCAAGCCACTACCCTTGGTACGAAGCAGGGTAGTAGGTAATCGCGATCGTCTCTGATCGACCTTAGCTACCTTGATCGACCGAGCCAGTCGGCGGAATATCGTCGGCACTGATCTCTTTCGGCGAACCATGCCGTTTGGTCTCCGTTCCCGGGACGATTCGCGGGCCGCTCGAATTCTCTTCGATGACCCGACTCAGCTCGTCGGCGTCGACCACTTCCAGTTCCATCAGCCGATCCGACAACGCAACGAGCGCTGCGCGACGATCTTCCATCATCTGCTTGGTGCGGTCCAGAAGTTCGTCGATGATCCGTTTGATTTCCAGGTCGATCTCGCGGTAGGTCTCTTCGCTATGCGAACGAGCCCGTTCTTCCGACTGATCCGGAATGAACGCCGAACGTCCGCTGGCTCGGAAATTGACTCGGCCCAGGCGGCTCATACCGTAATCGGTGACCATGCTGCGAGCGATTTCGGTAGCACGTTCCAGGTCGTTCTGGGCACCGGTCGAGATCTCTTCGTACACCATTTCTTCGGCCAGCGTACCGGCCAGCAGCACTTGGATGCGGCTTTCCAGTTCGCTTTGGGTCATCAGGAACCGATCTTCGGTCGGGCGATGCATCGTGTAGCCCAGCGCGGCCAGACCACGAGGAATGATCGAGACCTTGTAAACCGGATCGGTATTCGGCAGGCAGTAAGCAACCAGGGCGTGACCACTTTCGTGGTAGGCGACCCGCTGTTTTTCGTCCTGATGCATGACCCGCTGCTTCTTTTCCAAGCCGGCCGTGACTCGCTCGACCCCTTCGTCGAACTCTTCCATCCCGACCGCCGATTTGCCTTTGCGAGCCGCCAGCAGCGCGGCTTCGTTAACCAAGTTAGCCAAATCGGCCCCGGAGAAACCGGTGGTAATCACGGCGACTCGCTTCAGATCGACCGAATCGTCCAGCTTCACGCTACGAACGTGCACGCGAAGAATGTCTTCGCGGCCAGCGGCATCGGGTCGATCAACCAGCACTTGGCGATCGAAACGGCCAGGTCGCAGCAAAGCCGGGTCAAGCATCTCAGGCCGGTTGGTCGCGGCGATGATGATGATGCCGGCGTTGGCTTCAAAACCGTCCATTTCAACCAGCAGGGCATTGAGCGTCTGTTCGCGTTCATCGTGTCCGCCGACGATACTGCCGCCACGCGCCTTGCCGAGCGCGTCCAACTCGTCGATGAAGATGATACAGGGACTCTTGGCGGCGGCTTGCTGGAACAAGTCACGCACGCGAGCCGCACCGACACCGACAAACATTTCGACGAAGTCGGAACCACTCATACTGAAGAACGAGACGCCTGCCTCGCCGGCGATTGCCTTGGCAAGCAAGGTTTTACCTGTTCCAGGAGGGCCAACCAGCAGCACACCTTTGGGAATGCGGCCGCCAAGTTCCTGATACTTCTCTGGCGAGCGGAGGAAGTCAACAATTTCCTTCACTTCGTCCACCGCTTCTTCAATGCCGGCAACATCCTCAAAGGTGATGTTCAAGTCGTCCTGCATGTGCAATTTGCCGCGGCTGCGACCAAACGCGATCGCGCTGCCGGTGCCACCGATACGGCGGATCATCAAGTAGCAGAAGGCGATCCCCAGGCCGATCATCAGCAGCGGGCCGCCATAGATTTCCAGGAAGTTAGGGGGTCCGGTCGCTTTGTAGTCGGTGAAACCAACCTCGTCGAACATGCTCTGGATCTTGCCGGCGGCGTTCTCGCTGCGGACCAGGTAGGTGACGATCTTTTGACCTTCGGTCTTGGCCTTGGAAGGATCTTCGCTTTTGTTGTCGACCCGGTCGACCTTACCGGTCACCATCGTCGGGCCAATCTCGACATCGCGGAGGTTCGAGTAGCGAATGCTGGACGTTTTGCCGCCAGATTCCTTGTGCTGGACGGTCACACCGGGTTCCACTCCAGGCTTCTTTTCTTCGCCCAACGAGAGAATCAGCCTCTCGAGATCAGGCTGAGTCAGTTCCTCAGAACCAGTTTGCAGCAGGTACATCGCCAACAAGAGTATGGCGGCACCAGCAACCAGAAAGTACCACAGATTGCCGGAAGGACCTTTGTCACCACGGCGTTTGGGGGATTCTTCGTTATTATCCATGAGCTTTCGCTTGATTTGCGGAAGAGAAAAATGCTGGCCAGCGCTGCTCGCTGCCCGAGGTCAAGTCCATCGTATCTCGGACTAGCCCACACGACTATCTTTACCAACTGGCAAATCAAGACAAGGTGCTAGCGAGCCGTCCGGGGGATACGGATTAGCTCGATTATGCCGGTCGGCTTCGCCCCAGTGTAACGAAATCGCCCCAAACGAACTGCCGGCATAAGCGACATATTCGACCGAAAGCGAACTTGGTGCGGGATTTCCGCTGCACGCACCTTACCAGTGATTACCTTCGGTCTGACTACTTGAAACCGCAATCGGGTTTGTGCCAACAACACCACGGCTGATCGAACTGCGGATCTTCAAATCGTTGCACGTCAAAAATGGATTTGCTATGAAGACATTCCAAAGGACCAATTAATACCCCACCATCGGCGGTGTCTCAAATGTCGAATCGATTCCATTCTCTGCACCCAAGCGGTCTGCTTGCTCGCATCCTTTTTGTTGGATTGCTTAGCTTGGCGCTAGGATGCCCGCAGCCGATTGATCTCGACGAGTCCAATTCCAAACTGAAACAAGATTCTGCGACCGAGCAGCCAAATGAAACAACTTCTGAAACACCGCCAACCCCAACAAGCGAAACGCCTCAGGTCAGCGAAGAAAGCAAACTGGATTCAAGCACCGATCAGGCTTCCTCTTCTCCTTCGATGCAGGAGAAACCAACGGAAACGAATCCGAAACCAGAAGAAAAGCAAAGCCTGAAACAACAAATTATCGGTGTTTGGGATCCGTTAAGCCTGAATGGCAAGAAGGAACACTTGCCTGATGAGTCACTTGAAATCACGGAGCAGTTCATTTTCAGCGATGGTATACCGGCGACCTATGAACTCGACGAGAGTGTCGAGCCAGCACACATCACGCTAAGCGCTCCAGACAAACCTTCAATATTGGGACTGTTGAAACTGACTGGCGATACCTTGAAGATCACGGTTGCCGATCCAGGCTCGCCAAGACCGACTGAAATCAACGATGAAAACGGCCGGCGACTTGAATTTAGGCGTTCTGACAAAGCCCCCTCCGCCAAGCCACCAATGCCCACGGAGTCATCAAGCGGGTCACCAGATAGATCCCAAAGTAGCGTGATGCTGGGAAGGGGTGGGGTAAGCGTGATTGTGACTTCCGGTGCCGCCGCATTCCGCCCCGACGGCAAGATTGTCGCCGCTAAGATGATCGACCAAGTGATCTTATGGGACGTCGAAAAACAGCGTCAGATTGCTTTACTCCCTGGCGATACCGAAGGCGCTGGCCTGATTTCCGGAATCTCCTGGTCATCCAATGGAAAACGGCTGGCCGTCCTGCGGGAAGACCCGGAAACCTTCGAGGGTGCTGCATACATCTACGACGTGGCAACCATGCAAGTGGCTACAAAAATTGACCACAAGTGTGTTTACCTCGATTTCAGCCCTGACGGCCGGTTTTTCGCCACCGGCAGCTACCGAAATGACGCACAACTATGGAGCACCACCACTGGGAAGGAAGTGTTCACGCTGAAGTCGCAAGCAAACAGGTCGCAACGTGGTGCCATCAGCGACGACTCGAAGTTTTTTGCATCGAGTCCCGGAAGTGATCAGATCGAGATCTTCGCGACGCATACGGGACAAAAGGTCGCCGAGGTTACGCTGCCTGAAAAACTTATGCCGCAACAGTTGTTGTTCAAACCGGACAACAAGCACCTATTGGTGACGGTCTTCGGCAACAAAAACGCGTTGCTGGAAGTTGACTTAGCCACCAAAGAAACTTCCACACTCTTAAATGACATCCAAATCGATGACATGGTCTACTCGAAGGATAAAACGCTTCTGGTGATCACCGCGAATCACGAAATCAAGATTCTTGATGCCAAGACATTGGATGAGGTGCAAGTGATCAGGTACGTCGATAATTCATCAATCGATATCAGCCCCGACAACCGCTACGTCCTCAGCGCGAGCAGTGAATACGCTCTGATTTACGATCGAGAGAATTTAAATCCAACTTCAGAGAAGCATTGGCCCCCCTCCCCGACACCTCAGCAGCAAAAATGGCTGGACAAATCACAGGAATTCTCTTCCGTGAGCCTATATGTTCAAAACCTCATTCAACCCCACAGAAACTTTTTTAAGGATGGAAAGCCGATACTAAGCTGGAGAATTCGTGCCCACCAATACGACGATCAAATTAAATACGATGAGAAAGAACCTTGGGATGCTCCCGCGAATGCCAAGGCCCTTGCCTCGATCGCAGATGGTTTCAATTTGGGCGAATCCGACGGCAACAAAACAGTGATTCAATTTGTCACAGGCCCCGATGCAGCTTGGGACGAAATCAAGGGGATGCTTCCGGTGAAAGATCCGTCAACCTTGTGGCTGGTCGAGACCAGCAAGGAGTCCGCAGTCCCTTGGACCGAACCGAAAGATTTTCAATACGATCCGAACGATCCCTGGAAGGGCCTGCCGCGCGAAGGATTCTTTGCCCTTACCAATGATAAGAAGCGCGGCTTCGTTTCAGGAGACACCCCGCCCGAAGTGCTCAATGCAATGTTCACTGCCAATGGAGGTGAAGAAATCGACTTCGATAAGTGGTTCATCTCGACCTCGGACTACCTCATCGACCCGGTCAAAGACATCAAGAACCCCATGCCGCCGTTCTCGCGCTGATTGCAAGACGAGACGTTACCTTAGCGGCACCGAAGTAGGGACCCGCGTGAGCGACTCGGTGTATTGTGGGTCGAAGTACCAATACATGCCGACTGGGCTGGTCATGTCGCGAAGCCAGGCGCGTTGGGTTGGCAGGCGGTGCTTTTGCATCAGCGCGTAGATGTCGCTGATCACCTTCGTGTTGTCGCCGTAGTAGGCGTGGCCAAGCAGGCTGGTATCGATCTGGGTGACGTCGATCGTGTCGATCCCGTTTAAAACCACCAGTCCCGCGCCGACGTCGCCTGCCCGGGGATAGCCGTTGACGGCGCGGGATGCCAGCAGCGCCTTGTCGTTCTGCGACGCATAAAGCGTGACGTGCTGGGCCATGCTGGTCAGTTTTGGGGCGATCTCGTCCTTGAACACCCGGGCATCGACATCAGGTGCGGCCAGGATCACTTCGTTGAAGATCTTCTGATTCTGCTGCAGGTCTTTCGCCAAGGACTCGACCGCGGCGCCAAATGCCCGGTTGCCCATGCTGTGGGCGATCAAGTGCACGGCCTGGGCTCCGCTGTGTTGGTGGATCTTCAGCAAAAACTCTTTCAAGTGCGATGACGTCCAGAACGAGTTCTTCCGATCAGTCACGTATCCCAGCAGTTCTCCCTGGGAAGGCCAACTGTAAAAGACCGGAACGCCTTTGAATTCCAGATCGTGAGCGATTTGAGCCGTTCGCCGGGCCGCATCTTCAAAGGTGACGTTGTAGCCATGGATGAAGATCAACAAATCCTTGTCAGGCGACTCGTCGACGCGTTGCTTCAGCATGTCAAGAAAGGCTTGTTCCTCCTCCGAGTGGACCTCCATCAGCATAACGTGGTCCGTTTGATTCTCGGCAAATTCCAAACGAACGATCGAAGGTGATTCCAATTCGCCTGCCTGATGCGACTTCGGGATACTTACCTGGCAGGTTCCCAGTTGCAGGTTGCCTTGCTCTTTTCCATAGACGACCGAGTCACTTGAAAGGAATCGATCGTACTTCTGATACTGGACCCAACCTTCCTGGCCAACCACGACCGCTCCGGAAAGGGCCGCCATAAAGCTGAGGCCAGCCAAGAGAAACTGTTGGAACTTGGTTAGTGCCAGCGCCACGGCAACGCCCAACAACACGCAGGTCGCCGCCGGCAATAGGGCGTGGTACTTCGCCGGCAATATACCGCCGGGCCAGACCATGACGGCGCGATCGGTTCCGTAGAAGACTTCGACCATGTCGAACGTCTGGTCTGCATTTACTTCTTCCGTTGCCGGTTCAATCGCCTGCATCTCGGAAGGTGCCGGTTCAGGTGCTACCTCGACCGCTTGCGGTTGCAGCGATTTCGGCTCCGCTGCCTGAGGCTGGGCCGACATTGGCTGTGACTCGGAGAACCGACTCATTTGGGGAACCACCATCGGCTGCATTCGCGGCGTCGAACCCGGCGCGGCAGGGGCCATGCGCATGGGTTGAAACTCTGGCATCACTTCGGCCGGTTGGGCTTCGATGACTTGCGGATGCGGCTCAACCATTGGGGCAGGGTTTTCGGGCGCGACGGCGACTTCCGTCGGGGCGTCAGCTGCGTCAGGCCGGTCTTCGCTGGTATCGGTCGACTTCTCGGAACTACAACCCAGCGCAATGATCCCGAGTAACATCAGCAGCGCTACGTTGAACCGATCACTTAGCCGTCGCGATGCAATGGATTCCGAACGTGACCTCTTCGTCATCGTTCCCCCTTTATCTAGTCGCCGGGTGTGGCAGATTGGTGAGTCAAATAGGGGGTGGATAGTACCGAGGCCCGATTGCGAGCAAAAGAGAGATTTTTTGGCCATCTCGCCCGCCGAGGGGTACGGGAAGCCCACCGACAAATCGTGCTAAATCGTTGCTAGTTTGTAACTTATAACCTAGAAATTGGTAGTCGGACCGGCATTCGGGAAGTTGCTGGCAGCGAAAACCATTTCTGCCCGGCGTTCGTCTAGTCAGGTGATCGCTCGAGCTAGTCGCGACTCTCTTCCATCATTTAGCCCCAGGAACCTATGCGATGTTGCCCAATTCTCGGACTTTCCTTTGGCTGCTAACGGTTTCTCTATTCCTCCCCGCTACGGCAAATGCTGCCGAGAACGACCCCAAAGCCGATCCTACGGCCGACGCCAAGGCAGATGTGTCGCACTATGTGCTCGCTCCGACAGCAATTCGCGACGCCATGCAAGACCGCAAATATGATGAGGCGGTCCAACTTATCGACGCGGCTCTGGCTAAAGAGGGGGGCGACAAAGAGCAACTGATGTATCTCAAAGGCCGGGCCTTCCACTTCGCCGGCAGGTACAAGGATGCGATTCGCACATTTGAGGAGCAGTTGAAACGCTTCCCTGACTCGCATTGGTCGCGAAAAGCAAAGTTTGGAGTCGGCGTGGCCTACGTTCGCCTGGGTGACTACCGCGCCGCCGAGGTTGCCTATCGGGAACAAGCCCGGTACCTGTTGTCGCTCGACCGGAAAGAAGAGGTCGCCGAGATTTACCTGAGCCTGGCAAGCGTCGCCTATGAGTGCGGCGAAGAGAAGAAAGACAATTCGGAATACAACAAGGCGCTCCAGTTCTATCAAAAGGCGCTTGAGGTCGGCCCCAAGCAAGAGACCCAGGATCAAATCAATCTGCAAATTGCCCGCTGCCAATGGAAACTTGGCCAACAGGGCCCCGCCGTTCAGGTTTACGAAAAGCTGGTCAAGGATGCGAAGGATCGCAGTACATTGCTGACGGCTCGCTATGAGCTGGGAGATCGATACCAGCAACTTGGCAACCGCCCCGCAGCCCGCAAAGTTTGGGAAGACCTACTGGCACTGCATGATGGCGAAAAGTCTGACCTGTTGCCCAAAGCCGCCTTCCGCCTTTCGGAAACGTATGGATTTCCGGCACCTGCTTCTCAGCAAGACCTGGAACTGGGAGTCGCGGCGTTGGAATCTTATTTGAAGAAATACCCTGAGGATAAAAACGTTCCCGAAGCCCACTTCCAGTTGGCTCGGGCCTATTCGCATCGCGGTCAGGGTGACAACGCCGTCGCGGCGATCGAGTCGTTCTTGAAGATCGAGCAGTACGCCGGCACCGATGCCTATGCAGACGCCCGATTCCTATTGGGCTCGGTCTATGCGCAGCAAAACAAATTCGATCAGGCAATCCAGGCCTGGAGTGAATACCTCTCGAAGCATCCGACGCACTCGAAGTGGAGCGAAGCTCAGACGCAGATCATCAACACGCAGTATCGCAAGGCCGAGTTCGCCAACAGCGAAAAGCATTACGACGAAGCACGCAAACTTTGGGGCGAGTTCCTGGCCAAGTATCCGATCGACGGCCGAGCTCAGTCGATTCAATTTCAAATCGGCCAAAGCTATTACCACCAGGAAAACTGGAACGAGGCGATTGCGGCCTGGAAGCAACTTGCCAGCAAGTTCCCTGGGACGCCGATCGCCGCCAAGGCCAACTACAGCATTGCCCTGACCACCGAGCAAAAACTCGACAAGCTGGCTGATGCCCTGGAACTGTACAAAAAGCTGGCCGGCACGCCTTATGCCTCGCAGGCACAGCAGCGGATTACTTTGCTGACCAGCGAACAACTTCACGTCGCCACGCCACGTAAGTTTCGTTCGACCGAAAAGCCTTCGATCCAGCTGAAGACGCGAAACCTCGAGAAAGTCACCGTCCAGGTCTACCCGATCGACCTGGAGACGTACTTCCGCAAAATGCAGACCACCGGTGACATCGAAAGCCTGGACATTGCTCTGATCGATCCAGCCGAGAAATTCACCTACGAGATCCCCAAGTACGAGAAGTACCGTCTCGATACGCACATGGTCGACATTCCGATTTCGGTGCCCGGCATGAAAGAAGGGGACAAGAAGACCGAAGCAGGGGTCGTAGCGGTGACCGTGACGGGCGAAACGAAAGAATCGACCACCGTCGTGCTGCAAAGCGATCTCGATATGATCGTGAAAAGTTCGCGGGACGAAGTGTTCGTCTATGCCCAGAACATGCGAACCGGCAAGCCGTGGAAAGATGTTCGCCTGTTGCTTTCCAACGGATCGGAGGTCTTTGCCGAAGCGACCACGGGCGAAGATGGCGTTTACCGGGCTGCCCGGGATGAACTACATGGCTCCAACGATATCCGTGTGCTGGGCGTGATCGACGGCCATTCCGCTGCCAACATCGTCAATTTGAACGGCCTGCAAATGGCTCGTGGGCTTGAACAACGCGGCTATCTTTACACCGATCGGCCTGCCTATCGACCAGGCCAACTGGTCCACCTGCGCGGCATCATTCGTCACGTGATAGACGATCGCTACACCGTACCAGTCGGTGAGACCTACCAACTGGAGGTGCTCGATCCTCGCGCTCGCACTCTTTTCTACGATGAAGTCAAGCTGACCGATTACGGTTCGGCAGGCGGCCACTTGCTGTTGCCGGCGGATGCGTCGGTGGGCTCGTACCAGGTCGTCATGAAATCGACCAAAGACAAGAAGGAAGTCTATTACGGCACCTTTCAGGTTGCTGAATTCCAACTGCCGCGGATCTTTTTGGAAATCGAAACGGACGAAACTGTCTACTATCGCGGCGAAGTGGTAAAGGGAACGATCACCGCCAAGTATTACCACGGCGATCCTGTCATCGATCGCAACCTGCAGTATTTCCTCGACGGCAAGCAGATCGACGCGAAGACGAACAACAAGGGCCAGGTCGAATTTGAAATCCCCACGCGAGACCTCTCCGATTCGCGCACGTTACAAATTGCCGCCCGGATGCCGAGTGAAAACGCTTCGACCTCTAAGAATGTTTTGATCTCGGCAGTCGGGTTTACACTGAGTGCTTCGGTCGTTCGTGATACCTACCTCTCTGGTGAATCGTTCGACGTCACCGCGATGGTCAAGGACATGGAAGGGGAACCGCTGGCAACCGACCTGACGCTGTCAGTCTTGCGACTGGCCAATGATGAGCCTGGCAAATCGCAGGAGGTGCTTGTCTCGAAGCACGAGCTCAAATCAAACGATAAGGGAGAAGCGCGGCACACGCTGACGTTGGAAAAAGGTGGCCAGTATATTCTGCGGTTCACCGGGGTCGACCGCTTCGAGCATGACATCTCGGCCCAGACCGGCGTCCATGTTTCCGATGAAAACGACCGGATCCGTTTGCACATTCTGGCCGACAGCCACTTGCTCAAATCAGGCGAAAAGGCCTCGATCGATGTCCACTGGCGCGGCCAGCCGGCGCTGGCCCTGGTGACGTTCGAGGGCTCGAAAATTCTCGACTATCGCCTGGTCGAACTGAAGCCAGGCAAGAATGCGTTGAAGATTGATGTCGGATCGTTTCTGGCTCCCAACTTCCAGTTGGCAATTGCCGCGATGACCGACACCAAAGAGGGCAAAGAAACGGACAAGACGAAAACCCCATTGCGGTTCCACACCGCCGATAGCATCTTTCAGGTTGAACGCGATCTCAACGTAACCCTCAAGCTGCCCAAGACGGCTCAGCCAGGCGATACGGTGAAAGCGGCCCTCAAAACGACCGACGCCCTGGGCAACCCCTTGCCCGCCGAGTTGAGCCTGGCGCTGGTCGAAAAGAGCCTGCTCGATCAGTTCCCACCTTCGTGGCCCAAGCCAAGCGACTTCTGGCAGGGCAATCCTCGCGTGTTCGCCATGCGAGCGACTTCCAGCATCAACTTCCAGTATGAGCCTGCCACCAAGCAGATCGATGGCCGCTTGCTGGCCGAAGAAAAACGATTGGAAGAAATGGAAGAGATTCAGCTGCAACTAAGCGACTTTTCGCGATCTGGCATGCGAGAAGCGGATGGTACCATCGTTCAAGAGTTTGAGCCAAGGGACTCCTTTGGTGCGGATCAGCCGCCTCAGTCAGGCTATTACGCCGGCGAAGCAGGTGCCATGGGTGGTATGGGGGGCGGCATGCCTGGAGGGATGATACCAAATGCTCCGCCCATGAATGCCCCCATGTCCCGGGCAGAAGCCAATCAAATGGCCATCTCCGGAGTCGCGGCCAAACCTCAGGCGGCAGCGACCAAGGATTTCGCAGACTACCAACGCTTTGGCCGCGCCTCCGGCAATCCGATGGGCTGGTCGAAAGCAGATCTCGATTTCAAGAACAACAAAACCTGGGGGATCGCCGAGTTTGGCGAACAGCATTGGTACTACGATTCCAACGGAACCGCCAACCTTGGTTTCCAAGTGCTTGATGCCAATGGCCGTTTCTCGAATCGCGCGATTCAACTTGTTAGACCACGCATCATCGTTCAAGAGGAAGAGGAGCCTCTGCTTGGTTTGATGGACGAGGCTCTTAAGGCCGGCGATATCCTGCTGGCCGGACTTCCGCCACAGGAAACGGCCTTCTGGGCACCCGATATCATCACCAACGACCAAGGGGAAGCAACTGTCGAAATCACGCTGCCTCCCAATTCGACAACCTGGCAGCTTCAAGCCAAAGGAATCACCATCGAAACACTCGCCGGCCAGGCCGAAGCCGAATTGACGGTTGCCAAGCCGCTGTTCGCCGAGTTGAACCTTCCGTTGGCCTTGCAAAGTGGCGACAAGATGCAGATTCCCGTTCGCATCTTCAAGAAGGATGGCAAGCCGGGCAAAGTCGAAATGACGCTCGAAATCACCATCGGCGAAAAGAAGATCACCCAAAAGAAAACGATCGAATTCAAGGAGAACAACGAGCACGACCTCCTGGTTCCGCTGGAGATCGATCCGGCCGCCGTCAAATCGGCCGAGACCGCCCAGGCCAAGTTCCAGCTTTCGGTCAAATCGGGCGAAATGGCAGACGTTCAGCGCGATACGGTGCCGATCCGCGAGCGAAGCTATCGCGTGGTGCGTTCCGCTTCCGGGAACGCCACGAGCGACATGACCGCGATGGTCGACTATCCCGAAGGCATGCCGTGGGAAAACCCAAGCTTGCAGATCGTCATCGGTCCCAACGTTCGTTCCGACCTGATCAGCGTTTTGAATCCCCCAGTCATGCCCCTGTACCGCTGCGGTGTAATCGCCAGCACACCGATCGATTCGCTGACCAGCGATATTCTGGCCGGCATCGCTCTGGAAAAGCTGTTGGCGCAAAGCCCTGACCATGGCGGTCCTTCGCTCGATACGGTGAAGCCGAAAGTCGACTCGGCTATCGCATCGCTGATCGTCATGCAAAACGACGATGGCGGGTTCAGTTGGAGTGGTGCTCGAACGGGTGCTAATCGCTACTCGACCGCACGTGCTCTCTGGGCGCTGGCTGCAGCCCATGACGCTGGGCACCGGGTCGATATCAACCTGATTCAAAAGAGCGTGCATTCCCTGAAAAACGAAATCCCCAACATTACGCTGGGCGACTACGACAGCAAGGCGACCATCCTCTATTCGTTGACGGTCGCGGGTCAGGGAGACTTCTCGCTGGCCAACCAGCTTTATCGCAATCGTCCCGCGCTGAGCGCCGCTGGCTGCGCTTACCTGGCACTGACGTTCGCGGAGATGAAGCGACAAGACACAGCTCGCGAATTGACCGAACTGGCCAAAAGCAAACTTGGCCAGGCCGTACATTCAGGCTGGAATAGCTCGGCGATCGAAGCCAAGGCACTGTATGCGTTGTGCGTACTTGAAACCGAGCCGAAATCACCAGAGTTGAAAAGGATCGCCGAAAGCGTCTGGAAAGATCGCGTTGGTCATCGCTGGAACCCGGACAAGGCGACCGGCCCGGCCATGATGGTGATTTGCGGCTGGACGGCCGACAAGCGCGTTGCCGCCGACGAGTACCAGTTGGCAATCCTAGTGAACGACAAGCCGGTCAAGACACTGAAGATCGATGCCAAGTCGCTGACGCAAATCGTAGAAGTGCCTGCCGACTTCCTGAAGCGGGATAAGAAGGAGACAGTTCGGTTCCAACTGACTGGCCGCGGCGAGTTCACCTACCGCTGCGAACTTTCGACCGATGTGCCTCTGGACAAGCTCAAGTCGAGCACCAGTCGCTGGTACATCACCCGCTACTACGATCCCGCTTTACTCCGGTTTGATGGCGAACAGATTCCACGCGGGTTCGCGATTATCAGCGGAAGCTACAGCTCATTCCGCAACGATTTGAACCAATTGACCGCAGGCGATCGAGGTACGGTGCACCTGAACATCTACCGCAACAACATCGATCGTAGCGAAGAAGAACAGCAGACCGAGTACCTGGTTGCCACCGAGCCGCTACCCGCCGGGGCAACCGTTGACCCAAGCTCGATTCAAGGGAGCTTCGAACGCTACGAGATCCACCCCGGCTACATCCTGTTCTATATCGGAACAGGCCGCGGCTCGCGTCATGTGACGTACGATCTGGTTGGCATTCAGCCGGGCGATTACTACATCGGCCCGACGTTGGCCCAAGACGTTTATCGCCCCGAAAGCCTCGCCGTCGGTTCGGCCAAGTCGCTGAAAGTACTACCTGCCGGTGAAAAGAGCAGTGACAACTATCGTCTGACGCCGATGGAATTGTACGAGCTAGGCAAACGGAAGTTCGCCAAGGGAGACATCAAGGGTGCCGAGAAGAACCTGACAGAATTGTTCAGCAACTGGTCGCTCGAGA
Source organism: bacterium (assembly GCA_016124445.1). Classification (GTDB taxonomy): domain Bacteria; phylum Planctomycetota; class Planctomycetia; order Pirellulales; family Pirellulaceae; genus Bremerella. The sequence goes on from WGNR01000012.1 coordinate 126,765, forward strand.
ACAACGCGTTCCGCGAGACCGCCAAGATGCTCTTGGACATTCATCTGCAGGAAGGACACGCGGCCGACGCGGTCCGCTTCTTTGAACTGCTGATCGAAAAGTTCCCGCAAGAGAACATTCCTTTCGCCAAGCTGCTAAAAGTGGGTGACGCCTACAACGAGCTGGGCGAATACGAGCGAAGCTACCTCGTCTTTCGAGCGACCGTCGAAGCTAACTTCATGGTCGAAAGCCAGGTGGCCGGCTTTCTGGTCGACAAGGGAGAGATCATCCGCAGCATCAAGGTCATGCAAGACCTGCTGAGCGATTCTCCGCAAGAGTCGTACACGGCGATCGCCCAGTACGCATTGGCCTCGGATGTCTACGGCAACGCCGCCCAGGCAGCCGCGACGCGCGAAGCGAAGGAACTGAAATTCAGCAAGGTTCATTTCCAGAAGAATTCGCTGCAGATGCTCGAGCAGTTCCTGACGACGCATCCCGAAGACCCTTCGGACGACGAAGCGGCGTTCGCGCTCGCCTCCGGCATGACCGAACTGGAACAGTACGATCAAACGATCAAGCTGTGCGAGAACTACCAGCGACGCTATCCCAAGAGCAAGTACTTGAGCAGCTACTGGTACCTGACCGCGTTCTGCCACTTTGCCCTCAGCCAACCGAAGCAGGCCTTGGAGATGTCGGAGAAAGTCGCCCAGAGTGTTCCTGCCGCGCAACAGAATGCCGACACGGTCGCCGCTCAGAATCGCTGGCGGGCAATTTACATCATGGGGCAGATCTATCACTCGCTGAACGAAGCCGCTCAGGCAATCGAAAACTATAGCGAGGTCAAAGATCGCTTCGTCGATGCTGCTCAGGCGATTGAGTACTTTACCCGCAAAGCGATTTCGATCGACGAAGTGAGCAGCTTCCTGCCGGAAGAAAAGGTTGCCATCAAACTCGATTACCGCAACGTGAAAGAGTGCGAAGTGAAGGTCTATCGCATCGACCTGATGAAATTCGGCCTGATGCAGCGTAACCTGCAGAAGATCACCACGATCAACCTGGCCGGCATTCAGCCACTGCACGAGAAGACCATCAAGCTGGGTGACGGCAAGGATTACCAGGACAAAGAGCGTGAGATCCCACTGCCAATCACCGAGGAAGGCGCTTACCTGATCGTGGCCAGGGCCGACAATCTACACGCCAGCGGCTTGGCCTTGATCAGCCCACTGAAATTGGATGTCAACGAAGACGCCGTTTCGGGGCGCGTTCGTGTGACGGTGAAGAACAAAGTCGCCGACAGCTATGTCGACGACGTGCAGGTGAAAGTGATCGGCACCGACAATCCTGACTTCAACTCAGGCGAAACTGATCTTCGCGGGCTGTTCATCGCGGACGGAATCGAAGGTCGCACGACGGTCATCGCCCAGGCCAAAAAGGGTGAGTACGCCTTCTTCCGCGGCACCCAAGAGCTGGCCATGACGGTCGAGAAGGCTAAGCGTCGTCAGTTGCTGCAAGACAAAGCCGAGCAGCAACCAGCACAGCCAATGAACCAGATGCTCGACAACCGCCAGGAACTGCTCCGCGGCATTCAAGGCGGCAACGGTGCTATTCAACTTGAGCAGCGCCGCAACCTGGACCGTCTCTACCGCAACGATTTCAAGGGAGGCATCAAGAACTTTAAGTTCTAAGAGACATTGGCTAATAAAACACAAGCCCTGAAGGGGTGGCCGAAACGAACTATCGTCATTCGGTCGCGCTTTCAGGGCTTGTTTGTTTTGGGAATCCGCTTCAATCGCGAAGCGGTGCCGAGACCGCCGTGGCGATCGGGACGAAGAGAATCAGGGGGATGAACGCGGCCAGGGCAGGAGAGCGAATCACGTAGTTCGCTCCCATCGCCTTGCATGCGAGTGTCACCGCATAAAAGCAGAGCACCAACAACAAGCAGTAACCGATCGCCACAAAGATATTGCGGTTCTCTTTTCGCAGGACGATCGGCAGCCCCAGAAACAGCAGCGTGACATCCAGAAACGGTTGCACGATGCGGCTATGAATTTCGACGCGGACATCTGCCCCAACGTCCAGGCTGCGATTGCTTAGCGTCGAGATCAACTCTGAGGTCGACGCATAGTCGCGCCACTGGTTGCTGGCGGTGAGTTGCTCGAAGGTCAGATCGGTTGCCAGGAAACACTCCCCCGGTTTGAGCCAAGGGTTGTCGTCTGGCATCATCACCAGCGGCTGGCCATCAAGGTCGATCGAGGCGGTTCCTTCGGTCGACTTCGGCTTGGTGAGTTCCACCACCAGAAAGCCGCCTGGGTGGTCCGCCGTGGCTGGCTGATAAAAGGCATTCGCACCGGTGATCTCGTTACCAACCCCTTGGTAGTTTCGCGGTAAACGAAACACCGGGTTTTCGATCCGCTGTTCCTTGGCATAGGTTGCGGCGCCATTGATGAAGACATCGGTTCGATTGTCGAACTTCTGCTGGAGGGTCTTCTTGGAATCTCCCATCCAGTCCTGAGCGTTGCGCGTGAGCCGATCCATGTAGCGAGGGATGAGGAATTCGCGATTGAGAACACCCAGGCCGGCAATGAAGATCACCGCAACGATGATCGGCCGAACGATCCTGGCTTGGGAAATACCCGCCGCCATCAGGGCAGTCATCTCGTTGTGGCGTTGAATCCAAGTGACCGTGAACATGGCCGCAATCAACGTCAGAATCCCGCTGGTCATGCCAAAGAAGGTGAACACGCGCGGGCTGTAGTAATCCCATAGCACCTTGGCCGTGCTGCCGGTCATGTCGCCATACTTGAGAAACTCGTCCAGGTTGTTGAACGAATCGATAACGATGAACAGCCCCGTGAAACTGATAAAGAAAATCAGAAACGACTTGAGGAACTGAAACAGCAGATATCGGTCGATCAAAAGCATCGGTACGGCAGCCAGGCTGGGTTGCTAGCATCGTGACAGGTCTTGGGACGCGATTTATAGCGGTTTTCAAGGAATCTCCAAAGACGAAATGCGGCGATCAATTTGACGACGGCCGTTTCACCCGCCATAAAGAGCAAGACCTTGGACAACACCACGTAGATGGTTCCTTCCCAAAGTATTGCCGATGCCCGACCGTCTGGCTGCTCGAATCACCCGTCGGTTACAGCGCGGCCTGACCGGTCTGCTGCTGCCAGGTTCTTGTTGCCTTTGCCGGCAAGAGGTCGCGCGATATCGCGATCCAGATGTCCTTTGCGAGCCGTGTCAGACGACAATCCAGCGGCAAGGGAAGTGTCCTCGCTGCAGTGCCGTCCTGGTCCACGAAAACAGGTTGCCAAGCGACGATTGTCCTGCCTGTTATCACTTGAAACTTCCCTTCGCGGAAATCACATCGGTTGGCAACTACGAAGGAGCTCTTCGAGAAGCGATCCTGAAGGCCAAACAGCGCGGCGGGGCCTCGACGGCGTGGGATCTGGGGCAACTACTAAGTATGCCTGGCTTGGAAGGGGCCGATCTTTGCCCGGTGCTCGTGCCGGTTCCCATGTATTGGACGCGTCGCTTGCGGCGGGGAAGCAATACAGCGGAAATCCTGGCTCAATCGATGGCCAGCCGATGGAAATGGCCCATTTCTCGGCTTGTTACCTGTCAACGAAGCCTGGCCAAACAAAGTGAGCTACCCTTTTCGGAACGAAAATCGAACGTTCGCGGGGCATTTGCCGCCCAAGGTCCGATTGCAGCGGATCGGCCGATTGTGCTGATTGACGACATCATGACGACTGGCGCGACCGTGACCGAGCTACAGCGTGTGCTTCGCCAGGCCGGAGCAACAGATGTTCGGGTGGCAGTGGTGGCCCGTTCCGTTGGGATGCCAGCAAACGCTTAGACAGCACTGGCTGGCAGAATTTAACGAAAATTCAACTGGTTTGCCTATTTCTGCCGCGTAGTAAAAATCGAAGCAAGAAGATGAGTTGGTGGGTCGCAACGATTGCGATTCGCCAAATCGACCGGAACCAGAAGTCGACCGTTCCCCAATGAAGAGATACCACGAATATGGCTGTCGATTCAAACAATAAGCCGCCCCATATAAGCGGGTTCTATACCTTTCGCCGAGCGGTCCTGCGCGGTCTGGCCATCGCTGCGCCGCCTCTTTTGACGATCGTGATCTTTATCTGGATCTTCGCCACGATCCAGAACTATATCCTGGCGCCGATCGAAGCGACGGCCCGTACTGCGATTGCCTGGTCGATTCAGGATGTCCAGCGTGAAATCCCCGGAGCCGCCCCCGACGCCATCCGAGCCGAATATAAATCGACCATCTATCGCAAGACCGACAGCGGTCAGTGGGTGCCTGGCAAGATCTACGAGTTCGTCCACGACAACCTGCACGACAAGCCGATGCCCGCCTCTGGCTATGGGGTTTACGATCAATACGTGCAGTACCGCTTCCTGCAGCGTAAGTTCACGATCCCGCTGCTGTTGTGCGTCTGCTTGCTTGCGCTTTATTTCGCGGGCAAGTTCCTGGCGGGTGGCCTGGGACGCATTCTGTGGAATGCCTGGGAGCGCGGGGTGATGCAGCGGCTGCCTATCATTCGAAATGTTTATGGATCAGTAAAGCAAGTTACGGACTTCCTTTTAAACGAACAAGAAATTCAGTTCACCCGAGTGGTTGCCGTCGAATACCCACGTAAGGGTATGTGGTCGCTTGGGTTTGTCACCAGCGAAAGCCTGATGGACATCAAGGACGTTGCTGGCGAACCGGTACTGACCATCCTGGTTCCGACATCGCCAATGCCGGCGACCGGATTCACCATTAATGCGAAAAAAAGCGAGACGATCGAACTGAATATCACCTTAGACCAGGCGTTTCAGTTCATCGTCAGTTGTGGCGTTGTGGTGCCCCCGCATCAGCAAACGCAAGCCTCGCCCGTAGCTGGGCAAATCCAAGCACACCTCCAAAAGCAGGAAGAGCGAACCGAACTGGAACCGCCTCGTCAGGAAAATGGTTAGAAGTTTTCCGAATTACTAAGTGACGACCATTAGATTTTTTGTTGTTCCGGTCTCAAATTCGCTACTCCCAACTCCCTCCAGCCGAATTTATTTTGTACCCTAATAACTGTTTAGTAATGGGGCCCGATCGTTTGCTCTTACCCAAACCGAGCATAATCGATCGGATTTCTAGACTCTCGCTAACGAGAAGGCCATGTTTTGAGCACCCCTCACGATTTGGCAAGCTAAACCTCATCGGGCCAACGATTTACACAACCAAGCAGCAAGCATGAATGGCGAGCCTCTTCGAATTGGAACACGTAGTAGCCGGCTAGCGTTATGGCAGGCCCAATGGGTCGCTGGCGAATTGAAACGAAGTGGTCAGGCGGTCGAAATCGTCCATGTCTCGACCACCGGTGATGTCACTTCTGGTCCACTAGGAGAAATCGGTGGGCAAGGGTTATTCACCAAGGAAATCCAAGCAGCCCTCCTCGACAGCCGGGTCGATATCGCGGTCCATAGCCTGAAAGACCTCCCCACCGAGCCAACTTCCGGCCTCACCTTGGCGGCGGTCCCAGTTCGCGAAGCTTGCGGCGATGTGCTTGTCTCGCGGGGTGGGTTTCACGTCGATACGCTTCCGAAGGAATCGATCGTCGGAACGGGCAGCGTCCGCCGACGTGCGCAATTGCTGCATGCCCGGCCTGACCTCGACATCCGCGATATACGCGGCAACGTCGAGACCCGTTTGAGAAAGATGGACGAAGGAGAATACGACGCCGTCGTCCTGGCCGAAGCAGGCCTTCGCCGACTCGACCTGGCCGAGCGAATTGTCCATGTCATCGACAAGCGAATCATGCTGCCGGCCGTTGGCCAGGGCGCGTTAGGCATCGAAGTTCGCGCCACCGACCAGCGGGCCAAGATGGCGGTCGGCGTATTACACCATCCTGACAGCTATCATTGCGTCGAAGCCGAACGTGTCCTGCTCGCCGAACTCCGCGGCGGGTGTCTTGCTCCGGTTGGAGCTTGGGCCCGGATCGAAGTCGAACGCGATCTGTTGCACTTAGATGGGATTGTTGTCAGCGGCGATGGAATCCAGAAGATCTCGGCCCATGCCTGCGGACCACCGAGCAAAGCAAGCGATATCGGCCGTCAAGTCGCTTCGCAGTTGATGATTCAAGGCGCACAGCGAATTATCAGCTATGCTCGCAATACGGGCGGTCGCGGTTAACTGACACGCTCCGGCAATCCTTGCCGACCAGGTACGTTCAGGCAACGATTGCCGACCTTGCCCGGCAGCTTTTTCCGGAATCGCCGCGTTCAGAAAATCTTGCCTGATTGCTATCAGGCTTCGCTATCAGCGGACTAACTTGTTGCCACGATGCGACTTCTTTCATTCGCATAATTTTCTTCGGCACGCTTTTGTTTTTTGGCACGCCCATTGCCTTATGTCTCGCCATGTCCGGGGGGGCATATTCGCAATGCAAGATTCACGATGGTTTACGGCCTGTACATTTCGGCAGAGGGTGCTCAAGCACAATCGCGTCGTTTGGAGGTGATCGCGAATAACCTGGCCAACGTCAACACGCCGGGTTTCAAGAACGAATTCGCGATCCTGCAAGCTCGCGATTCGGAAGCGATCAACGAATACCTCGACTCCCCTGGTTCCGGCTCGATCAACAACATCGGCGGCGGTGTTGAGGTACGCGACACGCAAACCAACTTCCAGCCTGGCCCGATCACCCCGACCGGCATCCAGTCCGACATCGCGATCCGCGGCGAAGGATACTTTCAGGTTCAGTACGGGGATCAAACGCTGCTCACACGCGGCGGCAATTTTCTCTTTACCGCCGACGGCCGACTGACAACGCAAGAAGGTTACCCGGTGCTCGCCGCCGACGGCACTGAGGTCCAAGTCGATCCAGAGGCAAAAGCTGTCCACACCGGTTCCTATTACAACGAACGAGGCGAAGTCACGATCGGCGGCGAGTTGATTCCGTTGGCGATCGCCAAGCCGGAGTCGAATGCCGACCTGGTCAAGTTCGGCAACAACTTATTCCGCTCGCTCGGCCCGGTCGAGCAAATCCCGGAAGAACAACGCCTGGCCGCACCGGCCATGCTGGAGCGATCGGCCGCCAATCCAATCACCGAAATGATGGCCATGATCGAAACGACCCGGGCCTACGAATCGAACGTGAACATGATCAAGACACAGGACGAATCGCTGGGCAACTTGCTCGGCCGCGTCCTGCGACAAAATTAATACCCCCAATTAAGCCAACACGCGAAGACCAAGGCGAACAAGGAAGTAAGCCATGAGCGTTCAAACGCTGTACACCGCCGCCACCGGCATGAAGTCGATGCAAACCAAGCTCGACGTCATCTCCAATAACCTGGCGAACGCTAACACCACCGGTTTCAAGAAGGACCGTTGCAACTTCGAAGACCTGTTCTACGACCATCGTGTTTTGCCAGGTCAGCAGGACAACGTTGGCAACTACACGCCAACCGGAACCGACATCGGCTTGGGTGCGAGGGTTTCCAGCGTCCAAACTGACTTCGATCAAGGTGCGTTCACCACCACCAATCGCTCGCTCGACTTGACGATTGAAGGGAAAGGATTCTTTCAGGTCCAAGATCCGACCGGCGAAATCTACTATACCCGGGCCGGAAACTTCTCGGTCAATTCCAACGGCCAGGTCGTGACGGGCTCAGCAGGGATCGGGCGTCCTATCCAACCGGCGATCACCATTCCGCAAGACGCCACGGCCATCGCAGTCAGCCCCGATGGCATCGTTTCGGTCCAGCAGCCAAATACCACCACACTGAATGAAGTGGGACAACTTCAGCTGGCGACCTTCATCAATCCGGAAGGCTTGCTGAAGATCGGCGAAAACCTCTATCGCGAAACGCAGGCTTCCAGCGCCCCGATTACCGGCAACCCGGCCACCAACGGCCTGGGCCAGGTTCGCAGCGGCATGCTCGAGGCCTCGAACGTTGAACCGGTCACCGAACTGATCGATCTGATCACCACGCAGCGATCGTTCGAGTTGAACTCACAAACAATCCAAGCCGGTGATCAGATCCTGCAACTGATCTCGAACCTGCGTCGATAGGAAACCAAACCAAGACGATGAGCATTTCTTTCGCAACTCGATCGATCTTCAGCCTCCTGGTTGTCGCCATCTTTGCCGCTTCGGCAATGGCACAAACAGGCGAAGTCGTTCTGAAGTCGTCGGCGATGGTTGGCGGTCCAATCGTTTGCCTCGGGGACGTCGCGACGATCAATTCGTCCGATCCGCAGCTATTGAGCGAACTTGCCCAAATCGAATTGCTGCCGACGCCGCGGGTCAATCGTGCCATCTACCTGACGATCAACGACATTCGCTCGATCATCGGCGCTCGCGGGATTTCGACCAGCGATATCCACGTCTCAGGTTCCAGCCGCGTCCGTATGGAAGCCGCTACTGCCAGCCTGAACGTCGAAGGCAAAAACGAAACCGCCAAGAATACTCGCCAGTTTCCTGGTCGCCGCGTGGTCGAAGAACAACTGCCTGAGGTGATGACGGTCGCTCACGTGGTTCGCAACGTGCGACGAGGCGAGGTGCTGCGGCCGGAAGATGTTGAAATGCGGGAGCTTTCGGTCGTCCGCCAGGAATCTGGATATCCATCCGATATTCGCCAGGTGATCGGTAAGGAAGTGACTCGCGGCATCGCGGCGGACCGGCCGATCGGCGACGACGACCTTCGCCAGCCGGTGGTCGTGCGTCGCAACGAAGTGGTCACGGTTTACGCCTACGCCGGCAACGTGGTCGTTCGCCGCGAGATGCTGGCCTTGAACGACGCCGGCCTGAACGAACTGGTCGAGGTTCAGCCGATCGAGCCAACTCGCTTCGGCCGAGCTCGCGAAGCGGAACGCTTTCAAGCCAAGGTCTCGGCCCCAGGCGAAGCGATGGTGCTGACCGGGCACATCAACGTTCCGACCGCCAAGCCGCTGCTACCTCTTCCCAAGCCGGAGGTTCGACGATGAACTTGATCCACACGATTTTGGCTTTGCTTTTGACGATCCTTTGCTGCGATGCACTGCTCGCTCAGCAGAGCGGCCCCGTTTCGAGCCTGGGCCAACGCAACCTTCCTCCCACCGCACCGATGGCACCGGGAAGCCCTTACAACGACACCACCAAGCAGCTTAGCTGGTACTACCGAGACCTGCCGCCGCCGCGAGAAGTTCAGGTTCATGACCTGGTTCATATCCGCGTCGACGAGAAATCACAGTCCTTTTCCGACGGCGAAATCAACCGCCGAAAGCAAGGTCAGTACCAGGCCATTCTGACCGACTGGGTCATGCTGGACGGCCTCGACTCGATCAAGCCTGATCCGCAGTCCAACGGCGATCAGAAGATCAAAGGGACGCTCAACCAGCGTCTGAAATCTCAGGCCGAGATGGAAACTACCGAAGGCCTCAAGTTTACGATCGCCGCCGAAGTACAAGAGATTCTGCCTAACGGCACGCTAAAGCTGGAAGCTCGCAAGACGATCACCGTGAACGACGAAATCTGGATCTATCACTTGCGGGGCGTTTGCCGCACGCAGGACATCAACCCGAACAACACCGTATTGAGCGAACACCTGGCCGACCTGACCATCACCAAGGAAGACCAAGGTTCGATTCGCGACGCCTATCGCCGAGGGTGGCTGCAAAGCCTGTGGGACAAGGTCCACTGGTTCTAAATCATGCCCCTTGGCGGAAAGAAGGATAGACAGATGTTTCGCACAACCACCACACAAAACGCTTCGCTTGTTGCACTCGCCCTGCTGACGTTGATCGTCGGCGGTGCGACGGCTCAAGCACCGGCTCGTCCGGCGGTATCGCCGGCGCAGTATAGCTCGATCGATTCGCAACGTTTCCAAATCAACCGGCCGCTCTCAGACTTCGTGCGAGTGAAAGGGCAGGAAGGCAATTACCTGCAAGGGATCGGCCTGGTGGTGGGTCTGAAAGGAACCGGTGACTCAAATTCGACCCCAACGCATAGCGCGTTGGCCTTGATGCTCAAGCACCTGGGAAGCAACTCCGGTGCCGGCCCTGAAGGGGAATACCTGCCAGAGCAGCTTAAGAACGTGAAGAACACGGCACTGGTTCTCGTGCGGGCCAAAATTCCTGCCGAGGGTGCTGAAGAAGGGGACTTCATCGATTGCGAAGTGAGTGCCATCTCAGCCAAGAGCCTCAAAGGCGGTTCGCTGGCGATCTCGACACTGCAAGGCCCTAACCCGCACGACAAAACGGTTTGGGCACTTGCCAGCGGTGCGGTCCAGTCGATCATCGATGATGTCCCGACACGAGGTTTCGTGCAGCAAGGCTGCCGTATCGAAAAGACGATTCGCAATCCTTTCGTCACCCAGGACGGCAAGGTCTTTCTGGTGATCAAGGAAGGACACAAAGATTGGCGGATGGCTCAGGAAATCGTCTTCGGCATCAACAACCTGGAACAAAACATCAGCCGCGGCAAAAGCGGCCAGATCGCTCGGGCCATCGATCAAAAGACGATCGAAGTGACCGTTCCACCGCAATACAAAGAAGAACCTGTCTTCTTCGTCTCGATCCTGATGGAAACGCCGATCGTCGATAGCCTGATGAATAACAAAGTGGTGATCAACCGCCATCAGAACTTGATTGTGATCGGCAGCGACGTCGAGATCGGTCCGGTAGTGATCAACCACAACGGCATCAAGGTCGAAACGGCCAATCCAGAGGCCTCGAAGTTTGTTTCGATCGATACCCAGCGGCAATACGCTACCCGGCTAAAGGATCTGGAAGACGCCCTGACCACGCTCAAGGTTCCGGCCAGCGACATCATCGACATCGTCGAAGCGTTGCATCACCAGGGCAAAGTGTACGGCGAACTGATTTACGTCAACTAACCTAGCCAAGCGAAACATCAAACCGAATCCCAGCCATGAACATCAGCTCCCTGACATCGCCGAATACCGCCAACGCTCCTCAAGGTGCGCTGCGAGAAAAGTTCGACCAGTTCGTGGGCGAATCGATGTTCGGCCAGATGCTCAAGAGCATGCGAAAGTCGCTCGGCAAGCCGGCCTACTTTCATGGCGGCCGAGCCGAGGAAGTCTTTCAATCGCAACTCGATCAATTAATGGTCGAGAAGATTTCCGACGCGAGCGCCGAGCAGATTTCCAATCCAATGTTCGAGCTGTTCACCGCCAACATGGGCGCTCGTTCCAATACACCGCAAACCCCGACTGCAACCGCCGAAGAAGCCCAACAGGCAATCGACCAGTTGGATCAGCTTCAGCGTCAGAACCAGGCCAATACCAACCAAGAAGATTCGGCGGCGATATCGCGGCTCGATCTGTCCGTTTAATCCTAAGTAATTTCCACGCCTAATCAGTGGTTTCAAGCTGTTATGACTTCGCCCACAACTTCAATCGCGGAAATACCGTCGAATTCCCAGCTCGACTTCGAGCAGGAAACGGCCACGTTTCTGCAGACATTGTCTGACGTTCAAGCCGACCTGCTGAATGTCTTGCATCGTAAACGCGAGCAGATGGTCGCCAACGACATGCAAGCGATGCAGGAAACGATGGTCAGCGAGCAAGAGCTCGTCGAAAGGCTGGAGAACCTTCGCGATACCCGGCAAAACCTGCTGGCAAACGCCAAAGGGCAAGGCCTGCCTTCCGATAGCTTGCATGCACTTGCCAGGTCTTTCACCGATGGCGAATCTGGCGAATTAGCACAGAAGGCACATCATGCACAAGATGCGATGCGACATATCCAGAACGAAACGCTCACCAACTTCGTGCTAGCCCAACAAACCGTGCTACATCTTTCGCAATTGCTACAAATCATTGCGACTGGTGGCAAAATCAAACCGACATATGAAGCGGAGAATGCCTCGAGTCAGGGTGGGACCCTGGTGGATCAGGACGCTTAGATCGTGCTAGCGCGAGTGGCCGAACGAGGTAACAGGGATGTCCTTATTTAGTACCCTTCAACAAACGAAGAATGCCCTGCAAGCAGCCCAGATCGGGTTGCAGGTCACGGGCAATAACATCGCCAACGTCAACACGCCCGACTACCTGCGGGAACGTGTTATCTATACCCCTGCGCCGACGCAAGCGGTCGGCAATCTGCGGTTGGGGCTGGGCGTTCAGGTCGATGGTATCGTTCAACAGGTCGATCAGTTCCTGGAAGAACGCTTGCGCGGCTCGCGGAGCGATTTATCGAAAGGCGAGGCCGAGCAAAGCACCTACACTCAATTGGAATCGCTCATTGGAGAACTAAGCGACACCGACATCAGTTCCTCGGTCAACAATTTCTTCGGTTCGATCAACGACATTCTTAACCAACCGGAAGATCTCGGTGTACGGAACCTGACGATCCTCCGCGGCCAGACGCTGACCGATGACATTAAGCGGATGTACCAGCGCGTCCAGCAGGTTCAAATCGACACCAACGACCGAATCCGAGATGGCGCCAACGAACTGAATGGCCTGCTGAAAGACATCGCCGATCTGAACACCAAGATCACCACCATGGAAGGTGGCGTGACCAAGAGCGACGCAGTCGGTTTGCGCGATCAGCGGCAGCAAAAGCTGACCCAGCTTTCGGAATTGATCGGGGTAAAAACGGTCGAGCAGGAGAATGGCTCGGTCTCGGTGTTTGCCGGAGGCGAGTACCTGGTCCTCAATGGAACGGCCCGCGAAGTTTTCGCGGACGAAGTACCGGCCGACGGCTACAACAAGGTGGAAGTGAAGATCAAGGACTTTGACTCCCCAATCCAAAGCGACACCGGCAAGCTGGCAGGGCTGGTCAACTCGCGCGACAACATTCTGGGCGGATTTCTGAGCAAACTGAACGACTTTGCCAGTTCGTTTGCCTTCGAGTTCAACAAGGTCTTCAGTAGCGGGCAAGGTCTTACCGGCTACAAGTCGATCGATGCCGAGCGGCTGGTCAGTACCGGTTCGGTGAACGACGCCCTCGACCAGGCAGGGCTGCCGTATACACCGGAGAATGGTTCGTTCCAGGTTAAAACGCTCAATCGGCAAACGGGCATTACCGAGACGCACGATATTCAAGTCAAGCTAAACGGCACGAACGACGACACGACGCTGGAAAGCTTGCGGCAGCAACTGGACGACATCGACGGCATCAGCGCGACGATTTCGCTGGAAGGACGCCTGCAAATCAAGGCGGACCAGCCCAACGTTGAGTTTGCATTCGCCAACGATACCAGCGGCACGCTGGCCGCTCTGGGCATCGGCACGTTTTTCACCGGCACTACGGCCCTCGATCTGGGCGTGAACAAACTGGTCAGCAGCGATCCGGCCAAGTTTGCCGCCAGCAAGTCGGGCATCGGCAAAGATACCGACAACGCGGTCGACATGGCGGCATTCGCCGACAAGACGCTCGATTCGTTCAACGGCATGTCACTTACCACGTTTTACAAAGACATGGTCGGGGGCGTCGCCCAGAACTCGGCGGTCACCAAGGGGGTCACCGATGGATTCCGCTCGTTTAAAGACACGTTAGAAGGACAAAAGCTTAGCGTCAGTGGTGTGAACATGGACGAAGAAGCAGTCCGCATGATCACGTACCAGCGGCAATTTCAGGCGTCGTCGAAAATGATTGCCACGCTGGACGAACTACTACAAACCTTAGTCAAGCTGTAAGGAAGGCGTCATTCCGCGAGTCCTTTTTACTGGGCCAACACTCAGCCTCGCGGCTACGGATAAATAACGATGGCGAGTATTATTCCGGTTCCCACCGGGCGAACCAGCGACTATCTGGCATCGCTCCGGCTGACGAATCAACTATCGTCCGACCAACTCGACTTGCAGAAGCTACAGGAGCAGTTGAGCACCGGTCGGCGTGTGTTGACCTTAAGCGACGATGCTCCGGCGGCGATTCGTGGAATCACGCTACAGTCGCTCTTGGAACAAAAGAATCAGATTCAAACCAACCTGACGACCAGCCAATCGTATCTCTCGGCGACCGATGTTGCCTTGGCCAACGCGCAGAACACGCTGAACGACATGAAGGGTCTGGCGGTTCAACTTTCCGACACGACCTTTTCCGATACGGAACTCGCCGCCGCCGGAGAACAGGTCCAGCGTGCCATTCAGCAGTTGACGGACCTGGCCAATCAGCAGTTTCGCGGCCGGTATCTTTTCTCCGGATCCAACACGACCACCAAGCCGTTCAATTCCTTGGACAACGGCCTGATCCAATACCTTGGCAACACGAGCGGCTTGAACAGCTTCGCCGACATCGATTTGCTGTTCGATACCACGGTCAACGGCAACGATGCGTTCGGAGCGATCAGCAGCCAGGTCCAGGGGCTTTCCGACCTGAATCCAATTCTGACCGGATCGACCAAATTGTCGGACCTGCGCGGTGGCAAGGGAATCGACAAAGGTAGCTTTCAGATTTCCGATGGACTCTCGCCGCCGGTAACGATCGATATCAGTTCGGCCAGCACCGTCGACGATGTTGTTCGTCAGATCGAAGCCAACCCGCCGCCTGGCCGGCAATTGAAAGTTCGGGTAACCAACACTGGCCTGACGGTCGACATCGACGACGCAGGCGGCGGCAACCTGACGATCAGCGAAGTTGGCGGAAGCCACGTGGCAGCCCAGTTGGGGATTTTGAAACCAGATGGCAACCTCACCAATCCAATTGTCGGCGCGGATTTGAACCCGCGTCTGACATTGACGACCAAAGTCTCGGACCTGCTGGGATCGAGAGCGCAAGCCATAATCGAATACCCTGGCCAAAACAACGATATCCTCGTTAAGGCCAACCAGAACGGTGAATCACTCAACGGCACCAAGATTCAGTTAGTCGACGATAACCTGTTGAAGGCAGGCCCCGGAATTTACCGCGGCAACGAAATCGTCACCAAAGGTTCGGACCTGCTTCGTCCTCAAACGACGCTTACCCTCGATGGCGCTGACAACAACCTGCTTCTCACGGCCAACGCAACCGACGGAAGTCTGAATGGCGTGAATATTGTCTTCGACGCGTCCAACGACATCGGCAATAACGCCGTGATCGGACCGACCACGGACGTCAACGGCGTTCCCACGATCACGGTGCAAGTCGACGACACCGGCGAAACCAACCTGCAAACGCTCGTCAATGCTTTCGTCAGTGATGGGCGATTCGCCGTTGGTACCCCCAGCGGTTCGACCGAAGGATACGATCCAACCACTTCGGTCGCCGCCACGAACGATGGCAAGAACTTCCTGACAGCCATTACCGATTCTGGCGTCAAAGCCAGGGCATCATTGCCCCTGATCGGCGGCGGGAACGACTTGAAGTTGATCGCCAACAAATCAGGCGATCAATTCAACAACGTCGAAATCGTGGTTGACGCATCGAGCGACATTGGTGATACGGCAACGGCCGACTACAGCGACGATGGCACGACCCGCCGCTTGACGATTCATATTGACGACTCGAATGAAACGAGCGTGCAATCGGTCATCAATGCGATCGCCAAGGAAGGAACCTTCTCAGCGACCTACGACAACAGCAACGGTGAAACATTCAATCCGTCGGCCTCGGTCAATATCGCCAGTGCAGGCACCGCGGGCAACACCGGCAATACCGGCGGCGAGGCCGATACCTACTTCGTTCAGATCGCCAATGGAACGACCACGGCAAGCGACCTGATCAGGGCCTTGAACGACAATCCAACTTTCTCGGCCGATTTCACCGCGTCGATCGACCCGAAAGACACCACGGCTGAATTCCTGACTGCCACGGGTACGGTCGACGTCGGCGTCACGGGCGAATTGAGCGGCGGCTCTGGAACCAAGTTCGACGCCCAGTCTGGCATTCAGATTCAGAACGGCGGTCAGACTTCCAACTTGACCTTTGAAGGGGTCAAGACCGTCGAGGATCTGCTGAACGTATTCAATGGCAGCGGTCTAGGGCTGGTCGCCGGTATCAACGCCGATGGCAGCGGGATCAACGTTCAATCGAACATCAGCGGTGCCGACTTTTCGATCGGCGAGAACGGGGGCCAGACGGCAACCCAACTCGGATTGCGCACGTTCACCGATCAGACGCTGCTGTCTGATTTGAACTTCGGCCAAGGGGTTTCAGGAACGGATGGAACCGACTTTACGATCACCCGCAACGATGGCGTCAAGCTAGACATCGACCTGTCAACGGCCAAAACGATTGGGGACGTCCTCAATCTGATCAACAACAATCCCAACAACCTGGATGGCCCCAATTCGGTGGTCGCCAGGCTAAGCGAATTTGGTAACGGGATCGAACTGGTCGACGACAACCCGACCGGATTCGATCGCCTGAAGGTCTCGCAAAGTGTTTTGAGCCACGCGGGAGAAGACCTAGGGTTGATTCCGGTCGGACAGCTCGAGGCAACGGTCTCCGATTCGCCCGATGCGGCCCCGGCGACCGCCGTGGTGAAGTTTGGCGAGCCGAACAATGTGAACAATGCGTTCAAGATCACGGCGACCAAGCCGGGTACCAGTTACAACAACATTCAGGTCGAATTCGTCAACAACGCCGCCTCAGGCAACCAGGCCTTGGTGAACTTCGATCCCGCCACACAAAAGCTGACCATCGATGTCGATCCGACCCTGACCTCGGCCAATACGGTCATTTCGGCGATCAAGGCCGAAGGGACCTTCGATGCCGAGTTGTATTCGACCGACGACGCCACCAACAACGGCAACGGCCTGATTACCCAGACCGGCGTACTGGCAACAACCAATGGCGGCTTGCCGATTGCCGATTCCAAGTCGGCCACGGCAGACATTACCTTCCCGACGCCTGATCAGTTGAACACGGCGTTTTCGCTGGTCGCCAAGGATGCCGGCACAGGTCGCAACGGGGTCTCCATCGTATTGGACGACTCGTTGCCGTCGGGCGGCGTTCCCAGTGCGGTCTTCAATTCGGCAACCAAAACGTTGACGGTAAAGGTCGAATCAGGCGTCACCACGGCGAACCAGGTAATCGCCGCGATTGACCAGGAAGGGCATTTCGATGCCTACTTGAACAATACCGTCGACACCACGAACGACGGCAGCGGCGTCATCAACACTGCGGGAACCATTGGCACGACCAGCGGCGGAACGGCCGAAGTTTTGACTGGCCGCAACACGAACCCAATGGAGACCAAGGGCATCTTCAATTCGTTGTTGCGATTGAAAGACGCTATCGACAACAAAGACGTTCAAGCGATCTCGCGCGTAGCAGGGCTGATGCAGCAAGATTTGCAGCGTCTCAGCTTTACCCGCGGAGAACTTGGAGCCAGGGCCCAACATGTCGACGTGCTGAAGACCCGCGGCGAAGATGAGATCGTGCAGCTGAAAAGCACGCTCTCGCAGGAGATCGATGTCGACATGGTGCAGACAATTACCGACATGACCGCGAAGCAGGCCTCTTACCAGGCCTCGCTGAAAACAGCCGGCCAGTTATACAAATTGACGCTTTTGGATTATCTGTAAATCGACTTTGACGATTTTGTGGATTCTTCTGAGACAAACGCCGATACAGAGAACGGGGCATATTACACGCACCCTATTCCAGTTCGCCGCCACGACCGTGCAAGGATGCAATGGGCCATGGAGATTCAAACCACACGCTTCGGCAAGCTCAACATTCGCGAAGATGAAGCCATTGTCTTTACCAGTGGTTTGATCGGTTTCGATAATCGAACGAAATGGGCGATCCTGGCCGATGCCAAGAACGAATCGGTGGGCTGGCTGCAGTCTCTGGAAGATCCCGGGCTGGCTTTTGCGGTCGTCAGCCCGCGGCGATACATTCCTTCCTACAAGGTGCGAATCAGCCCCGAACAGGCCACTTCCTTGAAGATTGACGCCGGAATGGAAACCTTCGTTCTAGTGGTGGTCAGCAAGGAAAACGACCTGATCACGGTCAATCTGCGGGCTCCGCTGCTGATTAATCTTTCCCTTCAATTGGGGCGTCAGGTGATTACCACCGATGAACAGCCGCTGCGGCATGTCATTGCGACTGAAACAATCCCTCTGCGCCGGAGCGCTTGAACATCCGGACTTGCCGTCAGAACAGTATCCACGGATCGAAAACTGATTCCGGCTCTCTAGGTGTCCGATACTCAACACGTCGAGTCATAGCAATGCACTGCTATCATTGCTGGCGAGCGACTCTCGCAAGAGAAGTCATTCGGGGCTGGACGGAATCTGCAAAGCACCAACAAGCCCTATACCCTGATTGAAATAAAAGTAGGAAGGAGCCAGAGATGCTGGTACTCTCGAGGCACCGCGACGAAAGCATCATGATCGGCGACAACATTGTCATCACGATTGTGGATATTCGTGGAGACAAGGTTCGCCTGGGCATCGCTGCCCCTCAAGATATTCCCGTCCATCGCCAGGAAGTCTACGAAGCCATCAAGCGCGAGAACATGCAGGCTTCGGGCATGCAGCCTGACGACACGGCCATGATCAAAAAGGGCCGCAAATAATTGCGGCCCCCAATTCTTGAGGCAGCCCAGTTGCGCGTTTACTGCGGCTTCCTCACGTTTCTTTCCGATTTATTGCGCGGCTGAGCTCCCCCTAGCCGCGGTAAACTTCGGCAAACCGTACGACGATTCGCAATCGCTGCCGCTTTGGTTCTTCACTCCCGTTGAAGTTCCATCCTCTCTCAAAGCTCTCCCGGCGGCTGGCTGACAGGTAGGGTTGTTTTGACGAACAACCTACCGTTTTCCCGACAAAAAAGCTCTAAACAGAGTCTTTCGAGCAGACCCCATTTCTGACAAAGGTCAACCAGGTACTCGTTTGCAATCGCAAGGTTGCCAGCACGGTTGTAGGGGCTGTGCGCGACATGCTGAATAGACAAGGGAATCAACTTCGGTCAACCGGTACATAGACGAAAAACGATCTCTTTATCTCAAGCTAGTGTCAAAGTGTGACGATCTTCCCATCTAGACGTTTCGGAATCTTAGCGAAGGCTGCGCCGACCACGTAGCTAGCTCGGACCATGATCGTCGTAAGGGGGCAGACCCGAAGTGGTAGCGATTTTCGTTCGACCAGAGGGTAGGCAATCCAAAGAGATAGACAATCGTTCGTTCCCACAATTTCGGGGCTGCGTTTTGCAGCCGCACCAGCTGAGTCACGACTCCCCGTCTCGGTTGGATCCAAACGTAGTCCTCAACTAGGAGGGGTGTCTCAAAATGACCCGAATCAATACTAACGTCAGCTCACTCGTCGCTCAGAATACCTTGGCGCGGTCGAATAACGACCTGCAAACCGCTTTGACTCGTTTGAGCACCGGTTTGAAAATCAACAAAGGTAAAGATGATCCGGCAGGTCTGATCGCTAGTGAAGCGTTGCGAAGCGACATCACCAGCGTGAACAAGGCCATCACCAATAGTGAGCGAGCCAACCAGCTGATCGGTACCGCCGACAGTGCGTTGGGTCAGGTCAGCCAGCTACTCAACGACGTCCGCGGGCTGATCTCGGAAGCAGCCAATACGGGTGCCCTGAGCCAAGACCAGATCAACGCAAATCAGCTGCAGATCGACTCTTCGCTGGAAGCCATCGACCGTATCGCTCAAATCACCTCGTTTCAGGGCAAGCGTCTGTTGGACGGTAACCTGGACTTCACCACGAACAACGTCGACAACAACTCGCTCCAAGGGTTACGTATCGACCAGGCCAACTTCGGTACGAAGAGCAAGATCGGCGTCCAGGTCAACGTCGTCGCCCAGGCTACCCGTGGCCAACTGAACTATAACTTCGGTGCCATCGCCCAGGACGCCGTCCTGCAAATCGGCGGCGGCAACGGTACCGAGGCCTTCAACTTCGCCAAAGGTTCGACCATCGAAGAAGTTGCTTCGGCCGTGAACCTGGTTTCGGACGCCACTGGCGTCGAAGCGGTTGTCGAACAAGCCGCTACGAAGGGTACCCTGGTTGCCTCCAGCTTCGGCGAAAACAACGATGTTTTGTTGACCGCCAACCAGGCTGGCTTCGACCCTGGCGACGTCCGCATCAAGTACGTCAAAGGCAATAGCTCGACCACAACGGCAACCTTTACCGCCCCTGTTGGTGACGATCCTGCCAAGCTTGAAGTCGCCTTGGGTGTTCGCGATTACGAAGCTGCTTCGGTTGTCGTTGACGATGCAGGCACCGACAACGATTTCAAAATCACGGCCAAAGTCAAAGGCGCTGATTATAACGGCGTGAACGTCGTCCTCGCCAATGACGGTGCCGCTGGTGCTGAAACGGTCGACTTCGACAAGTCCGCCAACACTTTGACCATTCACAAAGCAGCCACCTCGACCGCTGCCAATTTGGTTGCCGCTATCAACAACACGGCTGTCAACGATCAGGTCTCGGAATTGTTCAGTGCCGCCTTGGTTGAAACTAATGGTGGTACGGGTGCGGGCGTGGTTGCTTCGGCTGGTACCCTGGGAACGTTCGCTGGCGGTGTCGATGGTGGCGACGTGATTGCCACGGCAAACGACGTTGTCACAGCAATTAACAGCGCAACCGGCAACGATAAGGTTACCGCTTCGCTGCAAGCTGGCAACGACGGTTACGGCATCGCTTCCCAGTTCACCAGTGCTGCTTACTCAGGCGTCGCCGAGCAGAACAATCGTCTGCAATTCCTGTCGCCGACCGAAGCTCCGAACATTCGGTACGTCTCGACTCCAGGCAGTTCGCTGAGCATCGACACGACTTCCGATCCTCGCGTCGAAGGGCTGTCGTCCGCTACGCTGCAAAGCGAAGACGCCAACGCCACGATCAATGTCTCGGCCAAGCTCAAAGGCAGCGAGTACGACGGCTATACGATTTCGTTTGTCGACGATACCGACCTGGCTGGTGGTGGTGACGAATACACGGTTCTCGACAAAGAGAACAAAACGCTGAAGATCTACATCAACGACGGTACTTCGACCGCCCAAGATGCGATCAACGCGATCAACAACGACACCTACGTCAGCGACTACTTTGGTGCCTCGAACTTCGGTTCCAGCGACGGTAGCGGTGTGATCGACACGACTCACTTCCCCGCTTCGGTCACCACGACTGGCGGCGTGAAGTCGGAAGGTACGCTGATCGTCAATCTGGAAACGGACGACAACGGCATCGTCAAGACGACCGCCAATGACTTGATCAAGTTCTTCGACGATCCAAGCCAGTTTATCTCGGATCCGACCGAAGCAGCGAATGCCGCTTCGTACCTGCAAGATCGCGGCATCAGCGTGACCAACGCCGGTGGCAGCGATGGCAGTGGTGTCCTGGAACCAACCACGGATGACCTTAAGTTCACCACCAGCGGCACCGATCTGCAAGATGCTCAGGCCAGCGGAACGACCAATTCCGTCAATGGCAAGACCGCTGAGCTGAGCTTCACCGCGGTCAACGCCGGTGCGGATTACGACAACGTTAATGTTCAGTTTGTCGCCGATGGTTCGGTCACAGCTGGTACCAACGAGCGTGCCGAGTACGATGCAAATAGCAAGACGCTGACCTTCTACATCGACGAAGGCAATACGACCGCGACCGACATCGCCGACATCTTCAATTCGGCTGACGCCAACTACGATGCCAACATTGCCTCAAAGTTCACCGGTTCGGTTGTCTCCGGTGGTGGTGGTGTGATCACGATCGACGACAAGGCGACCCTGACTGGCGGCGTTGTCGATAACGGCAGTGTTGACGGTGTCGCCCTGCTGGGCAACTCCGACCTGGAAAACACCGGTTTGACCTTCCAGGCCACCCGGTTCGGTTCGGACAACTTCGTGAGCGTTAAGGCTCTTAGCGGAACGTTCGACCTGACCGACGGCAGCGGAAACGTGGCCGACCGTTCAGAAGGAACCGACGTCAATGTCCGTATCAACGGTATCCAGGCGATCGGCGACGGTCTGAAGGCCTCGATCAATACCTCGTCGCTCGACCTCAGCTTCTCGCTGAACTCGAGCGTCACGGACAACTCGTCCTACAGCTTCCAGATCAACGGCGGTGGTGCCCTGTTCCAACTCGGCCCGGATGTCGTCAGCAATCAGCAAGCCCGTCTCGGTATCCAGAGCGTCAGCACGGCGACTTTGGGTGGCGTCAGCGGCCGCTTGTTCGAGCTGCGATCTGGCGGCTCGAAGAGCCTGTCGGCCGACGTCGGCGGTGCCGCCAAGGTCGTTGATGAAACGATCAGTGCGGTGACCCAGCTTCGTGGTCGATTGGGTGCGTTCCAGAAAACGACTCTGGAATCGAATATCTACACCTTGAACGACACGCTGGCCAACCTGACCGAGGCAGAAAGCTCGATTCGCGATGCGGACTTCGCTGCTGAATCGGCCAAACTGACTCGTGCTCAGATTCTGGTTCAGTCGGGTACCTCGGTGTTGGGTATCGCTAAGCAGAACCCACAAAACGTCCTCAGCCTCCTCCGATAAACGGCGGTCTAGGGCATTTTAAATAAGCAAAGAAAACGCCCGGCCGCCAAGGTCCGGGCGTTTTCTATTTTGAACCCCACAAGCTCCAATTTTGCCTAACCGGAAAATTCCTCCAGCTGCTGATGTCGCATAGTCGATAAACAGATAAGCGAGGAGTCTCTGCGCGGACCTATTGCGTGAGCCGTAACGGCCCACCCACCCCCCGTCAGTTCCCATGACAGGCATACAGGCATCAACCGGACTTGTGACCGGTATCCCGATTCAGGATACGGTCGACCAACTCATCAAGCTCGAATCGCAGCCGCGCGATCTGCTCGTTTCTCGTACCGACACGATCAACAAAGAAGCCCAGGCGATTGCAGGACTGACCGCCAAAGTCCTATCTTTCCAATACACCGCCAAGAAGCTTCAGAACGCCGATCTTTTCACCAGCAAGAAGGCGACCAGCGGTAACTCGTCCCTTCTTTCCGCCACCGTTACCGGCTCGCCCAAAGCAGGCAGCTACCAGTTCACGCCTATCCGCACGGCCACGTCGCAACAACTGCTTAGCAGCGGGGTTTCGTCGCTGACTCAGGCACTCAGCCCCGGCAGCATCGAAATCACCCATGGGCCGCGGCTCGACGACTCTGTCTCGCTCGACGAACTCAATGGAGGCGACGGCGTTCAGCGCGGCAAGATTCGTATCACAGATCGCAGTGGCGCCAGTTCAACGATCGATCTGAGCTATGCCCGCAGCATCGACGACGTGATTAGCGCGATCAACAGCAACGACACGCTACAAGTCACCGCTTCGGTCGACGGCGACCGGATCAAATTGACCGACACGACCGGCCAGGCGGCATCGAACCTGATTGTTCAAGCCGTTGGCAGCGGCAGCACGGCCGCCGATCTCGGGCTGGACGGAATCAATGTCGCCGCCGACTCGGCCACCGGCAACGACATCTTGACGCTGAGCGCCAGCACCCAGCTATCGCAATTGAACGATGGCAACGGCATTAGCAGCAATCGCAACGGAAACGACCTGTCGGTCACTTTCCAGGATGGCACGTCGCTGGAACTCGACCTGGGCAGCCCGGCGGCCCCGGAAGATTTCTCCAAAGCATCACTCTCCTCCAGCGATGCCCGCATCAATTTTCAGTCGGTGCAGCAAGGCAGCGCGTACGACGGCGTTCAGGTCGTCTTTCAAGACAACGGTTCGATCACCAAGGGCAACGAGACGGTTGCCTTCGACGCGGGGAACAAGACGCTCACTTTTCAGATTGCCGCCGGTCGAACGACAGCCGCCGATATCATTTCGGCGCTGAACAACGATCCAACCGCCAGCCAATACTTCACCGCGTCGACTGTCAACAGCGGCCTGGGCACCGGAATCATCGATCCGGCAAAAGATGGAGTCACGACGGTCGCCACCACCGGCAATGCCGCGGCAACCACGACGTCCGTTGATCCTAACGCCGCAATCCAACTGACCGCCAATAGCACCGGCGGTGCTTACGACGGCGTCACCATTCAGTTTGTCGACGATGCTGGCGTGACCGCGGGGGCTGAGACGGTCGTTTACGACGACAGCGACCCGAACAACAAAACGCTGACCGTTCACATCGACGCCGGCAACACGACGGGTCAGAATGTGATCGACGCGATCAACAATGATCTGACCACTGGGCCGCTGTTTACTGCCTCCAACGGGTCTGGCAGTGACGGAAGCGGCCTGGTTGACGTGACCGACACCGGGGTGACGTCTGGAGGTGTTCAACTATCTTCCGCCACGTCGGCCGACGATGCCGCCAACGGTCAGGTCAACATCACTGCCAAGGTCAAAGGCAGCGAATACGACGGCTACCAGATCAGCTATATCGCCGATGGGGCCGTGACCAAAGGCAACGAAACCGTCGAGTTCGATTCCAGTGCCAAGACCATCAAGGTGCACATCGCCGAAGGGGCGACAACCGCTCAAGATGTTGTCTCCGCGCTCAACGGCAATACCACCTTCAACGCCTATTTCACGGCGTCGAAGGGTAGCGGCGCCACTGGCGATCGAATCGTCAACGTTTCGTCCGAAGGGACTTCCACCGGTGGAGCCGCAACCGAAAAATCGGAACCACAAACGGTCGGCGAACTGATCGACAAAATCAACGCCGCGGATCCCACCAAGTTGCGTGCTCAATTGAGCGCCGATGGCGATCACATCGAACTGGTCGACCTGACCAGCGACAACGGCGGAACATTCTCGGTTTCCAGCATTAACAACAGTGGAACAGCTGAAGACCTTGGCTTTTCGAGTTCCGTTGGCGGAACGATCACCAGCGGCAGACTTCAGGCCGGGCTGAAAACCACGCTGCTCTCTTCGCTTAATGGTGGCAAAGGTCTGGGAACGCTCGGCTCGATCTCGATCACCGATCGTAGCGGCGCATCAGCCACCATCGATCTATCTTCCGCCGATACAGTCGAAGACGTGCTGCAGCAGATCAACGGCGCCGGCCTGGGAGTTCAAGCTTCCATCAACGATGCCGGTACCGGGATCCAACTGACCGACACCACCGGACAGTTCAACAGCAACTTCATCATTGCCAACGCCGACGGAACGAACTCCGCCGATCTGCTCGGCATCACCAAAGATTCGACCGACCTGTCGATTAACTCGGGCAATCTGAATCGGCAGTACATCAACGAGAACACGCTGCTCTCGGATCTTCGTGGCGGAAAAGGAATCGAGGCAGGCAAGTTCCTGATCAAGAACAGTGAGGGGAACACTCGCCTGTTTGACCTTTCCGACACCGCTGGAAAAACAATCGGCGATGTGATCGACCAAATCAACTCGGAACTGTCGCTCAATGTCGAAGCCCGTATTAACGACAAAGGGGACGGCATCGAACTGATCGACCGTTCGACCGGTTCGGGCACGCTGACCGTTTTGGAAGGTGGGTCCGCGAACACGGCTGCCAGCCTGGGACTTCTGGGAACCGGCGTCCAGAAAGATGTCGATGGTGAAACCCACTATGTTATCCAAGGCTCGGACGCGACGACCATCAACATCGAAAGCGGCGATACGCTGCAAGACCTGGTTGATAAGATCAACCAGGCCGATGTCGGGCTGTCGGCTAGTGCGCTGAACACCGGCAGTGGAACCAAGCCATTCCGGCTGTCGCTCGTCTCGACCAATTCGGGCGAAAAGGGACGCGTGGTTGTCGACTCGAGCAACTCGCAATTCAACTTCGACGAGATCGTCAAAGCCCAAGATGCATTGCTGCTGTTCGGTTCTACCAGCAACGCTTCGGCCGGTATTCTGGCCTCGTCCAGCACGAACAACTTCGACAACGTCCTCGACGGTGTTTCGCTAACGGTCAACGGTGCCTCGACTTCTCCGGTGAATGTCGACATCTCGGTTACCAACGACAACCTATTGAAGGTTGCCCAGGACTTCGTCGACCAATACAACAACCTGCGAGATTACCTCGACCAGCAAACCGTCTACAACGAGAACGATGGAACGTCTGGTCCCCTGTTTGGATCGGTGGCGGCACTTCGAATCGATACGGAACTGGGCGACCTGCTGACCTCCCGCTTCTCGAACCTGGGCAAGGTCCAGTCGCTGCAGCAATTGGGCTTCGACATCAACGACAGCGGTAAGCTCTCCCTCGATTCCACCAAGCTCTCCGCGGCCTTCGACAACGATCAGGATGCGGTCAAAAACTTCTTCCTCAAAGACACGGTTGGCTTTGCCTATAAAGTGGATAACCTGTCCGAGCAGTTTGCCGGCGAAAAGAATTCGCTTTTGGTAAGCCGTGCCCAGGCACTGCAGGCCCGAGTCGATCTGAATACGGCCCGCATCAAAGAAATGAACGATCACTTGTCGCGCCGCCAGGATCAATTGCTGCAAAAGTTCTACGATTTGGAAACGACTATCGGCAAATTGAAAAGCAACCAATCGGCGATCGACTCGATCCAATACATCCCACCAGTCGGTAGCAGTAGTAGCAGTAGTGGGTAAAACCCATAGCTGATTCGCTGCACCTCGACACCAAAGCCAGCCGATACTAGGCGTAGACCCACCTTCTCGCACAAGGCCCGAGCATCCAGAAGAGATTTATGACCTTTTCCAGCAATTCGACCGAAAACTATCTCGAAACCGAAGTTCTGACCGCGACGCCTCAAAAGCTGCAATTGATGATGATCAACGGAGCGATCCGCTTCGCCTATCAGGCCCAGCAGCTAAGCGAACAGCAGGAACCGGACGAGGCTTGGGATCGGTTGGCTCGTTGCCGCGAAATCGTCGCCGAGATCCATGGCAGCGTCAATCCGGACGAAAGTCCGCTGATGCGGGACGTCGCAGCGATTTACATGTTTCTGTTTCAAGAGTTGACCGATCTGCACGCGGCCAACGAATACTCTCGTCTGGAAGGGGTTCTCAAAGTTCTGAACGAAGAACGCGAGACCTGGGAAGAACTTTGCCGCCAGATGCCCGAGGCGCCAGAGCGTCCACGGGAAGAAGAAAAGGAAATCACCGCTTCGGACGCCGAGAAAATCATCGGCTCGCTCGAAGAAAACAGCGATTCTACTGACAGTCGGCCGCAAGGCCCATTGGGGTACGATCCCGATTCTGACTACCACTCAAGCAGCGGCGGCGGCATCTCGTTTGAAGCCTGATTGCCGAGCCCTCTCCTGCGAACCCCGAAAAAGGGGCGTTATTCGGGCCGATTCGTCACGGTTCCCTGGTTGATGGAAACTACCGATCCACGCAACAATGGACGGTTTCGCTATCCCATTTCCACCCAACCAGGGACTCAGAATCTTGGCCGAAAAACAATTGATCCGCGTTGGTCACAGCCCCGACCCGGACGACGCCTTCATGTTCTACGCGCTGGCCTGCGACAAGATCGACACCGGCAACTATCGATTCGAGCACGAACTGGTCGATATCGAAACCCTCAATCGACGGGCCTTCTCAGGCGAATTGGAACTGACGGCGATCAGTATCCACGCGTACGCTCATCTGCACGATAAATACGCGATCTGCGCTTGTGGCGCCAGCATGGGCGATAACTACGGCCCCATGGTGATCGCGCGGCAAAAGTACACCCTGGACGAGCTGAAATCGAAGACGATCGCCGTCCCCGGCACGCTGACCTCCGCCTTTCTGGCCCTCAGGATGTATCTCGGCCAGGAATTCGAGTACGTCGTCGTTCCGTTCGATCAGATCATCGACGTAACCGAAGCAGGCGAGTTCGAAGGCAAGCAAATCGACGCCGGTCTGATTATTCACGAAGGCCAGCTGACTTACGAGCGGCAAGATTGCCAGTTGATCGTCGACCTGGGCGTCTGGTGGCACGATCGCACCGGCGGTCTTCCACTTCCGCTGGGTGCCAACGGTATCCGCAAGGATCTCGGCGACGAGACCATTCGCGAAGTGACCCGACTGCTCAAAGAGAGCATCGTGTACGGCCTGGAACATCGTCAACCAGCACTCGACTACGCCCTGCAATTCGGCCGCGGGTTGGATAACCAACTGGCCGACAAGTTTGTGGGCATGTACGTCAACGATTGGACGATCGATTTCGGCGAAAAAGGCCGCGAATCGGTGACCCGGTTCCTCAAGGAAGGCTACGAACTAGGTGCTATTCCGGAGCTGATCACGCCCGAATTCGTCGACGGCTAGTCAACTGGCCCCTTTCTAGTGGGTCTCTTGATCAAATTAGTGATGATTCGCACTCCAATCCCGTGGTAGGATTGGAGTAGTGATGTTTGCTGACTTGATTTAGAAAGCCCCGCCAACATGAGTACGTGGCAGTCGCGGCTCAGCGCGGAGATCGATCGAATGAGCGATTCGCTCGTCGATCTTCGGCGCACTCTGCACCGCAACCCGGAAGTTTCTGGCGAAGAATTTCAGACCAGTCTGCTGCTCTATCAGATGCTGGGAGACCTCGGGCTTTCAGTCCGCATGGGCCCCGACGGACGGGGCGTGATCGCCGATCTTGATACGTTCGAGAACAACGGTTCGACCGTGCTGGCCCTCCGCGGCGACATCGATGCCCTGCGGATTCATGATTGCAAGAAGGTTGGCTACTGCAGCCAGCGCCAAGGGATCATGCATGCCTGCGGCCACGATGCCCATTCGGCGATCGTCTTGGGTGCCGCCCAGGCCATTCAATCGCTGGCCGAGAACGGAGAGCTGCCGTGGCCGGTTCGGGTTCGATTCATTTTCCAGCCGGCCGAAGAGATCTGTGTCGGCGCCAATGAAATGATCAAGGCCGGTTGCCTGGAAGATGTCTCCGCAATCATCGCCACGCACATGGAACCAGGCCTGCCGTTCGGCAAGATCGGCTTTCGCAAAGGGGAACTCACCGCCAATTGCGAAGAGATCCACATTCGCATTCAAGGTTCCAGCGGCCACGGAGCAAGGCCCTACGAGGCGAACGACCCGATCGCCGCCGCGGCCCAGTTGGTCAATACACTCTACCTGACGCTGCCGCGGGTCACGCAAACGCACGAGGCAGTGGTCGTCAGCTTTGGGCAAATCCATGGCGGAACCAGCCCGAACGTCATTCCGGAAACAGTCGAGTTGAGCGGCACCATGCGAACCCTGGTGCCGCAAACTCGCCACGAAACGATTCGCCACATCCATCGGATTGCTGAAGGCATTGCGATGGCAACGCAGACCAAGATCGACGTCAATTTCAAACTTGGTACCGATGCCGTGCGGAACGATTCCGACGTGATCGACCTGTTGAAAGAGACCTGTGCCGAGCTACTCGGCCTACCGGCAATTCACGAGATCCCCCGAGCCAGCATGGGGGGCGAAGACTTTGCGTTCTACTTGAACCATGTCCCCGGAGCGATGATCCGGCTGGGATGCGCCGCGCCAGGCAGCGAAAGCTGGCCAATGCTGCACAGCACCCAGTTCGATATCGACGAACGCGTTTTAGCACTGGGTGCCAACATGCTGGCCCGCAGTACGGTGACCTGCTTCGAGCCTGGTTCGCGCTGGCATCAGCAGCTTCTTCGGCCTCGTACCACCTCATCCACGGACTCATCTACTGACTAGGAAGAACCTATGTCGAAAATCGAATTCCGCGCCAACAACTACCCCACGCTGGGCGTCGAATTGGAACTGGGCCTGGTCGATAGCAAAACGATGGAGCTTAGCTCCTCGGTGCAATCGATACTGGAGACTCTGCCTGAGGACCTGCAAGGGCAGTACAAACCCGAATTGATGCAATGCTGCCTGGAAATCAACACCGGGATTTGTCAGACCATCGGCGAAGCCGAACAAGATTTGACCGACAAGATCAAAAGGATTGAAGCGGTGATGGACCGCCTGGGCGTTCAGCTCTGGTGGGGCGCCACGCATCCGTTCTCGCGGTGGAAAGATCAGAAGGTTACCGAAAACCAACGCTACCTGGACCTGTTAGAGCTGCTGCAGGAAATGGCTCGCCGTCTCGTAACGCAAGGCCTGCACGTGCATGTCGGGGTCGAGTCAGGGGACAAAGCGGTGATGCTGTGCGACCGCATCATGCAATACCTGCCGCTACTGTTGGCCCTTTCCAGTTCCAGCCCGTTTTGGGAAGGCCGCGACACAGGCCTCTCGTCGCATCGCAGCAAGATCATGGAAGGGCTCCCGACGGCCGGTATTCCGACGTTGATGCGTAACTGGAGCGAATATGTCTGGATCGTGAATCATATGGTCGACACCGGGTTTATCAACACGATTCGCGAGATCTGGTGGGATGTTCGCCCGCATCATAACTTTGGCACCGTCGAAATCCGCATCTGCGACATGCCCGGCAACCTGGAAGACGTGATGGCGCTCAGCGCGATGATTCAGTGCCTGATCGTCTATCTCTCGCACGAGATCGACGAAGGTGCCTATCAGCACGATTGCCACCCGATGATGGTGCGGCAAAACAAGTGGCGAGCGGCTCGGTTCGGACCCGAAGCTCGCCTGGTCAACTCGTACACGTTCGGCGTCGAGACCGTGCCTGAGATGACCAGGCGACTGGTAACCACCATGACACCGATCGCCAAACGGCTGCGATGCGTCGACTACCTGGAACACTGCAACGTCATCGCCAATCGGCCAGGCTGGGCGGCACAGCAGCGCACGCTCTTGGAAGAAACAGGATCAGCGGCCGAGATGGTTCGCATCTTGTCAGAAGGTGCGAGACTATCGAAGGCCGCCGATTCAAATGCTGCTGTCTCGAAATCGTAATCGATTAATCGACTAGGCAGTGCCAGCTGGATTGAAGTATTCCGGTTCTTTCCCGGCCATCCATTTGATGTTGCAGCCGATACTGGGCATCTGCGGTTCCGGAACTGGCTGTCCGGCGAGAACCGCATCGACCGCTGCGCGAAGATCGCTGCCGGTGATCGCTTTGTCGTTCCCTGGTCGGCTGGCATCGAACTGACCGCGGTAAACCAGCTTCTGCTCGCCATCGAAGACAAAGAAGTCAGGCGTGCAGGCCGCGTGATACGCTTTGGCCGCGCTCTGATCGGCATCGTACAGGTAAGGGAACGTATAGCCTCGGTCTGCCGCTTCCTTGGCCATCAGCTCCGGCGAGTCATCCGGATAGTTGGCGACGTCATTGGAACTGATCCCGACAACAGCGGCTCCCTTGGCCTGAAAATCTTTGCCGAACTGAGCCAACGCATCGGCCAGGTGTTTGACGAAGGGGCAGTGGTTGCACATGAAGATGACAACCAAAGCCTTCGCATCGGCCAGATCGGAAAGCGAAACCGTCTTGGAATCGACATTCGTCAGCGAAAAGTCAGGGGCTTTGGTTCCCAGCGGGAGCATGGTGCTTGCGGTCTTAACCATCAGATAATTGTCCTGGGCAAAAGGGTGCCATGTTTCGTGAGCCGTCCTGGTATTTTACCGCGGCAGCGCCCACTCTCAACCAAGGGGCAGGCCAATGGGCCCTTTAAGTTTCAGCGATGCCGAACAACTTTTTCGCGTTGGCCGTGGTAATGCGTGCCATCTCGGCCGGTTCTATCCCATGTGCTTCAGCCAGGCACACGCCTGTATGGACAACCAAAGCGGGTTCGTTGGGGCGCTGTTTGCGGCATGGTTCCGGGCTCAAGTAAGGGCAATCCGTTTCGACCAACAACCGATCGGTGGGCACGGTCTTCGCGACGTCGCGAAGTTCTTGATTTCGTTTGAATGTCAGCATTCCGGCAAAACTTATGTGCATACCGCACGCGACACCTAGTTCAGCGAGTGGGGCATCGCCGGTGTAAGAATGCAAGATCCCTTTGAGCGGTCCGACGCTCCTGGATTGCTCGAGCCACTGCACGACGTCGTCGGCACAATCCCGCATATGAATCACCAACGGCTTGTCGTACTGACGAGACTTTTCAACGTGCCAATCGAGGTATTCCCGCTGCAACGCAAACGGAGCGAAGTCCCAATAGCGGTCCAGTCCGGTCTCGCCAATCGCCACCACCTTGGGATGCGACATCAGCTTTTCGACTTCGTCCAGATCTCCCTCGTTCGCCTCGGCACTATGATTGGGATGAATGCCGACCGACGCGTATACGTGAGGGAAACGCTCCGCGAGTTCGATGCACTGGCGACTATCTTCCAGCGTGGTGCCAATCGCCACGATCGTTCCAACGCTGGCATCGCTGGCGCGCTGAATGACGTCGTCGATCTGCGACAACAGATCTTCATTAAACAGATGCGCGTGCGTATCAAACCATTCCACGTTCGAGAGTCCTCTTGTGCGTTACCTTTCGCGTCCCTAGCTAAGCATTCATCGTACCGATGAACTCCGGCCGTTGAAATGCTATGCCTGCTTACCGGTCGCTTCGGCAAGATTATCCAGATGCCCCTTGGCCATGCCGATCGCCGTTTGAATCAGCTGATAAATGGGGCTGCCAGCCTCTGACCATGCGGCCAGTTTTTCTAAATCTTCAAGGAGCCGCTGTTCGTAACGCGTCACTTCGGCCAGGACGTAGTCGAGTGACAAATCGTTCAGGTCGGTAAACTCCATCGGAAAGTCCCCCAGCGAAATCGCTCGATCTTCCGCTTCCAACACTTCCACCATCCGCTCGACCAGTTGGTGGTGATCGGCCGCAATGTCTTCCAGAATGGCGGCCTTCGCTTCTTCTCCGGGCGGAACCCATGGCTTGGCATAGGTCAAATAAGTTGGCAGCGAGCGATGATGCATGGCCGCCGCGCGAACGAGCAAATCAAACTGTGGGTCCAACAACACCGGCGGTGCATCCCTGTATTGAATCACGAAAACAGACCGCTCGTCGCAGCTTGAATCCAAACGTTCAGCCAATTCCAACCGATAATCAGCAACAGTACCGGAAGCGTGACGCACCAAAGGTAACTTCGCTGCAAGATCCCTGGGCCGACGAGCATTGGCGCGGCCTCGTCGTCGATTGGATCCATCGTCATCACTTTCACGACGCGAAGGTAATAGAACAAGCTGACCGCCGTATTCAAGCAGCCGACCAGCAGCATGACCGCCAGCAGCGTATCTCCCGTGGCCAGGTATCCCTGTGCGATCCCACCAAACACCGCGAACTTGCCAACGAACCCAGCCAACGGCGGCAAGCCGATCAAGCTGACCAACAAGATCGACAAACAGATCGCCACCGACGGGCTCCGATGAATCATTCCAGCGTAGTCGCGAATCTCTTCGCTTCCCATCGTATCCCGCAGAAACGCCACCACGGCGAACGCCCCCAAGTTCATCAATAGGTAAACGGCCAGGTACAACCCCAAGTATCCTGCGCATTGGCTTGCTGCAGCGTTGTCGACACCCACCAACGCCAACATCGGCGGAACGGCCATCATCAGGTAGCCGGCATGAGCGATCGTCGAGTAGGCCAGCAATCGTTTCATGTTCGTTTGAGCAAACGCCGCCAAGTTGCCGAACGTACAGGTCACCATCGCCACCACGCCGATCAACATCGCTAGAAACGAGCGAACCGTAGCGAGTAACGAAGGATCGACGCTATCGCCCAGCCCCAGCGCCACGCGAACCAAGAGGGCTACCGCCGCCGCTTTGGACGCGACTGAAAGAAAGGCACCCACCTCGGCGGTCGCTCCTTCAAACACATCAGGGCACCATTGATGGAACGGAACCGCCGACAACTTGAATGCCAGCCCGGCCAGAATCATCAGCGCTGCCATCACTAGCAAAACGGTCTGCGACCCGCTTAACCCAGCCGAGGTCAGTTCCGACAGCCGCATGGCCATCGTCGGCAGGTGGGCCGAATTCAACAGCCCGCACAAGAGGCTGATTCCATACAGCATCACGCCAGCCGCTCCGGCACCATATACGGCATACTTGAGCGCCGCCTCCGAGCCTTTTCGATCACCGCGACGAATCGCCACCATCGCATACGACGGCACCGAAGCCATTTCGATCGCCAGAAAGACAATCAGCACATGGTTTGTCGAGATCATCAGAAACATCCCGATCGTGGCCCCGAGAAGCAGCGTCGTAAAGTCAGGGCTATCTGCCTTACCGTGGGCCTTGGTGAGCTTGATCAGCGAAAACAGCAGAAGCAAAAAGACAAGCAGTAGCGTCTTGACCATTACCCCGAAACCATCGTGAACCAACATCCCGGTGAACAGCTCGACCTGGGGTAACTCGCCGATCGAAACCATTTCGACAGGCGACCTGGTCACATCCCACGGAGTCAGCGGCGAAAGGACCATTAATGCCAGCAGCGTGCCGATCATGGCCAACCAGGTCGAATCGATGCGCTGGGTCAGCTGAAACATCCGGGCGAGCAAGATCAGGACGATCGTCGCACATAGCACCAATTCGGCACCCAGTCCCACCAGGCTGGCCAGCGTATCGGTTGTCAAATGATTCACCAGGGTGAACAGCATGATGCAAAGCAGTCGATTAAGGCTCGTTCGCGGCAACTTCCTGGTCAGCTTCGGCCTCGGCGGCGCGCAGCCTGGGCAGCTTGACCTCCTCAGTCCAGCGGGTCAGATCGGTTACCTGGCGATCGACCGTCTTATCCATGTAGCGAAACACGATCGCCGGAAACACACCCAACACGATCGCTAGCACGCACAGAGGAATAGCGACCGCCATTTCGCGGCGGTTGATTTCGGTCAGGGCTTCTTCGTGCGGACCATGGTACTGAGGGCCAAGGTAAACCCGCTGGATCGCCCACAAAATGTAGCCTGCCGTCAGGATCACCACCGCCGCGGCAATCGCCGCCAACGTCGGACTGAAGTTCCAGGCCGAAAGTACGACGAACACTTCGCCAATGAAACCACACAGTCCCGGCAAGCCGAGTCCGGCAAAAAACAGCAGCATCGCCATCGCGGTGTAAACCGGCATCTTGCCATACAGTCCGCCAAACTGGTTCAAATCGCGATGATGCACGCGGTCGTACACCACACCCACCATGAAGAACATTCCCGCGGAACTGATTCCATGGCCAATCATTTGAAACAGGGCACCTTTGACTCCCATGTTCCAGGCCGTCGGATCGAAAAGATTGCCTGCCGTGGCACTCCACACGCCCAGCCCCAAAACGACATAGCCCATATGACTGACCGAACTGTAGGCCACCATCCGTTTAAAATCGCTCTGGGCCAGTGCCGCCAATGCACCATAGACCATGCTGATCACGCCGATCGAACAAACCAGCCACGCCAGGTCGTAGCCCGCATCGGGACAGATCGGGTAGCAAATCCGGATGATGCCATAGCCTCCCATCTTCAAAAGCAAGCCGGCCAGGATCATCGAGATCGGCGTCGGGGCTTCGACATGGGCATCAGGCAGCCAGGTATGCAGCGGCACGCTTGGCACCTTGATCGCGAAGCCAACAAACAACAGCACAAACGCCCACCACTGCACCGACTTGCCATACAACAAGCGCTGATCGAAGGCGTCGCTATTCTGGCCCAGTTGCTGCAACGCCAGGATATTGAACGTATGCACGGCATGCTCGCTCACCTCGAGCTGCTGTTTGTATTTTTCGGCCGAAAGCAGATTCCCGCCATTATCCCAGGCCGCCACGTACGACGCAGTTAGTTGCTGCGGCGAAAGCTTTCTTAGATCGCTGTTGAAGTACAACATCAATAGCGCGATCAACATCAACACACTACCGACCAGCGTGTACAGGAAGAACTTGATCGCCGCATACTGCCGGCGCGGGCCGCCCCAGACGCCGATCAAAAAGTACATCGGCAGCAGCATCACTTCCCAAAAGACATAGAACAGAAAGAAGTCGAGCGACAAGAACACGCCTATCATGCCGGCCAATAGCAGCAGATACAAAACGCAGTAACTTTTGACGTACTGGTCGATTGTCCAACTGGCCCCCATCGCCAACAGCGATATAACCGCCGTCAACATCAGCAGCGGGAAGCTGATTCCATCGATGCCCAGGAAGAATTGGATATCGAACGACGGAATCCACGAAAGCTGCACGACGTGCTGGACTCCACCATCGCCGACTTGGAAGCTAAGCCAGTCGGCACCTGGCATTGCGATCCCCAGCAGCGGCAGCAAAACCAGCAGGGTGATCGCCAAGGTAAACCAGCGTAGCAGGCTCTTGTTTTCCGCCGGAAGAAACAACAGCACGATCGCTCCTACGACCGGCATGAAGATTAGCGATGTCACGATGTAAAGTGCCAGGTTATCCATTGAGTTGCCTTTGCGGCATTCGACTTGCTTCGTTAACCGGTGAGGGCCAAGGTCCAAAAACTAATTAGCAGAAACATGGCGACCGTGCTCGCCACGATCAGCATTACGTACTGACGCAAGCTTCCTGTTTGCAACGTTCTCAGGGCACTACCCAACCGATAGGTTTGCTCAGCAAACCAATTGACCAGGCCGTCGATTCCCTGTCGATCGAGCCACAAATCGGAAAGCCTCGCCAGGCCAACCCCCAGCCTGGCCAAGCCATCGACCAGACGATCAATCAGCAGTCGATCCAGTAGCGACGCACAGTGTGCCAGGGCCATCGTTCCGCGAACGAAGACGGCCTGGTAGATCTCGTCGAAGTACCACTTGCGGTACAGCGTGTGATAGAGCGGATGAAAACTTCGGCTGACGTCTTCCGGATCGAGGACCTTCCAGGCATAGAATAGCGCCGCCAGCGCAATCCCGGCCAGCGCCGCTCCCAGTTCGATCAGCCCGACCGGACTGGTGACCGCGGCCGTATGTCCTTTCGATTCCTCCGGCAGCGTGATGTGCCACAGGGCTCCGTGCATGTCGGCCCAGATGCCCGCAGGTCTCGCTTGCTCGATCGATCGCGACAAGGTCGGCAAGCCGAACCAACTAAACGCTGGCCATGCCACGCAGACCGCCAAGATCGCCAGCAACACCAGCGGCACGACCATGACCCGCGGCGACTCGTGGGCCCTGTCAAACCGCTTCGCCGCGCGCGGCTCTCCCCAGAACGTGAGGAACCACATCCGAAACATGTAGAACGCCGTCAAACAGGCTCCTCCCGCCGCTGCTGCAAAGAAGAAGCTGCCCCAGAGAGGATTCTCGCTGCGAAACGCGTAGACCTGTTCCAGAATCAAGTCCTTCGAGTAATACCCAGCCAGTCCGATCGGCAAGCCAAAGACCGAGGGAATTCCGATCCCAGCGATCGCCAGGCAGCCGACCAGCATCGTGCCGGCGGTCCAAGGCATCTTTCGCCAGAGTCCGCCCATCTGCGGCATTTCGTTGGTTTGCACCGCATGGATCACTGAGCCAGAGCCAAGGAAAAGCAAGCTCTTGAAACAAGCGTGCGTCACCAGGTGCATCACGCCAGCCGCCCAGCCGCCACAGCCCAAGGCCAGCATCATGTAGCCAAGTTGACTGATCGTCGAATAAGCCAATACTCGCTTGATATCAGTCGCCACCAACGCAATGGAAGCTCCGATCAAAAGCGTAATGCAGCCTGCACAAGCCACCACCAGCAGCACTTCCGGCAGGAAGATTGGATAGGACCGGGCCACCAGAAAGACGCCAGCCGCGACCATCGTGGCCGAGTGCACCAAGGCCGAAACGGGCGTGGGGCCTTCCATCGCATCAGGCAGCCAGACATGCAGTGGGAACTGAGCGCTCTTGCCAACGCATCCGCAAAAGATGCCTAGCCCGGCGATGATGAGCAGCCCGTACCCGAGGTTCGCCTCACGCCATACCGGCATCTCGGCATTCACCTTGGCGGCTAGTTGCTCGGTGGTCAGTGGTTCGGTCGCGTGAAGTGCCAACGCTTCAATCTGCCGGCCAGCCGCCAGACGCACCATGCCATCTGGGACTTTCAGCGCGTAGTGATTTTCTTCGCCTCTCACCTGCGAGAAGATGCCCTGCTGTTGATCGATGTCGCCAAAGTTCAGTGTCCCCAGACTTCCCCACAACGCCATCATTCCGACCAGCATGCCGAAGTCGCCGATGCGATTGACGATGAACGCCTTGTTGGCGGCGGTCGACGCAGTCGTTCGCTCGACGTAGAAACCGATCAGAAACCAGGAACATAGCCCCACCAGTTCCCAGAAGACAAACGTCATCAGGTAATTGCCGGAAAGGACCAGTCCCAACATGCTGAAGCAGAAGAGCGACAACGATTGGAAAAACCGGGCATAGCGGCCAGGCCGGTGGAGCGACTCGCCGTCCTCCAGCAGCGCTTCCTGATCGACCACATCGTCCAGTTCGTCGTGCATGTAACTGGTGGAATAGAAATGGATGCAGGTCGCAATGAACGTCACCAGGCAGAACATCACGATCGTCAGCGCGTCGATGTAGTAGTTGATCCCAACGTTCGTCCCGGCCAGCGTCGCCAGGGTGTAGCCATGGCCGGTGATTACCGGTGGAACTTCATGGGCTGCATGATCGACCGCGCCGGCAGGATGGGCCGTGAACCAGATCCCGGCACTGAAGAAGGACAAAACGGTCGAGGCTAAAACCGCCGTCGTTGCCAACGTGCCGGCAAACTTCCCTTTCGCTCCCAGCCATTGCGCACCCAATAAGATCGCGCAGAACGACCCCAGCGGCAGCAAGACCGCGATCGCTAGAAGGCTCGGCAGGTAAGGCAGCAAGGTTTGCATCAGCCTTTCAGTTCACTGGCACGATCGACGTCGAT
Organism: bacterium; assembly: GCA_016124445.1. Classification (GTDB taxonomy): domain Bacteria; phylum Planctomycetota; class Planctomycetia; order Pirellulales; family Pirellulaceae; genus Bremerella. The sequence continues at coordinate 165,185 of WGNR01000012.1, forward strand.
CGTGGCATGGTTGTTGTAAAAGTTCAGCGCGATCGCGAGCGCCACGGCCGCTTCTGCCGCGGCCAGCACGATGACAAACAACGCGATCAAGTGGCCATCGAGGCCGAGGTTCTCGTCGCGAAAATAAGGGCTGGCAAAACCAATGAAGTTGAGGATCGCCCCGTTGAGCACCAGTTCGATCCCGATCAGGATTCCTAATGCGTTCCTTTTGGTCGCCATACAGACGATTCCGCATACAAACAGAAACGCCCCGACCGCTAGGTAATGTGAAAGTCCGATTGGTTCGTACAGAAAACTCATTGGCTTGCTCCTGCGTGAGAATGCCTTCGAGCCCGGGCCAGGTACGCGGCACCAACCAGAACCACCAGCAGGTGAATCGAAACGATCTCGAATGGCAAAAGGTATCCGGCCAAACCGGGTTCGTCGGGCCGCTGGGCCTTATCGGCTCTGACACCCACCAAGGCCAGGCCAATCTCGCCGCTTCGCTGCGGCATGCCGTCGTCGGCGGCGATCTCCAGACGCTCGAGTTCATCACGCTGCTCTTGCGTGATCACTTTTCCATCGGCCTTGTCCGCTTTCAACTTTTCAACGTAAGCAGCCAACTCGGCATCGGCGGCAGCCTGGTAATCCGAGCTTTGCCACTGCGGGATGAGAAACGCCAGTTGCAGCAAAATCGAAAAGAGGGCACCGCCCACCAATAGACCCAGAATCCAGTCGCTTGCCCGGGTACGCATGGTAATGAACGCCTTTTGCGCGGTCAGCATCACGCCAAAGATCAGCAGCACGACGGTTCCGCCGACGTAGATCATCAATTGCATCGCCCCGACAAAATAGGCCCCGGCCAGAAACAGCAGTCCGCTGGTCGCTGCCAGGGAAACGATCAACGCGAAGGCCATCCGGACGATGTTATTCGTTGTCGTCACCACCACCGCAAATCCGCACGCGAAAATCGCCGTGACGTAGAACATCACCGTGTGCCAGTTGATTGTCGGCTGGGCGGCCGCCAGGAGAAGTTCGCTCATTCGACTTCTCCTTTCGCGCTGTCGGTGGAAGGGGTTTGAAGCGAGTCGAATCGTTTCGCTTCGCGGCGTTGTCCTTCTTCCACCCAACTTTCGCGAACCATTGCCCGCGGCTGCGATGGAACCAGATCGTTGAGAAACCCAATGCCCAGCGCCGTCCAGAACATCACCCCCAACAAACAAACCGCCGCGATCGGCACGCAGTACTTCAGGCACATCGTGATAACCTGATCGACACGCAAGCGAGGGAAGGTCCACCGCACCCACATCATGATGATCACGCCGATCGATGCCTTCAGCAAAATGTTCACGACGCCCACCAGGTTGGCAAACGTGGTGAAAACCCACGAGTTGCCCAGGTAATCGGGGAACCAATCGATCAGCCCTGTGAAGATTGGGATCGGGCCGTTCCAACCGCCAAAGAACAAAATCGAGGCCAGCAGCGAGACCAGGATCATCGAGCCATACTCGGCCATGAAGAACAAACTCCACCGCATCCCTGAGTACTCGGTCAAGAAGCCCGCGACCAGTTCGCTTTCCGCTTCGGCCAGGTCGAAGGGTGCTCGATTGACGCTCGCCACCGCGCAGGCAAAGTAAACCCAAAAGATGATAAAGATGAACGGATCGTGGAAGATCAGCCAGTTGGTAAACCACCCGCGTTGTTGCTCGCCGATCGCGACCAGGTCCATCGTACCGCAGATCATCACCGGCACGACAACGCACATTCCCAGCGGCACTTCGTAGCTGACGACTTGAGCGGCCTGGCGCATGGCACCGAACAGGGACCATTTCGATCCGGAAGAATACCCGGCTAGAATCACACCGAACACTTCCAGCCCCAAAATGGCAATCACGAAAAACAGCCCGATATTCAGCGGCAACGCGACCCAGCCAGCCGCGAATGGCACCGCAACGAAGGCCGTGAAGCTGGCGGCGAGCGAAACATAAGGTGCCAACTTGAAGAGAATGGGATCGGCATCCTTGGGCATCAAGTCCTCTTTCGAGAGCAGCTTGATCCCGTCGGCCAACGATTGCAGCCAGCCAAACTTGCCGCCGGTGCGGGTCGGGCCAAGTCGATCTTGGATGCGGCCAGAGACTTTCCGTTCGGCCCAGATGAAAACGAACGCCCCCAATGCGATCACATGGATCAGAAGGATGGCTTGAACGAGCGCGGCGAGGGTGTACCCCAGGAATTCCCAGTCAGCGGGAAACCAGCCTGCGAAGTACTCGCCCACGTGCGCGCTTTCCTTGTGCGTTGAAGGTATCGGCAAAATCCAGCCTCTTCCTGGCCCTCATGATACCGGTCGTCCAGGCAGCGGCAAACTATTTCGGCTCCATTCTTTGAGAAGAAGCGGACGTAGCTATCCTTAAATTCACTTATGCGAGGCCTACCATCGTCTTGGAAAGGAGGAATCGCTATGCTGAAATTGATTATTCGAAAAGCATAGCGTCTTCAAGCAAATTGCCACCCCAGGCAAAGGGAAGCTTTTTCAATAGAGGAAGGAATGTGGAAGCAAGGCTCACAACTCGAACCGAGCTTTATCGCGCCGCTACCCGAGCAGCCTTGCTCGGGTTAGTCGTAAATCTTGCGCTCGGTATCGTAAAGCTCGTTGGTGGGATTGTGGGCAGTTCCTTCGCCCTGATTTCGGATTCCGTCAACTCGCTAGGTGATTCGTTAAGTTCAGTTGTCGTGTTAGGTGCACTCTGGTACTCGCAATGCCCCGCAGATGAAGAGCATCCTTACGGCCATACCCGCGCCGAGGCAGTAGCCGCATCAAACGTGGCCTTGCTTATCATCATTTCGGCCTTGTTCATTGGCTGGGAGGCAATCAATCGACTGACCACCCAGCACGACTTGCCGCCCGTATGGACCCTCTGGATCGCGGGAGCAAACGTCCTCATTAAGGAAGGGCTCTATCGATACAAGCTACGGATCGGTCGACAGACGGGATCGTCGGCCATCATCGCCAATGCCTGGGATCACCGTAGCGATGCCTTATGTTCGCTGGCTGTTTTGATTGGTCTCGGTGTTGTTCGTTGGGCGGGGCCTGCCTACATTTGGGCCGACGAGGCGGCGGCCTTAATCGTGGTGGTGGCGATTCTATGGTCTGGTGCCAAGCTGTTTCAAACCAGCACCAGTGAGCTTCTTGATCCCCAGGCAGATGCAGAACTTGTTGGGCAGATTCGTCAGGCTGCTTCAAGCGTCCCAGGAGTCCAACAGGTCGAGAAACTCTGGGTAAGGAAGACAGGACTGGAATATCTCGCCGACATCCATATCCAAGTCGATGCACGATTGTCGGTCGAGGAAGGGCACCGCATCGGCCATAAGGTCAAGGACAAACTGATCCAGGAATTTATCAGTCTGCGTGATGTGCTGGTGCATCTGGAGCCGTATCCGCATACGCACGGAAAGCGTTGAATCTTCGATCAATTAGCGGTCAATCTCGCCCATCACAATATCCAGCGAACCAACCATCGCCGGAATGTCGGCGATCAGGCAATTGCGGCAAAGCGGCTCGACCACCGATAGATTGCTGAAACAACTGCTGCGGGCCCGGACTCGGCGCGGGATTGATTCTCCCCCGTCCGAAACGATGTAGAAACCCATCTGTCCCCGCGGGCACTCCGTCTCGAGATATGCTTCGCCAGGCGGCAATTTGGCGTTCAGCTTGATCGGCTTGCCCCAATCTCCGTCCGCTTTTTCATAGAAGTCCATCCCCTGGCGGATCAGCTTGATTGCCTGAATGACTTCCAGCATCCGCACGTAAAACCGATGCCAACAATCCCCCAGGACGGCTTCATCAGGAACCGCAGGATAGTCCTGATCGCGCAGGTAGCTGTCATCCTTCTGCACGATCACCTCGAAGTCGTAGCCTTCGTACAGCGACGTATAGCGAGGCTCGCCATCGCGGCGGAGGTCATGATCGACACCACTGCCGCGGAGCACCGGGCCGGAGCAACCATAGTCGATCGCCATCTCGGCCGAGAGCACCCCGATGCCGGTGGTGCGTTTGATGAAAATGGCGTTGGTCGTCAGCAGCGTATGATAGTCAGGGATCTGCGGCTCGAACTGATCGAGAAACGCTTTGCACTTACCGATCCAGTCGGACGGCAAGTCGGCGGTCACTCCGCCCGGCGTAATATAGCTGTAGGTCAGCCGGGCACCGCAAACCCATTCCAGCAGATCGAGCACCTTTTCCCGTTCGCGAAACGCATAGAGAAACGGGCTGAAGGTTCCCAGGTCCAAGCCATACGTTCCCATGCCCACCAGGTGACTGGCGATCCGGTTGAGTTCGGCGATGATGACGCGGGTATGGCGAACTTTCTCAGGCAGATCGTAATCGAGCAGCTTCTCGACCGTCAGCGACCAGCCGAGGTTCATGTTCATCGCGGCCAGGCAATCCATCCGGTCGGTATACGGAACGAATTGCCGCGGCGTAAGGTTCTCGCCAATCTTCTCGGCGCAGCGATGCAAGTAGCCGATATGCGGCGTCGCCTCGGAAACGATCTCACCATCGGTTCGCAGCACCAGCCGCAACACACCGTGCGTGCTGGGATGCTGCGGCCCCATGTTGACCAGCATCTCGTCGGTGCGAACGTCGAGTTCCACGATTTCGGAACGGTTGCTGCTACTCATGCCGAGTTGGTTGCCTCCCTAACGCCCTCGAATGCCATGATATTCCAGCGGCATCTGATAGTCCTTACGCAATGGAAAGCCAACCCAATCTTCCGGACACAGGATTCGCCGCAGATTTGGATGCCCTCGAAAATCGACGCCGGACAGATCATACACTTCGCGTTCATGCCAATCGGCCGTGGTCCATACGCCAGAAACCGAAGGCAATTCCGGCGGTTGGCCTTCGACGTTATCCTTCCAGCGCGGCAGAAGAACCTTAAGCACGCCGGTGGTTTTATGCTGGATACTGCTGAGGTGATAAACGACTTCCAGATGGGGCTTCCAGGTAACCTTGGCGGCTTTCTTCGGATCGGTCTCCAGGTAGTCGACCACGCTGATTGCATTGAGATAGTTCCACGCAATCGAAGGTTCTTCCTTCAGATAGCGGCAAACTTCCACCAGCCCGCCCGGAGCCACTTCAATCCAATGATCGACGTTCTCAAGATTCGCGCCGATGATTTTCTCGCCGAAGCGTTCTTCTAACTTTTGGACAAATGCCTGGTCGATCACCATCGGTAGCGTTTTCCCATCGGACTTAAGTTGTCGAGATCGTCTCGGACTTCAGCTGCCAAGTTGCTTTGGAATCAGGCGGACCTTCGGCGTGGCCTGCCATCGAGCGGACCCAATCAAGATCGCCGCGTTTCCAGACATAAGCAAACCCGACCATCAGCACCGCAAAGAAAACGAGGATGTCAGCCACGCAGGTCCAAACCAGCCGGGTCGCGGCGGATCGCACCTCGGCAACTTTCTGCGCCGGATCGGCAGCCGCCAGCAGTTCTTCCTCTTCGGTCGGCAGGCCAATTTCGGTCATCAGTCCTTCGTAGGCCAAACCGATTTGCCGCTGGCCATCGACCGTCTCAACGATGGCCGGGGCCTGAGGACTGGCCAACTGAGTCGACTTGCCGAACACCAACGCCCAGGGAAAGAAGAACGCGACTTCGACATCGAAGATGATGAACAGCAGCGCGACGACATAAAACCGCAGATCAAACTGCACGAAGCTGGAACCGATGGTCGGCTCGCCACATTCGTAGATCTCAAGCTTTTCGGGATTCGGATCTTTCGGCCGCAGTAAACTTCCCAGAAGCAGGTTCGCCAAGACGAAACCAAACCCGACTGCCGAGAAGAGCAGTAAGTAGGCAACGATGGTGGTTGGAAAAACCATAAGATGGCATGCCTGGCTGGAAAGCAGATACGAACCGTGCTGGTGCCCCTCATTTAAGAGGTCCGCAGCCCGGCATGCAACTAAGTTTCGCTAGCAGGGCGGCCAAACGGGCCATCATGCACCGGACGAAGAACAGCTTTCGATTCGGCGACCGCGGTTGGATTGAGCGTTGCCCGCCCCCAGGCCACATCGATCGGCAGCCGCGTGAAATCGACTAGCGCACCGTCTCGACTGTAAGAGCTGAGATCGAGCGTGCCTCCCATGAAGATGCAGTCGACCGGGCATGGTTCCACGCACAGCGCACAGAACATGCACTTCGTGTAATCGATGGTGAAGTGCGTGAGCTGGAAGCCTTTGCCCTGCTCGACGCGCTGCTTGCCGATGTAGATGCAGTCGACAGGGCACGCTTTGGCGCACTGGTCGCAGCCGATGCAGGTGGTGACGTCGAAGCGATGAAACCCTCGATAGCGGGGGGCCACCTGGGCGGCAAGTTCAGGATATTCGAAATGTTCCGTAAACGTTTTGCGATCGGGATTATAAGTCGACCTCCAGACCGAGAGGGTCACCCAGAGTCCTCGCGCGAGGGTGGTGATGGCTCGAAACAGGTTTCTCCACCATTTAACCATGGTTTTCCTCCATGCCCTGCCGCCGACCTCGCAAAGTTGGCGAACGTCGAAACATATCCCCTTAGGTAACGAGGATTTCAGTTAAGGGAGCCAACCCAACTATTTCGGGTTGATGCCCCACGAACTACGGCAAACTAAGTGACTAGAAAGAGGGCCAGAAATCGATACAACCGGAGAGTTTGGACAAGCAAGGCAGTTAAGGCAAATGCTCCTGCTTTTTCGGTACATTCCTCGCCAAGCGCACCAGATTTCGCTAAAGTCGGGGATTTGCTTGCTTGACGCGGCTTAATTAGCGCGTAGAGTGAAGTGAGAGCTTCCTCGCGCACAACAGGCTGTTGGTCGTGCGAGGAGTTTTTTTGGAGGATGTCGCTGTTTATGGCCAATGCGACTCGAACCTTTTGATTAGGAATCAAGTCTAACGAAGGCCCCGAGAAGGTTCAAGCATTGGAAAGGGCAGTGCCGCCAATTTTATGAGATAGTGGATTTTGCCTTGGCGGTTGCGTGGAGAGCATAAGATGCTGGTACTATCGAGGAAGAAAAACGAAAGCATTGTAATCAACAATGACATCACCATTGTCGTTGTGGAAATCCGTGGCGATAAGGTACGGCTCGGGGTAGAAGCCCCCAAGGAAGTACCAGTTCACCGCCGCGAAGTTTACGATGCGATCAAACGCAATGAGAGCGAACAATCGGCGCCGGATGCGTCGGCCAATATGGATTCTGAATAGTCTCTGAGGCCTTCTGTTTCGCTATTGTGTGTCGTTGTATCCGACGCTGCTTTTTTTAAATATCGCACAACTGAATTCGCACGCTTGAGCCGTATTCTGTTGCGGTTATCTCTTTCGAAGGCATGCGGTATTGCTGAAGAGCAAGGCGATTTTTTAAGCTGAAAAGTTGCCCCCCCTTGAAGCATTCAGCCCATTTTGAATATACTTGTCCCTTCCAAGTGACGGCCCCATCGTCTAGTGGCCTAGGACACCGGCCTTTCACGCCGGTAACACGGGTTCGAGTCCCGTTGGGGTCACTTGAAACGAAAGCCTTCCGCTGTTTGCGGAAGGCTTTTTTTATGCCTCGCGCGAATCTTCGCCAACCGCCGCTCCACGAGTTGAAACCAGCCGGCACTTGCGGGTACGCTCGTGTTAACCAACTTGCTTAGCCCGAAGAAGCCCTGCGATATGCCTTCCTACAACTTCGACGCCCTGCTGATTCTTTCGTTCGGCGGTCCGGAAAAGCCGGACGATGTCATTCCGTTTCTCGAAAACGTCCTGCGCGGCCGCAACGTTCCGCGCGAGCGGATGCTGGAGGTCGCCGAGCATTACTATCATTTCGGCGGCAAGAGCCCGATCAACGATCAGAATCGCGAGTTGATCGACGCGCTGACTGGCGAACTGGCCGAACACAAGATCGACCTACCGATCTATTGGGGCAATCGCAATTGGCATCCACTGCTGACCGACACGATGCAGCAGATCGATCAGGACGGCCACAAGCGCGTGTTGGTGTTTGTGACCTCGATCTTCAGTTCTTACTCTGGCTGTCGGCAGTATCGCGAAGACATTCAAAAGGCCCAGGCCCAACTTGGTCTCGAGTCGATCGAGTTCGCCAAGATCCGCACGTTCTACAATCACCCGGCGTTCATCGAAACGATGGCCGAACGCGTGCGCGACGCGTTGGCGGAGTTGCCGGCGGAAGGAGCCGATCAGCGCAAAGTGCTGTTCACCGCGCATAGCATTCCCAATGCCATGGCCGAAAACTGCGCGTACGAGAAACAACTCAAGGAAAGTTCGCGGCTGATCTCCGAAGCGGTCGGCGTCGAAAACTATGCCTTGGTCTATCAAAGCCGCAGTGGTCCTCCGCAGCAACCGTGGCTGGAACCCGATGTTTGCGATGCGATTCAAGAGATCGCTGATACGAAGGCTGCGAAGCAAATCGTGTTGGTTCCGGTCGGGTTCGTTTCCGACCACATGGAAGTCATCTACGATCTGGACGACGAAGCAGCTAAGCTGGCCGCCGAGCTTGGCTTGCCGATGGCCCGAGCGAAAACCGCCGGCGTGCATCCGAAGTTCATCAGCATGATCCGCCAATTGATCGAAGAACGGTTGGGCCTGACCGACGAGAAACTGGCAATCGGCAACTTTGGTCCGTCGCACGATGTCTGCCCCGTCGATTGCTGTCGGTACGAGCCGCGCCGTCCAACTCAGGCGGCGCCCAAGGAGTAGGAGGTCGGGGGGCGAAATGCACAAGATATTGATCACCGCGTTCGAGCCTTTCTTGCACTATCCGACGAACGCCTCGGAACAGATCTTGAAGCATTGGCTGGAAGATCATCCTGGCTCGGATCGCTCGACATTTCAGACCGCAATTCTGCCGGTTGATTTTCAACAGACCGAAGTCAGGCTGCTTGAAATCTGGCAACAGCCTTTCGACTTCGCACTGCATTTAGGGCAATCGCCGAAGATCGAGCGGTTCAACCTGGAAATGATCGCATTGAATTTGAAAGCTGACCCAAACACGACGGTCGATACGCTCGATCATCAAGGACCGGTCGCTTTCAAAACCGACTTGCCGCTGTCAACCTGGTGCGAAGATCTTTCCCAGGTCGGAACCGACGCCGAGGTCAGCTTTCATGCAGGCACTTACCTGTGTAACGCGACCTATTTTTGGTCGACCCGGCAAATGCTAACGCAGCAACGTGCCAACCGCAGCTTGTTCGTTCATGTCCCGTTGATCGAGATGCAAACGCCGAGCACGCACGATCAGATCCGCAGTGGTTCCAAGATGCTTTCACGCCTGATGCGATTGATTGAAGATCATCTCGATGCTTCTCACGACGCGGAATCTTGACGTTCGCGAATCTGCTGAAAACCACGGTAGGTGACCATCGCCTTCTGGCAAGCAGCTCGAAAGGCTTTCGGATAAGGCACTCCAGCCAGGCGGAACACTTCTTGATCCGCCAGAGAGAAAACCAGGTCGGCCGAACGAAACCAGGCCTGACCAGCTCGTTCGCAGATTTCGATCCGATCGAACTGATCCAAAGCAATCTGCCGCTCGACATCGGCCCGAACGCCTCGCTCGACATTGATATGCCGATTGGTAATTCGATAGCGGGTACCGACCACCGGCAATACATTCCAGAGGTAAAGCGGAATGGCAATCGGAATCGAAAGCAGCACCAGTAGATTGCCAAGCGTGAAAACGAAGAAGCCGGTTTTCATTTCATAAAGCCGGCCAAGTAGTCGCCCAACAGAAGTCGCCGAGACCGAAGGCCAGACGACCAATGCGGTCGACTCATACTCGGAACTGAGCGAAAGCCCGGCAATGGCTTGTTTCATCGATCGTCACCCTACGGGAAAAGGAAAGAGCGACGGGGCATTATTGTTGCGTCAGGCCTTAGCCGGGATGGCCATTGCCTGTCTCGCCACCCTGCGAATGCATCTTACCGCTACGGAATGCATCGGCCATGGCCTTGGGAACCTCCGCTTCGGCGAAGACCAGCTTGGCCCGGTTCATGGCGACCTTGGCCTTGTTTTCTTGCTCAGAAGCGATCGCCTCGGCACGCCGCTGTTCGGCCTTGGCCCGAGCGACACGCGTGTCGGCTTCGGCCTGATCATTCTGCAGACGGGCACCAACATTCTCGCCGACGTCGATATCAGCGATGTCGATCGAAACGATCTTGTACGCAGTGTGATGATCCAACCCGCGTTCGATCACCGCCCGGGTAATGACGTCTGGGTTTTCCAACACGTGCGTATGGTGTTCGGAAGAACCGATCGCGGAAATGATGCTCTCGCCGACGCGAGCAATCACCGTTTCTTCGGTGGCACCGCCGATCAACTGTTCGAGCGAAGTTCGCACGGTCACCTTAGCTCGGACACGAAGTTCGACACCATTCTGTGCGATGGCGCTAAGCGTGCTCTTTCCACTGCGGCGTGGATCGGGGCAGTCGATCACTTTCGGCAACACGCTCGTTCGAACGGCATCCACCACGTCACGACCGGCCAAGTCGATGGCGGCGGCGCGGTCGAAGTCCAAGTCAATCGATGCTCGCTGGGCCGCGATGATCGCGTGGATCACGTTCATCACGTTACCGCCGGCCAAGTAGTGGGCTTCCAGTCGCTGGGTACTGATGCCGGACCGGCGATCAATGTTCAGGCCCGACTGCTTCGCCATAATCTTCGCTTTAACGACCAGGCGGCTGTTTACTTGGCGGAGGCTCATTCCAACCAGGCTCCAGAGCGAAATGTCGGCACTCGACATCCAGGCTTGGAACCACAACTGACCGTAATTCAGGATGACGATCAGCGTGATAAAACCGAATACCACCGCCATGAAGATTAACAGGGCGAAGACGTACCACATGCCAGTGGATTCGTTTTGTTGGGCCAGGAGCGCCAGTGTGTTGATCATGTTGGATTGTCCCGCAGCCGAAATCACGAAGAGGTGGTTCTGTTCAACAAGGTGCCCCACATGATAGCCGATTGCCAGAGCAGACTCCAGCAATCGGCGCCATGGTTTTTAGCCAACATTTTTCTGGGTCCAGACCCCGTCGATCATCCGCCAGGTGTGCCCGGTCGGGTTCTCGTCGTGCAGCGCTCGCGGCAAGCGGCTGGGGCGAACGTTATCGAAACACTGTAGCATGGCAAAGCGATGGATCGACGCCGGGATGCCCACCGCGGTGAAACCAGGGTGCCCGGTCGCTGGGAACGGACCGCCATGGTTCATTGCCGGACTGACCGCCACGCCGGTTGGCATCTTGTCGTTAATCAGACGGCCGACTTTGACCCGCAAATGATGGGCAACCTGGTCGTAGGCTGGATCGTCGCCACCGTCGGTATCCGAATAAATCGTGCCGGTCAGGTTCCCTTCCAGGCTGTCGATCACCTGACAGATCTCGTCCAGATTCTTGGCTTTCACCACCAACGAGCAGTTTCCGAACGCTTCGGTCTGGAATGCCTCGGGGTTGGCCAGAAACTTTGCGGCCGTGGTCGAAAGCAGCGTGTTGGGGTTGGTGAACCCGGCGGACGAACCTTCGCCGCTGGCGGCTACTTCGACATTGGCACCAGCGTCTTCTAATACCTTCAGGTTGGCCGTTAATCCAGCCAGGACTCCTTTGCCCAGCAGCGTCCCGCTTGGCGCGGCAGCAAAACCTGACTTGAGCGTTTCGAGAAACTTCGCCGAGTTTTCATCTTCTTCGACAATCACCAACCCAGGATTGGTGCAGAACTGTCCTGCCGCCATCAAGCAGCTTGTCTGGAACTCGGCGGCAATCGCATCGCCTCTTTCCGCCAACGCGCCTGGCATGATGACCACCGGGTTGATGCTGGAAAGTTCCAGGTAAATCGGCTTGCCAACCTTGTCGGCTGCTTCCTTCAACTTCAAACCAGCTCCCTTGCTGCCGGTGAAGCCGATCGAACCGAGGCGTGGATCGGAAACCATCCGCAAGCCATCTTCGTTGGCCATGTGGTAGATCAACTGAACGGCCGCGGGTGGCAAACCGATCTCAGTGGCCGCCTCGAAGGCGAGCTTAGCCAGTTCACGCGTGGTACCAGGTTGGGCCGGGTTAGCCTTGATGATGACCGGGTTTCCAGCGGCAATCGCCGCAGCGAAATCACCCCCTGCGGCTCCGCTGAAGGCCAACGGGAAGTTATTCGGGCCAAACACGGCGACCGGTCCGATTCCGGCGTAATACGATCGAATACCGCTCTTGGTATCGATCGTCGCCATTCGCCAGCTTTCTTCCCCGGCAGCGACAGCGGCCAGCTTCAGCTGGTTGATCGTTCGCGGCATCTCAACATCCAGCAGCCGCGGCGAGACGGGCAAGCCACTTTCGGTGTGAGCCAGCTGGCACAAGGCCTGGGCGTTTTCTTCCAGCTTGTGGGCAAACAGGTTGAGGAACAGCTCCAACCGATCGACCGACATCTGCCGCATTTCGTGAAACGCGACGGCCGCGGCCGAAAGAGCCTCGTCGACATCGGCCCAGGTGCTTACCGGGTATTCGGCCGGCAAGGCTTCCTTCGTCGCCGGATTGTCGGCCTGAAATGTTCCGTCAAAGTTTGCGTCGCGCCACGTTCCGCCAATAAGAACTTGTTCTACGGCCATTTGCCTGAAAACCTTTCCCGATGCTCAAGAGGCATCGCTTAACCCTGAACGATTTCGCTTTCCAGGGTTCCGATACCTGAAATCTGAATGCTAACCATGTCGCGCGGTTGAAGCGTGAAGTCGTTGTCCGGCACGATACCAGTGCCGGTCAAAAGAAATGCTCCGCGTGGAAAGTGCTGATCTCGGAAGAGATACTCGACCAGACCTTCGAGCGTACGAGCCAATTGGTCGAGACTCGTTTCCCCTTGAAAGACCTCGCTACCGTCGCGGGCAATTTGCAATTGCACTTTTACCTGGGAAAGCTCCGGAAATTCCTTCCAGAACTCCGAAGCCACAACAACCCATGGCCCCAATCCGCAACATTGGTCATAAACTTTTGCCTGGGGGAGATAAAGGGGGTTCTCTCCTTCGATGTCGCGGCTGCTCATGTCGTTGCCGATCGTAACGCCGACGATTTCTCCTCGGGAATTCAACGCCAATGCGAATTCCGGCTCTGGCACGTTCCATTGGGAGTCTTTCCGAATTCGCAGCGTCTGCCCTGATCCGGTCACTCGGTTGGGGGTCGCTTTGAAGAAGAGTTCCGGGCGATCGGACCCATAAACCCGATCGTAACAATCGGCGGCGGCTTCCGATTCTTCCATCCGGGCCGTCTGGCTCCGCTTGTAGGTCACCCCGGCAGCCCAGACTTCCTGCTGGTCGATCGGGGGCAGCAGCGAGACCTGATCCAGCGGCAGCGTTTCGGTGGCACTTGCCACTAAGGCCTCGACCTTGGCGGCCGGATTGTCGGCGTCCAGGATCTCGAATAACGAGGCCACTTCATGCCGTGAGAACTGCACGACCTCTTGATCGCGTACCAAGCCCACGGCCGGGGTTCCGTGGGTACCGACAAATTTTGCCAGACGCATGATGAATTCTCTTTCGCTGATGGGACGGTGGATGCTATCGCCGTATTCTAACCCTGCCAACGAGCCGAATGTAGATAGTCAAAGATGCTTGAGATGCTGCCCCGGAATTAAGCAAGCGGGGCGCGAATCGAAAGCATTGGGGATGAAGAATTGCCACAATCGCCCCTTTGATTTCCCGGGCGACGATATCTAACTCTCGTTACCATCAGTGCCTACGACAGGTGGCCAAATCTTGACCACCTAACGGTTTAAGGGGCGCGGCATGCCTTTTGCATTCTGACAAATGTCCGCGGCCCATTGGCAACAACCTCCTATTTCTTCGTTTACACCGCCCAATCGACCGGTGAGTTCGCTCCCTAGTCGATCGTGACCCGCGTAATCAACAGGGAAGTTGCAACCAAGCTGCCGCGAGGAGCTATCTTGCGGCTGACGTGCGCACCGTTGCCGGCCGGTGATTTGGTTGTCGGGAGAGGGCACCTGGTTGCCGGATCGGCGCGGTGCGGCGTAGCCTACCCTAGATCTTTGCTCGCGATTTTTCTTTCCATCGCGAACCTTTCTTGCTCGTTTGGGTACAATTCACCATCCAAACTTTGTTGATAGTTCGACTCGATCACGAGCCAGCGTCTGACTGGCCCATTTAATGTCTGAGCCTTCTAAATTGCGCCGCCAGATCGCCCATCAGGCTGCGCGTCTTCTGTATGACCGCCAGGTTTCCGAGTATTACCAGGCCAAGATGAAAGCGGCCCGAGCCGTCCAGCGTGGCTGGGTCAAACAAGCCGATCTGCCGACCAACGCCGAAATCCGCGACGAAGTCCAAGCGATGGCCCGCATGTTTGAGGGGGATAGCCGTTTGGATCAGTTGCTATCGATGCGGCTGGAAGCGCTTCGGATGATGCGGATCCTAGAGCGTTTCCGACCGAAGGTAGTCGGCAGCGTGCTGACCGGGCACGTACGCCGCGGGTCGGACATCGATATTCACGTTTTCAGCGACAGCATCTCGTCGGTCACCGCGGCACTCGATGCCGAAGGGATCCGCTACGATGTCGAGCGCAAGCACGTCAACAAGCCAGGAGCCGCTGGCGTCTACACGCATATCCACATTCGCGAAGAATATCCCTTCGAGTTGACAGTGCGCGACAGCAAAGATGTCTCGGTCGTCTCCAAGAGTTCGATCACCGGCAAACCGCAAGAACGGATGAGCTTGGCCGAATTCGATCAGTTTCTGCGCGAGACTTACGACCGCGACCAATTCGAAGAAGGACTCGCCATGGCCGAAAACCGCATCGATCGTTTCCTCCAGTACGAGGCGCTGATGCTTCCATTGGAGAACATCAAGCAAAACCCAAAGTGGCATCCCGAGGGAGACGCGCTGTACCACAGCCTGCAGGTTTTCGACTTGGCCCGAGACCAATTGCCGTACGACGAAGAATTTCTGCTGGCGGCCCTCCTGCACGACGTGGGCAAAGCGATCGATCCCTACAACCACGTGCAAGCGGGCCTAATGGCCTTGGGGAACGACATCACCGAACGAACCCAATGGTTGATCGCCCATCACATGGATGCCGGTCAGATTTTGGACGGTACGCTCGGTGCTCGGGCCAAACGGCGATTGAAAGAGTCGGAAGACTACGAAGAGTTGATGCTATTGGCTCGCTGCGACCGCGACGGCCGCCAGGCAGGCGTCGAAGCCTCGGAATTGGAAGAAGCGATCGATTATCTCCGCGAGCTATCGTACGAGTGCGGGTAGAAACCCTTGCTATTCGCGCTCGCTCGTGTGAGCATAGAGTCGGACACTTTGCCAGTGCCTGCCACTCTATCTACAGGAAACGAGCATGAGAATCGCATCGAGAATTGTCTTCGCGCTGGTTGCGATCGTGCTGTTGCATCCGGCGATAGTTTTTTCGGCCGAGCCTGATCCGGTTGAAAACCTTCGTGCGGCGCTCGTTCAATTCCGCGATGTCGAACTTCAGGCCTCGGTCCAGATCGACCATCCTGCGGTGGCAGGCTCTTCGCATGGCAGCCCTCTCACGGCCGAGCAAGAGATCGAAATAAAGCGATCCGGCACGCGGTCGATGGTCTCGATCAAAGAATCAACCATGCGGCCAGGCCACCCGATCTGGCGAACACAGACCGATTTCATCGTCCAGGCCAATGGCGATCTGTACCAATGGAACGCCATGCTGGACAAAGCCCTTCAGCAAATCCATGCCAAGGGAGAATCGGGGCTGTTCGTTACCAGTGCCCAACTTGGGGGAAATGCTCCGGACCTCAATCGCCCACTGGATGCACTCAATGACGCCGGGGCTGCGATCTGGCATGTTGGCTACTCACCCCTGTTGGATTTCCTGGATGAGAAAGCAGACGTCAAAGCAACAATCGATCATGGTTCGGCCAAGATCGTATCGCATACCGAGTGGGGTGATCTAACGATCGTGACTTCGGCAAAAAGTGGTTGGCTGCCAGAGAGTTTTGAATTAGTCAAGCTGCTCAAACACTATACCATTCGCGGTACCATCAAGAGCGAAGGGGATAGCAAACTGAAGTCGACCGTCTGGACCTGCAAGGCGAGCAATTTTTCAAAAGATGCCGCTGGTCGCTGGTCGGCCGCGAAGCTCGATCTGGTTCGGACAATGAACTGGAGCGACGGTCCGGCCGAGAGGAATCATGTTGCGATCGATATCAAGAGCATCAAGTTCGCTCCGAAACTGACCGACACGGACTTCAAAACCTCGATCGTGCTGCCGGTCGGGCAAAAGGTGGTAGTCGCAGGGGAAACCAATCGCCAGTTCTTTTACATCTGGAACGGAACCGAAGTCGTTCCGGTTGATCCCCAGCTCTTTGATCAGCCTAAGTAGAACTCATTGGGCAACAAGCAAGTTCGTTTTTACCTGAGCCAACCCAGGTCGATCTCTTCCGGCAGATAGTATCGCGACCAATTGATTCGGCCGGCATACCCTTCGCGCGTGCAATTGCGATATTCCCAAATCACCTTATCGGGAGTGGCCCGTACGATTCGGGAACTCATCGTCTCTTCTACCACCAGGTCGCCGCTTGGTAGAATCCGGCTGCGTCCTTCTGTTTCCGTGTAGATATCAAGATCGGTCATGATCTTTTGGAACGGGGTTTCAAACTGGTTGGTTGCCGGATCAATGACGTAAACTTCCGAGTTCTTGCGGTAGTGCGAGTGCCAATCGGGAAAGCTGTTGTTGCTGAAAACGGCAATTCGGCCGTCAGGCAAAACCTGGGGATCATGCTGCTGAAACCAAGGCCCGGTGTGCAACCAGACAATCTGCCTGGTCGCTGGGCGGTAGACCAGCACCGTCGAGATGTTTCGCAGGCTGATCAACAAGTCTCCTTTTTTCAAGATGCCAACGTCTTGCGTTACCTCGTCGGCATCGTTGATATGAAGCAGATCGTCGTGCAATCGATAGGTACCGAAAAGCAGCGCCCCGTATTCACATTCAGCCATCAGCGGTCCGGCCAGCACCTCTTCGATCACGTGGCCATTGGATGGATCGACGACGAAGTAGCCATCTCTGGGAAATTGATTGCCGGCATACTGCATGCCTGCGGGCAGGTATTTCTCCCAGTCCTTTCGCCGGACGGATGCATCTCCCGTTACGAGCAGATTTCCCTGGTTGTTCATTTCGATCGAGTGATGGGCAACCTTTCCGCGCTCGGCATCCCACAGCCATTTCAGCTTGCCCTGTCGATCGAAACAAGCTAGTGGGCTGCGTCCCGAATGCGTTACGATGCTGCCATCGTCTAATAGAATCGGATGGCGTGCCGAGAAGGTATCAGCCGTGGCGTACTCTCCATAGGAAGTCGGCCCCCAAGCCGCGAAGAACGCCGCGACATCGGGAACCCAGGTATGCAGTACCTGGAAATCGGACAGCCGGACAAGCTCGACAATCGTTTGCCCATGTGATTGACTGAATCGGGAAAGAAGCAGGTAGCCCGGATCGGAAAACCCTGGGTCATGCAAGGTGAAGCCTCCACTTCCACATTCCGGGCAAACATCTTCCAACGGCTGCAGATTGACTGCTTGAAACGGGTTGGCACCGCGCTGCCGATAGTAGGCGATAAAATCCAACGTGTTTCTGAGTTGGTTGTAAGGAAAGATCTCATACCGACCGGCCGCCATTCCCCAAGCGGCCATGCCTAACATGAGCAGCCAAATCACGCCTATTCGGGCCAGCTTCATCTCGTTAAACATCCGTCGGTAGTCCTTGCTTTCGGGCAATGTGCGATGCTTAGGAGGTCAAGCTTCGATCGTACTGAGACTTCGCTCGACTAACTCGCTATACAGCAAACGAGCTTTCCCTGCCAGGCTCTCGTCGATCGGTTCGGAAACCTCTCGATTCTTGTTCGTGAACGGTTCGGCCTGGTTATCCGCCTGGGGATCAATCTCGGCCAGTTCGGCGAGTCGCAGCCAGGTGGCGGCCTGTTCGTTGCAAATACTTTCGTACGCCACGAACAGGACATCTCCAGGAGCATGGTCGAGCAAATACCGATAGGTGCGAATCCACGACTCCAGCCAGTAGTTCAGGTCCGCAGGATCTTGCCACTCTTTGGGCTGCTGGTCGAAGCGGAAATCACGATGATCTTTGCCAAACTCGTGATGCGCTAGCCACCGCATGTACTGCAGGCTGAAAGGATCTTCCGCGTGCAGTTTGCTGAAATGCTGGTGCTGCCGCAGCAGCGAGTCGGCGTGACTAGGTGGATCGCGAAAGGGGACGATCAGAAGGGCGCTCGGAAATATCTTGCGGATTGTTGGCAATCTGAGGATGTTGTTGTTGTTCTTGGACAGATACCGCTTCGAATCATCTGTCGCCAGGATTCGGCCGACATATTCGCAGAACATCGCCTGCACTTCTTCCGGGACTTCCGCCGGCACCAGGCAATCGGGCTTGATGTAAGTACTTCCGGCGAAGACCCGCCAGAACACTTCCTCCAGCGCGACCGGACTATTGAAGTCTTCGACGATGCCGTCCCCGTGGGCCCTTTGCCGGGCAACGCCTGCATCGGCTTTGCCGCGAAGCTTCTTCCACGTGCCCGGCATCAACACGAAGGGCATGTCTTGATAGGTCAACGAGCGGAACTGGCCGCTGGCGTAAAACCGGCGCATCAAGACGGTAGTGCCAGAGCGAGCCAACCCTGAGACGAAGACGTGCTTCTGCTTGCGATGCTGTTCGCCGATGCTGCGGCCCGCAAACATTCCTTCGAAGTCATAGGAAGCCCTGGCAATCAGCGTCGACCCTAAGGCCAACCTATGCAGCATACGCTGTGAGAAACCGTAGCCCGATTCCACGCAAGACTCCTCTTAGAACGCCCCACGCCACCACAATCAGGCTGAACAACAAGATGCCGCGCCACTGCGTCAGGTACTCCAAAATGCCATCATTTCCGAAGCTTCGTAACACGATCTCAACTACCAAGACCGGCAGTGTTACGATGAGCATCATGAAGGCGATGGCCAGCGAGCTTTGGAAAATCGCGCCGGAATAGCGGAGCAAGACTTTCTCTTTCCAGTGGTCCGAAATCTTCGCCGACTGCACAACATGCCGAGCCTTGGACGAATTCAACAGAATCGACGATAGCCGGGCCTGTAGCGGGACACGAAAAAGGACTTCCGTGGTCAACAATGCGGCCAACACAAAGCCAAGATACATTAGGCATCTTTCGAGTGTGACTGAGGATCCTCTTCATCTTGATCGGCATCCTCGCCATCGTCCAGCGACGAGATCGTCCTCTTCTGGCGGCTGAGGATTCCGGCCGCTTGCAGCAGTCGCTTCAGCGGGTACCACACCACCGCGAAGAGGGCCAAAAAGATCGAGCCGACAATTCCCAGAACAACAGCAACCGCACCGGCACTTAATCCTGGGCCCAAGTAGCCAAGAATCGGACTGACAAACGGAAAATCGAACGGCATTGCGGTGCTCTCACCTCAAGCTCTTCAAACCCATAAGCAGAGCCGCTCCCCGACTCCCAAACCTTCAATTTAAATTAGCGATTCAGAATTCGCTCGGAATTCCGCATGAAGGTACCGTAAAGAAAACCCCCGTCCAGCAGCCAGGTTCCGTAAACTAATCCCAAACCCCCGATAAACGGGATCTGCAGGACCAAAATCGACCTGACCGCTACAAACGGAACCCTGTGGGCGGCTACTGGCCTGCCTATCGCTCAGGGGTGATCAGGGCATTGAGGTGCATTTCGGCCAGGGCAAGTTCCAGTTCGGCCAATTCAGCGTGTGCCTGGTTGAATTGAATCTGGGCTCTGCTCTCGGCCACTTCGCTCTCCGCAGCGGCTCGGCGAGCTTTGGCGGCGGCGTGCTCGCTGTTACGAAGCGCCACTTCGCCGCTCGAAACAACGTTCTTCTCGAAGAGCTGCTTCGCGTTTTTCATCTTCTGTTCTTCCACGGATTCGGCTGCCGCAGCTTCCGTGACGAGCGCCTTCAAGGTTTCCGATTTGGCCACCGAGATCGCTACTTGAGCCTGGGCCATTCGAAGTTCGGCTGATTTGATGGCGACTTGCTGCTTGGCAATGATCACCGGGTCAGGCTGGCCACCCTCGAACTGAACTCCCTGGTTCTCTTTCGCTTCTACTTTTTGCAACTCGATCTCGACTCTCAGCCGTTCGGCCTTGGCTTGCTGGACCTCTTTGTCGGAACCTCGGCCCGCATGAACTCGAGCCTGGGCAAGTTCCTCCGCCTTCTTCAGTTCACCAAGGTACTGCTTGAGGATCTCGATCCGCTCCTGGTTGGATTCACAGTACTCGAGCTGGGCATTGAGCAACTCGATATTCGCTTGGATGACTTCCTCGTAGGTTGCCCGAGCTGTCTGAAATCCCTTTTCGGCATACTCGACAACCTTATGCAAGGCGTCCAGCCGCTCTTGTCGCAAATCCCGCGGCTTTTCCGCTTCGTCGGCAATAACGCTTCGAGCAGTCAGACCGAGAACCAACAAAGCGAAGGAAAGCGTAACAAACGCAGCAGGACCAGATTTGGGGCGGAGCATCGGAGTTCTCCCGAAGAAGAGGAACGAGGGGGCGTTCCCCCTTTTATAGGACATCCAGAATGGGGGGGTCAAATCTTTTATGCCCCGCTAAGGTGCTTTCGAACGACTCGATCAACGGCGGTCAGCTTCGAGCAGCTCCAGCTGTATTTTGGCCTGGGAGAGTGCCAGTTCGGCCAGTTCGACGCGTGCCTTGTCGTATTGAATCTGGGCCTGGCACTCGACGACTTCCCCTTCGGCAGCGATCCGGCGAGATTTCGCGGCCTCCAGCTCGCTATGCTGAAGCTGAACTTCGATGCCCGATACGATTTGCTTTTCGAACAGCCGCTCTACGTTTTTGCTCTTCTGCTCTTCCAACGCTTCGATTGCCACCGCTTCGCTGACGGATGCCTTTAAGGTCTCCGCCTTGGCCGCCGAGATTACCGTTTGTGCTCGGGCCATCTTCAGCTCCGCTTGCCGCATGGCAACTTGCTGCTTGGCATAAAAAACTGGATCGCCCGCCTGGAAACCAATGTCTTGCCCGTTGTTGGCCTCGGCCTGTCGCAGTGCGATCTCGATTTTCAGCCGCTGGGCCTTGGCCCGCTGCACGTCGATCTCGCTGCCTCGACCAGCCAGGCCTTGTGCCTTGACGACATCCTCCATCTTTGCGGCTTCCTTCAAGCTTCGTTTTAGGATCGCGATCGCCTCTTCATTCGACCGGCAGTAATCGAGTTCGGCGTCGAGTAGCTCCACATTCGCCCGGTAGACCTCTTCGTAAGGTGCCCGGCCGGACTTCAAGGCATGTTCGGCAAGCTCGACCACTTTTCGCAGAGCATCGACCCGTTCGCTCCTCAGGTCGGGCTTTTGTTCTGCTTCATCGGCAGCAGAAACACTCGCCGTCGAATTGACGAGCAGCAAAGTTAGCGACACCATTGCGAACGCAGATCGACCGAAGCGATGACAGGGCATCGAACCTCTCCTGAAAACTCAAGAACAGCAGGGCAACAACTTCGGTTATAGGAAATGCCGAGCGGCGCGGTCAAACATTTGCGGTCGAGAGTCCGTCAATCATTTGCCAGTCTTCGATTCCTGATCGTGCATCAGATTCTGTAGCGCTTCGCTCCAGTCTTTCGCCCCGACGATGGGCAGCGCAAATGCGAACGCTTCGTCTTCCTCGGGCGTACCGGCCGCCTTGAAAACCTTGTAGATCTTCCGCTTCTGGTCTGGCTCACAGATGCTGCCGGGCTTCCTGGTCCACAACCCCACCTTCAAGGCCCCCTCGTGAGCATGATCGACGTGGCGATGCAAAATGAACGCATCGATGCCCGGAAGGCTTTCAACCTTTTTGTAGGCCAACGCGAATGCGGCGGCCTGTTCCGCTTCGCCGTTGGGGCGTGATTCATCACAATGGAAGCCTTGCTCCGAAAGGATCACCCGTCGCGGCTTGCCCTCGAAAAGCATTGGCTTTTGCTGAAGGTAATCGGTCAGCACCTCCAAGTTGCGAAACGTGATACAGGGCGTTTCGAAACTGTGCAGCGAAAACTTCTCGTCCAACCAGAAACGAGGCTTCAGCAGCGGGGCAGGGTAGGGATGGTAAGCCACATCCCAATCGAAGTCCCCCAGCTTTTTCACCTGGCTGGCGAAGCGATCGATCAATTCGCGGCCTGGTAAAGTTTGCGACGAATCGCCATGCGGGTAACGCTGGTTCCACCAATGTTCCAGCGAGATGTAAACCCGAGCATTCGCCGAACACTTCCGCACGGCCTTGTGAATTAATCGCACCGCGCGTTCGTACTGAGTAACAACCTGATCAGGAGTCGCATGCCCCATGTTGGCCCAGTGCCAATGCGAGTTGACTTCATTGCCGCAGATATAACCCCACACGCGGCCATGCCCCCGATCGCTACTGTAACGATGGGCCAAAAACTCGATACATGCCTCCAGTGCCTGACGTCCTTCAGCCGTCGTGGTATTGAACATGCCGATCGGACCAGTCGCTTTCTCGCCGGCGGCGTAGTCAGGATGCAGCATCAGTTGGTCGCGATCGGGTTCGCCCGAAGCGTACGTCAGCAGGATCAGCGTCACGACAATTCCTTGATCGCTGAGCCGTTTGACCTGATCGTCGAGATGTTTGACCAGAGCCGGCGAGAACGCATACTCGGTCCCGTCGACCGTCCAGCGCGGACCTCGACGATTGCCCTTCAGATCGATCAACCGGGTGAGATTGACATTCAGCGTGGCATGCTGAATCCCCAACGAGATCGCATCGTCGACCATTTGGATCTGAATACCCTTCTTGCTGGTCGTCTGCGGGTAAGGCTCCTGATTAGGAATTTGTGCCGAAGCAGCGTGCGCGAGCAGAAAGGTAACGACGATCGTCGGGAACGCAAGGCGAGCAATATTGTTCATCGAGTAGAGTCGATCAGACAGGAAAAAAAGTTTGCGAGGCGAAACCTCCAGCTTATTTCGATTCACGATTGTTGGCCAACCGTGGGGAAGCAAGCTGGAGGAACAACCTCGCAAATCGTCGCTATTTTCCTGATTTTCGGTACTTCGAGACGTCCAAAATCTCGACTTCCTCGAATTTGCCGACTTCCATGTTCGCTCCACCTACCATCAACAGGTGGTCCTTGTCGACCGGCAGCATGCGATGGAAGAAGCGGGCCGTGGGCGTGTTGTCGACAACTTCCCACTTCGACCCATCGGCCGACAGTCGCTGCAAGGTTCCCTTGATGGTCGAAACGAACAGTTCGCCACCAACGTCGAAAGCCGAGGCCCCGAAGCCCGTAATACCGCCAGCCTTTTTATCATCGCCGACAATCACCAGGTTTGGTCCCTGGGTCCACGTCTGCGTCTTGGGATCGAAGACATCGGTACGGGTCGTCGGACCACCTTCTTTTTGCATCCCGCCGATTGCATAGATCTTGCCGTCATGGGCTGCTACGGCCAGGGCTCTTCGTTGGAATGGCGGCTTGGGCAACGCTTCCCACTTAAGCGGCGTCTTCGACAGATCAAGCTTCCAGGCCGTTTCGTGCCAGACACTCTCTGCGTCGCCTGCCATCTTCCAACCGCCAATCACATAGATGACGTCTCCCAGCAGGGCGGCATCGAACGAAGATCTTGGCTGCGGCAAACTGGGGAGTTGCTCCCACTTGTTGGACTTCGTATCGAATGCGACCACGGTGTCGAGCGACCACAAGTCGTCTTCTTCCCCCTTGGCATTCTTCGCCGTGAATCCGCCGATCCGGTAAAGCTTGTCCCCATGAGCGATCAGTGCCAGACCTTGCGAGTGTGGTCCTTCGGCCAATTCCTGCCACTTGCCGGTCTTCAAATCGAGCGAGAGCAGTTGATTGCCCTGTTCCAGGAGCGAGTACGAATGAGCACTGCCGGTATGACCGCCGAAGATATACAACCGCCCGTCGAGCATCGCTCCGCCGAAGCTGGTCACGCCTTGGGCCATCGGTTCCAGTTTGGGGGCTTCGGTGGGCTGCTCCGACTTGGCGTTCATGGCCAGGGTAGCGTAGTGACGTGTTTCGGAAAACGGCTTGCCCTTGAGCTCACCCGGCTTGCTTTCAATGACCCGGGCACGAATCGAATACGTACCTGACTCGCTGAAGGGAAGGTTGATGTGCCCAGCCTGATCGGTCTCGCCGGTCACTTCATCCCCTTTGGGGCTGATCGATTTGACTTCTGCCTTGGCGGCAGGCTTCCCTTCAAAGATCACGCTGAGTTGGAGCTTGTCTCCATCCAGCTTTGGAATCAGATTGAGCGCTGGCGGTTGCGGCACGTCCGCCAGATCCCACAGCGGCGATTGCGATGGACCTGACTTCGCGTAGTATTTGAGCCGAAACGTTTTGTCCCCTCGCTCTATCACGCCCAGATCGTGGGTCGCTTCGACCAGGCAAGCCGGATCGGCAAGCTTGGCCCAAAGGCGATCTTCGTCCCGGACCAGATCAAGTTTCTGAACGCTTCCATTGGGACCAATCGAACGAACCTGGGTCCCTTCAACCATCTTCAACAGATCGGGATCATCCGGCTCGGCGGACTCGCCGAAATAGACATCGACACTGGTCGACCCGTCCTGGGCGGTCGACGGCAAGAGCCAGATGAAATGAGCGTGAGCATTACCGGTAAGCATGATCAGCAAAAGGGCCGTGGCTAAGAGGATTCGCATGGGTTCACCTTAAGATTTTATCGCGGCTATCGCCGATTGGTTTTCGTTAAATCGAATTCAAAATGGTTGGGGGAGTCAACGGAGATTGTTTCCGTCAGTTGACTTTGTGTGTTGTAAATCGGAGGAATCACGACGACGTCAATTTTGCGGATCCTCGACTCTTTGAGGCGTGTCAGCGCCGTTTCGTCATCCATGGCAAACCCACCATCATCGGTCGACTCGATCTCGATCCGATGCCTTCCGACCGCTGGGCCGTGTGGGGCATCGACCTTGAAAGTTCCGTCGACGATGCTGATCGACGTTTTGCCACCCTGACCTCCGGCAAGCGGCACGAAGCGGATTACGCCCTGCTTCAGAGGAACCCCTTGCCAGGTTACATGGCCTTCGACAGCAGCACGAGGAATTCCGTCGCCAGACTGGCTGCACCCACAGCATACAAAAAGTAGCAGGATCAGCACTCTAGAATTCACCGACGACCTCCCCTCCATTGCGCGTCGCGAGGGAATCGAGCAAGCTGGCATCGATCGTCTCGGAAACAAACCGAACCGATCCATCCGTCAACGTGAACTGCACGCCGCCAACATGATCGCTGCGAAACGTGCGCGTCCAGTTGGGGTCAAAGATTCCATCCCCTTGGACGTCGTGAGGATTGAAGCCGTACTGGGTCGTGCAGGTCGTCGAGCCGGGATAGGGATTCGACCAGTAGGTAAACGAGTAACGCGACTGCCCGTTACAACTTCCGCTAGAGAACTGATAGTCAGGCAAGTTATAGGCAGTTTCGCCAATCAACAGCGTATTGCTTGTCCCATCGATCACATCGCGAAACTTGGTCCGGCCAGGCGTGCTGTCGGTATAGACAATTGCCCCATTCAAGGTCGGGCGAGTCGAGCCGTAGAAAGACCAGTATTGGTTGAAGTCGACCGATCCGATCGAGGCCGCATAGTTCCCTGGGGCACGATTCGCATCGGAATCGCAGCTGGGTACTTCTCGGCGAAGGGGGGAAGAAGGGCAGAGGTAAAAGGGCAGTTTCTGAGCAACGACTTGCTGGTTTTCCGGATCGGAATTTCCTTTGGTGAAGTCGTACAGCTTGAACGCGTTGGCCTGTTCGATCATCGGCAAGATGCTCGTGAACAGACTCGACCCACTCAGGCTCGAGTAGGCGACCCCGCTGGAGTTCGCATTGGGGAACATCTTGAAGGTGTCGTGATAGTTGTGGATCGCCAGCCCAATCTGCTTGAGATTGTTCAGGCATTGCATCCGCCGAGCCGCTTCGCGAGCTTGCTGAACCGCCGGCAACAGAAGAGCCACCAGGATCCCAATGATGGCGATCACGACCAGTAGCTCGATGAGAGTAAAACCGCTTCGAGAGCGGGACGATCGGACGGACATAGCGACCTCCTCAGGTGAATACTGAAATGGGCCATTCCGAAGGAACGGCGCCGGTACCTGAGCTGGCTAGCTGCCGAGAAGGTCACTTGCGAGCAGTTATTAAGACTGAGACTTATTCTCAATAACCAAAGCAGCTTGTCAACGGGCCCCGTAGAAGATTTCCAAGAATCCGCCAAAGACTGGCAATTGAGAGGCTGAACACGGGAATGCTCCACGAAAAAAGCCCTGGAAATGGCCAGGGCTTTTGATCGGTTCGAGCAAGGTCGACAGGCAAAAACTACTTCTTGCCGTCTTCTTCTTTGACCTTCTTCTTCTTCTTCATCGAGATCTTTACCACTTTAGTCTTGGGCAGACCGATTGGCGAAGTCGATTCGTCGCTGAAGGCTCCCTTGGCCTTCATCTGGGCGATGCGCTCGCTGCGTTTCAGCACGCTGCGGGTCGAAATACCGCCCCGCTTCACTTTCAGGCTTTTGTCGATGGTCACGGCTACTCTCCTGGACTATGCGATATCAGGCGGCTAACTGGGGTCCGCCGATGGTTTCATTGCTCTATAGCGTGGATTTCCGACCGAAGTGGAAACCCGCCATGATACCAGCACGCCGATTGGCGTCAAGCGGTAACCGGCCCCTGCTGGTGGTGGAAAACGATCGGCTTAAGCATCGACCTTTTTGATCTTCTGCAGCCGGACAAGCATCTCCCGGGCCGTTTCGGGCCGCTCACGGGGATCTCGCTTGAGGCACTGCATGATCAGCTCCCCCAGCTCCCGATTCAACTTCGGCCTGAGTTCGAAGATATCGGCCGGCGGAACGGTATCGTGATGCAACGCATCCCGCCCGGTGCCTTCGGTCGACGCCCATGGCAACTGATAAACCAGTAGACGATACCCAGTCACGCCCAGCGAAAAGATATCGACCCGCTGGTCGGTGGAACGCCGCCGGACGATCTCGGGAGCCATGTAGTTGGGCGTCCCGGTGCGATTACCTGGGGCCATGAATTCGGGCTTGGCTGGCAATGTCAGGCCAAAGTCAATCAGCTTGCAGGAACGGCAGTCAGGGGCCGCGATGAAGTTACGGGGACAGATGTCGCGGTGAATGTAGCCAGCCTCGTGGACGCATGCCAACGCATCGGCCATCTGCCGCAACAGCAACACCTGCTTTCCTTCCAACATTGGGTCGCGATCGATGACCAGCGAATTGAGCCCTTTGCCTTCCAGATACTCCATCAAGACGTACTGCTGTCCGGTCGTCACCAACCCATACTCGAGCGTGCGCACGATGCATGGATGGGTCAGCGACATGGCGATTTCCCCTTCCTTGGGCCGCGTCAGGCCGGTGAAGCGAGAATCGAAGAATTGCTGCTTTTCGAGGTCGAGGACCTTCAGTCCTAACGTCCGGCCGGTGGAATGTTCGCGAACCTTAAAGAATTCGCTCATCGTGCCAGAGACCGCCTCTTTTAAGATTTGGAACCGCGAAGCAATGTCGAGCTTCGGCTGTCCGGCGAAAAAAGAGGTAAACTTCTTCAGCAGGCTCATGAGAGGAAGGGACTCGCGCGATCAGGGAAACTTGAAATGGATATTCAAATTTAGGCCCCTGAACGCTTCCCCGCTCGCAAAATCAGCGCATAGCAGCCTGATTAAAAACTGGGGGATGGTCTTGTATTGTCTGTTCCGGTGCCTCTGACCCCACTTTATGCTGGCAGGATGCCAAACACAAGCGGCCGCTGATGAACATTCTTTCGGCGGCTGCGGGCCTTAACACCAGAAAGCTATTTGCCGCAGTAGTCGATTGCGCGGGCAATTTCGAGCTTCAGCTTGTTCCGGGGAACGATCCGGTCGACGAAACCGTGTTCCATCATGAACTCGCTAGTCTGGAAACCTTCGGGCAGATCGATGCGGATCGTGGCTTTGATCGTGCGCGGACCGGCAAAACCGACGAGGGCCTGCGGTTCGGCAAAGATCAAATCACCCAGGGAAGCAAAGCTGGCCGCAACGCCCCCCATGGTTGGATTGGTCAAAACGGAAATGAACAGCCCGCCTGCTTCGTGGAATCTCGCCAGGGCGGCGGTCGTCTTGGCCATCTGCATCAGCGAGTAAATCCCTTCGTGCATCCGAGCACCACCGCCGGAGCCGCTGATGATGATCAACGGCAGGTCCTGGGCCGTGGCTCGTTCGATCAGCCGCGTCAGCTTCTCGCCGACGACGCTCCCCATACTTCCCATGATGAACGCACTATCGGTCACGCCGAAAGCAACGCGGCGGGCACGAATCATACCGCAGCCGGTCAGTGCCGCATCGCGGAGCCCCGTTCGCTTTTGCTCAGCGATGACGCGCTCTGGGTAGCCCTTCTTGTCTTTGAAGTTCAGCGGGTCAAGCGACGTCAGGTCGGCGTCCCATTCCTCGAACGTCCCGGTATCGAGCACTTGTTCGATTCGCTGCTGGGCGGAGATGGTCCAGTGGTAGTCACATTCCGGACAAACACCTAGGAGCTGTTCCGCCTGCTTGCGGAAGATGGCTGCCTGGCAGCTGGGGCATCGTTGCCACAGGCCTTCGGGCACACCGCGCTTCTTTGGCTTGCCTGATTCTTCGGTTTGAGTTGTAACTTCCGAAGATACCGATGCCATATTGGATTCCTCGACTGACGTTGTCTTCAACTTTTCAGTGTTCAGCTTTTCAGTTTCCTGGTTCTTCGCCGCAGACTTCTTGCTGGACTTGGACTTAGGAGACGACTGCGTTTTTTTCATATTGAATCAATTCCCACCATCCACATCGACGCTCTGCTTCCCACAGATCACCGAAATCAGTATGGAGTATCTCGCTGCGGATGATGGAGGCTAATGGCTCAGGGGCAACCACGATCACGTTGTTTTCGCCCTTTTGGTGCTTCTTCCATATCTTGTCTAAGACGTTCTGGACACGCAAGCGCACCTCGGCCAAGGTCTCCCCTTGGGGGGGGCAGACCGCCTCTGGCTTTTCCTGCCACAGTTTATAGACGGTGGGCTGATTCTGCTTTACCTCAGTAAACAGCTTTCCCTGCCAGAGACCCGCATTCAGGTTGGCAAGATTGTCCAACGGACGGACTTTCTTGCCTAATTGCTTGCCGAATGCTTCGGCGGTCTGCAGACAGGCC
Organism: bacterium; assembly: GCA_016124445.1. Taxonomy (GTDB): domain Bacteria; phylum Planctomycetota; class Planctomycetia; order Pirellulales; family Pirellulaceae; genus Bremerella. The sequence continues at coordinate 194,355 of WGNR01000012.1, forward strand.
GGGCACGGACCGCAGTAGATGGCAGCGATCTGCAACTCTTGAAGCTGCCGAACCATCTCTGAGGCTTGACGTGTCCCTTCTTCGGTCAGGGGTACCGCCAGACGACTGCGAATGCGACCTTGAAAGTCATATTCAGTCTGGCCAGGTCGAACGAGCACGATACGCAACATGGCAAGGTGGTCTCAACTAGGTCGAAACTTGAGCGGAACGATAGAGCTCGTCAATCGCCGCGCTGTAATCCGATTGCTTGAAAATCGCTGATCCTATTACCAACAGGTCGGCTCCTGCCTCCGTGCATGCCTGGACGGTTTCCAGGTTGACTCCTCCATCGACTTCCAACAGAAGCTCTGGAGGGGCCGCCTTTCGCAAGGTCTCGAGCTTTTCCAAGGCCACCGGATTGAACTGCTGGCCTCCGAACCCTGCGTTGACACTCATGATTAGTATCAAGTCCGCCAAGTCAATGAAAGGCAGAACTCGATCCACCGGAATGTCGGGGTTGATAGCAACCCCTGCTCCACAGCCCAGATCTTTGATTTCCTGTAAGACCCGAGCCGTATCGCTGCCGGCTGCTTCCTCGTGAATGGTAATGATATCCGCGCCCGCCTCGTAGAACTGTCGGACATATCGCTCCGGATTCTCGATCATCAAATGCACATCAAGAGGAAGTTCCGTCAACTTGCGAAACGCCGCAACGATCGGCATTCCGTAAGTCAAATTGGGGACAAAATTTCCATCCATCACGTCTAAATGGAGTGCTTGCACGCCAGCAGCTTCCAACTTCTCTACTTCTCCGCGCATATCGCTGTAATCACACGATAGCACTGATGGCAGAATGAGCGGGGCTTGTTGGCGTAGTCGTGCAAGATGCGAACGACGAGACATGCCAGACCTTGGGTCGCGAGGATAAATCACTTCACGTTGTATTCGTCACGGAGGAATCGTTACATCGATTCCATCCGGGGCAAACCATTATGGTTTGCAGAAGTGTTCTCTGGGGCAATCAAAGCCCCATAATTTCGATGGGTCGCATTGTAGCACGCCGAATAAGGCTCGTCAGCTGCCAACGCCAACCGCCAACGCAAACCCATAAATAATAATATGTTACGACGACAATATTTTAGCGAATCCGCTCTCTTTGAACGGCAATCTTGCCGATTCCAGCTAGCACCGCCAATTCTCCGCACCTCGCTGGTTATCGACTCTTGTCAGTCGTCCAGCGATTGCGGCTGCGGTAGATCGTCGAGCGATGTCAGACCGAACAGCTGTAGAAAGCGTTCCGTCGTGGTGTAGCGTTTGAGTCGCTTGTCTTCCGGGTCAGGCTGCACCCGCAGCAATCGACGCCGCACCAATTGCGTCAGAATCGGTCCGCTCGGTTTGGTTCGCATCTCGTCAACTTCTTCCCGAGTCGCCCCTTGGTTGTAGGCAACCAACGACAAAACATCGATCGCTGGCTGCGAGAGCTTCGCCTCGCGGACTTTCCCATAGAACTTCTCGCGCAGCGGTCGAAACTCATTTCGTAGCGTCATACGGTAGGTGTTTCCAACCGCCGTGATCTCGTAGGGGCAGCCTTCGGTTTCATACTTGCGATTGAGCTGATGGACCAGGTCGTCGATCTCGTCCGGCTTGACCCCGCGCATCACCGACGCGGCCTTCTCGGCGGTCAGCTTGTCGTTGGCTTGGTTGCCGACAAATAGCAGCGATTCGAGGATCGTCGTCGGCGAAAGTTCGCAGGGATCGTCCGCTTCCGCCTCGTCGGCCATTCGCGAAACGACTTGGGCGGTAGTTTCCTCTTCGGCCGGCTCTTGTGGCTCGCTGGGCTCTTCTTCCTGAAACGGAGCAGGGCGACTACCCAGGGCCTCGGCATAGGCAGCCGAGAGGCGATCCAATGAAAGCCCGCCGTCGTCGGTATCGTCGGCGAACATGGCAGAGAGATCGAACTGTTCCTCTTCGTCGGTCATAGCTGAACTATACTGGCCGCGGCGGTATCAGCTCAAGCCGAAGTCCCGCTTGCGCAAGCAAAAGGCCAATCGCCTTGTGGACGATTGGCCTTGGCTGAAATCGAGTTGATGGAAGCCGCGTTGATTACCAGCGTTTGGCAACTTCCTGCTTCATGAACGTCAGGGCGTCCTTAGCCAATTGCAGTTCGGTATCGAACATCTTTCGCCAGATCTTGGTGGCAGCGGCGATTTCCGGCAGGGCCAAGCCAAATGCTTCGCAGACCATCCAGCCGTCGTAGCCAACTTCCTTGAAGGTGTTGAAGTTGGTATCGAAATCGATGTGCCCGGTGCCCGGCGTGGCTCGGTTGTTTTCAGAGATATGGATGTGATGCAGCACGTCGGAACAATCGCGAATGGCCTGGGCGATGCAGCTTTCTTCGATGTTCGAGTGGAACGTGTCGTACATCATCTTGCAGTTGGGATGGTCAATCTCGCGAACGAACCGGGCCGAGTCCTTATGAATGTTGAGGAAATAGCATTCAAAGCGGTTCAAAGCTTCGACCCCCAACATGACATCAACTTCGCCAGCGTGCTCGGCGACCTGACGCATCGTATCGACGCCCCACTTCCATTCGTCTTCGGTCGGACCGGCACCGCTGAAGTGACCGATCGCCGAGTGGTATGGACCGACCAATGTTTCGGCACCCAGTGCTGCACAGCAGTCGAGGGTCTTCTTGTTCAGCTCAACACCCTTGGCACGCACGGCAGCGTCGGAGCTGATCGGATTGTCTTCCAGGTTACGGACCGTCACGGCGGTGCACTTCAGATCCATGCCTTTGATCTGCTCGCCGTATTTTGTCCACTTGTCGACGTCGAGATTGAACAAAGGAATCTCGACCCCGTCGTAGCCCATTTCCTTCAATTGCTCGATCACCGGCAATAGGCTGTCATCGGGATCGCCGGACCAGAGCAACAAGTTCATGCCAAATTTCATCGACGGGGTCTCCTGAGCTTTTACAGTAGAGAACAGAGGGGAGCTTAGCTTGAATGCACGGGAAGCAATGCCGCGGACGAAGCTCGAACCTCCTGCCGCAAGGTCGGCAAGAGCGCTACGAAATTGTCGGGCAAAGCTGGTAGTTTGACGCGCTGCATGACCTGATTCAACCGGTAGAGCAGTTTTTCGTCATCGGGATAGTCTTCCAGAAAACGGACCTCGATGAAGCGACCAATGAACCAGTCCAGGCGATCGGCAGGCCGCCCGGCGATTCGCTGGACCGTTTGCTGAACCAGGCCGCCATCGACCTGTTTTAACGCGTTGTAATAGGCATCAAGCTCGGCCGGGTCGTCTTCCATCAGCACTGAATCCAAGAGCAATTCCACCAGAATGTGGCCCAGGAAACTGGGTCGCATGCCGCTGTCTTTACCCAGAAAGTCACGGATCTGCCTGGTGAAATCCCACTGCAGCCGGTTAAACGCCTCGGTTCGATGAAACCAATCGTCATCGGCATGATGCTGCACGATACCGGCGGCAATCTGGGCTTCGCACTCATCAGGCGAAGCGCACAGCGGCAACGCTTTCTTCGATCGTGCTCGGCATTTACGATCGACCACGTTCAGCCAATCAGGCACTGCGGTTCCGGCGAGAAAGTAGGGCTGGTCGAGATGGAGTCGGCCGTGGGCTAAGTAGTTCATGCCCCAATCTTGGCGTGAATGTGAAAAAGGGGAAGGGCAAATCGTTGCTCCTTCCCCTTTGAATTGTTCGACGTTGTCGTAATCGACTAAACGTCCTTCCAGGTCTTCTCAGCGGCACTGGCCAGGACCGCGTCGCATACCTTGGCGGTTTCCAAGGCACTACGGAAGGTTGGTTCGCACGGCGTGCCTTCCTGGATGCTCTTCAGGAAGTCGGCAACCTGGTGGACGAAGCTGTGTTCGTAACCGATGCACAGACCAGGAACCCACCAGTGATCCATGTAAGGGTGATCGCCGTCGGTGATGTGGATCGTACGCCAGCCGCGGACTTCGCTTTCGTCGGCATGATCGAAGTACTCGAGCTTGTTCAAGTCATGCAGATCCCAGCGGATCGAGGCATTTTCGCCGTTGATCTCGAAGGTGTACAGCGCCTTGTGGCCGCGAGCGTATCGAGTTGACTCGAACAGACCGAGCGAACCGTTTTCAAAATGACAGAAGAACGTGCACGCATCGTCGATCGTGACCGCTTGCTTCTCGCCAGTGGCGGTATGAGTCCGTTCCTTGATGAACGTCTCGGTCATGGCGTTGACGTCTTTGATCGAGCCATTGAGCCAGATCGCCGTGTCGATGCAGTGAGCCAAAAGGTCGCCCGTCACGCCGCTACCGGCTGCCGCGGCATCCAATCGCCAGAGACCGGCACCACCTTGCGGCAAGTCGGCACTGATCGTCCAGTCTTGCAGGAAGTTGGCACGGTAATGGAAGATTCGCCCCAGCTTGCCGCTGTCGATGATCTTCTTGGCCAACGTCACGGCCGGCAGACGGCGGTAGTTGTACCAAATGGTATTGGCGACGCCTGCGGCTTCGATCGCTTTGACCATCTCTTCTCCTTCGGCAGCAGTGCGGCCAATCGGCTTTTCGCACAGGACCATCTTGCCTGCTTTGGCGGCGGCAATCGAGATCGGAGCGTGGGTGTCGTTCGGGGTGCAGATATCGACGGCATCGATATCGTCCCGGGCAATCAACTTTTCCCAGTCGGTTTCGTACGAAGCGTAGCCCCACTGTTCGGCGAATGCTTTCGTCTTTTCTTCACTACGACCGCAAACGGCCTGCAGCACCGGTTGGTATTCCAGTTCCGGGAAGAAGTCAGGCACACGCTTGTAGCCATTGGAGTGCGTGCGTCCCATGAAGCCGTAACCGACCAGGCCAATACGAAGTGGTTTCTTTGCCATGATGTTTGTCTCTTAGCTGACAGTGCAAACCAATCGATTCGCACCGAGGGGTGATTGGTGAGAAGACTAGTTCCAGCCGCACTGATCGCGGACTTTGATCATTACGTCGAGGATCGTGTTCCAGGTTTCCTGCTTCTCGAGCATCTCGTTGGGGAACATGCAGCCATCCCAGCAAATGTGCTTGATGCCGCGCTGCTGGGCGTCTTCGAGCCAGTATTGGCTGCACTTGACGATATCGAGCTTGCCGTTGGGATCGTCGGCCGGGCAGTGGCGGCCGGTCTTATCGTGCGAACCGGTACCGTGAACCGAACCGTCGTTCTGGGCAACGTGGAAGTCAATCGTCCACTTCCGCAGGGCGTTGGTCATCTCGGTGTAGGCGGCCCAGAATTCTTCTTCGGTATAGCCTTCCTTCAAGAGGCCATGCTCCGGTGCGTTGTAGCCCAACAGGTACAAGTACGTGTGAGCCAGGTCGGCTTGAAATCCGACCGTCTCCGGCATGCCAACCATCTCCAACAGGTCGACCATGTTCTTCCATGAATGCATTCCGCCCCAGCAGATCTCGCCTTCGGCGGCCAGGCGTTCGCCATGATCGGCGGCGACTTTGCCGGCTTCCTTGAAGGTTTCGGCGATCTTGGCCTGATTGGCTTTGGGATCGGCCGACCAGGCTTCGACGCCGCTGGCCGAGTCAATGCGAATCGCACCGTACTGGCGAACGCCGTGTTCGTTGAAGACCTTGGCAATCCGGCAAGCCTTCTTCACGGCCAGCACGAAGTTGGCTCGTTCTTCGTCGCTACCCATCGCCGGGCCGCCGACGGTACCTGGCCAAACCGGAGCGACAAGCGAACCGATCGTCAGGTTCTTGGAGGCCACCAGGTCCGCAATCCGCTTCAATTCGTCGTCAGAAGCATCGGGATCGGTGTGCGGGTGAAAGAGGAAGTAATCGATCCCGTCGAACTTAATGCCATCGACTTCCGCAGCTGCGGTCAGCTCCAGCATTCGTTCTAAACTGATCGGCGGATGATCGGTTCCTTCTTCTTTACCGACCAAGCCTGGCCACATGGCGTTGTGAAGTTTCGGGGCGGCGTTGGGGTGTTCGCTCATGAGGAGGCTCCTGGGAGTGATCAATCTGAAAGAAAAGGATGTTGGGAAGCTGCGAATTGCTATCGCACGTTGTCGTCCCTCTTGGCAACGCGATTCCCTTTGACATTTTTTTCGATCAGCTCGGTTCGGTTCTCTGGTGTGGTAGCATATTGCGGTGGGACGGTATGCCCTTGGCAGGAATTGCGGTGTGCCCTCGGCACTAGGTGGCGGCCAAGTGCCACAGAAGAGCGTGGCGATGCCGTCAAGGCAAAGCGCTTGTTTTAACAAGTTTTGATCCCCTGACAAGTAAATGCCCGCCGTTTTCAGCGCTTCTGTGCTGGAAATTCACACCTAGCATTCGTATCGTATCGATGACTTGTCCGCTTGCGCCAAAAACCTGTCCAGAATCGCCTAATACGGAAATGCCTCATGAGTAATCGCTGGATCTTGAGTGAGTACGACGTTGAATCCCCCTTTCAGCAACCAGCCCCCTTTTTGAAGACCGCTAAGTCGCACGGATTGAGTGTTACCCACACGCGATTGATTGGCGGTCGGCGTGATGGAGTCGAGTTGCTAACTGTCCAGAACGGTGACTTCTCGTTCACCACGATTCCCTCGCGCGGGATGGGAATTCACTTGGCCAAGCATGGCGAGACGCGTCTCGGGTGGGATTCACCGATCGAAGGCCCGGTCCATCCTCGTTTCGTTCCACTATTCGATCCCAGTGGTCTCGGCTGGTTGGATGGCATGGACGAGTTGATCGTCCGCTGTGGATTGGAAAGCAACGGTGCCCCAGAGTTCGACACCGAGTCAGGCCGACTTAAGTATGGCTTGCATGGCCGCATCGCGAATCAACCCACCGAAGATGTGGTCGTCGAAGTTTCCGAAGGAGGTGAGATGTGCATCAGCGGCGAAGTCCGCGAAACTCGCTTTCTTTGCTACAACGTCGCTCTGAAGACCGAGATTCGTACCAAGAGTGGCGAAAACGGCTTTCGCATTCGCGATCAGATCATCAATCGATCGGCCAAGCCAAGCAGCGCCCAGATGCTGTACCACATCAATCTCGGCGCGCCGATTCTCGGCGAAGGGGCCTCGGTCGTTTGTCCCGTTTCCGAGATCTGCCCGCGCGATGACCATGCCGCAACGAGCATCGATACCTGGTCGACCTATCTGCCCCCAACCGCAGGTTACGCGGAACAGGTCTACTTCATGCAACTGGCGGCCGATGCCGATGGCAAGACATGTGCCTTGCTCAAGAACGCCGCCGGCGACAAAGCCGTTTCAGTCCACTTCAATGTGAAGCAACTTCCTTACTTCGTGCTGTGGAAAAACACCGCCGCCGTGGAAGATGGCTACGTGACCGGGCTGGAGCCTGCCACGAACTTCCCGAATCCGCGTGGCTTTGAAGCGGACCATGGCCGGACCATTCAACTTGCCCCAGGCCAGACCTACGACATCGATCTCGGCCTGCAATTTCATCCCACAGCCGAAAGCGTGGCGGAAGCTGAAGCAGTCATCGCCGGACTGGTTGAAGGCAAAGAGGCCAAGGTCCACACCACACCGCAATCGGCGTGGTGCGGCTGATTCGGTTTATTTGACCACCGCATAGGAACCGAAGCAGGCGTTCAGATGCAATAGCTCGACTTGCGAAAAGCCAACCTGGCGGCACAGATCGATCTGATAGAGGACACTCCTGGGGGTGTCCTCTTTTTTGATGTAGTCGAACACTTTTTGGCGGTACTCGTCATCGCGCAAGTCGCGGAGGTACTCCCCATAACGTTCCCACTGCACTTGGTTGGCGGCTGAAATGTCTTGGGCGACCAGGTCGCTTACCAAAAAGATTCCGCCGGGGGCCATCGATTGGAAGATCTTCGTGAACGTTTGTTTCCAATCGGCATCATCTCGCAGGTGATGCAAAACCGCCGCCGCCATGACAACATCGAACGTTGCCGTCGGAAGATCGAGTTCCCGAACATCACCGCAAAGGGTGGTTACCTCGGTAGCGGTACTTTGCTTGAGTCGAAGCTTGGCCCGATCGAGCATCGGTTGGCTCAGATCAATCATCGTACAAGCGAGGCTGGGAATCTGATCCAGCAGCTTCAGGGTGTAGTTTCCAGCTCCACAACCAATGTCCAGCACTTGTCTGGCATTGGGGCGATGCTTCTTGGCGACACGGGTAATCAGGTCTAGCACGATCGGGGCATCCATGGTGGCCGATTGCCCTGTTTCCAGGTTGGAAAACCGATCGACATCGGCATCAAACCTGGCACGGATTTCCTCGACGGTCGACTTCCTAGCATCGCTCATTGGCATTCTTTCTAGTTCGAGTTGATGTTGGATCTCGTCTAGCAGACATCGGAATTGGCCAATCGGTTCGCTGACGAACTAATCGCTACCGCCCTCACGATGAGTTTCACAAACGCGCAAAAACCACTAGCGCCGTGGCTTCTTTTTCTTTTGACGATTGGGGCAAGCCGATAAAATGTGGCAGTCACCCCCGAGGCCCGCCCCAATCCCGCTCGCCTCGAAACACCCTAATCTTAGCTGAGGTACGCATCGGATGGAGAACGTACTGACTGTGATCCTTGCTGGCGGCAAGGGCTCACGCCTGGAACCGTTGACGCGCGATCGGGCCAAACCGGCAGTGCCTTTCGGCGGCGTCTATCGCATCATCGACTTCGCCTTGTCGAACTGTTTGAACAGTGGTTTTCGCAAGATCCAATTGCTCACGCAGTACAAAGCGCAGAGCTTAGACCGGCACATCAATATCGGCTGGTCCCGTTACTTCTGCCGCGAGTTGGGCGAATGTATCGATGTCGTCCCGCCGCAACAGCGGATCGACGAGCAATGGTATCAAGGCACCGCCGACGCCGTTTATCAAAACATCTACGCGATTGAAAAGCATCGTCCGAAGTATGTGGTTATCCTCGCCGGAGATCACATCTACAAGATGAACTACGCCTCAATGCTCGACTTCCATATCGACAACGGAGCCGACCTGACGATCGGGGCGTTGAAGACCACGATCGAAGAAGCTCGTTCGTTCGGCGTCATGCAGATCGACCGCGAACAGAAGATCTTGGGCTTCGACGAAAAGCCCGCCGACCCCAAGACGATCCCGGGCGATGACGAGCACTGCCTGGCTTCGATGGGCATTTATGTCTTCAACGCGGCGTTCCTGTTCGAGCAGCTTTGCCAGGATGCCACCAATCGAACCAGCGCCCATGATTTCGGCCGGAACATCATTCCTTCGATCATTGACACGCATCGCGTTTATGCGTTTCCGTTCCGGGACGAGAATCGCAAACGTGATGCCTACTGGCGCGATGTAGGGACGCTCGATGCCTACTACGAAACCAACATGGATCTCGTTTCGGTTGATCCACAGCTGAATATCTATGACGAAGAGTGGCCGCTTCGAACGTACCAGCCCAACGTTCCGCCGCCGAAGTTTGTCTTTGGCAGCGAAAACGACGGCAATCGACGCGGGCACGCGATGGACAGCATCGTTTGCGGCGGGTCGATTGTTTCCGGCGGCGAAGTCGAACGCAGCATCCTCGGGCCGCGGGTTCGTGTGAACAGCTTTTCGTCGGTGCGAGATTCGATTCTGTTCGAGGGCGTTACAGTTGGTCGGCATTGCCAGATTCACCGAGCGATCATTGACAAAGGGGTCAACATTCCGGCCAACACTCAAATCGGCTTCGATCTCGACCTGGACCGCAAACGGGGCTTCACCGTCACTCAGTCAGGCCTGGTCGTGATTGCCAAGGAAGATTTGATCGAGCCGCAGCTGACTTCCGGCAAGCCTCGCGTGGCGTAGCGAGTGCTAGCACTCGGCGAATACTGGCGTGGTTCGAATTTCGTGAAAGTCTTAAACTGTCGCGAAATTCGAACCCAACGTTCTATTCGCTGTGGCTAGTCGCTGATGATCCGTGTCAAAAGTCGCCAGAAAATCGAGTTCGGCGACTTTCAAACGCCGCCTGAACTCGCCGTTGCCGTTTGTCGCCAACTTCAAGCGGAAGGGCTTGTCCCTGCTGGTGTCGTCGAGCCTACGTGTGGCCAAGGATTCTTCTTGGAGGCCGCCGCAGATATCTTTCCAAGTGTGCGATCGCTCGTCGGACGCGAATGGAACCGCCAGTACGTGGCCGATGCCAAGGCGCGTCTGCACGGTTGCCAGGCGAAAGTCGATCTCAAACAAGCCGACTTCTTCGAGCAAGAATGGCCAAAGCTACTCAGGCAGCAGACCGGCCCGGTACTCGTACTGGGCAATCCACCTTGGGTAACCAATTCACAGCTTGGATCGCTCGGAAGTAACAACCTGCCGGCCAAGTCGAATTTTCAACGACAACGCGGAATCGACGCGAAGACCGGCAAGGCGAACTTCGATATCTCGCAGTGGATGATCACCACACTGCTGGAATCGATGCCAACGGCAGGTGGTGTTTTGGCAATGTTGTGCAAAACAGCGGTCGCGCGGAAAGTTCTGCAGCAGGCCTGGAATAGCGCCCTGCCGTTGGCGAGATGCTCGATTCGCGGAATTGATTCGCGCCGGCATTTTCGCGCTGCGGTCGATGCTTGTTTGCTAACCTGTGAAGTCCGCCCTGGCGAGCATCCTCAGACCTGCGAGGTCTTTGCGAATCTCGAAGACACGCGCGCCGAATCAACGCTCGGCATTTACGAGGGGCGTTTGCTCGCCGATCGAAATGCCTTGGAAAGACATCGCCATCTATTGGAAACCGAATCGAACAAACGATGGCGCAGCGGAGTCAAACATGATTGCCGCGACGTGATGCAATTGCAACGTCGCGGATGGTCGCTGGTCAACGGCTTGGGAGAAACCGTCGAGCTAGAGCCAGACTATCTGTTTCCGATGATGCCAGCGGGCAAGATTCATCGCGGCGAGACCAGGCAGACCGATCAGTTTCTTTTGGTCCCACAGTCGCACACCGGCGAAGATACTTCCACGATCGAATCAAAAGCACCGCGAACATGGGCCTACTTGCGGCGACATGCCGATCGCTTGGCGGCTCGGAAAAGTTCGATCTATCGAGGCCGGCCCCCGTTCTCGATCTTTGGAATTGGCGAGTATTCGTTCGCGCGCTGGAAAGTTGCCATCTCGGCATTGCACAAGCAGCTTTCGTTTCGCGTGGTCGGGCCGCAAGAGGGTCGCCCGGTGATGATGGACGACACCACCTACTTTCTTTCGCTTCGTACCCGCAAAGAAGCAACCCAGGTCGCCACCTGGCTGAACAGTGCCGAGGTGCAAGAGTTCCTCACAGCGTGGATCTTCTGGGACGCCAAGCGTCCGATCACGACCGACGTGCTTCAGAGATTGCGGTCGTTCTAGGCTGGGACGATCGCCATCGGCGGGAAGCAGAGCAGGGGGATGGCCAGCGAGGCCGATCCCAGCGTGTAACGAAACCAACCAATCGGAACGGTATCGTCACTAGTCGCCGGATGATCAGGCCGCATCATGATGACCAGGATCAGCATCAAGATCCAGTTGTAAGCCCCCATCCAAACGATGAACACCGCCGCGAACACGACGAATGCGCGAGCGATCACATGGGCGTTCTTGCCAAACAGCGTGTACGAGACATGCCCGCCATCGAGTTGGCTGACCGGAACCATGTTCAGCCCGGTTACCAAAAGGCCAACCCAACCCGCCATAAAGTAGGGATTCAGTTGGCTTTGATTGATGTAATCACCCGGCTCGTAGCCAGGCACTTGCATCCACTGCATCATCCAAGAGACGGCGATTGGCAAGTCGAGTTGAAAGTCCCCGGTTCCCGGTGTCGTCAGATCCATTTGCCTGATGCCATACCAGAGCACTGGTATCGCAACAATCAATCCAGCCAGTGGCCCAGCCAGCCCGATGTCGAATAGCTGCTTACGATCGGCGCGCATGCCCTGCATACCAATCACCGCGCCAAAGGTTCCAATCGGCGAGATCGGCACCGGGATGAAGTACGGAAAGCTGGCGGGAACACGATACCGCAGCGCCATCACAAAGTGTCCCATCTCGTGGGCCACCAGGATGCCGAGCATGGTCAGCATGTACAGAAAGCCTGTTTGCCAAGCCCCGGCGTAACTGATCAGATCGCGCCGCATCTCGACCGGCGGGCTGGACAAGTACGGATCATAGGCACGCGGAAGACCCATTTCCGGGGCATTCGACCAGGCAATCACGTTAAGGATCGCTTCGGCCGGCTCCCAACGGGTCATGCCAACGAAGAATGTCGAAGCACAGGTCGCCAGAAAAAGAATCAGGGGTAATCTTACCCAACGCTTACTGACAGGTTGCGAAGCACTACGAGCAGCACGAGAGGTGAATTCGACCGAATCGCCTTCCCACGTGTCAGGCGTCCCATTTCGCATGGTGCCATCGGATGAAGGTACTTGATCTTCCGCAGGAGATTCCATCGATTCGTTCATTTCGCCTAGGAGATTTACAATCAATCGCTGCGGAGAAACGTGCCGACGGACGACCCTACTCCACGCAGTGGTTCTCTAAAGCCTATATTCACCCAGGCATGCGGTAAAGGTAACCCGCCCAGATGCGACCATTGGGTGGGAACTCAGCCAAACGACCTGTCAGCGAAACAATCGCATGGGATCAAAGCACTTCGATACTCTTAATCGAGGTGCCACCCCCCTTGGCAGCGGCCTGCATGCATCGAAGTGCCGCCTGAAAGATCTCTTGCGAAGGTAGACTCTTCGGCGGCACGCAAGCTGATGCCACGCCTCCGCAGAGCGATAACTCGACGCCTGAGTGGCTTTCGCGTCGCTGCGACCAGCCCATCACCAGATCGATTGTCTGCCGGGTGAGTGTCACAGTCTGATGACGGTCGTGATCTTCCAGCAAAATTGCCACGCACGATTCTCCGCAGGGCATCACGCGGCCCAAGCCATCGCTCAGCCGATCGACGATCGCGGCGACCAACTGCCGCCAGACTTCGACCTCGTCGATACCGGCCGACATGAGGAAGGTCTCGAATCGGTTGATCTGCACCAACGCCAGAGAGAACTCGCAGCGTTGGCCGCGGCAGCGCTGCATCGACGCAGCGATCTCTGTCAGCAGTTTGGCATCGGCAATGATCGGCGCGGCAACCGGTTCGGCTTCCACCTTCGACTCCACTTCGCTGCTCGCATCTGGTTCGACCGGCTCAGGGACTCCGCCGACGAGCTTTTTGACCGATTCGACCAATCCCTTGACCTCGGGGGCTTCGATACAGCGTTGGCTCGGAGTCTTGTCCCCAACTGCCAACGGCACCGCGACCGATTCCGACAACAGGGATAACTGAACGTACGCGTCGCTCACGATCTCGCAGTAATTCACGCCGTCGGGAAGTGAGACCGAAAGCACGCCTGCCAGCTGATGCAACTTCTCTTGGATATCGACCACCAGGTGCTCGACCGCCTGCTGGTCTTTGCCGGTTGCTGTTTTCAATTGTTCGAGAAATCTCGGCATCAAGTCCAGGCGATGATGGGCCAACACTTCCGCCAGATTATGAGCCAATCGCAGGGTCTCGGATTGGCCATGCAGTGTCTCGAATTCGATACCGGACGAAGGATGGCTTTCGCGAATGACCTGAACGAGTGTCTCGGGCAAGTTCCAGGCCTGCAGCAATCGGCACCCCAATAGGTTGTGATCGAAACCGAGCGTTTCCCATTCTAACTCGGAGAGATCCGCTTCTTCCTCCAACACTTTGTTGGCGAAATCGGCGTAAGCGTCCCCCAAATGCTGCAGCATCACCAGCGAACCGATTTCCGAAAGCAGACCGGCAATGAACGCGTCGTCACCATGATTGGTTCCTTGCAATCCGGCGACCTCACGAGCCGCGACCGCCTTGGTCAGGGCAAACTGCCAATAGCGAGCCAAAACTTCCGCTTCGATTCCTTGCAGCATTTCCTTGGGCAAGCTGAAGCCAAGGACCAGCAGTTTCAGCGGCTTGATTCCCAGAAGTGCTAACGCCTGATTCAGATCCGATACTTGCCCTGACAGGCCAAACAGTGGGCTGTTGACCACCTTCAGAATCTTGACCGTCATGGCCGGATCGCGCTGGATGCACTCTTTGATCTGGACGACAGTGGCGTGCTCGTTGGAAGTTAGCCTGAGGACTTCCATGGCCACGGTTGGAAGGGAATAGAGCTGTTTCGCCCGAGAAACCATGTGCGCGACAGGGCTCAATTCACCTGAGGCTACATTCCCGGAGTCCACTGTCTCAGGGAGGCTGGTCTCTGCTGAGGTGCCGCCGGTCACTTATTTTGCCTTTATTGCCCCTGGTTCAGAAATCGAACCAAGTCCTTGGTCCGTAGTGAAAATATAGGTCACGGCAAGACTTCTGGCGTCAGAATATTAGCAGGCCTGGCCACTTACGTCCCCCCGCGTCAATCACTTACTCATTTGCCAAAACCGGGTTATAGAGTTACCTTCGATAGAGAGTGGCTTGCCAATTCCTCATAATCACTACAAGCGTTTCCCAGCAAATGACCCATCCCATCCCCAGCAACAGCCCTAATTCGCGCACCGGGTTTACCCTGGTCGAGTTGTTGGTGGTGATTGCAATCATCGGGATACTCGTGGCATTGCTTCTTCCGGCCGTTCAGAGAGCGCGTGAAGCGGCCCGGCGAACCCAGTGCGTCAATCAGCTGAAACAAATCGGCGTGGCCTGGCACAACCATACCGATACCTACAACGCTTTCCCGACCGGCGGCTACGGCCAACGCGTGTATGTTTCGTTCAACAACGGCAAGCCTGGGGCACTTGATAAACAGGCAGCCGGCTGGGCATTTCAGATTCTCCCATTCATGGAACAAGGCAACGTCCATTCCGGTATGCCCGGCGGGACCGATCAGCAATCGGCCGAATTTGCCATGGGGACCCCGATCGCTAATTACTTCTGCCCCAGTCGCCGCTCGCCGGAAGTGAATCCAGCCTCGTTTGCCCCGTGGTGCTGGACGTACGACGGCCAGAACGGGTCCAAGCTGCTCAAAGTCGCGCTGGCTCAAACCGACTACGCAGGCGGAACGCAAGAAGGAACCGGCGTGCTGGCCAGAACGCTCAACGGAGAATGCGGCGACACGAGCAACACCGTTGCACCGGTCCGCAACCTTTTTAGCTTCAAGGATGTGACCGACGGGACCAGCAACACCCTAATGGTCGGCGAGAAACGCATCAACCTGGCACTCTTGAATCAAGGCCAGCAAGGAGACACCTACGGATTTACGTCCGGCTGGGAAAGCAACTCAAACGTTACCCAAGAGACCATTCGCCGTTCTGACTACAATCCCCTGCCAGACTTCCTCGGCACCGGAGACGCGGCGAATCGCTTCGGCAGTTCCCATATTGGTGGACTGAATACCTTGCTAGTCGATGGCAGTGTTCGACATATTCCGTACACGATCGACCTGACCGTCTTCACCCGGCTGGGAAACAAGGCCGACGGGCAAGTGATTCAGCTGCCTTAAGCCTTCAAGCCAATTCGAGCTTTGGCTTAATCGAACTTCAGCGAGATCTTCTTCAGACGCTCTTCGGTATCCGCCATCAAGGCATCTTCTTCCGCTTCGTCCTTAGCGACGTAGGTCACAGAGAATCGCAGGAACGAGCCCGCATCGTCCCACGGAACGGTGCAGATCGATTGCTCGGTGATCAGATACTGCGAGGCCGCTTCGGCATTCTCGAAGCTGGGCCCACCTTCGATACCGGTCGGGCTTTTGGCGTACAGGAAGTAAGTACCTCCAGGCATTTCGCACTGGAAGCCACAACGCTTGAGCATTGCGACCAGCTTCTGCAAACGACGTTTGTACTTGGCATTGGTCCGCTTAGGGATCGACTCGTCAGCCAAGGCAGCAGCGGCTGCTTTCTGAACGGCGATGAACTGGCCACTGTCGCAGTTGTCTTTGACATCGCTGAAGGCTTGAACCAACAGAGGATTGCCGCAGACCCAACCGATACGCCAGCCGATCATGTCGAAGCCCTTCGAGAGCGAATGAACTTCGACACCCACATCTTTCGCCCCCGGTACGCTAAGGAAGCTAAGCGGCTCGCCTTCGAAGGTCAGCACCGTGTGGGCCGCGTCTTGCACGACGACCAGGTTGTTTTCTTTGGCGAACGCGACGACCTTCTCGTAGAACTCTTTGGTCGCCACCTTGCCGGTTGGGCTGTTGGGATAATTGATCACCAGCAGCTTGGCCTTTTCTTTCACATCGGCTGGAATGCCATCCAGGTCTGGGAAGAAATTGATTTCAGCCAAAAGCGGCAACTTGTAGACGGTACCGCCGTAGTAGGCCGCGTGCGTGCCGGCGACCGGGTAACCAGGAACCGTCATCAGGCAGATGTCGCCGGGATTGATGAAACAGGCCGGCAGCATCGCCAGGGCGGTCTTCGAGCCAATGCAATGGTTGACTTCTTTGACCGGATCGAGTTCGACGCCAAAGAATCGCTTCATGAAATCGGCGGCGGCTTGCTTGAACTCCGCGATACCGTTGTCGGCATACCCACGATTTTCAGGCTTGTTGATTTCTTCGGCCATGACTTTACGGACCGACTCGGGAGCCATCTCGTCGTTTTCGCCGATACCGAAGTCAATCAGCTTGCGATCGGGGAAGTCGGCCAAAGCTTTGCGTTTGGCCCGTTTGATCTTTTCGAACTTATAGATTGCGGTTCCCTTACCGTAGTTTTCACCACCAATTCGTTCGGCAAACAGTTTCTGAAAGTAAGGATCGCTCATTGGTCTTCGTTCTGAGATTGCTAGGGTCAAAAGAGGGCCGGAAATCGAACCTATTAGCCTAACGCCGCCTAGAAGAGACAACAACCGGGGACGTTCAGTTCGCCAGAAGCCGCGTTTATTGAGCGGAAACTAGCCAAGGCTTTGATAAAGAGCCACGTGCCGGTCAATCATTTGCTGGATGCTGAACTGCTCGGCAATCGTCTTGCGGGCCGCCTCGGCGAAACGTCGCCGCAGGCTTTCGTCTTCGAGCAGAAAATTGGCAAACCGCGAATACTCGGTACGCTGTCCCAGCCCGACCAGGTAGCCGTTTTCATCATGCTTGATCAGATCACGGTTGCCGGGGATATCGCTCACTGCAACGGGCAGTCCAGATGCCATCGCTTCCATCAGGGCATTCGATTGCCCCTCGAATCCGCTGGCCAGCATAAAAAGTGTGGCATGCTTCATCAGTTCCAGCACGTCACCGCGAGGTCCGGCAATGCGAACCTTGTCGTCAATGGTTACCTGGTCGCAATATTTCTGGAGCCGTTCACGCTGCGGGCCATCTCCGACAATCACCAGGTAGGCATCGTCGCGGATGCGTTTGAGAATCTCGGTCGCCCAGATCAAATCCTTCATCCGCTTCTGCGGCCAGAGCCGACCAACTGAGAGCATCATCTTGGCATGGGGAGGCAGTTTCAACTCTTCCCAAATCTCGGCCTGACTTCGCTGCGGCGGACTGTCGATCAGGTCGATTCCGTTGGGAATGGTGACGAACTTTTCGGCACTGCGTCCCTTTTGCGTGTAGAAATCAACAATCCCAGAACTATTGACCACAATCTTCTCGGTGAAGCGGTCGAGATAGCGATCGATCAGGTGCTCGTGAGTGATCTTCCACGGATCGACGCAGCGCTCGCCACAAAGAATGTGCGGCACTTTGGCGGCCTGGGCCGCTTTTCGGCCATAGCTGTTGGCGGCGAAGAGCCAAGTATGGACGATGTCCGGCCGAACCTCTGAGATATGTTTCTTCAAACGCCAATAGGCCGCCGGATCAATCTTCAGCTTCTTGCCGATCACCGTTACCGGGATGCCGGCGGCAGATAGATCTTCCTCGTAAGGTCCTCCGCGGGTCAAGCAGCAAACCGACACATCGAATTGATCGCGCGGCAGTCCTTTGGCCAGCAGCGTCAGTTGTTTCTCGGCACCCGACCGATCGAGGGTCGGGATGATGAGCATCAGTTTCTGCATGAATGCGTTCCGCGACTTCCTAAACGATGCGGCGACGTTCGTTTTCCAGCGAATCCCAGAGGAACTGGACCACTTTGGGGGCCATCAAACTGTAATACCCAAATCCATGGCCACCCCCCTTCGTTTCCAGATCGCAGGTATGCGGCACGCCCAGCGACTGGAGTTTCATTCGTAATCGATCCGAGCTTTCCCACCAAGAGGTGTCTTCGGGGCAGCAGCAAAAGAACTGATTTCGAGGCCAATTAAGCGGATGAATGTGCAGCGTGGCCGTATCTTGCCGTGCTTCTTCGGTTGATTTGTACATCTCCCACAAGTTGTCCTCGTCGTCGTCCCGCATCCGATTCTGGTAGTCGATTGCCGGGCTGACCGCCGCCACGATCGGAAAGTGCCTGGGGAACTTGTAGGCAAATCGCAATGATCCCTGGCCACCCATGCTGGTACCGAACAAGGCAATCTTAGGTGCGGCCGCCTGGTACTGGCGTTCGATAAATGGCAACACGCTTTCCATCAGGTATTGCTGTGCCGATCTCTCTGGATCGAATTCCGGGCAAATTCGGTCGGTCCACCAGCTTCGCTCAGTTACCGGGGCGACGACCGGCAAGCCAACCTCTTCCAGCGCCGTTACAAATGCCTCGCTGTGGTACAGCTTCCCCAGATGGACACCATGCAGATAGATGGCGACATATCCATGCTCGTTCCGCCGCGTAGGTTCAAAAACCTCGCAAACGTGGCCATCGACTTCCGCCTCGCTCCAGTTACCGTAAATCGACTTTTCATTCATCTCGGATCGCCAAACTTCGCAGATAGATTGCTGGGCATTTGATTTCTCAACTGATATGATACTGGCGTTGATTCGGCGAATACCCGCCCAGACGAAAATCTCGCTGATTCTATCTTCGCAACCTGTTACGGAATTAACAAAGGAAGACATCGATGAAACCACACCGAGGCACCACCATTCTTGTCCTGGGCATCTTGTCAATCGTATGCTGTCAAATCCTGGGACCGTTCGCCTGGTGGATGGGCCAATCGGATATGTCCGACATCGAAGCCGGACAAATGGACCCGGAAGGAAAAAGTCTGACTCAGGTCGGCATGATTCTTGGCATTATCGGCACCGTGCTGCTGGTATTGAACATTGTAGGCATGGTGATTTTCACGGTCCTGGGCGGCACCATGGCAGCCGTCAATCCTGGTTAACCACCTAGACTGCACGGGCATAATGTTTGCTCGACAACTGCCGCTCCCCCAGCCAGCGATAGGCGCACAAGTAGCCGCCTTTCGCTACGCTGTAATCAAGACACGCCACGTTGGCCGCCAGTGGCTCAGGCGTGTCGGCTCGCAACCAATAGTGACCGACGAACACTGGTTTCTCGGTCACTTCGTATGGGCGAGCGTTTCGTTTTGCCTCTTCGCTTAGCGGAACGTCGCAGGCAATCTGATCGGTCATCGCATAGCTGCCGAAGGTTTGTCCTTCCGGCGAGAGATACCATCGCGTTCTTGTCTTAGTCCGCACGTTTCCATCTTTATCGGAAAAGCTGATCCCTTCGGGTAGGGCCAGCTCTTTGCCCTTCAGAATTACTTCGACCGCCTTGAAAAGCGGGTTGCCTGGCAAACAAGCGAGCTCCAAGAATCGATTGCTCACCCCTTCATTGTGCTGTAGTTCGCTTTGAACATTGGCGACTTCAACGTCATCCCAACATGCATGCACGGCCCGAATTCCTGGTAAATCGAGCCACATTGGTAGCGTCCGAAACCAAGTTAGGGCATCGCTGAGTTGGCCATCGGTTAATTGAGCCAACGTCTGTCCGTGCTGCTTTTCGTTTTTGGGATTGTGCGGTCGGAGGTGTTCGCTTTGACGATGGGGATGAGGCAAATGAAACGCCAACGCGTTCAATTCATGATTGCCCATGATCGCCAGCGCCGTCTCGGATTCGACCATATCGCGTACGATTTGCACCGTTTCCGCGATCTTTGGACCTCGATCGATATAGTCTCCCAAAAAAATGACGCGCCGCTCGGGATGCCTAAACGCCCCAGCTTTCAGGGAGTACCCTAGTTTTTCCAATAGGTTGACCAGCGCGTCTGCGTGGCCATGAATATCGCCAATTAGGTCGTACATCGTCTTGATGGTTGCTAATGGGGTCTTACGGGTTGGGTTCTACAGATTTTTGCAGACTCAGCTTACAATGGCCGAGCGTCACGAGAAACGCTTCCGAGGGCTTGTTCCGGGATCTACTGTTGCGAATTCTGATCGAAACCGACCAACTCGCCGCTCGAGTTGCTGAACTTTCTTCCGAGCTACGGGCCGCATACGGCGAGCGACCACTCACCGTTTTGGGGGTGATGACCGGAAGCCTGGTATTGATGGCCGATTTGATTCGTCAGTTGGAAATGCCGCTAAAAGTAGGCGTGATGCAAGCTCGCAGCTATCGCGGCGAGGCGACTTCCGCCGGTGAGTTGGCGCTGAATCTCGATATGATGCCTGCGATCGCCGGTCACGATGTGCTGGTCGTGGACGATATCTTCGATACCGGCCGCACGCTTCAAAACGTGCTGGCCAGCATCGAGGCGGAAGCACCTACGTCGGTTCGATCGCTGGTTTTGCTCTCGAAGTCCGACCGGCACGAAGTCGCCATGCGGCCAGACTTTGTCGGCTTTCATATTCCCAACGAGTTTGTCGTGGGTTACGGTTTGGATTATCAGGATATGTACCGTAATCTGCCCTTCGTGGCGGCTCTGGAAGAACACGAGATCTCATCTCACGCATGACCCCTCTTCGCTTGGCTCTGGTGACACGCCGCTTCTGGCCCTTGGTCGGGGGTGCTGAAATGGTCATGGCCAACTTGGCGGAAGAACTGACTCGCCAGGGTCATCATGTCCAAGTGCTAACGGCTCAGTGGCACCCTGATTGGCCGAAGCAGATCTCGCATCGCGGGATTCCGGTTATCCGACTCCCCAATCCTTCGATCCGCGGCTGGGGCACCGTCCGCTATATGATGTCGCTGGGACGTTGGCTGCGAACTCACGAGAAGCAACTCGACGGCGTCTATGTCTCGATGCTTAAACACAGCGGCGTGGTGGCCACATCGCGGCTGCGGGGAAGTAAGGTTCCGGTCGTGCTAAGGGCCGAAGGTTCCGGCGACACAGGCGATTGCGCGTTCCACGAAACTGCGAACTTCGGCCATCGCATTCGCCGATCCTGCCAACAAGCCGACGCGTTCGTCGCCCCCAGCCAACAAGTCTTCGACGAGATGGTTTCAGCAGGCTTCGGACGCGACAAGATTCGCTTCATTCCCAACGGCGTCCGCGTCCCCGAACTCCCTAGCAACGAGCAGCGACTCCAAGCACGGCAAGCATTGGCGACAGCCAATCCAATTCTGACGATCGCCCCCTCATCGCCGCTGGTTGTCTTTACGGGAAGACTTCACCCTGGCAAAGGATTGACCAAACTGATCAAGGCCTGGCCGCGCGTTTTGCAGCAGTTTCCAATGGCCCGATTGTGGCTCGTTGGCGAAGGACCGCAGGAAGGGGAATTAGCGTCGATGATCGGAGCGATGGGCCTGCAAAGCCGGATCGTCTTGCCAGGTGCGTTCGACACCGTGGAAGACATTCTGGCCGCGGCCGATGCGTTTGTACTGCCATCGCTGCACGAAGGGATGTCGATCGCACTGCTGGAAGCAATGGCCGCCAATCTACCTTGCGTGGTAAGCAACATTCCTGGCAATCGGATTCTTATCGAGTCGGAAACGACCGGATTGAAATTTCCGCTCGACAACATCGATGCCTTGGCCGACGCCGTGATTCGCGTGCTAGAAAATCGCGAGTTGGCGACCAGCATGGGAAACGCAGCGCGAGCGCGGGTCGTCGAGCATTTCAGCTTAGAGCGAACCGCCCAGGATCATGTCGATTTGTTTCGCTCGCTGAAAGAACAGAAGATGCTGGGTTAGTCGCTGTTCATAACAGCATTACGCCCCGTTTCCAATTGCAGCGAACAATTGGCGAGGATCGCGTTCAAGAAGATTCGGCGGATGGCATCGTAGCCGCGGTCGTTGGGATCCTCGATATTCTCGTAGTACCAGTAATGGGGATCATCCGCCGCATAGGTCGACCGCCAGAATTGGCAACAATGCGAGCCATGTCCCAAAAAGGTTTCGTGCAGCGGAACCAGGTAAACGTTCGCGCGGGCATCGATCGTCTGGCGAATGACTTCGTTGTACCTGGTATGAATCGCCAGGCCATCGGGCCAATCGGGCAGAAAGACACTCGGTGCGTCGCCGATCCCGTCGGTTGGATCGTAGATATCTGCCAGATAGATCTCGCATCCACCAGGAAACTTAGCCTGGATCTTGTCGAGCATTTCACTGAGACGAGCCTGAAATGACTCAATCCAAGGCTCCGCTTCTGCCAGCGTTGCCCCGTACATGGCACATTCCCTGGGCGGCCGACGACCATAGCTATGAATCAGATCGTTCCCACCAGAGGTGTCATCACAACCAGTCCAAACACATCGGAATCGTGCTGCGGCAGACGCTCTTCGATCGTGACCAAATGCTCCGCCGACGTCGAACCGGAAACCGCCAGGTTGTCCTTCTTTAGGTTGGGCAAAACCTGCGTCAGCGACTTGCCCTCCATCTCAGGGAACTCGTCGCTGGGATTGCTTGCCAATCGATTGAAGTAGGAGTGATCCGGCGAATCAGCACCAAATCCGGCAGTAACGCTATCCCCGATCCCAACCAGCACAACGTTCTGCTGGGACCAGGCGCGCTGAAATGGTGCGGCGCTGACCGCCGGTCCGGCTGGGCCATCTCCGATGGGTCGCATCTGAAAGAACTGGAGGTACGCAGCAGAACCGGCAATCGCAAGAACGCCAACAACGCCCAAGATCGTGATTCGAATTCGATTGAGCTTCACTCGAAAACCTTGTTACTGCGGCAAATCATCAAGGGCCCGGATTTCGATCGTCCCCTTCTTCGCTGGTGGAATCCGAGCCGCAATTGCGATCGCTTCTTCCTCTGAATCGACATCCAACATGTAGAAGCCGCCCAACTGCTCGGTCGTTTCGGCAAACGGACCAGTCGTTACCAATTGCTCGCCGTCACGAACGCGCAAACTTTTGGCGGTCGTAACCGATTTAAGGGGGGACGACGTGACCAGCTTGCCTTGCTGGGCCAACTCTTCACAGATTGCCATACTGGTGCGCATGCAGTCTTCGCGTTCCTCAGGTGTGTAGCAAGATTCGGTGGTATAAACCAGCAGCATGTATTTCATTCGTTCGACTCGGTATAGGACTAGATTGGCAGCAAATCTGGGGGCCAATCATCCCCAAGACGATGCCTGCGATTATGATGCAATCGCAGGCATGTCGCTACCATTTGGTCGAACTAGATTGAGCGAACTCGACAGCTCTGAAGATTTTTTCAGAGATTTATTCGCTAGTTGGTTTGTTGCAGCGGAGCATTGGGTAGCGGTTGCCGATTTTCAGGCCCCGCCAGTTTTCCGGCGAAGGGAATCCTGGTCGTCTTGCGGTCCAACAGCGGCTTCAGTTCATAGATATTGCGATAACCGTAGCTGTATAGCTGGTTGTAGGTATTCAGATTGAGTGAAGCCATCGGCGCTTTCGGAGCAAAAGCTACCGGAGCATTTTTGAAGTTATTGTTGCAATAGATCACGATCCGTGTCTCTTTGTTTGGAATCCGCTTTGTCAACTCTTCTTCCGTAATATCGGGCAGCGGCATGCTGACGGCACCTTCAACGTGCAGAAGCTCGTACATCGATTTGCTGCGAGCATCCATCAAGACCGTATCGGGATCCTTGATCATCTTCAGGAATTCGTCCTCAGAGATACGGCGTTTTTCACGATGCTCGGCCACCTGTTGCACCTGTCGTACGAAGCCTGGGTAGTCGATTTGAGGATTCTCGTTCTCGGCCGCCTGGGCCTCTTGTAGCGACCACATGCCAATCACACCGAAGCCAATCGCACTGAAAACGGCCAACGAAGTCAGAAAGATACGCATCGCTCAGTCTCCTTGGAATCGAGTCCAATCTTGCTGGAAGCCCACCGCCTCCTTCTCAGGGAGACGATGATTCCACCGCAAAAGATTTCAGAATCGGATGCATAATCGATCTCGACTGGGGACGACATGCGAATTGATTGCCCCTGAAGTAAAATCAAATCATCCAAATTCAGCCCTCGGAAAGTTGTTACTTTCAGAACACTCCCCACCGAAAGCGTTTCATGAGCACGACTAACAACCACCGGTCATTTGCCATATTTTCACTGGGATTTCTCCTGTGCCTCAGTTCGATCTCGCTTGCTGAAGAATCGGCCGCTCCTAAAAAGATTGTCCTCGCTGGCGACTCGACGGTAACCGATCATTCTGGCTGGGGGGTTGGGTTCGCAAAATCGCTTTCCGACAAGGCCACTTGTGTGAACCTCGCCAAAGGTGGCCGCAGCAGCAAGAGCTTCCGCGACGAAGGGCTCTGGAAACAGGTCCTGGCCGAAAAGCCGGACTATGTGCTGATCCAATTCGGACACAACGACATGCCAGGTAAAGGACCAGCGCGAGAAACCGATCCCAAAACGACCTTTCGCGAGAACCTGGCACGCTACGTTGACGAGGCTCGCAGCATTGGTGCCAAGCCAGTGATCATCACATCGATCTCGCGGCGATTGTGGGACGACCAAGGTAAGCATATTCAGTCCATCTTGGGCGGCTACGTCGAAGGTGCGAAAGCAGTAGCCCAGGAAAAGAACGTTCCACTGATCGATCTGCATACGATCTCGATCCAAGTCTACGAAGAGCTAGGCTCGAAAGGGTGTGAAAAGATGCGACCGAAAAGCTCCGACGGCAAGATCGATCGAACTCACTTCAACCCGGCCGGCAGCGATCTGTTCGGACCGCTGGTAGCCAGCCAGCTTGCCAAGGTATTGCCTGAAACGAAGCCGCTGGTAAAGCAAGATCTACCTACCCAAGAGCGGGCAATCAAAACCTTTCGCCAAGCCAAATAGCGGCAAGCCTCTCGAATGCGCAATGAAAAACCGGAGACACGATCTCCCCTTGAGGGATCGACTTCTCCGGTTTTCTTTTTGGAATCGATCGGAATTCTTGAGACTAAACGCCTGGCCCCGAGACCGACATATCAGGATGTTCGTCTCGGAACTTATCGGCAGCCCTTTGAGTGATCTTGGTTTCAGCCAACTCCAGGGTCGTCAAGGCTGGCATCTTGTCCGCGATCTTAAAGACTCCATTGGTAAGCTCGCCGTTGTAGTTCAAATGCAAAGACTTGAGCTGCGAGAGTCCGGCGAACTTCTCGAAATCGGCATCAGTGAGATTGGCGCTTTCTAGCCAAACGACGACGATATGCCCATCTTCCAGTTCGACGGAACCTCCCTTTCCTTCGACATAATCCTTTGTGGGAACTTCCGACGCATCCAGCGCTGGAGCAAAGCTGCATCCGCTGCTGTAAACCATCAAAAACATGGCCGCGCTCAACATCAAGATAAGCTGGCCGGAATAAGACAACGAAAAACGCATAATCTAATCCTCGACAAACAATTCTGGCTAAGAGGCACTTTAAGGAATCGTGACAGGCCGACCGTCGTTCCGCGAAACGAGTAGCTCCATCACCGTATCAGGCGTGTTGTCCGTGTCGAACGGAACCGTTTCGGGAATGAATTGGACACTGCCGTCGCAGAAGAGGAATTGGCAGCCACCTGGATGCAAGCTGCTGTACGACGAGTTTTCGTAGGCATCGCCGCGAGCATAGTTGATCGCGCGAACCGTTCCACCCAGCACCGAGTAGAGCGTCAACGTGCTGATCGGCGAACCACCCTGGACAAGGCGACCCTGGACACCAAAGACGTTGCCAGCATAGTAGTTGGCCTTACCGGTACCATTCGTCTTGTTCATGCGCCAGCAACGTTCGCCGATAGCGATGGTATTGGAGGTTCCATCTTCGATGTCAGCGAAATTGCAATCACTGTTTTCCCAAAAGACGCCGTCCGCACCATAATTTGACCCTGGAATTCCATCCACTCGGCAAGCCAAATCACTGGAGTCGGACCCGATGTAGTTGGAGGTGGCCGTTGCCTGGCCACCCAACTTGCGTTGATCGTTCAAGTCTGGGCCCGTGTCAGACGGACAGCGAAACATCGTCAAAGGAGTCTTCAAGACCTTCAACTCGTTAGTATTGGAAATCGCAGCAGCCATGTTCTGTTTTTGCGGCTGGAGGATCTCGTAGGCGTTTACTTGCTCGACGAATGGCAGCAGAAATGCCCCCATC
The DNA here is from genome assembly GCA_016124445.1 of bacterium. Lineage (GTDB taxonomy): Bacteria > Planctomycetota > Planctomycetia > Pirellulales > Pirellulaceae > Bremerella. Next base: position 220,536 of record WGNR01000012.1, read on the forward strand.
CCCACGTCGGATCGCCGTTACTTAAACCAGACGGGAACTTGTAACCCATCGGAAACTGGCCGTAGGTATCGTGGTGATTGTGAAGCCCCAGCCCAAGTTGTTTTAGATTGTTCGTGCATTGCATGCGTCGAGCTGCTTCGCGCGCCTGCTGAACTGCCGGCAACAGCAATGCGATCAAAACGCCAATGATCGCGATGACGACAAGAAGCTCGACCAGGGTAAACCCTGGACGACTAAGCCGTAATTTCATGATGAACTCCGAATGGTTTAGAAAAGGGGATAGCAATACAGACCTACCCGAGCACTCAAATGGGGTATGGACGCGCACTGCCACTAGCTGCCGTCGAAACCTCAGCCGCGATCGGGGGAGAATGATCGCTAAGAGAAATGAGGAATCCTGAACAACTCAAATTGAAATAAGGAAAAGTGAGATAAGAAAAGCCAACGAAATTGCGAATGTCCGTCATTTGAAAGGACGCAGGGATGATACCACTTTCAAGGATTCAATGATAGTTTTTATTTTGAGTTTTTCAAAAAACCTCAACGCCAGTATCACCGCCACGGACCGGTTCACATTAACGTCAATGGATGCGAATTGGATCGTAGAGACAGGCAACTCCGCGAGTGTAGCAACGCCAGCACCTTACCAAAGGCGAGTTGGGACCTGCTCACCACGTCTTTGCGTCCCGACTTTCGAGCGAATTGGCGCACTTAAAAGCCTTCTGCGGCCCGATTTCTGCTACCACCAGCACGCATTTCGCAGTTAAGATGGAAAGTGAATGAGATGCTGCCTTCGCTCTAGTCAATGCGTGAAGCCCACCTCCCAGCATTTCAACCCACCAGATTCGCTTGTTAAGCATTGTCGCTTTAAGTTTCTCCAAGGATCCCATCTATGTCGAAACCTCGCCATACTTCCCGTCGCCGATTCATGCAGGGCATGGCCGCTGCAGGTGCCGCTACGGTCATTTTGCCGGCAGCCAATCGTGCCTTCGGCTTCAAGAACGCCAACGATCGCCCGACCTTTGCTTCGATCGGTCTACGAAATCAAGGCTGGACGATCACCTCCAAGACCATTCCCTACGCCGACTTCGTCGCCCTGGCCGATGTCGACGCAGGTATCCTGGAAGATACCGCCGGCAAAGTTAAGAGCAAGCAAGGCAAAAAGCCTGACACATACAAAGATTACCGCAAGGTACTCGATCGCGATGACATCGACGCCGTCATGATTGCCACCCCTGACCACTGGCATACCAAAGTCGCTGTCGAAGCGATGTACGCCGGCAAAGATGTCTACTGCGAAAAGCCACTGACGCTGACCATCGCCGAAGGTAAGTTGATCGAAAAGGTCGTCAAAGAAACTGGCCGAGTCTTCCAGGTCGGTACCATGCAACGAAGCGAATGCGGCAGCCGCTTCCTCGAAGCGGTCGCATTGATTCGCGACGGTCGTATCGGCGACGTCAAGAAAGTGACTTGCGGTATTGGCGGCATGACGGGATCGCCCGTGATTCCAGTCGCCGCAGTTCCTTCGGGACTCGATTACGACTTCTGGCTCGGCCCGGCTCCGAAGGTTGACTACCGGGCATTGCCTGAAATGCGTAAAGGCTACGGCGGCGGCGTTCCGCTTTACAGCAACTGCCATTACTCGTTCCGCAACTGGCACGAATACTCCGGCGGCAAACTGACTGACTGGGGTGCTCACCACGTCGACATCGCTTGCTGGGGTCTCGGCGCTACCGAAACCGGTCCGAGCAAGATCGCTCCGCTCGAATACGAACTGGCTTGCGAATACAAGGATGGCTGGCCGGTCGTTGACGATCGCTACAATGTCGCCACCAAGTTCAAGATCCAGGCCGACATGCCTAACGGTGTCGAAATGATCATCACCGACGCCGGCGACAACGGCATTTTGTTCGAGGGCACCAAGGGCCGATTCTTTGTCAATCGCGGCAAGATCGTCGGTGCCCCGGTCGAAGCTTTGAAGGAAAACCCGCTGCCGGAAGGCGCCATCGAAGCTGTCTACGGCGGTCCGATTCCTGCCAACCACAGCGTCAATTTCATCCAATGCATGGAGTCACGCAAGAATCCGATTTCGGATGTCTGGTCGCACAACCGCATGCTGGAAATCTGCCACCTTTCGAATATCTCCATGCGTTTGGGTCGGGAACTTAATTGGGACCCAGCCAAACGTGAGATCGTTGGCGACGATCAGGCCAACTCGTTCCTGTCGCGAGAGAATCGCAAAGGCTTCGAGATCCAAATGAGCTAAGCGATCGCGTCGCCCAGCGAAAAGTAGACAACAAAAGCCACCGGCCAAAACCGGTGGCTTTTTTCATGCTTGTTTATCTGCATCGGCCGGGGGCCTAACCCTTGCTCTTATCGTTCCACCAGGTCTGCCACATCTGGCTCAGTTGCTTGACCTTCTCCGGTTGCTTCGAGGCCAGGTCGTCCAGTTCGGTCGGATCGTCGCTCAAGTGATACAGTTCCCAATCACCTTTGCCGTATTTCACCAGCTTCCAGTCGCCATCACGAATCGCTTGCGACTTGCCGAATTGCCAGTAGATCGGCCCTTGCCGCTCGCTTGGCTTTCCATGAATCGCATCGACGAGTGACAACCCGGGCAAATCACCTGGAACATCCGCTCCAGCCAACTCGAGCATCGTCGGCGTGAAGTCGATCAGGTGACCCGGGTGATCGGAGAACGAACCGGCTTTGATCTTGCCCGGGAACCAGGCAATCATCGGAGTGCGTGTTCCTCCTTCGTAATCGGTCGTCTTGTATTTGCGGTACGGGGTGTTGGAAGCATTCGCCCAGTTACGGCCTTGCGTTAAGTAGCTCGTCACTTCCCACGGCATCGAACCTTTCACCGTCGAGCGGTCGGCCGAATCCTCGCAGGCACCGTTGTCCGAAAGAAAGAAGATGACCGTGTTGTCCGCCTTGCCGATTTCTTTCAGCTTGCTCAGGATGCGTCCGATGTTTCGATCCATGCGATCGATCATCGCCGTGTAGGTTGCCATCCGCAAATCCCACCAGTCGCGATCATCTTCAGCGATCGAATCCCAGGCAGGCAGGCCAGGATCTCGGGGCGAAAGCTTCGCGTTTTCAGGCAATACGCCCAGCTTCTGCTGTTTGGCAAATCGCTGTTGGCGAAGTTCATCCCAGCCGATCGCTCCATACCTGCCGCGATACTTGGCAACATCTGCCTTGCTGGCATGCATTGGATAGTGCGGCGCGGTGTACGCGACGTACAACAGAAACGGCTTCGTTTCGTCTTTGTAGGTATCCAAGTATTCGATCGCGTTGTCGGTAAATGCGTCGGTCGTATAGAAGTCCTTCGATTCTGGAGTGAAGGGCAGAAACTTCTGATCATCGATCGCCCAACGACGCACTCGCTTCTTGGCTGGCTCTGCTTCCCCTGGACGCGCATGGCCAGGGTTCCAGAAATTGCAGCAACCATCGGTCAAGCCATAGTATCGATCGAATCCTCGTTCAAAAGGTGTTTGGCCAGCATGCCATTTGCCCACCATCAACGTACGATAGCCTGCCTCGCGCATCCGCTCGCCAAACGTTGGGGCAGCGTAGGTTACGCTCGGCGAAGCGCCGACATGATGCCACCATTTGCCGGTCAAAAGCGAGGCCCGCGTATGTTCGCACTTTGCATTGTTGTAGAAGGTGCGAAATCGCATTCCTTCGCCCGCCAACCGATCGATATTGGGTGTATCGACTTCGCCGCCATAGCAGCCCAAGTCAGAAAAGCCCATGTCATCGCACATGATCAAAATGATGTTGGGACGTTTTTCGTCGGCCGATAGCGACGTCGACATCAGAGCGAGGAAACAGGTTACGAGTAAGAAGGTTCGCATCGCAGCTGGCACCTTTTAATTGAAGAGCAGGGAGGGTGAGTCGTTAATCAACCAGGTCGATCAGTTCCGAATGAAGGGGAGCTTCATTCTCGCCTGATGACAGATGAGATTCCAGCGGATAGGGAAACAACATAAAAGAGGGGAGACCAAACCGGCCTCCCTCACGTTGTCTTAAGAATCGAGGGGTGAAGCAACGCTACTGCTGCATATCGAAGATACTCTTCGCTTCACCTGGCTTCGCGGCCGGTTCGCGTCGAGTACGTCGGGCTCTGGGATCTTCAGGGGCGGGGAATTTTTCAGCGGCTTCAATTTCAATCAACCCCTTCAAAATGCCTGCACCTTGGTTGAAATAGGTGACCGATCCTTTGACCGTGTCTCCGATACGAATCAATCGCGGGTCTGGCAGATCGACGCTGATCTTCGCATCCTCAGCAACCTCGACGGTCACTTTGGCTCGACCGGCGGTGACACTCCATTTGCCATCTTTCGAGACGCCTGATAGCCGTCCAACCACGTTGTACTTGGCTGATTCCGCTGGGGCGGCAGACTCCTCACCTTCTGCACTGAAGCCTGCGGCAGCAGCCTCGGTCACGCCGAGTTGAATTGTGGGACCAGGAGCAAAAACGCTAACCTCTCCGATAGGCTCTTGTCCCATCCCTTTCTTATCGAGCGTGGCGTCAAACGTAACGAACATCCCCGGTTTGACCCAACCTCTCTCCGCTTCGCCTTTGACGCTAATCTCGTCCGGCTTCGATTCGACTCGGATCACCCATTCTTCGTTCGCTTTCTCAGGCTTCACTTTGATCAGTGGGGCTTGAGCGGCGGTCAAACGGCCAACCAGGTCCAGTTTCTTAGGCTTTTCCCCCGGCTTCCCCTGAAAATTAGGAATTCCTTGTTGGGGTTGGTTCGGATTCTGAGCCAACATAGGCCCTCCAAGCAGGAAAACCGTCAGCAAAACGAGAGCGGCCGCGCGGAGCGAAATCATGGGACGACTCATAAGAATCCTGAATGGGTGTGAGGTAGGGACGGGCTGGGAAGGGTCGCTTGGCTCTAGAATAACGACTGAAAGCCCGTTTTTCCAACGAATTGGGCGATTGGCCCCATGATAAGTACAAGTCCAGCAATCGCGTCCCGGGCCACCGATCCACCCGGCTGAAGACAACCGGCGGTTGCCCGTTTTGCTGACAAGGGCGAAAATGACTACTTAAGGCTTCGATCCCTGCAAGAAACATAAGGCCCCGACCGATGTCTACGCCCCCACGAGGCAAGTCGCGACTGACCGTCCCGCAATTTGTCGCCCGTAAAGCTGAAGGCAAAAAGCTAACCGTGCTAACGGCTTACGACTACCCGATGGCCAGCCTGGTCGATCAGGCCGGGATTGATGCGATCTTGGTTGGTGACACCCTTTCGATGGTCGTCCAAGGTCATGATTCGACCATCCCGGTCACCCTGGACGAGATGATTTACCATGCTGAAATGGTTACCAGGGCCGTTCAAAACGCCCTGGTCATTGTCGACATGCCATTTCCTTCAAACCTTTTGGGGGTGCTCGAAGCAATTCGCAACGCCGGTCGAATCCTCAAAGAAACCGGTGCCCAGGCCGTTAAGCTCGAAGGGGGCGCTGATCAGGCTGAGGTAATCGCAGGTCTGGTCAACGCTGGTATTCCGGTGATGGCCCACATCGGCTTGCGTCCGCAGCTGGTCCACCAGATGGGCGGATACAAGGTTCAGCGCGATCGAGAACGCCTGATCAAAGATGCCCAAGCCGCTGCCGAAGCTGGGGCATTCAGCATCGTGTTGGAATGCATCCCGCGCGACGACGCCGCCGAGATTACCAAGATGCTCGATATTCCCACGATCGGGATCGGCGCAGGGCCTTCGTGTGATGGTCAGGTTTTAGTCCTCAACGATATGCTCGGCCTGACCGAAGGACATGTCCCGAAGTTCGTCAAACAATACGCGAACATTCGCGAGACAATCACCACTGCCGTCAAGAAGTACTGCAACGATGTTCAATCGGGCGAGTTTCCTGCTGCCGCCCATACGTTTCGTTAGTTCAGTGGTTTAGGCATTCCGTTTGCACGCCCAACCTCCGGAGCGACTCATGACCAACCGACTTGCCAACCAGTCCAGCCCTTACCTTTTGCAGCACGCCAACAATCCGGTCGATTGGTATCCCTGGGGAAGCGAAGCGCTCGAGAAGTCGAAAGAGGAGCAAAAACCGATCTTCCTCTCGATCGGCTATTCGGCCTGTCACTGGTGCCATGTGATGGAGCACGAAAGCTTCGAGTCCCAGGCAATCGCCGACTACTTGAACGAGCACTTCGTCAGCATCAAAGTCGATCGAGAAGAACGGCCTGATCTCGATCAGATCTACATGAACGCCGTGCAACTGCTGACCGGGCATGGCGGCTGGCCGATGTCGGTCTTCCTGACACCAGATTTGAAACCATTCTTCGGTGGCACCTATTGGCCGCCCACATCGGCTCGGGGAATGCCAGGCTTCGACCAGGTCCTGCGCGCGGTGATCGATGCCTGGGAAAACCGCCGCGAGATAGCCATCAAACAATCGCACATGCTGACCGAGCGTCTGCAAGAGATCGGCGCCGGCAGCAGCGAGGCGAAAGAGATCGCACCAGGCCGCATCGATCTGGCGATCAAGCAGATCGAACAATCATTCGACACCAAGAATGGCGGGTTCGGCTCGGCGCCCAAGTTTCCTCAGACCATGAATGTCGAGTTGCTGCTGCGATACGTGGCCGAAACCAAAGATAAATCGGTGCTGCCAATGGTTACGATCACGCTCGACAAAATGGCGATGGGCGGCATCTACGATCATCTAGGTGGCGGCTTCTCGCGCTATAGTGTCGACCGCTATTGGCTGGTCCCTCACTTTGAAAAGATGCTGTACGACAACGCCCTTTTGGTCAGCAACTACGTCGATGCGTTTCGTTTGACTGGCAATGCCGACTATGCCCGTGTGGTGAGAGAATCGTGCGATTACATTCTGCGCGACATGACCGACGAGTCAGGCGGATTCCACAGTACCGAAGATGCCGACAGCGAAGGGGAAGAAGGGAAGTTTTACGTCTGGACACCGGAAGAAGTGCATGAAGTGCTGGGCGATCCGGTAATCGCCGATCGGTTCTGCGCGGTCTACGATATCACCGAGTCAGGCAACTTCGAGGGCAATAGCATCCCTTGGCTCAAGAAGCCGCTGGCCCAGTTCGCCCATGATCTAGAAACAAGCGTGGAAGAACTTCGTGAAGAGATGGCCAATTCCCGCCAGGTTTTGTTCAACGTGCGCGTCGACCGGGTTCGCCCCCACAAAGATGACAAAATCCTGACCAGTTGGAACGGGCTGATGATCGAAGCATTGGCTAAGGCCGGCGCAGCGCTCGACGAACCCCGCTACCTGGAAGCCGCAACGCAGGCCGCGAGGTTTGTCCTGGAAAAGATGTGTGACGCCAACAATCGCCTGCTGCACAGCTACCGCCATGGCACCGCCAAGTTGTCCGCTTACCTGGACGATTACATGTACGTCGCTTCCGGGTTGTTCGCGTTGTACGAAGCGACTTTCGACCCGGCTTGGCTTCACCACTGCAAGGCGCTGGTCGATACCGCGACGGAGCACTTCTGGGACGACCAGGCGGGCGGATTCTTTTACACTGCCGACGATCACGAACAATTGATTGCCCGCAATAAGGACTTCTACGATCACAGTGTCCCAAGCGCCAACGGCATGGCCGCTCTGGTGCTGGCGAAGCTCGGAAAGCTGCTGGGCGACGCGGCCTACCTCGATCGGGCCGGGGAAACGATCGCCGCCGGTGCCGACATTCTGGAAAAGCATCCGATGGCAGCCGGACAATTACTTATTGCGCTACAGTTTCTCGAAACGCCGACGTCTGAAATGGTAATCGCTGCCGACAATCGTGAATCGGCACACGAAGTGCTGAAGAAGCTGAATACACGGTTCATGCCCAGTACCTTGGTAGCCCTGGCGATTGCCAATGAAGAAGCGGACGAGCTTTTGGCTCCTCTGGTTGCTGGCAAGAGGCCGATCGATGGCCAAGCGGCGATCTACGTCTGTGAGAACTTCCAGTGCAACGCGCCGTTGACGGCCGACGCCTACCTGGCAACGTTGCCGGATTATGGAAACTGATCGACGCGTGTGGTTTAATGGGGGGAATTGCGGAACTGCTTGGCGATTCCGCTTAGTACCGACGCAAAACTAACCGAGGCACCATCGCCTCGCCCACGGTAACAACAACAACGGAGGACAAGAGAATGAGACTACTAGGCTTGAGTTTGTTGATCGCAATTGCCTGTTTGGGATGCAAGCCGCCGGCAGAACCGGGAACCCCAACCACCCCTGGTTCCAGCAACCAAACAACTTCGGCCAAACCAGCCGTTGAGCACGAAGAAACAGAAAAGCCTGCCGCCAAAGAGCACGTTGCTGAACATGCGGAAGAGCATGCCGCAGAAACTGGTGCCAAGCCGGAGATGACCAAGCCGGAAGCAAGCAAGCCAGAGGTAGCGGCCCCGCCGAAGGAAACCCCTAAAGAGACGCCAGCCGAAGAAGCGAAAGAAGAAGAAAAGGAAGTCAACGTCGATCCGACAACCGCCGCTCAGCCAACTCCGGCTGATTCAGTAGAAGGCCTGCTGGATGCCAAGCCAGCCGAAGAACCGGCTGCCGAGGAACCCAAGGCTGAAGAGAAGGCTGAACCAGTTGAAGCGAAGGAAAAACCAGAGGCTGCCGAGGAAAAATCCGAAGCAGCGGAAGAGAAAGCTGAATCCGCCGAAGAAGAAAAGGCCGAGTCGCCTGAAGCCGAGAAGGCCGAAGAAAAAGCGGAAGCGGAGTAAGCGAACGCTTCAATCTGATCTTGGTAAAAAAACCATAGAGCCTCGTTACTCCGCCTGGCGGGATGACGAGGCTCTTTCTATTGATGACTGATCTAGTACCACCAACCGCTGCGCAGCATCACGGTGCTATTCATATCGATCGTTACCGGATCGTCCGTGTATTTGAATCGGCGGCCGAAGACGAAACCAAGTTCCAAAAATGACTTGCCGCCGCCGTCCGTTTTGCGTTCCATCCCGATCAACATCCGATAGTCACTCAGCGTGAGCCAATCGGTCTGTCCTTTGGGATGTTCGACGCGCCAGCTGCCGCCGCCGAATTCACCGGAGACGTACCACCAATCTTCGTATCCTTCGCCATAGCCAAAAAGTTGCATGTAGCGCGGCCGGGGAAAGGTTAGTTCCAGGCGATGGTTTTCGTTCGGAGTCCATATCACGCCAAATGCTGGCAACGCCGGATAGTCTTGTCGACCAAGATAGACGGCACCAAAGAGCAACTGGGTCGTCTCAGTCCATTGATAATTGAAAATCGCCATCCCGCTAACACGGAAGGCTTTCGAATCGGTTCGATTGAAATCGCTGTAAACGCCGGGCGTAACCGATAGCACCGTGCCCCATTTGGGCGACAGCTGTGACATCCACAGCGTGGTGACGTAGGCCTGGTACAGCGTCGATGGAGCCTGCACGGACGACGGTCCGACCAGAAAGTACATGCCGTAGCCTGGTGTGATTAGCAGCGGCGACTCGCGCGTTGGGCAAGGAAGTCCTATCGTGCCGCTGCCGCTCACTTCGGTCAGACCGATGTTATCTCCACTGCCAGCAAGCCAGGTACTTTGAATCGTCAGCGACTGCAAAATGCCATCTTTGGCAGGGTTTAACTTCGGACGCGTGGTGAAGACTTCGTTTTCAGTCAGGTACAGCGCGTCTTGCGTTTCGACGTCGTTGGACAGCGTACTCAGCTCAGGGGGATTCACCGAAACACGATACGCGGGATCGGATGGATCTGCCTGCGTTTGATTTGGATCGAGTTTCGAGAGCGAGAGCTCGTGCGGAAACGCTTCCGTGGCAGGTATCCGCTGAATCGGTTGAAATGGATTGCGGCCAAACGAGATTTCCTCGTGTTGAATCCATGGCTGCATTTGCGCGTGGGCACGCGACGCCAATCCTTCTGTCAGCAGAAAGAGTAGTCCCAGCAAAAAGCTCGCAGAAAAGGTGGTTGGTTTCAATGACTCGCCTTAGAAGTTAAACCCGGCCCGGATCATCACGGTGTCGTCTACTTTCAGGTCAGGAATCGTCGGCGATCGATACAGAATATGTCGATCCCAGACGTATCCGATTTCCGCATAGGCCCGCATCCGATTGGGATGGGTCGCTTCCAGCCCAAAGAAAACACGGTAGTCGTTGATATCGATTTGATCGGAAACGTTGGACATGCTGCCGAAGTCGTAACGATGGATCGTCCAACTGCCGTAGCCATATTCGCCGCCAACGTACCACCACACCTTGCGATCGCCGATGGTGGTCCAGTACTTCGAAAAACGAGGATAGGGAAACGTAATATCAAACCGGGTCAAGCTGTCTGGTTCCCACAGAAGCCCCACGACCGGCAGCAGTTTCTTGTCTAAACGATCGATATAGACCGCACCTGCTTTAAGCGTCATCGTCGGTGTCAGACGAACGTTCGCCACACCGAGACCCTGAATTCGCAAGCTGTGCGAGTTGATCGTTTGGAAGTCGGAATAAACGCCGATCCGAAAACCAAGCTCGGCGTACAGTCGCGGGGTCAATTCCGGATTCCAGGCCAAGTCCAAGTAGGTACTATAGGCCTTCGATGGAAGGTCCTGCACCATGTTCGAGGGACCATCCCATAAATGCAGAATGAATGCCGGCGTCACCAGCAAAGGATGTTCGCTGAACATGAAATTCGGGAACAGCGCCGTCACCGAGAAGTCAAAGTCTTGGGTCTGCAGCGTGTCGACGCCGTTGCTCAGCTTCGGCAGAAACGTGTACTTGAACGCCAGGTTTTCCATGAAGCGTTCGTACGGAATCTGGTACGACTGCTGTTGCTGATAAGCGAAGGGCTGGGCCGGCTGATACAGCGGCTGTGGCTGCTGCGGATAGAACGAATTCGGACCGCTCGCAAAGCTTTGCGGCGGGCTTGTCGGCGGTGGAGGAAAGCTGGTTGGAGGCGGATAGCTGGACGTCGGAGGCTGGGCGAACGTTTGCCCGCCCAGCGCAGGCTGCCCGGTCGCACCATATTGCGGGGCGGTGGAATAGGGGTCCCAACCTTGAAGCGAGGCCCCAGCCGAACCAGTCACAGGAGCCGGAGCAACGGTAGTCTGCGCGTCGGCACGAAGTGTCATCGCTAGCAGGGCGACTGCTAGCCAGAGACCTCGAATGAGACAAACCAACGGCTGCTGAAAAATTTTTTTCACGATGACGCTCAAGTCCCCCGTCAATCCTTGACGATACCAATTAGCTGGACCGGAGCGAGTAACTACCAAAGGGGCATCTCTTAGGTCAAGGCAAGATTACCCCCTTCTTTACCAACAGATCACTATTTCTCCGTAGTGGTCGCCAGCCGGCCGGTCGACTCGGCATCGAGCAGCAGAACTTTGACCGGCGTTTGACGATCGTCGAGATTCACCGCTAGCGTGATCTGATGCATGCCTGGCTGCCAGTTCGTTTCAATCATTTTGGCGATCGGCAACGGTTTGCCATCCAGCCAGACCGAAAGCCCCTTGGGGTTTTCCAGGTCGAACTTGAAGGTCCCGCCGTTGGCTACATCGAGGTCGCACTGCAGAAACGAGAACTTCGGCTGGTTGCGATGCGGCTCGAACTTGGGCAGTTCGGCCAACGGAACACCGCCATTGACTTGGCTGAAGATCGGCTTCCACACAAACTCTGGGTTGCCGGTGGCCACGGTGTTATTGCTGGTGCGATTGATGACATGGTTCGCCTCAGGGGTGTAGGTCAGCGTCTTCCACTTTCGCAGATAGCGCTGATTGCCAATCGAGAATTCCTCGGCTTTGCCCAGCTTGGAAAGGAACGAGGCCAAGTCGACGATCTCTGTTTGGGTCAGCGTATCGATCGAACCATCTGGCATCAACGAACGTCCCTCGGCCCGTTCTTCGATCGCTTCCTGGGGAATCGAGATCTCGTTGCCGGCCGCATCACGCAGGACGAGCATATCCTTGTTCTCGCGAACCGGGATGCCGGTGACGACCTTGCCGTCGTCGGTCAGGATGTTCAGCGAGTGGAAGTTCTCCTTCACCTTGGCAGTGGGTCGCAGTAGCGATTCGACGATGTAATCAGGCTGGGCACTCGCCCCAAGGCTGATCAGGTTAGGGCCGACGTTGCCGCCTGCTTCGCCAATGGCGTGGCACTTGAAGCAATTCAGCTCTTCCTTGCGGAAGATCATTTCACCAGCGTGCGGATCACCGGAGTTCATGGCCAGTTGCGTGATCGCGGCCATTTCCTGGTCGGTCCACTTTCGTGTCCCTTCGCTCAGCCCGCCGGCGGTTTGAATCGCGGCGACCAGCTCAGGCGAGGCCTGGCTGCTGCTGCGAACGGCTCGCAATGCCAACTGAGCCTGGTCTCGGGGCAGCTTCTTATCCTTGAGCGCGGCGGTCAGTTGAGCCTGACCTTGCTTGCGGCTGACAAACGGTGCGATCAATGCCTCGGCCGGAACGTCACACTTTTCCTTGGAAAGAAGCGTGACTACCTGTTTGGCAGCGTTAGGCAGCGCGAAGGTCGAAAGACTTTCAATCGCGGCCAATCGAACTGCTGGGGTCACTTCTTCGCTATGAATCAAGCCAACAAGCAGCTTCAGCGTCGCTTCGCCGGGCATCTTGGCCAATGCGTGAACGGCCGCCACGCGAGCCGCCGGCGACAGCTTCTTTTGCCCTGAAGCGTAATCGCGAACGAGATCCTCCGAGGCGACTTTCCACGAGATCGCCGCATCGAAAGCCAGTGCCGACACTTCCGCCGAATCGGAGCCATACAGCGATTCGATCTGGGCCAGGTCGCCGCTCGGCTTGGTCTTTCGCGTCTGCATCGCGACCAGGAACGATTTCAAAATCGGTACGATCTGATCACTCTTACCGGCTCGGTCGCCTCCTGGCAGGATCGATTGCAGCAGCTTGCCCAACAGCTTCGAGTCTCCCCGCTGCGCGGCCACTTGCACCAGGCGATTGGCGGTGTTCGTATCGGCCTGGGAAAGCATCACGATCGCCGCTTCGGCCACTTCCGGATTGGTGATCGATTCCAACGCGAACACCCAGCTTTCCGGGTGTGCCTTGGCGTCTTGCAAGATCCTCGAACCATCGTCGTCGAAGGTAACCGCTTGGGTTAATTTCGGAACCCAGTAAGGCGCCAGGTCTTCGACCAATTGCCACACGGCAAAGTCGAGGAAACGATCCATCGGCTGGCGGGTCGCCTCCAGGCCAACGATCATTCCTTCGGCACTGGGGATCGTCGCCAAGGCCCGAACTCCTTCCAGACGAACACGCGGATGCTCGTCGCGAACCGCCGCGGTAAACAGGCCCATCGGGTCGGAGACCTCGTCATGCCAGGCCGCGGCAACGCGTACGGCGGCGGCACGAATGTTGTGATTCCCGGACGCGAGATGTTCCAGCAGCAGCGGCTCGTTCACTTCGTCCAGTGCCTGATAGGCCCACAGTCCTTCCAGGCGAAAATGAGCGGACGCAGGGTCATTCTTCGGCTGCTGCTCCATCCAAGCCGCCAACTTGGGCAGCACGTCGGTGCGAGGACGTTGTTTCAACTGCTGCTTGGCTTGCGTGCGAACCCATTTCTCTGGGGACTTGAGCGCGGCCAGCAACTCGTCAATCGAAGCGGCCTCCAGGTTCTGCGGCTTGACCAGCGGACTTCCCTTCTTGGTAACCCGCCAGATACGACCATGCACGTGATCGCGGCGTGGGTCGCGGAAGTCGACTTCGCCATGCTGAATGATCGGGTTGTACCAGTCGGCAATGTAGATCGCCCCATCGGGGCCCATCTTGATGTCGACCGGACGAAACGCCCCATGCGATGCACGAATGACATCTTCGGCCTGACGGCTGGCAAAGCCAGAGCCATCTTCTTCCAGCACGAACCGGCAAACGCGATGGGCGCGGAAGTCATTCGTCAATGCGCTCGTCTGCCAATCGGCCGGCAAGTGAGAACCACCGACCAGTTCCAATCCGCAATGCTTCGGACTGCCGGGATTCAAACCTTGCATCTGGCGTCGCGAATCGGAGGCGGTGACGAAGACCGCCCCTGGGAATGTGTAATTGATCCCTTCACGATAGGCCCCGTCGGTTGCGAAGTTGGCCCCATAGTCGTTGAAGTGATGTCCCCATGGATTCACGAACCCGCGGCAGAAGACTTCCAGTTCCATCGTTTCGGGACGGAACTGCCAGATGCCGCCGGCGTTGAGACGGCGAACACCATGCGGCGTTTCGATGTGGCTATGAATGTAGATTGACTGGTTGAAGTACATCATCCCGTCGTAGCCCCACCGCAGCGTATGCAGAATGTGGTGGGTATCTTCAGTACCAAACCCGGAAAGGACAACCCGCTTGGTGTCGGCCTTCCCGTCGCCGTCGGTGTCTTTCATGTGGAGCAGTTCGGTGCTGTTGGCGACGTAAACACCCCCGTCACCGGGCAACACGCCAGTCGGAATCAGCAGGCCGTCGGCGAAAACGGTCGACTTGTCCGCCACGCCATCCTGGTTGGTATCTTCCAGCATCAAGATCTTGTCGTTGGCAACCTGTCCTGGTTTGACCTGGGGATAGACTTCGCTGGAAGCGACCCACAAACGTCCCTGGGCATCGAAGTTCATCTGGATCGGGCTGGCGATCATCGGATCGGAAGCGAACAGGTTGACCTCGAACCCTTCCGCGACGGTGAACGACTTAAGTTCTTCGTCGGGGTTGGTGTCGGGGATGACCTTCAGATCACGCTGGGCAAACGCGCACGTCAGAGGCGCGGCGAGAAGCAGTGTCAGGGCAAGGGCGAAGCGGTGCATGGGAACGTTTATCTCGGATAGGAAGGAATGAGCGAGGATAATATCAAGCGGCGTGCGAAGTGAGATCAGTCGATGCGGACTTCCATTTCGACGGGCTGCTTGAGCTTGAAGATCTGCTTGTCCTGAGCTTCGACCAGCGGATCAAACTGGGGAATCTCGACGGCATTGTTGCCCTGTTCCCGTTTGCGGAATAGGTACAAGTAGGTTTCATTCTGTGGTCGATAGCGATCGAAGAAGAGTTGATTCTTACGAAGGATCGCCTCGCGGAGTTGTTCGAGGTTGCTGGCCACCTTGGCCCCCGGCACCGGAACGCCGGCTTTCCACTCTTTCTCCGTTGCAGTAACCTTCGGCTGGCCGTCCAACTGCAGCGAGTAACTGCCTGGCTTGAGGAACGCGATTTCACAAGGAACTTGATCGGGATGCGTTGCTTGAGGAGACGATGGATAGGGAAGAGCAAAACTTGCCGTCTCTTCGATCGGCAACTTGCCATCAGGCTTCGCCATCACCAGTGCAGGCCCGACGTCGAAGCCAAGCTTGGCCGTCATTTCAGGGGCGATCCTCCAGTAGCCAAACTCGGTCAGGTGGAGTCCATTGTCGGTCAGGTGAGCCGGCTCGTTTTCGGAGGTCGGCTTGTACTTCTCGAAAGCCTCGCTGACGTCGACAACCAGGTGGCCGCGATCGTAGGCCATTTCGGTAATCGCTTTCTGATAGAGCTTCAGGTCTTCGTTGTATTTCTTCGGATCAGGCAGCGGAGGTCCGAGGTTCTCCATCGGTAGCGGCTGGATAATCACAATTCGCTCGGTCCGTTTCTCCAGTTCATCCAACAGCCGAGCATAGTTGTTTTTGAATTCATTCAGGCCTTGCTGACCTTGAAATGCTTCGTTGGTGCCATAGCAAACATAAATGACCGTCGGGTTCACCAGGTCCAACGACTTGTTCAGATGGGCCCAACCTTCCTGCTGGTTGCCAAACCGAGCTCGGGCAATGGCAGTCGCGGTATCGCCACTCCAACCGAGATTGCGAATCGAAAAACTCTTGTCGGGCTGCGATAGCTGCAGTGCGAGTTCCAAGTAGCCGTATTGCTGCTCTCGTTCGACGAACGTGCCGCCGACCAAGGCAACACGATCACCATCGCGGAAGGCGGCCAGGTTTGGCTTTCCACTGGCAACCTGTGCCAGCAGCGGCTGAGCAACCAGAGAACAAAACAATAGGGCGGCAACATGCTTAACATGTCGCGTGAAAAACGAGCGAAGAAACACAGGCAGGCTCCGGCTATGAGCATTCCACGGATGGGAGGGGTGAAGGAAGGTAACTTCTAGTTTAGCTGGCCAAATTGCCAACTTCCAGCAAGGCAAATGGCATTTGGAAGGCCAATTTTCCGCCATCCGACGGCCCGGATCGAGGATTTTCGGCAAGAACCTGTTAGACTAGGGGATTGCCCACGGCGGTTTTGGGAAGCCGATGGTCCCTGGTTTCCCGCCGCGCTTCACAGCCGCCCATCGATGTCGGAATCTTCCGGAGTCTCACATGCTGTTGAGTTCCTGCCCCCGTTGCCATGACTCTATCCGTATCCCCTCCAATGCAACGGAGATGTCCGTTGCGCGGTGCCCTCGCTGCAGCGAGGAGTTCAGCGTCGGAGAGATCTTTGGTGCACTCCCCCCAGAGGTTGAAATTGTCTCAGGACCTGGCTCCGAGGTAATGGTCGGCTTTTCAACCGAGAGCGACGGCCATGAATATGCCCTGGCCGGTGGCGACGTTGAGGCGAGTCCCAAGACGGACTTTCAATTCAGAGAGTCCGGTCCGATGGCCAGTTCCACGCCGATGGCCAAAGTCGATTCGTCACGCCCCTCGCGGAAGCCGAAACGCCGCGAAATGAACATGACGTGGGAGATGATCAAAATCGTCCTCGGAGGCCTCGCAGCGTTTCCGGCCTTCATCCTGATTGCCATGTGGGGGTTCCATCAGGACGTATTCAAGCTGATTCCCCAAATGCCTGCCTGGTCCTACTACGTGGTGCCAGCTGATATGCGTAGTGATGAGATGAAAGCCTACGCAGGCGACCTGAGCGATACTCAGACACCAGAGCCTGAAGCCAACCCCACTTCGCACGTCCGCACCGAGACGATCAAGATCGACAAACAGGATGACGCGACCAACACGCCTGAGGAACCCCAACCAGGCGAATCTAAACCCAACGACGATAAGAAGCCGCCTGCCAAACCGAAAGAATCGAAAAAGTCCAACACTACTGGTGAGGATAGCGCTGGTCCGTTGCCGGACGATGAAAGCGATAAGTAGACACGAACTTGGGCGGCTGCACGCTTTGCGGTTGGCTTTGCTGCGTGGAAGCGAGAATCTGATCGACGGCCGCTGCCAGGTCGTCGACGATGTTGGTAACCAGCGCGGCACCAGTTGCTTCCGCTTCGCGGAGTAGTTCCTCTTCGGTCTGGCGGCCATAGCCGGTCCGAACCAGGATACCGCGAGCCCCGGCGTTCAGCGCCGCTCGCAGATCGGACCGCTTGTCTCCGATCAGGTAGGCCTGGCTCAACGAGACATTTTCCTGGGCCGCGGCAGCGCTCAGCATGCCGATCCGAGGCTTGCGGCACTCGCAATCGACCATGTACTTCTTGACGATCGCTTCGGGATGGTGGGGACAGTAATAGTACGCGTTGATCGACGCCCCATGGTCCGCTAGCAGCTTGTCCAGATAGTTGTGGATGTCTTGGATGTCGTCCTCGGTGTAATAGCCATGGGCGATACCAGACTGATTGGTGACCACAATCACCGGAATGCCTGTCTGGTTCAATCGTGCGATCGCCTCGGCCGCGCCAGGGATCAGCCGCAACTGGTGTGGAGAACCGAGGTATTTGACCTCTTCGTTGATCGTTCCATCTCGGTCCAGAAAGACAGCCGGTCGGCCAGGACCGGTCCAGATTTTCGTATCGATCGCCATGAGAAGATTCCGTCGTTGCGAACCAGAAAATGACCAGCAGAGGGGCTGCTTTATATCTTTCGTCGACCGTTCGTAAGGCCAATCTTCACTGCGATTTGGGTTCGAAACGACCCCGGGGGGCTCGAAGATGCTCGAATTGGGCTAAACTACACTTAACAGCACCCCCAAGAGTAACGCCAACAACGATTTTCGCCGCGAAAGGGCTCGTTGGAGAAATGACGCAGGAAATCACGGATCGCCTGATCGGCCAGAATCTGAAGAGTTCGCCAGCGGAGATTGAGTGGACTGATCCTTCCTGGCGAGATGCCTACTCCGACCGAGATCTGGGCTGGCTGCAGTTCAACAGCCGCGTGCTGCATGAGGCACTCGATTCCCGCAACGCCGCCCTGGAGCGTCTCAAGTTCCTCGCGATCTTCACGTCGAACCTGGACGAGTTCTTCATGAAGCGAATCGGCCTGCTTCGAACCCGCAGCCAGGCCGAGCGTTTGAAGAACAAAGTGATAGGGCCGGTCCCGGTTCAGCAGCGGCTGCAGGAAATGCGACAAGTCATCATTCCGATGCTTAATCAGCAAGCCGCCTGCTTTCAAAAAGAACTGGTCCCAATTCTGGCCGAGAATAATATCTTTCTGCTCCAGTGGGACGAGCTATCCGAGACGCAGCGAGACAAGGCCAACAGCTACTTCAACCGGAACGTGTACCCGGCGCTCACGCCGCTGGCTCTCGACCCTGGGCATCCATTCCCGTACATGTCGAACCTTTCGACATCGCTCGGTTTTGTTTTGCGATTTCCCGATACGGAAGAAAACCTGTTTACCCGGGTCAAAGTTCCCAACATCCTGCCTTACTGGGTTCAGCTCGATCCGGAAATCGACGATAGCCGGTCGTACATCCGCCTGTCGGATCTGATTCACCACAATGCCGAGAAACTATTTCCCGGCATGACGATTGTCGATTCGACCCTCTTCCGCATCACGCGAAACTCCGAGGTCGAAATCGAAGACGACGATGAGTCGGAAAGCATTCGCACGATCGTCGCCGAAGAACTGCGTCAACGCAGATTCGAACCGGTCGTCCGCCTCGAGCTTTCCGAAGACCCTGACCCTTGGGTCCGTTCGCTGTTGATGCACCAGTTCGACCTGTCTGAAGACGACGTCTACGAGATTCCAGGCGAGCTCGATTACAGCGGCATGTGGCCCTTGGCCAGCCTGAATATCAAGGAACTGCGGGACGAGCCGTGGAATCCGATCGTACCCGCCGACCTGGCCGGTGACGAAGCCGATATCTTTTCGGTGATCAAGGCAGGGGACTTTCTCGTTCACCATCCGTACGAAAGCTTCGATGCCAGTGTTGAGCAGTTCATTCGCTCGGCGGCGAAAGACCCCAAGGTCATTGCCATTAAGATGACCGTGTATCGTGTGGGAGATGACACGCCGTTCGTGCAAAGCCTGATCCGCGCGGCGGAAACTGGCAAGCAGGTTGCCTGCTTGATCGAACTAAAGGCCCGCTTCGATGAGGAACGCAATCTGCACTGGGCCAAAGAGTTGGAGAAGATCGGTGCGCACGTCGTGTATGGTCTGCTCGGCCTCAAGACCCACACGAAAATCGCCTTGGTGGTTCGCCAAGAATCTGACGGCATTCGCTGCTATGCCCATATCGGCACCGGCAACTACCACGTGAAGACGGCCCGGCTATACACCGATTTGGGATTGTTTACCTGCGACCCAACGTTGACCGATGACGTGGTCAATCTGTTTCACGCGCTCACCGGCCGCTCGCGCGAACCTCATTTCAACAAGCTGCTGGTCGCCCCGACCAACATGCGGGAAAAGTTCCTGGCGATGATTCGCCGCGAAATCGAAAACCACCAGGCAGGCAAGCCGGCGCTAATCATCGCCAAGGTCAACCAACTGGAAGATCCCGAAATGTGCCAGGCCATCATCGCCGCATCGCAGGCCGGCGTGCGTGTCGAATGCATTGTTCGTGGCTTTTCCTGCCTTCGTGCCGGGGTACCGGGGCTGACCGAAAACGTAACGATTCGCAGCATCATCGGTCGATTCCTGGAGCACTCGCGGGTCTATTACTTCGCCAACGGCAGCGACAACCCGTTGGAAGGCGAATTCTACATTGGCTCGGCCGACTGGATGCAGCGCAACCTCAGCAATCGTGTCGAGGCGGTCACCCCGATCGAGTTGCATTCCCACAAAGAGCGTCTGTGGGAGATTCTCGACGTACTGCTGAAAGACCGCCGCCAGGCCTGGGTGATGCAGCCCGACGGAAGCTACGAACAATTTGTACCCACCGATGAAGACAGCGATATCGCCAGGCTCGGCACACATCGCACACTGATGCTGCTGGCTCAGCAGCGTGTCAAAGAACGCATTAAATAGACAACCCAAACGTTGCCGAACTAACCTTCAGCAATGACGTATATCGACGTGTGCCAATCGATTGGCCACGTACTGGTGACAGGAGAACCTCAGTCAGAACAGGAGTACCATCAATGCATGCATTGAAGATCCTCGTACTTTGTCTAGGACTTGCGACCCCCCTCCATCTTGCCGTGCTATCACAGCAGGCTTCCGCTCAAAATCCACCGATCAGGCCGCCAGCTGCGCCGATCGAACTTCAAGCGGATTCGTTACGTTCGTCGGCCGGGCAAGACCAGATGCCGCTAAGTGAAATCAACAGTGGTAATCTCAATAGCAGCGATCTCAACTTTCGGTCACCGAATCTCGAGCTCGATCTCACCCCGGACGAGAAGAGGAACATCTTTGTTTACGAAAAAGGAAACCGCGGCGTCGTGCACATCACCACGCGCAGCGTTCAGATCGACAACATCTTGCAGATGGAACGCCCGGCGGAAGGTTCGGGCAGCGGTAGTGTGCTCGACAAGCAAGGGCTGATTCTGACGAACTACCATGTGATCGAAGGGGCTCGGGAAATTCGGGTCACCCTCTTCAATAGCGAAAGTTACCCGGCGGCATTGGTCGGCCAGGATCCGGTCAACGACATTGCCATCCTCAAGATCGACGCCCCGGCCGAAACGCTGCATCCGGTACAACTGGGCGATTCGTCGCGACTTCGCGTCGGCCAGAAAGTCTATGCCATCGGCAATCCATTTGGCTTGGAGCGGACGATGACGATCGGGATTATCTCCAGCCTCAATCGCGTCCTTCCCTCTCGGAGTGGCAGAACCATGAAGTCGATCATTCAGATCGATGCCGCTTTGAACCGGGGCAACTCCGGTGGTCCGCTGTTCGATAGCAACGGCCGACTCATCGGCATGAACACTGCCATCGCTTCCCGAACCGGCGAAAATACCGGCGTCGGTTTCGCGATTCCCGTCGCTTCGATCGATCGCGTCGTCCCGCAACTGGTCAAGAACGGTCGAGTTCTTCGACCCGACATTGGCATCACGCGGGTCTATCAAACCGAACAAGGCTTGGTCGTTGCCGCCGTCTCTCCAGGTGGCCCCGCCGAAAAAGCAGGGATCAAGGGCTTTCGACTCGTCCGCGAACAAATCCAGCGTGGGCCTTTCGTCTACGAGCAAACCCGGCTCGATCGAGCCGATGCCGATACGATCGTCGGCATCGAAGGTGCAGTGATTCAGACTGCTGACGATCTTCTATCGATCGTCGAAAACAAAAAGCCTGGCCAGAAAGTCACGCTTGTCGTCGTCCGCCAAGGTCAACAGGTCACCGTTCCAGTCGAGCTAGGCCAAGGGGATTAATTACCAGGCAAAGCAACCTGAACCGGATTCTGCAGGTACTTGATCAGGTCAATAAACTGCTCGTCGGTCAACAACCCGCCAGGCTGATTGGGGGCGGCCCCTAGTTGCAGGTCAGGCATCGGTGACAGGCTCGTTTTCTTCTGCGCTTCGATTGCTGCCTTCTCGACCGTCACCCGATCGGTGGCCGTTTGGAGCGTCAGCGTACGGTCGGTTTGCTCGGCAACGATCCCGCTCAGCACGCGGCCATCCTCCATCTGCAGAACCGTCATGCGATAGTCCGCGGGCACGACGGCGCTGGGATCGATGATGTTTTGCAGCAGGTAATCGAGATTCGCCCGATTACTGCCGGTCAGGTCAGGACCGATCGTGGCTCCTTCTCCGTACATCCGATGGCACTTGGCACACAATCCACTAAAGACAACACGACCTTGGCCCATGTCGGCCTTAGCGAGCGTTTCTTCACCGAGCCTTTTTTTCCAGTAGGCCATCGCCTTCTGTTTCTCTTCGCTCGACTCGCGAACTTCTCCCCATACCTCGTTCACTCGACGCGAAAGCTTTTCGTCTCCCAAGTTTCTCAGTTGGCGAACGTGAAACGCGGTAATGTCCGATTTGCCGATTTTGCCTTGCTCCATTGCATCCAATAGCACGCTTGCGAACGACGGCCGCGAGAGCAGGATCGCCAGCACTTGTGATCGGTCCGATTCCGGAAAACGTCGATAGTTCTTGACCAGAAGTTCCGCCGCGATGGGGTCGTTGAACAAGGCCAAGCCCTGTGCCGCGACCAAGTTAACACCACGTGTGGCAATCAACTTCTCGCAGATCTTCCGCAAGTCCTCCGGCTTCGCTTCGATCAGCGATGCCAGTGCCGCACGACGCACCTGGGCGTCAGCTTTGCCATTCATGGCCAACGCGCGAAGCTCGTCGAGAGCCCGGCCGTCACCGAACAGGGCGCCCAGCTCCCGCGTTTTCTGCTCGATCGCTTCACTGTCGATTCTGGCGAGTTTCGTCGTCAACGCGTCCCAGGCTTCCGGCTTGGCGGCTTTCGACCAACCACGCAGCGCCTCGCTCATTCCGTTTAACACGGCACTCGCCTTGGGTGGACCAAAGTCTTGGGTCGCGGCGACCAGGGAGTTGATGGTGGCTGGTTTCTTCTCGATATCCTCCGCCAGCCGACGGGCAATCAACCTGGTCGTGGTCGGCCAAGTCGAGGCAATCGCCACATCGACCAGGCCAATGCCTTTGGGCTCCTTCGTTGCAGGCAGATCGGCAACCGGCATCAAGCCATACCAAACCAACAGCGGAAGATTGTGGTCTTCAGCATACTGGGGATGCTGAACCAACTCGATCGCCAGCGAACTTCGCAGGTCGACCGGCAGACGCCCCAACGTCGATGCGAGTGTCAGCAGCACCAGGCCTGACTCATCTTGCTTGGCCATTTCGATGAATTTCGGTAGCAGCCCAGCCGCCGATTTACGAACCATCGCGGCTTGTTTTTCGTCGGCCGGGGCAGGCCCGTAAATGCCATCCAGCTGCCACGGCTCGGTCAGCAGACGAATCGCCCATACCCGGATGTGCTCGTCCTTGTCGTCCAGAAGTTTGACCAGTAGCTGGTCATTGGTCCCACCGATCACATGCAAGGCCCACAAACATCGCAGTCGATTGCGATCATGCTTCGCCTGCGGCGTGAGGCCTTGCTCCGGGATCGCTTCTTCGGCCATCGACTGAAGTAATTCCGCCAGCGGTTTCATGTCGTTGCCGGCCAGGGCCTGTTCTTGAAGCACAATCCGCGACATACGCGGGGCCCAGTTGTTATCAAGCTGCTGGACCATCGGGTTCAAAAAATAGGACTCGCCGGAGGGTGCTCTCGGCAATCGCGGCGCGCGTTTGTATGAAACGCGAAAGATTCGCCCGCTGGTTCGATGTACGCCGGTGTGATCGTGGCACTCACCGGTATCGCTCCAGTCGATCACGTAAACGCTTCCGTCCGGCCCCGCACTCAGATCGAGTCCGCGAAAGAAGGGATCGCCGCTGAGCAGGATATCTTTGCCATGGCGACCGACGTAGCCGCTTCCTTCACGCTCGAGGATCTCTTGATTGACCCGCCGCCCATGCATGTTGACGGTGAAAAGATGCCCGCGGTATGACTCTGGCCAGTTGGTCCCCTGGTAAATCATCGTGCCGATATGGGCATGCCCGCCGCCAAACTTGTTCGCCGCGCCGTCACGTGAATCTTGCCAGCGGCCGCTGGTATCGAAGTGCCAGTGATCGGCGTGCTGGTCGATCACCTCATACACGTGCGGATTGGGATCTCCGGGCGAAGACTGCTTGAAGTGAGCCCCTGGCATCATGTGCCACAGGTGACCGTTGACCGTATTGACGAAGAACAACTCGCCGTACTGGTCCCAATCGTGCCCCCAAGGATTGGTCGTGCCGCAGGTCATTACTTCCACGCGTTTGGTTTGCGGATGATAACGCCAGATGCCCCCTTCCATCGCATGCCGCTTTTCGTCCGGCGTTCCGGGTGCGCCAATCTCGGCCGGGCACGAGTGACCACAGCGGCCATACAACCAACCGTCGGGACCAAATCGCAAACCGTTGGCAAAGTTGTGATAGTTGGCATTGGCAACCTTGAAACCATCGAGCACCACTTCGGCGGGACCATCCGGTTTGCCATCGTGGTCGGCATCCGGAATGAACAAAAGATTCGGCGGGCACATCAGCCATACGCCGCCGGCACCAACTTCGACACTGGTCAAGATCTGGACGTTGTCGACGAATACGTTTCGCTTATCGAGCTTGCCGTCACCGTCGGCATCTTCAAAAAAGAGCACCCGATCTCTCAGGCTCATATCGAACTTCATGCTGGGTTGGTCGTAGGTGAAGTTCTCTGCAATCCACAAACGCCCCTGGGCGTCCCAGTTCATCGCGATCGGGTTTTGAACGTCCGGCTCAGCAAAGACCAATTCCACCTCAAACCCTTCGGGCACCTCGAAGCTGGCAGCAGCTTCCGCGGCTGGCATCGGCTGTGCATTCTGATCCCGTTCGGAATTATGGATTTCGGGAAAATCAGCCAGTGCGGGACTTACCGCCAGAAAAAGGATCAGCAGGCTTCGCATAGAAATGGCTCGCACCGGTTGAGATTGGGAAGGAGGGCAAAGGAGAGGAAAAATCTAGGGAAAGTTTAGTTTAATCGATGCCCAAGCCCCTGGGCAAATCGATGCCGGAAGGAGGCTTGCCCGCGATATAGCTGCTCGTCAGCAGCCCGCAGATTTGTTACCATCCGGGTTTCCAGCAAAAATCCCACGCCAGTCAGGGAACCGCGTCCCTGGGACGGCGCGCCAACTAGCACTGCTCTCCAACGGAAGTCGGCATGACTATCGATCCTTACTCCTATCCTCCTTGCGGCACCAACAAGAAGATCAAGTTCTATTGCCCGGACATGGTCGCCGACATCGAAAAGATCGAGCGCATGCTGCAGGGCGAACAACGAGTCGCTTGCCTGGACTTCGTTCGGAAGCTGATGGAAAAGCATCCCAACCACTCGGTCCCGTTGTTCTACAACGCGATCTTGAACCTCCAGCTTTCGGAAGAATTGAAGGCCGTCGAGGCAGTCGACCTGTTTCTGCAGCATCATCCCGACAATCCGGCTGCCCATGCGTTAAAGGCCACCCTCGAGGCCTCGCGTGGCAATGCGGACGCGGCGATCGATCAACTGCAAACCTCGCTGGAGAAGTCGGAAGAACATCTGCATCCGTCGCTGTACGATGCCATGGGCGCCGTTGGCCAGATGCTGTTGATGACCGGCAAAGTGCTTGGGGCTCGCAGCCACTTCACGCTGCAATCGAACTTCGCTCCTGAAGGAGACGATCTTCCGATGCAGATGCTGATGCGGTTGAACAACTCGCCCGAGATTCCGATCTTCCTGAAGCAAGATCTCTCGCTGGCCGAGTGCCCGGCCGACTTCCCACGGAAGGAAGAGTTCAACAAGGCGCTACACGACGCTGCCCAGGGATTGTGGCGTCGGGGGTTGGCGCAATTCGAAGAGCTTCGTTCCGGTGCGCCGCGTAACCCGGCCATTCTCGAGAACATCGCCTCGCTGCAGTTCAGCCTCGGCCAGGATGAAGTTGCCGCGAAGACATTGCACACCTTCGCCGTCGCCGAGCAACGAGTCGACTTTGAAGCCGCGACCGAAGCGGAAGCCCTCGCCAAGGCCTTGACCGATCACGAAGAAGAACAGATCGACGTGGTCAACGCTTCGATGCCGGTCAAAGAGATGGAACAGCTACTGGAAAAACTGCGCGTCGACGAACGAGCTGAACATCTGCCGATCGATCTGTCGCAGCTCGGCACCGAAGATTCGCCGCCGCCTCGGGCTGCGTACCTGCTGCTGGACAAGCCGCGCGTTGCCAGCGGTGCGGACCTGACAATGGAGAACATCTCGTCAGTGCTGGGCGAAGTGCTGGTCTACGGCAAGGAAACCGATCGTGAGGCGCGGATCGAATTCACTTCGGCCAAAGGTCCGATGTTCGATCAGGCGATTGAAGTCTTAAAAGAGATTTGCGACGACACAATCGATCCGACCGTCGAAGAGAACATCCAGGGTCGAATCTTCGCAATGCAGGATCTGATGAACTGGCAGTGGCGTCTACCCGATGACACTCCGACCGAAGTCCGCAATCGATTGATGAAGGAAATGCGCCGCCAGGTGATCCTCGAGAAGTGGACCAATTTCCCGATGAAGTCCCTGTCGGACAAATCGCCACTGGAAGCCTCGAAGGATTCAGAACTGCGTCTTCCGCTGGCCGCCGAGGCGCTGACGCTCGAAATGGTCGGCCAGCAAGAGAAGTGGGACTTCGACTTTACTGAACTCCGCGAAAAGCTTGGCCTGCCAGCCGCCCTGGAGATCCCGGCCGACGGTCTGGACGTGATCAGCCTGCCAATCACCCGGCTGCATCGCCTGCCGGCTGGCCAGCTATCGGATCAGGATCTGGTCCAAGCATACGGCCGTAGCGTGATTCGCGGCTTGAACAAGGCGGTCAGCGTCCTGGCACACGAACTGCTGACCCGCGAATCGCTGAAAGACAAGATCGATCATGCCCAGCTCTATGGAGAACTGGCACGAACCGCCGGTGATAGCGATCAGGCTCTCGACTACCTGAAGAAAGCCCAGGTCGCCGCAACCGAACAAGGCAGTTCGCCAGGTATCTGGATGGTTGCCGAGCTGGCCATGCGATTCGAACGACGCGAAATGGAACAGGCTCAAGTCCTGATGCAAACGCTGATGTCGAAGCATGCCCAGGAACCGCAGACTGCCCAGGCATTGTTCGGCGTGCTGCAACGATTCGGTTTGATCACGCCCGATGGCCGTATGGTCGGCGGTGCACCGGCCGGACCACCTGCCGCGGCACAACCAGCTCCGCAAGAAGCAGGCGGTCTGTGGACCCCCGGTGCCCCCAGTTCGCCGCCGGCCGCTCCGCCGCAATCGCAACCACAAGCTGCCCCTGGCGAAGAGAAGAAGTCGGGGCTATGGCTACCTGGAATGGACTAAGCCATGCCACCAATCGACCAGAACGCACGTTACATGAGTCGAGCCATTGAGTTGGCTCGCAAAGGTCGTGGGCTGGTCGAGCCGAACCCGATGGTCGGTTGTGTGATTGTCAAAGATGGCACGATCATCGGTGAAGGCTATCACGAAAAATTTGGCGGACCGCATGCCGAGATCAATGCGATTGCCGACTGCGGTACGACTTCGCTGGCAGGCAGCACCTTCTACGTCACGCTTGAACCTTGCTGCCATCATGGCAAGACGCCTCCCTGCACCGATGCCCTGCTAAAGGCCCGGCCGGCGACGGTTGTGATTGCCATGCAGGACCCGTTCCCGAAGGTGCAAGGGGGCGGCATCGACATCTTGCAACAGGCTGGCATTCAGGTCGAAGTCGGCACGCTGGAAGAGGAGTCACGGCAGCTCAACGCGGCGTACCTCAAACGGCAAATGCAGGACAAGCCGTGGTTGATCGCCAAGTGGGCCATGACCCTGGACGGCAAATTGGCCACGGCCAGTGGCAGCAGCAAATGGATCAGTAGCAGAGAGGCCCGAGCCGAGGTGCATCGCATTCGCGGCTTGTGCGACGGCGTGATGATCGGCAGCACGACCGCCAAACTCGATAACCCGCTCTTGACGACGCGCCCTCCAGGGGCCAGGACAGCGTCCCGAATCGTCGTCGATGGCCAAGCCACGCTAAGTCTTTCCAGCAAATTGATCGAAACGATCGACCAGGCACCCTTGATCGTCGCCGTATCGAGCACCGCTAACAGCGAACGCATGGAGGCGCTGGTCAATGCCGGATGCGAATTGTTCGTCTGCGAAGGAGAAGACCATCGTGCGCGGATGGATGTCCTGCTGGCCAATCTGGCGCAGCGCGGCATGACCAACGTTCTGGTCGAAGGGGGGAGCCAACTCCTGGGACTGCTGTGGGACAAGCGCGAAATCGATGAAGTCTATGGCTTTATCGCCCCGAAGATCGCCGGTGGAAAAGACGCGTTGAGCCCGGTCGGCGGCACTGGCGTTACGAACATGGAAGAAGCGACGTCGCTGCAACGAACCAGCGTAAAAACCTTCGGTGATACGGTCTGCCTGCATGGATTCACCGACTTCAGCGAGGTGTCCTAAGACGATCGTACTTCTCAAGATCTACAGGGCGTGGATTTCGTCTGAATCCTCTCTTCTGGCTTTCCTTCTCAAACATTCACGATATCTTCTTCGGGATTCATCTGTCCCTGTATTAAACTAAGATTTTTTCAATATCCGGTGCACGTCGAGTAGGAATTCCATGAGTCCAAGCCGAGTGACGGAGGCCCCACCAAACTCTCTCTGGCAGACGAAGTTGGACCTCCGGCAGATGCCTTGGTTGCCCCCGATCATCATCTTGATTGTCGGCTGTATCGCCTATGCAAACAGCTTTGACGGCACTTTCGTTTACGACGACACATGGGAAATCGGTCACAATCACCATCTTCGCCCTCCCAACTCGATTTTTTCGGCTGCCTTTGGGGGGCTTCGATTGCCCGCGCGACCGATTCCCTACATGTCATTTGCCGTCGACTATCGAATCTGGGGAGGCCAGCCCTGGGGATTTCACTGGACGAATCTTCTCATCCATCTGATCAACGGGCTATTGATCTTTGCGATCGTTCGCCGGTTAATCGCTTCGGAGCTTTGCGCAGAGTCGTTACGCGATCGCGCGGTTGAAATCGCCATGTTCGCCGCGGTACTGTGGATTGCTCATCCGATCAATACAAATGCGGTGACCTATATCTATCAGCGTTTGGAATCGCTGATGTCGTTGTTCTTTCTGACGAGCCTCTTCTGCTACGTCCGATCCTGGAATTCATCACGGGCAGTCTGGTGGTTAGGCGGGGCAATTGTTGCAGCCTGCTTTTCGATGCTATCGAAGGAATCTGGAGTCGCGATTCTACCGGTCCTATTTTTTCTTGATGTGGCCCGCGAGCAGCGTTCTTTTATTCGTTCGATTCGAACACGATGGCTGTTTTGGGGTTTCTTGCTTCTAACAATTGTTCCCATGGCAATTGCCATCTCGGTCGAGGCCGGTTCCTATCCCGAAAACGCGTTGGCTCGCACCCCGCTAGAACATCTATTGTCATTTCCGAGATGCGGCCTGGCTTACTTGCATCAGGTATTCTGGCCGACCTCCCTTTGTTTCGACTACGCCTGGACCGCTTCCGACGATCCCACGCAACAAGTCCTTTCGGCAGCCATTCTCGTTGCGATCGCAGCATTGACAATCCGCTTGTACATCAAGCAGCCACTGCTTGGTTGGGGGGTCGCGTCGATCTTCTTGATCTTAGGTCCAACGTCCTCCATTTTTCCCACGAGCCAATTGGCTAGCGAGCATCGAATGTACCTCCCGTCGGCGTTTCTAAGTTCGATCATGACGATTGGGGCCTACCGCGTGTGGATGTTTCTGTGGAATAGCAACAGTGAAAGCTTCAACGTGCTCCGACTCGGCTTCATCGGCCTGAGCATTCTTCTTGTGCTTCTGACTCGGGCACGCAACGAAGACTATTACAGCATGGAGCGGCTCTGGTCGAGCGTCATCGCCAGCAATCCGGAAAATGCGAACGGATATATCAACGTTGCCTCAGACCTCTATACCAAAGGGGAATACCAAGCTGCCCTGCAAACGCTTCACGAAGGGCTCACCAAAAACGAAACCGCTTTTGCCTTGCTGCTTTACTCGGAATGCTGCTTGAAGCTTGGTCATCGAGAGATGGCACTGGAAGCGATTGAAGCTTCTTTGAGACTCAAGCCAAACCGCCCCGAGGGTTATGTCACCTATGGAACGATTGTCGCTTCAGACTCGCCTGATCTGGCGGTGGCCGCTTATCGACACGCCTTGGAACTCGATCCCCACCATGCAGGCGCCGCAAATAAACTCGGCACCCATTATTTCAATCTGCAGCAGTGGCAGGAGGCAGTCAATTGGTTTAAGAGAGCGGTAGCAAATTCACCCGACGACGAGTCGTATCGAAGAAACCTGCAAACTGCAAAAGCGGAATTGCAGCGATCAAAAAGCTAGAAAGGCGCCCGAAAAGCATCGTCCAGCTAAGATTCTGCCAATTGGCGTCTAGAACAACTCATGAATCAATTCGCCGCCTTTGACCAACTGCAGCGGCTGGTCCTGGCCGGTGACGTATTCATCGTGCGGGTTCATCCCCAGGATCTTGCAGAAGCTAACGAACAGGTCTGGTACATCGATCGGCCGGTCCGAGACCGAGACACCTTCTTTGTCGGTGGCGCCGATGACCTGTCCCATTTTGACGCCGCCGCCTGACAGGCAGGTAATCCAGCCGTCGGAGTAATGTTCGCGGCCGCCATCTTGCTTGAACTTGGGGGTCCGGCCGAACTCGCCCATCCAGACGACCAACGTATCTTCCAGCATGCCGCGGCGATCGAGGTCGCGCAGCAAGGTTGCATAACCCTGATCGATGCCCGATGCGAGTAGCGGGTTCTCGGCCCAACCCTTCTTATGCGTGTCCCAGCCCTGGTCGCTCACGTTGCCGGTGCTGAACACCTCGACAAAGCTCACGCCACTTTCGACCAACCGCCGGGCCAGCAGACATCCTTGACCGAAATCGTTTCGCCCGTAGGCGTCTCGCAGGCTGTCAGACTCTTTATCGAGCCGAAACGCTTCGAGCTTTGGGCTGAGCACGAAACGCTTGGTTTGATCGTAGATCTCCTGCTTTTCGGCAACACGATTCGCTCCGCCGCTAACCGCAAATTGGGCGTCGAGCCTAGCCGCCAGGTCCAAACGCCGCGTCAGGCGTTCTCTCGGAACAGTGGTGATGACGTCCTCTGGCAATTGGCCCGGCTGATCGATCTTGAACGATTCGTATCGTGGTCCCAGGACACCACTGTTGATGTCGCGGGTTTTGATCCGGGGCTTGCCAACCCGAACAAATGCCGGGAGGTCAAAAGCGGCGTCGAAACGATCGCGAGCCACAACACTGCCCCAGGTCGGGTATTGAATGGAAGGATTGAGCGGGTAACCGCTACGCACCAGTTTGATCGCCCGAAAGTGATCGCGTTCGCTGGTTTTCATCGAGCGAATCAAGGCGATCTTGTGCATCATCTTGGCCGTTTCCGGCAGATACTCAGAGACATGCACGCCGGGAAGCGACGTCGGAATCGACTTGGCTGGCCCCTGGTACTTCGAGCCAATCTTTGGGTTGAACGTTTCAAACTGGCTGGGACCGCCATCCATCCAGAGCAAGATCATGGCTTTGCCGGTCTTACGAAGATCAGCCGCTTTCGCCACGAGCATATCGCGCCACGACAGCGTCACCGCGCCGGCCGCAGCGCCGATTGCCAGTTGCTTGAGAAAGCCACGCCGCTGCGAAACACCATCGCGGTCGGCCACCAGGTTCCAGAAGGGGCGAATCATGTTGGTCGGCTCCATGGTTTATTTGCGCGTGGTAAATTCGGCCGTGTTCAGCAAAGCCCACATCAGATCTTCAAAGGCCACGTCACGGGACTCGATCTGCTGAATGTACTTGTAAGCAATTTCCAACTCCTCGTCCTTCGGAGCCCGGCCCAAGATATTCACATACAGCCGCTGGATTGCCTGGCGATCGTCGAGCGTTTCCTTCAGCACGACGGCGAGCCTGGTCTTTTGATCGTCGCCTGCTTTGATCTGATCCTGCAACTGGCGATTGTTCATCAGGAACATCGCCTGCTGCATCGTTTGCGGACGAAACGCTTTACCCAAGGACGGATCGTAACCGAATACCTCGTTCACGAGATCGAGCGTGCTCTTGGGTGGCGGAGGAAAACGCATCTCGGCAGTTGGCTTCATCTGCTCGCCTTGGATGTTCGGCAAATCAACGGCCGTCACCAGGCTCTTGAAGACGACATCGCCCCGCATCTTGCGAAGTTCCGCTGAAGTCAACTGACCGACGAATTCGTCTTCGACGTCAAGTCGCCGTTGGTATGCGCAGGTATTCAAAATCAACCGGAACAGCGGCTTGGCATCGTACTGATGGGCGATGAAATGGCTGGCCACCGCGTCGTGCAGCGAAGGAAGAGTCGGGAAACCGGCCTGATCGGTGATTTCGTCGATCGGATCGCAAAACGGACGATCCATCAGGCGTTCCCAAATACGATTCGCATAGGCCTTGGCGAAGAGAGGGTTCTTCGGACTGACGACCCAATTGGCGAGCAACACCCGGCGGTCGACGTCGCTGGCACCTTTCTCCAGCGCGTCGCCTGAGAAAACGGCCGGCATCATCTCACGATTGGTGTCGGGCATCTTATGTTCGCCAGCCTTTTTGCTGCTGACTTCGATCTTGCTGCTGTCATTCCACGGCAGGTTGGCGTTGGTGCGAACGAAGAACGCCGCCATCTGATGGAAGCGCTCCTGAGGGATATCGACGAAGGGGTGATCATGGCACTCGGCACATTGAATCTGCGTACCAAGGAAGATCCGTGTCGTTTCGCCAGCCAGGCGAGACGTGTTGGCCTGATGGAATCCCACAAAAAACGCCGGCGGGTTATCACCAACCGTGCCGGTGGCGGTCAGAATGCGGTACGAGATTTCGTCCCAGCCCGTTCCTTCATTCAACTGCTGAGCGATCCAGTCTTGAAAGACATCGTAGCTCAGGAACGTCAATTCCGGTTGAGGAATCCGATAGCTAAAGACGTCGCTCCAGTAATCAGCCCAGTTCGCACCGAACTCGGGACTATCCAGCAACCGATCAATCAAAAGCGAACGCTTGGCAGGATTGGTATTGGCCAGGAACTCGGCACGTTCTTTTTCGGTAGGAATGCGGCCGATCACATCGATCGTTACGCGGCGGAGGAAGGTTTCGTCATCGACCAGGTCGGCCGCTTCAGTGATTTTCGCTTCGCGGTCGATCAACTCGTCGAGCACCTCGGGTGTCAGCGTCTGCACCCCTTGGGGATCGATGCGGACAAATGCCGGAGCCACTTGAGCCTCGGGCTCCTGCTTCTTCTCTTTGGCGTCGGCTTTGGCCTTTGGTGTTGGCTTCGATTTGGCCAATTGGGTGGCAATCGCATCGAGCTTGGCGACTTCGTTCATCGGGACGAACAGTACGGCGTCGACAATCACGATTCCTTCCGCGTCTTTGTCAGAGATCGCGACGACCGCGTCTTCCTCAGCGGTAAAGTCAAACTGCCCCAGCGACTGAAAAAGAGCCGGTCCTTTGGGATCGGTGCGCTGGTTGAGCTTCAACTGCTTATCGCCGCCCGCAAAGTGGATTTCGACCGGGGCCGCCGCTGCGCGATTTTCACCGCTGTTGTAAGCGAGGTAGACCTCGTACTTACCCGATTTGGGGAGCTTCTGCCTGAAGGTGATTGTTTTGGATTGCTTGGCAGCGTCGTCGCCAGGGATGCCGCTATGAAGGTATCCTTCGCCGATGTACGGCTTGGTGTGCGTGGATGGCTGCCAAGGCCCCTTCAATTCGGCATCGACGTTGTCGAGCAAGACGCCCGGCAACTTTGCCGTGTCGAGAGAATCCGCTGCGTTAAGGATCACAGGGAAGAGCAGGCACGATGCCAACAAGAAACATCGTGTGATACTCGCCATGCGCATCAAGGTTCCGGTTGGTTTCAGTCGCATTGGACGACTTTCCCATCTTAGAGGTGAGCTGGTTGTTCTCTCCGGGAGATGGAGAATCGGCAGGAACGGTCCAGTGTAAGGAAAAACCAAAAGGAGGGTCAATCTAAATCACACAAAGAATTGTTTCGGACCCATGTAAGGGCGGAGAATCCACCACTGTTTTTCAAGGCATACCAGACCATGCTGATTCAGCAGGATTTAACGACATGAGCCCGCGACCAGTTCAGGAGGTCGCGGGCTCATGAGGGGGCTACGGCCCTATACAAAAAAACGTCGGTTCAACGGGACGTCTTGTCGTTTGATGTAAGCCAAGCCTTGAGGGAAATCATTCGGGAGAATATTTCCCCCAAGGCGTTGGCCCAACAACCACTCGGGTAATCCGCCGCGGATTTGAATTCACGTCACCGCTCATGCTGGACGTTTTCAATGTAAGGCCGACGGTTGATACCGTTATCGGCCTGCGGATCGAATTTCGGGTTGGCCTGCTGCGGCCAATGGTCTTGGTCGAAGCCTTTGGAATTTTTGATGATCTGGGGATCGATCATCAAATAGAAATGGTCTGTATCGGTCTGAGAATCATGTTTCCAATGAATTGCATCCCACGGCAATGCAAAAAGCGAGGTATCCAGTCCGTCGAATCCGCCCACCGATAGAGCCGCGTATCGAATCTTTCCGGTTGGCATGTCGATCATCAGGTCGTCGATCGTGCCAATCTTTTCATCGCGAGCAAGAACTGCCGTGCTGATGACATCAGATGCGCGGCGAATGAATTTGGATGGCGTGGCGTTCGTCGCCTCCGGTGTTGCTTTCGTATCGACATGAACATGAACCGGGCCAACGTTCACATTGACCTGATCGTTGCCATAGTGCTTTTGAATGGCCGATTCAAACTCGGGCGAGGCCATGTCGGGCCAGTGCTCGGGGTTAAAGCCAGGCGCCTTTCGCAATGTCTTTTCACTCAAGGCGACTCGCAGGCAGGCATCTCTGCCGTCGCTCGCCGGATCGAATGTGAACGCCTCGAAGGGGATGGCAAACAACTTGGTGCCAACGCCCAGGAAACCACCGAAAGCAACGGCAACGTATTTCACGCGTCCCTCTTCGGTATCGAGGACAACATCGCGAACTTCGCCAAGAAGCTTGTCCGACTCGTTGCGAACCGCAATGCCTTCCAGCTGTCGGGCCCGCATGGCAACATTCGGCGACCTGGGGGGCCTGGTCGTATCAAGTGAAATGACCGGTTTTTTGGCGCTTACGTCGACGTTAATCCCAGAGGATTGATCGTCGCCTTTTATGCCGGGGCCTTCGTCGGCCATCGCGAAAGGGATGAAACTTCCAGACATCAACACAATAGCGACAAGCATAGGCGGAAGCTTGCGAGCCATAGAATCTCTCCTCTGTAGTGAAAGGCAGGTAACCTTCGGCGCTGCCCGGCCCTGCCGATTCACGCGAGCGGCGAAATGTTAATCTGACGGCCGCTTGAGGCCTTGCTGAAGCAAGCTGGTCCGCCTCCTCAACTCATGGCGGCTCGATCAGATTACCTACTGCAGAGTGCACTTCCTGTTCCAAGCTGGCTTAAAGGAAGTCGTCACCGCCGGAAATCGCCCGAAAGGATGGTCCTACCATGCAGGGAAGATCCATTGCTCTGCGGATCGCTCCAAGTCGAGCCGTGCTAAGAAAAGAGCCTGATCGCCAAGCGACCAGGCTCTTTTTGTGTCTCGAGCTATTCGACCGATTCCACACCTACCAGCGGCGCCGGATAACACATACCAATTCTTCCTTGTGCATCAGTTTGCTCCGACCGCGGATTCCGAGTTGGCTGGCCAATTCACGGAGTTCCTTAACGGTGCGATCTTCCAATCGCTTTTCATTCAATTCAGGTTGGGTGGGAGTCGTTTCATAGGCCATGGTTTCTTCAGTCGTTGTCGACATATTCCTTACCGCTCCAGCGAAGTTGAAGGTTCTTGACAGGTTCAACGAAATGGTGCGTGGGGTTTTCAGTGAAGCCAAATCCAGATGCTCAGTCCGGCGCCGATCGACAAAAGCACGCCGATGGAAAACCAGAACCAGCGATCCAGCGCGACCGCCTCATGGCAGCGATCGTCAGGCATCGATCTCTTATGGTCACACTGCTGCATACCGAATCGGTCGTTGGCTGGCAGAGAATGACTGATGCGGCCTGATAAAAAGCCGGTCGCACTTATTGCAGGCTTTTGCTTAAGATTGGCCATGGGTGCCTCGCGGGAATGTGGCCGCGGCCAAGCCGCGATCTGAAATGGTCGTCCGTTGACGTTGATTCAGCTCGGGGGATCACTCCCGACCTGCATCCTTGCCGACGACACACTCCATCCCCGGTTCGAAGCTTTGGACTACAAGGCAGCCAAACTCTTCCAAAAGCGTGTGTCGAAACGTTGCTTCCCTGGGAGGAAGCCGGTTCGTCTTTAAAGATCAGGAAGAATGCAACGATTGTGCCAAACCGCTGGAGCGGCGAAGTTCGCCTTAGCGGCGGAATATCAGCCCCAGAATCCGGTGTCTGCCTTGGGGGAAGCCAGAGCAGTACGTCAAACGGTCTCAACCCGCTCAGATTGAGCGCCGCGCGAACAGCGTCTTAGGACTTTTCTTTGCGCAATCCGCCGACGCTCGATTGGAAGTACTTCCGGCGCCGTGTTGATTGCGTCTGCTGATCGGCTTCTTCTTCGGATTGCTCAGAAGCGGTGATCAGGTCGGCCAGGTTTGCTGCACAGAGCCGGCAACCAATCTGTTCGAGATGGAAGGTAATGTAGCTAGTTTCTTCCGGGGAAGGCAGGACTCCCAGAAGGTATTGCTGCAGCGACGGTCGACTCGGGCAAGTTATACGATGCCGTCTCCAGATTTCGCCCAGACTATGGACACCAGCATCGCGGCGAGCCAGGATTTCCAACAAACGCTGCTTCAATTCAGGCTGCTGGCGGATCTGTTCCTCGATCGACGAAGCCTCTTCGACAGCCAATTCTTCGTTCAGATAGGCTTCCAGGTCGGCGTTCGTGAGAGGTTGCATGGGAATGCTTTCTACAAATCAAACATGACAGGTAGCCCAGGCCTTTCATTACCATGGGCTACCCTGGTAGTTAACGACACCAATCGGTGCGACTTTCAATTCGGCGGAAGAGTCAAACTAACCTTCGGCGTGATAGACCTCTTCAAACGGTTGTACCACGACAAAACCATTGCCGACGAATTCCATCTGGAACGACTCGCCGCTGCCTCGGCCGAGGAAGGTGCGGAACGAGATATCGGTCTTGAAATTCGGCGAGAGAGTTCCGCTCCAGGCAACCGTTGCATTAGGATCGGTGTAGACCGGTTGATTCGGCGTGACGACCAACGTCAGTGGTTCGTAGTGCGTGGTGATGGCGACCATGCCGGTACCGCTGAGGGTCATCTGGAATAGCCCGCCAGCCATCATCGATGAAATCCGTTTCATCATCTTGATGTCCCAGGTCACCGTATGTTCGAAGGCCAGGATGTCGTTGGCATTGACCACGATCTCTTGGTTTTCGAGTCGCAGAATCTGAATCTTCTTTCCGTAATCCGCCAGGTAGCATTTGCCGGTTCCGGAAACCTTGGTCAAACGAGCACCTTCGCCGGTAACGGCCTTCTTCAGGAAGCCGCCGATGCCTTTATCGAACATCCCTTCGCGTTCGAATTTCATGCTGCCCAGATAGGAAATCATCGATCCCATCTTGGTCCAGGTATAGTTGTTGTTGAGGTTCACCTCGAGGATGCGCGGGCTTTCCATTTCAAAGAAGCCTTCGCCCCGATCTCTTTGTTGGGTCTGTTCGACAAACTCTCTAAGCGTGTATCGGTTTTCAACGGTCGACATTTCAGTAGTTCCCCCGGACATGAAATAGGTGGTTAGATAAGTCTAAATTCTGTCGATTGCCTCGTTGCTCTTCGTACTGGCAGCTATTGCGCGTACAGTTCCGGAAAAACCTCTTCGCTCAACTGTTGATTCTTTACACTTCCACGAAGCTTGTTCGTGAAGTCATGTTTATAATTCGCGACGTGCTGTTCGCTGATCCCGAGCTTCGCCGCGACATCTTTGTTTGCCCAGCCTCGGACAAAAAGAAGTTCGATACACTGGATCTTGACCCAGTCGCCGCGCTCTTTCCAGCGGCCAAGTTGTTCGTGAATGGCGGCGACCAGGGCATCTTCTTCCATCCGGCGCCGTTCGCCGCTGCGAACCAGGCTGGATGCCGGACGCGCGTTCCCCTCGATTTCCCAAGTATCGCTGCTGGACTTGCCGGCTCCGGCCGAACTCAACGGGAGCGTCGGACGTCGCCCTTCGCGTCGCAGATGATCGGTTAGCTTGTAAGCACAAATGGCAAAAAGATAGCTTTCCAGACTGCGTCGACCGTCGTAATTGGGAAGGCTGTTCAAAAAACCGATGAATGTTTCCTGAACAACGTCCTCGCTATGGGCCCGGCGACGAAGCCGGCTCTCGACAAAGGCCAGGAGACGGCCTTCATAACGGTCGATCAAATCCTGCCATGCATCCTCTTCTCCACCACGGATACGATTAATGAGCAGGGCATCGGTTTCCGAGACACGTGTGTGCGGCAAAGCGAAAGATTTCCTTTCGAGGCCAGGAAGACAAGTGTGCGCAGGCAAGTTGCCATGCGGCCGATTTTTTTCATATCCCCAAGTTATAGCATGGGGAATGACCGGAAGAAAATCATGCCCGCTACGAAAAGTCCGGCCAGTGAAATAACGACGCCAGCCGACAATAGCCAGGGCGAAACCCGCGATCGTTCGCCCGAGAAAGTTAGCGCAGTATAAGAAATCGCCAGGAGCCCCAGGACCATCAGAAATCCAACGCCGATATAGACAACTCGGCTCATCCGCTGCTGCATTGCCCACAGCTCGCGAATCTTGTTCTGGATCACTTCGTCGAATTTCAGAAGCGAATGCCACTGGTACATGATGCCAAAGGAGGGCGTCAACTGTTCGTGGTAAGTTTCGGAGACGACTGACTGGCGCATTTTTGCGAGATCGTCCTTTAACAGTTCCGAAGCATGATCGTTCTCCAGGATCTCATTGGCGAACTGACCAATCGCCTTGTCGACCTCTTGGTCGAGCGACTTCTGGCACTCGATCCCGCGATCGTACGGACCGGAACTGACCGATACGCAATAGGTACCGTGGTCGTTCCAGGAGGGCGCCTGTTCAACCCAGCTCGGTCGGCCAGGCGGAATAATCTTGGAAGGATCGACCGACAAATCAATCGATTTCACGCGGTTACGGAAACCTTGATAGATCGAGCCAATCCACATACCGACCTCTCGGCCAGGATTGTTGACTCTTTCCTGAATAGAGAGCGTTTCAAAAGAGGGATCGTCGCTGGTAATCTCAGCGACAGGGGGCACTGGAGGTTTGGCAGGCGTTGCGACCGGCCTGGGTGGATCCATTCTGACTTCGGTAACCATGGAGCCGCTCTGGATCGCGATTGCTCGTTCATGCGCAGCATTGGCGTGGCTCGCCGCTTCCACTCGTATGGCTTGTTCACGCGTGCTTTCGGCGCGTTGAACGCCCAGCAGGTACATGAAAGGGATGCCGCCACAGAACAAGAGAATGCCTGCCAGTACCAGCGTGCCGATCCCAACGGCGATCTTCCCCCCGTATTTTCCAGAGAGTAACACGACCGTCGCGACCAGCCCGATGCCCATAAACAAAAAGAAGGCAATGACGAGGATCGCCATGAAGCTAATTGCCATTGTGGGTTCGTTAGAATGCATCGCTGGGCCTATCTAGATACCGTTTTTATGGTATTCGCCGAGACCGGCCGATTATTGGCGGCCTCGCGTAGAAATCGCGGCAATCAATACAACAGCACCAATCGCACCGATAACCAAGACGCCAACTCCAAGCAACAGCAGTACCAGCATGCTTGACATCATCATTGTTCCTACCTTCGAAAAGTGAGAGTCGTTAGGAGCTTTCCCCGGCGGTTGTTTCCTTCATTTCCTGCTCGTATCGACGGCGCTGTTGATCGCGCCGCTCCTGGCTGAACCAAGGGGCAGACAATTGAATTGTCGCGGCCATGGTTCCCACGACCATGATCGCCCATGGCTGCAGGTAAGGCCAGAACGTCGTCAGAATCGCTGCCCAGGCGACGTAAACGCCGGTGGTCCAGATGCTCAACCAGGTCGATCGCAAAGGATCGGCAAGTTTCCACCAACGAGGGACCAGGAATACCAGCCCGAAAAACATCAGCAAGCCGCCCATCGAACCATGGCTGGCAACGTTAAACCAAGTAGACGACAAAGCCGTTCCACTTGCATTCCCAGGCACCAACAGTAACGGCCCAAACCAAGCCACCAATCCGACAACGATACCCAGCATCGCCATCACCAGTCGCCGTGCGACCTGATCACCACCCTGATCTTCCCACCGCTTGGAAATGATCAGCACCGACCACGATGCCGCGACCGTCAATCCGGTGAAGAAGATAAACGCAGGGCCCAGCGTAACCAGGGACGTAAGTTGGATCGCCTCGTCTCCGACCGAAATCAGCATCAGCACGAAGGAAACCAGGACGGCAACAATTCCGCTGGCGATCAGCGAACCGATCAGTTCTTTAATCCTCTGGTGCATGCTGCGTGCCGAAAGTGCCGCTCGTTCTCGATCTTTTCGACGAGGCTGCCAGGCAGCATTTTCTGAGGCGATGTATTTGCTCTTCATCGCCTCGGGGTGATATCGGTCGGAAGAACCCGTAGTCCGTGCCGGGGCGTTTCCTCCCTGAGGGCCATCCTGGAACAACCTGATCACCTGGCGAACCAGCAGATAAGTCGCGTAGAAGACACCGCCAACAAACACCAGCGGAAATATCAGCGGAAGATAAGACACCACTCCAAAAGCGATGGCCCCCAGAACAATGACTTTGATGGGCAAGCTGGTGTTGTCGTGGTTCCACCAGTCGCTGAATTTCTGAGTGATGGAACTAACCGTCTGCGCGATTGGTTCATCATCCAGCGAGCTTTTGGGTGCCGGAGGTTCGATATACCCGACCTTGGCCTTGACCTCGGATTGCGGCTGCTTTGGTGCAGGCTGGCTTGCGGGCTCCGGCTCCGAAGCGACAACGGCCGATACAAAGCCATCACTTTCCTGGAGCCCCAATTGCTGCAGCATCTCCTCGGCAGAGCTCGTTCGTTTGTCCGGGTCCTTTTCCAGTGCCGCGGCGACGACCGATCGATAAGGTTCGCCCAGATCGCCCAGGTCAGGCGCCGCGGTCAGGTGTTTCATGATGATCTCCTGGCTGCTTTCCCCTTCAAAGGGAACTCGCCCGGTGAGCATCTCGAACAGAATGATTCCTAGAGCGTAGACATCGATCTCGCGGCCGTAGCGTCCCTTGCCGATCTCGGGAGCCATGTAGTGAAACGTGCCGACACTTTCGGTCTGGCCACTCCGGCGACTGACCGAAATGAACTTCGACAAACCGTAGTCACCGATTTTGACCGTACCTTGATCGTTAAAGATGTTGCCAGGCTTCAGGTCGCGATGGACGATTCCATGATCGTGCAGGTAATTGACTGCCGACGCAATGGCTTTGAACCAGGAGAGGGCATCCTGGACCGGCAGGCCGCCAGGGTGCCTTTCGATGACGTCTTGCAGCGAGTCGCCATGGACGTATTCCATGACGATCCAGCCTTCCCCTTCGTTGTCGTAACGAATGTCGTACAGCGAGACCAAGTGGGGATGTTTGAGGTTCAAGCAATGCTTGGCCCCCCGCATTTCGATTTCCAGGTTGCGCTGAATATGTTTCAACGCGACCTCTTTGCCCGAATCGGTCGTCGCGTAGTAAACCTCGCCAAAACCGCCGGCACCAACGCCGCGTTTGATGGTGTAACCATCAAGCGGTGTGGAACCGGTTTTGTAGGTAAACCGCATGGGGCTCTCTTTTGGCTTGGCTTGCTTCGCAGGGCCAACTTCGTCGTCCCCTGGGTTTTCCGAGGGGATCGTAGCTGCCGACTGGTTCATGGTCTTGTCCCTGGCCAATGGATAAGTTGATGAGTTGTTTTCGAGCTGTTTACCGACCAACGGCAAAACAAGCCCGCGATTCATGCCCGGGTTAAGCGTTCCAGGCAGAACGATATCTCTTCTCCTTGGACCGTATCTCCTATTTTGATCGAAGTGACCGGCTGGGTCGAATCGCTTTGGTAGAGCGGTGTTTTCGACTTAAGCTGCAATCTGCTGCCGTACCGGTAAACCACCAGATCTTGCTGCCAATTCGGGCAAACGATGTGGTTGTTCGCCTTGGGCCCCATCAGCAGCGAATCGGCCAGCAAAACGACTCCATCGCAAGCCGGCTCGGTCCGATGTCGACTCACGATTCGCAGGACTGCCGACGTGCTCAGTGGATGTGGCTGCGTAAACTGCAGTTTCACCCCGCGGCCAAGCGTTACCACGTTGCCATGCTTCAACAGCGCAGGTCCCACGATCGCCTGATCGTTTATTTTGACTTCGGAAAGGGGATCGACGATATATTCGTCACCGCTCCGCTTGATGGCAGCATGCCGGCGGCTTATATCCCCCATGATGGGAATATCGACTTGGGCGGAAGCCATCGCCTGCCCAATATTGATGCGGTCGGCCAATAACAGCGTATAGCCACCCACCCCATCAATCCACATTTGCAGGCGGTCGCTCACATTCCCTCTTTGATACGCGTAATTGGGCTCAACAATGGACATCGCAAAACGCTCGTCTCAGCTTCCATCAGTTTATCAGAAGGACGTTGCCCTCGAGCGATTTCTTATTCGCTGGCAGATTTGGAATCTTAGCCGGCGAGTTCGCTCTTTCCTTGCCCGAGGGCGCGTGCCGAGATGGCTGGCAACTTTTCCTAGTTTTCAGCCATCTCGTACTCGCTGGAGATTGTCGAGGGTCAATCCATGCCCTAGTTCAGTGACAAGTCGATCCGACGGCTCAACGCTTCGCTGGCTTTCGTATCGATATCGACCAAGGTTTCTTCTTCATGATCACTTTCCATGCCGAAGTAGCTGGCGACTTCCTTGCTGATATCGTTATCGACCGGCTCGTCCAGTTGAATCTCACCTGACAACTCGCCATTGACGTCGACCATCCGTTCGGCCACGTCGATGCGGGTACGGATCTCGTCGACCAGACGCTTGGTCTTCGACAGCTGGCTGTCGTCGAAGGCAAACTTACTGGAGGTCTGGGCCACTTCGACCATCTTCTGGCGGGCTTCCAGATTCTCGACGTCAACTTCCAATTGACGACGGGCCGTCAGCATGCCGTCGAGCTTGGCTCGAGCCGCTTCCAATCCGTGCTCGCGAGCACGGAGAATGCTTTCCATTTTCACCCGGGTGGCGTCTTGCGTCTTGAAACGTTCGAAGCGACCCGCTAGGTCCGTTTGCACGGCACCTCGGGTGTATTGATGACCGGCATAAGTGAAGTGGGTGTTACCCCCATCCAGGTCATTCTTCAGGCGAACGATGTCGGCCTTATTGCTGGCCAGATTCTGTTCGAGATCGGCGACTCGCGACTGCAGGCGCTCGACTTCGACTTCTTCTTTGGCAATCAAATGCATGTTGCGACGAATTTCAGGAGTCAGGTCCTGAATCATCTTGCGAGCTCGATCCAGCTCGAAGGTGACCGGGACGCTGTCTTTGACGCTCTCCTGCATCCGGCTAGCGGCCGTTGAAACATAACTGGGCACGGCGGTTCCAAACAGAATTGCGACTAGAAGCGCGCCACCCGCGACAATACCGACGATTTTTGTGACCATGGCTCAATCTCTCTCAAATAAACGAAATGACCCTCGAACTTTTCCTGCCCCGCAAGGTCCCTCTAAAGGAAAAAGGAGTCGCTAACCGGGCAGTTAATTAACAGGCATAGAGAGGACTTCGCCGCGAATTTGCTGATCTTTGGATTTTTTTCCTGTTTTTTGACATGCTGTCAGAGGGACGCATGTCGAGAGCAAAAATAGGCTGCGAATCGACAAGTAACCAAGTCCCCAGCTTGGGAATCGACCGAAACGCAGGCCTGCGGACTTCGGCTCGATCGATGTGGCTACCCGAGACCCTGGTCTCCATAGGCACGACGGTGCCAGACAGTTAGTATGGCAGGAGGTGGACCACCTGTTGATGAAAATGGCAGGGGTTGCCTTTTGTCCACACACCGCCGTCAACGGTCGAGAGAATTCCCAATCGCCCCGTTTTTTCCCAACTGATTGAAAATTATCACTTTAGGAATCCAGTAGCGACGCCCCATTAAGAAATTGTGCGAACTTGGCACCACGGTTGCGGTGTCATATCGAGGACTCACGCCACTCACCGGGCCGCTGGCTTTTTTGGCTAGTTCGGCTCGATCGGTCAGGAGAATTTCAATGGATC
This sequence comes from bacterium, assembly GCA_016124445.1. Taxonomy (GTDB): domain Bacteria; phylum Planctomycetota; class Planctomycetia; order Pirellulales; family Pirellulaceae; genus Bremerella. The sequence continues at coordinate 264,507 of WGNR01000012.1, forward strand.
ACTCGACGCCATTCAAGCTGGTTCACGAATCACCGAAGTCCCCTCGGGGCAACTTCGTCGTCTACCGGCCGCTCCCCGAAGATTCGCTGGCTTTGTTTTCAGAATGGATGGATGAATCTCTCCAAGCCCTGGAAGAGGAAAACGCACGTTTTGTTTCCCCGAACTCGTCTCGAAAACACCTAGTTAGCGATCGCTAGAAGAGCACGATCACAATCTGACGCAACCTCCTCTGGGTTTTCTCCAACCTAGGGGACTTCGGAACCCACCGGGGCAAACGCTTCGGAGTTGTCTGGGTTCTCGGCCACAGGCCCCTTCTTTCCCGTAATGCCCATCAGAATCACTCCCAGTACCGTCAGCACGACGCCGAATGCGAGGCTGGTGGAGAATCGCTCGTGAAACAGGAACACTCCGGCCAGAGCTGAGAGGGGATTCTGAAGTGAGTTGGCCGAGTTCCCCACAATGACCGGGGCATAGCGAAACGATAATGCGAATGCCACGAAGGCAACAGCATTCGTCAGTCCAGCCAACAACAGCACGCCGTATTGCGTCCAGGTAGTTTGAGCCATTCCCTCCAGACCAGTGGTTCGCAAACTGAGTGGGCCAAGGATGAGAATCCCCACTGCACAGATCACGGATATTGTCATGAACATGCTGACCTCGCGAGAGATGCCACGCCGGATGGCCACGCTAAGGAAAGCATAGGAGACCCCTGCTACCATTGGGGCAATAACGCCCGCCACAATCATCAGCCCCCCAGCCTTCTGATTGGCCACCGATTTGATGGTTCCCAGACCGGCCGTGCTTAACGAGGCCAATGCCAGAACCAGGGAAAGTGTCCCCCATTTCTGCCAAAAGGTGAGCGATTCGTGGAGCAGCCATTTGCTGATAAAAACGCCAACCACGATCATCGTCCCCAGACAGAGCGGAATACTGACGGCAACTCCCACCACTCCAAAACTCCACTGCAGCGTGGCGTTGCCTAGCAACTGGCTCGAGATGGCTGCCGCGATCAGGATCAGAAGTGACGAAGCATGTGGAAGCGGAGAACGGCCGGTAGTGACCTGCCAAATCGCGATAGGCGCAAACATAGCAACCGTTGGCACTCCCTTCCAAAATGCAACCCAAATCGGATCGAGATCGGTAAGCCACCGCAGGCCAATCCAATATTCGTCAATGAATAGCCGACCGCGGCCAACACGCCGCAAAGAAGCCCGAGCCAGAGATTTTGTGAAGATTGCTGCATGATTTACTTACAGGGCATCCGACGAAGATCGGCCGACGGATGGTCGACATCTTCGCGTTTAGGGTCTATTCTTGCGAAGAACAGGGATAGGGAATCGCATGAACGATACAGTTACCCTTCGATTGATTCGGCAATTACATCGCTCCCCGTGGCGACTGGTAGCCATTGTCACCGGTGGTGGAAGCGAAGCGCTGAGCCAGCTTCTAAGCGTGCCTGGGGCTTCGGACACGGTTCTGGAAGCGCTCGTCCCCTATTCGAGTGCGTCTCTCGAAGATTTTCTCCGCTATAAGCCCGACCATTATTGCAGTCGAGCAACCGCCCAAGCCATGGCCATGCGGGCCTTTTTCCGCGCTCGCGAATTACATTCTCGGATTTCTCCGCAAGATATCGATGACATGCACCTGGTGGGGATCGGATGCAGCGCCAGTTTGCGGAGCTTGCGCCCCAAACGCGGGCAGCATCGCGTTCACATCGCCGTGCAAACAGCCTCGAGCAGTGGCATTGCGTCGCTGGTCCTGACGAAAGACTCTCGCGACCGCAGCCGCGAAGAAAACGTCGTCGCGGCCCTACTGCTGAATCGATTGGCCGAAGCGACCGGGATTGGCGATCGTATCGATCTCGATCTTTTGCGAGGCGAACGCGTCGACGAAATGGCGATCACTGCCTGGCCTGCCTGGACCCAGCTAATGCTGGGCAATCGGTCAGCGGTCTGCGTTCCTCGATCCGAGTCGGACGCTCCGACCGAATCGTACAGCGGAGTCTTATTTCCTGGGGCCTTCAATCCACTTCACGAAGGTCATGTCCGTATGGCCGAAATCGCCGAGAAGGTCACTGGTCGCCAGGTCGAATTTGAGATCTCGATCGAAAACGTCGATAAACCGCCACTCGATTTCTTCAGCTTCGACGAAAGGGCTCGGCAGTTTCAATCTCCTGATCGCTGCTGGCTGACTCGCGCGCCGACGTTTCTCGAAAAGACCAAGATCTTCCCTGAAGCGACCTTCGTCGTAGGTGCCGATACGATCATGAGGATCGCCCAGCCCCGCTACTACCAAGGTTCGGCTGCACTGCGTGATGCCGCGATTGACGAGTTTCGGCAACAGAACGCCCGGTTCCTGGTCTTTCCTCGCGCGGTTGGTGATGACTTCCTGACGCTCGACGAGATCGATCTTCCGCCGGCACTAGCCAACATTTGCGAACCGGTTCCGCAGTCCCAATTCCGCATGGATATCTCCTCGTCCGAGATCCGGTCTGCCGCAAAATAACGCAATAATCCTCAGCCAACGTGAGATTCAAAACCGATCGGCTGAGCCAACCAGCCCCTTTCAGTCGATCATATTACCCCCGACCAAGGGGCTTCCAGGTTTTTCCCACCTTAGGCGTTTTCAAACGCAAACAATGGAGCCGATTGCGGCTGTAATCACGAATCCGTATGATGGATGTCGCTCAGCTTGAGCCCGCTGCTTCAACCTTCGTTTGAAAAGGCACTCTGATGTCGTCGGCACCTCATATTGATCCTGGCAAAGAGACGTTGCCCCTCTTCTGCGGCGTCGACGTCGGCGGAACGAATATCAAAATCGGCCTGGTCGACGATCATGGCAACACGGTCGAATACCAGAAGATTCCGACCAACGAAACCGAAGGCCCGCAGCGTTATATGGAGCGTACGACCGAAGTCATCAAAAAGATGATGGAGGTCATCCGTCGCCCGATGGACAACATCGCGGCGATCGGCCTGGCAACTCCTGGCACTATGGATATCGAAGCAGGTTTGTTGCTCGAGCCCCATAACCTGCCCAATTCTTACAATTTTCCGATTCGTGATTGCCTCTCGAACCTGACGGGGCGTCCGGTGATCTACGCCAACGATGCCAATGCTGCTGCCTTCGGGGAATATTGGCTGGGGTCCGGCAAAGAGTTTCGCAGCATTGTCATGCTCACCCTTGGCACTGGTGTCGGCGGAGGCATTATTGTCGATAACCTGCTGATCGACGGCGAACACAGCCACGGGGGCGAATTGGGGCATATCATCATCGATTTCAGCGAGAACGCTCGTACCATTCCGACTGGGCAGCGCGGCCACCTTGAGGCCTACGCCAGCGGAACAGCCATCGTCAAACGTACCCGGGAAGCACTCCAAGGCGATCTCCAGAGAGAAAGCTCGCTACATGCCCGGATCGATACCAACGAACGTTTGACACCCCTGATGGTCGCCCAGGAGGCCGAAAAGGGGGACCAGCTTTCGCTGCATATCGTGATGGAAACGGCTCGATACCTCGGAATTGGGATCGTTTCGCTAATGCATACCATCGACCCTGGGGCAGTAATTCTCGGGGGAGCCATCAATTTCGGCGGTCATGACACGGAACTAGGCCGGAAATTCCTGGATCGGGTCCGCCAGGAGGTCAAAGCGAGAGCATTTCCAGTTCCCGCAGAGCGTACGGTGGTCGATTTTGCCCGTCTGGGTGGCGATGCGGGCTATCTGGGGGCCGCTGGCAAGGCTCGGGTCATCGCACACCGCGATTCCCTGACCGCCTAGTCCCTATGTATAATGGGGCGTTTACCCGGAACACGCTGATGCTCGCCTAGGTTTTTGGCGAGCCACCTCAATAGTCAGGGCATCTTCAACACGATGGCAATCATCGACCAGAAGTACATTCGAAATTTCTGCATCATCGCGCACATCGACCACGGCAAGAGCACGCTGGCCGATCGACTGCTGGAAAAGACAGCCACCGTTAGCACGCGTGAAATGAAGGAACAACTGCTGGACGACATGGAAGTCGAGCGGGAACGCGGTATCACGATCAAGGCCCGCGCCGTGGCGATGCGTTACAAGTACGAAGGTCGCGACTACGAAATCAATCTGATCGATACGCCCGGCCACGTTGACTTTCAGTACGAAGTGGGCCGCTCTTTGACCTGCTGCGAAGGGGCCGTATTACTCGTCGATGCGTTCCAAGGGGTAGAAGCCCAGACCGTTGCCAACGCCTTCATGGCGATGGAACACGATCTGGAAGTGATCCCTTGCTTGAGTAAAATCGACCTGAATCATGCACGCCCAACCGAGGTCGCCGAAGAAATCGAACATACGTTGGCCCTCGATGCCACCGACATCTGCGGCATCAGCGGCAAGACAGGCGAAGGGGTCGACGCCCTGCTGGCTCGGATCATCGAGCGCATCCCGGCGCCTTCCGGGGATCGCGAAGCCACGCTGCAAGCAATGGTTTTCGATTCGCACTACGACAAGTTCCGCGGTGCGATCACCTACGTCCGCGTGATGAATGGCCGGCTGAAAAAGGGTGACAAGATCTGCTTCATTCGTGGTGGTACAAATCACGAAGTGCTAGAAGTGGGTCAGTTCGTTCCTCGTCCGGTTGCCCGCGACGAGTTGGCCGCAGGCCAGGTCGGCTACGTGATTTGCAACATCAAGTCGCTGGAACTGGTCAACATCGGTGACACGATTACTGTTCAAGGATCCAAAGGTGCCGCTCCGCTGCCTGGTTACCAGGAGCCGAAGCGAATGGTCTTCTGCGGTCTCTATCCTTCGGACGGGCAAGACTTCGAGCAACTCCGAGACGCGCTCAAGAGCCTGCGCATCAACGACCCTAGTTTCACGTTCGAGCCCGAAACGAGCGATGCCCTTGGCTTTGGGTTCCGTTGCGGGTTCCTCGGACTGCTGCACATGGAGATCGTGCAGCAGCGACTGGAACAAGAGGCCGATATCGACCTGGTTCAAACCGCGCCGAACGTCACCTACAAGATCGTCAACAAGCTGGGCGAAACGGTCGATATTCACAAGCCGCAAGACGTTCCCGATAGCGGGGAGATCGAAGAATTCCTCCAGCCGATCGTTCGCGTCAGCTTGATTCAGCCTTCCGATTACATCGGGGCAGTCATGCAGCTATGCAACGAACGTCGCGGCATTCACGTGCGAACCGAGTACCTCTCGCCGACCCGTTCGATGTTGGTTTACGACATTCCGCTGGCCGAAGTGATCTACGACCTGCACGACAAGCTGAAGAGTGCTACCCGTGGCTACGGCACAATGGACTACGAGATCCGGGGCTACGAACAGGCCGACCTGGTTCGTATGGATATCCTGGTCAACGGCAAACGAGTCGACGCACTGAGCATCATTTGCGATCGAGCTGATGCCGACCGTCGCGGCCGGGCGGTGGTAAAAAAGTTGAAAGAAGAGATCGATCGACATATGTTCGAAGTAGCCGTGCAAGCGGCGATCGGTACGCGTGTGATCGCTCGTGAAACGGTTAAGGCCCTCCGCAAGAATGTGACCGCCAAGTGCTACGGCGGTGACATCACCCGCAAGCGGAAACTGTGGGCCAAGCAGAAAGAAGGCAAGAAGCGGATGAAGTCGATCGGCTCGGTCGACATTCCGCAAAAGGCCTTCATGGCGGTCCTGGAAACAGGCGAAGACCGCTAAAAGCCCCTAACTCCCCATCAGGCCGAACTAAAATGGACTATGCAGATAGGCCTCCCCAGCCTACCGCAGATGTCCTTACCTTGTGCCGGAGGTCCTGATGCGTCTTGGTTCGCTGCTGATCTTGCTGGTATTCGTCGTTTGCGTGGCATCCATTGCCGGCGTTACGGTCAATCCAGCGCCCGTCTATCGGGTCGCCAGCGGATCGATGGCACCAGCCGTGCCTGGGCCTCACTATCAAATGACTTGCGAGCATTGCCAGTTCCCAAGCATCTTTGCCGCTACCAAACTTCCCGAGTCGGTTACCTGCCCCAACTGCGGCAAACAAAACAACAAGATTGCCTCCGCCGATCTGCATCGCGGCGATCGTTTGATTTGGGAGCCGATATCGCTCGAACAATTGCGGCGGTACGACATCGTCTTGCTGCACGATCCCAATGACGAGGCCAACTGGCAGGTCAAGCGAGTCGCCTTTCTTCCTGGCGAAAGGCCAACGATCTCTGGGGGAGAACTTTGGCAGGCAGACCAGGTTCTGCGCAAATCGCCCCGGCAGCGCGAAGCTCTTAAGCAATTGGTCTTTGATCAAGCGTTCGATCTTGCGGATGAACCCCGTTTTCGTAGCCAGCGGATTTCAGGCAGCGGCTGGCATGTTCGTCGTGGCTATCTCGGATTTGCCCCGGTTGGCCATGAGATGGCGGACGATGGAGACTGGCTCGTTTATCACCATCAACGCTGCCTTCCGCCTCCCAGTCCCGCAGACAAAGATGCCTCGCCACTGGATAGCTACGGCTACAACCAGGACGTCTCGCGCGAGTTGCTCCCGGTAGGTGATCTGTGGCTCGAGTGGCGCTTCACCCATTGGCAGGCCCATAGTGTCACGCTCAGATTGCGAGGGACCGATCAGTTTGCGGAAATCATCATCGATGTCGAGCATCAGATCGTGTGTTCAAAGTCAGGCGACAGCGTTGTAGAGTTACCACTAGATTTAAAGTCTCTTGAAGGAAAAACCCTCCGGGCCGGTGTATCCGACAGCCGGGCGTTCGTGGAAATCGAAGACGACCATCAGCATCTTTCTTACCCGCTGGGCGCTATCGGCATACAGCCAGGCAGCCAGCCTCTGGCGATGCGAATCGCCGGTGGCCCCGCCGTCATTCGCCAGGCCAAAGCTTTCCGTGATATCGTCTTCCAAGGGGCCAACCGTCAACTGGCGACCTGGTCTTTCGATCGGGACCTCAAACCGGGCGAAATCTTCGTGCTGGGCGATAACGTTCCGGTGTCTCAGGACTCGCGATTCTCGCTGGGCGTGGTCGATGCTCGTAAATCGTTAAGAGGCCGCGTCTTGCGAGTGCTAGCGGATTGATCTTTCGGCGAGTTGACCTGCGCTGCGTTAGAACCAACGATTCGGTATAGTTAAGCTAGAAGATTCTTCCGGCAGCAACGAATCCCTAAATACTTTCCCGCTACCTCGTCCTGAAAGATCCTCCCTAAACAGGGAACAAGGCAGCCAACAGCATGGCCAAAAAGAAACGCAATCAACCAACTATCGGCGCAAAGAAACCAGAAACCAAGGCTGGGAAGAAATCAGAAGAATCTGATCACTTTGCCGTCACGCGCGAGTTCATTGAGTCTTTAGTTGTAGCCGTGGTCTTGGCGTTATTGTTTCGCGCCTTCGAGGCGGAAGCGTTTGTCATCCCGACTGGATCGATGGCCACGACTTTGCTTGGCCGCCATAAGGACGTTGTCGACCAATACACCGGCTACGAATACACCGTCGGTGCCAGCAGCGAAGTGGACCGCGATACCCATGCCGAAGTGGGACACGTGGTGAAAGCGATCGACCCTCTTTATCATCGCCTGACCGATATCGGCAACGACCCTTCTCACAGCGGCGATCGCATCCTGGTGAGTAAGTTCGCCTACGACTTCGCCGATCCCGAGCGTTGGGATGTGATTGTCTTCAAGTGCCCGATCAAACCACAGATCAACTACATCAAGCGATTGATCGGTCTGCCAGGCGAGACCGTTCGGATTTACCACGGCGACATCTACATCAAAAAGCCAGGCGAGAATGCGTTTGCCATTGCCCGGAAGCCACCCGTCAAACAATTGACGCTGAGTCGCTTGATTTACGACACCAACTACCCTTGTCCGATCCTGGAAAAAGCAGGCTTCCCCGACCGACTCGAGGTCCACCCGAGCGCGACTCGCGGCAGTTGGATCAAGGAAGAGAACGGGGCTTGGACGTGCCAACCAAGCGGAACCGCCGAAACCTGGCTGCGTTATCGGCATGTGCTGGCCGACAATGGCCAAAACGCTTCGTACTGGGCGATGGCCCAGAACGGCGAACAGATCGATACCGCCGTTGCTCGCGAGGAATGCAGCCAACTGATCACCGACTTCTGCGCCTACAACACCGACGTAACCAACCGAGATCGCAGTTGGCGAACCTCGTCTGGCATGCACTGGGTAGGCGACCTGATGCTGGAATGCAACCTCGATATCGAATCGAACGAGGGGATCGTGAAATTCGACCTGGTGGAAGGCGGATGCCATTTCATCTGCGCGATCGATGTCGCCTCTGGTGTCGCGACACTAAGCGCAAGCGACCCTCATATCGAGTTCGAACAGCCGGAAGCAATCGAGGCGCAAACAGCCGTGAAAGGCCCTGGCAAGTACGAACTGCGTTTCTCGAACACCGACGACGAATTGCGACTGTGGGTCAACGGCAGCCTAGTCAAGTTCTCGCATCCCGGAACCTATTCGCACAAGGATCCTGACAAATACCCGGTTGTTCCAAAGTGGAGCCCGACCGATCCCGGCGACTTGCTGCCGGTTGGCATTGGCACCGATTCAGTTGCGATGAAACTCACTCGGATTCGGGTCCTGCGCGACACCTATTACATTGCCGATGGAGCGCAATACGATCGCGGCCGGTACACTGGTACGCTGCTCGATTACCAGGGAGATGGCGACCATGACGGATGGAATACACCAACGGAAGATTTCATCATGGAAAAAATGTGCCGTCCCGAGACCTGGGATAAGACGAACTTGTTCGCTTTGCGCCGCGAAGCGATCTTCACCTTGGAAGAAGGGCAGTATTTCCCACTGGGAGACAACAGTGCCGAGAGCGAGGATGGACGGCTCTTTCCCGTGGGGCAACAATTCGTGCCTGAACACATGCTGATCGGCAAAGCTCTCTTTGTATATTGGCCGCACTCCAAGAACACACCGGTTCCGTTTTTCCCCAACTTCAGCCGGATGAAGTTTATTCAGTAACGCAAGGAAACGAAGGATTCATGGACGGATCAACGATTCTCTCTGCTCAAAATCTCGTGAAGACTTATGGTCGCCGCCGCGTTGTCGATGGGGTTAGCTATGAAGTCAAGCGAGGCGAGATTGTGGGGCTGCTCGGCTCCAACGGTGCCGGCAAGACGACCAGCTTCCGCATGACCTGCGGTATGGTCACGCCCAACGAAGGCCGCGTGGAACTCAACGGCAAAGATGTAACTCGCTGGCCGATGTACAAGCGCTGCCGCGACGGCGGCATGGGCTATCTGGCCCAGGATAGTAGTGTCTTTCAGAAGCTGACGGTCGAGCAAAATCTGATCGGCATCATGGAATTGCTCCACATCGATTCGTATCACCGCAAACAGCGCTGCGAAGAATTGCTGGAACGATTCGATATCACCCACATTCGAACGTCGAAAGCGAAGAGCTTGTCCGGGGGTGAACGTCGTCGGCTGGAAATCGCCCGGTGCCTGGTCTCGGATCCTGAGATCATCATGCTCGACGAGCCATTCACTGGGATCGACCCCGTAACCGTCGACAGCATTCAGTTGGTCATTCGGGAGCTTCGCCAGAGCGGCATCTCGATCTTGATCACCGATCACCAGGCGGAGAAAACCCTCGAGATCGTCGACCGCTGCTACGTGGTGCATCGAGGCAATATTCTTTGCCACGGCACGCCGGACGAAGTCGTGCGTCATCCTGAAGCCGTGACGTACTATTTCGGTAACCTCTCCCGCAACAATTTTGGCGGCCGAGACGAAATGGACGCGGCTGCCTAAATCGCCTCACCGTGCAAAGGGACATCGATGGCACATCGCGTGTTTCACGCTTGGGATGGTTCAAACGGTGAGATCGGCCGCCATGTCGACGCCCTGGCCCCATGCCCGATTTCCGGCTCACGCCAAGCCGTCGTTTTGCACAATAGAGACCGATATGGCTATCCGTTGCGGACAGTCATTTCCAAGGCCTCGGGGCTGGTCTATGTCGATCCCCGCCCAGACGACGACGCCATCGACGACTTCTATCGAAACAGTTATCGACGTTACTACAAGTCGGCCGCGGTTCCTAAATGGAAGCACACGGCCCGCAACGCCCGGATCGCAGGGCAACGCATCACCATGGTGCAATCGCTCGCTCCGAAAGGAGCCGCGGTTCTTGACGTCGGCACCGGCTCCGGCGAATTGCTCTACGTCGGAAACCGCCATGGCTACAAAATGCAAGGCATCGAGGTCGATCACGCCTATTCCCAGTTTGGGCGACAAAGCTATGGCGTGAAAATCATCAACCAGTCTCTCCTGCACGCCTCGCTGCCAGATAATCATTTTGACGTGGTGACTTGTTTTCATGTCTTGGAGCATCTGGCCGATCCAGCCGCCGCCTTGCGAAAGATTGCTGCCACCCTGAAACCGGGAGGGTATCTGCTGCTAGAGGTGCCTAATGTGGAATCTCTCGATGCTAGATTCAGCCAGAAGTGGCACCCAGGCCACTTGTTTCATTTCAATTGTCCGACGATCGCAGCCTTGGCAAACGTATGCGGTCTGGAAACGCAGACGGTCCACACTTGCGACCGCAGGAGCATTGTTGGAGCGACCATCAAGAAAACGTCGACTCCTCCAGAAATCGATTGGCAAACGCGTGTTGACGGCAATTTCGAGCAGACTTGGCAATTGCTAATGAGCCAGTCGCAGCAAGGGTGGCTGTCCGGATGGCAAGTCAGGCTCAAGCGGGTGCAAGATAAGGTGCATCGCAATTTCAGGGAGTGGGCTGCGGCAATTACGCAGCCAAATCGTCGCCAGTTGGTCGATAAAGTTGCTGAGCGACGTTACGAATGACCCCAGATTGGTTTGCGAGGAAACTCGGGGCCCGATATCATCAGTCTGTGCGGGCAAGCTCGCTCTTGTCATCCATGGATCATCGTGGTTTTCCACTCCCCGTTTTAGCCATGCCTGCGGCTCCCAGTGCCCATAACCCGTTTCGAAGCCCAACGGCGGATCTTTCCACGACAGATTCGTCGGCGCCACGTTCCCCTGCGCATGGCCTTGGGATTGCCTCGATGGTGATGATTACCTGTGGCGTGATTTACGTTGTTGGTGCTATTTGCGCGATTCCGATTTCGATTTCGATGTACCGTACGATGACCGCGGAAAGCGAAATGTACGCTCAGCCCTCGTTTTACGTTGACAGCGCCCTGAAAGCCCTGGCTTACGAAGTAGCGTTTGTCGTGATTGGCAGCCTGGTGGCTTACGCCGGCTGGTCGATCCGCAACCGAAAGAACTATTGGATCTGCGTCATCGGTTCGGTTGTCGGCTGTTTGCCGCTGCCGCTAGTGATCCTTTCCTTTTTCCCATCCGCCTGGGCAATTTGGAGCCTGACTCGTCCTGCCATCCGACAACAATTCAGCACCTCTACCTAAACAATTACAAAATCGCCTCCGCAAGCGCAATGGCTTATCGGAGTGTTCCCAGCGACCAAACATTGCCAAGTCAGTTATCGGTTCGCCTTAAAAGCGCATTGGCAACATAGTGACAGGCGATGAGCACCCCCCACAGAGACATAAATCACTGTAGGTTTATAGACATTTGGCAATCGAACTACTATGGTTGTCAGCAAGCGTTTCAAGGAAAGAAACCAGTCCAATTGAACCAGCGGTAGGGTCCAGCTTCCGTTAAGCTCGAAGGATGGCGTCATTCCTTCGATGGTTCATTTTCCGTCAACAATCCACACCTCAAAACAACATGGCAAGGCCCAAACAGGAAACTCCCACCTCCGGCGAGTTGGAGGTGCTCAAAGTTCTCTGGAAAAGAGGACCGAGTACCGTCCGCGAAGTTCTGGAGGAACTGAATCAAACAGGCCGCAAGCGCGCCTATACGTCGGTCATGAGCCTGATGAACGTGATGTCCGACAAGGGACTGTTAGACCGCGAACCGCTTGGCAGGGCGTTTCAGTATTCTGCCAAAAAGCCCCAAGAACAAACGCTCGGCGGCATTGTCGGCGATCTGCTGGGACGTGTCTTTGAAGGTTCCGCACCGACACTCGTTGCCCACCTATTGGAAGAGACCAAACCGAACGCGATTGAATTGGATGAGATTCGCAAGGCGCTTGAAGAATACGAACAGGACAACAACAACTGAAGGCGGAAAACCCCTAGCAGATCCCGCCCATTAGCAAAGCTTCCATGCCCTCCTCAAAGCCATCCTGGCAGCTTCCCACCGGCGTTACTCGGGGTTCGCTCGACTACATCGAATCGGCTGCGATTGCCGACGGCTATGACGAAGACCTTTCGTTCGGCAGCGATTTTCAATTCGACGAACAGATCATCGCCGATTTTTTGCCGGCCGAAGGCCTCGTTGCCGATCTAGGCTGCGGTACGGCCAGGGCATTAGTACCCTTGGCCCGTCGCGGCAATCGGGGATTGGCTGTCGACCTATCGCCCGAGATGCTGCGAATCGTGGCCGAAAAGGCCCAGCACGAGCATCTCGACATCCAGTGCTTTCAAGCCAACCTGGTCGAATTGGGGGGCATCGGTGATGCATCAGTCGACCATGCGATCTGCATGTTCAGTACGTTGGGCATGATCAAAGGGGCCGACTATCGCAAGCAGTTTCTCGATCATGTCCACCGCATACTGAAACCAGGCGGGCGGTTCGTCGTGCATGTGCACAACTTCTGGTTCAATCTTTTCGAGCCCAGCGGAGCCTATTGGGTTGCATCGCATTTAGTCAAAGCGGCCGTGACCAGGGGAATGGAACGGGGCGACAAATACTATCGTTACCGCGGCATTCCCAACTTCTTCCTGCATGTCTTCAGCCGTGGCGAATTTGCCCGGACGCTGAAGCGAAGTGGCTTTCAGATCAAGCAGCTCATTCCGCTACGCATGGATCGCCAAGGCAAGCTCCCCTATCCATGGCTGTTTGGCGGTTGTCGGGCCAGCGGCTGGATTGCCTTGTGCGAGAAATAGCAGGCTACTTCTTCCGTCGCCGCGAATCGATATCGTCGTAGAAAAAAGGCCCGGGGAAATCGACCAATCCGCGGCGTTCGTTGGGCATCGGCAGCGGACCGGCAATCTCGGCGGCAGCGCGGCGGCCTGATTCTTCGGGAAGCTCGTGCGCACCGGCAAATGGCGTGGCTTCTTCCTGGTATAGATGGATCGTCTGCGTCGGGAAAGCGAACTGAACGCCGAGCGTCTTGGCTAGGCGAACAATGTCGACAAATAGCCGATGGCGTTCACGCAGTTCGACCGTCCAGTCGTTGCAGTCGAGGTAGACATTCACCAAGATATCAAGGGAACTGGAATTGAATTCGTTCAAAAAGACCTGGTAGTAGTCTTTACGCGTATAGGGCTGGCGACGAATCAGCTCGCGAATTCCCTCGCAGAAGGCGTCGATCTGCTCAGGGGTCGTGTCGTACTGTACGCCGACAATGGTTTTGATCCGGCGGAAAGTCCGCTTGCCCATGTTGTCGACTTTGGCTGTGATCAACAAGCTGTTGGGCAGCGTTACCAGGCTGTTGTTAAACGTGCGGATCTTGGTGCTCCGCATTCCCATCGCTTCGACCGTGCCTTCGACCCCTTCGGTGATAATCCAATCACCAAGCTCAAACGGCCGATCGACCATTACGGTCAGCGATCCAAAAACGTTGCTCAACGTATCTTTCGCCGCTAACGCAATCGCGATACCGCCGATACCGAGAGACCCAAGCAATCCGACGATCGGCAGAGAAAACGACTCGGCAATGATCAAGATGCCAATACAGACCGAAAACGCCTTAAGGGCCTTGCTGACCGCCGGGAGAAGCAGATCGTCGTACTTCTTGCCTTGCGTAGCCGCGGTGTGAACCAGGTTGGCGACGATCAAATCGATCAGCCGAAAGAATGTCCAGGTAGCCGCAACGATGCCGAATAGCTGCACGCCGTAAAACAAAACGCTCCGCAGCAAATCAGGTAAACGGAACAACCACAGACCGTAATACCACGTCACGGCCATTCCGGTCAGACCGATCGGCTTCCAGATTTTCTGGAATACCTGGCGAACCTCTTCTTCGCTCGGCACGCCGGCAAACCAAAGTCGGCAAATCAGCCTCAGAATGATTTGCAGGAACGCTTCGACCAAGTAACCTGAAACGAGCAAGACCAGCAAACAAAGCCACTGGTAGGTCGGCAGCAGAAACTGAACCTCGCGATAGGACGCGGGTACTTGCGACTCAAGCCACAGGGCAAATGTCGGCTTCGGTTTGGATTGTTCTGCGCCGTCTCGCTCGTCAGTTTTTGTTTTGGCTTCGATTTCCGGCGCATACTTTTTGGTTAGTTCACTGACCGCGGCAACCGACTTCGCGCTGAACCGCCACAACCCTTGAGGACCTTTGGTTAAGGTCAGCGTTTCAGTATCTGGCCGCTGATTAAAAGGTATGTGTTGATCGGACTGATCGAAGAGAGGTACTTCAATCTTGCCGGTTTCTTCTGGGACGCTCGCCGGGTCGATTTTCCAAAGAGTGGAAATCAACTGAGACAATTCGTAGGCCAGGTCTTGCTGCGAGAGCTTCTGCATCTCAGGCCGGTCGCTGAAGTCAATGCAACTGACAGCTGTGTCATAGTCCCCGTTATCCATGGCATCGAGAAAAGTCTTTACCGTCACCCGAGGATTGCCCTGCTTGAGCAGTAACTTCGGATCGACAGCCGGAACCTCCGGCTTTTTTTCTTCAGCGGCCGCTTCAGGAGTAACCCCGGGAATGGTCTGCGCGCTGGCGATCGCTGCCATGATCAACTGGCAAAGCAAGATGCCGCAGAATACGAAGCGAATCAGTCTGGTGGCCATGATGGGGGGCCGGCAAAACAGGATTACGTTAGTTCAACAGAGCGGTCCACTGCTAACGTACCTTCGACGCAAATCAGTGCGCGAAGTTTTTTGAGAGAAACTGATGCTATTATTTCGCTTCGAAATAAAAAAGGCCCCCGGAAAGCTCGGATCCCAGGGGGGCAAAGGATTCCGTTCTTCTCCGGGAGCGATTGGTCGGTTCTTGCAGTTGACATCCTTGTCGACACAAGCCGATTGAGTTGGATGCGGCAATCAAGAGTTATCAAGCAGCAGTTACAACATCCGTGTTGAACTACACGCTCACGATCCGCGGAAAGCCGTAAAAAGCCTTCCCTATGCAGGAAACATCCCTTCGATTTCGCATACCGGATCGACTTCACTTCGCTGGTGAACGAAGCCATGTCGTCCGTGTGAGGCGGTAAATTATTGGTTTTCCCAAAACGGATCAAGCCCGTTTCTGCAAAAGAATCTGGGATCGAAAAGAATCCTCAATTTGCTATCACCGCTTCAGAAGTCACCCTTTTGGGCGAGGTCCATTCCATCTCGTTCTTGACCCGATACACGGCGTTGCCGCCATGCTCTGATGCGGACTGCAAGCCCGCTTCGCAGCGTCCTACCAGATGACTTGCATCGTCACCTTCAAGGGCTTCCGATACACCGCACGAAATTGTGATGCGGACCATGTCAGTTGGTGTCTTCAACTCCAGACGGCTGATCGCCTCGCGTACTCGCTCGGCGACCGACGTCGCCTCTTCGCAGCCGGCAGCAGGTAGCAGCGCACCGAACTGGTTGTGAGCCAGTTGGCAGATATGATCCATGTCTCGCAGGACAGCTTTGAAGACCTGGGTGACGGCATTTTGAATAGTGCCGTAGTCGGGATGCCGATCGATCGGCTCGGAATCAATCTGATCGATCGATGCGAGAATCAAAGCCAACGGCTGCTGCTTGCGATGAAACAAGGCCAAACGACGATTGACATCTGCCAGGAACGTTTCGCGGCGTCCCTTGGTGTTTTCCTCTTCCGATATTTTCGTTTCCGGGTCTACTTTCCGCTGCGAAACTTCCTGGCAATTCTTGCCATCGTGCCAGCATGCCCGATTGCGTCCGCGGCGTTTCGCAGCATACAGAGCACGGTCCGCGCGGCCCAGCCATTCGTCTGGCCCACTGTCACGTCCGATTTCGGCGATTCCCAAGCTCGCGGTGATCTGAAGGTCCTCACCTTCGTACTCGACGACCAATGCTTCGATGTTTTGGTTGATTCGCCGCGAGTTTACCTTAGCGTCGAACAATTCAGTCGCAGGAAGAAGCACGGCGAATTCTTCACCGCCGTATCGCATCGCAGTACCGCCAATAGCGCGTACCGCCTGGCTGATTACTTCGCCAACTTTCTTCAGGCAGGCGTCCCCTGCCTGGTGCCCATGTTGATCATTGAAGGTCTTGAAGTGATCGATATCAACCATGATCAACGAGGCAGGAATCTGCGAGTGACGATATTCGTCAAACAACCGCTGCAGTTGTTCATCGAAAACGCGGCGATTGGGCAGGCCGGTCAGGGCATCGGTTCGGGCTTCCACGCGGTGCGACCGAAGCAATTGCGATTGCTCCTGAAGTCGAGCTTCCGCCACATTCAAACGCGAATCGAGATGTCGATTGGCCTCCATCAAACGCGAGATAACGCGGGTGACCGCCTCAGGGTCCGAGACGTTGGAGATGGTAACCAGGTCGTGGTTGATCTGTTCGACCGATTCCGAATGCGCCCTAACTTCCGTCCGCATGCCATTGGCCAAATCGCGAACCTGATCGACGACGCTATTGAGAGCCTCGTCTACCGGCGGTTCTGGTTTCTTCGCTTCGGAAGGTACGGATGTTCGTAGCGAGATTTCAGAGGCCTCTCCTTCCAGAGGCAGATTTTTCTCTTGCTGCGAAATTGGAGCACGCAGCCAACTAGCTACGAAAAACCCGATCAAAAAAAAGATCAGGCTGGATAACAACGGTAGTAAAACAATGTGCAGCATCTCAGGCTTCGCGAACTTCCGAGACAATTGTATCGATCACAACGATTGCGCAGGACAATCGCATCGATCGTAGAGGTTATTCGCACTCGATAGTGCCAGGGGGCAGTAACCTCTACTGTTTTCTTAGATCAGATTCGGTGGCCGTCAAACAAAATGGTGAAGATGCAATCCGAACACTCATCACAGTCTCAGTTGTGCGCGTTTCCGCATTCTCCGGCATTAATCTGCAAAAAAAATATGTCGGACTATACTTTCACCAGGGCCTAATTCCGCAGACCTGGATGCTATTTGAATTACTTACTTCGCCCTTTACCCGGCAATTCACCATGTCATTCCAGCTTGTAGATTCAGGGGCAGTCTGATGATGCTTGCGAAAAGTAACAAACCGTCTCCTTATCCGACTGTGCTCGTGGTTGACGACGATCATGCCATCATGCGCGCTGTCGCCACCGTGCTGGGCTCCGACGAATCGATACAGATTATCGGTCAGACGACGCATGCCCAGGCTGGGCTGGCCATGGCTGCTTCGTTGCGGCCCGATGTGGTGTTGATGGACATCCACATGCACGGCCTCGACCCGTTCCTGGCGTGCAAAGAGATCACGCAGAGTACTGACGGCCATACGCGAATCTTGTTCTACACCGGATTTCCCAGAGACAACTACCTGGACCGCTGCCTGGCGGTGGGCGCTGCCGGAATTGTTTCCAAGCATTCCGAGTCGCTACGGAATCTGGCATTTGCGATTCGCCATGTTGCCGCGGGCAACATGTACTTCTCGCCCGAACTCGACAAACGCTTGGTGCAATTGGAAGACGGAGCTCCGGGTTCGCGACTTGCGACCTTGAGTGACCGCGAAGTGGGCGTGCTGCGTGAGCTTTCCTTGGGACGAACCCAATCGGAAATCGCCGAAGCCCTCGATATCAGCGAGCGAACCGTCAACAAAACGGTTGGCGATCTGAAAATCAAGTTGGAGGTTCAAACCATCAACGAGATGCTGATCTTCGCCGTCAACGAGGGCCTCGTTCATCCCGAACTCCAGTTTGTGGCCCGCCCTGATCAGCAAGCCTGACCGAAGCTCGATCGGCTGTGTTAGGATAATTCCTTTGAAACCAAGGATGTCCCAAGCCCACCCAAGAGATCGCCATGCTGACGGCCGCCCAACAAGAACGCTCGCTGGAACTTGTGCTTCGCCTGTTGGCCATTAAAGGCCAAAGTGGTCACGAAGCGGACGTCGCTGCTTTCGTCGTGGACCACCTTCGGGCAGTTGGAGTGCCTGAGGATGCCATCCATTTCGATACGGCCCATCTTCGCTGTCCGATTCCGGAAAGCACGACCGGCAATCTCATCGTGCAGGTCGATGGCGACCGGAACATTCCCCGCCGGATGTTGATGGCTCATATGGACACGGTGCCAATCTGCGTCGGCTCGCAGCCAGACGTCCAAGGCGACATCGTCGCTTCCAAGGACCCCCAAACGGGCCTGGGAGCCGACGACCGGGCAGGGGTAGCGACGGTTCTTTTCGCCGTGACAGAACTACTTCAGCAGCGACGTTCGCATGGTCCTTTGACGCTGCTTTTCAGCGTGCAGGAAGAAATCGGTTTGCAGGGTGCTCGCTACCTCGATGTCGATGCGTTGGGGCAGCCGTCTCTCGCGTTCAACTGGGACGGCGGCGATCCTGCAAAACTCACACTCGGAGCGATCGGCGGCTATCGAATGACGATCGATATTCATGGCCAGGCCAGCCATGCCGGGGTCGCCCCGGAAAAGGGAGTCAGCGCAATCACCGTCGCCAGCCTGGCGATTGCCAATTTGCACCGCGCAGGACTGCTGGGAAAGATTGAAATGGAGGACCTCTGCGGAACGAGCAACATCGGCGCGGCACATGGAGGTCAGGCAACCAACGTCGTTGCGGATCACCTGCAATTGAAAGCGGAAATACGAAGTCACCAGTTGAAGACGATCGAGATTCTTGTGGAGCGTTTTCAAAAAGCATTCGAAGATGCAGCCGGTGAAGTCCGCAGCAGCGAAGGAAAAACGGCTTCGATTTCGTGGAATGGTGACCTGAACTACCAGGCGTTCTCAATCGGGGGAGAGACACCAAGTGTCCAGATCGCAAGTCGAATCCTGAAGCAGTTGGATGCCGAACCCATCCTTTCCATTGCCAATGGGGGACTGGACGCAAACTGGCTGTTTCAACATGGAATACCGACTGTGACGCTTGGTTGCGGACAGCACAATCAACACATGACGAGCGAACGACTCGACATCCCGCAGTTTCAACTTGCTTGTGAAGTCGCCATGAAAATCGCGGCCGGAGAAGGAGACGCATGAAGCCGGACGACGAACTTTGCCTGTGCTTTCATGTCTCGATGCGCAAGGTCCAAAACTTTTGTCGGATTGAAAAACCACAGCGTGCCTCGCAGCTATCCGAGTGTGGCGGAGCAGGTACCGGATGCGGTTGGTGCCGTCCCTTTCTCGAGCGAATTTTTGAAAGCCAGAAGCGCGCGGATTCCTCGCCGATGCCGTCCGCGGACGAGTACCGTAAAAATCGCGCGCAATACATCCGCGAAAAGAATGCCGGAGCGGCGGAAAACAGCTAACGCCTGGCCTATTAATAACAGGCCATCGCAGAAACTGTTACTCCGCCGACTTTAAAGCCTGGGCAGCGGACTCTCGCGTAGGATAGCGTTGCCAGAGTGAATCAATCTTCGAGCGTTTGAGTACGTCTAAACAAGCGTCGTTCAGTCCCGCAATCACCAATTCTCCGTTCCGCTTCTTGATCAGTTTCCAAATACGAATCAGAAACTGAATGAAGACGGATCCGATCGATTCGGTATGCGATACATCGAGAATCACCAGGGGGGGCGAAGCATGTTTTGCCACTTCCACCACCTGTTGGACTACGGGACTTAAATTCGACTCGTCAAGAGTGCGGTATTCAGGTCCAAACTCGAGAACAGTGATGTCACTTTGACGCAGAATATTAACCATTTCAAACGTTGGCTTTTGTGGGGTTTACCAGGTGATGAAAGGGAAAATCCTGACGTGACAATTTGAAGCTCGCCTTTCACGAGCCGCAATTTCTTAACTAACGTTCATGTCAAGAACAATTTCGTCCATTACACAAAAACAAATTTCGGGGCTAGTTTATCGGTGAATGTCCGTAATAACAACCCCTTAACTTTTTCAATATTTACACAGGCATTACGAGATAATTGTATAGTTGAAAGTCCCCGCCAGCTATCCATATCTTCAGAGGGATGGGCTATGATTCCCGTGGGTGCCCTACCTTGAGAGGGTTGGTTCTTGCCCATTTCCTTGATCTCTCTGGATGCCAGATTTACAAATCCATCCGATAAGGAGACGGACCGGTGAGTCGTTTTGAGGGAACTGATTCTGATGACCAACCGCTCGGCAAAAGTGAACGTCGCGGCTTTGAGATCAATCAGCTTCTAGATCAGATCCGTGAAACTGCGGACAAACTGCAACGTGACGAAGCAACTCGCGGCGACCTCAAATTGCTTTCGCGCTCTCTGAAGGAATTGCGATACGCGTTCAAGGTTTTCACGCCCTATCGCGACAAACGCAAAGTCACCATCTTCGGTTCGGCCCGTACACGAGAAGAACATCCCAACTACCAGGCCGCAATCGTATTTGCCGAAAAAATGGCGACAGCAGGCTGGCTGGTGATTACCGGCGCTGGCGGCGGCATCATGGAAGCGGGACACCGAGGCGCAGGCCGGGCCGCGGCGATGGGGCTCAACATCATGCTCCCCTTCGAGCAGTCCGCCAACCCGGTCATTCATGGCGACGAGAAGCTCGTCAACATGAAATACTTCTTCACCCGCAAACTGATGTTCGTCAAAGAGTGTGACGCCGTCGTCTGTCTGCCCGGTGGTTTTGGAACGCTGGATGAAGCGTTCGAAGTCTTGACGCTGGTACAAACCGGCAAACGGGACCTGTTTCCAATTGTGTTGCTGGACGCCCCTGGCGGTACCTATTGGCAGAAGCTGGATGCCTTTATTCGCGACCCACTCCACGCCGATGCGTTGATCTCGCCGGAAGACTTTGCCCTATACAAAGTGACTGATCAGGTCGACGAGGCAGTACGAGAGGTCGAGCAGTTCTACAAGGTTTATCACAGCATGCGCTACGTGCGGAAACAGCTGGTAATCCGGACCAAAGAGCCTGTTTCCAGCCAACTACTGGCAGAGATTCAGCGAGAATTCCAGGACATCCTCAGCGAAGGAGAATTCGAGGTCCGGGATGCATTGCCGCAAGAGGACGAGCCTGCCCTGGCCGAGATGTCGCGGCTGGTGTTTACATTCAATCGCCGCAACATCGGCCGCTTGCGGATGCTGATCGACTGTATCAATGCCGGCAGCATCGAGCCGGCATCGAGAGATTTTGGCTTGAGCGACTGAGCCGCGTTTCTAGCGAACCGATGGGCTCGACTTCCGCTCGGCGATACGCGAGCTATTGGCCGACTTGTTCGCTTTCAAGTAGGTCATCAGGTCGCCGATTTCCTCCGCCGTCAGTTTATCGAGCAAGCCGGTTGGCATGACGCTGACCTTGGACGGAACGATTTCTTCGACGCTGGCGGAAGGCACGATCGACTTGTTGCCCTGGCTATCGATCAACACGTAGTCGCCGCTGGGGCTGGCTGAAACGAGCCCCGAGTAAACCTTGCCGTCAAGGGTCAGAATCTTCTTGGTGATGTACTGATCCGAGATCACGTGCGATGGGAACAGAATCGACTCCAGGATCTGTTTCTTCTGGAAGCGATGCGAAATATCGGTCAAATCAGGACCGATCGCTTCGCCAGTTCCTTCCATCCGGTGGCATGCCGAGCATTGAGCTTTCTTGAAGATCGCCGCCCCTGAGGTGGCGTTTCCTCCGTGATACTCATCGTCAGCCATGAACTCGAGCAATTCGTCCAGGTTCCAGTTGCTCGACTTGGCATCCACCAACTTGGCTTCGGGCAACTCGGGATAGTTTTTCGAGAACCACTTCTGCCAGGTTTCCATTTGTTTTTTGAACGTATCGGATGGAGTTGCCACCGACTCGCCGGTCCATTTGACCAACAGTTTGTTGACCTCTTGCCGACAGGCATCGTCCGATCGCAAACCGAGCATAATCAACTGGCGAATTGCTTCAGGATCGTCCGTCGTATCGGAAGATTCCGTCATCTTTTCAACGACGGTGGCGGCAAACTTGTCATCTAAGATCGGCAGTGCCTTGATCAACAGCGGATAGTTCTCGCCATCGGGCTTCTGAGCCAGACCAAAAGCAATCGAGGCCCGGCGTTCCGGTTCTTGCTCGAATGCCTCACGCAGATAAGCCATGTTCTCCGGAGTACCGTTGGAAGCCAGGATTGCAACGATTCCCTTCCGCATCCGCACGGCAACAGCCGTATCGTTGTCGACCAATTCCTTGTCGATCATGCGCAAGGTTTCCAGCACTTGTTCGCTAGGGTGTTCTGGCAGCTCGAACAAAACTGCCAGGGCAGCGTTCGGCCAGACGTGACCGAGGGTCAAGGCGACGTACTGTTCCTGAGGCGTGAGGCATTTCACGAATTCCTTCGTGCTTGTTTCGATGTAGCCGCGCAGACCTTCTCCACCCTCGATTTTCAGGCCATTCTCCAGATGGCCCAGCAGTTTCAGCTTCTGCTCCGAGGTCCACCCTTCGCGGATGAACGACATGTGCATGGCCAGATTCAAACGTTCCGCCGCCGGAATGTCGCTATCGAGATGGGCGATGTAACGGTCGGTGATCGACGAGACGTGGAAGTGAGCCAGCGTGCGAATCAACTCGCGATTCATCTTGTCGTCGCCGGCAGGGAATTCGCTGGCAATGCGATCCGCCAGGCCTGGCAGATCATCATCTTTCAAGTCTGCCCGGTGAATGGCGAGTTGAATCACTCGCAGCATCACCAGGAATTCGTCATCGCTCAAATAACCATCCAGCCGAGATTGAGCGTTCTTGGCGATGTCGATGGCGATTTCATGCGACGGTTGAGCAACCAGGGCGGCCACACTGCCGGCATTGAACAGTTCGGTCGAATCGGTCTTCAGGACTTCTTCAATCCAACCGTCGACGGGCTGACTTTCAAGCAGACGACGAGCCGTGAACGCTTCTCGCCGATCTTCCGAGACCAACAACGGACGCAGTTCATCCAATGTGACCTTGGCGTCAATCGCGGTCAGCGTTTCGCAAACTTGCCGTCGGACCGCGGCACTGTCGTGGTCGAGCATCTCCTTCAAGCGATCGATCGTTTCATCGCCCGGGTAATTGACCAACATCGCGACTGCCTTCTCGGCAACTTCAGGAGTGTCGTCCTTAGTCAGTTCGACCAGCATCTTCTGCGACGGCGTCGGGCCGTAAAGCTGCATCAGGTCTAAGGCGCGCGTGCGGTAGAACGCAGGGTTCTCTTTGGCGATGGCAACACCTTGTATCTGTGGATCCCACAGTTCACCCAGCTCCGACTGGATCTCGGCGATTTGCTGACGTCCCCAGGCACTTTCAGGCTGTGGATAGCGAATCGCTTTGGCGATACCTTCTCCCAGGTGATCCTCGTCCTCGGCAGCGTCCCCTTTGTAGATGATTCGGTACAAACCGCCCTCGGTGCCGCGTCCACCGGTGGTGAAGTAAACCCAACCGTCCGGACCAACTTCGATATCGGTCACGTTCATCGGCTTCCCTTCCAACAGCGGTTCGCTCTTGGCTTCGTAGCCGGCACCTTTCCGCTTTAGCGAAACGGTACTGATTCGCCCGTTGGCCCAATCGGTAATCAGCAAGCGATTCTGATACTTGGCCGGGAACTTGAAATGATCGTAGACAACAATCCCCGTCGGCGAGCCTGCACCGGTCTCGAGAATCGGCGGCATGCAGTCCGGATAGTAGTCAGGCCACTTGGCCCAACCGCTGCGCCAGCCAAAGTCGGCACCGGGGATCACCTGGTAAAGCCTCGTCGGACGATGCCAGACCAGACCTTCGTCCCATTCCATGTCGCTGTCGTGAATGAACAAGTCGCCGTTGCGATTGAAGGTCAGATCGTAAGCGTTGCGGATACCGCCTGCCACGATTTCGACGTTGCGTCCTTCGATGTCGGTCCGCAAGACCATGCCGCCTGGGGATTTCACACCAACGGCATGCCCGCCTGGGTCTTCAAACCGGGGAACCAGGTCCCCTTCGTAGAAGTGCCGATGCGGGCTCATTTCCGAAGCGCTGGTCTCGAGCTTGGTATCGTTACCGGAAGCAACGTAGATCAAGCCATCCGGTCCCAAGGCCAAACCATGTGGACCATGTTCGCCGATGGCGCCGTTGAATTTGATCAACGTGCCGATTTCTTCCAAGAGACCATCACCATCAGTATCGCTCAGACGATAGAGCCCGGTGCCTTGCGAGCCTTCTCCGACAACGAAAACATCACCATTGAGTGCCAGGATGCCTTGGACGTTTTTAATTGAGTTGTTGTAGACACGTTCCGAATCGACGACGCCGTCGTCGTTGGTATCGTACAGCAGCATCAGGTCGCCCCCTTCTTTCGAGGCGATGATGTTGCCGAACTCGTTGAATGTCATCGAGATCAACGCGCCGGTCTTTTCCGAAGAAAGAACCTCTTGGATCGCAAATCCAGGCAGAATCCGGAAACGAGAAGCTTCGCCCGTTTCTTCGGTTTGGGTCACCTCAGTCGGCGGGGCCGGAGTCGTGGTTGCCTTCTTAGCCGACGAAATCGGCTTGGCCTGGATCGGAGGCTTCGAGTTCTTCGAGACTTCCGCAAAGGTGGGTTCAGGCGGCACGGGCGGTCCACCGGGACGCGGGGCTGGCCTTTTCTCGGCAACCTGCTGCGGCTGCGGAATCTCAGGTTGCCCTGCTCCCCAAGCAATGGAAGGGTCGGACGGACCGAGTTCGCGGGCGTCGGGCCAGCGGCTATCGCTGTAGAAATTCGATTGCCACAACGGGAAAGGATTCAGCTCGGTTTTCCAGGTAGAATTCGTCGGGAAAGGGACCCGCTCGCCGTTGGGACCAATGATAGTAACCTGGGCGAGAAGTCCGGCCCCTTTGCCATTGGTGTTGTTGACTTGAACCGCAATGACATTACGGCCGATTTCCAGTTGGCTGGAAATATCGTAGGTCTTGGGCTTGGTGCTGTTGTCACCGTCGGCAACCTTCTTGCCATTAACCCATAGTTGGTATTGATCGTCGGCGGTGATCATGATTTGACCACCCTTCATCTTCCCGATCTTGATGTTTTTCCGAAAGAAACAGGTCGTCGAAGGCGTCTGATCCTTTTGATGTTGCGGGGCCCAAATCCACTGTGGCGATTTGGCCTGAGCTTGAGCCGTACCGGCATCCATGGCTACCAGAATCGTAGCGACGATCAGCAACAACCAGGGCATTTTCGGGGTGGTAAACATCTTCAATCTCTTGCCAGTGACTTTTCGATTGCTCCGACGGATCGCTGGTCGGGATCCCACAAGAGCGCATTTCGGTATCATCCTTATGGGGAAAGATCGGGTAGCCGCCGCCATAAAATCAGCAAAATCGGATCAACTAGCAAAATTTACCCCGGTTACTAGTGGCAGCAATTCATGCCCCAAGCTGCCCGTACGAGAAGGCTCTGAAGCATGCACGAGCAAGGGTTAACCGCACTAACTGCGTTATTGACCGGCATTTTTGATCTGTTTACGATTCGTTTGAGAATGTTTAGGGAATCTGCATTAATTGAGCGGAAGGGCAAGTACGCTAGCGATGATCGCATTGCCGTCCTTCTTCTCACATGGATGCATTCTTCATAAGAGGTTGCGTAATGACCCAGGCCCGCGGTGCATTGAGTTTTTGTCTCGTCTTCTCCCTCGGATTGCTGGTCCTTGCGGTTGGCTGCACAGGAGGAAGCACCGAGCAGTCACCCGAACTAACCAAAGAGGCCCTCGCCAACTTCAACTACGATGAAGGACTCCCAGACAAAGACTTCAAACCGCCAGCCACCTTGGAAGATCTGGACAGTTCGGTCGCCTGGCTAAACAAGCCAGTAGTCGAACCGATGGCACACCACCAGAAAGAGCTGGCCAACTACAAGCCGGCGGTTACTCCCCAGGAAGCATGCGAGTTGCGTCCCAAGACGATCGAGGATTACGACGAGATCCTGGCAGCCATGAAGATCCAGCCGTCGGATGCCAATCCGGCTGACGAGGATGCCACCTGGGTACATCACGAATCAGGCGATGTGAACAGTTTGAACCCGCTGCGAATGAGTTCGACCAGCGACTTCTTCTTCGCCACGATGACCAGCGTTCAGCTGACGACATCCAACATTAAACTGGAACCGGTCGGCGATGGGCGTTTCGTCAAATCGTGGCAAGGGAACGACGACAACACGATCCACAAGTTCGTTATCCGAGACGATCTGACCTGGTCGGACGGCAAACCAATAACGGCCTACGACTGGGAGTTCACCTTCAAGGTGCTGATGCATCCCAAGCTAACCACCATGTTCCCGGCGATCCCAAGTTCGCTGGACAAGATCAAAATGGTCAAAGCGTATGACGACCATACGCTGGTAATCTTCTATGAGATGTCGAGCATGGTGAACGACCTGAAGCCGGAGTTCCCCATAATTCCGAAGCATCTGTACGAAGCGCAGATCGCGCTTGATCCGACATTAACCGACAGCGACTTCTACCTCGACCAAGAACAAAAACCGGTCGTCGGCGGTCCTTACGAAGTTGTCATTCGTGAACGCAACCAGCGGATCATCTTGCGACGCCGCGACGATTTCTATATGCACGATGGCAAACAGGTCCGGCCCAAGCCCTATTTCAAAGAAGTCCGCATCGAGATCATCTCGAACCCCAGCCAATCGCTGTTGAAGATGACCGCAGGACAACTGGATGACTCGGAAATCTCGGCCACGAATTGGGACACCGAGGCAAACACGCCTGATTTCTACAAAAACAATATCAAAGTCAAACATATTGCCTGGTCAGAAGGGCATATCATCTGGAACACGAAGAGACCCTATTTCGACGACCCCCGAGTTCGCCGAGCCATGAGCTACGCGGTCGACTACGACACCGTACTCAACGTGATCCTCAAGGGGATTCATCAGCAGGCAAACGGTCCATTCCATCCAACGGCCTGGTATGCTCCCCAGCCGTCGCTTCCGATGTACACGACCGACCTGGACCAAGCTCGCGAGTTGCTGGCCGAGGCAGGATGGAAAGATACCGACTCCGACGGGATCCTCGACAAAGAGGTAAACGGTGAGAAGGTACCATTCACCTTCCAACTGATGCATGCCGCTGGCGTGCCGACTTTGGAACTGATTGCCAAGGAGTATGCCAACGATTTCAGCAAGCTGGGGATCAAGTGCGAACCGCGCGGGTTTGAGTGGACCGTCCTGCAAGAAAAGGCTCGGCAGCATACCTTCGACGCGATGATGTCGGGCTGGGGATCAGGCGGCGATCCATTCTCGACCGAGAACATCTACGCCACCGATGAATTTCGCAACTATGGCCAATACTCGAATCCACGAGTCGACGAACTGTACGACCTTGGTTTTGCCGAACTCGATCGAGAAAAACGAGCCAAGCACTACCAGGAAATCGCTAAGATCCTGCACGAAGAACAACCCTATACCTGGATCTATTACCGTGCAGACTTGTATGGCTTCAATAAGAAAATGCGAGGATACCAGTTCAGCCCGACCTCACCTTGGTTCTACGAGCCAGGGCCTTTTTCGGTCTGGAAGGCAAAAGCCGAGTAACCTGCTCATCCACTCGTTTCCTCCTCGCTATCTTTTCAGAGAATCTGGAGCAATTGCTGCATGCTGACGTACATCGCACGCCGCATCATCATCGGAGCTTTCACCTTGCTGGCAGTGACCAGCTTGGTGTATTGCCTGATCCGCAACATGCCGGGAACTCCGCTCACTCAGATGACCGAGAATCCGAATGCCAAGCAGATCATGAGCGAGAAGCAGCAAAAAGAATTGATGGCCCAATATCATCTTGATAAGCCATGGATTGTTGGCTACGGCTATTGGTTGGCCGGGGTGGCCCAAGGCGATTTGGGACGCGGCATCAACCCCGGGGATCGTGATCGTGTGACTCGGATCATCGGCAGGCGGCTTCCCAATACGCTGAAGCTGACGCTCACTTCGTTCTTTTTGACCTACCTACTTTGTATCCCCATGGGACTCTATTCGACGGCGCGCAATGCGACTCCGACCGAACGCACGATGGCGATCACACTGTACATTTTGTATGCACTGCCAACCTTCGTGGCGGCCCTTTACATGAACTTACTGTTCGGTGTGAAGTTGGGCTGGATGCCGATTACCGGAATGACCAGTGAAGACTACTACCAGTTGAGTACGCTCGGAAAGCTGGGAGACACGCTTCATCACGCCATCCTGCCAATCATTTGTTTGACGTATGGTTCGCTCGCCTACTACACCCGCTTCATCAAGGCCAACATGCTGGAAACGGTTCAGCAAGATTACATCCGAACAGCGCTGGCGAAAGGTGTCAGCCCGCGAAAAGCGTTGGTGGTCCATGCGTTTCGCAATGCCTTGATTCCGCTGGTCACGCTGATCGGCTTGACGTTGCCCACGCTGTTGGCCGGTTCAGTTATTTTGGAATCGATTTACCAGTGGGATGGCATCGGCCATCTCTTCATCGAAAAAGTCACACAGCGCGATTATCCCGTGATCATGGGGCTGGTTCTGATGTTTTCGGTCATGACCCTGCTGGGTCAATTGGTGGCCGATGTGCTGTACGCCGTTGTCGACCCCAGGATCACCTATTCGTAAGCATGAGTGACGTTCAAGAAACCGTGGAATCCACCGTCGAAACCAAAGCCAAACCAAGCAAGTCGCTTGGATTCTGGGCAACCAGCTGGCGATACTATCGGCGTCGCTTCTTCGCGATGGCAGGACTGATCTACGTGATCTTTCTGGGATTGGTCGCCATCTTTTCTCCTATGATTGTCGGCACCAAGCCGATCATCTGTTACTACAAGGGAAGCATCTACTTCCCAGCAATGGGCTATTACAATCCGAGTTGGGAAAACGCCATCTTCACCACCGGCGACCACTTCGAGAATCGTTACGAGCCCAACCTTCAAAAGAACGATCCCAACAGTTGGGCCATCTGGCCGTTGATCCTCCAAGATCCTGTCGAACGCGTCGGCGACGACTGGTTTGAGGGGCGGACCGCTAATCCGACCGATATCGCTGGCGGTCCAAGTTGGAAAAACTGGTTCGGCACCAATAGTGTCGGGGTCGATGTTTTCGCTCAACTGGTCCATGGCACGCGGATCGCACTGCTGGTCGGGTTTGTCTCGATGGCGATTGCTTCGGCGATCGGCATCTTTATTGGGGCGGTATCTGGTTATTATGGCGGCTGGATGGATTTCATCCTCTCCCGCATCATCGAAGTGGTCCTCTGCGTTCCGACACTGGTCCTGGTAATTGCCTTGTTGGCCACGGTCGTCAGCCCCAGCATCTGGCAGGTCGTGTTTGTGATTGGGTTGACCAGTTGGACCGGGATCGCTCGTCTCACACGGGCCGAATTCATGAAGATCAAACAAATCGAGTACGTCTCGGCTGCCCGAGCGATGGGTGCGAGTCCTTACCGGATCATGTTCGTTCATATCCTTCGCAATGCGTTGGCGCCGATTTTGGTGCCGATCAGTTTCGGTATTGCCGCGGCGATCTTTACTGAGAGTGCCCTTAGCTTTCTGGGCATTGGTGCCAACTCAGAGACACCGACCTGGGGAGATTTGCTGAAGCAGGGCCAAGACCACATTCTCTCTATGTGGTGGCTCAGTTTCTTCCCTGGCCTGGCGATCTTCACCACTGTGTTGGCCTACAACCTGATCGGCGAAGGGATTCAAGAAGCCACCGACCCACGTACCCGCGACGCCTAAATGCGAGTCGAATCCGCGCACCATGAATAACATCTTGCTCCATGTCGATAACCTGCGGACCTATTTCCATGGCGAGGAAACCGTCAAAGCAGTCGACGGTATTTCGTTCTCGCTGGCCGAAGGGGAAACGCTCGGCATCGTGGGCGAATCAGGTTCCGGCAAGTCGGTCACGTCGCTCTCGATCATGCAGTTGTTGGCCCGCAGCGCAAAGATTGAAGGAGGTTCGATTTCGTTTCTGGGAACCGACTTGGTCCGCCTGCCCGATCCCGCCATGCGGAAGATTCGCGGCAAAGATATCAGCATGATCTTCCAGGAGCCGATGACCTCGCTCAATCCGGTCTTCACGGTCGGATCTCAGGTCATGGAAGCAATTCAGTTGCATCAGCAAACATCCTGGAAGGAAGCTCGGCAAAAGACGATTGATCTCTTCGACGAAGTCGGCATTCCTGAACCCGATAAGCGAGTCGACTACTATCCGCATCAAATGTCAGGCGGGCAGAAGCAACGGGTGATGATCGCCATGGCGCTGAGCTGCAATCCCAAGCTGCTGATTGCCGACGAACCGACCACCGCGCTTGACGTGACGATCCAGGCCCAGATCCTCGATATCCTCCGCCGCCTGCGCGACGATCGCGGCATGTCGATTCTATTCATCACGCACGACCTGGGCGTGATCGCTGAAATCGCCGACCATGTGCTGGTGATGTATCGGGGTAAAATCGTCGAGAATGGCAACATTCAGCAGATCTTCGAGAACCCCAAGCATCCGTACACCAAGGGCCTGTTGGCGTGCCGACCGCGACTTGATACTACCTTCCGCCGCTTGCCGACCGTCAGCGATTTCATGCAGTCGAAAACCACTGCCAGCGGGATCGAGATCACCGAGAAAAAGCTTCCCCAGGAAGAATTTGACAAGCTGATGTCGCGCGGACGCGGCCGGTTGCTGCACCCCAAGCCATCGCTCAAACAGATGGGACACGAGTGGCGCGACGGCCAATACTCAGCCGATACCAAGTGCGTGGCCGAAGACGAAGCACCGCTCCTTTCGGTCCGTGACCTGAAAGTTCACTTCCCGATCCGTAAAGGGATCTTCTCGCGAATCAAAGGCCACGTGAAAGCGGTCGACGGGATCAATTTCGACGTTTACCGCGGACAGACCTTGGGGCTGGTTGGGGAATCAGGCTGCGGCAAGACAACCACCGGCCGGGCCATTCTGCGTTTGATCAAAGCGACCGGTGGCAATGTCGTCTTCGAGGGAACCGACATTCGTTCTCTCCGCGGCCAGGCGCTACGCGAAATGCGAAAGCGGATTCAGATTATCTTCCAGGATCCCTACGGCAGCTTGAACCCGCGCATGACGATCGAGTCGGCGATTCGCGAACCGATGATCATCCAGAAGATCGGCAGTTCTAAAAAAGAGCAGCAGGAACGGGCCGCGCAGTTAATGACCGAAGTCGGCATGAATCCTGATTTCCTGCGTCGTTATCCGCACGAGTTTTCCGGCGGACAACGCCAACGGATCTGCATTGCCCGGGCACTCGCCGTTGAGCCAGACTTTCTGGTCTGTGACGAATCGGTTTCCGCGCTCGACGTCTCGGTTCAGGCCCAAGTGCTCAACCTGCTGAAAGACCTGCAAGAGAAACGTGGGTTGACCTATATCTTCATCAGCCACGATCTGAGCGTGGTGAA
Organism: bacterium; assembly: GCA_016124445.1. GTDB lineage: Bacteria > Planctomycetota > Planctomycetia > Pirellulales > Pirellulaceae > Bremerella. The sequence continues at coordinate 295,926 of WGNR01000012.1, forward strand.
ATTCATGGCCGACATGATGGCCGTGATGAATGAAGGGAAGATCGTCGAATTCGGCCCGGCCGAAGCAATCTATGCCGATCCGCAACAGGAATATACCCGCAACCTGATCAGCGCCACCCCGCGCGACGATATGGACAGCATCAAGAAGCGTCAAGCCGAACGCCACGAGGCTCTGCAAGCCCGACTCGGTTCCGCCACGCCGGCGTGACGAAAAGACTAGCCTGGGAACTGGATCGTCCACCAACGCCAGAATGGACTCCAGAAGATGATCAAGCCCATCAGTACTGCCATCAGGCTGCTGAACAGAACCGCCCCGCTGGCGACGTCGAGCCCGATTTTGATGTGGTTGTTTTCTTCTTGATCGATCGCTCGGGCCAGGGATTCCAGCGCGGTGTTAATCAACTCCAGGCTGATCACAAAACTGATCGTAAGCAGCAACATGGCCCAGCGGCCAGTATCGATCTGAAGCAATACACCGAGCGAAATAGCGAGGGCAGCGGCTGGCAGTTGGACGCTGAAGCTTCCTTCGTTGCAAAACGCCCAGAACAATCCCGAGAACGCCAGGCCGAATTTGCGGAGCCAACCCCGCGGTGTCATTTCGTTCTTCATCGCCGGAGCGTCCCCTTTGCGCGTGCGAGCTATTCCAAGCCCTGTGCTCCCAGCGGCGGCAGGGGCTCGCCATTGATCTTACTGTATTGACCGGTGGCAAAGAATCTCGGCTCGAAGTTGATGCCGATGCCGACGTTGTTGCGGCTGTTGTTGATGTTGAAGTTCAGCGTGAACAAGCTCGACTCGCCGATACGCGTCAGGAAGATGTTCTGTCCCAGGTTGCGGTCCTGCACCAGGTCGTACGACGTACCCAGCCCGCCAAACCATTTCTCGCTCAAGCGATACTGCAGCGATGCGACCAGCAGTTTGCTGCGGAATGGCTGAATCGTGTTGGTATAGCTCACATACAGATTGCCGACCTGGGTACGATTGATGTAACTACCGATGGTCATCGTTTGCAGACCGTTGTCGAACAAGTCCCAGAAACCGTTCGAGAAGACCGACAAGCGGTTGCCGACCTGCCAGTCGAAATCGTAATTCAACAGGCCCAACGTCTGGCCGAAGTTGTCACGATTCTTGTCGGGGAAGAGGGTTCCACCGACATCAAGTTTGATCCAGTCGATGATCTTTTCGTTGCCGGGGCCGCCTCGCTTGGTTTGCCAGACCTGGTGAAGCTGTAATTTTGCCGCGGCAACGTCGTTCGCGATCTCTCCCACCGGCGAAGTCACCAGCCCTTGCTGATTGGAGCGGAACGCATAGTACCGCGGGTCGACCGAGGTCGGAACCGGCGTACCGACAGGCAAGCCGTAAGTGTTGACCGGGAAGCGGCGTTGGAATGCTTCTTGCGAATCGTCGTTCAGCTTGTCGTAGATCGCTACCCGAGCCAGGTTCTGGCTCGAATCGGCGTAGTACATGTCACCGTACAGCGTCACCTTGTGGGCGACGCCATTCAAGTTAAGCAATTGGCTTTGGATCGATCGGTTTGCCGTCCAGGCCATGATGCTGCCGCGGACGCCCCCTTGAACCAATCCCCGCAGCATGTCGTTGCCGTTGAGATCTTGCTGCTGGTAGGTCAGATCACCCATCGCGTACGGAACGATCTTCGCGCCCAAGATTTCCATTGGTGCATCGATCTCGTGCCGCGTCGATCCGACGATTCCTTCCACGTCGGTTTCATAGGGCAGGGGAGTCCACTTGGCGAGTTCTGCCGGATCCTTCGGAGCGGCGGAAGGTCGCAGTCGGGCGTAGCCGATACTCGAATGCGACAAGTAGGTCAGCCGGTCGAACAACAGCGGCTGCCCCAGCATGTAGTGGTCTAGCTTCGGCATCCATTCGGTCTGCATGAAGAAGTCGTTCACGCGCGACGAGCCATAGATATTAAAGCTTTGGTTGTCGACCAGCTTCTTGAGTTCAAACGACGTATCGAAGTCTTTCTGCGTGTCCCAATCTTTCTCGTAGAACGATTCCAGGAAGTTGCGGTCGGAAATCAAACCCAACTGACCGGTGAACTGGAAGTCCCAGAAAGTCATTTGGCGATGGCGTCCCCAGACTCTTCCACGCCAGTTGGTTTCTGGCGGAAGGTTGCGGCGATCGGCACCCAGGTTATCGGTCCCGGTGTCATGAATCCCCCATGCTTCGAGAAAACCAGTGGCCGGGTTATTGAAGTACGGGAAGAACGTATTGTTGAAGTTAAACTGCGTGCCGACGCCAACTCCGCGCATCGAAAGGTAGTCGAGATCGGTGACCCATTCGGTTCCTTCCCACGGATTGTCGATGCCCAGGATTTCGTAGTTGTCGAATTCACTGCGGACCTGGAAACCAAAGACCTGGTCGTTCTTGAAGCTGATCTTGTTCAGATAAAAGACCGGGTCATTGATATCGGCCGACAACACAGGCCAATAGAAGACCGGGATGCCGCTGACGTAGACGGTATTGTTTCGCGACGTCGCCAACCGCTTGTGATCGATTTTCGGCTGGCCGGTCAGTGGGTCGATCTGCGCTTCGCCGGTGATTGGATTTGCCAGCACCGATTCCTGGTCGGTGTATTCAATCTGGCTCGACTGGAACCAATATCGCGGCACGCCCATGCGGCTGGTCGTGATCGCCGCCCCAAAAGCTTGGAAGTGGGCCGGGTCGACCTGTTGTAGAACGTCTGCCTTCAGACGGACCAGGCCCTTATAGTCTGGGATCGGCGTGAGCAGTTCGGCACTCATGATCATGCCGTACTTTTCCTGCACGTTGTAATACATCCGCTCGGCGTAGATAACTTTCTCGCCCTGGTGAAAGACCACGTTTCCTTCCAGGTAAACCTCGTAGGCACCATCCCCCACGGCACCTTCGGCGGTCGAAAGTCCTTCCAGGCCATTCTTCGACCAGATAATCGCCCGGTCGGCCAACAGGCTGACCGAATCGAGTTCGCCCAGTCCTTCCACGATCAGGTTCATCCCTTGATCGAAGCGTCCGATCGTTTCACCGGTGTTCGGATCGGTTTCGACATCGAGGTGATAGCCAGTCGAATATCGCTGCAGCAATCGAACGCGGATCTGCGGCTGCTCGACCGAAAACGCCGGCGGCATTGGTTCGCCGGCATCGTATTGAATCTGCTGAATCGGCTGCTCGCGAACAACCTTGGCAACGTAGTCGTCGTCGGAAGGCTGGGCGCTGCGGCCACGATGGTAGATCGCCGGCGCGACCGCAGGGGGTGCTTTCGTGTCATCGACCGGAAGTTCGACTCGCGACGTCGTGAACATCTGCCCCAACCAGGTCGGGCCTTGATAGATCGCCGGACCATCGTCCGAGTCGAGCCAATTGACGTACGCCTTGTTTTCGAGATAGACGGTCACCTTGTGCGGCACCAGGCGAAACGGCTGGGCGTATTCAATCCACAAAACAGCATCTTGCGCCTTGGCAATCGTGTTGCCTTGCGTGATTTCGCAATTGCCGCTGAGGATCCAGACTTCCTTGTCACCATCTTGCCAATGTCGTGCGTCGTCGGCACGCACTTTGATCGGCTGCCGTTGGTCACCGCGAGGAAGGTGAATTTCTGCCGAGGAAGATGCCGATAGAACGACAAGCAGTAAGAGCGGCGCGCACATCTTGAGCGCACGCGTAAAGCACGCAATCGCGCGCATTGGGCTGGCCGTGCGCGCCGTCGGACTTGTCCTGCGAGGGGGAAACAGGGTCCTGGCTTCCTTGCCGGTTGACTCTGATGTGGAACATTCTCGTCGTCGCCAGCGATCTAACCCTAGACGACTTCGAGACTTTAAAGCGGGGCGGATTATAGAGATGCGCCCCCGGCAGAGCAAGCCAGCTTCGGCCGGATTAACGCTTGCCCAGCCTACCTACGACCCACTGCGTGCCAGCACATGCTAGCACCGCCAAAACCGGAACCAACGGCGAGCGCATCCGCATGTTGCTCCAGAAAAACATGTGCACCAGCGTGAAGCTGCCGACCAACATCAGCGCCGCCATCCAGCCTGGCTGCCAAAGCCGTTTGCCAAGGGCGATCAGCCCCACAATTACCAGGGCAAACTGAACCAGGTACCACGCGCCGATCGCGTAACGAACCATCCTCCGTGTGCCGCTTTCGTCGGTGTTGATAGCATGTGGTAGCGGTCGCCAGAACATCCCCAATCGGACCAGACTACTGTAGGCGGCCATGCCGGGGTTCTGCTGCATCGCCTTGAATGCTTCGCGGTACGCGGCTCGATCACGCTCCAGTTCGCTAGCAGACGTCCCCAGGTAAGGATGGCGATTGGAGAAGCCTTCGTGGAACTCCTGGTTGTCCCAGACTGGCTCTTTCCCCGACTTCAGGTATTCGTAGTACGAATCGTTATTGCTCCACAGCAAGGTATGTCCCCCGTGCGTCGTTCCGATCACTGGGGCCTCGAACACCAATACATTGCGTACGACCCAGGGAGCAAGCAAAAAGACCAGCGTCATCCCATAGGCTGCAATCGAAGTGGCCCGCAACGACCATTTCTTGGTGCAGGCCAGCAGAACCAGCGGCAACAAGGCAGCCCAGACCAAAAAAGTTGGCCGGCAATAGATGGCCAAGGCCACCGCTCCGGCGACATTCATGCTGCGGATCGTGAAATCGCGATTGAGGGAAACCTCTTGGGCCTCTTCCAAGGTATGGCATACAGCGGCAACGGCCACCAGCGTCAGTATCGCCAGGCAGGTTGCCAGCGTTTCGGTCATGACCAGCGTCGACTGATTGAGCAGAATCGGATCGATCGCCACCATCATCGCCGCCAGGCTTCGCCACCGAGCCAACCCAATTTGGGTAGCCCAGAAAAATGTCAACCCTACGGTAATGACTCCCAAACTGACATGTAGCATGAGGACATCGGTCGGCGAGATTTCCCCCGACATCCCCGTAAACGCCAAAACAAGCGGATAAAGCGGGGGCCGGAATGCGGTTGGTTCGACAGGGTCTTCCAACGTGAATGATTGCAGTTGCAAAATATTTCTGGCCAGAAGGCGATAGCCGTCTGGATCGTCCGAGTAGTTCTCGAGCTGTGCGTAGCCAACCGCTCCGCGAATTGCCAGCGCCAAGACCAGCACAAGATACCACTGCCAATCGAGCCAGACGCTGGTTCGGGCAGGCGGCGTGGGAACTGGTTCCGGGGTGGACTCCATCGCGTTAAACGCTCCGGTGAAGACGACTCGTATGAAGATGGGGACTTCGTAGAATATAGCAGACGTTCGCCCCGGCCGCCGACGACCCAGCAAGGGAATCAAACGAAGTGAAGAGTTTGTTCGAGAAATGGATTTCCCTCCGCATCTGGCTACTGCTGATTGGCCTGATGCTCACCGCTGGGACGGTCTACTACGGACAAAACCTGGCTTTCGATCGCTCGATCGAAAACATGTTTGCCGCCAACGACCCACTATTGCTGGCCCACAAGCGCTTTAACGAAATCTTCGGCGGCAACGAAGTGGTGATGGGGGTCTATCAAGATCCGGATCTTTTCAATCCCGACGGAAGCGGAATGGATCGAGTCGCGGACGTTCGCGCGAAGATCGAAGCGCTGGACGGCGTTCGCGAAGTCCTTTCGCTCGATCGCAAATTGACGCGCGGATTTGTGATCGATCCGGAATCAACCATTGGAGATCAACTGAAAAAGCTGTTTACCGGCTATACCCACAACCGCGAAGCCAACATCGTTGCGCTGCCGATTCAACTGGTTCCCCGCGACAACACCAACGTCAGCCGGGTTCAATTGATTGGCCAGTTGCGGGACACCTTCGCCCAACTTCCCGGAGGGATGATCACCGGAGAACCGGTCATGGTGGTCGATGGCTTTCGTTACGTCGAAGAAGATGGTGCCCGGCTGGGCTGGGCCACGTCGATCCTGTTGGCCTGCGTGATCTTGCTGGTCTTTCGCAGTCTGCGGTGGATGGCGATCGCGATCATCATCGTTCAGGTCACCTTGCAATGGACCCATGCCGCACTAGCCATCAGCGGAATGCAATTGAGCATGGTCAGTTCGATGCTGACCGCCATCGTTACGGTGATCGGCGTGGCGACCGTAGTACATTACATCCTGCGATTCCGCGACTACCGCGATGCCGGCCAATCGCCCCCTGAAGCGTTGGCGTCCGCTTCGCAGTATCTGTTGGCCCCTGTCTTCTGGGCGTGTGCCACCGATGCGGTTGGCTTCTCGGCGCTGCTGGTAACCAACGTCGGACCGGTGCACGATTTTGGCATCATGATGGCTGTCGGCGCGATGCTTGTTCTGCCGGCCGTATTGGTCTTCATGCCAGCACTGGTCCTGCTTGCCAAGTGGCCGAGCGTCGATCCCGCCAAACCATGGGGAGACGAGAAACTAAGCAGCGGTCTTTCGCACACGGTCGATTCGATCGTCAACCGCCCGATTCTAATCAGCAGCTTGATTCTCGCGGCATTCGCCATTTCGCTGTGGGGTGCCACTCGTTTGAAGGTCGAAAGTGACTTCACCAAAAACTTCCGCGAGTCGACACCGATCGTCAAAGCGTATTCGTTCGTTGAAGATCGCCTGGGAGGCTCCGGCGTTTGGGACGTTGCCATCCCGGCCCCCAATCCGTTGACTTTTGAATACGTCAAGGAAGTCCAGGATCTGGAAGACCGCCTCAGGACCGAAGTCCCTGAGCTGTCAAAAGTTTTGAGCCTGGCTGATGTGGTCGTCACGTTGAAAAAATCGTTTGAAAAGAAAAGCTTCTTCCGATTGCCAGATTACATGGTGATGGCCGCCGGCATGTCAGCGTTTCAATCGCAGATGCCCGAGACGCTCAAATCGCTCTACGCAGAAGATCCCCAGAACCCGGGGCAATACTGGTTCCGCATCATGCTGCTGTCCAAGGAACGGCAAGACGCCGCCGCGAAGGAGAAAGCGATTCAGGCCGTTCGCAGGGTCGTGGCCCAATACCACGCAGAGAAGCTGGCTGCCATCCAGGCCCAGGCCAAGGAAAAGCAGGACAAGGCGGACGAGATCTACCAGCCAGAGCCAATCGTCAGTGGGTTCTTCGTCCTGCTGACCAACCTGATCGACAGCTTGATCCGCGATCAGTGGCGGGCGTTCGCGTTTGCGGTCGGCGGGATCGGGCTGACCATGACGGTCGCCTTTCGCAGTCTGAAACTTGCCTTGCTTGCCCTGATCCCCAATATCCTGCCGATCATGATGGTGACCGGCATGTTTGGTCTGTTGAATTACCACATCAACATGGGAGCGGCCATGATAGCGGCCGTATCGATGGGCCTGGGCGTCGATGCGTCGATTCACTACATCTATGGCTACCGGCGGAGTATTGCCGCAGGAAACGATCCTGGGGTCGCCTTAGTCGAAGTGCAAAAAAGCGTCGGCAAAGCGGTCATTTTTGCCACATTCGCCCTGATCGCCGGGTTTAGCGTGCTTTGCCTGAGTGACTTTGTCCCCACCATCTACTTCGGGGTGCTGGTCGGCCTGACCATGCTGGGGGCTTTGGCCGGAAACCTGGTGATTTTGCCGCTACTGATCAAGATCTTCGTGATCGGGCGGACTCCGGTCCAGCCGTAGGGCAAACTGCGGCTGGGTTCCTTGCCAATAGCGGTGGTTCTCTGCTAGAATGCGACGTTTCCACTTGAATTAGATTCCCCTCTATGGGGATTGAAACCATATTTCACAGACAGATTTCATCGCGGAAACGCTACGGAGAATTTCGTGGGAACGAAGAAAACCGGTAAAGGTCGACGGAAAATTGGACGCAAAAAGCGACGTATGCGTGCGAAGATCCGCCATCGCAAGAAATAATTGCGGCACGCCTTCTTTCTGGCGTGCCTGCTTAGATTAGCCCACCCCATCAGACGCTGCCGTCGCCTGCCCAATTCTGGCGACGGCATTTCTTTCTGCGCGCTCTGTAGCGCATTGCTAGTCTTTCAGACCTGTCGTGGCGATTCCCTTCAGGAAGGTCTTCTGCGCGAAGAAGAACAGCAGCACGATAGGCAGCGTGAACAGCGTCGCCGCGGCCAGCAGCAGATGCGTCTGATCGGAATAGCTGCTGACGAATTGCTCGAGCCCGTACGCCAACGGGAACTTGTCCTGGTTGCTTAAGAACAACAGCGGACCGCTGAAGTCGTTCCAGGCCGCCACGAACTGGAACAGCCCGACCGTAATCAGCGCCGGGACCGACATCGGCATGATGATTCGCCAATAGATGCCCCACTCGGAAAGCCCATCGATCCGAGCCGCTTCGCTCACTTCCTCCGGAATCGTGCGGAAGAACTGCCGCAGCAGAAAGATCGAAAACGCATCTCCTAAAAACGTCGGCAGAATCAACGCCCCCAGCGTGTTATACAGCCCCACCTCGCGCAGCAGCAGGAAGCGCGGGATCATCGTTACGTGCCACGGAAGTAGCATCGTGCCGATCAGCACCGCAAACAGCCAATCGCGTCCCCACCACTTCAGCCGAGCAAACGCGTAAGCCGCCATCGAGCACGAGATCACCGTCCCCAAGACCGACCCAACGCAAAGCACCAGCGTATTGGAAAGATACCGCCAGAACGGCATCGCCGTGATCGCTTCGGCGTAGTTCTCCCAATGCCACCCATCCGGAATCAGTTGGTTGGGGCTCGCCTGGATCTCGGCCGGAGATTTAAGCGAACCGGACAACATCACCAACAAGGGCAGGCTGTAGATCGTGGCGAGGAACAACAGCAGCGCGTACACAGTCGACTTCTGAAGCCAATTCATTCCTGGCTCCTTGCGCGATCGATGTGCGTTTGAATCTGCGTTTGTGCTTCCTCGAGCATCTGCTTCAAATCAGGCTTCGCGGCGCTCGACATCGCTTGTTCGGCCAGCGACTTCACGCGGTTGTTGAAGTACGGAGCCCCGGGGATCACCGGCACGGGGTATTGTTGGTCGCTGCCGGCCAGATTGATGAAAGTGCGGAACATCGGCTCGGCATTCAAAAACTTCTGAAACGCCGGTTGGTCGACCACTTGCTGCGAGACCGGAATCCATCCACCAGCGACGCTCGTTTCGGCGGCTTCCGCTTCGTGGCCATCGAACCCGCACCAGAACTGCATAAAGGCCCACGCGCCGCTGGGGCACTTCGCGCCGCGAGGAATCACGAAGTTGTTCCCGTTCACCCACCCGGCGTTCTGCTTTCCGTCCGGGGGCGATGGCAGCGGGATCACGCCGAACTGGGTGACCGGCTCTCCCTTTTCTTGTTGCGACTTTTGAAAGGCCCGGATGTCCCGTACACGCCACTGACCATCCATCACCACCGCGTAGCGATCGGCAAACAGCGGGAACGTTTTGCCAGGCAGCGATTGGTCGCCATGGCGAAACCGGGCAATCTCGGCAGCACCGTATCGATCGCGGTAACTGACCATCCAGGCGAGAGCCACCTCGATGCCAGGATTGGTCAGCGTGACCTTCTGCTGGTCGGCGTCGTAAAACTGGCCGCCAAACACCGGTCCCCAGGCCCAGATTCGCCGCGAGTCCGGCAGATAGCCGTGACAATCGTATGGCTGACTCTTCCCAGGCGGGGCGATCGTTTCGGCGATGTGGTCCAGGTCGGCGATCGTGCGCGGCGGCGAAAGTCCGTAGCGATCGAGCATCGTCTGGTTGTAGTACAGCGCGCGGATATCGAGCCCATTCGGCACGCCGTAGAGCTGCCCTTCGTACGTAACCAGTCGCCGAGCGGCTGGAAAGAGCCACGCTTCGAGCCGCGCGACTTCTTCCGGCGATGCAACTTCATCAAGCGGCAAGATCGCCCCGCGATGTCCCCAGTCGGCAATCACCGGGTCGTCGATGTTGAGTAGATCAGGCGGGTCGCCGCCAGTCACGCTTAGAAAGAACTTCAAATCCAAATTGTTGCCAGGCATCGCCACGGGGCGAACGAAGTATTTCGCCTGCGACTCGTTGAACCGCTGGGCCACATCTTCGACAATCACGCGATCGGCTCCGCCCCAGAAATGCCAGAAGACCACCTCTTCGCGATCGGTCGGCACCTGGTGATTGCCGCGCGAAAGCCACTGCTGGGCGGTCACCAGTCCGGTGCCGAGGAGCAGGGCAAGCGTGATCGTCAGGAAGCTTCGCATCGAAGGATTGGCTGGCATCAGCGAACTCCCTCGTAAACCCACCGGCGCGACGTGCGAAACAGCAGCCAGGTCGAGACGCCTAAAATCGCAAACAATAACCAGGCCACCGCCGAAGCGTAACCCATGTCGAGATGCTGAAACGCGCTGAGGAACAATTGCAGGCTGAGCATCAACGTCGAGTCGGCCGGAGCACCACGCCCTTCGCTGACGATGTAGATCTGCGTGAAGGCCTGAACCGATTGGATCAGCCCCATCACCAGATTGAAGAAGATCACCGGCGTCAGCAGCGGCAGCGTGACATTCCAGAACCGCCGCAGGGGACCGGCTCCGTCGATGCGAGCGGCCTCGTAAAGGGATTTCGGAATGTCGCCGATCGCCGCCAGGTAAATCACCATGAAGTTGCCCATTCCCCACAAGCTCATCAAGATCAGCGCATCCTTCGAGCCGATCGGCGTCGCGTTGTTTGCCCAGGCCGATGAGGCGAACGCATTGGCCGAGACCAGTTCGTTCGGTGAGGCGAACCACTGCGGCTTCCACAGACCAAGCGAACCTAGGATCGAGTTCACGAGGCCGTCGGTCGGGTTCAACAGCCACATCCACAAGATGCTGGCCGCCACCACCGGGATCACCGACGGGAGATAGAAGAGGGTCCGAAAGATCGATTGGCCGCGGATGTCACACGACAGAAGCGATGCCAGGCTAACCCCCAAGACGATGGACAGCGGCACCGAAATCAAAGCGTAGTAGCCCGTATTCCACAGTGCTTTGGCAATGCCGGTACCGCTGGCGAACTCGCTGGCAAGCTGCTGATAGTTGGCCAAGCCGACGACTCGGGGCGGATTGATCAGGTCGTACTCGCAGAAACTCCAATACAGCGAGACCAGAAACGGATAGACGAACAGGGCCAACAGTCCAACCATCCAAGGACTGGCAAAGCTGATTGCGGTAAGCCACGCGCCCGCAGCGCGACGTCGCTGCTGTGCTGCCAATGCCTTCGCTTCGGAACTGCTCGCGCTATCTTGCAAGACGTTTTCTGCCGTTCTTTCTGGGGGATGCCAATTCTAGATTTCGCGCTGCAAGGGTGGTAATTTGAGCCCTTGGATGCCGATGTTAATGAATGTCTCGCCACATTGCAGCGGGACATTCGTCACGGGACGTCTGCTTCATGGTGTCATCGGCTTTGCCAGTGCCTTCCGATTCCCATTGGCTTTACCCAAAAAGCCCTGGTCACTGGCAGAGCCAGTGGCACCTTTGGCAGTGTCCTGGCGGAAATTCGAGCGGTATCGATCCACCGAGCCCCTACGATCCCACATTTCCTCGACGACGACAAACGCCCCCGAAGAACAATGCTACGATGACATAAGGGCAGTATTGGTTTCATGAAGTTCGCCGCGACGCCCTGCCTTGTCTGCTAAGAGAAACGAACATCCCATGGAATTCCCCCGCCTCACTCGAGATATCTCGATCGAACGTGACCAAGCTGGTATCCCGCATATCACCGCCAAAACGTGTGAAGACGCACTGTACGGCCTCGGCTACATGCATGCGACCGATCGACAGACCCAGATTCTGTTCGCCAGGGCGGTAGCCGCAGGCCAGGCCGCCGAGTCGATCGCTGCTCGAGACGAACTTCTGGAAACCGATCGTTTCTTTCGCCGCGTCGGACTGCACCGCAACCAGGCCAGGGAGCAAGAGTACTGGCCGGCCGAAATCCAAGAGCAGGTCAAAGCCTACTGCGAAGGGGTGAACGATGGCATGAAGGCGGTTGGTAACACGCTGCCAATGTGGGCTGTCGGTTTCGAGCCGGCCAAGTGGGACCCGGTGTCGGTCCTTTTGATTGGCAACCTGTTGGGATTTGGTGGGTTGGCGGTCAGCCAGTTGGAAAACGAGCGAATCGTGATCGAGCTGATTCAAGGGGGATGCGACGAAGAGGCACTGCGCGAGTTGTTTCCGGGGCGGCTCGACCACGTCGACTTCGACCTGGTTCGCAAAGTGCATCACGTGCGGCGAATGTCGGACGACGCGTTGGAAGTGCTGATGGACTTGCCGCGACTGGCCGGCAGCAACGCCTGGGCCGTTGGTCCTTCGCGAACCAAGAGCGGCCAGCCGATTCTTTGCTCGGACCCTCACCTGGAAACCAATCGCTTGCCCGCTATCTGGTACGAAGCGGTGCTGAAGTGGAACGGCGAATACGCCATGGGCGCCACGCTGCCAGGTTGTCCTTTGTTTGCCGTGGGACGGACCAACAGAATAAGTTGGGGCGTGACCTACATGAAGGGTGACACGACCGATTTCTTCATCGAAGAAGTTCGCAAGTCAGAAAAAGGGAACTGGCAATTCCGGCGGGATGAATCGTGGATCGACTTTCAGGTCCGCGAGGAACAGATCGGCTGCAAAGGGAAGCCCACCACAACGCTGCGAGTGCTGGAAAACCCGCAAGGAGTCTTGGAGGTCGATCCGGAACAGTTCGGCGAAGGGTATTACTTTTCGATGGCCTGGTCCGGCATGGCGGCAAGATCAGGGATGGCAATTGCCACGTGGCTGCAAATGCTGGCCGCCGAAAGCGCCGCCGAAGCACTCGACGTGGCGAAGCACTGCCCGCAGCCAACGCTGTGCTGGGTGGTCGCGGACAGCTACGGCAACATCGGCATGCAGGGCAACGGCAGGTTCCCCCGCCGCCGGAACGACATTTCCGGGCTCGGCCCGGTAGCAGCGTGGGACGCGCGGCATCACTGGCAGGGAATCGTATCGAAAGAGCTGTTGCCGCGTATCTATAACCCTGAATGCGGTTTCATCGCGACGGCGAACGAGAACATCAACGAGCCGAATCGCCCCAAGTTCGTCAGCCAGACGCTACCGGACTACCGCAAGCGTCGGATCGCCGAACGGCTGAGCGAAATGAACGAAGTCACTGTTGAGCAGATGCAGGAACTTCAGTACGACCTGCTAAGCATCCAGGCTCGAGAGATGCTGCCTATTCTGCTGCCGTTTGCCCCAGACGCATTGAAAGAGCGGCTCAGAGACTGGGATTTCCGCTTCAACACCGATAGTGTCGAAGCGGTCCATTTTCAGCGATTCTATCGCAATACACTGCTGGAGATTTTCGGCCACGAACGGGGCATGGGACCTCGGCGGACGTTATACCTGGTTACCCGGGCTGGTTTTTCGAGCATGATTATCGCGGCCTGCGATGCGATCTTGAAGAAAGATCAATCGCTCTGGTGGCAATCCCGCGACAAGGCCGAAATGATCCGCACGGCGGGTGAGAAAGCACTACAGGAGAAAGAACTGACCTGGGGCGAGTTCAACAGCTTCCACTTCACCGATCGTTTCTTTGGCGGCGGGCGTGTGGGAAGGTTGCTCGGTTTCGATAGCCCTGAGTATCCAATGCCCGGTTGCCACGCGACGATCTTCCAGGGGCATGTGCTGCAGACGGCGACGCGCGAATCGACGTTCGCCCCCAGTTATCACATGGTGACTGACCTAGCCACCGACGAAGCTTGGACCAACTTACCAGGCGGACCGAGCGAGAGCCGCTTCTCGTGGTACTACAAGAGCGATGTCCCCCTTTGGCTTGCGGCTGAATACAAGCGATTGGCACCCGACGGTGGAATTAGCCTAACATCCCACTTATTAGAATCACCAGAAACACCACCCCCATAAAACCGACAATCCAAACGGCGGTGTCCCACGAATGCTTGAGGATCGCCGGCCATGTTTCGTGCCGCGTTGCCCCGTACACCAGGCTAACCACGACGATCAGCGGCAGGGCATAGATTAACATGCGACCGCCGGGGAACATGGCAAGCAGGGCTAACTCGTACATGGCAAGAAATCTCTTAGTTCAATGAGCATTCAGACGGAAGACGTGCTTTCGGCGCGTTCTGCTTCAGGAGAATTGGGATCAGAGCCTTCTCCATCGCTGGCATCTTCCGGTTTTCCTTTTTTCTTTTTCTTCTTCTCGGAGTCAGGTATCGTCCAAACGGGACCTGCGGCCGCGTCATAGATCACCAGGACGTTCAGCAGCCCCGCGATCATCGTATAGAGCGTTCCCATCTCGAAGAGAAAACCGTATTTACGATGCAACTCGGCCATTTCCGGCTCGCCCATCGGAGGCGCCATGAACGGCACTCCTCCGAACTCGATCGGAGCCATCTTCTGCCGCACGAGCGCCGCTTGAACGACCGCGGGCATCGTGGGCAGGCCTACGCCAAGTTGGCAGATAAACGGAAGTCGTTTGTCGTCGTTGTCCCACTTGGCATACACAACCCGGCCTCCACCCATCGATAAACCCAGGAAGTAAATCGAAAGGATGCAAACCATGAAAAGAATTCCCTTTCCGGTTCGTCCTTGATAGAGATGACCCGCCCCGGGAATCAGCCACGCCAGAATGGCAGCGGTGGTCGGATTCTTTAAATCGACCGGCACAGGGGCGTAGATATCTTGGTCCGAAGCGTTTTGCTTAGACCCGTTGTCAGTGGGCATAGGGTAAACCGGCTAGAATTTCTAAAACGTATTCATTCAATCTTAGCTGAATGTGCCATCGATTCTAGGCCAGTTCCGCTTGGTTTACGCACGGGGTCGACGCGCCCAACGCCAATGAGCGGCGGCATTTAAGATTCATCATGTGGAAAACCCTGGAGCGCGGAAACCCAGAAAAACGATCGCTGGCAGCGTTCGCTAAGCAATTCAAAATCTGTTGGTCAACGCTCCAGGGGTTCATCCTGGACGGCTAATCCAACGTAGCGAGTCTCCCCCGAGCCATAAACATTCGTGCGCCCAATTTGAGTTCCCAAAACTCTTTCAAATCGGATTGCTCAAAAATCGACGACACTTCGTCGGCCGTATAGCAACCTTGGATCGAACTCATCCAGCTCCTACGTATTTGCGGGTGCATGAACCATTTCGTAACAGCCACAATCATACTGGCCATCGGGGTTAAATCTCGGCGATCATCGCCGATGCAGAAGACTCCGCCTGGCTTGAGTACCCGGGCAATCTCGTTCAAAACGATCGCAGGAGGATCCCAGTAGTGGAAGCTTTGATTCGAGATCACTGCGTCGATTGAGTTGTCGGAAAAGTCATGAAGACTACGGGCATCTCCCTGGCGAAACGAAACTCGCTGCTCCAAACGCATGGACCTGGCGTTTTGATTGGCGATCTCCGTATAAGCTTCCGAAACATCGATGCCCGTGACTTGCGCGTCTTGACGCTTCTGGGCGACCGTAATGCCGACCCAACCAGGACCTGGTCCAAGTTCCAGAACATGCGGTTGCGGAACGTCTCTTAGCTGATCGAGGGTGTAGCGAACGATCGGACGAAAATCAGGTCCGGCACTCCGCTTCATGTTGCGACTGTACTTCTCAACAAAGATTCCGTCCTCAAAAAGCGGTTCGATATGCGGTACGCGCTCTTTTAATCTCCTGGGTTCTTCTGCGATTGGCGCAGAAACAAGGGCAGCTTGATTGTCTGCGAGCATGATAAGCCCCTACGTGACAGGAAGGAAAAACTGGCCAGCTGGCCAATATAGGCATCTTGAGGGGCTTATCCAGCACTTTTCTGACTAGACGGAATAAATTAGCGCATTTAGATGAATTGGCTAAAACGCCATATATGGCCACTACTTAGCTCGACATAAGCATTTCAAATAGAAGCCGAGGTGGCTTTTGCCACGTTTACGAGAAAAACCGACCTCCAGGCCCCTTGTATTAGCGGAAAAGGTGATGTTCCGCGAAACCAGCAGAGATGACCCCGACCGTAATCAGAGCAGCTCTTCGCGGACCGCTAGGATCGTTTCGGGAGACACCGATTCCGCCTGGCTTGCTTCCGCGGCCAGGCAGGTCAGATCGAGAATTTGCGAGACAATCCTCGGCAAGCCGGCCGATTGCTGAGAGACAGCGGCGATTACTTCGTCGCTGAGTTGGACCTGGTCCTGGTGGTTCGCGGCCAGATAAGCGTGCGTGAAGCTGGCAACGTCGTCGACATCCCAGGCTTCGAGCTCAATTTTCAAGTCGGCCATTTTAAGCAGCCGCAAGTCAAGCGTTCGCAGGGCCTGCTTATCGACCGAAAGAACCAAGCTGCCCAAGTTCCCGTCGCCATAATGCAGCCGGGCCAGGGACAGCAGAATGTCGCCCGTTTCGCGAGCGATCTCTTCGAAATGGTCGACGGCAATCACCACCTGCCGCTGCTCGAGACTGTAAGCGGTCAACTGCTCACGGATCCGGAACCAAAGTTCGCTCGGCGTGCTGGACAGGCTGATTTCGGCCTTCAACCCAATGGCCAACTCCCACAGCAAATCATGCTCGAACGTGCCAGGGGTTGGCAGATAGACAACGATCACCCCACGCCTACGAAGATCGGCCGTCCAATTTTCGAGCAAGGTCGTCTTTCCACTACCCGTCAGTCCGGTCAGCACGGCAACGCGGTCATGACGCTCGAGGGCATACTCGAGTCGGGCCACGGCTTCCTGGTAGGCAGGGCTCTCGAAAAACGGGTTCATGAAGGGGACAATCGTTGGATGACTGCTAGCAATGGGCAAATGACAGCACCTGGGCGCAGGGCATTCCTGCCATCAGTTTGTTTCGGTAGAATTCGCCCGCACTCTTCATGCATTCCTGACCCTCTGAAGCGCGAAGCCGCATGTCCGAACGATTTTTTCTCGACCAGCCTCCCGTCGATGGCCAAGTAGACTTCGACGAAGCGGAATCGCAGCACCTGGCCAAGGTGATGCGGGCAAACGTTGGAGACATCGTCACTGGCTTCGACGGTTGCGGTGTTGAGTACTCGATCGAACTGACAACCGTCGGCAAAAAGCAGGTCTGCGGGACGGTTCGTCACCAGGAAGAAATCTCGCGCGAAGCGGCCCGGCAATTGACGCTCGCTGTCGCGCTACCCAAAGGAGATCGGCAGCGTTGGCTGGTTGAAAAGTGCGTCGAACTGGGTGTGAGCAAACTGATCCCGCTAATTACCAAACGGGGCGTGGCCCAGCCGGTCGAGAAGGCGATCGGGCGTTTGCGGCGTGCAGTGATCGAGGCAAGCAAGCAGTGTGAACGAAACCACCTGATGGTGGTCGAACAAGGCCAAACGCTCGAGCAAGTCCTGGCCGATCGGCCGGAGGTATCGCTGGTATTGCATCCCACCGGCGAGCCGCTTGAGAGCCAATCGATTCAAGCGGCTGGCAAGGTCCTGGCGATCGTCGGTCCAGAAGGTGGGCTAACTGACGAAGAAGTCGCCCAGGCCAGTCAGGCAGGATGCCAGGTCATATCGCTGGGACCTCGCATCCTCCGGGTTGAAACGGCCGCGCTCGCCATCGCTACTTGGACGACGCTTCTTCCGTCGGCTTAGCCACTTCGATCTTCTTGATATCGCCGAACAAGCAGCCGCCCATCGGACCGTGCGTCCATGTTCCGGCGTACTTGTCGCCATCGATCACGACATGGGCGCTGAACGTTCCCAGTCCTGGGATCGTGGTTTTGTCGAGCGTGATGACCGGCGTTTTGCCCGCCCATTTGACTTCCAGAGGAAGCGGCAGCTTGACATCGTTGTCGCCGTACTTGATGCGGGCATTGAAGACCCACAGATCCCCTTCGTCGAGTTTATGAACGCTGGTGATCTCATAGGTTTCCGGCCGAAGGCCTTTGTTGTCTTGCCCGGAAATGGTGAACGATCCGGTTAATTGAACCTTGTTGAGTGTTTGCTCAAAATCCTTGAACAGCTTGGCCTGATCATCTTCCGGGGTGGAAGCTTTGGGATCGGCGGCCAAAACAGGGGAGAACGATCCGACAATCAAAGCGAGAAGAAGAGTCAAAGGGATGAAACGTGACATGGTGGGCTCCTGCTGAATTGAAGGGGATACGACGTCCGTTAATCGTATCGTGGAATTCGCAGCCAGCCAAACAAGATCACGGAATCTGAATATTCCTCAGATACGCCAGCCCGTTGGCAACTTCCTCGTATGGGTGCTCGGGATGCTCGCGTTCGACGGTGATGTATCCCGGGTAGCGAGCCTCTTCCAACGAAGCAATCAGCATCTGGAAATCGACCGTTCCCCGTCCCAAGGGGACTTCAATCCCACGTCCTCGAGCCAGGTCCTTCACGCCATCTTTGCCTCGGACACTTACGACATAGCCGGCAAGTGCCTGGTACGATTCGTCGGCCGAAAACCCGTTGATCACCAGCGCCCCAGGATCGAAATCTACGCCCAGGGAGCCTTCGGGAAGCTGATCGAGAAACTGCTTCATCACCGGTCCATCGACTTGTCCCGTCTTGGCGGCGAATTTCACACCACAGGTATCTCCATGACGAGCTAGGTCGTGCATTGCTTCCAATAGCTGCGAGTTGGTTTCGGCGGAAAGATCGGGATCTATCCCACCGATCCAGTTGACCAGAACTTTCGCCCCCAAATGGTAGGCGGTCGTCATTGCATCCTTGGTGGCTGCGATCCGCCGGTCGAGATCTGCGGGAACGTTATAGCCGCGGCGGGTCGGAAAGCTGACCGTAGCCACCTTCAAATTGAAATCGGACAAGATCTTCTTCAGATGGCGAATTCCGGTCTGCGACAGTTCTTCGGGACGAAGTTCATTTCGCAAATCGATCTCGATACCGTCGGCTCCCAACTCACCGGCGGTCTGAATTGCCTTGCGAAACGGCATCCGGAGGCTGCGAAGTTGGACACTCAGTCGAATCATGGATGTTGGTCAGCAAATCTAAAGGTAACGTCGTAAAACCGTGGAAACGAGCGATTATAGCGATTATCTCGGTTTTCAGCGTGGTGGCGAAGGGCGGAATCTGCTGCCCAACCCGGTAACCTTCGTGGGGTAAGCAAGAGTTTAGCGGAATGCGCGACGACCTTGTTTCGGTTCGTCGACCCCGCTGACTCTGTTTCCGATCGATCGCCATGTCGCCGTATTTGCTTTTACCATTGCTTGCCCTTTCTGCGAATTGGAAGGATGCCCCTATCGACCGGCGGCATCCCGAGGCGATTCCGTTGTTTCAGTGCGATTTCGAGGACGATGCCGACCTGAACTACGACTTGTGGCCTGATCAATGGACACGGCGGACCGGCCCAGGCTATCCACGCTACCTGGACATCGAAATCCAAGACGATGAAACCGCCCGAAATCATCGTTCGCTGAAAGTCAGCCTGGATGGTGGTGCCGCGACGCTTTACAGTCCGCCGATTGCAGTGCGTGACATCTTCAGCTACGTCCTGGAAGGCCGCATCAAAACCGAGGGGCTAACCTACGACAAAGCCTACATCTCGCTCACGTTCTTCAACGATCAGCAACAGCCAATCGAAACGTTCTATTCCGAAAAGTTCCGCGAGACCGGCGACTGGATCAAAATTCGCATCGGGCCAATCGCTCCCCAGAATACCGATCTCGATCTGGCCGTGATCGGCCTGCATGTCGTGCCCAGTTCCCAAATCGACGAAGACCTGACTGGAACGGTTTGGTTTGACGACATCTGGTTCGCCAGGCTTCCCAAGATGTCTTTGGAAACTGCGGACGGCGGTAGCGTGTATCAAAACGACCAAGAGATCGAGGTGACCTGCAACATCTCTGGCATCCTGGAACAAAACCCGACGATTGTCTTCGAACTAGTCGACGTTGGCCGTCAGTCGCTCGCGCGGCAAGAGACGCGTCTGGAAGGAAAGATCGTTGCCCGGAAGGCGGAGAAGATCTCGGAGCTCTTCGGCAAAAAGGCTTACCAGGACGAAAACTGGGATGTCGGCTACGCTGGCCAACTCACTTGGAAACCGCCGATTGAAGAGAATGGCTTTTACGAAGTGCGAGCCACCATGCTGGGAAGTTCCGGGCTGATGCACCGCCGCGTGAAAACTTTGGCGGTGGTCTCGAAGGATTCTGTCCCCGACCAAGGCGAATTTGGTTGGTCGTTGCCCAGTGGCGAGAAACCGCTCGACTTCCATCGAATGTTCGACCTGTTGACAGTCGCCGGCGTGAACTGGGTCAAGTTCCCGGTCTGGTACAACGACAACGACATCGAACGCGCCGGCAACCTGGCGCGCTTCGCCGAACGCTTGAAAAAACACAATATCAAGATGGTTGCCGTCATCGATAAGCCGCCCGCAGACATTCGCAACCTGTTTGGCGAACAAGAAACGATGCTTGTCGCCAACGTGTTTGCTGAACCGCTGTTGTGGCGGCCCTACATCGAACCAATCCTCACGCGGCTCTCGCTCACGGTGCATTACTGGCAACTGGGTGCCGACGATGACGTCAGCTTTGTTGGCTATACCAACCTGTTAGAGAAGTTGCAGCAGATTCGCGCGGAATTACGGACCAGCGGCCAGGACATCATGCTCGGTATTCCGTGGCGTTGGATGGCGCAGACGCCTCAAGGGGGCAAGGCTCCATACGATTTCCTGTCGTACTCGATTCTTCCCGCATCGGGCAGCCTGGAACGTTTGCTTCCGCTGACCAAAGACGAACTGGGCAGATATCTCGATCGCACCCAAGGTCAAACCACGCGCTTCGCCACGATCTATCCGCTTCCGCGCTCCCGCTATACGATCGAAGAACGGGCACGCGATCTGGTCGAGAAAATGCTGGCCGCCAAAATCCACAACGTTGACGCGGCATTCATTCCCACACCTTTCGACCACGAATATGGGCTGATGAACGAGGATGGCTCCCCTGCGGAACTCCTCTTACCATGGCGAACGACCGCCCGGCTCATTACCGGTACTGATTACCTCGGATCGATCCAACTTCCCAACCATAGCCACAACTATGTCTTCGCCCGGGATAGTCGGACCGTCATGATCCTCTGGAATTCCCGAGAGACGACCGAAACGCTTTACCTGGGAGACGATGTCAAGATCGTCGACCTGTGGGGCCGTGAAGTTTCGCCTGAGCAGGATGGGCATAAGCAGATCATTCCGGTCGGTCCGATTCCTCAGTTTCTGATCGGTTTGAACGATAGCGTGGCGATGATGCGATTGGCATTCCAGTTCGAGCCAGCCAAGTTAGAAAGCGACTTCGGACGTTCACAGCGAATCGAAGCGACAATCACAAATGCGTTTCCTTCCGCAATCAGCGGTACGGCTCGGTTGGTGGCGCCGGACGTATGGAACGTCACCCCCGGCATCTTGCGGTTCAAGCTGACGCGCGGCGGCGAGTTCAAATCTCCGTTCAAGATCTTGCTTCGCGCCGACGCTGACAGCGGCATGCAGCCGGTGCGCATCGACTTCAAGGTCGGCACCGACGAAGAGTACGAATTCAGCGTCTATCGCGAAATCCAGGTCGGCTCCGGCATGCTACAGGTCGAATCCACTTCCGTTGTCGACAAAGAAACGGGCGAACTGGTGATCGAAGCGACGGTGCATAACCTGCGCGAAGAATTAATCTCGTTCGATTGTCTGCTCTATGCTTCTGGGCGTCGTCAAATGCGGCAGCGGATCATGAATCTTGGCCTGGGCCGAACAACGATCATCTATCGCATTCCCAACGCAAAAGACCTGACTGGGTCGACAATTCTCTTGCGATTGCGAGAAATTGGCGGCACCCGGGTTTTCAACCATCGTGTGGAAGTCAAGGATTAAGGAAACGTTTCCTTAATCCTTAGCCTGCGACTAGAAGGGCCTTTTGCGTGGCCAATCCCATAAAACTTAGTGACGTCTGTGACTTTCTGGAACGCTTTGCTCCCTGCGAGCTTGCCGAATCGTGGGACAATGTCGGTCTGCTGATCGGCGATCCTGAGCAATCCGTTCAAGCTTTGCTGACTTGCCTGACGGTCACTCCGGAAGTGGTCGAAGAAGCGATCGAAGGTCAGGTTGATCTGATCGTGACCCATCATCCGTTCCCCTTTCGCCCGCTAAAGCGGATTACCTCGGCAGATACGGTCGGGCAGATGCTTCTGAAACTGATTCATCACGGCATTGCCGTCTACAGCCCGCACACAGCTTTCGATTCATGTGCGGAAGGAATCAACCAGCAACTGGCGACCGCGATCGGCCTGTCCGACATCAAGCCACTTGTCCCGGTCGAACTGACCGAGGCCTCTTCGTCGATCGCCCAAGTCGGAACCGGACGCTGGGGTAAGCTCAGCCAAGCACCAACGCCATTGGCGCGCATCGCCGAAGTCGCCAAGCAAGCAACCAGCGCTGAAATGGTAAAAGTGGTCGGCAACGCGATCGACAACATCCAAACGGTTGCCGTCGGCTGCGGGTCGGCCGGGGAACTCTTGTCAGTCGCCGTCGAGAAGCAGGTCGATTGCCTGATCCTGGGAGAAACCAGCTTCCATACCTGCCTGGCAGCCAAAGCCCAGAACGTCGCGCTTGTCCTGGTCGGCCATTATGCGAGCGAGCGATTCGCGGTTGAGAAGCTGGCAACGATCCTGGCAGATGCGTTTCCGGGCGGCAAAGTCTGGAGTAGCCATCAGGAATCGGACCCGATCCACTTCGCGTGAAATTCCTGCAACGCTTGGTTTTATTCGGCATCCAAAAATCTGTTGCCACAACCGTTGTGTCCCCAAGAGGAAACGGCAAACCAACTTACGACGATTGCCGCCAGACCGTTTGTCAATCTAACGCTTTGCCATCACAATAGTTAGGGCGAATCCTCAGCCAGACTGCGTTGCTGAGCCTGATGCACTCGCGATGATGCTTTCACCGCAAGTGTTGACCTCCTCGCAAAATGGTTACCAAAAACCAGTCGTAACTTAACCCGGACCTTGATTGGCGCGCTTTATGAAACACCGCGAGAAAGCCCTCATCGCCCTGCCTGTCTACAACGAAGCGAAGACGATTCATTCAGTGCTCGATCAGGTAGTTGGCTATGGCCACCCGGTTTTGGTGGTCAACGACGGCTCGACCGACGAAACGCTAAGCCTGCTGGAGCAGCGCGACGACATTATCGTCGTCTCGCATGAAGCCAACTCCGGATATGGCGCGGCGCTGCTGACGGCGTTTCAATATGCCCAGGACAATGCGTTCGATATCGTGGTAACGATGGACTGCGACGGCCAGCACGAACCGCAGTTGATTCCCAAGTTCATCAAGGCCTGCCATTCGGTCGATATCGTTTCTGGTAGCCGCTATCTGAAACAGTTTGAAGGCCAGAGCGAACCGCCGGCGCAGCGACTGTTTATCAATCGTCGCGTCACGACGGAACTCAACCAGCGGCTCGGGTTTCAGCTAACCGACGCATTCTGCGGATTCAAAGCTTATCGAGTCGAGGCGCTAAGCAAGCTCGACGTGACCGAGACCGGCTATGCGATGCCGCTGCAGTTGTGGGTCGAAGCTGCTCGGGCCGGGCTGACCATCGTGGAACTTCCCGTTCCGCTGATTTACCTGGACGAGAATCGTTCGTTCGGCGGCGCGCTGGATGACGGCAGCACGCGGCTGAATTACTATCATTTTGTGCTGGATCGCAGCATGGTCCGTAGCGGCCTTACCAAGTCGAGCGTCCAGTCGATGGCATCTTGCTGAAACCCATCTGAAAAGCAGCAGTCTTCATGGCCGGCCAGCAATCCGGAATCCGGTACCATCGCCTACGTGCGCCGCGCCGCGATGGCGAAGCTCTAGTCGAGCCAAGTCCGCTGCAGGTCGGCTCGTTGCTTCAGGCGAACCAGCAAGCCTTCGTCAATGCGGAAGAGATTTTGATCGATGGCGTACCGCTGGCCAAACTAAGGTCGCTGGCGCATTCTGAAATCGTGACGCTGGCTCGCGAGCATGCTTGCGCCTATCGCGATCTTCCTACATGGCCAAGCGGCGATCTTCCAATCGTCCTGACCGGGCATCAGCCGGCTCTTTACCACTCAGGCGTCTGGTTTAAAAACTTCCTGGCCGATCGGCTCGCCCAGCAAGCGGGGGGCGCGGCGATCAATGTGATTATCGACAACGATGTCGCTCCAGCTCCTTCGATAGCTGCCTTAGAGCAATCTAGCCAGGGGACTCGTCCCGCGCGCGTCGCTTACGATGAACCTGGTCCGCGGGTTGCCTGGGAGATGACCTGGGTCGAATCGATGGAAACGTTTCGCACGTTTGGCAACCGTCTCGAGAAAACGATCCACCCGCTGATCGATCGACCGGCAGTTTCTTCGTTTTGGCCGTCGGCGGTGGAAGCTGCCGCGTCGGGCTTGCCGTTAGGCCTGGCTTTCTCGGCGGCGCGCAATCGCATTGAAGGAGAGCTAGGCCTGGCACTGCTCGATGTTCCTCTGAGCCAGCTTTGCCAGACCGAATGGTTTTGTCGCGCGATGGCTTACATCCTGAAAGAGGCTCCGCGGTTTCGCGGCATCTACAATCAGGAGGTCCAGGCCTATCGCGAGTTGCATCGAATTCGCAGCACCTCGCATCCGGTACCAGACCTGGAAAAGGAGAGCACTTGGACCGAGGTTCCGTTCTGGATCTGGACCGATAAAAACCCGATGCGGCGGCGTTTGTGGGTTTCGGCCAACTACCACCAAGTTCAACTCTCGGACCAGGCAGGCTGGGAAATGAGTCTCTCGGGCGGGTCCGATCTGATCGGTGATTTGCAAAGCGTACGATCCGACGGTGTGTACCTGCGACCGCGAGCTCTTTCGTGCACGATGATCTTGCGGCTGATCGCTTCCGATCTGTTTATTCATGGGATTGGCGGAGCGAAATACGATCAGGTCACCGACGAAATCATCCGACAGTTTTTTGGGATGACTCCGCCGCAGTTCGTAACGGCCACGGCAACCGCGCTGTTGCCGATCGAGCGGCCACAAGTCGATACGGCCGACTTGGCAGCGATCGATGGCCGACTGCGCGATGCGGTTTTCAATCCTGAGCGCGCGGTCAGCGAAGAGATGCCAAGCGATGTCGAGTGGAGCCAATTGATCCAGCGAAAACGCGAGCTGCTGAATTATGTTCCAGAATTTCCAGAAAAACATTCGTGGCATCGACAGTTGGAAGAGGTGAACAAAGAACTCCGGGTCCACATCACCGAACCTGTTGCGCGCCTTCGAATTGAGCGCGATCAACTTGCCAGTCAACTTCGTCAGAAGCAGGTCTTGGGGTCCCGGGAATTTTCTTGGCTTTTGTTTCCAATCGAGCGATTGCGGGATTTGCTACTGGACCTTGCTGTAGAAGCATCTTAATCTAAGGGGAGAGTTCATTTCGCAAAGGGATTTGTCTTTACTGAACGGAGTCGACTGGAATGCGTCGTGTCGTTGCTTCGACCTATTCGTCCTCGATTCATCCGCCCCTCAGGTCTGCCTCTCCAGCAAGCCTGTCGCTTCAAGATGCGGCCCCGTATCGATTGACCGCCAGTCAGGAAGGTGATCAGTTCGCAATCCTGCAGCTAATGAAACATTGCTTGTACTCGTACGACGAGAACGAGTTTCATTCGCAACAGGAACGCCCCGATTACGAACCGCGCGAGCGATTGACGTTCCGCTTGGGGAACCAGATCATCGGGCACATCCGCTGTGTTCCGCAGCAAGTCTGGCTGCATGGGTCGCTGTCTGCCTATTTGCAGGCCAGCGAGTTCCTTCTAGCCCCAGAGCATGTCGACATCGCCAACGTCGATGCTTTCTTTCAATGCCTGGATCGCACATTCCACCATTACCCAGGCGCGTTCATGATGCACCGCACCAGCGCGGCCATGGCTCAGCGTTTGGCGCGTTTCGGATGGGTACCACTTTCCAATCGATTCCGCAGCAAGGCAGCCACCGAACCATTCCTCGCATTGGTCCGGGGTCAGGCAATCAACAACCGCACCGACGAACTCTCCGCCAAGAAGCCTGGCATCTGGATTCGACTGATGCGTCAGGTCGAAGCGGAGGCATTGGTTTCGTTGTACGAGAATTCGTTCCAGTCGAACCAGATTGGCACGCCCCGTTCGGCAAGCATGTGGGATTGGCTGCTGCGTCGCAAAGCGTTCGACGCGCTGTACGTGGCGATCCACGGCGGCAACAAGCTCGCGCTCGAAGACGCCATCGATCGAATCGCCGGCTACGCGGTGGTGAAAGACAATCAGATTCTGGAAGTCGTCACCCAGCCGCACGAGGCTTCCGTCAAGATTCCCTTGATCAATCGGATCTGTAGCGACTTGTACGAGGCTGACTTCCGCGAGTTCTGCCTGGAAGCTCCGGCCGTCGATCCATTGCACCAGGTATTGCATGACGCCCCATCGGCTCAGAACACGCTCGCGGGCGAAGAGCTCCTGGTTCGCATGCCCGATCCAATTCAGCAGCTGGCCGAGTTCAGCACGCTGCTTCATCAACGAGCCAAATCGCGCGGCATCGATCTTCCGCTCGACTTGGGACTGTTGATCGATGGAGAGAAATACTGCATCCATCTCGGAAAGCGCAAAGGAACGCTGACCGATGGCCGTCTCGGGCGAAGTTACCTGGAACTGACCAATGCCCAAGTGGTCCGGATGGTGCTGGGCGATTTGCCGATCGACGAGCTGATCGAAAGCGGCGAAGTGGTCGCATCGACCCAGGTTGCCCATCAGGCGGCATCGCAACTTCTCGACTATTGCCCTCCTTGGTTTCCGGCCGTCGACGATCTCTCAATGCAGTAGTGCATATCCACGGGAAATCGCCTTCCTATTGGCCTCCCAGCGGCTCTACGCCGGGGACATGGCAAACCGATCGGTTTGAGGTATCATTAAGGGCTCGATTTGCCTGACTGGACGCAATCCAGTCAGGCCTGTTTGCGTCTGAATTCGCCCAAGAAGCCGTTTTCTCTGTTTGCCTGCTTCCATGAAGATTGCCATCGCCTCGGACCACGCCGGTTACCAATACAAGTGCATGATCATTGACCACTTGGAGTCAATTGGACACGAGGTGGTCGATTTCGGGACCGATTCGGCGGAATCGTGTGATTACCCTGATTTCATCATTCCGGCCGCCAAAGCAGTTGCCTCGGGCCAATGCGAGCGAGGCATCGTCCTGGGAGGCTCCGGCAATGGCGAGGCAATCGCCGCCAATCGAATCCATGGCGTACGCTGTGCGTTGACCTGGAACTGCGAAACGGCCGAACTTGGCCGACGACATAACAAGGCCAACGTCATCTCGATCGGCGAGCGGCTGACGCCCGAAGGGGATGTCCTCAAGATTGTCGATACCTGGCTGGCAACCGAGTTCGACGGCGGACGCCACCAAAGACGGATCGAGAAAATCGAAACGCTTTCGCAAGACTAAATAGAAAATGCCAGCCGCCAGGTGGCTAGGCATTATCGGTCGCGCGAATATGCCCTAAGATCTGACCAGCCAGGACGATTTCGTCTTCTTCGGTGCTCTGTTGGCACAAGACACCCGTCGCGGGCGAAACGATGTCGAAGGTTACCTCTCCGGCCAACACTTCCAACACGCGATCTCCTTCGCGTACGAACGATCCTCGGGGCACGAGCCACAAGCTGGTTCGCAGCAGAATGTCGGCCAGTCCAAGATCTGGCAAGATCAGCGGGTGTAACTCTTCTTGCAGCATTGATTTATCGTTTCTGGCATCCGGCGGATCGAATAATGTCCAAACTTTCTTCCGAGCTGTCTCGTCTCTCTGCTCGATTGGACAAGCCTTGTGGAAGGGAGGGAGATTAATACCGAGGAACCGGTCTCGGTTCAAGGGCGAATCATCGGCGTTGCAAGCATCGAATTCGCCACGGATTCTTTCCAAGAGTTTGCTTTGATCCAACGCAGTTTGCTGGTTTTGAACCAACTTCACGTTGTTTTCGCGTAAGAAATAGACGCGAACGCAGAATTAGTTAACGGTTCACTAGTACGCTAATTTGGCAAAAGCTTTGACGAGCAAGGGGGAGGCATGGCAAAAAACATTAGATCCGGTGTACTTGCGTTGGCGGTAATTGCCGTGTTTTGCACTGTGTATCACTCGTCTCTTGGCCAAATCATCGATCTCGGAAACGATTGGCTCAGGCGACAACGCAGTGATTTTTGTCATCCTGGTTATCAGCTACATTCCGAGTACTGCCTGACGAGTGATATTGGTCAACGTTTAAATGTCTACGTGTTTGAGTCCTCCTTCACGACCCGAGATACCTTAACCGGCGAAATCCATCGGTTTATCCAAATCATGGCTGAGGACGAAAACGGCTCTGAGTTACACCGCATCTGCATCGATACGACTGATAGCCTGATGAGCACAACGGCCTTCCCAGCGGAAGGTCATAAACGTCTGGAACTTGCATTTCAAACGGACGAACTCAAAGGTGGAATCTATTGCAAGCACTGGAGAATCGCCCGGCGGAAAATCGTACCGGCCGACCTCAACGTCAGGGAGACCGCAGAGAATCTCCCACCATTTCTTCCAAACGCTTGCTGCATTTGAAGCCCTTTTCTACTGTTTACACAGTAGATTCTTCTTTCCTAGGTCGCCGATTCTTTTGGCGTGCCAAGATCGTTGCGTCTACAGCCTGCCAGCTACTTATCTGGACTTCTATTCAACGAGGCAGGGGCGAACAGAGAGAGCACTATGAAAAAGCGCAACAAGCTGCAGCGAGTCCGCCACGGATCGCAAATTCAAGGAGAGCAGCTCGAACAGCGGCAATTGCTTGCTAGCGACTTGTCGGTCGTCTACGACGCCGTGCTGGACGAGTATCGCACCATCGATGGAACCGGCAACAACCTGATCGATCCGTCGCTCGGCAGCACCGACGAAACATTCGTACGGTATGTCGACGCGGAGTACACCGACGGCATTTCCGAGCCGGCCGGCGAAGATCGGGCCAGTGCCCGTGAAGTGAGTAATAACGTGATGACTCAGGACGAATCGGTAGTCAACGATCGGTTTTTGACCGACTTTGTCTGGACTTGGGGCCAGTTTATCGATCACGACATCACACTCACCAACACCGATCCGACCGAGTCGCTCCCGATCGACGTACCAACCGGCGATCCCTACTTTGATCCCAATGGTACCGGCACCGAGACAATCGATTTCAGCCGCAGCGAGTACGATCCATCGACCGGCACGTCGGTCGACAATCCGCGCGAGCAGGTCAATTCGATCACCACGTTTCTTGACGGTTCCAACGTCTATGGCTCCGATGAAGTTCGAGCTGCGGCCCTCCGAACCTTTGAAGGCGGCCATCTCAAAACGAGCGACGGCAACCTGTTGCCTTTTAACGAAGAAGGACTCGACAACGCCGGTGGAACCAGTTCCAGTTTGTTTCTGGCCGGCGACGTGCGTGCCAATGAACAGGTCGGTTTGACCGCGATGCACACGTTGTTCGTTCGCGAACACAACCGGCTGGCCGACGAGATTGCCGCGGCCAACCCGGATCTTTCGGACGAACAGATCTATCAACAGGCCCGGGCAATTGTGATCGCCGAGATTCAATCGATCACATACAACGAATTCCTGCCGGCACTGCTGGGCCCCGATGCCATCAGTGCCTATCAGGGATACGATCCGACCGTCGATCCGAGTATCTCCAACGAATTCGCCACGGCTGCCTACCGTTTCGGACACAGCATGCTTTCGAGCGAGATCCTGCGCGTTAACAACGATGAAACGACGGCCGCCGAAGGGAATCTTTCGCTGCGCGACATGTTCTTCAATCCGCAGGAAATTATCGATTACGGAATCGATTCCTTGCTGAAAGGACTCGCATCGCAGGATGCCCAGGAAATCGATCCGCTGATGGTCGATGACGTCCGCAACTTCCTGTTCGGACCTCCAGGATCAGGTGGTTTCGATCTTGCCTCACTGAATATCCAGCGCGGGCGAGACCACGGCCTGGCCGATTACAACACGACCCGCGTTGCCTATGGCCTGGCACCGGTCACCTCGTTTGACCAGATCTCGTCCAACCCAGACATCGTCGCCGCATTGCAAGCAACCTACGATTCGGTTGACAATATCGACCTCTGGGTTGGTGGACTGGCCGAAGACCATGTCAACGGCAGCAGCGTTGGAGAGTTGTTCCAGACAATCATCGCGGATCAGTTCACTCGTCTGCGCGATGGCGACCGACTCTGGTACGAGAACATCTTCTCAGGAGATCAGCTGCAAGCAATCGAGCAGACTCGGCTCAGCGATGTGATCCTTCGCAACACCGATATCACCTCGATCCAGCAAGATGTCTTCTTCGACGCATCGGTATGGACCCACAACGCTGCAGCGAGTCCTTCGCAAGTTACCTGGGTCACTGGCGATGGCGAAGATGTCACCATTCGCGAGACCGACCGACAAGGGACGACCAGCGAAACCAAGCTGACCTCAGACGTCAGCCAGGTTCAAGTCACCGGCGCTGATCTTCAGCCCGATGTGTTTGTGCTGGATCTCGATAAACTGCAATCGCCCCTCGATGGCGGTTTCGTCGTGGCTGGCCAGGAAGGGCGGGGGGATGTGCTGGTCTTGGTTTCCGGCAATCCGACCGATTCGTTCGTGATCAGCGATACGTCGGTGCAGTGGAATAGCCAGTTGATTGCCATCAGTGGAATCGAACGGGTCGTGATCCTCTCGTCCGATCCGGGCGATACGGTCCAGATCGAAGCAGGCTCCCGGATTCGCGTCGATATGCTGACCGAGGAAGTCCCGCCGACCGATCGCGAGTTGCTTGATCTGATCAATCCGCAGCGAGATCGCCATGATGGCCCGCGTCGCGGGGACAATCCACCACCACCGCCTCGCCCGAGAGATGGTAGTCGCGACTTCCAACAAGCGGTCGACCAAATCTTCGCTGGCCAGGCCTGATCGACCCGGGTTTTCCCATGTTGCGGCAGGTCAACATGTTGCCCTGCCGCAACCTCTTTTACCTCGTAGGCCCTCGAACAGGGAGCAAGGTCAAAAACCTCGTAAACCAATGAAAAACATGCACTTACAAAGAAACCCGCCTTAATTGCACGACTCTGGCACCCTCTTTGCAAATGGATCAAGTGCCCGATCACGGGTCAGGTCTCGCACACTGGCAGACCTGGATAAACCGCCATCCTTCGCCAGCCAGAAACGTTCTCGTCTATGCACGCCCGCGATCATGTCCAACTTGCTGCTTATCTTGCGATTCATGCTCCCAGCTTTCTACGAGGGCATGTCACCTACAGCCCTTCTGCGCTTGAGCAGTACTGGACGGCATCGAAATGTCGCTTGGATCGTTGGGGAATTCGCCTGAAGACGCATTCGCAATTGATCGAGACGGGCAACGCCAACGACCTACCTCGATTCTGGAATGCCACGCGTCCGGTGATCGAGGAAATCCTGGTCAGCGATATTCTGACGCGCGTCTGGATTTCGATTTGTGTCGCGCACGATCGTATTCAAATGAAGAGCGTCGCCGAGCCGGTTGCCCGGAGCGTGTTCTTGGGTCACATGGAAGCGAGGAATCGAGCGCTCAATCTGCTGCTGCATGGACGCGGCCTGGAAGCGACCATGATGGTCCCTCTGAATCGACTTCGCCGCCGATGCGAACGTTGGACCGACATGCTGCTGGGGCACATCGCGGCGCACACCGATGTCAACAGTTTTGGTTACGACCAGGAACGCGTTTCGGAATTCGGCAGCGATATCCGCCAGGACCGCAGTGCCTCGACCCGTGAGGCCTCTTGGACGCTGATGCTGGAATCGGCGATCGAAGCCTTCAGCACGCAACTGGTCAACGAGCCCGCCAACGCCGACATGAATCGCGACATCGCCTCGGCGGTCATGTCAAGCTTCGGTCCCGATTGGTTCGAACACAATTCGTTGATCAATCCCTTGTGGGAATCGCGAATCATGCACCTGGCCGACGACGCTGAGCAATTGGTCGAACAGTTGCTAACGACCGCGGAACCAGTTCTTCAAAAGAAACAGATGCCCCTGCCACGCTGGAGTTTCCCACGGGCCTGACAGGGTTTCTAGTTCGTTCCGGGAGACTGAAATGGATTGTCGCTGACCTCGGCCAGCACGATTTCTTCCTTACGGTCGTGGGCGATGTCGATGCAATCTTTCAGCCGCTCAAGTAACGCTTGCTGACGCTCCGGATCAGGGATCAGCGACTTGGGTATGCCCCCCTGGATCGTACGATTGACGTCGAAGAAAACCAGCGCCTCGTGATCCTCGGCAACGTCGTCGAACAGAACCCAGCGATCCAGGCCAACGCCATCTTCAGATAAGGTGCCGATCCCTTCCTCGAAGAGCCAGATTTCCTCTTCGTCCGGTATCTCTAGAACCAACGGGATGAGTTGCCGAAATCGGAACCAGGTGAAAAACTGCATCCCAAAGACAAGCAGGCTCAGCGTCGCGATGATCAGCAGCAAATAGTAGAACGTCGTAACACCACCCAAGCCGCTGGGATCTTCCTGAAATCTCGCCCATATCAGGGCAGCCATAAGCAGCGTCGGAACGATCAATTGCTTGACCAGGCCGAACGTGGTCGGCACCTTACGATTTCCCTCCGGATCGATTCCGGACGTATACAGCCGAGCCATCAACAGCCGATTGTCTTCCAAATGAAAATGATCGATCAGTTGAAACTTATCGAACCCGAACTGACGCTCCAGCGCTGGCCAATCAGGAGGGGACGAAGGATGCTCGAGGGCTCGCTTTCGTAACGCTTCGGCCTGCTCGGCAAACTGCTCGGCCTGCTCTGGTGATTCGAAGTACGTCTTGGACACCAAAAATGCCCGGCGACTTTGAATATAGAGCGCCAGGTAATCCGGCAAGTTCACCACCCGGCGAATCTTGGTCCAAGGGCGGCGATAAATGCCTCGCTCTCCTTCCAATTCCAGGTAATCGTCCCACAACCGCAGTGTCTGACTGCCCGGCGGCACCTTTGTCTTATTCTGAAAACGGTAGAACTGCCGGGTGAGATAGGCTACCAGGAAGATCGAACAGAGACCGCTAAAAATTGCCAGGTAAGTTAAGAACTCCCACTCCTGCAGCACGAGAAACATCACCCCCATCGGCAGCACGATTAACAGCAGAGAAAGCGCCTGGGCGTACTCTTTTAGCCAGTCCAGCCATGTCATGCACCGAAAGATAACGCGGATATCTTCCGGCTTGTTTTCGTAGGTAACTTGCAAAGGCATGGTTTATTCAAGGGGCCTGACGCTATCCGGCAGATAGAGCATCTCCGGTTTTCCGTGGAATCGTCCGTCGATTTACGAGAGAATAAAAAGCCAATCTGTGAACTTCCAATCTCCCGCCTCATGGTTCAGTAGAAAATGATTCGCTCGCCATTTCGTACGTGCTTTGCCGGTCTGCTGCTCCTGATCGCGCTAGCCGGTTTTGCCCATGCCAGACCCAATGTCATTCTCGTGATGACTGACGACCAGGGCTACGGCGATCTTGGTCACCATGGCAACCAAACGATCCATACGCCCAATCTGGATCAGTTTGCCCGGGACAGCGTGCAACTGACTAACTTCTATGTCAGCCCCGTTTGCGCACCGACGCGGGCCTCGTTGATGACGGGCCGTTATTTCTACCGCACTGGTGTCCTCCACACCTCACGCGGGGCTGCTCGAATGGCGACCGACGAAAAGACGCTAGCCGAGATCTTTCAGGATGCCGGATACGTTACCGGGATTTTCGGCAAGTGGCACCTGGGAGACAACTACCCCATGCGTCCTCAGGACCAAGGTTTTCAGCACAGTCTGGTTCACAAATCAGGCGGCATCACGCAAGCCCCGGACCAGCCGAACGACTACTTCGACCCCATGTTATGGAAAGATGGCCATCCAGTTCAAGCGAAAGGTTATTGTACCGATGTTTTCTTCAGCGAAGCGATCAACTTCATTCGACAGAACCACGACCAGCCCTTTTTCGCCTACATTCCAACCAACACCCCGCACACGCCGCTGATCGTCGACGAGGCGGCCTGGCAGCGTTATGCCAAGCAAGGCCTCGACGAATCGACCGCCAAGGTTTATGCGATGGTCGAGAACATCGACGAAAACTTCGCCCGGCTGCTGGGTACGCTCGACGAGTTGAAACTCCGCGAAAACACGATCGTCGTCTTCCTGACCGACAACGGACCGCAGCAACAGCGATACAACGCCGGCCTAAGCGGCCGCAAGACCAGCGTATTGGAAGGGGGCATTCACGTTCCCTGTTTCGTGCAGTGGCCCAGCAAACTGAAGGCTGGCATGCGAGTCGATTCGCGACAGGCCCACATCGACTGGCTGCCGACGTTGATCGAAGCCACCGGCATCAAGGCCGACCTGCCCAATCCAATCGATGGCGTCAGCTTCTGGGCGCAATTGTCCGGCAGCCAGGTGCAGCCACTCAAACGAAATCTTTTCTTCCAGGTTCATCGAGGCCTGCACCCCGAAGCCCAGCACAACGCCGCGGTTCTCGGCCCGCGTTACAAACTGGTGATGAACGTCGGTAGCTTTCCTTTTGAAAAGCTGAGTGACGTGCCCGAGAAGCGACGAACCGGTATCCAGCTGTTCGACTTGCAGAAGGACCCAGGCGAAAAGAACAATCTGGCCGAGATGCATCCCGACAAGGTCGAAGAGCTGACCAAAGCGTATGAGGAATGGTTTGCCAGTGTCTCGGCAACGCGGCAGTTCAAAACGCCGCCCATCGTCATTGGCTCCGAAGCGACCGAGTCGACGCTATTGTGCCGCTACCAGGATGGTCACTTCGAGGGTGACAAAGCCCTGGGCTGGGACGTCGAAGTCGCCAAGCCCGTTCTCGTTCAGCTGCGTTTGCACCAGAAAGCCCGGGACGGGGAAAAACTGATGGTAAAGTGGCTTGGCAATGTGACTTCGTTTGAAGTCGAAAACCAAGAGCAACCAGCCGTCGTCATTCGCCTGGCCCCTGGGACCGACCGCCTGGACGTCTGGCTACAAAAAGAAGATGCCCCGCGCGAGTTCGTCAAAGACAATAGCATCACCGGCGACGTCATGGTGCAGCCGATTGGTGATGGGGTTTAACCTTGTCATCTCTTTGTAGGGTGCGAGCAGCGCAGCGAATCGCACCAAATGGACAAGCAAAAGCATCGAAACTGGTCCGCAACGTGATAATTACCTTCTCATGGAATCACGACACTGGCCGCGATACTCCAGTCTGCAGTTCAGATAATCTCAATCAGGATGGAATCAGCCTGATTGATTGTGCACTCATGGACGATGGTGGACTTCGCATTCAGGAATCCATTGTCTGGCTCGATGAGGGTATCCGTCGAATTCACGCCGTCGAGTCGGGCGAGTTGGAATCGTCTGATTGGGATCGTGAAACCTGGGGCGTGGCGTTGGGGAACAACGCGGCGCGGATCTATTCGCTTCATGACGAGGGGTACTTCCAGATTGTCAGCCTCAAAGGATTCTTGAAAGTACTGGAAACGTGGAGGGCGTTTGTTCAATCGAATCCTTCGGACCAGGAAACGCTCGAGTTCTCAATTGATGAATAGGGTTGCTCAAGAAGATGGTGCGATGCGTTCGG
This sequence comes from bacterium, assembly GCA_016124445.1. Lineage (GTDB taxonomy): Bacteria > Planctomycetota > Planctomycetia > Pirellulales > Pirellulaceae > Bremerella. Next base: position 331,355 of record WGNR01000012.1, read on the forward strand.
CTTTGCCTCACTGCTCACACCCTACCAACGAATGACGAAAGACATCAAGCGACTTACCTGGCTCAAGAAACAACAGTACCCTGCGGAAGGGTGAAAACCGCAGGGCACTGTTTAGTTCGCTATCAGGCTGAAGAGTTTTTGTTTAGTCGACTCCGTCCCCCAAAAAACATACCTGATGACGTGGGTGACTTCCTGTTCGTTCGTCGCAATTTCGCGTAATGGGTTCGTGCGATTGTTCGGTCCGCCGTTGACCTCTTGAAAGGTTATCTCCCTTCACCTTTCAAATATTGACCCAGAGGTAAACCTCTCGCATGGGCATTAAGTTATCGATGTTGATCGGATTTGACTAGTCTTTTTTCTGATTTTCTTCATCGTGGACAAAGAACAACCTTCAAATCATTTCGAACAACTTGAAAGGCGCATGAAAAAGCCGCCTGCGTTTTGCGACGGCTTTGTTTTGTACGCTTCGGAACACCGCGTTAGTTGTTAGCTAACTATCTCTTCGCGGTTTGCTCTAACCAACGATCTCGCTGATCTTCACTTTGGTGTAGAGTTGGCGATGGCCCGTTTTGGTTTTGCTGTTCTTACGACGGCGAAACTTTTGAATGGTCAGCTTCTCGCCTTGGACGACACCAAGGACTTCTGCTTTGACCGAGGCACCGTCCACCGATGGCTGGCCAATCTTGACACCTTCTTCGCCCGAGACGAGCAAGACGTTCTCGAACGTCAACGCGTCGCCGGTCGTGGCTTCGGCCCGGTAGTCGATCCGCAGTTCTTGGCCCTGCTCGACTTTGATTTGCTTACCGTCTTCTTGAATGATGGCGTACATCCGACTGATTCCAATCGCGGCTACGTATTTTGAATAGCCCCAGGTGAGGCAAATAGGTTCTAGGGAAACCACACAATTTACCGGCCAAGTCCCGAGTTGTCGAGGGCCGGAGGCCAATTTCTTGGAATTGCCATGGGCCGCAACCGACCACCAGCAGCGTCCCTGGCAGGATCTATTCCGGCCAGGGCAGCCCAGGCGTAAACACAGGCCAAATAATGACTTACCGGCGACCGTTTCGCGACGTGTCTTGCGGGTCGGTCAGGTAGATTCGGCGGCCTTCGGCGTCTTTGCATTCGACTTCCACGTGTTCCGGGAAGACCGACTCGCTGCCGATGATATGCACCACCACGCCGTTCTCATCTTCGATCAGGGCGATCTCGCGGCGTTTCTTGTTGTTCAGGTAGGCGGCGACCTCTTCGTTCACGCGGCAGTTGATCTGCGACGCCTTGGGCTGCTGGGCTGCGGCAATCAACACCCGGGTCACTTCGATCGCCATGCTTTCCGAAGATTTCACCACGCCGCGGCCGCTGCAACAGGGGCAATCCCGGAAGATACTTCGCTTCAAGCTCGGACGAACCCGCTGACGCGTCATTTCGACCAAACCGAACGGACTGGTCCGCAAGATCTTGGTGCGGGCACGGTCCCGTTTGACGGCGTCCTTAAGGGCTCGTTCGACGTTCGCACGATGCTTCTCGCGCCGCATGTCGATGAAGTCGTTGACAATCACACCGCCCAGGTCGCGCAGGCGAAGCTGCCGGGCGATCTCTTTGGCTGCCATCAGGTTTAACTGGTAGGCCGCTTCTTCCGAGGTGCCGTCATAACGGAAGTTGCCGCTGTTGACGTCGATCGCGACGAGTGCTTCGGTCTGATCGATCACGATCGAGCCGCCGCGCGACAAAGGGACTTCGCGCTGATGAATCTTGGCAATCTCTTCGTCAAGATTGTACTTGCGAAACAGGGCGGTCTTCGTATCGTGCCGCTGCAAGCGATCGACGAAGCGAGGCATGACCAACTGGAGGAATTCCTTGGCCGCTTCGTACTGTTCTTTGCGGTCAATGTAGATGGCGTCGACATCCGCCGCGAAGATATCGCGAATGGTGCGGATGATCATGTCGCTCTCTTCGTAGATCTCGCAAGGACCGGTGGTCTTCTTGATGCGACGCACGATCAACCGCCACAGCCGCAACAGGTACGCCATGTCGCGTGAGAGATCTTTCTTGGTTCGATCTTGTCCGGCCGTTCGCACGATGAAACCAAGCCCCTTGGGCGGATCAAGGTCGAGTAGCGTGTTTCGCAACCGACGGCGAACCTGGTCGTCGTCGATCTTGCGAGAAACACCCACACGACCCAGTGCCGGCATCAGCACCAGGTAACGGCCCGGGATGCTGATGTAGGTGGAAAGGGTCGGACCCTTGTTGCCGATACCTTCTTTGATGACCTGGACGAGGACTTCGTCACCCCGCTTGAAGATCTCTTGGATCGGCGGCTTGATCCGCGGTCGGGCACCGGGACGTGGTCGTCGGCCGCGACGCTGCTGGGTCTTGGTTCCGCCGCTCGAAGGAGCATCGTCCTCTTCCTCGTCGTCATCATCGCCGAAATCGCTGCCGAAGCGCGATGCGGCGAGGTCTTCAGGACGATCGTACTGGGCGGAAGGATCGTAGCCGCCCTGACGGAAGTATTGCGGCTCGACGTCGCTGATGTGCAGAAAGCCATTCTTGCCGACACCGAAGTCGACGAAGGCAGCTTGAATGCTGGGTTCCAGATTGACGACAACCCCTTTGTAGATGTTGCCGACGAAATTCTCTTGGCTGGTTCGTTCGAGATAGAATTCCTCGAGGATTCCGTCCTCGACGATCGCAATCCGGCATTCTTCCGGCTGCGATACGTTAATCAGCATCTCTTTTTTCATGAAAAGCTCGCTTTGGTGCATGGGGTTCATGACCGCGAAAGCTTTTTCGAAGGGATGGTTGCGACTGATTTTGTCTCGGCTGGCAGAAGCCCCAGTACCGAGCCCGGTCCGGATCTTCTACGGCAGCAGCCCGATGGCGACTGGTAGAGTTTTCACGCGGATTGTCCGGTTTTCCAACAGTGTGTTCCTTGGCAGGCAACATGATTTCGCCAGATAGCAATCTCGCCGGGACGGAGTCATCAGGAAGGGATCTTGCGATGTCGTCTAGCTGCCTGATCGCTCAAAGTGCTTCGGTCTTGCGTTGCCCTTGAAGAAGAGGAACTGCCGGCTCTGGCGGTGGGCGGCTTGGGTCTCGCGCCTCGTTTCCTAAAGATGGTTCAGCCTTGTGAGGGCCAAGTCGTCCTTTGGTCGCTGGTCTTGGGGAATCGGTCCAACCGGAAGCAAGCTTTTTAAAAGTCCCTGCTCGCGGCCGAGTTGCCTTTCGTTTCGATAAAAGCTGTCGTGCCTTGAACCTGTGTCAAGGGATTCGACGAATAACGATTCGCCGAAAAAATATTCTGTGTGATTTATCTGGTTGACCCTGTTTGACTCTATCTAACGCAGCTTCCCAGGGTCATCATCTTCTTGGCCGCCACCAGGTCGTAGGAACATCGGCCGATTGATTCAGTCCGATCCTACCGCAAGTTGTTAGGCCTCGTCAGGAAACAATCGCCGTAAGCTCTCTCGCAGCAAGCGTTTAATTTCCCAAGCATTGTCCATGTCTCGCACGCGAGCCGCCAGTTCCCGGCATTTCTCGGCACTGACGGTGCGGCAAATCTGCTTGATTTCCGGGATGGCACTCGGTGTAACACTCAAGCTACGCAAACCCATGCCGATTAGCAACATGGTATAGACCGGATTCCCCCCCATCTGGCCGCATAAAGTGACTCCAATTTTCGCCTTGTTGGCGGAATCGACAGCCATTTGAATCAGCCTGAGAACGGCCGGATCGCAGTTGTTGTAAAGCGAGGCCACGTCAGGATTATTGCGGTCTACGGCTAATGTATACTGGACTAGATCGTTGGTTCCAATACTGATGAAATCGATTTCCTGAGCGAATCGATCCAACATAATGACGCTCGATGGGACTTCAACCATAATGCCGACTTTGAGGTCTCGGTTAAAGGCGATCGACTGCTCTTCCAGGTCTTCCATCAGATCCGAAAGGATCATCTTGGCCTGACGCAGCTCGTGCAGCGTGCTGACCAGCGGGAACATCACCGAGACGTCTCCCAGCACGCTGGCCCGTAAGATGGCCCTCAGCTGGCGGCGGAACTGGTCGGTGTTCTGCAGCGACAGACGAATGCTGCGAAGCCCCAGAAATGGATTCTGCTCCGGCGGGTGATCCTCGCCGAAGATCTTGTCGGCTCCCAAGTCCAACGTCCGAATGACGATCGGGCTGCCCTGCATATCGCGAATCACTTTGGCGTAGACCTGGTAGTGGTCTTCCTCGGTCGGTTCGCTGTCTTGGCCCAGGTAAAGGAATTCGGTTCGATACAACCCAACGCCAGCAGCACCTCGTTCGATGCAGGCATCGGCTTCGTGAGGGAACTCGATGTTGGCCATCAGGTGGATCGTTTCGCCGTCGGTTGTGACGGCCGGCAGATCGCGGAGACTTCGCAGACGGATCTCGTTCTGCCGCTGATGTTCGACTTCTTTCTCGTAGCGTTCGATCGTTTCATCGTCGGGATTAACGATCACGCGTCCCTGGTGCCCATCGATGATCAGCATCGTGTCAGTCTGAATGTCCCGTAAGTTCGCACCGACACCCACCACTGCTGGCAATTCGAGTGCTTCTGCCACGATCGCCGAGTGACTACCAGGTCCGCCCACTTCGGTCACGATGCCGCGGATGTTGACGCGATCGAGATTGGCCATTTCGCTGGGCGTTAAGTCCCTGGCGATCACGATCGACGGTTCTTTGGCCGCCAGCTTCTTCTTGGCATCAGCGCCGAACAAGACGTTCAGCAAACGTTGTTCGATGTCGCGAAAGTCACCCGCTCGTTCGCGGAGGAAGGGATTGGGAACCCGTTCAAAGAACTGGATATAGCGGGCAAACGATTGTGAGACAGCGTATTCGGCCGTGTAGTGCCGATAGCGAATCGAGTCGACCAGCGACGCATTCAGCTTTTCGTCGCGAACCATCTGCAAGTGGGCCGAAAAGATTGCCCCATACTGGTCGCCCAGTTCGGTGGCGACTTCATTCTGGCTGGCCTGGATTTGCTCGGCGACCTGGTCCATGGCATTGGCCAGACGTTTGAGCTCGGCGTCGACGTTGGCCCGAGAGATAAAGCGGCGTGTGACTCTTGGCTGCTGGTCGTCGACCACCATGGCCTTGGCGATGGCCACGCCGGGAGAGACCGCAATCCCTTGAAGAACACGCATTAGTTAAGGCTCAAAACTCAGGCTCAAACTCATAGTTAGCAGGACGGGCAAACTGACCATCGGGCGGGCAATTACGCGTCCGCCTCTTCCTCATCCTCTTCGACGAAACGCTTGACGACTTCAACGAGAGTTTCGGCCGCCGTTTCCGCATCGGGGCCGGTGACAATAATCGTCAACTCGGTTCCCTGTTCGGCGGCCAGAGTCATAACATCGAGGATACTCTTTCCGCTGACGACCAAACCATCTCGGCTGATGTCGACTTGTGACTGGAACTGCAAAGCAGCTTTGACGAACATGTTCGCCGGCCGCGCATGGAGCCCTTGCCGATTCGGCACAATCACTTTTCGAATGATGGAATCTTCGCCCATCCAACCGTAGCCCCATCTGAAGGAGATGTCACGTCAAATCGGGCAGCAACTACCCCATTTGCCAATCGGCTGGACACCTCCGACTTGGATTGATCGTTGTTAGCTGCCGAACTGATTGTTGTCGGCTTCGTCCAACAAAGTCTTGATGTCGTCGACAGTTTTGGCCTGCTTCAGGAACTTGCAGAACATATCATCGCGCAATTGACGCGAGATGTTTTCCAACGCTCGCAGGTGATCACCGGGACGATCCGGCGGAGAAACCAGCAAGAAGAAAAGATGAACCGACTCGCCGTCGAGGCTGTTGAAATCAACCCCTTCCGCGCTGACGCCGACCGTGCCAACCAGCTTTTCGACGCTGGGGTGCTTGGTATGCGGAACGGCGATTCCTCGGCCGATCCCGGTGCTGCCAAGCTCTTCGCGTTTGAGAATCGCCTTGATGATGCTCTCGGAGCTGTCTTCCATAATCTCGCCGGCGGATACAAGACTACCAGCCAGTTCGCGGATGACTGCTTCTTTCTCCTTTGACGCCAATTCCGGCTTGATTGCCTTCACACTGATAAAATCGGCAAACTTCATTTGCTAGGTTCCTTTTCGTGGTGGACCGTGCCGGTCGCAAGTCAGTGTCAAGACTTGAAGCCAGTTGTCCCGCGTGGTTTCGCCAGCTTGGTCGATGTCTTATCCCTCGAAGTTCGTTTCAGCGTCCGTGGCAGGTTGCCCCTTCCCGCGGTGCGTCTTCAGCTTTTCCTTGTGCTTACGCAACTGCTGCTCCATCTTATGAATCGTACTATCGAGCGCCGCCAACAAACTTTCAGCTGAATCGGTGGCGACGAAATCATCCGCCTTCTCCGCCGTCACTCGCAATTCAACTTCGGGTTTGTCCGTATGTTCCAGGTCGACCGTAACCTCTACCGCGGTAATTCGCTCGAACAAACGATTCAGCTTCGAAACCTTTTCCGAGATCGTTTCCTGCGAAGCAGGACTCAAGTTACCGTGGCGGGTTGAAATATTGACTTGCACGTCTGAAATCTCCTGACGGGGATGATCCGACTAAGTGGGGTTACGGTCCGGATATCGGTTGGCAACCGATCTCTCCGACGGGGCATCATCCACTGTATTCATCATGGATGCATTGGCGGAAACAAACCAGTCTACAAACAACACAACTTGCTGACAAATGGAGCCACCACCCGTTCCGGTCCAATTTTTCGACGTTTTTTCGTTATTCGCGAAACACCAAAACGGAGGCTGAGGGCCACTTCTCCACTCTAGCTCATTCCCTCTCATGAGGTGCGATCGGCACTGAAATCAGCCAAACTCACCATAAACCATAGGGGAAGGGTGGCACTCTGCCTCGTGAACCGTCACTTAGGGGGACTGAAGGGATCTAGAGAAGCCCGAAAGCGGCCCAAAACCTACGGAAGAACGTCGGTTTCCTGACTTTCAAGTCCATGCTCGCCCAATTCGATCTTGGCCCAATACCGAACGGCAGGCTCGGGATGCCGCAACATGGCTTCCAGTTGCGACCTGGTTTCAAGGCTCCATTGCTCGTCCGAGAAACCGCACACCAGCCGGTAGATCAGGGGACCTTGCTCTGGACTGAACGATGCCAGTGCCTGTCTTACCTGGCTGGAAAGGTTGCTGTCCTGGGCGACCAGACGTCGCCAATCGAATTGCCAACCTCCGGGACGCTCTGCCTGGCGGCTCCAGATTGCCGGCAAGTATTGCGCGTCGCCAAGTTGGAACAGCGTCAAACAGGCCAAGCTTGCGGCGGTGGGGTCGCCGATTTCGATGGTCCTTTGCAGGAATTCGATCGGATGGGTCGATTGCTGCAGCGAACGAGCGAATTGAACCGCCTCGCTCGCTGGCGGCTCGAAAGAAGAATTTACTTGGAGATCGTCGGCCCGAACGCCCTGGTCGCTGCAGGCCAGAATCTTCTGCCCAGCTTTCAGCAAAAATGGACCTCGGCAACTCGATAGCGAGACTTCGCACTCTCCGGAAACGCCTTCGAGATGAAGTTGCTGGTTTTCCTCCGCAGTTGCAAAGTCAATTCCACAATTGGCAATCGCCGAGGTCGTCAGCCGAAGCTGAGTCGGCCGCGGGCCTGACGAGAGCTTCAATCGCTGCCCGGCCATCTCGAAGAGAATCGATGAATTGGGCACCAAGTCAATCGTCAAACAGCCATATCGCAGCCGCAACATCTCGTCACGAGCCCCTGAAACCTCCGAACAGGAGGCAACTTCGATCTTTGCGCCGTTTCCAGTCAGCGTACATTCGCCCCCAGCCGAGACAATTAGTCGCTCCGTTGCCAGCGGCCCGCAATGCTGACTGCTCCACGAATCGGTATTGGCGGGCTGCTTAAGTGTTCCGCTGCTGGACACGATATGCCATGCTTTCGCGCCGCTTGGATTTCCATCGATTGGAAAATGATAAGCGGTCGTCTCGACCTCAAGTTCATTCAGAGAAGCATCATCGGATGGAATCGGCGTCGCGACTCGATCCATGGCAAAAGCCTTGGGCGCGAATGCTTCCGGCACCGGCGTCTTCGGAGTTGGCAGAGCAGGGACGGAGTTCTCCGTCGATGGTTGTTCGGTTTGGGCCAGTTGATCGTGCCAATGCTGACGGACCACTTGTTGGACCGTGTCACGATTTCGCAGAACGAAGGTCACCAAAGCAGCGACACTTGCCGCTAACGCTGCCAGGCGAAATGCTGTCCAAATGAATGAACCACCGCGAGTCTTCTCAAGCGATTTCTCATTGCGGCGAACCGTCGATGGCTCTTCGGCCGCAGGCGGCGATACAAGCGCCGGGAAGTCGATGGCGATTTCGTCTCGGGTCGGCGCGGCAAGCTCAGGCATGCCAGGCATAATCGCATAGAGCCGCTGCCGAAGTTCAGGTTCCAGCGTGGCAGGCGTCGAAAGCCACTCGGCGAGAATCTCGTGACAGGCACTCACTTCGGCCAGCAGTCGATCCGAGGCGAAGCATTCGTTCTCCAACGGCACGACTTGGTCGGCGGGCAAAACGTGATCGAGGTAAGCGGCCACGTTTTCGAGACTAGCGTGGCCCCGGGCTTCGATCGCCAGGGGAACGATCTCACGACGGGTCATTCGATCTTTGAGGTGGCGCAGCAGTTGGGCCACGAACGGACTTCGTTCAATCTTCTGCGAAATGATCTCTGCTTGCTGCTCGTTCAAAAGACCATGTTCGCGAGCCAGCAAGATTCGAAGTGTCAGGCGCATCCGTTGCCTTGCAGGGATCCAACAGCGATGAAAGACGACGCTTCATCCTGAGCGGAATAGGATAGGAACCGCAGCATAGTACCCAGGCCTGCCCGAATTGCCCAATAGCGTTTTCCCCACCCAGCAGGGCACCGAATAGTTTTCCTGGTCGTTATTTTTTGACAAGCACCATTTCGAAGCGCATAACTACCAAGTACGTCTTATATCCACGTTCTCTAACGTGATTGGCGGTCGTTTCGACTCGCTCAACGGCGCTGGCGATCTAGTGCTAGCGATTAGTCCGGTTCTACAGCAGCGCGCCATGGAAAAAGAGTATCGGCTGCAGAAAACCACCTATCGGGACCGCTAGCTGCAGTCGATGAATGCTAACGGTCACACGGTTGTGACCACGCACGGCACGGTAGCCGTGTGCCGCAGGAAGCCAGAGTGTGGAACGGATGCCAGTATCTCCGCATTTGTTTGGCAGCCTTCGGGACCATCGAGTCCGATGGCCCTAGGCAAAAAGTCGTGGAGCATTTTGTCATGAAGACGTTTCTATTGTTTTCTGGTGCTTTGGCCGGATTGCTAAGTGCCAGTGCTTTGTTCGCCCAATCTCCGGGCAACCCGTATCAACCCTCGGCATATCGCCCCGGTGCGACCTACTTTGCCGAACCGAGCGCGCCCGCCAAGTTGTGGTCGCAGCCGACTCAGAATGTCAGCTACAAGCCGGACGCTAACCTGGAACCTGTCCAACCAGGGGACAAGGCCTACATGGACGCCCTCGAAGGCAAAGGGTCCGCTCCTTCGGTCATGGACAGCATGAATCACTCGGCGCCTTCGGGCGATTGCCTGACCGGCGACTGCTACGGCAATAGCTACCCAGGTATGGGTGCGGATTGCAATTACAGTCAATGCTTGATGCCTTGCAGCCGCTGGTTTGCCTACGGCGGTGCATTGATCATGAACCGCGATCTGGAAAAAGAACAGTGGCTCAGCTACGACGACGCCAACATCGGCGCCCGAGTCATGGGTACGCACAACGCCGGTATGAATTGGACCGGTGGTTATGAAGTTCGCCTGGGTCGTTACGTCGGTTGCGGCAATTGGGCGGTGGAAGGTGTCTTCTGGTCGCTTAACAATCACACCCAATACCAGGTGACCAACAACGACATTTCCGGCAACTTGAATTCGGTGCTGGAAGATCAGTTCCACAGCTTGTCGTACAACAACGGCACGGCCCTGCAGAACGTTACCTCGTACTTCAACAACGCATTGGTGCACCGCCTGCGTCGCACCTCGACGTTCTACAACTTGGAACTGAACCTGTTCCAAAACACCAACATGTTGGCCTACAACTGCGGTGGCACCAACGTGTCGTTCGGCATGTTGGGCGGTATTCGATACTTCCGCTTTGCTGAAGCACTTTCCTACTCGGCCAGCACCGCAGGCTATACGTTCACGGGCAACCCTGACGAAATCAACTACAACGTCAACGTCACGAACAACCTGATCGGTCCGCAGATCGGCTTCCTTGGTAACCTGAACCATGGCCGCTGGGGCGTTCGGATCGGCAGCAAGATGGGCATCTTCGGCAACGTTGCCACCCAGAATTCGGCAATGTTCGGTTCGCAAGGTTATGCCATCGTCAACGACGTGAACAGCCCCAACAACGGTAAAGAACTGAACCTAAGCAGTTCGCGAGGTCGCGTCTCGCTGCTGGGTGAACTCGACCTGGGCTTGAACTACCGTGTGTTCAACGGCTTCACGCTTACGGGCGGTTACCGAGCCGTCGCGATCTCGGGCGTTGCCTTGTCGGCCGATCAAATCCCACAAAACTTTGAAGACTACGGGATTATCAACTACGTTCAAGCTTCGGGCGACTTGATCCTGCACGGTGCTTACTTCGGCGGCCAATACGTCTGGTAAGCGACACAGTTCACGACCTGTTTGCCAAACAGAAAAAAGCCGTTCCTTTCGGAGCGGCTTTTTTTCGTTTTACCAGGGTGTGCGGATGCCGGGCATGAGGGGCAGTGGCTGCCGGATGAATTCTAGGCGCCTGCCTTTTCGGTGCTTTGGTGCAACAATTCGACCAGCGAAACCGAAGGATTATTGAGCTTCAGAACCGGTGCGAATTCTTCGTAATCCTTGTCGACTCGTTCCAACGTTTCCGCGACGGTCGGGCCGCCCTTCATGACCTTGTCGTAGGCGGCCTGGAAACGTGGCAGCTCCGGCCACGATTCATCGGCGGTCGCCGGCAACAATGCGGACAAGGCCACGGCAACTCGGCCCGGTTCTTTCTCGGGGGCACCGAGATATTGATCCAGATCCAAGTGGGATTCGATCAACTCGGCAAATCCTTCCGGCAAGCTCCAGCCGCGAGCAATCACTCCGCCAGCTTCGGCGTGCGTCCAACCGAACGTCTCTCGCTCGAGGTCGGACATGCGTGTTTGACCTTCGCTGCGGCCTTCGATCAGGTTGCGATATTTGTCTCCCAGTTCCTTGGCCAACAGCGGGACGGCCATGTCTTGGAGAAGGGCTGCGGCGAAGAGATCTTCAGCGTCTTTGAGTCCCAGGTGCTTGCCAACTGCACGGGCAAACAGGCCGCGGCGCAGGGAATCTTGCCACAAGCTCTTTAGATCGAACGGTCCGCTCTTGGGATTCGGCATCAAGCTGAAGACGGCACTCCAGAGGGCGAAGTTCTTGATGGTGCGGATACCTACCAGCGTGATCGCCAGCTTTACGTTCGAGATTTCACGTGAGAAACCAAAGTAGGACGAATTGACAAATCGCAATACCTGGCCCGTGAGGCCTGGGTCGGCTTCGATCGGTACCGCAAATTCGGCTGGTCCGTTCTCTGGGTCTTGAGCAAGTTCCAGAAGACGAATAGCGCTCTGGGGTAGCGCAGGTAGTTGTGCCCCGGCCAACAGGTCTTTCAAGGAAGTGTTCTGAGTCATCTTGTTTAGCATCCCGTCAAATTGAAAGCGAAAAGTGCCCCGGTCGCTGTCGGTAAATGCAGACCGCACGTGAAATAAATAGGTCACTGTGCACCAATGGGCAAACGTTCGAAACGGGATCAAATTGGATTCGTTCGAATCAGTGCGATGCCAGTTCACCCCGTGATGACTTCAGGCAACAACCTGGCGATGGATTGTGTCGCGGAAACACAACACCTGATTGCCAGTCAAAAAAGAAGAATTACGCGTAAGCTCTTCTATATAAATCAGTTACGAAACCCAGATAGACAACGCGTAATTCACGGCATGGTCGCTGCAAAACGTTTAGAGCAGATCCTCATCAATCGCTCACGATTTTGCAGAAATGACGAACCTGTGACTCGCTTATTGTGCACCTCATTGCTCGTTTTGGCCGCCTTATGGATGGGCACCTCATTGGCATTGCCCACACCCAACTATGGAGCGGCACCTCAAAACATGGTCATCTGGCGAAAAACAGATAGCGGCTGGGTCCGAGCGGAAGCCTGGCTCGACCGACCGGAAGGGCTTCTCAGCGAGCCCCGGCCGCCCATTTACCCGGTGACAGTGCTTCCCACCGTCTTGGCGGTCAGCGTGATCGCGATTCTGATCTGGCAACCGAAACAATAGGCAGCCCTGGTCAACATATCTAGAACCCAAAGAGCTGAGACCTGGCGATTGCGAGAACTATTCGCCTTCTTCTTCATCACCGGAGTCGGTGTTGGCTTCGATCTCGGCTCGCAGCTCATCGATCTTCAGTGCAAGACGGGTCAGATCGGGGATGTTATCGACATTCATCTTCTTGAACACATTATGCCGCCGGGCTTCGACGGTTCTCAGACTGACGTCCAGGCGATTGGCAATTACCTTGTTGGCTTTGCCGATCATCATCAATTTCATGACGTCGCGTTCGCCCGAATTCAGTTTCTCGTAATTCTCGCGTGCCTCGGTCGATTCACGTGATTCCTGTCGCCAACGGGCGTCGAGGGCAATCGCTTCGTTCACCGCGTCGATGATTTCCTGCTGCTGACACGGCTTTTCCAGAAACGTAACCGCGCCGTTACGCATCGCCTTCACCGCGATCTGCATGTTGGCGTGTGCCGAGATCAGAATGACCGGAATCCGCTCGCCCATATCGACCAGTTGGTCCTGAAGTTCCAGGCCGCTGAGTCCCAGCATCCGCATATCGGTGATCACGCATCCAGGACGATTGGAATCAAACGACTGCAGAAACTGTTCTGCCGAAGCAAACGTTTCTACCGGCAGCCCAAGTGAGCGAATCAGCATTCCAATCGATTCCCGTGCCGCGGGATCGTCGTCAATGACAAACACGGTCGGATTCGTCGACATCGCCAGTTACCTGTTGTTTAGTAGTAGGAAGGGTGAAGTAGAAGATCGTACCGCGCGAGAAAGCAGGTTCAACCCAAATCTGACCTCCGTGCGACTCAATAATGGTACGGCTGATGGAAAGTCCCATCCCCATACCACTCTCTTTGGTCGATTGAAATGCTTCAAATACATCAAAATTAGGTGGAAGGCCAATCCCATAATCGCGAACCGATATCTGAACCATCGGCTCGTTTTTGGCGAGTATAGGGCCTGCCTTGATCTCGATGACTCGCTCGGCATTACTGTCGTCGATGGCATCGGTCGCATTGCTGATCAGGTTAATCAGGACCTGCTCGATCTGTATTTTGTCGACATAAACGTCCGGTGTCGATGGATCGATCGCAATCGAGACCTCCATCGCTTGCTCTTCCAACAATGGCGCGAGCAGCGCAACCGAATCGTTCAACAGGTCCTTCAAGGCGAACTCTTCTACTTTTGGCGCGTTGTGGCTGACGTAGTTTCGCAGGCGTCGAATGATCTCCGCAGCCCGTCGCGCCTGCTGTCCGATGCGGGTAACGCACTGCTGAACACTGGGTTTGTCTATCTCGCCACTTGCCTTTAACAAGTTCTCGCATGTTCCAGCGTAATTCGAGATCGCGTAGAGCGGCTGATTGACCTCGTGAGCCAACCCGGCCACGAGTTCACCCATGGCCGTTAATCGCAGAAAGTGCGCGAGTTCTGCATTCCGTTTACGAATCTCTTCCTCGGCACGCACCTTTTCGGTGATATCGTGCACCACGCCGACGACATGGGCGAACTGACTTTCTGAAACATTCACCGGTGAAATCGAGATCTCAACCCAACGTAGTTCCTTCCCGGCATGGATCCGAATCGTATCCCGTGCCGGCCTGCGCGAGTGAATGCCCGCCACGATCAGCCGATATCGGGCTTCGTAGCGCGAATCGCACCGGATCACGTTCAAGCCTGACCGCGTCACCTCCTCCCTTTGGCAGCCGACGATATCGAGAAAAGCCTGGTTGCAGTCGACAACGCGTACTTGCTCGTCGACCAGTTGCACGATGAAGATTCCATCACTGGCCGATGCGATCGCGCGGTCGCGAATTCTCATTTCCGTTTCCGCCGCTTTGCGCAGCGTGATGTCCTGAAAGACGTACTGTGTCGCCTCTTGGCCGTAGTAGTCGACTGACGTCGTCATCAGTTCGACATCGAGCAAGCGTCCATCGCACCGCTTCAAGACGTATTCGTTCATAGCCGTGGGAATGCGATCTTCAGGATTCTCGGCAGACGACTTTTCCAATGCATCGCTATCCGGTATGGCGAATTCTTGAATGGTCTTGCCGACAACTTCGGTCGAATTGACAGCCCCCAGGCATTTCAGTGCCATTCCATTGGCCAGAACGATTTCCCCGTCGCAGGCAACAACAATCGACGTCGGCGAGGAGTCGATCAACGCTCGGTAGCGTTGTTCGCTATTTCGCAGGGCCCTCTCGGCCTCGATCTTTTCTCGTTCCAGCCGCCACTGGCTAATCGAGCGGCGGGCCAGGCGGGGAAGTTCCTGGAAGCCTGCCTCCGACTTCACCACGTAATCAATCGCTCCTCGCTTGAGAACGTCGACCGCCGTTTGCTCGTCACCCTGGCTGGTAATGATCATGACCGGGTAACGTGATTTATCCCCTTGCGGTTCGATCAGATCGGCCCCGCGACCATCGGGCAAAGAAAGATCGACGATCACCAAGTCAGGCAAACACTCAGCAATCGACTCTCTGGCATCCTTCAAAGAGAAGTGCGTGGTCAGCTCGAAATCTTCCAAGTCCGATCGGAACCCGCGGGTGATCAGCCGGGCATGTGCGGGATCGTCTTCGACAATCAGAATTCGGAGCTTCTTTTCCATTCGACAATCTCTGTGGCAATCTCCAACTCGTTCGCAAACGGACCACGTCTGACCATCGGCAGAATCTCAGCTCGGGCCAAGTATCAATCGAAGCAGGGTCGGTGGTTCATCTGTGTCCAATACGTACTAACATAACGCATTAAGTTAGCGAATTGCATATATTCAATCGGCTTGACCAGATAACTGTTAGCCCAGCGGGCACTGGCCCCTTTGACGTCCGCATCGGCGTCGGAAGTCGTTAGAATCACGACCGGAATCTGCCTCAACACGGGGTCGGATTTGACCCGTTCAAGCACCGTCAGTCCGTCGATCTTGGGAATCCGCAGATCGAGCAGAATCAAATGCGGCAAGTGTTCGCGAGCTTTAAACTCGCCGGTGCGAAAAAGATGTGCCAAGGCGGCTTCGCCATCCGTCACATGCTCGATTTCTAAGGACTGGCCAAATTCCTTGAGCGTCCTCATCATGAGTTTCGCGTGCGCTGGGTTGTCTTCGACCATCAATACACGGCTGACATTGCTCACCATGGTATTGTCCCTATCTCGCTTTCCCTAATGCACTCTGTGGCGGACTTCTTATCCGCCAGGTGTTTGATCAGGTTGAATCTTGACCATCCTCCAATACTTCGACGTATTTTCTTTCTGGATGCTCTTTCCTGCTTTGTCTCTCAATAAGTATCGTGCCGAACGCGAGCAAAATCAACGAGACAAACAACCAGGCCAAATCGCATAGGGCAGTCAAAGCGGTCGGTACGGCCAGAAACATGGTACAAATCGCACCGATTGTTCCCCCTAGAACCATGCCAACAGGAAAGCCCTGCATCAGCCCTTCGCGGATCCAACCGATAATCGCTCCGATGGCGATTCCGAACATAACCATCGCGATGCTCCAGCCAACCCACTTTTCCGTGGCCACGGCCGAACCGTACACGTCGGTCGTCTGAAATGACTGGACGATCGGCATGGCAATTCGTGCCAGGATCGCGGAAAAAGCGACCAGCAGCATCAGGAATATCAGAGGATACGACTGCCCTTTGAGCATGATGTCTCTCGACTAAAACTCACCCGCACGAAGTTGGCCATCGGACCGGTGCCCAAGCTGGCGGAAAGTTACCGGGCTGATGGTTTCTGAAATGAAGATGCAGCTTCCGTCACCAATCGCCGCATTCAGGCCGCCCGGATGATAGCTTCCGATGCCCCCGACATACAACGTCGGATCGTTTGGCACGATCCCAAATACACCCATCTTTTGCGGAACCGGCGCGCCATTATCGCTGAAGTCCATGAAATCTGCCTCGGTCATCTTCTTCGCTTCCGCTTGGCCATCTTCCTCTTTCTGGTCAGGCTGGTTCTCTTCCTGTTGCTCGACTTCGCCTTCATCGTTCATTTCGATGCCGAGATCGCTCGGCAGGCCGAACACCTCTTTGTCATCCTCGGACATACCCGATTCCAGCGTTGCCAGCCATTCTGGATCCTTGTAAACGTTCGGTAAGCCAAGCGGCAATATCGCGCGGTTAGGTTGTGTACCGGTGTTTCTCAAGGTTGCCCTGGTGCCACTCATCCAACCCAAATTGGACGTCGGGGCTTTCCCCTGGGTTTCCGATAGGAAGAGGGTGAAAGAAAGCCCGTCCGAAAACGCGTTCTGCGGCAGCGCTTTGTTCAGAATAAACGCTCCGGTGTTGGTCGTATCGATTGGCAGTTCGCAGTGGTTATGTATCGCTGCATAGCCTGAAATGCCCACCTGTTGATTGGCGCGACTTGCGATACTCGAAGGGCAAGACAGCAAATCAAGGTAAAGCTTGCGGGGCCCGTTTTGAGCCTTGTCATAAACACTCTTCGAGAAATCAATGTGCTGATAGGTGGTATTATCCCCAGCATAAGGCAGGATCGCCGAAATCCAGTTGTGATGATAACCCTTGGGTGCGTTGCGGATCGGCCCCTTGTCGTTGACCGACCCCGCCGGAAAGACATTGAAGGCCGATTCATAATTATGAATCGCCAGGATCAACTGGGCCAACTTGTTCGTACACGACATGCGGCGGGCAGCTTCGCGTGCCTGCTGGACCGCGGGCAGCAACAGCGCGATCAGCACGCCAATAATGGCAATCACCACCAGCAATTCGACCAGCGTGAATGCCCTTCGTGTTCGTATATTCATTTTTCTTACTCCGTCTCCGGGAGGGAAATGGTCCATTGATTTGTCTTTTTGATCTGGCCGACAGGGTTGTCGCCGAGTTGAACGTTGATGTCGATCTTTCGCTCGCTTGGGAATTCCGTGGGCTGAACCTGAATGACAACCTTGGCCGGCACCTCGATGCCATTCGAGTCTGATTGGAGTTGCCAAGTTTCGCCCGTATAGCCTGGGTTGTCTTTCAGGCGATTGCTTGCCAACGAATACGCGGCTTCGCACAGCAGATCGGCCTGGGCGGCATTCATTCCGCCAGAGGCATTTTGCGACCGGGTCGAAACTTGCGACAGCGCCGCGGTGACAATCAAAATGGCAGCCACCATGGCGACCAGCACGATGACCGCAACGAATCCTTTCCGCCGATCAGCTTGACGATTCATTGGGGCCTCCCGATTGCCTGTTCGATCTGGTAGGTCTCTGAGGTCGGCAGTTGTTGATTCGCTTTTACGGTCAGCAATACTCGACCATCGGTCGGCCGCTGGATGGTGATCTCGCAATCAGGTAGGGCAAATCCTTCCTGACGTTTTGGCGAAGCATCGTCGAACGTTTCGCTGCGCACGAAAAACTTGCCATCGGATGCGTACTGGATCGAAGCGTCTGGAACTTCCAGCGTAAACGTCTGCGGATTCTTGATATCCACTGCCTTGGCGATTCTTAGATCCTCTCGCAGCTGAGAATCGAGCCGTTGGATACTTTGCTGTAAATCGAGCGATGCCTGGGCCCGTCGAGCCGTGCTCTGACTTTGATGCAGCAACTTGATCGCGACCATCACGATCACGCCGCCGACCGCCATCAACACGAGCACTTCGACCAGACTGGTTCCACGACTTCTTGGCGACCTCATGGCTTTTGCTCCTTCTCAGGCACCGGCATGGCAGCAAATCGCCAGGTGACCAAGTGGTAAGCCGGCAAGACTTTGGTTACCGGCTGCCAGGTAAGCTCAATCCGCTGCCCCGGGGCAGGCTCGGTAACCTCGTGAATCTCAGCCGATAGAACCTGAGCGGGCAGGTGCTGTTGCTGCTCCATTTCTCGCGCCCACTGCTCAACCGTTGCTAGAGAGACTCGCTTGCCGAGTGGAACCGACGTCACGCGCTGGGCTAAATTGCTTAGCGTTTGTTGGGCCACCAGGCGTTGCCGGGCCAATCGGGTCCTGGCCGTCAGCAAGACCTGAAATGAAAGCAACGTCGTCAGCATCACCGCCAAAAGCGATAGTGCGACGATGCACTCGACAACCGATACGCCTTGTTTTTCTTTGGTACGATTCATCACGAAATCAATTGGGAGCGTAACGAGCCAGGTTGGTCACCATATCGATGATAGGCAAAAAGACACCGATTCCCGCGCACAAAACAGGTACAGCGGCAATAAACACTAGAACCGGCACCACGACTTTCATCATCGGCGCGATCCGTTGCAAATGGCGGCGTCGCTTGCCGATCGATACCTCTTTCAACGCCCAAGCCAGGTTCCCGGCACCTTGTGCCGAACTGACCAGAGCCGCCTCGCCGTGACTAAGCACGCCCGATGTGGTAAGCGACTCGATCCAATCTCTGCCGGATCGCTGCTCGCCGTAAACCTGCCGGGCAATTCTACGCATCCGGCGCGAAGGAAACCGGATCTTGATTACCTCGAGCGCACTTTGCAGCGGCAAGTCGGCTGCCGTCACGATCGAAAGGACATTCAACAAGCGGCACTCGTTCAGCGGCCCATGAACCCAGCGTAAGCCCCAGGGGAGTTCGCTAAGCCAACCGAACTGTACGAATACAATCAACAACGCCAACAACAGGAACACCGGAATCAGGATGCAAAGTCCTCCGATATTGATGTAGGCCAACCAGCTAATCCATTCCCACGTGTTGGGATAGCCGCTGGGACTTAAATCAAATCCAACCAGGATGGAGGTGATAATGGGCTTCAGAAACCACTCTGTGTAAAGCAACAAGGCAACTTGTACCGTTCCGATCAGCGCCACAAACAAAAGCCCGCCGAGAAACGCGTCCATATTGTTGTAGTTGGTCGTGTCATAGCCGGTGAACTCCTTTGCTTGTCCATTGATCTGCTGGACATTTCCCAAAGCCGAGCTCAGTTCCAGCGCCATCAACGTTTCCGTCGGCAGCTTCACGCGAGCGTCGTGAGCGGCATCAACGACACTCATTCCTGCCCCCATCGATTTCGCGAATCTTCGCGCTTTGCGCTGCTGCAGTCCATTCGCTTCCTGGCAATAAGCCACTGCGCTGGCGATCGGCGAGATTCCTTTTTCCAGTCCCGCCACGACCACCGAGACGAGCCCGCGGTTTTCAATCACGCGATAACGCTGCACACCGAGCCCAAACACGACCATGCTGATGAAAGGAATCAAAACGATCGCCACAAAACCAGAGATGCCGATCCACCAACCGAAACCGCCGATACAGATAAACATCCAAGCGACCAGCCGAAGCGATCGCTGCATGAAAGAGGGCGCTTCGCGCGTCGTACTGTCCCACTGCGTCGACAGAATCAATAGCACCACGCCCAGCAGGATGGCCATCCATAGGTTCTGAAGATGATAGAGCAGGTCCACGGCGGTTACCAAAAATAGCTAAGCAAATCGAACATCGGCATCACGAGCACAACCAGGCGAATCGCCGCCCAGAACAGCGCGGCCAAAACAATCGTCGTTATCAAGGGCGGCCCCAGCTTGCGGATTAACTCGCGGCGAAGCGACAGGCGATCCTTCAGCAGCAGTTCGCAACTTTGCAAAGCTTCGCCCAGCTTGCCGGTTGCCTCTCCCCAGCGCACCAGGGGCAAGATCGACGAAGGCACGTCGATGTCGTATTGCCACACGTCGGCCAACGTCTTTCCGCTTTCCATTTCCTCTGCCCAAATCGGCACCAACTGGGCAAAGCGGCGACTCGATACCGAGTCTTCCAGGAGCCGAAGCGCCTTGGAAGTCGGCACGCCCTGAGAAATGAGAATCCGCAGTTTCATGATCATGTCCAGCGACTCGTACCACCAAAAAATCTTTCCCACCAGCGGAAGACTTCGACGCAGAAGAGCGACCTGGGGCGGTTTCAAACAGGCCGGCACCAGAAAAATTCCAACCAGGCCTAATAGAAAGAACCCGGTCCAGGAAATCGATCGGGCCTGGAAGATCATTGGATCGAACGGCAGGTCGAGCTCGAACTCCTCGTAGATCGAGAGGAACTCGGTCTGAATCAAAGGCATGACGACCACATTCAGCAGGTCGACAACCCCCAGCGTGATCAACGCCAACAGAAACGGGTAGGAAAGGGCCGCCCACAGATCGCGCCAATATTCGTTTCGCCAGTTTTCTTCATCCAGCAAATCGTACAGTGTGTCTCCCAGACGATTGGACTGGATCCCGGCTACCAACAAACTTTGGTGGAACTGCGGCAATCGGACGAAACTGAGATCCTGGTCGGCAAACGGATTACCGCCGGCGCGTATCTCCTGGGCCAATTGCAAAAAGGCCCGCTTCAGCTTTGGTCCTGAGACCTCGGCCGCGAACGCCTCGAGTCCTTCGTCCAGCGGCATCCCAGACTGGGCCAACTGGCCGATACTCCGCAAAAGCTCTACCGATTCATCCTCACTCAGTTGAATCAGCGCCGGCCGAGGCGTTTCCGCATGCGCAAGCACGATCCCTTCTTCGGAATCCGAGGCCAAGGGATCGGCCTGGGACGAGTGACTCGATGAATTCAACGGAGGCTGCATGAATGAAATCGAAAGATGTTAAATCACTAACTCGGAACCGCCAGGACATTCTGCAAGATGATGATCCAGGGAACAAATAACATGGCCGCATAAAACACGACGACCAGACCACCGATTACCAGGGTGGCATAAATGGGAAGCTGGTTCTGAATCCAATGCGTCTGCCGGCGAGCCTTCGAGAAATATCGCTGTGCCGTCAAAGCAAGAACTTTCGACAACGCAGCCGGCTCTAAATTCGACGGCAAGAGCCAACGGCTGATTGGATTCAGTTCAGGCGGCGCCCAGCGTCGATCTCCTTGCTCGATCCTCTCGGCCCAATGGCGGCCGACTGCCGCCATTCGATGGCTGCCGCTGGCCTGGGTCGCCAGGCGAATGGCTTCCGGCAACGGCGTTTCGTATTCAATCAGCAGACTCATCAAGTCGAAAACCATCGCCCATTGGCAATTCTGTGCGACTTGTCGTGAGCCGGGGAGAAGCCAGGCCGACAGCCCTTCTGCTCGAAACAACGTGGAAGGCCATATCTGCAGAACCACCGGAAAACATAACAGCAAAACACCAATGGGAATCAGAGCCAGAAACAGTGGCTTGAGTGCCAACAGGAAGTCAATCGTCATCAAAGAGAATGAACCTTCCGCCACCATCGAATCGACGCAGATCGCGCGCATTTGATGCAATTGGTCCATGCCGATCGTCACGCCAAACACGCCGGCCAGGATTAACAAGATGGCGGGATAAATCGAAGCCGTGAGGTACGAAACCCGTAACTGCTGAACGCGCCGCGCTGTGGCAGCGATATCTTCCAGCGCTGAAGTAAGGCGACCACTGCGCATGCCGGCGGTTACGACAGCGCGATACATCGGAGGAAAACCATCCCCCAATTCTTCCATGGCCTCGTCGAGTGATTGCCCGGCGCTAATTCGCTCGGAAAGATCCTCTCCTAATCGTCGCAGCGGCCCGGCAAGTTGCTTACTCAATCGGCCCAGGTGCGGGTCCAACGGCAACTCGACGCGCGAAAGAGAAATTATCTCGGCATTCAAAGCCAGGATATCTTCCAGACGATATGATGGACGAGACGAAGCCACCGACAATTCCAATGAGATGAGCTGGGAGCGGATCCATTCAAAATGTGACGTTCCAGATTGCTGCGGCAAGACTGCCGCTCGATGGAAACGCTCGCGCCTGTGCTGATACTTCTTTGCCGATACTTCCCCAAGCCACTCAATTGGGCTGCATTACCAAGACAGACGACTTACTTAGTATGTTAACAACGAAACCCCGCCGAAGGAAGAAATTCGACAAGTTAGCGCAGCTCGCTTGCTCCCTGATCTGGCTGATGGCATGCCTGGTGATCGGATGCCAGCCACCATCCCATACCAATCATCCGAAGCAGCCGGAAACCCAATCCCCAGCGGTTACCCAGCAGTCCTCGTCGCCAAATCCGACCGAAACGCCTCCCTCGACGTCCCAGCCAAGCGTCCCACCTGACTTGCCCCCCGTGGTGCAGCAAGAAGCCGATGGAGCGATTCGACTATCGCCCCTGGCCGCGAATTTACGTGGAGAAAGATTAGACCTGGACGCATGGGACCGCATCGCCGGGTTTGCCAATCGAGACCAACAAGCCGTTTGGCAAATGCGACTGGTCATGCCAGGCACCTACCAAGTTCAGGCGGTTGCACTTTGCACCGGGCCAACGCAAGAGGCACGCATGCGGGTCAATGTGGGGGACAAATTGTTCGTTGAGAACCTGATCGAACTGGGCAAAGCAGACCAGCCAATCACCACAACCACGCTGGGGGAATTGAACCTCCAGTCCCCTGGCAAATTCCTCGTTACGCTGGAAATGCCGGGCCTGCCACTGATCGGCGAGTTCGCCGTGACAGAGATTCGCTTGGTTCCGCTGGAGAATCCAGCCAGCCCGTTGCCGAAATTCGAGATGGGCAACGAGTCTGCGGAAACCAATACCACGAAAGCGAATTAGCTGGCCTCTGTTCCGAAGGCCGATCTATTTCTGCTTGCGCTGTTGCTTCAAGATGGAAACGATGAAAAACATCGGTACGCCTCTCTCCTAGACATGGGGTTTTATGCCTATGGTAATTACACCGACTTCTTTTCTGCCTGCTGTTCTCCGTATTTAGACGGGAACCCGCGGCTACTAGTTCCATCGGCATGCGGCGCCTTGGATGATTGGGCAAAATTGGAAAGAAGTTGCCCCTGATCGCAGACAAATCTACCCACCGGCGATGCTCTCGCGTCGAATTGCCCCGGTTTTCAAAGTATCCGCATCGTGTGGTCAGGGGTTGCGAATGCCAACGAGTTTGACAATATTTCTCAATCGACTTCAGGGTTTTCTCATTGCTATCATCGCCTGAACAGTTAATCTCAACAGTTTGCCCACCCTCCATGCTCCGCAACAGTTCGCAGGCAGCCCCATGCTTGAAACGGCAATCACGCTCTCATCCTTTGTTTTCTTCACCGCGCTAGTCGGTTTAATTACCTGGATTCTGACCAGGGACGACGATCACAAATCTTCGTCCGGCTATTTCCTGGCAGGCCGAACGCTAACGGGTGGCTATATCGCCGGGTCGCTGATGCTGACCAACCTTTCGACCGAACAATTGGTCGGGCTCAACGGTGCTGCGTTCAACGATGGAATCTGCGTGATGGCGTGGGAGGTGCTCGCCGGTGCCTCGCTGGTGATCATGGCGTTGTTCTTCTTGCCCCGCTATTTGAAAAGCGGGATCGCCACGGTGCCGGAATACCTGGAAGACCGCTTCGGTCATTCGACCCGGGCGATCACCTCGTTGATTTTCATCATCGCTTACGCCGGCATCCTGTTGCCGATCATCCTTTACACCGGAGCAAAAGGCCTGACCGAGATCCTCGACATTCGGGGCATTTTCGGGTTCTCGCGCGAGATCGCCTACGGCACGTCGCCGGTCGAGGGCATGGACCTGGCAGACTATCTGATCTTGTGGGGTGCCGTCTGGCTGATTGGCATCATCGGTTCGATCTACGCGATTTTCGGCGGTCTGCGAACGGTGGCTGTCTCGGATACGCTCAATGGCTTCGGGCTGTTGGTTGGTGGCTTTTTGATTGTGATCTTCGGGCTGTATGCCGTTAGCGATCAAGGGATCTTCACCGCGCTAAGTGAGATGCACGAGGCCCATCCAGAAAAATACAACTCGCTCGGTTCGTCGAATTCTTCCGTGCCGTTCACGACGTTGTTCACCGGCGTGCTGCTGCTGAACCTGTTTTACTGGTGCACCAACCAACAGATCATTCAACGAACTCTCGGTGCCAGCAGCTTAAAGGAAGGCCAGAAGGGCGTTTTGCTGGCTGGTACGCTAAAGATTCTCGCCCCGCTGATTCTCGTGCTGCCAGGCTTGATTGCCTTTCAACTGTTCTCTGAACAAATTGCGCCTGAAAATGCCGATCAGGCCTATGGAACGTTGGTTCGTAGTGTGTTGCCAACCTACCTGGCTGGTTTCTTTGCGGCAGTCATGGTTGGTGCGATCCTCAGTTCGTTTAACTCAGCGCTCAACAGTACCGCTACGCTGTTCAGCCTGGGTGTTTACAAGCAGATGCTGCATCCTGATGCGACCGATGACCGCGTCATTTGGTCGGGCAAAGTGTTCGGTACCATCCTGGCGATCGTGTCGATGACGATCGCACCGCTTTTGGCCGGACAGGATAGTATCTTTGGTTATCTGCAAAAGATGAACGGGCTGTACTTCATCCCTATTTTCTCGGTCGTGCTGGTCGGGATGATCTCAAAACGAGCTCCGAAGGTCGCTGCGGATATCGCCTTGTTCACCGGTTTTCTCGGGATTGCAGTTTTCTATTTTATTATCCAGCCATTGACCAAGGATCAGGCTCTCGATTTGAATGCCAACTTCTACGACTTTCACTTTCTCGGTCTGATATTCGTCCTGCTAGTCGCCTTCCAGTTGTTCATGTCGATTACATTCCCGCGCGATACACCTTATCAGCAAAAAGAGTCGGGTGCCGTCGATATGACCAGTTGGCCGCTGGCTTGGCCAATGGGTATCGGCCTGATCGTGGTGGTAATGAGCATTTACATCTACTTCGCGAATCCCAAAGTCATCACGCCGATCTTTCCATCTTCAGCGACACCAGAATCGGTCGAGACGCCGGTCGAATTCGACAGCTAGAATCCTAGAGAGTGCCCCGTTCCGACTGGGCGATCATCGTTTCCAGGCATTCTTTCAAATGCGTGCGCGCACGATGCAGTCGGCTGCGAACGGTGCCGACTGGCAATTCCAGCACGTCGGCGATGCGGTCGTAGTCCATGCCTTCCAGTTCGCGCAGTACCAGGACGTCGCGATGCTCTTCGGATAGCTTCGTCAGCGCTGCGTGTACCTGCCGAATGCTTTCCTGCTGTTCCATCCGATGCGCCGGCCCGTTGCCTTGATCGACTGGCTCGCTGCCGATGTCGTCGCGTACCTGATCGATCGAGTGCACTTTCTTTCGCCGGCGCCGATGGCTGATCGCGATATTGAACGAGATCCGGTAGAGCCAGGTATAGAAGGCGCTGTTGCCTTGAAAGGTGGCCAATTTGAGATAGGCCTGGACAAACGACTCTTGCACGACATCTTCGGCATCTTCCTTTGAGCCCAGGATATGAAACATCGTGTTGTAAAGCCGCTGCTGATAATTGCGCACAATCTCCTCGTAGGCGACAGCGTCGCCTTGCAGAATTCGCTGGATCAGAAGCAAGTCGTCGGACACGAACGAATATGCTGGGGTGTAAGTGCGAGAAGTCCGGCTCCCCGGAGAGCATCTGAAACTGCGAAAGCAGGCTCGTTGGGGACGGGGGTAAAGAATAGTTCCATCGTAGCCGAAACGGCTGCGATTATCGAGGATCTCCCACCGCTCTATCTACTCGGAATCACGATGAACCGTGTCCGGCGAGAACGCCGGAAGGCAAACGGCGATATATTCGGCACCATCCGCATGAGGGCTACTATATCGGACCCATTCTCCCTTTTTCGCGATAATTGCCTGCCCTGCGGAAACGGTCTGAATGCCCTCCTTGGTTTCGATCGTCAGTTCCCCTTTCAGCACAATCGTGTATTCGTCGAAGTCCGGAGTCTGGCCCGGTTCGAGCCAACCGCTGGGACTGACCATCCTTGCAATACTAACCTCGGCGGTTTGCGAATTGACACGGCCGATGAATTCTTCGATCACCTTGGGCTTATTGCCACAGGCTTCGATCACGGAAGGAGACGGTATAGAAACGGGCATGTTGGGGATCCTGAAGCAAGAAAAGACGCTGCCAAAGATCCCTCATTGTTACGCGGCAGTGCGCGGCCAAGCAAGTGGCTGTTGCCGCAGGCGTGCAAAGACAAACAAAGCAACCGCCAGGATCAGGATCACGATGCTCACATTCTGCGAAATGGTCAGCCCGGTGCCGCCGATGGCATATTCGTCTGTTCGGATTACTTCCAACAGAAAACGAGTGATCGCATACAGCCCCAACGTCACGGCGATGACTTCGCCATCCGCTTTGCGATACGGATAGTAGGCCAAGATCAACAGGCACAAGATCAACCCGTTCACGCTACTGTAAAGCTGAGTCGGATGCACCGGGAGCGAACTGGCTGGCAAACCTTCGACATGCAAAGAGACAACTCCTTTGCCAGCCAACCTCAAGGCGATGGTTCCCTGCGACTCTTTGTCGCCAGACCACGAGGCCATCAGGCGTCCCTTGAGCACATCCATCGGCTTGATCGGTTGGTCGTGAAGCGGATAGCCATTGATGCTTTCGACCGTGTCGCCGATCTCAATCTCGCCGCTATCGCTGGCCGGTGAGTTGGGGAGCACGTTCGCTACGCGAACTTTTCCTTCGTCGTCCTGAGCGAACAGCAGCCCGTAGAAAGCACCGTTCTCCATGTGACGCACATAAGGTGGCGTAAACTGCGGAGCGATCCCTTGCGGAAACTGCACCGCCAAGGGCAATGTACAAAGCCCGCCGTAGCAACAACCATTCATGAAACAGCCCAAGCGGCCAAAGAACATCCCAATCATCAAGCTCGGGGCAATCAAGTCGGCCAAGGCCAATGTGTCGAGCTTCATACGATAGCTGAAAACGACAAACGAAATCGCCGCACCGATGAGCGAACCGTACACAACGATTCCCCCTTCGGTCACTTTGAAGATCTCTTGCAGCGTCAGCGCCAGGCTTTCGGGATGGTAGAAGTTCTTCCAGTACTGAATGACGAAAAACAACCTGGCCCCGATCACGCCACAAACGATCATGACCATCGCCAGCGAATAGATCACTTCCGGGTTGATTCCCATCCTTTGAGCGCGATACGCCGCCAGGCCGACGGCCGAAACGATTGCCAGCACTAACAGCACGCCGTAGCCCCGAATCGGAAAGCCCATCTGGCCTGCTTCGTTGACGCGCAAGATCGGCAGCACATAAATAATCGCGGCCGCAACCACCACAAACAGCGGCAGATGGCCGAAAACCTCTTGCTGAAAGTTCGGCTTACGCGATAGCAGGAAGATCCAAGCCGCGACGAGCAAACCCCATACAATCAACAGCCAGCCAAACCCAACCACAGGCAGGCCAAACAGATCATCCGGTACCGGGATCAGAAATAGGGTGCGTTGCACGATTTCGCGGGGGGAAAGAGAAAACGAGAATCAGGGCAGCGGCGGGGCGGCCAGCATATTGTCGATCAGACGCGTGGAACCGACCCGAGCAGCCACCAGGATAACTACCTCGGCGGTGATTGTCTGTACCGATTCCAACGTCTGCGGATCGGCGATTGCCACGTAATCGATCGAGTCGACACCTGCTGCCAGGAGCGTTTCTTCCATTTTAGACCGCAGACCGGCGGCGTCGATTTCTCCCGATTCGATCTGCCGGGAGGTCGAGCCTAAACTTCGCGAAATACTTAAGGCAATTTCACGCTCTTCGGCTGTCAGATAGCGATTTCGGGAACTCATCGCCAAACCGTCCTTTTCGCGGACAATTTCGCAGCGGACGATCTCAATCGGAACCAACAGATCGTGGACCATCTCCTCGATGACCCGAACCTGCTGAAAATCTTTCTGCCCGAAAAATGCCATGTCGGCCGGGGCGACCTCAAACAGCTTCAAGACAATCGTCGCCACTCCATCGAAATGGCTCGGCCGGTGAACCCCTTCCAGCGGTTGGGCAATTCGCGGAGCCTTCACCACGGTGGTACTGCCTGGTGGGTACATCGCATCGACCTCGGGAACCAGCACCCAGACCGGATCGAATTTGGAAAGCAACTGCAGATCGGTTTCTAACGTGCGGGGGTATTTCTCGAAGTCTTCCCCCGGGGCAAACTGCGTCGGGTTCACAAAGATGGTCACCACCGTCAAATCGCACGCCGCTTGCGACTGCTCGACCAGGCTCAAATGCCCTTCGTGCAAAGCCCCCATCGTCGGCACGAGCCCCACCCGTTGGCCTTGGGCCTGGAGGACACGGATTTCAGCACGAAGCTGCGCCGGATCATGAAATACACGGGGTGCGGTCATCTGGGGATTTAATCTTTCAGCAAGCGGTTAAAAGCCGGAGTCCACGGGTCATTATTTTCGCATCTGATCGCGATCGGGGCGAGTGGTCACCGAAAGAGGGACACCGGCGTAACGGACTGCTAGATTGAACGGAGGCCATGCGAGAAGTTTTCCTGAGTCAGAACCGAGCAAGCGGGACAGGAGCAGAAGATCATGCTTGACCAGGTGCCGACCTATTTTTTGTTTGTCCATCACGATGGCCCAGTGATTGTGGCTATCTATGGGACACTTATCGCGTTTGTACTCCCGCTGGCCAAGTACTGCCACGATAAGTTGGGTCCGTTTGGCAAGCTATTGGCCGTCGCGATTGTCGCTTTGGTTTTTCTGCCTCTGGTCGTTTTCATCATCAACGGAATCTTTTACTCGGCAAGTTGCTTGTATGGCTATGTCCAAAAACGCTTTCAAGCTTTCCTTCTGCCACGTTGCTCCCAATGCGGCAACAAGCTGAAATCCGACAAAGCAAAACAGTGCCTAAGCTGTGGATACGATTGGCACCACGAGGCAGTGAGCGAGAAAGGAGCAGAAGATCATGCTTGACCATGTGCCGACCTACCTTCTGTTTGTTCATCACGACGGCCTGGCGATGATGGCAATCTCTGGGGTACTATTTGCGGTTTTGCCGCTCGTGAGGAGCTACCAAGACCAATTGGGGCCGTATGCCAAGCCTTTTGGACTGGTTATTGTTGCAGTGGCTTTTCTGCTTATGGTCGTTGGTATCGTCCATGAAACCTCAATTGCCTGTGGCCGACATCGTGCACTGAGCGTAAGAGAATTTAAAACATCCAAGGTTGGTCGCGCAATCAGTTTCATTCTTACTGCTGGAGCCATTTTGATATATGGGCTGCTTGTCGCGATTGCCAGCCAATTCATCCACTTACTTCCAGGAGGCGAAATCTTTCACGATGTCCTTCTCCACATTTTGTTTTTGCCAGCTTATATGTGCGCCTTATTGATATCGTTGGTGCTCCTGATCTACGCACTCTCCTCAATCTATTCCATCTTCCGCTCTGCCTCCCCGCTCCCATGCTGCCCTAAATGCGGTAACAAGCTGAAAAGCGACAAAGCAAAACAGTGCCTAAGCTGCGGGTACGATTGGCACCAACAAGATTCGCCTGCTTGAGCCGCGCACGAAAAAAGGGCTGCATTCAATGCAGCCCTTTTCGCTGTTTCTATCGGAAGCGGTTGGCTTAAACCAAGCTGGCTTCGCGCATCTTCGAGGCCTGGCCGGCTTGGCCGAAGGCGACCATGCGGTCGATGCAGACCTGCTTCATGGCGTCGCGGGCCGGGGTCAGGTAAGCACGCGGATCGAATTCCGAAGGCTTCTCCATCAGCACCTTGCGGATGGCACCGGTGATGGCCATGCGGTTGTCGGTGTCGACGTTGATCTTGCGAACGCCGCTCTTGATACCGCGTTGAATTTCTTCGACCGGCACGCCGTAGGTTTGCTTGATCTCGCCGCCGTACTTGTTGATGATGTCTTGCAGTTCTTGCGGAACGCTCGAGCTGCCGTGCATCACGAGGTGGCAGTTAGGCAGACGCTTGTGGATCTCTTCGATTCGATCCATCGCCAGCACTTCGCCGGTCGGCTTCTTGGTGAACTTGTAAGCACCATGGCTAGTACCGATCGCAACGGCCAGTGCGTCGACGCCGGTTTCGGCAACAAAGCGTTCGGCTTCTTCCGGATCGGTCAGCAATTGATCGTGGCTCAGTTCGCCTTCGGCACCATGGCCATCCTCGGCTTCGCCCATGCCGCTTTCCAGCGAGCCCAAGCAGCCCAGTTCGCCCTCAACGCTGACGTTCTTGGCGTGAGCCATTTCGACCACCTTCTTGGTCACTTCGACGTTGTAGTCGTAGCTGGCCGGAGTCTTGCCGTCTGCTTCCAGCGAACCATCCATCATCACCGAGGTGAAGCCGTTTTCGATGGCGCTCATGCAGGTTTCCGGGCTGTTGCCGTGGTCTTGGTGCATGACGATCGGAATCTGCGGATACAGTTCCGAAGCGGCCAGCATCAGGTGCCGCAGGTAGTTGTCTTGCGAATACTTCCGTGCTCCGCGCGAAGCCTGAACGATTACAGGCGAATCGGTTTCTTTGGCGGCTTCCATGATCGCCTGGATCTGTTCCATGTTGTTGACGTTGAACGCAGCCACGCCGTACGAATTTTCGGCTGCGTGATCCAGCAGCACTCGAAGGGGAATCAAAGCCATCAGGTCTCTCCCGAGCAAAAGCGATAACACGGCTGCAAGAGGATTCGCATAGACCCCGAGGGCAGCCCAACTGTCTCATTCAAAGTCGTTATTATCAGAGAGTTTGCGGCGTTTGGTCAATCCCCGGTCTCTTCGTCGAAATGCGAGGGAAGTAGACCTCCCATAGAGTCGTCATTAAGGGGAGGATTTTCCTTGACTGTGTCGCGAGTTTGAAAAAGATCGTCAAATTGCGTGCCTGCCAGCCGGATCAGCAAAATCTGTTTCCGCTGCGAGCCGCCATTTTCTCGCTCGAAATAAGCTTGTCCGAGGCCTTTGCTCTCGGACGTTCCGCTGATGATGAGTGTCTGGCCTGGCTGCAGCATGGCCGAGAATTCGATTTGCTCAAGAACCTTGGATTCCTTCCGCGTCTCGATTCGCAGCATCCCTTCGCCTGCCTCGTAACGCTGCCTCGGCTGGCCGTGATGAATCTCGGGACTGACAACCAGTTGCACACGGCCATCGTTCTGAGGGAAGGCTTTCAAGATGAACTTGCACTCGGCCTGGTAGAACGTTTCACCCCGAATGATTCCGCCCACTGATTCCAGTATAGAAACTTCGTTGCGTAGCGGCACCATGATATATTCGCTGCGTTTGCCGCCGCGAAATCGGCGATGATTGATCGCCACTTTGTCGTCGCCATCGATGCGGACCATCTCTTCGCCATTAAGCCCACGGGCCCCTTCGCTCTTGTGCATGATGTCGCGAATTGGTCCCGGCATGTGGTAATCGATGATCCCTACCCGAAACCCATTGGCCAGCAACTCGCGGCGTTTCTCGAGGGGAATGGCCTGCTCGTCAATATCGGACCAGATGCTCGGCAGCTTCTCTTCGTCGAGCGTACTGAGCGCGACGCGGGCAATTTCTAGCGTGACCGTATCGTCGGCAAGCTTTTGGTTCGGCAGTTCGCTGGGCGGGCCTAATTCTTCCGGCTGCCAAAGCGCACGACAACCACACGCGAGCAAGGTCGCGGCAAGGAGAACAGCAACGGCTCTTCGAGCATCCATGCCAGAAGTCGTCTACAAGGAATAAAGCGGGCCCAGGCCAAAATGCGCAGCGTTTGGCCGGCAGATAGTAGAGAAACCGTCAACCGATCGCAAGCGAGGATTTACCTCAGCTAGCATCCCCATCAGTCGTAGGGTACAGGAATTACGACAACACCCAACGGATCGCACATTCCAGAAGATCAGATACCGCACCTGGTGCGATCCACTGTACTGCTCGTGCCGTACCCCAGGGTTTCAAACCCAGGTCGACTACATTCGGTGAGGCCAATGACGGAGGTAGACCGAAAGACCTAGTGCAAACATACCCAGCCCGGCCAGCAAGATCATTACTCCGGTCGGGAACAGGACCGAAATCGACTGCATGGCGCTATGCTCAAGCAATGATGCATAGATCAAAAAGATCCCCAAAGCCGCGACTGCCCCACTGATGTGGTTCAGCTTCCAATGATGATAGGTTGAGACGTTCATGGCTAACCCTCCCCTGAGACGGAATGTCATCTGGTTGCCGTTACCTCTACTCAAAGATACCGCGCCGCATCGCTAGACGCATGCATCTATCGGGGCATCAGGTGCCGAATAGGCGAATTTGGCTGGTCCTATAGCTTGTCGCGAAAAACAAAGTAAACCGCTCCACAAATGCACAAACCGGCCCACAGAAAATCGAGCCGCAGGGGCTGCTTCATATAGAAGACAGCAAATGGAACGAACACCGATAGCGTGATTATCTCTTGCAAGATCTTCAGTTGTCCCAGGCTCATGTACGAGTAGCCAAGCCGATTCGCCGGTACCTGAACCAGGTACTCAAAGAATGCGATTCCCCAGCTGACGACCACCGCCACCATTAACGGTCGATGCTCCATGTGCTTCAGATGACCGTACCAGGCAAACGTCATGAA
Source organism: bacterium (assembly GCA_016124445.1). Classification (GTDB taxonomy): domain Bacteria; phylum Planctomycetota; class Planctomycetia; order Pirellulales; family Pirellulaceae; genus Bremerella. Next base: position 363,929 of record WGNR01000012.1, read on the forward strand.
GATGTTTGAGAGGATCAGCAAACACGCAGTTTGGATAATTGTCGTCATACTCAAATGCTTCCAACGAAGGTTCGACGGGGACACAAAGTGGGAATTATCCCCTCCCGACGCCCATTGGGCTATCAGCGGTCACTTTTTGATCCGTAGAAATCGGTTCGCCTGCGGCCGGTTCCTTCTCTGCAATCAGCCGATGTTTGCTTATACTGGGACGAACCCTCAGAGAACCCTTTATGCCGCATTGGTACGACGTAACCGCCTGGAACGAGCGACTGGGCAACGATTCCCAGACGATCCATTCCCTCCGCCGATTTCGCACGCGTTGGCTGAAGCAAGGCTGGACGTTCGAAGCCTCGATGTCGGAAGTTTCGGCACCGGTCGCTGAGATTCTAAAAAGCGAAATCACCCCCCATCCGCTCTCGCTGGCCGAAAGGCTTGATTCCAATCTGGATGGGGCAACCAAGCTGCTCTTCCGAACCGACGAAGGACTGATGATCGAATCGGTCATCTTGCGGGCCGGCACCGGACGAACCTCGCTATGTATCTCTTCCCAGGTGGGCTGTGCGGCGGCTTGCCGTTTCTGTGCCACCGGCCAGATGGGAATTGCCAGGAATCTTTCCGCCTCCCAGATCCTCGACCAAATTGTCCAGGCCAACCAACTGCTGCAGGACGAAGACCGCCGGGTGCGGAACATCGTGTTCATGGGCATGGGGGAACCATTACACAACGCTGACAATCTCCACGAAGCAATCGCGGCGCTCACCTCGCCGCTGTTGTTCGACTATGCCCCGCAGCGGTTATTGGTTTCGACCGTCGGAATCCCGGATGAAATGCTTCGTCTGGACCAAAAGTTCCCCAGCGTGAACCTGGCTTTGAGCCTGCATAGCGCGGACGAAATCGGCCGACAAGATTTAATTCCGCTGGCCAAACGCGTGCCGCTCGATCGGTTACGCGAGACGCTACTGCAACTGAAGCTATCCGATAAACGTCGGATCATGATCGAGTACCTGATGCTTGAAAACCGGACCGATCGCCCGGAAGATGCCGAAAAATTGATTGCTTTCCTCGAAAACATCGAAGCCCATATCAACCTGATCCCTTACAATTCGATCGACGGCGCCGACGACTTGAGGGGAAGCAACCAGGCAGTTCGAGACCGCTTTGCAATTCGATTGCGCGCCGCCGGCTACCCGGTCACGATTCGATACTCGCTGGGCGCCGATATTGCCGCGGCTTGTGGTCAGTTGATTCAGCGGGAAAACCGCCAGATCGCCAAGCAGTTGCGAACCACACCCGTCGCCAACCGCTAACCGGACCCGAAACCAGGAGGAGCAACGGACATGTCCGCACCGATTCAATGGGAATATCCGCTTTACCTGATTGCCCATGGCGGCGGATATACCTCGATCGTCGATCCTCAAGACACCGACGACCAGCCTCAGCACATTCTAACGACCCATTCGTCTGAAGCGGTTGCGCTGAATTTCATGCAGCAATTCGCCATCATCGGCGAGCCGCGGCAGTTGAACAACGACCGTGAATTCCGCTGGTTTCTCAAAAGTTTGAAGCTACCGGTCACCAAGGTAGCCTACGACCCTGAGCCGGTCGAATTCGACGTCAACGCCAAGTGGATCACAACGATCAAACGCCTCCTGGAAGACTTTTTGATCGTCGATAATTCCCCTTGGCATTACCCCGTTTACGTCGTTCGAACCGACGATGGCTACTCGAGTACAATTGGGTCGAGTGAAACAGGCGAGCAGATGACGCTGTTGAATCTGTTCACCGACGAAGAGAAAGCCAAGAGCTACGCCGATACGCAAGGGGGCGGCAAAGTCACCACGCTGCACAACATGGAGCATGTCCGCGAGATCTTGCTGGGCCTGCGCGAGAGCGTTTCCGCCGTGGCGATGGACCCGGTCTACGCGGAAGATGAAAGCAGTTCGCAATACTGCATCGGGCTAGACGCTTTGCTGGACAAATACCTGGTGCTGGACCAATAACCTGACCAGCCTGCCTCGCAGCAAGGATGCCGCTCATGGGCGACAATAGCATTCTACCTTACGTCATGTTCTTCGGCGGAATGAGCCTGTTGATCTGGCTTCTGCTCCGTCGCAACTGGCGATCTCAGGCCAAAGCGAAAAAGGCCAGAGGCAAGGATAGCTACCTAGTCACCAACCCGCGACCGCACGACCAGCCTTGGACCATGTCAGGCGGGCCAGCCGAGTTGAACAAGTGGCAGGTCGAAATGCTCGAACGAACCCGGGAGTTTCAGGCCACCGTCGATACCAAGCTGCTGGTTCTTCAGCGGATGCTACTAAAAGTCGAAGCCGTTGCGTCACAGCTTTCCACCGAAGATCAAAAGCAATTGGAGCCGGTCCTCCGCGAAACCCGCGAGATCCTGGAACATGGCAGCCCCAGCTTTCAATCAGTATCCGACCTTCTGTGCGACGAGGCGAAACGTGCCGAGATCTACACGCTGGTCGATCAGGGCTATTCCCACGAAGAAATCGCCAAGCGAATGGAGCTAGATCCGTACGCGATTGAGATGATCGCGAACTTGCGCGAGTCGTAGATTCCTAGCCGCAAAGAGGCGACATAAAATTAGCCACCGCACACGTCGTTTCAACATGTGCGATGGCATGCCAATCGCGACTAATGAATCCGCTGGCCAGGCTTGGCACCTTCGTCGGGGCTCAAGAGGAAGACTTCTTCTCCGCCTGGACCGCTGGCGCAGACCATGCCTTCGCTGAGGCCAAACTTCATTTGCCGTGGCTTCAGGTTGGCGACCATCACGACCAAACGGCCGACCAGGTCTTCCGGTTTGTAAGCCGCTTTAATGCCGGCGAAGACCTGCTTGCGGTGATCGCCACCCAAACCCAAGGTCAGCTTCAATAGCTTGCGAGCTTCCGGCACCGCTTCGGCCGAAAGAACCCGAGCAATGCGCAGATCGACTTTCACGAAGTCATCGATCGTGCATTCTTCGGCCATCGGTTCGTCCACCAGCGGTTGGCCGCTATCCTCGAACTTCGCGGCGGTCTCGTCGGCCTGGCTAGGGCCTTCAGGAGCTTCAGCAGCGGCTTCTTCTTTACTGTCTTCAATCATGGCTTTTACCTTTTCCAGTTCCACACGTTGAATCAAGTGGACGAATTTATTAACGGCTGTCCCGGTCAGCGGCGTTTGCGACTGCTGCCAGCTGACGATCGGATCGTTCAGCAGTTCGCCAGTATCGTTGGCCAGCTTCGGCAATACCGGAGCCAAGTAAACGACGATCTGCCGGAACAAGTTGAGGCCGACCGTGCAGACATCTTGCAGCTTCTGGGCGTTATCGGGTTCTTTCCGCAACTCCCAGGGCTTGTTCGACTCGATGTAGGGATTGGCGGCGTCGGCCAATTCCAGAATGAGCCTCATGGCCCGGTTCAAGTCGCAGTCCTCGTACGCCTTGGCGATCTCTTCGCCTGCCTTGGCACCAGCTTCAAATAGCCCGCCGTCGTCGGGATAGGTTTCCGACAGGCCGGTCTTCTCGACGAACTTGGCGGCACGCGATGCCAGGTTAACGATCTTGCCGCGCAGGTCCGCATCGACCTTATCGACGAACTCGGTAATGTTCAGGTCCAAGTCATCCAGTCTCGGGCCCAGCTTCGTGGCGTAGTAGTAACGCAGATAGGCCGGATCCAAGTGCTTCAGATAGGTTGCCGCTTTAACAAACGTGCCGTCGCTCTTGGCCATCTTCTTGCCATCGACGGTCAAGAAGCCGTGGATGTGGACTTTCTCGGGCAGGTTGTAACCAGCCGTCTTCAGCATGCCAGGCCAGAACAGCGTGTGGAAGTAAGTGATGTCTTTGCCGATGAAGTGATGCACTTCGGTCTCAGGGTTTTTCCACCACTTGGCCAGGTCTTCGCCATTCTTCTTGCACCACTGCCAGGTCGAAGCAATGTACCCTATCGGCGCGTCGAACCAGACATACCAATAGTCGCCAGGGCTATCGGGAATCTCGAACCCGAAGTAGGGACCAGGCCGCGAGATGTCCCAGTCCTTGAGTTCCTTCTCTTTGGGATTCTTCAGAAACTGGCCCTGCAAGTAGTTGGCAACTTCATCCTGCAAATGCTCGCCGCTTTGCGTCCAGTCGTCCAGAAACGCGTGCAGATCCTCCAGCCGGACGAAGAGGTGAGGATGCGTTTTTAGAACTGGGGTTGCCGAGGAAAGCGTGCTTTTCGGATCGATCAATTCCGCCGCCGTGTAAGCCGCGCCGCATTTCGAGCAATTGTCGCCCGGTTGATTCTCGGCTTTGCAGACCGGACACGTACCGCGAGCGAAACGATCAGCCAGGAAGGTGTTGGCCTCGGGATCGTACAGTTGCTTGACATCTTTGGAAACGACCAGGCCCGCATCGCGCAGGGCCTGCCAGAACTCGTTGCACAACTCGCGATTCTCATCGCTGTTGGTCGAGCCATAGTTGTCAAATTCGACCCCGAAACCAGCGAAGTCCTGCTGATGTTCTTCGCTGACCTTGGCGATGAACTGCTCTTCGGTCACCCCGTTCTTCTTGGCGCTCATCATGATCGCTGTGCCGTGCGTATCGTCGGCGCAGAAGTAGCGGCAATCGTTGCCGCGCAGTTTTTGAAAGCGGACCCAGATATCGGTCTGGATGTATTCCACCAGGTGCCCGATATGGATCGGTCCGTTGGCGTAGGGCAACGCCGAGGTGACCAAAATGCGTCGTGCCATGGGGGATTCCTCGCTCTTGGGAGGTCCTATCGCTGGGGTTGAAGATCAAGAACGGGGCATTGTACCCCACACCGCCATGTGCGCGGAGTGCGGCCCCGATCGGTTCCCATCAGACAGAAGTGGGGGCGAAAAGGTTCAATCCAGCGAGATTTAGCGGAGCAAGGTCTAGGCCAGCTGCCCTTTCAGCCAGGCCAGATCGCGTTTCATGGCGGCGATGTGATTCGAGACCTTTTTACGCTCCTCACCTTGAAGGTACTCGACATGCAGCGAGATTGGCCCGTTGAATTGGCTTTCTTTAAGCAGTGTGAAGAACTGCTTGGGAAGATCCCCCTCGGTAACCGAGCACCACGCAGGGCGGCCTTTGTTGCTTTGGAAATCTTTGATGTAAACCGCCCCCAGGCGGGACTGCACCAGGTTCCATTGGATCGGCCAGTCGGTGTTTCCCTCGACCCGGGCATGCCCGATATCGAACGCCATGGAAATGTACTTCGGATCGTACTGCCGAGCCAGGCTCATGATGTCCCAGATCGGAGCCCCGACCATGTTGGTCCCGGAATGATTCTGATAGACCGCCTGAATGCCGATCTCCTCGTTCATCGCGACCAGGTCTTTCAGCTGGGCACCTGCTTCTCGCAGTTGTCCAATGACAGGCTTCTTCAGGTCGTAGCGATAGTAGCTCATCCGGTAGCGCGGGATTCCCAACTGCTTGGCAACCTTTAGCGTCTCTTCGGCGTTGGGGGAATCGGTGCTGTTGATGCTGGAAGTCAGGATGTCGAGCGTCAGGCCATGCTTCTTAAGTGCTTCGACCATCTTCGGAAGTTCTTCAGCGACCTTTTCCGGTTCGATGTGCCCGCCAACGCGAATGGGGGCCTCGATTCCATCGAAGCCAACCTCGGCAACCGACTCGGCCATCTGGTCGTACGACAGCGACGCCAGGAACTTGGTGAACGTGATCAGCTTCCAGCGCTGCGGCTTGGCATCTTCAGCCAAGGCCGGAGCGGCCAGGCCCATCGCAGCCACGGTACCCAACGAAGCCTGGAGCATTTGTCGACGATTGATCGGTTGCATGAGGAGGGTTCCTTAGGGGGAAACAGGGATCACTTTGCGAACCCGGTGATTGTTGGTGTCGCCGATGTAAAGAGCATTGTCAGGACCGATGCCGATGCCGTGCGGTCGATCGAGCATCGCCTTGGTGGCAGGACCGCCATCGCCGGAATAGCCACGCCCCTTCGGCCCAATTCCAGCGACGGTGCGGATTCGATCGTTTTTCAGATCAATTTCGCGAATGGCCTGGTTCTCGGTATCGACCACGTACAGGTTGCCATTGGGTGCTTTAGCGATTCCTTTGGGACCATTCATCGTGGCCTCTTTCGCGCTACCGCCATCGCCGCTGTAGCCCTTCTTACCGCTGCACGCGACATGCTGAATCTTGCCGCTGGTTAAATCCAAACGCCACACACTATGACCTTCGCGGAGGGCAATCCACAGGTCGTTACCGTCGACGAACAGGGCACGCGGTCCGATGATCGGTTTGCCGCGCGTCGTCTGGCCATCGACTGGCAGCTTCGTTTCGCCATTGCCAGCGATCGTGTCAATTGTGCCATTGGTCAAATCAATCGCGCGGATGCGATGGTTGCCGATATCGGCGACATACAGAGTCTTGCCATCTTCCGCCAAACCAATGCTGTGCGGGCGATTGAACTGCGCCTTACCGGCCGGTCCACCATCGCCGCCATAACCAGGCTTGCCGATACCGGCGACCGTTGAAATGTTACCCGTCTTGGCATCGACCTTCCGAATGACGTGGTTCTGCATTTCGACGAAGTACATATCGCCGTTGGGTGCGAACCGCACTTCGTACGGTTCGTTCAACTGGGCCTTGGTCGCCGGCCCACCGTCGCCCGAATAACCTTTGGTTCCATTGCCAGCAACGGTCGTGACTTGCTTGGCCTTCAGATCGACCCGCAGCACGCGGTGGTTTTCGACTTCGCAAACGTAGAGTGCCCCGTCCGGTCCAATCTCAACACCAAACGTCTGGCCGATATTGACCTGATCGACGGGGCCCTGGTTGGCAGAAAGTTCCTTGTGGCCAGTTCCGGCGACCGTAACGATCTCGCCGTATTCGGCAGCGGAAAGAGGCGAGACAACTAACAGACCGAAGGCCACCAACATGAACAAAAGTCGAGCAGGCATGAAATCACTCAAGGAAGGGGAGGTTTAGGGGAGGGCGACTCGATTATAGTTCCATCGAATCTCAACTTCACGGCTTTACCACGATTTTCCCGGCCAGCGTACCAGCCTGACGCAAGGTGTTATCTTCCTGCAGTTGATGGGCGGCTGCCGCTTCAGAAAGGGGGAAAACCTTGCCAATCTGCGGTTTCAGTTTCCCTTCACCGAGCCATTTGCTGATATCGGCCCCGCAAACGGCCATTTCCTGAGGTGACGCTTTGAACATCACGAACCCGTGCAGACTGCATTCCTTCACGTAAAACGGCCCCACGGGAAATGCCGGCCGGGCATCTCGGCCTGCCATCAAAACCATCCGGCAGCGTTCGGCGGCGATGCTTACCAGAAAGTCAAAGTCTGGTTCGCGGATCGTTTCCCAAATGACGCTCACGCCGGCAGGGCAATGCTGAAGGACCTTTTCCGCGACGTTGTCGGTCTTGTAGTTGAAGACATGATCGGCCCCCAGTTCGGTACAAATCTCTGCTTTGGCATCGCTACCAGCGGTGGCAAGAACGGTGGCACCCATCGCCTTAGCCATTTGTACGGCCATCGAGCCAACCCCGCCGGAACCACCATGCACGAAGATCGTTTCGCCTGACTTCAGGTTGGCATTACCGGTACCTAGCCCGAGATGTGCCGTGACGCCGGTCAGCGCGCATGCGGCCGCAACTTCGTCGGTCACGTTGTCCGGTGTTGGATATAACCAATGTTCGTCAACGACGGCATACTCGGCGAAAGTTCCTTGCCGGCCGACCAGGCCTTGGTTCGTCCCCCAAACCCGTTGGCCAACCATCAGACGCTTCGACCCTGGCCCAACCGACTCGATCGTCCCGGCCAGATCGCTGCCGGTAACAAACGGCTTAGGCAACTCCCAATAGTTCGCCCCGTTGCGTAGATAGGTATCAATTGGATTGAGCGCGGCCGCACCTACTTTGACCAGCACCTGACCTTCGCCTGGCTCAGGCTGAGGCAGGTCGCCGTATTGAATGACTTCCGGTGGTCCCGTTTCTTCAAAGTAAGCCGCTTTCATCGCTTCCTATCCTTCCGCTGGCGTATCGTTTGCACGTTTGCCTTCAATGGTAACGCCCAGCGCTGGTGACCAACAACTGGGCGACGCCGTTCGGGCAGAACTCGGTTGCTTCGAGCCGGGACGTACACCATAAAAGAAGCAAAGCAGACCTTATGAAAGAACGAGCACCATGAAAAACACCGCCCTGATTACTGGAGCATCCAGCGGCATCGGCCGCGAATTGGCCTGGGTCCATGCCGAAAACGGCGGCGACCTTGTCCTCGTTGCCCGCCGCGGCGAAGTGCTGGAAGAGCTGAAGCAACAGATCATGGAAATCCATGACGTCGAGGTCGTATGCATCGCCATCGATCTGACCGAGCCTGGGGCAGTGAAGCAGGTTTACGACCAACTCGAAGCCGACGATATCGAAGTCGAATACCTGATCAATAACGCGGGCTTCGGGAACCTCGGGCCGTTCTATCAGCACGACTGGGAGACCGACGGCGGGATGATCCAGTTGAACGTTTCGGTCTTGTGCGAAATGACCCATCGCTTTTTGCCGGGCATGATCGGGCGAAAGCGTGGCAGGATCTTAAATATTGGCTCGACCGCCGGCTTTTTGCCGGGGCCGACGATGGCGGTTTACTTCGCCTCGAAAGCTTACGTGCTCAGCTTTTCGCAGGCGATCGCCGAAGAGGTAGCCAGGTTCGGGGTGACCGTGACGGTCCTTTGCCCTGGTCCGGTCGAAACCGAGTTCTTTGATCGCGCCCATGCCAAAGAAGTCGGCATGTTCAAGAAAGCAGCCGGGGCCCGTAAAGTGGCTGAAATCGGGTATCGCTCGATGAACGACGGACGCTTGGTGGTGTTCAACGAGTGGCGGCTCTGGTTCCTTTTGAACTGGGTAACGCCCTGGGTTCCCCGACAAACGCTGCTAAAGATCAGCCGTTGGTTATTGGCCGGTTAAGACGGCCGGACGACTTCTGCAAAGTTCCAACGAAACGGCACAATTCGTTTCTTCCCTGCGTCCGCGACAACTACGATGAGGGACGTGACTGTCGTCCTTGTTACTGGAATGTGGGGGGAGAATGCGATGAGGATTTATAGTGCTGCGCTGCTGCTGGTGCTTGGGATGCTGATCCCGCAACAAACGCTTTCGGCCGAGGAGAATCAAACCGACGATACGGCGATCGCCCAAGAGGCGTTCGTCTATGGTTTTCCGCTGGTGATGAACTACGGCGTGATATACGAGTACTTCATCGATAAGAGTTCCGACCAGTACAAATGCACTTTCAATCAGATCTACAACACGGCCCGTGTTTACACTCCGGCCGACACGACGGTCGTCACGCCTAATAGCGATACGCCCTATTCGTTCTTCTGCGCGGATCTACGTGCCGAACCGGTCGTGTTCTCGGTTCCTGAAATCGAAAAGAAGCGGTACTTCTCGGTTCAGTTGGTCGACATGTACACGTTCAACTATGGCTATGTCGGCAGCCGGGCCACCGGCAACGGCGGCGGCAATTACATGATTGCCGGTCCGGGCTGGTCAGGCGAAACTCCCAAGGGGATCGACAAAGTCTTCCACTGCGAAACGGAGTTCAGCTTCGCAATCTTCCGCACACAGCTGTTTAACCCAGCGGATATCGAGAACGTCAAACAGGTTCAGCAAGGCTACAAGATCGAGACACTCTCGACCTACCTGGGCCAGCCTGCTCCGAAGGCAGCTCCTGAAATCACTTGGCCCAAGATCGATCAGAAACTGGCCGCGGATGATCCGTTCGGCTATATGGCCTTCATTCTGCAGTTTTGCCCGCCTGTTGGCCCCGCTGAAGTCGAAGTGCCGCTGCGAGCGAAGTTCCGCAAGATCGGCATCGAAGCGGGCCAACCATTTCCTAGCGACACAATCACTGTCGCTCAAAAGGCCGCGCTACAAGAAGGTGCGAAGCTCGGAATGGAAGAGATCAAAAAGGAAGTTGCCGGGATTGGTAGCGGGATCAATGGTTGGCGCATTGTTGCAGCGATGGGAGATCGACACTTCTACCAAGGCAATTGGCCGCTGCGCGCTGCCGCCGCGATGGCTGGCATCTACGGCAACAACCCAATCGAAGCAACCTATCCCATCACTCGCAGCGACGTCGAAGGCAATCCGCTCGATGGCAGCCAGCACAAGTACACGCTGACATTCCCCGCAGGCCAGTTGCCGCCGGTCAATGCGTTCTGGTCGGTCACCATGTACGACGGCAAGACCCAGCTGCTGATCAAAAACCCGATCGACCGTTACCTGATCAATTCCCCCATGCTGCCTGAGATGAAGAAGAATGCGGACGGTTCGCTGACCATCTACATTCAGAAGGATTCACCGGGTAAGGATAAAGAAGCAAATTGGCTGCCTGCCCCGGACGGGCCAATCTACATGGCAATGCGGCTCTACTGGCCCAAGACCGATCCACCGTCGATCCTTCCGCCCGGCAAGGGGACGTGGAAACCGCCGGGCGTGGTTAAAGCGGACTAGCAACCAAACCGCTAAGCCGCCTCACGCATCTTGATCGCGTGAGGTCCATGCTCGTCGAAGTTCGTTAAGCTGCGGACGGCGTACGAATCGTTGCCGTTCGAGGCGTAATAGATCCGGGCATTCACTTCGCCCAAGAGTCCCATGCCAAACATCTGCGAGCCGAGGATCGTGCTCAGCACGGCCAGCAGCAATAGCGGGTTGCCAGTCATGTCGACGCCGCCACCCAGCTTCATGCCAATGGTGGTCAGCACGCTGGCCGTTGCAATGCCGAAGCAGGCAAAGCCCATCCGGCCGAACAGCTTCATCGGACTGGTAAAGAACTGCTGCATGTAGGCCACGGTCAACAGGTCGAGCACCACACGCGTGGTGCGGCCGATGCCGTACTTGGTTTGGCCGAAACGGCGAGCATGATGCCGGGTCACCACTTCCACGCAGCGAGCGCCGCGCTGATGGGCCAGGATCGGTATGAATCGGTGCATCTCGCCATACAGTTCCAGCTCGACGGCGATCTCGCGGCGGATCGCTTTGAGCGTACAGCCCAAGTCGTGAATCGGAAACTTCGTCACTTTGCTGATCAGCCAGTTGGCGATCTTCGAAGGAAGCTTGCGATTGACCCAGGCATCTTGGCGATTCTTCCGCCAGCCATGCACCAGGTCGTACCCTTCGTCGATCTTTTCCAACATCATCGGAATGTCTTCGGGGTCGTTCTGCATGTCGCCGTCGAGGGTGATTACCACGTCCATCGACGCGTGCTGAATCCCAGCGTGCATGGCGGCAGTCTGGCCGTAGTTGCGGCGGAATTCAATGATCTTGGCGTGCGGATCGGCCGCGGCCAACTCCTTCAGCTTGTCGGTCGAACCGTCGCTCGAACCATCGTCGACAAACAGAATCTCGTACGGTCGCCCCAGGTTGGCTAGCACTTCGTGCAAGCTGCTGTAAAGCAACGGAATGGTCTCAATTTCGTTGTAAATCGGAACGACGACAGAAACGCTCATGATGGCCCAAACCCGCGGGAAACTCGGAATAACTTGCGGCCCGCTTGGGAATCGAAGATCTCCAGGCGAGCCTTATCGCGGGGGGATGTTAGCAAACCGCGGGAATCGGGGGCAAGGGCAGGTCAATTGGCTGCCAAACGTCCTGTTTGGTCCGAAAAACCGCGATTCAATCGTCCCCCAGGCAGTAGAAACTCGAATTAATGACACGTAAATCTTCCGGTCGCACGTCTTTTGTATCGAGAATCCACGTACTTTCCCCCCAGAAACTGCATTTCACCTAACCCGGCACAGCAGTTGCATTTCTGGTTTTCCACATGCCGGGATCTATGCTGAGCAGAGGTCCCTTTCTCCCACCTGTTGCGCTTCACGAGATGACTTCCCTGAGGGTGATTTGCATGAAACGAATACTGATTCTGCTGATTATGTTCCTGGTCGCGTCCCCCGTACTTGCCAGGAGTCGTCACCACAGCCGAGGCCGCGTCAGCGGCTATCATGGGCGCGGCGGCGGACACGCGTCGACGGCAACCCAAGCCGCTTTACAAGGTATGGCGTCGCTGGCCAGCGCTGCGGGCCGCTACAACCTGCTGACCTCGAAGGCGAATATCAACCAGGCCAAAGCCAATGCCTTGGCTATCCAAAACCGCCAGAAGTTCGCCGAAACCTACTATCAGATGCGAGCCCAACACGACGCCTATGAAGCGGACAAGCATACACCGCTAACCGAAGAGGAACTGGTCGCGTTGGCCAAACAGGGCATCCCGCAGCCGCTACCAGCCGACAGCTACGATCCAGTGACAGGCGACGTGCATTGGCCGCTGCTTTTGCAAGCGGACGAGTTCTCGACGAACCGACATGCGATCGAAAACCTTTTGAAGAAGAAGGCAGCCAACGGCTCGCTTGGCTTGCGCGATAACGACCTGTTCGTTCAATCCGTCGACGAAGCAAACACAACGCTGAAACACCAGATCCCAAACGTTTCGCCTCAGAAGTACATGGCCTCTTACGACTTCTTGAACCGCTTGCTATTCGCCACTTGCGAGGTCGAATTGCCGTAAGCAGCCGATACCGTACACCTTCCCCTTGCTGGGAGAACTCTCTTATTTGGGAGAACCAAGTCATGAAACGCACACAAGCCATTTCTGTTTTCTCGCTCCTGCTTTCCGCGGCCTTCGTCTCGCTGGCTCTAGCGGACGATGTTGAGCAGTCGATCAAGAACCTCAGTTCGACCGATAATTCTGCGAAGCTGGCCGCAATCGATCACCTTGGCAGCCTGGGTGATAAAGCGGCTCCGGCAGTCGAACCTCTGGCCGAGTTGCTCAAAGATTCTTCGCCTGAAGTGGTTGCCCACGCGGCACATGCTTTGGGGCAGATCGGCAAGACCAACGACGAAGCGCTCGAAGAACTGGTTGAACTGACCGGCTCTGACGTGCCCCTGATTCGCCGCCAGGCAGTCAGCGCCTTGTTCCAGTTGCATCCCGATCGAACACGCATGCAGAAGATCTTCGTTAGTCTGCTGGCAGATGAAGACGCCGCAGTTCGCCTGCGGGCGATGAATTCTCTGACGGAAATCGGCAAACCTGCGGTTAACGATTTGATCCCGGCGCTCAAGAACGACAAAGCGGCCCTCTGGGCTTGCATGATCTTGCGTGAGCTTGGCCCCGATGCGGCGGGCGCTGCAGGAGCGTTGACCGATATCGTGAAAGACATCCATTCACCAATTCGACAGGAAGCAATCTTAACGCTGGCCGCCATGCCCGAAGCCGCTGCTGCTTCGGCCGATACGATCGCGGCCTGCCTGGACGACCCGAAGCTTCAGGTGCCGGCGACTTACGCGTTGGGTCGTATTGGCACGCTGCCCAAGGAAGCGGAAGCCAAGATCCAGGCCAACGTCAATAGCAAAGAACCGATGCTCGCCTCGATGAGTGCCTGGGCACTTGCCTTCGCACATCCGAATGACCCGTCGCTGAAGAAAGAAGCCATTCATCACCTCGCCCAGGGAGTCGGTTCGAGCGATCCGCTGGTTCGTGCCATGTCTTCGCAAGGACTCATTTCCTTGGAAGCCGAGCCGATAACGCTCAAACAAGAACTGCAAGATCCGCTCAACAACGCCGACGAACCAGTCGTCAGCAGCGCGCTCAACCTGCTTTCGCGCATGGGCCCCGAGGCAATTCCATTCCTGATCCAGGCATTGGACAAACCAGGCGTGCGGCTCGATGCGATCATCATCCTGGGTGACCTCGGCCCGAAAGCGGCACCAGCCACCGAAGCCGTTGCGAAAATGATCGACGACGAAAACCCACGGGTCGTGAACGAAGCGATCGTCACCCTCGGCAAGATCGGCCCAGCGGCCCATGCCGCGACGCCTGCTTTGATCAAAGCCTTGAAAGAAGAAGAGGGCAGCATCGCCCACAACGCGGCATTGTCGCTTGGCCGTATCGGCCCGCAAGCAAAAGAGGCCGTTCCCGCCTTGCTCAACGAGATGACGGGGCATTCGCAGCCATCGCTGCAGATGATTTCGGCTTGGGCGCTACTCAAGATCGACGGCGAGAACGCCCAGACTCGCGATGCCGTGTTGTCAGTCTTGACCGCTCAGGTCAAATCAGACGACCCGATCATTCAAAACTCGGCAAAACAATTGCTGGGCGAACTCAACGGTGCCGGTAAGTAGTACCAACTACCGCTTAGTATGGGCCGCAGCGTCTCGGGTTTCTTTCGTGCCCGAGACGCGGTAATCGCGATCCGTTTCCATCGACAAACGCCGCTCAGCTGGCCCGTTTTTCGTGAAACTTCGAAGAAATCAGCATTCTTGGCAATAAATCCCCAGCGTTGATTCTTTTGGCGCGTAGTCTACTAGTAAACTAGTGACTCTCATTGCCAATTCCATCCCGGATTTCTCTTCCGGATCTTAGATTTCTGCAACGGTGGTTTCATGAAACGAATGTTGTTCTCGCTCGCTCTGGTGTTGATTTGCACCCCGCTTTTCGGTCAGGGTTACGTGGCCCCGGTGTACCCGGCCTACGGCAGCTACACCAATACGGCGACGGCCGCTCAGGGTGCCTTGCAAGGTCTGGCTGATGTTGCGAGTGCCGCCGGGTCGTACAACTTGAACACCGCCCAGGCCAATGTCTATCAGCAGCAAGCGAACAGCATGGCGATCTCCAATCGCCAGCAATTCGCCAACACCTATTACCAAATGCGAGCGCAGCACGACGCCTACGAAGCACAAAAGCATCCGACTCCAACCGAAGAACAGTTGGTCGCCCTGGCACAAGAAGACATCCCCAAATCGCTGCCAGCCGGCACCTACGATCCTGTGAGCGCCACGTTGAAGTGGCCGGAGATGCTGCAGTACCCTGATTTCGAGGCGGATCGAAAAGCAATCGAAACGCTGCTCAAGCAAAAGTCGCAAGCTGGGTCTCTCGGCGTCCAACAGTCGCAGCAGTTTGCCTCGACGATCGACAACATGGCCGTGATTTTGAAGCGTGGCATCAGCAAGGTTCCGCCGCAGAAATACATGGAAGCATACGACTTCCTCAATCGTCTTCTGTACACGACCTGCCAAACTGAGTTGCCCTCGTAGACCACTAGCTGCCCGCACATTCCCATACGAAAGAACGAACTCGTGACTCGCACTTTTTTGAACGCGTTTTACTCGTTGATGATCGTGGTTGCCTTGGTCGCGTCTGCTCAAGCCGACGATATCCAGCAGACGATCGAGACGCTCAATTCCGCGGAGCAAGCCCAGAAACTTGCCGCCATCGATACCCTCGGCAGCCAAGGTGAAAAAGCAGCCGCAGCAGTCGATCCGCTCGTGACGCTCTTGAAAGATTCTTCCCCTGAGGTTGCTGCCCACGCAGCGCACGCGTTGGGGCAGATCGGCGTGGCGAGCGATGCCACCTTGGAAGGTCTGGTAGGGTTGACTGGATCCAGCGATCCAACCGTTCGTCAGCAAGCGGTCGCGGCGCTGTTCAAATTACATCCGGGGCATGAAAAGCTTCAGCCGATCTTCGTCAAGATGTTGGACGATGCCGATCCCGCCGTGCGGCTGCGTGTTATGAATGCATTGACCGACGTTGGCAAGCCGATCGTGCCGCGATTGATCCCGGCACTCAAGAATGATCAGGCGGCCAAGTGGGTCTGCCTGATCCTCAGGAACCTCGGCCCCGACGCGGCAGAAGCAGCACCTGCGCTGGCCAACATCGTGAAGAACAAGCAGTCAACCGTGCGGGCGGAAGCACTCCTGGCATTGGCCGCGATGCCGGAAGCAGCCGCTTCGTCCGCCGACGCGATTGCCAGTTGCCTGGACGATCCCAAGCTTCAAGTTCCGGCGACCTATGCCCTGGGACGCATCGGCAACATGTCCCCAGAAACAGAAGCCAAGATCAAAAGTAATGTCGACAGCGAAGACCCAATGCTGTCGGCCATGAGCGCCTGGGCGTTGGCGTTTGCTCACCCCAAGGACACAGCGCTGAAGAAAGATGCCATTGACCACCTGGCCAAGGGAATCAGTTCCAAAAACCCGCTAATCCGCGCGATGTCTGCCCAGGGACTTGTTTCACTGCAGGCCAAGCCAGAGACATTAAAACAGGCACTGCAAGATCCGCTCAACAATGCCGACGAGCCAACGGTCAGCAGTGCACTCAACCTCCTGTCGCGAATGGGCCCCGATGCAATTCCGTTCCTGATTCAAGCCCTCGACAAGCCTGGCGTGCGGCTGGAAGCGGTCATCATCCTGGGAGATCTCGGCCCCAAAGCAGCCCCGGCAGTCGAGCCGCTGACCAAGCTACTGGACGACGAAAGCCCACGCGTCGTTAACGAAGCGATCGTCACGCTCGGCAAGATCGGCCCGGCCGCGAAAGAGGCCACGCCTGAGTTGATCGAGGCTCTTAAGCAAGGGGATGGCAGCATCGCCCACAATGCGGCATTGGCCTTGGGACGTATCGGCCCCGATGCAAAGCAGGCCGTTGCCGCGCTGACCAATCAGATGACGACCAGTTCGCACCCGTCACTTCAAATGATTTCGGCTTGGGCACTGTTTCATATCGACGGCGAGAATGCCAAGACGCGAGATGCCGTCGTGGCGGTGCTGACCAGCCAGGCCAAGTCGAGTGACCCGATCATCCAAAACTCGGCCAAGCAAATGCTGGGCGAGCTCAACGGCGCCGGTAAATAGTTTCAATACGGTTCGGATTGGTCGCCGGCGTTGGTAGTTCCCAGCGCCCCCCAAACGCCGTAAGGGCTTTCGCCTGAGGCACCGGGTGCGATCGGTGGTTGGGAAAGGTCGCCCGTGTCGATATCTTCGCTGATAAACTGAACCGATCCATCTGCCATCAGAACCTGCGCACCACCAGGGTGATAGCTGCCAACGCTGTACACACCATTCACGCCATCGCTGCCTCCGACGGCGCAGCTGATGGAATTGGGCGGCAAAATCGTACTGAACATCGCTGGCCCTGCCCCACCATCCGCCCAGCGATAACCACGAGTCCGAGGGTGATCGGAAGGTACCTGTCTTGGTGAATCTTTCAGGCAATGGAACGGTCGATCGAGATAGATGACCGGTTGGTTGATCGCGAGCTTGCCGTAGTTGGTTTCGCCCATCAATATTGTGTTTGAAGTTCCGTCCGTAAAACTATCCAAGGAAAGGCTCTGCCCTGGGGAGAATGCTCCTCGTGGTTTTCTTGGCTTGTGATTAGCGCCGAATCGCCACTGAACAGGGACGAACTCACCGGCAGGTCTCTGTTGCTTGTCATAGATCCTGGTCACGTCGCCTACGCAAAAGACGTAGCTGGTTGCTGCTCCGTCGACGATATTCCGGTCGGATGAACAAACAAGCACGTCAATCCTTTGGGACCAGGGCGGATAGTCTTTGACCCAGGGAGTTGGTCCCATCGCAGGAAAACTCGCCTGCGGTGTTTTCAATGGAAGTGCGATCTGCTCGTGTAAAGCCGATTCGTCGAGGTTTGGAAGAATCGCAACCAGGCCGCTTCGACGATCCGTATCGCCTCTGGTACAACTTGGCAGCGAGTTCGAGGGGCGACAAGCCGCGTAATTGATAATCGCTATTCCCAGTTGTCTGAGGTTGTTGGTGCACTGCGTTTGTCGCGCTGGGGAACACGTCTGATTCAACGCCGGCAACATCATGGCGAGCAATAACGCTATGATAAAAATCAGCGCCAGCAATTCAACTAGCGAAACCCCAGCTGTCGATCGCCGACCAGAATTCGTGTTCACCATTGCCTCCTCTGCTCGACGTATCAGTAGTCGGTGACATCTTCGCCACTGCTGGTAGTTCCCAGCGCACCCCAGACGCCGTAAGGGCTTTCGCCTGAGGCACCGGGTGCGATCGGCGGCTTTGAGAGATTGCCGGTGTCGATGTCTTCGTGGATCGCCAGTACGGAACCATCGCAGAACACGACCTGGGCACAATCGGAATGATAGCTTGCGAGGCTATACAGACCATTAACCCCATCGCTTCCCCCAACCGCACAGCTACTTGAATTGGGCGGCAAGATCGTATTGAACATCGCTGGGCCTGCCCCACCGTCCGCCCAGCGATATCCGCGTGTGCGGGGAATGCTCAACGATAGCGAGTTGAACGCATTTTTTCGGCAAAGTCCTGGGTTATCGAGATAACGGGCCGGTTGATTGATCGCCAGCCGGCCATAGCTTATTTCGCCCATCATAATCGTGTTCGATAGGCCATCCCGGAATCTGGCCAGCTGAAGATTCTGACCCGGGGCGAACGCACCGCGTGGCGTCGTTCGTTTGTCGTAGATTCTCGCGACGTCACCGACGCAAAAGGCATAGCTGGTGGATGGTTTGTCGCCGACATTTGGGTCGGAAGGACAATCCAAAAGCTCAAGCTGTTGAAACCAGGGCGGGTAGCCTTTGATCCAGGGCGCCGGTCCCATCGCCGGATAGGTCATCGTCGCCGTATTTAGTCGCCCCACAATCTGGTTGTAAAGATTCTCCTGCTCCAGTTCTGGCAAGATCACGATCAGGCCACTTTGTCGATTCGCAACGCCCTGGGAACAACTTGGCAGCGAGTTATGGCAAGTCGCGTAAAGCGTCATTGCCAACCCCAATTGTTTAAGGTTGTTCTGGCACTGCGCGCGACGTGCAGGACCATGAGCACGTTGCAACGCCGGGAGTGTGACACCAATAAGTAACCCCACAATACAAATCGCTACCAGCAAGTCGACCGCCTGAAATTCGCCAGTCATACGCCGGTCGGAATCGTTGCTCATGATTGCCTCTCTCGCTCGAACTGTTTAGTAATCTTTGATCACTTCCCCGCTGCTGCGCGTGCCCAACGCACCCCAGACGCCATAAGGGCTTTCGCCTGAGGCATCGGGCGCGATCGGTAGTTGCGACAGATCGCCGGTGTCGATTGCTTCGCTAATGAACTGCACAGAACCATCACAAAGGACGACCTGACCGCCGCCGGGATGGTCGCTGCCGAGGCTGTAAACGCCGTTGACCCCATCGCTGCCCCCGACCGCGCAGCTAATTGTGTTGGGTGGCAAGGTCGTGCTGAACATCGCTGGGCCTGCCCCGCCATCTGCCCAGCGATATCCGCGTGTGCGCGGGTGATCGAGTGGTGCTTGGCTAGGTGAATCGTCGATACAAAGACCTGGCTGATCGAGATAGCGTTCCGGCTGGTTTACGGTCAGCCAGCCATATTGGATTTCTCCCATCATCACCGTATTGGAGGTACCGTCCTCAATGTCCTTCAGCGAGATAAACTGCCCAGGCGCAAACACGCCACGTGGCGGTTGCTGATCGTAGATCCTCGTGACGTCACCCACGCAAAACACATAGCTGGTCGACGGTTGATCTCGATCGGATTCAGGCTCCGAAGGACATATGAACGCGTCAATCCTCCGATGCCATGGCTCGTACTCTTCGTCCCACGGAGCCGCCCCCATGGCCGGATAGGTCATCATTGGCGTTTTCAACGGCTGAGAGATCTGCTCGTAAAGTCCATCTTGTTCCAGGAATGGCAGCAACACCACCAAGCCGCTTAGTCGACTCGCACTGGAGGTCATATCGGTTTCGTTTGGCGCGATGCCGCCTGAGCAACTCGGCAATACCTCGAACGTGTCGTGGTAGTTGTGCAGTCCGAGACCCATCTGTTTCAGATCGTTGCTGCACTGGATACGACGGGCAGCTTCGCGCGACGTTCGCACGGCAGGAAAAAACAACGCGACCAGCAGCGCAATGATCGCAATCACCACCAACAATTCGACAATCGTAAATCCGGCATTGAATCGACGCCGAGAAGTTGTGTTCATGATCGCCCTTCCTTCAATATTAGTACGGATCGATGATCTCGCCGTCGTTGATCGATCCTAGCGCTCCCCACACGCCGAACGGACTCGGTTCTGGCTTCTGGTTTTGCCAGATCAGCGGCGGGCTGGATGGATCTCCCGCGTCGATCTTTTCAGAAATGAAATGAGCACTGCCGTCAACGAAAACCACGTGGCACCCGCCGATGTGATAACTTCCAGCCGAGTAGATCCCATCAACTGCCTCACTACCGTCAACGGCGCATGAGGGGCCGTTCGGGGGCAAGATCGTGTTGACCATTGCCGGGCCTGCTCCGCCATCGGCCCAGTTGTAACCGCGGCCATATTGGTGAAGCGGAATTCGTTTGTCGTAGTGCCTCTTCGTACCATCGAGCACCCGATAACAGATACCCGGATCAGAAAGGAGATTGTCGGGCAAGTCGACGACATATTGTCCTGGAACACTTCGACCATCGGGCGTACCAATTTCGGCCATCATGATGGTGTTGCTAGTTCCGTCTACGATTTGGCTAAAGGTGGTGGAGTGCCCCGGCGCGAATACGCCGCGCGGTGCCGGCAACTGATAAATACTTTGAGCGATATCACCAATGCAGAATGCATAATTCGTTGGCCGATAGTCCTTGACATCACTGGTTGCAGAAGGGCATACAAACACATCAACTTTTGCTTGCCAGGGTGCGTAGGTTTTATCCCACGGGGCCGGACCGTTCGACGATATGCCATTCGTATTCACAATATCGTCGTAAAGCTTGGTCTGTTCTACAAACGGTAAAAGTTGAATCATTCCGCTGAGGCGATTCTGATTGCCTCCCATGCCGGACCCGGCAAACGGCGGCGGAAAGGTATTGTAGGTGTCATGATAATTGTGCAATGCCAAGGCAAGATGCTTCAGGTTATTGCTGCATGACATGCGTCTAGAAGCTTCGCGATGCCCCCCGTTAGACGGCAGCAATAGGAACAGCAATGCACCAATGATCGCAATCACTGCCAGTACCTCTTTCAGTGACCATCCTCTTCGCAGCAATATCATGCCAGCATCTCCTGGGCAGGTTTCTCCGCGGCTACCTGCTTTGCGGCTCTATCCTTTTTCCGCCGGCGCCGCACTTCATAAATCGCCAGCGGTACGATCCAACAGAGCCAGGCATTCAGTTGATAGGCGACCAGCGTTTCGTTTCCCGTCACGATCAAAACACCAGAGGCAATCCGAAAGAGCAGGGGAGAGACCAGCAGCAGAAAGCAATAGGTCGCGTAGCGCTGATGCTCGACGAACTTGCGCTGCATCGCGTACTTGGCCGCCATGATGACGGTAACGCCGGTCAAGATCGCTTGCAACGCAAACCCGACACCGGCAATTGGCCCGGAAAAAGCCCAGCACGCCATGACGATCCCGCTGGGAACGACCAGCGCGACGACCAGGGCCAATTGCACTTTGCCCAGCCGGCGATGCCAGGGGCCATGCATCTTCCGTTTGCCGCTGACCATCAAATAGGCGCCGATCAGGAAGGCCGCTGGCGAGACAACGATGTGGACATAGAACGCCGGAGCGTAAACGCCGAAGAACGAATCTTCGCGTCCGATCAAAAAGGCCGAGTCAAAGTTCGGTGGGCAGTAGTTCACGTATTCGACGACCATCGAAACGAGCACTTTCGCCAGCACCAATCCGGCGACAAGTCCAAAAATGGTCTTCAACCGGGCAAAACGAGTTGACCGTGCGTGAGCTTTCACGACCAAGCGGCAAAAGCCGCGACCTTATTGCGAGAAGAGAGGAGCGAGGAAAAGACAAATCCGCCCGCAAGCAGGGCCGGATACCACCTCGCAGGATAGCCGAGCCGCAGGTTAAAGTCGAGGAAATTGCTTGAAACGAGCTAGCGGACCTCGCCGAAAGAAACTTCGCCAGAAGCTGGAGCTTTTCCTGCCGTTCACCTAGATTGAACCGATCTACTCGCCCCTTATCAAAAGGAACTTGCCATGCGTGCTTCACTTGTCGCCGTCGCCCTGTTGTCGATCGTTCTCTGGCAAATCCCTGCCTTCAGTGAACCTCCGCAATCAAAACCGACGGAGTCGAATTCGTCCGAAGGCCCAAATCCATTCGCTGATGATGTCCAGGTGCCTTCCTTCGACCCGTTTCAGAAGCCTGCAGAACCAGCGGTTTGCGAGGCCTGCAAAGCAGCCACCAACCATCCCCTGAAGAATCGCCCTGAAGTGGTTTGGCTAGGCGTTTCCGGAAAGGTCAACCAAAAGATCCTGGATGATGTCCAGCAGCAACTCACCAAGATTCAGTTCATCGAATCGCCGCTGGAGGATGTCGTTGGTTACCTCAAGAACCTGCATCACCAAAACGTCGTCATTGATCGACGGGGAATCGAAGACGCCGGTTGGGACGTCGATATGCCGATCACCATGAACATCGACAACGTGATGCTAAACAACGCGTTGAATCTGCTTTGCCACGACAATGACCTTGGCTGGTATGTCGACAACGAAGCAATTGTCATCACCTCGGCCCAGGCCGCCCGGCAGCATACTTCGGTTCGCGTTTACGAATTGGGGAATCTGTCCGGCGAGGAAACCATCAACGCGATTGAATCAATCTTGGAGACATCGCCTGGCTACGTCTCTAACGTCTCCCCGGCTGGTTTTGGAATGGCTCCTGGCCAGGCTCCCGCGTCACCGGCCGGAATTGGGCAGATTCCTTCGAAGAATGCGATCGTGGTACGTCAAAACCGTGAGGGACACGATCTGATCCGATCGCTGATCCTTTCGCTCAATGGTTTTGAATCGTAAACCACAAGCAGCCAAAGCCACCGGTAGAGACACAGAATTGCGCGATTCCGAAAAGGTTTTGCCGGATCGCGCTATCGAATACGCCTTTTTAAGTAGGAGCAAGCTGTCCACGAATTCCCATCTAAAATGATTGAACCTCGGCCATGGATTCTTCCCGTAAATCTGCCTATCGCTTGTTGTTGATTTCGGCCGGGTTCAATGTGTTGCTGTTTCTCCTGGGCATTCTGGTACTCAGTTCTCGATTCTGGGTTCCGGTCGTTTTTCCCGACTGGTGGAACGATTCGGCCAATTCTCAACCGTCACAGCCATTGCCGCTAGTTGCAATTCTGCTCTACATGGCAGTTCGTGTTGTGCGGTTTCTTGTCGGACTGGTCATTTACCTGGTCGTTGGTGTCGGCCTGACGGCATCCGGAATCGTTGGATCAATTTGGACTGGGATAGGCGCAGTAATCGTGGAATCAGCAACCGATCGTTCCGGCAGCAACTCACTGAAAGATTCTTCGCCAGATGCTGGACCGGTTAGAAAGCGTTGCCTAGGTTGAAGGGAATCACTTCCCAATGTCGAAAGGTAGTTGAAATGCGTACTTCGCTGACTGGAATCGCCTTGCTGATTGTCATCGTTTGGCAGATTCCCGCCTTTGGCCAGTATGGCATGGACGACGATTTCGATGTGGGGCAATCACTTGAGATTCCCTCCAAGCAGCCTCCGAGAGTTTTTTGGCTCGGCGCGTCTGGAACCGCGAATCAGCGAATCCTGCAGGCAATTCAGAAGGAACCAACCAAGATTCGTTTCATCGATACGCCGCTGGAAGAAGTTGTCGACTATCTCGAATCGCTGCACCACATCAGCATTGTGATTGACCGCCGCGCACTGAGAGACGCCGATTTGGATATCGAGATGCCGATCACCCGGAGTATTGAAGGCATTCCGCTGGGCAGCGCGTTGAACATGCTCTGTATCGAAAACGGATTAGGCTGGTATGTCGACAATCATGCGCTCTACATCAGCTCAGCTGAGGCTGCCAAAGAGCATACGTCTGTTCGCGCTTACGAACTGGGAAGTCTGTCTGGCGAAGATGTTATCAAGGCGATTGGGGCCGTTTCAGAAAGCTTGTCGAGCGTCAACCTTTGGAACCCCAAACCTGGCGGCTATTTGCCACCTCCATTTGACGTAACCGCCGCGCAGCATGGTATCGGTCTGATTCGATCGTCAAATGCGATTGTCATCCGACAGAACCGAGAAGACCATGAACTGGTTCGATCGCTGATCCTGTCTCTAAATGGCTTCCAACAATAGATTTTGCCTAGGAAATTCCGAAGGTAAGCCACCCCCTTGAAGCGATCTTAAATGTACTGCATTACCTCTCGCCGAATTATCTTCCGTTAAGGGCGATCCATGCTCAGACAATGAAAAAATCGGCGCCGCAGCTCTCAATTTGCCAGCTGGGGGGGCGGGTCTACCTAGATTCACACACGGGCAATAACGATGGCCATCACGCCATTTCCCCGCTTCAAGCCAGCGATTTCTTACACTAGAATTTAAGCTGCACTTATTCGCTCCCTATTCTCCGACCTTAAGAAGAGCTTACATGCGCAGATTCAAGCGAGGTTTTACCCTCGTCGAACTTCTGGTTGTCATTGCGATCATTGGTGTCCTGATTGCGTTGTTGTTGCCCGCCGTTCAACAGGCGCGCGAAGCGGCTCGTCGTATGTCGTGCAGCAATCACCTCAAGCAAATCGGCCTGGCGGTTCACAACTATCACGATACCTTCGGTACATTGCCCCCAGGCGGCATCTGGGCACATGACGTTCCCTGGGCAAACCCGGCCCCGCCCAGCCCAAACCCAGGCCGCGGCGGCGTGCTAGTCTGTTTGCTCCCCTACGTCGAGCAGTCGGCGCTGCACGACAAGATCAACTTCGAGAGCAACACAACCGTCTCGGAACAATGGGTAAACAGCCCAACCAACACCATCAAAGTCAAGAACGTCATTATCGACATCTACCAGTGCCCCAGCGATACGCATGGAGGCTACGTGCCTGGCACCCAACTGGCCGCGCATAACTACGTGGCCAGTGCCGGCCCCACAGGGATCAGTCCCACGGGCAATCCCAATTGCCCATGTGCCTTGGGCGCAACGTTTAACTCGTATCGCATCGATACTGCCCACAATCAACAGAACCCTGCCGGTCCGTTCACCCGTTATGGAAATACGTTCGTGGCCCGTTTTCGTGACGTGACCGACGGACTTTCCAACACGATCTTCTTTGGCGAGATCCGCACCAGTTGTTCGTCGCATGCCCGAAATGGCTGGGCGACGTCTAACAACGGACAAGGCCTTGTCGGCACGCTGGTGCCGATCAATACCGATTCTTGCTATAGCAAGACCGATGCCCCAGGCGGCGATACCTGCTTCGCCTACTGCAGTTGGAATACCGAATTCGGTTTCAAGTCGTGGCATCCCGGCGGCGCCCAAACGCTGCAAGGAGATGGTTCTGTCACCTTTCGCGCGGAAACGATCAACCATCAAATGTTTCAGCGTCTCGGCCAGCGTGATGACGGTCTGCCGATTAACTTGAACTAAATATCCCCGACCATTCACCCCAGGCCTGTTTCCACGCCATGCTACGTCGCTTCTGCTTTCCCCTCGCGCTGATCGTCGGACTAGCCTGTCTGATTGGGTGCAATTCCAGCGATATGGTGCCGACTGAAGGAACCGTCACCCTTGATGGCGAGCCTCTGGAAGGTGCCTCGATCGGATTCATTCCGGTCGAAGGAGGGCGCCCGGCCGTCGGACATACCGATGCCCAAGGGCGTTTCACGATTACCTCGCTAAAGGCCGGCGATGGCATGCCGCCAGGGGAATACAGCGTGACCGTCATCAAGGTCGAAGCGAAGAAACCAAGCCAGGCAGCCCCTGCCGAAGAAGGTGCCGCGGAAGAAGGCTCAGGAGAGAACGCCTTGATGGGAAAGATCGACCAATCGGTCCGGTTCGTCACGCCGATGAACTTCTCTTTGCCCTCGACAACGCCGCTGAAGTTTGACGTTCAGCCAGGAATGAAACCGATCAAGATCGACTTGGTTTCCGACAAGTAGAAAGAGCCCTATCGCTCTGCATGAATCGTCTGGGCCTGGCCGATCGCGACGTTCTCTCCGTCGCGGATGTAGCCCCAGTGTCCAACTCCGCTTGGCTGAAATTCGACAAACATGTCGTCGAGTCGATGCGAGCGAATTCGTAGCCAGCGGCGATCCTCGGACAGTTCGATCTGGCTCTCTCCCTGGTCGCGGCGAATCAATAATTGGGCAACGTTGGGGTCTTCGAGAAGCTCCGCTTGGTCGGGAACAATCGAAAACATGCAGTCCCCTTCGATGTCGCCCGGAGGGATCGCACAAAGTATGAACCCAATATGCTGGGCTCCGTCGAGGGTTTGCAGGACGATTGCTTTCATGGCAGGTCGTACCCAGGAAGGGAGATGCAGTATGGTTATCGCTGGATCGATTCTAATTAAAGGACAGCGAAACGCGCGGCCAGTTTTTCTATAATGTGATGAATTATCACGTCCCTCATTTTCTCGGTGCCCATGACCTTCGAACTTCCACCGATTCGTCAAAAACTGGTTCAACACGTCGACCGGCTGGCAGGCCAGATCGGACCGCGAGTTCTGGCCAAGCCTGAATCGATTGCGGCGACGATCGAATACATTCAGTCGCAATGGCAAGAGATCGGCTACGAGGTTCGCCAGGAAAAGTACGAGTCTTCCGACGGACCTGCCATGAATCTGGTGGCCGAGATTCCCGGACGTAAGTCCACCAAGGACGTGGTCGTGCTGGGGGCTCACTACGATACGGTCGCCGCAACACCAGGCGCCGATGACAATGCTTCCGCCGTGGCGGTACTCTTGGAAGTCAGCCGGCTGCTGAAACAACACCAGTCGAAAAAGACATTCCGCTTTGTCTCTTTTGCTTGTGAAGAAGCTCCCTACATGAGCCTCGATTCGATGGGCAGCCAATTCCATGCCCGCCAGGCCAAACTACGGGACGAGCGTGTGGTGATGCTTTGCCTGGAAATGGTCGGCTACTTTCGGGATGAACCGCAGTCTCAGCAGGTACCGGCTTCGATCCCGAAGTGGCTGCATGGTCTGTTTCCCAAGCGAGGCAATTTTCTGGCAGCCGTGGGCAATTGGAATTCGTGGCAGCTTTCGTGGGCCTTCCGCTGTGGGTTCAAGCGAGGCACGCGTCAGCGTCTGTTTTCGATCTGCCTGCCCGAGAAGATCCAAGAGATTCGACGAAGCGACAACAGCTCGTTCTGGGACCAAGGCTACTCGGCCCTCATGCTCACCGACACCAGCTTTCTGCGAAATGCCAACTATCATCAGCCAAGCGATACTCCAGATACGCTTGACTACGACGCCATGTCCGAGGTTGCCCTGGGAGTTGCCAGCGCGATGAAGTGGATCGGCCGCTAAAGATTTGCCGCGAGATCCAGTCAATCAATCCGCGCAGCAACATCGTCAACGGTTGCCAGCCATTGTTGGTACGCAAGCGATTTGTCGGCGGCGGGAGAGTCTTGCCAGTATCGATTCAGCGGGCAATCTTTCGATAAGATTCGCTGCAAGGCCTGTTTAGCCAACGGAACTACCCCAGCCGTATCGGTTCCGCGATTACGCTGGGCCCACTGAGCCAAAGCGTCGAGCGACGTCTCGTGTAAACCAGGTTTTCCACGTAGATGGGCAAGCGCTTCGCAAGCCGCCAATGCCTGGCAGCACTCGACCAGCTTAGTATCCTCAGGTGTCGACTGCGCAACGATGCCGAGCGTACCTTCAACCATCGATAGTCCTTCGCTGGCGAGCAGCTTTTCCTGCCAATCGCATGCGCTATCGTTGTCAAAGATTTCATGGCCCCAGACGCTCATCGTCAACCATTCTCCTGGAGATTAATGAAGACCGTGGACCACGATACGATGTTGTGCCCCACTGCTCAATCAGGGAAGAAGTTCAACAAGAGCAAATTTTTGATTTGCGAAGAATTCCGGAACAATTCAGGCAGTCTTTAACGGCCACTCCAGGGGGATCAATCACGACACTTGCGAGCACCCCCTGAGCAGTATTTATTCTCTATGCTAGTTACTTATGGCGCATCCGGATCTTCCAAATGCCAATCGGCCCCGTCGGCCATGATACTCTGGTTGATCTTCAATAGCTTGGCTTTCAACTGATTCACTAGTTCTGGTTTATCCGCAGCAAGGTCGTGCTGCTGATCCGGATCTTCCAACAAATCGTACAGTTGGAAGTTCGTGTAGCCGCCCGTCTTGATCCGCGGAATCCATTCTTCCTGAAACAGGTTGTTACTGCTCATCTCGTAATCGCGATAGCCAACCAGGCTGAACTTGCCATCCCGCATCGCCACAATCGGCTTGGAACGCTGCAAGTGCCAGAACAACGGTTGATGCCGGACAAACGCTTGCTTGCCGGGAACCATTAGCCCTGAGAGATCGCTTCCGTCGAGATGGCGATCCGCAGACGGTGTGATCTGGAGCAGGCCGCAAACCGTCGGAAAGATATCGACAATGCCCGCTGGTGTATCGCTGCCGATCATCTTGCCGGCCTCGATCTTGCCGGGCCAATAAAAAATGCCCGGCACACGAATGCCCCCTTCCCAGTTAACTCCCTTCTTGCCTCGCAGGCCGCCGGTTCGATCGTCTCGGTAACTTCCATTGTCCGAAGCATAAATGATCAGTGTGTTCTCCGGCTTATCGATTTCGCGTAGCTTGGCCAGCAACCGCCCGATCGCTCGATCGGCATTGTCGATCGTCCCAGAGTAGACGGCTCCCTTGTCGCTCAGCTTGCCATACTCGTTGACCAGTTCGTCCGGAGCGGCAATTGGCGCGTGCGGTTCATGAAACCAGACATTGAGGAAGAAAGGCTGCTTCGGATCGCGATGATGATCGAGCCAAGCGATCGCCTCGTCGACGACCAATTGGCACGAATAACCTTTCAGCTCGCCAACCGGTTTTCCATTGCGAATGAAATTCCTGGGATTGCGATGGCTCGGCTCCGCGTTGTTCCAGGTCGCGAACCAATAGTCGAATCCGTGTTTATCAGGCGTCGGCTTGTCGTACTTGGGAGTCGGCAGGCCTAGATGCCATTTGCCAATGTGAGCGGTCGCGTAGCCTTCTTTTTTAAGGACCTCAGCTAACGTGTTTTCTCGCAGCAGAAGATGCGAGCGCTGCGAACTGTCGGCGATCCAACTGTAGACACCCGCCCGAATATGATGCCGTCCGGTAAGCAATGTTGCCCGCGATGGCGAACAGACGGCACAGCCAGAGTAGAAGTCATGAAAGCGCACACCACCAGCCGCTAGGGAATCGATCGAAGGCGTTTTCACCGGACCGTCGTAACAACCAACATCTTGATAGCCCAGATCATCCGATAACAGCATGACTACATTGGGACGGTTGGCAGCAACTGCCTGATCTGCTGCCAGGAAGCAACTGATCAAAAAGGCCAAAATCAAAATATGCACAGATTTCATGGGAACTTTCGTCCTAGGGAAATTAGCTGGCCGATGAGAGATCGCGTGTTTTTGGAGGAACCTCAAGCCTAAGAAAACGGAAGCTTATCGAGGCTGTTTGGAGTGAGTCACTCATGTTGATGGGTAGGCTTAGAGAAGTCAAAAGAAATCGAATGACCGAGGTTCGGCCTGATATTGAATTTCATCCTCAGAGACTCAAAAAAACTGCACAATTGAGATTTTTTACCATTCAGGCACCTAGATTAACTAGATCGGGTCAGCAAAAACCACAAAAAATTTTTTTTCACGACAGTTGTCTATTGAAATACCGCACAAAGATAACGATAACAATTGACACGGCTAAGTGCCTCTTTAGCCATCACTTTAGGGTGAAATGACTCGCCGGTGAAAGCGATTCTTCCATCAAAAACCGCTCATACCTGGCCCGATCTAATCTGCTCATTTTCTCTAATTCATTGCCTACTTTCTGGAGTCCCCTAATGCCTCTATTCTCGAATCCTGCTTCAGGACGGCGTCACGGTTTCACGCTTGTTGAACTTCTTGTCGTAATTGCCATCATCGGCGTTCTCATTGCCCTGTTGCTCCCTGCGGTGCAGCAGGCACGAGAAGCCGCTCGACGATCACAATGTATTAACAACCTTAAACAAATGGGCTTGTCCGCTCAGAACTTCCACGACACGTTCCTGAAATTTCCCGCCGCGTTGTATAACACCACCAATGGCTACGCCCCTAATATGGACCTGAATGACGTCGGTCCGAACTGGGCCGTTAAGCTCTTACCGTTCTTCGAACAAAATGCGCTGTACGAGGTTTTCAATGTGAATGAAAACGCGTCGACCACCGCAACAAAGTGGAACATGAATGCCACGCTGGCGAACGGACAATTGGCCCGCAGTCAGCAAATGGAAGCGATGATTTGTCCCTCGGACGCAGCATCAGGCGGTTTGTACAACTGCACGGCAAGCAGTTCGATTGGCAATGGCTGGGGACGTGGCAACTATGCCGCCAATGGAGGCTGGGGCACTTGGTGGTCAACTGGCCAGACAGGAACTCCGAATGGCTACAGCAAAAGCATTGGCCGGGACGGCGTGTTTACGGTCAACAAAGGTAAGAACATGTCGGCAGTCACCGACGGTACCTCGAACACCTCGCTGTTTGACGAAGTTCGCCAAGGTGAAGTCAATTCCGATCAACGAGGTGTCTGGGCCCTGGGCGTTGCCGGATCCAGCATCGTTTGCAACTTCTCGACGGGTGATTGCTGGGGCCCCAATGATCGCAACAGCAACTCCGACGACGTTTATGACTGCAAGGACATGAACAATGGAAGTGGAGGTTGCTGGGAAGGTTGTCCGAGCACCCAAGCCGTTTCCCGTTCTCTCCATCCGGGCATCGTTAACGTTGTCTTCGTGGATGGTAGCGTGCATAGCATTGCCGAAACGATCGACCAACCAACCTGGGCGATGATGCACGCCGTCAATGACGGTATTCCTTTTACGCTTCCGTAAAAGGATCGCTGAATCTCATTCGATATCGATTCTGGCGAGAGGCGTTCTGCCTCTCGCCGCGTTTGATTACCTCCTCTGCTCACCGAAAGGCCTAGCCTCGTGAATTCTTTTCGAATGTTGATTTGCTCCGTGGTCTTGCTTTCTCTGGCGGTTGGCTGTGAAAAAAGGGACCCTGAGATTAGGGGAACGCTAACGCAGAACGGACAACCACTGTCAGTTAGCGACCAGGGCGATATTCAGCTCCAATTCTTCCAGGAAACTGGCGGTACCATGACCGGCAAAGTCTTCATGGGCAACCTTGATAAGGCGACCGGCAAATACGTCGCTCAACTCCCTCCGGGAGACTACCGCGTGGTCGTGCAGCAACTTGATCCTTATCCCAAAGTGGATAAGCTCAAAGGCATGTTCACCCAAACCAAGACTCCCATTAAAAAGACAGTCGTTGGGGGCGAAACCGTTGACATCGAATTGAGCGAATATGGCAAATAGCGGAGGTAAGTTGCGATGGATCGCGGGGGCGACGTTGCTGGTCGTTCTCGCGTTGGCCATCGCATGGTTTGCAGGCGGCTATGGCCTGCCTGCATCGGATCCGACTCTTACCAGGTTTGTTTATTCACCTCCTCCGTGCCCGATCGTATTCACCTCGCGGTCCAGCGCACCGAGTCTTCGCGCAGCCGCGGACGAGGGAGAAACTTTCACCTATCCAGGTCAACCGCTCTGGCAGGCAAAACAGGGTCGCCTGCGCATGCTGCTTCCCAATGGCAAGGTCAGCGAATTGACTTGGGGGAAATCTCTTCCTGATGGCTCGACCTTGATCGATGCCATGAGTCCCAGCGTATCTCCCGATGGACACAGGATTGTGTTTGCCGGTCGCAGCTCTTCGATAGCGGCTGGGCACTTCCGGCTGTATTCCATCAATACCGATGGCACCGAGCTTCGCCAACTCACCGGCACTCCAGGCGACAAGGGCTGCACCACAGCACCTCCGATGCGTTTTGCAGAAGACGGCAAGACCATCCTGTCAGACGACGTTCGAGAGCAAATCGATTACGATGACGTCGATCCGGTCTACGCGCCCGGCGGTCATATCATCTTCGCGTCGAGTCGCACACCAGATCTAGGACGCGATCATTCGCGTCGCAGCACAACTCTCTGGATCATGCGTGAAGATGGCAGTCAAAAGAGACCATTATCGGCCAATCGCAACAACGATCGCTGGCCTTGGATCGTATCCAGCGGTTACGTCATTTTCAGCTTGTGGAGTCGAAATCGAGAGGTGATCTCGGCAGATGAAACCAAGCTTGAGCCATATCAGGACGGAACCACGACTGCCACGCTTCCCACCGATAATTGGCTCGGAGCGCATATCGAACCCAACGGTGATTTCTTCGGCAGCGTGTTGAAAACCAGGCAGCCCGTCTGGCGGCCCAGGCAGCTACTTGACGGCAAATATGCTTTCATGACGCCTCTCAAGGCGGTCGATTCATCGTTTACGGGCGAGGATATTCTGACCGTTGTTGAAGCGATGCCCGGTGCGATCGCCAATGCTCCCAGCTCGCTCGCCATGGGATCGAAGCTGCCGCTAACCAGCGATACCATTCTCGTCGCGGCACCGTCACAGGATGCCAATGGCAAGCCCTTGCAGTTGGCTTGCCCTAGTCCGTGTCCACCGGACAAGATTGTTCTGGCAGGCTCAACGCCAGACGATAATGGCAAATGGGATGACCATCGGCTCGGTATTTATATCGCCAACGATCGATGGCCAACTGGTGCCACGGCCGAGAGCATTCAGTTAACAGAATTATTCGACGACCCGCAGTTCGCCGATGCCGAACCGGTTGCCGTTTATCCTCGAGAG
The DNA here is from genome assembly GCA_016124445.1 of bacterium. Classification (GTDB taxonomy): domain Bacteria; phylum Planctomycetota; class Planctomycetia; order Pirellulales; family Pirellulaceae; genus Bremerella. The sequence continues at coordinate 396,384 of WGNR01000012.1, forward strand.
ATCAATTACGAATACAGGGCGCTCGAGATCGGAGACGGCAACGCTTCAATCACGTTTAAGAACAACGAAACGTACACAGGCCCCTCAGCGACAATCCATAGCTCCAGTGTTTTGCGTAAGAACAACTACGACGCGCCAGGGCAAAAAGCGGAAGCTGGCACCTCGCCAATCTTCAACGCCCCGCCGAAAGACTTGATCGAGACCATCCGTATTTACGCATCGCATCGAGATCGCTTTGACTCGCCCGACAAGCCGCGAGTTCCTGGTGGATTCGAACTACTGCTCGAAGTTCCCATCCAAGGAGATGACGTCGAATTCAAACTTCCGCCAGGCTCCCCAACCGTGCTGGCGGGGTTCGACTCGAAAGGCCACGTTGCAAGTTGGCAAGGCACCGCAGCGACGAAGGATGGAACTCATCCCAAGTTCTATGCAATCGCTGGTGACCACTATAGCGGTGCCCGGCCTGGGTTTACCCACTCTTGCACCGGTTGCCATACGGGGCACAGCGGCACGCCGACACTTCAGCTTAAGCCGTCGAAGTAGAACCGTTTTTTCAACCGACCGGCCACTTCTTACCGAGCGTCTTTTGCTGCATCGCGGTCAGTTGCTTGATGCCACCTTTGGCTAATTTCAGAAGCTTGGCCAATTCGTCTTCGCTGAAGGTCGCTTCTTCGCCCGTTCCTTGGATTTCGATGAACTTGCCGCTACCGGTCATCACCACGTTCATGTCGACCGTGGCCGCAAAGTCTTCGACATAGTCCAGATCGAGCACCGGCGAATCATTCACAACCCCGACGCTGACCGCCGCCAGGCTGTCTTTGAAGAAAGGACGCTTCGAGTCAGGCAGTTCGATTGTGCTAACCGCATCGACCAACGCGATGAACGCGCCGGTAATGCTGGCCGTTCGCGTGCCTCCGTCGGCATCCAGCACATCGCAGTCGACCGTGATCATCTGCTCACCCAACGCTTCCAGATCGACAACCGCCCGCAAACTGCGACCGATCAGCCGCTGAATCTCGGTCGTACGACCATCGACTTTGCGCGACTTGCGGGTTGGGGTGCTGCCGGGCAGCATATTGTACTCGGCCGTGACCCAGCCTTTTTCGCTTCCCTTGAGCCACGGTGGAACGGACGATTCAACACTGGCCGTGCACAACACGGTGGTCGTGCCTGCTTGAATCAAAACGCTACCGGCGGCGTTCTTCGTATAGCGTCGTTTGATCTTGATCGTGCGAAGTTCCGAAGGGGAACGGCCGTCGTGACGTGGCATAAGTTTTCTCGAGGGTGTGCGTTTTCAAGGTGCAGGTTGTCGACAGATGCTAGTCGAGGTGAATCTTGTCGACCGCTTCGGTCAGCAGCCAAACGAGCAAGCCTTTCTGGGCATGCATTCGGTTGCCGGCCTGTTCGACGATGCGGCTGTGCGGACAATCCATCACTTCGTCGGTCACTTCCTCACCTCGTCGCGCGGGCAAGCAGTGCAGGAAGATCGCGTCTTGGCCAGCGGCATCCATCAGCTTTCCGTTGACCTGGAAGCTGGCAAAGTCCTTCTCGCGTTTTGCCTGTTCGGCCTCTTGCCCCATGCTGGCCCATACATCTGTGTAAACGGCACAGGCACCAGCAACCGCTTCTGCAGGATCGTTGGTTTGCTCGATCTTGGCGCCGGGGGCGTGCTGCAGAACCTTGTCAATGAATTCTTGCTCGATCTCATAGCCCTTCGGAGCGGCAATCGAGAATTCCATGCCCATTTTGGCACATGCTAGAGCCAGGCTGCGGGAAACGTTGTTGCCATCGCCGACGAAAGCCAACTTCTGGCCTTCCAGCTTGCCGAACTCTTCGTGAACGGTCATCAGGTCAGCAAGCGCCTGGCAAGGATGGCACAGGTCGGTCAGGCCGTTGATGATGACCGTTCCGGAATACTTGGCCAGCGTTTCGACCTTTTCGTGCGCCTTGGCTCGGCAGACAATCACATCGAGATATTGCCCGATGACCCGGCTGAAATCTTGCGGTGCTTCTCGCTTGCCCCAACCGACATCCTCGCCCAGAAAGAGACTGCTGCCGCCCAGTTGAGCCATGCCGCATTCAAAACTGACACGTGTTCGGAGCGATGGCTTCTCGAACAACAGTCCAGCGACCTTGCCCTGCAAGATTGGTTCGCGGACGCCTGACTTCAAGCGTGCTTTGAGCTGATGCCCAAGCTCGAAGATTCGCTTCAGTTCGTCGTCGGAAACATCAAATAGGCTCAAGAAATGTCGCATGGAACGATCTCACGAAATGTTAAATAGGCCAGCAATTGGCCCAAGTAGAAAAGGAACTATTCTGCCGCGCTCGGCAGGTTCTTCAGTACGTCAGACAGAATGTCGCACCCGCGGTGCACTTCGTCTGCGCTGACGTTCATGGCGGGAAGCAAACGAATGACACGACCTTGCGTGCAGTTGATCAGCAATTGTTTTTCGAGGCAGGCCTTCACCGCTGGGGCGCCGTCGACCGAAAGTTCGACTCCGATCATCGTACCGACGATGCGGACTTCCTGAATCAGATCGCACTCTTCTTTCAAAGCGGTAAGCCGCTCGCGAAAGAGTTCGCTGACCGCTTTGGCTTTATCGAGCAGATTATCGCGCTCGATCTGTTGAATCGCGGCGATCCCGGCCCGGGCAGCCAGTGGGTTGCCTCCGAACGTGGCGGCATGCATGCCTGGCTTCAAGCTGGCAGCAATCTCAGGCGTGGTCAGCATGGCACCGCCAGCAACGCCGCCGCACAGACTTTTGGCCAGGGTCATAATATCGGGCTGAACGCCAAAATGCTGATAGGCAAACCACTCGCCCGTTCGACCACAGCCGGTCTGCACTTCGTCGAAGATCAGCAGCAGATTGTTCTCGTCGGCAATCTTCCGCAAACCAGCCAGGAAACCCTCGGGCGGAAGCCTAACGCCCCCTTCGCCCTGGATCGGTTCGATCATGATGGCGCAGGTATGTTCGTCGACCAGATCGCGTACCGCTTCCAAGTCGCCGTGCGGAGCGTACGTGAAGCCCGCCATCATCGGGCCAATGCCTTGGTGATACTTGGGCTGGGCGGTTGCGGTGACGGCACCATAGGTTCGCCCGTGAAAGCCGCCGAGGAAGGTAATGATTTTGTATCGCTCGTCAGGTGTATGCAGTCGAGCCGTTTTGATGGCGGCTTCGTTCGCTTCGGCGCCGCTATTGCAGAAGAAGGCCTGACCGCCGAAGCTGCGATCGGAAAGCATCTTGGCCCACTCGCCTTGCACGTCCATGTGCCATGTATTGGGCACGTGGATCAGCTTGGCAACTTGATCCTGAACCGCCGCCACGACCATCTCTGGACAATGCCCCAGCAGGTTGCAGCCCCAACCAGGGAACAGGTCCAGGTACTCGCGTCCTTCCGCATCCCAAACCTTCGAGCCTTCACCGCGCACCAGATTGACCGGGTATCGGACGTAGTTGGGCACCACGTACCTTTGGAACAGCTCAACGGTCTCTTCCGAGCTAAGTTGCTCTGGTGCGGCAGATGCATCGGTCGTCGACATGGCGAGTTCTCCAAGACCGGAAGGTTTCAACTGCGAAAGTCAAAGGACCACGGTCGGATGTAAAAGGTTCGGTGAATTGGCTGCGGAATAATCGGGCGTTCGTTTCCTGATTTAACTTCCTGTTCCCTCGCCCCTTTCCAAGGAAGAGGGGACAGGATTTGATAGACGCTTGGTTTCAACTACAAAACGATTTCCGTTCCCACCCCGGTGTTCGTGTAAATCTCAAGCAGCAGCGAGTGTCGCAGGCGGCCGTCGATGATGTGAATCTTGCGGACGCCTCGTTCCAGCGTTTCCAGGCAAGCTTCCACTTTCGGAATCATGCCGGCGGCGATCTGCCCTGATCCGATCATGGCCAGCGCCTTCTCGCGATTCAACGAGTGGACCAAGGTATCAGGATCGTCTTTGTCAGTTCGCACACCGTTGACGTCGGACAGGAAAACCAGTTTCTCGGCACCGAGCGCTTCGGCCACGGCGTTGGCGGCTGTGTCGGCGTTGACGTTCAGCTTCTGCCCCGTCTTCTTGTCGATGCACATGCTGGGAATGATCGGGACTTGGCCGGCATAGCAAAGGTTTTCGATCGTGGCCCGATCGACTTCCGTCACCGTGCCAACATGTCCCAGGTCGACCTCTTCACCATCTTTGCCAGGCAGCGTGAGACGTTCGCCGAACAAGACGCACTGCGGGTCGAGATTCAAGCTCATCGCCCGGCCGCCGATGTCTTCGACTTCCTGGGTGATGTGGCGGCAAACCTGGCCCGCCAGAACTTCTTCCACGATCTTCAGCGTGGCGTCGTCGGTATAGCGTCGTCCCTGGATGAAATTCGGCTCGATCTTCGCTTCGGCCATCGCGCGGCTGATGGCGGCTCCTCCACCATGAATGACCACCGGTCGCATGCCGACCGTTTCCATGAAAACGATATCGATCAGGCAGTGCCGGAGAGCATCGGGGTTTTCCATGACACTGCCACCCAGCTTGATGACAGTCACCTTGTTACGGAAGCGGCGGATCCATCCCAGGGCTTCAATCAGGACATCCGCTTTTTCGATGGCTTCTTTCAATGATGGTCTCTTTCGACGGGAGCAAGCTTCGCTGATGGCCGAATCATGGAGCGGATCTGAAAGGGGATCGAAAACGAGAAATCCCCTGTCAACGCACCCGATGTCCGGGAAAACCTAACATTTTAGGTGGTGTGAATTCAGCCTGTCAACGCGAGACTGGCAGTTTCAGCGGCCCAGAAGAGCTAGAAATGGCCTGGGACCAGTAAAGATACAGAGAAGAGAGAGGATTACTTCGATTTGAGGTCGAGATTGGCCTGATCGGTCCCTCCTGCTGGGACCTCGAAGGTGAGCTTGGTGTCGTTGTTGTACCGCGCCGGGACACGTTCTTTGGTAAGCCCCAGCATCTCGCCGTTGGGACCTTCCTTGCCGACGACCGTGCTGACCGAGACCCGATGCACGCCAACCAGTGCACCTTCTTCTTTGGTGAGCGCACGCAGAACAAATCGCCCTTCGGCATCGCTTCGCGCGTACGACCCCATGCCTGCTTCAAACTCTCCCTCGGTAGCTATCGGTTCAAACCCAATCACCGCGTCGGCCAATGGCTCTCCGTCGAGCGTTACGACTCCAGAGACTGGAACGATTCTTTGCGAACCAGAACATCCACCCAAGACCAACGCCAGCAGCCCGATCGTCAATGCGCGCGCCATCGATACTATTCCTGTTGATTGTTCGTGAGCACCACGAGAAGACACCTTACGGAAGCGTAGCGACTTCGCCGCGCCCGATGGTCGACATGGACTCGAAGATCACGTTATCGATGGTAGGAGGTACCGTCGTCACCGAAGCATCGCACATGGCGAAGTTAACTGTCCCGGCCGCGTGCAGGCTGGCAAACGCACGATAACACTTCCAGTGCTGGCTATTTCCGGTCGCCGCGTAGCAGGCATCCCAGTCCGGGATCCGTGTATATGACTCGGGCTGAGCCGCCGCCAGGTTATGGAAGTTCTGGGAACTGGCCCAAAACGTCTTGCAGTCGGGGCGCGACTTAGTGTGGTATTCGCCCAGCAGAAAGGTATTGGTCGTACCATCGATAATCGTAGCGAAACGCTCGCACGCAAAGCCTTGCGGTCCGGTAGCATGCAGCGGGCCGATCGATGTTCTTTGAGCAGCCGTGGCCGAAGCCAGGTAAGGAGGATAATCGAAGTAGCCATTGGCCCCGGCAAAACGTCGCCCGGTATTGCCTTTGTAAGATCCCGGTGCAATTGGCGTGCTGACCAGTTGGCTGGGTGTTACCAAGGCTTCGGTCGCGATATCCGAGGGACACAACATCGCCGGCAACACCGTCTTGAGTACCGGGAGATTGCTGGTGTGCGAGTTGTAGACGTTCTGGTTGTATCTCTCGTACAGCGCGTTCTGCTCGATATAGGGGAGAATGCAAATGGCCCAGTTGGTAAGGTTCTGGTTCGCTCCGGTATTCGTACTTAGATTCACACTACCAGGCGGGAAAAGCTTGTAGGTATCGTGGTAGTTGTGCATCGCCAACGCCAACTGCTTGAGCTGGTTGGTGCATTGCATCCGCCGAGCAGCCTCGCGGGCTTGTTGCACGGCTGGCAACAACAAAGCAATTAACACTCCGATAATCGCAATCACGACCAATAGCTCGACCAAAGTGAACGCTGATCGCGCGCGAGAAGTTTTCGATGGCATGCTTGGTTCCGAATGAAAAGAAATGAGGAGCGTCGACTAGCTCAGAATGAGGGATTCCTTTAGCTTACCGAACCTTTTCAAAATGAGCAAATAAATTAAATAATCGCCATTTACTGCCTGATCACGCAGGCGATTTGACCTAGGTGCACACGGAACGAGACTGGTAATATGTCGGCCGATGTCTGCTTAATCGTCCAAGGGTGCTAGCATGCGAACGGCTTTATTGACTTTGTTTCTCGTGGTTTGCCTGAGCCAATCGATCTTCGCTCAGGAAGTACGAACCTATCCCGGCGCTCCCGATTTGCCCGATAGCTTGGTCGAATACCTGGGATTCCTCCAGCAACAGCGCATGGATTCGCTCAAACGGTTTCGCGGCTTCCTGGTAGAACGAGTCGAGCAGAAAGCGGTCCCCAAGGGAGCACTTCTCAACTTCGATGCCATCTACACCGAAGCCCAACTCAAAGCGGCGGTCGATCCAGCCGTCAAACGCGAAAAGCTAGAAGAGTTAACCGCTTTGTATAAGCAGCGAGAAAAACTCGACGCCGCGAACCCGAACGCCACCTGGTTTGGTGTCGACCGCATAAAATTAGGAGAGATGATGCGATCGGAGTACGAGTCTTACATGCAAAAGACCGCCCAATCGCCGAACTCACCTAGGCGATAGATTCATGTCCAGCTACGCCGTTTCCGTTCCGGCTCCCCATGTCCATCTGATTGCCGAAGATGGCCGTCAGGTCCCACTATCGGAACTCTATGCGCAGCGTCTACTTCTGCTGCAGTTTTCGCGGCACCTGGGCTGTGTCTTCTGCGTCGATCACGCCAAGCAACTACTCAAAAACTACGAAACCTTCCTGAAGCATGGCATCGACGTCGCATTGGTCATCATGGGAGATGCCGAGCAGGCACGGAAGTTTCGCGAAGTCCTGAAGCTCACCTACCCGGTCTTCGCCGACCCAGACCAAAGTGTCTACCGGGCATTTAACGTTCCGCGCGGAAACGTTTGGCAAGTTGCTGGGCCGCATCTGTGGTGGGAAGGGCTCAAGGCCCTCACCCGCAGCGGGATGGGCGTTCCCCGCGGAGATCTGATGCAGCTCTCAGGCACCTTCCTGATCGATACCAACGGTCAGATCGTCTGGGACTTTCTACCCAACTCGTCGGTCGAGTTTCCCAACATCGACGAAATCGTCGTGGTCGCCGACACGCTTTCTCCGATTTCGGATGCTTGAAGTTTGGCTTCGCCTCGAGAACTGATTTCTCGCCGCTGTGTCCCTACCGACAAAAGCCTGCGCTTTGACTTATAATTCGAGCTTCCCCAATCTTGCGCCCTTTCGTACGGATGATCCCCCATGTCGATGACACAGGCCGAGCAAACGGCCCCCCGGAGGTCGATGACCTCCCGAGGGGATCTTAGCGCGGTGATGATCATCGCGTCGCCGGCGCTGGCAGAGCAGTTTCTCGAGTTCTGTGTCGGCACGACCGATACCTGGCTGGCGGGCAACTGCTTGTCCGAAGCGAATTCGGTTCCGGCGGTCGCAGCCGTGGGGCTGATGGCCTACACATGCTGGATGATCTTCGTTCTGTGCGCATCGGTCAGCATCGGGGCCACCGCCGTCGTTGCTCGCCAGATTGGAGCCGGCCATTGGAACGACGCCGAACTGGCAACAGAGCAAGCCATTTCGTTGGGGATGATCTTCTCGGTCGTCACGACGGTCGCCCTCTGGTTTCTGGCCGACGATTATGTGAGCGCGATGCAACTGGAAGGCCAGGCGCATGCGATGGCGCTGCAGTACCTGTACATCCTGATCCCGGCGATCCCAGGGTTCATGATGATCGCCGTAACGACTGCCTGTTTGCACGGTGCAGGGGATACCGTGACAGGGCTGATCGTGATGACAATCGTCAACGTGCTGAATATCACCATCAGCGCGTCGCTGGCGATTGGTGTCGGCCCGATCCCCAAGTTGGGCTTCAGCGGCATCGCATTGGGAACGGCGATCTCGCATGTGATTGGCGGGCTGCTGCTGTTGATCATTCTGTTTCAAGGCAGAGCCCATCTGAAGCTGCGTTGGCGCGGCATGTGGCCGAACTTCGAGCGAATGCGCAGACTGCTTCGCGTCGGATTGCCAGGCGGCTTGAACGATGCGATCGTGCTTTCTTCGCATCTGTGGTACTTGGGAATCATCAACAGCTTGGGCACAACCCAGGCCGCCGCGCATGGTTTGGCGATTCGGCTGGAGTCGCCTGGGTTTCTTTCGGCCTGGGCATTCGCGGTGGCGGCATCCTCATTAACAGGTCAACATCTGGGAGCCAACAGTCCACGAAGAGCACGGCGGGCGACGCTCGTTTCGCTCTCGATCTGCTTCACTATGCTCGTGATTTATGCGGTGATGATCGTGCTGAATGGAAACTGGCTAACGGGCTTCTTCCTTGACTTTCCTCAGCCAGAATCAGCCTCGTATGCCACCAGCCAGGCGGTGGTGAAGATCTTGTGGATCATGGCGGTCTGCTTGCCATTTTACGCCGTGTTCTCGGTGATCAGCGGATCTCTGCGCGGCGCCGGCGATACGACCTGGCCGCTATTGATTACGCTGGTTGGCTTCCTGCTGATTCGCATGCCGGCGACGTACTGGCTGGCGTGGGATCAGTTTTCGATCCCGTTTACGGATATCCAACTGAGCGGAATCGGCTGGGGACTGACCGGCGCATGGCTGGCGATGCTGCTGGACAACTTTGCCCGCATGATCCTGATCGTCAGCCGTTACTGGCACGGGGCCTGGACGCGGATCGAGGTATAAAGAACTGAGACAGCGCTGTACTAAGAGCTTGTCTGATCCGCGGCGGCTTGTTCTTCGGCGTTATGTCGCAGGCGGCTTTCATGGATCTCGGCCATCGCATCGGCCGCACCTGGCACATACTTGATGATCTGCTCGAACGCATCCTTGGGCAAGCTGACTAGGTCAGTCGGTTCGGTAGCGCGAACGGTGGCCGAGCGAGACTGATGCGCCAGCAGAGCCATTTCGCCAATCACATCTCCTTCGCCGGTCGTGTTGACGATGCGACCGTCGACTTCGATTTCAACCTTGCCGTTGACGACAAAATAAAGTCGATCGCCAAAGTCACCTTGATGGAACAGTGGCTGGCCTTCGGCTAGGTGTTCGCGGCGTACCTTCTGTTCGTCGTGGACGTTCAACTGCGTGATGTCGCGCGGCAGAAAGAAATCTTTCAGCCAATCGATAAACACACGGACCTTGCGATCGAGCCCCGGCATCTTGCCAACGTAAATGGCTCGCCACATCACCCAGGCAATGAAGCCAGAGAAGGTAAAGCCCATCACTTCGGCCACCGCGCAGCGAGCCCCCAGCGAAGCCAGTTTGCCGAGCCCGGCGAATTTGAAATGCTGCCGCGGCTTGCCCAGGATGGTAGCCAAAATGTTCTCGGCACAGATGGTTGCCTGGCGAACGGCATACTGGGCGGTTGGCGGGCTGAAGTATCCTTCGCCGCTGGGAACCGCCGCACAATCGCCCAGGCTCCAGACACCAGGATGACTGATCGATTCCATTTCGTCGTTCACCAGCACGCGGCCCTTTTGTTTTTCCAGCGGCGTATCGATGATTACCGGATGAGGCTCGGTCGGAATGGTTGCCACGACGGTGCGCGTAGGAATGACCGATTTTTGCTTCGTCTTCTTATCCAAGACCACCGCTCGGTCAGCCGAGACTTCGTTCAGGTAATGCTCGAGAATGAATTCGATCCCGCGGCGACGCAGCAGCTTATCGGCGTAGTTGGCCAGCTTCTCTTTCATTTCCGGCAGGATGCGATTATCGCTTTGAATCAAAACGATTCGCAGCTCATCGCGAGAAACATTCGGGAACGCCCGTACCGCCTTCTTGAGGAAGTCTTCCATTTCCGCGATACATTCGACCCCAGAGAACCCCCCCCCGGCCACCGTAAACGTAAGCATCCGCTCGCGTTCTTCCGGGTCTTTGCAGACGCTGGCTTCTTCCAGCATCTGCACCAGGTGATTCCGCAACCGAAGGGCGTCGCCCAGATACTTGAACGGAATCGCATGCTCGAACAAACCAGGCACCATGTGATGGGCCAACTGATTGCCCATAGCGATCACCAGGTGATCGTAAGAAATAACCTCGGACCGCGGGTTGAGGCCAGGGGCGAGTTGGACCTGTTTGTTCTCGATGTCGATCTTCTCGACTTTGCGAACGTAGAGCGTGACCCCTGGGGCGATTCGTCGGATCGGGCTGATCACGTGCAACTGTTCGACCGCCCCGGAGACCACTTCCGGCAGCAGCGGTTGGAAGGTGATGTAGTTTTCTTCGCTAACTAGAATGACTTCGACATCTGCTTTGGCCTTATGGATATGCCCCAATCGGCGCATCAATTCGCTGGCGGTATACACCCCGCCAAAACCGCCACCCAGAATCACGATCCGCTGCTTTTCCATCGAGTTGTCCATTGCCAGAAAGGATCTGTGGAGAAAGGATTGGGCTCCTATCTCGATATTTTCATGCCTTGGCTGTCATTGTACCTTTTTAAAGGTCCTTGATCGATTCGCGGCGCTTGCTTGCCGCTGGGGACCGCTTTACAGTGAGTATTCATTGGATGATCTCCCCATGGGGCGAAGTGTTTCCCCTAAGACGCCAATTTTGTTGACCAATTTGCCGCTGAGAATTTAAATCACAGAATGAAAGTCCGCTTGCTCGTCCCTTCAGTGGCTCCAAATTCTCGGCTTCATTTCCCCTTTTCGGTGTTGATTGATGACCACATCGCCATCGATACCTGTGGACTGCCCTATCTCGATCCAATCGAAGCCCAGCGTGCGGTCGACCAAATCTTGCTAACCCATTCGCACATCGATCATGTCGGTGGGCTACCACTTTTTCTAGATAACACCTATCGGCCTGATCACAGCTGCCCCACCATTTATGCCAGCGAAGCAACCTGGGACGCCGTCAGCAAACACCTGCTCAACGACGTGATCTGGCCTGATCTGGAAAAGATCGCCGACAGCGAGACTCCCTTCTTTAAAAAGCAGATCGTCGACGTCCACCGGCCAATATCCATCGACGGATACCAGGTCACCGCGATTCCGCTGGAACATGTCGTGCCGACGCTAGGCTATATTTTTCAGGGCGAAGGCGCAAGCGTGCTGTTTTGCTGGGATACAGCCCCTTTCCCTGAATTTGAGAACATCGTCGCCGCGATTCCTAACCTGAAGGCAATCTTCCTCGACGCCAGCTTCCCCAACGAACTACGCTGGCTGGCGGAAAAGAGCGAGCACACCACTCCAGGGCAATTCGGCCAATTGGTGGCACAAATCCCGGCCGATGTCCGCATCATTGCTATCCATTTGAAGCCAGGACATCACGACGAATTGATCGACGAGTTGAATCAGCTAGGTTTACCCAACCTGGAAATCGCCGACCCCCATACCGTCTACGAGTTCTAATCGCTCACTGGTACAAAGCAGCCAAACGCTGGTTAAACGGACCGTCTCCCATCAAGTCCAAGCTGCGGGCCAGGCGGACCTTGTCTTCTGGCCGCGGCAAGTCCTCCAACGCCGTCAGCACTCGCTCGATCTGTGAATCGTCGACACTACCAGTCAGCGGCATACCCAGCCCCATGATGTACTTTGCCCGCTGCAGATCCGCGAACTTCGCCGGGTCGTCCTGCATTGCTTGGAACAGCGCCGTCACCGCTAGTTGAGCCTGGTCTAGTTCGTCCCAATCGTGCATAGCAGCCGCGTCGAGCATGTGCAAATATTGGAAAACAGCAAACGACATCGGCCCCGAAGTAATGCCGACTCGTTGTTTATTATCTACATCGAAGGAAGGGCCTTCTTTAAATACCTGGGCAAGGTGCGGATCCCACCCTTGCACGATTTTCAGTCGCGACAAACGTGGGCTCAATAAATATTCCCGCGTGCTGGACACGTAATCGGCCTCGGTGATTTTAGCCGCTACGACAGCCTCGCCCCCAGGCATGTCGAGTAGCTTTTCCGTCGCGCTGGCGGTAAGCCTGACGCCGCTGACATCAGGTATCGAATAAACACCCGCCGCCATCTCCGCCGCGGCAATCATCTCGACTAGCGGACGCATGTTCAGAGCAATCTCTTCGTCGCTTGCCTGGGGAGAAAGATCGGTCCCAGGCCGAATGAACGCGACCGGGTAATCCTTTTCAGAAAGCAACGCAACGAGCCTTTCGTTCGCCTCGACTCCATCCTCTGGACGCAGCAGTGCCATGCGAATCAATCCAGGAGCATCAGCCTGGGCGGCAACCTCGAACCAGCGTGCCAACTCGTCGACCGTCCGCAAATGACCATGCCCAGTCGAAGCGGCCAACAGAACGGCCTCGGCTCCGGCGGCAGCCAGCTTTTCAAGATATTGCACCAAGCGGTCTTCGTCCAATCGCCGCCGCGGCAGTTCGCCGCAGGTTGGATCAAAGCAGGCAACCGTTGCACTCGGATAGCAATCGATCGGATTATCAATGATTCGCTGGGCAAGCTGATTCATGGCGGGGCCTGGATTAAGAAGGGGAGTTGCATGAGAACTCACCCTAGCGTAACGAGATATGCCCCAGCTTTCGAGTTGGCAACCGCCAAACAGTCAGCTGGCCGCTACCCAGGAAACACCGGTTGTCCGAAGACATACGTTTGCAGCAAGTAGTATTCGCCGAATACCGCCAAGCCGCACGCCACCAGAAACGAAATCATCGGAAACAGGTTGAACGTGTCTCCATTGACCCCGAATGCATACGTTTTCAGAGCAGTGACCAATGCTTCGTAAAACGCATCTCCCGTCGATCTGCCTGGTCCTGGTTTCAGGGGCTTATCAGGTGAGTCAAAAACAACCCAGGCGATGAAGACGTAGGTGGGAATGTTGCAGATCAGCAGAATGATAAGCAGCATTGGCGAAGACTCCTTTGCGGCCGCTCCCCCGCCCATTCAGGGGAGCATCTTTTCGACTAATCTTACGGCAACGAGCTGACGCCCATCAAGTATTTATCGCACTCTCGGGCGGCGGCGCGGCCTTCGTTAATGGCCCAGACCACCAAGCTTTGACCACGGCGGCAGTCGCCCGCGGCAAACACCCCGTCGACCGACGTACCAAAGCGACCGTAGTCTGCCTTGAAGTTCGATCGCTGGTCGGTTTCCAATCCCAGCTTCTCCACCAGGGTCGCTTCCGGTCCCAGGAAGCCCATCGCCAGCAACACCAGGTCGGCCTTGAAGACCTTCTCGCTGCCAGGGATCTCAGACATGTTCCAGCGGCCGTTGTCATCCTTGGTCCACTGGACAGTGACCGTCTTGATACCGGCCACGTTGCCGTTGCCGTCGTCGATGAACTCTTTCGACAGGATGCAGAATTCACGCGGATCGTTGCCGAACTTCGCTTCCGCTTCCTGGTGACCGTAGTCGACGCGGAAGATCCGAGCCCATTGCGGCCAGGGATTGTCCGGAGCACGATCGGCCGGTGGCTTGGGCAGCAGCTCGAAGTTGACCATGCCGGTGCAGCCGTGACGAATCGAAGTGCCGATACAGTCGGTGCCCGTATCACCGCCACCGATCACGATTACGTCTTTCCCTTCGGCGGAAATATACTTTCCATCTTCCAGGTTCGAATCGAGCAGGCTCTTGGTGTTGGCCCGGAGGAATTCCATCGCGAAATGGACCCCCTTCAGATCGCGGCCTGGGATCGGCAAGTCGCGCGGCTTGGTCGCGCCAACCGCCAAGATGATGGCGTCGTTTTGATCTTTCAGCTCGGCGATGTCAACGTTCTGTCCGACGTGGGCATTGGTGACGAACTTGACGCCAGCCGCTTCCATCAAGTCGACGCGGCGCTGCACGGTATCTTTGTCGAGCTTCATGTTCGGAATGCCGTACATGAGCAGCCCACCAATGCGGTCGTCGCGTTCGTAAACGGTGACGCTGTGACCTGCCTTGTTAAGCTGTTCGGCCGCGGCCAGACCAGCCGGACCGGAACCGATCACGGCAACCTTCTTGCCGGTTCGGTGCTCAGGCACTAATGCGGTAACCCAACCTTCCTCGAAGCCGCGATCGATAATCGAGCATTCGATATTCTTGATCGCGACCGGCGGATTGGTAATCCCCAGCACGCAGGCATTTTCGCAAGGAGCCGGGCAGACACGACCGGTGAACTCGGGAAAGTTATTGGTCTTGTGCAGCCGATCGAGCGCTTCGCGCCAGCGACCGCGGTAGACCAAGTCGTTCCATTCCGGAATCAGATTGTCGACCGGGCAGCCAGTTGTGCTCTGGCAGAACGGCACGCCACAGTCCATGCACCGAGCTCCCTGGGTTTGCAGGTGGCTGTCGGTGACTTCAATCTGAAACTCGTTGTAATCGTTGATACGAACCAGCGGGTCCCGATATGGAATGGTGTTCCGCTGAAATTCCATAAACCCAGTTGGCTTACCCATTGCTTTCGGCTCCGCTTAGCTGAACGTCTTCTTCTTCATCGTGTTGCATGCGTTCCAGAAGAACGCGTTTGTAGTCGATCGGCATGACCTTGACGAATTGCTTGACCACGTTGTCCCAATCGCCGAGTACCTTTTGGGCAACTTCGGAGTTGGTGTACTTGGCATGCATCTCGATCAGGCCTTTGACCTCCACGATGTCGCTGGGGCTGTCCAACCGCTCGAGCTCGACCATTCCCAGATTGCAGTTCTGAAGGAAGTTGCCTTCGTAATCCCAAATGTAGGCGATACCGCCACTCATACCGGCCGCGAAGTTGCGACCCGTCGAGCCCAGAACGATCACGCGACCGCCGGTCATGTATTCACATCCGTGATCTCCAACTCCTTCGACAACAGTGTGCGCACCGCTGTTCCGGACACAGAATCGTTCGGCAGCCCGGCCTCGGAAAAAGGCCTGACCCCGCGTCGCCCCATAAAGGCAAACGTTACCCACCAGCATTTGTTCTTCCGCCTTGAAGGGACTTTGCTTGTGTGGGTAGATGATGATGCGACCGCCTGAGAGGCCTTTGCCGACGTAGTCGTTCGCATCTCCTTCCAGCTCCATGGTTACCCCGGCCGCCAGGAAGGCACCAAAGCTCTGACCGGCCGAACCATGCAATTTGACCTTGATGGTTTCGTCGGGCAGGCCGTTTTCGCCGTACCGCTTGGCAATTTCGTGGCTGAGAGTCGTGCCAACGGTACGGTTGATGTTGATGATCGGTGTATCGATCTGAACCTTTTCTTTCTTCTCAAGGGCGGCCTGCGCCTGCTCGATCAGCTTGTTGTCCAGGGCCAGTTCCAGGCGATGATCTTGCTTCATCACACAGTATTGCGGCGAATCTGGATTCTTGTTGTCTGCCGGCTTGAGCAGCGGTGTCAGATCCAATCCATCCGACTTCCAGTGCTGGATCGCCTTGTTAGTCTCCAGCAGATCGACGCGGCCGATCAGTTCGTCCATCGTTCGCACGCCCAACTTGGCCATCAGTTCGCGAGCTTCTTCCGCGACCATGAACAAGTAATTGACGACGTGTTCCGGCTGGCCCTTGAACTTCTTACGCAGTTCCGGATCTTGCGTGGCGATACCAACCGGGCAGGTATTCAAATGGCACTTCCGCATCATGATGCAGCCGAGCGTGATCAGCGGGGCGGTCGAGAAACCCATTTCCTCGGCACCCAGAATCGCGGCGATCACGACGTCGCGGCCGGTCTTCAAACCACCGTCGGTTTGCAGCACAACGCGGCTTCGCAGATCGTTCATGACCAGGGTCTGGTGCGTTTCCGCGATACCAAGTTCCCACGGCAAACCAGCATGCTTGATACTGGTCAGTGGCGAAGCACCGGTACCGCCGTTATCACCGGCGATCAGGATGTGATCCGCCTTGGCTTTGGCCACACCGGCAGCAACCGTACCGACACCGATTTCAGAAACCAGCTTTACGCTGATACGAGCCGAAGGATTGGCATTCTTCAGGTCGTGAATCAGCTGCGAAAGGTCTTCAATCGAGTAAATATCGTGGTGCGGCGGAGGACTGATCAAACCGACGCCTGGGGTCGAGTAACGCAAACGTGCGATGTACTCGTCGACCTTCTTGCCCGGCAGTTCGCCACCTTCGCCCGGCTTGGCACCTTGCGAGATCTTAATCTGCAGCTCGTCGGCATTGGTCAGGTAGTTGATCGTTACGCCAAATCGGCCGGAAGCGACCTGCTTGATGGCCGAACGCTTCGAGTCGCCATTAGGCAGCGGATGGAAACGAACCGAGTCTTCGCCACCTTCGCCCGTGTTGCTCTTGCCACCGATGCGGTTCATCGCGATCGCGAGCGATTCGTGCGCTTCGCCAGAGATCGAACCATAGCTCATCGCCCCGGTGCAGAACCGTTTGACGATCTCACTGGTAGGCATCACTTCATCGATCGGAATCGCCTTGGTGTCTTCCTTGAAGGTCAACAGCCCCCGCAGCATGCAGCGGTTTCGCTGATCTTCGTTCACCAGCTTGGCGAATTGGTTGTAGGCTTCGCGGCTGTTCGTTCGTGCGGCGACCTGAATGCTGGAGATCGCATCGGGGCTCCAGGCATGGCGTTCCCCTTCGGCCCGCCAATGAAACTCGCCAGGGTTAGGCAGCACCGGCAGACGGCCATCTTCACGGAGCGGATAACCGAGTTCGTGTCGACGCAGCAGTTCTTCGGCCAGAACCTTGAAGTTCACCCCTTGGACGCGGCTCGAGATTCCCTTGAAGCAGCGATTGACCACTTCTTCCTGCAGACCCAAAGCCTCGAAGATCTGGGCACCCTTGTACGATTGCAGGGTGCTGATCCCCATCTTGCCCATCACCTTGAGAATGCCCTTGGCAACGCCTTTGCGGTAGGCAGCAACCATGGCGTCGTCGTCGGCGAACTCTTCTGCGTTCACCAAGCCGTCAGCACGTGCCTGCCAGAGCGACTCGAACGCCAGGTAAGGATTGATCGCGTCGGCACCGAAACCAACGAGCAAGCAGTGATGATGCACTTCGCGTGCTTCGCCGGTTTCCAGAATGATACCAATCTGGGTTCGCTTGGCGACGTTCACCAGGTGATGATGCACCGCACCGCAAACCAGCAGCATGCTGACGGGAACACGCTCGGCGCTGATCTTGCGATCGGTCAGCACGATGTTGCTGTAGCCTTCATCGATCGCCGCTTCCGCTTCCGCACAAATGCGATCCAGGGCGGTCACCAGGCCATCAGTTCCTTCGCTACGAGCGAACGTGACGTCAATCACCTTCGTCTTCCAACTGCGATGATCCATGTGAGCCAGAGCTGCCAATTCTTCGTTGGTCAGAATCGGATGCGGAACCAACAGGCGATGGGCATGCTCTGGGTTGGTTTCCAGGAGGTTTGCTTCCGGACCGATATAGCATTCCAGCGACATGACCACTTCTTCGCGAATCGAGTCGATCGCCGGGTTGGTAACCTGGGCGAACAACTGCTTGAAGTAGTCGTACAGCATCCGCGGCTTATCGCTCAAACAAGCCAGGGCGGAGTCATTACCCATCGAACCGACCGGGTCACGCTTCTGTTCGATCAGCGGCAACAGCATGAACTTGAGCGTCTCGATCGTGAAGCCGAAGGCCTGCATGCGGGCCAACAAGGTATCGGGATCGAACCCGTGCGGCTCCTTGTTGGGGCTTAGCTCGGCCAGTTCGATACGCTGATCGCGGAGCCACTGGGCATAAGGCCGTTGGCGAGCGAAGCTGGTCTTCAGCTCTTCGTCCGGAATCATCCGGCCTTCTTCAAAGTCGATCAGGAACATACGCCCTGGCTGCAAGCGTCCCTTTTCGATCACGATCTTCGGATCGACCGGAATCACGCCCACTTCGCTGGCCATGATAACGCGATCGTCGGACGTGACGTAGTAACGACTCGGACGCAAACCATTACGATCGAGCACGGCGCCGATGTACTTGCCATCGGTAAATGCGATCGAGGCCGGTCCATCCCATGGCTCCATCAAGCTGGAATGGAACTCGTAGAAAGCACGCTTGTCTTCCGGCATCGTTTCGTGCTTCTGCCAGGCTTCCGGCACCATCATCATGACTGCTTCCTGCAGGGTTCGACCGCCCATCAGCAGGAACTCGAGCACGTTGTCGAAGGTACCTGAGTCGGAACATTCCGGTTCCACAATCGGGAACAGCTTCGGCAGTTCGTCGCCGAACAGTTCGCTCTTGGCAACCCCTTCGCGAGCCTTCATCCAGTTAGCATTACCACGAACCGTGTTGATTTCGCCGTTGTGCGACATAAAGCGATTCGGCTGGGCACGATCCCACGAAGGGAACGTGTTGGTGCTGAATCGCGAGTGAACCATCGCCAAGTGCGTGGTGTAATCTTCGCACTGCAGGTCTCGGTAGAAAGGAACCAACTGCGCCGGCGTCAGCATCCCCTTATAGATGATGACCTTGGTCGACAGGCTGCAGACGTAAAACATGGTGCGCTGCGGCAGATTCAAATCGCCTCGCAGCATGTGGCTGGCACGCTTACGAATGAGATACAGTTGACGCTCGAAGGCATCCCCCGATAAATCGTCACCTGCGGTGATGATCAGCATTTCGATCTCGGGCATGCAGGCCAGTGCCGTGGGACCGATATCGGCGTCATCCGGGTTGATCGGAACTTTTCGCCAGCCGACTAACGTCTGGCCATGGCTTTGGATCAGTTCTTCCACCGTCTTCTTGCAATGCTCGCGCGACTTCGCATCGCGAGGCAAAAAGACAATCCCAGCGGCAAACTTACCTGGTTCAGGCAGATCAGCGCCCAGGTCTTCCTTCGCAACTCGGGCGAGGAATTCCAGGGGAAGCGCAGTCAACATCCCAGCACCGTCACCGGTGTTCGCTTCGCAGCCGCACCCGCCGCGATGGTCCATGTTGATGTTCATCGCTTCGGCGTCGAGAACCAACTGATGCGAACGTTTCCCCTTAATATGCGCAACGAAGCCAACGCCGCAGTTTTCCCGTTCCATGGCCGGATCGTACAAACCTTCCTTACCAGGACGTTCTGTCCGATAGGTTCGCTTGTTAGGCTGGTTTGGCTGGATCATGGTTCTCTACCTTCTTCTAGCTGATACGTCAGGCTCGCGCCTGATTGTCTTCTGGGGTGTAGGATCGTGCCGGAAAACACAATCCCCACGGCAAGTTCCCCGTGGAGAGCGAGTCTTCGGCCGGGGAGCGATTAAGAGCGTGCCGAAACTCCGTTCTCAAGGTCGCTTTGGGCGTCCGCGGATTCGCTGGAAGCGAAAGAGGCCGCCACTGGTTTGACTTCCGACTCGGGCGTTATCGCTTCCGAACCGTCTGCTTTCTCGTGCAGCAACTGAATAAAACGGCGGGCAGTCTTACCCAATTCCTTCCCTTGCCGGGTGACAATTCCCAGCGGGCGGGCTAGGGGAGTTCCTTCAATCGGAATAGCAACCAACGAACCCGTCTCGACTTCACGCGTGACGGTATCAATCGGCAGCAATCCAAAGCCGGCATCGATTTCGATGGCCCGCTTGATGGTCTCGATGTTATCGAATTCCATGACGACCTGAACATCGGCTCCGGCCGAGGAGAGCACGAAATCGATTTCACGGCGAATCTGTAATCGCACGTCAAAGCTGACCATGCGTCGCCCGTCGAGTTCGTCCAGCCAGACCGATTCGTGATCCGCCAGTTCGCTTCCTGGTGCACAGATCAGGAACACCGGCTCTTCGCGCCACATATCGACTTTAATGGTCTTGGATGCCTTTGGATAGCTGACCAGCCCAAAGTCGACCTGGTCGGTCTCAACCAACTGAACCACCGTATCGGGATGATGGTACTGAAGCCGCACATTCGCCTTGGGATGCTTGCCCAGGAACTCCTGGACGCAAGCGTTCATGTGACTAAGCCCGACCGAATAGATCGACGCAATGGTTACTTGCCCGGCCAGTTCTTTATGGAACGTACGGACATCTTCTTCCAAGGCGTAATATCGTTGAACGAGTTGGCGGCAGCCTTGGTAATAGAGTTCCCCTTCGGCGGTCGGTACCAAAGGACGCTTGGAACGATCGATCAGTTTCACCCCCAGCCGTTCTTCCAATTGGTGCACGACCTGGCTGGCGCCTGATTGCGATATACCGTTCTCGTCCGCAGCACGCGAGAAGCTGCGTTGGCCGACAACGTCGCAGAACACCTTGAGGGACTTTACATGCATGAACGACTGTGGGGAAGTGAGAAGGGAACTATGCAGAATCTAGATACTGCCGAAACTCAAGATTAAAATCCGAAATGTAAGATTATTGGCCTAGGCAGTCAGCGTCAAGGATCTAAGGGTTTAAATTCCCTAAAGTTCGGAGTGGGCAAATAAAGAGATTTGCGCAAACTATTTAATAGAAACACATTACAGATACCCCTTTGGAACCTAAAGCTCCGTTTCGGAAAGAATAGCCACGGTTTGTTTGCCGTTACGGCTTTGCGCGAATGCCTACATTTCTTCAGCTGCGCGCATAAAAAAGGCACGTACTTCGACGTGCCTTTCATTACTGAGACTGGATTTAGCCGCTCCTTACCGTACTACGGAGCCTTGTGCGGCTGATAGACGTGATCACGCTTACGAATCACCTCGGCCTTCAAGATTCGATCGGCCGGAGGGCCCGAAAGCGACTCAGGATCGTGGCGATTCAGCTTCGGCAGAACGTCCAGGCCTTCAATCACCCGGCCGAAGACGGTGTGCTGACCATTGAGGTGCGGCGTGGCCTGGAAGGTGATAAAGAACTGCGAGCCGCCAGTATTCTTTTGCTGCGTCTTGGCCATGCTGAGGGTGCCTGCAAAGTGATCTCGGGCATCGTCCTCGTAGCATTCGCAGTAGATATGGTAGCCCGGACCGCCGCTTCCATCTCCCTTGGGATCGCCCCCTTGGGCCATAAAATGGGGCAAGACGCGATGGAACGTCAGACCATCGTAATACTTCTTTTCGACTAGGCTGACAAAGTTGCCGACCGTGTCAGGAGCTTCGTTCTCGTACAGTTCGATGACCATATCCCCCTTGGTGGTCGACAACTTCACCCGGGGCAAATCGTTGGCTTCGGCTTCCTTCTTACGCAACTCTTCCTCGCGAGCCCATTTATCCTTCAGTTGCTCGGAAAAGTAGGCACAAGTGCCAACTCGTTCCGTGATTTCCAGTTGCTTTTCCTTCATCTTTTTGGCGGCCGCAAGAGCCTCGTCGTAGTGATCGGTACCGAAGGCCGCGACTACCTGATCCCCCAGCAGCTTGTTTTCGTCATAGCCGAGGTCGAGCAGCATGTGCACCAACTTGTAGGCATGCGGATAGTCATCCTTTTCCAACGAGTCGGAAAGAATACGGGCCAGGAACAACTTGGCGTCGTTGTCGTTGGGATTTGCCTCTAGCCGCGCGATGGCCGCTCCCTCGATCTCGGGAAGAAGTTTCATTCCCTTTTCGAGAACTCCTTCGTACTCCTTTCGTAGCGATACCAAATCAGCCTCGGGGGCGACTCGGTATTCCTGCTGGATTCGCCGCAATTCGGTGATGATGACCTTCCACTTGTCCATCAATTGGTCGAACTGATCCTTTTCGCCTGCCTTTTCCGCAGGTGCCTCAGCCGCTGGCGTTTCGGCTGCCGGCATTGGGCTAGTTTCAGCCGGACCCTGGGCAAACAACGAAGCAGGAATTCCACAGGCGATCAAAGCGACCAACCAGACAATTCGGACGGGCATCAAGTAAGCTCCTAAATCGTTACCTGCCCCTTAAGGGCAGAATTAATGCAAAAATGGAATCACTGGATTCTTCAACAACGTCGCCCAGGGGTCAAGCTGCATCGGAGGAGATTGCCGGAGGATATCCAAGGATTTCACTTCATCTTGAAGATTGCACTTGGGTAGTGGGGCATTTTGCCCTGTCGAACTCCGTCATCTAGAAACGGTTTCCCCCGACAAGATTCATCGCGACTCAGCCGAGCTGGCGAGTGGCAGGCTCATATTCACACCGCGATGATCCGAGCCGATTGGACCGCCGACATTGCGTTTTTGCCACGTGAGATCGTCACTCACAAAGATGTGATCCAGCGAAAGCCCGAAGGGCAACAGCGGCAAAACATGCCAGGTCGGTCGAATATCGAGATTCCGCTCGGTACGTCGCAGTCCGCTGGCAAGTTCAAAATCGTGAAACCAGGGAGACCAGGGCGTCAGATTGAAATCGCCCATCACAATGGTCGAATCTCCCTCGAAGCCTGGCTGGGGGTGCCGAATCCTTTCGGCCAGCAGTCGCAGATGCTCGTTACGCGAATCAAAGTTATCGCTGCTGATCGGTGGAAGCGGATGCGTCCCAATCACGCGGTAAGAGCGCTGGTTGAATTCGATCCGCGCTTCAATCGAACGAATCGACTCATTCAGTGGAAAGATTTCGGACTCCTGGATCGGATGGCGAGAGTAGAGCCCGATACCAAAGTTACCTTGATCACTCGGCCGGACGATCGAGTGTGGGTACACCTCGGCGAACCTTGATTCGACTTGCTTGGCCCAACGTGATGTGATCTCGAGAAGGACGAAGACATCCGGCTGAACTTCATCGATCTCGGCGAACACCTTCTCAAAGCTTTGATTGGCCGAGTTCACGTTGCAAAGCATGACTCCGATTGCCTGATCCGGCGACAATCCTTGCTCCGGCGATGGACTGCACGAAATGAGCCAAGGAAGGTGAACCAAAAGACAAGCAGTCGGCACCACCAGCCAAATCCAGCGCCGATAGATCAGGCACATTCCCAGTAGAAACAAGCTGGCCAAAACCTGCTGAACGCGCAGGTTCGCCAAGATATCGCAGATCCAATTATGGCGAGCGAAGCCCGATAGAAGCGTCGCCAGAAGCAGTAGGACGATAAATAAGCTCGAATAGCTCCAACCGCGGCGAATGATTGCTTCTTTCCACGACCATGCCGGCTTGCCCTCATCCGAGCCAGCCGAGCTCACGACTCGATCTCGTATTCTTTGAGCTTCTTGTGCAGCGTATTGCGATTGATACCCAAGCGCGTGGCGGCCTTGGTTTGCACGTTCGAGCAAGCGGTCATCACCTGGACGATCAATTCTTTCTCGACACGATTCACGACGCGGCTGTGTAAATCTTCGGCTTCCGCGTCGGCGTCTTGAAGGCCTTGCTGAACCACTTCGAAGGCAAGCGTATCGAAATCGGCCACCCCGCGTCCAAGGCTCATCGCCGATCGATTGTCGCCGGTGCGAATCTCTGGGGGCAGAAGCTCCAGCGTCAATTCATCCCCTTCGGCCAGCACAACGGCACGTTCGACATAGTTTTGCAGTTCGCGGACATTGCCAGGCCAGTTGTGATCCTGCAAGGCTTCCATCGCCTCGCGCTGGATATGGACCACATGCCGGTCGTTTACTTCGCTGTAGATATTCAGGAAGTGGGCAACCAGTTCCGGGATGTCCTCACGGCGTTCTCTGAGCGGTGGAATACGAATCGGCACCACGTTCAGACGCCAATACAAGTCTTCGCGGAACTTACCTTCGCCAACTTCTTCCAACAGCAAACGGTTACTCGCCGCAATGACTCGGGTATCGACGCGGATCGTCGCCGTATCGCCTACGCGTTCGAACTCGCGTTCCTGCAATACGCGGAGAAGTTTCACTTGCAGGTGGAGGGTGGTCGAATTGATTTCGTCCAGGAAGATCGTCCCGCCGTGGGCTGCCTCAAATCGACCGGTTCGATTACCAATGGCACCAGTAAACGCACCGCGAACGTGGCCGAACAGTTCGCTTTCCAGCAGGCTTTCGCTCAAAGCGCCGCAGTTGACCTTCACGAACGGCCCCGCTGCGCGGCCGCTAAGCCGGTGAACCGACGAGGCGATCATTTCCTTACCAGTGCCCGTCTCACCCAACAGCAATACCGACGCGTTGGTTTGCGCGACTTTGCGCGTCAACCGATAGACGTCGGTCATCGCCTTGCTGGATCCGATCAAACCTGGGATCGGCGGCTCTTCTCCTAGGGGAGAAAAGTCCTGAGTGAAACTGGATGTCGTTTCGGAATACAATCCCATCGTATAAAACCTACGAGCCGATCTTGGCTGGCTGGTCGAAACGAACGTCTTTCGTCGGCGCCTCGATGATGTCGAGAATTCTGCTAAGCAACGCCTGTGTTTCGGAATCGAGTTTCTCCGAAGCGTTATAGCGGTCGTACTGACCGAGGATTTGCTCTTTGGTGAGTAAAATGCCCCGCTTCCCAATCGCCTTTTCAAATGCCGTGGCACAAGCGGTTCGTAAGGCAATTGGATGCAGCGGATCGCTGGCATAGTCGACCAAGGAGGTTTGTGCGGCTGGCGTTGCCAACCTGCCTAGGATCTTCGCCATGTTGCCGGCGACGTTTTCGTCTTCGAGGCGACGAATAGACATCTCTTCCAACTTCAAGAAGTTATAGAAGTCGTATTGATCCGAGTTGTCCATCATCTGCAACAGCTGCTGTACGGCAAACTCGGCATCGGCACTGCGTTCGGCTGCCGAAACGAGAAGCGGCCCCTGAGACCGGTACATTTTCTTCAATTGATGAATGAACGCTTCGGTGTCATTCGGTCGAATCATCACGTGGGTCAGCGGATCTTCGTCGGTCTGCAGTTGATAGTATGGCACTTCATCAATGGGCGAGACCAAACCAATTGGCAAATCGCCAGTCCGGCGGTCCTTCCGCAAAACCTGGACAGACTCCATCATCGCCGGTTGCAGCAGCGGCTTGCTGATGAAAACCACTTCGACATCGGCGGAAGAACTGGCCGCCTTGAACATGTCGGCCCCGCCACCCGTGATAATCGGCTCGAAGCGCAGCTGAGTTAACACACCAGCCATGTTCTGGGCGCGTTTTTGTTCGAGTTCGCCGATCACGACAATACGCTTGCCTTGAGCGGAGGTCATGAAGACCAACATGTCCAGGAACTCGGCAGACCCGGCGTAAGGAGCTTTCGGATCAATCTCGGTAATCGCCTTCACGGCGGCTCGCCGGACTCGGTAAACCGGCGACTGAAGTGCCTGTGCCAAGGGACTTGGTATGCCGTCAATTGCTAACAACTGACCGACGTCCTTGGTCGCTCCCAACTGCTGACAGGCAACGATGGCAGCCTGAGCGAACTTGCGTTGCTGCAGTGCTCGTTTCAAGGCGGCAGCCACAATGTCGATTCCATCCTTCTGGACGATCTCTTTCAACTCGGCATCTGATTGCCCAACCGACGCCATTCGCTGCATCGCCAGCAAAGCACTTAGTTCGATGACGTCGCGATCGTCTGGCTTCAGCGCCCGCAGCTGATGCAGAAGCTGGCCTGCAATCACCACGTCGGCCACGTCAGGTTCCAACGGATTGACAACCGGCTCGCCCTTTTCGGCATCCCAGGTCCACGTTTCGACCATGCCATTTTCATTGATCGGATAGAGTAAGTCGCCGCCCAGGTAAGCGTCGATGCGCGTCTTCAGATAGGCCGCAACTTCATCCTGGCTGGGACGGCCAAGATCGCTTGAATCGAGATATTCGCCAATCGACGAACGCAATTCGGCGTCGTCGGTCAGCACATATTGTCCGACAACAAAGTCGAGGGCCGAACTGAGGTGCAGTCGCTTGGCAATGTCCACCAGCGGAGCAACCAGCCGTGGATTGGAACTATCGAGCGCTGCCAGCAGCGGACCATGGATTTCGCGATCCAACATCAAGAGAACTTTGGTCACTGCAGGCTGTAGTGGTTTTTGCGCCGGATCGGCCAGCACGTCAAACAGCGGCTTTGCGGCGGCAGGACCGGCATTCAGAATCCCTTGGACCGCTCTCTTGCGAACGACCAGATTGGGATCGTTCAGTTGACCGATCAGTTTCTGCAACTGATTTGGAGATCGGTAGTGCTCTTCAAGTTTCTTCATTAGCATCGTCGCGGCCTGGGCACCTTCAGGCTGAAGGGAAGACTGAGTCTGCAATTCCAGAAACTTGCCGCCGCCCAGCTTCCGCTCGGCAGCCAACACATCGTCAATGTCCGGGTTTTTGCTGATCAGCTTCTGCAAATAGGCCTTCGACACATCGGGCCGCTCGAGATCGTTCGCCTGCAGAATTGCCAGAACCAGTTCCAAGGTCGTCGTCGGATTCGATTCCTTAATAACCTGGATCGCCGTGGTATCGACCGGAGTCGCATCGGCCGGCTGACCAGGCTGGGCCTGCTGCGCGAGCGCAGCAGTAGCGGAAACCGAACCAATCAAAGCGGCAATCGTGAGAACGAACTGAGAAAATCGTGGCATCTGAGTTATCACAAGCTTGAAATGAGGGACGAGCGGGTTCAGCTCAATTCTAATTGCTCCTTCCACCGAACCACTTGCTTTTTCACCTCCTCAGGCGAGGTTGATCCATAGCTTTTGAAGGCGGAAACGGCCTTCTTGACCCCCAAAACGTCATAAACGGACTGATCCAACGAATCGTTAACCGAAACGAACGCCTCCAACGGCAACTCCGCCAGGCGGCAACCCTTTTCCATCGCCTTAGCGACCAGGCTGCCAATCTGATGATGTGCCGTCCGTTGGGGGGTTCCCTTACCGATCAGGTATTCCATCAGTGTGGTCGCGTCGAGGAAGCCATCTTCCAGTCGCGAGTTGATCGAATCGATATTCAGCTGGGCTCCTTCCACAATCGACGCCGCCAATTCGAGCGACCGATGAACCGTATCAACCGAATCAAACAGCCGCTCCTTGTCTTCCTGCAGGTCACGGTTGTAGGCCAGTGGCAACCCTTTGATCAGCACCAAAAGGGACTGGAGATTGCCAATCACGCGGGCCGATTTGCCTCGAATCAACTCGCATACGTCTGGGTTGATCTTCTGCGGCATGATCGAACTGCCGGTGCAGAATTGCTGCGGGACCTTGATGAACTGGAACTCGACGCTCGACCACAGGACCCATTCGTCGGCCCACACGCTCAGGTGCTCGGCAATCATGGTCAAGCAAAAGGCATATTCAACGACGAAATCGCGATCGCTGGAAACGTCGATGCTGTTGGCTGCGACTCCCTCGAATCCGAGTCGCTTGGCAACGTTTTCTCGATCGATCGGAATGGTCGTTCCGGCCAGGGCGGCTGTGCCCAGGCTGCACACGTTGACCCGGCGCCGGCAATCGGCCAGCCGCTCGCGATCTCGCTGGAACTTCTCGGTATAGGCTAACCAGTAGTGCGGAGCCAGAACCGGCTGGGCTCGCTGCATGTGCGTGTAGGCAGGCAGAATCACGTCGATGTCGGCATCGCATCGCCCGACAAACGACTTCTGTAGTTGCTCGAGAAGGCGATCGGTCTGGTCAATCGCATCGCGGACCCACAGCCGGGCATCCGTCGACACCTGATCATTTCGACTCCTCCCGGTGTGCAATTTGCGCCCAACGTCCCCCAGGCGGTCGACCAGAGCACTCTCGATGTTCATGTGAACGTCTTCCAGTTTTTCGTCGAACTGGAATTCGCCGTTCTCGATATCCCCTTTGATCAAGGACAACGCCGTGGTGATCTGGCTCGCCTCGTCTTCGGTTAGCACGCCGACATCGGCCAACATCTGAGCATGGGCGATCGATCCCCGGATATCCTGGGCGTACAGTCGGTGGTCGAAGCTAATGCTTTCGGTGAATTTCTCGACCCGAGCGTCGACTGCGGAGCTAAAAACTCCACTTTGGGAGGGGCTGTTCCGGGACAAGGTTGCCTCAGAATTATGCAAGATTTGATGTGCGTCAGGAATCGTAAACCACTTAAATGCTAAGTGGATCGGTAGGCACTGTCAACGCGCCGAACAACCGCCTGCGCAGTAATTAAGCATTGGCGGGAAGATATGGCCAATCGATATTCGCTACAGCCGGAATGATGCGCGCAATTGGTCAAAAGCAGGTCGATTGTTGGACATCGTGCCCAATCAGGCAGCAACCAACTGCGGCAATCCACCTCAAACCTATTTCGATTTGACGGTTCGAGCTGCTTCCAGAATCGCTGGCGATATCGAATTCCTCTCGGGCAACTTGAAGTCTTCATCGTTCAACAAGGCCACATAAAACACGCAAGCCCCCAGATTGATCCCTTGCTCACTGGGATGACTGCCATCCTTGCCATAGAGATCAGGGCGGTTCTTCTGATCAAACTTCGCCCACGCCTGACCAACTGGAACGACAAAGACATTTCCGGCAACTTCGGATGCGTGTTGGTAGCCTTCAAGTAAGCGAGCCTGCATCTTGTCGTAGGAATCGTTCGGACCGTTTACCAGGTCGCCATCGCGACGCCCCCAGGTTTGAAAGAAAACCGGGATCGCACCCGCATCGCGAATTTGGTCCACCAGCTTTTTCGCTGCGGGATCCATCAACTCGGCGCGCTCGACGGCGGGAAACGACGGAATCTGGCTTTGTTCCTGTAAGACCACGATATCCCAGTTCCCCTCTGCAATGGTTTCCAGCGTTTCGCGATCGGCGGCATGCTTGGTCAATGTCCAGCCACCACGGGTAACCTGGCTGACTTCGATCGGGAGTTTATTTGCTTTGGCGATGGAGGCAAACAGTTTAGGGATTTTGAAACTGTAGCTGTTGCCAACAAAAAGAACCCGTTTCGGCCCTGCCCGATGCATTCGGTAGACAACCGAAAGCTGGGGACTATCCGTCTGAGCTTGGGCGACTCCAGCCAGAAACAGAGCAAAAACCGTCAAGAAGTAAATTGAGAATCGTGGGAGCATTTTCATCAATGGGACACAAATTCGCGGTGAACTTTCTGATTTTGTAGCGGTGATCCATTCTACCCAGCCTTTCGTAGATTGAAGCCAACCGGGCGTGCCTACCTCGGGCGGGCTTCCATTTGATTCCCTTTTCCAACCGAGTCGCCCCTTGTTACGGCGTCGATCGTAGGGTTAAATTGGTGGGATTTTGGACTTTGATCTGAGGCAAATAGGGGCAATCTAACACCCTTGTTGCCCAACTTCAGCTAAGGACTGAACCCCCAGTGCCGCGACGCGACGATATCAAAAAGATCTTGATTATTGGTTCCGGTCCGATCGTGATTGGTCAGGCCTGTGAATTCGACTATTCCGGCACTCAGGCTTGCAAAGCGCTTCGAGAAGAGGGATATGAGGTGGTCCTGGTCAATTCGAACCCGGCCACCATCATGACCGATCCCGACACGGCCGATGCAACCTACATCGAGCCGCTGACGGTGGATATTCTCGAGAAAGTCATCGCCAAAGAGCGTCCCTGCGCGCTTCTGCCGACGCTAGGTGGCCAAACCGGGCTGAATCTGGCAATGGACTTGGCCAAGGCAGGAGTTCTCGAAAAGTACGGCGTCGAAATGATCGGTGCCCGATCCGACGTCATCGCCAAGGCCGAAGAGCGCGACCAGTTCAAAAAGGCGATGGAAAAGATCGGGCTGGAAGTCTGCCGCGGCGCGACGGTCCACACCGTTCAAGAAGCCCGTGCCATTCTGGATGATGTCGGCCTTCCGGCAGTCGTGCGCCCCAGCTTCACGATGGGTGGCTCTGGCTCCAGCATCGCTTACAACCGCGAAGAGTTCGACAGCCTGGTTCGCAACGGCCTCGATCAGTCGCCAGTCACCGAAGTGCTGATCGAAGAATCGATCATTGGCTGGAAAGAATACGAAATGGAGGTGATGCGCGACCGTGACGATAACGTCGTGATCATTTGCTCGATTGAAAACTTCGATCCAATGGGGGTCCATACCGGCGACTCGATCACCGTAGCACCGGCCCAGACGCTGACCGATAAAGAGTACCAGCGGATGCGCGACGCCTCGCTGGCGGTGATTCGCGAAATCGGCGTCGAGACCGGCGGCTCGAACATTCAGTTCGCCTGCGATCCGAAATCGGACCGCATGATCGTCATCGAAATGAATCCCCGCGTCAGCCGCAGTTCGGCATTGGCATCCAAGGCAACTGGTTTCCCGATCGCCAAGATTGCCGCCAAGCTGGCCGTTGGTTATCGCCTGCACGAATTACCGAACGACATCACCCGCGAAACGAAGGCCTGTTTCGAGCCTTCGATCGATTATGTCGTTACCAAGATTCCACGCTTCGCCTTCGAGAAGTTCCCCGAGGCCGACAGCACGCTGACGACGCAGATGAAGAGTGTCGGCGAAACGATGGCGATCGGCCGTACCTTCAAAGAATCGTTCCAGAAGGCCCTCCGCGGGCTGGAAGTGGGGCGATTCGGTTTCGGCTGTGATGGCAAAGATCTGTGGGGCACGGACGAACAGCCCAACGAGGACGATATTCGCGCAAAGCTGGCCAAGCCGAATGCCGATCGTCCCTGGTACTTGCGATACGCCTTGAAGATGGGCATGTCGGTTGAACAACTCCACGACATTACTGGCATCGACCCTTGGTTCTGCGACCAGATGAAACAACTGGTCGAGTACGAAGAAGAATTGGCTGCCGTTGGCGAGATTGCCAAGCTTTCCGATCAACAGCTACTGACTGCGAAACGGTACGGTTTCTCCGATCGCCAATTGGCCACGTTGCTGGGAAGTAGCGAGTTGGAAATCCGCGGCGAACGAAAGAAGCGGGGCATCATCGCGACCTTCAAGTCGGTCGATACCTGTGCGGCTGAATTCGAGGCCTACACGCCTTATTACTACTCGACCTACGAAATCGAAGACGAAGTTCCCGCCAAGACGCCCGGCCAAAAGCGAGTCATGATCCTCGGTGGTGGCCCGAACCGCATCGGCCAAGGTATCGAGTTCGACTATTGCTGCTGCCACGCCTCGTTCGCTCTTCGTGAACTGGGAATCGAGTCGGTGATGGTCAACAGCAACCCGGAAACCGTCAGTACCGACTACGACACGTCTGACCTGCTGTTCTTCGAGCCGCTGACAACCGAAGACGTGCTGAACATCTTCGATCGAGTTCAGCCAGACGGAGTCATCGTTCAGTTTGGCGGTCAGACTCCGCTGAACCTGGCCCGCGGGTTGGCAGCCGCCGGAGTGCCGATCATCGGAACGAGTGTCGATACGATCGATGCCGCCGAAGATCGCGAACAGTTCCAGCAATTGCTCAATCGCTTGAACCTCAAGCAGCCGGCCAACGCGATCGCTCGCAACATGGGCCAGGCCCGTGCCGAAGCAGCCAAGGTCGGTTATCCGGCACTCGTGCGACCCAGCTTCGTGCTGGGGGGCCGCGCGATGGAGATCTGCTACGACGACAAACAGTTCGAGCGTTTCGTCGCCGAGGCATTCCTGGTTGCCCAAGGCCAACCAGTGCTGATCGACCGCTTCCTGGAAGATGCCACGGAAGTCGATGTCGACTGCATCAGCGACGGCGAGAACGTCATCGTCGCAGGCGTGATGGAACATATCGAAGAAGCAGGCGTTCACAGTGGTGACTCGGCCTGCGTGATCCCGCCTTACAGCTTGCCTGGCCCAGTAGTAAAGGAAATCCGCGAAGCGACCATCGCGATGGCCAAGTACCTGAAGGTGGTCGGCTTGATGAACGTTCAATTCGCCGTGAAGGCGGAAGATGGCGTAATGAACGTCTACGTGCTAGAAGTGAATCCGCGAGCAAGCCGCACGGTTCCGTTCGTCGCGAAAGCGACCGGCATGCCCGTGGCGAAGATCGCTGCCAAGGTGATGACCGGCTGCACGCTGGCCGAACTGGGCATCACAGGCGAACCGATTCCGGCCCACGTTTCGATCAAGGAATCGGTCTTCCCATTCCGCAAGTTCCCCGGCGTCGACATCGTGCTCGGTCCCGAGATGCGTTCGACCGGCGAAGTGATGGGGATCAGCGAGCGGTTCTCGATGGCATTTGCTAAATGCCAACTTGCCGCCGGCGTGGTTTTGCCTAAGCCGGAAGATGGCAAAATCTTCGTCAGCGTCTCTGGCCCGCACAAAGATCAGATCGCTGACATTTCGCAGCGACTGCAAGGAATGGGTTATCAACTGCTGGCCACCGAAGGTACCGCGCGAAGACTGCAAGAAGCAGGCGTCCCCGCCGAGCGAATCAAGAAGCTGGCTGAAGGTCACCCGAACCTGTTGGACTTGATGATCGATGGCGCCGTGTCGCTAGTCATGAACACGCCCAGCGGCAAAGGGGCTCGAACCGACGAAGGCCGCATTCGAGCCGCCGCTGTCCAGCATGGTATTCCATGCATCACGACAATCCAGGCCGCCGAGGCAGCTACCAAGGCAATGGAAGCCCTCCGCGTCGAAGGCATGGAAGTCGAGTCTCTGCAAGACCGCTTTAAGCACGACCGGGTTCATCAGTCGACGTAAATTCGACGTAACGTCAACCAAAGCTCAATCGGCCAGTGGTGGCTTCTTCGATAAAATCAAAGGAGTCACCGCGGCCATCTTGGCGTTGAGTTCGATATCGTCTCTCAACTCTTGCGGTACTGCATCTTCGTGGAAGATCGCTTCCGCAGGGCACTCTGGCTCGCAAGCGCTGCAATCAATGCATGGCTCTGGGTCGATGTACAGCATCGTTTCCCCTTCATGAAAGCATTCGCACGGGCATACCGTAACGCAATCGGTATACTTGCAGCCATCGCAAAGAGACGTAACAACAAATGCCATGAGAACTTTCCTCGCTGGAAGGTGTCTAAACGAAGGGACATAGAAATACTTGCCCACTAAGTGAATGCGGTTTTCACTTCGCTTCGGCCACGAAAAAAATCTTTTTGGGAAATAACCGGATGGCTTCCAATCAGGATGACACAGGCCACGATTCCCAGCAGTTGTTGGCGGCATTACGACAAGAGGACGCCGCGGCGGAAGATGAAGTCTTGCGCCAATTCTGGACTCGGCTGGTACCACTTATTCGCCGACGGATGGGGCATCGATTGCGTCAGCGGCTCGATCCGGAAGACATCGCTCAGTCGGCACTTCGCAGCTTCTTTGCCCGAGCCCGCGAGAATCAGTTCACCTTGACGCAGAAAGGGGACCTATGGCGACTGCTGGCCGCGATTTCGATCCATAAGACGCGACGCCATTATCAGCATCACATGGCCGCCAAGCGATCACTCCAAAAGGAAGACTCGTTGGAAGCTAACCCAGCAGTTGAACTTGGGGCCAACCAACTACCAGTAGAGATCACTATCGAAATCAGGGAGCTGATCGACCAAGCTATCGGAACATTTCCTCCTGAAACCCACGAGGCAATCAAACGCTATTTGTCGAACCAAGCTTCGGAAGAAATCGCGCATGCAATCGGCAAATCACCTCGCACCATCCGGCGCTGGGTGCAAGCTTTTCGAGCACAACTCCAACAACTGCTCAAGCCAAAGCCAATGCCCAAACTCGATTCTCGGGCAACGCTGCCCTGGGAAGATTACGTTTTGAAACAACTCGTCGGCAGCGGAGGCTTTGGAAAAGTCTATCGGGCAATTCAAAAACAAACCCAACGAACGGTTGCGATTAAGTCACTGCACAAACGATTGCAGCGCGATCCCCAAGCCATAGAGTCTTTCCTAGCCGAAGCACAATGGTTGGCCAAAGTTCATCACCCGGGGATCATCGGCATCCATGGCATAGGGCAATATCCTGGCGGCGGTTACTTTATGGCACTCGATTGGGTCGATGGTGAAGACCTTCAGCAAAAGATCAATCGCGGTGACTGGGCGATGCTCGATCCGCTGCGAGTGATCCGGCAAGTCGCCCAAGCAATCCAGGCAGCCCACGATGCGGATATCGTGCATGGCGACCTTAAGCCTGGCAATATCCTTGTGTCTCGATCGGGTGGAATCTTCGTCACCGATTTTGGCCTGGCCCGATTGAGGACCAGGCAAACCGATTGGCAACTGCCGCAGGGTGGGACGCTGGCCTATCTAGCTCCGGAACAACTTCGAGCGGCGCTGCCGGAATTCACGATCGATGTTTATGGTCTGGGGGGGTTATTGCATGCACTCCTGACGGGCAAGCCGCCTCGAGAAGGTTCGCCGAGAAAGATTCTCGCGGAGTTAGAAAGTGATATCGCACCACTGCCATTATTTGAGAGAGATAGTAGCACTTTGATCGACCCCGCACTTCACTCACTGATCATCCGATGCCTGCAACCGGACCCGAGCCGGAGGTTTTCGACGGTGCAAGAATTTCTAACGGCACTTCAGGCGATTGGCCCGCTTGCCTGATGGTTACGAAACCATAAAAGGTCCGGCGTAAAAAGTGTCACGCGGGTGGACGCAGAACTGACGTTATATCGTCGCGACGAATTCCTGTCCGATTTTTACTCGGATGCTGCCTGATTCGAGATCGAAATAGATGACGCGGCCCGTCGAGCCGCCGACGTGGTTAGCCAGGATCGGAATCTTTTGTTCCCGCAGCAGTTTGATCGACTTGTCGATGTTCTTCCTGCCTACTTCTTGCGTCGGGCTCGAGATTTTGAACATGTTGGCCCCGCCACATAGCTTGGCGACCAACGCTCGGCGTCGGGCTCCGCTTTTCGCTAGATCATCCAGCATGACGGGAATGGCCGAGTCAACAAAGCGGCCAGGCTGCTTTGTGCAACCCTGAGACTCGCTCAACATCACATGCGCCAAGGCTCCCTGCCGTGTTTCCTGGCACCAGAGAGCAATTCCGACACAACTTCCCAGCAATGTTTCCAGCACCGTAGGAGCTGTAGATGCGACGATCCCAGCCATCGGTACGCGGACCGAAGTCTTGCATAGGTTTGTAGTTGCCATAGGTGTGCCCCATCACTAATAGCATGACGCCCCCTGGTTACTTTGGGGTGCGTAAAAACTTAGCTCAATTTCACTACTGAAAGCAACTTCCTAACCAATTCCACAGCATTCTCGACGAACATCTCAGAAGAATCAGCGCAACTCTTACGGTTCTATCAATCAAATCGATTATTTGGACCACTGAGAACTGCAAGCACCGAGCCTCAATGGTACCTCCTGGAACCTCGCGATATCATCGCACGTCGCAAGAGAATGTTGACCTTGCGTTGACTAATTGGTACTAAATACTTTACAAGTTGCTGAGGCTCTGGTAACCTCCGCGTGACCAACCCTTGATGCAATAGCAAAGAAGAATCATGGCGAAAAAGAAAGCAAAAGCCGCAGCAATCGACTCAAAAACGCGAATCCCACGCAAGGAACCCTACGACAGCGATCGAATGAGCAATGTGGTCGAAAGGCTTCGAGAACAGGCAGGTCGGCTTTCACAATTGGCCCGAACTTTAGACGACACGGAAATCGACGAAGTCGTCATCGATGGGCACGCCATGCTGCTCCGCGGTCTTAATCAAATTGATAACTTCGCAGACAACGCAGCTCGTGCCGTCCGCGAAGCTCGCACGATGAAATTCGGTTAAGCCGGTCCTCGCCAAGATGTCCTCGAGTTGCCCAAGAAGCTTCGCCTTCGCAAACTTGAGCGCGGGTCGGAAGTGCCGCTGCTTCGATGCGGAGTCGCCCTATGGCCGATAAGAATGTCTCTTGGGCAGCGTGGGGCTGGTTAACTCTACTGGGGCTGATGCTCTTTATTCCCATCTTGGGAATCCTCATCGATCACGCCACAGCGATCGGTTCGCTGCTCTTTCCTTTGTTCACCGGAATGGCACTCGGCGGAGCGACCCTTCTCGCCGCAATGTACATCAAGAACATTCCGTGGTGGTGGTCAGTAGCACTGGCAGCATGGGTCATCCTGGCCATCTTGTTTCACCGACAGTTAGGCCTTCTGCTCTTCGGAGGCGCCCTGGGATGTGCTGCAGCCTTTTTTCGCGAACCGATTCTGCGAGTCTGCGGGAAGCTGGTTAGCTGGTACTTCTCGCGCACCAAGCAATCCAAGTCAGATCATACGTCGCTCTAGTTGGAATCGGCCGATGTTTCGGCCTCGGGCTTCCCGTTCCAGAGCTTTTCCATCAAGTGAAAGCCTTCGACGTCGTGCTGCTTGAGCTCCGCTTTCACGAACGGATAAAAATCGTTTGTCCCGAAATAGGCTTCAGTGCATTCCGAGAAGTACTCTTTCTCGTCTTCAATCGCGTAAGCCTCGCGAAGTGATCCTTCGATGTGCCGCACCTGGTCGTAGGCCTTCGACTTTTTAGCTTGCTTGTAGGTAGCTAGAACATCAGAATTGTCATAGCCCAGGACCTGATCGTGATAGCCATGTGACATTTCGTGCAGCAGCATGAACGGCTGCGCGATTGTCTGCTGGAGGAACTCTTTCGCGTGCGCAATTTCAACCGCCTTGGCTTTCTCTCGCAGGAAACCATTTTCGGCCAGCCAATCAGCAGACGTATGGTAGCACGCACACAGATCGGTCCGCGGGTTTTCGTATTCGATCCAGATCGGCATCTTTTGAAGATGCGAGACGGCCTGCTTCGGCAATCGTCGCTGGATCTCGTAAAGTTGATGATCGATTAACTCTTGGATCGCGTCGCCGGTTTCCTTTTGCTCGAGCAGCAGCGATTTATGAACGTAGACGTCCCAGCCGCGAACTTTGATCTGCTGATAAGCGGAAACAGGATCAGGCTTCGCCGCTTCGGCATCCGCTCCGACCAAAAGCGTCAACGCAACGATCCAATGCATAGGTCAACTCCGATAAGACACTCGCACGTACGTAAGGCCCTTACAAGGATAGAGCAACGCAAGCAAATCGGCAAAGAACAGATCCCTGGACGTTTCCACCTCGGAGTGCAGGCCGTCTAGGAAGCAGAATACTGTTCGGCGTACTCGACGATCCAGAGATCGATCAGATCGCGAAAGTCCTCTTCTTCGACTTCGCCTAGCTTTTCGTAGTGCGTTCGGTTGAACAGTTCTTTGTTCCGAATCATCCCTTTCGCAGCCAGTTCCAGAACGTGGACCGACGAGTAGGGTCGGATTGCCAGTTCGATTCGGCTGTACAGGTTTTGCCGTTTCCCTTTGGTCAGATCGAGATCGTCGCGAACGCACGCGCCGCCCCAACCTTGATCGCCGAACAGCGTTTCGTATTGGAAGCCGGGAAAGTGATTGGGAATCTTCCTCAGGCACTTCTCGATATAGTCCGACAATCTCAAGCGGAGTTGGGAATGCAGGTCGCGATATTGCTCTTCGCTCATCGCGGCTTGCTGGGCAGCACGGCGTTTAGCGTCACTTCGCTTTTCGCCACGTTCGACGGCGCGTTTGAGTCGATCTTCAAAATCAGACATTGATGAAACTTTCCCCGTGCACTAACCGAGAGCCTTTGGACTCTCTATTATGACGCTCGACTCGCTTGAGAAAAGCCACCACGTCGACACAAAGACTTGCGATCCTCACCGTAGAACCTCACGGCCTGGTGGGCTATTTGCCTTTCGGCTTTTTCTTATCTTCCCGCTGCATATCGAAGAATTGCTGCAGATCGCCAAAGGAGCGAAGTGGCTCTTTGCCTTCTTTCATCGCATCGGTCAAAGGCTTGGACGGCTTTGGCTTGGCACGCTTTGTCATGCTTCGCGGCTTGCCACCTTGCTTGCCCTTGCCGCCAGGCCCGGCAGATTGGGGCTTGTGGCCGGACTTGTTTCTGGGTCGTTGGGGGCGTTCCGCTTTTGGAGGTCGCCCGCCACTTTTGCGTTCCGGCCGACTCTCTTTTTCTGTCTGGGTCGCCGGGTCGATCGCGGTCAACGAAACGCGGCGGCGTTCTCGATCGATTTCAATCACCCAAACTCGCATTACGTCGCCAACGCTGACCACTTCGTGCGGATCGCCAACGTAGCGGTCGGCGAGACGGCTGATGTGGACCATGCCGCTGTCATGCAGACCAATGTCGACGAACGCCCCAAAATCAACCACGTTGAGCACGGTACCCATCATCTCCATCCCGGGCTCCAGGTCTTCCAGCTTCAGCACACCGCGGCGGAAAAGGGGAGGCGGGAAATCGGCTCGAGGATCTCGGCCAGGTCGAGACAACGCACCCAGAATGTCACGTGCCAGGTGAACACCTATGTTCAGGTCGCCAGCGAGTTCCTCAACGTTGGCAGCCGCAATCTTGGTCAGCATTTCTTTGTGCTTCTCGTCCGGCGCGCCGATCTCAACTGGAGCCGCTTGCGGCGGAGGAACCTCAACCGATTCGCTCTGGGCTTCTGGCTCTGCGGCGGAAGGTTCCGCAGCCTCAGGCGTCGCAGATTCTTGGGATGCATCGGATGACACTTCCTGGCTCGCAGTCTCAGCAGAAGGCGTTGCACCTTCCGTGGCGACCGCAGACGAGGAAGCAGAAGCAGTCGCGGCGGTCGCAGCGACGGTTTGAGCCTCGGCTACGGCAGTTGCACCCCCGGTTGCTGCCGCCGCGTCTTCCTCCTCAGTTGCTTCCTCCTCAGTTGCTTCAGCCTCAGTTGCCGCCTCTTTCAAGACGAACGGCTTCGGCTTTTCGATCACTGGCGGAGGGGACGGTACGTTGGAAAGAACTTCCGTTAACGAACAGCCAAGCTTCTCGAGCAGGCTGGTGGCGACTTCATAGCTTTCCGGGTGGATCCAGGTCGCATCCAACGGGTTTTCAGCAGGGACCACCTTCAAGAACCCGGCCGCCTGCACAAAGGTTGCTTCGCCGATGCCAGCGACTTCGCGAATCTCTTCCCGCGAACGAAAGGGCCCTTTGGCCTGGCGATGTTCGTAGATGCGCCGCGCGGTCAATTGATTCAAACCGGAGACATAACTGAGCAGGGCCGGGCTGGCCGTGTTCACGTCGACGCCTACGTAGTTCACGCAAGACTCAACGACATCGTCCAGCGAATCACGCAGATGCTTCGCTTTGACATCGTGCTGATACAGCCCGACGCCAATGTTGGACGGGTTGATCTTTACCAGTTCCGACAGCGGATCCAAGAGGCGGCGACCGATGCTAATGGTCCCACGAATCGTGGCATCGAATTTGGGAAACTCTTCACGTCCCAGTTCGCTGGTCGAATAGACACTCGCGCCCGCTTCGTTGACGATCAGGTAACAAAGATCGCGATCCTTCAGTTCATCGGCGATCGCGCTGGCAACGATTTGTTCGGTTTCTCGGCAGGCCGTTCCATTGCCGATCGCCACGATCTGAATGTCGAACTGCTTGATCATTTCGACGATTCGCGATCGGCTCTTTTCGACACGATCTTGCGGGCCGATCAGATGAATCACGCCGGTACCCAGCACATTGCCAAACGGGTCGATCGCCACCAGTTTGCAACCACTGCGAAACCCGGGATCAATTGCCAGGACGCGTTTGCCGCGGACCGGAGGCTGCAGCAACAGTTTCCGCAAATTACAGGCAAACACTTCGATGGCGTGCGTTTCCGCCTTTTCGGTCAACTCTCGGCGAATTTCTCGTTCGATACTGGGGATGATCAACCGATTGAGGCTGTCTTTAAGGGCCTGCTTCAGGAAATCAATGTGCGAATGGTTTTCCGGAATAACCGCTTCTTCGGCCGTCTTGACGATCTTGTCATAGTCGACCTCGACACGGACTTTCAAAAACCGGGTGCGATCTCCGCGATTGATCGCCAGAACGCGGTGCGGCGGGATCTTAGCAACCGGTTCGTGGTAGTCATAGTAGTCGCGGAACGCTTTGTCTTTCTTGGCCCGTTCTTTTTCCTTTTGCCGCTTTCGTTTTTCGCGACGGATCTCTTGGATCGTTGGCTTCTTTTTGCTGTCGGACTTTCCGCCTGCTTTTTGCGGCTTCGCGTTGGTCTCGGCGGCAGGCTGCTCAGCCGTAGCAGCTGGTTGGTCGGCGACGGCTGAACTCGATTCGTCTGGGGTCGCTTCCGCAGAAGTCGGTTCGGCTTCACTGGAAGCCGCATCGCTGGAATCGGCGCCATCCTCCGTGGACGATTCATTTGCGGCTGCTTCGTCTTCGCTGGAGTCGAAGTCACTGTGATCGCCTTCGTCATCCTTGTCGGATTGTCCGCTGTTTTCGATGCGGGTGCTGGTCAACTGTCCTGTTTTCCAGAACAGCTTTCGCAGTCGCCCGCGAAGTATCGCATTTTCCGAAAACACTTCGGCAACAATACAGCCAACACCTTGCAGTACGGCATCGACATCAGGGAGCGACTTCTCGGCATCGATGAACGCTTCAGCACGCGTTCTGAGTTCTTTGGCTTGCGCGTCGTCAGCAAGAACTTCCAGGGCCAACGGTTCCAAGCCACGTTCGCGAGCCTGGGTTGCCAGCGTTTGCTTCTTTGGCTTGAACGGCAGATAGAGGTCTTCCAGAAGTTTCTGCGTCTGGGCTCTTTTGATTTGTTCGGCGAGCTCTTCAGTCAGCTTTTCCTGCGACTGGATCGACTTGAGAATGGTCCGCTTGCGTTCGTTCAGTTGCCGCAGCTTGGTGTTGCTGCTTTGAATGGCGCGGATCTGCTCTTCATCCAATCCGCCTGTCTCGTCCTTTCGATAGCGCGTGATGAACGGCACTGTATTGCCGTCGTCAAGCAACTCGACAGTTCGTTGGACTTTGTCGTGTGGAATACCAACTTCACGGGCAACGATTTGTAGGTCCGTGACGATCGTCGTATCCATTGGGATGCCTAGGGAGGGAAGCTGTTGCTAATTTGCGTGCGTAGAAATGACGTAAACGCAAATGCTGGTTAACCAAAGCGATATCGAGAATGGAAGATACCAGCACGGCAACATAGGCGCAGCGGGGTCGGTTGTCAAGGATTAGCGGTGGGATTTGACCCCATATTTAACCGATGCTTTGCATCTTCTGCCAGAGGGAAGTGGCGATTGAAAGAGAAGAGCATAAATCAGAGAACTGAGAGCGATTACGCAAAGTGCCGTGATCGATCCGTTCGCAGCCTGCCGGGGCAGCGCAAAAAAGTACCGTCTCCCGTATTCCAGGAGACGGCACTCGCGTCTTCGTGTTCCAGGCAGCGAATCGCGTTTAGTATCCGATGTCCATCGGAGCCGCGTCGAAGTAGTCGCGCGGGCCGCGGGTCGTGTAGTAAGGGTAGGTGACCTGAGCGGAACCTTGGGCCGCTGGTGCCGGCGGAGGCGGTGCACTCACGCTCGTCGGGTTGTTGCAGGGACTAGCTCCGATGTGATAACGGCAGCCGCTACCCGCTAGAAGGCATACAGCTACCAGAATGAAGAACAGGCG
Organism: bacterium; assembly: GCA_016124445.1. Taxonomy (GTDB): domain Bacteria; phylum Planctomycetota; class Planctomycetia; order Pirellulales; family Pirellulaceae; genus Bremerella. The sequence continues at coordinate 437,610 of WGNR01000012.1, forward strand.
GTTCATTTGGTCTTTTCCTCGCGCGGAAACGGGCACGGCGTCGGGTCGTTTGGGGTCGTTGGTTCCAGCGGCCGGCGGGTCATTTAGCCGCTTGCCAGGAACGTGCCACTCGCCAAGTGTCTTCTGAAAGCGAGTCCAGTAGGTTTGATCGGCGTCAGATCCCGGAAAATTGAACAATTCGGGTCAATCCCTACATGCCGAGCCCTTTTTCCGACTCCAGAGAGGAATCGAGAAGAGATTTGCCTGCTAGGTGCTAGCAAAGCCCTATCGGACTTGCGGCTGAAGCCATAGCTCGGCTTGGGTGGGCGTAAGATTCGCCAAGATCCGCGTTTCCAACCGTTCTAGCAGGAGAACCAGCTTTTCCCGGAAAACGTCCTGCTGGTGCTTCATCTGTGCCCACAATCGCTCCATCTCGGCTTTGGCTTCCAGAGCAATCATGCGGATCGAAAGCAGTTGCTCAGGCGAGAGGTTCATCTGATTGACCAGGGCATGATCCTGCTCGAAAACCAGAATGTTCTGAACTCGATTCAGTGCCGGTCGTTTCCTAGATATCGCGATCAGTTTTTCCATTTGCGGCGTGTTGGGGACAACGTACCCGTTTTTCGACGCAAATGCGATTTCTTTCCTCCAGGTCCGGTCACCAGACGTTCCGACACCAACATCCTGCAAAATGTCTTGCCAGGCAATCTCAACATTCGGCACGATCCCAGCCAACTGACCAGAGAACGTCTGTGCGGTGCAATACAGCGATACGAGCATGGCCAGGACGATCACCGCGACCAATCTCAGGTTGCGGCCCATCGAATTGCGTTCTTCTTCATAAAGCTCGCGAACGACGCGTGTCCCCAGGCGCAAGCTGATCCGCGACCGGGTCGCGGAAGCGGCATCATCCTCGCGGGGAACGATGCTGATGATTTGTACTTCGTAGGTGCTATGCCCAACCAGGTTTAAGCGAGCAATTTCGCCAAACAGGGGGCATTCTGACTCACACGTGAATCCCTTTTCGCCTAGTTTTCGGCGGGGGACTTCGACCGCGAGCGCAAACCCGGACATCGATTCGTCCAGGAGTTCTGCCCTGTAAGTATCCTTCCCAACTCGGAGGTGTGCTTTTACCCGAGCAGGCGTTACAGGGAAGCGCATCGAATTTCTACGTTCGAGCTTCATCGGTCTTCAAAGTGCAAGAGAAACGGAGAAGAGTTCATCGCAAGTATAGATTTCATTTCCACCGGTTGGCGGCGACAATTTCTTAGGATTCAAGGAGAAACTGCCTTACTTCCCCCCATCCGGCCCGAAAAGCTGGGTGCGACCCGCATAACCGGATCCTGTTAAATCCGGTTTGCCTCACGGGGGCCGACTGGCAACAATAGAGCGGTGTCAGTCTCAATTCGTCCTTTGCTGCCGAACAAAAAGCTTATGAGCGTTGCCCCCAGCATGGCCGAGAAAACGGCCGCTTGCTACCGAGAAGCCGGACGAGTCCTCAGAGAGTCTTCTCTTCGACGGGGTAATGTGGTCTATCTCGACCGCTCCACCGCCGACGAAGTCATGGTTACGGCCGATTTGCACGGCAATCGGACCAATTTCCGGCGGATTCTCGAGATCGCTGACCTGAGCAATCACCCGCGTCGCCATCTCGTCTTCCAGGAAGTCTGCCACGGCGGTCCAACCTATCCCAAGGCCGGCGGGTGCATGTCGCACCTGATGTTGGAAGATATCGCACAACTGGTTATCCAGTACCCGACACAGATCCACTTTCTGATTTCCAATCACGAGCTCGCGGAACTGACCGATTTCCCGATCATGAAAGCGGGAAAAATGCTCAACCTGATGTTCCGCTGCGGAATGGGGCAAATGTACGGCGATTCCGTCCCGTCGGTCCGTGCGGCTCAGATCGAGTTTCTCGGCAGCCTGCCGATTGCGCTGCGAATTGGCGATCGAATCTTGGTCAGTCACAGCCTCCCCAAACAGTCCGATGAAGAGCCGTTCGATGCAACGATTTTCGACCGCGACATTACCTCGAACGATCGTGCCTGCGGCGGCATGCTGCATCGGCTGGTCTGGGGAAGAGATTTCCGCCAAGAGAACGTCGATCACCTCGCCGAGCAACTGGGCGTCGACCTGTTCATCACCGGTCATGAGCCATGTCAGCACGGATTTGCGTCCCCCAATTCGCGCCAAATTGTGCTCGACTGTTGTAGCCGCCTGGGGAAATACCTCATGATTCCGATGTCGGACGATCTGACCCAGGCCGATCTTCTCAATCGGATTCATTCGCTCCATGCGTCCCAGCTAGAAACGATTTCCTGACATGGGTGACGACCCGCTCTTCGAGGAAGATCAAAGCCCAAAGCAGCAGTATACTCCTGTGCCAGTTCCGTCAGGGCCTTGGCGTCCTCGGTTCGGAATCGCCGGGATGATGCTGGCAACCTTCCTCTTCAGCATGCTGTGCCTGATGGGCCATTACATGTTGAACGTCGAGCCCGCCAATCAACGAACCAACTCCCAGAATTCCACCACGGCGACTGCTGCGGCTGGCAATCCAAATTCCACGAGCCCAGCAAACACTTCCACCGCCGCGGACAATCCCAAACGGTTCAGCTTCATCTTCGTGACGCTGGCCGCCCCGATTCTGGTTCTGACCCTCTTGAGTGTCGGTAAAGAGCTGATGCGGCTGTGGGAAAAAGAGTCCCGCAAGCAGCGGCGCCGACAGGAAGAATCTTCGAATTAATCAGCCTCTTCGGCCCGCAATCGCTCCAGCTCTTCGGCCGTTGCATCAACCGCATCCCGGATTTGCTGTTGGCTATGGCAACTGGTGATAAAGAACCGCAACCGAGCCGCCTTCTCTTCAACGGCCGGGTACATGATCGGCTGCACGTTAAAGCCGCGAGCATACAAGGCCCGCGAAAGCTTCAAGGCCAACATCGAATTGCCGGTAATCACCGGCACCACCGGCGTGTTGTTGCTAAGACCCGTATCGAGACCTTTCTCTTTGGCCAGCTTCAAAAACAAGCGTGAGTTGTCGATGCACTTGGCGACCACTTCCGGATGCTTCTCAATCCGCTTGAACGAGGCTAGTGCCGCCGCCGCATTCGATGGCGGCATGCCGACGCTGAAGACGAAACCTGGCGCGGTGTACTTCAGGTACTCGATCATCGTCTTTTTGCCGGCGATGTAACCACCGCAGCTACCGAGCGACTTGCTGAGGGTTGCCATCAGGAAGTCGATTCGCGAGCCCGGTATTCCATAGAACTCGCAAATCCCGCGGCCCGTCTTCCCCATCGTACCGATCGAGTGGGCCTCGTCGACGAACAGCATCGCCTTGTACTTCTCTTTGATCTCGACCAGCTTGGGCAAATCGCAGTAGTCACCGTCCATGCTGTAGACACCTTCGACCACGATCACCGCTCGGCGATACTTACCTCGCATTTCGCTCAGCATTCGCTCACACGCGGCCGTGTCGTTGTGCGGGAACGCTCGGCGTTGAGCTCCCGACAGAATACATCCTTGCACCAGGCTGTTGTGGGCCAGCTCATCGTGCAGGATCAAATCGCCAGGGTTCATCAGATGGCCGATCGTCGTCTCGTTGGTCGAATGCCCACCGACGAAACAGACCGACGCTTCTACTCCCAGGAACTCGGCTATTTTGCGTTCGAGTTCCCCATGGACGGTTTTTTCGCCAGAGACCACCCGGCTGGCCGACACGCTGGTGCCAAACTGATCGATCGCCGCCTTGGCGGCGGCACTCACCTCTGGGTCGCCGCTGCTGCCGACATAGTTGTAGCTGCTGAAGCAGATGAACTCGCGACCGCCAATGATCGCCGTGTCGCGCGTCGTCCCTTCGTGGACGTCAAAGTAAGGACTTTCCAATCCCATCCGGGCAAACGCCGCAATACGATCCTGCAGCGCGACCACTTCGGGGAATCGATCAGTCTGAAAGTCTGCTTCAGGGATGTCTTCGATTGCCCGAGCCGGCTTTTCCGGTGTCGCGGGCTTCGCAGCACCTTGATCCTGGGAACTGAAATCTCCTTCCACGCCAACCAATCCAGCCACGGCGGTGGCCAGGTTGGTGACAGTCGTTTCCTGCGAGAACTCCTCGACCGGAATATCGATCTCCAGCTCCGCTTCAATGGCATTCTTCAGTTCGATGCCCATCAGCGAGTCGAGTCCCATCTCGGCCAATGGCTTGGCGCGATCCAGCTGCGACGTCGAAATGCCCAGGGTCTTGGCTGCCTGATCGGTGACGTAGTCGGCAATCATCGAGGCCCGCTTTTCCTCGTCGGCCGATTGCAAACGCTCACGTAGCGATCCGCCTGCAGCCGATGCGGTCGAACGTTCTTGCCGATGAATCTTGGCCAGTTCATCCAGCAAACGCGGATGCTTGTTCCGTCCGAACTGCTTGAGGAACTTCGCCCACTCGACCGGAAACACGCCAACATTGGCATGCGAAGTCGGCAGCAGTTCTTCCAAGGCCAGCAAGCCTTGCTGCGGAGCGATCATGCCCAGGCCAATCCCAGCCAGACGGCGGGCATCGGCACTTTGAGCCATCCCACCGCCGCTCCACGGCCCCCAATTGATGCTCAAGGCCGGCAGGCCTTCCGCTTTGCGGTGGACGCACAAGCTATCCATGAACGCGTTAGCCGCCGCGTAGTTGGCTTGACCTGGCGAACCGATCATCGCCGCAATCGAGGAGAAGCAGACGAAGTAGTCCAGCGGTAGCTCGCGAGTCAGTTGATGCAGGCACCATGAACCGTCAACCTTGGCCGACATGACCTTCTCGAACCGCTTCCAAGATTGCTGCGGCAGCGTGGCGTCGTCGAGCACACCAGCGGCGTGGAAGATACCTGCCAAGGGTGGCAACTCGCCTGCGATCTGTTTGAGCACCGCCGCTATCTGATCGACCTGGGCAACGTCCATCGGGAGAACCGAGATCTTCGCCCCTTCGCTTTCCCAAGCCGCGATCCGCTCAGCAGCCGCTGCGGTCGGCTTGCCGCTGCGGCTGGTCAACACGACGCTTTGCGCCCCTTGTTCGACCAACCAGTGCGCCACTTCCAGGCCAATCGCTCCGGTGCCGCCAGTGATCAAGTAAGTCGCATCATCGCGAACGAGCGGGCGCTCGCCTGCAGGTGGCGTCATCTGTAACACGACCTTGCCCAGATGCTTGGCCTGTTGCATGAAGCGGAATGTCTCGACGGCATCTTCGATACGGTATGCCTTGAGCGGCAGGGGGGTTAGTTTGTTCGCTTCAAACTGCGGCAACAGTTCGCCCAGCATCTTGGCGATCAGCCCTGGCGACGTACGTTCTTCGTCTCCCAAATCAAACGGGAAGTACTTCGCCTTGGGTCGTGCTTCGGCAAACTGCTCGTCGGTCCAGATGCCGATCTTGCCAATCTCGACGAAGCGGCCTTTCTCGCTCAGGCACTCGATGCTCTTGGGAATGAATTCCTGATTCAAGCTGTTCAGAACAACGTCGACGCCCCCCTCGGTGTCCTTCAGAATCTGTTCGCTGAACAGGGTCGTGCGTGAATCGTAGATATGCTCGATCCCCAGCGAACGCAAGAAATCCCATTTGCCTTGGCTAGCCGTGGCGTAGATCTCGGCGCCGATTGCCTTGGCGATGGCAACCGCGGCCTGGCCAACGCCGCCAGCGGCTGCGTGAATCAGGACCTTCTCTTTCGGACGAAGCTTCGCCAAGCGAACCAGCCCGTAATGAGCCGTCAGGAAGGCCAGAGGAATGGTTGCTGCCTCGTCGAAGTTTTGATTGCTCGGCTTTTTGGCGACGTAATTCTGATCGACCAGCAGATGGCTCGTCATGCTGGCGGTCGACAATGCGATCACTTTGTCGCCGACCTTCAGCCCCTTCACCTTGCCGCCAACCGCCGACACGACGCCGCTGCATTCGAAGCCGAAGGTAACGTCAGCTTCGCTCAGGATGCCGATCTCTTTTTCGTATTCCTGGAGCATGCCCAATGCACGCAACACATCACGGAAGTTGAGCCCCGAAGCTTTCACCTCGATCTCCACTTCGGTGGCCGCTGGCTGCGTGCGCGACTTGGGGGTCAGCTGCAGGTTGGTCAGCATACCGAACTTCTTCAGGCCCAACTGATACGGCTGCTCCGGAACGTTCAGCTCGCCATCGTCGGTTAAACGCTTCGGCATCAAGCGGCACGAGTAACGTTTCTCGCCGCGCAGGGCGATTTCGGTCTCGGTATCAGGCACCCAGATTTCGCCAAACAAGCGACCAGCCGCCTGGCGATCGGCGGCGTCGAGATCGACTCGTGTGCAGTTGAGCTTCGGCATCTCGTTGGCAATCACGCCAGCCAAACCCCACGTGGCGGCTTCCAGCGGATGTCCGAGCGATTCTCCGGCAACGACTTGCTGGCTGCCAAAGGTTGTCACGTAGAGCCGTGGTGCCTGGTCTTCCAACTCGCCTAGCGATTGGGCCAGGTGCAACAGTCCCTGACAGCCGAAGGCCGCATCGACCAACGAGCCGCAGTTATCCTCCGGTTGATCCTCTTCGGCCCACAGATAGATGACCCCTCGAAGCTTCCGCTCTCCGGAAAGCTTCAGACCTTCCAGCAAGCTGGTTATCTGTGAGCGATCGGACGTGTCGAGCGTGGCGTCCTCTTGGCCGAAGTCAAGTTCGGTCCCCCGGGCAACCTTCATCACCGATTGCTTCCGCTTGCGTAGCTCTTCGCTCAGGTAGCTGGTTATCTCCCGATCGTCGCCGAAGATCAGCCAGACCGATTGATCGTTTTCGTCCACGGTCAGCGGCTTGCCGATCCGTGGTGTTTCGATCCACTGGATGTCGTGGTACCAGCGATCGACGTCCGCCACGAGCCGTTTCTGCAAGTCGATCTTAGCCAGGCGAGCCAACTTCAGTCCGCGGACCTCGGCGAGTACTTCCCCTTCTTCATTGGTCAGCGTCACGTCCGCTTCGACCTGAAGCATACGGCCAGGTTTGCGGGCCGTGATCTTCGACCAGCAAGCAACCCGCTGCGGCGAGTGCTCCTCGAAACAGACCACGCTGCCGACACCGATCGGAATGAACGTAGTCCCCGCGGTCAGTTCGTCGGCCAACAAACTGCCGACCGTTTGAAAACACGCGTCCAGCAGGGCAGGGTGCAGGTGGTAGTTGCGGGCATCGCTTTGCAGCGCCGTCGGCAAGGCAACTTCAGCCAGTGCTTCTTCGCCGCCGGTTCCCAGGCGTTTGATTCCTTGAAACGCTTCGCCGTACACCAGCCCGCTTTGCTTTGCCTCGGCATAGAACTGATCGACATCAACCTGGTTTTCCATCCGGAAGAAAACGTCCTGCAGATCCGCTTTGTCAGGGCGGGCCGTTGCCGGAACGATTTTGCCAGCGGCATGCAGCTTCCAGACCGTGTCGTTCTCGTCGTTCGTTTCGGCGCTCAAAATGCGGAACGCCCCGTAGCCGATCTCTTCCGGCAGCAGGACGATTTGTACCGTTTTGGTGTGCTTCTGCTCAAAAACCAGCGGCTGCTGCACGGAGAGTTCTTCGACCGCGAACAGCCCCGATCCGAAATGCTCTTTCGCGGCTGCCAAGGCCAGTTCGACATAGCCAGTCGCCGGATAGACCGGATTGCCGAACAACTGGTGATCGTTCAGGTAGGCAGGAAATCCAGGGGCAAGATTTGTTTGGAACAGAATCTCGTCGGTGGCGGTCGGGATCTTCACGCCCAGCAGCGGATGTGAAGTCCGGGTAGGGCCCAGACCGGTTCCGATCCCAAAGTCATCGCCACTGCTGACCGGCATCGAATCAGGTGCCCAGAAACGGCTGCGGATGAACGGATAGGTCGGCAACTCGACCCGCGATCGCGAGTAGGGTGCATCGAAGCCGGTCCAATCGATTGGAATGCCAGCCTCGTAGAGCGACCCAAGCGAACCAAGCAGCATCTGCCAATCGTCGCGACCACTACGAAGACTCGGCAGCCAGGCGTTCTCCTTACCTGGCACGCAAACGCGTCCCAATCCGGAAAGAACTGGCTGCGGTCCGACTTCGACAAAGACGTTGCCACCCTTGGCCGCGATCGCCTGGATTCCGTCGGCAAAACGAACTGCCTGACGCAAATGTTGCCGCCAGTAATCAGGCTTCGTGAACGCATCCTTCGTCAACTCGCCGGTCAGATTCGCGGCGATCGGGAACGCCGCAGGCTTCATCTCGATCGAGGAGACAGCTTGCTCGAATTCATCCAGAATCGGATCCATCAACTGCGAATGAAAGGCATGCGACACGGTCAGCCGGGTTGCCCGGATTCCTTCGCTCTCGCAGCGAGACGCCGCTTCGTCGATCGCTTTGGCGGCACCGCTGAGCACCGTTTGCTGCGGGCTATTCATCGCAGCCACGTTGACTTCCACCGAGAGGCCATTGAGCATCGTTTCGACGCGATCCGCCCCCGCCGAGACCGCCAGCATCGCGCCGCCCGGAGGCAAGCTTTGCATCAACTTGCCGCGTAGCGCGATCAGTTTGAGGGCATCTTCCAGCGAGAACACCCCGGCGACGCAAGCCGCGACATATTCACCGACGCTGTGTCCGATCGCCATGCTGGGCGTGACGCCCCACGGCTTCCACAATTGAAAGAGGGCGTACTCGGTCGCGAAGAGGGTCGGCTGCGACATGGCCGTCTGATGGATCGTCTCGTCGCCGGACTCTGCGAACAATACGTCCAGCAGCGGCACGTCATACTTCTTCAATTCTGCCGCACAGCGGTCGATCGCCTCTTTGTAAATCGGTTGGGTTTCGTACAGCGTGCGTCCCATGCCGGCATACTGCGAACCTTGCCCGGTGAACAGGAACACGACCTTGTTACGGCGACGAACTGGCTCCCCCCCGGCATCACGCGAACCTTTCTCGACCAATTTGTGCAGGGCTGAGATTGCTTCCTCTTTGTCCGCAGCAACCACCGTGGCCCTCGCATCGAGCGTCGATCGTCCGACCGCCACACTATGGGCGAAATCGGCCAGCGATGTTTCGTCTTGCTGAAGCCGGTCGAGGTAGCGCTGGGCCAACAGCGGCAAGCCATCCGCGGTTTGCGTCGAGAGAGGAATGATCTGCTTGGGCCGATCGATAGCCAGCGACTTGCTGGTCGGCGTTTCTTTCGCTACGTAGTCGCCGACGATCACGTGGCAGTTCGTACCGCCGAATCCAAACGCGCTTACGCCTGCCAAACGTTGGCCCGGCTCGGCGTTCCACGGGGAAGGCTGAGTGACGATTTCGACATTTGCTCCGCGCAGGTCGATGTATGGGTTGAGTGTCTCGAAGTTCAAGTGCGGAGGAATCTGTCCCTGGCTGACCGACAAAATCAGCTTCAGAAGACCAGCGATCCCGGCGGCCGACTCGAGATGGCCGATGTTCGTTTTCACGCTGCCCAGGCGAAGTGGATGCTTCTCGTCTCGACCCATCCCCAGGACGGTTTTCAGACTGCGGACTTCGATCGGATCGCCCAGCGAGGTACCAGTTCCGTGAGCCTCAATCAATTCGACCGCTTGCGGCGAGACGCCTGCGTTGTCGAGAGCCGCTTTCAGCACCTCTTGCTGCGAGGGACCGTTCGGCGCGGTCAGACCGTTCGTCAGACCATCTTGATTGACTGCCGTGCCATGGATAACGGCCAGAATTCGATCGCCATCCTGCTGGGCATCTTTCAGACGCTTGAGGATCACGGCACCGCAGCCTTCGCCGCGCACGTAGCCGTCCGCTTTCGCGTCGAATGTTTTGCAACGGCCATCCGGGGCCATCATGCGTGCCTGGCAGAAGGTGATCGTTCCTTCCGGCGTCAAAATTAGATTCACACCGGCGGCAACTGCCAGGTCCGTTTCACCGGACTGAAGCCCCTGGCTGGCCAGATGTGCCGCGACCAACGAAGAACTGCAGGCCGTATCGACCGCAATGCTGGGTCCTCGGAAGTTGTACAGATAGCTCAAGCGATTGGCAGCGATCGACAGGCTGGTACCCGTCGCGCTGTAGGCATTGAGCGAATCGAGCCCGCGAAACATCATCCGCGCGTAGTCACTGTTGCTGATACCAACGTAAACGCCGGCCGCGCTGTCGCCGAGCGTTTTGATCGGAATTGCGGCATTCTCGAACGCTTCCCAGGTCACTTCCAGCAGAAGCCGCTGCTGAGGATCCATCTTTTCGGCTTCGCGGCCGCTGATCCCGAAGAGCGTAGGATCGAAGTCAGCGACATTGCCGAGAAACCCGCCGCGGCGGGTATACATCTTGCCGGGGGTGGCAGGTTCCGGATCGTAGAGACGATCGACATCCCAGCGGTCGGGCGGCACTTCGACAATAGCGTCGCGGCCTTCGATAAGCAGGTTCCAGAAGGCTTCCGGGCTGTCGGCTCCGGGCAAACGGCAACCGATTCCGATAACGGCAATCGGTTCATGTTTAGGCTGCATCGAAAAGGCTTCCGTCGCAGGTCAATTGGGAGCAGGCATCGTGGCCACACGCGGAGGGACCGCTGGGGCTATTTCTGGCCCGCCAGATAATTTGAGAACTCTTCGATCGTCGGGTAATCGTAAACGATGGTCGGATCAATCCGTTTTCCGAGCCAGTTCTCCATATCGCCAGTCATCCCGATGGCCGTGGCCGAATCTAGGGCGAACGAATCGAAGGTGGCACTTGGGTCAATCGAGTTGGGACTGGTGTCCAACTCTTTGGCAAGATAATCGATAATCCAGTCTTGGATCTCTTCGGCGGACTTCGACGGGTCGCCGGAAGCTCCGGATTGATCGGCGGTCATTAGGCACCTCGTGACTTAGGGTAACAAAACAGTTTACCCATAATCAGCCGCATCGACCACTGACCCAACCGAACGTTTTGATCTCGGGCGACTCGTCATGAGTCGAACCAACCGCCCCCACAAACCCTTCACACGGCGCGAGTTCCATCAAGCGCACCGTCGGCTCTTTCGGGAAGACATGGAAGTGATTGACCACCTTCCGGCTGTCGGGCGCCTGAAGATCGACCGTAACCCGATCCAGCGGGGCCTGCAGCCCAACGCCAATCGTCTTGAGATAGGCTTCTTTGTGGGTCCAGAACCGCAGGAATTGGCGATGCCGGTCTGCCTCTTGATGGACGCAGATATCCTTTCGCTCGGCATCCGACAAGCAGCGATCGATCATGCTAGCGAAACTGCGAATCTTGCGGACTTCTTCAATATCAACACCAACCTCGGCATCGACCGCCACCGCGACGACCGCCAACTGGCTGGAATGGGTCAAGTTGAACTTGAGCTGTCCAGCTTGGCCGCTGATGACATTCGGTTTGCCAAACGAGCTGGCCTGATAGGTGATTTCGATTGGAGCGACACCCAAGTAACGAGCCAGAATATCGCGGAGGCCTGCATGGTAGATGACAAATTGCTGTGCGTGCTCGTCCCGAAAGAACTTCGAGGCTCGCAGTTGCTCGGCTTCAGAAAGCGACTTGTGAAGCCGGTCAACGTAGGGCAAACCATCATCCGCCGAAATTCGCCACAGATGCAGATCGGAAGAACCGATCTCCAATCGGCGCGCTGGCCGTGGAAGTGGGAATGGCTTGGTCGAAAGTTGAATCATCGTTGGTAGGCCCGCATGGGGGGGGTGCCAGCTGGGATGGTTCTCCGCTACCGAAGTTAAATCGGCGAAAGCAAACGGCTTTGACCAATGATTTGCCCCAAGTACGGGCAATCGGCAAAACCGCAAAAGCTTCTCAAAGCAGTGGCGAACGATCGTGGGTGGCTATCTCAGTGGTAGGTATTCGCCTTTATGGACCTTTGCGATCTGACGAAAACCCATGGAAGACAGGCAGTACCAGAAGGCTTGGCTATATAGACAAACTGGTTTAAATAATCCTGTCTGAGAAGCTCGGCGCCAATACCCAATTTTAACTATCCACCCATAGGTGGGAAATCGGGGACCAGCTTCTGCTCCTCTCTAAGATCTATCGGCCAGCTTGCTGTGCTAATGCCCGCAAATCGATCCGACATCTATCAATATTTGCCGCTTTTTGTAGATTCTCGGGGATTCACCCAACTTCCCCTAGCCAGAATACGGGGTTGGGTCGACAAGTCCCTGCGAAGCAAACGCTTCCTTCCGTTCGACACAGGCTCCACATTTGCCGCAATGCAGCTCAAGCCCCTTGTAGCAGGTCCAGGTCTTCTCGAACGGCACGCCAAGCCCTGCCCCCCTTTTGGCGATTTCCCCTTTATCCATATTTACAAAGGGGCGCCATAGCTCGATTGGGTTCCAGTCGCACAGCCTGGCCGCCGCATCCATGGCATTGGCGAACTCCGGCCGACAGTCGGGGTAAATGGCATGATCACCGCTATGGGCCCCATAGGCGACTGCCTGGCACTGGTTAGCAGCGGCCCAAGCGATGGCGACCGAAAGCAAGATCATATTTCGATTCGGAACAACCGTTTGCTTCATGCTCTCTTCAGCGTAATGCCCCTCGGGGACTTCCATCTCCCGGCCAGACAGGCTGTTATTACCGAAGATCGGGTTAATGGCGGATAGATCCACCACCTGGTGCAGAACATTGACCCCGGCACAAAGCTGCCTGGCAAAGTCCAATTCTTTGACGTGCCGCTGGCCGTAATCGATCGAAATGGCTCGCGCTTCATGCCCTTGGTCCAGAATGTGATAGAGCAGCGTCGCTGAATCCATCCCGCCAGAGACCACCACAACCACTTTCGCCATCGAGATTCCCCTTAATTCGTTGAGCTTGAACTATTTCGTCAGTCTAGCGCCTCCGCTCCAGCCGCGGAACCATTGGATTGGCCTAGGAAGGATCCCCCAAAAAAGTTTGCAAATCGGGCGGACCTTCCGGTACACTAAGGGATTGAGCTCGGCCGCGCGGCGGAAGCTCCCCTCCTGGGCACATCGCTGCCAAGATCCCTTCCGTGATCTCACCGTACCTCCCCATCCTGGGTGCCTCATGCGTTTCTTCCCTATTTTGCTGGTCGCTCTCGCCATGGCCCCGTCGATTGTTTGGGCCGAAGAGAACGCTTCTGATCAGATTAGCTTCTACCACGATGTCCGCCCAATCATTCAGGCTAGCTGCCAAGGCTGCCACCAACCGGCGAAACGGGGAGGCGATTACCTGATGACCGATTACCAGGCACTTTTGTCTGGCGGCGAATCAGGCGAGAAAGCGATCGTCCCTGGCGACCCGGACAGCAGCTACCTGATCGAATTAATCACGCCCGCCGAAGGCAAAGCGGAAATGCCCAAAGGCAAAGCCCCTCTGTCCGAGGCAGACCGCAAGACCATCCTCGATTGGATCAAGCAAGGTGCCAAAGACGATACACCTGAGTCGGCTCAAACCAAATACGATGCCGATCATCCTCCCACGTACGTTCGCCCGCCGGTGCTGACCTGCGTGGCGTTCTCTCCCGATGGAAACACGCTGGCCGTTTCCGGCTATCACGAAGTGCTACTTCAGAAGTCAGATGGCAGCGGCTTGATCGGACGGTTGGTCGGCATGTCGGAACGAATCGAATCGGTTGCGTTCTCTCCGGACGGCAAGCAGCTGGCTGTCGCCGGTGGATCGCCTGGCCGTTTGGGTGAACTGCAGATGTGGAACGTGGCCGATCGAAAGCTCATCTACTCGGTGCCGGTTTCCTATGACGATGTCTACGGAGTGAGTTGGTCGCCCGACGGCAAACTCGTTGCGATCGGCTGCGGAGACAATTCGGTCCGCGGCTACGATGCCCAAACGGGCAAACAGGTCTTCTTCAACGGAGCTCACGAAGACTGGGCGCTCGACACCGTCTTTTCCAAAGATGGCAGCCATCTGGTTTCGGTCGGTCGCGATATGACCGTGAAGCTTTACAAAGTTGATACGCAACGGTTCATCGACAACGTAACCAGCATCACCCCGGGTGCCTTAAAAGGTGGTATCAACGCCGTCGCACGCAAACCGGGCGAAGACCAGGTGCTAATTGGCGGTGCCGATGGTGTGCCGAAGATCTATCGCTTGTTCCGCGAGAAGGCTCGCAAAATCGGCGACGACTTCAACAAGATCAAAGACTTCCCGCCCATGCCGGGGCGTATTTACGACGTCGCGTTTACCTCTGACGGAAAGAAGGCGATCGCTGGCAGCAGCCTCGACGGGGAAGGGTTCATCCAGGTTTTCGATGTCGAGTCAGGCAAAAAGCTACTCGACCTGGAAGGTCCGCTACGGGCCATCTACAACATCAGCCTTTCCCCCGACAACAAGCGGCTCGCGTCGGTTGGCTTCGATGGCGAAGTCATTCTGCACGACCTGGAAACCGGCAAGAAGACCGGCAGCTTCGGCGCCGTTCCGATCGCCTCGCAAACTGCATCCACCAAGTAATCGCACGGTCGATTTTCCGATAGGATTTCACTCATGTCCCCGAAGACCTTCGTTGCCTGTCTCGCTTTGGCCATCGCCCCTGCCATCGTTTACGCGGAATCGAGCAACAAGATTCCTGCTGGCAAACATGTCGAGAAGATCGTCGCGTTCCCCGAGAAGGTGACGCTCGACGGACCGTTTGCCTACGCCCAGATTTTGATCACCGCCAAGCTCGACTCCGGCGAACAGGTCGATCTGACGCGCGACGCCAAGCGAGTCGATCAGTGGGATGCCGTTACCGTCACGCCCGATGGGCTGATTTCGCCAAAGAAAGATGCCACCGGTGAATTGGTCTTCCAGGTCGAAGGTCAAGAGCTGAAGGTCCCCGTGGAGGTCAAAGGGGCCCAAGCCGATTACCAGGCCGACTTCGTCCGCGATGTGAATCCGGCGATGAGCAAAATGGGCTGCAATGCTGGCACCTGTCACGGAGCGAAGGATGGCAAGAATGGTTTCAAGCTGTCATTGCGAGGGTATGACCCGGTCTACGATCACCGCGCCCTGGTCGACGACGTGGCTGGTCGTCGCTTCAACCGGGCAGTGCCGGACCAAAGTCTGATGCTGCTCAAAGCGGACGGTACCGTCCCGCATGTCGGCGGCCAGCTGACCAAGTCAGGCGAGCGACGTTACGAGATATTGAAGAACTGGATTGCCGGCGGCGTTGAGCTCGACTTGAATTCGCCCAAGGTCGAGAAGATCGCGATCTACCCAGAGAACCCAACCATTCCGCTGCCAGGCATGTCGCAGCAGTTTGTGATCTACGCCACGCTGACCAATGGAAAAGTGGTCGACGTGACGGCTGACTCGTTCATCTCCAGCGGCGACATCGAAGTCGCGACCGCCAACGAGCATGGCGTTCTGAAACTGCTGCGTCGCGGCGAAGCGCCAGTGTTGGCTCGATACGACGGTGCCTACGCCGCCACGACGGCAACGGTCATGGGGGATCGTTCCGAGTTCAAATGGGTCCAGCAGCCGCAAAACAACTACATCGACAAGCTGGTCGACGAAAAGCTGAAGCGGGTCAAGGTCGAATCGTCCGGGCTTTGCACCGACGACCAATTCGTTCGGCGGCTCTATCTCGACCTGACCGGCTTGCCGCCGACCTCGGATCAGGTTCGTCAGTTCCTGGACGACAAGCGGCCCTCGGCCGAAAAGCGTAACGCGTTGATCGACGAGTTGATCGGCAGCGGACCGTATGTTGAATACTGGACCAACAAGTGGTGCGATCTGTTACAGGTCAACCAGAAATACCTGGGGGATCCTGGCGTGCACGCGTTGCGAAACTGGATCATGGATTCAGTCGCAGCGAACAAGCCATACGACCAGATGGTCTACGAAATCTTGACCGCTTCCGGCTCGACGCTCGATCACCCGGCCAGCGCCTACTACAAGATTCTGCGGACGCCCGAAGAGACGATGGAGAACACCACGCAGTTGTTCCTCGCCGTTCGATTCAACTGCAACAAGTGCCACGATCATCCCTTCGAGCGTTGGACTCAGAACCAATACTACAACCTGTCAGCGTACTTCGCTCAGGTCGGTCGCAAAGAAGATAAACGGTTTGCTGGCCAACGCATTGGCGGTTCGGCCGTCGAGGGTGCCACGCCGTTGGTCGAAGTGATCTACGACACCGGCTCTGGAGAAGTAAAGCACCTACTGACAGGCAAAGTCACTCCGCCTGAATTCCCTTATCAATCGGACCTGATCGAAGAGGAAGGCTCGCGCCGCGAAGAGTTAGCCCATTGGTTGACCGACCCCAACAATCAGTACTTTGCGTCAAGCTACGTCAATCGCTTATGGGGTTATTTGCTCGGCCGGGGAATCATCGAGCCAATCGACGACATTCGGGCCGGCAATCCTCCGACCAATCCCGAGCTATTGGCAGCCCTGACGCAAAGCTTTGTGGACAGTGGATTCGACACGCAGCACGTCATTCGCGAAATCTGTCGGTCGCGCGTCTATCAACAGTCGATCAACAGCAACCGCTGGAACGAAGACGACCATATTAACTTCTCGCACGCTATGCCGCGCCGGTTGCCGGCCGAAGTGCTATTTGATGCGATTCACGAAGTGACCGGTAGCGTCTACAACCTGCCGCAGTTGCCCAACGGCTTCCGTGCCGCCCAGCTTCCAGGTACCGATGTGCGGATTCCGTTCCTCGATGACTTCGGCCGTCCGCCGCGAGAAAGCTCCTGCGAATGCGAACGGGCCACCGGCGTGATGCTTGGTCCGGTCATGAAACTGGTCAACGGCCCGGTTATTAGCGACGCGATTGCCGACAACAACAATGCCTTGGCCAAACTGGCTAATGAAATCAAAGACGACCACGCGTTGATCGATGAAGTCTTCCTACGATTCCTCGCACGACATCCCAGCAAGGAAGAAATGCAGCTGAGTATCGAGATGCTGAGCCAACCGATTCCTGACTTGGAGGTCGCCCAGAAGGCCTTAAGCGGCCACCGTGCGGAGATGATGGCCAAGATGCCGCAGTGGGAAGAGTCACTCGGCCGTGTCGCCAGTTGGTCGCCGCTGACTTTGCAAGAAGGCAAGTCGAATGTCGGCGCCAAGTTCGAGAAGCAGGAAGACAACTCGGTGCTGGTCAGCGGCCCGTTGGCCAAAGACACCTACGAGTTGGTTTACGACATCCCGCCCGGTGAGCTGACCGGCTTGCGACTGGAAGCGATGCCGGATGACTCGCTATCCGAAAAAGGCCCTGGCCGCGCCGAAAACGGCAATTTCGTCTTGAACGAGATTAAAGCCCATGTCCGCCTGCCGGATGGAAGCATGGGGCCGGAAGTCAAATTCGGCCGGGCCGAAGCGGACTTCTCGCAAGACAATTGGGACGTTCGCGGAGCGATTGATGGTAACGTTGCCAGCGGCTGGGCGGTCATGCCGAAGTTTGGCGAAAAGCATACCGCCCTCTTCGAAGTCGGCGGCGATGTCACCATTCCCGAAGGTTCCAAGCTCGTGATTCAGTTCGTCCAAGAGTTCCAGGACGGCAAACACCTGCTGGGCAAATTCCGCCTGGCGGCGACTTCAAGCCAGCGACCGGTGCAGCTGGAAAACAACCTTCCGGAAGACATCCGCCAAATTCTGGCCAAGCCTGCCGACCAGCGAAGCGACGCTGAAAAGCAGAAGCTAGTCACAATGTACCTGGCTTCCGATTCGCAGCTTAAAGAATTGGAGTCGCAATTGAATCAGGCCAAGGCCCTCGATCAAAACCGCCGACTGACCGGGCTGCAGGACCTGGCTTGGGCCTTGATCAACAGCCCGGCATTTCTGTTCAACCGCTAGTTGAAGCGGCAATCCAGCTCTCTCCCCTTAGGGGAGAGAGCACTGTAAAGAGTTCTGGAAAACCCCGTATTTTGGGCTGCATGCACGCACCAGCCCAATCCTCTACTTTCGACCGCGTGTTGAGTCTGCCAAAATCAGCGCGGTTAATTCCGGCAAACCTTTTTCGGTTGCGAGCGGTATTCTAAATAGCTTGCAGACAATTGCGCCGGCCCCCTACGAACATGCTGAAGACGCACGACCTCACAAAACGATACGGCAATTTCCTGGCACTCGATCACGCGAACATCGAAGTTGCCCAAGGGGAATGCTGCGGCGTGCTGGGACCCAACGGGGCTGGCAAGTCGACGCTATTCCGGCTGTTGATGGGCTTTCTGCGGCCGACCGATGGCACCGCTCTGATTGGCGGCAAGGATTGTCAGAAGGAAAAGCTGGCCGTGCATGGGTTGGTTTCGTACTTGCCGGGCGACGTGCGGCTGTTCGACGAGATGCGTGGCAAACAGGTTCTGGAGTTCTTCGCAGATGTCCACGTCCGTGGCAACCGCGAGCGTTCCTATGCCACGGCCAAACGGTTAGACCTCGATATCTCTCGCCGCGTCGGCTACATGAGCACCGGCATGCGGCAGAAGCTCGGTCTGAGCATTGCTTTGGCCACCGATGCGCCGATGCTGATTATGGACGAGCCGACCACCAGTCTCGATCCGAACGTTCGCCGCGAAGTGATTCAAATGATCAGCGAGGCCCACAAATCAGGCCGAACGGTCGTGATCTGTTCGCATGTGTTGTCCGAAATCGAAGACATCTGCGATCGGGCGATCATCATGCGGCAAGGTCACGTCGTCCATGATCAAAGTTTGCCGGAATTAGCTCGGCGACACCTGGTCACCTTCGATCTTTCGCAGCCGCTACCCAGGGTGCCAGACGAGATTCGAGACCACATCCGCAGTGCGCGACAGGTTGAGCATACCGTTCGCCTCGAAACCGAAGGCGAACTTCGCGAAGTAATGGCTTGGGTAACGCAATTGCCATCGTGCGATCTGAAGGTAAACCGAATGGGACTACGCGAAGTTTACGATCAATACCATGCCCCTGTGAGCGAGCACGCCGCATGAACCTGGCCATGTTACGGCAAGTCTGGCGCGAATCGCGTTTGCTGATGTTGGGCGTCGCGGTCGTGCTGTTTATCTTCTGCTGGATCCGAGTCTGGATTGTCGGCCGGGTAGACATGAGCCGGTTTCAGGGCATCCTCGAAATCCTGCGGCCTGAGTTCGAGAACTTCTCGGCTGTCAGCTTCGAGCAGGCTTTAACCTACCCAGGCCGCGTCGCGTTCACATTCACCGAGCCGATGGTGATCCTGATGGTCGTTGTGTGGGGCATTGCCCGTGGAAGCGATGCGGTCAGTGGGCCCCTTGGCCGCGGCACCATGGAAATGATGCTCTCACAGCCGGTCAGCCGATTTCAGTACTTGCTCAGCAAGAATCTGATCACGGTGATCGGATCGGTAGTGATCGCCATGAGCGCCTACGCTGGCCTAGTATGTGGCATCGAGTTTACGACCGTCAAAAGGGAATCGCCGCCGGTGAAAATGCAGATTCCACTGGTCAAGATTGAGGTCGAGATCCCGTTCATCCAAAATCCGAACGCTCCGAAGCGTATGCCCCTGTCCGATTTCGTCGACAAAGAGGATTTCTTCCCTTCGGCACTCAACATGGTCGGCTTGGGGCTGTTCTTCGGCGGATTCACCACGTTGATGTCGGCATGGGATCAGTATCGCTGGCGAACGATCGCCATCGCAGCGGGCTTCTTGATCATGCAGCTGCTGCTGCGCGTGATGTCGCTTTCCGTCGAAGAACTGCACTGGCTGAAATACGCCACGATTTTCACGCTGTACGAACCGGAAGTCCTGGTCAGCTATGCGGTCCACACGCCTGGCGGGGCTTGGAGCTTTTGGTTTCCGAAAAGTCAGGAAGAATGGAAACTTGGCGGAATGGCCTACCTGACCTTTCTGTCAGGCGGCGGCCTGGCGGGCTTCGCCAGTGCGACCTGGATTTTCTGCCGTCGAGATTTGCCGGCCCCGGTGTAGTGTCCCGTACGGACGAACGATACGAGCATAAAAAAGCCACGTCGATTTCGACGTGGCTTATCGTGCAAAGCACGGGAGGAGGGACTCGAACCCCCAACCCTTGGTTCCGAAGACCAATGCTCTATCCATTGAGCTACTCCCGCTTGGTTTTGCGGTAATCCAGTGATGATACCATTTAAGCATTTGCCCGCAACTACCGGCTCAGACAGTTATGGGCCTGCAAAGGTTCGTGCGCGGGCCGATCTGACGAGCCGCTTGCGCACTACTCGCGAAAAGCTGGCTCGTGCGGCATAATAGATAAACCTTGTCAGCTTCCCAAGACTCCGAGTGCGCCCCGAAAAAACTCACAAGTTTATGGCATATATCACGTTGCGAATCATCGACGGTGCCGACCGGGGGGCAATCTACGAGGGTTTGGAGACCCCGGTATCCATCGGTCGCGAAGAAGGAAACACCTTGCAGCTGAAAGATGACCGGGTCAGCCGGTTCCATTTGAAAATTCAGGAAGACCACAACAAGGTGGTCCTCACCGACCTGGAGAGCACCAACGGAACCCGCGTTAATGGCGAAGATATCCACCTCCGGATTTTGCGCCACGGCGACATGATCCAGGTTGGCCGATCGGTCATTATTTACGGCTCCGAAAAACAAATCGCCGTTCGCCTGGCCGCCCTTCGCAAGCAGCACGAAGAGAAGGGGGCCGATCTTCCCGAAGACGATCGAACCGTCGGTCCTGACGATCATCCGCCTGAAGGCGAATCGTCGCTCGAATTCGAGTTGAACTGGAATGCCCAGCAAGACGACCTTCAAGCGGCCATCTACTCGCTGCAACCGCCGGAATTACCTGAACGGCTAAGTCCTGCTCAGGCCGCGCAGCTTGCCGAATTGATGGACTATGTCCATATCCGCCTGCGACACCTCCTCCTGAGCGTGGAAGTCAACGAACGAACTGAATCGGTCACGCTGGCCATGCGCGAGTGGCAAAATCTGCTCGATCTGCAATCTCGGCTGTCGATGCTTTTGCGAAGTATTGGCGAACCAGAATAATTCTTTCTGGCCGGTCCGCTTCGAAATTCATCGTTCGGATCACCGCATTGAAAATCGGATGCTCGGCGCGTCTTGTGTCAATTGGTTTTCATTCGTCGCCAAGCTGATAAAATCGGCGTGCTGAAGATTCCTCTCGCCGCAACCAGCTTCCATCATGCGGCCATTTCCACGGAGCGGAGCCCGAATGAGCCAGTCGTTCGTCCATTTGCATTGCCATTCGCATTACAGCCTTCTGGACGGAGCCGGGCCGATTCCCAAGCTCGTCACGCGCGCCAAAGAGCATGGCATGAATGCCCTGGCCCTGACCGATCACGGTAATCTGCACGGGGCACTGCAGTTCTACAACACCTGCAAGGCGAACGAGATCAACCCGATCATCGGCTACGAAGCCTACATCGCCCCCGGCAGCCGTCTGGAAAAGTCCGGCGGGATGCGAGGTTCGAACTATCACCTCACGCTGCTGGCCCAAAACAAGACCGGCTTCAAAAACCTGGTGAAGCTCGCTTCGGCCGCTTACCTGGAAGGTTTCTACTTCAAGCCGCGTATCGATAAAGAACTGCTCGAAAAATTCAACGAAGGAATCATCTGCCTGAGCGGTTGCGTTTCGAGCGAGTTCTCGAAGATCGTCATGCGCGGAACCGACACGGCCGAAGTTTTGAGGGAAGCGGAAGAAACGGCCGGCTGGTTCCAAAAACTATTCGGCGACCGTTACTTCATCGAGATCATGAACAACGGTCTCGACATCCAGAAGATGCAGTTGGAAGGGGCCGTCGATGTGGCCAAAAAGCTCGGCATGCCGCTAGTCGCCACGAGCGATACGCACTACGTCGACCAGACCGACGCCGAAGCTCAAGACATCTTGTTGTGCGTCAACACCGGTAAATTCCGCACCGACGCTTCGCGGATGAAGATGGAGAACGACCAGTTCTATCTTCGCAGCCCCGATGACATGTACGCCCATTTCCCAGGGCTGGAAGATGCCTGCGCGCGTAGCCAAGAGATTGCCGACACGGTCGATATCGACTTGGAACTGGGCAAACGTCACTTTCCTTCGTTCAACATCCCTGACGGCAAAACGGCAGACGATTACCTTCGCGAGCTTTGCGTCCAAGGGCTCAAAGAACGCTACGCCGGCGACGAAGAGATGCTGCCAGGCGGCCAGCTCAGCGAGATCGTCATGGCCCGGCTCGATCGCGAACTGGGGGTGATCAGCAAGCTTGGATTTCCGAACTACTTCTTGATCGTGTGGGACTTCGTGGTCGAAGCCCGCAAGCAGAACATCCCGGCAACCGCTCGTGGTAGCGGCGTGGGGGCATTGGTTTGTTTCGCGCTGTACTTGAGCCACGTTTGTCCGATCAAGTACGACTTGCTGTTCGAGCGGTTCCTCGACGAAAACCGCCTGGAAGCACCTGATATCGATATCGACTTCGACAAAGAACGTCGCGGTATGGTTATCAAGTACGTGAAGGACAAGTACGGCGAAGCGAACGTGGCCCAGATCGGGACGTTCGGTACGCTGGCCGCCCGGGCCGCGATCAAAGATGTCGGCCGCGCGATGGGCTTGCCGCTGGATATGGTCAACGAGGTGACCGGCATGGTGCCCGATCAACTGGGTATCAAGCTGAAAGCGGCGCTCGAGCAAAGCGCCGACATGCAGGCCGCCTACAACTCGAACCCCGACATCAAAGAGCTGCTCGATCTGGCGATGAAGATCGAAGGGCTCGCTCGCAACGTCGGCACCCATGCCGCGGCGGTGGTGATCGCCGACGAACCGCTGACCGAGTACGTTCCGCTCTGCCGCGTTTCCGGTAAAGACGACATCATCACCCAGTGGTCGATGAACGACGTCGAAGCGGCTGGCCTGTTGAAGATGGACTTCCTCGGCCTGCGAAACTTGACCATCCTGCGAAACGCTGTCGATCTGATCAAAAAGGTTCGGGGCGAGGATCTTGACATCTTGCGGCTTCCCTTAGAGGACAAACCAACCTTCGACCTGCTGCGGCGGGGCGAAACGAAGGGGGTGTTCCAGTTGGAAAGCGGCGGTATTCGCGACCTGCTCAAACGGATGCGGCCGGACAGCTTCCTCGACATCATCGCGACCAACGCCCTCTATCGACCTGGCCCGCTTGAAGGGGGCATGGTCGACGACTACATCGAAGTGAAGCATGGCCGCAAAGAAGCAGTCTACAAGCACCAGGTGCTCAAAGACGTTCTGGAAGAGACCAACGGCGTGATGGTCTACCAGGAACAAGTCATGCGGATTTTGAACCGCTTGGGCGGCATCCCGCTCGCCAAAGCGTATACCTGTATTAAGGCGATCAGTAAGAAGAAAGAATCGATCATCCAGGCCAACCGCGAGCAGTTCCTGGAAGGTGCCCAGGAAAAGGGCCTGACCAAGCAGGAAGCGACCGATTTCTGGGACATGATCGTCAAGTTCGCCGGCTATGGCTTCAACAAAAGCCACTCGACCGCCTACGCGTTGGTCGCCTACCAAACGGCCTACCTCAAAGCACACTATCCGATCGAGTTCATGGCGGCCCTTCTCTCCGGCGATATTTCCGGGCGAAACTTCAAGACGAAGGACTCGCTGGTCGAGCATATGGAAGACGCCGAGCGGATGAACATCGAAGTTGCTCCGCCCGATGTGAATGTCTCGGATGAAGAATTCACCGTCAAAGATGGCAAAATCGTCTTTGCCCTCAGCGCGATCAAGGGCTGTGGCGGCGGCGCGGCCGAAGCGATCGTGGCTGCGCGCGAGAAAGATGGTCCGTTCACTGATATCTACGACTTCTGCGAACGTGTTGATCCATCGCAGTGCAGCAAAGGTGCCATCGAAACGTTGATCAAGGCGGGCGCCTTCGACAAGCTCGGAGGCCATCGCGCTCAGTACGCGGCCGCCCTCGACAAGGCGATCCAGTCAGGTGCCTCCGCCATTGCTGATCGCAAGGCAGGCCAGAAAAGCCTGTTTGCCGCTGTGGAAGATCCGGTGGAAGATGCCAAAGCAGTCACCCTGCCAGAAGTGCCAGCGTGGCCTGATAAAGAGCTGTTGGGCTACGAAAAGGAGTGCCTCGGTTTCTATTGGTCAAGCCATCCGCTGGCTGAGTTTTCCCGGAAGTTCGAGATGTGTTGCTCGCATAAGACGTCCACATTGACCGGGCTGAAGGACAAGGCCGAAGTAACGCTGGGCGGCATGGTCGGTTCGATCAAATTGGCTCACACCCGCAAGGCCCGCGCTGGCAGCACACACACCAAGTACGCCAACTTCGATCTGGAAGATGTCGATGGCGGCATCCGCTGCATCATGTGGCCGGAAGATTACGCCAAGTCAGGCGAGAGCCTCCGACCTGATGGGGTTTACATCATTTCCGGTCGTCTCGATCGCCGAGGTGGAGACGATGAAGCGAACCTGATCGTTAATGAACTGGTTCCGATCGAAGAGGTCGAAACTCGCTATGCCCGCGGCGTTGTTGTGCGAATCGATCAGCAGGTCCACTCCGAAGACAAACTGGCGACGCTGGTCGAGATTGTCCGCGGCTATCCCGGCAACTGTGAGTTTCGCCTGGTGCTGATCCTGGCAGATGGCCGCCAGGTCGCCATGAAGAGTCAGCGAGGCGTCGATCTTTCCCCCGAAATGCGCACCCGCGTCGACCAGCTGCTCGGCGAAGGCAACTTCGAGCTTCTTTTGCGGCGGCCAGCCAACGGCAACATGCGAAGCTCGGCCTAAGAAGCATGGCGACAAGGGACCACATCCAGGACCCCAGAATAGGGGATTCTGGGCCTGCGCCAGTCGGAAGATTTGGGTTATGAGGGGCACTTCACAGGAGTCTGGATGGGAATTGGCAGTCTTTCCGTGGTTTACTTGCCTTTCCTAACCCCTCAAATTATGATCACTCATAAACTTTTCAGTTTTGCAGGGACACAATCCGCGACAAGGTGGATTGGATCTGCCAAACTGCAGAAGGGCCCAGCGTAGGACTTCGGTCCGCCTATCTATCACCTTCTCGAGCTCAAGACAAAATCCAGGTATCTGTTATGGACTTGCGACTCATCAAGCCATGGTCGTTGCTATCGGTCGCTCTGTTGTTGGCCGTCGGTGCAA
The DNA here is from genome assembly GCA_016124445.1 of bacterium. Taxonomy (GTDB): domain Bacteria; phylum Planctomycetota; class Planctomycetia; order Pirellulales; family Pirellulaceae; genus Bremerella. Next base: position 462,492 of record WGNR01000012.1, read on the forward strand.
GCAATGCGTTTGCCCAAAACAACAACAATAACAACGGTAACAACAACAACACCACCAACGGTGTTGCGTCTGGTGTGGCTGTCGACGCACAAGGTGTGTTGAAATTCCGCCGTGCGTTCGATCCAACTGGCCAACTGATGCGTCAGCGTGCCCAGCAAGCCGCGGCGTTGCTGCCTCCTGACTTGAATCGCCCTAGCAAGCTCCGCAAGATCTCGCTCAATCGCCTCGAAAAGGCGGTCGCCGATTCGATCGCCAAGGGTGGCGGCATTCCGGAAGAGATGAAAAACCTCGCCGGTTTGAACGAGATTAAGTACGTTTTCTACTACCCGGAAACCAAAGACATCGTCATCGCCGGTACCGCCGAAGGCTTCGTTCGTGATTTGAACGGCGTCAACGTTGGTACCTTCAGCGGTAAAGCCACGCTGCAACTGGAAGACTTGGTGGTCGCCTTGCGTGCGTTTGCTCCTTACTCGAAGGGTACCAACGACGTTGGTTGCTCGATCGATCCGACGAAGGAAGGCTTGGCGAACCTGAACAAGGTGATCGCCTCGATTCCGGCCTACAACGTGACACCAGGCGACACCGCCACGATCGTGACCGCCATGAAGAACGCCTTGGGTCTGCAGAACGTCACCGTCCGTGGCGTTTCTCCCAAGACTCACTTTGCCCGCGTGATGGTCGAAGCGGACTATCGCATGAAGCTGATCGGCATCGGCCTGGAACGACCTCCGGTCAACATTCCCAGCTACGTCGACAAGGCCGCGGCTGGATCGCTGGCTTCCAACGCGATGCAGCGATGGTACTTTGTGCCGAACTACGACTGCGTGAAAGTCTCGGAAGATGGCTTGGCCATGGAATTGATGGGCAATGGCGTCAAGCTGATTGGTGCCAGCGAAATGGTCACCCAGCAAGGTGGACGTGTTCAGTCGAATTCGATTGATCGTGCCAGCCAGGTCTTCACGACGACCTTCACCCGCAAGTATGGCGAGCTGGCCGAACGCGAGCCGGTTTATGCCCAGCTGCGTGACCTGATCGACATGCTGGTCGCTGCCGCTTACATTCAACAGCAAGATTACTACCGCGAAGCTGGATTCGACCTGGGTGTCTTCGGTGACGAAAACGCTTTCCCGGTCGAAACGCTGGCTGCCCCGGAAACGGTTGAAACCGCCATCAATGCCATCTGGAAAGGGCAACGACTGCTGACCCCGATCGGTGGCGGTGTCGAAGTTCGTGCCAAAGAGGCTTTGTCCTCGGACAACGTCCAAAAGGATGAAGATGGTGCCCTGGCCGAAACCCAGAAGGGGATCACGCTGAACAATCTGGCCGCTGGCCAGTGGTGGTGGGACTAAGCGTCTCACTCTCTGATAAAGCTCAAAACCATCGCACGCCGGATCGATTGATTCGGCGTGCTTTGTTTCTTGAGTCCTCACTCTCCAGCCGAGCGGCGACGGCGTTTGCCCCGGTTATCGATCTAGCGGGATCGCTCTATAATTAATGTTGGACCTCCACACAGACCCCCCATCCATTAAAGGGAAAGCCGATGAAAGTCGCGACATTCGAAACCGACAAGGGAACCATCAAGATCGAGTTGTTTGCCGACAAGACCCCCAAGACGGTCGCCAACTTCGAAAAACTGGCTGGCGAAGGCTTCTACGATGGTTTGAAATTCCATCGCGTCATCAGCGACTTCATGATCCAAGGCGGTTGCCCCCAAGGCACCGGCACCGGTGGCCCTGGATATAAATTCGAAGACGAATTCCATCCCGACCTGAAGCACGATGGCCCTGGCGTTCTTTCGATGGCTAACGCCGGCCCCAACACCAACGGCTCGCAGTTCTTCATCACCCACTCGGCCCAGCCGCATCTGGACAATCGTCACTCGGTCTTCGGCAAGGTCATCGAAGGACAAGACGTCGTCGATTCGATCAAGCAGGGTGACAAGATGAATAAGGTGACCGTGACCGTGACCGAGGAAGACTAAACTCACCGCGTCCGCATAGCGGATCCTACAAGACGCAAAATCTGGCGGCCCTCAGCTTTGGGCCGCCAGTTTGTTTCTTGACGTTGCTACTTCGGCTGCGGCTGGATTCGATCGACCACCACCACGCGGACATCGCAGACGTTGGTATGAGTTGGCCCCGTTTTCACCAACCGATCGAGCGGCTCAAAGAAGCGGTACGCATCGTTTCGCTGTAAGAACGCTTCCGCATCGAGCCCCTTCTCGCGCATCGCCTGGATCGTCTCTCCATCCGCCCAGGCGCCGGCCGCGTCGGTCGGTCCATCTTCGCCATCAGTTCCGCCGCTCAGGATTGCCACGCCATCGAGCGAACTTTCAGGCCGCTGCCGCATCGCTTCGATCATCGCCGCCAGGACCAATTGCTGGTTCCGACCGCCCAGGCCTCGCACCGATTCGTCGGCCAGCTTCACGACTGGTTCGCCACCGGTGATCAAACAGTCGGGGCCCGCTTCGCTTTGCATCTTCAAGGCCATCGTGGCCAGGTGCTCTCCGACCTGTTCTGCCTGGCCTTCCATGCTGGTCGCGCAGTGCATGGCGTGTGAGTAACCCCGTTTTTCCGCCTCGATCCCGGCGGCATCGACCGCGACCGCATTGTTGCCGATCACATAGTTCACCACGCTGCAGGTCGTGCGCGAATCGTTTCTCGGATGCCGCTTCGCTTTCTCGTCCAGCACCCGCATCACACCTTTGAACTTCTCAATCGAATTAACACCGAATGACTTCAGCACCGCCAACGCATCGGTTGCCGTCGTCGAATTGGGGACCGTCGGCCCCGAGGCAATCACGTCCAGCGGATCTCCTAGCACATCGGAAATGATCAAGCTGACCAGGCTACCAGCCTGGCAGCTCATCGCCAGCCCGTTTCCTTTGATGCGGCTGAGTTGCTTTCGCACTGTGTTCAGCTGCTCGATATTCGCACCGTTGCCACTGAGAAACTTTGTGATCTCCTGCTTCTCGGCCAGGCTGATACCATCGATCGGAGAGGGCAACAATGCCGAACCACCCCCTGAAATCAAACAGATGCACAAGTCATGGACGGTCATCGAAGCACACATCTGCAAGATCTGCCGCGTGATCTCGACGCCTTCGATCGTCGGCGAGTTTTGCCCGGCAGGTCGACCTGCTTTCAATTGAATGTGCGAAAGCTCTTCAACACAGTCGGCCGGAACGCTGAGCAAGCCACGCACCTGCTTTTCATCGAGTACTCTCTCGCCCAGAGCCTTCTGCAAACCCATCGCCATGCCGGCGCCTGCCTTGCCGCCGCCAACGACAAAGATCCGCCCGATTGCCGACAAGTCGAACTGTGAGTCGCCGACAAAGAGCGTATCGTCGACCACTTCCACCGCATCGAAAACCAACTGGTCGCTTTTAACGGCGTCGACGCCAGCCTTCCAGATCGCTTGGACATCTTCAGCCAATTGTTTCGGCGAACGTTTCATGACACCTCTCGTAGGGCCCGCTCTGCGGACGCGGTAATGCGTTTTCAATTCATCTGTGTTGGAAATCAATCATGCCGTACGAAGCAAAATCGTTTGGTTTTCGATTCTTCAAACCGGATTACCGCGTCCGCACAGCAGACCCTACGATCGAACAAATCTCAAGAGATCCGCACGATATCGCTCCACTGAAGTTTTTGCTCAACCAGAATGTGTCCCAATGGATTGTCCTGGTCGGCACAGCAAACCAGCCCGATCAAATAACCGCTCTGCTGATAGTCGAACCGTCCGGCAATGGCAAGCCATGGGGTGCCTTCGCCATGTTCCCCCGGCAGATTGGCCTGGGCAAAAAAGCGTTGGCCGAATCCCCGCGTGCTGATTTGCCCTGGCCAGCGATATACATCGGGACGATGAGCCCGGACCACCGACATCATCTGGGGCAGAAAGTTTTCCATCATGCCGCGCAAGGTCTCTTCGCTGAGGATATCGTGTCCGCGGCCAGCCGGCGCAACCACAATCGCGACAATTCGCACCGGCACGTTGTACACACGCACCTCCGGCCCCAATAGCGACTTCGGCCCCGAAGCAGCCATGCGATCGATGGCGATCTCGACCGGCGTAACGGAGGGCGGCTCGTTCTTCTTGGGCAACACAAAACGATAGACGATCACAGCCACCACAATCGCACCAACGATCAGTCCCACCAAAATTGGCGGTGGAGCAGAAAAGGCTACCAGGCTGGCCGAATCGATCACGACGATGCTCGATCAAAGAAGTGCAACAGGCAAAGCTTCGATCGTAACGCATGCAAACCGACATGGCGAGAAGCAGATCGCCGAAACTACGGCTCGATCGTTTGATATCGATCGTCCAGCTTGGTCTCGAAGCTCGGCGCGATCTTGGGGCCCCGTGACGCTTCAAATACCATGACCGTAACGTCGTCGACAAATACCTGGCCCACGTCGGCCAGTTCGATCGTTAGCTGCATCGTCTCGGCATCGCCGGTGGCTCGAATCAAACTGAACTCGGTCCAATCGGTCGGCTCGGTCATTTGAATGGCAAGTTCACGCCCCCCCAAAGAATCATGAATCCGCACGCCGCCTGACTCTTCCGATAGCTTCTGTGGAATGCGAATCCAACCTCGAACCAATACCAATCGACCTGGGGGCACTTTGACCGGGGCGCTGCGGATTTCGATCGGGGCTTGCTCTGGCCGGGCATACAATCCCCGGGCATCGGGAGCAACGCGCATCGCCAGCGAATAATACCCTTGATGCGGCTCACGCGGCGAAAGCTCGACCTTCGACTCGAAGCCTGGCTGCGGATTGGTAACCTGAGTCCAACCGCTGGAAAGCAACAGCGAGATGTCTTCCATATCGCCGGCCGGCAAAATGTTGGAGCCTGGTCTGAGGTACTGCAAGTTCCCCTGCAGACGCGAGGCAAACGGAACCAGGTCGTGCGATATGAGCGTCGGGTTGGTCATCGTGAAGCGATACTGCGTCGCCAATTGTTCCCACTGTTGACGCTGCACCGTAGCAACTTTTCGCTGCGCTTTGACAACGTAGTCGTAGGCTCGCTGCAGATTGTATTCCTCGAACAACGTTCGAGCCTGGCGGATATCGCCCCAGGCCTGATCAATCCCGCGGCGAACGGCAGGTGACTGGTTCGGAGACTCGAGCGTCGCTTGAACATTTCTCGCCAGCTCGAATTCGTGATTCACCGCTTCCATCCGCAGCCGCACGATTTCGACTCGATGCCGATCGCTTCGCTCACGCATGTCGCGGACGACCCGCGGATCTTGCGTCAGAAAGATCAACGAGACGTGCTCGCCTGGTTCAAGCGTGATCTTCATATCACCCAGCCCGCGGCTGTATTCGACCGGATGAATTCCTGAATCGCCGATGCGGTACGCCTCCGATGCCATCGGAACGCCGCGGACCTGAACTTTGACGTCGTGCTCTGGTAACGGATCGACGACGTACTGGTCTTCCGGTCCGGTACGAACCGCGATCAACAAAATCGCCGTCTCTGTCGCAAGCATCCCGACTTGAACTCTCGGATCGCTAGAGATCGCCCCATCACGCGGCGTTCCCTGGGCGATCCAGGGATCGATCAATTGCATGCGGCGGTTGATGATGTCCAGCGCCGTTCGGCGTGCAAAATCGACTGGGTGATCGCCATCCAGCGGAGAATTGCTCTCAAACAGAATTCCCCGCACACCATTGGATATCGCCAGAAAAGTGGCTTTCTCCAGTTGTTCCGGTTGAAAGCCCATCGGGATGCGGGTCTCTTGCCCGAGCAGCGAAACTTGCCGCTGCGTTGTTGGACTGAACTGCGTGGGAATAACGGCCCAGCGAGTGGCACTCGGCGAGGCAAACAATCCCCACGACTGCGTCCACTTGGCATAGGCGGCCAGCGACTGCGAAGTGCCCAGCACCGGTCGCCGCGCGGCGATGATATCGCTGTGCTGGCTGTAGTCGTAAATCCGGTTCGGGGCGATCGCCAGCACTGGCCGCGGCCGCTGACCATCGAGCAGCCGCAAGTCAGACGCGCGGATCGCGAAGTCGGAGAAGCCATCGTCGCCTCCGGTAATCGGAAGTTCCCAGGCCAGTACGGCCGCTTGATCCTCAGGGGAACGATTCTCCGGGGGCGAGCTGACGCTCCACATGCGGTAGCGTTGCAGTTCCTGCTGCAAACGAGGAGAAGGTGCTTTGCTGGTGCGAATGGCGGTGAATCCCAGTCCTCGTAAAAGCGAGAGGGACTCGCCGTTGTAGTCGATGATTCGTGGTGCGGCGGCATGATCGTTCAGTTCGATCACCTGGCCGTTGGAAGCCGACCCGGTTCGCTGCGGCGTCAACTGAACGTTCGCGCCGGTGGTTCCGTCCATGCCTCGCACGTTTTGCGAGGTCATCACTCGCTGCGTGGTTGTTTGCGAAGGAGGCACGTTCAGCAGCCCATCCCCATCCAGATCGTCGGTCTGGATGCGAAGCACGCCGGGTGCCGCGTAAAGATTCAGTTCGACCATGTCAACATACGCCTCGCGCGGGTCGAACTGCGGTCCATACTCGCGGCGAAGTGCGGTGACCTGCTCGTGCACCTTTTGATCGATGCCGCGGATACCGATTTGCGTCCATTGATCTGGCCTGTCGCAGCGATCACCAAGCACACGGGTGGTAACCGGCTTGCGCGTACGCGGATCGAGGCTGCGCGGAAAAACGACCTGCGCCGCTATCTGCACCCCAGGCCGGTTCGATTTAACCCACAGCGAATATTGCAGGTCGGGAACGACGCGAGCCGCCGTGACCGGGTGACCATAGTACGCATACGAACCATGACCGAAACGCAGCGTGATCAGTTCGCTGCTCGCTCCCAGGTGCGAGTCGCCTGCGTTGCGTTGATGTTCGAGCCGGCTCGAAGGAACATCAGCCTCCAGCGGAACCCAGGTCGTATTGGCCGATTCAAAGTCGTCGATCACCGCCGAGAGCGCGCAGCAAGGCAGGGCGATGTTGCCGAAAAACAACACGCCCACCAGTAGCAGGGAAAACCTGATTGTCGCGTGACTCGATCGCACGCTCGATGTTTCCTAGATGCGACAAGAAGTTGCGTCGGCCGTAAGTCGTGCTTGTACCTAGATTTAGACTTCGATTCCAGATCAATCATGAGGCAAAAAAACCACATGTCGAAATAGAGTCGCATTGGGGCAAAAAACGCAAGCTGTTCTCAGCCAATGACTTAGGCCTTTTACCCGAAAGGTTCACAACTTCATGGCACGGGGGCTGCAAATAATCGTTTCAGAACAGAACAACCCAATCGCGGAGAATCATCATGAGCCAAGCCAACCAACGAACCGACGACCAAGCAGCCGCCCAAGACGAACTTCCGAAGGATCTGGTCGAGTTGGCGATCATGATTGCCAAGCTGCCCAACGAACATCGCGAAGTTCTGGAGCCAGCGGTCAACAAAGTGATCGAAAACAGCCGACGTCGCCGGCGGATCTACACCCTGGTTCAGGAAGCCTTAAGCCAGTTGCGACTGGATATGAAATACCTGATGTTCGACCTGGAAGCGACCCGTCGTGAACGCGATCAGTACAAATCGGACGCCGGCGGAAGTCAGGACGAAGACTAATCAGCCCATCCAACCAGCTAAACCTAAGCGTGGTGGCACATGACCCCGGCGGGAGCAAGTGTGCCGCCACGCTTTTTTCTTTTCACCCTACTTCCGTGCGGATTTGCCAGATCAGCTCGCCGGTTGCCAAGAATTTGTTGCCTATGGGTATCCGCTGCCGGTAAACTAGGTATTGGCTGTTGGCACAAGTATTGTGTCGACCCTCCTGCCAACCACGAATATCCCTCCCTGCAAGTTTTTAGGAGTCCCTCTTATGAAGTCGGTACTGTCCGTCTTTACTTCGCTGGCCTTGATGGCTGTCTTCTCGGTATCGGCCATGGCTGCCGACGACGTATTGAAAGGTGATGTCAAATCGCTCGAAGGCGAGAAGGTCGACCTGGCCAAGTACAAAGGCAAAGTGGTCCTGGTCGTCAATGTGGCCAGCAAGTGTGGTAACACTCCTCAGTACAAGCAATTGGAAGCACTGTACGAAAAGTACGGCAAAGATGGCTTCGTTGTGTTGGGTTTCCCTTGCAACCAGTTCGGTCATCAGGAACCAGGCACGCCAACTCAGATTCGCGAGTTCTGCACAGAAAAGTATGACGTGACCTTCCCGATGTTCGAGAAGATCGACGTCAACGGCGACAACACCGCACCCTTCTATTCCAAGCTGAAGAGCGAATCGCCCGGCGACATCAAGTGGAACTTCGAGAAGTTCCTGATCGGCAAGAACGGCGAAGTGGTTGATCGTTTCTCGCCGAAGACCAAGCCCGACGACAAGAAGGTCGTTAGTGCGATCGAAACCGAACTGAAGAAGTAAGCATCCGCTACTTTTGTCGAGGTTCCATTGAGACCGCGACTGGATCAAAATACAAAGCCGCTGGCAATGGTCGGCGGCTTTTTTCTTTCCCCAGCCCCATGCCGCTTCGTTTCTGGTAATAATAGAAACTTGCTTGCGTTTCCCACCTTATCCAGGAAGGTCTTTCCGTTTTGCGTGACTCGATCCTGCAGCAGCAACTGAAAAAGGAACAACCGTTCGAGTCGCTCGAGTTGGAAACCTTCCTTAATCTCCTCCGAACGCACAACATGGTGGCCGCCGCCCCGGGACGATTGATGAAGCGGCATGGATTGTCGAGTGCGCAGTACAACATTCTGAAGATCCTCGATTCGCATCACGGCCAGGGACTTCCCTGCCTGGAAATCGTCCAGCAGATGGTGACCCGCGTTCCCGACATCACGCGGCTGGTCGATCGGCTAGCCGAGGCCGAACTGGTTGAACGCAATCGCAGCGAAAGCGACCGCCGGGTGGTGATGATCACCATCACGCCCAAGGGAAGCGAACTGGTCGAAAAGATCCGCCAGCCGCTGCTTGAAATCCATAAGCAAAACCTGGGGCATATGACCGAAGAAGAGCTTTCCCAGTTGAATCAATTGCTGGTGAAAGCTCGCATTCGCGCTGAATCGACTCCTCTCTGCGACGGGCAAGAATAGATCGTCCATGTGTGGCATCGCCGGGGCATTTTGGGTTTCGCCTGAGCACGAGGTGAGCGAAGACGTTCTCCGGCGCATGACCGATTCGATCGCGCATCGCGGCCCTGACGACTCTGGCATCTATCATCAACTGCCGCAGCAGCGCGGCCCTTACGGTACCGTGCCCGGTATCGGCCTGGGGCATCGCCGGTTGTCGATCATCGACCTAAGCGGCGGGCATCAGCCGATGGCCAACGAAGACGACACGATCTGGACCGTCTTCAATGGCGAGATCTTCAACTACCAGGCCTTGCGAGGACGTTTGGAAGGCTCAGGCCACACCTTTCGCACCCACAGCGATACCGAAGCGATCGTCCACATGTACGAAGACGAAGGGGTGAACGCCTTTTCGCATTTCAACGGCATGTTCTCCCTGGCGATCTGGGACTCGCGGCACCGGCAGATTGTGCTGGCCCGAGATCGCTTGGGGCAAAAGCCGCTGTACTACTGCGTCCAGGAAGACCGCTTGTTGTTTGGCAGCGAACTGAAGGCGTTGCTGCAGGTTCCCGGCGTTTCGCGCGAGATCGATACCGGCTCGATCGATGCGTACCTCACCTATCAATACGTTCCGCATCCGCAGACGATCTTCCGTGGGATCCGCAAACTGCCACCGGGGCATTATTTGACGTTCGATGGCACAAAGCTTCAGGTGCGCCGCTACTGGAATCCTGATTTCAGCAACCAGCACGACATCTCCTTGGCCGATGCCAAAGCAGAGTTGATTCGCCTGTTCACCGATTCGGTGAAGTTGCGATTGCAGGCCGATGTTCCTTTGGGGGCGTTTCTCTCCGGCGGAATCGATTCGTCCTTGGTCGTGGCGACGATGAAGAAGTTGACCGATCAGCCGGTAAAGACGTTTTCGATCGGGTTTCCTCAAAAAGAATTCGACGAGACCAGCTACGCCCGCCAGGTAGCCGAGTTTTTGGGAACCGAACATCACGAGTTTCAGGTCACCCCCGATGCGGTCAAGATGCTGCCGAAGCTGATTTATCACTACGACGAGCCATTCGCCGATAGTTCCGCCATTCCGACCTGGTACGTTTCCGAGCGAACCCGCGAACATGTCACCGTGGCACTCAGCGGCGATGGTGGCGACGAAATGTTTGCCGGATACGATCGCTACCGAGCCGTGCGTCTGGCCGCGATCATCGATATGTTGGGACCGGTTGGGCGGCTTGGTTCCCGGATCGGTATGAAGGTACTTCCTTCCGGTGGATCGCAGAAGTCGAAGCTGAGAAGGGCCAGGCGTTTCGCCGAAGCGATTGCGATGACCCCGGCTCGGCGCTATCTCGATTGGATCAGCATTTTCAACGAGAAACGCCGCGGCGAGTTGTACGAGGACGAATTCGTAGCCCAACTACCAGGCGCCGACCCGTACGTTTTCCTCGATACGGCCTGGAAACGAAGCGGCCGCCGCGACGCATTAACGGCGGCATCCTTGGCCGATCTGACGACTTACCTGCCATGCGATTTGAACACGAAAGTCGACATCGCCTCAATGGCTCACGGCCTGGAATGCCGACAGCCGTTTCTCGATTATCGCCTGGCAGAGTTCTCGATCGGGTTGCCGTCGAAGTGGAAGTGGCGGCTGGGTCGCGGCAAGTTCCTGCTGAAAGATGCCTTCGGCCAGCAGCTACCCAAGGCAATCTGGAAGCGGCGAAAGATGGGCTTTGGCGTGCCGCTGAATACCTGGTTCCGCGAAGACCTCCGCGACCTGCTGCACGATACGCTATTGTCCGAGCAGGCACTCGGCCGCGGTTACTTCCGCCCCGATGCGGTCAAGTCGCTTTTGGAAGAACATGACCAGAACCGGTTCGATCACAGCGCGCGGCTGTGGGCACTCTTGGTTCTGGAGCTGTGGCATCGCGAGTGGGTCGACCGCTAACGCAAACTACCGCGAACTTTGCTGCGGCTCGTCGGCCACGCGGAGCGAATTCGGATCATTCTCTTTGGACGCTGCGCGACCCAACGAGAGAGCCAGCCAGCCTTCGTGCAGTGCCAGTTGATTGACCTGGAACTGAGCCAATCGTGCGTCCGATTTGGCTCCGGTCGGGAAGAGCGGAATCTCGTGCTTCTTGGACAGCACCTTCAGGAAGACCGCTCGCAGGGCGATCTGATCGCGGAAGCCCAGCCGTTTGCCGGTGAGAAACACCGTACTGTCACGAACCAGCTTCGCGTCGTAGTCGAGACTGGTCGGGCTGTAGAGCGCCGAGACTTCGAGGTTTTCCCACTGGTTGCCCCCTACCTGAAGCGCGTCGATTCGCAACGTCAGCTTGGCCTGGCCGTCGACGAATTCGACCCGGATTGGATCGGCTTCGGCGAATGTGAACGAAACTTCAGCCGGCAGTTCCTCAAGGTCGGCCTGAATCGCCGGGAAGCGGGCACTCAGTTCATGAATGAATTCATGCGGCGTCAGTTCTCGCCCACCAATCCGCAGTTGGCGGATCATGTTATTCAGTCCCGACTGGTGCAATTGGACTGCCATCACGCTATCGACTGGGCTGCTAGGGCGAGGCGTGTGCGAAGCCAACTGCCGCGCTCCGGCACCACGAAATCTTCCCACGATGCTTTGGCTGCCGGTGTTCAGGTCAACAATCGAGGGCTCCAGGCCCAAACGCGCCAATGGCTCGACCACGTTGACGTAAAGCTTGTCTTGCCACTCTTGCACTTTGCCGTTGAGCTGCTCATTCAGTTGGTCTTCGGCCTGGCGACGAACCTTGCGATCGACCTCTTGTTCGGCCGCATACTTCTTCTCTTCGGTCTGGCCGCGAGCGACATTTCGCACGATCGAACCGATCAGCGGAATCCCGTCGAATTCGCTTTCCAGGTCGTCGACGCTGGTGGTAGTTTCAGCTCGCGCGACAGCAGGCGAAACCCAAAATCCTTTCGAGTTGACCACCACCTGCTTGGCGGCCTGGTATCGCGAACGGCCTCGATTGAAAACGGTGACCGGACCGCTCGAGCTGCGGGTACGGCTGTCGACCGAACCAATCACGTTCAATTGGACGCGCCACTGATGGTTATCGGGGATCGGGCGAACTTGAAGCCTGGTCACGCTGCGGCGGCGACCCAAGACGCGGGCTCCCAAAATGTAGTCATCCACGGCCGACTCGTCCGGCTCAAGCTCTGGCATGAAGGCCTGCATGAATTCCTGGCTGACCTCGAACCGGGCATTCGCGTTGCGATAAGTCCGATCGATCAAGCGGCCATACTCGACAATCGCCGGCTCGGCATGACGCTGCAGGAGGTTTGCTTCCTGGGCGATCTGTCTTGCATCGTGGGCCGATTCGTCCGACTCGTAGCGTTCGATTACGGCCAAGGTCTGCTCGGGATTGAATTTGATCCCCAGCCAGGGACGCAGCGAATTGGCCAGTCCGGTGAACTGCGGTTGCGACAGCAACTGCTGCTGGGCTGCGTCAAACTCGGGGCCTTCCAGCCTCTTGAGAACCTGGCTGGCAACGTCCTGCATCCGATCGGGCTTGGCACCATCTTGAATCGCCAGGTGCAATTGATCGAACTGCAGATAGTCACTCCAGCTGAGAAGCTGGCCACCATCTCGCAAAACGGCCTCGGCTGATTCCAGGCGTTCCTCCAGATCGTCGAGCGTCGTTGGCGAGGCACTTAGCTTAATCCCGCTCAACAAGATCTCGTGTGCCTGGCTCCACAATTCGAGGCGGCGAAGCAGCGCGAAATAGGCCTGGGTCAAGTCCGTACGTTCCCAACCCAGCGGCATGCTTTCGGCCAGCGGCACGGCCTGTCGGGTGACCTCTTTCAGGCGGTCCAGGTGTGGCGAGGCTTCCGTCGTGCCGATCGTCGATTCGCCACGGAGCTTACCAATGGCCTGCTTCACATCGGTCGACCAGCCTGCGGTTTGCGGGTATTGATCAAGTCGACCGAGCATTTTGTCCAGCTGCGGAGTCTTGGGCCAGCGATAGGTCATCGGCCGTGCCGACTCGATCGCAGGCAAGACCTTCGGCGGATCGAGCGACGGCAGCATGTCGGCCGCGCTCTCGGGCTGATCGGTGATGCGGTACAGGTTGTCGCGATTCCGCGTATCTGGCTTGAACGAGATTAGTGGCATCCGTTCCAATGCAGGCAGATTGTGCGAAAGTGATAGTGGCACTTCGATGGCCGGGTCGCGCCAAGGACTGACTTCAACCGGGGGCAGCGTGTCGGTCGGCTCGGTCGGTTCCGGAACACTGAGTGTTTCGACCGGCTTTTCCATCGGTTGGCTGATGTCTTCTGGATCGGACGGTTGCGGGCCGATTACCGGCAACAGCATGTCCCGAATCTTTTCGACGGCCTGGGGAAGCTGCTGATGAAGCTGCCGCAGATCGGGCATACCCATACGTGGTGCTGCCGATTGGTTTGCTTCCACAGGCTTTGATTCTGTCGGCTTAGGCCGGACAGGTGCTAGCGGCTGAAACTGCTTTTGAACCGGGGGCTCCAGGTTCCACTCTGCCGGCGAATCAAATGCCGAACGGGTCTCGGGTGGTGGGGGCGCAGCATAGGACGAAGCGGTCTGGCTGGCCAAAGCCAACAGACTACACATGAACCAAACGAAATGCTTGGTTTCTATCCGCCTTGTGATCATCGCGCTCAAGAGAGTATGCCCGGGGGTGGAGGTCATGCCGTGCATGCGGAGGAATCCGTCTCTTCCTTAAATCGGCCATAACCGGCTCCAATCTGAACCCAAGTTATGAAAGATGCGTTGCTAGCGGCATGCATTGATCTGATGGCCCATAGAGAAGCAGAGCATCAGCCAAGAAATAGAGAAGAGAGTCGCCAGGGCGGATCAGCTTTCGTCCGCGTCTTCTTCCGGGATGCGATAGATACCGACATGCGCCGGCGAATAGATACGGACGTCCCAGTTTTCAGCGTCTGGAAGCTGGGTGCCGTCAAACTGGTCGTCGAACTCGACGATCAAAACGCTTCCAGGGGGCGAAACCTCGATCAGCTTGCCAATTTGCTGATTCATCTCGTCCAGCCGCGAAACGAAGAACTCGTAGGGCGGGCAGATGAACACGGCCCAGGGTGATTGCGGTAGCTTGTCGAGATCTTTCTTCACCCAGATGAAACTGTTGTGGGCGTAGATGGTGACTTGATCGACCACCTCCAAGGCCTCGGCATTATCGCGAATCAATTTCGAGGTCGGCACATGCCGCTCGATCATGTGGGCATGGATCGCCCCGCGGCTTAGGGCCTCCAGGCCCAAAGCACCGGTGCCGGCGAACAGGTCGATCGCAATCTTTCCCTTGATGGAAGGTCCTATCAGGTTAAAGACCGCCTCGCGAACGCGCTCTTTCATCGGCCGCGTGCGCGTGTCGCCCGAGTACTCGATTCGCTTGTTCTTCATCTGCCCCCCGATAATGCGCATCGGAGCATCAACCGCAGGCTGGGGGGAACTGCCGCGACTGGTTTTCTTCTTCGGAGGACGACGTTTAGCCATTTAGGTTGGTTAGCCGGTGAGCGATACGCAAATTCAAACGGTTTATGGTAGCATGGCAGCGGCTGATGCGCACCCCCACCTGGTTCTCCGACATGAACGAACAGCAGCAGAAAACAATTGAGAAATGGAGAAAACGCCAGGTCTATTGCGTTGCGATGGGCAATCTCGGTGGGCTGGGCGTCTTGATCGGCCTGTCCGCTGGCAGTGTTGTTTTGTTCGTGATCGGCATGATCCTATTTCTATTCGCCTTGGTGGGCGTCTTCGTGGGGGGGGTCTTCGCTTGGCAGGCAGCTCGTTCGTCTCCTTCCTAATTGCTTGCAATCAACTAGCCGACGCGAGAAAATGAATCGCTGTCAGGAAGTCCATTCTCCTCACCACTTGGGACTCTTTTGCGATGTTGCGTCTGATTGCTTGCCTCTCGCTCGTATTGCTCGTTGGTTGTCTGAAACCGATTGAACTGGAAGAACCGGAGAAGAAACCAGCCTCAGAGGCCCAACCAACTAGTGCCAATCCGGCCAGCACAAATCCGGCAGCAGCGCAGCCCGCGGAAGCCGCTCCGGGCCAGTCGATGCCGAGTGAGCCGGCAGCGGAAACGCCTGCCGAGCCTGCCAAGCCGAAAAAGGGTGTGATTCACCAGACGACCGACGTGGTAGTCGACGCGAAAGAGTGGCTGCAGAAGCCGGGGATCGAAGCACGCGATGGGAAGATCGAAGGGGTCGACCCTTTCAGCCAGTCCGCTTCGGGCTATTTCACCCTGGCCGCCAAGGCAAGTACCTTGGGCATGCAGCAGCAGATTCAACATTACAAGGCGCTCAACGGGAAGAATCCGTCGTACAAAGAGTTCGCGCAGATGATGCGTGACAATCGGATCGAGTTCGCCAAGCTCCGCTGGTACGAAATCTACGGTTATAACGAAGACACCGGCAACATCCTGGTTCTGGTCGATACGGTGGCCAAAGAAGAAGGCCCCTAGTCGATTCCATTCTTAGAAGCGCCTACGTCTCTCGACTTGAGAAAAAGTCGAGAGATTTCTACCGCGCATGGCGGATTCATAAACTAGGTTTCCGATAGCAACCGATCTCGATTCCCTGATGCGTGTCGTCCGGCGTTCGAGAAGGCGTTGTTACGGAACCTAATCTTATTTTCCTAATCCGCGGACACTCCGCACCATAGAAGAGGCCTTCGCCATGTGGCGACCGCGTCGAAATCTGCGCTTGGTATCGAGCTTCTCTCACAATCTGAAGGGGAAGAGAACCGGCGCTACGCTTGTGGAAACCGCACTCGTGATGCCGGTTTTTTTCATGTTCGTCTTCGCGATCATCGAATTCGGTCATTTCACGATGATCAACAACGTCATGAAAAACGCGACCCGCACGGCAGCCCGCTGGGGTTCGGCCAGTGGCGCAACCACGGCCCAAGTCGAACAATACGCGCGAGACCGCATTGGCGGTGCCGTCGATCCTTCGATGGTGACCATCCAGATCAAAGATGCGAGCCAATTCGACGACGGCGGAGGTGCTCCGACGACCTCCCAGGATTTTACGAACATGCCTGATATCGAGCTTAAGGATGCCGATCCACGACAACTGTTCATGGTTCGTGCGTCCATTCCATACGGAAATGTTTCCCTGATTCCTCACCCGTGGTTGGGCAATGCACTTATCAGCAGCGAGACGTTCACTCGTCACGAATAATGCTGGCCCGGCAAGCCATTTCAAGGACGACAACGCCAACCATTTGAAAGGCAACTCACGCACCAACGGTGCTTAAATAACTTCTTTTTCGACCCGATAGCCATGAACCTTTTTCATCGACGAAACGCAAACAACCATCGACGCGGTACCGCCACGGTCGAATTCGCCGTGATCGCGCCGATCTTTCTGACGATGATTCTGGGGATGCTTGAAGCCAGCCGTCTGTTCGATACGTACGGACAATTGGCCCAAGCTGCCCGCGATGGCGCCCGACTTGGCGCGATGGATCGCTCTGACTGGGTAGCCAACGGCCAAAGCTCAAACGACAAGATCATTGCGGACATTCGAGGCAGCCTTCAGGCCAACGGCTTCGATCCGACCAAGCTCAATATTCACATCGAGCCGGCCAATCAGCCGGGTGGTACCTTCAACTTGGACGATCCCAAAAACGATCTTGGTTTGTTCCAGGTACGCATCTCTCTGCCCTATTCGGAAGTAGCGGCGATGCCTGTACCCGACGGCATGAATTACGACCTCTCGACGGCCGTGATTTTCCGCAACACAAGATCAGGGATCGCACAGTAGCGGAACCTTCTGACGTTTGAGAATGCCCCATACGCGAGCGGTCAACAAAACACAGGCCGCACTCCCCTAGTCGAACACAAAGAGAAGAAATCATGGCCAGTCTGCAAAACCTTCATCGCACGAACTTGCTGCGGAAACGACGCGGCGTGTTCCTTGTTCTCGCCGCGTTCATCATGGTGGTGCTGTTCGGTTTCCTTTCGCTGGGGATCGATTCAGGCCTGATCACGATGGAGCAAACCCGCCTGCAAAACGGAGTCGATGCGGCCGCGCTGGCCGCTTCGGAGGAGATCACCTCGTCGGTTCAAGCTGCCGGCGAAACGGGCGATCCGAATTCGATTTCCATCGAGAATGCACGCGACATGGCGGTGGAAGTGGCCGGCATGAACAACGTCTACATCGATCGCCAGCGCGACGTGATCTTCGGCAAGCGAACCTACAACGAAGGAACCGGCAAGTGGGACATCCAGTGGGGTGCTGCCCCTTACAACGTGGTCAAAGTGGTCGCCCACCGCGATCAGCCGACCACCAATGCTCCCGATAGCAGTTTACCTTTGGCGTTTGGCTGGGCCGTCGGAACTCCGACGATCGACCTTTCGGCCCAGGCCATTGCGTTTGTCGAAGCTCGTGACATGGTCGTGGTGCTCGACTTCTCGGGCTCGATGAACGACGACAGCCGCTATGCGTCGATCAGCCGGCTGGGCCAGTCAGCCATCGAATCGAACATGGTCGACATCTTCAACGCCATGAGCCCCAATGTCGGCACGCTGACGTTCGAGCAGCAATACCTGACCGTCACCGGCGCAGCTCCGGCAACCGTGGGAGCTCCGCAGAATAAAGTTACGTTCAAAGATAGAGAGGTGTTCGTCGAGTCAACCGAGAACATCAGCCAGGTCACGCTGGTTTACAGCAACGGCCGAACTTCAACCTACAACACTAGCGGCACCAGCGGAACGTTTAGTGGCAGCCGGTCCATTAGTTCGGTCTATGTGAAAGCGGGTAATGCCACCGGTTACGGCGAACAGTTTTCCGACACCAACGCGGCTGTGAAGCAAGCCTTTGGACTGGACCAGATCACTTATCCTTACACTCGAGGCAGCTGGGACGAATTCATCAACTATTGCCGAAACAGCGTTCCTTCCAGTTCCGGCAACCGCATGAAGTACGGCAAGCTGAACTTTGTCGACTACTTGATGTCCAACCGCTATCACCACTACGAAACCCAAGACCTGTGGAAGTCGCCACACTATCCATTTACCGCGGTGAAAAACGGTTTGTCGCTGTTCCTCAGCTTCCTGACCGACCTTGATTTCGGTGACGAAGTCGGGCTTGTCACCTACGACGAGAACTCTCGTGTTGAAGAAACGATCAACGAAGATGGCACCTACGCCAGCTTGAACGGCAACTTGATCTCGAACGACTACCAGACCTTGGACACCATCCAGCGTCACAAGCAGTCGGGTCACTACGGGACATTTACCGCCATGGGCTTTGGTGTGAACGAAGCAGATAACCTGCTCAAGTCGCAAGCCCGCTACGGTGCCCGGCCGACCATGGTCCTGATGACCGACGGTAATGCCAACCGCTACCAAAGCGGCTGGAGCTTGCCGGCTGGCTGGAATTGGGCGGACTACACCGACTACGACGGCGATGGCCAGGCCGATTACACCACCAACGACATCTCGAAACAGTATGCCATCTGGGAGGCCGTCGAAGCTCATAAGCGAGGCGTGACCATTCACACGATGAGCGTGGGTGCCAGTGCCGATCGCGAAGTGATGTCAGCCATTGCCAATGCCTGCGGTGGGATCCACATCGCCGTGCCAGGCGGTGCGACCGTTGCCGAGCTGGAAGCCCAGATGCTGGCCGCCTTCCAACAAATCGCCGCCAAGGTTCCCCCGCCGCAACTGGTTTATGACTTGAACCAGGCCCAACAGTAACGGGAAGACACTACGACGTGTCCTGCAAGGTGGTTGTCGTCGAGGTTTTCCTCGTGGCAACCACCTTGTGTTGTTTCTTGCAGTCGCCAGAACAGGGTAACATAATTCAGTAGCAAGCCATTTCGCGACTGTAACACCAAAGGTTTCCCGGCATGTCTCCCACGGATGACTCGACACCAATCCAAAACAGCTCAGCCTTTCCGGTCAAACCGCCCGTCAGTTGGGTCATGTTTTCCCGCTGGCCGGAAGATGGCGATCATTGGATTCATCCCGACGATCGCAACAAAGCAGAAGGCCTGATCCCCAGCGACTGCATCTTCCGCCGCGAAGTGGTCGACGACGACTGGTACCAGGTCAGCTATGGCGACGTCACGCTACGAATACGCCCGGTGATGGTCGAAGAGCTACCGGAACCAAAGTTCAAGATGGGCGAGATTGTCGAACTGCAACATCAGTTCGATGTCGAGAAACTAACCACCGGCACGATCTACGCCGTGCGGTGGAGTGAGTATTACCAGGAACCGCAGTACTATCTTGTTCGCGGCGACCTGAAGAGCCAGAACCCTTACCTGGCCAAAGATCTCAAGCACTTCGAACCGCCCAAAGATTTCCACGCCATGCACACCTACAATCCTGGATCGTAGGCGATGGTTATACCTGGCGGATCGCTATCGCGTTTGACCAGCAGGAGCCGAAGCAACCGCTCCGCCAGTGAACTCTTGCGTCGAGAAGGTTGCCCAGATCGGGAAATGGTCGGAGACGTCCAGGGCCTTCTCTTCGGTCAGCTTGTAGGCTGAAATCAGATCGAACACGCCGGCCTGGCCGGTAAATTCGGCCGTGTGGCGAGGCTCGAAGACTATGTTGTCGTAGCTTTTGCTTTTCCGGGTGTTGGTTGGCGTTCCCTGAATGGCGGCAAAAATACCAGGGATCCGGCCCAACTGCCCGAAGTGCGTGTAATCGGTGTTCAAATCACCCAGCAGGATCACGTCGTCTTCGTTCGGATTCGCCTGGCAAACGACCTCGTACACTTCTCCCAGGGCGTCGAGTTCCGTCTCGACTAGATCAGGGTCGGTATGAATGTTGATCAGCGTAAAGGTGAACGGCTGCACGCCCGGCTTGGCGATGGCCCGGAACGACGCAACGTAAGGTTCGCGGTGCAATAGATCCATCGGATCGTTGATGGTGAAGTCGCTCTTTTCGACGAATTCGATGGTGCCTTTGTTGTAGAGAAAGACGTACTGCTCTTTGCTGACGGTTCGACCCAAACGCGGACCAACCAGCGCACCCCAGTTCTCACCATCGGCGTTGATCATTTCCAGCCAGCGCGGAATGACATCTTGCTCGGCACTGCGGAGCTCTTGGACGGCGACGATATCAAACGATTTGACCACCTTCGTCAAAATCTGCATGACATCCGGCTTATCCATCTTCGATTGTCCGAAGACCTGGATGTTGAAGCTCGCGATCCGGATCGTGTCTCCGGGGGCCGGCGCAGCGGTGGTCGAAGTGGCTGGAAGGTTGCTGGGGGCATCGGGCAATTGCTCGAGTACCTTCTCGACATTGCAACCTGTCGCCGCGAACAGACCTGCCAGAAACGCAATCGTTGTAAGAATCAGAGCACGCACGAGAAGCCTCCTTGCTTGGTGCGGGTTCGTTCGATTCGTCTTGAGTTTCAGACCATCCGTGGCCTGGCACCCATCAAAGGCGGGGCAACCTTAGCGAAAACGGCATACCACTTCCAGGTCAGTCGCCATGAAATCAATGTTTTCTGCTGCCAGCCCTGAAGGGGCGCAGACAGCCGTATCGAGCAGGAGGCCTGGCATCATCAAGATCATGCGTGCATTGATAGCAGGACGCCGTCGGCTGCTATCCAAGCTTGGCCAAGGCGCTGACCGCCAACCTCGACGTGCGAGGATTCTCGCTTTGTGCGGCATGCTCTAAAGCCGAGCGAACCGATTGGTCTCCTTCCCCGATCTGGCCGATTGCCCAAAGGGCGCGATTGAGAACTTCGGTGGGAGTCTTGGGGGCTTCAATCAAGGTCACCAGCGCCGGCAATGCCGCGGCACCATCGCTTTGAAGGCGACCGAGCAGGGTAACCGCCCAGTAAGCAGTCGACTCCGGAGCCTTGGTCAGATCGACCAGCGCTGGCAGTTCGTCAACGGCTGGCGGGCCTGATTCCTCCAACGCGGCGTTGCTCCACTCGCGGACTTGCTCGTCCTCATCCTGACAACAGCGGCACAATGGGACGATTGCGGCCTGGGTCAATCCGGTATTCTTAGCGCAGGCTTCCGCGGCTTCCCGCCGCTTGGGGATATCGGAACCACTTAAAGCTTGGATTGCCGTCGAAGCGTCCATACATTTCCTTTCAGGGGACCAGTGCTGCCGAGGTTTCCGAACTATCTTTCCGTATTTCAATCGATAGTACTAAAAAACGCTAAGCATGCCACCCATCCAGGGGTACGATTATCCATCATTGCCTTCCGGGTTTATGATGTGGAACCAACGGCCCTAATCTGCTTTCGTTGGATAGCAATTGCGCGGATAAACCAAAGATGACTATTCGTTCGCTCAAAGACCCTAGCCCGTCATCGGAAGACCCTCAAGATCCATCTTCAGGTGGTTCTCAGGATATCGCATCGCAAAAACCGTCGCCACTCAGCGAAGAGGCCCAGGCAAATCTGTGGCGGTATATCGAGCACCTGGAGCGGTGGCGTCAGTCGATTGGCTTCGAGATCCACGACGGACTGACCCAGCAAATCACGGCCGCTTTGTTGTTTCTCGAATCGTACGAGCAAGAGAAGAAGGATACAACGTCGCTAGATCGTTGCCGGGCCATCCTGGAAGAGGCCTTGGCCGAGTCGCGAAGGTTGATCCGCGGATTGAGTCCGAAGAAGCTCGATGAAGAGGGGATCGAAGCGGCGCTGGAAGAATTCCTGAAGGTCCCTTCGCCCTCGTCGGCCAACGTTCAGTTGAACATCGCTACCGAGCTTCCGCCGATGGCCCCTTGGCAGCGGACTACGCTATTCCGATTCGTTCAAGAGTCCATTACTAACGCGCGAAAACATAGCGAAGCTTCCAACATTAAAGTTTCCATCCGCCCCGATGACTCTCACTTGATTGTGCAGATTCAGGACAACGGACTCGGCTTCGATCCCGATACAGTCGAACTGACTGGATACGGTCTAAAAAGCCTGCGAATGAAGGCGGAAATGCTGGACGGCGAATTGAAAATCGAAAGTACTCCTGGCCAAGGAACGGACGTGTTGCTTCGATTGCCGCAGACGACCAACGAACGCCCTTCTGGCAATTGATGTTAAGCGGAAGTTCTTTAAACCACGCTGCCCCAAGTTGCCCTTCGACTCTCGATCTACAACAATCGGGGTAAATGGCCCGCTCTCCTCTCGCCCGGGCTAAATCAACACGGCAGCATCATGGCATTCACCTTAGTTCTGGCACTCGCCGCCTTTTTCCAAGTATTCGCAGTGCTTCTGGCCTTGCGGCTCAATACGATCTATCGTCGTCGGTACGCATGGCTGTTTATTTCCGGTGCCGGCGTGCTGATGACGTTGTGGATCGGCGCCGGGTTGGTCGATACGCTGCAAAACCCGCCAGGCGATATTATCTGGGAGCCGACCTTGTGGGTGCAAACGTTGGCGACCCTGCTCACCGCGATTCTCTTTTTCGCCGGCATCGGAACGATTGAGCCTCTCTTCAAAGAAAACGAAGCCGCCCGAGCGCTGCTGGCCAGCGAAAATGCCTTGCTCAATCGCGAGGTGCAGCACAGCCGCGAGGAAATGCAGTTGGCTCAACGGGTACAAGCCAACCTGCTGCCCAAGGAAGCGCCGTCGGTTACCGGTCTCGACATCGCCTTTCTCTCTCGACCGGCCGAATGGACCAGCGGCGACTACTTCGACTTCGTTCAGGTCTCGCCGGAATCGCTGATCGTTACCGTCGCCGATGTGTGTGGGCATGGTCTTGGCCCGGCACTGCTGATGACCACCTCGCGTTCCTATTTCCGTGGGATTGCCCACATGCAGAAGCAGTGCCAGCCGATCGTCAACACCTGGAATCGTGTGATCTCCGACGACATCGAAGCTGGCGACTTCATGACCGCCTTCGTGGCCCAGATTCAGATCGAAGAACATAACATCGATTTTCTCGGAGCAGGGCAGAATGGCCTACTGATCGAAGCTGACGGCAGCTTCCGAGAGCTGGAACGCAGTGGTCCACCACTGGGCGTTTTGCCTGACTTCGAGTTTCCCTGTCCCCAACAGGTTCATATCGCCTCTGGACAGATCCTGGTGCTGTGTACCGACGGCATCTACGAAACGGTCGGCCGTGACGGCTCGCAGTTGGGTATCCAGCGAGTCGCCGAGCTGATCGCCAGGCATCGTGACTTGACGGCCCAACAATTGGTGCAGCAACTCGATAGCCAAGTCCGCAGCTTCGCTGTCAGCTCGCAGCCGCAGGATGATCTCACCGCGGTCGTTATCAAAGCGGCCTGACTCACTTCTACTTCAGCACTTCCAGTAGATTACTGAAGTGATCGGTCCATGGCTTCGCATAGACCATGTGCGGCCCCAACTTGGTAGCGGCGGCTTGCATCGTGTCGTCGGCCAGAAACTGCCGATTGTGAGACGCAATAATCCATTGCGAGCCAGTCTGCTGGGTCGCCACGTCCGCTCCGGTGGTAATATACAGAGACTCAAGCCCAATCGCATCGCAAGTCCCCAGCACCACCGGCCGCAAGTCGAGATGCTTGTTGCTGACATGAATCGCCAACACGCCTCCTTCTGCGAGATGTCGCTGGTAAATCTCGAACGCTTCCTGCGTCAGCAGATGGGTCGGAATCGCGTCGCCGCTGAAGGCATCGAGCACCAGCACATCGAACTTCTGATCGGGTTCACGTTCCAAAGACAACCGGGCATCGCCCAACACCAGGTCGACCTCTGCCTTACAGTCATCGAGAAAGGTGAAGTACTCTTCGGCGAGCGTGACGACATCGTCGTTAATCTCGTAGAAGCGGAAGTAATCGCCCGGTTTGCCATAGGCTGCCAATGTTCCAGCTCCCAAGCCAACCACGCCAACCCGTTTGCCTTCTGCTTGCGGCAATTGCGCCGAGATCCGGAACATGGTCAATCCGACGCCCGTGTTGCGAGCATAGTACGATGTCGGCGTCTGACGCTTGTCAGGCGACTGGTATTGAAACCCATGCATGATCTGGCCGTGATACATGGCCAGGATCGACTCTCCGCCGACATCAGGTACCTGGCCAATATTCAGCACGCCATAAAAATTGCGGCGTGATTGCAAGTAGTCTGATTTGAACCCGCGCAGCTGGCCGTTGAGTGTCACCAGCAGGCAAAGAAAGTAGAGACTCATCGTCCAGATCGGAGTGGCGCCAAGCTGCTTCTGGATCGCTTGCGTCGTTACCCACAGCGCCAGTCCAAACGCGATCAGCAAGCTCAGCGGCATCTCGTAGTATTGGGTGAAGATCATCGGGCAGCCCAGCGAAACAAACAGTCCGCCCAACGCGCCGCCACCGGAGATCATCAGGTAAAACAGCGTCAGGTATTTCGGGGCAGGCTTGCGGCGAACCAGTTCGCCGTGACAAATCATGCAGATGAAGAACATCGCACCGAAGTACGACACGGCCACCCAGGCGATGTCGAGCATTCCGCCGAAGATTTCCAATAGGCTGATCAGGACAATACTGCCGATCGCCATCCAGCCGATCCAATCGCGACGATACCAGCCATCCCCATCGAAGCAGAAAATGAACGTCAGCAAGTATAAGCTCAACGGGACGACCCACAGAAACGGCACCACGGCCATGTTTTGGCAAACGTGATTGGTGGTGGCCAGTAGCATGATCGAAGCGAACGCAGGCAAGCAGATCCAAGCGGCCAGGGTTTGCCAGCTGGGCATTGTCTCGCCGGAGTTGGCTTCAGTGCGGTTCGCGTTTTCGCTCTTCGATCTGATCGGTAGCAAGGCCACCGCTACCGCGATCGGAATCAACAGCAAGGCGAAGCCCGTGTAACCCCAGCACCAAATCGATGATTGAAACGGCAACGTCCAATTCGGTTCAACCAGAAACGGATAGGTCAACAAGGCAGCCAGCGAACCGATGTTGGACAGGGCATACAGCCGGTAAGGAACCTTGCCGGGTGCCAGTTGGCTGAACCAATGCTGCAGCAGTGGCCCATTGGCCGAAAGCAGGAAGTAGGGCAATCCCAAATGGGTCAGCAAAAGGAGCAAGATATAGCCAGGAGGCCAAACGTCAGGCGTAGGCTTCCAGGCTTGGCTCGGGCTGATCGGCATCAGCAGAAGTGCCCCAAGCAACAGGCCGCCATGCAAAATACCCTGCCAGCGTTGGGGAATCTTAGTCGCCACAAGGTGGGCATACAAATAGCCGCCGAATAGCATGACCTGGAAGAACAGCATGCAGGTGGTCCAAACGGTCGGACTTCCGCCGAACCATGGCAGGATCGTCTTACTGATCAGGGGTTGTACCTGAAACAGCAGAAACGCACTCCATAACACGGCAAGCGGCAGGACCCAGGCATGGATCCACCCACGATTCGACTTCTCCACCGAACGATGTCCCTAAGCTGATTGTTTCATGAAACGTCGAAAGCTGGCAATTCAACGCGCAATGAGGCTTTCAAGCTTAGGTCACATTCAACGCATGTTTGCGCTTTGTAATACAACCCCCTCCAAATAGCGACCGGCCAGATTGTGCAATGAAAACATTGCAACCATTAACAAAGATGCAATGGTTTTCTTAAGAAATTGTTCTGATTTAATCTGCGCAAGCCGATTAATTGTTCTTGGAGTTGTCAGGTAGACATCGTTAAAATCAAACGCATGCCTTATCCTTCTCTACTCTTCTTTGCTTGCGATCGTCTTCCTCGATTTCGCGAGTAAAGAGCGTTCCTTAGGGAGTGTGTTGGTGCCGGTTCCACCTCGCTCAGCTAGTACGGTTTGTTAGATATCCGAATTCTTGGTGTGCCTCATCCAAAGTTCGGTCCTACCTATCAATCTGACTTATTCTGCTTGCTTCTACTTGGTGGATTCGATCGGTTCAAACATGCTCACGCATGACAGGGAGATTGTCGTGTATGCAACTGCTTCGACCGAAGCGGATGTGATGAGCGTGCTGCGCCAGTTCGCAGACGCCTACGCATGCCGCGACAAGGGAAAACTCCTCAGTCTGTTTTGCTCGGATCGCGATGCCGTGGTTCTGGGTAGTGGATGCGACGAACGTAACGTCGGTGCCGCTGCTATCTGGGGTCAGGTGCGTCGAGATTGGGAGCAGACCGACACCCTACGGATGCGGTTTGGCTGGAGAAGCGTTTCGACGTTGGGTCAGGTTGCCTGGCTCGCGACGGACTGCTACCTCTACGTTCAAGCTGGTTACCGTAAAGCGGAAATTCCCTTGCGAATTACAGCCGTCATGATCCAAGATCACCACGGTTGGAAAATTGCTCAACTTCACTATTCTTCGCCAATCATGGCAGAATCGGAAATTGACACCACTTTGGAATAGCAACTAATCTGCCTTTTTTTCATTTTTGACTGATATCCTAGCCATTCCAAAATTCAAAAAGCCCCCAGGTTTCCTCCCTGGGGGCTTTTTTCATTGCCGACATTATCTTGTATAATCTAAGACTTGGCTTTTGTTAGCCAAGCTGATAGTGTCTCCCCCGAACCTGAAGCAGCCGTTATTTCTCTAGAATAACGGCTTCACGATTCCATCAGACTAGCGTCTCAACCAACGAAAGCCGTGGGATGCTCCGTACGTTTCTTCGATCGAAAATTCACCGAGCGACCGTAACTCAGGCCGATCTGAATTACGTGGGCAGCATCACCATCGATTCCAACCTTTTGGAAGCGGCGGAAATCCTACCTCACGAACAGGTTGACGTCCTGAATGTTACCAACGGCCAGCGTTTGACCACCTATGCCATCCCCGGCGAGGCAGGTTCTGGAATCATCGGTATCAACGGAGCAGCGGCCCATCTGGTGTCTCCAGGCGACCTGGTGATCATCGTCTGCTACGCCCAGTACACCGAAGCCGAGATCAAGCAGCATCGCCCACGTGTCGTTCTGGTCGATCAGGAAAATCGCGTGACCGACTGCATCGTTGAATCGGATGCGATGAATTCTTCGCTCTAACGGCGACTTTCTGTGGTCATTCGGACGCTCAGCGATGGCTTTTCTTCAGCGGATGACTTCCTTCGGGCGACAACTACCTTCTTTTGCCTGACAAAAACAGGCATTTCCCCGGTTTTCCTCTTTAATATCCACCGCTGTCTCATTCGATTCGCATTTTCTTCGACCACGGATTTGATTCGGCTAACCGTACAGGTCCCCCGATATTCTTTGAAAAAGCAGCTTTCCGCCGAAGCGCGAATTACGGTGCCTCATCCGGGTGTCCGCAAAGAGGGGCTTTTTCGTCCCATACTCGGTTGCGGTTTGGCCGCAAATAAGGCAAATTGTCAGCATCGACCGACGATCGACGCAAGCATATCAAACCCCTGGATGATTTGCTTAATTCATCGATATTCAAGGAGTTGGGCTAACGCTGTTGCTATCACCTGCTTGGGTGATTCAACGGGGCAGAACGTTATTCC
The DNA here is from genome assembly GCA_016124445.1 of bacterium. Classification (GTDB taxonomy): domain Bacteria; phylum Planctomycetota; class Planctomycetia; order Pirellulales; family Pirellulaceae; genus Bremerella. The sequence goes on from WGNR01000012.1 coordinate 489,883, forward strand.
AGCTCTTTTTTTGTGCGCTCATCTCGAGAAATCATCCTCTCTGCCAACCAATTCTGGGCCTCTGCGAAAATTCTTGGCCCGTTTTGACCTCCCGTGTCAAGCAACCCGCGATAACCACTAATGCCAAAGGGCAACCCAGTTATCGAGAACCCAAAACCAATACACGGAAGGAACAATAGTCATGGCCAAATTCTATGTCGAATCAGGAACCGTACGTTTGATTGTCGATGCTGCCGACGCTCGTCGAGCCGCCTTGTGGACGGTGCATCGCGCCCTGGAGCACATCTTGCCCAATGAAGAAGAAGACTTGGATGTCGACGCACTTCCTGAAGTCGATCACGACGGTTCGATGGTCTTGGGCGATGTGATGCGTTTGAGCGAAAGAGGCTTCGAGAGCCAAGAGACATTCGTCTACGACACCTTAAACGTCGTCAGCGAATGGAGCCAACTGATGATGGCTCTTTCGAGCATGGAGCATGAGCTGGGCGCGGCATAAGCCGCCCCGCCTGGCTCATGCCGTTTCCGGTAGAAGCGGAACGAACCGGACCGCACCGTAGTCGTCTTCTTCGTAAGAGCCCTCGCCGGTCTTGTGAATGCAAACCAACCGCTGCGACTCTGGCACCGCCCCTAAAGGAATTACCAGACGCCCCCCAACGGCAAGTTGCTGCATCAAAGCACTCGGCACATGTTCCCCCCCGGCGGCAACGCTGATCGCGTCGAACGGGGCCTCGGCCTCCCAGCCTCGCGTTCCATCTCCAAATCGGACATGGACGTTGGGGATCTTCAGTCGGCGAATCGTTTCGGCGGCAGTAATCGCCAGATCGGCGACCCGTTCGACCGAATACACCTCGCCGGCCAATTCTCCAATGATCGCTGCCGCGTAGCCGCTTCCGGTGCCAATCTCCAGCACTCTGTCAGTCGGCCGAAGCCGAAGAGCCTGGGCCATCAGCGCGACGACATACGGCTGCGAGATCGTCTGCTTGTGCGTCAGAGGAAGCGCCGAATCAGCATACGCGTCGTCTCGGAACGGCTCGATGACAAACTCCTCGCGCGAGACACTCCGCATCGCCTTCAGCACGTCAGGATCAGTAATCCCACGCTCGCGCAGCAGAGCGACCATCTTTCTGCATTGCTCGTCGAAGTTGATTGACATGCGAGAAACCCATTAGCAGGATCGTGCGCCTACCTTGAGTTTGCCGCAAAAGAAGCCAAAACGCAATCGACTGCGTCCGACTGGTCTGTCCAAGACCAACGATCAGTGGTCCAGAATGAACTCGTTGCTGTTGAGAAGGGCCCACCAGATATCCTGCAGTGCGGCAGCCTGGTTGGGGCGGGTCTTGAGAATCTCGCCGATCGCGGACGATTCCTTCTTCGTCGGGCGGCGCGACAAGGCCGCCAGGAACAAGTGGTCGACCTTTTCCTGAATCGGCATCTTGGATGCTGTCACGTTCTTCAACACGGCGGCCTGGGCATCGGTCGCCTTTCGCATCAATCCGCCATTCATCATCAACAGCGACTGCGAAATGCCTCCGTCCAGCGTGGAGGTCTCGCTGTCTTCGTCGTCCCCCATCTTCTGATTTACCTGGCCCAGCCACGAGTGCCGCTCGCCCAGCGCGATAATCGCGTTACCGCGCGACGGCTGATTGGCCAGCATCTGCAGCGAGTGGAACAGCTGTTCAGCTTCCATCTGCCGGGCATAGTAGCGAGCAAACAGCTGCTTGCCACCATCCGGATTGTCGGCCAAGTTCTCGTCGATCTGGCGGCTGGAAAGCCCGTAAGGCTGAGACAGCGTAATCCAACGCATCAAGCGGCGAAGATCGAAATTCGATTCGGCGAAATGCTGCGAAAGCTTCTCGAGCAGTTCCGGGTGCGAAGCAGGGTTGTGGGGCCCCATGTCGTCGACGGGCTGCGTAAAGCCAACGCCGAAGAAATGCTGCCACATTCGATTGACGGTCACCTTGGGAAACTGGTCCGAATTGACAATCAACTGGGCCAATTCCTGTCGGCGATCGACCTTGGCCAAATTGCCGGATCGTGGAATCGTCGTGCCGTCAACAAACTGCGGATAGGCAACCTTCAGCAATCCGTTGGGCTGTTCGTAGTACACCTCGCCTGCGTCGGACTGAGCCGTGTTCGAGAAGTCTCGATCGACAACCGCCAACGCTCCTGTCTTGCTGTCAGTCGCCAGCTTCGTTTGCCGGAAGAAGGCGTTCAGTCCCCAGTACTTCTCCTGACTCCAACCGGTCGACGGATGATTGTGGCACTCGGCACATTGCATCTGCTGACCCAAAAAGGCCGAACAGGTCTTGGCCGTCGCCAACTTGGCATCGCCGTCGATCATGCTGACCAGGAAGTTGGTCGCTGGATTGAATTGTTCGCTGCCGGGGCTGGTGGTTCCTTGGGCGGTCAACAAGTCCTGCACCACCAGGTGGTAAGGCTTGTTCTCACGAAACGCATCGACCAGGTAGCTCTCCAACGCCTGACGGTTGATCGAGCTGTCTTTGCTCATCCCACCGGCACGACCGACCAGCAGGTTAGCGAACCGGGCACTCCAGAACGACGCGAACTCGGCCTCGTACTTTTCGCCGCCGAGGATCTCGTCGACCAGCCATTCTCGCCTGCCGTCCTGGCGGTAATTGACGAACTGCTTGATCTCGTCCACTGTCGGAATGCGTCCCAACAGTTGCAGGTAGGTTCGACGGCAGAATTCATGGTCGGTAGCATCTGGCGACGGCTTCACGTTCTCGGCCTGCCAGACCGAGGCGACCTGCTGATCGATCTCATCGACGATCTGTCGGTCGGAGAGCTTCAAGCTGTCGCGAACACGCGGCTGCACGAATCGTGGAGCGACGGTGTTATTGGCCAGCGTCGCAGGCCCCGGCGGCTGGACGATCGGCATCTTCGATCCTGGCTTGGACATCCCGGCATTCGGGGTCGTTTGCTTGGTATTAGAAGCGATTTGCGGAACCTGATCGGTTTCCGGCTTCGCTTGATGATCGCGGGCGCCGCCAGACGGGTTTTGCTTCCCGTCGGCGGCGAGCGGTATGCCTTGCCCCGGCACAGTATTTTGATCGCTGAAGCTTTGGTAGCCGTAATAGGCAACGCCTCCCAGAATTACCAGCAGGCATAGGCTCAAGGCCAACGATCCGATCGTGGCCACCATTCGCCGACGCTGCATTCGTCGACGGGCCGTGTTGGCCCGCGAAGAAGGCTCTGGGGCTTCGGTTGAAGTCACCGGAGCGGTCGAGTCCGTTGCCATCAAGGTCATCGACAGCGGAGCGCGAGCATGACCGTTTACCGAAGCGTCTTTCGCCTGCTGCTTTCTTTGCTGATGAGCTTTCGCGATGCGCGCAGAGAGATCCGGCATCTGCTGCTGGCCTAGCAGTTCCTCAAGCAGAGGATCGATGATCGGATCTTCGTGATTCATGATTCGTCTTTGAGTTTGAACTCAATACATTCGCGAAGTTGTTGTTTCGCACGTTGCATCAGGTTTTTGGCCCCGTGCTCGCCAATATCCAAGGCCTCGGCGATCTCGGTGCGGGACTTGTGGTCTTCAAACCGCATTCGCAGCGCCATCCGAGCCCTCTCGGTCAGCCCATCGAGACATTCCGTCAGAAACTCGAGCAACTGCTCTGGCTTCTGACTATCCGTCGCGACCCAAAACTGATCGATATTCTCGACAGCCTGGATGTTGGTCTGGCGACCCTCCTTCCGGCGGCGATCGATCAGCAGGTTTCGAGCAACGGTCCGTAAATAGGCCCGGGTAGCGGCCTCGGTCAGTTGCTCAAACGGCTTTTCCAGGACTTTCAAAAAGGTTTCCTGGGTCAGATCTTCCGCTTCCTGAGGCGAACAACCCCAGGATCGCAAATATCGCCACACGCTAAGCTGATGTGTGGCAACAAGTTGCGTTACATCAACCGCAGACGATTCGTGTTGCGGAAGCTCTTTCATTAAGAAAAAACGGCTTTAGGCGGCGAAAAGTACTCAGAAAGGCGTGTCAGTTAACAAGATTCGTGCCGCCGACGGGCAACTGTTCCAGTCTATCTCGAAATCTCCCGAAATGTTCCGTTCGCACCCCGCTTACGATGGGACCTCGATCGCAAACCGTAGGTAATCTTCCTTGATAGCGTCCTGACGCTTCGGCTGATAGCTGGCTGCGACTTGAGCAATTTTCTTCGTTCTTACGCAATTTCGGCGAATTCGTCACGGATTGCACTTGTTGGAATTTCGCGATCCAACGACATTGTCCCGGCGCTTTTCCCAACCGCTGGCCAGGATGGCTGCGGCGATAAAGCGTGGCCCATAAATCCCGCGGGCCCTCGATTATGACCAGGCGTGCCCTGTAACCAGGGCCAACGACAGTTCTCGCTCCAAGGAGGGATGCGATGAAGGCGGCTACCTCGCTACTACTTCTCTTACTGCTAGCGGCTCCGCTGGCTGCGGCTGACACGGTTCTGTACTGCTTTACGGCGGACTGGTGTGTCTACTGTCATCAAATGAAACCGGTCATCGCCCGCATGCAACAGGCCGGCTACCCGGTTCAAGTGGTCGATCGTGACAAGCAGCCGCAGATGGCCCAGCAAATGGGTGTGCGCGGTTTGCCTTACTTCGTGCTCGTATCCGATCGCCAGATCGTCGATTCGATCGAAGGCGCCACTTCGTTCGATCGATTGACCGGAATGTTTCACGTCGCCAAGCCGCAGATCGGTCCTCCGCAAGGAGTCGCTCCGATGCAGCAGCGTCCCCCGGCTGGATTGACCCGCGGTCAGTCTCCGCAAAACCCGGCTGTGCAGCCTGCCGTGTTTGGGCAGCAAATGAATCAACCGATGCCGCAAAGCGAAGGTACCATTCACGCCACTGCCATGCAGGCCAGCGTGCGTCTGAAAGTAGCCGACCCCGACGGCAACAGCTACGGCAGCGGAACCGTCATCCATACCCAGTCCAATGAATCGCTCGTTCTGACTTGTGCCCATCTCTTCCGAGATTCCCAGGGCAAAGGCCCGCTCGAGGTAACCACCTTCCATCAATCCGAAGCGGGCACCAACGTCCCAGGGCAACTGCTAGTTTACGATCTGGACCGCGATGTTGCGTTGGTCTCGATTCGAACGCAATCACCGATTACCCCCATTCCGCTCGCCCAGCCGCAACATACGCTGCAAGTGGGCCAGAAGGCATTCAGTGTCGGCTGCGACAATGGCGGACCGCGGAATCTATACGCCTCACGAATCAACAGTTTGAACCGATACGTTGGCCACGATAACGTTCAAGCCGCGGGTGCTCCTGCCGTTGGCCGGAGCGGCGGTGGGCTGTTTTCCCCACAGGGAGAACTCGTTGGCGTCTGCAACGCTGCCGATGATAAAGACAATGAAGGCATCTACGCCGCGATTCCAACAATCTACGCTGTCATCAACAAGGCAAACCTGGCCCATCTGTTCCGGAACCGAGCCCCGGTTCAATTGGCTTCCAACAGTGTGCCAGTGAGCAACCAGGTCTATGGTTCGATGCCTTCCGCGCCAGCGAACAATATCGCTCGCGGACAATCGCAGGAACCATCGGCCCGACCGATTCCGCGCCCAACTTCGTCGACCATGCCCAGCGGCAACATGCCCGGTGCCAACATGGCTACAAGCGGCAACATCGACTCGATCGGCGGACTGAGTCAGCAAGAGCGCGAGATGCTGCATTACCTGCGTGGACAGAAGACCGGCGCCGAAGTGACGATCGTTTTGCGCTCTAAAGACACTCCGACCGCGCAACCGGCCGTTTTTCGCCTGCCAAGCAGTCCTTCGCCGGCATTTATGCAGCAAGCCTCGCAATATAGCGGAAATTCTGGGCCCATCATGCGTGGGCAAAGCAATCAACGACAAAACCCGTAGAACCGGGTGATTTATCGATTAATCAGGTTCTGACGACTTCGACCTGTTTCAATCCGGAATCTGATGCGGCAAACCGCTAGCCGGTCCCCAAACCGGCGATACGAAACGTATGCTTCCCACATAGCGAGGTAGATACGTCCCGCTCTTCGTTTCGTAGGTTTTATGGTCTGACAGTGTACGTCTTCATCCTTTTTTCTCTGGTCAACCTCTGCGTCGGCTTCGGCGCCGCTGTCCTGTTGGGATACGGTCCGCGGCCCTGGTACGCATTGTTCCTGCCGGCTGGCGGAGACGATGTCGTGCAGATTGATGCACTGGAAACAGAAGAAACGCCTGCCGAACCAGGCCAAGAGCCAGAAGCCGCAGTCAGCGAGCCGGAAACGAAACCCGCACCGCCTGAGCCGAAAGCGAAAGCACCTCCGGCCGAGCCCGAACCTGCCCAGGTCGAGCCAACGCAAGAGGCGCCCGAACCGGTCGAACCAATCGCGGAAGAAGAAGAGCCGGAACCGGCCGCCGCCGAATCTACCGATCCTGAGCCAACGCCCCAAACGGAGCCTGAGGCCGAGCCGACCGTAGTAAGTTCTCATCCCGAAGAAGAACCACAACAGTCAGCGGCCGAGTCAGCCGATGCCGACGAAGAAGGGCATGGACTGCAAGATTTCCTGGCCGGGCTGAAAGCAGATCCAGACGAGAATACCGACAATAAGGCACCTGCCGAAGTTGCTTCGGCGGACGATATCGAATCGATGTTCGCCAGCGTTTCCGCTGACAGTTCCTCGGAAGAGGAAGAACCTGCCGACGAAGAAAGCCTGCCGGTGGCCGAGCAGGAAGAAGAAGAGTTGGATGACAAGCCGATCAGTCAGGATGACATCGCGGCACTCTTCAATAGCTGATCGATCCGCCGTTAGCGGAAGATCTCTTTCTCGTGAAATTCACCGACCGGGCTCATTCCCTTTTTGAGCGCACCGCGCATCAGATCTTCCCCTTCGCCGCGCAGTGCATAGACCGGATAGCCGGGGCTGACGTACTGGTTCCAATACTTTTGATAGACCTCGACGGAATCCTTGTTCTTGGCCAGCACCGTCGGCACCGCGTGTACCATCACCGTCTTGTTCTCCGATTTCTCGAAGTACTGCCCCAACATCTTGGGCAGCATGCGTGAGAACCAATTCGATTTCACGAACTTAAGCTTCCGCGGAATGATATATCGCGGCCTATTAAGCGGCCCGAGTGCTTCGTGCAGCGCCGTCACGAACGTATGACTATCTTCGTCGCTGGCATCTTCCAGCAGCACGCGCACGTAACCTCCAGCACGCGGCTGAGCAACCACTTCCGGCGGCTTGGAGAGCATCTTCAGATCGACCATCGTATGAGCGATCGCTTCGCCAATCGATTGCGCCAGCGAATCGCTCGACCATGGCTCCTTCGAGCCGGAGAAAGGAGGAAACCCATTCGCCTCGCGTTCGGTCGAATCGATTCGCATTTCGAGTGTCTGGCTGGAGGAACCTTCGTACGGCGTGCCGATCTTCCACAGCCCACGCGTCTCGCTCCGCCGGGTAACGCGCCCGAGCATATCTTGATTCAACTCGCGAACCGATCCTTCCAGCAGTTCCGGCCGCAGTTCGGTCAGGGCAGGGTGAACATGGCCGACTCCTTTCTCAATCATCGCGTCGTCGGTCACGCCAAAGATGTTTTGATGCTTTTTGATAAACCGGGCATAGTCGTCCAGACCTTTGCTGAACTCGGGGGCCAGGCAAACCACGTCCCAGTTGTCGGCCAGTTTCTCAGGCACTTGCGGATCGAGTCGAAACGATCGACCGCGAAGCTGACGCACCGTCATGCTGGTGGTGACCGTCGTCAGATCGATCAGCACGTTGATCTTGTTCGCGTCCCAACCTTCCCCCAAAAGTCCCCGCGTGCCAACCAGGCATTTGGTTAGACCACGTTGGAAAAGATCGGTAATCATTTCCACGTAGACCCGCGGACACCAATCGCGGCCGCTGCCGGAGACAACGTGGAAACCGGTTTCCTGTTCCAACTCAAGCGACGCCTCGTAGCCTTCCTCTTTGAGCCACTCTTTGGCGGCCGACTCGAACCGGTCCGATAGGTCATCATCCACTAGTACACTGGAACCAGTGACCAGAATCGGATCGAGGTTGTCGAGCGTTTTGTCGCTGACCAAAACTCGAAACGCCGCGATCGCGCCGCCTGCTTCGCTGCTGAGCAGGTGATCGACCTCGGAGATTGTCGCCGAGGTTTTTTCGAAGTCGGTGACCACGACCGCTCGAATTGTGTCGCCGAGCGCGTTCATCTCTTTGCTGAGAATCGGAACGAGTGCCTGGGCTTTTTCGCTCGAATAGGCCAGCACCCTGCCAACCGGCGACGCGCATGCCTGGCAGCCGGTCTCGGTGATCTGCACGCCTAACATCCGCAGACCGGCGATGACCTGTTCGGCCAGCGCGCGATCTTCGGCATTGGGAGACCGCCGCAGCGCATGCCGCACGTAACGATCGAGCACCGGAATCACGACCGGAATCTGCGGGACTTCCTCCAGCGGCCCTTCGATCACCGCCGGCGGAACCGCTTCCGGCAAGTCGACTTTGCGAATCTGCAAAAAGATCCGCGCCGCGTCGGCGAACTCCGGATCGCGGCGATAGAACGACGACCAACTCTTGAACGTACTGGTCGCATGCCGACGCTTCTCGAGCGTTTCCAACAGCCACGGCACCAGCGCCTTCACGCGGGGAGCTTCATCGACCGTCGGCACTTCCGGCTCAGCAGATGTTTCCACTTCCGGCTCGGTTTCCGGAATCAGATCCTCGTACGGGTTTTCCTCGTGGTAGACTGCCTCGGTACCACCAACGTGCTGCAGCGCAGGCCGCTCTGGGCTTGGCTGGTCTTCTTCTTCGGCAAGTTCGCTACCGTTTGAACCATTTTTGCCGTTGGGGTTGGCCCGGGTATCGTAAGGCTTGTCGCATACCTGCTGCAGGATCTCTTCCAAACGGTCGTCGGCCTGGGCAACGAAGCGCAGTTCTGCTTCGCTCGGACGAACGAAGTAAGCCAGGTCTTGGTATGGCGCCAGGAATCCATCACGAACCACCGCCGGCACCGGCACATCGTGATCGATTGGACCGAGGAATTCTTGATACCGCTGAAAGTCGGCCGGAATCTTACCGTCGCCGTCGGGCGGTGTGGCGGTCAGACCGACGACGATCGGATCGTCCAGGTACTGCCGAGCATCCGACAAAACGCGGCCCCAATGGCCGACCAGGTGATGGCATTCGTCGAGGATCAATAGCCCGACCCCTACGTCACGCAGCTTCTGCCAGGTTCGCAGACAAGATTGGTGCAGCATCTCGAACGATTCGCCCGCCAGCCCCGCTTCGTCGCGAACGCTTTTACGATAGGCGGCCAGGCGTTCGTCGTAGTAGTCGCGGTTGTGCTTCTTCAGGTCGCGAATCCAGACCTTCGCTTCGGCCGGGTCCTGGGCTTGGCCTTTCTCGACCAGTCGGTCTTCCCACAGCGACATGGCGGCATGATCGAGCCCATCGTCGGCGCGGCGCGGCAGGGTGACGGCCTGGTAGGTGAGCGAGGTCAACAGACGCGGCTCGTCCGGGCTGGTACTGACAAAGCCCGACATCGGCTGGTCGGCTTCAAACAGATCGGTCCGCGCGGCCCATTGCGACTGGATGGCCGAGTTGGGACTGAGAACGAGCGCCGGCCGTTTGATCAATTCGGCCCACAGATAGAGCCCCACGACCGTTTTGCCCGAGCCAGGCGGGGCGACGATATGCAGCTGATGCTCCCCGCGTGCAAGCTGCTGGGCGGCGACCTCGCGAACCTGAACTTGCGACGGCCGAAGCTGGCCGCGGAATTTGATCGCCGGGAAAGAGTCGCTCATATGGCTGCTGCCTCAAGGAGAATGATCATTTCGTCTGATCATTCTCGATGCTGGGGCAGCGAAGTTGAAGAGGGGAATCTCGCCTATCTATGGGCCTTATTTGCCATCGATCGTTACCTGCTGCTGAAAAACATACCTGTCGTCTTCTCCCAGCGGCCTCACCGATCCATCGCAATATCCGACCAAGGTACAACGGAATGCGTTCTCGTTGACATTCATCGATAAGAATTCCTCTGGCGAGATATCGTCCGGCTTGCTCCACGGAACCGGATGCTCGAGGTCATCAACGACGTTGATAGTGCTGGACATTCCGTTGACGATTTCACTAATCTTGCGCCACCCCTGGGTCGCCAGCACCGTGTTGGGCCCCGCCAGGGCCACGTAGCTGGTCAGCCCTTGATCGATATCCGCTTTGCTCAACGCCGGATTGGCATAGACCAGCGGCATACTCTTGGTAACTTGCAGATTGTGGGGACTGTCCCACGGTTGGCTGAAATCGTACTGGTCGAACATGTAGCTTTCTTCGACAAACGGCAAGATCGCCACCCTCCAAGAGTGCATCGGCTTGCCATCGGCATCTGGCATGTACGCCGATGGGTAGCAGCCATACGTGCTCTCGTAGTTGAGTAGCGCGATTTCGATTTGTTTCAGATTGTTGGAAGACTGCGTTTGTCTGGCCGCAGTCCGAGCGGCCTGAACCGCCGGCAACAGCAGCGCGACCATCAGGCCGGCACACATCATGAACATCACGCCTAAAACAACCACAACGACAATGATGACGACTTTGGCGTTGCCGGGGCGAGAGCGAACCATGATCGAGTTCTTTCTGAGAAGAGTGAAACCGTACAAGCGAAACGTCCTGGGTTGGATCGAACGAATGTCTATTGTTCGCCCGTCTTAACCATCTGCTGCACGGCCCCTTTGTCGGCCTCCGTTAAGACCCGACATGCCCCATCCCCCATGCCGACCACGGTCCCCTGAAAGTAACCATCGTCGAAATTCAACTGCAAAAACTCCTCGGGCGAAATATCGTCCGGCTCGCTCCAGTGGACCGGGTTTTGGGTATCTTCGATGATGACGATCGTGCCTGACGCGCCATTCGGCAGACCGCTAAAAGTGTTCCATCCCGTGGTCGACAGGCCAGTGCCTGGTCCGGCGATCGCCTTGTAGGTGGTCAGTCCTTCTTCGATTTGCTGGCTGCTGAGCGCCGGGCTGGCGTACACGCCCGGCATCCGCTTGGTCACTTCCAGATTGTGCGGACTGTCCCAGGGCTGACCGAAATCGTATTGATCGAACATGTTGTTCTGTTCAACAAATGGCAAGATCGCGACCCGCCACGAATGCATCGGCTTGCCATTTTCATCAGGAACGTACGCCGCTGGGAATCTAAGGTACGTGTCGTGATAGTTGTGCAGGGCGAGCATGATTTGTTTCGTGTTATTGATCGACTGCTGCCGCTGAGCCGCCAGGCGTGCCTGCCCGATCGCCGGAAGCAACAGCGCCGCCACGACCCCAGTGCAGGAAAGAAACATCATCCCCACGACAACGAGCACAATGATCAGAATGACTTTGGTATTGCCGGGGCGCGATCGGAGCATGATCGGAATCCTTCAAATGAGTTCAGGGGTTTAGAACAAGTTCATTCTGCCCGATTGGGGGGACCTAAATCAACCATTGCGGGATGTTTTTCAGGGGGCCGATCGCCTGGACAACACCCCGATTTTATTTGCCACCAATCGAAACCATCGGCCGCACTTCCTCCTTGTTCTCATCCGTGACAAAACGGACTGACCCATCGGCCAAACCAACGTTCACACCTTGGAAATAGCCATCGCTCCAAGTCGTCGAGAGAAAATCCACCGGCGAAATATCTTCCGGCTTGCTCCAGGGAACTGGGCGCTCGGTATCGTCGACGGTCATGATCGTGTTCGCGGTCCCGTTGGGTATTTCACGAAACGAGCGTGCTCCTTCGGTCGACAACACCGTATTGGGGCCGGCAAGCGCTTTGTACGTGGTCAATCCCTGTTTGTTCTGTTTGCTGCTCAATAGCATGCTCTCGTAAACTGCCGGTGTCTGCTTGGCGACCGCCAGATTGTGAGGACTGTTCCAGGGCTGGTCGAAGTCGTAACGATCAAACAGGTCCTTCTCATCCAGGAACGGCAAGATCAGCACACGCCAGGAATGCATCGGCTTGCCATCGGCATCTGCTAGATAAGCAGCAGGGAAGCGGCCGTAGGCATCGTGGTAATGATGCAGCGCGAGCGCGAGCTGCTTCAACTGGTTACTGGACGCATTACGTCGTGCCGCGATACGACCGTATAGGATATCCGGCAGCACAGCGATAACGCAGAAGCCAAGCCACAGAAGGACACCCGCACCCAGGATCATCGTGACGATCGATTTGACATTGCCAGAACGCGATCGGAACATCGTCGGTTACTTTCTACGGTGAATCGCAAACGGAACCAGTTCACTGACCATCAATGGAAACCATCGGCTGCTCGGTCTGCTTCGATAAAAGGCAAACATTTCCCGAAGCCATGGCTGCCAGAGTGCCATGGAACATGTTGTCTTCGAGATCCTTCTGCAGGAATTCCTCTGGCGAAATATCCTCCGGCTTAGTCCAGGGAACCGGATGCGTTTCATCTTCGACGAAGACAATTTTCCAGTCTCGGTCTTTGGGAATGTCGTCCCAAGTCACACTTCGGCTGGTCGACAACACCGTATCGGGCCCGGCCAACGCAACGTACGTCGTCAGCCCTTGGTTGACTTGTCGATAGCTCGACAGTGGACTGGCAAAGACCTCTGGCATTTGCCTGGCGACTTTCAAATTGTGCGGACTATCCCACGGCTGGTTGAAGTCGTACTGGTCGTACAGCTGCTGCTCGTCCACGTAGGGCAAGATCGCGACCCGCCAAGAGTGCCGCGGCTTGCCATCGGCATCACGAGTGTAGGCCGCAGGGAAGACACCATGGTCATCCTGGTAATAGTGAATTGCCAAAACGAGTTGCTTCATATGGCAGAGGGAATCGACTCGATAGGCCTCATGACGCGCCGATTGAACGGCGTTGAAGAACAGGATCGCAACTCCCACCAGCAGCATCCCGCCTAGGATCAACACGGCGTTGATGGCAATTTTCAGATTGCTCGAGCGACCTGGATGATTACTTTCCATCGATCGTTACCATCGGCTTCAGCTTTGACTTATCACCGTTATGGAAGAAGCGCACCGATCCATCCGCGATCCCGACCAACGTTCCGCCGTAGTAGCCCGCATCGAGATTCGACGACAAGAACTCTTCCGGTGAAATATCGACTGGCTGGGTCCATGGCACTTGGTGGCGAGCATCTTCCAAGAAGAAGATGTGATCGGACAAGTGACCGTCAAGATCCGAAAACTTGCGATTTCCCTCGGTCGGCAACATTGTCCTGGGGCCTACGATCGCCACGTAGGGAGTCATTCCTGGGCTACTACGCAGCGCATGGTCCACATAAGGATCGGGCATCATCTCGGCAAGTTCCAGGTTGTGCGGACTATCCCATGGCTGATCCAAATCGAAACGATCGTAGAGGTTATATTGCTCCAGGTAGGGCAAGATCAGGACGCGCCAGGAATGCAGTGGTTTACCATCGGCATCGGCGGTGAACGCCGGCGGCAGACATTTGTAGTCGTCGTGATAAAGATGCAACGCCAGCCCGATCTGCTTCATCTGATAGGTCGCATAGGCACGCTGATCACCAACGGACGGAAAACCATCGATGGCCAACACCACGAGCGATACTGCCACCAAGGCAACAGCGGCCAGCGAGCCAATCAGGATGACGCTGCCTTTATCAACACGCTTTCGGGACATGATTGGTTTCTTCTGAGAGGAGGGCAATACTGAACGCCAGCCTACGGCTTCGTCGGCGTTTCCTCAGCTTGCTCGGGCTCTTCTTCATCGACCGATAGCATCTTGCTCAGTTCTTCTTTGTCCTTTTCGGTGAAGAATTCCGACGACCCATCCGCACGCGACATTAGCACGCCGTGAAAATAGCCATCGTCAAGATTCATCAACAGGAATTCCTCCGGGGAAATGTCGACTGGCTGGGTCCAGAGAACAGGTTGCTGCGTGTCTTCAATTCCAATGAACGTGTTAGACGTGCCCCGTTTCACGTCGAGCAATGAAAACGCGGTCTCGGTCGAAAGTGCAGTGCGCGGTCCTGCGATTGCCTTGTAGGTGGTCAGGCCTTTGCTGATCTGATCGCTGCTCAGCGCCGGGCTAGCGTAGATACTAGGCATGTTCTTCGCTACTTCCAGATTGTGGGGGCTGTCCCACGGCTGGTTCAAATCAAACTCCGGGAAAACCTCGTTCTCGGTTTTATGCGTCAGAAAAGGCAAGATAGCCACTCTCCACGAGTACATTGGTTTTCCATTGGCATCCCGGATCACTGCTGGCGGCAAACTGTTGTTTTTGTCGTGATAGTTATGTATCGCGAGAACGATGTATTTGACATTCCACTCCGATTCCTTCAATTGCTCCTTCCTACCAGACAGTTCGTCCGCATCCGGGATCGCACCGGGAAACATCTTCGCCATCAGCAGCAAAAGAATAATCACGACAGCCGCCAGGCCTACGATGACCGCGGCGCGGGAATCGCCGACTCGTTTGGAAAGCATGTTTTGTCCTTGTTGAGAGAAGATTGAATGAGGAGAGGAGAGAACCGAGAACGAACCTAAGGCTTCATCGGCGCTTCCGCAGGCTGCTCAGACTCTTCGTCGTCGGTCGAGATCATTCGCGGAAGCTTCTGCTTTTCGTTCTCATGGATGAATTGCACCCCGACGTCGCCCAGGCCGATCAGCGTGCTGCCGAAGTAGCCTTCGTCGAGATTGGTCGACAAAAACACTTCGGGCGAAATGTCATCTGGCTGAGTCCAAGGAATTGGATGCTGCGTATCGACCACCACCAGGATCGTATTGGATCGACCACGCGCGATTTGGTTCTGATTTTGGCCTTTCTCGGTAGAGATCGCGGTGGTGGGACCTGCCACGGCCAGGAAGGAAGTCTTTCCTTGGTCGTTCACTTCATTCATGCCTGGGACCGCGTAGACCTCGGGCATCAACTCGATCAGCCACAGATTGTCGGGGCTGTCCCACGGCTGATCGAAGTCGTAAGCCTCGTACAAATAGTCCTGAAACAGATAGGGCAAAATCAGCACACGCCAGGAATGCTTCGGCTGGCCATTCTCATCTGCCAGGTAGGCCGGCGGGTAGCTGCCGAAGGTGTCGTGGTAGTCCTGAAGTGCCAGGATGATTCCTTTCAGGTTGTTTTCGGTGCTCGCCCGTTGAGCCTGTTTGATCATTGGCGACAAGACCAGGGTGGCGAACCCGGTACACAGCACGATCAGCCCGGCGAAGATTCCAAGCGAAACAAGAATGACCGTCCTGGCGTTCCCACGATTTTTCAAAGCAGCTTCATCCCCAAAAAGTGAAATGCCCCATTCTTCTCCACCGGGGGGAATCAAGCAACTCTTAAATGAAGAGCTTGGACATCGAGATTCGTTTTGAGGATTGGCTCAGCCAAACGTGCCTCTCGAAGAGACGCTGGCAAGGAGTTTACCGATCATCCGGCGTTAAAACCGGCACACTCCGACCGACCCGACCGACTGCTGTAAGAAATCCAATTAGCAAAGCAGTATCAATCAAACGAGACCTTCCAGGTTTCGATAACGATAGTACCTGGGCAAGATGGGGATCTTCCCAGGTGGTTGAGGTTTGCGGACGTCGTGGGTGAACAAGACGCATGTTTTCACACGATAGTTCAGTTGAAAGTCCGACTTTCTTACCAAAGTGGATAGCAGCGCAAGATTCCAGGGAAAGCTTCTCCTCTGGACTGGGGCTAAGTTCTGATGGCCCTTTCTTGCACCGCTTGGGCTCTTGGTAAGAAAGGCGGACTTTCAACGTTTCTTGAGGCCGCCATTCTTCGGCCATATTCCTGGGGCAATCGTCCCCGCCCGGGGCAATTTGGGACCTCCCATCGGCTGCACCACCCATCTTGGTGGAGACCGTCGTTTGAAATGCAAAAGATATCCGTCCCAAGCGATCAGCGCTATAATAAGCGGGTACTTGATCCAACCTGAGCCATCCAGGTGCCGCACTAGACGAGCCGGTAGAACCTAAAATCGGCTGATTTCAGCGGGCCGCGATCCTTCCTTCCGCGCGGGCATGTGAATTGCTTATTGGTAAACCAATGCCAAAACGGCATGACTTTCCAATCAGCTTGACACCCCAATTAGCGTGACGACGATGTCTGAACTCAACAAAACCCCAGAGCAGCTGACCGACGGCGAGATCCTCTCGTGCGTACTGGCAGGCGATCGAGATCGCTATGAGATCATCGTTTGCCGTTATCGCCGGGCTTTGTTGAACCTGGCTTACAGCTACCTGGGCGATTCGCAGCTGGCCGAAGATGCCGTTCAGGAAGCTTTCCTGAATAGTTTCCGCTGGCTGCACACGTACGATTCCAGGTATAGCTTCCGAACTTGGCTCTGGCGAATTCTGCTGAACGTCTGCCATCGCCTTCGCGAGAAATCGAAGCGCCAGCCAGTCAACACAACCACGTTGACCGGCGGGGACGAGACTGCTGCCAATTCGCTGCTGGAAAGCGAAGTCCCCTCAGATGCGCTTTCACGGCTGATCTACGGCGAACGCCGCGACCAGGTCCTGGGGCTGCTGGATCGCCTTTCGCCCATTCAAGCCGAGGCGATTCGACTTCGTTTCTTCGGTGAAATGAAGTTTCAGGAAATCGCCGATGCGCAAGGAATCGGGCTGCCAGCGGCCAAAGCTCGGGTTCGCAACGGATTGTTGCAACTGGCTAAACTGATCCAGAACACGTGCCAAGAACTTTCCGAGGAACCTGTTTGATGATCCAATCGCATCATCTGCCAACCTGTGACGACGTGTTCGAGGTGTTGACCCAGGGTCCCTTTCCGACCGGTCATCACGATACCGACTTCCCCGTCCAGCGGCACCTATCGGTGTGTCATAGCTGCCGTGAGTTGGCCGAAGCACTCCGTCCGGCGACCGACATGCTGTCCGAAGGACAACAGGACATCGCCGATGGCGACCATTCGCTGCCGGTGTTTTTGGCCCACGACGTTAGCATCGAAAATCCCAGTGCAGCTGCCTCGAAAAAGGAGCATCGTACTGATTACCTGGCCACCCTGACCGGGCCGCTGATTGCCACTTCGGTCTGCTTGATGGTCGTACTGGCCATCAACAGCAGTTGGCAGAACGATGGCTCAGACGGTCAAGGGCATGCCCCGGGCTTCGCCGCAGGACCCAGTGATTCCGGCAATGGCCAGGCGCTGCCGCAATTGGCGGGCAACTCGCTTTCATGCTCGCTAATGGCGTTCGAAGCGGTGCGTCGCAAGATTGGTGCAGATCGGAAGAACGAAGCACGCCAAATGGCCGAAGAATTCACCGCGGCACAATGCTGCAGCCAATGTCATCACGCAGAGCACGAGGGAGAATCGCACGCGATTCCGCTAAAACGTCCCCAGATGCTGGCCCTGGTTGGCCACTGCCAACATTGCCATTCCGAATAGATTGGACTCGCTCAGGAAGCTTTCACGTCGAGAAGCGACGGGTTAGATAGAACCGATCGGCCAGCCTTCTTGCGACTGGATCAGCTACCGGTCGGGCGATACACGGGAGCCGTGGCAGGCTTCACTCTTCGCTGGATCCAGACAAACGCCGCGCCGCAGCAAACGCCCAAGGATGCACCAGCGATCAGACCCATGGTCTGCCAAATCAGATTGTGCCCCAACCATACCGCGATGGCCGTGCCTGCCGCCAAGCCGACCCCTGAGCCGATGTAGAAGCCGAGATGGGCTGCTTGCTTGAAGCTGTACCGCGATGGTGAGGGAGAGGAATTGCGCGAGCGATTCACTTGCGTCTTGTTGCCTGATTAGAAAGTTTCTGTTCCGGGGGAGATGTTTTATTGTGCCAAAAACATACAGGGCGGAAAAGGAGAGGGCAAAAGAAGTTCCAGGCGTCATCACACAATCTTAACGACGCCTGACCCTCATTACCGCTTCCAGCGGAAGATAGCTGGACTTAGGGGACTGGGTTGGTTTCGGCCTCGAATAAAGGGCGAGCCACGGCATTGGCAATGACCGCATCGTCCTCGTTGACCCCGGCCGCGACCTGGCCTTTGTCGTTCAGAAAGAACTGCTTGATGCTATCTGGCAGGTCGTCGATATGCACCAGCTCGACATGGCCGTCATCAAACAAGATGTTTAGCCGCCCATCTTCGTGAGCTCGAGGCAGGAACTGGCCATCTTTGACCAGGACGACGTCCGAAGCGACCGGGTAGGTTTCACGTCCGTTCATTTTCGGAGCAATTAATTCACCGTCTCGGACGCTGCCGATGTTGTAGTTGTAAACATTCGCCAATTGTTCCTGCAGCCGTTTTAAATTGCCTGGCGTGGCAGTCATCATTTGATCAACGGTGGGCATTTTTGGCTTGAGCGCTGGGGCAATCTGGGTACTGCAGCGAACCACCTCAGGGTGCTGCAACATACCGTTATCAATCAAACGAGGAGCGTAGGAACCTGCGACGGAAAGAGGGCCTCGGGAAGGAATCGCAGGATAACGTTTCTCGGCATTGCCGGTGGCAAAATCGTGCAGGGCCAGACCGACCTGGCGCAGATTGTTTTCGCATTGCAGCTGGGTCGCCAACATTCGAGAACTGGCCAAGGCCGGGAAGAAGATCACCACTGCAGCGACACAAGCGCCCATGGCAACCATCATATCCATCATGGTGAAGTTGGGACGACTACCGCCAATCGACTCGAAAGGCTGCCGCGATTTCGGCATCGGAGCGTCGTCTTCAGTCGATGCAACTGGATCGAGAATTTCGGCGAAGAGGCCTGGATTGTCGAGCAAATCGCATGTTCGCGAAGCGAGCCCGGTCGGAGGGGCCGCTTCGTCGAGGCCATCGGCCAATAGGTTCAGATGGGATCGGAGATGTTCGATTTCTTCAGCAGCGCGAGGGTCTTGGGCAATTTGCCGCTCGACCGAGGCTTGCTCATTTTCGTCCAGGGCTCCCATCAGGTAGCCCAACCAGTGCTCACGAGTCATCGTCATCGGGGTTATAAACTTCGTTCCATGCTTCGGTAAGTTTCTGCACGGCGGTGTGCAGTCGGCTTTTCACCGTACCTACCGGAATCTCCAGTATGTCGGCCGCTTCGCGGTATTTCAGTCCTTGGTAATAAACCAAAACGACAGCGGTCTTCAACGATTCCGGTAATTGCTGGACGGCATCACGCATCACGCGTTGACGTTCCAGGTCATCCATCTGGGCCATCGGCCCTGGCTCGGCACTGACCAGCAAATCGACCAGAGATCCGGTCTCTTGCTGTTCGTTACCGCTTCCCGCACGATCCAAACTGACCATCTTGTGGCGTTTGGTCTTGCGTTGGGCATCGATCGCCTGGTTGGTGGCAATCGTATACAGCCAAGGTCGGAAACGACGCCCCTCCTCGAAGGTATCGCACTTCAGATGCACTTGGAGGAAGGCAGCCTGAAATACATCCTCCGCCATTTCGGGGTCGCCGAGGTAGCGTCGCAGATAGTTGAATAGTTCGCGTTCATAACGCTGAACCAACTTCTGGAAGTACTCTCGGTTCCCCGAATCTCGATAAGCCAACAACAAGTCCTCATCGGACTTCCGTTGAACAATCGATGGTTCGGAGTAACTCGACGTCATTTCAAGTGTGGCAGTTGTCATCTTGTACGAATGTTCCCAGCAATGGTTCGAAATCCGTTTCCTGACGGGAGCAATCTTCACGGAATCCTCAGAAAAGGTTTCCTCATGAAGACTTCCGACCATTGCCGCGATCCGTATTCTAGCACGCTCGACCCCCAGTTTGAGTCTTGCGTAGGCGAATGGCCGAGAATTGACAGCCCCATGACAGGCTCATAAACTCGATCTACCACCAATGCAACGCCCGTGCCGAAAGACAAGAAATGACCGACACCAAATACAAATGGGCCGTTGCTGGCGACGTTAACGCCTTCTTTGGCTTGATGTTAGACAATATCGCCGACTTGTTGCTGGCAATCGGACTGCTAGCGATGGTCTTTAACTTTCCTACAAGCTTCGCGATTGAACATATGGTCCCGGGAACCGCGCTGGGTGTGCTGGTCGGGGACCTGATCTTCTTCTGGATGGCACTCAGACTTGCCAAGAAAAGTGGACGTAACGACGTAACTGCCATGCCCTTGGGACTCGATACACCGAGCACCTTTGGGATGGTCTTCTTCGTTTTGGGGCCTGCGTTTGTCGATGCGAAAACAAAGTTACAACTGACAGCAGGCGATGACGTGACGCAGGCTGCTATCTATACGTGGCATATTGGTATCTGGTCCATCATCCTTTCTGGAATCTTCAAAGTCGGTTGCTCGTTCTGCTCCAATTGGATTCGCAAGATCATCCCGCGTGCCGGCCTCCTCGGTTCGCTAGCAGCAATCGCTTTGGTACTGATCAGCTTTCTGCCATTGGTCGAAGCTCTGCATATGCCGCTAATAGGCATGACCGCGCTGTCGATCATTCTGGTGACGTTGGTCGCCCGCATTAAACTTCCCTTCAAGATCCCTGGAGCATTGGCTGCTCTCGTTGTTTCCGGCGTGATTTATTACTTGATGTCTGGCCTCGGAATCTTGGGGGCAGAAGCAGAAGGGGTCGACTTCGATCCGCAGCAGGCGTTGATGCCGACCGGTTGGCTTTCCGTATTTCAATTTCAGTGGCTCAACTGGCCGACCTTCTACGATGCCCTTAAACACCTGCCGGTCGTTATTCCGTTTGCCCTGGCGACCGTGATCGGTGGGATCGATTGCGTTGAAAGTGCTGCGGCGGCTGGCGATGAATACGACACCAACCAAATCATCGGCGTCGAGGCCCTGGCGACCCTGGTCGCCGGGTTTTGCGGCGGAGTCATTCAAACGACACCCTACATCGGCCATCCTGCTTACAAAGCAATGGGAGGCCGGGCAGCCTATACGTTGGCCACGGCAATCTTTGTCGGCAGCGCTGGCGTGCTCGGCTATTTTGGCTATCTCTACTGGGCGATCCCGAAGCCAACCGTGTTTCCGATTCTCGTTTTCATCGGACTGGAAATCACTTCGCAAAGCTTTCAGGCAACACCTAAAAGGCATTACCCTGCCGTTTCGATCGCCTGCATTCCTGCTTTGGCCGCCTTGGTCCTGATCTTTATCGGTGACCTGCAAGGCACCTATACCGGCATGTCGTTTCGAATGGAGGGAGAAATTGCTGCCATCGCCGAGGAAGGGCAAATCGACAAAGCGTCTGCCGAGCGTTTGAAAGACCTTTCGCTGCAGCTTCGCGAGTACAGCAAAGGCAACATGCCCAAAGAAGACGAGCAAGGACATCGACTATCGATCAAACTGCAAACCTTGCGGATGCTCTCAGGCGGGTTCATTCTGACGAGCATGCTTTGGGCGGCCATCTTGGCATATATCATCGATCGCCGTTTGTACGTTGCGGCTTACTTCGCGCTCGCGTGTGCCGTCTTCAGTTTCTTCGGGCTGATCCATTCTCCGTTCGCCGATGGTAAAATATTTTTCGGGTGGAACGTTCCCGATATTCCCGCTGCTGCGGCAGGCCAAGGTCCCATTTACATGATGAGTGCCTACTTGTGCATGGCAATCGTGTTGTGGCTATGCGGATACTGGCAGCATGCCCCCAGCAGCGAAACTCCCGAAGACGAAGAGCCCTCCTCGCTCGAAGCTTCCTAAAGTCACTTCTCCCGCAGACAACGGCTTCTCTCATTAGAAAGAACACCCATGCTCGATCGCATTCTCGAACCCGAAGTGATGGAAACGCAGCAGGAAGCGATGGACTACGACGACATGGACCACAGTTCCGTCAACGAATTGTTCGTCGATGATCTGATCGCATTTCTGGGCGTTTCTCCCGATCACGAAGCAGAAATGATCGACATCCTCGACCTGGGGACCGGCACGGCTCGCATTCCGATTATCCTGGCCGATCGAATCCCGCAGTGCCGCGTCATGGGCGCTGACGCATCGATCGCCATGCTCGACATCGCGCGGATCAACGTCGATATCGGCGGCGTTATTGAGCGGGTGCAATTGATCAGGATCGATGCCAAACAGCTCGAATGGGAAGACGGTTTCTTCACCGGAGTCATGTCCAATAGCATCATCCATCACATCCCAGAGCCGCTGGGCGTTCTGAAAGAAGCAGTTCGCGTTGTCGAGCCAGGCGGCTGGGTATTCTTCCGCGACCTGGTCCGACCGGAATCGCAAGAGCAACTCGAGCATCTGACGCGAACCTATTGCGGCAACGAAGTGGAAGCAGCGCAAAAGATGTTCGCCGAGTCGCTGCATGCTGCCCTGTCTTTAGGGGAGATGCAAGCGATGGTCACCTCGCTTGGGTTCGATGCCGAAACGGTCCAACTGACCTCTGACCGTCACTGGACCTGGGCTGCCCGCAAACCGGATTAATCGGCACATCCGGCACCTTTGACCGGACAGGCCTAATTGTTGCCGAGATCCGATCTGAAAATGGCAGCCGAAACAGCCCTCTCCTTCTACGATAAATGACGTAGCGCGCGGCTATCGTGATCGATTCTGTTCGAAGTTCCAGCGGGAAGGTCGGAGAGATCACGAATTTACTCCCAGAAGCATATCGACCGATGGCCATCGATTGCCCTTCGAGCGACGCTCTGTCGTCGTCTTCGATCAAAAGCCCCGAGTACGTAACGGTCACCGTATCCCAACTCGACGCGAACGATTCACTTTTCGTCGAATGGGAACGCCTGGCAGGTTCGCGTCTGTTTCTCGCCCCTGGCTGGCTGATGACCTGGTGGAAACATTACCGCGAGCCAGGCGACCAATTGCATTTGATTACGGTTCGAGATACCGATGGCTGGCTGATTGGATTGGCTCCCTGGTTCAAAAGACAAACCTGGTGGGGAGGCAACGAAATTCGCTTCCTGGGCACCGGAGAAGTCTGTAGCGATTACCTATCGATCCTGGCCAAGCCTGGCGAGGACGAAACAGTCGTCAATGCGGTCTCTCACTTGCTTGTCCAAGGTGTCTCGCACATCGATCGGATTTTCCTGGAAGGCATCGAATCGACCGACCAGGTCATGCAGCAATTTGCCACGACCATGAGCTACCTTCGATACGATGTTCGTCATCAGTTCGCGATGGAAGGCTACCGGCTGCCGCTGCCAGGCGACTGGGACGACTGGCTCGCTCAACTTTCCAAGTCGCGGCGTCACCGCGTTCGCCAGCTTTGGCGAAACCAATTTGACACCGGCCGTGCCGTTCTTCACATGGCTGACGGGTCGACGCTTCCTCAAGCTTTCCAAACCCTGGTCGATCTCCATCAACAGCGTCGCAATCAAATGGGTCAGCCTGGCTGCTTTGCCTCGCAGAGATTTCATGACTTTCTCCTCGAAGCGGCCCATATCCACCTGAAATCTGGCCAACTGCGGCTGCAGTGGGTCGAAATGGATGGCGAGCCCATCGCGGCCGAATTCGATTTGGAAGCGGGTACCGATCTGCTTCATTACTGCTCAGGCATCTCGGTCACCACCAGTTTTAATCGTCCAGGCTGGCTAGGTATCACGGCTGCCATTCGCCATGCCATCGAGTCAGGCAAAACCAACTTCGACTTCTTGCGCGGCGACGAAGAATACAAAAGCCATTGGCGCGGTCAGCCAGTCAGCATGTTCGACCTGGAGTTGATCCCTCCTCGGTTCACCGCGCAAGCTCGCAACCATTTCCGCTCGGTGGTCAAACTGGCTAAGCGACAAGCCAAACGCTTTCTGGTGGGTCCGGAAAAACCGGCACAACCTGCCACCGACTCATCCGACGACGCATGATCTCTCGATGAAAGGAAAGTAGCTAGCACTTTCCCCCGTGAAGATCTCTCTCATGAATCAAAAGGCCTGGGCGATACACTTCATCTATGCCGGCATCCTCCTGCTGATTTTGGGCGGACAGATGTACGCGGTCGAGTCGTATCGACTTACCCCGTCAGCAACTAAATTTCTGGCCCATAACGTCGGTCCCGGTCCCGAGACGGCGCGCGGGGCGCTTAATCACCTGATGGTCAACAGCGGCACCGGCGTGCGCGAAACGATTACTCCTCCTGGTTGGATCGCGTGGGCGGCGCTGAGTGCCGGCAGCGTTCTGGCGATCCACGGCGGCCTGCTGGTCGCGCGGAAGAAATAGCCATCGGTCTCGATCGTCTCTTAATTCTTGACCCCTTCTGGGCGGGTGACAGCACCCAATTAAATGCGATTAATTTCAAAAAACAATTGCATATAGGCGGGTATCTATTTGCCTACAGGCTCGGCAATCGCAAGAATAGAAATCAGCGCGATGCTCTCGCTCTGATTAAGCGACAACACTCCTTTGACGCCTTCCTCCACCGATTCTCCGGGTCGCTTGCATCATGCCGATGCATCTAGCTTTCGCCTTGCCGATTTCGATTTTCACGCCCGAAAAATGAGAACTCGGACTTCGTGAAATTCGTAACGATAATAGAGATAAAGGCCGTATGAAACTTGGCCTGAGGCCCCATGGAGAAGGAGTCACATCATGAACTTTCAACGAATTCTCTTCCCGACTGATTTTTCCCACTGCGGCGACGCCGCCTTGCATTTGGCGACCGCACTGGCTCGAGATAGCGGCGGCAAGATCATCATCGTCCACGTCGAAGAGCCCCCGACGGCCTATGGCAGCGGCGAGATGTATTACGGCATGCTTGATCCGTCGCCCGACGATTTGAAGGAGATGCTGCACGAAGTCAAACCCGATTCACCCGATGTCCCCGTCGAGTACCGTTTGGTCACCGGGGATCCATCAGCCGCCATTGTCCGCCTGGCGGAGGAGGAAAAAGCGGACTTGATTGTTTTGGGAACGCACGGCCGTACAGGCCTGATGCATATGTTGATTGGAAGTACGGCGGAGTCGATCGTTCGGCATTCCAAATGCCCCGTTCTGACTTTTAAACAACCGCCCGATTCCACCTGATCCACAATCGCCCCTAATTGCATTCTCCCTGGAAAAGGGAAAGGAGGTGTATGATGTCCGACAGCTACCTCACAGGAGGAAACAAATCCTTCTACATTCACTTTACGTTCGAGCACGAGGGTCTCGATTGTGCTGTGCACGATCTTCAAAGTGCCCTTCGTGACTCGGAACTTGAGCTAACCGCTGGGCAGTTGAAACAACGTCTGACACAGCTTCGTCACCTGATGACTAAACATTTTGAGGAAGAAGAAGAGGGATGTTTCGACGAGATTTGTGCCCAGCACCCGCACCTTTGCGCAGATACTCGAGGGATGGAAGGCACCCATCGTCAACTGCTGAAAGCCTTTGACAAGCTGGTGAAGACTCTCGATACCAACCAGGTCAGCGAAAACTGGAAGAAACAATTCGATAAGTTTGCCGCGGACATGAAAGCGCACGAGGAAGAAGAACAGGCATTCGTCCGACGCGGACTGCAAATTGGCGACGAGGACTCCTGACTGTTACCCCAGGCAGCACTTCGCTAACATAAGACCAGTTGTTCCGCGAGAGACTGCTTCCTGTGTGTAATTGAAAGGAAATTGGCCATGTCCTGGATCTCGAAACCTCCGGTTGTCGTTCCTTACGATTTTTCCGAAGACTCGAAACAAGGGGTGGATATGGCGATTTCCTTATTGGGAACCAGCGAAGGTGTCCATCTTATTCATGTCCTGGGTGAACTTTCGCCAGCTGATCCTGGCGAAGTTTGGAATACCGTCGACGAAAACACGCGGACCCATCACGCCACTCAGGCAATCCGCAAAAGCCTGTCGGACGACAAGTACCAAGACCTGAAGATCATCATCGCGTTCGGCGACCCTGGTCAACAGATCTGCGACTATGCCAATTCGATCAAAGCCAACGCCATCTTGATCCCCTCGCACGGCCGCTCGTCGATCATGCGGGTCTTGGTCGGATCGGTCGCCGATCGAGTCATCCGCTTGGCCCACTGCCCGGTCATCGTCCTGAAGAAACCGCCGAAATAGTGTCGGTGGCAGAATTCTATGGCCATTTGGCGATAGGCTGAGACAAACTGTTGTCGTCTCGACAACAAATGCCCCATTGGGACCTATTTCTATTCGGTCTCATTTTTTTCGGTATAATCGTAAGGCTTTTACATTTAGCAACTTACGGTACTTCTTGGAGATTTCTCTCCGGTTTTGGCACCCTCGCTGCCTTAAGGACTAGCGTTGCCAGCAAGTCACTGACGGCAACGGGAAACGAGGAAAAGCCTTTTACACAACCACTTTGGGGGAGAATGTCATGTTGCTGAAAACTTTGGTCTGGAGCGGAATCCTGAGCGTCGTCACCTTTTCGATGGTTTCGACCGCCAAGGCAGACCACTTCACTTGCCGTCATCGCCTGGTCGATGACATCGAGTACCTGCATCACGAAGTCGAAGACTTCTATCAGGAAGTACGCTACCACGAAACCTACGGCCCATTGGCCAGTGAAGCCAGGGCACTGCTCAACGAAGTCGATCACTTCTGCGAGACGGCTCGTCGCCAGGCCAGCCTGAACCACTTGAAAGCCGACTTCGCTGATGTCTCGCGGGAAATGAAGCATGTCCAACAGGAACTGCGTTCCTGCTGGCACGCCTGCCATCACCATCATGGTGATCAACACATCTTGCAGGCTTGGATCAACATCGAACAGGCCTTCGATCGGGTTTACTACGATCTGTACGAAGCCCACTGCGGTTATATCCAATACCGCTGCCAGATCCCGGTCCAGCAAGGCCCGATCTACCAGAACCCTTACTACGGTAACGGTCACAACCACGGCTACAATCCTGGCTACAACAACGGTTACGGTAACGGCTACGGCCAATACAAAAACCAGGGCGGTATGAAGATCGGTTTTCAGAACGGCAAGGTGAACGTCCAAATCGGCGGTAAGCCTGCTGGCTGGGGGAATCTGATCAAAGCCTTCAAATAGTCGAGGGTTCACTCGACAGCGGAGCGTGCGATTGCCTGTCGCACGCTCTTTTTTTTTCTTGGCCACGCTATCGAGACGTCACTAAAATGGCAGTAGCAAGGCAAACCAATCGCCATCGATTACGAAGGTTTCGCGATGTTTACCAAGGCTCTTCTTGTTGTTCCGGTCCTGCTCGTTGGCCTTCTGGCGGAGCAGGCATACGCTCAGAACGTCTTTCTTCGCCGCGGCAACATGGCCGCCGACGCGCTTAGCTTAGAGCACAAGGTGAAGAAGCTGGCGGCCAATAACATCCAGATGCAAACCCTCGCCGCCGCGCTGAAAGACCTGGCCAACGAGTCGCAGAAGTTTACTCGTCTTGCCCAGCGCCAGGGTAGCTACTTCGCATTGCAGCGAGCGTTCGATCCAGTTATCCAGCGATACAAGGTCGTCGAATACACGATCGAAAACGCCTCGGATTGGAATCAGGGAGATCCACGCATGCAGGACTGGCGATTCCTGCAAAACGCGTTCGATCAAACTTATTACGATCTGTACGGCTACGACCTGCTGGATCCCTATTTCGGTCGGCATCCTGACTACGCTGCGGTTCCGATCCAGCCACAGATCCCAATGCGGGTACTACATCCTGAGCGACCAGCTTGGACAGGCGGCAATGCGATTACAATTCCTATCCGCGTGCCGAATCCCGTCAACGAGCAACCTCCGATCGCGCCGCCTTCGCAAATTCAATGGCAGACGCAAGGTAGCCCACGGCAGTTTTAGTTCATCGAGAGCAGATCAACCACGGTTGAAGCGTCAACTCAAAACGGATGCCCGATCGCGTCAGACCAAAAAGACCCCCGTCCCCTTTTCTTGTCCCGGGAGATGATGACAGAGTCCATAGCAAGGGAACGAGTGACTCGTCATTTGAATGGGATCACACCGCAACAGCATGGAGATTCAACAAAGTACATCAACTTTTGGCGTCGTCGTGCTGGCTTCTAGTGGTTCGACGTTCTGGTTTAGGAGATAGATAATGAGTGTCCCACGATTCGGAAGAGTAACTCCGCTCCAAGGCGATGTCTTGAATCTCGGAGGCATCGCATGTGGTGTTCCCGAAGACTTGATGCAAGACTCAGATAGAGTAACAGCAATGCAAGAAGCCCGTGATAGCTTGCGAAAAGAAACAGGCGAAGACTTTGGATTTGATCTTTCTAAGTGGCACGAGTTTCTCGTTACGTCCCCTAAGTTTTCGGAAGAGTATACATTTCACTTTGCATGGAAGTCTGTTTGCAAGGCGGTGGAAGAGCGAATCAGCGACCCTGAGCGGCTGCGACTTGCTGCACTGGCAAGTCAGACGGCTTCTGAGAATCATTGACTACCCGCAGGCTGTGCCGGTTTGGGGCAAGAAAAGGGGACGGGGGTCTTTTTTGAGCCTGGGGATCTGATATTCTGATTGAGTCCAAGTTCTGGCTCAGTTTGTTTACTGGAAAACCACGATGCCCCGTCAAAAGCGTGCCGATGAAGGTGGTTCGATCTACCATGCCCTCAATCGTGGCAATGCGCGGCAAACACTCTTTCACAAAGACGACGACTACCAGGCGTTTCTCCGCGTGCTAGGGGAAGGCCTTGAGCGTTATCCGGTCGAACTCTTTTCGTTAACGCTAATGCCAAATCATTGGCACATGGTTCTCCGCCCGGCAGAGGATGGCCTCATGGGGCGTTTGCTGCGCTGGGTGACGGCCACCCACACGCAGCGCTACCACGCACACTACGACACGGCGGGCGAGGGGCATTTGTACCAGTCTCGCTTCAAGAGTTTTCCGGTTGCCGACGACAGGCACTTTTTGGTCGTGTGCCGGTATGTCGAGCGGAACCCGCTCCGGGCAAACCTGGTCAAACGGGCAGAAGATTGGCAGTGGGGTTCGCTCTGGCGTTGGTCGCAGAAGCAAGATCGCAATCCAAGCTTGCTTTCGCCGTGGCCGATTGCCCGGACGCCGAAATGGATCGAGCGGGTGAACGAGCCGCTGAGCGAGAAGGAATTGACGGCGCTACGCGAGTGCGTCGGACGGGGACGCCCCTACGGCAGCGCTGAGTGGACGCAAAAGGCAGCAGAGCAATCCGGCCTGAGCTACACAATGCGCCCCCGCGGTCGGCCTCGTAAGGAACGAAAGTAGAAAAAGACCCCCGTCCCCTTTAATTGTCCAAGAAATGACAAGAGGCTCTGTTTGCTTTAAATAGAGCCTCTTTTTGTTTCAGACCGTGATCATCGACGTGGGTCTAGCGACCATGTCGCCAATGATGGACGCGGCGAACGTTGTTGCCGTAGAAATGCCCAATGCGGTTGGGGCGTTCCAAAAGGGGCATCGAGCGAATTTGAGCTCGGGTCATGGCCGAAGCGGTGTTCGCTTGGAAACCGAACCAAAGAGTAGCCATCAATGCCAGGCTGAAAACGGTGCTTTTGCGGAAGGAAGGAGCCATCTCGTAACC
Source organism: bacterium (assembly GCA_016124445.1). GTDB lineage: Bacteria > Planctomycetota > Planctomycetia > Pirellulales > Pirellulaceae > Bremerella. The sequence goes on from WGNR01000012.1 coordinate 519,176, forward strand.
TTTCTGTCGAAATCTATCTTGGCGTGGGACGAGAAAGTGTAGCCTAACAATCGCGCTACGTGGTCACACTGGTCGCAATTTCGCGAAACTATCTGACCTAGACAGACAACTCAGACAGCACAATCAATACCACGCGCAGCAAACCATTCTTATTCGGTATCCAGTCGTGCGATATCGGGGGAGATAGCTTCCAACTCCATGCGCAAGAAGCGTTTGATCTGATTGGTTGTTTTCATGCTGACCACCTTCTCGACAACGCGCTCGGCATGCTCCACCGTCGTGAGGATCGCCAGCTCTTTGATCGTCGGAATGAAAGCGGGACTCATGCTGAAACTGCGCAAGCCCATCCCCAAAAGAAGGAGGAACGCTCGCGGCTGGCCCGCCATCTCGCCGCATAACGTGACCGGCGTGTTCGCTTGATTGCAAGCCTCGATGACATTCTTCAGCGTGATTACCACCGCCGGAGAAAGGGGCTGGCACAAACCGCTAACCTTGGGGTTATCTCGATCGGCTGCCGTTAAATACTGGACCAGGTCATTCGAACCGATCGACACAAAGTCGACCAGTTCCAGCAGGTGATGAATACAAACCGCGGCCGCCGGCACTTCCAGCATCATGCCGACCTTAACTTTGCCGCGCGGAATGCCTCGTTCGTCGAGTGACTTCTCTGCCTTACGAACCAGGTGCCGGGCCTTGCGCATCTCTTCGACGTTGGTCACCATCGGAAAGAGCATGTTGACCTGACCTTCGCTCCCATCTTCCAGTTCCGCAGCGCAGCGCATGATGGCCCGGATCTGTGAAAGGAAGAACTCGGGGTGCTCGAAAGAAAGTCGAATACTGCGCCAGCCCATAAACGGATTGGCTTCGTTATGGTTGTGCCCCAGGTAGGCAACCGTTTTGTCACCGCCGATATCGAGCGTGCGAATCGTCACGTAACGATGCGGCGTCTTTTTCAAGATCTCGCGATAGATCTCAAATTGCTCGTCTTCGTCGGGAACGTTATCGTGCGTCAGATATAAGTATTCGGTCCGATACAATCCAACGCCCCAGGCCCCCATCGCCGCGGCCGATTCAACATCTTTCACGTTGTTGATGTTGGCCAGCAACTTCAGCGGCGTACCATCGCGCGTGACCGCCGGGTGATGGCGATTGGCGGCGAGTTGATCCTTCAGATTGAAGAACTCTCGCTCCAGCTTGCGATACGCGGCCAGTTCCTCCGGCTCCGGGTTGATCGAAACCAACCCTTCGCTGCCATGCACCACGACCGTGTCGCCTGTCTTGACCTTCCGCAGAATTCCCGAGAGACCACTCACGGCCGGAATACCACGGCTGCGCGCGATCAGTGCTGCATGGCTGGTCTGACTTCCGGCCTGGGTCACGATCCCGCGGACGTCCGCCTCGCCTAACGCGACCGCCTGCGAGGGAAGCAGTTCATCGGCGATGACAATCAACGGACCGCTTAGGCCAGAGTCTTCGGCATTGTTCAAGACGTCGGAAAGATAGGCACTCAATCGCACGACCACGTCGCGAATATCGTTGAGCCGTTCCTGCAAGTATTCGTCTCCCATTTTGCCGAACATCGCCGAGTATTCTTCCATCAGCCGATGCAGCGCTGCCGACGCGGTGAGATGCTCTTCGACGATCCACTTCCGAACCTTGTTGGTGAACGCAGGGTCGCGAAGAATCGACTGGTGAACGGCAAAGATGGCCGCTTCGCTTTTGCCAATCTGCTTTTCGACTTTCGCTTGTAGGGCAGCCAGATCAACAGCCGTGCGTTCCCTCGCTTGTTCGTAGCGCGCAAGCTCTTTTTGGATCTCGTGCTTCTCCAACCGCTTTCGATCAGGATTCACGAAGATCTCTAAAATGCAATACGCGACGCCTATCGCCACTCCGGGCGATACCGCCAATCCTTTTTCCATTCCCGTCACAATGGTCTCGCAGTTGTTGAAGCCAATGGGAAGGTCCGCCTAATCGGGCATTATAGCACTCCAGCAGCCCGATTGCGGCATTGCCACGATTAAACTGAGGGTAGCGGAGGCAAATCCGCTACTGTTTTCCGCGAACGGAGTCCACTTCGGTAATGATGTACGTGATGGAAGACGAAAAGGAGATGCGACATTTCGTCGCAGCCGGGTCGAAAAGAACCTGCTGAATGGCCGCTTACCGGCCAGCTAGAAGTCAGTTTGACCTATTTTATGGCCTGCGGTCATCATCAATACCACTAGTTTTTCGGTACTGCGCGAAATGGACAGTTCGGCAAAAGAAAGGCCACTGAAAATCCAGTGGCCGAATTGCTTAACGATAATTAACGGAGCGACAACTATTTGTGGTTGTCGATGGCCCGCTTGAGTGCCGTTCCCATGTCGGCTGGGCTCTCGGCGATTTCGACACCAGCACCACGCAGAGCAGCGAATTTTTCGTCGGCCGTTCCTTTACCACCACTGATGATCGCCCCGGCATGGCCCATTCGCTTGCCAGGAGGAGCCGTACGTCCAGCGATGAAGGCCGCGACTGGCTTGGTCACATTCTGCTTAATGTATTCGGCTGCTTCTTCTTCGGCCGTACCGCCAATTTCACCCATCATCATGATCGCTTCGGTATCGCCATCATTCTGGTACATCTCCAGCAGATCGATGAACGACGTACCAACGATCGGGTCGCCGCCCAAACCGACGCAGGTCGATTGGCCCAGACCCAGGTTCGTCAGCTGCCAGACCGCTTCGTAGGTGAGCGTACCGCTACGGCTCATCACGCCGACGGGGCCCTTCTTGTGAATGTAGCCCGGCATAATGCCGATCTTGCATTCTTCTGGCGTAATCACCCCAGGGCAGTTCGGACCGACCAGCACCGACTTGCTTTGCTTCACCTTCTGGTAAACCGGAACCATATCAAGCACCGGCACCCCTTCGGTGATCGCACAAATGACTTCGATGCCTGCGTCGATCGCTTCCAGAATGGCATCCGCCGTGAACGGAGGCGGAACGAAAATCATTGTGGCGTTAGCACCCGTTTCTTTAACGGCTTCTTCCACCGTATCGAAGACCGGCAGGCCTTCGACCGATTGGCCCCCTTTGCCCGGCGTGACGCCGCCGACCATCTTGGTGCCATACTCTTTGCAACCCTTGGTGTGGAACTCGCCGACCTTGCCGGTGATGCCCTGACAAATGACTTTGGTGTCTTTGTTGACGAGGATGCTCATGGTTTTTGATTTTCAGTGATCAGGTTCGGTAATCAGTCAGAGAGTTCCGCGGACAGAGCTTAGGCAACCGTTGCCACGACTTTTTTCGCCGCGTCGGTCAGGCCATCGCCGATGATGATGTCGATGCCCGATTCGGCCAACATCTTGCGACCTTCTTCCACCTCGGTCCCTTCCAGGCGAACGACCAGCGGAACGTTGAAGTCAAGCTTTTTATAGGCTTCCAGCAAAGCACCGGCGATCGTCGTGCAACGCATGATCCCGCCGAAGATGTTCACCAGAACCGCCTTCACGTTCTTGTCATCCAGCAGAATGCTGAACGCTTCGGTGACCTGATCAACGTTGGCACCGCCGCCTACGTCGAGGAAGTTAGCCGGCTCGCCGCCATGCAGCTTGATGATGTCCATCGTGCTCATCGCCAGACCGGCACCATTGACCAGGCATCCGATGTTGCCATCGAGCTTCACGTAGCTCAGGCCCGTGTTCTGGGCACGAACTTCAGCAGGCTCTTCTTCCGACAGGTCTCGCAGTTCGACAATGTCTTTGTGACGATACAGGGCGTTGTCGTCAAAGGTCATCTTGCAGTCCAGCGCGATCATCTCGCCGCTGCCGGTGATGACCAGCGGGTTGATTTCGGCCAAAGCACAGTCGGTGTCGACATAAACCTTGCACAGGCCCTTAACGAACTTCTCAGCACTGCGGGCGGCTGGTCCGCTGATGCCCAGCTTCTTGCACAGCTTGCGAATCTGAAAGCTCTGCGGGCCCAAAGATGGATCGAAATGTTCTTTGAAGATCTTCTCAGGCGTCTCGGCCGCCACTTCTTCGATCTCGGTTCCGCCTTCGCTCGACATCATCAGACACGGCAGCTTGGCGGCACGATCAAGCACAATACCGAGGTAAAGCTCTCGCTGAATGTCGCAGCCTTCTTCGACCAGGACCTGGTTGACCTGTTTGCCTTCGGGGCCGGTCTGGATGGTGACCAGTTCTTTGCCCAGCAGGTTCTTGGCGACAGTCGCGGCTTCTTCCGCCGATTTCACGAGCACGACCCCGCGTTGATCGGCGTTATCTTTCACCGTTCCTTTACCGCGGCCACCGGCGTGAATCTGGGCCTTCACAACGGCAATACTGCCACCCAGTTCGGTGTAGGCGGCACTCGCTTCTTCAGGCGTCTTGGCAACGATGCTGCGAGGTACGGCCACCCCGGCTTGGCGAAGAATCTCCTTCGCCTGGAACTCATGAATCTTCATCGACTTCTTCCAGAAGGAACTGGCAACGATCGAGCAGGAAAAGCCGGATTATACGACCGCGCGAAAAAGAGGGTCAACCAGAGGGAATGCGTCAAATCGTCGCACTAAACTACGGGAAGGCCCAGCCAAAGCGAGCGTAATTAGACCAACTAATACCTAAACTTCCGATTGCGGTGCTGTTTTGAAGGCGTCGGCATGAGAACTGATAATCCTCGTCAAAACCTCCCCGGATGGGCGAGAACGTAATTTCTGAGAATTGCCGGTATCTATTTCGCTTGAGGAGCAACTGTCGATGGAGATCGACCTGGAAACCGCCGTTGAGCAATTCCTCGAACTTGCCCAGTCCTATCAAGAGAGCAGCCTGAAGGCGAGCGAGATATTGCAGGAAGTCGCCGCATCGTTCCGAAACGTACGCATCAGCGGTGCCGATCCCGAAAAGGATCAAGATATGCTTCTGCTCGAGTGGGGCAGAGGGGCTCAGTTCGCACTCGATCAGCCGACTGATCTGAGACAATCCGACGACGAGGACCTCGAATCCATCGAGATCCTCTACTTAGGTTTCACCAGGCAGCTCTGTGCCGGGGACGACGAAGAGTTCGATGACGCCGCGATTCAGATGCGCCTTATCTGTGTCTATCAATCCGAGAGCAGCGACGCTGAGGTCACCAGTGGCAATCTCTGGATCTCCGATCCAAGCCGGCTGGAGTACGACCTGAAAAAGTACGCTTCGCAGCCATTCGTTGCAGAATGGATCGATCAATCCTGTACACGATCGATCGCATTGGTTGACTGCTGCGGCTAGTTTTAAGGCTTCGGATAGTGCCCGGCCATCTCTTCCAGGCCAAGCTTTTTCATCTTCTTGTAGAGCGTCGTGCGATTGATGCCCAATTGGTCGGCCGTTTCATTCCGGTTCCAGCCGTTCGATTCCAGCACTTCGCGGATAATCTGCCGCTCAGGACCTTCCAAGGCTTCTTTCAGCGTTGTTCCGGTGCTGCGGCTGACAGAAACAGGAGCCCCCGAGGCTATCGATCCGGGCAGATCGTCCGGAATGATTTCTTCGTTCTTGCTTAGCAGGACGGCTCGCTCGATGACGTTCTGCAGTTCGCGAACGTTACCAGGCCAGCGATATCGCTGCAGTGCGGCGACTGCTTCAGCCGAGAAGCCTTGCACGCGGCGTCCGGTGTCTTGGCAAACTTCCAACAGGAAATGCTCGGCCAGGCGAGGAATGTCAGAAATACGTTCCCGCAGCGGCGGAAGTTCCAGGTTGATCACATTCACTCGGTAATAGAGGTCTTGGCGGAACTCACCCCGATCGACCAATTGGGCCAGATCTTCGTTGGTCGCCAGCACCACGCGCGTATCGACCGTTTCGGTTTCCGTTCCGCCAACCGGCTCGAACTGAAGTTCCTGCAGCACGCGAAGCAGTTTGACTTGCATACTCAGCGGTGCGGTCCCGATTTCGTCGAGGAAGATCGTGCCCTTATCGGCCGCTTTGAACTTACCAGCCTTATTACCAGTTGCTCCGGTGAACGAACCGGCGACGTGCCCGAACAACTCGCTTTCCAACAAGTTTTCTGGCAGGGCACCACAAGCCACTTCGATGAAGGGTTGATCTCGGCGAATGCTGCGGCGATGAATCGCGCGGGCAAGTAAGGATTTACCAGTACCGCTTTCCCCGGTGATCAAGACGGTCGCTCGAGTGTCTGCAACGCTGTCGACCATGTCGAAAATCTTCAACATTCTGTGGTCGTGGCCAATAATATTTTCGAGCCCGAAGCGGAGATCGAGCTGTTGTTTTAATTGCAGATTTTCCTGCATTACCTTTCGCTGCGAGAGAGCTCGCTGGATGGCCATCTCCAGTTCTTCATCGATCAGCGGCTTGGTCAGCAGATCGAAAGCACCAGCTCGGAGAGCCTCGATTCCGGTCTCAACCGTCCCGTATCCGGTGATCATAATCACCGTCAGCCCGGGGTAGTTGGTCCGGCAATGACGCAACACATCGAAGCCGTCCTCCTCGCCTAGACGGACGTCGGCCAAGACCAAATCGTACGACTGCTGATCGAGCAGCGCGATCGCCTGGTTTAAATTGGCAGCTTGATCGACTCCATAACCGATTTCACGTAACCAACTTCCCATTGATTCCAAAACGTGACGGTCGTCGTCGACAAGCAGTAGTTGGGCTTGATTCATTGCCAGTTCTTCCACAGATACTTCGCAGGGGGTATTTCTCAATGTTGGCGGGCGTCGGGAAACAGGAACTTTGCATGTCGCAAATAATCCTCATCCATAGGTTTATCTAGGTCACGTATTTACCCTGGTCAACACAATGAGGTATTTTGTCGACAGATCCGTTACACTTGTAAGGCCGCCATTGCGGCAAACCGCACATTCGGTTGCGCTGCAGATTTATCCCTTAGTTAGTTGAAAAATCCTGCGGTTACCTACTCCTACGGGTGCGGAACATCGCAAAATAGGGGCACGTGGGGGTTTCCCTGACTGGAAATGGTCCCGGTGGGGGTTACCATGGCGGTAATTCAATCGATGCAAGGTCATCAAGGACAAGCAGTTAGTGAGAACTGCGACATTTTTTACAAAATGGCGTACTCACTGTTGGGTGGAGGATACTGCTCCGATTTGGCCACTTACAAATCCCTTCCCTACTGTTTGAGAGGTTTACATGTCCATTAACGTGTTGGTTGTCGACGACCACGAGGTCGTTCGAAGCGGCTTAGCATGTCTGTTCCGTGGAACCGATATTCAGGTCGTTGGAGAAGCAGTCAACGGCAGCGATGCCGTGGCGAAAGCGCTGGAGCACAAACCCGACGTTGTTCTCATGGATATCCGCATGCCGGAAATGGATGGCTTGGCAGCTCTTGAGAAACTGCAAGCCGATTCTCCCGGTACTCGCGTCGTCATGCTCAGCACCTACGAAAACCCAACCTACGTCGCACGTGGGGTTGCCTTGGGTGCCGTCGATTACGTCCTGAAGGGCTCGCCGCGCGAGATGATCATCGAAGCGATCCACAATGCTGCCAACGGTGGCAAGCAGATCGAAGGAAGCATCATGACTCGCGTGAAAGGCACCATGGCCAAGCGTCACGATGCCAAGAACAGCGAATTCCCGCTGACCAATCGCGAAATGCAAGTGCTGCGTCACTTGGCGCTTGGCCTCAGCAATCGCGAAATCGGCCGTTCGCTCAGCATCAGCATCGAAACGGTCAAAGAACACGTGCAAAACATTCTGCGCAAGATCGATGTCACCGATCGGACTCAGGCAGCCGTCTGGGCCGTTCGCCAAGGCCTGGTCTAATACCAGACGCCATTCGATTAATCGTTGGTCAAATACCCCGTCTAAATCCATTTGGACGGGGTTTTTGTTGCGCTGATTCAAATTGCATGGCGGCAAATCTCTGGATCTCCGAAGCGGCAGCGGTTACCGTGCATGGCATGCCCGCATCTTTTCTCCGCGATGGTTCGAGGCCCCCGCCATGACTTTCCGCCTGCTTCTTTCGCTCGCATTTGTCTCGCTTCTATGGAGCTCCACGCGTGCCGATGGTCCCTGGAAGCGGCACGCGATCGATAGTACCTCGCGCGGGGCGGACGGCGTTCGGCCGATGGACGTCAACCACGATGGCCGGCCTGATTTGTGCACCGGCTGGGAAGAAGGGGGTGTCATTCGCGTTTATCTGCATCCTGGCACCGACGACGTCACCAAACCTTGGCCGAAAGTCACCGTCGGCAAAGTTGCCAGCCCGGAAGATGCCGTGTTCGCCGATCTGAACGGGGACGGAGCAATCGATGTCGTTTCGGCCTGCGAAGGGAAACAGCGTGAACTGTTCGTTCACTGGGCCCCCACATCCTCGACCGACTACCTGAACGAGAAAGCCTGGCGAACCGAGCCGCTGCCAGGTGCGCATCCGACCTTGATGTGGATGTTCTCGCTCCCTTGGCCAAGGGCCGACCACTTGGGCATCGATCTGATTTCGGGTGCGAAAGGGAAGGGGGCTGCGATCGGCCGGCTGGTGCAGGAAGAGAATGCCCAGCGCTGGAATTGGCAGCCAATCGTCGATGCCGGTTGGATCATGTCGCTGGAGGCGGAAGATATCAACGGCGACGGCAAAGCCGACCTGGTCTATAGCGACCGGAAGGGAAAGACGCGCGGCGTTTATTGGATCAACATGGCCAATCCCGACAAGCCTGGCCCGCCGCAACTTATCGGCGGAGAGAACCAGGAAGTGATGTTTCTCGACATCGCCGACTTCGACGCCGACGGCAAGAAGGACGTTGCCGTGGCGGTGCGGAGCGAAGGGATTCTGATCATGCGCCGCACTTCAGACGAGCCGAAGTTTGAGGCGATCCAGATCCCGCTTCCCGCTAACACAGGCGGCGGCAAGTCGGTTCGCATTGGCGATATCGACGCAAACGGCACGCCTGACCTGGTCTTCAGCTGCGAGCACTCCGAGAAGAAGCATGGCGTCATGTGGCTCAGCCGATCCGAGAACTCTGACGAGTGGACCGCACACCAGATCAGCGGCGACAAGGACGGCATCAAGTTCGATCTCTTACAACTGATCGATCTGGACGAAGATGGCGACTTGGACGTGCTGACCTGCGAAGAGCGGAATAACCTGGGCGTGATCTGGTACGAGAACCCGACGCGCTAACGAATGCCGGGAATCTTAGGCAGGTTGACGTCGTTGGGGCGAATGCCGGAGACATCGATCGACTTGCCGTCATCGATCTGGAACTTGCGCGTCTCGGGCCAGTACTGAATCTTGCCAGCGGTCAACGTCTGGCGTGTTCCGCCGATGCGCTGCTGGTGGGTCAATTGGGCATCGTTGCGGCCGTTGCCGTTGAGGGTCAACAGGTTCTTTGCCGTCGAATAACTGATTCGATCGGCCCAGGCAGTGAACATCTTGCCTTGGACCTCGCTATTGCCTAGGGCCAGCACTTCAGACCCGCCTGCCTCGCTTGACTCGGGCATTTGCACCACGGTCAATCGGTCGCATCGCAGCGTGACGTCATCGGGATTGAGACTGGTGGTGCTTGATGGATCGATTTCATCTTCCCAGTTTTGAACCGGACCGAAGTAAGCTCGGTCCACCTTGTGGAAGGTCGCCTCTTTGCGATGAATGTTGCCGGTCACGTGGCTCACAAAATCGACACGCAGGAAGGAGAGCTGCTTTTCTTTGGCCTTCTGCGTCGGTGCCTGTTGGCCTGGGATCTTCCCGGTCACTCCGCCCAACATTACCGTCTTGGCAACGCCAGGTCCTTGCGCCTGGATATCGCCGGTCACTTGATCGATTGAAAGCGTCTTGCCTTCAAAGTGATCGATCGACTTCAAAATGCCATCGACCACGTTTCGATTGTAAAGTTGAACGCCGCCGGAACAATCGACTCGTCGGGCACTAAGCTCTTTGTTCGTCGAGGCGTCCGTAAAGTTGATCGGTTGGTTCAGCGTAATCACCAGCCGAGCGGTCGTCAGCTGGCTTTGCCGCCCTTTGATCTTCACCGCGCGGTCGAAGGCAACCTGGTTATGCTGGGCTTCGAGACTTCCTTGCCACTGCACGTTGAAGAACTCCGGCACGGCCAGTTTTCGGCCTTGGAAATCGCGATCCATCGGCAAAATCAACTCGCCTGGGCCTTCAGTCCAAACGCGGCCCTGGCGTTGGTTCAGTTGCATCTGTCCGCTGAAAAGCTGGAGCCCCCGGCCAGAGATCGTCGCCGGCTGGCCGGTCACATGGATCTCGGCGTTCTCGTCCGAAGCATGCAGCAGTTGCACCACGTTGCCACGAACCATGAACGGATCAACCATTTGCTCGGCATCTGGAATCTCGGCTAGTTGAACCTGACCGAAAATCTGAGCTGATTCGAGGTGTGACTTCTTGCCGTCAAAGCGAACTACCAGTTGAATCACCTCGCCTGCCAGACGGAAACGCGTCGGTTTTTCCTCCGGCTGGTTGCTGGTTGCTGGCTGTTGACCGATGGGTGCCTGACCCACTGCCGGTTGCCCTGGCGTCATAGGAAAGCGGCCTGGCTGTCCTGGCTGGGGAGATTGCGGCGGCTCGAACTCGAACCAGGTTTTGATTTCGTTCGTTCGTCCAACCAATTGCGGACTGTCGATCGATATCCGACCGATGCCATGCAGGCGGCTGGGCATCAGCTTCTGTCGCTTACCGCCCGGCGGCGTGACGTCTTGGAGGTAGACGTACAGCTGCTCTCCTTCGATCTTCCCCTTGCCATCAAGCGAAACGGTCGCGTTGCCTTCGACGGCAACGGCATACTCGCCGTTTTGCGGTTCGATGCGGAACTGCTTCTGCCACGAAAGCTGGCTGACTTCGTCGGGGTTTTTGTCGTTCAGATTCCCCGTGAAGTGCCCTGGTCCATCCGACCAGACACGCCCCAAATGGCTGGTGTTTTCAGCGAGTTCGTACATCAAATGTGGCGACTCGCAGCGATATTTGTCTTTCGTCAAAATCGAATTGGGCTGGCCGACGATTTCGATCCGTTTCCTCGTCAGGTCGTAGATTAGCTGCTTCCCTTCGGCGGTGGCATTCACGCTGGTGGCATTCAGTCGGAAGGGACTTCCCACGGCAACCAGCCGCTGCATCTTCAGTTTTTCGTTCTGCCCGCTCTTTTGTTGTCCTGCTGCCGGTTCGCCATCGGCATTGTCGGCACTGGCAACCGGCGCGGCAGGTGGATCGCGCTGGAAGTAGACCTCCAGCAGATCGGCATCCAGTTGATCGTGCACGCCGGAAGCGACCAGGCGGCGTACTCGCACCTGATCTCGGAAGGTCGCGACGCGATGGTTTCCATCAAACAGAAACGGACCACGACATGATATTTCCACCGGTGCCGAGGCATACATCTTGTTCGGAGTCGATCGCACGCCCGGCATTTCGGCTGCATCGCCAAGCAATCCTCGTCCTTCGGTCGAAAGCACAATGCGGTAGACTTCCACCAATTCCAAGACGGACAGGCTCGAGATGTTCGGGCCTTTGCGTTTGGTCTGCTTCGGTCCTTCCTCGAACTGGGCGATCAGATGCCGTCCATTGCCTTGATGCTTACCCATCAAAAACTGGACGTCTTTCTGGGTCTCGATTCGATCAGACGCCAACTTCACCTCGGACGTGATAATGTCGAGCGGTTCGTGATGCCCGTTCAAGCTTTTGCGGGTGATTTGCACGTTGCCCAGCAGTTCGCCGCCGATCAGATCGCCAATCTTGCCAAACGCCAGATTCAATTCCGAGAACTGCAAGATCGCCGAGTCGGCATTCAACACGATGACCGGGCGGTTCCACTTCTCAGGATCCTGATCGGTCTCGAAGGCAATGATCGTCAGCGGTTCCAACTTTAGGTAATTGTCGCCGATCTCTTTGAAGTCTTTCATCAAGAGCATCACGTTGTCGCTCTCAAGCACCTTCGTTGGACCGAGTTGCCAGGCGCGGGGCGGAAAGAACTGGGCCAGCTTCTGCTTTTGCTGCCCGAGAAAATCATCCGAATTGAACGCGCTGGCCTTGCTCACATTCTTGTCGATGACCGGTTCCATCCAGCGAACGACCGTCGCCTGATAGATGGCCGTGACGGCGATCATCGCGCCAAACACAACCGCAACACGCACCGATTGCCCAATGAGGGTCGGTGGTTGCCATGTGTCGGGTTGGGCCGCGGTCGTCAACGCCTGGTTTCCTGGATTAGAAGGTTTGAATGATGTCGTTCCAGACTTTCTTCGCTTTCAAGATGACTTCGATCACCTCGCGAATAGCACCTTTGCCGCCGGGCGTCTTGGTCACGTAGTCAGCCGCCGCTTTGACTTCATCGACGGCGTCTGCCACGGCAATCCCCAGCCCCGCCAGGCGAATCGGACCGAGATCGATCAAATCGTCCCCGACAAACGCCAGCTGTTCAGGCTGATAATTAAATTGATCAAGCACTTCCTGGGCTACGGTTGTTTTGTCGCGAATTCCCTGCCGCACGACGTCCATGCCCAGTTCTTGAGCCCGCAATCGCACCACTTGAGAATTTCGGCCGGTGATCAAGCCGCACTTGAAACCTGCCTGTTGCCATAGCTTGAAGCCGAGTCCGTCACGAATGTGAAACTGCTTCGACTCCACGCCGTCGTTGTTCAAAATGACGCCGCCATCGGTCAAAACGCCATCAACATCGGTCAACAGCAGTTCAATCTTCTGGCATCGCTGGTCGAGATTCATTTACGCCTCGGTGTCAGATTGGTTCGGAAAATGAAGCTTCAGCGTGGGCCGCTCGATCGCTGCATCCTCTTTTTCCTGACAAGCAGCCTGACCCACCATATCCGTAACATCCAACATACCCAGCGGACGACCATCGGCGTCAATCACCGGTAGCTCGCTAATCTTGGCACCGGCCAGCCGATTGAGCGCCGCTTGAAACCGCGTGCCAGCGGTGGTGGCCTTCGGTTGGGTGGTCATGACCGTGGCAATGGTGGCATCGATATCAACCGGTTCGTCCCGCTCAAATAACCGGGCCAGATCGCTATCGGTGAAGATTCCTGAAAGTCGTCCGGACTGATCGACCAGCATGACCGCGCCTGTTCTTCGACCGGCGACGCGGACTTTGCGAAATACTTCACGAATGGAAAGCTGATCGGAAGCCACGCGGCACTGCGCCAGCGGCCGCATCTTCTCTTCCACCAAAGCCAGGCGGCGACCCAGGCTTCCGCCTGGGTGGTAGCGGGCAAAGTCTTCCGGCTGAAAGCCTCGCTCTTGACTAACCGTCATTGCCAACGCATCTCCCATGGCCAACATGGCGGCGGTTGATGCGGTGGGGGCGAGATTCAACGGGCATGCCTCGGTGATGCCCCCCAGTTCCAAGACGATCGAAGCCGCTTTGCCGAGTGTGTTTTGTGAGGAGGACGTGATGGCAATGATCGAGGCACCTAAACCACGAATGGTAGGCAACAGTCGAACGACTTCCTCGGTCTCGCCACTCTGCGAAAGCATCAGCACGATGTCGTGCGGACCAACTCGGCCCAAGTCGCCATGAATGGCTTCGGCCGGATGAAGAAAGTGGCTGCGCGTGCCGGTCGATGCCAGGGTAGCGGCCAGCTTGGTAGCCACGTGACCTGCTTTGCCAATTCCACTGACAATCACATCACCGCCGCAATGAAGAATGGCTTCGACCGCCATCGCGAATCTGTCGTCCAGCGATTGGGCGACGCGCTGCATGACGTCGGCTTCATGGCGAATGGTCGATTGACCTTGCTCGATCCAACGAGCAAACGGCGAGGGAGTATCCTCCCGACGAATCGATGAACTCATGACACGCGTCTTCCTTGACTGAGTCATTGGTGCCGTAAGGGCATTTAATCCGCTGGCAAACCATCGTTGGGCTCCCCACGCGGGAACCAGGCTGGGCGATTCTACGAACTTTCGCGATTCGCCTCAACAGAAACCGGACTAGACTCCGGCACCTCAATTTGAGACAAAGCGTCTCAGATCGACAGCATGTTATTTATATTTGTCAAGTTTGATATCAATTTTTTCGCCCCACAAAGTTCAGCCCCAATCACGGTTTATGTCGAAAGTCGCGTTTGTGCCGACATTTTCTTCGAATCTGGCGTTACGTTTGCAGGGTTTAAGCTTCTAAGAGAAGAGGCGAACTATCTCCCACAGACGCGCGTCTAAACAGAGAAGTGCGGCACCCTCGCTTGCCACCCGATTTGAGGGAACGATCGATGATTAAGCTGTCCAAGTTAGGGCCCTTCGCCCTGGAGAATCGCCTCGGTGACGACGATTCGAGCCATGTTTATCATGGCTTCCATCTAAAACAGAAACGCCAGGCGGTAATATGTATTCTGCCCGAGCGTTACGCGGAGAATCCGCGCGCACGGCAACGTCTCGAAAAGCGCAGCCGCCAGCTCATGAAGCTGAATCACCCTAATATCGTGAAGTACCATGGTGCTGGCATCGATCAGGGGATTCCGTTCTTTGCACTCGATTATGTCGATGGCATCAGCCTGAAGCAGTATCTCAAGCAGCATGGTCCCCTTCCGTGGGAAACAGTTGTCGAGATCGGCTTGCAGGTCAGCGCAGCCTTGGCGGCGGCGCATCACATGAACATCCATCATCTTGATGTTCGCCCGGCTCACATATTGCTTTCGGGTGCCGGCTTGAGCGATCCCCGTAAGCCGCTGGTCGTTCAGTTGACCAGCTTCTGGGCCGATCCGCACTGGCGCCGATCTTCGCTGCTGCTGTTCCCCAAAGATCGTCAGCAGTACCTCGCGCCAGAGCAATTCGAAGACCCGCAATATGTTGACGACTCGGCCGACATCTTCTCGCTGGGGTGCGTCCTCTACGAGATGATCACCGGCAAGTTGCCTTTCGATCACACCGCTGCGGAAGAAGACCGCTGGAAGCTGCCTGAGCGTCCTGCGTCGGTGGTGCTCGACTGCCCGGTCTGGCTCGATCGCGTGGTGATGCGGATGATCGAAGTAATGCCTGACCGGCGTCCGGCCGATATCGACGCGGTTGCTTCCGGCCTTCGCGAATCACAAGATGCCGTCGCTCGCGGCATGAGCGCGCTGGAACATGCCCTGGTCGGAAACAACGGCCGCGAGAGCATCATCGACATCGGTATCGATCGGAGCGAAGCGGAAAAGCTGTTGCACAAGCCCAAGCGACAGGAAGCAGGCTCACTGTTCAACAGCCGCATCTTCCTTGGCTTGGCCTTGATCGTTGTCGTCGGAGCCCTGGTTTGGCTGCTCCGTCCGCTCAACGATCACGAACTGTACGATCGTGCAGAAACGTTGATGTTGACCGATGACACTACCAAATGGCGCGACGCGGAAACCAATTACATCCAGCCCTTATTGGATCGTTATCCCAATAGTCCGTATGCCGACGAAGCGCGTGATTGGTTGGACATGATTCAAATCAATCGTGCTGAAAAGCGTTTGGATCGAAGCATCGATTCATCGCGCGAATACCGTAGCGAGGCCGAAGGCCAACTAGCCAATGCCCGCGGCCTGGAAGAAGGAGGCAACCATCTGGCCGCCTGGTATCAGTACGATCGGATGATCGCCGAATTGCCTGAGACGACCGACAATCGGCCTTACCGGTTGATTGCCGAGCGCGAGACAAAGCGGCTGCAGATGCTGCGTGTCCAAGGAAAGGTGCTCCAGGGTCCTTTGAACGACTTTGTGCTGCAAGCTGGAGAGATGATCCTGTCTGGTAACGTCAAAGAAGGACGTGAGATCTACCAGCGAATCATTTCTCTTTACCAAGGAAACCCGGAAGCTCGCGACGCGGTTGAAGTCGCCATGGAAGAACTGAAGACACCTGTGCCGGTTTCCGCCGTGAAGCCAAACGCGGCGAAGACGGCAACCAAACCGCACGAACAAGCAAGCGCACAAGACCAGGAAGTTCGTAAACCGGAAATCGACGAACCGACGCCGGCCGAAGCGAAGCCAGCGTCCGGCCAACCCGCCGAGCCGGAGGCTACCCAGCCCATGAGCTCCGAACCTGCTCAACCTGCACCTGTCCCAGATGCGTCCGACACGAAAGAGCCGGCTGCTGACACAACGCCTCCGGCAACTTCGCCAGAGGACGCGACGGCTGCGCCAATGGAGACGCCAGAGGCTGCCCCGGCCAAACCGGTTGCTCCTCCAGCCAAGCCGCATGCTCCCTTATTCCCCGTCGGAATCGACTCGTAAACCTCCCCGCGGACGATACCTGTCCATCATGCTTAGGCCTGTCGAGGGCAACTTCGACAGGCCTTTTTCGTTTTTGCGGGTTGTAGGGGCCAAAGTGAACCTGTTCCATTAACCCGGGCCGATTCAAGAGGTCTGCTTCCCCTTGAGTCCGATTTGCGGCATAGGTTTGTACTGAGTTTCATGGCCAGGGGATCGATCGATCCCCCGTCCACATCCGCCCCCTTTCAGGACTCAGTCTTTCCATGTGCCGCGTACTGGAAATCAACCAGCCGCACGACCTGGCCTACGTTCGCTGCAACTGGCAGCGATTGTGGAACTCGACGCCGGGTGCCAACTTCTTCCAGACGCTTCAGTGGCTGCAGATCTATTGGAAACATTTTGGCGAAGACAAACGGATGCGCGTCATCCTGGTTCTCGAAGGCGAGCGTCTGGTCGGCGTAGTTCCGCTGGTCGTCGTCAACGAATCGACCCGCTTGGGCAAGATCCGCGTGCTGACCTATCCGCTTTCGGACTGGGGTTCGCATTTCGGAATCCTGGCCGAGAACCCCCAACAGGCACTCAGTCTCGCGCTGGAGCATATCTATCAATCGCGCCGCGACTGGGACTTGATCGACCTGCGCTGGCTCTCTGAAGAGGACCTGGAACAAAACCTCACCAGCGGCGCCATGAGCCAGGCGGGCTTCGTCCCGAACGCAGGCATCTGGAAAGAAACCGCTTTCATCGACTTCGATGGCTCGTGGGACGATTACCTGCGAGCTCGCAGCCCCAAGCTACGGGCCGAGATCCGCCGCAAGCTTCGCAAGTTCCACGCAACCGAACGCGTTCAGTTATATCGTTATCGCCCGATGGGGATTGAGTACAACGACAACGATCCCCGCTGGGATCTGTACCGCACCGCGATGGAAATCGCCGAGCAAAGCTGGCAAGGGCATTCGACCACCGGAACCACGATCTCGCACCGAACCGTCCGCTGTTACATACAAGACTGTCATGTCGCCGCGACCGAACTGGGGATGCTCGACCTGGCGATCTTGACCTTCGACGGCGAGCCCGCCGGATTCTGCTACAACTACTGCGCCGGCGGCTATATCTATGGCCTGCGTCGCGGAGACTCCGAAGTCGCACGCCAGAATGGACTGGGAACGCTGCTGACCGCGATGCTGATTCTCGACAGCTACGAGCGCGGCGACAAAGCATTGGACATGGGAACCGGCTCCTTCGAAGCCAAGCGCCGCTGGCTGACCCGAATCGCCACGGTTGGCCGCATGACCCATTACCCGATCACCGTTCCCCGGGCTCAAATCTTACGCTTGAAACATTGGTGGCAAGCTCGCCGCGATCTCAAGAATGGTCGCCTGCCTGATTCTCTGAATGACAAGGCGCAGGGCAAATAACGCCCCATCTTGAGGCGACACCATCTTCGTGCGATCATTCTGAGCAAATCTGGTCATCCGTTTGCGCCGCCCTTAGGTTGCCGAAGCCAAGATAGAGCAATCCAGCCAAATATCAAAGCGGGTAAGACCCCTACGCCAGCGGCTTGGTATTCTCCTATGACTACCTCAAGTAAAACGGCAACCAAAAAGGCCCCACTCATCATCGCGCAGAACCAACCCACCATCCGATGAAAAAAAGGCTTCGGCTCGACGACGACTTCTGTTTTCGCGGGTGCGACAACTTCTGTCTTCGCGGGTGCGGCGACGAAAGTTAGCGTTTGGCCGGTCGCCTCTTGTCTGTCAATCGACCTTCTTTGCCCGAAATAATCCAAGATCGCCAGCGGCACAACGAAAAACGAACCTAGCGAAACAAGCCCCCAAGTCAAGTTGAAGCGAAGCAGGCGTCCCAGTAACACACGCGCATCTTCCGGCGGCATCGCAACGAAATGTTGATTCTGCGTGACCCAAACTAGAAAACCATGGTAGGTGTAGTAAGTAATGATCACGTCTCCCGACTCAGGTTCCGTGTGAATCGTGAGCTCGGCATACGTCCGCTGCAATGAACGTTCCGCCAGTGGTTTATAAGCGCCGACCAAAAACGCCACGGTAACGACCACTACCACCACGAATACAAGGGTGCTTGCGATAACCAGAAAAGGATAGATGTCGTCAGGCATCAAATTGAAGACAAAGAAGAGTCGGTCGGGAGGATCAAACTCGGTTTCGAGTCGACATCATACCAGATTTCGATCAACTTCAACCGCATACAATCACTCGAAAGCGAGAAGCCCACTGAAAACAGTTGACCCGCCCATTCTACGGTGATACTGTGCCCGACGTGGCATTTCGGATAGGGTGCCACTCCGATCTCGGCCTATTCTCTACGGGCAGAACTCGTGATGGGCCGCATTGGAAGCTTATCATCTATCCAGAGCGAGTCATCTTCATGACCAGCAACTACTTTTCTGATTTCGATTTCGACGGGTTCTGGTACGAAAACGAATACGCCGACACTCTCTCCGAACCGGCGCCATCCAACGAAATGATCGCGAGCATTGAAGAAGAACTCGGCTATCGACTACCGGCAGCGTACATTGAATTGTCGCGGATCAAGAATGGCGGGCTGCCCAGAAAATGCTACCACGCATCGCCGTGCCAAACCTCTTATGGCGCCGAAGACCATATCGAAATTGCCGAGGTATATGCCATCGGCCGAACGGCCCCCTGGGCGCTGGGTAAAGAAGGCTGCAACACGGCATTTTGGGTCGAAGAGTGTGGATATCCGCCCATCGGCATCTACTTCGGCAACTGCCCCGACCATGGCCACCAGATGCTGGCGTTCGACTATCGCCAGTGCGGCCCCGAAGGGGAACCCAGCGTAGTAGTCGTTGACGAAATCGAGGACTACGAGATCATTCCGTTGGCGAAAAACTTCGAAGAGTTCATCCGAGGTTTGAAGCCAGAAGGGTTCTTTGAGAGTGACTTTGATTGATCTTGGTTCTGTAAAGAGTATTCGACAAATCGGTTAGCTCAGGTTGCTCGCAACCTGGGCTTCCCACTTCTTAGCCCCGTCCGCACAACAGTAGCTTCAGTCTACTAGTCGCAATACCCAGCCGACGAACTCGATAGAATCAAAGATGCCTAATAAAAAGACCAGAAGCACCGTTAGCCCAAGATCACGCACGATCCTGCCTGTCCAGTGAGTCGGCAGTCCGTTTTCCGATGCTGGGCAGCATGATTCACATGGGAGCAATCTATCATGCTGAGGTTCGTTCTCAATCTATTCGCATTGACGCTGGGAATCGTTGGCACGATTGGTTGTGTGGCGGTGATCGCGGGGATCTGGTGGCTGAACGCTCGCGTCTCGCACGCGGTCGATCGCGCATCGGAACTGGGTAGCGATGCGATCAGCCTGGTGGATAATCAGGTTACCCAGGTCGAAAGTCGCATCGACGCGCTGAAAATCAAGTCGGCCGAGGTCAAAGAGAGTATCACCCACTGGATCAAACAGAACGCTGCCCAGCGGATCGGTGCGCGGCTGGAGATCGGTGAAAAGCTGCAGCAACTTCAGACCGAGATGCAAGATGCTCAGAAGTTGGTGGATCTCGCCAAGTCGACGCTCGACCTCGCGCAGCGTGCCCTGGAGGCAACGCCTGAGCTGGGCATTCATTTGGATCCTGCTACGATCGAAACGCTTTCTCAATCGATGCAAGAAACCGAGACCCGACTGACCCAGGTCACGCAAGACCTGACGCAGATCACCCAGTGGATCGAAAACTTAGGCGAAGCGAACGTCACCGAAGAAGCATCCAACAGAATCGTCAAGCTGGCAGCACGTATTGCGTTGACGTTGGTCAACCTCGACGAGCAATTCGCTCGCGTCCACGGGAAGTTCGACCAACTAAAGGCAGAGTTGAATCAGTTGCACGCAAAGCTGATTGGCTACGTGAATATCGGATCGGTAATGCTTGCCTTATTCGTGGCCTGGCTGGGGGCTGGCCAATGCGCGCTGGCCTATTGCGGAACGCTCGGCCTCCGACGCAGCCGCAAAAGTAACGTCGGCGACGATCACCCTTAGAACGCTGACAAAAAAGAAGCCTGTTCCTGGCGAACAGGCGAGTGAGAACCTGGCCAGGAACAGGCAACTGCTGGTAAATCGATCCGCGATCAGGTTTCTACTACTGTTGGAAATCGCCGGTGTGCTTGATGGTCTCGCAGATACCGCGAACGGTTTCCTTGTATTGGTCAGCGAGCTTGGCATCGGCGGCGAATCCCGCAGCGACTAGCTGTCCATTGCCGGCATCGAAGACGCCTGCCACGAAAACGAGCTGAGTGCCGGCCTTCTTCCCTTCCCCGGTGCCGGTAACGACGGCCGCATCTTTTTCGGTCTTCGACTCTTTGTCGAACTTGATGTTGTTCATGTAGTTCTGCAATCCATCTTCGACCTTCTTCAGGGCAGCTTCTTTGTTAGACGTCGAATTGATGGTTACGAACATCGACCAGCAGTGACCGTCAGCGCTTACCGCCGACACGTAGTTGTCGCCGGTTTGCTGCTTCCAATCAGCTGGGAACGTGGCGCCGACGATCGGCTTGCCATCTTTGCTGATGACCGATTCACCTGCTGGCTTGGCAGGCGTGGCTGGTTCGGCCTGGGTCGTCGTGCCCACTTCTTCGCTCATGATGACGTTCGGCGAAGACTGGTTGAAATTCGCGCCCTGGTAGTTTTGATACTCCGCGGTCGATTGATACTGAGTTCGGGCCTGCGACTCACGATCGATGGCCGAGCGAGTGGCACCGGTAACCACTCCTACTTTCGCCCCGGTCGACGCACCCGATTTTCCACCGACCAGTCCACCAACGGCGGCCCCTCGAAATCCGCCGCGAATGGCGCCTTGCCCAAACGCATCGCTACTTAAGAACGACAACAGCGCAACTGTGGTACCTAGAAACATCAAACGAGTCATATCGAACCTCCTGGTTAAAAAAGCAACGCCAACAATGGCATTCGTTTTGCGTTAACGCTTCTGCTGATCCGATCGAAACTCTCTTTCAGGGATGATGGCACGTGCTATCGCGATGCCTGAATCCTGCTGCTTCGGATCAACAATCGATCATGATTTACTGATCAACATGGCACGATAGAGCGAGTACTGAGGCAACGCTCTCGCGTCCTGAACCGACGTGCCGCGTTACCAGCAACACGATTCTTAGAAGCGGCCAATCGAGGACAATCCACTTTCGGCAAAAAGTTCGGTGCCTGCTTACTTCGTGAAGAAACGACGAACTGAATCAGATTCACTAGCGTCCTTGCGCCGCATGAGATTCAATGACGGTAATCTCGTCGAAGGGGCTATGCACGAAGGCATCTGAAAATGTTCGCCGAAAAATTTCGAGAATTCGGAGCGTATGCTGCGGTCATCGAAGACACAGGTCGACGTTTGATATTGCCCAAACTCGATCTGCCGCGCTGGGAGTATTGCCGATTCTCTATCGGTGATATCGATCTTCAATTCGGAAGTGAATGGAGCGGAAACATCACCGAAGGTGCTTGTAGAGCGAAAGGCCCAACACTCTTTATCCCGCTGCACGGAAATTATCACGCCAACGGAGAGCCGCTTGGCGCTGACTCGGTTTTACTGATCGACCGCGCAAGTGAATTCACGATCCGCGTTTCCCAGCAGCACGCTTGGTGTTCGTTGCATCTTCCTTCGATCGCCCTGCGCAAGCAGCCCGGCACGCGAACGCCAACACCTCGAGAAACCACGCAGATTGTTGAGATTGACCAAGGAGACATCGCGCCAATAAAACGCATGCTCATCGATCTGTACAACATCGCCCGAAATGAATTTCCCCAGGGAACAAGCAGCGTTGCATCAATAACAACGGAACGTGAGTTAGTCGAAATCTGCCGGCGAATCATGGTCGCTAAATCAACGCCGCACCTTCAAACCGGGCGTCCTCGCTTCGTGCGAAGCGAACTAATGCAGTCGGTTCGAAAGACGATCGAGCGTCATTCGTGCGAGGGCCTGACGATTGAAGAACTAACAACAGCAACGCAAGTCTCGGAGCGGACACTCAGGACCATGTTTCGGGAATACTACGGAATGCCTCCACGAAGATTCCTGTTGGTCCATCGCCTGAATCAAGTTTATTCCGTTCTCAGAACAGCCGATCTGAACGAGACGACCGTAACCGCGATCGCCGCACAATTTGGGTTTGCGCATTTCGGGCGATTCGCCGGTGCCTACCGCAAGCTGTTTGGTGAAACACCGTCGGCCACCCTGAGCAAATCAAAACGCCACAAAGCAGCTCTGAATCTAAAAACGTCGTAGGCACGCCTGCGGCATCCGTTGCCACTTAGTTCGCAACTTATATCGAACGATCTCGGCATTGCTCGCGTTATCTGAATTTGCAGCGAGGCCCTGTCAGGCAATTGCCAGAATTCGCATTCGAAATGGCCGAGCCGTTAGATGACACCTATCGAAAGATTCCAACGGAAGATCCGAATTTTCGGAGTATTGTTGGTTTACCGCTACTTCTCTCCACGGTAACAATGATTGGTGCCAGCAAACGATCGTCGCTTCTTCGTTGATTTCAAAGCCTAGCGAGACATTCTCATGAAGATCGTCTTCTCTCTATTTACCGCTGCGGTGCTTTCTCTCATCTCGGCAACAGCGGCCTGGTCGCAAGACCGGCCAAACATTTTGATCATCTTCGGTGATGATGTCGGATGGGCCAACCTCGGCTGCTATAACCATGCGGTCATGGGATACAAGACTCCCAATATCGATCGCATCGCCCAGCAAGGTGTCTTGTTCACGGATCACTATGCACAGCCTTCATGCACGGCCGGGCGAGCCGCATTTATCACGGGGCAGTACCCGATTCGCTCTGGCATGACGACGGTCGGACAACCGGGCGACTCGCTCGGATTGCAGAAGGAATCGCCTTGCCTGGCGGAAGTCCTCAAGGCTGAAGGCTATCGCACAGGGCATTTCGGCAAGAATCACTTGGGAGATCGCAACGAGCATCTGCCGACCGTCCATGGCTTCGACGAATTCTTCGGAAATCTCTATCACCTCAATACGCAAGAGGAAGAAGAGCAGCGCGACTATCAGAATTTCGCCAAGAAGTATTCCGGCAGCGTCGAGGCCTACGAACGGAAGTTCGGTACTCGTGGAGTCCTTCATTCGTTCGCCACCAAAACGGATGACGAAACGGTAGAGCCACGCTTTGGGAAAATCGGCAAACAACGGATCGAAGACACGGGGCCGCTGACCCAAGAGCGAATGAAGAATTTCGATTCCGCGGAAGTGATCCCCAAAGCAATCGATTTCATGAAGGACTCGCAAGACGCCAAGCAACCATTTTTCGTCTGGCTAAATACGACCCGCATGCACCTCTATACACGGATCGACGATTCCTGGCTGCGAAAAGTTGAGACGATCACCAGCGAGGCCGACTATCACGGCGCCGGCATGCTGCAGCATGATCAGGATATTGGCGTGGTGCTTGATGCGCTCAAGGATATGGGCGTCGATAAGAACACGCTCGTCATCTACACGACCGACAACGGGCCGGAGCATTCGTCCTGGCCACATGGCGGTACCACGCCGTTTCGTGGTGAGAAAATGACAACCTACGAAGGAGGCGTCAGGGTTCCATGCGTTGCCTGTTGGCCCGGAAAAATTCCCGCCGGCACGACGCTCAACGGTATCCAAGGACACCAGGACCTGTTCACCACGGTTGCCGCCGCCGCTGGCATTCCTGATGTTGCCGAAAAGGTCATGAAGGAAAAGACTCAGTACATCGACGGCGTGAATAATCTCGACTACTGGGAGGGAGAAGCGAAAGAGTCCCATCGTGATCACATTTTCCATTACTACGAAAGTAAGCTGACCGCCGTCCGAATGGGGCCTTGGAAGTTCCACTTCTCGACGAAGGAAGATTACTACGCCGATCTCGTTCCCAGAACGGCTCCGCTGGTCTTCAATATTCGCATGGACCCCTACGAATCGTACGACAACAAAGACTCGTACGGTCATCTCTTGCAGAAGGTCTCTTGGTTGATGGCACCCATGGGAGAACTGATGGGCAACCATCTGGCAACCCTGAAAAAGTACCCGCCGGTGCAGGGAGGCAAGTCATTCGATATGTCGAATGTCGTGGAGCAATTCATCAACAAGGGGCATGAATAGTCCCCGCGCATTGAGCAAGGGAAAAACGTGGAGTAGGCTGAAACGTATGAACCAGCCTGCTCCACAATTTGCCACTTGCGTCGCGCTGTTACTCGCGCTGTGTCTCGTCGTCAAAGGCCAGGCAGAGGATCCGATCCCGCCCGATCTGGTTTCGCCGGTCATGACCAATGACGAACCAGGTCCAGGCAAACGTGTTCGCCAGACGGCCCCGGAATACAAAGGCACCGACGTTTACCATGCCTTGTACCTGCCCACCGACTGGAAGCCAGGCGGCAAGTATCCAGTGATCGTCGAGTACACCGGCAACAAGGCGCCCTTTTGCAACTCGAGCGGCGAAGTGAAGGATGCCAACCTCGGCTACGGCATGAGTGGCGGGCAACGCTTCATCTGGGTCACCATGCCCTACATCGAAAAAGGGCGTAAGGAGAACGCCGTTACCTGGTGGGGAGACACCCAGGCCACCGTCGATTACTGCAAAGTCAACCTGCCGCGCATCTGTCAGAAGTTCGGCGGCGACCCGGACAACGTATTCCTGTGCGGCTTTTCCCGCGGGGCGATCGCGGCCAGTTACCTTGGCCTGCGCGACGACGAGATTGCCTCGCTCTGGAAAGGCTTCTTCACCCACGATCATTTCGACGGCGAACGAAAGTGGGTCTACGCCGATAGCGACCGGCAATCGGCGCTTCAGCGTTTAGCCAGGCTAAACGGCCGGCCGGTGCTGATTTGCGGAACCCATGCTACAGGAGTCCGCGAGAACTTCCTGAAAGACCATCTCGATCTGGCTCAGTTCACTTTCCTCGACGTGCCGACGGATAAGATCTTCGATATCCCCGAAGGCAAAGTCATTCATCCTCATACCGACTTATGGATGCATCGCGAAAGCCAATACCGCCAGCAAGCACGCGTCTGGCTGCAGGGCGTGCTTGAGGGGAAGAGAATTTCCGTAGAGAATCGCTAACGCTTTTTCACCAGTTCGATATCGACGGTACTGTTTTCTACCGTGATTTCGACCTTGTCCGTCTTCGGAATCATTCCCATGTAGAGTGGCTTCGGCGCGACGAACTTGGGGTCGTGCCGCTGCTCTTCAGTTAGCTGTTGCTCGGGCGGTGAGTAGACGATTCTATATTGGCCTGAGGCCATTCCAGGTGTCACTGCGTAAGTGCCGCCTTGCTGGACCTCGGCGCTGGCTGCTTTGCGTCCACTTTCGCCAATCGGAGAAAATACCAGCGTTCCCCCACTGACCGGTTCGCCCGTGGACGTTTTGACCTGGCCCTTCACCTCAACAGCAACCGGACCGGAACATCCGCCCGCCAACAGCGGCAGAGTCAAAGCCAATACGAGCCACCGGAAATGATTTCGGCTATCCTTCATTTTCAATCTCAGTTGCTTTCGAGGATGGAGAACCAGGAACAGATTTGCGTCAACGGGTTTACTACGGGGCGGTAAAGACTTCGCCGTTGTTGCGAGTCCCCATAGCCCCATAGGTATAGCCGTCTAGGGTTTCAGGCAGGAAATGAACCGAGCCATCGACGAACACGAAGTTGCCGCCGCCCGGATGCTGACTGCCGAAGCAGCGGTCGGCGTTGGTACCGGTTCTCAGGTTAAGCGGGTAGGCCGGATCCATCAGGCGAAAGTAATTGTGCTGCCGACCCTGGCCCGAGAAGGCCGGGTTTCCGCCTGGCCAGTGCGGAATGTAGGCGGTCTGGCTGTACGTGTAACTCTGAAGGTTCGGAGTTACCTCGCCGATGGCAGCCGTATTACTGGTGCCGTCGGTGACATCGGCCATTCTGACAACCCACGTCTTATTGTTGTCGTTGGATTGCAGCAGAATCCCGTTCATGGTGCCGCCGTTGGGATTGGTCCAACTGGCCCAATTGCCACCGCTGGTGTCGCTCCCCATGTTGCCGAGGTAGTTGGATTTGCCAAAGCCACCGCTGTTGAGAGCCGGCCAGATATCGCTGGGGCACGCGAACGCCTCCAGAGCGTACGCCGCGGCTCCGCCACCGGCAGCGGTGCGAACGGTGGTGGCATTGTTGTTATTACCAGCATCCGCCGAACCAAATGGATTGGTGCCGCCACCTGGAATCGGATAGAGAAAGTTGGTGGTATCGGCCGTCAACAGGTCGTAGATGTTGTTTTGTTCCAGGTAAGGCAGGATAGCAACTCCCCAGCCCCATTGACCGTTATCGTCGTCCAGTTCCCCTACCGGAAAGTTCCCGTAGGTGTCGTGGAAGTTGTGCAGGGACAGCCCCAACTGCTTGAGATTGTTCGTGCATTGCATTCGCCGGGCGGCCTCGCGAGCCTGCTGCACGGCGGGCAACAAAAGGGCGATCAGAACGCCAATGATGGCGATAACCACCAACAGTTCGACCAACGTAAAACCACGAGTGAGACTTCTAGGGCGCATACATTTATCCAGAGAAAAAGGGGGATGCGGGGTGGAAGAAAGTGAGGTGAATATTCGTATCAACCAATTAGGATTAAAAGAGTATCGCGGTTTTTTCTTCCCGAGACTCTTTTTCCCAAAAATTGGGCCGCAAGGGCTTTCTTACGTGCCTAAGCTCGCCTCACAGCACCCCAAAAACGATGCCCCAGACCGTCGGCCATGGGGCATTTTGCTTCAAAGATTGGTTTGACGGCCTCTTATAACGGACCGATGGCATGATAATCCGACGATGCCTTACGACACCGGCAGTTGGGCGCCGGTGTCTTGCCCCGCTGTTGTTGCGCCCGGCAGAGCTTCCCTCCCGAGTACCTACCGGGGCGCCGCGATCTGCGCGACGAACTACTTGCTCGTAAGATCGAAGTCAAACTTGTTCTTGCCAGGGACAACCGTTTCTGTCAGCTCGGACTTGGCGTTGTACTTGGCCGGCACTCGAACTCTGGTTCCGTCGTCAAGCGATTCACCGCCCGAGATACGCACGATGTAATCGCCAGGCGGCGTCCCCTTTTTATAACCGGGGTAGTGGAGCGAATAACTGCCGTCGGCCTGGGTATATCCTGTTCCGGTGGTGCGGTCCGGAGCGGCGTCGACTGGCTCGAAGTTGACCTCGAGACCTCGAACCGGATGCCCATCGAGTGTGACAACGCCGGAAACGGAAGCTAACGAATCGCCATTGCAACCGGTAAAGAGAGCCAAACAAGCAAGAGATAAAAAGGATAGAGCGACTTGTAACCGCGGGCGCATGATCAGATCCTTGAGAAATCGCAACCTGGGCGGCAAAACGGTATGAACCAGATTGCCGCCCGGTGGCCGATGCTTGGAGTGAACAAGTGAAGAGACGAACGTCTTACTTAGTAAGGCGAAGCAAAGACGTTGCCGTCGCTTCGGTAGCTAAGCGCTTGCAAAACAGTGGTGTTCGTCGTTTCCGGAAGGAAGTGGACCGAAGCGTCAGCGGTCAGAATCATTACGCCACCTGGGTGCAAGCTCGACCAACCTTTGCCAAGGTTTTCGGGGCTTCCAGCGGCGGCATAGTCAAAATTGATCTTAAATCCAGCACGGTATAGCGTACGCAACGTCGCGGTGTTCGCGTAGCTGTCATTCCTTCCGACACCAAGCCACGTTGCGGCATGGTCCAATGGATAGGAACGCTCGGAAACTAGCATCGTGTTGCTGGTTCCGTCCGTAACCTCCTTCAGGTTGAGATAACTGTTGCCCCACAACAGACCGCCACAATCACCATCTTTGACCGGATAGCTCGGCGTACTACTCCAGCCTGCACAGCCAACGTAGTTCGAAACGGCAACATCGAAAATGCTGCTTCCAAAATTCGTATCCTTGCACAGCTTGGGGGCCGCGTCCGAGGGGCATACGTAGGCTTGAATCTGAGTCTGCAGCAAGGCCTTGTCGGTTGCCGTAGCGCTGCTCGTATAGCGGTTATAGAGCGGTACGCTGCCCGGATTCAGTTGCGAGTAAAAGTTCTGCTGCTCGATGAAGGGCAAAATCGCGACACACCAACCGTAGTTGCATTTGCCATTTCCACCCCGATAGATGTAGCCGGACGGCAGAGCGAGATAAGTGTCGTGATAATTGTGCATCGCGAGACCAATCTGCTTGATATTGTTGCTGCAAGACATGCGACGAGCAGCTTCACGAGCCTGCTGAACGGCGGGCAACAATAGGGCAATCAAGACGCCAATGATGGCGATGACCACCAGAAGTTCGACCAGGGTAAAACCACGGGCGTGATTTCGAGCTTGCATACGTGCTTTCCAGAGAAAGGTGGGGTTGAAAGAAAAGATAACAGAATAAATCTAATAACCATTGAGCCTCAGAATAGTGTCGCGGTTTCATCGCAGCAAGTATCATTTTCCGCGAAATCACTGAGCAAAGGCACCTTCGGCAGTCTAATACACCCCCAAAGGTGATATTCATTGCGCTCCACAGAGGGCCTTCGATGGGGTTTGCCGCGAAATGAAAACACTCTCAGGCTCCATGCGACTGGTAACCCACCCGTATTAAGGGAGCGGCCGTCGGGCAAGACGCACCCCAAAAGGGTGGGCTGGTCGGCAGAAAAGATGTCGCTTGATAACGCGACGGCGAGATTCAGCCCTATGGCTCTCTCGAATTGCCTAGCCATTCACCTGACAGAAGACCGTAGACAACGTGGTCGACGTACCTGCCGTTGACCCACTCCGCATCGCGAACGGTTCCTTCCGACACGAAGCCCAGCCGCTGGGGGATCGCACGGCTCCGCGAGTTCTCGGTCGCACAGCGGATTTCCATCCGGTGCAGACCTAATTCCGAGAACGAGTGGGCAACGTAGGCGGCACAGGTCTTGGTCATGATCCCTTTGCCCTGGGCCTCTTTCGCCAGCCAATACCCAAGTGACGTCGACTTGTTTCGCCAGTCGATCTTATGCATGCCGATAACACCGACGATCTTTTCGTCCGCACGAATGGCGGTCTGAAACCCATCGTTGTTGGCAACCTGAGTGAGCGTCGTCGAAATGAACGCTTCGACATCGGCAACCGATACCGTCGAATCCACCCAAGGCATCCACGGCCGCAAGTGCTCTCGGTTTGCATCGACCACCGCAAAGATCTCCGCAGCGTGCTGTGGCTCAAGCAGTTCGAGGGATAGTCCGGAGCCGAGGTGGAATGGAAACATCTTTGATTGCCGTGTTGGAATCGCTACCAGGCAACGACTAATCTCCGCTGACCTGTTGCTCGTGGATTCTCACCCTTTGAACGGACCTCGCAGCAGCACTCGGCCGTCGGGCAAAACGGCCCCGTTGCCGGCAGGAATGGTGTTCCGGCACTGATGGTTCGTTGCAACGTGACGAAATGATCGCCGGCCATCCATCGAGTAATCCCACAAATCCTCAGGGACAGGCTTACCGTCCAATTCATGCAAGTCCCAGGTAATCCAAAACATCTCTTCATCGGCAGGATTGGCGATAAGGGCGACAGGCTTATCATCAACTTCGACATACCAACAGTCAGAAGGTTCGACCGGCTCCGCATTTTTCTCATGGAGTGACATCTGCCGTCGCTCAGCTATCGCTTGTAGGGTGGCGGGTTCAATTTGACCGGGTCCAGATTCTGCAGAACCCACTTCACGGCCAGCTGCGCCATGCGGGCCGTGTCTCCAGACTCACGCTTCACCTCCACAACGACGTCAGCTGCTTCAGCGAACTCCGTTGGCGATAGCGGTTGGCCGCTTCGAACATGCTCGAGGAACGCGTCTGCCATCTTCTTATAGTCAGCGTCCCAATTCACGCCTCCGTTGCCCTCGAGCTCATGGGCGATGCGTCCTGTTATACGAATCACTTCTCCTTGAACGGTTGCAGCGTGCCCTTGCGAGGGAACCAACAGATTCCACAACTCGTCATGCTGCGATTGCCAGGTCGTCGCTTTCACCACAATCGTTGAAACGCCGTCGTGAGTCTGGTGGGGTGCTACCGGCTCGACTTCAAATACCTGGTACAACTCCTTCAGAGCGTCGCTGACTTCATCGACAGATTCTGGATTAAAACTGCTTCGGTGGAACTCGAATTGCTTGCCGATCTTCTCGACAAGCTCGCTTATCTGAGGAGTCCTTTCCGCGCCCGCCTCCAGAAGAACTTTGGCCAATGGAACCATGTTGTTGATGTCGACGTTTTGGCAACGAAAAAGGGCTAGTTCTAACGGCGTTTGGCCTTGTTGATTTTTTTGATTGACTTCCGCCCCATGTTCCAGCAGTAAACGAGCATTGTTCGCGTTGTGAAATCCGGCCGCCGCATGAAGCGGGGTCTCCATCAAATAGTCCGTTGCGCTGACGTCGCCGCCCAACTCAAGTAAGACACCGATGTCGCCGCGGCGACTTGCCGCTCGATTATGAAGTGGCGTACGATCCCATTTATCGACCGCCGACAGATCGGCTCCCTGGGCGACCAGCCAACGAGCCAAGTCATCGGGGCACTTGTCGTAAGCCAGCGCCGTTTGTTTGCGGTACCCGCCGCGAGCATCGACATGGCAAACATCAAACACAGCCTTCAGATCGGCCAGGTCTCTTTTTTCGAGCAAGGCATCAAAGTCCTTGGGCAAGGTTTTTCGTTTGGCTTTGGCCATCTTTTCAATGGTTCCTCTTTCGGTTGATTCTGCGTCCAAATCCCCAGGTTTTCGGACGTACGAGCGATCAATTTACCTTCGTGCTAAATATCTTCGGTCGATACGATGTCGACTCAATTGGAATCCGTTGGCCGTTTCAAAATGGCAACCACGAACTTTGATTCTCCTCCAGCGTCCCCGATATCGAAGACCGATACCAGCTCCCATCCATCGGCACCTTCCTTGTTCAATAAGTCGGCCAACTCATCGGAATTAAAATCAGTGCCTGAAAAGAAGCCAAAGCTCGTCGAAATCTTCAACGTTTTGTATTCCCACTTTTTCTTCATGTCCGATCGGCCTTTCATTGAATTACGGCATGGTGCCTGTTTGACGGATGGACCGTGGGAATACTTTCAGCAGGTAATCCTCGATAAACTCGTCTCTGTAGCCGGCAATACAATCATGGGTCAAATCATACCAATGCCAGCCTGCGTCGCCGCAAACAAAGTTGTACTCGGCAATGACCTGGCCGGAGTCACCCTTCCAAATTCCGCGTTTGATTTCCATGCTGCGATACATCATGTAGATCGTTGAGAAGAACAGGCTGGGATGGATGTAAAGCAGTTCGCTTTCAGAAGAACTGACACATGCCGACAAGCAATAGGGATAATTGCTACCGCTTGGGGATTCCTCGTCGACGAAACTGTGAGTCAAGTCAAACCCCATCCCCAGAACACCTGCAGCATAGACCGTAGGGGCTTTTTCCAGTGGCTGGAATTTGATGCCTAGCGATTTCCAAAAGGCTTCAACCAATTCGTCCAGTTCTAGCGGAGACTGGAATAGGTATTCGAATTCGAAGCTCATTTCACCTATATCATTCGTATTGGGCCGGATAACACGGCACTTCCAACTTTGACCACACGACTGGTTCTCGTTGCCCGCAACTTCTCACTTGGCGCTACTGCGTTGCTTAGCGCCAAGCATCGCTTTTTCCAGCGTAACAATCAGGTTCTGATCTTCACTCTCGTAATCTTTGAAATACGAGTCGCCCAGGCTGCCCTCTGGACCAGAGTGGATGATGACGAATTTCGATTTACCATCCTCCCTCTCAATCGTGAAGGTCATAAAGTACAACCTGCCATCTTTCAGCTCGACGACGAGCATACCTTCGGAGAGTGTTTGAGGATGATTGTGGCCGCCAACAAAAATATTCTTTGCCTTGCTGAGCCTTTCTAAAACATCGCGCACGCTCGCAGGCGGCAACGCTGAGACTGGCAATCGATCAAATTCGGCTCGAGAAGAAGGCCTGCCGCCAAGAGGCTTCAGCGGAACCACCTCAACGTTGGCTCCGCTGACCGGCTGGGCTAAACCGTGAATCACATCCATGCCAGATTCAACGTTGTAATAAACGTACGTTTTCCAACCAACAACAACGCCAAAAAAGAATAAGAAGACCAAGGCAATCGAAGCGAATAGGAGCAACTGCTGATTCTGTCTGCGCAAGTCTTCTTTCCAGTTAGGCTTTTGAGCCTCTGGGGAAGTTTCGTTTGCCTGGTTGCTCATACAGAAAACTCCGCGTGTCGGACATGGCATTTCGCACCGCCATGACTATTCTTCAACCTAACAGTTCTCCATAGGCGTTACGAGCAAATCTGCGTTACGCGGGGCGCTCGATTCGACAAGTTGAGAGCCAACGGGTGAGACGGGCGTCTCGCCCATACTTGAAACAATCGTCGTACTTGCCGGGACTCCACGCGATGAGCACTGCCGAGTGGCTTATCAGATAAGATCAGCTACGACGTCAACTCACTTCGAATCCATTGGCCGTTTCAAAATGGCAAGCAAATACTTTGATCCACCATTGACCATGTCGATGCTGACGGTTGATACCAACTCCCATCCGTCGGCACCTTCGCTATTCAATAAGCCTGCCAACTCATCGGAGTTTAAATCAGTGCCTGAAAAGAATCCGCGGCTTGTCGAAATCTTCAACGTCTTATATTCCCATTGTACTTTCATGACTCATTCAGGACCTCGAGTGACGTGAAAATTGATGGTGTTCGATGGCGGCTGTCGCGGTGCGTTTCCGATTGAATCTGAACCGCAATTCCCATTGATTGATATTACCGCTCTTTTTGTTGGGAATCCAATATTCAAGAAAAACCTCAGGCCAGTTCAGCGCAAAATCAACCCCAGCAAATGGCACCAGACCATTCTCCTTCTCAAGCTCCCTTCAGTCCGGTCACCATAACGATCAGCGATGGTCAACTTCAAGACCCATTTCGCGCGCCGTCTAGAGTCCTTTGGACTTCCCCGAATGAGATGTACTTCGCGTGATGCCTGTCAGTGGAAATTGAAGGAGTGCTCATCGGAATCGGACAGGTAAAGAATTGAATCCAGAAGATATCTACCAAACAATTATAACCGGTAGTCACGCTCCTCCGTCAATATTCACGATCTAGCTGTGACTGTGTCAGCATTCGTGATTCGTGAAACAAGTTACCAAACAATCGCATTGTCTCCTGCATTGGGTCGCTTGGTGTGATCACTGGTGGTTTTCCAAACAGACGCGACAGGAACGGCCCATTTATCGAGTATTGAACGAGTATTCCATAATCTTCTTGCTGAACGGGGCCTGGGAAATAACAGAGGTAATACTGAAATCGGGTCTGATTGAATTCCGATTCGAAGTAAACTCCCCAATCTTCCTCACACCCTCCTTCAATCCACCTTGGAATCGAGTGCCTGCGATCGACAAGATGCGATTGTAGTTTCTCGCAGACGTAGTTGCCTGCCGCATGGCAAAGTTCGTCATCGTCTGAATAATACTCTTCAGGAACAGAGACAATCACGGCGACGAATGATTCAGGCATGTGAACTCCGCTGCGTCTCCATGTTTCTGTTTTTTACCCTCGCGAAATACTCATCACAGTTTGAGCCAACCACCCTCGATGTTTTCATCATCGGCCACTCTTCGCAAGACATATATAAACCAGGGATACTGCTTGTGGAATGCATCAACACGTTTAGCGATTTCCTGAAAACGCAGGTCGGCAGCTTCAATGCGGGATCGAACAACCAGGTAGGCTATCCAAATTGCAAATAGGCCCGCGGAAAGAGCCCAGATCCGGGTAAATAAAGAGATGATTGCAGCGGCAATCAGAATTCCCCCCCAAGGCAATCCCCGAAACTTACTTAGATAGTAGTCATAGTCTGCGGAACCAAGGTGAGTTCGTAGACGATTATCAAGTTCATCGTCAACCGGTTTATCTCCGATCTCTTCAGAGAGTTCGTAGAACTGAAGGGCATATCGGCCAGCGGATATTTCAAATTGATCCTTTTCGGAAGTGATCTGCTCGGTGCTTCCGACAAAGTCTTCGAGACCACCAGCGATGAGACGCCCCGATTGAGATTCAATAAGAAACTCGCGATCAGATGGTGTGTAGAGACTCAGGCAATCAGGATCTGGCTGCTCATCCACGTAGATGACGGCCTCATAGGAACCATCCGCAGACGTTTCGATAAAAAACAGTCGCCCAGCCGTCGCTTCCGCTCTCAGGGAATCTACAACTTGGCGTTCGTGGGCAGGATCCCAAATACCAATCGTGGAAGAATTGGTGCGAATATCGAGCCGTTTACGCATGGTTCCTCCGATCAAACCGGTGCAAAGCAGGCCATGCAGCGAATGTTGGGCTGGGCAGTCGAGGCGGTTACACGCACGCGGATTTTGGCGACTTCGATTGAATCGAAGCGGTAGATCCGGCGAATCGAGATAAGGAATCGTACGTTCTGATTATCTTAATCTAGGGCCAACCTAAACACGACTACGATCTTTCCACGCGTCTTGTCTACCGCTTCAAGCTCCCTTCAGCCCGGTCACCGTAACGATCCAGCGCTCGCCAACTTCAATACCCATTTCGCGCCGCAGGCTGCCTTCGACGATCACCTTCTTGCCGTCCAATTTGTCGGCCAGCTTGCGGAACTCTGGCTTTTTGCTCAGATCGAGTTCCCAGGTAATCCCATTCGCTGTGATGGTAGTACCAGTCGTTTCACCGCCGATCGCGAGCAGGTGGGTACGTAATGTTCCAGTAACGGTCACTTCTACAGAATCGTCGTTCATACTGGCCGTCTCGGTTGGGTCCGATTTCACGGGCTGGGCGGCGGAAGCTACGAGTGACATGCCTGCCAATAGAAAGCAAGCAACAACCATGCGAGCGGCCATCAGGGGTGACTCCAAAACGCGATTTAAAAGGGAACGGACATTTACCTGAAGGACGAATTGCTGGGCGGAAGGGATTTCGCGCGGACCGATCTGGCGAGATAAAAACTGCCTGGACGCCAGCATTTGACGCTACGATCGCCTTAATCGACACAAACGACAGCCGCGAGACTAGTCCATCAGCACCAACGCATCCGCCAACTCATTCACATCGTCCGCCGCACGGGGCAGGGGTTTGGCGAGTTGGTTACCGGCCTGTTCAATCACCGCGCAGATGGCCGTGGTTGGGTCGCTTTGCCGAAGGCCTTCGGTCAGTTGCTGGCAGAGATGGTCGAGCGCTGCCTGACCCAGCTTCTCGATGACCTCTTGATCACCGAGCACCGCAGCGGTGCGCTCAAACAACGAGACATAAATCAGGATGCCGGTAGCGCCGGTCGTGTGATGCACGCGCTGATCGAAGAAGACTTCCCGGGCTCGGGCCGCCACTTCGTTGCGCATCTGATTTCGCGGCGTGAATAAACGACGCAGCCAATCAACGCGGCTGCCCAGAAACGCCCCGGTAATAAACCCCACGACGATCACCACAATCAAAGCAATCAGACCGAGATCCCAGAAGCCCGCTTCCCAGCTTCCGGTTTCTTCCATGATCCGAGGAAAGCTCAGCCAAACGACAACCGCTGCGATCGTCGCCAGCCACACGCCAACGACATCTTCGGCTCGGTCGTATCGTCCCGAGGAGGTCGCGACGACTGGAACAATCTCGCATGACGTCTTCGCTTCCGCGGCGGCGACCGCTGTCTTGACTTGTTCACGCTGCTCTTTGCTGAACAGTTGGGATGCCTTTCGCATGATCGTTTTTCCTTACCAAGAGCCTGTGGCACCACCGCCACCGGAAGAACCGCCGCCGAACGACCCACCGCTAAAGCCGCCGCCTCCGCCACCACCTCGACTGGTTGCCATCTGATACAGAATCGTGCCAATCACCGTAAAGACGACGCCCCAGAAGAGCCATGCCCAGCCGCTCGATCCGCGACGATACAGCGACACGGCGGTGAAGATCGCCAGGCCGATGAATCCGGCCCAGATCGCGTACTCCCACCAGGGAACCGGCCGCGAAGGCAACTCCAATTTGCGGGCCATTTTGTCAAGCGACTCAACCCCGGCCAGAATCCCGCCCGAATAATTCCCTTGCTTGAAGCGGGGAATGATCTGCTCGTCCATGATCTGCTGGCAAAGCTGGTCTTCGCGTCGTCCCCAGCCACCGCCAAGTTCAATCCGAGCCTTGCGATCTTCGTGCGAAACCAACAGCAAGATGCCCGTGTTCCAATCTTCTCCGTTCAGTTTCGCGTGACCGATGCCCCATTGATCGAACAGAAGCGTCGCGAATGTTTCAATTCGCAGCCCTGCACCACCATGCTTGGCCATCGAATCGATCGTGATGACGATGATAGGCGTTGCCTTGTCGGTCAGTAGCTTATTGCAGATCTCCTGGATCTTCTTTTTATCTTCCGGAGTAATCATCTCCGCTTCGTCACGAACGAACTCGCGCTCGCCGGGCGGCTGCAAATCGATCCGCAAATCGGCCGCTGCCGAAGAGACAAAGCACAGCGCGAAGAGACCGACTGCAAAAGCCACTGCGATCAACCGGCAACTTCGGCACCTACCGATGAGAATGTCCATACTTGTTCCCTGCACGAAGAGGTCGAATTGGGTACTAGCATAATGGATCCGCAGGGCGATCGCATCCCTGAGATTGCCTGGCACAGCGATAACGCCGGAGTAAGCCGCAAACAAAGAACTGGTATTCCTGGCGATCCAATTAGAGAATGATCGTTATCGTCGCCGCATTCAGGCTGGAACGAATCCCATGGCCATGGCGCGTTCTAGGTATAGTTGTAATGAGACCTGTTTTTAAGCTAACCCTGATCCTGGTAGTCTTGATCGCCGTCGGATTGAAAGTCGATTACTACTTCGTCGCTCAGAAAGAAAAGCGACTATCGGCAGCTGTTTCCAACATTGGTGGACGAGTCGGATCCATTCCAGCCTGGCCGCTGGGGACAGAATATCGCATCACGTTGACCAAAGCGCCCACCGATGAAGAACTAGCGCAACTTGCCGTCGCCAATACAATGCGCGGCTGGGTGGGCATTGTATTTCAGGACTGCGAGATCAGCAGCCGCGATCGAGGCAGGCTAAATGCAAGCCTATCTAGCTGCCACCTGTTCGTTGCCAAAGATGGTAAGTTGAGTTCTTTGGATCGCGATGAGCCGTGAATGAAACCAAACCAACTGTTCGTCCCGTAATCGCCTCCAGCAGGATAGCATCCAAACCAATCATGAAAAACCTCGACGTTAGTAAAATCCTCGGCAGCAAAGAGTATCCCTGGTTTATCCTGTTTGAACTCCATGTCGATCGCCAATCCGCGGCGCCCTGGTTCAGCTGCCCACCGCACGTTGATTTCGTCGAAGGCGTGGACGATGCTGATCATTGGGCGGTTGAGTTTGACTGCGGACTCAAAGTGGCCTTTGAGTTTCTCCACTGCAATAAGAGTGGCATCGTTTATGCCAGCCAGCCGGTCGCACAGCACGTGCGGCGGCACCTCAAACATTGGCAAAATGCACTGCGCGAGTTACCTCCAGAAGATCTTGAGCCCGAACGATCCTACACGATCCAGCAGTTCGCCAATGATATGCCCGAACTCACCCGATTGAATGCGTGTCAACTGTGGCGACAGGGAGACGACGGCAACCAGGTCAAAATTGGCGAGCCTACATCACTGCAGGATGCAACCTGCTGGCAGGCCGAACTGGAGTCGCACAAGCACAAGCAGATTTATTGGATTTCACGCGTTGAGAGTCCGAGTGACGCGTAACAGGGCAAAGCACAGCCTTGAACCGGATCGCTCGACGTCAACCGCTGGAGGACCAACGTACCATTATCACGTCACGATCGACGAATCTGGCAAGGAGCCCACGGTAGAAATCACCAAAAGAGCAGCACGAAGAATTGACGCTAGAGTGCCACCCGTCCGTACCCGAACCGACTATCATGCAGACTCAGCTCACTCAAGCCGTGCGGGTGATACGGGTAACAATCCGATGCACGCAGAGCGGCGGTGGTGCGAGTTTTGGGAGTGGTGGCAACGTTTGCCGGACGGGTGGCACCGTTCGACACAAATCTCTCATTAGTTACCTATGGAAAGATTAACTGCACTTCAAAACCACTGGGCGGTGACCATTTTCCGACGCGCACTGTTCGTACTGACGTTGCTGTTCTTTAGTGCGATCGCGGAGCGCCTTTATCATCCATTGCTTATGGATTATCGCTTCGATTTCATTGCCAGCCTTCCTTTTCTTTGGGGAATCGCCTGGATGCCGCCGACCTTGTTTGCTGTTTGGCTGGTGATACGGTCGAATGTTTGGAACCGCTGGCAAGGGTGGCTGCGAGCCGGCATTTACGTTTTGGCATTTGCCTACGGTCAAATGCTTCACGAATGGGTTGAAGTCATGAACAGATCGGAAGCCAACTTTTATGTGCCAGGGATGTCGTTCTATGACTTTTACCGACCGGCAATTGTACTTTTGATTGTTCTGATCTGGGTCTGGCTGCTGACTCCATTGGCTATGCTATGTTCGATCGAGCTTTCCACGGAACGTGATCCAGCAACCGTTTCCAGGCGTTTCTCCGTTTTGTGGCTGATCGGATTCGTCACCGCAGCCGCCGTTATCCTGGGATCGATTCAATTTCTGCTGACGACCGAAGAGCAGCAGGAAGGGCCTTTTATGATGCTATTGCAACTCCCAGACCTGGTGGCGGTAATGCTGATCCTGTTTGCCCTATCGAAGCGATGGTGGTGGATCATTTTGACGCTGCCGACGGCGCTTGTGCTGGGTCAATTGGCAAGGATGTTGATCGGGTACGTCGTCGAACGTGTTAGCGGCGAATCTGCTATCGGAGATTTCGTAGATTACCGTATTGTTCGCTGCCTTTACGGACTGGGGCCGATGGTGGCCATCAGTATCGCTCTGTGCGTGGCCAGGGTACTGGGCGTACGGCCTTATTGGGCTCGGCGAAAAGAAGAAGTGGTAGAATCCTAATCGGACGGGTGGCACTCAACGCTGGCAACGCCATCTTGGCGACGGCCCAGGCTGTGACCGAAACATCTAATGGAGATTTACTCGTAACGCTCATTAAGAGCTGCTATGTTTAAGAGTACGCTAGCAGGCCATAGACATCCTTCAGTTTTCTACAGAGCCGTCCCGACACCTTTTCTTCCCCCAACTGAATCAGATAGTGTCGCGATCGTTCTGCATACCATGTATTATATACATATTTATTAACAGGTTCGACTAGAATGAGATATGCATTACATTTAGTCTTCCTTGTCGTCACGCTGATGTCGTTGGGATGCATGATTGGAAAAGAAGGCGAGCCCTCTGAATCAGATCGACATGATGAAATTGGCAACTCGCCGAAAGATGGTGATGTTTTCGAGACAGATCGAGACGATTTTGACTCAGATTCTTTTAGGGCAATTCCACTTCGCGTCCAAAGGACAAGTGGTGTGCATGAAGGGATATTGCTGCTATTTACGCCAGAAGAATCAAGCTGCGTAGACTCTGGCTTCCTCGTGTTTTATAAGTCAATCCAAGCGAACACAGAGTCGCTAATCGATGTAAGTATTCAATCTGGTCGAGAAAATTATCGTAAAATAAAAGTTCGTTCCACGAATCCGGGAGGGAAGGAAGCGACGTTTTCAAGGAATGACATTGTTCTGTTTGATCCAGTTAAATCCTCATTTACTGTTTTGGAAGATAGACTGCAAGTCCCGTGTAAAGAGGCCGAAGCGATTAAATACTGTAAAGAGGTTTTTGAAAGTCTGGGTGATAATCGGTAGGTTATAAATGCACAGGTGTGGAGAGAATAATAACAATACTGACTAAGAACAGGTGTCAGACCAAGAAACGGTGTCAGGACTGGCTCTGTAGAAAACTCAAGCCCACCAGAGAATCATAACATTGTGCGTGAGCACCATCAGGTACAGTTCTTTGTTTCGGCTGCCTTCCGTTCTGCCTCGGCAGAAGTTGCCTCGCCTGCGTTTTAGCATGCTCATCACGGTCTCGACTTGGCTCCGTTTGCGGTAGGTGTCCCGTTCGAAGTGAAGTTGCATCAGTCTTCGGTAGCGACCACTCGCCGGCTTGTCGGTCGGGCCAGGGTGCCATTGCCACGGCCTTGCGTGGCAATGACTGCATGAGGGGTTTCATCTATCGGCAAAGTCGCCTTTGAAAACCTGCATTCGATTGTGTGTCATTTACGCGAGCGCCACTGGTACACTCTAGAGGGTGAACCAACTGGAAAGATTAGTCGTGCCACCCTGCCGGATCGAATCGCTGAATCGTCTTGCGATGAGGCGTAGCGATGCACGAAGAATCTAGCTTCCGTTCACGCTTGGCAACTAACTTCCGGCGGAAACATGGTCACGCAAGGCCGTGGCCATGGCATCTTGGATCGAAACAAGCAATCGCGCCTGATGTAAACTGAGTCAGTGGCCGGACGTGTGGCACGCCTTGGCATGCTTGCGGGAGAATATTCATGAACAAGTTGATAACCGTTCTTCTTCTATTGACTGTCGTTCCAGGTTGCTTTGACAAGCTGAACGTTGAGCATGCTGATGTCGGTTTCGATCTGTCTGCGGATGGAAAGCAAATTGTTTTCTCTTCCGCCGAAGGAGATCTCTTTCTATTGGAACTCGACTCCGAAAAGGTAACCAGGCTTACCGAAACCGACCAGATCGAAACGAGGCCATCGTTTTCTCCTGACGGAAAGTCGATCGTTTGTGCCTATTCCGATGACGATAGAAACTCGTTCGGGATCCTCAAGCTGGATGTTGCCACGAAGGCGATTGAGCAACTGACTAAGCCAGGCGAGTTCTCGGACATGGTTCCTCGGTTCAGCTCCGACGGGAAGCAAATCGTGTTTGCCAGGGCACATCGGCATCGGCCCTACAGCATGGGAGGAATGATCTGGGACAAATGGGATGTCTATTCGCTAGTGCTAGATGGACGGAGCGTGACACGATTAACCCGACAGGAATACCCAGAAATTTCCCGAGTCAGCCAGCGAAGTGACGGTACGCTGTTTTACTCTGCGGATACCTTCGCTGATGGGAAGTTGCAAACTCAACTATACGTCTTAGAGACGAACGGCATCCCGGTTGCCTATATCCCTGCGGGATTTAAAAGTAACCGTTCGCGCGGGACGGCGTTTTATGAGCCTGTCTTGTCCAGGGACGATACGAAGCTGGCCTACGTATGTGATTCAAACAAGCCCTTTTTTTACGATATCCATGTCGCTAGTTTTGAGCCGCAAAAGGACAAGACGTGGTTCCACGCCGATGATTCCGCGAGGATCAATGGATCTCCAGTCCTCGCACCTGATGGCAAGAGCCTGTTTTTTCTTTGTGGAACCAGTTCAAACCTTGGAAATCGACCGATCTTCAGTCTTTTAAAAACCGACCAAAAAGGCCTCGCTAGTAAGATTGCCTCGGAAGAGATGCTCACCGATCCGCAGCCGTGGCTCTCAACGCCTACGACCAACTGATGGATAGGCGTGGTGCGATGCCATTCGTTTAACTGTCTATCCCCAGTTCCAAGGAGACTGTCCCATGTTAACCAGTGCTTGTCGAACAGAGATATCGGCGTCTCGTTATGGATGGTTCTTTCTTCTCGCCATGGTCGTTGGCAGCGCGACATCAGGCTGTGCGAATGAGACGAAGGAACCTCAGGTGACATCGACTCCGACGAAGAATTTCACGATCGTTGAGTTGAAGCCTGGCGACGGAGAACTGGATGCGATGCTTAAGGACGAGATCCAAAAAGCGAAGGAGGCTGGGCAGAAACCATTCGTAGAACTCTATGCCGATTGGTGCAGCCCCTGTCGGGCGCTGCGGGGTAGCCTGGACGACTCCAGGATGATCGAGGCGTTTGATGGCACGCATGTCATTCAGTTGAATGTGGATGACTGGGGAGAAAAGGCCTTCAACGCAGGCTTCTCGGTTGACTCGATTCCGGTTTTCTTCGACATCGACGACGAGGGGAAGCCGACCGGACGAAGCATTGATGGCGGTGCCTGGGGTGAGAATATCCCGGCCAACATGGCTCCGCCCCTGAAAGAATTCTTTCAGGGATAACCAAGAGAGACTGCCAAGAAACGAAACACGGCCGAAAGTCTTTAGTACCACAAGGTACCCAGGCCCCGTTTCTAAATCCGCTTTCCGTTTCAATCCCCTATTCCCAGTTCCCAGGAGGCTGACTCATGTCTACCAGTGCTAGTCGGACAGAGATATCGGCGTTTCGTTATGGATGGCTCCTTCTTTTCGCCATTGTCGTTGCCGGTGCGACATCAGGCTGCGTGAATGAGACGAAAGAAACCCAGACGACATCGACTCCGACGAAGAACTTCACCATCGTTGAGTTGAAGCCTGACGCGGGAGAACTTGAGGCGTTGCTCAAGGAGGAAATACAGAAGGCCAAGGAGTCAGGCCGGAAGCCATTCGTAGAGTTTTATGCCGATTGGTGCAGGCCCCGTCGCGCGTTGCGCGGTAGCCTGGACGATCCTCTGATGATCAAGGCGTTTGATGGTACGCATGTCGTTCAATTGAACGTCGATGCCTGGGGAGAAAAGGCCATAAAGGCAGCAGGTTTCTCGGTCGATGGGGTTCCGGTTTTCTTCGAGATCGACGACGAGGGGAAGCCGACCGGACGAAGCATCACCAGCAGTGTTTGGGATGAGGATATCCCAGTCAACATGGCTCCTCCCCTGAAGGAATTCTTTCAGGGATAACTAACAGAGACTGCCAAGAAACGAAACACGGCCGAAAGTCTTTAGTACCACAAGGTACCCAGGGGCTTTCGACCGTCGCGCTTCGTTGGATTGGAGATGCCTGCCAAGTGAATTGCTTTATGGGCTAATTATTTGGCTCGGCTTATTTTGCTGCGAGAGTCATGACCGTCGCAGTTTGTTAATCATTGGTTATTAAGGTCTTCGTTGTCAGGGCCCGGAATTGTTCCCGCCCTGACAACTTTTTTTCAACCTTTTTTAGGCGACCAATTCTTTGATGACCTTACCGCCGTTGGCGATCTTCATCGGACGGCCGTTCTTGCTGGTGAACGTGGTATCGAGCGAGATGCCCATAGCACGGACAACGGTCGCCATCACGTCTTCAGCACTGTAAGGCTCGGTTTCGACGCGGGTACCGTCCGAGCTGGTCGCACCGACAGCGATACCGCCGTTGATGCCGCCGCCACCGACGACCGTGCTCCAGCTGCGAGCCCAGTGGTCGCGACCAGCGTTGCCGTTGATGCGAGGCGTACGGCTGAATTCGCCCATCCAGACGATGGTGGTCGTTTCCAGCAGGCCGCGTTGCTTCAGGTCGGTGACCAAGGCGCTCATCGCTTTATCGAGCACTGGCAACTTGTTGTCTTTCAAGGTGGCGTGGATATTTTGGTGGTTATCCCAACCGCCCAGATCGACTTCGACGAATGGCACACCAGCTTCGACCAGACGACGAGCCAGCATACAACCGCGACCGAAGTTGTCGGTGCCGTACAGCTCCTTCATTTCTTCCGGTTCTTCGGAAACCTTGAAGGCCTTCATCTGATCGCTGGTCATCAGCTTGACCGTCTTGTCCAGAATCTTGGCATGATCAGCAGCGGCCGGGCCACGATTCTGATCGACGAAACCGCGTTCGATCATCGACAGCATGCCCAGACGGCTGTTCATGGTCTGTTCGCCCCAACCCTTCATGGCCAGGTTACGAACTTGACCGTTGCTGTTGACGGTGAACGGAGCCCACGACATGCCGAGGAAACCTGGGCCGACGCTACCACCGCCAACCGAAACGAACGGAGGAATCTCCAACTCGCTGCGTTCGGTCGCCATTTCGTGAGCGATGACCGCACCGTAGCTGGGGTGTTCGATGTTCGGGTTCGGCACGTAGCCGGTGTGCATGTAGTAACGACCACGACCGTGATCCGCTTCGCGAGTGCTCATCGAGCGGACGATCGACAGGTTGTCCATCACCTTGGCAACGCCTGGGAGGTGTTCGCTGATTTGAACGTCACCTGCGGTGCTGATTGGGCGGAAAGGACCACCGGTGTTGGCGCCTGGCTTCAGGTCCCACAGGTCCATGGTGCTCGGACCACCACCCATCCACAGCATGATGCAGCTGCGGCCACGCTTCTTCAGTTCGTCGGCATTGGCCTGAATGGCACTGCCCATCATCATGGCCGGGGCAACCATGGCCGAGGCACCAGCCATGTGCGACATGAAGTGACGTCGGGTCATCCC
This sequence comes from bacterium, assembly GCA_016124445.1. Lineage (GTDB taxonomy): Bacteria > Planctomycetota > Planctomycetia > Pirellulales > Pirellulaceae > Bremerella. The sequence goes on from WGNR01000012.1 coordinate 563,537, forward strand.
CTGGGGAGTCATACTCATAGTGAAGTTCCTTTAGATTGATGCGCCCGACGACTCGGGCCAGTGAGGTAGTACTGGTTCAGAGTACGCCGAAATTAGTGATTCAAAATAAACTCGTTGCTGTTCAACAGAGCCCAGAAGACATCTTGCAATGCCTTGGCGGTATCTCCCTTGTGAACACCAATCAAGTAGTTCGCAGCCGTAATCTCGTTGCGAGTTGGACGACGTGCGAGCGTTGCCATGTAAAGGTGATTGATCGCTTCTTTTCCGCTGTCACCTTCCTTGGCCATCGTGTGGATAAAGCTGCCTGGCTTGGTGCTGACGGCATCCATGACCAAGTCACCGTTGAACATCATCAAGGCCTGGGGAATGGTTCCGTTGAACGTGGTCGCTTCGTCCCCTTCATCGGTACCGAAGGCGGTGACGAACTGCTTCATCCAATCGGCTTTCTTCTTTTCCTGCTCTTCGTAGCTACCGCGAGTCTTGTGAGCTTGCGTAGCAACCAGAAGCGATTCGTAAAGTTCTTCTGCCTGCATCTGGCGGAGGTAGAAGTGGCTGAACTTAGGGGGCTCGCCGACGGTAGGATCGTCCAGCTCGTTACCGCGAGTGATGCGGCTGGAAAGGCTGTAAGGTTCGCTCAAAGCGATCCAGCGAATCAGGTCCTTCAGGTTGAAGCTGTTCTTGCGAACCTCTTCGCCCAGGTAAGTCAGCAGTTCAGGATGGGTTGGACGGTTGTGCGGTCCCATGTCATCGACCGGCTTAGTGAACCCATAGCCCATGAAGTGACCCCAATAACGGTTGGCGATTGCCTCGGGAAGTCCTTCCGATTCCACGACGAACTTGGCCAATTCGTTACGGCGATTAACCTGCGACACCCGACCGTTGGTCGGAATCTTCTGGCCATCGAGGAACTCAGGATAGGCGACCTTCAGCAGGCCGTTACGGAGTTCGTAGTAAATTTCGGCGTTCTCGATATTGCGCCCTTCACCCATGAAGTCGTTGTTGGCCAGAACAAACGCACGACGATTGTCTTCACCAGGTGCCATCTGACCGCGGTTGGCGCGAGTTTGACGGAAGAATGCGTTCAGGTTCCAGAACTTCTCTTGTTTCCACTCGTTGAATGGGTGGTTGTGGCACTGGGTGCATTGAACCTGCATCCCAAGGAACACCTGAGCCGTTTTGGCCGTTGCTTGAACCCCATTGTCTGCCAGCTTATCCATATAGAAATTGACAGCCCCATTGAAGTTCGCCATGCCCGGAGTGTTGGCACCGGTCGCCGTGATCATCTCTTTGACCATCTGATCGTACGGCTTGTTGCGGGCAAAGCTGTCTCGCAGGTATTTCTGCATACCAGCACGGCTGACTTGCGAGTTGTTGTCGGTACCGCCGTTACGGCCGATGAGGATGTTGGTCCAGACGGTGGTCCAATTGCGGGCGTATTCTTCGGTGTACTTGCTGTCGTAAAGCAGCGAGTCGACCAGCTTCTTCCGCTTGTCGGCCGAGCGATCACGGGAAAACTCTTCCAATTCATCGACCGATGGAACCCGACCCAAGATGTCGAGGAACACCCGACGAGCCCAGACGGTATCCATCTCCTGTGGGGAAGGCGTGATTCCATAGTCTTCCCAGGCACTGTGGATCTTCTCGTTGATCGTCGCCACCTGGGGAATGCCGAAGTCGTTCGACTTGTCAGCGGCACGTGTCCCGGCAGTGATTACAAGCACTAAGCCAAAGGCGACGGGAAGGATTTGCCAGCGCGACATGGGGATACCTCTCTGCTACAAAAAATGGACCACGAAAAGCCGGCGTGCAGCCACAGTCCGAAAGCCACACGGGGGTCGTCCATCGCGAGTTACCATCCTGACAGGACATTAACGAAAATGCCGTAACTCACCTGGGAAAACGACACTGAGCTTGGAATGTACTCGATGATTTTCATGTTTTGGGCGATTTCCAGGAGTTTTTCCCGGAACGGATAAATTGACCGCCATCTATTTTATTCTGCGGGGCGAGCGGAATTTATTCCGGGGAGAGCAGCGATCTGTTTTTTGGGATCATTTTCATAATTTCGATTTGGTATTGCGTTCTGCACCAGTTGAACCCCCATGCGGGGCGTATCAAAATCGAACATTGTTCTATTTTGCAACGCGCAAAATAAAACAGGCGAGTCGTTTTTGAGAAACGAGCTCGCCTGTTCTATTAGTGATGGAAGGGGGAGATCCCTCCAACTCAAGCCTCTTATCATCCTCTCGGATCAACCTTAACCCAATGCCTCTAAAGGATTAAGGCCATAAGCCGGTTTGCCTCTTCTTTTGACCGACCCCTGGAAAACAGGATCCTCTTCTCTGTTCCGACCCTGTCTCGGTTCCGTTTGGATGTTAGGTATATATGCAATGGGCGTGCCAATTTTCGCCCGTCACCCTATCTAAGACATTCTTCCGTGCTTTCTTTCGCTTTTGGCAAGCGGGGACCGATCAACCTTTATCTACCAGCCAAAACGTGCCACTCAGCCAATCAATTCGGGCTTCTGGCTCGACAGTGGGGGCAAAAGAAACCTTTACGCTCATTCGGGGTTTTCAACTAAGTACCCCTAAAACTTGATCAAGGTGGTTCAAGGAATTTCGAAGAGGCTAGGAACTGCAGGTCGATGATCTCGATCTGGCTCCTAGTTTTTGCCGATCTCAGTCCCTAGACTGAATTCGAGGGGTCTAAACACCCGGTTCATTCCCGCTGATATCGGCCCGTGGAGAGTTGTTTTGTCGATTACGGAATCGACTGCCAGACGATACGAACTGCAAGATCCGGATGTCCGGCTCATGCTGTTGGTGCGCGATGACGACGCTGCGGCGTTTGAGGAGCTGATGCTCCGCTATCAACGCCGCGTTGTCACGGTGCTTGAGCATTTGGTGGCCAAACGAGATCTGGCCGAGGATTTGGCCCAGGACGTCTTCATGCGCATATATCGCTCTCGGAAGACTTACGTACCTGGCTCCCGGTTCTCAACCTGGTTGTTCACCATCGTGAACAACGTGGCGAGCAACGCGCGGAGAAGCTTGGCACGCAGAAAAGAAGTCCAAATCACCAATCCAGTCGATCAGTCCGGCAGCCAGTCGGCGGATCCGCTGGATCGCATGGCGACCGCAGCCAGCGGTCTGATGCCAACCCGGCAACTCGATAAATCAGAAATGGGCTCGATCGTCCGCCAAGCGGTCCAGTCCCTGAACGAGCGACAACGGATGGCCGTGTTGCTCTCGAAATTTGAAGAGATGAGCTACAACGACATCGCCGAAACGATGGGGATGTCGGTCCAAGCGATTAAATCGCTGCTTTCCCGAGCCCGAGCAAATTTGAAGGATGCCCTGCAACCCTACCTCCAGGAAGGAACCGTTCCCTAGTGGATGAAGCGGACCCCCCTCCGTTTTTGTCTAGCGAAAAAGCCATGACCGATCCCACTGCACATCCCGACGAAACGACCGAGATGGACGAACTACTAGCCGCCTATCTCGACAACGAACTTTCCGACACGGAAAGGGCGACAGTCGAAACGCGCCTGGCTGAAGACGATACTTTCCGTCATCGGTTGGACGAGCTCGATCGAGCATGGGATATGCTCGAAGCGCTGCCCAAGGCAGATCTGGATGATGAAAAGTTCGTTCGTACCACGGTCGAAATGATTACGGTTGCTGCCTCGCAGGAAATTAAGCAGTTCGAGCAAAAACGCCGCCAGTCGGCCAAGCTTCGGCAAGTCTTCATCGGTTTGGGAATTGTTGCCTTAGTTGGTGCTGGCTATTTGCTCGCGCAGTGGAGGTTAGGGCGGCATGATCGCACCCTGGTCGAGAATCTGCCGGTCATCCAGCAGATCGACGAGTTGGAACAAGTCGAGAACATCGACTTCCTCGAAGCGCTGAAGAAAGAAGGCCTGTTCACCGGAGAACCAAGTGATGCATCGTAGCGGAACCTCTGCTGCTACCGTCATTGGCGTTGTCCTGGTAACCGCCATGATCGGCCACGCGGACGAGTCGATTGCCGATCGCACGATTCAGATCGAGTCGTTGTCGGCGGCCGAGAAATCGGAACTGCAACTCAAGCTGGAACGCTTCGAGAATCTTCCTTCCGACGAGCGCAAACGCCGTATCACACTGAACGAGGCGATCGACCAACACCCCGACGGCAAAGAGCTTCGCGCGGTGATGCATCACTATTACGACTGGCTGAAAACAATCAGTTCCGTCGAGCGACTCAAGCTGCAAGACCTTTCGCCGGAAGAGCGGATCATCGAGATCAAGCATATCATGGCGAACCAGGAACGGAAACAGTTTGAGGAATTCACGCGTGATGAATTCCGTGACCTATTCCGCGACATCAAACCGACGCCGAAAGATTTCCAAGTCATTCATGAATGGCTGGATGATTGGCTGGAAAAGCACAACGACGAGATCATCGCCTTGGAACCCAAGCTTTATCAGCGGGTCCCGTGGCTCAAGGATCGTCTGGAAGATGCTCCACCCTACCGGAAACGGTTTGTGATCTGGGTCTGGTCAATCCGCGACCCGGAAGTGAGCATCGCCCCATCGGACGAAGACTTCAAGCAGTTGGCATCCAAACTTGATAAGCAAACCCAGAAAAAACTGGAGGCAGAGACGCCTGAGCGGCGGAAGGGGCTGCTAGGAGCACTGATGCGAGCGGCGGTCTACTCCCACTTCCAAAGCCGAGTCAATGACGAAGAACTGCAGCAGTTCTATCGCAAGCTACCGGAAGATCGCCAGGCGGAACTGGCAGCCATGCCGCCGGAACGCTTTGATGCGGAACTTCGCCGTGACTACATGCGAGCCAACGGCACCCGGTTTTTCGGTGGTGGACGTCCACCGGGACCACCTTGGGGCAATCGAGACGGGCGCCGAGGTGACGATCGCGGCGAACGAGGCCCCGATGGCCGCGGACCGAATCGCGGCGGTGATCGCGGCAACCAAGGCGCACCTAACTTCCGCGACGGGTTAGGACCGCGACAACCTGACATGGACGGTGGACCATCCTTCCGACGTGCTCCAGGGGTTGGTCCGCCGATGCCAAAAGACGAAGGTGTCCCGCAGACGCCGGTTGACGAATAACACTCGCCATTGATGTCGCGCCGTTTGGACGGTTGACTGCTTCGAAATCAGTGAAACAGATTCACTTTTGGAAATCGGCGGCGGAACTTTCGGACAGCTTTTTCGCTAATGGAATCGGCGATTCGAATGTAGCGCAGATTCTCTCCAGGAGTCACGTCATCGAGAAAGTCGTCCGTTATCTTCGGGTCCCGAAATCGCAGCGAAGTCAAATAGCTGCTGGCTAGCAAGCGTCTAAAGCTCCATCGGTTGACGAACGTATCGTAGACAAAAACTCGCTGCAGATGCTCCATCTCCGTGGGAAGCACCAGGTAACCAGTATCTTCCAAATCACAATCTTCAAGTCGCACGTAATACAGAGCGTCGAGCGATCCTAGCTCTGACAGACTGGCCCCGTCGAATTTGCAATGTCGAAGATAAAGCTTCTCAAGCGATGTCAGGTGTTTAAGAAATGCCAAGCTCTCTCGGGGAAACTCACATCGTTCCACGATTAGCTTTTCGATTCGATTTAGCTGAGCGATTTGCTGTACGTTCTCCGGGGATAATTTGCAGCCTTGAATCTCGAGTTGGGTCACCGCAGGCAAGTAAGGCAGGGCGTTGATCTCGCGATCGGAAGGCTGCTTGAGGCACAACGAACAACACGTCTCGCCATCGACTTCGCTCAAATAAAGTTGCTGCCCTTTGACCCGCATTAGCGAGATCGCTTCTTGCTGCTTCTCAAGCGGAGATGGGTCGGCAGCGAGAAGTTCCGAACCCCATCCGAGTAATCCAGCAAGACATACGATGCGTGCGACGAATAGTGACATGACCTGAACCTCCCGTTGGCCAATAGCCAGCCAGACTTGGGCCATTGGATCCCGTTACCGTGACCGGTCGATGTCTCTTGGTTATCGCGGTATTGTCCTCGCCATTCAAGTCATTTTGGCCGACAAGCACCAAGCCATAAAAAACCCGGTCGAGCCAACATGGACTCGCCGGGTTTGAGTTCGATCAGAATTACCGTTCGCCGGAACGGCTACTTCGTACCTGCTTTGGAGGCCAGACTTTCCAGGTAGCTGACCAGGTCGGCAAGTTCCGAAACGGTCGCTTCGTTGGCCAGGCCAACCGGCATGATCGAGACGTTGTCTTTCTTCTGCCCTTCGATCTCGTCCGGGTTCAGGGTGATCTCGTTCCCCTGGTTATCGCGGATGACGATCTTCTCCGGGCTCTCGAAGGTGATGAAACCAGACAGCAAGCGGCCATCTTCCATCTGGAAGATGTTGGTCACGAATCCTTGGGCCAGCGACTTGCTCGGCAGCACAATCGACTCGGTGAGCTGATCCCGCTTGTAGGTCTTGGCGACCTGGGGCAGGTAAGGGCCGCGCGGCTTTTCGTTCGGATCGACCGTGTGGCACTTGTTACAGGCCAGCTTCGCAAAGAGCTGCTCGCCCCGTTTGGCATCACCCTTCATGCCGACGACCTGTTTGATCACCTCAGCCGGATCGATCGTCCCGACTTTGGGTCCGGTCGGCTTGGTCATCTCACCCTTCAGACCCCACGCATCGGCAACTTTGTTGGCAATAAGTGCCACCTGGGAGTCCTTGCTGGTCAAAAGCGAACGCACCTTATCTTCCAGCTTCCGATCGTTGACCACCAGGGCCGCTTCTAGAAGCTGCGGCTGGCGAGCCGGATCTTTCCAGCCTGCGGCCAGCAAACTGCTCACGTTGCTTTCTACTTCCGGCGAAAGCTTCTTTTCGGAAGCGAGCGTTAAGAGGCCAGCTTCGGCAAAGACCGCAGCCGGGCCGCCCTTTACCAGTCCTTCGAAAATGCCAACCCGGTGGCTCAAAACGTTTTTGTTTTGGAACGCATCCAACGCCGAGCGGTACGGAGCCGACTTGGGATCTTCAGCGTACAACTTTGACAGTCCTAGCAAAGCCGATGCCACCAGAGGTGGCTCATCACCACGAAGCAGAGCCTTGACCGCATTCGCGCGAACTGGCGATGCCGTGTTTTCATCGATGGCGGCTTCTACGAGCAGGTCAATTGCTTCCTTCGGAAGTCCGTTCGATTTGGCGATCAATTCAATCGCCGCGCCGGCAAACTTCGGATCGTTAGCAGCCTTCTCCAAAGCAACCTGCAGCGTACCGTCCAACTCGATGCGATGCCGCTGAAGTTCACCTAGTAGGAACGCTGACTCTTCATTGTCAGCCGAAGCCAACGTCGCCCGCAGCACGCCACCGATCTTTTCGGTCTGATCCCATTTGACTGGCTCGTAGTAAGGACCACGCGTATCGGGACGAGTACCCCAACTGTTGCCCTTCCATTCGCCTTCCTCAAAGTAGAGCCGGCAAAGTGCGGTCAGCAGGCCTCGTCGACGATAGGCGTCCTTTTCAGCCACCAATCGCTCGATCAAGCCATCGACCACTTCCACCTGGTGCATTCGCTCGAGGGCGAACAAGGCATATTGCCGTTTGGTTTCGCTGGCCGTACGGCCATCCACCACGGACAGTAGCGGCTGGGTCGGCCGTAAATCCGCCAATGCCCGATAGGCCGTGTGGCGAATTACTGGGTCGTTATTACCCAGGTAAGAAATAATCCCCGGAATAAAGTCTGCAATTCCCAACCGAGACGTTGCGATGATCGCTTCGAGCTGAGCTCTTGGATTTTCGCTGCTTAGTCCTCGTTCAATGATCGGGGGTAGCGACCTCTGCTCGTCATGCAACAAGACCCAATGCGACGTCTCACCATCCCGATACCCATTACCGCCCGGCTTCGCAATATCGCTGGTTGCACGAATCAGAATTGGCAACATCTCTTCCGAGGTTTGACTGGCCAATTTTTTCATTAATGCTTCCAGCCCTTTACGCTCGGGATCCGCAGTATCGATCAGCTGAACGATCAGGTAGAGCGTAGCGACCTGGGACTCGATCGACTTTGCTTTAAAACTCTCATACTTGTCGATCGCTTTGGCAAAGATCGCTTTTCTGTCCTCTTCCTTCTCGGCCGATCGGCCGCGGAAAAGCAGTTCGCGCTGCGCAGCCAGCCGTCGTCGATGACTGAGTGAAGCCATCAGCTCAAACAAGTCATCAACCGAAGCCTCGCTCAGATTCGGCATCGGCTCGGCCTTGTAGCCTTTCGGCTTGACTCGAACCAAATAGCCAACGTCTTCCCCGGCGTACTTGAAGGTCGCTCCCTTCCAGCTGGCGGCGTAGATGTTGCCGCTGGCATCGACGTCCAGGTCGGTCACGCGCGGGATGCCGAGGAACTCTTCCTGGTTCACCTCGAACGTAGCGCCCTTTCGTTTCGGATTATGGCGATAGATCCAGCTCCGGCCCCAGTCGGCCGTGTAGAGGGCGTTGCCGTAACCTTCTGGAAAACCAGGTTCGTCCAGGTACAAACCACCGCAGCCTGAGCCACCGCCGTAATCGGCCAGCGGTTGAATGACTTCTTCGCCGAAATGGGTGAACAAACGCGGATAGCCGTGATCTTCCAGCCCGCTGAAGTGATGCAGGCGAATATCCCAGCCACCGCCGTCGTTCGTGTTGTCACGCGTAAACGCGTTCATCAGCGGATCGACTGACACTTCCAGGATGTTTCGCGTGCCGTAGCTGTAGACTTCCATGTTGCTGCCGTCAGGACGCACCCGCAGCACGCCGCCTCCTCGCTGTTGCAGCTTGCGGCCGTCGGCGCCTTCCGCTTCCATGAAACCAAAGTCACCGATCGCCAGGTACAACCAGCCATCGATCCCCAAGGTGACACCGTTGGAGGTATGGTCCGCCGGGCGATCCTTGAAAGTGAACGCCAGGTTCTTGATCAAGATCTCTTGCCGATCGCTGCGGCCATCGCCATCGTCGTCGATGAACGCACTCAGGTGTGGCGGATGCAGCACGTACAAGCGGTCGTGATCCCACACGATTCCGCGCGGCGAGTCGACATCAGGGACGAACAGCTTGACTTCGTCCGCCTTGCCATCGCCGTCGGTATCTCGCAGGCGATGTATGGCCCCGCGTCGCTTTTCGCGATCAAGCGAACCGTTCTTGTCGACTGAAACGTAAACGTCTCCTTCGGGGCTGCTGGCCACGAAAACGGGATAGTTCACTGCCGGGGGTGCGGCGAAGACTGTCGTTTCAAACTCTTCGGGAACTTTCACCTCGGACAGTTTCTTCTGGTCATCTTCTTTCGCGGCGGCAGCCGGAAGGACTTCCACCATGTCTTTGCCAAGCAGTCGCAATTCGCGAATCGAAGCCCAGCCGCCATGCTGGCTGCCCAGGGCGTTGACGCGAATGTAACGGAAGCCGCCGGAGACGAATTCAAAGTCGTGCTTGTTATCTTTCTTGTCGGATTGGTCGACGATCGTCTTCCACGATTTGCCGTCGGCACTGCCGTCGATCGTGTACTGGTAGACGCCTCCTTCCGATTCCCAATCGATCTGAGCGCCACGCAAATCGGTCGGCTTGCCCAGGTCGACTTCAAACCACTGCGGGTAATTGGCGCCACTGGCGCACCAGCGGGTCGATTCTTTGCCGTCGACGGCATTCTTGGCGAAGTTGTTTTTGCCGGTCTCTTCGCTCGAGGCCTTGGCAGGTCGGTCGAGTGCCACGTTAACCGGCACCAACTTCGGCGTCGTGGCTGGGTCCTTCAGATATTCGTCGGTCAGCTTGTCGCAAGCCCATAACGTGCCGCGGGTCAGCATCGTGAGGAACTCGTCTGCTTCCATCGTTTCGTTGTGGTGGCCCAGCGTGGTGCCGAAAACTTTGGCGTCGCCATATTGATTGGTCCAGACACAAACGTGCTCGTTGCCGTCGTTCTTTTCTTTCGAGGCACCCAGAATGTGAGCCGTATCCCAAACCTTAGCGATGTGATACAGCTCGCCTTGCGGGTTGGTCCAGGCCGGACCGAACTTTTGCATGATCGGATGCTGCGGGTCGTAGTTGTAGACCGCGTGGCCGTAGTGGGCTCCGTGCCGATGCGAAGTAACACCGCAGAACTTAAACCATTGATCGGTACCATCGCGGTAGCAATGCATCGCACAGTGAATCACCACGCCGGGCAATCCTTCCTGGTGCGGCTTAAGCACACGAGCGGTCCAGGCGGGATCTTTGACGGCCGCGAAGCACTCGTTGTGCAGGATGATGTCGTAACCTTTTGCCCAATTCGGGTCTTGATAGAGCGGGATCTTGGTATCGGTGGTCGAGCCGCCCTGATGGACGACGGTCACTTCGATGTGAGCCCGAGCTTCGAGCCCTTCCTTGATGATGTTCTTTTGCGTCTGGTAGTCGTGGCAACAGCCGCCAGTAACCAGCAGCGCCTTGATCGGCTTGGGGGCGTCAGCAGCCAGCGAGATCACCGGAACAACGCTAACTGAGAATAGACCGACTGCGAGAGTGGTAAGGTAGCGATAAATCGTCATCGAGAAAAACCTGGTACGAGGGTACTTGGTGCGGTGGGTTTCGGAGCGAGAGGGTTTGTTTTCACTATAGTTCAATGCCCGGCAGGAGACACCCAACTGGGTTATGGGAACGGGCAATCCTGCGAGAAAATTCCCGTTTTTCAGCCGTTCAAAGGTGGCAAGCATCCCGCCCGAACCCATCCACGAGGGTTGCAACCCTATGGGGTGGGATGGTTTCAGGCAGTGAAAAAGACACTGAGAAGCAGATAGAGAGCCAACGCCATTCCCAGAAACGCGACCAGCACCGAGATCCAAATCGCCAGTTGCATACTGTAGTTAGAAGGTCGCTGGTCGAAGGTCATCTTTTGGACGAACGATTTGTGCTGCCAGGCTGCCACGCCGATCAGGATGGCCCCCAGTAGCACAAAACCAATCCCGATCAACGATGAGGCCAACGGCGGAGAAAGATCGGTGCCGGGGTTTCGCAGCATGCGGAGAAACAGACCGAATCGAGCCACCAGAAAGCCAATTCCGATGATCGCCAACCCAGTCCGCAGCCAGGCCAGCATGGTGCGTTCGGCCGCAAAGAAGACTCGCGGATCAGATTGCTCGGACATGATGCCTACGCCGACTTTGCCATCTCGTTGGAAACCTCGTCGCTCGTGTCGGTTGCTTCGGAGGCGACTTCTTTCTGGCGATTCTTTTTCGCCAAGGCACATCGATGCCACAAGTCGAGCAAGGCATGCGTGAACGACGATTCGTTCGTCTGATGATAGGGCGAACCTTCCGGCAACTCGCTCATCAATCGGCGATGAGCCTCAGGCATCGCATGGTAGGGCAACGAAGGGAACATGTGGTGCAGGGCATGGAAGCGTGTGCCGATCGGCGCCCACAACTGCGTGATCCAAAGGTTCTTCGGGAAGTTGACCGAATCGAGCAGTTGCTCGAGGAAGGTCATCTCGCCTTCGTGATTGTGCCAGCGATGTGCTACCAAGGTGCGTAGTGCATTGACCATCAGGATGAAAACACCGGTGCAGTAGGCCTGAATCAAAAACGGATAAGGATACTGCCCAACGGTCAGCGCCCCAATCAAAACCCCCAGGCACCACAGGAAGCACAGCCCTTCCTGCAGACGAATAATCCGCATCGCCTGCTTGGTCGGCAGAGGGCGAATGTAGCGAGGGTCGATGATCATCGACGAGGCATGCTTGAAGGCCCAATCGCGCACCATCGGGCTGATCCAAGTCAGCGGGGTGAGCACCAGGAAGCGAAACACGGCCAGGATTGGTACGATGAAACTGGCCCCCAAAAAGGCAAAGATCTGCCAGCGGCCCTCGTACTCGATCGGTAGGTACTCGCCATCTTTATCGGTGCCGTAGTGCTTGCGGCGATGGTGGTCGAGGTGGGTGTAATAAACAAACGACGGCATCAGGAACGGAACGCCTACCAGCAGGTTCCAAGCCACCCGAAACGCGACGAAGGTACCGGTTCTCAGGTGGACCAGCTCATGGATGAACATCGCCAGCCGATAGAACAGCAAACTGCTGACGACGAAAAATGCCAATTGCTGCCAGCTGAACAGGTCACTTTGACGCACCATCCGGAAGCAAAAGATCGCTACCGAGAAGCTCAGCAGGAAGTCGGTCCAGTAGATCCATGGATTGGGCTCAAACAAGTCACCAACGGTCTTACGGGCCTCGGCCATCGAGAAATCGTTGGTCTTATTGCAGTGCAAGGGTGCCTGATTGGCTTTGGCAGAAGGTTCGCTCATGGTTTTGTCGAATCGGTGCCGGGTTCACTGTATTGGAAAAACCATCCCTGAAGGGGAATCACTCCCCATGCATCAAAATCGGCTGTGGCGATCCAGCAGATTCCGTAAATTGTTCCGACTCGGTCAAGTTTCCGGAGAAACGGCGTTAATAGCTGACGATTACGTCGACCGAGTCGAACTTTTTCCTGATAGGATAAATCTAATTACCCTAAAAAGAACAACCCACCCTTCCAAGACGGCATTTTCTTCCTAAATTATCGACATTGCCACCATTTTTCGCAATTGGCGAAAATCATCGTACCTGGCCGATCTAGGGAAGGTCGTGGCCGACCGATATAACAACAGTCAATCGTACGCAACTCCTAGGAAAGCCGAGCTAATCGGATGCAGTCCCAAGTCGAAGTCGTCATTACTGGAACTGGTGTGGTTACCCCCATCGGAATCGGCAACGAGGCCGTCTGGGAAAGCCTGATGCAGGGCAAATCGGGTATCGCTCCGCTGAGCGAATTCCCCATGCCCGATTATCCGGTCTCCTTCGGAGGAGAGCTCAAGGGTTTCGAGGGGAAGAAGTACGTTCAGCCTCGCAAAGCCCTCAAGGTGATGTGCCGCGAGATTCAAACCGGCTTTGCCGCCGCGGCGCTAGCAATGGAGTCGGCCGGCCTGAAACCTGGCAGCATCACGCCGGAACGTCTGGGTGTCGTCTTTGGCAGCGAGATGATGTACAGCGACTTCGAGGACCTGCGGGCAGCCTACGACCAGTGCATTGAAGAAGGTTGGTACCAGCACGATCGCTGGGGCCCCTCCGCGATGAGCGAGACCAATCCGCTCTGGATGCTGAAGTACTTGCCCAACATGCCCGCTTGCCATGTAGGGATCTACTTCGACGGCCGCGGCCACAACAACACCATCTGCCTGGAAGAGGCCAGCGCGATCAATGCAATGGCCGAAGCCATTTCGCATCTACAGCGTGGCGCGATGGATTGCATGATCACTGGCGCCTGCGGAACTCGCTTGAACTTAAACGTACTGCTCTATCGCGGCGACTCGCTGCTATCGCATCGCAACGAGGCCCCTGAGAAAGCTTCGCGTCCGTTCGAGAAGAATCGCGACGGGATGGTCAACTCGGAAGGGGCGGCCGCACTGATTCTCGAGCCGCGTGAAAAAGCGGAAGCCCGCGGTGCAACGATCCTGGGCCGCGTGCTGGGAACCTCTTCGACTTTCGGCCGGGTAAGCGACCAAGCCCCTGTCTCGGTTTCCGCCGTCGAGCGCTGCATTCAAAACATCTTGGCCGACGCCGGCATCACCAAGAATGACTTGGCCTGCGTCTTTGCACATGGTTCGAGCAACGTGGCCGACGATGCCCTCGAAGCCGAAGCGATCAAATCAGCCCTACTTGGTTTGCCAGTCGTGGCGCTGAAAAGCTACTACGGTCACACCGGTGCCGGCTGTGGTGCGCTGGACACAGCGATCGCGGTCTTATCGCTGGGGCACGGCAAGGTGCCGGCGACGCTCAACTACGAAACGCCGGATCCGGCCTGCGACATTCCGGTCATCCATGGCCAGCCGCTGGATATCGATAAATCGGCGATTCTGGTCATCAGCTATACCCGCCGCGGCCAGTGCTCGGGGATTGTGGTGGCACGTTAGCATCCCAATTCACAACGAATGGAACCTGAAACAGATAATCCGTTCGCTTCCCCAACGTCGGCTGTCCAGGATTCGTCGCAAGACGCTGTGGCGAAAGACGAAATGGAATGCTCTGTGAAACCCGCCATACAATCGATAGTTTGACCTGCTATTAGAATGACATCGAGACTCCCCCGTGAACGACTCTCCCTTTCGATCGCCCACGCCGGAACCAACCACACCAAAACCAACCACGAAAACAATGACCCTCGAGGAGAGGATCGACGAGATCGAGGTGGTGGTGTATGCCCGACGAGCTCTCGGGATGTTGTTTATGGTGTGGTGGTTTCTCCTGTCTATGCGGGTACTTTTCTTACACAGCGTCGAGGACTTCATCGCGGAGGGCATCAAGCAAGGCGGGCTGCCAACATTCCTGCCCGGCCTACTCACGTTCACGGTCTGGGCTGTCTACGCCATCTGGAATCTGCTCGTCATTTACGAGTCAGTCCGGTTGGCCTTGCGATTGTATGGGACCGTTGCCGCCGTGATCGCAGGGGTTCTGGCGACCATTCCTTTCGTCTACTTGTTGGTCATCCTGACTCTCACGGCCGTCGGGGACAAATACCTCAAGCTCGAGGGAATTCCCAAGGAATGCATGAGATACATGGGAGACGATCTGCGCGCCTTTATCAGGAACAATCTGACGGCCAATTCTGAATAGCGGAAACCGTCGGCGCACGAAAAAAGCCACCATGATCGTTCATGGCGGCTTTCTTTTTTATTGGGAGCGAGCTTTACCACTTCAAGCCGAACTTGGCGCCTTCGCTCTGATCGTTGGTGATACCACCCTTGAGCGGTTGACTCGACTTCTTCTTGACAGCGATTTCGCGATCGCTCGTGTCGTCGAACTCGTCCCGCTTGCGGCCTCCCTGCTTCGAGTCGGCCGGAGGTGGCTGGGTTGCTTTGATCGACAGGCTGATGCGTCGTTTGCCCTGATCGATGTTCAGGACCTTCACTTCAACCTCTTCGCCCACTTTCAGCACGCTCGATACGCGGCTGATGCGGCTGTAGCTCACTTCGCTGACGTGAACCAGGCCTTCGATGCCTGGCGCAATTTCGACGAACGCGCCGAAGTCCATCAGCTTGGTCACCTTGCCGGGCACCACTTTGCCAACGCCGAATTCGGTGGCGACTTTCTGCCAGGGGTTTTCCATCGTGTCGCGGATCGACAGGCCGATCTTGCCGGTGTCCGGATCCATCTTGGTCACTTTGACCTTCACGATTTGACCTTCTGCCAACAGATCGGAAGGATGCGAAACGCGGTCCCAGCTGATCTGGCTGACATGCACCAAACCATCGACGCCACCCAGGTCGACAAACGCGCCGAAGTCCTGGATGCGGGTTACCTTCCCTTCGCGAATCTGGCCAACGGTCAAGCTGCCCAGCAGTTCCTTCTTGTTGTCTTCCTGCAGCTTCTCGGCCACGGCCCGGGCACTGAGCACCAGGTTGCGTTTCTCTGGATTGGCTTCCGTCACCAGGCACTGCATCTTGCGGCCCTTGAACTCCTCCAGATCTTTCACATGGTACGTGGCAACCTGGCTGGCCGGGATGAAACCGCGCGCGGTTCCCACGGCACACTCTAGGCCACCTTTGTTCACACCATCGACCACCGCATCCACCACGATCCCTTCGCGAATGTCGCCCCAGTCTTGCACACTAGTCGAAGCACCTGGGATGCCGACTTCGTACAGACGCTGGCTTGGCTGAAACGTGCCGATCGAAACTTCCATCTTGTCGCCGACCGCAGGAACCGCCACAAAATTGCGAATCGATGCGATCCCTTGATTCCCTTGCGGCAGATCAAAGAAAACATCTTCGCGATGAATGCGAATGACGGTCGCTTGAACCCGAGCACCTTCTTCCAGCGTCGCGGTCACCGGCGCGGTGGGCTGCTTCTCGAGGACCTCGTCCATCGACTGCTCGCCAAATGCAGCAGCAATCTCGGCTTCGATGTCGTCCATCTGCTGGCGTCGGTTAGGAACTTGGACTCGGCCCCCTTCGACTGGCAAGCGATAGTCGGTCTCTTCTTCCGCGGAGTCAGCTTCCGACAGTGCTTCGTTCAAGTCGGTGGGAATCTTATTCGGATCGTCATCTTCCTCGCTTGGGCGCGGAGCGACAGGTCGCTGCGGTTTTGGCTTGGGCTTCTTGGCCGGCTGCGATGATTGCGGAGCACCGCGCTGCGAACCGATCAAAAGCGGCTTCTTGTCCCCTTCGCTCGACTCTGGGGTCGACTGAGCGGGAGCAGCCTCTTCGGAAGCGGTGGTCTGCTCAGCGGCAGATGCCTGAGGAGGTGCACTTTCGGTCGAAGGCGTGTCCGAAGTAGGATTGGCAGCTTCAGGAGCAGCAGAGGGGGGTTCCGCGGGAGTGGGATCCTGCTGAGGATCAGTCGACATGGGAAAGCCTCGGACGAGAAAGTCAGAAAACTAAAAGAGGGTGTAACTATGTCCGCCCCAAGTACACATAATTGTATTGAGGCGAAGTCCCTGAGTTTAACCGCCATAAATCGGCCTGAACAGGGAATCCCGCCTTCAACGCACAATGCCGGCGAATTTTAGGCAGGTTAGTCGATTGTGATCGGAAACTTGTTAAGATAACGCATGGCAAAATAACCATAAAGTACGAATATAGTTTTTCTCATCTCTCGATTTTGCATGAATCTTGACTGCTATCCGTCGCATATTGCCGAGTTGATTCAATCGGCTCCGCTTTGTCCTCTTGGCCCCGGTTCTCCTGATCGTGCTGTCTACCCAAAGCTTCAAGCAGTGACGATCGATTCTTTGAGTGACGGGCCGCTGAAGGATCGCGAAATGGCGGAGGCCTGCGTGAGCGGCCTCTGGCTTTTGTGGAATTACCTGGACAAATCACACGATATCAGCCAACAGTTGCCTAGCAGCAGCGGCAGTTACTGGCACGGAATCATGCACCGGAGAGAACCAGATTACGGCAACGCGAAGTATTGGTTCCGCCGTGTCGGAACCCATCCAGCAATGCAGACTCTGGCTGAGCAATCTTATCAATTGGCCGCCCAGGCCGAATTGGACCGACCGACTCAATTCCTTTCGGAGGGATCCTGGGACCCCATGGCAATGGTAGACGCTTGCGAAGCAGTTGCTCGCGATAAGTGTGTAAATGAGTTACTATTGCGCCAAGTAGCCCGCGCCGAGTGGGAAACGCTATTCGATTACTGTTATTCTCGGGCTTTTTAGGCCCGCAAAAACCGATGGCTAGGTATAGAGAAGACCGGCTCACTCATCATTTTTCTTATCTTCGAATGCGGCCTCAAACCCAAAGAGACAGCAAATGCTCCGTTACGATTTTGAAGGCAGTTTGGGCTATTGGGTATTCAGCGTTGCCCACCTAATGACACGTGCCATGAACGACGAGCTCGGGAAACTGGGCATCACCTATCGCCAGTGGGAAGTTTTATGCTGGCTTTCTTATATGGGTGAAATCACCCAAAGCGAACTGGCCGACCAGATGCGGATTGAAGCGCCCACATTGGTCGGTGTGATTGACCGGATGGAACGCGATGGTTGGATTGTGCGCGAAACCGATCCAAATGACCGCCGTAAAAAGATCATCCGAGCGACCGAAAAGGTCGAGCCGATGTGGGAACAGATGGTCAATTGTGCCATGAGCGTCCGAGCAAAAGCGCTGCGCGACGTCAATCCAGACGATGTCTCTCGCTCTAAAACCACGTTGGCCACGATTCGGGGTAATTTGCTTTCGGAACTGCCGGGTCATAATATCCCTGCGGAACCGATCGGGCAGAAAGAAGTATCTGAGTCCACTGCCAACGGCTAGTTGGTCCTGTTGCCCTGGAATCACCCCTCTGGTTCGCCTGAGAACTTCACGTTAGATGTCTCAGGCGATCGCGTCAGATGTGATTCCAGGCGGCAGCTTCGTGGGGTGGGCTGAAAGTTTGAATGGCCAAAATGACAACCCACCGACTTCATACACAACATCAGCGCAGCTTCGAGGGGAACCGGTTTGTCTACCCGGTCCTTTCACGGCGAAGCAAGGGGCTGTCGGTCGGAGTTAACCTGAACCCCGACAAGATCTGCAACTTCGACTGCATCTACTGCCAGGTCGATCGTCGCACCGAGAGCGAAGTGCGCTTCGTCGAAACCGAGCAATACTTTCGCGAACTCGAAGAAATGCTGCAGCTTTGCGCCAGCGGCGAGATCTTCCAGACCGCGAAGTTTGCCGAAACGCCCCCTAACCTGCGCCGCGTCAACGATATCGCGTTCAGCGGCGATGGTGAGCCGACCACCTACAAAAACTTCGATCAACTCATCGAGCGTAGTGCCGAGATCAAGCGGCAGCATGGGCTCGATCACGTGAAGATGGTGCTGATCACTAATGCAACGATGTTCCATCGGCCGCACGTGCAGCGCGGCCTCGAGATCCTCGACGCGAACCAAGGCGAGATCTGGGCCAAACTCGATGCCGGCACCAAAGAGTATTATCACACCATCGAACGAACCAAGATTCCTTTCCAGCGCGTTCTGGACAACTTGCTGCTGGCCGCCAAGGTTCGGCCGATCGTGATTCAATCGATGTTCTTAAAGTTGCAGGGGGAAGCTCCTTCGGCAGACGAAATCGCTGCATTCTGCGATCGCCTGAACGAAATTACCCAGGCGGGCGGCCAGGTGAAGCTGGTTCAGGTATACACCGTTGCTCGCCGACCGGCAGAATCGATCGTCACGCCGCTAGAAGACGCCGAGGTCGACGCGATTGCCCAGGCAGTCCGCCAGAACACCGGACTGACCGCTGAAGTCTATTACGGCAGCACGGAATACTGAAGATGGCCAATCACTCCAAACAAGCGGCCTACCTGCTGGGCGGGATCATCGCCGCCCTGGCCTTGTGGGGCATCTACCTGGCATTGGGTTCGTATCTGGGCATGGGCGAAGGAACCCGTGGCTACGACATTCGCCGCGGGCTGGTCGTCATCGCATGCATGGGGGGCTTTTTGCTCTTCTGGGGTGTCCTTCTATGGAATCGCAACCGCAGCCGTTCCTCTGACGATCAGTAATTGCCAAGCCAAGGTTCGCTCGGCCCTGGCTGACTCCCTTCGTCGACTACCGTAAAATACCTGCAGGAATCTATTTAACGCAGTCAAACCCAATAACGAAGGATCGCGAGATGTCCGAAACTAAGATTCGTATCAAAGATCACGGTCCATTTCTGGTCGAAGGCCCGATCACGCTTGAGGACTCGGAAGGCAACTCGTACACGATCGACAAACCGATCATCGCTCTGTGCCGCTGTGGTGCCTCGGAAAACAAACCGTTTTGCGACGGCAATCACAAGCATTGCGGCTTCACTTCCGAAGAACGTGCGACGCCCAAATAACCGACAAGGTAAGGCCAATCGCTATCTCTTCCAGACAAGTCGTCGACGGTCGATCGATGCATCGGTAGGCGCTCGCGGAAGATCGACAGGGCTCTGACAGGTTATCCCCATCTGCATGCACTTGATATGGAGATTTTGTGAAGGGCTAAGTCCCTGAGCGGCAATCAGTTGGCCATCATCAGATGCGGAAATCGGACGTGATCATCCATGACTCGGTGGAAGTTCCCAGGGCACTATGCCTAGAATTCGTGCCGCTTTGACGACACCCCTGACTCGTAAGAAGAGTTGCGAGCTTCACTCAGGGTGTCTTTGGATCACGTCTCGCTGAGGATTGGAAGCCAAGTCCGCATGGAAGAACCAACTGTCGATCTCGCCGCCGATCAGAATCGCACGAACGAGTCCCCTGAAGATGTCGCTACCTCGGAATTCCCGCTGAGCGATGAACTGTTAGCCAAGCTGGAAGAAGCCTCGGCTCCCTATCTGGGCCAATGGAACAAGTTGGTCAGTACCACCAACTGGGACAAGGGGATGATCATTTACCGTTGGCGTACGTCGCTGCAGGAGGCGGGAGCACCTGCAGGCGAATTCGCTGATGAAGCATGGGCTCGCCGCGTAGGTGGGGTCACCGGGCAGCATGTTGGCCGACTGCGCCGCGTGTTTGAACGATTCGGTGACAATTACCCGACTTATGATGGCCTGTATTGGAGTCACTTCCAGGCCGCTATCGAGTGGGAAGACGCCGAGATGTGGCTGGAAGGGGCGACGAAGAACAGCTGGTCGGTCGCTTCCATGCGAAACCAACGCTGGGAAACGATGGGCAAGCTCGAATCGGAGCGGCCGGACGAAAAAGATATCATTTCCGGCGAAGTGGACGAGGACTTCGAGCCTGCTCAAGGGAGCGATGGCGAAGTTCGCGGCAGCATTGGCGAAATGGACGGTCCAAGCGGACCGCTGCACGAAGGCCCCGACTTCGGCGATGAAGAACAAAACGCCCAGGCTCGCGAAGCCAGCGGACTGGCAGAAGGCGAAATCGGCGATTCGGAGGAAGCGCCATCGCTGGTCAAACCATTTGCGGAAATCGGCTCGATGCCAGATGACGTGCTCGACGCGTTCGAGGCCTTCAAGCTGGCGATCATTCGCCATCGCGCCGCCGGTTGGGAAGAAATCAGCCAGGCGGACATGGTCAACTGCCTGGAATCGCTGAAGGTGCTGGTCAACGCTCCTAGTGGCGAGCCTGAGAAGCGCGTGGCTAAACCTGACGCCGAGTCCGGCTCGGCTCCGTTCTAAGGTCTGACGGCCATCTGAAAGCAATACGAGGGTATGCGGCGATCATTGCCGCGTACCCTTCTTTTTTACTTCCGATCAGGGGGCACATCTTCCGAATGCAACGAAGATTGCGATTCTAACGAATCTGCACCTGAGGGAGATCTTGGTTGGCTGGCAAGACATTGTTGCTCACCTACGAATTACAACCCAAGCTTCCCACAGAGTCTTTTCACTTATGTCGGAATCTTGTCATGTCGTATCTCGTTATGTTTGCCGGCCTGGTCGGTGTGACCGTTTACCTGGACCTGAGTCTGATGATGTCCGCAGGAATCGTCCTGCTCGGGATGACCATCTGGACGATCTTGATGAATCGCAAACTGCACATTCCGAAGTGGTAGTGGGGAAGTCGGACCGGACGGTTATTCGCCGATCCGTTACGAATCTTCCAGCAACCACTGAATGAGCTCGTGCCGTTTCGCCCCAAGCTTGGCGACCGCTCCGCTGTTGTTGGCCACCACTTCCCAGAAGTTGTCGGTGTTCCAATCGGGCTGCAATAACGCAATGCGAGCCGAACCCCGAAAGGTTCTGCCAGTTCGAACTCCGATGCGATACAAAACCATCGACTCTGGCTTATTGGTGACGCCAGCGGCATCGATGTAGATTCGCCTCTTGCCCGTTGCATCAGCCAACTCGGCTGAACGGTCCTGAACTGCGACCCAGTCGCGTTCAGAGGCGTCGCCAGAGATGACGACCTCAAGAAAATCTGGATGGACGATCGTGTCCAATGGTGCGACCGACATGTTGCCCCTCGGTTTGTTGTCGCGTTTGCCCCCAAAATCAAAGTAGTGCACTAGACGATAAATGGTGCCTACGTGTGGTTTTGCGCGACTTCAGGAGACTTATCGCAATTTAGAAAGCACCTCGGCTACTTTTTTTCCGAGACTTTCGACCGTTTCCTGCTGTTTCCCGTCGACCAAAGAACCATCTGCCGCAAATGCAGCGTTCGCCTGAGAAATTGCGTACTGTTTCGGCAGGACCATCACGCCGATGTTGCCCAAAATCATTCGCACGTGAACCAATCCGCGAAGCCCGCCCAGTGCGCCAGGAGAAGCGCTCATTAAGGAACAAACCTTTCCTTGATAGGCGGCCAAAGCCCCTTCGCCTGGTGCCGGTCGAGACACCCAATCCAACGTGTTCTTGAGTAGCGGCGTGATCGAACTGTTGTATTCCGGACAGGCCAACAGCAGCCCCTGGTGCGCGAGAAACAATTCTTTCAAAGCCAGCGCGTTCTCTGGAATCCCTTCCGCTTCTTCCAAATCACCGTCGTACAGCGGCATCGGAAAGTCGGCCAGATCGAGCAAGGTAACTTCAGCGCCGGCTTCTTCCGCACCACGGGCCGCGATACGAATCAGCTTTTTGTTGTACGATTCGCGGCGAGCGCTGCCGGCGAAAGCAAGAATGCGTGGTTGACTCATGATCCGAGGACTCCGAGAAGGGAAGAAACGTTCGATCACGTACCTCCATCGTAGCAATCGGTCAGCCTTCGAGAAGCCAGGGTGAGTGATGGCTTCGATGATCGATTAGCCCAGGGCGAATAACTCAGGACCGCACTCTTGCGTTACCACTTCGCCGAACAGCGTATGGGCGTGGCAATCGTAGACGACCACCGGCAAGATCTGGCCGATCTGGCGTGGGTTGCCATCGAACACCACAATCCGGTCGCAATGCGTCCGGCCGATCAATTGCATCGCGTGGGGATTGTTCGGCTCGTCCCCTTTTTTCTGGGCAGTCTTGCTCGGACCTTCGACCAAAACCTGGACGGTGTCGCCGATCAACTTCTGGTTATCTTCCAGGCTGATGCGGTTTTGAATGGCCAGCAGATCGTTGTTGCGCTGCTGCTTCACGTGATGCGGGATGTCGTCGATAAACAGCTCAGCGCCGCGCGTTCCTTCGCGTTCGCTGTATTTGAAGATGAAGCTGTTCTTGAAGCGGCATTCTTCAACCAGCTCGACCGTCTTCTGGAAGTCTTCTTCCGTTTCGCCGCAGAAGCCAACGATGAAGTCGCTGCTGACCGCATAGCCGGGAACGATCTCGCGAATGCGGTCCATCATCTCGCGGTAGTCGGCGACCGTGTAGCCGCGTTTCATTCGCTTGAGGACTTCGTCGGAACCGCTTTGCAGCGGCACGTGCAGGTAGGGCGAAACCTTGCTCAAGTCGCGAACCGCTTCGAGTAGTTCGCGCGTCATGTCTTTGGGATAGTTCGTGACGAATTTGATCCGCTGCAGGCCTTCAATCTCTTGCAGTTCGGCCAGCAAATCGGCCAGGCGCCATTGTTTGCCGCTGGTATCCGTCGCCTTGTAGCTGTTGACCGTTTGGCCAACCAGGGTTATCTCGACGGTCCCATGCTCGGCCAGATGACGGCTCTCGCGAATGATATCTTCCGGCGAGCGTCCTTGCTCCGGTCCGCGAACGCTCGGCACGATGCAGTACGTGCAGAACTTGTCACAACCAATCTGAATGCGCACGTACGCCTGAAACGGCGTGGGACGCATCTCCGGATCGCGGAGCGGGTCGAAGCTTTCGTGACTGCGGGTGATCTGATCGCGCGTTCCGTCCTTGCGGCCCAGACTCACTTCGATCTGCTTTCCTTCGCCTGCTTCAATCTTCTCGATCATCGAAGGAATCTGATGCAGTTGCCCAGGGCCGACAATCAGGTCGACGTAGGGTGCCCGGGTAAAGATCTTGTGCTGGTGGTTTTGCGCCATGCAGCCCATTACACCGATGATCTTCTCGGGGTTCTGCTGCTTCAAATCTCGCAGCACGCCCAAATGGCTGTAGGTCTTGTTTTCGGCCTGTTCGCGTACGCTACAGGTGTTGAACAGCAGCGTATCGGCCTCTTCCGGCGAAGTGGTCAGCACGTAACCCTGCTTGCGGAGCGTGGCCACGACAAGCTCGCTATCGAGCATGTTCATCTGACAACCGACCGTTTCAATGTAGAGACGTTTTTCCATGCGGACGAACTTTAGCTTCGGATCACGCGGCTAGCAAGTCGACGGGATTCGATGTCCCGGAGGTCTAAGCCGCTTGTTTCTGTTTCTGCTTGATGAATTCTTCGAACTGTTCTTGCTGCTCGCGCTCTCGGGCCAAGCGTTCATCTTCGGCCTGTTGCTTTATGGCAGCTTGTCGCTGTTTGCGAAATTCCTCCTGGAATTGACGTTCCAGGCGAATCCGACGCCGCCTCATCAGACGCACCAGCCCCATGATGGCAAAGTACGAGGCTCCGGCAAATAGAACGATGTCCCAGCGACTCACAGCATTATTCTCGGCGTCCGTGCGGAAAATAGAAGCCTTATCTTACCCAACGACCCCCTTTCGGGGCGAGAGGGATTTCAGGCTGAATGCGGCCAATCGTGCCCAAAAAACGGCTGATTCTCTTCAATTTAGCCCGCGAGATGCCTGGCATGCGGCTCGCCAGCAGCTGGGAGCTAGAGTTCCGCTTCGCTAATCAGCCGATCCCCCGCTTGGGGTCGATTGCCGCGGACAAACTCGGTGACCTGCATCGGCTTCTTTCCGGCTGGCTGAATCATGTCGACGGCAATCTGGCCGTCTTTGGCCGAGAGCAGCAGCTGGTCGCCGTCCGCCAGCGAGATCGTCCCCGGCGGAAACTCACTGGACGCTGGTTCGCGAATCAAACGAATCTGCGACAGAATCAACCGCACCGGCGGCTTTCCCTCGCGAGCCCAATGGGTGTAACAGCCAGGCCAAGGCTGGTAGGCGCGGAACTTGTTATAGATCAACTCGGCCGAGTCATCCCAGTTGATGTCGGCGTCGGACTTCTTCAGTCGCGGCGCCTTGGATACCTGCGCCGGATCTTGCGGCTCGCCAGCCAAGGTCTCTGGGTCGTGCGTTTCGAGCATCTCGATCGATTCCAAAACAGCATCCACGCCGAGGTCGGCAAGGCGAGGCTCCAATTCGACGGCCGTCTCGGTAGGACCAATCGGCGTACGAACGATCTTCAGGCAAGGACCTCCATCCAGCTTCGGTGTCATATGGATGACGGTGACGCCCGTCTCGGCATCCCCATTCAAGATCGCCCAATTGACCGGCGCGGCGCCGCGATATTTCGGCAGAATGGAACCATGCAGATTGATGCCGCCCAGCGTGGCGGTTGCCAGAATGTCTTTGGCAAGGATCTGTCCGTAGTCACACACGACCAGCAAATCAGGGGCGAGCCCTTCGAGCAGGGCTTTCGCTTCGTCCGTATTGACGCTTTCAGGATCGTGGATCGTCAGACCATGCTCGGTGGCAACGTCGCGCATTGGCGTCGGCAAGGAAGCCTTGCGGCGATGGACCGAGCGGACTGGCTGCGTGAAGAGGCAAAGCACCTCGTGCTTGCTTTGAAGCAGGGCTTTGAAGGTTGGGACGGCAAACGGCCCGGTTCCCATCATCACGATTCGCATGGTAGATCCCTCCACGAGGCGACCAGCTAGGCGTACTTCGATTCCAACTGGTTTTGAAACGCGGCGATTTCATCCGCGGTCGGCAGTTTGCCTTCGGAGCGCAGCCGTTCGTAGGTCAACTCGAACTGATCGATCTGCGGCTGAACCTCCAGCAAGGCGTCCTCGTCCATCCGATCGGTGAACATGACCCCGTCCAGATGGTCGGTCTCGTGCTGCACGCAGCGGGCGAACATGCCGTCAACCTTTTGCTCGAACTTCTCGCCATTGAGCGTGTAGGCGCTGAACACGATTTCAGCCGGGCGAAGGACCGGACCGTAAATGCCGGGCAAACTGAGGCATCCTTCTTCGGCCTCGTCGGTGCCGGTCGAGCGGCTGATGGTGGGATTGATGAAGACCAGTTCCTCGCCTTCTTCTTTCTCGCCCGCCAGGTTCATGACGAAAAACCGCAGTGGAATGCCAACCTGATTGGCAGCCAGACCAATCCCGCGTGCCTCGTACATAAGGCCGAACATCTCGCCGATCATCGCACGAAGCTCCGCATCGACACGCTTCACAGGCTTCGATTTATAACGCAAGGTCGGGTGGGGAAAGTGAACAATCTGCAACGTAACAGTCCTAAGCGGCTGGCCAAAATGATTCGTTCCGCCCTCTTACTCAGGCCAATAGAGAGCGGGGAAACGATCCATTATAGGGAGAATCTGGTCCGGGTCGACAAGATGCCAATCAGGCAGGCCGGGTACGGCCGTGAACCGGATAGACACGTGGCTCGTCCGATTCCTCGGCCGACGACGTGATCGTGTGAACCTCTTCCGGCACGTCGCCCGACGAATCGTCTGGCGTATCGCTGTCATCACCCGAATGGCCGCTGCGGGTCTTGTGGTTGGGCCGGAAAACACGTCCCAGCGGACCAGCCAGCAAGGCTGGTAAGAAGACCAGGTCGCCGATCAGGGCAACCGCCAAGAGAGAGACCATCAAGTAGCCAAATCGCTGGGTTGGCGTGAAGGTACTCAGGCCAAACACCGCCAGCCCCAGACCGCCGATGATAGTCGTTTGGAACATCGCCATCGCGCAGCGGCTGTAGGCCTCTTTGATCGCCTTGCAGCGGTCGAAGCCTTCATCCAAGCCCCAGCGGAACCAAGTCAGGAAGTGAACCGTATCGTCCACCGCAACACCCATCGCCACGCTGGCAGTCATCATCGTACCGATATCGACTTCCATCCCGGTCCAGGACATGTAGCCAAACACGACGCAAATCGGAAAGACATTCGGCAGCATCGAGATCAGACCGGCGCGGAAGCTCTTGAGCACCAGCGACATCACCAACGCGATCAGCACAAATGCCCAGACGGTGCTTTCAATCAGGTTGGAAAGCAGCGTGCGAGCGGCCTTATAAACCACTGGAACGACGCCAGTGTAAACCACGCTGACCGGCGGTCGGTCTTCGCTTCCCATCCGCGGCAGTTCTTTGCCGTTGAATTCGTGCTGGGTGAAGTCGAACGTTTTATGAATGTTGGCATTCTTGGAAATCGCCGCCATGTCGTACATCGGATTGGGATCAATCAGCACGATGTAGTCGCTGTGGCTACGCTTGTTGTTGAGGATGTAGTCCAATCTTTCAGGGGAATGCACCGCCGGATCGTGATCGATCAGCTTGATTCGAGCGTTCACCAGGAGATCACGAAGCGTTTCCGCGAAAACCTTGCTGGCATCGAGATGGCCATAGCGATCATGATGCGAAGCCACGGCTTTGCTTCCATCCTTGTTCTCGGCCTCTTCGTAGTTGACGCCTAGCAGGGCAACTTTGGCGCTGACGTAGCCGTTGCCATCACGATCCTTATCGATCTGCTCCAAAATTTTGTCGCGTGCCGCATAGGCCGCCATGATTGGCTCGGTAACTCGTTTCAGTTCGTTAACGAAGTTGCCGTAATCAATGTTTTCGAGGGCGCCCAGTCGAAGGCTGACGCGCCACAACTCGGCCCCGTTCTCTTTATCAACGCGCAGATAGTCGGAACCAACGAACTCGTCGAACGAGTCTTCTAGCTTTTTGCTGTAAGCGTAACGCTCGGCAACCGAAGCCGTACTGCTTCCGGCACCTGGCAGTTCTGGTGCAAACGTGATCGCTGACATCGTTGGCCCGACAATATCCGAGCCATCAGGTCCCAGGTATTCTTCCACGACATTCGCGACCCGCTGAGCCATCTCCATGCGTTCCAGGAACTTGTACTGAAACTTGGGATCAACCTTGTCGTCGACCGCCATTGCGGCCGGATTGATGGCCTTTTCCGGATCGCCATTTTCGTCATTGTCGTAGTAAAGGACTTCTGGCTCGACGCGCACGACCAACTCCATCGGGACCAGTTTGCCGATGTTATCCTCTAGCCAGGCATAGTCCTCGATGATGCGGGCGTTGCTGTCGAACATCTTCAGCAGTTGGACCGAGGTCTTCAGGTATTGCAGCCCGAACGCGAAGAAGAGGAAGATCACCATGCAGCCCAGGGCAACCTTCATGTTGTTCGCAACGATGTAATCTCCCACGCGCTCGCCAATACCACGAACCCACTTGCCAATTGCTGAAGGCTCTTTCGGTTTGAAGTCCCCTTTTTTCGGCGCCGGATCAGGCGGCCACATTTGCAGCGCGGCAGGCAAATAGGTGAACAAGAGCACTAACGTCGCCAACACACCCAGTGCCGAGAAGATACCGAACTTGTGGATCGGCACGATGCTGCTGGTGGCCAGCGAACCAAGACCGACTGCCGTGGTTACCGCGGCGATGGTACAAGGTTTCCAACCATGAGCGATCGTAAGTTCTGGGGCATTACGCAGGGTGCCCGTTTCCTGAACGACGTCGCGGTAGTAGTTGACGATATGAATCGCGCCTGATAACCCCAACACGTACACGACGGCGGGCATCGACATCATCACCGCGTCGGTTGTCGGATCGAGCCACCAGACTACCGTTCCGGCAGTCCACCAGACCAGCGACAAACTCGCAACCGCGCTGATTCCGCCAACAAAGAAGACCATGATGGTCAGCTTGATGCTTCGCAGGCACATATAGGAAAGGCCGAGCCCGAGAATCACGCTGAAGGTGACCAATCGTGCCAGCGTTCGTTCCCCTTCTTCGTCGATCGAAACGTTGTCGACCGGCGGACCGCCCAGTCGCAAATCCTCCTTGGTGACACCAGCCTGATCGGCTAGTTCTTCAAGTTGCCCACGCGGACGCCCGAGCACACCATGCCCCATGGTTCGCCGAAGGTCTTTCTTTCCGGCTTCGGTAAGCGTGACGATCAAGCAGGTTTGCTTACCGTCGGGTCCGAATAGGGTCCCCGTCAATCGCTTGAGGGCTTTCTCCCGAGCGTCTTTCAGTTCCTGAGGCGTTGGGTTTTCGTCTCGGACCAGCGTTCCGCCGGGGGCAGATAATTGTGCGAGAACCTCGGGACCCGTGGTCACCGATTTAAAGAGCCTGGCCTGAAGATGCTTCGGTTTCTTGTAGTAGTAGGGATCGACCTTCTTGACGTACTCACCCGTCAGCTTGTTCCCGCCGGTAAACAATCTTTCGGTCACACGACCAACCGCACCGATCACGGTACTTTGGCCGTCCCATTCGTAGATCTCGCCATTTTCCAGGATGTAGTACCACTTGGAATCATTCCCCTGAAACCATTTCTCGTTCTGCCCGCCCCAGCCTTGGTTGGAATCGCCCACGTAGTGCAGGCCCAAGTCATCGGCGAAGAAATCTGGCAGGAGATGATCGATCGGCTGGTCACCTTTTATCTCTTGCTCGTCGGGCGGCGTTGGAACCAGCAGGCGGGCCAGGTAATCCAAACGCTGATCCTCGGCCGTACAACCTTTCCAGCTAATCAGGACGAACTGCTCGCCAAGGAAGTGATCGCGGAACCAATCGAGTTCCTCGGTCTCCGCGAACTCGTCGGGAAGCCAGTCTTTGACGTCATTCTTCATCTGCTCCAGCGCCAGCCGAGCTCCTCGCAGCGCGAACGGGACGAGGAAAAAGATCCCCATCAAGATGACGAGTGAATATTGCTCGAAGAATGTAGGTCGACGCGTCTGCATCAGAATTTGCTCTTAGAGATTCGTGGAGCAGCTTGCACCCTGGTTGGATCGATCCACAACGACCATGGCCAAATAGCTGCCAACGCCTGCCGTTTAATATCGGCATGTAGGGCTCAGGTGTCGAAGACAACCCCACCTAAAATGATTACTGCCTGATTCCGACACCTTTAAACCGGTAAAACTTCACCGATTTTTCCGCACTTATGCGTTTAAAACTACTGTTTTATACAATTCGAGTCCATGGCAGGCGCAGTCACCCTAAGCTGCACATTTAACCTAGTTGCCCAACTAGGTGGCAATCCGAACGATTCTCTGCCCAGATAGCCAAGAATCGCATCGCCACCTTCGGTAGAATACGGCAACTTTTACCCGATCGCAAAACAGGCAACCAATCAGCAGGAGCGCCGAAATGACGACCCCGATTGAGACACTTATTCAAGCAGGCACCAAGGTTTGGCTCGATTCGATCGACCCCCAGTTGGTCGACTCGAACTACAAGCTGGGGGTATCGGGCGCGACCTCTAACCCCGTGATTGTTTCCAGTCTGATTGAATCAGGCAAATTCGACCAATGGATCGAAGAGCTTACCAGCGAAGGAAAAGAGGCGCACGATATCGCCTGGTCGATCACCAATCGAATGGTCCAGAACGCCCAGGATGTCTTTCTGCCAGTCTGGGAGAAAACCGAGGGGAACGATGGCTACGTCAGCTTCGAGCTCGATCCCCTGCTCGAAGACCCGGAACTGGACATGCCGCACGACGAGCGGGTTGCCAAGTACATCGAGTTGGGCAAATTCTGGGGCTTGGGACACAAAAACCGCATGATCAAGGTTCCTGCTACCCCGGCCGGTATCGATGCCTTGGAAGAACTGTGCGCTGCGGGAATCACTCTCAACGTTACGCTAATTTTTACCATGAGACAGTACCACGCCGCGCGAGAAGCGGTCTGGCGCGGTGCCCAGCGGCGTGATTCGCAGGACGCGTTCAAGAGCGTTTACTCGATCTTCGTCTCGCGGGTCGACGTCTACACCGAGAAGCACTTGCCCAACTTGAGCGATGCCGCCCAGGGTACCCTCGGCATTGTGAATGCCAAGAACATCTGGAAAGACAACGATGAGTTCTGGAAGCCGAAGAACCTGAAGTTGCAGCAAGAGATGATCTTCGCTTCAACCGGAACCAAGCTGCCTTCCGATCCTCCTTGGAAGTATGTCGCGGCGTTTGCCGGGGACGGAATCGAAACGAATCCTCCCAAGACCAACGACCAGGTTCAGGAAAGCGGCAAAACGTTCACCAAGCAGATCGACCAATGGCCGCCGGCAGACGTCTTGGAAGAACTGGAAGCCAATGTCGATTACGTGCAGTTGGAAAAGGTGCTGATGGAAGAAGGGATCGCCAAATTCGCCGATCCGCAGAAAGCACTGCTTAAATTGATCGAATCGAAGAAAGCTACTGTCTAAGCTTTCGCCTTCTACAGATAGGCGGAAAAGAGATCCCCCTCCGGCCAACTTGTAACGAGGTTGGCCGGAACATGCATCAATGGATCGATCTTCGCCGCCAACCGCTGACCATCCGGGGCCGTGTCTTGATTGAAGAGCACGGCCCAACTTATTCCGTCAGCACGCGAAACAAGCAAAGTGGAAACGCCCGCCAGTCCGCCGTTGTGCCAACAGGTCCACGGCAACAAGCTTTCTCGCTTCGGACGAACCAGCCAGCCGCACGCGTAGAAGGCAGGCTGCTTCGATGACTTGCCCGCAATTGTCGGCGGGGCGAACATCTCTTTTAGCGATTCTTGCGACAGAACTGGCTTCCCTTCCGGGAAGAACAACGTCGAAGTAAACCGAACCAAGTCGACCGAAGTAGCCAGCCAACCACCACAGGCAGTCAGGTTCTCGACACGTTCGGCACCATAGGTGAACGGCACCAACTTGCCCGTATCACCTCCCAGGACGTTTCGGCCTAGCCGCTTCTGGGCGTCACGATATTCGACCTCGCCCGGGGCGCGATCCTTCGGTAACGTCCGGGCCAATCGCATGCGAGAAATGCCACTGGGTTCAAGGATTTGCTTGGTAACAAATTGCTCGTACGACTGGCCGCTCACTTTTTCGATCATGCGGCCCAACATCAAAAAACCGAGATTCGAGTAGGCAAATCGCTCGCCTGGGTTGAAGTCCAACGGACGCGTCAGAGAGAATCGCAGCAGGTCTTCCAGCGACAGCGGAAACTCGATATTCAGCTTCGCTTTGATTCGGTGGCTCAAGGTCAACGGATCGCCTGAGATCGCCGAATCGAATCCAGCGGTGTGCTGCAAACAGTTTCTTACGGTTACCTTCGCCAAACGTGGTTCGTCCCAAGTTTCTGGCTTTCCGCTGAAACAATCGAGCTCGAGCAGCGGGGCAATGGGCTGATCGAGATCGACCTTGCCTTGCTCAACAAGTTTGAAGACGGCCACCGACGTGATCGGCTTGGTCAGACTGGCAATCCGAAATAGCGACGTCGGCTCAACCGCCCTCGTTCGTGCCAGATCTGCGTGACCGAAACCTTTGGCGTAAACAAGTCGACCATGGCAGGCGACCGCCAGGGAGGCTCCGAGCGGCTTATTCTCCTCGAAGAATCGCTGCATGGTGGTGTCGAAACCAGACAATCCCTCCAGGCTCTTCCCTGTCGGCGTGACAGTCTCATCAGCCGCCTCGGTATCGGTAACCAGCGCCCCGGCCACCATCGCAGGTAGAATCGCGGAGCAGCGAGCCAAGAACGTTCGACGAGAGCTGAAGGGGATCATGGAATCAAAGTGGTCTAATAGGGAAGGTAACCATGTTCGCGAAACCACGACCAGGTATCCATCAAGGTCTGGTCGAGCGGTCGATTGCGATAGCCTAGTTCCGCCTTGGCTTTGTCGCTCGAGTAGTAGTGAAACTGGCCGCCCATCTTGATGGCTGCCGAGTTCACTTCTTTTTCGGTTCCTTCCATGTGCGAATACAAATCGCCCGACAAACCGACAATCATCGCCATCAACGGTCCCAGCCGACACCAGGGAGGCCGGCGGCCGGTAATCGCGGCAATCTTTTTCCAGAGTTCGTAGTATCGCAGGTTCTCGCCCGCCAGAATATAGTTTTCTCCGGTTCTGCCGCGCTTGATCGCTTCGATGATCGCGACCGAGACATCGCGAACATCGCACGTGCTTCCTCCACCCCGCGGTGCCATCGGAGGCTGTTTCTTGACGACCGAAATGAACATTCGGCCGGACGATGGTTTCCAGTCCCACGGACCAAACATCAACGCCGGGTTGGCGAAGACCACGTCCAGGCCTTCTGGAATCATGGCCCGCAACTCGTCTTCCGCAGCTCGCTTGGTTAGCACATAGGGACAGGGGATCTTGCCCTCGCGCGGGGTCTCTTCGTTGGCAGGTTCCTTTTCGCTGCCGATTCCCAAAGCATCGACCGACGAAACGTGGATCATCCGGGCACCATGTTTCTGGGCTGCCTTGGCCACAGAGACCGAGCCTTCGACGTTCACCTGGTGCATGACCTTTTCTTTGGTCCAACCAATGTGAACCAGCGCCGCGGAATGGATGATCGCGTCCACGCCCATCGCGGCTGTCATGACCGCCTCTTCCTCGCGAACATCCCCTGGAACGACTTCCACGTCCAGTCCCGCGAGCGAGCGATCGACACGCGGGTCTCGCACCATGACGCGAACCTGGTGCCCTTGCATCAGCAACATTCGCGTCACGTTGTTGCCGACCAATCCGGTCGATCCTGTCACAAGTGCCAGCACAACTAGGGCTCCGTTTTCACAACAACGAGGAGATCGAAAGTCGCTATTGTCGTCCAAAACTACCCAAATTGACATAGGAAAGGTCGTTGCGACAACATCGAAGATGGTTCGTCCCTTTTTCGCTCGGCGAGTCGCGAAATTCAGCTTGAGACAATCTAGATCGGGTTTTCCATTTTCCGGACGGGCGGGCAGGTACCTAACCCCAAGAACGACCCGCCCTTGGAGTTGCTCAAAGCCTGGCAAGTCCAAGAAAAAATGACGCCCGTGGATATCGACCTGAAATCGGGGGTTCCCAAGTCGACCTTCCACGGGCCATGACCCTGCATTCGGGAGTTATCCCTTGAAGTCCGGGGTGCTTCGTCCACCGCAACCGGAAAGAATCGCTCCATCGAAGGCAGGACGTGAATTCCACATTCACTCGTAACTGTTCTCTTCGGGGTGCACGCGTTGTGCCAAACCAGGCCGACGATCCAAAATCGAGCCTCAAAAACCACGCCCCGCTCCCTTAGGCAGGATAGAATAGAGAAGCTTGTCCCTTTGAGATGAATCGCCCATGCTAGCTGATTGGCAGCTTGCCAATCGAGGTGATCTCAAATCAAGCTTGTTCCGCCGAAGATGGCTGGCTACAAACCACTTTTCCTACCGTTTTCTTCACGAAGGACTGGCGCTGGTGAGTACTTCCCGAACTGAAGCCATCCAACCCAACGACCATCCCCAGTGGGTCCAGTCGCGACGCACGATGCCTGCCTGGCTGATGTCGATGCTGATGCACGGACTTGTGTTGACGCTTCTGATCCTGACCGTGCAATCGGTCAGCAAAGGGATTGGTGACGAGCCAGCTCGCCAAGGCAGCATTGCCCTGGCCAACCGCAGCGAGAACACGACCGACTATTTCGACGGCGATTCTTCGCAATCGGCTGACGGTCAATCGACCAACGATGCTCAGCAAACGCAGCAATCGGTCGCCGATGCCATGCCGGCTGCCGATCTGCCACCCAGTCCTTTGGGTGACCTGCTGCCTCGCGGCGATTCGGCCCTTTCGGGACAAGAAGCGACCGGGCTGCCATCTGCCGGGGGCATGACCCAAGGCGGAGCAACCTCCAAGGGAGGGCTGGGCAACGACGGGAAAACCTCGGTGTTCGGCGCCGAAGGAGAAGGCTCGAAGTTTGTCTATGTCTTCGATCGCAGTGCCAGTATGACCGGTGGCCCTTTGAATGCGGCCAAGCAGGAACTGATCAAGAGCCTGCACGATCTCGATAAGCTGCATCAGTTCGCCATCATCTTCTATAACGAGAATCCCCAGGTCTTCAGCCCGCGCGGCAATGGCCCCGAGTTGGTGTTCGCCGACGAGCAAGGCAAAGCCCTGGCCGAGCGTTTCGTCCGCGGGATCATCGCCAGCGGCAGCACGCAGCATGTCGATGCGTTGGCGATGGCCTTGAATATGAAACCGGACGTCATCTTCTTTCTGACCGATGCCGAACAACCGCAATTGTTTCCCGCCGATCTGGACCGCATCCGCAAGTTGAACAAAGGTACCTCGATCCACGCGATTGAATTTGGCTACGGCCCCTTCGATGGTCGGCGAAACTTTCTGGTAAAATTAGCGGATGAAAACGATGGCAAACATGTCTACGTCGATATCTCAGGGTTTCGTCGCTAGGTTCCAAGCCGATACCCATTTGAAATAGGGAATACCGTTGCCTCGCCGCGCGATCTGTCTTTTGATCTTGTTCAGCTTGTTGGTTCCCTTGGTGGCTCCGACACTGCGAACCTGCGCCGCCGACGACATCGTTACCCTGCGACCAGCCAGCCTCGGCAGTCCCGCCAAGAAGGTTCGCGGTACGGTGATCGACTACACCGGCACCGAATTGATCCTGCAAACGCTGAGCGGGCAAACGTCGATCCCGGCCGATAAGGTCGACCAGGTCGAAACCAACTACCCGGAAAGCTACCGCCAAGGCAAAAAGCTCTTGCTAATGGGGCAGTCGAGCGAAGCAATCCGCGCCTTCGAGACGGCAGCCGCGACTGAAACGCGCCCATGGGTTCGTCGCGAGATCTGGGCCATGCTCTCCGTGGCCCTACATAACGCCGGTCGAATTCCCGAAGCAGGCAATGTCTATCTGAAGATCGTCGCCGAAGATCCCCAGACGATCCATGTCGACGTCATGCCATTGGCCTGGTTCAGTTTGCCCCCAAACTTCGAGCGTGATCGAGCCGCCCGCGGCTGGATGCAATCGTCGCAGCCACAAGCCCAGTTGATTGGCGCCAGTTGGCTTCTGGGTACTTCGGATCGATCTCAGGCGATCAGCACGCTGGGTAAGCTGCGCAGTAATCCTTCGCCCACAATCGCCATGCTCGCCGACGCACTTTTATGGCCATCGAAAATCGTCACCGCCACGCCGGCCGACCTGCGGCAGTGGCAACATCAGCTCGATGCAGGTATCCTTCGCGGTGCGGCCCTGGCCGGTCCCAACCTGGTTATTGGCAAAGGATGGCGGCAACTGGGCAACAATACCCAAGCCGCGCTCACCTTGATGCGACAACCGATCCTTTACCCGGAACATCGACCAGTCGCCGCGGAAAGCTTGCTTCAGGCAGGCCGAGCCCTGCAAAGCGCCGGCCAAACCGAGGAAGCAACTCGTGTGCTGCGTGAAGCACTCGACAAATATGGCGACCAGCCTGCGCGGCAAGAAGCAGAAACCATCCTGAAACAAATCGCCAACTCAGGTAGCAACTAGGAGGCCGCCTTGGCAAACTTGACACGAATCGGAATCTGGACCACTTGCTTGCTTGTGATGGCGCTGGGCATGTCGGGCTATGGTCCACAGCTTTTCCAAGCAGCCGGCCCTCAGCAGGCGATTGCCCAAGAGACACCTTCGCTAGATTCTACGCCTAGTGCTGCAGCGAAGCCGGCTCCGCAGAAGACCGGTTTTCTCGAAATCGTCCTGAGCGGCGGGATCGTGGGTGGCATGATCCTGATCGTGCTGCTGGCGTTATCGATGACGGCCGCCTACCTGGTCTTCGAGCATGCGATGACGATTCGCAAGACCGAGATCATGCCGCCAGAGTTGGGCGATACGGTTCGTGATCTGCTTTTAGCGGGCAAAGTGCAAGATGCGGAACGGACCTGTCGCGAGCGTCCCAGTTTCCTTTCCTTTGTCCTTTTAAGCGGGATCGCGGAACTGGACGGCGGCTGGTCGGCCGTGGAAAAAGCCCTGGAGGACGCAACGGCAGAACAATCAGCCCGGCTGTTTCGCAAGATCGAGTACCTGTCGGTGATTGGCAACATCGCTCCGATGGTGGGACTGTTGGGAACGGTCACCGGGATGATCTTCGCCTTCCAGCAAGTGGCCACCACGCAAGGTGCCGCCGGAGCAGGGGACCTGGCCGAAGGTATCTATCAGGCCCTGGTCACGACCGTGGGCGGGCTGCTGGTGGCGATTCCTTCGCTGGGTGCGTTTGCCATCTTCCGGAACTGGGTCGACGAGCTTGTCGCGGAAGCTGCCTACGTCGCCCAACAGGTCTTTACGCCGCTCAAACGTCGCAAACGACAAGCTGCCCAGGCCGCCAGGAGCTGATCGATGCGTGTGCCAAGTAACCTGAAACCTGGCCAGGCCGAGTTCAACATGACGCCGATGATCGACGTGGTGTTCCTGTTGATCATCTTCTTCCTGCTTTCCAGCCACTTGGCCAAGCAGGAAGCCCAGATGCCGCTTCCCTTACCGGCTGCGGAAAGCGGGCAGGAAATCATCGACGATCAAATGCCCCGCGTCGTGATAAACATTCAGGCAGACGGCACGCTGATCCTGGCAGGGCATCATGTTTCGCCCGACCAATTGCGAGATCGCCTGGCTGCCGAGCGGCAGCGCAGCGGCGACTCGATCGAGGTAAGGATTCGCTGCGATCGTGCGACTCCCTACGCCAACGTCAAACCGGTCATGTTGGCCGCGACCGAAGCAGGGATCTGGAGCATCGCGTTTTCGGTCATTCGCCCGGAGGATGCCCAGCGATGAAACGCCCCAGTCCCTATCGCGATGGCAAGTCGATGCAGGTGGCCATGACACCCATGATCGACGTCGTCTTTCTGCTGCTGATCTTCTTCATCTGGACCGCCAGTTTTCAGATCGTCGAGTACACATTACCCAGCAGCGTGTCGGAGCCGAAGAGCGTTGGTACCGAAGCGGAGAAGCAACTGGAGATCGAAGACTTCGAACAAGTGGTCGTTCGCATCACCGAAAACGCCGGCGAGTTGACCTATCGGATTAACGACAATCGCACGCAGTCGCTCAGCGAAGTGCGCGGCATTCTGGCGACGCTCGCTTCCGTGCGGACTGATGTCCCGTTGATCATCGATCCGGACGATCCGGTTCCGGTCGGCAGGGTGATCGACGTCTACGACATGAGCCGCGTGCTCAACTTTCAAGAGATCCAATTCGCCGTCGAGCCGGAGAAGACCAGATAGCCGCCCATGCCAACTCGCGCCATCATTTCGATTCTGCTGCTGGCCATTGCCGCCGGCATTTCCTGGGGAGATTCGCCCCTGGAAGAGGATCGTCGTATGGTGCAAGGCCTGCTCGATCGCCAGTTGTTCGATTTAGCCGAGCGTTACGCCGCCGCGAGAATTGTCGCCGAGAACGCCTTGCCGCTCGATCGGGCCGAAATGGGAGCCGAACTGGTTCGTGCCTATACGCTGCACGCCATGAATGCTCGGCCAGATCAGCGGGATGCATTGTGGAAAGCGGCCGCGACGGTGCTGCCGCAGTTTCAAAAGCAGTTTCCCAATCTGCCCGCAGGCATTCTGCTTGAAGTGCAAAACACCAACAGCCAATTGGCTCACCTGCGACTGCTCCGGCAAGAAGGAGAAGTCTTCCAGGACCAGCCCAAACTGGCCGAGGCCCAACAAATTGCCGCCCAGGTTCTGAACCAGTACGAGCGACTCCAGGAACAGGTCGATCAGCTGCTGCGGCAGTCGCACACACGTCCCGGCGACGTTCCGCTTAGTTCTGATCAGCTTCTGGCGCTTTCGCGGCGGGTAACGCTCAGCCATGCGGAAGCGTTTGAAGAACAAGGTCTCGCTTATCCGGCCGATTCGTTGGATCGGACCAACGGCATGGCCCAGGCCCTGCAGCAGGTCGAGCCCCTTACCAAGCTGCGGCCTGATACCCAGGTACTTTGGCCGGCGCGTCTACTGGAGATTCGCGCGATGCGTTTCCTCGGGCGGCTCGATCAAGCGGAAGCCCGCATCGCCTACCTTTTACAGCAAGAGCCCCCACCCCAGGTTGCCTTGGCGGCCCGAGCGGAACTTGTCCGCATCGCCCTGGCGAAAAACAACTTGGATGCCGCAGTCAAGCTGATCAACCAAGGGCGAGAGATCGACGGCCAGCTATCCCCAGAGTTCGACTTCGCCTGCTTCGAGACCTACCTGGCCGAGTGGAAACTAGCCGAACAAGAGCATCAGACCGAAGAGGTAAAAACGTGGCAAAGCCGCGCCGCCAAGGTCGTTC
This sequence comes from bacterium, assembly GCA_016124445.1. Taxonomy (GTDB): domain Bacteria; phylum Planctomycetota; class Planctomycetia; order Pirellulales; family Pirellulaceae; genus Bremerella. The sequence continues at coordinate 601,896 of WGNR01000012.1, forward strand.
AAGAATTGGATCAGTTGCATGGCCCCTACTGGGCTCGTAGAGCCGAGCAGCGGCTGACCGGCAGCGCTTCCAGTGGCGGCACCCAAAACCTGGACCTGATTCGCCGCACGGCCGAAGGTTACGTGCGGCAAAAGCAGTGGGCCGAAGCGCTGAAGAACTATGACCTTGGGATTGCTGCCGCACGTCAATCAAGCCAACCGACGGCCGAATACCAATTCCGTCTGGCCGCCGCGGCGGTTTCGATTCAGTCGGGCGATCTGCCCAGCGGCGTGAAACGGCTGCGCGAGGCCGCGATCAGCTTTCCGGCCCAGAAGGATGCCTCCCTACGGCATTTGACAGCGGCCTACTACCAGTCGCAGATTGCCAAGCAATCTGATCCCCAGCAGCTCAAGCTTTACATTGACCTCTTGCACGAGAACCTGAGCCACTGGTCGGACGGCGAACCTTCCGCTCAGGCCGCCATGTGGCTGGGACAGATCGAGTTCTCGCAAGGCCATTGGCGTGAAGCAACCGAGGCGTACCTGAAGATCCCGGCCAGCTCGACGCATTTCGCCTCGGCGGTCGAAGGAGTTCGGCAATCGTCGCTCAAATGGTTTCAGCGGGCTGTCGGCAAGGACGAACTGGTCCTGCAAGACGTGCGAAAGGTGATCGACTACTTCGAGCAAGTCGTGCTCCAGGGTCAAGCGAATGGCGGCCAGTGGACACCGACGATGCGGCTGGCCGCAGAATCGGCCGCCCAGCTTTGGTTGAATTACGTCGACAAAGGGTACGGTGACGCAAAATCGGTGTTAGATGTCGCAATTCGTGCGAATCCAGATGCGCCAGCAGGCTGGCGAAGTCGCCTCGAATCGCTCCAAGTGATCGCCCTGGCGGGGCAGGGCAAGCTAGACGAAGCCAAAGCCAAACTTCAACAGGCGCGGGAAGATAGCCCGAATCATCTGTTCGAAGTCCTGCAAGCACTCGGACAGATGGCCGAGTCCGCTTCTCCCTCGGTCCGTCCGCAGATTGCCGAGATGGAACTGACCGTCATCGAGATGCTGAAGCCGAAGCTTGCTCAGCTGGACGGGGCGACTCAAAGAGTGATACAAACCCGTCAGGCTGAAGCACTTGCCGCGAGCGGTAAGCTGGACGAAGCGATTCGGAACTATCAGATCCTGGCCGCCGAGAACCCGGAGAACGAGGAGATCCAAATTGGCCTGGCCGAGATGCTTTCGCGGGGCACCACCAAAGCGCTGCAGGAACAGGCGCTGGATCGTTGGCGAATCATCAGCCGGAAAAGCCGTACGAAGTCGCCGACATGGTATTTGGCCAAGCTCGAGATTGCTCGCTGCCATTTGAAACTTGGCGACCCGGAAGAAGCGAAGCAAGTCGTCCGTTACTTGCAGACGTTATACCCAGATATGGGCGGGCCAGAGATGAAATCGCGATTCGTGCAATTGATGCAGCAGGCGTCCGGGCCGTCGCGATAGGTTCTTCACGCCGGCCTAAACACCAAAAGGGTTGGTAGCTTTGATAGGACGGCAAACATTCAGGCCCATTACGAGTGCGGTCAAAGCTCCGAAGAAGATCAAGGTGGTTTGCAAGTCGAGCATTGTTCTGGTCTTTGCGAAAAAGGATTTCAGGGGGAAAACTTCCGATGCCATCCTTTAATTCACTTGCTGTGCCAAAACCAGATTTGGCGGGGCAAACGTCGAAATTCACCCGAAAATGCCCGCAAACCCCCAATTAATCCTTAGAGTTCGCCAAAGTCACCGGCAACCGAAATTGATGGCCGCTGTCAATTTGACAACACGCTTCGCCGGATGAGAAACCGGCGCGAAAGCCACTCGTAATCGCTAGCATTGCCACCAGTACGAACAGAAGTTCGCTTCGAAAAAGAAAACGGAGCTCTCAAAACAAGAGCTCCGCCGGTTGGTTTGCTTCGGGATCCAGCCGGATCGATTAGGTTTCCGAATCAGCTTGCTTCGGAGCAGCCGGCGTGGGCTGTTCGTTGTAGCTGCCGGGGACGTAACCTTCTTCGTCAATCACCGATTGGCCCGGATCTTGGTAGTAGACACCGCCTTGGTGTCGAGCTCCGCAGTTTCCGCCTGGGCAGCTACCGATCTTGTTGTTCCAGACCGGGCGGTAGTGAACACCCAGGTGCCAGCCGTAGTTCAGATTGTTGCCGTGCCACGTCCATGGGCCGCGAACGTGATAGACGCCAAACTGCGAGGTGCTGTTCGGCTGATAAGGGGTAAGGCCCAAGCTGGCTGCAGTACCCGTCATCGGTCCAGGATAGGCTTTGCCGAACTGGTGATAGATCGGAATCATCGAACTGCTGGGAACACCCCAGGCATAGTTGGTTTGCATGTTCGCGTTCGGTGGAACGACCGATGCTACCGGAGTCTGATAGTTCTGGTAGGCATAGCCGCCATGCCACGGCAAATTGGAAGCATGCTGGGCGTTGGAGTTGTTGCTGTAGCTCCGTCCCCACAACCATCCAGCTTCAGCCGTTTGCACGCAGGCGCCGATGGTCAAGCCGACGAGTAGAGCGAGAGTCAATCGTGTCTGGGTCATCTTCTAGGTTTCCTAATTGAAGCGAGCGGGGGCGACGTCTGCCTCGTTGCCAGGTGCGATTAAAAGAACGGGTTGTATGGCTGCACCCAATTTGGTGCGTGGTACCAATGAACTTTCGTACGGTTCAATCCTTGGCCGCCGTTGTAATAGTGGTAGTAGCGGCGATGGTGCTGATATAGGAACTCGTGCGGGTTAAGCGGCGGATAGGTGATGTACGTTTGCGGAACGTACGGTGGCGTCGTGATCGGTGAGGTGTACATCGCGGCAGGATAGCCGTAGTACGGATCCGCGACGTAATACTGGTTCATCATTTCGCCATGAACCGGTGGGCTCGGGTACTCGTAAGCCTGGGCGCTCGAAGTGATCGCCAAGCTTCCCGCGGCCATGACCAGGGCGAATAAGCAAGTGGTAACGATGCGTTTCATCCGATTGATAGCTCCTGCCACGCAAGGCAATTGAACAACCACGAACTCGGGCCGTGGAAAGGATTTGGCTTCACCTATGCACTTCTAAGGTCGTAAAACTGGGCCCCATCATGATGAATGAGCAATTTGGCAATCTGCGCGGGTCAGATAAATCCAGACCAGTCCGACCTAGAAATCATCGGCTATTCCGAGAAGCGCTGTGAGACTTTCTAAATCGATCGTTCCAAAAGCCCCTATTTTTCCGACTGTAACAGGCAATCCTAACCCCCTGAGCCTGCCACTATCCCCGCAATCCGCAAACTTTACTACAATCGGCCATTCGACTTTTGGGCGCCCCCTCGCCCACAAGGCGAAGGAAATATAGGTTGAAAGAAGTCTCGGAGACTGCCCGGAAGGCATTTAGCCCCACTCTTGGGTGCCGACCGGTTCAGATCGATGCCCCCAATGCCAATTCAGGAGTGTTCACGTTGTCGGAAGGCGCCACCACCACCGCGAATGGATCCGCAAAGAAGAAGTCGACCACTCGGCGAGCCACGGCCGAGTCGATGGCGAAGAAGCAGCGTGAGATCTCGGTCAGCGAGTTCTTTGCTAAGAATCGCCACATGCTTGGCTTCGATAATCCACGTAAGGCATTGCTGACTACCATCAAAGAAGCGGTCGACAACTCGCTGGATGCCTGCGAAGAAGCAGGGATCCTGCCCGAGATCTGGGTGCATGTCGAACAGAGGGGTGAAAGCCGCTACAAGGCATCCGTCCAGGACAACGGACCAGGCATCCTGAAAAAGCAGATTCCGTTGATCTTCGGCAAACTGCTGTATGGCTCAAAATTCCATCGTCTGCGAATGAGCCGCGGACAGCAAGGTATCGGCATCAGCGCCGCCGGCATGTATGCCATTTTGACCACCGGCAAGCCGATCAAAATCGTCAGTAAAACGGGCAGGAAGAAACCGGCCCACTACTACGAACTTCGGATCGATACCAAGGTCAACAAGCCGGAGATCCTCAACGGCAAAGGAGACGGCGAAGACATCCCGCCGGGCGAAAAAGGGGAAAAGTACATCGCCGATCATGGCATTGAATGGGAAACGCACCACATTCCGGCCTCGCCCAATGAAACACCCAAGCCGCTGGCCCACGGTACCCGCGTGACCCTGGAATTGGAAGCTAAGTACCAACGCGGCAAAGGAAGTGTCGACGAATACCTCGAGCAAACGGCGATTGCCAATCCCCACGTCACGCTTCATTACACCGACCCCAGCGGCGATCAGCGAACCTATCGCAGTTCGACCGACATCCTTCCTCCGGAAGCAACAGAAATCAAACCGCATCCGTACGGAGTCGAACTGGGTCGCCTCGTTTCGATGTGCAAGGAAACCAGCGAAACGAGCCTGTCCGGGTTTCTGACCAATTCCTTTTCGCGCGTTAGTCCTGCCATCGCCAAGCAGATCTGCGACAAAGCAAAGCTCAGCACGCGGATGCGGGTCAAGCGGATCGACCGGGACCATGCCGAACATCTATATACTGCGATCCAAGGTACCAAGATCAGCAATCCGACGACCGATTGCATCGTTCCGATCGGTGAAGAGCAAATGCTCAAAGGGCTGCACAGTGTCGTCCCAGCCGAGTTCTACGCCGCAGCGACCAGGCCGCCGGCCGTTTATCGCGGAAACCCCTTCCAAATCGAAGTCGCGCTGGCCTATGGCGGCAATGTCGAAACGCAGAAGATCACCAAGGATCTGCTGAAAGAGCTACTGTACGAAACGGATGCCCGCACCGTCCGCCAGTTTTTAATTCTGACCTTCAACGGCTTGGGCCCCGATGCGGCCGACAAGATCTTGAAGGAATCGAAGCTGGGCACGCGTAAAAGCCCGAATAAGCTCAAGCCGAAAGAGGTCGATATCCTCTTTGAAGCGATGCAGAACGTGAACGTGAACGAAGGGCAGTCGATGAACGTTTATCGCTATGCCAATCGCGTGCCGCTTCAGTTTCAGCATGGCGATTGCGCGATTACCAAGACGATCGCCACAACCAACTGGCGCTCGTATGGCTTGTCGCAATCGCGCGGCAACCTGCCGAGCGGCCCGGTCACCATCATGGTGCACGTAGCCAGCGTCTGGGTTCCGTTCACTAACCAGGCCAAGGAAGCGGTCGCCAGCTACGACGAGATCCAAAAAGAGATGCGTCTGGCTCTGCAAACCGTGGGACGAAAGCTGGGCATGTTCTTACGCCGTCGTCTGAAAGTAAAGCAGCAAGCCGACCGCCGCAGTATCTTCCGACGCTACCTCGGAGAGGTCGCCCAAGCCGTCAGCGACATCAACGGCGCCGACAAGGAGGAGATCTACGGCAAGCTTCTGGAAGTCGCCAAAAAGAAGACTGCCGAAGCCGACATGGTGTTCGATGAAAGCGGCAAGGCGATCGAGCCAACGGCCGCCGAATATGGCGGGGGCGTGCTGATCGTCGAAAAGGACGAAGACGAACTGCTGGCCGATATGCTCAATCGCCCCGAGGCCGAAGTCGAGCGAAACGGGCATCCCAAAGGTGCGGCTCAGGGAGAGCTTTTCGACCACCAAGACGACGAGGACGAGTAACGTCGGCGAATTCGGGTCGAGATTGTTTTCTCCCGGCCAATCACGTTAGGATGCAGAGACGGCGTTTTCTAAACCCATCGGCAAACGTTGACGCGACATCCTGGCACAATTGGCGGAATTAGAGGAACTCGACTATGCCCAAAGTGGGAGAAACGATCGATCGATTCAACAGCTCGGTCCGCACCCTGTTGATTCTGCTGCTGTTGATCGCTTTCTCAGGCGTCTCGTACTACGCCTGGGCGATCTACAACGAAAAAGAAATGCAACTGGCCGCCAAAGATAAAGAAATCGAGGAGCATGTCACCAGAATCGGCGAGTTGGAAGATACCGTCGATCAACTTTCACTCCGGCTGAAACTACTGAAAATCGATCGCCGGGTGGCCAGAATGAAAGTGCTCAGTCAGAAAAAGGCGGAAGGCGCCGACCGAGTGCAATCGGTGATCGAATTTGCAGAAGTCGACCGCGATGGTACGCCACTTACCGATCCGCAGCAGTTCAAGATCGAAGGCGATATGATCTACGTGAATGGCAAGGTAGTGAAGTTCGACGACGAGCTGGTCGAGAGCAACGATCCCATGCGATCCGCTTCAATCTACATTCTGCAGAAGATCTACGGCGAGTATCAGAAGCCGATCGACGGCTATGCGATCGACAAAGAGGGAGAGCGTCCCGAGGTTTACGGCCTGCGAGACAAGCCATCCGACTACGAGCAAAAGATCTGGGATAACTTCTGGGACATTGCCAACGATCCCAAAAAAGCCGAGCAATACGGCGTACGAGCCGCCAACGAGGAATCACAAGGCATGCGGGTCCGCTCCGGCAAAACCTACGAAATCGAAATCCGCAGCAGCGGCGGTCTGACGATCAAGCCGCTGTCGGAGAAAGACGCGACCTAATCGCGAAATCGAATTATCCCGCTGTTAGCCCGTTGCGGACATTCTCGGGCGTTTTCCCTAACAGGCAATCAACCACCTGGCGGGAAACTCGGCTCCGCATGTTTTCCAGCGATTCGACACTCACAAACGCGGCATGCGGCGTGACGATCACGCGAGGATCGTTATAGGGGGCAATGGTCAGGTCACACGGTTCCGGGTCTTGGACGTCGAGAGCCGCTCCGGCGATTTCGCCTGCATCCAGTGCCGCGGCCAGGGCGTCGTGATCGATGATCGCTCCACGGGCCGTATTGATCAGGTAAGCCGTCGGCTTCATTTTCTTGAACTGCTCGGCTCCGAACGACTTCTTCGTTTCCGGGGTGGCTGGAATCAGCAGAGAAACGAAGTCCGATTCGGCTAGCAGGCGGTCCATGTCGACTGTTTCGACCCCTTCTATCGTCTTTCCGCTGCGGCTGGTTGCCAGGACGTTCAGTCCCAGGCACTTCGCCTTTTTCGCCAGTTTCACCCCAATGTTGCCCAGGCCGACGATCCCCAGCGTTTGACCTTCCATCCGCCGCATGGCCGGACCGGCCGACAGATCGTAAGTGCCTGACATCGTCTCGTGATGGTACATGGCCACCTTCCGGGCACACGCGAAGATCAACGCCAGGGTGTGCTCGGCAACCTCGATCAGGCAGTAGTCGGGCGTGTTGGTGACCAGGATTCCCTTAGAAGTGCAGTAATCCATGTCGATATTGTCGAGACCGATCCCCAGTCTTGCGACAATCTTCACATTGGACGAAGCCGATATCACTTTCTGAGTGACCTGGGCCCAGTTGGTCATGATGGCATCCACCTGGTGCTCTTTCGCCAGGCTGGCCAACGTTTCTTCATCATTGGCGGGTGCGACGATCAACTGGACGTCATTATCGATCAGAACCTGCTTTTCGATCTCAAGTTCTTCCCAGGCGTAATCGGTCAATAAAACGTGGAACTTGGCCATGATGCAAAGCGCTTCGGTTGGGTGCCATACGGACGGGAGCGGTCAAAAGTCCCATAATAATGCTCCTCGGTGCCACGGTGAACCCTTGCCAGTTTGCCCGATTTCAGGGAGGAGAAGTTACCCAAGGCACTAAATGTCGGGTTTGCCAAGGGGCTTTTGCGACCCGCCACGCTACCGCGTACCCTTCACCGTTTCTTCTAGGTCCCCTAAAATCGATGGATTCGACCGACCCAAGCCGCGAAGTGAACCCACGGACGAGCATCTATGCCGGTTTCCGATATTGAAGTCAAAGGGGCCCGCGAACATAACCTTCGCGAAGTCACGCTGACACTTCCTCGCAATAAACTGATCTGCCTGACCGGCGTGAGCGGTAGCGGCAAGAGTTCGCTTGCGTTTGACACCGTCTATGCCGAAGGACAACGGCGTTACGTCGAAAGCCTTTCCAGCTATGCCCGGCAGTTCATGGGGCAGATGCCCAAGCCCGATGTCGATTACATCGGCGGTTTGACCCCCAGCATCTCGATCTCGCAAAAGACGACCAGCAACAATCCGCGCAGTACGGTTGGCACGATCACCGAGATCTACGATTACCTGCGCGTTATCTACTCGCGCGTCGGCCAAGGTTTCTGCAGCGAGTGCGGCAAAAAGCTGACGGCCCAGACGCGGGAACAGATTCTCGAGCGAATCCTCGGCCAGGACGAAGGTACGTCATTCTCGGTCCTCGCGCCGCTGGTGCGTGGTCAGAAGGGGGAATTCAAAGACCTCTTCATCGATTTGCTCAAGCAAGGCTTCGTCCGCGCTCGTGTCGATGGCGAAGTGATTCAGCTCAACGACGAGCTGCAGCTCGATCGCCAGATGCGGCATAACATCGAACTGGTGATCGATCGAATCGTCATCAAGGAAGGTATCCGCGGCAGGTTGGCCGAAGCGGTCGAGTTGGCCTTGAAGATGGGCGAAGGAAGCTTGATCATCGCCCCACGAGAACCGGAGCCCGTGGAAGGGGAAGCCGAAGACCAGCCACCCAAGCGGAAACGTGCCAAGAGCAAACGCAGCAAAACGGCCGTTGCCGGCGACATGATGTTTTCGGTCGACTATGCCTGCGTTGACTGTGGTATCTCGTACGTTCCTCCCACGCCGCAGCTATTCAGCTTCAACTCGCCTCAAGGGATGTGCCCGACCTGTGATGGTCTAGGCAAGGTCTATACCTTCGATCCAGAGCTCCTGGTCCCTGACGTCACGCTCAGCTTCAAGCAAGGCGCGATCGAACTGCTGGGCAAGTGGAAAGAACTGGGTCGTTGGAAGCGGCACATCTACCAGGGTGTCGCCGACACGATGGAGCGGAAGTACGACCTGGGCAAAGGCGCGCTTCTGGAAACATCGTGGCGCGACATGGCCCAGGAGCATCAAGGCTACTTGCTGTGGGGCACCGGGGACGAGCATATCACGTTTACCTGGCGCGGCGGCAGCAGCCCGCAAATGTATGGCGGCACTTACGGCGGTATCATTCCCGATCTGCTGGAAAAGTACCACAACACCAATTCCAAGCCGCAGCAGCGTCAGTTGGAAAAGTACATGGCCACGGTGATCTGTCCGCAATGCCATGGCGACCGACTGAACCCGCAGGCTCGCAGTGTTAAGATCACCACCGCCAGCAAGCAGTTTGGCAAAGAGGCGACCAAGACGTTGCCGGAGATCTCGCAGCTTTCTATTCAGGAAGCGTCGGAGTTCTTCCAACAATTGGAACTGGACAGCCTGGGGATGAAGATTGCCGAGGAAGCGATCAAAGAAGTTCGCGGGCGACTTGGCTTTTTGCAGAATGTTGGTCTCGAGTACCTGACGCTTGACCGAACCGCGCCGACCTTGAGTGGCGGCGAGTCGCAGCGTATTCGCCTGGCAGGCCAGATCGGCTGCGGCCTGGTTGGCGTGACGTATATTCTCGACGAGCCTTCGATCGGCCTGCATCCGCGCGACAACGACCGCCTGTTGGCAACGCTGAACGACCTGCGTGACCTGGGCAATACGGTTCTGGTAGTCGAGCACGACGAAGATACGATGCGCGTCGCCGATCATATCATCGACTTCGGTCCTGGGGCTGGCGTTCGGGGCGGATACGTCGTAGCCCAGGGCTCGGCCAAGCAGTTAGAAGCGGTCGACGAAAGCGTTACCGGGCGGTTTCTGTCGGGGAAAGAGAAGATCGAAATCCCCAAGACTCGCCGTGATATCGGCGAGAAAAAGCTGCGCATTGTCGGCGCCGCGCAGAACAATCTGAAAGATATCACCGTCGACATTCCGCTGGGTGGATTCGTCTGCATCACTGGCGCGAGCGGCAGCGGCAAGAGTTCGCTCATCAATGGCATTCTGGTCGAAGCTCTTCGACGCGACTTGAACGGCGGGCTCGGCGAGCCAGGCGAGCATGAGCGAATCGAAGGGATCGAACATCTCGACAAGATGATCGCCATCGATCAAAGCCCAATCGGCCGGACGCCCCGCAGTAACCCGGCCACCTATATCAAAGTCTTCGACGAAATCCGCGACCTGTTCGCGCAACTGCCGGAGTCTCGCAAACGCGGCTACAAGCCGGGACGCTTCAGCTTCAATGTCGATGGAGGCCGCTGCAGCGCGTGCGAAGGAAACGGGGCCAACAAGCTGGAAATGGACTTTCTGGCCGATATCTGGGTGACCTGTCCCGTTTGCGAAGGGCATCGATTCAACCGCGAAACGCTGGAAATCTTGTTCAAAGAAAAGTCGATCGCGGACATCCTGGAAATGGATGTGCAAGAGGCGCTGACCACCTTCGAGAACGTCCCTAAGATCGCCCAAAAACTGCAAACGCTACATGACGTTGGGCTCGACTACATCAAGCTCGGTCAGCCATCACCCACGCTTTCCGGCGGCGAAGCCCAGCGGATCAAGCTGGCCAAGGAACTTTCCAAACGCAGCACCGGCAAGACGCTCTACCTGCTAGACGAACCAACAACCGGGCTACACTTCGCCGACACCAAGATGCTGCTCAAGGTGCTGCACAACTTCGCCGATGCCGGCAACACGGTGCTGGTGGTCGAACACAACCTGGACGTCATCAAAACGGCCGACTGGGTCGTCGATTTGGGTCCCGATGGTGGCGCCAGCGGCGGGACGATCGTTGCCGAAGGCACGCCAGAGATGGTTGCCGCCGTCGAAGCTTCGCACACCGGGCAAGCACTGCTGCCGCTATTGGAAGGCAAGAGCAGCCGCGCTGTCGCCGAGATCAAACGAGCGGCCAAGCAGTCGCAGCAGACCGCGAAGGCAGCCGCGAAGCAAATCGACGTCCGGGGTGCCAAGATGCACAACCTGAAGGACGTCAGCGTTAGCATCGATCGCAACAAGATGACCGTTTTCTGCGGCCCAAGCGGCAGCGGCAAAAGCTCGTTGGCGATGGATACTATCTATGCCGAAGGCCAACGGCGCTACGTCGAAAGCCTGAGTGCCTATGCCCGCCAGTTCGTCGGTCAGATGCAGAAGCCGAAGGTCGATCATATCGAAGGGCTTTCGCCAGCGATCGCGATCGAGCAGAAGAACCTGGGCAAGTCACCTCGTTCGACCGTCGGCACCGTGACCGAAATCTACGACTACCTTCGCGTACTGATGAGCCGTCTCGGCGAGCCGCATTGTCCCGATTGCGATGTGCCGATTAAAACGCAAACGTCGACGCAAATCACCGACAAAGTGCTGCAGGAAGAAGAAGGCACCAAGCTCTTCTTGCTCGCACCACGCACTCTCGACACCGGACAGCAATATTCCGACTTGTGGGAAGAACTTAAATCGGCCGGCTATCAACGGGTACGTGTTGATGGCGTGGTCCATACGATTGATCGCCCACCCAAGATCGATCGCCGCCGCAAGCATGACGTGGAAGTGGTGGTCGACCGCATCGTCGTGAGGCAAGATGCCCGGCCGCGAATTGCCGATAGCGTGGAGATCGCGCTGAGTCAATCGGGCGGTGTGCTGGTGATTGCCTATGCGGAAGACGACGTACCGGAAGCGCATTGGCGAACGAAGCGTTTGAGTCAAAAGCTTTCGTGCGAATCGTGCGACCGCAGCTTCGAGCCTTTATCGCCCCACAACTTCTCGTTCAACAGTTACCTGGGCTGGTGCCCGGACTGCGAAGGGCTCGGCACGCAAACCGGAGCGGATCCGACGGCTCTGTTGAGCGACCCGAAGAAGAGCCTGGCCGAAGGTGCCTTGCGACTGTGGCCCGATTTGAAATCGCCACTGGCAATGAAGATGCTCGAGGCGATCTGCGAAAAGAACAAGATCCCGACCGACGTCCCGTTCGATCAGCTTGGGGCACGGCAGCGTCGCATCATCCTGCATGGCACCGGCGATACGATCTACGAGATCTATGCCGATGCGAAGAAGACGAAGCTCGACTTCCGCTTCCAGTTCAAAGGGCTTTACCCGGCCCTGGAAGATGCCTCGCGATTGAGTCCGTCGTTCCGCGGTCAGTTGGAATCGCTGGTGGCCGAGGTCGAATGCACCACCTGCGATGGATCGCGACTGCGCGACGACGCCTCGGCGGTTCGTTTCCGCAAGAAGAGCATTCGCGATATCACCAGCATGCCTCTAGCCGAGCTCTTGGAATTCATCCGTGCGGCCAAGCTGAAGAAGCGAGAGACCAAGATCGCCGGCGAGATCATGCGCGAGATTGAAAGCCGCGTGGAATTCCTGCTGGACGTTGGTTTGGAGTACCTAACACTTCGACGAACGGCACCAACTCTCTCGGCCGGTGAAGCACAACGTATCCGACTGGCCAGCCAGCTTGGCAGCGGGTTGTGCGGCGTGCTGTACGTGCTGGACGAACCGACGATTGGTCTGCATCCCCGCGACAATTTGCGGCTGCTCAAAGCGTTGCATCGCCTGCGTGACCTGGGCAATACGTTGATTGTGGTCGAACACGATCAGGAAGTGATTGAAGGGAGCGATCGTCTGGTCGACTTCGGTCCCCAGGCAGGCCGCAACGGCGGAACGATTGTCGCCGAAGGAACACCCAAGCAGATCGCCAAGTCGGCTAAGTCGGTGACCGGTCCGTATGTATCGGGCAAAACGGCCATCTATGCACCTTCGAATCGGCGCATGATGTCGATCTCAGGCAGCACCAACGAAGAGGTGATCTCCGAATTCACCAGTCCTTCCGGCGAATGGCTTGAGGTTGTCGGGGCCAATCATCGCAATCTTCGCGATGTGAACGTGCAGATCCCGCTGGGCGCTTTCGTCGTGGTTGGCGGCCCAAGTGGCAGTGGTAAAAGCACCCTGATTCAAGACATTCTGTACAACACGCTGGCTCGGCGACTGCATCGGGCATCCACCATTCCTGGCGCTCACGACGCGCTGCGGGGTGTCGAGAACATCAACAAGGTGATCCGAGTCGATCAACAGCCGATCGGGAACAGCCCCAGCTCCAACCCGGCGACTTACACCGGCGCATTCGATTTGATTCGCGAACTGTTCGCCCAGCTTCCCGACGCCAAGGTTCGCGGCTACGCGGCCCGTCGATTTAGCTTCAATGTCGAAGGGGGACGATGCGAAGACTGCCAAGGCATGGGCCAAAAATGTATCGAGATGCACTTCCTGCCTGATGTCTGGGTCACGTGCGAAACGTGCGATGGTCGCCGCTACAACGACGAAACCTTGGCGGTTAAATTCCATGGGCAGTCGATCTCGGACGTCTTGGAAATGTCATGCGGCCAGGCCGTGCAATTGTTCGAGAATATTCCGAAGATCCGCCGCATTCTGCAGACGCTATGCGATGTGGGACTCGACTACGTCACGCTAGGCCAGTCGGCACCAACGCTTTCAGGCGGTGAAGCCCAGCGGGTGAAACTTGCCAGCGAACTGGCTCGACCTGATACCGGGAAAACGCTTTACCTGCTGGACGAACCATCGACCGGGCTGCACTTCGAGGATCTGAAGAAGCTGCTGGAAGTATTCCATCGGCTGGTCGACATGGGGAATACGGTTGTGGTGATCGAGCACAATCTCGACATCCTCAAGCAGGCCGACTGGGTCATCGAAATGGGACCGGAAGCGGGCCAGGCAGGCGGCCAGGTTGTTACAACCGGCACGCCGGAAGACATCGTCACGTATTCCAAGTCGTTCCAGAAGCTGGCCAAAAAGCAGAAGAGTGACGAATCGACCCTGGTCGACGAACGGGGCATGACTTGGCTGCGCAGCCACACCGGCGAAGCACTAGGTCCCGTTTTGGCAGCCGCACCGCTGCAAGAGCGACCACTGTACGATCCGCACGCGACCGATTCCCAGAGGGAAGGGGATCTCGATATCGACGATGTCGGCGCCCAGATTCAAATGCCGTGGGAAATTGACGGTCGGCGCTGGCACACGAAGGATCGCGTCGGTCGAGATGGCCAGCCCTGCAACTGGGATGGAAAGATCCTGGCGGAAGTCGTCGACCGCATTCAAGCTTCCGATTCGTTTAGCGACACTAACTGGAACTCGCGGACGATTGTCGAGATTGCCGCCAAGAAGAAGTCGGACGGCTGGTTCCTGCATGCGATCACTGGCGAAAGCTGGCTGCTGAAATTGAAGTTCCGCGTGATGAAGGGAACGTTCAACAAATACGAACTCCCCCAGGAACTCGATCTGCCGACGCTGAACCAGATGGACGACCTGCCGATTTACAGCAACGATCCACGTGTGAAAGTGAAGAACCTGCGGGGTCCTTTCCAGGAAATTGAAATCCGGGCCCACAGCTGGCAAGAGATCAACAAGCCTGCCTTTTGGAAGTTCGTCGATGACGCGGTGATTGGCTTTGAGAAATACGAAGCCACCATCAGCCAAGATGTCGAAAGCCACATGCCGTGGAAAAAGCTAGGCGAAAAGTGGCATCTATCCCGCAAAGGGTTCCCGCCAGGTAAGAAGGTAGCCTGGGACCAATCGGTGCTCGAAGATGTGATCGAACTTCTACAGGATGTCGCGCCACAGGGCGAGATTCTGTGGAATAACCAGGTTTTGATCAACATGATGCTGCCCGGCAAACGCACGGCCTGGGCGGTAGTAACCACCAAAAAACCTGAGCATATTCGCTTGGAATTAAAGACCTCCAAAGCATCGACCACGCAAGGAAGAATCGCCGAATTGGGACACGAACCAGATGTCGACCATACCCGCAGCGGCGAAGAAGTAGTTCGTTTGCATTTCCGCAACGAATCGGATCTGAAGAAAGGGGACTTGCGAGCATTCCTGGAAGAGCATCTCGGCGGCGAAACCTCTTCTGGTCAACGAACGCTCCTCTAATCGCGGCTTAACGAACGCGTGTTTTCCATTGAGTATTTGCATGCATTTCGCTCGGGAAAACAGGGCCCAAATCGATGCACGCGAGCCCGAAAAATTTGCTGAAACTTTTTCATACTGAGCAGCGATTGACCATCGTTCCTAACTCTTTATGGTGTTTCAATCTTCGTCAAAACGACGTCCAGAATAGTTGGCAAACTAACGTTTGACGCAATGCGGATTCCCGTTACTAATGGAGAAATGGGTCATTTTCGGCTCATCTACTTCCACCGAGTCATAGAGGAGAACGCGCATGAAATCGAAGCCAACCGTGGCTATCTTGGGAGCGAGTGGGGAACGCTCCAAGTATGGGAACAAATCGGTACGTGCTCACCTGCAACGCGGGTACGAGGTTTTTCCGGTGAACCCAAAAGGTGGCCAGATCGAAGGATTGAAAGTTTATACCTCGTTACGAGACATCCCAGTCGATCGGTTGGACCGAATCAGCGTGTATGTTCCTCCTTCAGTTGGCTTGAAGATGGTTTCCGACATCGCCTCGAAGCCAGCCAACGAAGTCTTCTTCAATCCAGGCAGCGAGAGTGCCGAATTGATCGAAGCAGCCCGCCAATGTGGCATCGATCCAATTCAGGCTTGCAGCATCGTCGATGTTGGCGTTACCCCAGCCAGCTTCGAATAGACGCTCGTTCCCATCTGCGACTCCCAATCCTCTAAAACTGGCGCTGCGGGGCTGTACCGCAGTGCAAGCGGGCGATAGATTCGCTGCTTACGCCCTTGAAGATTCGCCTGAGAAAATCAGGCAGCTTGCTTGCCTTCGTCGCTGGGAGGCGGCCCCTGGCTCGATCTTTTGAGCCATCCTTCTCCAATGACTCGCAGTGCTACCCGGTCCTCGAGATTCGGACGGAAGATCGTCAGCAGCATCAGCGGCATGTACCAAGCAATGTAGGTCGTTCCGTCGTTGGCGTGCCAGAATTGGGCCGCCAACATCAGCCCGGCGGTGCAGCTGAGCAGCGTGCCCAGGTTCTTTTGGGCCGGCCAGATCGCAAACGCGATTGAGATCACCGCGAACGCCGCCAAAACCGGAATGCGGTAGGCATTCGAGTTGAAGTAGTAATTCCAGAATCCGGTGTAACCTTCGTCACGTGGTAGCCACAGGCCGAACATTGCCCGGAATTGGTTCAGGAAAGTCTCGAAGTCGCTGGATGTAAACGCCAGCGAGAGAGTCAGCACCAGCAAAGTTGCCAACACGCCAATCAAGAAGCGTCCTCGTCCCCGTTCCCAGTAGTAGCTGAACCAGAGGGGTAAGAGAAACAGCGGGTAGTACAACGTCCCAATCGCAAAGCCGATAAAGATGCCGGACACCAACGGCTGCCGGTAGAAGAAGATCGCCCAAACCAACAGCGCAGCGGGCAAAACATGGTCGATTCGACCAGTGTAAACCGCGGCATACGGTAGCAGAAAGTAGAACATCGCCGCACCGACACCCATCTTGATGTTGTCGAAGTGCCGGTACCCGACCAACACGATCCCGGCGATCAGTGCCAGGTTCGCAAGAATTGCCATCGTTTTGGTAACGATGATCGTAATCTTCTCGGTTGTTTCCAGGTCGGTCGGTTCTGCCTGGGCCAGTTGATAGGTCGGAATCCGCGGCACCAATAGCAGCATGCGATAGCCGGGCCCAAAATGCCGGAGCGAGTTTTCCACTTCCTTGGGGTTGCTCTTGGAAGCTTCGCGAACCCCCCGCAGGTCGGCATCAGAAGGACGTCCTACGATCACATTGGTCATCAAGAAGATGAATAGCGCGCAGGTAATGAATGTCATCCCGCCAATCGTCAGGTTGGGATCCAGCAAAGGGCGCCTTACCATGGTGGGATCGACGAACAAGCGAATGACAATCAGCGCACTGACGCAAAACAGCCAGATGTAACCTGCTTTCTCCAGCGTCTTGCCGATCTGTAGCAGGTCTTGCCGCGAGGGAGCATTCTCTTGCGGAATCGTTTTGACAACGGCCAGTTCTTCCGGCGGAGGCGGGACATTCGCCTCTAATTGAGGAACCAGCGGAATAACTTCTGCCGGAACGACCGGGATACTAGTCGCTCGATTAATGCTTTGCTGGCCGAAGTAGGTCATCAGCAACCCTGGGGCCAACGCAATGATCAGCAAGATGTCAAGATTCCGAACGCTCCAAACGCGGTTGAACTTGAAGTACAACCCAATCACCAACAGCGACGACAGGTAGGCCCAGGTCGTCGGGTTGACGCTTTCGTATTGAAAGAGAATCTCGCGCATTGAGCCAGTGGGTTCGGTAGCGACGCGGAAGGATGGTCGTTTCCTACGACCGATATTCGGTGGAGACCGTCAGCAATGGACCCGCCAGCTATCATTATCAGCGAATCCAATGCCTAATTCCAAGCCCACGAAAGAGACGTGCGGGTAGGAAAACCAAGAAGTTTGGCAGGAAAGCGGGTCGTTCGTAACTTCAAGAAGATTACGCATTTCCGGCAAAAACACAAGAATCGAGAGAGTTCCGCATCGTTTGGTCCCGTGACAGGCAAATTGCTTCGCCGAAACTGCTATCTGCTCCCCCAACTTATCTCTGGTACTTTGGGGAGAAACCTCGTACTATGGCCGATAGTTAGGGTTTTCACATCCACGTTAGGCAGATTCCCGGCCGGTGACTGCGCCAGACACTCGGTTGCGGGACTTTTCGGGCCAACCTTCCATACCCATTTGCCAGACCCCTTTGAGGACTCAATTCATGAAGCTCGATTCAGTAACTCGTTTCTGGATGGCTAGTTTCGCGACCGGAAGCGTCATGACGGCGTTGGTCGTCGTTGGTATGACATTGGGAATGCGAATGAGCAGTCCCCCGGCTGAAATCCCGGTCAAAGCCGCTGTAAGTGCCTGGGCCGAGACTATGTGCGCCGCGACGGGCCGTATCGACGAGGAAATGGAAGGACTTTTCACCCTCGATTCGTTGACCGGCGATTTGCAGTGCACGGTGCTCAATGGACGAACCACAAAGTTTGCCGGCCTATTCCGCAAAAATATCCTCCAGGATCTGGGGGTCGAAGCGACCAAGAAGCCGGAATTCATGCTGCTTACCGGCGGTGCTATGTTCCCTGGTCAGTCGGGCAACACTCAGCCAGCCGACTGCGTAGTGTACGTCATCGACTCAACCAGCGGTCGATTCGCCGTTTACGGCGTTCCGTGGCAACGAACCCAAGCCGCTCGAGGAGCACCGCAGCAAGGTGTGCTGATCCTGCTGGATACCGGCATGGCTCGTAACGTCATGCTCCGTAATTAGTCTCATAGCATCGACCAATCCAAATAACGAAAGGCTCGTATCCTGCGGGATGCGAGCCTTTGTTTTTGGCGCCGCCCGTATTATGAAAACCAACCCATGGGCAATCGCACCGGTTGCCCGAGGAAAGCCTGGCGTCGTAAACTTGAAAATTGGCGGCCGCGGGACCTTTAGGGCCTGATCTGCGGGCAGTGTCGAGAATCCGACCGAGAATCTGATGAAAATACAAATCAACGAAGAGCTGCAGGAGTATCCCATCGGGGCCACCGTGGCGGACGTTATCCAAACGCTTTCTCTGAATCCGAAATTCATCGCCGTGGAGGTCAACCTCGAGTTGGTTCCACGCGATCAACACGCCAGCCGCCAATTGGTCGAAGGAGATCAATTGGAAGTCGTAACCCTGGTAGGAGGTGGCTAATGAGTCTGGCTGAAACGGGCATCAGCGATGCTCCGCTGATCCTTGGTTCACATACGCTCCGCAGCCGACTGATTGTTGGAACCGGCAAGTACGACACGCTCGAGTTGATGCAGCAATCGCTGGAAGCTTCTGGCAGCGAGTGTGTCACCGTCGCGGTGCGCCGCGAGCGGCTGTACGATCCGACCGGCCGCAATCTGCTGGACTACATCGACTTCCACCGCTACACGCTGCTTCCCAACACGGCTGGTTGTTACAACGCCAAAGACGCGGTTCGAACCGCAAAGCTTGGTCGCGAGATCCTTTTGGGATTGGAGAATCCCGGGGCGGACTGGGTCAAGCTGGAAGTGCTGGCCGACACCAAAACTTTGCTTCCTGATCCGGTCGAAACGGTTCTCGCCTGCGAGCAACTGGTCGAGCTAGGGTTTCAGGTCTTGTGCTATACGACTGACGACCCGGTGATCGCAAAGCGATTGAAACAAGTTGGTGCGACGGCAGTGATGCCGGCAGGCAGCCCGATCGGGTCAGGCCAAGGAATTTTGAATCCGAACAACATTCGAATTTGCCTGGAGTACCTCAAGGGGGAAGATCCCGATTACCCGGTGATCGTCGACGCAGGCGTTGGAACAGCCAGCGACGTCGCCTTCGCGATGGAGCTAGGAGTCGACGGCGTCTTGCTGAACACGGCGATCGCCCATGCCCGCGATCCTGTCCGCATGGCCCACGCCATGCGTCATGCCACCGAAGCTGGCCGACTGGCGTTTCAATCGGGCCGTATTCCGCGACGATTGTACGCATCGGCCAGCAGCCCCGAGGATGGGGTGATCGGCCGTACGCGGCAAGATCGTACTTCGCAGTAGAACTCCCCAGCAAGATCCAACGATTGGTTCATCATCATGCAGAAGCCGCAACCGCAGTTTGCCGCGGCCATGTCGGTCCAAGACAAAACCGAAGACGCGTTGGCCGAAGTGATTCGCCAGGCCCTCGAAGATCTGGCAGCCCCGGTTGACCTGGCTTTCGTATTCATTTCGCCACACCATGCCCAGCACGTTGAAACCATCGCAGCGGAATTGACTCGGCTCTTGGGCACCGAAAACGTGATCGGCTGCACGGGCGAATCGATCATCGGCAAATCGTGTGAAGCGGAAGATACACCGGCAATCAGCCTTTGGCTGGCTCGCTTGCCTGAAACGACCATCTTGCCGATGCATCTGGAATTCCAGCGAACGCCGGATGGTGGTTCGATCGTTGGCTGGTCGGACGAACTACCCACGCATTGGCCCAGCGACGCCGCCACGTTTGCGTTGGCCGAACCATTCAGCTTTCCCGCCGACTTGCTGCTGGAACGCGTCAACGAAGATCAGCCCGGCCTGCCGGTAATCGGCGGTATGTCCAGCGGCAGCTATCAACCGGGCGAGAATCGCCTGATCATGGGTAGCCGCGTTTTGGATTCCGGATGCGTCTTTGTCTATGTACATGGAAACATTCGCGTTCGCACGCTCGTTTCACAAGGCTGCCGGCCGATTGGCGATCCGCTGGTCATCACCAAGGCGGAACGCAACGTCATTCACGAACTCGGCGGACATCAAGCCCTTCAGCAGCTAGA
The DNA here is from genome assembly GCA_016124445.1 of bacterium. Lineage (GTDB taxonomy): Bacteria > Planctomycetota > Planctomycetia > Pirellulales > Pirellulaceae > Bremerella. The sequence continues at coordinate 621,949 of WGNR01000012.1, forward strand.
GAACATCTACAAGACGCTGCCGGTGACCGATCAACAACTGGTCAGCCGAGGCCTCCACATTGGGCGGGTCGTCGACGAGTACCAGTCCGACCGCGGCCAGGGTGACTTCATCGTTCGCAACGTGGTCGGCATCGAGAAAGAAACGGGCGCCTTGATGATTGGCGACTACGTGAAGCCGGGGCAAACGGTGCAGTTTCATGTCCGAGACGAGTTTTCCGCCTCGGCCGAATTGAAACAGCTTTCGGCGGAATTGATGAAGGGGGGAGCATCCCCGATCGCGGCTTTGCTGTTCTCTTGCAACGGACGCGGTACGAAGCTGTTCAGCGAGCCGCATCACGATATTACCTGCCTGAAGACAGCCTTCGGCGACATTCCCAACGCCGGATTCTTTGCCGCCGGCGAGCTTGGTCCCGTTAGCGGCCGCAACTTCCTGCATGGATTCACGGCCAGCGTCGCGATCCTGGAAGCGCCGGAGCAGTCGTAGTCTCCCCTTAAGGGACGACGTTTAACGCATCCCTTGCTCGAGCATCAGCAATTCCAGTTGCATCAACCGCACTCGGTCTTGGTGGAAACGTTCGAGCAGGGACTTTTCGTTGGTCAAATTCTTCAGGTCCTCGTTTGCTTCCACCTTGGCGACCTTCACAAATTCCAACTGTCCAAAGAGGGGACCGGAGTGCTTGAACTTGGTGAACTGCTGGTATTCCTCCAGTTGGCGGTCGAGCGAATCGATTCGGGCCTTGGTTACCCGGATCTTCGAGTCAAGCGTCTGCCGCTCCAGCGGGTACTCTTGGCCTTGGTACAGCTTGAGCCGCAAACGAGCAACTTCCACCTGAGGGGGAACCGGAACATTGGCTGGGGCTTGTGCCTGGGCAAATAGGCAGAAGACGAACAGCATTTTCGATACAACAATCAAAACCGTTGGGATGCGAATCAATAGGCGGTACGGCACGGCGGCAGATCCTCGAAGGCGTTGGGAAGAGGTCGAGGCTTGTTTTGCCGGATTGGTCGACGACGCATGAGCGATCGGGGGTGACTTGGACGGTCAACATGCGGTTGGATCGTAGAAATCCGATCCGATCAGAAAACAAAGCCTACCCTTCCAGCCTAATTGGACCGTGGCAAACCACAACCAGAATCCCTAACCCCAAGGCGAATCAGCCGTTTCCGGCTATCGATCGGCCTTCTATAATCACGGTTGAATTCGCCCATAACGGGATCCGCAGAGGAGTATCATGCCCGACAGCTATAAAATCTTGATTGCCGACGACAACCAATCGAACGTCGAACTACTGGAGGCCTACCTGGCCAACGTGGAGTGCGAGATCGAAATCGCGGTCAATGGCCAGGATACGCTCGACAAGGTCGCCAGCTTTCAACCTGATTTGATCCTGCTGGACGTCATGATGCCTAAATTGAGCGGCTTTGAGGTCTGTAAGCAGCTCAAGGGGGATCCGGCGACCAAAGGTATTATGATTCTTATGGTTACGGCGCTGAATGAATTGGGTGATATTGAACGTGCCGTCGCGGCTGGCACGGACGACTTCCTTTCGAAGCCCGTGAACCGGATTGGGCTGATTAAGCGGGTCGAGAACATGCTTCGCCTGAAAGATGTCGAAAACGAAAACGAGCGACTTCGCCAATACATCGAACAGATGGAAAACAGCCCGAGCTAAAGTCCGCCACGCCCTGCGTGCCACCCGTTCGGACTGCTTGTCGGTCGAGCGATCTGTCAACGTTGGTGTCCCACATCGATGAGATGTCCTTTCTGCGATTCGAGAGGGCGTTTAGGTGCCGGATTTCATGCCTGGTGGGGTAAAGACTCGGACAGACTTCGAACACTTGCCTTGTTTCTCGCGTGACCCGAGGGGTATCCTAAAGAAGATGTCCTTTCTTTTTGGCGAGGAATATTTAATGCCTAGGAATTCACGGCTTGGCCTCCTTGGGGCTGCGGTCTGTTTGCTTTTCGTTGGACCGTGGAACGCGGATTCTGCGCTGGGTCAATCGAAATCAGGTTCTGGCCCTGCAAAGGTGCAGAATCTGATCGTCCAAATGGGTGATCGCAACTTCACGATTCGCGAGCGCGCCCAGACCGAACTGGCCCGTATGGGGATCGCTGCGTTCGACCAGCTGTTCGGGGCGATGCGTGATCCCGATCTCGAAATTGCCCGCCGAGCCCAATACCTGATCCGTAGCGTCGAAATCGAATGGACGCGGCCCGAATTCTCGGACGAGGTCAACGCCTACTTAAATCGCTATGGCCGGCTGAATGTCGAAAACCGCCGCAGCCGGATTGGCGAGTTGGCTCGGTTACATTCGTACGATGCCTTGAGCGCCCTCTGCCGTATCAGCCGCTACGACGTTTCCGAGGTACTCTCGAAAGAAGCCGCCCTGGCTGCGGCGATCCAGTTTCAAAATGCCCCGGAAGATGAGAAGGTTCGCATCTCGGAGATTATTTCCGAGCGGATCGAAGAGAGCCCACGAGTCGGCCCGAGTTGGCTGAAGGTCTTTCAACAGAGTCTTACCGATCCGGAAGCAGCGGTCGCCCAGTGGAAAAAGCAGATCAAAGAAGAGATCGATTTGTTCACCACCCGCCCGGCGCTGACGAGCCAGCAAGTCGTGCTCGATCTGGTTCGCTGGCAAGTCGACCAGCTTCGTAATCAAGGCAAACAGCAGGAAGCGCTTGCCGCGATGCAGGACGTGATCCTGATCAGCGTAAAGTTCTCGGAAAGCGAGCTCTTGGATCTGACGACCTGGTTCCTTGACCGCAAGGGACCTTCCGTCGTGGGCGAACTGGCCACCTTCCATGCGCAAAACAAGCCTCAGGCCGAAGGGGCTCCGATCGCTGGCGTTTTTGGCGAGAACCCTTCGCTGTTGTACCTGCTGGCCGAATCGGAACTCGTTCAAGACAAACCTGCCAAAGCCGAAGAGTTGGCCGAGGCGGCTTTAAAGCTCGAACCCGACTCGCTGGATAGCCACTATCTGACTGCCCGGGCGCTCAATGACCGCGGCACGTTTCGCTGGGCCCGGAACGAATATCGCTTCGTGCTGGAGAGCCTCGACATCATGAACGGCAGTTCGATGCTGGCTCGATTGCAATTGGCCGACATGGAAAACGATCTGGGAGATCCCAAAGAGGCGGCCGACATCATGTGGCCATGGGTCGAACGAATCGAGAAGCAGTTCGGTCCCAACAATCCGCTTAACGCCGATCGAGATGAAACGATTTCCAAGTTCATGGCACGGGCCTATCTGTTCCGAGCCAACGCCGCCGAGAAGCGGGGCGATCTGGCCGCGGCGAAAAAGGACATCGACAAGGCGCTCGACTACTACGAAGATGAAGCGGACGTATTGATTGCAGCCTATCGTCTCGGCAAGCAGGACGACATGTGGATGGCCAAAGCCAAGGAACATGTCGATCACACGCTCGATTTTTACAAGCCGTTTGTCGAGAAGTTTCAGAAGCAGTACGAGATCTTCAAGCAGAACAGCCGTGGCGACGATTTCATGGGTGCCCAGGGAACGCAAATGGCCCAGTACTGCAATCAGTACTCCTGGCTGGTCGCCAACACGTACGGCGACTTCGACCATGCCATCGAGGTCAGCAAGCTTTCTTTGGAAATGCAGCCAGGCAACGAAGCCTATCTCGATACGCTGGCTCACTGCTACGCCGCGAAAAAGGACTGGGCCGAGGCGGCCAAGTATCAGCGGATGGCTGTTCAGAAGATGCCTCATTCCGGCCTGATCCGTAAAGCCTATTTCGAGTTCGTTGCGAAGTGCGAAGAGAACAATATCGAGTTTGAAGCGATCGAGCTTCCCAACAGCCCCGATACGCACTTTCCTGAATACAAGCAGAAAGACAAGCTGTGAGTTCTTCGGTAGCCGTCCCGCTGGAAGGTGAACGCGCTCGGCCGAAGTGGACGCCTCATATCATCCTGCTGGTAGCGTCAATCGCGGTTGTGCTGGCTTCGTTCTTGCTTTCCGTTGACGGTCCTACCAATGTCGTTATCCCTTGGCTGAAAGTGCCTCTTCCGCCCACTTGCGCATTACAGCGGGTCTTCCACCTCGATTGCCCCGGCTGTGGACTGACGCGTAGCTTTATTACTTTGGCCCATGGTCAACTGGATGCCTCTCTCGCATTCAATCCAGCCGGGATACTGATGTACGGCGTTGTCCTGTTTCAAATACCCTACCGACTCGCCCAACTCTGGCGTCTGAAGCGCGGGCTGCCGACATGGAACCTGAACCCCGTGTCGATCTGGATCGCCAGTTCGATCCTCATCGTGCTCATGACGCAGTGGATCGTAAAAATGTCGACCTGACTCCCTGCCGCTGGCAAGTAGGTCGCTCGAAACAAGTTTCCCAGGAGCTTGCAAGATGGATCACAACCTGCAAATAGGAGAGGCCACGTTTCACGTTCGGACCGAAGGCGATGGCAGCCCGATCGTGCTGGTCCATGGATTTCCATTGGATCATCACATGTGGGATGGGGTCATCGAGCCGCTGGCCGAGCAGCACCTGGTGATCGCACCTGACTTGCGCGGCTTTGGTCAAAGCACCGGCGACCACGAGTTCTTTCCGATGGAGATGCTGGCCGACGATATCGCGGCCATCTTGGACCACTTGGACGTGGCCGAACAGGTAACCTTCGCTGGTCTGAGCATGGGAGGCTATATCGCCTGGCAGATGTGGCAAAGACATCGCGACCGCCTGGCACGTCTGGTTCTGCTAGATACACGTGCCGTAGCTGACGACGAAGTCCAGGCCAGGGCGCGGCGCGTCAACGCCGAGAGCGTTCTCTCTAGCGGCATGGGCGAGGTCCCAGGCAACATGCTGCCGAAGCTACTGTCTCAATCGACCCGCGAAAACAAACCTCGAATTGCCCAAACGCTAACCGAGATGATCTTGCGGCAAAACCCGCGCACCGTGGCGGCTGCTCAGCGAGGCATGTCACAGCGTCCCGATGTCCGCAGTTGGCTGCCTGACATCAAGATTCCGACGTTGGTGATCTGCGGACAACACGATCTGATCAGCCCGCCGGAAGAAATGCGAGAGCTGGCGGCCTGCATACCCGGCGCACAATTTGTCGAAGTACCTCACGTCGGGCACATCGTTCCGATGGAAAATCCAGAAGCAACGTGCGTCGCGATCCTGCCGTTTTGTGCCGACTTGGAATAACTTTAGGCAACGACGCCGCGAACGATTCTGGCTAACCAGGCAAGCGGAAATAGGTTTCCGTTTTGACGATGGCGTTATCGTCGGGGAAGGTGTGAAAAGCCTGGATGAAGACGCTGCGGTTGCGAGTCTCGGCATTCATGTAGCTGACCGCGCCCATATGCACACGGCCGCTGGAATCGAATTCATGAACCAGGCCAACTTTTCGCTCGTCGTTGCAAAGTTCGCGCTGACACATGCGGAACAGCTTGTTCGACACGCCTTCTAGTTGAAAGCTGGTCTGATAACGAATACCGCCGTGACACTCGAACTGGTCGCTACGGCGACCCTTGATCTGGTACGCCATGATGCGGCGTTTGGTCGGCAGAGATTGATGGGCCGAGGTACATATCTCGGTCAGGGTCAGGCCTTCGTATCGCCAAGTCAAAACGTGACCACAGTTGGTGATATCCATCCGAAGTGTGTAGCCTCCCCGTTGAACCGTTCGGGTACGAAACGTCTCGAACAACTCAGGATGCAGCGGCCTCGTATAAAGTTGAAAGGCCAGTTCGGCAACTCGGGGACGAATGGATAGCAACGACAACTCCTTCACGAAAAGGGATCGACCGAGATCCTCCTGATCTCGACAACTTGCGTCAGCGGACATGACTGCGTTTAAACTCAGCTTAGTTCGCCATGGCCGTGTTACATTATAAACGGCTCGCAATTTCGCCCGGAATACTGTTTTTTGGGCTCTTCAGATTTGATTATTTACCGCACGTTTTTTTTCGCAAGGACTTGACTTGGCACATTCTGTAGCGGCAGCCAGCATCCTGCTGGTCGCTTCCGGGCAGGCAAATTGCCCCAAAACAACCACTCCGGAAATGTCAAGTTTTTTGCCCCGCTGGCACCTGCTTGCTTGCTATCGCAGGGCTTGTTTTCAACGTAGAATAGAGGATTAAGGACTTACCCGATTCGGCTTCCATCATTGCACTTAAGCTGCTTTTCCGCGCCCCGGGCAGCCAGTGAAATTGGTGACAGCATAAAAGTACGAGCGGCACTTCCCAGCAACCATGACCGTATCTGATTTCACGAAGCTTGCCGACAATACAGCCGATGCAAGCAAGTGGCTTTCTCAACTTAAGATTGTCGACGCGGCGCGGGGACGAGAGAATCTCAACAGCTTCGTACGTCTCAACCTGCCGCTGGACTTGCAGGTTTTCTTGTGCCAGCATCTTGCCCAGGCACTCCCTGCGTGCAGCGATCCCGACATGGCGCTGAACAACCTGGAGCGGCTTTTCACTCGCAGCCGCAGTCCACTCAGCCTGGCGGCCATGCTGGAACGCGATGCAACTTCGCTGCACACCCTGATTCGCATCTTCAGCTCCAGTCAAAACCTGAGCGATCAGATCATCACCGATCCTGAAAGTTTCGAGCTGGTCCGCATTACCGACGGACAACCTGCCGCGCGGCAATACCTGGTCGACGAGTTGGCAACCGAGATCGGACAGCTTTCTGACGAAACGGCCATCATGAAAGCACTCCGCCGCTACAAACGGCGCGAGACACTGCGGATCGCCTATGGCGATTTGATCTGCAACCAAAACATCGATACGGTCACTCGGCAGATCTCATTCCTCGCCGATGCTTTGATTGAGGCCGCGTATCAGGCAGCGCGCAAACTGGTCTCGATGCGTTTCGGTCAGCCAACCGCACGCAGCGGTCGCAACGGCCGTTCTTCCGCGCCGCGATTCAGTGTCCTGGCACTGGGCAAGCTGGGCGGAGCCGAGCTCAACTATTCCAGCGACATCGATCTGATGTTTCTGTATGACGGTGACGGCAACACCGACGGTCAGAAGTCGATCACCAACAAAGAATACTTCGAACGCGTCGGCCAACGCTTGATGAAATTGCTGACCGAGCCGACCGAGCTTGGTACGCCTTACCGAATCGACATGCGACTGCGTCCCGAAGGAAGCCGAGGCCCGTTGATCAATAGCCTCGAGGGTGCGCTGCATTACTACGACATCATGGGACGAACCTGGGAACGCCAGGCATTCGTCAAAGCCAGAGCCTGTGCCGGCGATCAATCGCTGGGGGAAGAGTTTCTCGAAAAGCTCGAACCATGGATCTATCGGCGCTACCTCAGTCGGGCCGACATCACCGGCATCAAGGCGCTCAAACGCCGGATCGAGAAGCGGGCCACCGCTGCGGGCGCGGTTGATGCGAACGTAAAAACGGGGCATGGCGGCATTCGCGACATCGAATTTGTTATCCAGTTTTTGCAGCTCCTCAACGGGGGCGATCTGCCGCAGATTCATACGCCCAACACGCTCGAAGGCATTCACACGTTGGAAGAGGTCGGTTGTCTCACGCTGCAGGAACGCACCATCCTGAAAGACAACTACAGCTTCCTCCGCAAACTGGAACATCGCCTGCAGATCATGTTCGACCTGCAAACCCACTCGCTCCCCAGCGAGCCGCGCGAACGAACCAAGCTGGCCTTGCGAATGGGATACGTTGACGACCAGGATGGCACCGCACTCGACAAGTTCCAGGCAGAGTTTCTGGAAAAGACCGAGATCAACCGCAAGATCCTCGATCACCTTTTGCACGATGCGTTTCCCGACGACGAAGAAACCGCGCCGGTCGTCGATCTGGTTCTCGATCCAGAGCCGACCGCCGACGCCATCGACGAAGTGTTGGCCGACTTCGGCTTTCACGATCCCAAAGCGGCCTACGAAAATCTGATGGCGCTCACACGCGAACGGGTTCGTTTTCTTTCGACCCGCCGCTGCCGACATTTCCTGGCGGCGATCGCTCCGCAACTGCTCGAAGCGATCTCGCAGACGCCGGATCCCGATTCGACGCTGGTCAACTTATCCCAGGTAAGCGATTCGCTGGGCGGCAAAGAGGTGCTGTGGGAACTATTCAGTGCTAATCCAGCCACGCTGCACTTGTATGTTCGCATGTGTGCCGGCAGCCCTTACTTGTCGAACGTGTTGATCAGCAATCCAGGCATGATCGACGAGTTGATGGACTCGCTCATGCTCGATCGGCTGCCCAGTCGCCGTAGCTTAGAGCAGATGCTGCTGGAGCTATGCCGCGGGGCGGAAGACATTATGCCGATCCTGCACAGCTTCAAAAATCTGATGCACTTGCGCGTCGGTGTGCTCGATATCTTGCGGCGGAAAGATTTGAATGCACGTCTGCAAACACTTTCCGACGTGGCGGAAGTTTGTTTGCAACAAATCGTGTTTCGCGAGTACCGCCAGTTGGCCACTCGCTTCGGCGAACCCCGTCTGGCCGACGGTAAGCCATGTGACTTGATCATTCTGGGACTTGGCAAGATCGGCGGTGCCGAGCCGAATTATCACAGCGACCTGGACATCATTTTCGTATACGAAGGGGATGGAAACACGGTCCCCGATGCGAGACACCGCGGCAGCAGCAGCACGACCAACCAGCACTTCTTCGGCCAGTTGGGACAGCGAATCATCAAGAGCGTCAACGAACTGGGGCCGTATGGCCGGCTCTACGAACTGGATCCGCGGCTTCGTCCGACCGGCAAGAGCGGCCCCATGGCGGTCACGCTGGAAGATCTGCTGGAATACCATCAAAAAGGTCAGGGCGAATTGTGGGAACGTCAGGCACTGACCAAAGCGCGGCCCATCTTCGGCTCCGATTCAGGTTGCGAAGCAGCAAACGCAACGATTCGCCAGGCAATCAGCTGCCGCCCGTGGAAACCTTCCGACGCCACGGAAATCCGCCAGATGCGTGCCCGGATGGAAGAAACCGCCTCGAAAAACAACATCAAGCGCGGCCCCGGTGGCACGGTCGACATCGAGTTCGTCGTGCAGATGTTGCAGATGAAACATCTAGAGGAGTGCCCGGAAATCCTGGTACCCAATACGCTCGACGCGCTGAAGCTGTTGCACGAGAAAGGCTTTCTGTCGAAGGAAGATCACGACCACTTCCAGACAGCTTACGAATTCCTCCGCATGGTCGAGGCCCGTTTGCGTTTGATGAACACGACCGCCCGGCACGATCTTCCCGAAGAACGGCTGGAAGTCGCTAAGCTGGCCTACCTCTTGGACTATGCCGACCCGGCCGCTTTGCTCAAGCAATGCCGCCAAATGACCCGTGAAACACGACGGCGATTCGATCAGATCTTCGACGCGGCCGCTCAAGGTTAGAGTGCAAGTCTCGTTCGACCTGCCGATTACGGTACCTATTTCTTCTTCCGCGCCTCGTACTCAGCGAAGTCGATCATATCCGCCGCGAAGGTCATCGGCAGGACGAAGATTTTGCCGTCCCCCATTCGCCCGCTGCGAGCCACCGCGACGATCTTTCGCACGGTCTCTTCCACCCGCGAGTCATCCAGCCACATACTGATCTCGATCTTTGGCAGAAAGGTGTGCGAGTATTCGCTCTCGCTGTACTCGTCCAGGTAGTTCTTCTGGCGGCCGAAGCCTTTCACCTCGCGGACGTTTAGCGCCTCAAGCGGGGCGCGACTAAGCGTTTCGAGCACTTTTTCGGCCAGGTAGGGCTTAACGATAGCGATGATTTGCTTCACGGACTTCGGTACTTTCGCTTCTGGCACGCGTTTTTAGCGGCAAATGGGCCGGATTGAATCGATGTTGCCGCTTACCTCTATAGTAAACGGCCCCAACCGGTGCACGCTAGAGCCGCTTCCGCTGAAACTTGTGCCCCACGGCCACGAGTATTAAAATCAGGCGGGCCTTAAAGTTGGGCCTATTTTGTTGTTAGATCCTCCGGAATCCCCCCGCCATGCTGCCTCTGCGGCACCAATTGTTGCCTGCTTCGCTCGCAAAACGCGTCGTCACGCTTTTGCTGCTGGGTACGATGCTGGCCTGGGGGTCCGGGATTTCCGTTGCGGTACCTGGCTTCAAAGACCCCAGTACACCGTTCATGTGCCAGGATCATGCCTGCTCGTGCCGAAACGCTACCGGCTGCTGGAACCACTGTTGCTGCTTCAGCCAAAGTGAAAAGCTGGCCTGGGCGCTGGAGCACAAAGTCGAGCCGCCGGAAACTTTCCTCAAGGCCGTGGCCCAAGAAAAGAAAGCCTCGTCAGAGTTCTGCGGCGAAAAAGAACTGCGGCCCGATGTCTACGCGGCGCTTTGCTCGTTACGAGGGTTTGATCGCCAGGCAAACAGTTCCCACGCCTGCTCAGCAGGTTCCAGTTGTAAGACCCATGCATCTGCTAAATCAACCGATGGTTCTTGCAACAATACTGTCTCGCTGGTCAATGCCATGAATTGCCATGCAATTGGCAGCGTGATTCTGATGTTCTCGCCGGTTCTCGAGTTTGAGTTGGGATCAGGCGAGCTGGTTGCGATCAACAGCAACGCTTTGCAGCAAGATTCTCTCTTACGGCCTGATTCTTACCAGGCCGCCCCGGAACCGCCACCGCCGCGGGTCTGACGTGTTCTGACAATTTCTTTGCTGGCCGAGCGCTGCTGCGCGCTTGGGTTGCCGCCAGATGCCGCGCTAAACCTGCGCACGTCTGCGATCGCTTCCCAAGTGCCAACACACGAGCGTTTTGTCTGCGCAACTTCTTTATGAACACATTATTTCTTTTTCAAGAGAACTATGAGATCAAGATACGCATTTACCCTTGTGGAATTGCTGGTGGTGATTGCCATCATCGGCGTTCTGATTGCCCTTTTACTGCCGGCCGTGCAGCAAGCTCGCGAAGCGGCCCGGAGGATGACCTGCACCAATCACCTGAAACAATTGGGTTTGGCGCTACACAACTACGAATCGACGCACCAGGTGCTGCCTCGATTCGGCCAACGCGACGCCGACTTCTCAGTTCAGGCCCGAGTGTTGCCTTTCATCGAACAGGGCAACCTTTACAACCTGCTCGACTTCTCCCAGGTCGCGTTCACAGGAAGCTGGAGCGAGAAGATTCCTAACCCGAATTTCGTAGGTGCTTTCGCCACCGCGATTCCGATTTACCTGTGCCCCAGCGATCCAGCTCCGGAAACTACCACCGTCACGACCAGCGGCGGCCCGGTAACCTATGGCGGGCTGAACTACATGGTCAGCATCGGTAGTGGGACGGGAACGAATTACGACTTCCGCTTTCCGACCGACGGTCCGTTCTACGAACCGAGCGGCGTGAAGTTTTCAGCATTGATCGATGGCCTGAGTAACACCGTCTTGATGAACGAGACGGTCCGCAGCGTTGGCCCGGATCAAACGTTACCTGCTGGTCAGGTGCCGAAGTTCCCCTATCAAATGACCCTTAACGGTTCGAGCGGCGTCAGCCCTACGCAAGGCAGCAAACGAGGCATGCCCGGCAGCGGCAATCCGTGGAGTAGCTACAACGACGCCAACGGGAACATCTCAGGCGCTGATGTTGGTTCGTTCTGGAATCAGTTCACCAGTTGGCGTGGCGGCGAGAGCCCGGCACTGCGTGGCCGCGGCACAACCTGGGCTTTCAGCGGGGCAATCAATTCGGCGACCAACGGCTACCTGGCGCCCAATAGCCGCACGCCCGATGTCGTCACCCACTTCACTGGCTACTTCGCGGCACGCAGCTTTCACCCAGGCGGCGCCAGTGTGCTGCTGGGGGACGGCTCAGTTCAGTTCCTTCCAGAGACGATCAACCTGGTCACCAACCGCAGTTTATACAGCGGCAGCGGCGGCGAGGTTGTCGGCGAATACTAATTTCCTTCACTATTTCACGATAAGAGGTAAACAATATGTTACGACTACTTTCCCTGGCCTTAGTCGCTGGCTTGCTGACGGCAACGGCTTCGGCTCACGATACCTGGGTCGAAACCAACACCAACATCGTCTCCACCGGCGATGCCATCTACGTTGATTTGAAGCTCGGCAATCATGGCAACAATCACCGCGATTTCAAAATGGCGAGCAAGGCCAACCCAGCCGATGGCACATGGGACGTGATCGCGCCGGACGGATCGAAGTTCGATTTGACGAGCGTAGCGGTCGACCTGGGATATGCTCCCAAAGAAGGTTTCTGGAACGCCAAGTACGTTGCCGATGCCCCAGGCCTGTACCTCGTTTCGCACACGCGCGATTCGATTGTGAACCATGGGCATCCGGTCCGCAGTGTGAAGAGCGGTAAGACATTCTTCGTGGCGAGTGATGGCCGTTCGCAGATCCCTGGCAACCTGTCAGGCTATGATCAGCCACAAGGCCACGCACTGGAACTGGTGCCGACGACCAACCCGGTCGCACCGCTAGGGCCTGGCAAACCGATCGGGGTGAACCTGTTGTTTCATGGCAAGCCGTTGTCCGATACGGTCGTATCGTTCATTCCGCGTCGCGAAACGTTGAAAGAAGGCTTCGACGAAACGTACGAGCGAAAGACGAACGCCCAGGGCAAAGCGACTTTCACTCCCAAGACCGGCGATCAGTACCTGGTGGTGGCTCACCTGGAAGAGCCCAATGCCCGCGGAGAAGGGTACGACAGCACAAAGTATAGCGCGACGCTATTAGTGATCGTACCGGAACGCTGCCCTTGCTGCGGCGAGTAGGTGATTTCCCGGATCCCTCTCCCAGACGCTTTGGGAGAGGGATTTCTCGGGGGATCAGGCCAGGTGCCAGCAGTGATACCAGGCCCAAATTTACTGGAATTCGACCATCACTCGGGCCGATTGCTTTACAGGTCTGAAAGACTCTGTCACGATGACCTTTCGGCCGCAAGCTTTCGCGGTCTTCTTTGCTTTCTTGATCTTCAAAAGGAATGCCCCGGATGGCTAAGTCCTACACCAAACATCAGCAAAACATCATCAAGCGGTACTACGACAACAAGGACGCCATCGCTACGCAGAAGCTGCAGGAAAATATCACCGAGCTTTACCTGGCTGAAGGGAAAAAGCGGGCCACCGTTTGGAAACGCATCATCGGCCACCTGGAAAAGCTGGAAGTTCCTCAGCAGCAGATCGATCACCTGGTCAAATCAGACGATGCGACCCTGGTGGCCAAGTACCTGGAACGCTTGATCGCCAAGCAAGACTAAAACAAATCGACGCAGCATCATGGCACAATCCTGGAGCTTCTTTTCGGCCGGGCAGCTTACGTTCGGCAGTGGTGCCCGGCACGAGCTAGGCCGGCACGCCGCCACGCGGCAATATCGCAAAGTGCTGATCATCACCGACAGCACCCTTGCCGGGCTGGGCATGGTCCAACCACTGGTAGACGACCTCGGTAAGCATGGCGTATTAGCCCAGGTATTCGACGGCAGCGCAGCCGAGCCTGATCTGATGATCGCAGAAAACGCGGCACTCGCGGCGAATAGTTTTCATCCCGATGCCATCCTTGGATTGGGTGGCGGCAGCAATATCGATCTGGCCAAGGTCACTTCGGTGTTGGCGACTCATGGTGGAAAGCCGCAAGATTACTTCGGCTGGAACCAGGTCCCCGCACCAATCATCCCCGTGATCGCGATGCCGACGACCGCCGGCACCGGTAGCGAAGTCTCGCAGTCGGCCGTGCTGACCGATCGCGATACCAACATGAAAGTGAGCATCCTGAGCCAGTTCATGCGGCCGGCGCTGGCGATTGTCGATCCTGAGCTGACATTAACTTGCCCGAAGCAAATCACTGCCGACAGCGGCATCGATGCGTTAACTCACGCGGTCGAAGCTTACATGTCGAAGCAATCGTCGCAAATCGCGGCGGAGCCTGGGGAACCGATTCCTTACAGCGGATTGACGCCGATTGGCGAACTGTTTGCCGAAGAAGCGATCGCATTGGTCGGGCGATACCTGGTGGCAGCCGTCCACGAGCCGCATAACCTTGAAGCGCGCGAGAAGATGGCCTTGGCGGCATCGCTGGCGGGGCTGGCGTTTTCCAACTGTGGCGTGGCGGTCGTTCATGCGCTCGAATATCCGATCGGCGGCCGCGTGCACTGTAGCCATGGCTGCGGTAACGGTCTGCTGCTGCCGTATGTCATGAGATTCAACTTGCCGGAGCGTCAATCGAAGCTGGCTCGCATCGCCCAGCTATTGGATCCGATTATTGATTTCGGCGACGACATGGAAGGCGCGATGCTGGCCATTCGTCAGGTCGAACAGTTGAAGAACTTGATTGGCATTCCCGAGAAGCTTAGCGCTCTGGGGGTAACCGCCCAGATGCTGCCGGAGTTTGCCGACAAGTCGATCACGATTACGCGCCTCATGAATATCAATCCGCGCACTCCGACTCGGGACGATTTGCTGCAAATCCTGACGGAAGCCCTATGAGGCCAATCGTCCCGGTTGTTTGCTCGCGGCGATTGGCTTAGAACGTACGGTTCGTGTTCGTACTTCGCCCATGCCGGTCTACCCCAACAACTCGATCTCCTCACGTCACTACGGGAAGAAGGAACCATGTTCCGCTACGCCATCTGCAACGAAACCTACCAGGACTGGTCGCTCGAAACTGCGTTGGCGCATGCCAAGGACTCTGGCTACGAAGCGGTCGAGATCGCTCCGTTCACACTCGCCAAAACGGCTTACGACCTGACCGCCAAAGAGCGTGGCGTGATCCGCGGGAAGATTGAAGACTCGGAGATGGACGTTGTTGGGCTACATTGGCTGTTAGCCAAGACCGAAGGGTTCTATCTCACCACGCCCGACGACGTGGTGCGCCAGAAAACAAGCGACTACTTCTGCGAGCTGGCTCGGTTGTGCCATGACTTGGGGGGCACGATTATGGTTCTGGGAAGCCCTCAGCAGCGCAATCTGCTGCCCGGCGTAAGTGAATCGGATGCGATGCGATTGGCTGCCGATTGCATTCGCAAAGCGATGCCGACGCTCGAACAGAAGGACGTCACGTTGGCCCTGGAACCGCTCGGCCCGGCGGAAGGCGACTTCCTCAATACGGCGGAGAAGGGGATGGAGCTCATGGATCTGATCGATTCACCCAACTGCAAGATTCATCTCGACGTCAAAGCGATGTCGTCGGAAGAAAAGCCGATTCCGCAGATCATCCGCGAAACAGCCCCGCACATTGCTCACTTCCATGCAAACGACCCCAACAAGCGGGGGCCCGGCATGGGCGATGTTGATTTCGTACCGATTTTCCAGGCATTGAAAGAGGTTCGTTACAATGGTTGGGTCTCGGTGGAAGTGTTTGACTACGCCCCGGGCATCGAATCGCTAGTCAAGGACAGCATCGCCTACATGCGCAAGTGCGAATCGGCTTTGACCTAAACCAAACCTCCAAGGCACGTGAATGGAAAACGGCCGAAACGATGAAACAGTATCTCCAACTGATGCAGCGGATCCTTGACGAAGGAACCGAAAAACACGATCGGACCGGCACCGGAACGTTAAGCATCTTCGGCCACCAGATGCGTTTCGATCTATCCGCAGGCTTTCCGGCGGTGACGACCAAGAAGCTGCATCTGCGTTCTATCATTCACGAGCTGCTTTGGTTTCTCAAAGGAGAGACCAACATCAGTTACCTGCGTGAAAACAAGGTCAGCATCTGGGACGAGTGGGCCGACGAACAGGGAAACCTGGGACCAGTTTACGGCAAGCAGTGGCGAAGCTGGCCGACACCGGGCGGCGAATCAATCGACCAGATTCAGCAGTTGATCGAGCAAATCAAAACCAACCCTGACTCGCGGCGTTTGATCGTATCGGCTTGGAACCCTACCGACATCCCGAAAATGGCTCTTCCGCCGTGCCACTTGCTGTTTCAGTTTTACGTGGCTGATGGCAAGCTTTCGTGCCAGCTCTATCAGCGCAGTGCCGATGTGTTTCTCGGTGTGCCGTTCAACATCGCTTCGTATGCCTTGCTGACATTGATGGTCGCCCAGGTCTGCGACTTGAAGCCTGGCGACTTCGTCCATACGTTCGGTGATGCTCACCTGTACTCGAATCACCTGGAACAAGCCCGCCTGCAGCTCTCGCGCGAGCCACGGCCATTGCCGACGATGAAGATCAACCCCGACGTGAAGGACATATTTGCGTTCCGGTTCGAAGATTTCGAACTTACTGACTACGACCCACACCCCCATATTCCCGCACCGGTCGCCGTATGAAAATCTCGATGATCGTCGCGGCGAGCCGGAACAACGTGATAGGTCGCGACGGAGACATGCCATGGCACCTTTCCAACGACCTGCGGCGGTTCAAAAAGCTGACCATGGGGCATCCCATGATCATGGGGCGCAAGACCTACCAATCGATCGGGCGGCTATTGCCGGGCCGGACCACCGTCATCGTGACGCGTGATCCCAGCTTTACCGTCGAAGGTGCTGTGGTCGTTCATAGTGTTGAAGCTGCTGTGCAGGCCTGCAAGGATCGGATCGAAGCGTTCGTGATCGGAGGCGCCGAGATCTACAAGGCGTTCTTTCCGGTAGCGAGCCGGCTTTACCTGACGAGGGTTCTCACCGAGATTCCGGACGGCGACACCTTTCTGCCGGAGATCGATTTCTCTGCGTGGGAACTCGAGTCCGAAGAGCAGATCCCCGCCGATGCCAACAACCAGTTTCCGACCCGGTTTGAGGTGTGGGAACGCTTGGCAGATTCCTGATCAAGCACTCAGGTCGCTTGCTTCAAGCGGCGACCTTTGGCGGTGCTGGGGGCGCTGGTCGTTGGTGCTTCCGAACCAACCAACGGATCACCAACGTTGACCTTCTTGAGCCGCTCGCGAACTTGCTTGGTGTAATCTTTCGAAAGCTCGAAGCCGAGATACTGGCGACCAAGCTTTTTGGCGGTGACCAGGGTCGAGCCACTGCCGGCGAACGGATCCATCACGATGTCCCCTTCGTTGGAACAACAGCGGATGATCCGACCCAGCAGTTGTTCCGGCATCTGGCAGCCATGAAAACCGGCTCGCTCTTTGAACGTTCCGGCAACCCTTGGGAAGTACCAGGTATCTTCCTCGCTGCTGAAGCTTTCCGGGACATCCTGCGGACGGAGAATCCAGGTATCGTCCGGAACGCGTCCCTTGGGGTTGGCGCGCTTATCGCCATAGACCAGCATGCGGGCGCTTGGCACGCGGATTTCGCCATCGTTAAAGGTGAACTTTTTGGCGTCTTTGGTGAAGTAGAACAGATGGGCGTGGCTGCGGGTGAACTTGCTTTTGCAGTGAACGCCGAAGGTGTAGTACCAGACAACCCAGTTGCGGCAATGCAGACCCAAGGTGCGCGTAGCGAGAACTTTCAGTTCGGCGGCAAATTCATCGCCGATTGCCAGCCAGAAGGCTCCTGTTGGCTTCAGGACGCGCTGCACCTGGCTGATCCACTGTTCGCTCCAATCGAGGTACTCTTCGACCGAGCGGCGGTCGTCATAGACGTCGTACTTGTAGCCGATGTTGAAAGGGGGGTCGGCGAAAGCCAAATCGACCGAGCCTTCCGGCAGCTTCTTCATTTCGGCAATGCAGTCGCCGGTGGTCAATCCTGTGACAGGTAGCTCTGGCTGCGTCGCCACGGCGGCCCTCCTTGGCGGGTGATCGGTCTGAGAACGAGAAGCTTTCAACAATGCACTGCTTCGTTTCAACACTGTATCGTACCCACGAAGCCAGCGCAAGCTTCGATTTCGCTGAGAAGCATCTTAACCGATTCTTCGCTGGGAGTGATCCCTTCGGGCAACTAAAATAGTGGGTTTACGCCTCAACTTCGGATGTAATCTAAATAGCGTGAACCACTCCAAGCCGTCCGATCCGGCCCAGAACCATTCGGCCACGTTTCCTTGGAAAATGCTGGTCCTCTTTCTGCTGGGCACGCTTCTCGTTTATAGCCCCGCCATCATGGCTGGCTATATCTGGGACGACGACGATTACGTTACCCAAAATCCAACGCTTACCAATTGGAGCGGGCTGGTCAGTATCTGGGCCGATCCATCCGCGACCCCGCAGTATTACCCCCTGGTGCATACCAGCTACTGGATCGAGTATCGACTCTGGCAGCTTGAACCGATGGGATATCACCTCGTCAATGTCCTGCTGCATGGGGGCAATGCGTTTCTGCTCTTTCTGATTCTGCGACAGCTCAAGATGCCGTGGGCCTGGTTCGCGGCGGCGCTGTATGCCATTCACCCGCTCAACGTCGAATCGGTCGCCTGGGTCACCGAACGCAAAAACGTTCTGGCCGTTTTGTTCTTTTGCCTGGCCACGCTCGCATGGATGCGATTCCTTCCGATCGATAACCGCGATCCCGAAGAAAAAGAGAAACAGCCAGCCGGCGCGAATTGGCTCTTTTACGGTCTAACCCTGCTGGCCTTCATCGGAGCGCTGCTCTCCAAAACGGTGACCTGCATGTGGCCCGTCGCGATCGTTCTGCTGTATTGGGGCGCGAAGCATCGCTGGAAGATTTGGCAATTGGCCTCACTGACACCCTTTTTTCTGGTGGGTGCCGGAATGGGTTTGCTGACCGCCTATCTCGAGCGGAAACATGTTGGTGCGGAAGGAATCGAGTGGAACTTTTCGCTCGTCGAAAAGGTGATGATCGCCGGACGCGTATTTTGGTTTTACATTGGCAAGACGCTGCTTCCCTATCCGCTGGTTTTCTTCTACCCGCGGTGGGAAATCTCAGGCAGCCATTGGTGGACGCTCAGTTGGGCGATCTCGGCGGCGGTGTTGGTCGTTTTGCTGTTTGTATTTCGTCAGCGACTTTCACGTTGGCCCTTGGCCGGGGTTTTGATTTACGCCGCTACGCTATTTCCCGCGATGGGCTTCTTCTCCGTGTACCCAATGCGATATTCGTTTGTAGCGGATCACTTCGCTTACATTCCATTTCTCGCGCTGATGACGCTCGCGGCGGGTTTGGTTTGGCAGATTCCTCGCGAAAAAGTGCGGCTGGGCATTGCCATCGGGGCGATTGCAATCCTTTCGCTGATCACCTTGGGACGTTGCCTGGTGTATGAAGATGCCGAGGCCCTGTGGGTGGATACCCTGGCCAAGAATCCGGCCTCGTGTGCGGCTCGCATCAATCTTGGGCTGATCTACATGGACCGCGGCTTCGTAACCAGCGATCCTCAGAAAATCAGCGAAGCGGAAGACCTATTTCAGTTTGTGACTCAGTGCCGGATCGATCGAGAAAAAGGGTACTATCACTTAGGATTAATTGCGGCTCGACGCCAAGAATACCCGCATGCTGTCGATTTGTTCCGGCAAGCCCTGGAAATTAAACCGACTTATTCCGAGGCACGTTACAACCTGGCGATTGCGCTGAATAAAGCGGGCAACTCGCAAAAGGCTCTCGAACAATTCCGGCAAATTGAAGACCCCAAATATTTGTATGATGCCCGTCTATTGGCTGGCATTCTTTCGTTTAGTCAGGAACAATACAAAGACGCAGAAAAGGACTTCCAATTTGCGGTCGATCAGCAACCTGATTCCATTGAAGCCCTGATCAATCTGGCAACCGTGCAGTTGAAACTAGGCAAACTGGATGCGGCTGAAACGAGTCTTTCCCATGCTAAGGCAATAGATCCTTACGACCTGGGCATTCAACGGCTTCTTTTCGAAGTCGGAGAAAGACGTCGCTAAGTACCATAAAACCAGTTGACCGAACCCTTAGTCTAGGGGATGCTGAACCAAAGGAATTGCCTACCACAGTCGATCACCCTGAGGTCGTTGTAAGACGATCCCCGCCTTCGGAAAGGATCTGTCATGAATAATGCGTCACCCCCTTTGGTCGCCCATGAACTTGCCAACGAAGTGTTAATCCTCACACCGCAAGTCGACCAGATGCGGGAGACCGACGTCTGTTACTCGCTGCGCGACAACATGACCGATGTCGCCAACCAGATCGATCATCGGCGAGTTGTGATCGACATGCAAAACGTTTCGTTTGTCAGCAGCGTAGGGATTCTCGCCTTCTTGAATTTACGGCGTGCCATCCCGAATCCGAATGAAAAGATCGTTTTCTGCAATCTTTCCCAGCCGCTGATGGGGCTGTTTAAGATCTGCAAATTAATCTCAGAAAACGCTAACGACCCGAGCCCCTTTTCTTACGTAGATACCTTGGAGTCAGCCCTAGCCGTCGCCTGACGCGACGCAACCGCTCTTGAGCCGCTTGTTTGTGGTTTTGAGTACGCTGGGGACCTGACATGGACGTCAATCCACACCAAGGAAGGCGGAGTAACCTACGTGAAAACCAATACTCAGAACCGGCTCGTTTCGTTCGAACTTGTCGACGATGTCTACGTGATTACCCCTCAAATCCAGAACATGCGCGATGCCAACAGTTGTCTGGAGATTCGCGAGTTGGTACTCGAATATGCTCGAGCGCATCGCCTGGAAAAGGTACTGGTCGACCTGACCCATGTTAAGTTTTTAGCCAGCGTCGGAGTTCGCGTTCTGGTCACGCTGCTACGGGAAGTATGTGATCTTCAGGGCCGAATCGCCGTTTGTGGACTGCATGGAGAGTTGCGGGGACTTCTTTTCGTCTGTAGCCTAATAACTGACGATCCCAATCAACCAGGCCCGCTAGAAGTCGCCTCGGATCGCGACGACGGACTGGCTCGCCTGTGTTCTCATTAACAAGGCCTTTCCCCAGATGCCCGACCTCCTGCTTGAAGCCGTTAATCCTGTC
The DNA here is from genome assembly GCA_016124445.1 of bacterium. Lineage (GTDB taxonomy): Bacteria > Planctomycetota > Planctomycetia > Pirellulales > Pirellulaceae > Bremerella. The sequence goes on from WGNR01000012.1 coordinate 642,629, forward strand.
CTGCCGTCACGAGATGTCAAAGCGGCCATCCACTTTTATGTTGAGAAACTAGGTTTTACCGTTTCCTACCAGGATGCGGATGACCCACGCTATGCTTCGGTCATTCGAGATCGGGTCGAAATCCATCTTCGCTGGCACGATCCTTCAAGCTGGGATCGTGTCGAGCGTCCCAACATTCGCATCGCGGTTTGCGATGTCGAACATCTTTACAGCGTCTTTCAGCCGCTAGGCATCTTCGCCTCCGACACGACACTGCGCGACACGGCCTTTGGCACGCGCGAGTTCGGGTTCTTCGATCCGGATGGCAATCTGTTGACTTTCTACTCGGACCTGGGTGAATAGCTTCAGCGCGGACTCTCGTTTCGACTGGCACGGTTTGGGGTCGGTGTTTAGACATGTCTGAGTCACCGATCCCACCACTCGATTGGTCGAAACGCCTGATATACCTTGGCCTGGCAAGCTTTTTCTTCCTGCTCGCGATCGTCGGCATCCTAATGCCAATCATGCCGGCGACACCGTTCCTGCTGGTTACCAGCTACTTTCTCGTTCGCTCGTTTCCGAAGCTGAATGACCTGCTCCTTAAAGCTCCCTATTTCGGCCCGATCCTTTACGACTGGGAAGTCCGCAAAGGGATGCGAACCAGCGTCAAGCTGCAAGCGATCGCAACCGTGATCGTTGGTTGGGCAATTTCGATCTGGCTGTTTCCGATACCCGATTGGGCGCTGATTCTGATGGGCGTGGTGCTGGTGGCAATCGTTGTCGTGATTAGCTTCGTACCGGCTCCCCATGACCCCGAGAAAGACAGTTAGCTGGAGCCAGCGAGGCGAAAGGGAAAGAAAACCGTCCCTCCGCAGCGGGCGTAGGCAACCTGATTCTAGGCAACGCCTGCTTGCTGCAGCGCGAGAAACACGAGCCCGGCAATCCAGGCCACCGCAACGATCACCATGATGATCAGAAACGCCAGGTGCGGTTTCGGGGGATCCGAGGTCGATAGATAGACCGGGGCCTTCGAAGGCGTCGATTCACTCGGAGGTGGGCTCTTTTTCTTAGCAGCCATGCTTTGCGACCCAATCAGGCATCAGGCCTGGCCCGATTCCTCGGATACCTGGAATTCGAAGTTTTTGACAAACGCATCTTCAAAATCGTACTGATCGTCAAAGTCTTCCCGTCGGTCGGACTTTGATTTTCGCATCATTCCGATGCCGATCAGGTTGTAGACGATCTCGCCGAAATCGCTCGTCGTATGCAGGCCCCAGGAGTTCAACACCACTTTGGCCAACAATCCGTACTGCTGCTGGGCATACTGGCGAATTGCCTGGCAGAGCATTTGGCCGGTCAGATGGCGTTCGACCTCTTCTTCCTCTTCCCATTGCTCCAACTCGTCATCCAGTTCGTCCTCGTCGAAGCATTCCAGGTCGAGGTCTTCTTCGTCCTGTTCCGCCTCTTCCTGCTCTTCGTGGAATCGCTGTCCGAACGAGAGTGCCTCGCGCACGAACTGGTAGGCTTCCATGCGATAGCGTGGGTCGTCTTTCAATAGCTGCATGAATGCCGAATAGGTGTCTTCGGACATGCTGTTAATCCTCGGTAGCTTCTTGATTGGAATCGTTGTTGTCGCCGCCTTGATCCGGAGCGTTCTGATCGGGAGCACCTTGCTCAGGAGCATTCTTTTTATCGCGTTTTTTACCGCGACGACTACTCCCCCCGCTGTTACCGCTGCCTCGCTTCAAAACGGTCAACACCTCGCTGGCATCAATAATGATGTTTCGGTTGTCTTCCATCCGAACCAACAGTTGGCCAGCCAGGATCTCGTGATTAAGCACGCGGGCTCGGCCATTGCCGGTCACCACATCGCTGCCAATGGGTGGCAACTCGCGCTGCAGTTCTTCGTATGTATCATACTCGTAACGAAGACAACATTTGAGCCTGCCGCATCGACCGGAGATCTTGGTTGGGTCGAGCGTCGCTTTCTGCAGCTTCGCCATCCGCATCGAGACCGGCGGCATCTCGCTTAAATGAGTATTGCAGCAAACCGGCTTGCCACAATCGCCGTAGTCAGCCAGCAGCTTGGCTTCGTCTCGAACACCAATCTGCCGCATCTCGATCCGGGTCTGTAATTCCGACGCGAGAGATTTAACCAGTTCACGAAAGTCGACACGAGATTCGGCCAGATAGTAAATGATCACGCGTTCCCCACCGAACAGGTGCTCGACATCCACAAGTTGCATCGGCAACTGTTTCTCGCCAATGACGCGCCGAACCGTTTCGATCTCGCGCTGGACATCTCCTGACATGTGCTCGGTCTGCTTGACGTCTTCGTCCGACATTAAGCGCATGATGTTGCCATAGGTCGGGTCGCTTAGCTGCTGGACGGCCTCGTCGGTCGCTTCGCACAGGACTTCCCCCACCTCCAAGCCGCGTTTGGTGCGCACAATCACTTGATCGTCGCGCACGTAGCTATCTTTGGCTCGGGCCGAGAATACGCCCAGGAAGCGCATGGCCCCGTAGCGAATGATGTATTTCGCCATACCGATTATCTTTATATCGCGGCTGACTTCCCCAAAGAGAGGTCAGCGTTAAAGATGCCTGGCTTCGCGGAAAACCGGAAAACGATGGGCATCGAAAGGGTTACTTAAACCTTGGCAGTATAACCTGTTTTTAGCTTCGGCTGAAATTAGAACGCACAGACGATGATCTAGGGCAGGATTTCGTCAATTGCCTCAGGCGGCCGTCCCAGCCGAGCCTGATTGCCTACCACAACGATCGGTCGCTCGATGATCTTGGGATTCGCCGCCATCTGTGCGATCCACTCGGACTCTGTTTTGGGCTCCGTTAGGCCGAGTGACTGGTAGTCTTTCTTCCGTACCAACTGCTGAGCCTTGAGGCCCAACTTTTTGAGCAGCTGTTTCAAGGTCTTCTCGTCAGGTGGGGTATCGAGATACCGGATCACTTCCGGCTCGATTCCCTTTTCCTGTAATCGGCTCAGCGTCTGACGGCTCTTGGTGCAACGGGGATTGTGGTAAATAGTTACATTCATTTTCAGGGACGCTGATGGGTGAAACGGCGGAGACCAGTAAATTCGGGAAACCGAGGGAAACCCAGGTGTAACATTTCTAGTTGTCGAGCATCGTAAGGGTAGAGTCACGATGACCTGGGAGGAGGACGGGACATTCCGAAGTCCATTCTCCCCATGATAAATGCCTGCTCCCCGGGTTGTGAACCTGGTTAAAATCCGCAATTCTAATGGATTGGGCTTGGAGTCTTGGCGTGAATGCATCTGGGCTCGGCTTGTACTCATGAGACAACCAAATCGATCGAACCCTATTTTTTTCCAATTTGATTGGGAGTAGCCACCATGGCGAAAGTTTTTACCGAAGATAACTTCGATACTGAAGTCTTGCAGTCAGGCGAGCCGGTCCTGGTCGATTTCTGGGCTCCCTGGTGCGGACCATGCCGTCAATTAGCCCCGGTCATCGATGAGCTGGCCACCGAATACGAAGGTTCGGCCAAGATCGGCAAAGTCGATACGGACCAGAATCCGAACCTCGCCGTGAAGTACGGGATCGAAAGCATTCCGACCGTCTTGATCTTTAAGAACGGCGAAGTGGTTGGCAAGATGCTTGGCAAGCAGCCAAAAGCGACGCTGCAACAAGCGATCGACTCGGCCAAGGGCTAATCGCAAGCCAGCCTGGCGGGACTGAGAATGTTCCGTTACCAACGAGAAACGCTAGCAAGCGGAGGACGCCGTTCCTCCGCTTGATTTGTGCTAGCAGGCAGCAATTCAAAATCCCCCAGCCGTTAAACTCAATTCTCCAGGCTCAAGATGCCGATGCGAAAGGATGGCCGAGCAGTTTAAATTCGCCGCCTACTAGCATCCTTTGACATGAAGCCGACCACTCGCCAATCCAATCCTACGCCACCGCGCAGCGAGCATGCCCAGCATGGTACGCCTGAGCGGCGAATCGATGACGCGCATGTCGTCTCGATCGATCCACCGGCGCCCGAGGTATTGGGCGACGATCAAGGAATCGATCTGGCGGTGGCCGATCTCGATTCACTTCCCGATTGGCAGCGTCGGCAGATCAATCAGCTCGCACGGTTGATGCGTGATCGGCAAATGGAACTCGATCGGCGCGAAGCGGAACTGAATGCTCGAACGGCGAACTTCGAAAGTCAGCAGCGAAGCGCCGCGCTGGCAATGGCCGAGGACTTTGCCCCGCCCGAGCGACCTGCCAGGCAGCCATCCCCGGCAGCGGCGAGTTCTCCGCTGCGATCGATCGAAGAGACGATCCGCGCTTGGCGGCGAAAATGGCGTGGGCAAAAGACAGATATCCGCGAAGTCGAGCCGGAACCGACCGATAGCGTAACGGTGCGGCTCGAAAAGCTGACCGAAGTGGAATCGCAACTCGCTCAGCAATGGGCATTGTTGAAGAACTCGCAAGCGCTTCAGGCACTCCGCGAGAAAGAATTCGCCAGCTACACCCAGAAAGTCGAGCAAGAGCTCGAGCAGAATCGAATTCAGCAAAACCAGCTGCTGGAACATCAACAGCAGCAACTCGCTCGCCACCAGGAAGATCTTACGCGGCGAGAAGACGAGCTGGCGGACGTGCAACAGGAACTGGAGCACGCATTTGCCGACCTGAGGGGCATTCGCGACCAGTTGGAGCTGGCTTGGGCCGAGATACGTGTTCGCATACCATCGGCCCTACGTCGCCGTCTGGATCATCAAACCGAATACGCGATCGATCAGTTTGACGAGAAAAGCCGAGCCCGACATCAATCGGCTCGCTCCGAAATTCGAGATCTGCTGCGTCAATTGGAACTGGCCAAGCTCGAGATCCAAGAGGAACAGGTTCAGCTCGAAGATCAAACCCAGCGTCAGGACCTGGAAGTCCGTCGAGCCAAGCGGGAGCTTGCCGATCGAGAAGCCCAGGTTCGTGCTCAACTGGCCCAGCTTCGCCGAGAACATGAATCTTTGAACGAGTCTCGGCTTGAGATGCTGCGGCAGCGATATCAGGAATTGACGCAACAGGTCACGCCCAAGGCAGCCTAATCGGCTTGCTTCTCAATCAAAACGGGCAGATGGCATCGGCGCATAAAAAAAGGGGGCGTTCAATGAACGCCCCCCGAATCGTGCTGAATCTTCTATTGATTTACTGATCGCTCTGCGACGAGACCGTGCTGATCGACGGCTTCAGCTTCTCGCGAGCCTTTGCTTGCTCTTTGGCGATTTCCGATGCCTTGTAGGCGATCTGAAGTTCGACGCGGCTGAAATAAGGAGTCGGGCCGGTCACCAGATGCTCGATCTGCTTGTTGGCCAGTTCTTGCCAGCTCATGCCGTTGTTCAAGTGCCAGGCCGCTGCCTGAGCCGAACGCTGATTCAGTTCGCCACGAGCCATCATCGCACAGATTTCAGCGACACCTGGCTTGGTGGTGTAGGACTCGATTGGCCTCAGTTCGTACGGGATTTTCGGGTTTGGTTCAGCTTTACCATGATCGAGGCAAACGCCGCCGACTTTGAACTTCTGGACCTTTTCAGGCAGCACGTTGAAGAAGCCGCCGCCGCCGCCCATGCCGCCCATGCCGCCGCCCATGCCGCCCATGCCACCGCCCATCATGCCGCCGCCCATGCCGCCGCCCATGCCTTGGTTCATGCCGCCGCCCATGCCGCCCATGCCGCCGCCCATGCCGCCCATGCCGCCCATGCCGCCGCCCATGCCGCCGTTGCCGAAGCCACCGCCGCCGAACTGGGCCAAGGGAACGCCAGCGAATGCAGCTGGCATCGCAAGTCGCATCTTCTTGTTGGTCTTGTTGGTGATGATGACCGTGCCACGTTCGGAACTCATCGGAATGAACTTCACTTCAATGACACCATCTTCCATTGCCTGGAACAGTCCGACTGTCTCGACATCACTGGTCGAATCGGTTGCCTTGTCACCAGCGACTGCCATCGAGGCCATGCAGCCCAAAACAGCAATGCACCCAAACCATCGACCAACCATGTGCCATTTCATGTGAAAACTGCTCCTCTGATTCGTCCTGTTGTGGCTGACGCCGGCGAATCGACTAACAACGTTGAGATGAATCCTTGACAAGATCCGTCTGCATTCGCCCACGTGAATCGGCAAACAACGGATACTTTTCCTACCAATTACGCAGGAAATCACGACCTCTAAAGCTTAATCGCTACCTACTCGGAATCCAATATTTTTGCAAACCAGATTTTGCGATCTTTGTGATGCGGGAAGTCGGCCCTCATTTTACCAGCTCGAAAGCTGATCTTTTCAGGATCCTGGTCGCCTAAATGACCAATTCGCGGAGATAAGCACCACCCCTCCATTTTAGCGGATAAAAACTCCACAAAGGAGATCGACTCGCCTTTAATGCGCTATTAACGTGCAATATTTTACGCATTCGATGGCCTGACCCGCATATTTTGGTTTGAAGCACCCCAGTTATGTGGATAATGTCGACTGCATCACCCTGGTGACCGGCGTCGCCGGGGTGGTAACCCTCCACAGTGTTGGACACCTTGGAAATTGCCGTTAGCCTACGAAGGAGTGGCACCATGTATCTCGACATCGGCATTTGGTTGTTCGTTCTACTGGCATCTCTTACGGCCCTGATTCAGGCCTACTTCTTCTTTCTGGAAATGGCCAAGGCCGATCCCGGGACACCTCGCATGCAGGAAATTGCCGGGTTTGTTCGACAAGGGGCCAATGCCTATTTGACCCAACAGTACACCGTCGTAGCCATCTTCTTCGTAGCGATCGCGGCCGTCCTCGCTATACTCGCATTCGTATTTGAAGTGCAAAGCCATTGGGTCCCTTTTGCCTTTATGACCGGTGGACTCTTTTCTGGTCTGGCAGGTTGGGTCGGCATGAAAACCGCAACCCTCGCCAGCAGCAGGACGGCGGCCGGGGCAGAGAGGTCACTCAACCAAGGCCTACAGGTTGCCTTCCGCAGTGGTGCCGTGATGGGACTGACCGTGGTTGGCTTGGGACTGCTTGATGTCGCGATCTGGTTTGGCGTTCTGTATGGCGTTTTCAAACTGCCGCTGGTGGAAGTCACCGTCACCATGCTTTGCTTTGGAATGGGTGCCAGCTGCCAGGCACTGTTTGCCCGCGTCGGTGGAGGCATCTTCACCAAAGCGGCCGACGTCGGAGCCGACCTGGTCGGAAAGGTCGAGAAAGGCATTCCCGAAGACGACCCGCGCAATCCCGCTTCGATCGCGGACAATGTTGGTGATAACGTCGGCGACGTCGCCGGTATGGGCGCCGACTTGTACGAAAGCTATTGCGGCAGTATTCTCGCCACCGCTGCGCTCGGCGTTGCCGCGTTCGCCACGCCGGGTCTCGCCGAGGCATCCGGCTACGACACCGTCGCCGAGGCCCAACTCCGCGCTCTCTTTCTACCGATGATCATTGCGGCATGTGGAATGCTGTTGTCGATTGCTGGCGTTTACCTGGTTCGAACGGAAGAAGGCGCTTCACAAAAGAACTTGTTGGCGGCCCTGTCGCGCGGGATTAACTCCTCCACCGGTGCGGTGGCAATTGTTTCGATCCTGGTGTGCAGTTGGATCATGCCCAAAGTACCCGGCGCATCGTATTCGCTTGGCCTCGTGATCCCAGGCGTCGCATTCAGCATTCTTGTCGGGCTGGCGTCGGGTTGGCTGATCGGTAAATGGACCGAGTACGCCACCAGTGATGAGTTCACGCCGACCAAGAAGCTGGCCGAGCACTCCGAGACGGGACCGGCCACGATCATCATCGGAGGAATCGCCGACGGGATGCTCAGCGTTTGGCCGCCGGTTCTGATCATTGGCGTGGCCACGATCATGTCGTTTGGCTTCGCTAACGGCTGGTACTTCGACGACCCTGCTCGCTTCGCCCTGGGGCTATACGGTGTTGGAATCGCCGCGGTAGGCATGCTTAGTACGCTGGGCATCACGCTGGCAACCGATGCCTATGGACCGATCGCCGACAACGCAGGCGGCAACGCGGAGATGTCGCACCTCGATCCGGTTGTTCGTCAGCGAACCGATGCTCTGGACAGCCTGGGCAACACGACCGCCGCCACCGGCAAAGGCTTTGCGATCGGCTCGGCCGCACTGACCGCTCTGGCATTGATGGCGGCCTATGTCGAAGAAGTTCGCGAAGGGTTTCGACGCTGGGGAGAAAGTGTAGCCGTCGAGGTGCAATACGACACGCCTACGAAAGTCGCTCCCGGCTTTGTCGTGCTTAAAGAAAAGCACGACGGCGTCGATCACGTGCACAGCTACCTGACGATGCCGAGCGATTTGCGAGACGACAAGATTCAGGAGATGTGGCGAGGCCTGGGAACAGACGGCAAACCGGTAGCGTTGGGCAATGATCTGGTTCGCTTCGCCGACCACGCCGAAGAACCGAAGCTCGAGTTTACCCCGACCGGGGCGCCGCTGATTCACGTTCATCAGGCGAGCCTGTCTGACTTCTCCAACTATTACGAGGCGAACGTGATGAACCCTAAGGTAATGGTGGGCATCTTTGTCGGAGCGATGGCAACGTTCATCTTCTGCGCGCTGACGATGAAGGCAGTCGGCCGGGCCGCGAAAGGAATGGTGGAGGAAGTTCGGCGGCAATTCCACGAGAAACCTGGCATCATGGATAACACCGAAATGCCAGACTACGCCGCTCCTGTCGAGATCAGTACCAAAGCGGCGCAAATGGAGATGGTCGTTCCATCACTCTTAGGTTTGATCACACCGATCGCCGTGGGCTGGCTGCTGGGTGTTGGCGGAGTTCTGGGGCTTCTGGTCGGTGCGTTGACAACGGGTTTCTGTCTGGCGATCTTCATGGCCAACAGTGGCGGCAGTTGGGACAACGCCAAGAAGTACATCGAGGCAGGTCACCATGGCGGCAAAGGAAGCGATGCCCACAAAGCGGCGGTCGTCGGCGATACGGTCGGTGACCCCTTCAAAGATACCAGTGGCCCGAGCCTGAACATCTTGATCAAGCTGATGAGCATGGTCAGTGTGGTGGTGGCAGGGTTCGTGGTGCGATATAGCTTGATCGCGCTGGGGATATTCTAAGTCACGTAGCACGTCAACTTTGGATCTGATTGGGTTCAACCAGCGCTAATTCGATCCAGCCGATCGGTTTGCCCACCCCTTCGATCTCGATCGGCGGAACGATTTGGCGGACGCGAAGTTTTCGATCGCTTAGCTCAAGTGTGTCCCCGATGCGGACCCACTGAAGCTTCGGCTCTGACTCTGATGTTTCGATTCGACCGTCGTCGCACTTCCAGCGGCTGACGACGGAGAGTTCGAGCTGCGCTCGTTTCCCATCGTGGTCGAATTGCCGCAAGGCCACGCGATGGTTCTCGACTTTGGTTTTGCTGACGTCGTAATTCTCTAGTCGACAGATTTCACCATCGCGATCTCCCAGGGTAATGACTCTCGAGTCAGCAGACGGCAACAAATCGGATGAGATCTGTCTTGTAAGATCAACGATGCGCCCCGTGTTCTTTGTGCAGATCACTTGAAAGACGTGATCGTAATAAGGAATCAACTCTCCGCGATGGAACGACATAGCTCGGGCCCCGCTCACATGACGAATATCGCTTGTGGGCAATCGCATCCCATACGAAAAGAAACCAATTCCCAATAGCCCATCGGATCCCTGTCCTAATTCGACACGATCGGCCTCGCGCATCGGATTGGGCAAGTAGATCCCTCCAATGCTCGCTTGTTCGAGACAGAAATCGTACTGCTGTGGGTATTCGCCATGCCTTTGGAAATAGTCACCGCCAATCGGATGTGACCGATAGTATTCGTCCTTGGTGACGCGATTGGTCGGGAAATCGGCCTTGCCGCAACCCAAGCCGAGTAGCAAGAAGCCAATCAACACGAATCGATGTTGAAACGTCACGTTCATCGGGAATACTCCGTTTGGGGCTGATTGGAAATCGGCAAGGCTTCCAAGCAACTCGACGAAAACGCCGGCGGCGGCGATTTTGGATTTGGCTGGTTCACAGAATAAACACAAACTTTTTTCAAATTCATGCTTAACGAAATTGAGGGGCAAATGCCTAGAGAGAAAAAAGCCCCGTTACGCCCCGGATAATCGATAACGCTCGATAAGCATTCTTAGATTTGATCACTTTTTTTGCCAAGTGATGCCCTTGGGGAATAATTTGTTTTACACAATAAGAACACGATTACAGGCAAGTTGTGCTTGAATAACGCTCACCATCGGAATCATTTTCCATCGCACGACTTCCACGGCACGACCGACGACTCGTTGTCTTATTGACGTGATCGTCTTGGCCGTTTCCGCCCCGAATCTCGCCTGCGACCTGTTCGTCGCGCTTCGTATCCCCTGAGGTCCAGATGTATTTCAAGTTCAAGTGTCCTGAGTGCGGTCAGTCACTCAAGGTCCGCCAAGAGTTGGCTGGCCAGCGACGCAATTGCCCCTACTGTAAAAAATCTGTTCATATTCCGCGGGTAGAAGACGTGCCCGAGGAACTCCCGTCGCTTCCTGAATTTGGCAGCAACGACCCACTTTCCAGCGATCCGCTCTCCAGCGACGGCGGGCTGGGGGGATTGGACTTAAGCAATTTGCAGACCGGCTCGACCGCAACTCGCTCCGCGCCCAAGAAGCCTGTCGCCGGCAAGAGGCCAGCGGCGACCACTGCGGACAAAGCGGCTCCCGCTCCCGCGGATACCTCTTCTGGCGATGGCGAATTCACCGATCCAAGTGACGTTGGCCTGGTGAGTACAGCCTTCATTGGATTGGTCGGAATGGTCGTCTTAATGGGAGCGACCTATGCCGTCAAAATGACCTATATCGGGAAGCTCTTCTGGGAAGGCCCGCTCCAGGGTGTCATCATTCAAGCGCTCAGTTCGTTTCTGTTCTGCTGGGCGATGGCCATCTTGTGGAAGAAACATCGCAAGATTGCCCGGCAGCGCGACTACCTGCTGATGGATGTTTTGCCGACCGATATCTCGGAAGAAATCCGCGTCGATACGCTCAATCGATTTGTGGAAAACATCCGCAGCCTGCCAGGCGAACATGGTGAAAGCTTCTTGATCAACCGCGTCTTGCGAGGTCTCCAGCACTTCCGAGTTCGCCAAAGCGCCGCCGATACGGCAACGATGATGGCGTCGCAGTCGGACATCGACTCGAACAACGTCGCGTCGAGCTACACACCACTGCGGGTGCTCATCTGGGCGATCCCGACCATGGGTTTTATCGGTACGGTGCTTGGTATTAGCGTGGCGGTGACTTCGCTCGCGGGAGCCTTGTCAGGCGAAGATACGAAGCAACTGCTCATTTCGTTGAAGACGATGTTTGGCGGTCTCGGTACGGCGTTTAATACGACCCTGGTCGCGCTGGTGATGAGCATGATCATCAAGTTCCCGATGTCTTCGCTGCAGAAGAGTGAAGAGGGCGTGCTGAACTGGGTGGACGAGTACTGCAACGAAAACCTCCTTCGCCGCTTGAACGACGGACGCGAGAAGATCGAGGACAAGCCGACGTCGCCTTACGACACGAAGGTCTTCCGCCGGGCAGTCGAAGAAGCGATGGCCGCCCAACAGGGCGAACTGGAAGCGTGGATCAAAAAGCTGGAACTGGTCGGCCAGACGATCACCGAGCAGACCTCCAAAGGCTGGGATGAAATCAACGGCAAGATCCTCGCCAGCCAGCACGAAACAACCAACCAACTGTTGGATGTGGTCAACGCCAAGACGGTCGAAATGCAGAAGCGCCAGGAAGAGCAGCAAACCTTAATGCAAGACCAACTGGGACAGATGCAAGAGGTTGCCGCGCAGCTGCAGAACACGCTCGGCCAGTTGGCCAATGCCGCGGTCGATTCCCATATCAAGGTCAACGAAACAGTCACCGATACTTCGGACCGCCTGGAGAAATACCTCGGCGGTGTCGAACAAGGCCTGTCTGGGTTGACCGAAGTTCTCAACAAACTGGGCAATGAAACGGTCGTCGTTCAGCAGGTTGAATCGCCTGCTTCTGGTGGTGGCGGCTGGTTCGGCTTCGGTGGAGGTAAGTCGAAGGCTCGCCGCAACGGGAAACGATAAATGTCCAAACGCAACAAAGATACAGGAGAGGACATCTCGCTCTTCCCGTTCTTGGCCGTGTTGGCATGCGTGATCGGCACGCTGACGATGATCATCGCTGCGCTCGCCGTCCAGTCTCTGGATAACGAAACGGTCGAACGCGCGATCGAGTACGAGAACAAGCAGGAAGAGCTGACCGCCAACATGGCCGAGCTCGAAAAGCTGAAAGCCGAGCTCAAGAAACGCGAAGACAAAATCAAGAAGGAGCATTCCAGCGAACAGAAACGGCTGGAAGATGCCCGCAAGCGTTTGAAAGAACTTCTCGCCCAGATGGAGAAGACCGAGAAAGAACTGGAAAAGATCTCGATCGAAGGTCCCAAGGTCGACGTCGCTGCCATGGCCGAAGATGTCACCAAAATGGAGGAAGAATTGAAGATGCGGCGAGAAAAGATCGCCCAGCTTCAAAAGGTGATCGACGAAAGAAAGCTACCTCCTAAGGAATCGGAAGTTTCGATTCTGCCCGGCGGAAGCGGCGTCGGTTTCACGCCTTCCTTTGTCGAGTGCGATGATGGCCGCGTTGTCATTCATGAAGATGGCAAGACGATCCCGGTGCGAACGGCCGAACTGAACACGAATCCCGATTTCGCCAAGATCTTGGCGAAAGTCAAAGGACAGAAAGATGGCACGCTCGTCTTCCTGATCCGCGACGACGGGCTGGGAACCTACAACACGGCTCGCAACTTTGCGAACGCCAAAGGGGTCAAGAACGGCAAGTTGCCGGTCATCGGTGACGGCCGCGTCGACCTCAGTTACTTCACCAAAAAAGCGAAGAATTCGTAACCGACGATCCCTGGTTCTAAGCGGCCAGGTTTGATTGCGTTACTCAATAAAAGAACTGGCAATTCCATGGCAAAGCGACAAGGCGCCGAAGAGGAAGAAGGACTCGATTCGCTGCTGGATACGATGTTCAATGTGGTGGGAATTCTCATCATGGTTTTGGTCATGGTCCAACTCGGTTTGCAGGAATCGGTCAAGCAGATCGCCAACAGCGTCCGCGTTGATCCAGCCGCGCTGGAACAATTGGTTGAAGATCTCGAAGAAGCGCAAAAAGAGAAGCTGAAGGTTCAGGAAGAATTGAAGAACGATGAACCGGATGAACAGGACCTTGAAATCCTGATCAAGCGGCTCGAGTCGCAATCGGTCAGCCAGAATGCGATTCTCGAATCGAAAAAAGGGGAATTGCAGAAAGCCCTGGTTGCTCAAAAAGACGCCCAGGAAATGGCCAAGAAGGCAGCCGAGAACAAGGAGAAGCGGGAAAAGCTTTCCGACGAACTGAAGGCCTCCATCGCACAAGTTGCCAAGTTGGAAGCAACCCTCGATGATACGCCTCCCCGTGCACAGAAGCCGGCCAAGGTAGTCAACCTGCCTGATCCTCGCCCCGCTCCAGAAGGAATCAAGGAAGCAATTCTGCTCTGCACGGGTAACGAGGTCTACCCGATCGATGCCGATACAATTCGTGACCGCGCTCGAAAGCTGACCGAGTTTCAAGCCGAACGGAATCTCCGCAAGTACGTCGACGACCCCAAGAAGGGAATTGACGCCGAAAAGTTCGTCGAAGACTTCAATCGGCGTCCACTCATGGACGACTTCTTCATCGCGAGAATGTACGCGTCTGGCCGAAATCCCGCTTTGAAGTTTGAACCCAAGAAAAACTCCGGTTGCAAAATCGCCGAGATTCAAGCCCCCCGCTCACGATTTCAGCGTTTGGTGACGTCGGTCGATCCGAAGAAGTACTATTTCAAGTTCATCGTCCTACCTGATAGCTACGAAGCCTACGTCGAAGCGCGGCACGTGACCGATGAATTGGGTTTTCTTGCAGGCTGGGTGCCGGTCGACGCAAACTACGAATACAAAACTTCAATCGGCGGGAAAGTCAAATTCGGTCCCGAACCACCTCCGCCGGATCCGAACGCTCCCAAACCACCACCGCCGAAACCAGGCCCCAAGCCGAACGTGCTGGACTAAAGCGATTGATTCCGCCGACTGGTCATCAGACTTGCTCGTTCCAGTTGGAATCTGAACGCAGAAATCTTGCACGCTTAGGTCGCAGCAACGAGACTCCCGAAATACGCACCGTCCGTTTTTCGGGAGTCGTCGATGGCGGTTCTCGAGGGGATGCTCGTCCCCGACAATATGCCAGGGGCACAATCAGCGTTGCACCGACTGATCGATTCGATCGATACCAACGCCACAAACGATGCTGAAAGGAACGAGCCGGAAGCCTCGCCGCTAGCTTAGTCCGATCCAGGTGCGGAATTTGGGTAAGTTCTGGCCCGCCCCAAATTGACAACTTCCGCAGCTTGCGGCATACTTTCCTGTCTGTCGAGCAGGTTTTTTGCCTGCCGTGGGTAGACCAGGACTGATTTTTCAGTAAACTGGTGCTTTCCCAGATGAAACAGCGGTATCCTCCGTGAGAATACCGCTCTTCACACGGTCGGGAATTCGTTCCCGAATGCGGGTGTAGCTCAGTTGGTAGAGCACAACGTTGCCAACGTTGTTGTCGACGGTTCGAATCCGTTCACCCGCTCTTACTTTTTGCTGCTGTGACGTCGAGATTGGCTCGCAGATTGCAGCAAAGCATCTGGTGGATGTGGCTCTTGGCAACCCTTTTGCCGCATCGCCACGTATCATCCGAGACGCATTGACGAGTCTCGCGGCGTGGGTGAGGAGAAGCCCACCCATTCTGCTACTTCCGTCAACTGCTTAACGATCCCCGGCTATTGGCCTCAAGCTTGTGGCAGGGTTTCTTGTTTTTCACCCCAGATATTTGCGGAATCGTTGTATGAGTTCGCCCGAAGCTGAAAACACCGAAGGTGCCGTCGCTGAAGCAGATGCCCCGAAGAAGTTGACTTTGGAAGTCAAAGTCGACGCTCCCAGCTCTTGCCAGCGCCACGTCACGGTGACTGTTTCCCGTGAGGATATCGATCGCTACTTCGACGTTGCGATTGAAGACATGGTTCCCAATGCGGCCGTGCCTGGTTTCCGGAAGGGTTTTGCCCCGAAGAAACTAGTCGAAAAGCGATTCCGCAGCGAAGTCAAAGACCAGGTCAAAGGCACGCTGCTGATGGACAGCATGACCCAGGCAACCGAAGAGCAATCGTTCTCGGCAATCAGCGAGCCTGACTTCAATTACCGAGCGATCGAACTGCCGGACGAAGGGGATCTGACCTTCGAGTTCAACATCGAAGTTCGTCCTGAATTCGACCTGCCGAAGTGGAAAGGCTTGAAGCTAGAAAAGCCGAGCAAGCAGTTCGAGAAAGAGGACATCGACAAGCACTTGAAGCAGGTTCTGGGTCGTTACGCCTCGCTGGTTCCGCACGAAGGCGCCGCTGAAGTCGACGATTACCTGGTTTGCAACCTGGTCTTCAAGTACGAAGGCAAGAAGATCGAGCATGCTGAAGAAGAGTCGATCCGTCTGCGTGATACGCTCAGCTTCCAGGACGCCAAATGGGAAGATTTCGGCAAGGAAATGGCCGGAGCCAAAGCTGGCGACAAGAAGACCGTGACCCTGACCATCAGCGACGAAGCAGCCAACGAGCAGATGCGTGGCAAAGAGGTCGAGATGGAGATCGAGGTCCTCGAAGTCAAGCGTACCGAACTGCCTGAAATGGACGAAGCGTTCCTGAAGCAAATTGGCGGTTTCGAGAGCGAAGGCGATCTGCGTGACTACGTCAAGCAAGACATGGAACGCCAGCTGAACTACTACCAGCAGCAGCGTTTGCGTCAGCAGATTACCGAACAGTTGACCAAGGATGCCAACTGGGAATTGCCGCCGGAACTGCTCAAGCGTCAAGCTCGCCGCGAACTGGAACGGGCCACCCTCGAACTGCGTTCGGCCGGCTTCGGCGAAGAAGACATCCGCGCTCACGAGAACGAGTTGCGTCAAAACAGCATGGCTTCAACCCGCAAGGCGCTGAAGGAACACTTCATCCTCGAGCGAATCGCGGAAGACGAGAACATCGAAGAAACGCAGCAAGATTACGACATGGAAGTGATGCAGATCGCCATGCAGCGAGGCGAATCGCCTCGTCGCGTGCGTGCCCAGTTGGAAAAAGCGGGCATGATGGACGTTCTGCGGAACCAGATCATCGAACGCAAAGTGATCGACCTGATCAATAGCGAAGCAACCCACACCGAGGCCGATGCCGACCTGCAGCAAAGCAAGACGGCGGCGGTCAACATTCTGATCTGCGGCGAAGGGGAAGAAGCGGCCCCTGCCGAAGAAAGCCCGGAAGCCGAATAATCTTGGCCGCCTGGTAAATCAGTCTCAGACATGGCGAAAGCCCCGATGCCTATATCGGGGCTTTTGTCGTTTCTTGCTCCCGGGAGGTGGCCAAAATCTGGCCGATAATCGTTCGCCTGGCTAAGCAATCTTTAGCCGCGTTAGAATATTCCGGTTATTGCCGATTACGGAAGGTACAAAAATTTCTCCGCTGCCGCGACCAAGTGTCTTCTACGGTTGTCTTCCCCTGGCAACTGGAGACAATATCTGATACTCGGCTCCGACTTTCGCCGAAGCGGACCGGGCAGGCAGGTAACTATCCCTGTGCCGCGGCGTCCTTGACGGCACGTTGTAATGGAAGGATCGACGACCATGAATTCAGAGTTTCCGCATGCCCCATTCGGGCCGATGGCGATGGCCTACGAATACCAGCGGCAACGTCAAATGACGCTCAACGACCTGCTGCTGGAAAATCGAATCATTTTCCTGCAGGGCGAGATTCACGACGGCAACGCCAACATGCTGGTGATGCAGCTCCTGTATCTACAGAGCGAAAACCGCCGCAAGCCGATCCACTTCTACATCAACAGCCCTGGCGGCAGCGTCACGGCCACGATGGCCATCTACGACACGATGCACATCCTTTCGTGCCCGGTCGCAACCTACTGCGTTGGCCTGGCAGCCAGTGGCGGTGCGATCCTGCTGGCGGGTGGTGCCGCGACCAAGCGGTTTATCCTGCCGCATGCCAAAGTGATGATCCACCAACCGCACGGCGGCGTCGGCGGCCAAGTGAGCGACATCGAAATCCAGGCCAACGAGATCATCAAGACCCGCGAAGAACTCAACCGCATTCTGGCCGATCATTGCGATCAGCCGATCGAGAAAATCGCGAAAGACGTTAACCGCGACTACTACATGAACGCCACCGAGGCAAAGGAATATCGGATCGTCGACGAGATCCTCAACAAGCCGCCTGCCGAAACTGGCGAAGAGGACTAAACGGAACTTACTGACGATCGGATACTACCAAATCAACATCCAGACACTGGAGCTTATATCATGCCTCTGATTCCTTACGTGGTGGAAAAAAGCGGACGGGAAGAACGCGTTTTCGACATCTACAGTCGGCTCTTGAAAGACCGAATCATCTTCCTGGGGACCGGCGTTAACGACGAAATGGCCAACCTGATCGTCGCTCAGATGTTGTTTCTGCAGTCGGAAGACCCCAAGGCCGACATCAACTTGTACGTCAACAGCCCTGGTGGCAGCGTCAGTGCCGGCATGGCGATCTACGACACCATGCAGTTTGTCACCTGCGACGTGGCAACCTATTGCATCGGTCAGGCCGCTTCGATGGGCGCCGTTCTGCTGACCGCCGGTGCCCCCGGCAAGCGTTACGCACTGCCCAATGCCCGCGTGATGATCCACCAACCGCTGGCCGGCATGCAAGGTACCGCCGAAGACATCCTGATCCACGCAACCGAGTTCAAGCGGATCAAGCAGCGGATGAACGAAATCCTGCTGAAGCACACCGGCAAACCGATCGAACAGATCGAAGCCGACACCGATCGAGACCGCTTCCTCAGCGCCGCCGAAGCGGCCGAATATGGTTTGATCGACCAGGTTGTCGAACACATGCCTAGCTAAGCTCTTCGACAGTTCGCGCAACTAGACATTGGAAAAGGTACCCAGGATAATCCTGGGTACCTTTTTTCGTTTGCTCGGGAAGTTTGCTATGTCTGATTGGGACTCAACGATTATCTCGCTCGACGATTCGCATGAAGTCTTAGCCACGTTTGGAATCGGCCCCTACAGCAAGGGTTATCAGCGCTGGAAAAGAGGCGATGGATTTCGCTGGTGCGATCTGGAAGATGTATTGTCCGAGAGCCCGAACGTATTTGGCATCGACTGGCGAGACTGCCTGGAAGACGCGCTCGATCCAATCACCGATGCGCTCGAATCGCTGGGAATTTCCCTGAATATTCAACTAAACGATGACGGGGATGCCGGCGAAATCAGTCTGGGGAAAGCGACAGAGATAATCAAATTCCGCTCCGATGAAGAAGACGAATTTGACGACGTTATCGCCGCTATCAATCGTCTTATCGTCCGTCAGGCTCGCTTTCGCCGATTCAGGTCGAGCGAAGGAAGCGACGGCTGGTGGTACGGGCTGCTTTCCGTCGAGGATTGGTCCTCCCTGGAAGTGAATGCACCGCAAACGGTCGAGTTATTGTTCCTTTGATCGACTAACCCTTCTCGTACCGATCGAGAATCGTTTCCATCTCTTTCAAATCGTTCTGCATGTTGCTGAGGGCCAGGTTAGGCGGGACCGCGCCGCCTAACATTTTTTCGGCGTCCTTGAGTCGCTCGCTGGTGCTGCGGATCATTTCGCGCGGCGCGATGCCCTCAGGCGACTTCTGGTTTGGATCGACTCCTTGCTCCAGAAGGTAGGCAAACATCTCTTTCGCGGCGTGACGAATGGCCACGTGCAATAGGCTGCCTGACTTGGAATCGTATTCGTGAAGATCGGCTCCCAGTTGGGCCAGTGCCTTAACGTTCTCCAGCTTGTTCGCCTGGACCGCCATACGAATCGCCGTGGAACCTTCCTGCTCGCTTCCTTTACAATGGACGTCCGCCCCCAGCTCGACCATTTTGCGCAGTACGTCCGGCCCAGCGGATGCCGCTGCCAAGGCTAGCGGCGTGACCACGTAGATCTGGTTGGTCACGTTGATATCCGATCCTCCGGCAACCAGGTCTTCGATGGTCGTTATGTCGCCGTTCATTGCCGCCATGTGCATCTCGCCAGAGGGAAATGCCAAAGGGTTTTCGCCCTCCTCGTCTTCCTCCGAAAGTCCTTCCATCCCGAAATCAGTCTCCATGCCAAAGCTATGGGGATAGTCGGCAGGTTCCCCTTTGCCGATCCACGTGGCACTAACTTCCTCGGGCTGGACATCGCGGCCAATGTCACCGTAGTCGGTCATCGCAACTGTTTCGGGAATCCCCAGATATTTGGCCAGCTCGCCGAGCCGTTGTTCGGCAAAAACGAAAGATGGCGGAATGCCGGCGACCAAATCGTCGTTAGTCAATATCTTCAGAATCTCTTCAAGCTGAGCCTTCGTTGTCCCTGGCCGGCAGTACCGCTGCAACGTTTCGCAGTCCGCCTCGTATGTTTCGATCGACTCGACTTCTTCTCCAAAGTATTCGGGGCATGAATTGTACTGATCGATCTCAGTCCCGTTGTCGAACAGCCAATAGAACAGCACATCGCTGTCATGCACCATGAAGGCAATCGCCGGCGCTTCGAGCTGGGCTGACAAATGCTGCGCGACTTCGGCGGCCCGTGTCATGCTGATCGAATCCCATACCGTTACCCAGTTTCCGTTGGGCCCTGAGATCCACGCTCCACGAAGATCCATCTGCTGCATGACCTCCGTAACTTGCTGGGCCGAATCGCACCGGATATGGACATTGGACAGAAAAGCACCCATCGAACAGACTCCTCAGGCCGGTGATTATTCGCTGTAGGAAAAGAATAGACTTCCGAACTGCCAGATCACACCCAAGATGAACACCAGCAGAATGTTAATTGCCAAGGCCCCGTAGAAGCGCCGGTTTCCTTCCGGCGAGAAGTGACTGGCCTGTTTCAACGCCGTCAGTAGAAGGTACATCGAATAGAAATTCGCCAGCACCGGCAAGCCGACGAATCCGAAGATCGATGCTCGCCAGGCACGAACCAGGTTCGCTTCCGCTTCCTCACTGAACTCGATCGACATCGCCGCTTGGGTTGAACCTGGCTTCGTACGGGGCGACGCGAACGGATTCGACTCGTCGAATTGATCCGGAGTGGGCAGCGGCTGCGGGTTGTTATCGGCCAGCGAAACTTCTTCTGGTTCCCGAGCCTCGTCCGCGACTTCGGGCATGGGACCTTCGACTTCGCTGCGATGCTCGCCACATTTCCAGCAAACTTCAAATCCCCCGTCAATCGTTTCGTTGCATGCGGCGCAAAACCATGGTTCGGTTTCGGAATGCCCGGCCTGGTCTTCGATCAACTTGTCAACGACATCGAGCGCCGCCTCGGCATCACAGGCACGGACCACGACGCTAACGTCACCCAATGCGCTGCCGTAATAGCTGAGCGACGTTTTTAGATCGGCCCCTTCCACAAACGCCCGGATGCCGTGTTCCTCGAGCACAACGCGCAGATGATCTGCCTCGTGCGCGGTTGCACAGCTGGCAATCTTTTGAAACTCGGACGGCATGGGGCACACTCGAAGAGACGGAATGAACGTGCCTCGAAGATACTGGAACAGTTGGCCGAGTCAATGAAAGATCAGAAATCTAACATCCGCTTTTTCCAAGTATCTGGATGGCGACTTGCATGGAAAACACCATAAATAGTCACCATATTCTCGCTAAGTTCGTAGAAGATCACATACGGAAATCTACGCACGATTGCCCGACGAAACTCTTTGTAAACTTTTTCGTACAGTTCCGGCATCTGAGAGATTATTTCGATTCGATCATCGATGCAACTCACGAACTGCTCGCCTAAACCACTACGACAACGCTCGTACCACTGATAGGCGTGCGCAATGTCGTTCTCGGCATCCTCCGTGATCGAGATCTCAGCCGCCATGCTGATTCCGAATTCGAGCCTTCGCGGCTTCCCAGGATGAAACTGAAACGGTGTTGTTCCGCAGATTTGCCTTGCGTCGATCCAACTCCTCTTTTTGCCACTGCTGAACTGGAATCTGATCGGGATGCCTCGCAAGATCATCCCAAAGATCTTCTACCAGTTGAAGCTTTTCGTCCGAGCTTAGATTGAAAACAGAATCGGTAGACATCGTTCAGCCTGTGCCAAAAACAAAGTGGATCACTCTGATAAAAGCATAACAGGTTGAAACCGGAAGACAATCTTTCCAAGAATGCCCACAGGCCGCGCGATGGCGGCCTGTGGCGTGTCTCTAATTGACCCTTTCGACCTAGAAGTCGATCTGGCAGCGGACCGCGTAGATGTTGCAGTTGCTCAGGCCCAACGTTGGGTCGTTCAACCTGGAGTTGATGTAGTTGAACTGGAACTTGGTGTTGCCGTTGAGGTACCAGTTCAATCCCAGCGTAACGTCGTTCATCTGGCGGCCAGGTCCTGGGCTAGGCGGCATGTTGGCCGAGAGCCAGGTACCGTTGAAGTCGGCAAACGAATAGCGGGCTGCCAGTTCCCAGGCTCCCCAGTGACCGCAGTACGGATCGAAGTTATAAAACGGCACCACGCGGCCAAACACAGCGTTGGATTTGTTGTACTTCAAGCTTTCGCCCGTCAGGCTGTACCGCACCTGGCCATAGGCGTTTTCGATCGTCTGTGACGGGCCGCCAGTCTGGTTGAGCGTGGTCCAGCGTGCTTCCGACTGCATCACCAGCCGGCCATACTTGGCGGCCAGCTCGACATTAATCGAATCGACATGGTTGACCGGCACGTTGCCGGTATCGACGAACGGGGGAACGCTGATCGATGGATTGGGGGCCACGTCAACCACTTGAATTTCAGGCTGCGAGGCAAATCGAACCGAGTTTTGAGATGGGTTGGCGTAGTAGTAGTCCAAGCCAACGTGAATCAACTGCTCGCCATCGGCGGTCAAATAGGGGAGGGCGGTTATGCGGCCCGCTCCGGCATAGCCGCCATTGTCGCCGGCGTTGTCGCCGAAGCCATCGGTCGGATAACGGAAGACCGACGCTGCCCAAGTCAGCGTTTCGGGGGTATTGTTGCCAAAGAACCCAATACCCGTTTGTCGGAAGGGAGCGACCGCGAAGCCGGACGAACGTTCCAGGAACGGCAGTTCGCGAATGCTGGTCAGTTCTGACATACCGTAAGGCTGACGCCAACGACCGATCCGAATGTTTTGCAGGATCGGAGCATTGTTGTAAGTGACCCACACGTCGACGAACCGAGCCTGGCTCGACGCAAAGTCGAATTCCATGATGTAAGTCCAGTCTTCCGCCAGCTTTCCCTTACCGGCCAGACGAGCACGGCGAAAATCCCAGCCGTCCTGCAGATCGCCGACGGTTGCCATGTTGTTGTTGTTCTGATTGAAGTAGACGCCATCGAGGTGGAAAAAACCGGTGAGCTGGACCGTGGGATACTTCTTGGGATCGGCCGGTTTGCAATCAATACAGGGAACCATCGCGTTGTTCTGGTTCATGGCCCAACCGGCAGGCTGCGCAGGAACAGCGTCCGATGGACTGGTGGCGACCTGCTCGCGCAGCATCTGAATCTCTGCTTCTAGCTGAGACAGGCGGAGCTCGACATCGGAACTGGGCATCAGGTCTTGCCCAAAGATCGGTCGAGCCGTGACAGCAGCAGCTAGCAACATCAGAAGAGAGAGGGACCGATGCAAATTCATGGGAAACTCGCAGCGAGCGGATAGACAATTACCAATTGGCCTTCTTCAGCGGGGATGACCTTTGAATCGGAATTTCCGCTTTGGCGATATCAGCGATGTTTGCCGATCTGACCGAGAAGGCATGAAATCACGGCTCTCGCAATTGCAACGGTAGCGCCACAGCATTGCTGCGATGGCGATGCATTCACGGAATAGATTAGCCAATCGATTCCGTCGCCTGATCGGCCTTCAAAGCAAGTTGTGCCTCGAATCGCGGACCTTCTTGCGCTTTCTCAAAACCCTCTCGAAATACTTGCCTTCGGACATGCCGCATTGGGTTTGACCTGGGTCTCGATTTTTCGTACCTATGCCGCACGCGCGGCCGGACTTTAGTTTTTCCTTCCGCTGGCCGCGAACTTTCCGGGAAAGATTTCAGCGTGCTATCACGTTTCGCCTCAATTCGATTCGCCGCAATCGCGAGCGGCCTGTTGGTCATGGCGGCTGGCTGCCACAGCGATCCATCGGTCAGCCTGTTGGAATCGGAGCTGCGCTACCTGGAAGACAAAGTCTACGCGTTGCAGGACGTCGTGCATCGCAAGAACGACCAGCTCGAATCGATCCGGCACGAGAACGAATCGCTGCGGAAACAACTTGGCCTGCCGCCCGGCAGCGCCACCAATGCCGAGAACGACGACGACTCTTTCGCCGATCGCCATCCCAGTTCGTCTCCACCGAGCGTCGATGAACTGGAAGGTCCGATCATCGAGCTGGGCGAGTCGAGCAATCTGCCTGAACTGGAAAGCGTTGCCCCTGGCCCCCTGTTGGTCGATGGTCCGTTGGTCGCTCCGCTGATGCAAGACGAAGCCGTGACCGATCGCGTGATCACGCAGTTTGAACTCAATCCACGGCTCACCGGTGGATACGACATGGATGGCAAGTCAGGCGACGACGGCATCATGGTGGTGATCGAGCCGAAGAACGCAGCCGGGCAGTATGTGCCAGAGTCGGGCCCGGTCTCGATCGTCTTGCTCGATCCGGCATTCTCCGGCCAAGAGGGGTTCGTCGATCGCTGGGACTACGATGCAGCCGACGCGACCAAGCACATCAAGAAAACCTTGATGGGCAAAGGGGTCCACCTGAAGATTCCGTGGGCCGAAGGCAAACCCGAGCACGAAGCGCTGCAATTGCACGTCCGCTACACGACCCCGGACGGCGAAGTGTTGCAGGTCAAAAAAGACATTCGGATCGACCTGAAAGGGAAACAGTCCGACCGCTGGACCCCAGCGTCCGCCCCACTTCCCAAGCCGCTAACGGCCTCTCGCCCCGGCACGGAAGTCCAACAGGCCGAGCGGCCTGGTCTATTCAAAAAGCCCCTCTGGCGACCGTTTCGGTAGGTATTGCTGGAAGCGATTAATCCGGCAAGCCGAGGAGCAGAAGACTTTCGACGGAGATTCATCAACTACCGTCGATTATGTGTTCGACTACGTTTTCAATGTTTTGATCTTTATCGTCTAAGTCACAAAACAAGAATTCGAGGATCTCCACCACATCCGGTGGAATTGGTTCCACAAAATCAAACCGACGATTGGGTTCCTCTCCATCGGCAATTGATTCCTCAAACGGAATGAACATGCAGCAGTCCTTGGCAGAAATCTGGCAGTAAACGGAATAATATCCACTGCTTGTTCGAATATGCAACGTGTATGGGTGATACCTTCGCGGCGGCACGCCAGCCTCGTGATCTTCGTGAAACGCCCTCCCTTCCCGAGTAGATCGCATGATCCCATCAGTGATGTACTCCATCGCCTGCCTACTTTTAATGGTCAATCTCCGCCCCTGACCAGTGATTACGATGTCTTGAACCTTGCTCGGCGAGTGCCCCGAAATCATTCGTTGAAATTCTATCTCTGGCGCCCACATTCTCGCGATGATGGCAACGACAAGAATGAGTCCCAGCATGGCGACTATGCCAAATTGGATTCTGCGTCTACCTGCCATTTGCTGGTCTTCTCCTCGCTCAAGAGACTTGCCCAACAATAGGGAAACAAAAAAGACGACACCCTCAAGAAAGCGTCGGGTCGTGTGCCCATCGCGCGAGATCTTATGTCCCTAGTTTTCCAACAGATCCTAAAACGTGATAAAGGCAATGTCGTTGACTTTAGTATTGGGCAGTCCTTTTTCTACCGTTTCCAATCCCTTATGCGTCAGACCTTCGATATTCAACACCTTTAATTGTTTGAGCTTGAGCAAGTTTGGAATGATCGAGTCATCGACCTTCGTGCCATAAAGCGAAAGGTGGGTAATCCCTGGAGGCAGGAATTGGACAATTCGAGCATCGACGTTGGTCTTGGAGAGTGCTAGGTGGGTGATGGACAGTGGAAGTGGATGACGCTCAAAAAAACTGGTGTCAATTTTGCAATAACTCAAATCCAGGTAATTGAGCCTTTTCATTCGGGAAATCGACTCCGCTCCAACTTTCGTAATGTCACTCCGCTCGATCAAAAGTTCTTCAAGTGCGGGGAATTCCGCGAGTACTTTTAGCTTCTCATCTGTCGAACGCATTGAGGGAGATTCGACGACCCTTAGATGCTTTAAATGAGAAAGTTGTGCCAAGCCGGCATCCGTCACTCCGGTTGCGTAGATGCGAAGTGTCTGCAAATCGGAGGCCTTTTTCAGTTGTTCCAGATCGCGATCGATTGCTTTTCCCATCGAACCACCATCTTTTGGTGCGTCGATCCCTCGTAGAACTACGAGACGAACGTTACGCAAGGCCGTATCAGAAAGTTGATTCCCTGAAATCAACAAGGCAAAGCCATCGGCGGCGTCCTGCTTCAAAATATCCCCTTCTGCCTGAACAGGCGACCAAAGCAGGATCGATGCCAGAAACGTCGCCAGAATGAGTCCGAGGCATCGGAAAAAACGGAGCTGGAATGGATTGAGGTCATATCGTAATGGCATTTGATCTCCTCAAGTTTCGTTGAAAGGCTTGGTTCCGGGGTGCGTCACTCTTCTGCCTCACCATTCCAAAGCCAAGCAAAACAAGAGATCACTTTTTCGATGGGGGCCTAAAGAACACGCGGCAACCACTTGCTCTATGAATTCATGGATACTGTCTATCCCTTTTCTTCGAATCGCTCAAGCAATCTGTTCCAGTAGAATAGGGAAAACAAAAAAAGGCGACGCCCTCAAGAGAGCGTCGCCTTTCGTAAACCCTGTTTTGATCAATCAGCTTAGGCCGATTTGCGCTGGGGCGTGGCGTCGATGTTGGCTTCGATTCCGTAGTACTGAGCGATCGACGAAACGACCAGGCGTTGTTCCGCTTCGGTCAGTTCCGGGAAGATCGGCAAGGCCAGGACTTCTTCAGCGGCTTTGTCGGTCTCAGGCAGCGGGGCCAGCTCTTCTTTCAGGCTGGCGAAGCACTGCTGTTTGTGCAGCGGGACCGGGTAGTAGATCTCGCTGCCAACCTTCAGGTCGGCCAAATGCTTACGGAGCGAATCGCGGCCGCCGCGCGGTACGCGGACGGTGTACTGGTTCCAGACATGATGATAGCCTGGCAGTTCGGTCGGCAGCTTCAGCACCAGGTCCAAGCCGCACTGGCCGAATAGCTGGTGATACCGCAGGGCGTTCTGACGACGCATTTCGGTCCACTCGGCCATGTGCTTCATCTTGACGTTCAGGGCCGCCGCTTGAAGCGTATCCAATCGGCTGTTAATGCCAACGACCTGGTGATAGTAGCGAGGCTCCATACCGTGGCCGCGAAGCAGCTTCAGCTTCGCCGCGAAGGCTTCGTCGCTGGTGACCAGCATGCCGCCGTCGCCCATGCCGCCAAGGTTTTTGGTCGGGTAGAAGCTGATGCAGCCGGCCAGGCTCATGCTGCCGGCCCGGTGGCCATTTTGCTCGGAAAGGATCGCCTGGGCGGCATCTTCGATCACCGGAATGTTGTGCATCTGGGCAATCTTGTTGATCGCGGCCATGTCGGCACACTGACCGAATAGATGGACCGGAATGATTGCCTTGGTGTTGGGCGTGATCTGCTCCTGGATCCGGGCCGGATCGATGTTGAACGAGGTCGGCTCGATGTCGACGAACACCGGCTTGGCACCCAATCGCCAAACGCAGCTGGCGGTAGCGAAGAAGGTAAAGCTGGGAACGAGGACTTCATCGCCCGGGCCGATATCCAATGCCATCATCGACAGAAGCAGGGCATCGCTGCCGGAGGCACAGCCGATCCCGAACTTAGTCTGGCTGGCGGCCGCGCAGCTTTCTTCCAACTGGAAGACATCCGGGCCAAAGAGAAACCGGCCTGAGTCCAACACCGACTCGAAGGCCGCCATAAATTCTTCCTTCAAGGGTGCGTTTCCACGACCGATATCCAGTAGTGGAACCTGAGAAACCTTGGCACCCTCGACGCCGCTTTTTGCTATTGTCATCCCTGACTTCCTTGATGGTTTCGATTGCATTTTCATGCAGTATTAAGGGGGCATCCTGCCGCTTTGATTTGTATGGGTAGGGAAAACGATAGGAGGATTGCCCAACAGGGTCAAGGGCAAGGTTTCGTCGGAAAATTCCAGGCCCAGCGGCGCTTGAATCTCTCCGGATATCAACGCAAATGGGGGCCTTCTTGAAGCGATGCTAGCTTGCCTTGGGCCCGCCCCGATGCTCTCCCTTTTGGTTGGCTTGCCAAAAGGTCCCCTGATCGACATCCAGACAAGTCAGCCAGCCATCTCCATAGACCCAGGTATCGATCACCATGGCATGCCCGACATTCAGCGGCCAACCCGATTTTTGCGAGGTATGCCCACAGATGACCTGCTTGCCCGATTGATGCGGGCCACGGTCGGCGAATTTCTCCCAGTGGAGCCACAATTCGGATTGCTCGTTCAGGGGCAAATCCGGCACCGCGTTGGCATGTACGAAGATATGGGTGTCAGTCTCGAAGTAAGGCTCGCAGATCCGATCCAGAAATCGCCAATGCCGGTCAGGCACCAGTTTCAGGCTTGGATCAACGGTCGGATCATCGGCATACGACTCCAGGGTTTCTTCCCCACCAAAGCCCAACCAGGACCGGTACGTATCTGGCTCGAAACGCGCGTCGCGCATCATGATTTCGTGATTACCGGTCAGGCAGATGACTTCATTCCGCCGGCGCTGTTCGAGAATTCGATCGATCACGCCACGCGAGTCGGGTCCTCGATCGACATAATCGCCCAGGAAAACGATACGATCGTCCTTTTCGATCGGGACGATCGACAGAAGCGTTTCCAGGGCAGTCAGGCATCCGTGAATGTCGCCAATGGCCAGCGTGCGCAAGTCCGTTCCTTTGCGAGCCTGAGGGAAGTTTTAAGAGAATCTGGGACGCACAATCCTATCGCCCAGGGAACACAATGCAACAAGGATTGGGAACCTTGATCTGCGACGGCAGCGGTTTGAGCGTGCCGGTTTCCTGGTCGATCCGGAAAACAGCGATGTTGCTGGTGCCTTGGTTGGCGGCTACCAGGAATTGGCCAGACGGATCGATTTGAAAACAACGGGGCGTCTTGCCCAGCGAACTCATCTGCCCCAAGGGAGAAAGCTTGCCCGTCTCGGGATCGACTCGGAAGGTCGCGATGCTGTCGTGGCCGCGATTGGAGCAATAGAGCCACTTGCCGTTGGGGTGCAAGAAGACCTCGGCGGTTGTGTTGTTGCCTTCGAAACCGGCCGGCAGCGTTGAATGCCGTTCGAGATGTTCGCTTTTGCCGGACGCTTGGTCGAAAGCAAAGACGTCCAGCGTCGAATTCAGTTCATTGAGCACATAAACGCGATCACCCACCATATTGATCGCCAGATGCCGCGGTCCCGAACCGGGAGCTACCTGGATAAAGGCCGGATCACTCGGCGCCAATTCAGCCGGGACTTGCTGGTTGACCAGTCGGAAGATCATTACCTTGTCGGTTCCCAGGTCGGCACCCAATACCAATTGGCCGTTGGGGGTCGGATAAATTCCATGGGCGTGCGGGCCCTTCTGGCGGCCTTCGACTGGCCCGGTACCTTCATCTTGAAGCAGCGACGTAATCGGTCCCAGCTTGCCATCACTATCGACCGGCAACGAAGCAAACGAACCGGCACCATAATTGGCAACCATCGCGATTGTGCCGCCAGGACCAAGACTCACATGACAGGGTCCCCGGCCCCCGGAGGCCTGCTGATTCAACAGCTTGAGCATTCCGTCCTGCTCGATCGAGAACGCCGTCACTGCCCCCGAGTTTTTGTCGTCGAAGTCGGAGATCTCGCCTACGGCGTACAGCTTGGTACGATCGCCCGAGATCGCCAGGAACGAAGGATTATCGATCTCAGCAACCAACTGGGGAGGGGCGAACGTTCCCTGATCGAGATCGAGTTCGCTGCGGTAAATTCCTTTGCTTTCGCCGGTGGTGTAGGTGCCGATGTAGAACGGGATGGCCGAAGTCCCCACGGGGGAGATTTCGATTACCTTCGAATGGTTTTGCGCCCGCAGGTCACTAGTTAGAAGAAAAAGGGCGGCCAGGGCAACGAAGACAGAGGCAATTTGGTGTCGGTTCATGGCGAGGTAATCTCCGGAAGGGGGTTAGACGGGTTCATTGTACTTCCGGGATTCCGACAAATCACGCGTCTAGTTCTCGCCTCGGACTCCCCCGATTTGGCTTGTCCCCGCCGGGAAGCTATGGGAAACTAAGTAGATTCCCTCCCGCCTATGCTAATCCCCACGAATCAGGGTCATGATGCGAACTGCGGCACTCACGGCACTCTGCGTTTTTCTGACTACCTGCCAGACAATCTTCGCCGACCAGGTCGATCCCTCCCAACCGGCACTGCGCAAGCCTGAGGATCTGGTCCTGAGCCATGACGGCAAGTTCCTTTTGACCGCCAATCGCGGCACCGGAACGATCTCGGTCGTCGATCGCGGGGAACAAAAAACCGTTTCCGAATGGAAGGTAGGGGACTCGATCGTCGACCTGCTGCCTCTTTCCGCCGGCCGTTTCCTGGCGCTCGATGCTGCCCGGAACGAAGCAATTCTGCTAGCCCAGAATCAAGCCGATCTGAAGGTCATCTCGCGCGTCGAGGTCCCTTACTCGCCGGTGAAGTCCGATGTCAGCCCCGATGGCCAACAGCTCGCAGTCAGTTGTCTCTGGCCGCGGAAGCTCGTTTCGCTCAGCCTGGTGGGGGATCAACTGCGGCTCGAAGGGGAGCTGGTTTTACCGTTTGCTCCGCGGGTCGTGCTGTTTGTTCCCGATGGCAACTCGATCCTGGTCGCCGACAATTTCGGCGGGAAACTGGCGATCGTCGATCCCGACAAATGGACGATGATCCACAAGCGAGAATTCCCGGCGCACAACATCCGCGCGATGGCACTCTCGCCTGATGGCCAGAAACTGCTGCTCGCCCACCAATTGCTCAACAGCCGCGCGGTCACCAACGAGAACGATATCCACTGGGGCCTGGTGATGAGCAATGAATTGCGCTGGGTGCCATTGAACCAGGTCCTGGATCCCAAGGCCGATTTCTATCGCAGTGGATTCATGCACCCAATCGGCGAGCCAGGAAAAGGGGGCGGAGACCCAACCGACATCGCCGTGATCGACGACGATCAAGCGATCGTGACCATGGGTGGCACCAGCCAGGTGGGACTGGGCAAGCATGAAGCCTTCGGACTGTATCGCGTCTCGGTCGGGCAGCATCCGACCGCGGTCGTGGTTTCGCCCGAGAAAGATCTGGCCTACGTCGCCAATGGGTTTGAAGATTCGATTTCCCTGGTCGATATCGCTAAGGCGAAGACGGTCGGCAAGATCTCGCTGGGTCCGACGCGCGAGGCCAATCAGATCGAACAAGGGGAACGCTTGTTCTTCAATGCTCGGCTTTCGATGGAAGGCTGGATGTCTTGCCATAGCTGCCATACCGACGGCCACACCAACGGCCTGAGCAGCGACAACCTGAGCGATTATTCGTACGGTGCCCCCAAGCGGATCCTATCGCTGCTCGACAAAGCCGATACGGCCCCGTTCAGCTGGCTGGCGGCCAACGAGACGCTGGAAGCGCAGATCCATAGTTCGATCGAAAAAACGATGCATGGCCGAAAGCTATCTGACCAAGAGACTGCGGCCTTGGCCAGCTACGTCGCCAGTCTGAAGCTGCCGCCGCCGATCGATCGCTTGCAGTCGACGCACGACGAGACGGCCGTTTCGCATGGTCGGCAGATCTTTCTGCGAAACAACTGCATCAAGTGCCACGCCCCTCCCAGTTACACCTCGCCCGAGGTCTATGACGTTGGGTTGGACGATGAAGAGAAGAACCGCCAATTCAACCCACCATCGCTGCGAGGCGTCGGGCATCGCGATACGTTCTTCCACGATGCCCGGGCTACCTCGCTGCGGGATGTCTTCGACGTTCATGGCCATCAACTTGCGGTCAAACTTTCCGACAAGCAGTTGGATGACCTGATTAGCTTTCTGAAAAGTCTTTAGAGTTTGGTCTACTTTTCTTCGGTTAGAACCTGGGTCTTCAGCCAACCGGTTGCCAGGTCTGGCCAACTGGTAACCCGCTTCTCGGTCGGGCGAAGTCCGTAGCCGTGACCGCCATCAGGGAAGATGTGCAGTTCAGCCGGAATCTTCAAACGCTTCAGCCCCAGATAGTAGGCAACGCTGCCGGTCGCTGAGACGTGGTCGTCGCTGGCGTGTACCAGGAACGCAGGTGGGGTCGTTTCGTCGACGGCTGCTTCCGGGGTGAGTTCGATGTCGGAATCCTTTGGATTCAAATACGCAGGGTAAACCAACACGGTGAAATTGGGCCGAGCGCTCAGCTTGTCGGCTTCGTCGATTGCATCGTAGTTCGGTTCGTCCGCATTCGAGGTCACCGCTGCCAGGTTGCCGCCGGCCGAAAAACCGAGGACGCCGATCTTCTCGGGGTTGATCTTCCAGTCCTTGGCGTTGGCTCGGGTCAAACGAATGGCTCGTTGGGTGTCCTTCAGAGGGTTTTCGTAAACTTCCCCCTCTTTCGCTCGCGGTACTCGGTAGTGCAGCACCACGCCTGTCACGCCGATATCGTTGAGCCATTTGGCGACTTCGACACCTTCCAGATCGTACGCCAGGATGTTGTAACCACCGCCTGGGCAAATCACGATCGCCGCGCCGGTGTCGATGCTTGGGTCTGGCTTGAAGACGGTAATCTTCGGCTTGCTGACCTTCGTCACACGGCGACCGATGCGGGGATCGATCGTTTCGACGATCTCTTCGGTTTCGCCAGCGGCGAGTCCAGGCACTTTGCCTTCTGGCCAAAGGTCGAGCGCGAGTGGCTCGTCGGCGCGAAGGGTGGAGGCCAACAGAACAACGACTACTGATGCCAGAAACAACGTTCTTTTCATGGTGGGTACTTCAAGGGAAGGTGGGGACGAATAGGAAATCATTAGCAAAAAGCTATCTTAAAAGGTGCTGTTTCCCGAATCGACAGTTTTAAATTTCGGTTTTTGGTATTTCTCGATTCCAAATCGTGCCGAGGCAATAAATAGGCGGCGTGATTGTGCCAACCACAACATTACCGCTAGCAATATTAACAGCCTGAGGCACACCGTTTGCACCGTAGTAGGGCCATAGCCAACTGGCGGTTGGAAATGGCCAGAAATTGCCGCTTCGAAAGAAAGAGGCGCTGATTCGTGAAGAACCGAACAACTTCACGAATTCGCTATTGCGGAAAAGGCTCATTCCAAGCGTTAATAGAAGTAACTAATCCCACAAAACCTCCGACATCAGGAACCCCACCCATGGGTCACCAAGCCGTTGTCGTCGTCAACTTAGACGAGCAAATGGCGTGTGGAGCCTACCTTCTGAGAGAAGTCGCTGACAATCTCCAGACCGAAGAGCTTCCTAACTTAAAGCTTCTCCCGTCGACTTCTTTAGAGACGGTTTTCAAGGCCGAACAGCCGCTGTCCAAAGGACTTATGTTCCTGGGTACGACCGTCGCCAAGCGAGAAACCGAGATTGGTCGCCTGACCGATATCGACCTCTGGAATCCGGCAGAATACAAAAACGACCTGCTGAGTGCCTGGCATCGAAAGATGACCAAGGCGAAGAAGCAGGGGCAGATTTCGCCGCTCGCTCGTGCCTTGTTCCTGCACCATGAAGAAGCGATTGCTCCGGATCAGATCACGGCTACCATCCTGCCGATGGTCCGACGAATCGGTCTCTGGACGCGATTCTGGAACAAGCAGCAGAACAAGAAGTCGGCAACGACTTCCTAGTCTGCATGATGCCGAAATACAACATCGCGGGTGATTTGTGTCACCCGCCACAAATGCCGCACGGTTTCCCTTCGGTGGCCGTGCAGTATTTTCCGCGGCTCGTTTTGCCGAAATGTTTGCAACCGGCGTTGTGCCTGACATTGCTGGATGTGTTCAGCCAGTAGCCGGTTGGGGTCGTCTGCTTCGTGTCGTTGTCGGCCTGAGCAGCTTCTTCACGACGCTTTTCTTCCAGCCGGAATCTCCATGGCTGCTGCGGGCTTTTATCTTTCCACAGCCCGACTTTTGCTTTCTGTGCAACCTCTTGCGTCTCGGCCAGAAAGGCATCTCCACTGAAATGGCGATAGTGCCACGCCATGCCAGCGGTCAGCTGATCCAGGTTGAGCCAGTGATCGCCGTGATAGATTTGCCCCAGAATCCGACCGTACCGATCTTCGTCCTCGTAGGTAACGAGAACCTCTTTGCCGTATATGGCATCATCCAACGTTTGTTTCGACCGCTTGCCAAAGGCCTGGCCTGATTCCGGTGCGTCGATTCCTTCGAGCCGTATACGATGCATTTGGCGATCGGCATCCAGCAGTCCGATCGTATCACCATCGGCCACAAAAATTACTTTGCCGCGCAAAATCTTGTGCGGATGATCGGCGATCCACTTTCGGTCGGCTGCCGATAATTGTGCCTCCGGAATAAGCAGTTGCTGCCCAGTTTCCTGCCAGAGACAGACTTGATTTCCGTCCTGATAGGCGAATCTGGCTTTTGCCAAGATTTTTTCCGCTGAATTTTTCCACTGGCGAAACGGGTCGACCAGCGGCGGATCGGGCAATGCTTGCGACGCCAGAAAGCCTGCCGGCAGCAGTGCCAGCAGCAGCGCGAAGCAGGCCCGACGTTTGCGATTGGCGGTCTTATTCATCGTGGCTCTGGGCAGATATCAGCATGGGTGACATGGCAGCCGCTCTCATAGTTTCAGGAGCGGCTGCTTCGATTCTTGGAGTGCTCGACTTACTTATCGAGCTCTTTGGCAGCGGCGTTTTGGAAGGCCTTTCGAAGGTCGCTGCCGTCGCTGTTGCCCAGGTTCGAGCGCTGCACCAACAGAATGTAAATCCGATTCTTCACCGGATCGGCCCAGCTTTGCGTTCCAAACGCTCCGCCATGGCCAAACGTCCCAGGGCTGAGGGCCTCGGTCACGCCTTGCGGCTTCTGAACAACGCAATAGCCCAGCCCCCAACCGTTGCCCGGCGTGAAGCCAGTAACAATGTCGCCGGTCTGCAGACGGGTCAGCTCTTTGACCGAATCACGCGACAAGATCTTGGCGTCTCCCAGAAACCCTCCGTTGAGCATCATCTGGTAGAACCGCTGCAAATCCTTGGCGGTCGTATAGAGCCCGGCGCTTGGGTTGGGGTACGGGTCGGTCTCGGTGTTGCCGATCCAACTTTCGGCCGGCTTCAACTCGCCGCTCTTGTTGTCCAACGCGTACAGCTGCGGAACGCGCGACTTCTGATCCTTGGTCGGAGCGAAAGTGGTGTCTTTCATCTTCAGCGGGTCGAAGATGTGTTCTTGCAGGTACGCTGCATAAGGTTTGCCTGAGGCGACTTCGATCACTCGGCCAACAACATTCAAGCCGGGGCTATATTCCCACTTGGTACCCGGCACGCTGTGCAGGGGACGCTCGGCCAGCAGCTTGCCGGTATTCTCCAACGACTCGATCACCCGTTGCGAACCGCCCATGCCAGACGTATGCGTCAGCACCTGGCGAAGTGTGATTGGCTTGTCGAGCGGCTTGCCATCCAGTTTGACGTCGGCGAACTCGGGAATGTACTTCGAAACCGGATCGTCCAGATTGACCTTGCCCTCTTCGACCAGAGTCATCAATGCGGTCGCCGTGATTGGCTTGGTCATCGAGGCGATGGCGAACATGGCGTCGGTCTTCAGCGGCTTTTCCGCCTCGATATCTGCCTCGCCGACGGCGCTCAGATGAACAATTTTGCCGTCCTGGGCCACGAGCGTCACCGCGCCCGAGACAACGTTTTCGTCGACCAGTTTGCCAACTGCCTCGTCGACTTCCGGGATCGAAGCCGAAGCCGCGTCCTTCGCGTAGATGCGGGTCGCCGAAGTCAGCAATGCGGTCGCTATCAATAACTTCCAAAGTGTCCAAGAGTGCCGTTGCATCGCGTTAAGCCTTTAGGGGGAGATGGATAGACGGAGGGGTTAACGAGGCAGCCTACCGCAATCGGCCGTTGTGTCAAGCATTTCACACTCGGCCCTGAAACTTCGGTAATTCAGGCGAAGCAACCGTGAATTGTTGATGAATGGATTGAGTCGCTGGGCCCGGCTGAAGTAGAATAGTGACTCGATTTAGCCGCGACGATCGGTCGATGTAAGGTTCTATGCGAAAACTCGGTAGTTACGCTCTGATTACCACCTACCTGGTGGTGCAACTCTTCGGTCAGGTCATCCATGCCTGGTCGGGTTGCGAGCACGCGCATCTGCCAGGTCATAGCCGTTCGATTGACAGCCATTCGATCGCCGCGGTCGAGCATGGTCATAGTCACCATCATCATGGGCGTTCGCACGATGCTGAGCAGTCAGGTCCCGGGTGGCACGCCGGTCAGCATCAACATGGCGTGGTGGTCGATGGCTGTTTGCTCTGCCAACATTTGGCCCTGGGTCAGATGGCAACCTCGACGACTGATCTGGCGGTCGAAACGATTGCACTGCAGTCGGTTACGGTTCACCTTGAACCGCGAGTCACGACTCGGCTTCTCGGACCGAATTCTCCTCGGGCACCCCCGCTAGCGTAAGCAATTCTTTTGCCGCGCGAATCCTGCGCACTCGATCCACGTTAATTGCCCTGGCCAGACAGAAAATCTGCGCCTTGGGCCACGCACCTACGCTATCGGTATTTCATCACATCCGCCTCGGCGCACCTGATGCGTCTGGGGTTGCCCATATCTATAGAGAATTCCAACATGTCCCTGCGCAAAGGTTTTACCCTGGTCGAACTGCTGGTCGTTATTGCGATCATCGGCGTGCTTATTTCGCTGCTGCTGCCGGCCGTCCAACAGGCCCGCGAGGCTGCCCGGCGAACGTCTTGTTTCAACAATCTGCGACAGCTTGGACTGGCCACGCATAACTATCATGACACCTTCAAGTCGTTCCCCAGCGGTTACATCGCGACCGTTCCGGGAACGTCGACTCCCTTGGCCGAAGGTCAACCCGGCTGGGGTTGGGCTTCGCTGATTTTGCCCCAGATCGAGCAAGGCAACATTGCCAATAGCCTGATCGATTACCGTCTGCCAATCACCGACAGCAGCAACAAAGTGGCTCGCGAAACGATCATCTCGGCCTATGCCTGCCCGAGCGATCGAGCGCCGGAATTGTTCGAGTTGCACGACTCCAGCGAAAACGTCCTGACGAAGCTGGCTTCGTCGAACTATGTCGGCTGCTTCGGCACGACCGAGCTGGATGCCTGCGAAGGTCTGGCCGCCGGTCAGCGTTGTGATGGCAACGGAATGCTGGGTCATAACTCGAAGCGCCGCATGGCGGACGTCACCGATGGAACCAGTCACACGCTGTTGGTGGGCGAACGAGCCACGTCGCTATACGGTTCCGACGAACTCCAGTTCAGCACGTGGGTTGGTGCGGTCCCTGGCGGCGAAGAAGCATTGGCTCGCTTCCTCGGAATCGCGGACCATCCGCCGAACAGCCAATACGACGAGCATGCCGGTGCCGGCCACGTCCATAGCCGCCATCTCGACGATTTCGGTAGCCGCCATCCGGCCGGTACCAACTTTGTATTTGCCGACGGCTCGGCGCACTTGATTACCGAAACGATCGACATCAACGTCTACCAGGCGCTTGCGACCCGTAGCGGCGGGGAAGTCGTATCGAGCGACTCGTACTAGTTGCGATCAAGAAAGATGAAGCGGCCCGATTGATTCGTGTCGCTTCATCTTTTGATTTCTAACGCAGCTAATCCTGCGGAGATACCGCGTCTAGCTGCGTGGCAAAGATTTCGTGTAAGAAGTCAGGGGCCGAAACGACGATCGAGCGGTTCGCTTCGAACGGGGTCGCGGTCGCATGCAACTTGTCCCACCGCGAACCGATCTTACGCTTGACCTGATCGATCAACTGCTGGGCATCGGCCGTGAAGTTTTCCTTGCCGACCAGATCGGCAACACCATAGACCTTGGTAATCGAAACGGACGGCTTCGATTCCTCTTCTGCAAATCCGCTGGCTGCCAGAACGCAAAAGACGCAGCCTGCTAGCAGATTCTTCCTTGCTGCCATCGTCGTATCCTTCCGAATTGTGCATCGCATCGATGGGGAAGAGCGAAAAGTAGCACCGATCCGCCTGTCGAATCAATCCGAATTCTCAGGAGATTTTATTGGCCGCATAAGATCGCAGCAGTCCGCAATCGGGGCAACGGTAGGTCGTAATTGGGAAGCTTTCGCTTGCAATACCAATGGTTTTCAAGAAAGTCAAATCACCTCTTATCCAGCGTGAAATACTATAGAACCCTTGTGAATGATCCGCCGGAAACCCCGCTTCCATTTCCAAATCGCAATCGGGACATTTCACGTCCGACATCCTTCTCTCCTCATCTAGTAAATCACCAAGCCCTGGTTTGCTGGCACTCGCTTTTCGCTTGCCAATCCCCTATTCTCAGGGAATCACCTTTCCTGCTGGCATCCCACCTTAAGGCCATCTCTTATGAAATATTTCGTTTTGCTCGCGCCGTTCTTGGCGTTAATCGCGGCGGATTTCGCAGCAGCTGAAGAGCCCGCCCACAAGAACCGTTTGCACCTGGAAACAAGTGCCTATCTACAGATGCACGCCGAGAACCCGGTCGACTGGTATCCGTGGGGCGAAGAGGCGCTGGCCAAAGCGAAAGAAGAAAACAAACCGATCTTTCTCTCGATCGGCTACGCCAGTTGCCACTGGTGCCACGTGATGGAGAAGGAGAGCTTTTCCGACGAAGAGATCGCCGCGTTTCTCAACAAGCATTTCGTCTGCATCAAGGTCGATCGCGAAGAACGACCCGACGTTGACGCCGTTTACATGCTGGGAACCCAGATCATGTCCCAGGGAGGTGGGTGGCCGCTGAATGTCTTTTTGACGCCGGATGGCAAACCATTCATTGGCCTCAGCTACCTGCCGCCGCGCGATCGAGAAGTAATCGTCGGTCAGACCGTCGCGGTGCAACCAGGCTTCTTGACCTTGTGCAAACGGGTTGCCGTGGTGTGGGCCGAGCAGCCGGACCAACTCAAGGAAGTGGGAGACAACGTCACGCGTGCCTTGAAGCAAGTCCTCGAACGTCCCATCTTGCCGCCAGACTTGGCTGAGCGCGATGCAATCTTCCGGGCCTTCGATCGCGCATTGGAGAAAGAATACGATTCACGCTTCGGCGGGTTCGATTTCGAGGAAGGGAATAACCAGATCCCGAAGTTCCCGCAGCCTTCGTACCTGACGTACTTGCTGAAGCGGAACGCGTCAGGCCAGGCAACCGCCGGCAATATGCTGCGGCTCACGCTCGAGCGGATGGGACGCGGCGGAATCTACGATCAGATCGGCGGAGGCTTTCATCGCTATAGCACCGATCGTTTGTGGACCATTCCGCACTTCGAGAAAATGCTGTACGACAACGCCCAGCTCCTTTCGATCTACGCCCAGGCCTCGAAGACGCTCGACGAACCAAAGTTCGCTGATGTTGCCCATGGCATCGCCGATTTCGTCCTGGCCGAGATGACCGGGCCGGATGGGCAGTTTTATAGTGCGCTGGATGCGGACTCGGACGGGGAAGAAGGTGCCTACTACCGCTTTACCGAGCAAGAGCTGTTAGACAAGTTAAGCGCCGACCAGATTCGCCTGTCCGAAACGGCTTTCGGTATGCCAGGCGAACCGAACTTCGATGAAAAGTACTTTGTGCCACAGTTCTTTGGTGCTCCGCAGGCTGGCAAGCTGGCCGAACTGAAACAGACGTTGCTCGACATTCGGAGCAAGCGGAACAAGCCGTTTCTCGATAAGAAGGTCATCACCAGCTGGAACGGCCTGATGATTGGCGGCCTGGCCGACGCAGGCCGAATCTTGAAGGAACCCCGTTACGTTCAAGCCGCTTCCAAAGCAGCCGATCACCTTCTGAAGACTGCCACAACCAAAGAGGGCCGACTGCTTCGTACGCCTGACATCGCCGGAGACAAACCGACTGCCTACCTGGACGATTACGCGATGTTGATCGAAGGCCTGTTGGCATTGCACGAAGCGACCGGCGAGAAGCATTGGCTCGACAAAGCGGTCGAGCTGCAAGCCACCCAACAAACTCACTATTGGGACGAAAAAGGGGGTGGGTACTTCTTCACGCCGGATGATCACTCGAACCTGATCGTCCGCGGTAAGCTGTTCGCCGACAGCGCCCTGCCAAGCGGCAATTCCGTTTCGGTCAGCAACCTGAAGAAGCTCGCCAAGCTGGTGCCTGATCAGGCCGAGCAGTACAACGCGTGGGTCGAGGAAACGAGCGAGGCAAGCGCGACGCTTTTGAACGATCATCCGACCAGTACAGCGAGGATGGCGGCGGAGTTGGTTCCGTAGCCACGGATGCGAAGCGTCCGCTGACGTTAGATCATGAACTGAAGACAGGCCTTCAGCGCAAAGTGAATCGCAACGGTAGCGACCCCAATCCAGTGAACGAGATCACGTCGATCGCTGGTCGTAGCTCGGTCCCAGATTGCCAAAATGCCCAGCATCAACAACATTCCCGTGTATGACCAGAAGTCGATTTGCGCGAACCAATAGTATTCCGTAAATCGGTTAGACGTGAGATGGATTCCCCACGCGAAAAGGCGTTCGTTGATCGCCGCCACCACTAGCAACAAAAGTGGCAATCTCCAAAGTGGTCGAACGGGCAACACAAGTCCCGCGATGATCGGAATCACTATGCTGGTAGACAGTAAGCCAAGGACAATATATGGCGAACGAATCGATGTCCAGGTCTACGGAGTCATGTCGGCGAGCTGGTGCCAACCGATCTTAGCAACCACGATAAACACCTGCCAAACGAACGTTATCCCAACAACGCAAAGCAGCCAATGCCCCGGTTGAAAATCGGTCGGCCGACGAAAAAACCAACGACGACCAAATAAAAACAACGCGGTCCCGCCGATCGTCGCGGGGATTGCCCACGACGCGATCATGACAGGTCTTAACCAGGGAAATAGCGGGATCCCGTTGATCTTGGATAGATTCACACAAAGGGCCGCCGTTATGGTCACCGCCACGAGCAGATCCATCAGAGAAATCGTGACGCTCGGATCAACCTTCTTTTCTTCCGGTTTTGGCTCGTCTTCAAACAGGAATGGGTCGTCGCTATCAGTCATGGGGCGATTCTAGTCCGAATTCATTAAAACCAGAAACGCAACGTCAGTTGGAAGAAGAGGATCGAACCGGACAATAGGCCTGCCGCGGCAACGCCGGCCCAGTGAATGTAGTCTCGACGATCGTTGGTCGTCGTACAGTCCCAGATTGCGAGTACAACGACCAGGACAAGTGCGAAAAACTCGTTCAAAAGAAAAGCGTATCCAGGCAATGCGAGCAATTTGCTACGGTCCTCGAGCATCATCGACGCCGTTGCCGCGAACAAGATCGCTTGTACGATCAACAACAACGCGTGCATGACCGGCCTGATCAGCAGAAGCCGCCAGGCAAACCTCACCGGCAGGATCAAGCCAAGGACTACGAAAATAAGATCGCAAAGGACAACTCCAGCCGTGAGCACTGTCGCCGGAACGACATTTGCAAACGACACGTCGGGCTCGTTGGCGCCAGGTATTGGCAAGATGTTCTTAAATGCGAGGTAAAGGAGTCCGATGGTTCCATAGACGGCGAAATAGATCAGGTTCGTTCCGTGCAAACACAACAGCCAATGTCCCGGCTGAAATCCAATCGACTGACCGAGCATAAAGCGTCTTCCAAAATGGAATAACGCGGCGCCACCCAAGATGGTGACGATCAACCGGGGAATGGACACGATCAGGACGATCAGATGCTTTAACTGTGCGTCTTTCGTTAGCGACCAGGCGGCAATAACCAGGATGGCAATGACCACTGCCGCGATCAGATCAATGAGCGTAATCTTGGCGTTCGAATCATCTTTCTTTGCGACCGCTTGTGGTTGGCCTTCCAATCGGAACGGGTTGTTGCTGTCTGTCATGAAGAGATGCTCTCTCAGAATTGATTTAGCAAATGAAGTATTGACTGCGACAAATCTACTGCAACTACAGAATAAAAGGCAGGTTCATAAGAATACTTGCCCCCAACGCCAGACCATAGATGACCACGCCGCCCCAGTGAATAAAGTCGCGGCGATCGCTGGTTGTGAGCCGGTCCCAAATTACGAGCACAATCAGTAGCAAGATCGGCGAGAACGTATTCACCACCATGCCGAACCAATACAGGTGACTGAACCACTCAGGAAGCCATTGCTGAGCTTCCGCGACCGCCTCCCAAAGAAGAACAATGCCGACCAATGATGGAATGAGCAACAGTCTCCAGGCAAGTCGCACCGGCAACAGGAAGCCAGCACCAATCTGGACGACACTCGGAAACGTCGAGGAGACCAGGATCAAGAAGTACGGGAACGCCGAATCTTGTTGATTACTTAATCCATCCGGACCCGCGAGGTAAAAACCACAATAACCCAGAAACTGGGAGATGAGGTCGATGCCGCACAAACAGAGCAACCAATGTCCAGGTTGAAAATCGGTGGGCACCCCACCGAGCCAGCGGCGACCGAAGAGAAAGAGCGCTGTTCCACAAATCGTAATGTAGATCAGCCGAACGATCACGACGAAAAGGTCCTCCCCCGCGACCGAACTCATGCCTCCGATTTGCAGCCCGAGCGCGCTGACGACCACGGCCACTGTGACCGCCACGAACAGATCGAGCAGCGAAAGCGTGACCCTTGGGTCAACCTGCTTTTCTGCCGGTTGCGTTTTTTCTTCGACCTGAAATGGGTCATTGGTGTCAGGCATCGATCCATTCTATTCGGAGATTACGGCCGCCAGAAAAACATACTCAGGTTGAAGACAACGCTAAAACCGAAGACTAAAGCGGTGGAGACAACTCCGATCCAGTGAAGATAGTCGCGACGATCACTGGTCGTCACACGGTCCCAAATTGCGAGCGTGACGATCATTAGAAATGCCGTTAGTTCATTCAAAATGGAGGCGACTCCAGAAAATGATCCTAGCCAGGGAAAGAACTGGAAGGCTATCTGCACCATCAACGTGACCAAGATGAACGCTTGCACGACCGGCCTGATCAGCAGGATACGCCAGGCAGGACGCACCGGCAAAACGAAGCCAGCGAGCACAAAGATGAGCGAAACGAGCACGCTTCCGGCCAACCTGATCCACCACGGAACGGTACCTGCAAACGTCATGGCCGTCGCGTTCGCGTCGGACATTGGCATGTACTCCTTGAAAACGAGGTAGAAGAACTCTGACAGCGCATTGATGGCGAAATAGATCAGGGTCGTTCCGTTTAAACACATCAGCCAATGTCCCGGCTGAAAATCAGTCGGCAGTCCGAGTAGAAAGCGTCTTCCAAAAAGGAATAGCGCGGTACCACCCATGATTGAGACAATCAACCAAGGAATTGATGCCAGTATGTTGAACACCCCGAGTGATTGAGCATCGTTGCTCTGAAGCCAAACGGCGCTAATAACTGCGGCGATCGTCACTGCCACGATCAAATCGATGAGCGAAATCGTGGCTCTAGGGTCAACCTTCTTTTCTACCGGTTGTGGTTCGTCTTCAAACCGGAATGGGTCAT
Organism: bacterium; assembly: GCA_016124445.1. Taxonomy (GTDB): domain Bacteria; phylum Planctomycetota; class Planctomycetia; order Pirellulales; family Pirellulaceae; genus Bremerella. Next base: position 685,406 of record WGNR01000012.1, read on the forward strand.
CACTTTCAGTCATGTCACCATACCCCTAGTAGCGACGCCACAATCGGTATTAGGACGACCCCAAATGCAACAACGTTGGTTGCCACACCTACCCAGTGAATAACGTCACGATGATCGCTTGTTGTAACGCGGTCCCAGATGGTGAGAGCAATCAGTAATAAGATCGGTGCAAACGTGACAACGAACCAATTGAAGGCTGCGATGGGCCACCAATGAAGTAGAAAGGACAATCCCGAGATCGAAACAATCGTCATGGCCACGCTCATCACCGACGGAATCAGTAATAACCTCCAGGCAGGTCGTACTGGCATCAAAAATCCTGCGATTACATAACTACCGCTAGCTATCAAAGTAGTTAACGCAATCGTCCAAGCAAACGCCGATGAGGCAGGGCCCCGAATGACGATAAAGTGCGTCATGACATAGTAATTCACGATGAATGAGAAAACCTGGCCGATGAAAAGGATACCGCTCAAACAAAGCAGCCAGTGCCCCGGTTGGAAATCGGTGGGCACACCAAGCAGCCAACGACGACCAAACAAAAAGAGCGCAGTTGCCCCAAGGGTTGCGTAGAGCACGAAACCCGTCAATGAGATGGCGATGGCCGGAGTGATTTCATTTTTATCAAGAAGTAGCGACCCCAGCGCACTGATAATCGCAGCTGCGGTAACCGCCGCGATCAAGTCGATGAGCGAAAGCGTGACCCGAGAATCAATCTTCTCTTCTAGTGGCCGCGATTCGTCTTCGAAGGCGAATGGGTCCTCTGTTTCCATGATCGAGCCGCCTTTGCCAACTAAAAAGTCAAACTAGCAATTTCCACGGGTCTTTAGCATGACAACCATTGTGCGCATATTCCACTGAAAATCACGAATTGCGCGGACTTGTCTCAAAAGCAACTCCTGGTGGAAATCATTCGTATTGTTCGTCGGAAGGTTCGACCTATCATAGAAAGAACCCCGTAATCCCCTCCGCTTCCTCTCACGCTGGTCCTCTCTAAATGTTCCAAGTTTTGCGCTGCCTTCCGGTAGGCTTTTGTTTAATTTCGTTCTCGGCATCGCTTCAGGCGCAAGGTACGGCGGAAGATTACCGGCGGATGGAGGCCTTGCCGCAAACCTGCCGCGATAAGGTGTTCCGCGATCGAGTCGAGCCACATTGGTTGGTCGATGGCGAACACTTCTGGTATCGCGTGAAAACCGGCAATGGCCAGCATGAATTCGTATTCGTCGACGCGTCGAAAGGAACGCGTGAAGCTGCCTTCGATCATCAGAAGCTGGCCCAGGAGCTTCGTAAACAGCTTGGCCGCGACGTTGACGCAGCTCGATTGCCTTTCGACCATCTGCGTTACCCGGACGATCGAGCCACGATTGATTTTCAGGTCGACAAACAGTGGTATCGCTGGAATTGCGCCGCCGAGACCTTGGCAACGATTAACGCCGGCGAGGAGCACGCGTCGAATCTGATCAATCTCCACGAAAGAAAACGCCGTCCCGACCATCGACCTGGTGATCGTGGTCCGCGAAATGTTTCTCCTGATGGGAAGTGGGTCGCGGCGGTCGAGAATCACAATCTGGTCGTGCGCAAGAAAGAGTCCGACGACAAGTTCCAATTGACCGATGATTGTGACGAGAAGAAGTTTATCGACGGCAGGTTCTACTGGTCCCCCGATTCGCAGCGTCTGCTGGTGCTGGAAACAACGCCCGGCGATCAGCGCAAAATTACCATCGTCGAGTCTTCCCCCAAGGATCAACTTCAGCCGAAGGTACATACCTACAACTACGACAAGCCAGGCGATGCCATCCGCCAGCAGCGACCGCGGCTGTTCAACGTGGAAACGCTGAGCGAAATCAACGTCGACGCCAGCCTGCTGGAGAATCCCTGGGAGATATCCAAACTCAACTGGCTGGACGACAGCAGCGAACTGCGACTGCTCTTCAATCAGCGCGGGCACCAGGCAATCCGATACCTGGCGATCAATCGTGATGGCGGTGTACGGACGGTGGTCAACGAGACGAGCCCAACCTTTATCGATTGGACCAACAAGATATTCCTGGAAGACATGCCCGAGAGCGGCGAGCTGATCTGGATGTCAGAGCGCAGCGGCTGGAACCACTTGTACCTGATCGATGCGAAGACCAGGGAAGTGAAGAATCCAATTACGTCAGGCGAGTGGGTCGTTCGCGATGTCGAGCGGGTCGATCCAGAGAAGCGACAAATCTGGTTCACCGCCAGCGGGATTGTCCCGGGGCAAGATCCTTATTACCTGCAGTATTGCCGAGTGAACTTCGACGGTACCGGTCTGACACAATTGACCGAAGGTGATGGTACACACCAGATCGAGTATTCGCTGGATCAAAAATACTTGATTGACGAGTACTCGCGCGTCGACCTGCCCCCAGTGCATACGCTTCGCAAGACGGAAGATGGCTCGTTGGTTTGTGAGCTGGAACGTGCCGACTGGTCCGAGCTTCTAGCAACCGGCTGGAAGCCACAGGAACGTTTCGTGGCCAAAGGCCGCTACGGCAAGACCGACATCTACGGGATCATCTACTTTCCGACCAACTTCGATCCGGCCAAGAAGTACCCGGTGATCGAATACATTTACGCCGGTCCGCACGATTCGTTCGTGCCCAAGAAGTTCCACGTGATGGGCCAATCGCGTCAAATGGCCGAACTTGGTTTCATCGTGGTGCAGATCGACGGCATGGGAACCAACAACCGTGGCAAGGCGTTTCACGACGTTTGCTGGAAGAACCTGAAGGATTCCGGTTTCCCTGACCGAATCCTCTGGATGCAGGCCGCCGCCAAGAAGTTTCCCAGCATGGATCTCGATCGCGTCGGTATCTACGGCGGCTCGGCCGGTGGGCAAAGTGCGTTGGCGGCGCTTTTGCATCACGGCGATTTTTACGACGTCGCGGTCGCCGATTGCGGATGCCACGACAATCGGATGGATAAGATCTGGTGGAACGAACAATGGATGGGCTGGCCAGTCGACGACTCGTATGCCGAAAACTCGAACGTGGTTAACGCCCATAAGCTACAGGGCGACCTGTTTCTGATCGTCGGCGAAATGGATACCAACGTCGACCCGGCCAGCACGATGCAGGTAGTCAACGCCCTGATCCAAGCCAACAAAGACTTCGATCTGCTGGTCGTCCCAGGCGCCGGTCACGGCATCGGCAGCGGCAAGTATGGCATGCGGCGAACGCGCGATTTCTTTGTGCGAAAGCTGTACGGGGTCGAGCCGAGACGATAAAACCAAGGCGATTGGCACCTCCTTGGATTAAGTCATTGGCAACGAATTCATGAATGACACAAACCCGTTCGCTTCGCCTACGGAGTTGGAAGCGTCTCGACCAACGCTGGCGACCAAGGCCGAGCTAGAGCCGCCAAAGTTGCTCTCCTTTGGCGGCATCATATCGTGCATCTATGTAGGTTGGTTCTTGTTTAATGATTACCGCTTCTTATTGAGCCCAGACAATTCCACCGGCATCTGGATTCTGCTTCAGCTTTACGTCTTATCCGTTTGGTTGGGCGCCGGCTCTGGGCTCCTTGGCACCCGTTTAATCGTCTCCGCGGTGATCGTGAGTGTGGTGCTTTTGCTTTGGCATGATGACCAACCAAAGTCACAGGCTGTGGAATCGGCTGGATTGCTCCTGACAGGCGTTGCTTTGATGACCGCGCTGCTTGATTTCGTTATCTCTTTCTTTTCACCGCGGGTTCCAAAACCCCGGAATTTAACGTACGCGAATCTTGCCTTAATGGTGCTTGGCTCGGGGGTGCTTTTGTTTTTGGTGAAACAGATCTATTTCTCGCCAGCGTCCTTTGGGGGTAAAGGAGCCTTAGGATTTGGCCTTGCCGCATCTACAGTATTAATCCCGGGCGCGTTTGGTTCGATCTCGGCCATTTGGCTGTTGATGAGAAAACACGCCCTCTCCTCATGGACGATTCGTATCATGTTGGCAGCGCTGATTCTGACAATAATCTGTGGCTTTGCGGCGGACTCCTTCCGTTCTGGTATCCTTGCGGTGAAGCTATTCGGTTTTCAATTTGCCTTGATAATCGTCCTGTGGTTGGCCGACTACTTTCTCCGCATTTGGGGTCTATCACTGGTTCCAATTCCGATCCCCGCCGAAGGGCACACGGTTCTGGCGACACCTGAAGAAGATGACCTGGAGGATGACTGACCTGGCCGTCTTTCCTGTTTCGTTTCTTTGGAACCCGATTTCAACTGTGCTAAGATTGAAGTGGGGCATTTCCGCCGTTGTGAACGACTCACCGACGGGCAGCGTTTTCGTTGCGCTCACGCTTCTTTAACCCCACGTGTTGAATTGAGCAGCCAGACCCAAGACGAGGAGCCCCCATCGCGCGAGGCCGTACTGCAAGTGCGCGATGTTGAGCGGACTTTCACCATGGGGGAAGTCCAGGTCCAAGTCCTCAAGAATCTGTCGTTCGATGTGCTGGACGGCGAGGTACTGGCAATGGTCGGGCCAAGCGGTTCGGGCAAATCGACTATTCTGAACCTGATCGGCGGCCTCGATCAGCCGAACCATGGCAGCGTGATCTTCGAGGGAACCGACCTGGCCAAAGTCTCTTCAACGCAACTGACTCGCTACCGGCGGAAGCATGTTGGGTTCGTGTTTCAGTTCTATAACCTGGTGCCCAATCTGACGGCGCTCGAGAATGTTCTATCGGCCGCGCAGCTAGCCGATGATCCACTGGATGCCGAAGAGATGTTGGTCAAAGTTGGCCTGGCCGAACGGATGCATCACTTCCCGTCGCAGCTTTCCGGTGGCGAACAGCAGCGCGTGGCGATTGCCCGGGCCGTGGTCAAGAATCCGAAGTTGCTACTTTGCGATGAACCTACCGGGGCATTGGACTTTGAAACGGGGATTAGCGCCCTGGAACTGCTGCTTCAGTTCAATCACGACCTGGGAACGACCATCCTGATCATTACGCACAACACGGCGTTGGCGGACGTTGCCAACCGGGTGATCCATCTGCGCAGTGGCGAGATCGTCAGTACGGAGCGCAACGCCCATCCGTTGCCGCCAGCGGAGGTGGTTTGGTGAGCATTCTGGACCGCAAGCTGCTGCGAGACTTGATGGCTGCGCGCGGTCTGCTGATCGCGATCATCAGCATCATGATGCTCGGTTCAGGTCTGCTGATCGGAATGCAGACCACGTTCACGAATATGGAGGCGGCGAAAGATCGCTACTACCGCCAATGCCGGATGGCTGATTTCTGGATCGACTTCAAGAAGGCCCCCGTAGCCGAGTTGGAACTGCTCAATTCGATTGCCGGGATTCGCAACTGGAGGCAGCGGCTTCAGTTTCCGGTTACCGTCGATCTCGATCAGCGACTCAAACCGCTCAACGGAACCGTCATCTCGATGCCTGATCGGCGGCAACCGGTCATCAACGATATCTTGTTGATTCGGGGGGATTACTTTTCGGATCGCGGCGAGCCAGAGGTGATCATCAACGATAAGTTCGCCGAGGCCAATCGCCTTCGCCCCGGTCAGAAACTGCATCTGCTGCTGAATAATCGCCGCGAAGAGTTCTTGATTGTGGGAACGGCAATCAGCGCGGAGTTTACTTACCTGATCGGCCCCGGCAGCTTAACGCCTGACCCTGAAAACTTCGGCGTTTTCTATCTACCGCGGCGGCAAATGGAGGAGCTGTTCGACTTTCAAGGTGCCGCCAATCAAGTGGTTGGCCACTTTGCACCGGCAGTCCAGCGCGACCAGGAAGCGGTGCTCGATCTGGCCCGGCGACGATTGGAATCGTCTGGTTTCAAGACATCGACGCTGAAGAAAGATTTCACCTCGAACTATTTCGTGACCAATGAAATCGATCAGCTGGCCCACATGTCCGCATTCTTGCCAACGATGTTCCTGTTGGTGGCGGCGTTAATCTTGAATGTACTGATGACCCGCCTGGCCAAACAGCAGCGCACCACGGTTGGAACGCTCAAAGCGATCGGATATGAAGACACCGCGATCTTCCTTCACTTCTTGAAATTCGCGGCCGCTGTCGGCCTGATCGCCGCGATTTTGGCCAGCGTTCTGGGAATCCTGCTCGCCCAGGGCATGTTGGCTCAGTACCAGAACTTCTTTCAATTCCCTGACCTGCGAAACGATTTCTTTCTCCAGACGCATCTGATTGGCTGGGGCGTGAGCATCGTATGCGCGATTCTGGGCAGCCTCTACGGAGCACGGCAGGTCCTTTTACTTCAACCGGCGGCGGCAATGCGACCGGAGCCCCCCGGTCAAGGTGGACCCATTTTGTTGGAACGGGTCCAGTTACTTTGGAACCCGCTGCCGCCTGGCTGGCGCGTTGTATTGCGATCGATGTTTCGTCATCGCTCGCGAACGGCGATTGCCCTGTTTGCGGGAACCGTGGGCGCAGGCATTCTGGTCAGCGGTTTGATGATGATGGAAGCGACCGAGTACTTCGTGCGGGATGAATTCGAGCGCCGCATTCGCAGTGACATCGATCTGACCTTCAAAGATGCACTTGATCGCCAGGCCTGGTACGAGCTTTCTCACTTGCCCGGCGTGGACCAGGTCGAACCGCTCCTAAATGTTCCCTGCGATTTTGTGAACGGTCCGTATCGCCGGCAAGGAGCCATTCAAGGGATCTTAAGTGGTGCCCAGCTGACCGTGCCAACCGATAAGGAAAATCGGCGCATCCGAATTCCGAGTGTCGGGCTGGTGATGGAACGGCGATTGGCAGAACATCTACATCTGCGGGTAGGTGATGCCATCGAGATTCATCCCAAAACTGGTCGCCGCGATCCGATATTGGTGCCCCTGGCCACCATCAGCGACAGCCAGTTTGGCTTGAATGTCTATGCCGATTTGCAGTACCTGAGTCGAATTCGGGGTGAATCGTTCGCGATGAGCGGTGCCCAGTTGAAGATCAACAAAGCAGCATCAGCACAGCGCGAGCTTTACCTGCGTCTCAAAAAGATGCCGGCGATGGAGGCAATCAATTCGCGGATGGAGTTGATCAAGAACATGCGCGAAACGATTATCCAGAATCAAAATATCGCGATTGGGATGATCGTGGTATTTGCCGGAACGATCTTTTTCGGCAACGTCTTGAATGCGTCGCTCGTGAACCTTTCAGAACGTCAGCGCGAGGTCGCAACGCTTGGAGCCATGGGCTACACGCGATGGGAAATTGGCTTGCTGTTTCTGAGAGAAAGCCTGGTGATTAACATCATTGGGGCCCTACTGGGAATGCCCCTGGGTTACGTCTTGATCTTTCTGATGACCAAGATGATCGATCAGGACCTGGTCCGCTTTCCGATTGTTACCGCACCTTGGATCTGGATCGCCGCTTTTATCACGGCGGTTTTATTCACGCTGCTGGCCCATGCCGTGGTCCAGTGGCGCATTCACACGATGAACTGGCTCGAATCTTTGCAAGTACGCGAATAACCAGGCAGACAGAGAGATTAGATCATGATCAGAACGATTGCGGTGATAGTCGGCGTTATTCTCGTCGTCGGCGGAATCGTCTACTACAACGCGGCGCGTGGTCCCCGCGTCGATGTCGTGACGGCGGCCTTCCAGCCAATCCAGTCGTACGTCGACGAGCAGGCCAAGACGCGTTTGCCCCGAACCTATGTCATCTCAGTGCCCTTTGATGCCCGCGTTGGTGAGATCACTCTGGAAGAAGGAGATTCCGTCGCGAAGGGCCAAGTCATCGCCAAGATCGTGCAAGAAGATGTTGAAGCGGAATTCGCCGAAGCCAAGGCAGCCGTCCAGCGGCTCGATGCTTCGATACGCGAATCAAGCGACAAGACAGTCGAACAAACAACCAAGCAGCAAAGCGAATACTTTGTGCAATCGATGATCAACACCGTCGAGGCCGCCAAGACACAAATGACCGCCAGCCGTTCCCGTTTTGAATACTCAACGACCTTTCTGAAACGAGTACAAACGTTGTTTGAAAAAGGTGGCAAGACGGCCGACGATGTTGATCGAGCCCAATTGCAGCGAGTCGAAGATGAAACCAGCTTTCAGAAAGATGTTTTGACCTACCAGGCGATTCTGTCGATCGACGCCGCGACAAAGCTTCTGCCCAATGTCATCGGCCAATACATCGATCGCAAAGATCTTTCGGTGGCCGTCTTGCAGCAACAAAAGGCGGAAGCGGAAGCTCGCCTGCGCACGGCTGACCTGCGAATGCAGCGTTCGAAGATGATCAGTCCAGTCGATGGTATCGTGTTAACCAAGCATCTCACCAGCGAACAGCAAGCAGCCGGCGGTACCAAGCTGCTGGAAATTGGCCAGTTGGATCAGCTGGAAGTCGAAGCCGAAATCCTGACTCAAGACGCTACTAGGATTCGTCCCGGCGATCGGGCAGAAATCTTCGGCCCCTCATTAGACAAGGAAGCGGGCCACGGAATACCCATGATCGTCCAGCGCGTCTATCCGGCAGGGTTTACGAAGGTTAGCTCACTAGGGGTCGAACAACAGCGCGTACTTGTGATCCTCAAATTCAACTCCGGCCAGATCGGCGACCTTCTCGAAAAACAGGGACTAGGGGTCGACTACCGTGTTCAAGTTCGTATCTACACCGACGAAAAGCCCCAGGCTCTGGTCATTCCGAGATCAGCTATGTTTCGAGATATCCAAGGGGAGTGGCAAGCGTATGTCGTCACTGGTGGCCAACTGGAGCGGCGCAACTTGCAGATTGGGCTGATGAACGATCAGACGGTCGAAGTTCTGAAAGGGATAGAACATGGAGAGCAAGTGCTGATCTCTCCGGAAGCCTCTTTGACTGACCGCTCCTATGTCACGCCAGTCGAAGTCCAGCAAGTTAGTGACAGCGCATAAAAAACCCCACAGACGGGGCAGAGTCAGCTACGCGAACGTAGCTAACCTCGTTTCAATTGTATCAATGTTTGACCAATCTGAATTCTACACTTCTAGCTGTTTAAATCGAAATGAATCTTGTTCGATTTCTCAATTCATTATTCATCGTTCTTATGAAATTGAGATTATTGCAAAAATCTTCTACTGAAAAAGCACTGTGACCAAGATTTCACACATTTTTTGGTAGGCTTTACCCCCCTGAATAATGGCAAGTTGGCAAGGACCTTGCGGAAAGTCTGGGTTTGCGGGGTTCAGGGCGGACGAGTATGGTTGTCGATTGCTGGCAGTCGAGGACGGAAATCCTCGGTTGTTTTGACGCCCCAAAAAAACACACCATGGTTGCCCTGGGCGGCTCTGTCTATCTTGGGCACCTTCTGTTGAGCGGATACGAATGTCACCTATCAGCACCGAACCGGTAACCACGAGCAGGCAGCAACGAGAGTTCGTCGATTTTCCATGGAAGCTTTATCGGGATGACCCTTATTGGATTCCACCCTTAAGACAGAACCTCAAAGAGCTGGTCAATTTCGCGCCTCATCCCTTCTATACCCGCAATCGCGTTCAATGTTTTCTTGCCCGCCGCGAAGGGGAAGTTGTCGGCCGAATTGCGGCAATTTTGAATGTCGGGCACAACGAGAGATACAACGAAAAGCGGGGATTCTGGGGATTCTTCGAATCCGTTGACGACACTGAAGTCAGCGGTGCCTTGTTTGATGCCGCAAAGGATTGGTTCGCCCAACAGGGGATTCACAAGATGCGGGGCCCGGCCAATCCTTCGCTCAATCATGAAATCGGCACACTGGTCGAAGGCTTCGATAGCTCGCCCGCGTTCATGATGACTTATAACCCGCCTTACTATGAAAAGCTGATCCTCGACTACGGCTACCAGAAAACGCAAGACTTGTTCGCGTTTTGGGGACATGTCGACATGCTGGAAGGCTTGGATCCCAAGCTTCAATTCATCGTCGACGAGGCCAAGAGCCGATTCAATCTGAAGCTGCGGCGAATGGACCGGAAACGATTTAAAGAAGACGTATATACCTTCTTAGACATCTATAACCGTTCGCTGGTCGGAACATGGGGATTTGTACCGATTGATAAGTCCGAGGTCGATAAGATGGCCGAAGACCTGAAGCATCTGCTGGTCCCAGAGCTGACCTCGGTATGTGAAGTCGACGGCCAAGTCATTGGGTCGATGTTCGGAATGCTCGATTACAACCCGCGGATCAAGAAGATCAATGGCCGGCTCTTCCCATTTGGCTTCTTGCGGTTGCTTTGGAACAAGAAGGCAATCAAGAACATGCGATTGATTTCGACCAATGTCGTACCGGAATACCAGCGTTGGGGCATCGGCCTGGTGATCCTCGAGCGATTGGTTCCCGATATTCGCAAATGGGGCGTTCAGGAGGTTGAATTCTCCTGGGTCTTGGAAAGCAACCATCTTTCCCGCGCTTCTCTCGAACGTGGGGGGGCCAAGAAATCGAAGACCTACCGCATGTACGACTACGCCCCGGCGGAAAAAGAACCCGATCAGGCCAAAAGCTAGCACTTTTCCAGCGCTGGCATATATCACCCTCGCTCGCCAAATACCCACCCCAATAAGGATTGGCGGTGGGTCGGTTTCTGGCTTTGGGGACGCGCCATCTTCCAATTTCGGCATGCCATCTGCGTTGATTTCCAGAGGCTTCCCGATATACTAAAACTCGGGCGATTGTTTTTGTCCCCAATTGGTTATTCTCTACAGATGGAAAATCTCAAGGAGTGTTATGTCTAAGAAAGAAGAGGCTCTTGAAGTCGAAGGCACGGTGACTCAGGCACTGGCCAATACCCGGTTTCGCGTCCAATTGGACGTTGGCGAGACCGTCATGGCTCACGTTGCCGGTAAGATGCGTAAGCATTTTATTCGTATTGTCCCGGGTGATCGCGTTCGCGTTGAACTGTCCCCGTACGACATGACGAAGGGTCGCATCGTCTTTCGAGAGCGCTAAAGCTGGCGCCATGGGAGAGTTTTCTGCACTTTCCCTCACTTTTCCAGTCGAAGTCCCGGGCTGAAGTTCTGACTGGGCCGTTTCTCTGCGCCCATTGGGAACCTTCCTACCGCATGGAAGCTTGGCATCCCGAAATCGGCAGCACTTGCTGATGCCCAATGGGTCAGGCCGAGCACTTTCTTGCCACCCTGGCGAAACCAAGGCGAGAATTGGCGAGTATTGATGACTGGAAATGTACGCGCCTCGATTTCTTCCGGCTGCTCCCCGCGCCTTTAATCGACGATGGCTCTACGGTACATTTGAGAAGAATTACCCCTTGAACCGGCGGCATGCCGTCGAATCCTGGCTGGCTGTGATTGAGGGGAATTACCAGTGAATATCACCTCTCAGGAGACGAATGCAGTGAACATGCTGATTCAACGTTGCCGCCTTGCGATCGCAGGCTTGTTGCTTGCCGCCGTACCGATGGTCGCAGTCCATGCCCAGGACGCCGAGGCCAAGCCGGTCGCTGTCGTTTCGATAGCCCCCATGAAGAAGGTCCTGGCCGACGTCCAGTACTTGGCCGATGCCGCTCAGCAGACCGAAGCAGGTCGCACGGCTGTTCTGCTCACGACACCTTTCACCGTTGGCGTTGATAAGTCGCGACCATGCGGTGTGATGTTCATGACCGACGGCATGGGACTCAGCCCGATCGCCTATCTTCCCGCCGAAGATTACGGCAAGATGATCACCACCGCGTCCGAGCAAATTGGCCCGCCGCAAGATGTCGGAGGCGACATCAAAATGTTCAACGTCGGTTTGATGCCCGTCTTTGTGAAGTCGGTTGGAACCTGGGCGGTGCTTGCCACCGATCAGGAAAAGCTGGCTAACCCGCCAGCCGATCCGCTGGTCTATCTGAAGGAGTTGCCGACCGAATACGACTTGGCTCTCAAGGTGTTTCCGCTCAACGTTCCCGCCGTTCATCGTCAATGGGCGATGGATCAGTTGCGTACCGGCGTCGAATTGTCGCTGGAACAAGAGCCCAATGAAACCAACGAGGAATTCGCTGCCCGCAAGAAGCAGATCGATCAACAGTTGGACGAGGTCAATCGCCTGTTCACCGAGTTGGAAGACCTGACGATCGGATGGAACGTCGACGCCACGCAACAGGGTACCTACATCGATATCGCCACCACGGTGGTCGACGGCAGTCAGTACGCCAAGGTTCAGGCCATGAACAGTGACCTGACCACTGAATTCCTCGGCTTCAGTAGCGAATCGGCCGCGTTCAGCTTCCGCATGACCCAGAAAATGGCCGACGAAGATATCCAGCGTCTGACCAAGCAAATCAACGAAGCTCGCGATCAAAGCCTTCGTCAGCTCGTCACCGATGGTGACCTCGATGGTGAAGACCTGGAATCGGCCAAGAAGGTGATCGACTTGGCAATCGATACGGTCATTCAAACGGCGAAGACCGGCTCGTTCGATGGTGGCATGATGATCGACATCGCCAATGGAAAAGTGACGGCCCTCACCGCCGCCCACGTTGCCGACGGCCAGCGAGTCGAAGACGTTTTCAAGGAAATCATCAAGATCGCGGCCAAAAACGGTGAACAAGCACCGCCGATCCAGTGGAACACTGACAGTTACAAAACCGTTCGCTTGAGCACGATGAAGATTCCGATGGATGGCGCGCCGCCGGAAGCTCAGCAGTATCTGGGCGATTCTCCGGAAGTGGTTTTGGGTATTGGCGAGACCAGCGTTTACATGACCGCCGGTTACGATGCCATGGCTCGGATGAAAAAGGCGATCGACGATTCGCTCGCCGGAACCGCAACCAAGGTCCCATCGTTGCACATGCAACTTGCTGCCTTGCCGTTTTTAAAGCTGGCAAAGGAAAGCCCCGCGCCTCCGTTTCCTGGTATTGATCAGGTCATCGCAGTCCTCGAGAAGGGGAACGACAAGCTGCTGATGACGGTCACCGTCGACGGCAACAAGAGCCGCCTGCGAATCATGATCCAGGAAGGTCTGATCCAGGCAGCCGGGGCCGGTGTTGTCGCGGCCACTTCCGGCGTCGAAGTCGAATCCGAACTCGAGATTCCTGGCCAGCCAGCTTTCTAAGCGTGGCCTGCTCGATCCTGTTCAACCCAAAGAGAGACCTTTTTCCGAGAAGGTCTCTTTTTTTTGCGCCGGGTGGGCGATTTGGCGTGTCTCATTAAAATTAACTCGATGAGTTTTTGCCACTTTTAAGGTTTCGGTACCTGTCATGCCTCAAGTTCCTACTTTCTCGACCTCTCGTCAGGAAATCGCCGGCGTTTCCGTCAAAGACCTGGCCCACCAGTTTGGCACCCCGACGTACGTCTACGACGCCGCAAAAATCGCCGAGCGAATCCAAGATCTGGCGGCCTTCGATGTCGTTCGCTACGCCCAGAAGGCCTGCTCAAATCTGGCCATCCTGAAACTGGTCCGTGAAAAGGGGGGTGTTGTCGATGCGGTCAGCGCTTGGGAAATTCGCCGCGCCCTGGCAGCCGGCTATCCAACCCACGGCGACCCGCCGCCGATCGTCTACACGGCCGATATCTTCGACCGAGAAGCACTTGGGCTTTGTGTCGAGCATGGCCTTCACGTCAATTGCGGCTCGCCCGACATGATCCGCCAGCTTGGCGAGTTGTCGCCTGGCCGTGAGATCACCTTGCGGATCAATCCCGGCTTCGGTCATGGGCACAGCCAAAAGACCAACACCGGCGGTCAGCAGTCCAAGCATGGCATCTGGCACGAACAGCTCAACGACTGCCTGATGCTGGCCGATGCCAACGGGCTGCAAATCACCGGACTGCATATGCACATTGGCAGCGGTACCGATCTGGAACATCTTTCCCAAGTTTGTGACTCGATGAAGAAAGCGGCTCTGGAAGTTGGCCGCAGCCTCAAAACGATTAGTGCTGGCGGCGGTCTGCCGATTCCTTACAACAGCCAACAAACGTATGTCGATCTCGATAAGTACTTCCAGCTCTGGGACGCTACCCGCAAGAGCCTGGAGAAAGCTTTCGACCACAACATTTCGCTCGAGATCGAACCAGGTCGGTATCTTTCGGCCGAGGCAGGCTACCTGGTCACCGAAATCCGTGCCGTAAAGGAGATGGGTGACAATCTCTTCTACGTTGTCGACGCCGGCTTCAATAACCTCGCGCGGCCGATCATGTACGGCGCGTACCATCCAATCTCCGTTGCCCGGGCCGACGGCCAAATCTTGGAAGGGGAGCACGACGTGATCGTCGGCGGTCCACTTTGTGAATCGGGGGATATCTTCACGCAGGAAGAAGGCGGCTTCGTTAGTGCCCGCAAGCTTCCGCCAGCGACGGTAGGCGACCTGCTGGTGATCGAATGTGCCGGGGCCTATGGATTCTGTATGAGTTCCAACTACAACTCCAAACCAATGGCAGCCGAAGTCCTGATCGAAGATGGCAAGGCGCGCACCATTCGTCGCCGACAAACGTTCGATGGCTTCATTGCCGACGAAATGGTGTAGGCAAAAAACTGTGGCACGAAACATCGAAATCAAGGCTCGGATCGCCAACCGTAAAGAGCTCGAAGACCGCATCGCGCCGCTTGCCGATTCCGGGCCTGCTGTACTAAGGCAGGTCGATCACTTCTATCGAGTCCCCGAGGGGCGATTGAAGTTGCGGCAAATCAACGAAGAACACGCCGAGTTGATCTTCTACCGGCGTTTCGATCTGGCAGGTCCCAAGACGTCCCATTATCGTCGCGTTCCAATTTCGCATCCCGATCAGCTCGGATTGCTGCTGGACGACGCCCTGCAACTATTGGGGACCGTCACGAAAACTCGGACGCTTTACATGGTAGGTCAAACCCGTATTCATCTCGACGAAGTCCAATCGTTGGGCGATTACCTGGAGCTTGAAGTTGTGCTCGACGACTCACAAAGCGAAGAGGAGGGGACCGCGATCGCCCACGACCTGATGCAACGGCTGTCGATCGATCCAGAAGACCTCGTCGAAGGGGCTTACCTGGACCATCTCCTCAAATAAAAAATTTGCTTAGAACAAGCGGCCTCCCAAATGGTTCGTGGGACCTGATGGCAAATCGAACCGGATTTCCAGGATCGAAAAGTCATCCGTCAATTGATCTTTGCCACTTAGCTGCCGAACGTACTGATACAAGGCATCCATCTTCGATTCGCCATTGAGCACGGGCTGGTTCATGTACATGACAAACTGGTCGAAGGTCCACTCACTTTGATTCTTTTGATGGATCTCGAAGACCCCGTCGCTAAACAAATAGAAACGCGACGGCGAGTTGACCACGATCGATTGGGTTTCAAAGTGGGGCCAATCGATCATGCCCATCAGCGGCCCGCTCGAAGCAAGGCGAATCGGCTTGTTCGCCTCATCGTCGTAGTAGAGCGCGTCTGGGTGCCCGCCGCCTCCCCAGGTAAGCCGATGGGTCGGTCGATGGAAGACGCCGTACCAAATCGTGAACAGCTTGTTGCCATGGCGATCCATCGTGAACGAATCGTTCAAATGCGCCAGAACTTCGCTCGGATGACGAAAGTCGGTTTCAGGCAGCGTCGCGCCCCGGATCACGTTGACGATACTGACCGCCAAAAGAGCCGAATCAATTCCATGCCCGGTCACATCCAACAGATAGATGGCTAGATGATCCGGGTCGATCCAATGGTATCCCATTGCATCGCCGCCCAGTTCTTCGGAGGGAACGTAGCGCCAATCGATCGAGATTTGTCCGTCTACCGGATCGGGAATCAAACGCGAAACGTAGTCTGCCCCGGCATTCAGATCGCGCTGCATGCGATGATTGGCGCGTTCCAACTCCTTGGTGCGCTCACGCACCAGTTCCTCCAGATGGGCGTTGTAGCGTTCCAATTGCTTGTTCTTTTCTCGCAATTCCTCGAGCAGCGCCACTCGCGATTTGAGACAAATCCGTTCGCGCTGCTTATCGAGAAAATCGGATGTCAGCACTCCCGAGAATTCCCGTAGGTACCGAGACAGGGCGATCTCGTGGATCTCTTGCCCATCGGAAACCTGCAGCACTTCATCAAAGAACTCGCGCAAACGAGGTGAAAGGCAAACCGCCTCGGACGTGAGAAAGCGGAAGCCCAAAACGGCGCATCCGCCCGAATGCTCGACATGGATAAACAAGCTGCCCGGCTCGCGATGCATCACCAATTGTCGAACCAAGTCGGAAAGCAACGTCGCCATCCGCATCGAAACATCAGGTCCGAACCCAAACGCCAGGCCCAAACCTAGCATCTTGGTTCGGACCTCGACGACTGCCGATTCGTCAAATATCCGGATGTCCCCTAGATTGGTTTTCATGGGAACCTCCGTAACTGGCAACCCACCAAGGCATGCCGATCTAAGATCGATCGTGTGGCAGTTGAGACAAAAAAGAAGACCCTGTCGATTTCGAACAGGGCCTTAAACTTCGCCGAGCTTTGTCTGCGATTGATACGTATTCGAGAATTACTATGCGCATTCATCGGATTGGTCATCCGGTAATCTGGCCAATGGATTTCATATCCTTAAGCATCCAGCTCCATAGCCTCGACACTTGAGCGGGTGACTGATGGAACTCGATGACTCCCAGCTATCCCAGGCGGAAGCGGGGAAGGGAACCAATTTGCCTCAATTCGTCCGGTTGTGGAAAACCAAGTACCCGGAAGCGCGGCGGGTAGGTCCCCAGGTCTTCCATCTGGGAACCAAGCATTTCTCGAACATTCTCCCATCTGCCGCTGGCCAAAGGTTTCATGTGGGTCGAGTCCATAAACACCACCACGTCGGCCTGCGGCAGCAAGGCGTGGGGGCACTCGGGCCAAACACAATACGACATCATCTTGCGTGACTTTAAATCGCGCACCAAAAAGTAATTCGCGGTGAAGCCTTCCCGACCAGAGCGGGCAAATGCGGCTTCGATCGCCTCGTGTTGTTCTCGATATTCGGAGGCGAGTCCCTGCAGGTGCAGTTCCAAAAAACCATCATGCAGGGGATGCCCCTCATCAGGCAGCCACGTTTCCCATTGGCCTTCAACCAAACGGCAGGGGGTTGGACTGATCGGCCGTGGATCGTTGAAATGTTGGCGAGCCAGTTCCTGCATCAACTGCAGGCCTACCTCATCCTGGTCGCCGGCAACGATCAAACAATCGCGCGTCGGTACCATCGCCACGGGTCGACCCTGTGTTTCCAGCTGCGAAATGCGTTCGGTCAGTAACATCCTCGATGCATCGTAATGGTCTTGGTTGCCGAACAGAAACACGCGGCCATCCAGCGTCGTGACGGTGGCGTCGATCCTGCCGAGGTTTTCCAGCGCCACTTCCATCAATTCGTACAGCGATCGATTCCATTGCTGCTGACGCTGGGCATCGATGGTCCGCATCGCCTCGGGCAAATCGTAGATCGGCAGCGCGAGCAGATGGTCGCCAATACCAACGTAAGGAGCGTCCAGCATCGTTTCGCCTGCCAACCGCTGCTGGAGGGTGGTGATCTCGAGGTAAGCGCGGCTGCGTACGATCGGCAGAATATCTGGTTCGGCGTCCTCGAAAGCTTCAGGAACCGCTTCGTACCGAGCCATAATCGCCCGCGTGACCTGGCCGAGATAGGCATCGCGATCACTTTCGTCCAGACGGTCATATTCCGCGAAGAGATTCCCCAGGTTGGCAACGCCCGCGAGTTCTCCCTGGTCGAAGAAGCAAAACTGGTACGAATCTTTTTCGTACCGGACCTCGCGAGTTTCGCCGGCCTCTTTCACACGTTGCATTAACTGCTCGGCGAATTGGTCGCGTTTCGACGTTCCGAAGATGTACCGAAGCAGGTCCATGGCATAAGTCGCCAGAAAAGTAGTTGCCAGTGCATCGGGATGGAGTATCTAACCTCCATTTTATCGCGAGCCGACCAGTAAACCAAAGAAAAATACCCAACCAATGGTGTGTTCCGAAAGATGGTGCCAGAAACGATACAACCGATCGGGCAATTGCCAATTGGCTGCAATTTCAGTTATTCTTGAGGAAATTCGGGGAGGAGTTCGTCGATATAGTCAATATCAAGTGCCTCGGGAGGAACCGAAGTCCATGTCGTCATGGTGACGGGTCTCTCGAATGACACCTTGCGTCGATGTATCTACCGAAAATGCACCAGCCTCATCCTAAATCGCACGACCCCCACGGCGCCGATCCGATTGTGTTGAGCATCTTTGTCGATGGCCAGCAGCGCCCGATCTTCGACGATCAATTGGGAAAAGAGGTCCTCGCTCTAACGCTGCCTGAGCGGCTGGTTCTGGGACGGCAAGATGTGGCCCGGGGCGAACCAGGCGCATTCCGCACGATCTCGTTCACCGACCACCGCAAGCTGATCATCACCCCCTATCAGCAGCGGGAGGTTTCGCGGCGGTGCCTGGAAATCTCGTTCGATACCGACGGCAGCTATTTGCGGGTCGGCAATATCGGCAACCATGAAGTACCGCTGTCCCCTTCGGATGAAGGTCGTATCACACACCGCCAGGTCCGAACGTTCCTGACCGACGAATTGCGGCAGACGCCCATTCGCTTGATGGTTGGTTCCAACATCGCCGTTCAATTAGGAACGCAAACCGCCGAGGCCGTTTCTTCCTCGTTCTCCTCCGCGCAATCGAACATTTCGCAATCGCTGGCGGATGTGGCCAGCCTGCTAAATCAAAGTCGGCTGGACGATCCGCAGTCGGAAGCCAGCAGCGACCTGGAACGGATCCTCAGCGCCGTTAGTGCCGTACTGGAGAAGGCAGCCAATTCTCCTGACTTTTTTATCTCGGCCGCCGAAAAAGTTTGCGAGCTGGGTAACTTCGAATCGTGCTCTTACCTCGGCCTGGATCAGATGGCCAATCGCTGGCAGTGCGAAGTCACCTGGCCTTCTGATTCCTTTGATCCCAAAGATGGACTCAAGTTCGATAGCAAGGCACTCGAGTTCGTTTGGAACAACCGCCAGACCTGGTCCTCGCACGTGCATCGCGACGACGAGGATCCTCAACATCGCGTGGTCGTCACGCCAGTCATCTCGCGCGAAAGCGTCGTTGGCGCCTTGTATGCCTCGAAACAAAAGGATGAATTCGGCGACGGCCTGAAGTTCGATTACGAAGTCAAGTTCGTCGAAGTGATCCGCGACTGCCTGACCGTCGGCTTGGAACGCTTGAAGGTCGAACAAGAGGTCGCCCGGCAACAGGTATGTCTGGCCCAATTCTTCCCGCCTGGTATTGCCGAGCGAATTCTCAATGATCAAACGCTTCTGGAAACACGGGAAGAGAACATCACGGTGCTGTTCTGTGATATCCGCGGCTTCAGCAGTATTAGTTCCATCCTGGGAGCCAAGCAAACACTGCAGTGGCTACGTGACGTCTTGGGGAAACTGTCGGAGTCGGTGATCCAGCATGAAGGTGTCTTGCTGGAATATGTCGGTGACGAGCTTGTTGCCATGTGGGGTGCCCCCGACAAGCAGCCCAACCATCCTGATCTGGCCTGCCAGGCAGCGATTGACATGGTCAAGAAGCTGGATCAGTTGAACGAGGCCTGGGCCGATCGGATCCCCAAAGATCTGCTTCCCTTTGGCGTGACCATTGGCATCAACACCGGCGACTGCGTCGTGGGGCGAAAAGGGACCGAATACAAATACATGTGGGGCCCGCTAGGACCGACGGTCAACATTGCCAGCCGCGTTCAAGGTGCGACCAAGCAGTTCTGTCCTCACGAGGACGAAGAAGAGGAGAACGAGGAAGAGTTCTGCCCGCCTGATATTCTGATCACCGAAGCAACGCGAAAAGCTCTCAGCACGAAAATGGCGACGCGCTATCTAGGCTCGATCCGTGTGGTCAACATTCGCCAGCCGATCGAAGTCCACCAGTTGGCCGCCAACCCTTCGGTCAATTGGAATCAATTGCGAACGCATTACGAAAACGCGTACCGCCAGTTCGAACATCGCGACTTTCTCGAGGCGCTCAATACGCTTGATGTGATTGCCAAGCTGGAAGAGTTCCACCTGGATGGACCGACCAAATGCCTGCGCGATCGGGCCTTGCGGCTTTTGCAGAATCCTAAGCTGATTGGTCCCAACCACCCCGTTTGGCTGCTGGACCATAAATAAATAGCCGCGAAATCGAGAAAAACGCGGCGGCCGACGTGAAGTCACCGTTCCCACACATCGACAATGCCGACCGACGCGTCCTTCTGCGATGATTCCAGGTTAGTGATATCCCAGGTATAACGGAAATACGTTGTTCCTATTCTTTTGATAAGCACTACCTATGGAAATCCATCAGCTTCGATATTTCGTGGCGGTTGCCGAACTGGAAAACTTCACCCGGGCAGCCGAGCAGTGCCATGTCACCCAGCCGTCTCTCAGTCAGCAGATCGCCAAGCTCGAGCGCGAACTCGATACGCGATTGCTCGATCGATTGGGACGACGCGTGGTGCTGACCGATTCGGGAAAAGAGCTACTCCCGCGCGCCCGGCGGATTCTCAAGGAAGTCGATGCGGCCGAAGGATGGTTCAAGCAGCCCGAAGGGCCTGAGTCGGTCAATCTTCGCCTGGGTGCGTTGCCGACGATTGCTCCCTATCTGCTGCCAGGCATCATCAAACACTTCCGCCAGCAGTGCCCCCATGTGATGTTGACGTTGGTCGAGGACTACACCGACCATCTTTTAGATCGGCTGATCAAAGGGACGTTGGACGTCGCGATTCTGGCGCTGCCGATCGAAGATACCCGGCTGAAGGTCGAGCCGCTGTTTCGGGAATCACTTCTGGTCGCGATGCCTCCGAACCATCCGCTGGCTGAAAAGCAAGCCGTATCGATCAGCCAGGTTCGCCAGGAACCCTTCGTCCTGCTGCATGAAGTGCATTGTCTCGGCGAGCAAGTACTGGGCTTTTGTCGCCAGCAAGAGTTTCAGCCGCAGGTCGTTTGCGAAAGTGCCCAGATCTCGACGATCCAGCAGATGATTCGCTTGGGCATTGGTATCTCTCTATTGCCGGAGATGGCAGCCGATCCCAACGATCCGTCCTGCGTCTATCGGCCGATCCGCAAGGTTCAGCCGTATCGCACAATTGCCGCGGCGTGGAATCGGCATCGAACCACGACCCCACTCCAGGAGCATCTCTTGGAGCACCTTCGCCAGGTAGACGCCGATTCGGCCAAGTAGGACTAAAAACTGGTCGTTGCTAGCACAAATTGGTCTTGGTCGGTTCGACGATGTCGGTATACTCTCGCCCGCCTGGAATTGCCCAAAATCGCACGGAAGCACGGGGCATCGCCTGGCCGAGGGAATCATGTCTATTACGAGCATCATTCGACCAATCGTTTGCGTCATCGTCTGTTTCGCCATCCACGAAGGGATGAGTGCGGAACCGATACGTTTGACGCTGGACGAATCGGACCAGGTCGTCTCGAAAGAAGATGTCGTCCCGGTTCCCTACAACCAGGCCATCCAGCCCCGTCCCTATCGTCCTTACTCGCTTTCGCTGACTGCCGACGGGGAACCTGCCCCATGGCGCGGCGTACGTCAAGCCTCGGCCGAGGCACCTCCGTCGCCTCCGCCCAAGTTTGAGTCGGACGTCCAGGTTCGTCCGCCTGAGGGCGCCAAGATTGTCGAACCGACCACCAACGGTCCACTGCGAATATTCCGAATCCGTGACGAGACCATTAAAAATCCGGCCGCAGCCAAGGGAACTTCGCCGCTTGAAGAACAACCGCTGCCGGCAGAGCCCGCGAGTTCTTTGGATGTTAAAGAAGTGGAATCGGAACCAGCACCCCGGTCGCGCTATTCCGAATCGCCCGTCATCGTGGTCTCGCCAACATCGCCGATGCCTGAGCAAAGCGACCTTCAGGTAAAGTCGAATCCGCCTGCCAATCCAGCCGCAACACCAGAGACTGCTCCTGGTCCGGTGGCGGGATTCAATCTGCGAAATACGGCCTCGGCGCTTTCGGTCTGGCAAATCTCCCCTAAGAAAACAACCATCGCGGAAATCGATGCGCAGTGGGGCCAACCGATTCAGGAACGCCGCATCGACGACCAACGTCGCGTACGCGTTTATGAAAACCGCGGCGAGTTCGCCAAAGTTGAGATCGGCCTCGATGGCGACCAGGTCATCTCACTTTACATGATTCCCGCCAATCCGATCCCCCGAAATCTGCTGATCGAACGGTTGCAATTGACCGACGTTACTCCCGCCGAAGTTCACGACAACACCGGACGCCTGATGGGTGTCATCTACCCGGAGCGCGGCGTATTGCTGCCGATGGAGTCGACAACCAAGTCGGATCAAATCGATCGAATCATCATTCAGGCGCCTTCCGCAGAAGCGTTCGTGATCCGCGCTCGTGATCGTTCGCCGTTGGATCTTCGCGACCGTCTGGCCGATTACCAACTGGCGATCGCCCAGGAACCGCATAATGCGGATGCCTGGTATGAAATGTCCTTGATCTTGCATCGCCTGGGTCGAGAAAAGGAAGCGTTCGATGCGGCCCGCGAGGCGACCTCGGGGATTGGCTCGCTGCCGGAACATCGCTTGCATCGATCCCTGCTTTCCGCCACGCAAGGCAATCTGGCCAGTGCCATTCAAAGCACCAAAGAAATCGCCGAAGACACCGGCGTCCCCGCGCACGTTCAAGCCAAAGCACAATGCCAGTGGGGAAGCCTGTTGCAAATGGCCGGCCCCGTCAAGAACCAGGAAGCCGTTCAGCATCATGTCCGCGCGATCGAGTTGGCATCGCCGCTGGTGAACGATACCAACCAGCAAACTCGCCGGGATGCCAAGCGCGTTCTGGTTGATGCCCACATGGCACTTGCCATCGACATCGCGGCAGGCGATTGGGAACGCAAGCCCGAGGTAGTCAATCAATGGCTCCAGCGGGCCAGGGTTTACATCGACGACCTGGTCACTAACGAAAATGCCACCGGCCAGCTGCGCATGAACTGGCTGACTTGCTCGCTGATGGCCCACAGCTTTTACAACGCACCGTTTGATCCAACCGAGTCGGTCGACTTGATCCTGGGTCAATATCGCGAGTTGGTCCAGAAGTCGAACGATCCGTTTTTCCACCGCGCCTTGGAGTGGGAAACCGGTCAGGCTCTATCGCAGGCCGTCTTCATCGAACATGCCCGAGAGAAGTACGACGCCGCGCTGGAACTTGCCGATCAGGCACAAACATTCCTCAAAGGAGGCATGGTCGGCCGCGAAGTCACGATCGCCGATCATCTGCTGTTGGGTAATCTGTACTTCCGGGCTGGTGCCATTTGTGCCGTACAAAAGCAAAACCATGCCAACGCTGTCCAGTGGTACGAGATGGCGGTCCGGCACGTAACCGATCCATCGATGCCCAATATCATGCTCGATCGTCGCGGCGAGTCGCTGGTCAGCATGGGCGTTTCGTACTGGTCCACGGGTGATCGCCCGAGGGGTGTCGCACTCACGGAACAAGGCAAGTCGTTCATCGAAACGGCCATCGCCCAGGATCCCACCTTAGAGGCGAAACTGATCGTTCCGCTGGATAACCTGGCAGAGATGTATCGCGAGATGGGGAACGCGCAGAAAAGCGCCGAGTACACTGCCTCGTCAAAGCGAATCCAACAATCGATCTCGACTGGCCAGGTCTCTCGGTAACTTCGGCCTGCAGACAATTGCTTCCCGCCAGCAGCCGCATTTCTTAAGATGGATTCAGGCGAGTGATTTGTCCTGACTTCCTTCCGCGAGCTGCATATGGTTTTCGAACACATCGAGAAGCTCAAGCGCGAATACACCGACAAGTATGTCGTCGTGGGCCGGATGGTACCGGAACTGCAGCGATTCGCAGGTCGAACCGGGATCGTGCGTACGGTCAACATGAGCGGACGAGCACTGGTGGAGTTCCTCGGTTCGAATGACATCTCGTGGTACGACATCGATGTCGACTTTTTGAAAATCGTCGATAAGCCCGCCGAATCGGTCGAAGAAACCGCGCCTGCCACAAAGGAAGCCCCATCCCAACCGACTGCCAAAAAGCCCTCCAAACCGAGTACTGCTGATATCTTGGCGATGGCTCGGGGTCAGAAGCCTGCCGAGGCGACGCCCCCTAAAAAGCCAAGTACGGCGGACATTCTGGCCATGGCCCGAGCTAAAAAGCCCAAGCAGGGCGAACCGAAGCCTACCGATCCTGCCACCGAAGACAACCAACCCGAATGATGGTTGCCGAAAATCGGTCCTGCCAACGTGAACCTGGCCCAGGCCGATGTTGTCTCGCGCAGTGGTTTGGTGGAAAATAATTGATATGCCTAACAACAAGCGCCTGCTTACCGAAACGACGCATGATCCTTTTGATCGACAACTACGATTCGTTCACCTACAACCTGGTCCAGCGTCTCGGTGAGATTGACCCGACCCTTGATCTTCAGGTTTATCGCAACGATCAGATCGACTGCCAGACAATCGAGAAGCTGGCCCCAACGCACTTGATTGTTTCGCCCGGCCCATGCACGCCGAACGAAGCAGGGATCTCGGTCGAAGCGATCACCTATTTCGCCGAGAAACTGCCGATCCTGGGAGTTTGCCTGGGACATCAATCGATGGGGCAGGCCTTTGGCGGCAAGATCGTGCGTGCCGAGCGTCTGATGCATGGTAAGACCGACAAGATCTACCACGACAGCCGTGGTTTGTTCGAAGGCATGCCCAACCCCTTCATTGCCACGCGTTACCACAGTCTTGTGATCCAGCCTGATACCTTGCCGGATCAATTTGAAGTCGCTGCCTGGAGCATCATGCCCAACGGCGAAAAGGAAATCATGTCGATCCGTCACAAGACCCTTCCGCTCCTGGGTCTGCAGTTTCATCCCGAGAGTTTCTTGAGTGAGACCGGCACGGATATGCTGCGAAGATTCCTGGAGATTCAGCCTGCAATGAGTTCGTAGAGGAGATCCGCCATGCTTTCGGTTAACGAGGCACTCGAACAGGTTTCTAAACACTCGTTCCTGGTACCCACAGCCCAGTGTTCGCCTTTGGAAGCTTTAGGATTGGTGTTGGCGGAAGATCTGGTCAGCCCGGTCGAATCCCCGGCGTTCGACAAAGCGATGATGGATGGCTTCGCCCTGCGATCGGGCGACACGCTTCGCGGTTCGGCGAACCTTGAAATTGTGACAGAGATCACCGCCGGAACGACATCCGAAGAAACGATCCTCTCGGGCATGGCGGCGAGAATTATGACCGGTGCCCCAATGCCTCCAGGTGCCGACTCTGTGGTCATGGTCGAACACACACAGATCGACTCTGAAAACGTCGACCGCGTCCAGGTCTTGCGTGTCGTGGAGACCGGCAGCCACGTCTTGAAGCGAGGTGGACTGCTGACGACCGGCCAGGTCGTGATTCCAGCCGGATCGGTCATACGGCCGATCGAAGTGGGGATTCTTTCGGACTTGGCTGGCGGCAGCGTGACCGTCCGGCGCAAGCCGACCGTGGCCATCATTTCGACTGGCGACGAATTGGTTCCGGCGGAAGAAGAACCTGGCCCTGGCCAAATCCGCAACACGAATGGCCCGATGTTGGCCGCCATGGCAGCCGAGGCTGGTGCCGAGGTCCATCGGCTGGGCATCGTTCGCGACAATCGAGACGATCTGGCGGCGGCGATTGTCGAAGGTTTGAGAGCCGACATACTGCTCATCTCAGGCGGCATGTCGGTCGGCGTCAAAGACCTTGGGCCGGCATTGCTGGCCGAAAATGGTGTCGAGAAGATCTTCCACAAGGTCGACCTGAAACCAGGCAAGCCGCTTTGGTTTGGCAAACAGGAAGGGGGCGAAAGTCCCGCGCTTGTATTTGGACTGCCAGGCAATCCGGTCAGCAGCCTGGTTTGCTTCCATCTCTTTGTCCGAACCGCGCTGAGCCAACTGGTGGGACGGAAGCTGACCTCTCCCTTCGTTCCCGGATTTCTGCTGACGCGTGATTTCGTCAATCGTGGCGATCGACCTGTGTACTATCCGGCGTACGTCGGTCGCAAAGAAGGAGCCGCCGCCACCATTGTTCCGCTCGATTGGAAAGGCTCGGCCGACCTGGCGACGCTGGCCAAGGCCAACGCATTGGCAGTTTTCGATGCCAACTGCAGTTACGAAGCAGGCCAGTTTATTTCGGCGGTCATGGTTTAAGTGTTTTGATCCTGTTGCTAGCTAGTACTTTTAGGCTGTTTCCTGGACGGCAAGCTGCCCCTTGAGGTACACTTCTGTGTGGCATAGGGGCATGCTAAAAGGATGGGTGTCCCTTAAACAGGGCAGGGCAAACTCATCTAGCGGAAGACATCGTGACACGGTTGAGCGATCTGGGAAGAGCGTGGTTCGAGAGAGTCTGGAACCAACGCGACGATGCCGCGATTTTCGAACTCACCGCCAAAAATGCCGTTGGTTACGCCGAATCGGACGTCCGTTGGTTCAGCATGAACGCGTTCAAAGAGTTCCGCGATAATGTCCTGTTGGCGATGCCTGATGTTCGATTCGACGTGGAAGACGTCATTGAGCAGCACCCGAGCGTCGTGATTCGCTGGTTCATGACGGGCACCCATACCGGCAAGGGATTTGGATTCGAGCCAACTGGTTCTCGCGTAACTTTGCGGGGGATGACCTGGCTGAAAGTCGACGGAGACGACAAATTCCTCGAAGGATGGGACTGCTGGAATCAGGCTCGCATGCTGCAGATCTTCGTCGGCGGTATCAACCCGGGCAGTCCAGACCCCAAGCAGGACTCGTAGGCGCAAGTCGATCTGGGCTCGATCGTCAAAACCGCTATGATTGAAGCCGGTATGACGACCGCCTAATTCGACCCGCGAGATTGCGCGTGCCCGCTTCTGAATCGACTAAAAAATCGCCCGATAAGGTTTCGCCAGCGCCCACGATGGCTTGGCGCGCGGTTCTGCTGTGGAGTTGCGGTAGCGCTTTGATCTTGGCGGCTGCTTTCCCGCCGCTGAATCTTTGGCCGCTTGGTTGGCTCGCTCCGATCGGCTGGCTGATGCTGGTCCGCACGCCGGTCTTGCCCCGCCGATCGTATTGGCTGATCTATCTCTCTGGCCTGCTTTTCTGGCTGACGGTTCTGTACGGCGTTGGCAATGCCCACTGGGCAACGCGCATGGGTGGCTGGCCGGCGCTGTGTAGTTATTTGGCGGTTTATCTGCCGCTATTCGTCGCCATCTCGCGAACCGTTGTGCATCGCATCAAAATTCCGCTGCCGATCGCCGCTCCCGTGATTTGGACTGCGCTCGAATTTGTACGGGCTTACTTCGCGACCGGGTTTTCAGTCGCTCAGCTCGGGCATTCCCAAGTCGATGATGTTCCGCTTATTCAGATTTCGGAATTCACCGGAGCCTACGGCGTTAGTTTCGTCGTGATGCTCGTCGCCTCGATGTTGGCGATGTGCGTTCCGGAATATGCGATCAATTCATCTGCGAAGGCTCGTTCCTCTCGGCTTGCCCCGGTCGGTTGGATGCTCGGCTGCGTTGTGCTGCTGCTTGCAGTTCATGGCGTTGGCTATGGACTTCTCTACGACGGCGGCAGCGCTAGCAACGAAGCGGATCGTTCGGTTCGTATCGGCCTGGTGCAGGGTTCCATCGATACCGTCTTCGGCGATCCGACCCAATCGCAACGTACCTTCGACCAGTACGTGACGCTGACCGATCACCTGGCGCAGTACCAACCTGATCTAGACTTGATCGTTTGGCCGGAAACGACGATGGGGGATCATTTGCTATTCGAGTTGGGAAAAAACTTCGCTCCCCCCGTCGATCTGCCGGTGACCGAAACCAGGTTTCGAGAATTGATCGCTCAACGCCACGGGGAATTCGAGTATTTGATTGGCGAGTTGGGTGTCCGCCGCTGGAAGGCCCCGCTTTTGCTCGGCACTTCGGTGATTCGCTACGGAAATAAACGGGTCGAAAGCTACAACTCTGCTATCCATGTCGACCGAAAAGGGGCGATTGTTAACCGCTACGACAAAGTCCATCCGGTGATGTTTGGCGAGTATGTCCCATTCGGCGATGTTTTCCCATTCATCTACGAACTGATGCCAATCGGCAGCGGGCTGAGTTGTGGCGAAGGCCCGGTGGCAATTGATGTCGATGGCGTCTCGTTGGTCCCATGTATTTGCTTTGAGAATACTGTCCCCCAATTAGTGGCAAGCCATGTGCGTACCCTGCATAGCGATGGACAATCGGTCGATGCGTTGGTCACGCTCACCAACGACGGGTGGTTTTGGGGATCGAGCGTTTTGGATCTACATTTGACCTGTGCCAAGTTCCGCGCGGTGGAGAACCGCCGTCCGATGCTGGTGGCAGCCAACACGGGAATATCGGCAGTGATTGATCCGTACGGCAGAGCCGTCCAGCAAACACCCGTTCGGGAGACGACCTACTTGGTTGCTGAGGTGGCCCCTACGAAGCGTCCCTTGTCGTTTTACACGCGTTATGGCGATTGGTTCGCCGGAAGCTGCTTCGGCCTCACGATCGTCGCCTGGGGGTTGGCCTGGATCTATCGAAAACGGGGCGAAACCCCCTCTGCCGAGCAGTAGACAAACATTCTCAAGGGGAGCCTGTGACGGATCTGTCCGCACCGGGTATCCGAAGAAACCCGAACGATGGTTTCCTGCAGGTCGTACTGGAGGAATTACCCGGGCAAAAATGACGAGGAGTTACCGACGTAAAGCGTTAACGTCACTTATATTAGAACAGGGACCTGACCGGCGAGGGCCGAAGTATCGGTTATGCAACTCAGTTTCCCAGAACACCTAAACTAATTTGTCCGTTTTATTGACACTTGAGAAAGCCCAGAATTATACTGGCCGTAAATACTCACACATCTTGTCCCGTAACAAACCATTGGCACTCTTTGAGAACGATCTCGGGAGTCCACCTTCTCGGTTGTTGGATCCGTCGACATAGCATGGATGCGGCTTGCTTCACACGCGTGAAATTCCCTCACGCTGCCGCGAGCGACGAATTAACCGACCCAGACCATATTCGTCCCTAACAGGGCAGTGGCCTCGTGCCATCGAAGGAGTCACTTCCATGACATTGATCGGAAAGATCTTTACCGTCCTGATCCTCCTCATGAGCTTGGTCTTTATGACCATTGCCATGACCGTCTACGCCACCCATAAAAACTGGCGCGACGTGGTCAAAGGGGACAGCAGTGGCAACCAAGGGCTGGAAAAAACCATCAGCGAATTGAACGCCCAGGCGACTGCTCTGCAAAAGGAAATCGGCGACTTGAAGATGAAGCTGCAGCAAGAGCGTGCGGCTCGCGCTTCGGCCCTGCAAACGTTGTTGACCCGTACTCGCCTGCAAGACGATCAGTTGACCACGCTGAGCAAAGAGAACGAGCGTCTGGTCAAGTCGGAAGACATGATGAAAACCAACCTCGAGTTGACCTTGAACAACGAGAAAGCCCTGAAGCAGGAAGTCGACCAGTTGCGCTCCGATATCAAGATCGCCCAGGCCGATCGCGATAAGATCTTCAACGAAGTCGTTTTGAAGACCGACGAGCTGCAGCAGCGTAAGGTCGAACAGGAACGTTTGGCAGAACGAGCCCAGTCGTTGACCGCCCAGACCGCGCGAATGAAGCGGGTTCTGACTGCATTCGGTAAGACCGAATTCACCCCGGTCGATGGCATTGCTCCGCCGCTGGATGGCTACATCACCGCAGTCAATAACGCCAACCTCGTCGAGATCAACCTTGGTTCCGACGATGGCATTCACATCGGTAACCAATTGGAAGTGTTCCGCGGCCAAACCTACCTGGGCCGGATCATCATCAAAGAAACCGCTCCAGATCACGCGGTCGGAGAAATCGTTCGGGAAAATCGTCGCGGCCAGATCTTAAAGGGTGACCATGTCTCCACAAAGCTCGGATAAATCGGGACGCAAGTCCAGTTTAAATATCTACACGGTGATGCTTATGCTGTCGTTCATTGCGCTGACGACCGGAGCCATCCTGCTGTTCATGGAACTTCAACGCTACGGCAGCTGGCCGCAGTGGAAGGTCTAATCAGCTCGCTCAAAAGATAATCCAAAGGCGAAGCGGCACACGCTTCGCCTTTTTTCGTTCTTGCGGCTATTGCCCAATGGCATCGGGATGAATCGCGCCCAGGTCGGTTGCCAGGCGGATCGCCTCGCGATGGCTGTTGAAAAAGAACCGCGAGGGAAGAACCAAGTTAATCCGGTACGAAAGATTGACCCGCAGCTGCGAAGGATCGATCTCCAGCACGATTTCCTGCCGCGCATAGCGCTCCGGCCCCATGACGGTCGCCCACAGGTTGCCGCGCCAGAAAGTCAAAGGATCGTGGCTGGTAACCTTCGCCCCGGTTCGCTCGTAAAACGCGATCGCAGTAGGAACGACCTCGACGATCTCAGGGACGAAGAACTCGTACCGATCGACCAACCAGGCCAGTGTCGTCCCGCGATGAACGTCAGCACGCACATAGGCTCCCTCAGACGGCTCTGGCATGGGGGAGCTAAAGGGATTGGCACTGTTCATCGAACCACCTCCAACGCTATTTCCGCCCCCACATCCATTATGTGGGCAACCAGGAAATACGTGCCACCATTTGGTTCGCAATCAGCGTCCGTTGGTTAGAGCCAGATCGACCTAGCTATCCTGGCGTCCTACTTCCTGGGCTGCGGCAATCTTCGTCTTTGGGCTCCAACCGGCGTCGAACAGCATATCAAACAGGCGGGCCTTGGAATTGACGTTGGTTTTTCGAAAGATGCTCGAGCGGCGGAACTGAACCGTTCGCAGGCTCAACTGCAGATAGTCGGCAATTTCCTGGTTGGTTCGCCCCAGGAACATCAGTTCGAGGACCTTGGTCTCTTCGGCGGATAATTCGCTCAGCAGTTGATCCGCCTCTCGGCGCTTGATCTGCCTGGCATAGGTGGAATCGTTCTTCTCCATCGCCTGGCGAATGGCTTCGATGAGCCGCGTCGTATTGCACGGCTTCTGAAACAACTCATGGGCGCCCAACTTCATCGCTTGAACGGTGGTTGGAACGTCCGCGTGGGCTGACAGAAAGATAACAATCAGCGGAAGGTTAGCCTGGTTGATTCGACGATGTACTTCCAACCCCGAGATGCCTGGCAAGCGAATGTCGAGCACGACACAACCAGGTTCAGCGGGTTGAAGCTGGTCGAGGAATTCCTCGCCAGAACTATATGCGTAGGCGCGAAGCCCCACCGACTTAGCTAACTGCAAAAGAGATTCGCGTGCGGCGGGATCATCGTCGACGAAATAAACGATCGATTCTGATGTCATGGGATGCAAACAATCTACTCAGGAAAACGGTCATGCCTGTTTTACCCCTAGTCCTGTTGCTGCCCTTGATTTAGTTCGGCCAAAGAGGATGTCTCGCTGCCCCTCGATGCAACCCAACCTTCGTCAGGCGATCATCCAGCGAGATCTTGGCAGAACTTTCTACTGCACCTAAGTGCTTGGAACCGGGACGGAAGGAATCGCCGATTGTAAGTCGAGCGATCTCAGGTGCCAGTGTCACAAAAACCTAGCGATTTGTTGAACCAGGCATCCTTCTCCAAGAATCTCATCGGACATCACGCGAACCGCCTAAAACAAAAGCGATTGCATTTATGTTTTGTCTTAAAGGTCTGCACAAAACAGGCAACTTTCGTTCACCTGTGCGTTTGGACCGCAACAAACCGATGCATTCTTCCCACAGAATGACTGGCCCATCGTAAATATAGAATGCAATTCTACTTGCCGCGAATTGGAAACTTCACTTATCCAATATTTTTGCCAAATCACTTCTCAAAACGGATTAGTGCGCTTTGATGCTCCACTACCGGACAATCCGCAACAACTAGATTGACTATAGTCTGCGGCGCAACCGCATTCATCCGAAATCCCGCAAATCTTTTTTTTGCCGATCGATCGACAAGTTTTCGGACTACCGCTATCTCTATTCGCGAATCCGTAACCACAAACGTCAACCTCGTGAGGTAACGAATCACCAATTCCACGTCGATTGTCCTTCGATCACTGAGAGTAGAAACGTCGAATCCACAACATTGGATAACCTCTCACACTGTTCTGATAAGTAAGAGACATCATCACGAAACGGACTTCGGGGGCTCACACAGCCGGGCAAGCTGGCCGGCTAATTGCGTTGACGCGTAGCGATTTTGCCGATTTGGCAATTTGCCGATCGTCGAATTTTGGCCGTTATCACAATAAAAATCGTTCCGATCCGACCCCATATCGTGGAAAATCGACGAAGGGAACAGAATCATTAACGTCATTCAACCAACATGACGCATCCGCGACCAACCGTGTCCTACACTGGTGAAGAATCCTTGTCTTCAGAGGCTTTGGCACTTTGTTTGCCACGTCTTTGGATTGGGTCACGAGACGACTGGTTCGATTCGTTCCTGAGTTCCAAGTTGACCAACATCTAATCTTTATCCGAGGGGGATCGTCATGTTCCGTAGCCTTTTGATTGCCGGCGCGATCGCGCTCGCTCCGTTGTTTGCCGCCAACGTCGCCCAGGCCCAGGTCGTCACCACCGTGACACCGCCGACTGCGATTGGCTATGTCCCAGTTCGCCAAGGTTTGTTCGGTCTGCGAACATCGTATAAGCCGGTTCTCATTCCAGGCACCGCAACTACCTACGTCGCCAGCCCGGTCGTTCAGGCCAACTATGCTCCGACCACGACCTATTACACCCCAGAGGTGACCACGTCGTACTACGCCCCAGAGGTGACTACGTCGTACTATGCCCCGGCCGCGACCACCAGTTACTACGCGCCAACGACCTCCTATTACGCTCCGACGACGACCTACTACACCCCGGCACCCGCGCCCGTCGAGCAGACCACCACCTACTATGCCCCGACCAACGTTAATTATTACCCCAAGACGTACTGGTACAGCACGCCTGCTCCGGTGCCGCGAACGGTTGGCATGCCGATTATCGGTTACTAAGCCGCGATATCCCTACTGAAAAACATGACCTGCCCGCCCTTGTTGGCGGGCAGTTGTCGTTTGGGAAAAAGGCTCGACACTCTTCAGGCGCGCCTTGCGGTCGACTAAACTAAGATGTCGGAAAACGACGCCCCATGTCGGGCTTCTATTGCACGCCATGCCGCCTTGCCGCGGCTCTTGACCTTCAGTCCGAGGTTCCCCCCCATGAAAATGCATCGCCTATTTGGCATCTCGTTGTTGTTTGTGCTTACGTTCGCCGTTGTCCTGCCGGCGGAAGACAAAGCCGAAAAGAAAGAAGGAGAGTGGGTTCAGCTATTCAACGGCAAAGACCTCTCAGGCTGGATTCCGAAGATTCGCTACCACGAGATGGGCGAGAATCCTTACGACACTTTCCGAGTTGAAGATGGCCTGCTGACCGTTTCGTACAAAGACGGATACAAGGATGGATTCAATCAGACCTTCGGCCATCTGTTCTACGAAAAACCGTTCAGCAACTATCGTCTGCGAGTTGAATACCGCTTCATCGGTGACCAGTGCAAAGATGGTCCTGGCTGGGCATTTCGTAACAGCGGCATCATGATCCATGGCGAATCGCCGAAGACCATGGGCAAGGATCAGGACTTTCCCGCTTCGATTGAAGTTCAACTGCTAGGGGGTAAAGAGGAAGGCAAACGAACGACCGCCAACCTTTGCACGCCGGGAACCAACGTTGTGATGGATGGCAAATTGTTCCTGCCACATTGCACCAGCAGCACCTCGAAAACCTATCGCGGCGACCAGTGGGTTACCTGCGAAGTGGAAGTGCATGGCAACGGTACGATCAAGCACATCATGGAAGGCAAAGTGGTTCTGGAATATACAAAGCCACAGCTCGATCCGCGTGATGCACACTCGAAGGAGCTGATCGAAAAGGCTGGTGGCGAGATCATGCTTTCCGGCGGAACGATCTCGCTGCAGTCGGAAAGCCATCCGTGCCAATTCCGCAAAGTCGAGATCATGGAACTCGACGAGTAAGCCAAGTCCCACTTTGCCGGGTACTAAAAAACAACGGCACGAATGTTTGGTTGATCCAATCATTCGTGCCGTTTTGTTTTTGGCAGAACAGATCTGTACGTTGCGTAACTGTAGGGTGCGAGAAGTGAGGCAACGCCGAACGCATCGCACCATATTCTTGCGTTGGAAATCGTATTCGGTGCGATTCGCTGCGCTGCTCGCACCCTACGCAAGACAAAGCGTTGGGTTACTCTTTCTTCTTCTCTGGCAACTTGTGCGACAGCAGCCACTCGAAGAACTCTTCGTTCTCGTAGGTTTCGGTCCAGCTATCGTGACCTGCTTCGGGATAGATGGTCAGTTTCGGATTGCCACCCTTTTCTTTGAGCAGCTTGACCATCTCTTCGGCGTGCGAGACCTTCACCACGGGATCTTTGCCTCCGTGGAAAACCCAGGTCGGGATCGTGGCAATCTTCTCGACGACCGTCGGATCGGAAGGACCGCAGATCGGAGCAATGGCGGCCAATTCATCAGCCATCGCACCGGCGACCTGCCAGGTACCGCGGCCACCCATGCTTAGGCCCGTAACGTAAACTCGATTCCGATCGACATTATGAATCTCTTCGATGTGCTTCATCAGGGCGACAACGTCTTCCGTGATCCACCAGGTACCTTTCGGGCACTGCGGAGCGACCATGATGAATGGAAAGTCTTTTCCGTTTTGGATCAGCTTCGGAGGACCATGCTTCTTGACCAGTGTCAGGTCATCGCCGCGCTCGCCGGCACCATGCAGGAAGAGAACCAGCGGCCAATGTTCTTTCTTTTCATAGTCTTCGGGCAGATAGAGCAGGAAGTCGATTTCCTTGCCGCCCGGCAAGTCGTAGGTTTCTTCCGTCATCCGAGCCAGCTCTTTCTCCTCGGCCTGGAGAGACGACACCTGGGGCAAAAGAATCAACAGAGCGGCTGTCAGCAAAAGGGGGAATTTCATAGGGGGAGACCTTTAAGAGAAAGGGGGGAAGTTGTCTCTATTCTAGTTCACCCGGTTGGGCGATTTCTACTTTGCTGGGTAAAGCTTTGCCTGAATCGCACGGCGCTGCTAAAACGAATTCGGCCAGAGACCTTAGGTACCGGGGGATACATGTCGACCAACTATGCCATTTTGCGCGAAGCCGATTGCCGATTAGATCGCAACAAGGCGGCTAAGCTCATGGCACCCTTGCTCGGTCTTTCTTACGCCGAGATGCTCCAGGACTTACACGATCGACCCGGCATTCTGGCTCGGAATGTTCCTCATGATGCCGCGCGGGAAGCGGCCAAGACTTTGATCGTCGCTGGCATGCCATGCCGCGTGGTTCACGAAGATCACCTGATCGAAGTGCCAGTGCCTCCCAAGACGACGGTTCGCGAAATGGAGTTTTACGAAGAGCATCTCGTCTTTCGCTCAACCGGCTGGGAAGGGCATGTCCCGTGGAAGAGCATTCGCCTGCTGGACATCATTCAGGAATCAACCACCAAAACGGAGTTAGTCCCCAGCGCGCCGGACGAATGCTCGGCCGATCCCCGGCCAACGGCAGCCACGCTGCGGCGCAGGAAATTTGAGTTGGGCATCTTTCTCGAAATCGTCTGCACCGAGCCGGTAATGCGAATGCGGATCGACCGGAGCTTGTTTGGCTATAAGACGACCGGACTGAAAATGCATACCAGCCGGGAACTCAACTTCCGAGCGTTGTGCATTGCCATGCACATGCGTAGCGAGGACGCTCTGACGGGGCCAGGGTTCGCCTGGATCTCGAAGGGAAACAACTCGCACCACAACAATGGCAACTCTCGCAAGAAATTCGAGAATCTGGCCACCTGGCTGCTGACCCTGGAAGCATAACGGTAAGACCAACAACGATTCGTTGATGGGAAGAGTCGATAAAAAAAGCAGCCCGAGAGATTGCTCTCGGGCTGCTTTCTTTGATTTGAAATCTTTGGTTTGGACGATTGCCGACCAGGATGTCAGCAAAAGGGGTCTTAACGACCGCCGCGGTAACCACCGCGATCGCCGCCACGGCCACCGCCGCGAGGACCACCACCACCACCGCCACCCGGACGGCTTTCGCGTTCGCGAGCTTCATTAACGACCAGCTTGCGGCCTTCGCAATCGTAGCCATTCAGGGCGTCGATCGCCGAAGTCGCATCTTGGTCGCTGTCCATTTCGACGAAACCGAAGCCGCGCGAACGACCCGTTTCACGATCAGAAATGACGCTCACGTAAGCGACGGTACCATACGGAGAGAACAGGTTCTCCAGGTCGGATTGGGTGTAGTTGTAGGGCAGGTTGCCTACGTACAGTTTCTTCTTCACAGATCTAGACCTACTAGCAAAAGAGAGACAGAAAATCGTGATAGATCAGATTCGCTCGATCAGGCGTCACACCTTTGCCGGGCAGGCTCGGTGTGCCATTCACATCATCTATGCAGTAGCGTGGCGCCTACCGCGTCTTTCTGTTGCCAAAATCGTCAACTAGTAGGTGGTTCGAGCGATGCCAGGAAAGCATCCGAACAAACGGACGAACTTGAGCAAGAAGGCCCAATCCGCCATTGCGTCTCTCAAAAAACACATCTAACAGGTCGAACTTTGCAGGCAGGTTTACCGCCCTACATAGATTCAAGAATGAATGTATCGACCCCCGAGAAGTGGAGTCAATGGGAAAACGTACCGATCGTGCCCAAATGTTCGAAACAGTTAAAAATTCACCGTTTCGCAGCCTGGGGTGTTGGTTTTCGACCGAGAACTACCGGGTTTTGACCCGAAAATGACTCACGAAGATATCGCTCAGCTTGCCGTCGTCGATCAGCCGGTTGACCTCCATCAACAGCCGCCGGCGGAACATCACCAAGTCGGGATCTTCCAGCTCTTCGATCGTCGACTCGCGGGAAACGATCATCACCCGATCGCGGATCCGATACTTCTTCTTTTCGAGTTCCGTCTCCAAGCCTGCCAGATCGTCAGCTTTCACCAGACCAGCCAGCGAAAAGTCAAACTTCGTCTGGGTGTTGGAGGCAGGATAATAGGCCCGAAAGGCATAGTCGCCGATCGCAACTTCCGTCGGCGGCTCCTGTGGTTCCTCTTCCGCGAGCGCGGCTTGATCCGTATCGCTGACACCGCAGCCAACTGCCGGCAGCAGACAGAGAACCAACATCAGGCCGTTTATCGTCCAGTTGCCCATCATTAGTATCGTTCCAAGGCGATATTCGAAAACACGAATCGTTTGATCACGCCGCGTCCCACCTCTTCTTCGCTGTAGTCTCGCAGCTGCGAACGGATCAGTTGCAATTCCGGATCGGCCAGATCAATCAGGTTGGCATGCCGGCAGGTTCGGATGATTTCATCCGAAAGCTCACCGCGGCGCTGCTCCAGGTAAGCCTTGACCCGCTGTTCGTCCGCTTTGCTGACCAGGCAGTGCAGGTCGTAATTCAGGGAAACGCTCTCTTGGTAGCTGTTCAGATCAGGCTGACGGGTCGGGTCGTCTGCAATGAGAACCGAAATGGTGAAGTGCCCCAGATCGATTTCGACCCAATCATGCTTCTCGAGCGAGAACAGCAATTCCTCGTTCGCCGAAGCTGACTGTTCGCAGCCAATCGCTGCCAGACTACCGACGAGCAGAAATAACAGCGCCAAGTAACGCTGGCTGGTAGATATGAAAGGAAGGGAACTGTTGTCCATCTAGGCAAAACTCGTGGTACGAAGCGCGGCTTGATACTCTCCGGAAAGGATAGAACACAGCAGCCAGACGTCGAACGGAAATCGGTCATTTCGCGACAGGCCGCAATCTGCTTGGTACGCTTCTAACGAATGGACTGCAACCCTATGCCATAAAACAGGTTACGAATTGGCCTCCATAGCCCGGATCGCGACCTAAACTAGAGAAACCTCGGTCCGATTCCCTAAATTCCTGGTTCCAGCATGGCCGATCGCCCACAACTCTCTGCGCCAAAGCGTCACCGCCAGGTGATGTTGGGGTGGGCTGGTGCGCTGCTGATCGCCGGTTTGCTGACCGGCTGCGGCAAGCCATATCCTCAGCCTCAGAAAGCGGCCAAGGATATGCCGGATGCGTTGGTTCCGGTGGAAGTCGATCTTGGACAGTTTGAATGCACGATCCCCAACGATCGCACCAACAGCACGATCACGATCGATTTTCACCCATTCGCGAAGATGCCACGTTACAAGTCGGACGAGCTGCAGGAACTCCTGAAAACCCACCAAAACCGTTTCCGCCACGACGTTTTGTTGGGTGTCCGAAAATTCGACCGGCCTACGCTCAACGAACCAGATTTGACAACCTTGCGGAATGAAATCCGGGGCTCGATTGATGCCATCTTGCCGGAAAACAAGATCGAGTTGATCGGCTTCTACAACTTCCAATTCCTGGAAGAATAGCTGCCCGCGCTAGAGGCGCAAAAAAAGGGACTCGCGAACGAGTCCCTCGGTGAATTGCAGGGTCTGTGGGAAGTTGCTGGCGGCGAAATTACTCTTCTTCGTCGTCGTCCCAGTCCTCTTCCTCTTCATCATCGTCGTCGAAGTCATCGTCCTCTTCTTCATCATCTTCCCAGTCCTCGTCGTCCTCGTCGTCTTCGACTTCTTCCCATTCTCCCTCGTCTTCCTCTTCGTCGAGTTCATCTTCGTCGTATTCCTCGTCGTCCTCTTCGTCCTCGAACTCGTCGTCCCAGTCCTCGTCGTAATCGTCTTCGTCGTCTTCTTCGTCCTCGTCTTCATCCTCTTCGGGCATCTCGTCATCGTAGCCGTCGTCGTCTTCGTAAAGATCGTCCTCTTCATCCTCGATGGGAGGGGCCTGGGCCAGGGGACCTTCCGGGCTCAAGACAGCCACGGTCGTGCCCTCGGCGGTCAAAGAATCGCTGTCGATGGCGGGGGTGATTGGGGCAAGTGTGGTTGTCACCGATGTCTCCTTTTGATCGTCAACCTGACAGGCCGCAGACGCGTCGGTCTCGGCTTCGAATCGTCGAAACTCATCTTTCCGGGGCAAGTCTTCCAGGGAACGGAACCCAAACATCCGCAAAAAACTCGAAGTTGTCGCGTAGAGGAATGGACGTCCCAATTCCTCACTTCTTCCTCGGATTTGGACCAGGTCCCGATCCATCAATTGGCGAATTATTTCGCCGCAATTTACGCCGCGAATCGCCTCGACATCGGCCCTCAGGACTGGTTGCCGATAGGCAATAATCGCCAGCGTTTCCATGGCTGGAGTCGATAACCGTGTCGGGTCGTCAGCTCCCACCACCCGCCGAACCCAGTCGGCGAACTTCCCCCGAGTGAGCAGTTGGTAACCGCCAGCCAGCTCTTCGATGCGAAAGGCACGATTCGCCGCATCGTAAAGCCGATTCAGGGAACGCACTAGTGTACGGGCTTCGGTGCCGTCCGCCAAGTTGGCAAGCTGGGCCAATTTACGGGAAGTTAGCGGTTGCTTGGCGATGAACAAAATCGCCTCCAATCGCTGCATTCGCCGATTGCGAATTACGGGACCTTTGGCCTTTTTCGGTCGTCCGCGCCGTTTTCTTCGGCAAAGTCGGACAACTTTCTTGCGAGCATTTTCCGCACTCAATGCGCACGACACCAACTGCCCCCAACGTCGGGCGGCAAGCGGACTAACAAGGTGGAAAAACGAACGCGTCAAGAGGCAACCCCCAGCCAGTTTAAACAGCCAAGTCCTCATTTCTAGCGAAACGACGCCCCGGGTCAAATAGCGGGCTCCACTATGCGGACGCGGATTGCGGCCTGCAATCGCAAACATTTGGTTCCCGCAATCAGCATGGGGCCACCTGACTGTCCAAATTACAAGCCATCAAAAACCGATTCGGCTTTTGCCTCCGGTGAGGTTCGCCGCTTGAATTGACAGCAACAACCGTCATTCTGGTAGATAGGTGATGATATACGTCGAATTTGACGACGAGTCTTCCAGCAGCAGGGACATGCCATGCAAGAGCGAGCTACCCAACCGAGTCGTACCCAATCTCCGGTTGATTGGGACAAACTCTCGCTGGAGGACCTTCGGCAAAAACTTGGCTGCACGGCCGAAGGGCTGACGACTGCCGATGCTGAAGCCCGCTTGGCGAAGGATGGCTACAACGAGCTATCCTCCGACGGCGAAACCAACGTCTTTCTCAAGTTCCTCTCCTACTTCTGGGGTCCGATTCCGTGGATGATCGAGATCGCCGCCATCCTTTCGGCGGCGGTGGAGCACTGGCCTGACTTTTTCATCATTCTGACCATGCTGCTGGTTAACGCGGCGGTCGGCTTCTGGGAGGAATATCAGGCTGGAAACGCCATCGCTGCGCTTAAATCGAAACTGGCTCTGAAGGCTCGCGTTAAGCGAGACGGCAA
Organism: bacterium; assembly: GCA_016124445.1. Lineage (GTDB taxonomy): Bacteria > Planctomycetota > Planctomycetia > Pirellulales > Pirellulaceae > Bremerella. The sequence continues at coordinate 725,609 of WGNR01000012.1, forward strand.
ATGGACCCAGCTTCCTTCCCGACAACTGGTTCCAGGCGACCTGATCCGCATCCGCCTGGGCGATATCACTCCGGCCGATGCCCGGCTGTTGGAAGGCGATCCGGTTGAGGTCGATCAATCGGCTCTCACCGGCGAGTCGCTCCCGGTCAGCAAAGAGTCAGGCCAATCGGTCTACTCCGGTTCGATCATTCGCCAGGGAGAAATCGATGCGTTGGTCTACGGCACGGGAGAAAACACCTTCTTCGGGCGAACGGCCAGTCTGGTGCACTCCGCGCAAACGACCAGTCATTTCCAGAAGGCGATCCTGAAGATCGGTGACTTTTTGATCGTCGTCGCAATTATGTTGGTGATCGTCATCTTTATGGTCGCCTTGTTTCGCGGCGACCCAGTTGGCGAGACGCTTCAGTTTGCCTTGGTGCTTACTGTCGCCGCGATTCCCGTGGCAATGCCGACCGTGCTGTCGGTCACCATGGCGGTCGGTGCCCGTCTGTTGGCAAGGGGCCAGGCCATTGTGAGCCGGCTGGCCGCCATCGAGGAACTGGCCGGGATGGATGTGCTTTGCTCCGATAAGACCGGAACCCTGACAAAAAACCAATTGAAATTGGGCGAGCCCTTTCTTCTGCCCAATGTCACCTCAGAACAGATCCTACTCGCAGCCGCGCTTGCTTCTCGCTCGGAAAACGACGATCCGATCGACATGGCCGTCTTGGCCGGAGCGGATGAAGTTGTTGGCAAATCGCTGCCCGAGGTGATCCACTTTCGACCGTTCGATCCAGTCGGTAAGCGAACCGAAGCCGAGATCCGCGGTGACAATGGTACCACCTGGAAGGCCAGCAAAGGTGCTCCTCAGGTCATAATGGAACTAGCTTCTAACGCGGACGAGATTCAAGCACCGTATCAGCAGGCGATCGATCACTTCGCGGCGCATGGCTATCGGGCACTTGGCGTTGCCCAGACCGATTCCAATGGAAACTGGCAAGTACTCGGCGTTCTGCCGCTATTCGATCCGCCTCGGGACGATTCGGCCGAAACGATTGCCCAGGCCAAGCAAATGGGTTGCAAAGTGAAGATGGTTACGGGCGATCAATTGGCCATCGGCAAGGAAATCGCCGGCCAGTTGAATATCGGCACCAACCTGATCGACGCCAAGGTCTTTCACGATGTGGGGCACATGCATTCCGCCCAGATCGATCAGATGATTGAAGACGCTGATGGATTCGCCCAGGTTTACCCGGAACATAAGTACCATATCGTCGATGTGCTGCAGTCGCATGGGCATATCGTCGGCATGACTGGCGACGGCGTGAATGACGCCCCGGCACTGAAGAAAGCGGACTGCGGCATCGCCGTTTCCGGCGCTACCGATGCGGCCCGAGCGGCGGCTGATATTGTTTTGCTTTCCCCTGGTCTGACCGTCGTGATCGATGCGGTGGTTGAGGCACGTAAGATCTTCCAACGCATGAACAGCTATGCCATGTACCGTATTTCGGAAACGATACGGGTGCTGCTATTCATGACGCTGTCGATCATGGTCTTCAATTTCAGGCCGGTCACGGCGGTGATGATTGTGCTTTTGGCACTGCTGAACGATGGGGCGATTTTGACGATTGCCTACGATAACGTTCGCTTTCAGCACGAACCTGAGAAATGGAAAATGAAAATGGTGCTCGGCATTTCTTCCATGTTGGGTGTGGCCGGCGTAATCGCATCGTTTGGACTGTTCTATCTGGCGGAAGTGGTTTACAAGCTCGATCGCGATATGATTCAGTCGCTGATCTACTTGAAGCTTTCCGTGGCGGGGCACTTTACAATCTTTGTGACCAGGACGAAGGGCCCGTTTTATTCGATCATGCCTGCCAGATCGCTGCTGATGGCAACGATCGGGACGCAGCTGGTCGCCACGCTGATCGCCGCCCAAGGCCTTCTGATGTGGCCAATCGGCTGGAAGCTGGCCGGGCTAGTCTGGCTCTACGCGACCTGCGAGTTCTTTATCACCGACTGGCTCAAGCTATTGGCCTATCGCATTTTTGACCACAACAAAGAACCGATTCTTATGCGATACCGGTCGATGGACTAACGGTATCTGGCGCTGGCAGAAACTCAGGCCTGAACGGCGAGCGAACTTTGCAGCATGTGGTCGATCACATCGGTTTCGCCGCCGAAGTGGTAGAGCATATCGCTTTTGAAATCGACGATCACGATCTGCGAAAGCGGCGGCATCAGTTCTTCAAACAATTCGTGCGAGGTCTGCGAGCAGTAGCTGAGGACAACCTCTTTCAGGCTGATGCTGCGGCGGCGAATGTTTTCTTCAATCCAAGCCGTCAGCATGAATTGAAAATGAACCAGCAGATCGGTCATCTCCACGCCGGGCTGCATGGCCCAGAAGATCGCTTCCGAGAGATCGGTTTCCGCCGCGTAGGGAACCAACGAGTCGGCCAGGTTCGGACGAGTGAAGAGCTTGAACTGCAAGGAAGCGGTATCGTCCTCGTAGCAAGGCACCATCTGGGATTGCTTGATACTTTCGACCATCCTCCGCGAAACCAAGTCCAGATTGGTAAGCACATGCATCCACGTCAGGGTCGATGTCGTCACGCTGCCGCGAAAGGTCAGCGTTGGCCAATGAACGTTTTGGACCCGTGTAAGGGGAATGCCGCTGGCCGTGAACAATCGATCGACTACCGGGCGCTGGTGCTTTTCAAGCGGTGCATTCTCGTACAATTCCAAGAACCGTTCGGCTGCCACAACGATCGGCAACGGTAACAGGTCGTGATCAAGCAAACGCCGCAGTGCCAGCTCTTCACGCTTCTGTGGATCGGGCAGAATCATCCCTTGCCTGGCCAATGGCAGCAGTCGGCTGACCTCGGCCTGGCACGTCTCCCGAACCGAATCGTTCCAGCCATCGATCGGCTTCTTCAGAAACCGGTGGAGCATATCGAGCGCGTCCACCATCTGGCTTTCGACATCGAGCATGGCGGCAATAACCTCATTCCCCGATGTTGACTTCCGGACACCCAAGCACAATCACTCCGCCATGAGCACATTCGTCTCCCATCCGTGCGGCCGGCATGCCGCCAATCATGACCGTGGGCGAACCCATCGCGATCGTGTCGGGCGGACCGACGCAGGTCACCATGTCTCCGACCCGTGCGGCCGGCATGCCGCCGATGAGCACCGTCGGACAACCGAGAATGATCGGGCCACCAACGTGCGGAACCGGCCCGGTTGTCATCGGACAGGTATGCATGTCGGTAATACGTGCGGCTGGAGGCATGAGTAATGGCAGAATTCGTGGCTTTTGGATTGAGAATCAAGGGATCTAGGGCGATCGCTTTTGAAGATTAGGTCACTCACGATGTTGGCGAAGTATCACAGCCGTAAATTCTTCGCACATAATCGTCAAATCCGTTACGATCAGAGGTGTGCTTTGCTTCGTTGACCTGCCCCCCAGTCCTGCGCTGCGAAATCGCGCGAGTCGTTCAAACGGCGATACCATGGTCGACACCGCTTCTGACTCACCTAAGAGAAGATCCTTTTGGCTGCGATTCAGCCTGCGCGCGATGCTGGTGCTGGTAACGATCGCGTGTCTTTTCATGGGCCTTGTCGGCAAAGACATTTGGCGCTCGCGGGCCGAGCAGAAAGTGGTCGACCGACTGACCTCAATGGGCAACGCGACGATCTCTTACGATTACCAACTTACTCAGCACGGCACCTTAAGCAGCTTTATGGCGGACCAGCCTCCAGGGAATCGCCTTCTGCGAAGTTGGTTTGGCGACCACCTCTATTCGCGGGTCATTCAGGTTTCATTCCGTGTTCGGCGGGTTGACATCAACCCACAGGTCCAGTTGTTGCCAAAACTAGGTGATTTGAGAGACGTGCGTCTCGATTGGACCCTTCTTGATGACGAATCGGTGGAAGCTTTGTCCCAGGTTCCTCGTCTGCGCCGGATAACGCTGCACCATACAGAGATTCTTCCCCACCAGTTTCAGATTCTAGGCCAGTCCAAATCTTTGGATCAGGTCACCCTGTCGGCAACCGCGGCCAACGATTTCAATTTGCGTTACGTCGCCGAAATGCCCAAGGTAAGCCGAATTCATCTGAATATCGCTTCGGTCACCGACAAAGGCTTAAGACCACTCGCTGGCATGAATCAGCTTGAGGAACTTGTTCTCGATCATGCCATTTTCGTCAGCGATGACGGCCTGGCTTCGCTGTCCGATCTATCGGAAATGAAAGTGTTCCACGCCTATGTAACCGAACTGACCGACGGATCGCTGCAAACGATCAGCAAGTGGGACAAACTGGAATCGTTAACGATCAACCCGAAAAAGGGACTGGAAACCTTCCGCGATCCAGGCTGCGGACATTTACCCAAGCTGAAACATTTACAGTATCTCGATTTGTCCGGCACCAAAATCTGCGATCGTGCGATTCCATCGATCTGCAAATTAACCGAGCTACGTACGTTAAGATTGGACAACACCGAGATTACTGACGCAGGCTTAAAACAACTTCAAAAACTTCCGCATTTGGAATCACTCAGCATTGCTGGTACTCTCGTAACCGACAGTGGACTCGATTTGCTAGAGGCATTTCCGTCGCTGGCGCAGGTCGTTTTAAGCGACCAGCATCTCACCAATCGCGAGCGAATCGGAGACGCGGAAATCATGCATGTGCCTGGCGAGAATGTGATCCCCGTGCAGGGCTTTTAGCGGAAGCCAGGGAGCGCATTCGTTTTGCCGGCCGGCCGTGCTTCGCAAAGACTTCATCGGAAACTCTCACATAGTTTCTAAGAATCGCCATTGGATCGCGAAGAACCAGCGACAAGTGCCGGCAGAAACTGGCTTCTCCAGTCTCTGCCGGGGGGAACGACCCTTACAAACCGAACCTGCTGCGATACGATCGGAGCGCCGCACCTAAAAAGTGCTACGGTTAGGGGGATCGTCTCTCAAGCGCGGTTTTTCTCGAAGGAGTTTTCAGCATGTGGTTCACCTTGTTCTTGTTCGGATTCATCTTTGGACTGATAGGCTACGCGCTTATCCGTTGTGTTTTGACCGGGTTTTATGTCATCGCCCCGGACGAGCGGGCCGTGATTACGACCTTTGGACGAGCAGAACGCTTGAGCAATGACTTTGTCGAACCGCTGGATGATCCTAACCTTTCGGACGAAGAGAAGAAGCGATACAGCTACCCCAAGGTACGCGTGGTCGGCCCCGGCGGTCCGTACTTCAAAATGCCGTGGCAGCGAGTCCACCGGGTAAATGTCGCCACACAAAGCGTCGACCTGGTTTGGGACCCGTACAAAGATCAAGACACGATCGAAGCAGTCACCAAAGATAACCTGACCACCGGGGTGAACGGGCAGCTTCGCTACCAGGTGGATGAGAACAATCTTTACGCCTACCTATTCGGGGTCCAGCGGCCGCTGCTGCACATTATGGGCTATTTCGTGAGCGTGCTTCGCGAGCGCATTGCTACCTTCAGCGATCCCAAGGGTGCCAGCTTATTGGCCAAGCCGACCGCGGAAGGGGAAGAAGAGATTCCTTCCAGCATCGATCTTTCGGAAGGGGTTTCGATCAACGACCTGCGAAAGAATCTGCCGCTCTTGAATTCGTACATGGAAGAACAGTGCCGCTGCGCTCCGGGACGTTACGGCGTTTCACTTGACGCCGCGCTGATCACCAGCATCGATCCGCCGCAGGAAGTTGACCGTGCGCTCTCGGCGATCAACAGTACCCGCAACCAGGTCGCGGCCGACATCAGCACGGCCCAGGCCGATGCCGAACAGCAAATCACCATGAGTAAGCGTGCCGTCGAGATCGCCTCGAACAACGCCGAGGCCGAAGTCGCGCCGCTGCGCGAGTTGGCTCGGACGCTCAAACAAATCAAGCATGAAGGAGGATCGCCCGCCGTGAAGGCCTACATCCGCGATCTGAAAGTGCCGCTTCTTTCACGAGCAGTCAGTGTCATTCAATCTCGCGAAGAGATTTAACGCGGCGGCGGAATCATCAAGATTCTCACTTCCCGCTTCCAAAAACCAATCAACTCAAGAGATATTCCCATGACATTCTTTATTGGCATTTTTATCGGGCTGATTTTCATTCCGATCCTGCTCAGCATGGCGAAAACGTTCGGGCTGTATGTGGTCGTCAATGAGTGCGAAGCCCACGTCTATACGCTGTTCGGCAAAGTGATCGGAACGCTTGACGAGCCAGGGCTGCACTTTCCGATTTCACAGTTCGGTGCCGGCGCGCTGCTCGTACCATTTTTCGGCAAACGCCACGTTGTCAGCACCGCTCTAAGGCAACATTACCTGCGCGGCCAGATGGTCAACTCGGAAGAAGGAACTCCGATGGGGGTTGGTCTGTGGTACGAGATGGAAGTCCACGACCCGATCGCCTACTTGTTTATCAATAGAAATCCGGAAGGCTCGTTGCAGGCCAACGTCGCTTCAAGCGCGATCAGCACGCTCAGCAATCTGGAAATGGACAAAATGCTCGAAGATCGGCATAGTCTGAGCCGCACCGTCCGGGCCACCGTTTCTCCGCTAAGCGAGAAGTGGGGTTATCGACTCGGGTCGGTTTACATCCGCAAGGTGTTTTTCACCGACCAGCAAATGGTGCACAACATTACTGACAAGGTGGTCAAGCGTTTGATTCAGGTTACCAGCGCCATGAAACAGGATGGTGAGAACCGCGTTGGTTTGATCAAAAGCGAAACGGCAAAAGAGGTCTCGCAAAAGATGGCCGAAGCGAACGCCAAGCGACCAGACATTGTCGGCAAGGTGCTCAACGAAATCAGTAAAGACGACCCGGAGATCCTCGAATCGGTGCTCGAAGTAATGGAGGTCGGCAAACTGTTGGAATCGAAGGCGCAGGTCAGTATCATCCCCAAAGGGGCCCAAGTGCTGTTGAGTCTCGACGGAAACAGATCGAGCAGCGGGCAATTCGTTCCGGCGGAAAACTAGGCGGAAATCACCATGCGCAACGAGTATGAACCTGGTGCGATCGTTCGGTCGGAAAGCTTCAGTTCGATCACACTCTTCAAAGTGATGATGGGCACCCTGCTGATCCTGACTGGCGGCGGCATGGCCATCTATGCCGGGGTCTCGGCCCTGCAAATCATTTACTCTGAGCCGCCGCCGCTAATCGAGCATGTCACGAACCTGGCAGCGGATAAAGTCGACGCGCAGGCCCCCAATCAAAACGTACCGGTAATCCAACTCGCACCACCGGTGATGAAAACGGTTCTCTATTTCCTTTCGTTCCTGCTGCTGACGCTTCCATTGATTGCCGCTTCGATCCTCGTCGGTGGCGGTGTCAAACTGATGCAAGGAGAAGCGAACGAGGTGATCGGGATGCTAGCAGAGCGCCTTAAAAAGTCGAATTGATTGTCAGAAAAGTCGATCGATCTTTTCTGGCGCCAGGCGACTTGATAAGGTTCCCCCCAATCGCTTGATAGCACATCCATTTCCAAGGAGGGGAATCGTCGATGGAAGCGGAGACTTCGTCGTCGAACTGGACGCGGTGGTTCTGGCTGTTTGCCTTGTTGCATGTCGCCGTCTGGTCGCTGACGCCGATTTTAACGGCCGCCAATGGCCCGCTCGACACGATCGAGATGCTCTACTGGGGTCAGCAGTGGGAATGGGGCTACTACAAACATCCACCTTTGCCGGCCTGGATCGCCGCGGGAACGAGCGGACTGTTTCATGACCCGGTCTGGGCCACGTACGTGGTGGCTCAACTTTGCGTGTTGGCCTGTTTTTGGGCAATCTGGAAAATCGTCGGCGACCGAAACCGACCCTGGGTTGCGCTCGTTTCGGTAGCGCTGCTGGAAGCAAGTGCGTTCTACAACTTCACCACCTTTGAACTAAGCAACACGACGCTTCGCCTCGGAACGACCGGGCTGACGGTATTGTTTCTGTATTGGGCGATCACTCGAGAACGTCTCGTTTATTGGGCCGCGGCTGGATTGTTCGTCGCTTTGGGGCTTTTGTCGAGATACGACCACAGTTTATTGGTACTCAGCCTGCTGGCCTTCGCCGTGATTCATCCCCAGGTTAGGCCCCTTTGGAAAACGCCGGGGCCATACGTTTTGATTGGCGTGGCGGTCTTACTCTTTGCGCCTCATGCCTGGTGGATGGTCGAGAACGATTTCATCACTCTGAAGTACGTCCAGGCTCGTACACATACCGAGCCAAACGTCTGGAATCACCTGACGATGCCGGTCAAATTCCTCGGCGAGCAGTTGGGGGCCATTTCCGGAATGTTGATCGGCTCGATGGCGGTGCTCGGTCTGTTTTGGAAATGGCGGAGCGATCTTTCCGCGGAAGATCGACTCACGCGAGATTACCTCTTGGCGGTTGTGGCCGGGCCTTTGGCCATTGCCGTGTTGGCATCGGTGCTGACTGGCGGAAATATTCGCAGCATGTTGGGCGCCCCGATGTGGCTGTTTCTTCCGGCCGCTTTGTTCATGTGCTTCGAGCGGCGGCGCGAAGACCCCGTGACCTGTGGCCGTCTGGTCGCCGCTTGCGGGGCGCTGAGTATTGTGTTGGCGCTGATCATCGGCGTGCGCAACACGGTCGGAACCGCGATGCGTGGAAAACACCTCCGCGTCGATTATCCTGGTCACGCCGTGGCAGCAGAAGTGAAACAGCGCTGGAGTCACTATTCGGAAGATCCGATTCCTGTGATTGGCGGATCGTGGTGGCCGGCAGGCAACGCATCGATCTACACGGAATACCAGATCGCGGTTTATCCGGAATGCAATCCGGCATTTGCTCCCTGGACAAACGATCAAGCACTAACGGAGAAGGGTGGCGTGATCGTTTGGGAACTGCCTGAGGTTCAACCCGAAGTCGTCGACCAGTGGCTACAACGTTTCCCTGGGGCGATCATTCAGAAACCAATCGAGATCGCGCACGTGAAAGCCCCGGATCAACCGGCGCTGCAAATCGGGATCGCGATTATTCCGCCAGCTGGCGGCGTGGCGACGGAATCGACGCCAAACGTTGCTAGTTCTAAATAGACAACGGCTATCGATCCGCGATAAACCTGCTGGGAAGTGTACTAGTTTCTAAGCTTGGCACTACCTTCTAAGCGCGCAAATCTTTGCCTAAGGGGTGCGATTTCACTGCTCGAGAGAGTATACCTTTTCCGCGTTTTTTTGTGGGTATCCCGAGAAATTATGTTGACCTACACTCACACAAGTCCGAAGTTATCAATATATATTTTTAGTTAATACTATTTTCTGGGTGGCGCGAAGGATTGTTTCCGTACTCATCCATTCCTCTCGCGATACAGCGCCGGCCAAGGAGATTTCGTGATGCCTTCGTCCGCAAGACGCAATCGGCATTGTGATGGATTCACTCTCGTCGAATTGCTGGTGGTTATTGCCATCATTGGCGTATTGATCGCCTTGTTACTTCCCGCCGTACAACAAGCGCGCGAATCGGCCCGCAGGATTACCTGCACCAACAAGCTGAAGCAACTTGGAATTGCGATGCACAATTATCACGATGTGCATTTACAGTTTGCGCCAGGGGCAATCACGGGGCACAATACCTGCAAAAACACAACGACGCCCATGGATGGCGTCAACAGCGAGTGCAATAAGACATTCGCCCCTTGGACGGTGTTGATCTTGCCGTTTGTGGAGCAGGGAAACCTGCACGCGAAATTCAACTTCTCGAAGATCTTCACCCCCTTCAGCACAAGTTGCAGCACACCGAATAAAGCACTTCAATTCCAGCCGTTGGAACTATACCAATGTCCGTCCGATCCCAACTCGGGCAGCGACGTTCCGACGCTTAATTACATGGCGTGTCAGGGAGGGGGCAGCCCTGGCACGTTTAATGCTCAATTGCACGTAGCATGCTCGGGCACCAGTAGCCCGACACGCTACTTCTTCACCAACGGAATGTTCTACAACAATTCCGAAACGCGATTTGCCGACGTGACGGATGGCACGACCAACACCTTCATGATTGGCGAAACGAAGTACCATTTTCTTCTGGGAAGCCATCCTTCGATTCCCAAACGGCAAACGAGTTGGGCATCGGGGCAATTAGTCAACTCGGTCTATGCCACACCAATCACCATGACGGCCGCGGCAAATCCGATTAACAGCACCGAGGCAATGCCGCAGATTCATCAACTACCGGAAATGACTTCGACCTTCGGCAGTTGGCATCCGGGCGGGGCGATGTTTACCCACGGCGATGCTTCGGTTCATTTCGTCAGTGAGAACGTCGACCTGGGAACGTTCCGCTCAATGGGACGCCGCAGCGATGGCGGTCCTACCGGAACGCTGTAAAAGAAGCCACGTTTCCAAGCCATTTCGCAAGCTCCTTGTCCTCCGTTCTTTCTTTTTTGAAGCATCGGCCGCGACTAATTCGCTCGATCGCTCGCCATTTCGAGACTCTCTTGCTATGAAAATGCATCGATACTTCTTGCCGACTCGGCAGGGACAACTGTGGTCAACCGTGGCGACAACTCTGGCCATGCTCGCCACGATTGGCTGCAGTAGCCAGGACGATGGACCCAAGCGCTATCAGATCACTGGCGATGTGATCTATAACGGAAAACCATTGCCAGCCGGCAAGATCTATTTCTCGCCAGACATCGAAGCGGGTAACAGCGGACCGGGCGGCTTTGCCGATATTGTCGACGGACATTTCGATTCGAACGTGGGCAACGCCAAGGGAGTCGTGCCGGGGCCGCACGATGTTCGCGTCGAAGGATTCGACGGGAAGCCGTCCGAGAAAAACGACTTTCACCCCAAGGGATCAATGATCTTCCCCGTCTACAGCGACCATATCGATGTGCCTGAGGAAGCTTCTCACCACGAATTCGATATTCCGCTGAATCCCAGCTAAACCGTTATGGCATCTCGCCGCTGGTTTCAGGTTGCGTCAAGCGAGAGAATCGCTCGTGCCAGGCACGCACCTCGGATTGAACTTGAGTCATCGCAGCCTCTGGGCTCTCGGCGGTTGCTTCGAATCGTTGAGAGTACTCCGACTGGCCGATCTTGATCGATACAGTGCAATGAAAACGATACAGACGCGGCGAGTTGCCCCAAGATTCGAGCCGGTAATAGGTAGCCCCCAGTCGATCGAGTTCCTCTTGCAGGCTTTGCGTCGCCGACGAAACCAACGCGGCAGGTTTGCTCGCTGGGATGGTTAAACGTTCGCTAGGCAGCGGCATTTCTTCGCCACTTCTTGCCGCCGGCGACTGAAAACCAAGGGGTGTACTCGGTTGGCGGATGAATTCGGCGGGTACTTCGTACTGGGCCGTTTCAAGTTGCGATGGCTGCGAAGTGGTTGGCTGTTGAAAGCTGGCCAGCCGGGTGGGCCTGGACGATGCAGTCGTGGGAACCTGGCTTTGAGGCAGCATCCCAAACCGATCGAGATCGCTGGTCCCATGCGCCATCGAGTTCGAATCAGGACTCGCCTCTTTCTCGGGCCAAATTCCTTTTAAGGCCCCCTGAACCCCCTCAGGCATGATCGCCACGACCGGGAGCCCCACCAGAAACAGGAGCACGATCACGGCTCGAATCGTCGTAAATTCAGTCTTCACAAGTACTTCTTTCAAGTAGGTCCATCTACCGAAGTCACTCATATTAGAACACTTGCCCCCGACATCAAATAGAGATTCCGATCGGCGAAACGCAGAGGGGGGGCGGGAACTGCCCGATGCGCACAAAAAAAACCGGCCGCCTGAATTCAGGTGGCCGGTCTCCAGAAAGGAGGACAGTAATTCTCCTTGCCGAGCTAGGCACTTCAAATCTCGGCAAAGGAGAGCTTAGGCGTCGTCGTCTTTATCTTCTTTGTCATCGTCGCCATCGCGATCACGAGGAACGCGAGGACCTCGATCACCATCACGTGGACCGCGGAACTGAGGACGATCTCCATCACGCGGACCACGGGCTTGTGGACCACCTTCCCGTCGATCGCCGTCACGACCACGTTCCATGCCAGGACGGGGACCGCCAGCTCCGGCGAACCCGGGGCCACCGAATCCAGGACGCGGGGGACCCATATGATGCAACTTTTCACGCTGCTCTTCGGTCAGGATCGAATGGAACTTCTTCTGAACCTCTTCGTGCAGAGCGCGAAGTTGGCGGCGTTGATCGTCGCTCAGGTGCAGGCCTTCCATCACGGCCCAAGGCATCATGCTTGGATCCATCGGAGGTCGGGGACCGCCGGCGAAACTGGGACGATCACCATCGCGGGGTCCGCGATCACCGTCACGCGATGCTCGGTCACCTTCTCTCGGACCACGATCGCCATCGCGAGGCGGGCCAGGTCGATCACCTTCACGCATCCGCTCACGATCTCCTTCGCCACGTGGCGGACCGGGTCGGTCGCCATCGCGAGCGAAACCTGGACGACCACCAGGACCGCGCTGGAACATTGCTTTCAATTCTTCCTTGGTCACGGCGCCATCCTTGTTAGCATCGGCACGTTCAATCATGCCGGCCGCTCGCGTCCCTTCGACTTCTTCCTTGGTGATCTTGCCGTCACCGTCTTTGTCGAGCTGCATAATGCGCTCGATCATTTGTTCGGGGTTGAATTGGCGATCACCGCCTGGCCGTCCTTCGCCATCGCGAGGACCGCGCGGACCGCGTTCACCGTCTTGAGCATGGACCGAGGTGAATGCCACGCCGACAAACATCAGCGAAAGCATCACAAGGGTAGGTTTCCAGAAGTTCTTCATCGTTCGGCTACTCTTTTGCGTTAATGGGGGAGTAAGTGTTGAAGCAGACAACCAAAGATTGCCTGTTGTGATTGAAAACGAACAGTTACGAGGGACAACATTTACGAAGGACGTGGTCCCGGAGGAGGTCCATCTGGACGGCCACCAGGTCGGCGACCACCAGGAGGTGGCCCGAACGGACGACGCCTATCACGTTCGTCCGGGGTAGCTCCCAGCACGAGGTCGAACGAAGCGGAAAGCTCGTTCAGCTTGGAATCAGGAATCGGTTTGAAATCCGTGACCAACCGATCACGCATTTCAGGATCTCGTACGCGAGAGAAAATCCCGTCTCGCTTGTTTCCTTCAAACCCGCGAATCATCAACTGCGTGATCAATAATTCGCGATCCCCTTGCTTCACTTTGAAGTGAATGTGAGGGGCTGGCCTGCCAGGGTAGGGGACCGGTTTGATGGTGCGGAAGCGGTACTCGCCGGTGCTTCCAGTGGTAAACCGACCAAAGCCTTGAAAGTTGCGGTCGATTTGATCTTGTTTTTTGCCGCTATCCGCCGTGTGCAAATAAACCTGGTTGGCATCGCATTGCCAGATTTCGACGGTGGCGTTTTTAAGGGGGGAACCGTTTTTATCGAGAACTCGCCCTGTCAAATGGGTGACTTGTCCCACTGCTGGCGTGGTACTGTCTTTGATGATGATCAGATCGTTGTCTTGATCCAGCGGCAACTTATCGGGATAGAAAGGACCTTCTGTCAGCCATGGTGTTGGTTTGGATAGTTCTTCCGCGAAAAGCCCAGGCGTCGTAAAGAGCGCCGTACCCATCAGCCCCAGAAAACATCGGCGGCCGGTGGTATGACCAGATGAATGCATGCTTGCTCCTCTGTGTTCCTGCAATGTCCAAAGCGCGAGAGACCTTGTTGCGTCCCTTGAAGATTGAACCTTGCAGGCCGAGGAGAGTTTCGGTGCGCTACTAAACAAACCGTTGAAATAAGGGCAGATTCCCCTCAAATCAACGGTTTTTTAGGCTAGGTGATCAGATTTCGGGCCCAAGTTGGCGAAGTTGGTTTCCCAATCATTCGCCAACGAATGTCCCCGTTGCCGGCGATTTGCCGTTACTGTTGGCTGAAGGTTTCGCCTCGCAGGGCAGCACCCCCTTGGAAGTCGGTTGGCTGGTCGAGACCACCGGTCAGCAACAAACCATCGATCTTGGCATGAGCCTGGGCCAGATTACCCAGTGCCACGATATACCTCAGATTGGCATCGAAGTAGGTCCGTCGCACGATCAGCACCTGGAGGAAGGCAAATTCGCCGGCGGAATAGGCCTGTTCGGCCAGATCAAGCGTTTGCTTGGCTTTGGGCAAGATCTTCTCTTCATATTGCTTGACCGCCACCATGGCCGAATCGTATTCGTTGGAGACTTGAGCCAAGCGAGATTTGAGCGACATCTCAACCCGTTTCACGTCGTGCGTAGCCCGGCAGTATTCTCGGTAGGCAGCCGAGATGTTGCCGCTGTTGTCGTTGAAGACCGGGATGGCCCCACCGACATTGACTTGGATCATACCACTTCGAGTGGCATAGTCCTGACCTGCCTGCAATTGGGCCTGGATATTGGGAATCGCCTGGACTTCTTGCCGCGACATATTGGCACGTGCCTGATTCACACGGGCATAACTGGCCCGCAATTCCGGGCTGCTTCCCAGCAGGTTGGTGTAGATGTTTTCCCACTCGAGTTCACCAGCATCGGGATCGAGCTTTCCTACCAGTGGCTGTCGTTGCAAGTTAGGAATACCAACCGTCGCCGCCATTCGTTGCCAGGCAGCTTCCCAATTGATCGAGGCCTGCTGCTTCAAGATTTCAACTTCATTCAGCTGAATCTCGGCCTGAAGCGGATCAGACTGCGAAGCCTCTCGGGCTTCAAACCGTTTGTTGGCCAGATCGACCCCCTGGGCAAGCACGCGACGGAACTCTTCGATCAGTTCCAAACGTCGTTGGGCGACCAAAGCGTCAATGAATGCCAGGCGAACGTCGGTCATCACGCGGTACCGTTGCGATTCGACATCCCAGCGCTGGGCCTGAACGGCATGTCCCAAAACGTTTTGGTTCAGGCTCAACTTGTTGGCGGTAACAAACTGCCGCGAGATCGAAACCAGATGCTGATCAGTTTGACCGTCGGCGATCTGGTTTCCAGAGTAACCAACGTAGGGGTTTGCCGAACGTCCGACCTGATATTGGTAGTCAGCGGCTGCCAGTGCCGAAGCCGAGCTTTGACGAATGGTGGGATTGTTGTCCAGTGCCATCTTTTGAAGCGTATCCAACGACAAGCCACCGTCGGAATCGGTCGGCAACTTGGGAATGACGGGAAGTTCGGCGACCGAGAACTCCGGGTGCGGTTCAAAGTTGTTGCTGCTGTCGACCTTGGTTGTCAGCACCGACGTCGGAATCAACTCTGGCGGCTCGATGTCGTCCGGCGACGTATCATGCGAGGCAAGTTGCACTGGAGGGGCCAGCTCCGCGATGTCCGCTGGCTGGCTAGCCGCCTCGTAATTCGATACGGCCGGCGCATCTTTGTAGTCGTATTGCATCGAGCCAGGACCGCTTGCACATCCGATGGCACCTGAAAGCCCCAAGGTTATCCACCAAACGTGTTTCGTAGTTCGCTTGCTGCCCATCTCTTCCCCGTCTTCTGCTAGCAGTACCAGCACCTGTGACAGTGCATGATTCATTCAACTGACAATACAGGTACTTTCGGCACATGCGGCAGATCGCGTTGATTGAAAAACGGGCGAAGTTAACGTTGGGCAGGTATCTTAGCGAACGTAAAAGTTTTACCAGCCGTTTTTCTTTACCACTTCGTAATCAATTTGTACCAATCCTTGTTGAAATTGTTGCGAGTTCTTTACTTTTAGCCGAGTATCGCGACCAATATGGGCAACTAGAGGGATACCGTGCCCCAAGAGGATCGGCTGAGTGAAAACTTTGACTTCGTCGATAGCGCCAGCATGCAAAAAGGAGGCAGCCAGTTGTCCGCCGCCAACCAGCCAGACATCTTTACCGGGCTGGCTGCGAACCCAACGGATGAATTCCGAGACCGGCTGTCGAACGATCTGGGCATGCTGGCATTGCATCAGCTTTCGCGAGAAGACGAAGTTCTGCTTCTCTGCGTAAGGATAAGGACCAAGCGATAAAACCTGTTCGTAGGTATGCCGGCCTTGGACGACGGTATCAATCGATTGCAGGAATTGCGAAAACCCAAAGTCCTCGTATCCCTCGGCTTGAACGAGCCAGTCGATGGCTCCATCGGGCCGCGCGATGTAACCATCGAGACTGGCCGTTACGAAATAGATAATCTTTCTCACAGAATCTCTTCTCCAGAACGCTGTTTCTTACAGACGCCAAGGGGAATCGGTGCAGCGAATCCTTGAGCGTTGGTTACGTGCATAAAAAGAAACGGTTCGAGAAGATATGCGGGCCGCGGTTATTGCGTAGGCGGGAACCGTTCTTCCTTGCTAGCCTGCTTGACTGGAAGTTTCCTCTGGCCAGCGGTCACCGACGGGATCAGAAAGCTAAACGGTTTGCCCGGCACCGGGTTCAGTTCCCATTTCCGTGTCGGTGGTTCGTCGCGTATTTGCAACGAGGGAGAAGTTGCCTCAACGATTGGAATGATCGCCGGCCCGAGGTAGAGTCCAAAATGATCGTGCAATACCTTGTGATCGTTACGAAACACGACCGCTCCAACAGCCGGGCCTGAATTGGTTTCGTGCAGCGATATGTAATCAAAGAAGACTGGCGGCTTCCAATTCGATGATGCCATCCATTTTTGAAACTCTGCCTGTGTCCAGTATCGCCCGTTCTTCTCACGATTCCGCTCGACTTCACGTATCGTTTCGACAAGATCACGGCTGAGGTGGTGGTCGTACCAACTGTAGGTTGCCTGATAAAGAAAGTAGGGATACACACCTCGCGCCAACCAAGCTTCCTGGTCCTTCATGAGCAGCGGAAACGCAACCCATGGATTCTGGGTATAGGGATCGAAATCTTGCAGAAAAGTTGCGTTCACCGCTTCTTCAATGCGCTGGGCACTTGCGGGTAAATGCTCCTGGTACAGGATCAACTGGGCAGCACTGCAAAACCAACCCTTGAACTGAGGATGCTCTTGATTTCGCTCGTTTAAAGCTTCGTCGATCGTGTTGACGATCTCTTGATGTAGATTCCGCTTCAGAGTTCTGCGAAGAGAAGGTCCGATGTCGCCGACGTCTGTCAGCATTTCCTCGTAGACTTCGTCCGGAACCGGGCTGACATTACCGAGATAGGCTTGAAACAACAGAAATCGGAATTGCTCGATTTCAAGGAACTGCATCGCATCATCGTTTTGATTCTGTAGCGACTGCGTTTCCATCAAGCGAAGAAGTTTTAAGTCTGCGAGTGCCGATGACTGCTTACCTTCCAGCAATTCGACCAGGCCGTGGATGGCAGCGTAACGCGCGACGGCGATATCCCATGGATGGCATTCCTGTTTATCTTGTAAAACGCTCTGGCGGAGTTTTTGAAATAAACTGTCGTGGCGACGAACAAACTTCTTTACTTGGTCGGTCCCCGAAAAACCAGAATCGAAGATCTTCAGTAATTCGACATCAGACAGTTGATCTGTTCTCCACCGGTGGGCTGGCCTGGCGACGATTTGAAATCTTTGATCCGATTTTGAAAGCTCAGGCAAGCTTCGGTTGCGCGCCAACACCCAATCAGGCGAAGCGTCTTGCATTAGGGCAAGCAGCAGCGCGTCGTGCTTGCGAGCCGCATCATTCATCAACCGGGGAGCGACCTCGTCTTGGGCTTGAAGAATGGCGAGATGTCGGTCTCTGATTGTCTTGACGCGCTGCTGGGCCCGCATGTCGGCCAGCAAGAACAACGACCAGGCAACCAGCAGCGCCGTGGGACCTGAGATCGCTAGTTTCCAGACGTTTAGATTGTGGGCGTTACGCTGGTAGTTTCCTTCACTTGTTTTCTTCGGCCAGAGACCGATTACGGTTCCGACCAACGTTCCCAGGAAATATCCAGACAAGCTGAAGGTCCATAACAGTTCGAAGCTGTATTCCAAGACGCCTGTGGACGAGAGCAACAATGCCCCAGGGAACTGTTCGTAAAACTGGCTTTGGTAGTAGGCAGTCCACGCCAATCCGGTCGGAATAACCGCCCCAAACACCAGCAAGAATACACCGCCCACCAAGTTCCAGCGCATCTTCAAAAACAGATTGGCAACACAGTATCCAACGATCACCCAAGCCAGGGAGAACATGGACATTAAAATCAGGTAGGCAGTCATCAATAGCGACGGAAAGTGAGATGGGGCTTACAGATCCGTGCTTCACTCAATCGATCACCTGGCCGGGGAAGACCAGACGATCAACTGGGCAACTATTTGCCAAGCAGCAGTGAAGCAGGGGGGAACTCTGTTGGGGATTTGATGCCAGTCTAGAAGAATTCTGCGATTCGAGCGAATCAAAATTCAGAAACTTTTCTTCCCTTTTATCCGCGATATCAGATCAGAACCATGCCGCAGGCTTGGCGGGAAATGCCGGCTCCGATTAAATTAAGGTTAGAGGCAGATTTCGTCGAATCCCAGGCACGGAGAAACGCGATGAACGGTCTTCAATACGATGGTTGTAAAAACGCGTTGGCACTGGCGAACGAGCAATTTGAAGCCGAAATGCGGCGGTTGAAAGATGCCTTAGCTCAAGCAACTTCTCCCGAAGCCGAAGACGCGATCCAGCAACAAATGAGACAATGCGAGGCTCGGCACCGCGATCAGATCTCTTCTCTGCAGCGTTCCGTTTTCTAACACACCTTGCAGATGACTATCTCCCACGCCGTTTTCGAAATTCTGGGCAACATTGGCGGTTGGTGGTCGAATAGACTAGCAAACCAGCTTCATCGCTGTGTGAAGTAACTTTGCTGGCTCCTTGGAAAACGACATTCTCATGCCCAAACTCGGGACCATTCTGGTCGCAACTCTCTTTATCGGGGTCGGCGTTGTTGGTGTGGGATACGGAATCAGCGAAGTCGCAAACGCATCCGCTTCAAACGATTGGCCAACAGTCGACGGCAAAGTGGTTGAGTGCACCCTGGATGAATTTGTTCGAGAAACTCGGACGAACTGGGAATGCAAAGTCCGGTATACCTACGAGGTTGGCGGAAAGCAGTATCAAGGAGATCGGATTGCCTTTGGTTATCAGTCTACCAACGGCAAAGAAATGCACGCAGCGATTGAAGACAAGCTGAGTCAGGCAAATCAGGTTGAAGTCCACTACGACCCCGACAATCCCAGTCGGAGTAGCCTGAGCGTGGGAATCCACAAAGCGACCTGGGTCCCATTATTAGGCGGTTTGATGTGGCTGAGTATCTGTATCGCAGGATGTGGTCTTTATTTCTGCATGAGCCCTGGCGAGAAACTGTCTGACCGCATTGGCAAATGGAACGATCGGAAACTCGGTGAAGACAGGTAGCGAGGAAGAATCATGAATTACCTGATCGCCATTGGTTTTATCAGCGTGTTCCTGTTGATTGCGATGGCCTGTGTCATTTACAGCATGCGACAGTTAATTACCGGTTGGCGCTCGCTGAAGTGGAGTTCGGTTCCGGGGGTTTTCGTCGATGGAAGAATCGAGAAGACGGAACATCGCAGCAAGAACGGAAACAAGACCTTTTATGAAGTCTGCGTGGCCTATAAGTACAAGGTCGCTGGTCAAACCTTTCGCGGCAATGTGATCACACCAGGCTACGCCGGAACGACCGATCTCGAGGAGGAAACGCGTTTGCTTGAATGGCTTCAGTCGACGCCAAGCTTTCAGGTTTTTCACGATCCGCTTCATCCCGAAAAAAGTGTCCTTGTTCCGGGCATCGATCGGGGAATGTTCACTTACATGTTGGTCGGTGTGATTCTACTGCTGGCCGCGATTGGAATTGGAACGTCAAACTATCTCCTCAATTTTGGGGAGTCGGACCTGTTGCAGAGTATTGTCACGCGGTAACCGACACCGTTGATGAAGAAACGAAACCTTGGTAGTCCGTTCGACATGTCATGCTGTCATCAATCAGGCCGATTCCTATATGGCCATTTGACCTATCAAACCCACTGAAATGGTGGCCATCTATTCCTGGGTCCAGCCATCCCGATACACTGAGAGCAGTGCTACAATGGTAGTGTGGTGATGGAGGCCTTGGAGCAGGGTACCGATTTCCGATCGATCCTCCGTCGAACAATACTCTCGGGCAGGAACCAGAATCATGATTCGCAGCGCTCTTTTGGCTCTCGACAACTCTCCCTCGAGTCAAACCGCCCTGGACATGGCGATCGCATTTTGTCAGCGATACGCAGCCCAGGCCGATGGCAAGATTGATGAAATCCACCTGTCTGGGGTCGCCGTTGTCGACATTCCCGGAATCAAGGCTCCAACCAGCGTGCCTCTAGGCGCAGTCACCTACAAAAAGCATCGCGACGATACGCTGATCCAAGATGCCAAGGATCGTGCCGAGGGAATCCTCAAAAGCTTCGAAGAGCGATGCCAAAGTGCGGGGATTCCTCACACCGCAATCCATAGCGAAGGTCTTCCCTACGAACAGATCGAACGGCATGCCTTGCGTCACGATGTGATCCTGATCGGGCGCGATACCAACTTTCATTACGAGACCAGCGAAGAGATCGGCGCGACCGTTCGCAAGCTGCTAGTCGACAACGCCCGGCCGGTGATCGTTTATCCGTCGAAGATGCCTGATAATCATCGCGTTGTTATCGCCTACGACGGCAGCAACCCTTCTGCCCATGCACTGCAAATGTGGACTCTGCTGAAGATCCGCAGCCCTCAGACTGAAATCCATGTAGTGAGCATCAGCGGCGAACAAGCCAAAGCGGAAGCTCGCCTGGCCGAAGCAACTCAGTATCTGAAATTCCACAACCTGGATTGCACTTGTCATTACATCCCAAAAGAACGCCGCGTCGTCGAATTGCTGGCTGAGAAGGTCAACGAACTGAGTCCTCGCATGGTGATTCTGGGTGCTTACGGACAAGGTGGATTCAAAGAAACCCTGTTTGGTTCTTCCACCAACCAAATGCTGGAATCTGCCGATTGTCCGCTGTTTCTGTACAAATAGAGCAGATTCGATCTCCAAGGTTGCTAAATTTAGATCGAATAGCAGAAAAACATCCTGGTTTTGCACTCGATCAGGCAGCGTTGGAGAAAACATCATGAATCGCACTCGCAAACTCCTGTCTCGCCGCGGCCAGATTCCAACTGGGACGCTGATCATGATGGTTGGCGTCTCGGATATCCTCACGGCAGGAGTTCTCTGGTATCTGCTCGGCCAAGACAACATGATGATGACCATCATTTTCGGCCTGTTGGCAGTTACAGGTCTTGGGGTGACGGTATTCGGCGCAATGCAGAACCTCAAGTAGAAATGGCAAGCTGTCGGCATTCCCCAAAAATAAGCGGTTTCTGCCCGCTTCTAAAATCTCGTCAACGCTACCGTCAGATACTAAACTGAGGAATATCCGGCAAAGTTCGTGGTGAACGGCGTTTTCTCTTCCAGACAGATTGGGCCAATCATTTGAGTACCGCATCGAAGCGTTCGACGGCCAGTGGTTCTTCGAGTTCCGCGAAGACCCGCGTATTGATTTTTGTCCTGGTTGTCATGGCATGCCTAGGAATCGGCGGATTGATGGCACTCGGCGCGTCGGGTCACTATGGCGAGCAGTTTGCAGTTGACGGATTTCAGCGGCGATCGTTCACCTATCTGGAAATCGGTGGAATTCGTCTTTCCGCGACCAATTACGTCAATTCGACCGGCGGTCTGGAACAAGACCTGGTCAAAAACAAGTGGATCACTTCCACCGGTAAGAAGCCCAAATCCAGCGAATGGATTACCGTCAGCCACATGGCAGTGGGCGAACTTTATCAGAGTGATGCTGATATCCTGGTGAAATATCTGGATATGTCCAAACATCCCGGAACCACGCTCGATTTGGCTCGCTGGGGAGTCTACAACCCCGGTTATGCCTCGGTCATGTGGCCTGAGATTCAAATCGTCGCCCAGGGAAACATGTACATCCTGGTCCCTGACATCATTCACCACATGCTGGACCTCAGCGAAAAGTCGAATAATCCATTTCCGCAGCCTGATTTGAAAGATGTCGACGATTCAAGCAGTTCGACCAGCAAAAGTGATCCGCTGGCAAAAATGGATAAGAATCAAATCGATCGGGCAACCGCTCAGCAAGTCAAACAAGGCAAGCCGAGCCTCGATTCGTTTCTGACCAATCTTTTCCTGAAAGCAGGAAAAGCAGCTCAAGATGCCGGCGAGGTAAAACGTGCTCGATTCTGCTTCGAGCAAGTTCTACGACTATCTCCTGCGTCCCAAGAAGCCCAGGAACATCTTGACGAGTTGCCGCCAGCTCCAGCGGAAGAAAAACCTGTCGAAGAAGAAAACAGCAAGGAATATTCTTCGGAAGAAGAAACTGAGTCTTGATTTACGTCGACAACAACGCAACGACTCCCATGGCAGTGGAAGTCGCTTTGGCGATGAGCCAGGCGTATCAATCCGCCTTCTTGAACCCTGCCAGCCAACATCAAGCAGGGCAAAAGGCTCGGCGCCGGCTGGAAGATGCCCGAGAAACCATTCTCAACCTATTGGGTGCCGAGACCACCTCGTTTGCCAGCGATCGCTTGGTTTTCACCAGCGGCGGCACCGAGGCCAACAATCTCGCTCTCTTTGGCCTGGGTGGTAGCGGTCCAGGACAAGTGGTCATTTCGGCGATCGAACATCCTTCGATCAGCGAAGCTGCCCAGCATTTGGCTAGGCAGGGAACGCAAATTCGTATTCTGCCTGTCGATCGACAAGGCGTCGTTCAGTTGGATCCACTGGCGAATTGGCTCGAAGAACGGACCCGGCTGGTCAGCGTGATGCTGGGCAACAACGAAACCGGCGTGCGGCAACCGATCGAAGAAATCGCCGCGATTTGCTGTGAAAAAGGGGTTCCGCTGCATGTCGACGCCGTTCAAGCCGTCGGCAAATTGCCGTTAAACTTTCGGAAACTGGGCGCGGCAGCGATGACCGTAACGCCTCACAAATTCCATGGCCCACGTGGTATTGGGGCCCTGATTCTCGACGATCGCGTGAAGCTGAATCCCTCTATGTTTGGTGGATCACAGCAGTTGGCCATGCGGCCTGGGACCGAAAGCGTGGAGTTGGCCATCGGGTTCGAGCGAGCACTTCAGTTGGCAATCGAAGCCTTGCCGGAAGCAGCCCAGACCATGCGAGAGCTACGAGATCGTCTCGAGATGCTGCTTCAGGAACTGCTTCCCGCAGACCAAGTCGTTATCAATGGGAAGGAGGCGCCCCGGATTTCGCATACCTCAAACGTGTCATTTCCGGGCATCGATCGACAGGCGTTAGTGATGGCGTTGGACATGGCTGGAGTGGCCTGCAGCACCGGATCGGCTTGTGCTAGCGGTTCATCGGAACCGTCGCCAACACTGATCGCCATGGGGCTGGACGAAGCAGTAATTTCTGGTTCGATTCGCTTGAGTTTGAGCCGCTTCACGACTCAGCCGGAAGTTGATGAGGTTGCTAGTCGCATCTCTAGCTGTATCAAAAGGTTACGTCAAACGTAAAACCGCCAATAATCGGCTCCCCAGGCTGGTTTTCCCAGGCAAATATCTCTATAATCGTGGCTTGTTTAAATGGTTGTCTGACAAACACTTCGGCAAACAAGCGACGGAGTTTGGGTGGTTACGGAGATCATCACCATTGCCTTGCCCTGGATCCGGCCCGAGGATCCCTCCCTTAACGGGTCTGCTACGCGATCCATTGAGGGTTTGCGCCCCTTTGTGGCTGGGCCAGAGAACCGCATCATCCAATCGGCGGTTGAGGCGCTGAAACGAGACGCGTCGCAGTTCTCACCCTTGGTGCTCTATGGTCCCAGCGGATCAGGCAAATCGCATCTGCTGCAGGGACTCACTGGCGTTCTGGTCGAGAAGAATCCTGATCTGAAAGTCCTGTCAGTCACCGGCAGCGATTTTGCCCGCGAGTATGGAAACGCCTTACGGCAAGAGACAGCCAGCAAGACTCGTTCAGAGTTCTTCGGTACTGATGTGCTTGTTGTGGAAGACCTGCACGAACTGTTGCATTTCCCTTCGATGCAGCAGGTGCTGATCCATTTGCTGGACGAACTGGAACGTCGCGGCGCGTCGGTATTGGTTTCGTGTCGCGAAAATCCAATCGCGATGGATGGCTTCTCGGCCGAACTTCGCAGCCGGTTGTCCTCCGGATTGTTGGTACCGGTCGTTCTGCCCGAGCAAGGAACGCGTGAAGTTCTCATTCAGGGAATTGCCACGCGTCATCAACGCGAAATTACCCGCATGGCCGCTCAAAAGCTGGCCGCGGCCTATCCGCATGGCCTTCTGCAATTGAGCGGGATCATCAATCGACTGATAGCCCAGACGCCGGCCAACCAGGCAATTGATATGGCCATCGTCGATACGCTTTTGAAAAGCGAACACAACACGGCCAAGATCAGTCTCCGCAATATCTGCCTGCTGACGGCCAAATACTTCCGCGTGAAGGTGGCCGACATGAAAGGGAGCTCGCGGCGACAAAGCATTGTTCAAGCCCGCAGCGTAGCAATGCTCCTGGCTCGACAGCTCACTGAACAGAGCCTCAAGGCAGTTGGCAAACACTTCGGTGGCCGCGATCACACAACCGTGATGCATGCCGTTAGCAGTATCGAGACCAAAGTGAAAAAGGATATCGCCCTGCGAGAGGCGGTTGGCGAACTGCGAGAAATGATCTTGCAGCAAAGCACTCATTAACGGCTCGCAGCGTGAATTTCGAAGCGGGCCAATCGGTCCGACAACGTAATGGATTAGGTAAGCAAATCAGGTTGGAAAAGAGTTCCGGCCCCAGAGAAAACAAGAGTAGCCGTGGAAAAGATGTTGGTTTCGTGTGCGTGTTTGTTGGAAACGAATCGACAATCGAAGTCGCTTCGATCGGCCAACATCGCTAGCGAACTCATCGACGCGAATGCAACGGTTACGCGACGACTTGGCGCCAGGTTTTTCACACCGCCAGGCATGTCGTTTGGCTCGACAAAATACGAGTCAAACGCCCGTTCAAGTTCACTTGTCGACAGCTGACTGCGGCGCCTTACTACTACTACTCTTTCGAAATACTAAAAGAAGAAACTTGTTGGATTCAGTAGCTCCATGAAAATCACGTTCGATCGCGAAAAGTTTCAGGCGGCATTCCAGACGGCGGCGATGGTGGCACCCAGCCGCAGTCCTAAGCCGATCCTGCAAAACGTCAAACTCGACGCCACCGAAAAAGCCACCATCCTGATGGCCACCGATATGGAGGTGGGCGTTCGCATCGAGGTTGAAGGAATTGAAGTCGAGCAGCCAGGCAGCATTGTTCTGCCGGTTGCCCGGTTCGGATCTATCTTGAAGGAGGTTCGCGATGAACGACTCAGCATGCAACGGGAAGAATCTCGCACCGTCGTGCAAGCCCAGCACAGCAAGTTCACCTTGTCGAGCGAAGACCCCGACGAGTTTCCGACCGTGCAAAGTTTTGCGGAGACGAAATACCATGAAGTTCCAGCTCGGGTTCTCAAAGAACTAATCCGCCGCACTCTGTTCGCAACCGATACTGAAAGCGGCCGTTATGCACTAGGCGGCGTATTGTTGGAACTCGGTGAAAGCAGCGTCACCGCGGTCGCAACCGATGGCCGGCGCTTGGCCAAGATGGAAGGTCCGGCAACGCAAGTTGAAGGGCACGGCAATACCGACGCAATGACCATCGTCCCATCGCGGGCCATGCAGCTCATCGAACGCAGCTTGAACGACTTGGACGCGACCGTGCAGATTTCCTCGCGCACGAATGACGTGTTGGTGAAAGTCGGTCCTGCGACCATTTATGCCCGCTTGGTGGAAGGCCGCTTTCCGAAGTGGCGTGATGTTCTGCCCGAGAAACGAGAAGCGGCTCATATCGAAATGTCGGTTGGTCCAGCGTTCGCCGCCTTGCGTCAGGCAGCCATTGTTACTTCGGACGAAAGCCGCGGTATCGATTTCACGTTCGGCCACGGCTCGATGGTCCTTTCCAGTAGTACGGCCGAAGTGGGGCAATCGCGAGTCGAGATCCCCATTCCGTACGACGGCGAGAACGTCGAAATCACGATGGACCATCGCTTCGTGGCTGACTTCTACAAGGTGTTGGGCAGCGAAAGTAACTTCACGCTCAACATCCAGAATGCCGAGAGCGCCGCGTTGTTCAGCACCGACGACAACTACGATTACGTCGTCATGCCGCTGGCTCGCGATCGATAAAGGGCTTCTGCGGTTCGCGCAGGATTGAATCGCCCATGAGATGTTTCCAAAGGAGTGGCCCAGCATGAGCCAGCGTCAGCCAGGTAAGGTGCAATCGATCAAAGGAACCTTGGCCCAGTTGATGGTCCAGAAGGGTTACGCCCAGGTTCAAACGGCCGACGCCACGCAAAAGGCCTGGGAAGTTGCCGCCGGCGATCGCCTGGCTCAGCACAGCGTGGCCGGCAACGTGACCCGGGGCAGCTTGCTGGTGATGGTCGCCAACTCGACCGTCAGCCAGATGATCAGTTTCCAGAAACCAAAGATCCTGAAGTCACTGCAACAGCAACTTCCCGATCACGAGATTACCGATTTGAAAATCAAAGTAGGCAAGATCGACTAGCCATAGGGTCCGCTCAGCGGACGCGGAATCAGGTTACCAACTTTGCCCACGTGAACTTTAAAGAGAACTTGTTACTTCATGCCGCCTCTGGATGGTTGCCTTCCTCACGGCATGAGACGCATTTCGGTCCGCACAGCAGACCCTACAACGAAAAACGAATATGACTGAACCGAACGAACCGATCGAGAATCCTTCTGACGATCAACCCGCTGGTGATATCGAAAACAAGGACGCCGCCAAACAAGCCGAACAGGCGAAAGCCAAGTCGGAATATGGGGCCAGCGACCTTGAGCACCTCTCCGACCTGGAACACGTTCGCGAACGCCCCAGTATGTACATCGGCGACCGTTCGACGCGCGGTTTCCATCACCTCGTTTACGAAGTGGTCGACAACTCGATCGACGAAGCGATGGCGGAGTTCGCTACCAGCGTCATTGTCACGGTGCACAACGACAACTCGGTCACCGTCGAAGATGACGGCCGCGGCATTCCGGTCGATCGACACCCGCAGCTTTCCGAGCAGGTCGGTCGCGATGTTTCGACCCTGGAAGGGGTGATGACCGTTCTGAAGTTCGGCGGCAAGTTCAGCAAAGGTGCCTATCAAACCTCCGGCGGTCTGCATGGCGTCGGCGTGACCGTGGTGAACTTCCTTTCGGAATGGTGTGAAGTCGAAGTCTATCGCGACGGTTTCGTCTGGCAGCAGGAGTACGAACGCGGTGTTCCCCAGGGTCCGGTCCAGAAGGGACAGCCGACTAAGAAACGTGGCACTAAAACCACGTTCAAGCCAGACGGCCAGATCTTCAACGTCAGCAAGTTCAGCCACGATACGTTGGCAAAACGCCTCCAGGAACTCGCCTTCTTGAACCAAGGCGTGAAGATCGTTTTCATCGACGAACGAACCGGCGATCGTGACGAATTCCGCTACGAGCAAGGTTTGATCGAATACATTCAGCATTTGAACCGAGCCAGCAATGCTTTGCATCAAGACGTGATCTACCTCAGCGGCGTGACCGAAGGGGTCGGCTACGAAATCGCTTTGCAGTACAGCGAAGAGTACACCGAAAATCTCCATTCGTACGTCAATAACATCAACACGCACGAAGGGGGTACGCACGTGTCCGGGTTCAAAACGGCCCTGACCCGTACGCTGAACAACTACGCCAAGAAGGAAAACATGGTCAAGGACATGGCCCTTTCTGGCGATGACTTCCGCGAAGGGTTGACGGCGATTATCAGCACCCGCGTGCCAGAGCCGCAGTTTGAAGGGCAAACCAAAACCAAGCTGGGGAATAGCGAAGTTGAAAGCTACATCAATTCGGCCTTCGGCGAGTTCTTAAACAAATACCTGGAAGAGAACCCCAAGGTTGCCAAGATCATCGTCCGCAAAGCGATGCTCGCCGGCCAGGCTCGCGAAGCGGCTCGCAAAGCGCGGGATATGCTGCGTAACCGTAAAGACGTCCTCGGCAGCGGCGGTCTGCCGGGCAAGCTGCGTGACTGCATCAGTAAAGAGATGGAACGTTGCGAACTGTACCTGGTGGAAGGTGACTCGGCCGGTGGTTCGGCCGAAGGGGGACGTCTGCGCGACTTCCAGGCCATCTTGCCGCTGCGAGGTAAGATCCTCAACACGTATAAGGCTCGCGAAGACAAGGTGCTGGCTAACGAAGAAGTTCGCAGTATGTTCCAGGCCATCGGCGTGGGCATTGGTCAGGACCAGGACATCAACAAGCGGCGGTACAACAAAATCGTGATCATGACCGACGCCGACGTCGACGGATCGCACATTCGTACGCTGTTGTTGTCGTTCTTCTATCGTCAGATGTATGAACTGGTCGCCGGCGGGCATATCTACGTTGCCCAGCCGCCGCTGTTCCGCGTGGTGCAGAAGAAAAAGGTCTCGTATGTTCAGACCGAAGAGGAGATGAAGAACCAACTGCTGGAGAACGGCCTGGCCGATTGTTCTTTCGTCAACGAAAACGAAGATGTGATCGAAGGCGAAACGATGGAGAAGCTCTGCCGCACGTTGGCTCCGCTTGAAGAAGCGATTGTCGCGCTGGAACGCCGCGGCATTGGCCTCAAAATCCATGCGGTTCGCCAAGACCCTGTCAGCCAGAAGCTGCCGGTCTTCCGGCTCGTCCTGGGGCGTGAAGATCACTGGTTTACCAGCAAGAAGGAACTCGATGCGTTCCTGGAAGAAAAGGGTTTGCTCGCCGAACCTGAGAGCGAAATCCCATCCGAAGAGAACGCTGAGGGAGCCGAGGCGGCTGAAACCAACGGCCAGCCTGCCGAGGAAATCAACCCGGCTGAACTGCCGCACATCACCGAAATGCATGAAGTGCGGACGATCAACATCAAGTTGGGCGAGCTTACCGAACTTGGCTTCGACATCCAGTCGCTCATCCCGCAGGAACGCACCGGCCGGACCGATTCGCGTTACAAGCTGCACCGTGGCGAGACCGAAACCGGCCTGGAAGATCTTCGCGGACTACTCGCGGCCGTGCGAAGCGCCGGTGAACGAGGCCTGCAAGTGACTCGCTTTAAAGGTCTGGGCGAAATGAACGCGGAAGAACTCCGCGAAACAACCCTCGACCCGCAAAACCGCACCTTGATGCAAGTCACCATGAGCGACGCCTCGGCAGCCGACGACATGTTCCGCATCTTGATGGGTGACAAAGTCGAACCTCGCCGCGAGTTCATCGAGAAGCACGCGCTGGAAGTGCGGAACCTGGACGTGTAGTACGTCATTCATTAAGAAACAGGTGCCACGCCGATGAGAGCATGGCACCTGTTCGATTCAGCTTCAGCACGATGAACGTATCTCAGCGGAACCGCCTCTCGGCTTCCGCTTCATGCTCTCTGAAATAAATCTCTGGAAAATATTGGTCACTTGGTTTTCTGGCACTGGGTGTGCGTTTGTCCCCAACCCAACCGGCCACAACAACCCACGGCCAACAACTACCATCCAGTTCCGGAGAAATGAGTCATGAAGAACGTCACCTATATCTTGATCGTCGCTGTCGCTGCCACTTTCACCGCTTCCGCCGCCGCTCCTGTTCAGGCCAATGATTTCGGTTGGGGTCCGATTCAAATCGATATCCCTGGCGTTTGCCCCAAGCCATGCCCGCGACCTGTTCCGCAGTGCCGATACAGCGTTACCCTTTATCACCCAATCAGCGGCGGGGTGGTTTGGTCGACGATCGCCACCTCGCAGAGCCAGGCGACTCAGATCGCTAACAACTATCGCCGCCAACACTGGAAGATCTGGAAATACAACGGAATCGGCCAAGAACTACATTCCCGCCAGTTCAGCAGTTACTACGCAGCCGAAAAGTACGAACCACCGAAGAAACTGCTCGGCTTCAACAAACGATACGTCCGAGCTGGTAAGGTCAGCGTCCAGAAACTGTAAGCAACCAACCCAACAACCACGAAGCGGCATGCACCTCCCGGTCATGCCGCTTTTTTTTGTGCGCGCACCGAGCGTCGCCGCACACATTAAAACCGGAACCCTGTTGTCCATATAGGGTTCGGAGCATAGTTGTTTCAACGTGCGATCAATGTTGTTGATTTGATAACATTAAATCGAAGGCGGGTAGAATCGCATCGGTTCCCCACGATACGATTGGGGAAACTTGGAGAGTGAAATCGTGAAGCCCCATCTACGAATCATTGGTGACGTGCATGCTCAAATCGACTCTGTCATCAACGAAAATGGGCGGTCGAATTATCTCAAGTTGACCGAGGGGTGCACCTACTCGATTCAGCTGGGTGACTTGGGAGACGCGATCGCCTATCAACAAATCGGTGAAAGCTGCGATCCGGCCCGGCATAAATTCCTGCCAGGCAATCACGACGACTACGATCACCTGCCGCCGCATGCCCTCGGAGATTTTGGTCAGAGCACGCTCGGCGGTGTGCCTTTCTTTTTTGTCCGAGGCGCGCAAACTTCCGACCAAACTAAACGGCTCGATCTGCAACAGCGTTTGGGCAAAAAGCTATG
Source organism: bacterium (assembly GCA_016124445.1). Taxonomy (GTDB): domain Bacteria; phylum Planctomycetota; class Planctomycetia; order Pirellulales; family Pirellulaceae; genus Bremerella. The sequence goes on from WGNR01000012.1 coordinate 756,058, forward strand.
GTGGGAAGAGGAAGAGCTAACGCTAGCCCAAGTCGAGCAAGCCGTCCAAGCCTATCGTTTGGCCAAGCCGCGATTGATGCTTTCGCATGATTGCCCTGCGTCGATTCGCGATTGCTTGTTGCGTGAACTCTCTCAGGCAGACTCGGCAAAGTCATCCGGTTCGCGTACCTGCGAAATGTTGGAGCAGATGCTCCAGGTGCACCGACCAGAAATATGGTTGTTCGGTCATTATCACCAAGACTGGAAGATCCAACAGGATGGCACCCTTTTTCAGTGTCTCGGAGAACTCTCGTTTGTTGACCTGGACGAAGCGGGAATCATCGTTCCTTCTTTTCGATAACGCTGGCAATGGTTGCCGTACTCGCCGACAATGAAGCTGGAATGACCCAACAGGCTTATCATTGTGAATTGCGTTGACCGAAATCGAGGAACCTTCTGAAGTAACCCCGCTCAAGCCGTCGTGGCTGTTGATTGTCTTTTCGGTGATCAACATGTTGGCAGGGACGGCGTCGGCCAGTGTCTTGTTGGCCAAACTCGAATACTCTTGGCCCCACTCCGTGGACACCTTTTCGTTAATAGCTCTCGTCTATGCAATTTCAGCCATCGTAGGGCAGTACTATGGGACCTTTCGCAATAGTGTGCGGGGTGCTTCTTTTGCGGGCTCTGGATGTGTTGTGTTTTACTTTCCGCTTGGATTTGCCTATTGGCTGCAATCCTACCCAGGTCGAATCGAAGAAACGAAAATGATTTGGGCAATCGTGATCGTGATGGGCTGTGTTTCCGCGGGCCTGAACTTTTGGTGGTTTGAGAAACTGCAAATACATGCCAAGGCACATCCCCTACCGACAAAGTTTTCGATTGCGCTGTGGGAGGTTCTCACCTTTGTAGGCTTGCTGGGCCTGATCATGCTGCCGACCGTCTACCGGGCTCAAGCAAACCAGGCGATCTATCGCGAAAATGTTGCCGTTGCCGATGCTCCGTTTGCGGTACCGGATCGAGCCGAAGCGATTTGTTACCAGAGAAGCCGTACCGGGTTGATCTTGGCGAGTTACGAAATCAGCGAGACCGATTTCAAAAGCTGGCTATCTGAACACGATTCCGAATTACGAAAGGGTGGGGGCTGGTCGAACGATTTTCAAATGCCCGTGGACGTTGACCTCCCGGATGCTGGCCTCAGGCCATTCCGATCTCGGCCTAGAGATCATTCCGTAACCGACGGAATCATCGTTCGCTGGAGTTTGGGAAAAGTCGATTTCACGATTACCTTTGATCGAATTGAAGGAATTGCCTTCTACGAAGAAAGGGAAATCCGTAAGTAGGTTCCAACCTCGCCTATTCCACTTTCGCCAGCAGCGGCAGCCGTTCGCGTTGCGTGATGACAATGAATTGTCACAAATCAAATAGTCCGACCATCGAGAATTGAGTTGACTGAGAACGAGGAAGCACCCGAAGTAACCCTGCCCAAGCCATCGTGGCTGTTGATCGTGTTTTCGGTGATCAACATCTTGGCCGGGGTAGCTGAGGCCAGCGTAATGTTGGTTGGCTTTGAATATCTTTGGCCTAATCCGGCCAGCTACCAGTTACTTCTCATATCGTTGGTTGGAGTTTGCCTGGTGGTCTTGCAATACTCAGGCACATTTCGGCGGAATGCCAACGCTGCGTTGGGTGACGCGTTCGTAAGTGGACTCTGTTACGGAATGATCTTGTTGTTTTGCATTACGATGGATTTCCTCCGTCAAGGCGCGCTGATTCTACCCCCAGGGCAACTTGCTTGGTCGATTGTTTTTGCGGCGACGATCGTTTCCTTGGCCATGAATGGTTTCTGGTTTTGGAAACTGAAGCAGCATTTCGAGAAACATCCCACGCCAAGTGATTATTCAATATCAATGCAGGAAGTCTTGGCCTGCCTGGGATTGCTCGGGCTGATCATTTTGCCGGTTGCCTATCAAGTCCAGGCAAACCAATCTATCTATCGGGAAAACGTTTCCGCTATCGAAGTTCCGTTCCCTGTGCCTGAGGAAGCGAAAGCCATACGGTACCAACGTGATCGAAATGGTTTGATCGTGGCGGCCAGTTACGAAATAGACGAGGCTGACTTGAAAGATTGGCTTTCACGACCTGATTCCGAAATGCGAAAGCATGGAGCGAAATGGAGCGAGATCAATAAGCCGTATGAAATCAACCTTCCCGATCCGACACTCGCCCAATACCCAACGTCGATGGGACATGTTGTTACCAAGGGAATTCGCGTTATCTGGAAGGTAGATAACGTTTATTACGCCACAACCTACGATCGTACCGAGGGATTGGCCATCTACCAGGAAGTTTTCATTCCGCAGAATTAACTGCTACGGCTCCACGTTCGCAATGCCACGGCCAAAACGCCTGTCATTTGGTATGCAAGCTGCGCAAAACTACCTGGCGCGCGAGTTGCACAATTAGTCCCCTGATGCGTTCGAAGCAGATCGTGTCTCCACGCAGCTTTCCATTTTCCATAGGAGAACATCGATGCAGAAAACACGTCTAACCAATTCGGCATGGATATCGCTATTCAACAATGCGATTCTGGCGCTGATCATTCTCGTCATCCTGGGCTCTTGGAGCTACGCGATGTTTGGTCCCAAGGGTAAGCCCCCAATCGACGAGGAGAAACTCGCTTCGGTTGTTCAGCAGCGACTCAAGCAGCATGCCCCGGAGATTGAGCGCGAGGCGAAGCGAGTGGCGGCGGATATCTTGCCGCCGTTGAGTAAGGCGATCGTCAAGCAATCGCAAGAAGACTATGACCGCTACATGCAAACCTTGCAGAAGCAGGGAGGGCAACTTGCCGAACACTCGGAAGTTATCTTCGTTGACGCTGTCAAAGCCCAGTACAGCGATTACCTTCAGGCCCACCGCGAAGTGCTGGCGGAAGAATTCCCCAATCATGCCGACAAGAAGTCGATCGATCAGTTGATCGCCCAATTTGAAAAGGTGGGCCACAAAATGATCGAGCGGTTTTACCTGGAAGATTTCGCCAAGCAAGCCAAACGTACCGAGGTGGCCTGGAGTAAGATCCAACCGGTTAAAGAACCTGCCCCGGGCGACCCTAGTTTGGAAAAACAGCTGATTGATTATGGCACGGATTGGAGTGTTCTGGCATTCACCGACAAGGCTAAACAATCGGTGTTAAGTGACTAGTCTGGTCTCGATCGATCCAAAATGCTCGCTGAAGTTCCTCGCCACGCAAAAGGTATTCTCATGACTGATTCATCCCCAAAGCCATCGCCCGTTGAAAAATTCTTCGCCAGCCGTCGGCTGACTGCGGGACTGTTAATCGTTTTCCTGATCGAGTTGATCGGCATCGTATCGTACACCTACGTCGAAGTTGAGAGGCAGATCCAACCGAACCACCTGGCCGATGAGGCAGAGAAGGCGATTCGCAAAAACTACCCTGAAATCCGCAAGGAGTTTACGACCGAGATCAAACAGAACGCACCGGAAATCGCAGCGGCCTTGAGCAACAAGCTTATTGCGTCAACGCCTGAGATTCGTCAATGGCTACAAGATGCCATGCGCCGCCAACTTCGGTACGGCTTGGACGAAACAACCCAGCTAAGTGCAGCAGAGTTTAGCGAGTTCCTCCACAGTAACCATGATGAAATTGAGGAATTGTTCGTCAAATTAGAAGAAACTCCCGACGATTTAGACAACTACGTGAACAAGTTCGAAGTGAAGATACAACAGCAATGGGGTGTCGATCTCGAAAAACAGGCCCGCAATGCCTTGCTGCTGCATCGCGAATTCAATGACAAGTTAGAGACGATCAATCGCGGCAGCGCGTTAACTCCCAAGGAGTTGCTTGAGAAGAGAATCCTGCGGATCGTCAAAACGCTGGAGGAAAAACGTCTACCCGACATGCCCAAGCTGGCATCGGCTCAGGTCGACCGATGAATGAGACGATCGGCAGAGAGCCAACCACGGCAAGTCGAAGTTCGCCGAAAGAAATGAGGCTCGTTAACTCGACTGATCGTACTGATTGATCAACCGTCGAAGCTCAGAAGGTTCGGCCGGCTTAACCAGGTGATGATCAAAGCCAGCCGCGGTCGTTTTCGCGCGGTGTTCCTGTTGGCCCCAGCCAGTTAACGCGATGAGCAAGATATCTTTCCCCCAAGGCTGCTTACGGATGTGGCGGGCTGCTTCGTAGCCGTTCAAGCGAGGCATGCCGAGATCCATCAAAATGATCTCGGGCTTGAACTGCTCGGCGACTTCGATTGCTTGCTGGCCGTCTTCAGCGGTCATGACGGTGTTGCCCAGCAGCTTTACGACTTTGCTCAACATTTCGGCGGCGGCCTGATTGTCGTCGACCACCAGCACACGGTGTTCGCCTGGCTTGGTGACAACAGCGCCGGGTGACTCATTTGTTGGAACGTTCTCGGGATGGTCTTTCTCGTCGATTGGCAAAAGGACCTGGAATTCGCTTCCTTTGCCTTCTCCGTCGCTGGTAACCGTCACGGTGCCGCCATGCATTTCGACCAGCGATTTGACCAACGTCAGCCCAATGCCCAGGCCAGAGTAACGTTGCTCCATCGAGCGATCTACTTGGGTGAAAATCGTGAAGATCGTATCGATCATGTCGGCCGGAATGCCGATGCCCGTGTCGCGAACTTTGATCGCGATATGCTCCGAGTCAGGCTGCTCGATCAGCAGCGTGATCTTGCCGCCGTCAGGCGTGTACTTGGCCGAATTGTTCAGCAAGTTGGAAATGACCTGGGCCAGGCGATTTGGATCGGCGTACAGGGTAACATCGACGTCGTTGCCTACGATTTCCAAGGTATGGTTCGCTTCGTCGATCAACGGCCGCGATGATTCAACGGCACTTTCGATCACGTCGGAAAGATGCACATCCGCTTTGCGAAGATTCAGTTTGCCGCGCGTTACCCGCGAAACATCGAGCAAGTCGTCGACCAGCGTGATCAACTGCTGCGTCTGCCGCTCCATGGTGATTCGCGTTTCGTTAAGCGTTTCCGGATCGTCTCCGGCGAGCTTCAACAGTTCCAGCCCCATACGAATTGGTGCCAGCGGGTTGCGAAGCTCGTGCGCCAAGGTCGCCAGGAACTCATCCTTCTTGCGGTCGGCATCGGAAAGCTGGGCGGCGACGCTTCGTAATTCTTCCTGGATTGCCTGCTGTTCGCTGATGTCGGTATTGGTGCCGAACCAGCGAATGATCTGGCCGTCGTCGCCGCGAAGGGGGAGGGCACGCGTAAGGAATGGTTTGACGGTTCCATCCGCGCCGCGAATCCGCGTTACCACGTCCAACCGCTCGCCGGTCGCCACGCTTTGTTCCCACAACGATTTGATGCGCGGCAAATCGTGCGGTTCGATGAACTTGGTCCAGCCAGAGCCGGTACATTCTTCCATACTGCTGCCGGTGTATTCCAGCCAGCGTTGATTGAACCAATCGAAGTAGCCATCAGGCCGGGTCATCCAGGCCATTTGCGGGATGGCATCGGCCAAGTGGAAGAACTCGGCCTGGCTTTGCTTCAAGGCCAACTCGGTCTCGCGGAGCCGCGATTGATCGAGCACGAAACAGATGTACTGTCCTGGGCGATCTTCGACCGGTGCGAAGCCAATTGTGATCGGAACGCGGGCTCCATCCTTCGCGATGTATTCTTTATCGTAAGGCTGACAGGCGCCTTGAGCATCGGCCGCGGCAATTCCTTCGAAGTCGCGAGCTCGGTACTCGGGTGGCGTCATTTCCAGCCAACTCAGCCCGTCCCGTTTCCATTCTTCTTCAGTGCAACGAAGCATGCGAAGAATCTCGCCGTTGACTTCGACCCAGTTCCCTTCGGAATCTGCCACACCGACGCCGACGATGTTCGACCCGACGAACCGCCGCCAACGGGCATCGCGTTCCTTGAGATCGGCATTGGCTTTGTTCAGTTCTTCGACACGTTCTTGAACGCGCTGCTCTAGCTCTTCGTTCGCTTTGCGGAGCGCTTTCTCGGCGGCGATGCGCGCGTTGATCTCGCGTTCCAGTTCCTCGGGCGATCGAAGGGCCAGCACTTTCGGAAAATTGCGTACGATGGCAAAGACGGTGGCCCAGGAAACGATCGCCGTAATCAGTGTCAAAAGGCCTGAGAGCCGATAGGCAGGCCACCAGAACGAGACCGCATCCATCAGGTGCGTCATGCCACACAGCAGGATGAAGGCCACGAACAAGATGAAAACGCTGCGGAAGGGGACGTCATGCTTGCGAGAAAGGAAGTACCCCATCAAGCAAGGGATCACGAAATAAGCCGACCAGATCCCGATGTCGGACAAGATGTGGAGCCACACCAGCCCCGAGGTCCAGCTTTCGCCGTCCCAGCGCCCTGGAAAATCAGACGCGTCGAAAAGGTGAAGAAGAAAATCCATACCGTGGTGTTGGTGAAGTCGCTAAACAGCGAGCAGAGGGGAGAGAAATCGCTCCTTCTCATTCCCCAAGATCGATGAGGCAGGAATAACCTCTCTATTGTATTCCCTTGGAAGAGCGTGCGATAGGAAGTCGTAAACTGAAATTAATATAGCGCCCTTAACGAAAAAAGGCCCGTTCCATTGGAAGGGCCTTTTCTGTGTTTCGGTTGGGAGCGTGCTGGTTTTACAGCGCTGGCGTTCCCGTTTCGTCACTATCGCTGGGCGAAGCGCTCTTCTCGCTGGACTTGCCACCTTCGGCGGCCTTGAGTTCTGCTTCGGTCGGAGCCTTAGGCGGCTCGGACGGAGGAACGATCGTCCGCTGAACTTTGACCTCAGGCCGCAGCACGCTGTTGGGGACGGCCGGAGCCGGCGAAACCGAAGCAGCCGGAGCGACGACGATCGGATTGCCGAACGCATCCAGAGGAACACGCATGGTCACCGTACGCGGAACGCGCTTGGTGTACGTATATTGAACCCATTTTGGTTCTAACTTGGTTTCGGTGACGGTGCTGGTCTCGGCGACCCATTTCTGCACCTTCACTTCATACGGCTGAACCTGTTCTTCGTAGACCATCCGCGTGGTGGTAATCGGCACCTTGCGAACGACTTCTTCCTGAACCCACTTACAGACCTTCACCGGAACGATGTTCTCGACCCGTTCGACCACAGGCTTTTGAACCGTGATCGGAATCTGCTGGACTTGTTGAACCTGTTCGTAGCGGGTCACGTTGTACGGAATTCGCTGGACTTGGACTTCGTCCTCATAGCGAACGCGCTGAACCGGAACCTGCTGGGTGACCTGAGTCGGCACGTACTGGGTTGTCGGAACCTGCTGAGCAACAACGTTCGGCACGTAGTTGGTCACGTTGGTGACAGTACCTGCCTGCTGTTGGGGAACCCAATGCAGGCCACCGCGATCGTAGCGGTACTGACCGGTCACCGGATCGAAGTAAGTTTGACCGGTGGTCCATTGCAACCGATTACGAACCGCACCAGGCGTATAGACCTGGGTCGTCTGGTAGCCGCCCTGATCGACGTACTGGGTCCGGCAAACGGTTTGCGGCTGGTACATGGTGACGGTCTGGTTCTGCATCACGGTTTCGGTGACTGGACGGCGAACGACCGTCTGCTTGTCGTAGAACTGGGTCTCGGTCACCGGCTTGAGGACCGTGTTGACCTGCTCTCGCATTTCGGTTTCAGTGACCATGCGAACGCGATTGTAGCTGCGATCTTCCATCTGTTCTTCCCAGACGGGTTTCATCACGGTGTAGCGTTCTTCGCGTTCCGAAGTCTCGGTCACCGGCTTGGCGACGGTCACGCGGCGTTCGCGTGCTTCGGTTTCCCAGACAGGTCGGTAGCTGGTGACCTGCTTGGGCGTTTCCACGCGATCGTATTCCAGTCGGTACGCAGTAACCGGCTGGTCTTCGTAAATGGTTTGAGTGACGATCTTGTACGATGGGCCACAGACCCCACAGCTTTGAGCGGCTGCAGGGCGGGCACTCATTGTCGATACGCCAACGATGGCGATCGCGGCGAGTGCCGTTTTAAGATGAGCGAGTTTCATGGTTCTAGTTTCCTGACCAAACTGTTATTCGAATACGACCATCGAGGCCTATCCGCCGTCGAAATCCATCTCGCTCCTGACTGGTTCTACTCCCTGAAACGGGGGCGCCTCTTCCACGCAGGCAAGTCCTATTAGACTCGCAAATTTCCTGCTGCCTGGCAAACATTAAAGTTTGCCATCCGGACCGTAATCCGCTGGAAAAGCATACCTCTTCTAGTGTTACAGCAAACGAAATTCTTTCAAGATTTCATATCGAATTGCCGACGAACTAATCCGCTTTTCTGTCAAACTAATCCCATTAAGTAAGGTTGCTACCAGCTAGCTTAACCAGAAGGAAAAGTTTACCGAACACCTCATTCCACCGGGCAGCTTGTTGCTGGCTTCCAACGAGCGTTGCAAAAAGACATCAATGGCACTTGATAGCCCTGCTACTGAATGCAATGCCAGCCAGGTTAGGTACCAATTTGACATCAACGACGCCACTTACAGAGGTTTCATCTATTTGTTGAGCTCGCCGTTACAGTCGTTGCAGATGGTGGGAACCGGCCTCGATCAAGCCTCGTTTTCGACGGCCGAGTGAATCGCTTCGGCGGTATCCATCGGCTGATGGGGGAATATTTCGAGGTAGCGATGGTCGCGCACGACGGTTGGGTTTCGCAGCCCTTCGATCAAATGCCGACCGACCGACGCGCTCGTTGGCGTGACCAGGCCAAGCCACAAACTGGATAGATATGGGGTCAAAAGCGGAACGCGGATCAGCAGACGACGCAGCTTCCGCTCGCGGGCGTACATCTTGATCAGTTGCCCATAAGTGACCACGTCGCGGCTGCCGATTTCAATGACTTCGCTTTGCGTAAGGGGCACATCGAGCGCTAATTGCAGGTAGGTCAGAACATCTTGCGTAGCGATCGGTTGGGTTGGCGTTGAAAGCCAGCGCGGGCAGATCATCATCGGCAGGCGCTGCGTGAGCGAACGAATTAGTTCGTACGACAAGCTGCCAGGTCCCAGCACAATCGAAGCCCGGAACTCGATCGTCTGCACCGTACCGCTGCGTAAGATTCGTCCCACCTCGTGTCGGCTTTTTAAATGGGGCGAAAGGCTTTCGTCGGTATCGTCGCCGAGGCCTCCCAGGTAGACGATTCGCGAGACGCCGGCTGCCTGGGCCGCTTCGATAAAACGCTCGGCGGCGATGCGATCGATTTCCGCGAAATCTTCTCCATGTCCCATGCCATGGATCAGGTAGTAGGCGACGTTGACCCCTTCCAGGGCGGCGGCCAGGCTGGCGGAATCAAGCACGTTGCCGGTGACCACTTCGGACTGTTGGGCCAGCGTGCTATCCAGTTTTTGGGGATCGCGCACCAGGCAGCGGACGTTGCAAATCGGCAACAACTGGGCAGCGAGGCGGCTACCGACATAGCCTGTGGCCCCGGTTACCAGCACGGTCTTGCGGGTCGATGAGGGCTGTTGATCCAGAGAGGTCGAGGGCTGCCGATCCAGAGACATAGTTCAGGGCTTTAGTTTTCTGCAGATCCAGGTTGCGTATGGTTTGATTCTACGGTTCAAAGCACGAGCCCGGAAATAGTTTTTCTGCACTCGCAATAACCACCATGTTTCAGTACCAATTCCCAGATTCCGACATCATTGACAGTTTCCTGGCGACGCAGCGTTCTCAGAAGTTCTCTTACTGCCACCAGGGAAAAACGGCAACCGGTCCCCCTGAGGGATTTAAGGTTGACCATACCCGAGTCAAACTGGGCCACGGCGAGGAGATCTTTCGCGCTGCTAAAGATGCACTTCGGAACTGGCAGCAGTTCGAGCTTGGCTGGGTAGCGGCTCGGCCAATCACGGCTGAGATTCGGGAAGGGGAAACGGTCTGCGTCATTGGCCATGCGGGGGGATTTTATTGGCTCAACGCGAGTCGGATCGTTTACGTGATTGACGAGGACCAACCGCATAGTCGATTTGGTTTCGCCTACGGGACACTTCCCGGGCACATGGAAATGGGAGAAGAACGCTTCCTGGTCGAGATCGATCCGGAAGGAGATGTCTGGTACGAGATCCTCGCATTTTCGCGTCCTAAACGATGGATCGTCTGGGCCGTCTATCCCTACATGCGGACGCTGCAGAAGCGATTTGCCTATCATTCGGCCGAGCGAATGAAACAGGTCGTGCACCAAAGTGTTGCCGCCGTGGCTTGAGATGATCCCAAGTGTCTCGCGACGTACCTAGTCGGATGAAGCTCTGGTCAAAGTTTGTCAGGTCGGTAGATTGGGGCGGCTACATACGTAACAATGAGCGGTGACTCTCCAGCGAGTTCGAGGATCGGTAGATCGGTTTCTGCCGAGCCTGTGCTTTCAAACCACATCCCTTCAGGAGAAGACAGCAACATGAAATCGACCATCCTGACTCTGACCGTGCTGCTTTTGGGAATCCCGGGCCTGATCATGGCCGCCGAAGAAGAACACAAGGAAGAGCACGCGCATGCCCACCCAGAAAAGATGGCAATGCCATCAGAAGCCGTCGCCGTCCTGGCATCGACCAGCGGTAGCGACGTCAAAGGGGTGATCTTTCTCGAGCAGGAAGAAGGCTACGTGCATCTGACCGGTAAGATCATTGGCCTGGAACCAGGCGAACATGGCTTCCACATTCATCAGTACGGCGACCTGACCAAGAGCGACGGTACCGGCGCCGGCGGTCACTACAATCCAGCCGGCCACGAACATGGTGGCCCTGGCGCGCACAGCCACGCTGGCGATCTTGGCAACATTACCGCCAACGACAAAGGCGAAGCGACCATCAACGTCAAGGCCGAAGGCTTGGACTTGCACCAGGTTCTGGGCCGCTCGATCGTTGTGCACGCCAAAGCTGACGACCTGAAGAGCCAGCCCTCGGGTGCTGCCGGTCCTCGCGTTGGTGTCGGCGTGATTGGTATCGCCCAGCCGAAAGAAAAATAAGCCACCAGGCTTGTTCAACTCGCGAACGAAAAAAGTAAGGCCCTCGAATCTCGAGGGCCTTTTCTTATGCGCGGTCGGTTTCCTGTTCTCTCGTACCCTGATCAGATCTGCAGGTACTCTTCCAATGCTTCGCGCATGACGCCTGGGTCGGGGTCGACGTCGGTCCAGATTTTGAAACCGATGACGCCTTGATTGACCAGCATTCCCAGACCATCGATCGTGCGGCAACCGGCGTCCTGGGCTTCTTGCAGAAATTGAGTCCACGGCGGGTTGAAGATCACATCGGCCACGATCATCGAATCGCGGAACGAATCAGGATCGACCGGAAGCTTCGCAGTGGAGTCGCACATGCCGATGCTGGTGGCGTTGATCACGATATCGGCATCCTCGGCCAATTGGTGCGTACCATTCCAGGGGATCCACTTCGACTCGATACCGACCCGCTGGCTGAGCAGGTTGGAAAGATCCCGGCCACGGCCGGCGTCGCGATTGACGACATCGACCGAGGCGACCTTGCTCAGCCCCAACTCAACGGCAATTGCCCTTGCCGCGCCGCCAGCGCCGAACATCACGACCTTCTTTCCTTCCGGTTCGACGACTTCCTTCAAGGCCGACACGAACCCTTTGCCGTCGGTGTTCTCGCCGACAAAGCCGTCCCCTTCGCGGTAGATGCAGTTGACGGCACCCATCAACTCGGCCGCTTCGCTCAATCGCTTGAGATGCGGAATGACGGCTACCTTGTGCGGGATGGTGAAGTTGCCGCCTCGAAAGCCCATCGCCTTCATTCCGGCGACCGCGGCCGCCAGATTGTCAGGAGAGACTTCCAAAGTGAGGTACCGCCAATCAAGGCCGGCGGCGGCAAACGCACGCTCCATCATGAACTGAGACGGGTTGCCGGCGACCGGCTGGCCCATGCAGCAGACGATTTCCTGAATCGATTCGTTAGACATGATTTCCAGGGCTGGATGGTTTTGGGGGTGGGGTGAATCTCAGCGATCAATTTTGCCGGGCTCCGACCCGTTTTGCAATGTTGCTCCTACGGCTGAGCGGAAATCGGCATGACAACGGGCACAAACGGTACGATCCCAACGCCATGGCTTGCTTTTTTTGCCCGGCAGATCAACAAACGGTGAAGTTCTGTCCTGCCGTAATCACGATGGGAGGGATGATCACTCCTGGAAGATTTCTGATTGCTTTACTCCTGTTGGCCAGTGTTTGCATCGATTTCTCGATCGCCGCGAACGTCCATTCGGTCAAGCCGTCTGAAATGGTCTTTGGCTGCCTGTTGGGCCTGATCCTGGGGCAAATCGGTCTGATCGCCGCCGGCTGGATCCGTCGACCGACGGCCTGGCCTGCCTGGTCGGCTGGAATGCTGGCTGGCATCGCCGCTGGAAGCTTTCTGTTGGGAACCATGGAACAGGTACCGCTACTGCACTGGACGATCCTCCTGAGCGTCTATGCGGTGCTGTGCGTGGCGTTGCCGACGATCTATCGTTTGGGTCGCCGGGAAGCAAAAGCGCAATTCTCACTGGCCGCCATCTTCGCTTTGACGACAGCCTCGACGCTGGTTTGCGTGGCGATCACGCAATGCAACTTTCCGTGGGAACAACTACCGATCGCGCTGCCAGGCCTGATGGTCTGGAGCTGCCCGGTGATGGTGGTCGCATTGGTTCTTTCCGATGAGTTTGCCGATCGCCCGCGTCAATTGGCAATCGGCCTGGGGGCGATCCTGGCCATTGCGGTAACCGCGGCGTGGCTATTGCCGGCACTCTGGAATCGATTGCCGCTGGTGATCGCCTGGGAAAGTTTCTATCTGCTGATTGCCGGGATCGTAGCATTGACGGCGATAGCCAATGACGAAGAAGTTTCTTTGAAACGTTCGTCCTCTTTGAGGTCTTAGCCTGAGAGATTGGTTATGCTGTCGGCATGACCGAGAAACCTTACTGGCTGCTGATCTATAGCGTTTTGCCCCACGTCCTGTTCGACGCATTCTGGGCATTGCTGGCTCTTTCTCAGCTGTCGATGTATGTGACCGCGATTAGCTATTTTATTTTGATGGGACTGTTGTTGGGGCAGCTCGGAACGTGTTGCACGCTTTGGTTACGGAGAAGGGGACTATGGGCATTGTCTTCCTTGGGAATCGTGTTGGTAAGCATCTCGGCAATTTCCATCTCGGCATCGCTCGACCATAACGACTTTCGGGAATTGTCCAGCATAACGACATTGGTCTTCATATTTACGCCCCTTTATTGCCTGGGGCCCATGTCGGTTTGGCGTTCCTTTTCGGCCGAGCGAGTCCCTCAGTTCTCGCTACGGAACATTTTCATCTTTACCGTCGTGGTGGCCGTACTTTGTTTTGCGGCGTTGCATTACCGTTCGGTTGGCTCTATGGCGTTTGCGACCTTGTTGATTGCGTTGCCGTCGATACTTGCCTGTATCATGTTGGTGATGCTCGATGATTTACCGATATACACGCTGTTTAGTTTCGGCACCGGCATGTTAAGTCTGGTCATCATGGGAGCAATAAGTGGTGGCTCGCCTGATGTGTTGCTCATCAGCGTGTTTCAATCGTTCGCCGTCTGGGTTGGTGGCATTCAATTGATGCTCCTCTTTCCCGAACACACACTCGCGACAAACGACCAGCCGCAGCAATGAACCGCGCGAATCCGTTGATCTACTTCTTTGTTCCGCAATTTGGCATCGACGCTTTGGTGGCGTCTGCCCTTTATTGGCAGCCGTTGGGAGAGAAAGGCTCTGCCTTGCCGGCGGCGTTTTTGGGAATTCTGATGGGACAGTTCGGGCTATGTTGCGCGTGGCGTTTACGAAGCAAAGCATCATTGGTGGTTTTCTACCTGATGATCCTTGGCTTGGCCGTTGCCGCGATGGCCGTGGTTTCTACGTTCGAACGGTTCGAGGGAGCGGTGTTCGGGGTGCTGATGATCGGCGTTTTGCTGGCCTTTTATTGTCTCGGCCCCGTTTCGCTCTGGCGTTGGCTTGCCGCTCATCGCACAGGCCAGTTTTCGCTTCGCGAGATCCTTGTGTCTACCGCCGTTGTGGCGCTGCTCTGCATGGCAGCGGCGAGCGGACCGTTCCTATTTGCTGTCGCCGTGCAGGTTCTGTTGTTAGCGGTTCCGACCATCGTCGCCAGCCTGTTAATCGCAACGATCGAGTCCCCTGTTTTGTATGCTTATTGGATGTTTCTGGTCGGAGCAATTTCTCTTTTGTTCGGGGCCGGACTAGCTCAGGGAGATCCGGGATTCTTACTCTTCTTCCTGGCTCAATCGACGATCGTGTGGCTGGGCGGCTTGCAGTTGATCTCGATGATTCCCGATCTTCCAGCGGTTAAGACGGAAGAACAGGTTTCCTAAAGGGCAATTGCTTCGCCCTGAATTGATTCAGTCATCGCCGCTCTGTTCGTTTATGTTATGGGAATGACCGAAAACCGATTCAAGCCGCTCCCGATCCTTGTCATGCTGTATGTCGTGATCGATGTGTGCATGGCTTGTGTGGCCAGTTGGCAATCTACGGATGAGTTCCGCAGTATCTTTTGGATTGCCCTGATTGGTCTACTTTGGGGGCAATTCGGCACGTGCTGTGCCATTTGGCTCCGTTTCCCTTCACTACGTCGACTGGCTATCGGCGGGATGTTGGTTATCACGCTGGTCGTGATTGGCATCGTCACCGACCATGGACGTCCGAATTCGGAAGGTGCCGCCTTTACGGTTGCGATTGGCTTGGGATTCACCGCCGTTTATTGTCTGGGACCGATCTTGCTTTGGCGTTGGCTTTCTTCCCGTGGCTTTCGTCAGTTTTCTTTAAGCGATGCTTTCGTTGCCACGACAGTCGCCGCCGTTTTTTGTCTGGCAGCGATGAATTACCAATTGACGATCATGATTGCTGTCGTCGTGCTGCTGATCGCCAGCCCGACAATTATTGCCAGCACCGTAAGCGCCACTATCAATGATCGCTCATCGTTCGCTTTGCTCATGTTCTTTATTTGTAATTTGAGTTTGGCGGTAGGTGCCGTCTTGGGACCGATTGACAAGCAGGCCTATACCATACTGCTCACGCAATCGACGATCACATGGCTAGGCGGAACGCTGTTGATGTCGGTGTCGGCCAACGACGATCCATCTTCGATTGAGGAACCAACGGCATGAACCCTTGGCCGGAACCTTTGAAGCGGCTGATGGCGGTTGGCATTGGGCTGCACCTGCTTTTTGTTCTGTTGCCGTTGCCTGGATATATGCGGATCGGGTTTCTCGCCGGGTTGTCAGGCGGCTACCTGGCGACGGCCTCCGCGGCGTATGTTCGCACGAAAGTCGCTCACCCCCATTTTTATGCGGCCATCCTGGCGATTTGGTTGTTTTGGGTCGGACTGCTTTGGTGGCAGCAATGGATGACGCTGCTCGATGCGGTGATCGAGCCGTTCTTCACCGTCGTCTTTTTTGTCGGTGCCTGCCTGGGAATCTCGTTTTATGCCCGCTGGAAATCGGGGCAGAATCACTTCCAGTTTTCGCTGATCGAGCTGATCAGTCTGATGACGATTGTGGCAGGAATCAGCGTGGTCATTCGCCAGTATTCCCTTTCCGCCAGCCTGATTGGGATGGTGATCCCTTGTATCCTGACGACCATCACCGCCTGCTATGTGCTGGCGATTTGCGAGCGCGAAAGCAGGTGGTATGGCGCGGTAATGTTCGGTTACTTGATCTTGCTACTCATTCTCCAAGGACTGCAAGGCATCAACCAGATGTTCTATGTTTCGGTTATTCATTGGCCGATGCTGGTCGGAGGAAGCAGGATGCTGCTCCAGATCCCCAAAGATGAAATCGAAACCGAAGCGGCTAGCTCGGAAGCCACAGCGAGCCCGCCTCCGTCCGATCCGACGGCTGGCCAACCCGACGAGCTTTGATCCGCACGTACGGGGCAATGTAGCGGCTGCGGTCTTCAAAGCTGTTTGGCTCCGCATCTGGCTTGGCATGCAGCGGCTCCACTAAATCTTCGATCACCATGCCGGCGCGGCAGATGCCTCCGATCAGCTGATCCCAGCGGTGAAGGTATTCGAGCGTTCCTTCTTCGCGATGCCGGCTGCCGCGAACCTCGTGCAGGGGACCCGTTCGATAGTACGGCTCGATCAGTTCGTAACCGTTCTCGCTACGGCGGACGTCGGCCTGCAGGCTGGTCGGCGTTTTGTGCTGGCTAATATAAAGCCCGCCTCCGCACAGTACCTTGGCGACTTCGCGAAACACGGGAGCGACATCCGGCACATAACAGGTACTGACCGGATGAATCACCAGGTCGAAGTCGGCCGGGGCGAACATCGAGAGATCGTCCATCGATGCCTCGACGGTGCGTAGCTGCAAGCCGCGGTCAGCCGCCACGCGGCGATCGATTTCAAGTTGGGCTCCGCTGATATCGACCACCGTGACGATCGCTCCGGCGGCGGCATACAGTGGCCCTTGCCGGCCGCCGCCCGCGGCCAGACACAAGACGCGTTGCCCGTAGATGCTATCCCCCAGCCAGCCCCAGCGGTCGATCGTTTTCAGCGGGTTCTTGAAGTCCGCTTCCTTGGCCGGCTGCGCGAAGCGATGTCCCCCGCGCGCCATGCGGTCCCAGGCACCTTGATTGTGCTTTTTCGCGGGAGAGTTTTCATGTTGCGAAGGATCGTTCAAATGCTCTTTACCTATGCATGCGACGGTTGGATCAATCGCTGGTAGCCATCAAAAAGTACTAGCCCAGCGATCAACAAATAACCCACCAAAAACTGGACAGGCAATCCGGACACCATAACCAAAATGGTAACCGGCGTTATCCAACCTAGAAACCGCGTCAACGGATGGGGGTAAATCAGCAATCCACCCAGCGTACCTGAAATAGCCGCCAGAAGGCCATGGGCTAGACTTCCAATTCCTAAACCAGCCAAGAGATGCATCGAGCAGAGCCCGAAATAAATGAGAAAAGCGACAACGATCAGATTGTTCCTCTCCGTACGCGTACCGCCCAAAGCTGCGGTCTGCTGGGCTGCTGTAGGCGAAGCGAACGGGTTATCTTCGTGCTGGTTCAAGCGTTTTCCCCAGGCTGCGTTTGAGATCCTTCTTTGATGGTCAGCAAGACGAAACTGATTCCAAGATAGAACGCCGCGAAGTAGAGCCAGGCCAGCGAATGTTCAATCGGAGCGATGACGAACAGGGCGCCGATCGTTAGCGCGTAGTAGCCTGTGAAAGTTCGCAGCCTTCGTGAGGCAAATAAAAGAAAGATCCCAATCGTTCCGGAACAGCACATCAGCAACCCGTGAACAAGGTTTGCTTCCGGCAAGCTGGCTGCAAAATGGCTCGCGGACAACAGCATCAAACCGCACCAGGTGAAAAAGATCGTGGGAGTGATCTCCAGGCGGGGCTCATCAGCCAACGGTTCTGGCAGCGGCTGAGAACACTCAATCGACTTGGGCGATGAGAACGGGTTGTCTTCGTGCTCGATCAAGCGAACTAAATCCGTCTTAAGTAGTACCCACCCGCAGCGTGCAGCAGCAGGATGACAATCACCACGTACATTAACATCGGCGGGATGCCGACGATTACCAGAAGCGATTCATCCAGGAACCCGAAGACCATGATGCCGGCAGAAACCAGCGCCATCAGCGCTGCATAGTTCAGACAGATCATCAGCGAGATTGGCGACCGGAAGAGAGCGACGAAGCCGAACATACAACTTAAGCCGCCGATGAGGCCTTGGGCCGGGTTCCTTCCGATCAACATGGCGCCGAAATGCAGGATGGCGACGAGCTCGAAGAGCATACAGATAATCCCCACCACGCTCGGCATCGGCGCGTCGACAGGATCTTCAGATGTCGATTGGGCATTATCGACTGCCGGCGATTGAAATGGGTTTTCGTTGGGTGAATCTGACATCGGTTCGATCTACCAGCGATAGCCGCAACGACTGCAGCGCCGCTGAAAACAAAGCAGGTCGTCACCGCCGCGGTTGAGATGGTGACAATCGGGGCACTCAAGACGATGGTATTTTCGCACACGCTGTCCACCCAATACCAGGAAAATGCCCAAACCGAGGCTTGCTTGAATCAGCCCGGAAAAGATCGCCAAGGAAGGTTTGGCAAAGAAAAAGGCCATCAGGCAAAACCCGCTCGACATGATCGCATGAAACAGAAAATAGAACCGGGCAATCGCCCAAGCAGGACTGCTGCGGGACAACAGCCCGAGCGAGATCATCAATGAAAAGACCGCCCCGATCAACAGCGTGAGGTTTTGAGTCGATCCGGTGTAGCCAATCACGAAGTATTCGCCCACCTGCCACAGTGTCAGCAGTAGTCCCAGAAACAGCGCGATCACGATTCCCACCGGGGTCGATGACATTTCCGGTGCACGTGACTGGTTGTCGTCGTGCGGCGATTGAAACGGATTGGACGGGGAGGAATCGGATGGTGATGGTTCAGACGATGATGAATCAGACGGCAGCGAGTCGGTCATGCAGGTTGGTCTTCGCGGGCAAGAAAAAGATGCGAGCTTGAAAAACTATCGACAAGATTCGACCTTCAATCGAACACCGATCGACAGCCTACCGACACGATGCTGACAGGTTACCAACGGGTTGTCCACACTATTTGGCCGCTCGATCATCCGCCTGAAGGCTCGGCAGAAACAGGCAGACGATAATTGCCCCGCACATCAGGATTGGAATGCTGAAGACGAGAAATCCTATCCAGTCCAGCGGCTGGGACAGAAAAATGTTCGCCATGACCAAGATTTGGATCGACTGATAAACGGCCACCAGGCGGGCAAAGCCGGGGGGCTTGATCTTGATGTACGCCGTAGAGATGAAGTTCATCACGGCTGGAAAAATCGGGACAGGACCGTAAAACGCGCAACTGCCAAGTTGAACGAGGGCTAACGCGAGGTTCAGCCGGCCAGCCCAAAGAGGTCCGACCGGCTCGCGTTTCGCCACCTTGTCGGTGACTTGCGGCGAAACGAACGGATTGGGGTCAGCTTCTGGGGAATCAGGATCGATCGACATGAATCAACAAACTACCCACAGGCTATCGACTTGTTTTCCCCAGCGATGATCAAGTTGACCCGGTGGCGTTGGGGTATCGGTCCATCTGGCTCGACTGGAATACGACACCGATGACCAGCAGCACCAGGAACGCGACTGCCGCCATCACATGCCCCAAAGGAAGTGATGTCGCGATGGCCCACGCGCCGACCAGGCTCGACAGGCCTATGATCGCCCAATCCATTACCAGGGCAGCGATAATGCCGCCGACCACGGCACCGATCACAATCCACACGATCGGCTCCATTCCGGGGGTGGATGGGGCCAACGCGGCTAGTGCCAGGTAACCCCCAGCATAGGCACCTGCGATCGCAAATGCGACTCGCTGAGCGACAATTGCGATTCCCGCACCCACAATGCCTGCGCCCAAAGCGATCAGTAGTTGAGCGCCAGCCGAGTAATCGGCGAAGTAGACCTCAGCAAATCGGCCAGCGAGCAAGAACCCGGCGATCGCGACAAAAGCCCAATAGAGCGGGCGACCAAACAGAAGCAGAACCAATCCGAGAATTGTGTTTACCAGTGGCATGATAGTATTCCTGTATTTGGGGGTACAGATTCTCGCGAATCAAGAACTTCCGGCCGCTCTAACTTTTGAGGAGAGGACTCGCCATGATTGACGAGTTCGAGCGCGCGGTCTTGAGTCGCTTTCGTTCACCCTGGCACGAGAAGAATCGGCAGTGATAGGTGGGACAAGCCGACTTCTCTTGCTAGAAGCCAAGCGGTCTTTCAAAATGAACGAAAACACTACATCCACTACAGAGCATTTTCCGTACCTGAATTGCCTCGGATGCTCACAATTCTTTTGGCATGGAAGGCCGCCATGGATGACTATTTCCCCTCGAATTTCGCGAGAATTCTGATCGCGTTGGGGACATTTTTTTTGTGCCTGGAGGATCAGGATCTTGTCGCTCAGCAGCGAGGTCTATCCAACGCAGACGACGGTCAACAGATTTTGGAACAAGCGATATCTTCGTGGAGCGCGATGCAGCATCGCGATGCTTCGATGTCGTTTCATCTCGCTGCGAAGACGACTTACGCCAAGCGGTCTCATTGGAATATCGTACTCGAGAAGCATTTTCCGCCAGACGACTACACCCATGAGCTGGAAGTTTACGGCGTTGTCGACTTCGACCGACATCGCTTCCGGCGTGAAACGAAGAGCGAGATCTATCATCTCAACAAGCAAACTTTCGAGCCGGATGTTCGGTACGATCTATTCGATGGGGAAACGTTACAGCGCTTCTACCCAGCCGCGTTCGATTCCGATGGGAAAGCAACCGGGGCCAAGCGTTTGACTGCAAAGCTGATCTTGCGGAATTCTGCTCAGCCGGGCGACTTGATCGGATCGCTCGAATCGCCTTTGTTCTGGTGCCGCGGAATGCTGCCAACTTGCACGATTGGTCCGAATCGGTTTTCCGCCAAGCTTGAGGCTGAGATGTTTGTCTATGAAGGCCAGCAGCAAACCGAGCTCGGAACGACTCATGTGATTCGCTTCGAGTTTCCGGAACATCCAAATCGATGTTGGAAGTATTGGCTGTCAAAGGATGACGGCTGGTTGCCGGTCAGGCGATCGAAGTATGTCGGTGATGTAGAGTATTCCCGAATCGTCGTTCACTACGCCACGAGCCAAGATGGATCGCCAGAACCGCATCGCTGGACGCTGACCACCTATAGCGCTGAATCAGAGGTGAACAAGGTGATGCAAACTACCAGGTGCGCGCTCCGAAAGCTGGAGACCGATGTCGACCTGGCGGCAATACGCTTCCAGATCGAACGCACACCGGCGATGCAGGTTCAAGATCAAAGAGAGCCATAAAAAAAGGCCGGACAGTGATGTCCGGCCTTTCTGAATTTCGAAAGTGATCGCCTGGAAGGCTTAGTCGAGGAAGCCGACCAGGTCTTGGCTGCGGCTGGGTTGCTGCAGCTTGCGGACCGCTTTGGCTTCGATCTGGCGAATACGTTCGCGGGTCACTTTGAAGATGTGGCCCACTTCTTCCAGCGTGTAGCTGTAGCCGTCGCCCAAGCCGTAGCGAAGCTTGATGATCTCGCGTTCGCGGTAGCTGAGGGTCTTCAGCACCCGGCCGATTCGACCACGCAGCATTTCCTGAGCGGCGCCGTTGGCTGGGCTTTCGGCTTCGCCATCGGGAAGCAGATCGCCAAACTGGCTGTCTTCGCTGTTGCCGACTGGTCGGTCCAGCGAGATCGGATAGCGGCTCATGGCCAGCACGCGACGAGCTTCCTCGACGGTGGTGCCAGCGCGACGGGCCGTTTCTTCGATGGTAGGTTCGCGGCCCTTTTCCTGCAGCAACTGACGGGCCACGTTGCGGACGCGCGACATCGTTTCGACCATGTGAACCGGAATACGGATCGTTCGGCTCTGGTCGGCCACGGCCCGGGTAATGGCCTGGCGAATCCACCAGGTGGCGTAAGTACAGAACTTGAAGCCACGGCGGTATTCAAACTTGTCGACCGCACGCATCAAGCCGGCGTTGCCTTCCTGGATCAGGTCCAAAAAGCTGAGGCCACGGTTGCGGTACTTCTTGGCGATCGAAACGACCAGACGCAAGTTACCTTCGGACAGCTCGCGCTTGGCCTGTTGGTACTCGGAGTAGATCGCTTTGACGGCCTGACAGCGACGATTCAAGCTCTTAGGAGTTTCCTGAGTCGCCATCAACAAGTTGCGGTATTCGGCCAACAGCGGCTGGCGATCTTCCATCGGCGTGTTGTTCGCCTTGTGATCGTCCAGGCGAGCCTTGAGCTCGTTAACACGGCGGCAGAAGTCTTCCAGCACGCCGATCTTCGCTTCGATCCGCTGGGTACGCAGACCGAGTTCTTCGATCAGCTTCACAACGCGCTGGCGACGGAAACCGAGCCGCTTCCAGGCAGCCGCACGCTTCTCGGCCGAAACCGATTTGCTCAGTGCGGTGATGTAGTCGCGGCGGTTACGTTTGATCAGCCGGTCGATGGTGATCAGATTCATCGGCATGCGGCCCATGATCTGTTCTTTTTCCAAGCGATCGGTCACGGAAACCTGAACGGTACGATCGAACGGCAACTCGCCATCTTCGACGCGCTTGAGCACCTTGAAGGCATCCTGAGCGACGTAGTCGCATTCCAGGAGTAGTCGGCGGAACTTGGCACGAGTCTGTTCGATCTTGCGGGCAAGGAAGATTTCCTGTTGACGGGTCAACAAGGGAATCTCGCCCATTTGGGTCAGGTACATGCGAACCGGATCGTCGGACCAGGTTTCACTATCTTCGCTGAACTCATCGGACGAATCATCTGCCGAGTCGTTCGACATATCGTCTGAGTTAAGCAATCGCTCGTCATCGGAATCGTCCATCACATCGACGGCAGCATCGTCGAAGCTCCGGGGACGTACACGAGCATCATCATCTTCGAAATCGTCAATCAACGAATCGTACAACATATCACTCCTTCACTCGCCAAAGTGAGGCCGGTATCTCTTGGTTGAACCCATGGGTGACGGGAAATGTTCTGCGGTGGTCCCGCCCGTTCCACACTTTTTCGGTAGCACTGCTTGCGACGAAAAACCTCGCAAGTCTACCACCAAAGATGTGGACAAATGCCTTCCTTGGATATTTGGAAAGAGATTACGTCTAACGCGTGCTTGCGGCCTGCTTAACTTGCCCAAACCTGAAATGTTATGTGCCGAGCTTGGCGGGAATCGCTGTTCATGCGATTCGCTCGCAGCATCAAGGCAACTAACGGACAAGGCTAGTCGACAACGTACGCTACGTCAGTTGGTAATCCGTGCCCCTTTCCATTCAGCTTCAAGTCCTCTCTTGTGCTGAGCGACCCAACTTCATGCTGTGTCGAAGAATCTCTCTAACCCTTGCTTATGACCGGACTTTCAACTCCCTAAAAAATCGGTCTAACTCCCTAGTCTAATCAACCGGAATAGTAGATTTCCATGAAGTTTGCCACTTCTGGGCGACCTTATTGGCCTGAAAATCTGTCCGGACGAACGCTAAAAGTCTCCTAGATTTCGTATTCTTTCCAGAGTCACAAACTCGTTCCCAAGTCGCCGCCGACATGCTTGTCGCAAAATCGGACATGCGTGTCGCCAAATCGGTGGTTGGTTGACTTTCTAGACAGGTGATCTTCTAGAGAAGAGACAATCCAGCACAACTGGGTTCTGTGCGAACGAGGCTACCTTTAGGACCAATGGGGAATCAAATAACTATGGGATAACTATCCATGCCAACAAACCTCAATTCAATTCACGAGCAGTAGAATTCCGTCTTCGGATCCGTGGGGAAGTAAGCCACGGAGCAAGATGTTCGTGTAGGAGATCGAGGGTTGGAGGATACGAAATTTCGGTCGGCGCCGTCGAGCGTCCAATGTTCGACTGAATTCACCCAATTCTAACTAGACGCTAATCAGGGTCCATAGTTTGATTCGGGAAAACTGGGAGTTTCCGTCCCTAGCCGATTTCGGCTAACCACAGTCTATCCCAGCATTTTCGTTATGTCGGGATTTCTTTTCCCTTAACCTCCCACCAGGGTGGCGATTGCCACAATATGTTCCCTGGGCTCAACAAGGGTTGCATTTTCGACCCGCCCCTGTTTCCGTTTAGCACCGTTTTTCTGTGGCTATTTCGTCGAATCGGACTGAATTTCTGCGCAAGGATGTTTTGTGCTTGAATCGAGACCAATTGTCTTGTGTTCTGCCACCTGACAGCGGTAAGCGAATTGCTACGAGACCCATGCCCCGGTAGCATTAGCCCACAGAGAGATTTACATCCCGCGACGGCATCCCCTCAGCAAAAATCCCCGGAAACTCGATCTCATGACGCAGCCTGAATTTGAAGGACAAGTGGTACTGGTAACGGGTTCGAGCCAAGGAATCGGCAAAGCGGCCGCCATTGAGTTTGGTCGCCGGGGCGCCAAGGTCATCGTCAACTACCACTCCAACCCCGATAAAGCAAACGAGGTCGTTGCCGAAATCGAGGAGGCCGGCTCCGAAGCAATCGCCGTGAAATGCGATGTTTCTTCCTATGAAGCGGTCGAAGCGATGGTTGCCCAAGCGGTCGAAAAGTTCGGCCATTTGGACATCGCGGTGTCGAACGCGGTCTACAGCGATCGAGAGTTTTTCTACGAGGCCGACTTGGGCGGATTTCGACGCACGATCGAAGTCACGATGTTCGGCGCCTTTCATCTGCTTCGGGCCGCCTCAAGGCAAATCATCTCGCAGAAGACGCCTGGGGCGATCACGGTTATCAGTTCGCCCCATGCCTTCATTCCGGCACCCAAGGCGATGGCCTACAACATGTCGAAAGCAGCGATCGAGCACATGGCCAAGACGGCGGCGATCGAACTTTCCGACTTCAAAATCCGGGTCAACATCGTCCAACCTGGCTGGACCGATACCCCTGGCGAACGCAAATTCGCCACCGACGACGTGATGCAGGAAGGAGGAGCCAAGATCCCTGCCGGTCGCTTGGGAACGCCTGAGGAGATGGCGGACGCGATCTGCTACATGAGCAGCCCCCGCAACACGTATACGACCGGTGCCACGCTTTTGGTGGACGGAGGCATTTCGCTTCCCTGGTGGGGAAAAACGGGCCGGGCCGCCCCCAGCTAACTTCAAGGCCTCTCAACGATAAAGATTCCTCAAAAAACACGATCTGTCGATCAACCCGTTTTCCCAGAGAGCAACTGGGCGAGTACACTGCATTGTTTAAGACTTCTAAATCCGCGCATACTAAGAAAACTCGTCCCAACTAGAAGCTATGGCTCAGACTTACCTGTTGACGACTCCCGACGGTGAAGAGATTCATGTCGAAACGGCTCAGGCTGGCGAAACGATCATCACCCCAGCCGGCAAATCGATTGTTGTTCCGACATTGCGCGAACTAAAGAAGCTTCCACTGGTTGAACCAGAGGGCGGCACCCAAGCGCGGGCCGAAAGAACCTGGTCGGCCACCCAGTCGATTTTCTTCGTGTCTGGGCTGCTGTTTCTCATCGGTTTTTCGATCAGCTCGGTCTTTCTCTATCGGATGACCCCACTGGTCTCGATCGACAATGCAGTGAAAGTCCCGCAGGAAGTGATTGAAACCGACGTCGACCGTTGGACCATGCAGAACCGGCTCGACTTCTGGAAGTTCGCGACGAGCCCAGACGCCTTGAACCAGATGCGCGGCAACGCCGAGGGGGACCGTAACGTGATGGACCTGTACAAGTGGCGGCAGACATTCCTTGCTTTCTCGCTCTGCGGGGTCACGCTCGGTCTGATTCTGATGGGTGCCGCTTTCGCTTTGCCGGGTAGCCGGATCGACTAAACAGGTTTTCCGCTTGGTATGCAACTGCTAGATCTCACTCTCGCCACGCCGGAAGAAAACCTGGCCCTGGACGAAGCTCTTCTCATCCAAGCGGAAGAGCAAGAATCGCCCTGCGAAGTACTGCGAATCTGGGAACCGGACCAGCCGCTGGTCGTCATTGGCCGTGCCTCGAAGATTGACGAGGAAGTCGATACGGAAGTCTGTCGCGAGAGAAACGTCCCAGTTCTCAGGCGCGCCAGCGGAGGCGCTGCCGTCGTGACCGGGCCGGGCTGTCTGATGTATGCGGTGGTACTCAGCTACGAACTTCGCCCCCAACTAGCCGCCCTGGATGTGTGCCATCAGTTTGTGATGGGTCGCATTCAAAGGACGCTTGCCAAGGAAGTACCAGAGATCGGTTTCCAAGGTACATGCGATCTGACACTCGAGGGCCGAAAATTTTCCGGCAATAGTCTTCGTTGCAAACGAAGGAGCCTGATCTACCACGGTACGTTGCTGTACGACTTCGACCTGAAACTGATCCACCAACTACTTCGCACGCCACCGCGCATGCCGGACTATCGGCAAGAACGGTCTCACGAGTCGTTCGTTACCAATGTGCCGATCGCGCGAGAGACCATCCGAGAAAGATTGGTCGAGGCCTGGCCCACCAACGGTGAGATGACCGACTGGCCCAAAGATCTCACCGATCGCCTCGTTGCGGAAAAATATATAAAAAACGAATGGACCTCGATGCGATGAGGCCTCTCGCGGGCTAACATAGGGATCGTCTTGATTTCCCCTATTTGCCTGACGCAACCGAAGAGGCCATTCGATGCGAATCTCGCTGCTTCTGCTATTTGTTCTGTCGCTGTTTCCCACTGCCATCTTTGCCGAGTCGGGCGAACACGGCCAAGAGACGCTGAAGGTGGTCGTCGACGTTTCGGAAGTCCCTGACCTGAAACCGTGGGGAGACGAAACGGAAAAGCTGATTCGCGAGTGGCATCCCAAGATCTCGGAGATGCTCCAGCAGGAAGGCTTCACGCCACCGCAGAAAGTCTCGGTGATCTTCAAGAAGGACATGGAGGGCGTCGCCCATACGATCGGCAATCGTATTTTCATCGCGTCGAATTGGGTGAAGCAGCATCCCGATGACAAAGGAATGGTCGTGCACGAACTCGTTCACGTCATTCAGGCATACCCGCCTCGCAGCCCGTTTTGGTTAGTCGAAGGGATCGCCGACTATATCCGCTTCTACCAGTACGAGCCGAAGGTACGTCTCAATGGAATCAATCCGAAGCGACAAAGCTATCGAGATGGATACCGTACGAGTGCCCAGTTTGTGGCCTGGATGGAGAAAACGCATGGCCCCGGCCTCGTGCAAAAAGTGAACCAGGCCCTTCGTAAACACGAGTATCAAGATTCGCTACTACGCGAACTGACCGGTAAGAATCCTGAGCAGTTGTGGGATGCGTTCGTCCAATCGGAAGCTGCCCGCGGTCGGTAGCGTCTAAACGAGCTTGGCTAGTTTTCGACCGGTCGTGGAAAGAGGCAAGTCGCTTAGATGCGAAACTTCTCTCCATTGCCAAACACGAGCCTGTCCATCAGGACCTGCTTGCGGCCGGAGGCGTCCTTTCAGGAAAGACATCTCGTGGCAGAGCAGGGTGATGCGATACTTGGTCACGCCATGCTTGATGGTCGTCAGGTGATCGCCCAGGGATCCCTCGATGCCGGCTGCCTGTTTGAGTTTATCTTCGATCTGATCGAGCGGCTTGTTTTGATCGGCCGAGAAGCGAGGAAAGTCCCATAGGCCTGCCCAGCGTTCGTCCGGGCCGCATTGCCGCACGAGGACCTCGTTCTTGCGGCGGACTACCAACGCGACTTCGGTAATCGGAATGAACTGGATCTTCTTTTTCGGCTTGGGGATTTCCTCCTGCCGCTTCTGTCGAAATGCTTCGCAATGATCCGATACGGGGCAGTTATGGCAGTCGGGTGCTTTGGGTGTGCAGACCAGGCTACCGATTTCCATCAAGGCCTGATTGAACGCGCCGACGTCGCGATCGGGCAAGATATCTTCGGCGAACTCCCACAAGCGTTTCTGGCTGGCCGATGTGGTCAGATCCTCCTCCCAGCCAATCAGCCGCGCGTAGACCCGCTGGGTATTGGCTTCCAGAATCGGCGTTTTCTGGCCGTAGGCGATCGAGGCAATCGCACCCGCCGTATATCGTCCGATGCCCGGCAGGCTTTGAATCTGCTCGAGCTGTTGGGGAAAGTCCCCCTCGAACCGCTGAACGATCTCCTTCGCCGCCGCGTGCAGTTGCCGAGCACGTCGGTAATAGCCCAATCCTTCCCACAAGCGAAGGACCTTTTCCTCCTCGGCGGCGGCCAGATCATGGACCGTGGGCAATTCACTTGTAAAGCGGCGAAAGTATTCTTTGACAGTAGCAACCTGGGTTTGCTGGAGCATGATCTCGCTGATCCAAACCCGGTAAGCATCTTGAGACTTCCGCCAAGGCAGATCGCGCTGATGGACCGCGAACCAGGCCGACACCAAGGCCTGAAACGACGTCAGAGAGCCCCTGACGGGCGAGGATTTTACCGGGGCAGATTTCGCGCGGGTCAAACTACGTGGCATGAAATGGGCAGCGTTCGTGGACGAAGAAATCCCCAGCCTAGTCGTTTCGCCGCAGCTGACAACCATCTCTTTTGCGGCGGACGATTTAACCTGGGGGGTGTCTGAGCTACAATAATGGGCCAATGCCAGTTTTCAGCTGTCGGGTGAATCCAACTATGCCAAATCGTCGTACCCTTACGCTCCTGCTTTTAGGAATCGGGCTGACCTTCGGGGTTGGTTGTTCCCAGGAAAAGCCGTCGATCACGGTTAACCTGGTGGAACCGGAGATCATCGAGCAAATCCTGGCTCCGCCCGATTTCTTGGCAAACATCGTGCAAAATGCCCCGCCCGCGCAATTCATGCCGCAAGGGAGCGGGGCGAAGAAGGCGACGGTTCATTTGCAAATGCCTACAGGCGGATCGATGACGATTTGGGTTTATCAGCCTGATCCGCTGCCCCAAGCGAAAGTCCCTTGTGTCTTTATCGCGCCGGCCGGGACGATCATGATTCATGGAAAGAAACTTGCCAGCGGCGATACCCAGGAACATCTGCCTTGGGTGAACGCTGGCTTTGCCGTGGTCGCGTATGAACTCAGTGGTGATGCCGACCCTGAGAAATCGAGCGATGTCCAATTGAAATCAGCGGTCAGACAGTTTCGCGGCGCCAAAGCGGGACTGCTCAACGCTCAATTGGCAATGGCTTATGCCCGTGACAAAGTTTCGTTTGTTGACGAAAGCAAGTTCTTCACTGCCGGACACAGTTCAGCGGGCACGGTAGCTCTCTACGTTGCCGAGATGGAACCGCAAGTCAAAGGATGCGCCGCTTTCATGCCGCCGGTCGATGTCCGGCAAACACTTGGCCTGAATGCCATGACGAAGATCCAAAACATCAAACTTGTTGAAGATGCGGGGCCTTTTGTCAGTTCGATTTCTCCCGCCACTTACATCGATCGCCTTTCGAAGCCGACGTTTATGTTTCTTTCCAAGGATGACCGAAGCGAGATTACCCGGCCAGCTGAGTCGTTTGCCAGAAAGCTGCGAGAAGGTGGCAAGGATGTGACCCTCATCGAGATCGAGCGAGGAGGTCACTATCAGCCCATGCTGCAGCCAGGCATTCCGTTGGCAATCGAGTGGGCAAAAATGGTTTTGGCAACCGATTAGGTTGGAAAACCAACCACTTTACTCGATAGGTGCCTCACCATCATTGCGAATCATCATCTGCTGCAAAACGCCGATGCTGCCTGAATTCTCCTCGGCACTCCAGTGGCTGTCGGTATCGTCTGCGAAGAATTTGACCGAGCCATCGACCATTAGCATGTTCACGCCGCCTGGGTGAAAGCTGGAATAGCCTTCGCCACAAAGCGTATCGCCGTCCCAAGCAGGGGCATTGATCTTCGGCTTGGCATTCGCCGCGACGTTCCAAATCGACGGGCCGCCATCATGCAGCATTGGATTGGGAACGCCTGGCCAACTTCCGGCGCGGCAGCGAGTAAGATCTCTTTCTCCTACCATCACTGTGTAGCTAATGCCATCCGGGATGTCGTCGAGCGTGACTTCCGAGTTGCCATACAAGATGCCGGTGTTTGGCTCACTGCCAACCGCATCGACTTTGTGACCTGCGTTGCCGACATACATGCTTAGGCCGAAGGGTACCTTTTTGCCCTTGTGCGTCCACCTTCGATCCGGATGATTGGTACCGTCGAAGGCATACGCATCATCCGCCGGACAGATGTACTCCTCGAAGATAGACTGAAGCAACTCCAGACGCTGATCCTCTGCGGTCAAAACGCTCACCAGCGGGACGTCTAGGTCACCTTCGGTGGGATAAGGGGCGTTTGTCATGCTGATCAAATGTGCCGGCCAGCCCCATGCAGGCGATGTTTCGGTAACGCCTTCCATCATGATCCAACCTGGTGGGAAGCGCTCGTGAGCCTGATAGTACTCGTCCATTTGGACGCCGATCATCCGCATGTGTTCCATGCACGTCGTTCGGCGGGCCTTATCACGAGCGCCCAACAGAAAAATCGCCATCGGACCGATGATCACGCAGGCGACCAACAGCAGCCCAAAAATGACTACCACCATCGTTCCAATCATTCGCGAACGGTCACTACCACTATCGTCCGTCACGGCTTCTTCGGGTTCTTGGGATTCGGAGTTCATGGTGCAATTCTCGAAGGTAGCGGCTTACGGCGACATTTTAAACGTACGTAAGCTTCGGGTGACATTCGCAGGAAGTCAACCGTTCCACCAAATCCACAATCCCGATAGTGGACCGATCAGAAGAAACGCGGCAATTAGTCCAAGGCTGACGGCGACGATCGCCACCCAACTCTCTTTCATGGACGGCCACGGTGCCTTCGGATCGGTTTGAGGATATCCACGATCCATGTCTTGTTGTTCGGACATTTGAGAGCCTCATTTTTCAAGAAGAAGGTACCTGCTTCGGGTGCCTCAAGTCAGATCGCAACGCCTGTTGCGACCAAGAGAATAAAGCTGCAAAAGATGCGCCGAACCTGGAAAGAAAGAAGGGGGGAGGCGAATGATCAAGCTGCCCAGATTTCGCTGCCAGTTTGGTCGCTTCGCCTCTTGCCCCATTGGTTTCCGACGGATGCTGCCCAACAGTCGGATAACCCGCGAAATTTTCGACAGTAACTAATCAAAACAGAAGAACTGGTCGAAAGGCAACCAAATTCATGCCGCGAATTGTCCATTTCGAGGAACAATTCACGCTGTAGACCTCATCTTTATCCGAGAAAATACGATTCAAATAACCTGTCCGGCAATTGGTTCGAATCGCTCGAACAAATCGTGAAACTGCAGGGAAGATGGAGGGTTCAGCCAAAAGAGAGGCATGCTTCTTTTGGCGTAGAATTGTACAATGAAGTGATTGCCTGATTATTTCAAACCTTGAGTGGGAGTCGACCAGGATGAACCGTTCCACCTCTTCGCCTAGTATGCCGGTCGCCCAGACCATTAGCGGCCTGTCGATCGGCGAGTACCTCATTCGGCGGCTGCAAGAGCATGGCCTGGAAGACATCTTTGGCATCCCAGGCGACTATATCCTGTCGTTCTACGGGATGCTTGAGAAAAGCCCGATCAACGTGGTGGGCTGTACGCGGGAAGATTGTGCCGGATTCGCCGCCGATGCCTACGCTCGGGTGAAGGGTTTGGGTGCGGTTTGCGTCACTTACTGCGTGGGTGGTTTGAGCATCTGCAACAGCATCGCCGGAGCCTATGCCGAGAAGTCGCCGGTCGTGATTCTGACCGGTTCGCCAGGCCTAAGGGAGCGGACGAACAATCCCCTTCTGCATCACATGGTGCGTGACTTCAGTACCCAGAAGGATGTGTTCGAGAAACTATGCATTGCGGGCGCCGAGCTTTCCGATCCGGTGACCGCATTTCGGGAAATCGACCGGGTACTCGACGCGGTCGTTCGCTTCAAGCGACCTGGCTACCTGGAGCTGCCGCGAGACATGGTAAGCGTCGTTCCGCATCTCAGCCATGTCTTTCCAACCCAGAATACGACCAGCGATCCTCAGGCTTTGAGCGAAGCGGTCGGCGAGGCGGCCCAGTTGATCGAAAACGCGGAAAAGCCAGTGATCCTGGCCGGGGTCGAGATGCACCGCTTCCACCTGCAAGATGAATTGACCGCGTTGGCCGAGCATACCCACATTCCGGTCGCTGCCACGGTGCTGGGCAAAAGCGTGATTCGCGAAACCCACCCGCTTTACGTCGGCTTGTACGAAGGAGCCATGGGACGGGAAGAGGTCACCAAGTATGTCGAAGAGAGCGACCTGGTGCTGATGCTCGGTACGTTCATGACCGACATCAACATGGGCGTTTTTACGGCCAATCTCGATCCGTCGAAGTGCATTTACGCCACCAGCGAGCAGCTACGACTGAAGCATCATCACTACCACGGAATTACACTTCCCGATTTCGTAAGCGAACTGGCCCAGCGAAAAGTGACCTGTTCCAAGCGAACGATTCCTGATGGCATTCGGATGACGATGCCCGCGGTCGGCGAAATTACCGATAAGCCGATCACGACGCAGCGAATGATGCAGATGATCAACCCGCTGCTGGATGACGAAACGATCGTCATTGCCGACATTGGCGACGCTTTGTTCGCCTCAACGGAACTGGTAACCCAGGGACGGAGCGAATTCCTCAGCCCGGCGTATTACACCTCGATGGGATTCGCCGTGCCGGCAACCTTAGGGGCTCAGACAGCCAAGCGGGATGCACGGATTGTGGCTGTGATCGGAGACGGGGCGTTCCAGATGACCGGTATGGAACTATCGACCATCGTCCGCCATGGCTACGATCCGGTGATCATCGTGCTGGACAATCATGGCTACGGAACGGAGCGTTGGCTGCACCCAGGCGACTGGAAGTACAACGAGATCCATCCGTGGGCGTACAGCAAGCTGCCTGAATTCCTGTGCGGCGGTACCGGGTACGAAGTGAGTACCGAACAAGAATTCCACGCCGCACTGCTCAAGTCGTGGAACGACCGAGATGGCATGAGCATCATTCATGTCCATCTGCCTGAGAACGATGCCAGCACAATGCTGCATCGATTAAGCTCGCGTCTGGGTGCGCGGGTTTAAACCTATTTGCGCGACTTTAAACCAAACCGGGCAGCCGACCACCAAATGCTGCCCCAGGCGATGTGACGCTATCGCCGAACTGGCCCACTTTGACCCCCACGCGATCGAGCATTTCGATGAACAAGTTGGCCATCGGTGTTCCCTGCGGGTAGGCGATGTGCCGGCCAGTCTTCAAGCTGCCTTGTGCGTTGCCAACTAGCAGCGCTGGGTAGTCCTCACGGTGATGACCACCGTCGGCCATGTAGCTGGTGAACAGCAGCATCGTGTTGTCGAGCAGGCTAGTGCCCCCTTCGTCAATCGCCGCCATGCGGTCGACCACGCGGGTAAATCGCTGCATGAACCAGTGGCTTACCTGGCGGCAGGCCTCGCGTGCGATTGCATCGCTCCGCTTGGGATCGGGATTGCCTCCTTGGTGTTCCAAGGTGTGCAAATGCCGCTCGAAGCCGACGGTCACCACGCCGGGCATCATCGACCCGTCGCTGCCGATCGCCATGGTGGCAACGCGCGTCGTATCGGTCTGCAGGGCCAAAACGTATAGTTCACCCATCAAGTCGATGACTTGGGCCTGTATCTCGGGATCTTGGGACGAAACCTGGTGGATCGGGTCCCATTCTTTGGCATTGGCGGGCAGCCCCTTGGGAATCTCCGCCGGAATGCCCATACCGTCGGCCATCATTTCGGCCGCTTGCGCTTCGACCAACGCAATCCGGCGTTCGACTGAATCGACGCTATCCAGGTACTGGTCGAGCTTCCGTTGGTCGAACTTGCCGACTTTGTTTCGCAGCCGGCGAGCATCTTCCATCACCATGTCGAGAATATGCCGGTCGATCGATTTCTCTTCCGGTTTCGAGGCCTGCTCGGCTTGCCGCTCGGCGCGACGCTTCGCCCTGGCAGCCCAATCAGGTGCCATTGGTTCGCGACCGCGGAACATCCGATCAAAGACAACGCGCGGGTTCATTTCGTACGGAACCGGTTCGCCCTGATCGCGGTACGAGTATTTCCATTCAGCCGGCGTGGTGGTCATCTCCAGGCTGGGCAAATAGGTCTGCGAACCAAGATGCTTCGCGGCCATCTGATCGACCGAGATGGTCGTCACCGGAGCACCATTTTCTTTGCCGACTTCCTCGGCGGCGGTCAGGTGCACCGAGGCACAATGTTCGTGAGCGTTGACGTTTTTCGATCGGCCATGATGTGCGAGCCCGGTCAACAAGAGCATCTTGTCCTTGTGGGCTTCCATCGGCCGCAGAATCGAAGGCAGCTCACCGAGAGCACCTGCCTTCTCCGGCTTCCACGATTCGATCACCGTTCCGGCGACGGTCGAGTAGATCGCCATCCGCATCGGGGCCACGCTTTGTCCAGCGGCCAAAGCCTTGCTCGTTACCATCGATTCGAGCCAAGGCAAAGCCAGCGCGGCGCTAGTACCCTTCAGCATCGTTCGGCGAGAAATCGGTTTCATGCTCACGGTTGTACCTCGGAAATTGAATCCTGGGGAAAGCTACTTGCTCGCGGTCGCAACGGGGTTGATCCCGGCGCGATATTGAAACGGGTAGCTCTCCACAATTCCGTAAATCAGTTCCTGCATTTTGTAATCGTTATCGGCGGCCTGGGAAACAATCTTTGCCACGGCGGGCCGATCCTGGTAGCTCAATTGGCGGCCCAGGGCGTAAATCATCATCTGCTCGGTCAGGTTGCGGACGAACTTCGGTTTTTGCTCCAGCAAGATTTGTTTGAGCCCAACCACTCCGTCCACGACCTTGCCGCCGGGAAGGGTTCCGCTGAAGTCGATTTTCTCACCGTTGCGTTCGGTTTGAAGCCGCCCGATCGGATTGAATTGATCCAGCGCGAAGCCGAGCGGGTCCATCTTCTGGTGACAGCCGGCACAGGTCGATGATTCGTCCGCATGCAACGCTAAGAGTTCGCGAAAACTCCTGGCTTGATTCTTGTCGGAACCTTCATCGATCTGTTCGACGTTGGCTGGCGGTGGTGCCGGAGGATCGCCCATCAGTACATCCAATACCCATTTGCCGCGACGCGTCGGGCTGTTGCGGGCCACGTGCGAGGTCATGGCCAGAATACCTGCCATGCCTAACAAGCCGCCCCGTTCTTTATGTCGGCGCTTGTCGATGTCTGCCTTCTGGAATTCGTTTTGATAGCCGCCAAAGCGATAGATGAAGGTGAGCTCACGGTTGGTGAACGAATAGTCGGCATCCAACAAGTCGATGACGCTTTCGTTCTGCAGCACTAGGTTTTCCATGAACATCAGGATTTCGGTCTTCATTGCATGCCGGGTGCGCGCGGTGAATTCTGGGAAGAACTCCTCACTCGGCAACGCATGTTCCAGTTCATCCAGGTGCAGCCATTGCTCGGAAAAATCGTGGATGAACACCTTGGCTCGCTCGTCGGAAAGCATGCGGGCAATCTGACCTCGCAGCACTTCCGGCTCGTGCAGGCGGTTTTCTTTCGCCAGTTGGAAGAGTTGCTCGTCCGGCATTGTGCTCCAGAGGAAATAACTCAGCCGTGTGGCCAGTTCATAGTCATTGACTCGTTGCGGCGGTGTGCCCTCGGGGGCGCTTTCGATGCGGAATAGAAAATGGGGAGATACAAGCACCGCCTTCAAGCAGTGACGAACGCTCGCCTCGAAGTTCTCTCCTTCGGCCTGGGCCATGTCGAAGATTTGCAGCAGCCGATCGACTTCAGCGGAATCGACCGGTCGGCGAAATGCTCGTGAGGCGAATCGCGTGACAACCTTGCGAGCGGCTTCTTTGGGAGTCAAATCGGAAGTAGGCTCGGCAGTGAAGATTCGCTTGTGAGCTTCCGAATCAGGCACGATACCTTGCGGCGAAACTGGTCCGGTCACGATCAGCGACTTCCAGCCAAGATGCCGGAAGCGATCATCGTTGCTGGACCAGCCAGGTCCGATTTCCGCGTTGACGAATTCGATGGAAAGATCAACTTCGCCGGCGGGCAGTCGCAAGGTGATTGCTTCAACGCTGGGATGGTCGCGGGTCCCAAGGATCGAAATGGACTTTTGCGTCTTGCCATTCACGCCTATGGCCAGCGACGGTTGCCATTTGATCCAGGCAGGCCCCTTGTGCCCCCAAGTGTCGAGTTCCAGACGGTAGGTTCCCGGTTTATCGAGAGACAGTGGAAAGTGATGTTCGCTGCTTAAACGAAACAGCCGATATCCTTTCACCACTTCGGTAGCGGGTGGGATGGGACCATCTTTCCCTTTGCCCTCCGGCATCTCGCCTTCAAGTTGATACTTTGCTTCGGCGATGTCGAAGGAGAGACGCTTCGGCTTAGTATCGACTGCCCGGGTCAGCATCTCGTCGGCGGCGGCCAGATACTTTTCCAACAGCAACGGCGGAATCTCCAGCACGGTACCAATATTGTTGTAGCCGAACGCAGTGGGATCTTCCGGCAGGCCTACTGCGGTAGCTACGTCGTAGTCGACGCCAAGCAAATCGCGCATGGTGTTGTTGTATTGAAGTCGATTCAACCGGCGGAACACGACTGGGCCAGGGTCGCTCGAGGGCATCGTGTCCAATCGCTCGGCCAGCGAGTCAGCCCAGGCGATAAGTAGGTCGCGTTCGGCCTCGGTCGGCTGGTCTTCGTCCTTGGGCGGCATGTACTTGTCGCGCTGCGTGCGAGCCATCTTCAGCCAGCTTCTAACGTGCGAGAACATCTCGTCCGGTGTGCCGTACACATCGAGGCTGATATTACCTGAGGGAGAATCAGCCGTGTGGCAATCGATGCAGTAATTGTCAAGAATGGGGAGAACCCGCGAGTGAAATTGGTCGACGCTTTGCTGCAAATCGTCTGCCGGGAGTTCTTCCCCATAGGCAGCGAAACCAACAGGCGCGGCAACGCATCCCACTAGCAACAGGTAAACGTAGATGACGTGGCGAGAACGCACTGGCACAATCACAAGGAAGGGGTCGCGGCGGGAACGAAGAATCGGCGCACACTTATTCTAGTTTCTATGACCCAGCCAGAGCAAAGGTTACGCCTGCTTCTTCATGGTCCCGACTGACAGGAAGGTATCGCACATGCCCGGAATGATGATAAAAGAGCTAAAGGCCCCCTTGGAACTCACGGAGACAGAACTAGGGGAGCTGAAACCGGGATACGCGAAGGTTTCTCTCAAGGCCGCTGCCCTGAATCATCGTGACTACTGGATTACCCAGGGCCTGTATCCCGGAATAGAGCTACCCAAGGTCCTGGGATCTGATGGGGCCGGCATCGTGGCGGAAGTCGGAGATTCGGGTGACCAGCCGTGGGTCGGCAAAGAAGTGATCATCAACCCAGGCTGGGACTGGGGAACGTCAGAAGCGACGCAATCGTCCGAGTTCACTATTCTGGGCATGCCGCATAACGGGACCTTCGCGACTGAGATTCTGGCCCCGGTCGAGATGCTTCGCGAGCGACCGAAACATTTGAGCTGGGAAGAAGCCGCCGCACTTCCACTGGCGGGCGTGACGGCATTCCGCGCGACGATGTCTCAAGGGCAGCTTCGCCCTGGCGAAAAAGTTTTGATCAGCGGTGTCGGAGGAGGCGTGGCGACATTCGCTCTGCAGTTTGCCGTAGCGGCTGGTGCCGAGGTGGCGGTCACGTCGTCGAGCGAAGCGAAGATTGCCGCCGCGAAAGAGCTGGGGGCGGTCGCTGGGTTCAACTACCGCGAAGAAGGCTGGCAAAAGAACGCGGCCCAATCGTTTGGCCGCCCTAATTTGATCATCGATAGCGCTGCCGGCAAAGGATATGCCAATCTGGTCGAGCTGGCCGCTCCTGGTGGGCGAATCGTCAACTACGGCGCGACGACCGGTCCGCCTGAGAAAGTCGACATGTTCAAACTCTTTTGGAACCAATTGAAGCTGATCGGCTCGACGATGGGTTCGCCCGCCGACTTTCGCGGAATGCTCGACCTGGTTGACCGGCATCAGATCAAACCGGTGATCGATCAGGTCTTCAGCCTGGCTCAAGCCAACGAAGCGCTGGCCCGGATGGAAAAGGGAGAGCAGTTCGGTAAGATCGTTCTGCGAATCTGAGAAGGCGGTGTCATGGCTAGACCGCTCAGGTTACATTGGCCAGTCTTCACTAGTTGTTCCGCCCAGATACGAAACAGAGATAGTACAATGAAAACACGCCCACTCGGAAAATCGGGAATCGAAGCATCAGTCGTCGCGTTTGGTGCCTGGGCCATTGGCGGATGGACTTGGGGCGGGGCGGATGAAAAGGAATCGATCGCCGCGATCCATGCTTTCCTCGATGCCGGCGGCAACTTGATCGATACGGCGCCTGTGTATGGCTTTGGTGCCAGCGAAGAAGTGGTTGGCAAAGCAATCGCCGACCGTCGCGACAAAGTGGTCCTGGCCACCAAGTGCAGCATGCGGTGGGATCTGAACGACAAGCAAAAGAAGCGGGCCACCAAGCGGTTTTCAACCACCAAGGAAAACGTCGACTGGTCCGGCGAACCGACCGAAGAGAGCTTCGATGTCTACATCTACAGCGGCAAGGATGGCATTCGCGAGGAGATCGAACGGAGCTTGAAACGGCTCAACACTGACGTCATTGACCTGTACCAAACGCATTGGCAGATGGACAACACGCCCATCGGCGAGCGTATGGAAACGCTGATGGAACTCAAGAAAGAAGGCAAGATCCGTTCGATCGGCGTCTGCAACGCTTCCAACGAAGAGATGAATGCTTATCGCCAGTTCGGCGAGTTGGATACCGATCAGGAAAAGTATTCGATGCTCGACCGCGAACGAGAGCCAACCAACCTGGCCTACTGCGCCGACCACGACCTGGCTTTCCTCGCTTACAGCCCCTTAAGCCAAGGCCTGCTAACCGGCAAGATCACGGCCGATCGCCAGTAC
This sequence comes from bacterium, assembly GCA_016124445.1. Classification (GTDB taxonomy): domain Bacteria; phylum Planctomycetota; class Planctomycetia; order Pirellulales; family Pirellulaceae; genus Bremerella. The sequence goes on from WGNR01000012.1 coordinate 794,460, forward strand.
GAAGAAGGGGACCAGCGCAACTTCAAACCGCGCTTCGAGGCCGAAAACGTTCGCAAGGTTCAAGCGATGCTCGAGCCAATGCTGCCGATCGCCGAAAAGCACGACGCCACGCTCGCCCAGATCACGATGGCCTGGACCTTAGCCCAACGCGGCTGTTCCCATGTGCTGTGCGGAGCCCGAACCCCAGCCCAAGCGATCGACAACGCCAAGGCGGGCAGCATTGAGTTGAGTGCGGACGAACTGGCCGCGATCACCAAGGCGGTGCAGAGCTACGACGGGATTTAGCTAATCACGAGCATGAATACGAGATTAGGTTTAAATTGCTTTCCTAGCACAACGAACAGCTCGCATTTCCCCTCAGATAGTCTATGAAGTCGTGTCTGGATGCATTGCTTGAAAGTTTCAAGACTTTCGCACATCGAAAGCCGACCGATCTCGCATCCTTTTTCCAAGGTTTGCCTGAACCAGATACGCTTCCCTTGCCTTGGGTTACATGGACGCTGATTGGTTTAGCACGCCATCGAAAACGCCAGCACTGGGTCGCGGAGATCATCCGGACTCGTTTGCAGGGCGACACCAGGACATTAGGAGCTCTTGGTGCATTGGGACATCCAAGCGGGATTCCACGGACCGGAACGGTTCCGGGAATGCCCATCTGGGAATATCGCTTTCACGGCAGAGGATGCTGTCTCAGTCACAAGGTGGATGGCTATGAGATTGACGTTGACTTCTACGACAACTCGGCTGACTACTTCAATTTGTGGTTTTTCGAGACATTTCACGATTCGCTCCGAAAACCCGAGTTGCCTGAGCAAAGGTTTAAAGAACTGTTTCCATCTTTTAGCCCGATGGGCTTTGCAATCGAAGAGCTTTCAGCTGGCGGTGCCCTGACTTCGCTGCGAGATGATGGGTCTCGTCCTTTTCGGATTTCAGACGAATTCGTCGCCGTTGCTGATGAAATCGACGCCTTCTGTACGGAATGGGAGAACCCTGACCGGCGCGCTTTTCTGGCGGCCATCATTGGTGATTGGCTCGCGGCGGAAGAGGCAGTCGAGGGGCAGGCTGGTCTTGTTGATATCGTTTCGCCTAGAGCAGAAAACTGTCGAAGGCAATGGGAGCGTTGGCTAGCTGCTATGCTGTATGGGGAGTACTGGGCACCAAGTGCACTGCATGGTTTGGCGGATTTACGATCGGTCGACCTGGACGAGCAATTGGAAAGGGCCTTGCTAGGTCCGCCATCCAGAAAGCTTGGGGCAGCGCTAGACATTCTTGGGCAAAGAGATGACGCGAGTTGGTGTGACCGCGTTTTTCCATTATTCAAACGTATCAATCCCGAAGGAGAGCCACCGGCTTCTTATCAATGGATGGAAGCCATGAAGTTTCTGATTCGGCACAAATACTGCCTCGAAGATGTACTGCCCGAACTTCCGAGGGCAAAAGAAGAAAATGTAGACGAAGCGGTTCTTCTGGCACTTGAGAATGCACCTCAGTTGGCACTACCTCTAATCCGCTACGGACTTCTTTACGGAGTACCGCTTTATCGTACTAGAGTTGCTGCCATCCTGGCCCTGATTAATGCGCCATGGAGTAAGCGGGAGCTAATCTGTGCACTCGAGTCATCCGACGAACAGGAAGCAACTGCTGAAATCCGGGCTGCCTTGTTAGAGTTGAGTGATCCCGAGGCCGAGCGAATCGTGCTCGACTGGGAGCAGCGAAACCCGCATGAAGACGAGATTGGGTCGTACATCGAGATTGATGGCCGTCAGGTTGGTCCCTTCTTCAGCATTAGCGAGATAATGCTCAAGCAAAGTGCCGACTATCTTCGGTACGATATGCAGGAGCTTCACGACCGGGTAATGAAAGTCAGGTACGTGATTCCGCCCGATGCCGATGCACCAGGCTAAGCCGTTTCCCCGAACGGTGAAGCAATCACCACGATGTAACCTTCCGGATCGCGAACCCAGATCTCGCGATGTTGGGCGTTCGGATTGACCAGCGGGCCGTCGACGATTTCGGCCTGCATTTCTTTTGCTCGCTCGAACGCGGCGTCGAATTGAGGCGTTTCGAACCATAGGAGCGTTCCGTTGCCATAGGGCCGCTTGGCAGGATCGCCCATGAATTGGTGTTCGTGCACTTCCCATAGATGGATTTGCAGGATGAGTTCGCCCTGATCGTTGATGATCATCTCGTACTCTTTCCCGCCATGAGCACTTTGGCAGCCGAGCAACTGCTGATACCAGCGGCTGCTGGCTTCGACATCGTGGACGACAATCATCGGCTGCGGTTTCATGACATCGACCTTCGTGTTCGAAGAGATTGGTTCTCGACGGATTGACTAGTGATAGCGGTGCGAATGGGGAAATACAAGTCGCAGGAGTATGCGAATGAGCTAAAGTTGCAACGAATCGCTGCTTCCCCTACGCTGAAGTCTTCCCAGGATCGTGTCAGGAGAAGGAACGATGCAATTTCGATTGGTTTCATGGACGATCACGTTGTTGGCCTTCTGGGCGTCTACCGGGACTGCCGAAGATCCGAAGCTTGGCGATCAGTTTGGCGTGCCAGAGCAGGGGCATATAGAGCTTCGGCAATGCTGGATCGACGACCTGAAAGATCCCAAGCTCAACACGGTCCAGGACGTACTCAATCTCGCCCGCCGAATCGAGGCGATTCCTTTCGACGAACCTTCGATCCTCAGCGGCAATCTACTTGAGAAGATCGGTCTGTCCAGCGCTCTGCCGAACCTGCCGATGTGGACGAAATGGGAAGTCGACTTCAAACCTGGAACGTGCGTCCAACGGAGCGTCCAGGGTCGCGACTTTTTCGTGATTGCGAAATGCCCTGCCGCAGACATCGACATCTCCGGCCGCGCAATTCGCACGCAAATTAATCATCGCAACGCCGGGGGTCAAAACGTCAGCCTATCCGATGTGAGTAACTTATTTGGCCGAAATGCTCAGCTTTTCCAGCGGCCGTATGTAGCGCGAAGTATCGACCAAGCTCAGTTGGCTGTAATTCCGCTGAAGAAATTTGAACGCATCTACGTAACGCGGCCTGATCAAGATCGAATCGAGGCCAATATGGCTCTTCTTGACCAAAAGGTTTTCGCGTTCCAGTTGTATCTTTACCAGCAAGAACCTGCTGAGACGGTACCGTTCTGGTTGCCTCGTTTGGTGCTCGAATTTCAGAAGGTGACTGCCGAGAAATGTTCGGTAACGCTAACACTGATCGACAAAGCTAACTTCGCCGCGCCAGTTGATCCAGGGAAGCTCAAGATTCCCGTCAAAGCAGGCTGGATCTACGCTCATCAACCGCCTCTACCGAATTATGCAAAGAAGATGCCAATCGACTTGGAAGATCTGTCGATATTCACGCCAGCTCAGGCGAAGACCTTTATCGATACTTTGGAAGATCAGCTTCGCCGGAAGTAATCCGGCTGCTTACCCGTCGGCGTTGCCAAACGTGCCGAACCCGTCGCTATACCCGCCAAACGGTTCAGCCAGGTCGTCCAGGGCTTCTTCGATCTCGAAGACCGTGTTGACCGTGGCCAGGATTGTCTTGGTGCAGTAGCAGGTCCATTCGCCCGATTCCTGGTCTTGCTCGACGCTCGTTTCGAAGCCGATCTTGCGGGCTTCGGCGGCGACCTGTTCGCCCGACTCGGCGCTAGGTACCGAGACGAAGAAATCCATTTCAATGGGCCGGGAAAGATCGGACCCGTCGGCCTCGATTCGCTCGAGCGCCTGGGCGGTGACTGCTTTTCCTTCGGGATCGAACATGGCGGCGGTTCCTGACAGCGGCTGGGAAGTTTCTACCCCTATCTTACGATGGCCGGCGGCCTTGTGGGATGGCGTAGTTTGACCCTGGTCGTTTCGTCAAGGATACTAAACGTCTTCTATTGCCCCAAGACTCTGCACAGTGAGTATCTACCTGATGTCTCGCCAATTTTTGTTGGTTGCCATCCTTTTGCTTGGTTTGACCGAACCGCTGCTGGCGGCGGACAAGCCCAACGTCATCTTCATTCTGGCCGACGACAAGTAGATCTCTAGCGGTGATTTTGGTCAGAACGCCCGAGAAAAACAGCCTTTCGTGCAGTTAATCGAACGATTTCAAATTGAGGCAGATTTCAACAGATTTGGGGCAGATCTGGGTGATTAACTACACTTTGCTACACCATGGCGTTTAATTTTCGGATGACGAAGAGCTTTTGGGGCTAATCGATCATTCGGAAAGTGCATTCGCCATTATCCCGAAACCATAGTGCCTGCCGGCTCCAAGGATGAGCGGACCGGCTGGTTTGGTTTCCTGGAATCGCAGTGTCAAGTGAACTGCCGTTTGCGAAAGCAGGTGATCGGGGCGGAGATAGCCAGCGGGCTGTTTGCGGCGATCAGTTTTGTGGGCGGAAAATGATTTAGGAAAACGGGAGACGGCGCTCCACTCAAATTCGCAAGGCTCGACAATTCCCGAGTCTGTCAGGGCCCGTTGAATCAGTTTACGCGTCTTCGCGCGTTTGTGATCGTCGTGGCCAGGCAGGATGACCGGGGTAACGCTATGCCATATCTTGCTGGCATGGGTGTAACATCGCGTTACGGCATCACCCGAAATACGAAGCAGTCGAGGAATCTTTCCTTCCTCGAATTCGCACTGGTTTTCAGGTGCAAGACGTTCGCCGTTCAGTTGAGAGGCCAAGTGATTCAACCATGCCACATTTGCAGCGGGGCAGGTTATCAAAACACGGCGAATCAGTTGATCTCCATGCCCATGCCCGACTGTCAGAAGCGGTACATAAGAGAATTGCCGATGGCTTCCTTTTTCAACGCCTACATGCCCGGCGACATATTGTTCGACCCAGGCTGCATCGCAACCCGGCGGTGGTGTTTTTCTCATGGCGTTGATCGCCAGATGACGCACCATGCCGGCCATCTTCATCAGTTTTCGCTGGGGATACGTTGACAATTTTCCCTGGTCCGTCATCAATTCAAAGACAACGAAAGGCCTGTTCGGCGAATCGCCTGATCGACAATAAGCGATCTTTTTGAATTGCGTGAAGGCGTCTTGTGGAAGGAACCCACGCTCGTCAATTCTTCGCAGGAAGGCTTGATGACGCGTTTTTAGGGCTTCCAAAGTCCCGTCTATCGGGACACGGAGTACGTTGTTGGAAGAAAGTTGCGTTGGCTGCCATTGTTCCCCATGCAGCAGGCCATGCGCCTCCTTCTCGAGGATGTCAGCATTTCCCACTACGAGATCGATTCCCCAGCCCAGCGCAACGAGCTGACGGGCGGCGCAATGCAGCCTGGCTCAACGAAGCATCACGGCGAACGCCTCCGTCCGCGATCACGCCGCCATGACCTGCCGAAGCGGGGTTGTGGACGAAGCCACGCTGGGCCAAGGGGCTCTTTCCCTGGCCTTCGGCTTTGGCCTTTTCCGTTTCGCTGAAAACCTTTAGTTCGGCATAGTCGACCGGCGGAACATATCCGTACAATTCGATTCGCCTGGAAGTGCCTTTCTGTAAACACTTCTTTCAGTATTTGTTCGCCCTACTTCAAAGGACGGTGGTGCATCGACTGCGTAACGAGGCAATTCATCAATTCCATTCTGCGAACGAAGACAAACTGAAACTCGAGCACGAGTTGACTCGTCTTCGGGAAAGACTTCTGGAATTTGGCATGACGGGGAGCTTTTCGCAGTCTCAATTGTCAGAATCAGCGCAAGACTTTTACCAACTTGCTCGTAGCGGCCTGAAGCTCGAAACCCTTTGGAGCGAGACGCGGGAGATCATCCATGAAATTGAATCACGGCTGATTTCAGCGCGATCATTGAAGAACCTGGAAGCGATCCGGCATTTGCAGCACAAAGTGGAATGGGCTGAGGTATTTATCATTGGCGTGTATGCCCTGGAAGCGACGCATATCTTGCTTCATGGCCTGGGGCACGACCACGGATTTGTGGTGAGTATGCTTTTGCTATCGGTAATCGTCTGTGGACCGGTGGTTGCCTATTTCGTGTTGCGACCCGACAAAGAACACAACCCATTTCGGTGGTGGTGGCTGCTGTTGCTGCTTGCAGGTTGGGTGGTAATGGTAGCATGCACGCACTTCGGCATCTGGGAACCTGCGTCACACCCTTCGCCCGAGGTCTTGGAGAACGCGGAAGTGCAACACTGAGGCATAAGTTTTACGGAGGTTGAAATTGTCTTGGTCGTGGACACAACCATGTTGAATTCCACTTTCACAGTAAATTTCGCAACTCATTACTCTTTCTCAGGTTACGCGAATCTATTCCGGTACACAAACATAGGGATCGCCCCTAAAAAATGCATCGAGCCGTGTGTGGCGACGATTTTTGGCCTGTAAACGAAAAACTCGATCTCCTGTTTGTCTCACAAGGCAAAGCCTGCTCAGGGAGGTTGGTCCGAGCGGTTCGAACTCGCGAGCTGGTTCAATGGACAAGACTTCCACCAAGCCCTCGGCCGTCCCATCCGCAATAAGCTGAGGACGGCGCTGCAGGACATCAAGCAAACGGTGTGGGAGTATGCGTATGGGGATGCATCGCTTCGCTTTCGCATTGAAGAGCTACCCAACTAGGACAGGCGGAGGGCATGCTCATCGAATTCGACACGTAAGACCTCTTGCCCTTGGGAGACAGTCGAATTCCACACAAAACAACTCAGGCCGGAGTCTCTTTTTGGACAAACTTACACGTTTGCGGGTCAACACGATTGTTCGCTGTGTCGACACCACCGATGAACGAGCAATCAATCTCTCCGCAAAGAAGTTGCTTAGTGAAGCTCAGCATGGACAAGTCAAACCGAGTGAAGATTTCAAGATCGTGCATGGCAACTACCGGCCAGACAGATGGATCTCCGTCAGTCAACCAGAAGAAGTGCTTACGGTCTTCGCCATACCCCCAAAGCAACAAACCCGGTTGATCAGGGTATATTTCGTATGGAATGTACTCGTCGCTTTCCGATAGTTTGAGTTGTCGAATGGTATCTAAGTCTCGATTCTGCTTTGCCCAATAATCATCGCTGTACGGATTTAACACCTCAAGAAATATGCCTCCATCAATGTCAAAATAGCCACTTCCGTACGCTTGGATGAACTTCATAAAATCAGGCGGTAGGGCTGGAAGATTTGACGCTTTGGTGTGCGCAGAAACCCCGATTGGAGTTTTAGGTGGCGCTACTGCTGCAATCAATTCGCCAAGGACTTGGTCGACTGAGCTGCTCATGATGATATCCTCAGGCAGTCAACGCGTCAGAGTCTAGTTTTTTGCCATTCGCCGAAGAACCTGCTTTGGCATTCCCACGTCGCGAACGGAAGTCCGGTGCTGCCTCTCCATTATCGGCAGCGAACTTGGCGAGTGCCAACTTTAGGCCGCGAGGCGTGTAGTCGAGTTTTGCCGCGACATCTGTAACCAAAATGCCTTCGGCGAGCAACTCTTTTGCACGCAAAAGTTTCAATTGTCGTCGGTCCGCGGCGGTTGGTACCGGCAAGCCTCGCTTCTCATGCCACCATTTAATCGCTTTGGCAACGGTGGTGTCTGATACCCCTAATTCCTTGCCAATATCCGAATTGGAACGCCCTGCGATCATGGGTTCATGCACCCGGTTGGCGATTTCCTTGTACGAAGGGACTTTAATTTGCTTGGATTCCAGTTGCTTCCTGCGCCGCTTATTATTAGGACGCGGCAAGCCGCGTTTATCGTGCCAATGTTGGATTAGCTTGGTAACGTACGCTGGAGAGCAGCCCATTTGCTGGGCGATCGCCTTATGAAGAAGGCCATCATCCCAGAGTCGTTTAGCCGTTTCCGATTGCTCATCGATCGGGTCAACCTTTCTGAAGTCGATCGTCACCTCCTGAACGGAGTTCGAGACCGCACAACCAACCCCGGTCAATTCCGTGACAACGAAACCGGCGACATCAATCCGCAATCGGCCCTGCAGCCAACCCTTCGATTTACTCCGTTCCCCCATCTGATGCACTTCGATTTTGCCCTGAATTATGCCTTCCATCGATAAGCGAATCTTACGAAGCAAGGCTTCGTCTCCGGACGTTAACCCCTGTTGTATCAATTCTCTTGTTGCGTCCAGGAACTCGGCAACCTGTTCACGGCTCGGCTTTGGAGGTGGTAACTGCTGTGCGGCCTCGACGGAACGGAGACTGGCAAGCACGTCATTTTGTTGTCGGCGAAGATCCTTGAGGATCAGCATAGTTTGACGCTGTTCGTCCTCGGAAACCCCAGGGTTACGACGATTGAAGTCGATGGTGGCCTTGAGCTCGGCCGCCTGTTTTTTCAGGGCCTGCAGAATATAGGGGTCCTCTTTTTGCAATTCTGCGGAACGACGGACACATTCCTCGATTACCGAATCAATAAGTTCTTCCGAAGGTCGGATCCAATCGATAAGTTGATCGCACGTCCGTTGCAGAGCCAGTTTCCGATTCAAGTGAGTAAAGATCGGGCGACTACTTGCTTCGATGCAGCGGCAGCACGGACACAGCAACACGCGGCCATTTGCTCCCCCGGCTGCAAGTCGGCGACCATGCTCTGGACAGACAAACAGACCTTGCAAGAGGCGAAGTCCATTGTCACGGTCTCCTGACGTGGATTTTCGCCCCGAATTGCTTGTTTCGGCAGCAAGCAGCGTTTGAGCAGCATACCAGCACTCGTCCGGAATGATTTTTAGATCGTCGAAATGGGCTTCCTTCAATGGGGCTTGCCGGGGAACTTGAGCAGCATAGTCCTTCTTACTCTTCCACTTGGTCTCCGTCGCCCCATAAGCCCACCAAGCGCGATATTGTGGATTGGATAGGTGTTTTCGCACCAAAGCATGCGTCCAAAGGCCGGTAATTGAATTCTCCGGGGCAGGAGCGTTCTCGTCTGCGTTGAGCTTCCTTGCAATCTCCGCAATGCTGATCCGATCGACCACATACCAGTAAAAGATCCGAACTATCCATTTAGCGGATTCAGGATCAATGACGATCCTTCGCCGAGGACGCTGCCGCCGCGTCAACTCACCTTCAACGATTTCACCGGTGTAGCCGAGGGAAAGGGTCGTATGGACCATCTGCCTGTCGAACAGCCCTTCGTGCGATGCATTAATATGCGCCCCATAGACGCGGACCTGTGCCTCATCAACGTTGGCCAACGCCTGTAAGGTCGTTCGCCAGTTATCCCCGTCGGCGGTATCGATATGCGATTTAACGAAGATTCCACGAATGCCTTGCTCGACCAAATCCTCTTCAACAAACTGCAAGCACTTGTAGGCTCGTCGGTAGAGTCGGGATGTGGTGAAGATCATGAGCGTTTGGATGTTTCCAGCTTCTAGCATCTTCCTGAGCGCCAGGAGGCCAGGACGCCGATCTTGAAAGCCACGAACTGCAAGGTCGAAGAAAACGTTCTCGCGCGGAATATAGATGTTCAACCGTACGGCATCCTGGAGGATCGATCGGAGTTGATCTGCAATTGAATCCTGGAACCTTGACGAGAAGCGAGCATAGGCTGCGCCGATATTATCGGCACCCTCTCGCGAGATTCTCGTGTTGTAGTCATCTAGCAGGGCGTCGATCTCTTTGACCGTCTTTGAATGGAATTGCTCCTGTTGACGACGAATCTCCTCCTTTGTGCGCTTCACTTTCTTCCGCTTTGCCGGAGCCGTCTTCCCCTTGATGGTAGATGCAACGGCCTTTTCGCTGAAATCATGGAGCCGTTTCTCAAGCTTGGCCGCCACCAAATTGGGCTGCATGTCTAACTTCCCATGAATCATGGAGATGCGCGGCTTGCCACAGAATGCTAGCGGGCGGCCACCAGGCCGCGGCTTCGCAAGCCGTAGCCGAAGTCTAGAAACGAATTGTCGCGTAACGGTCGCCTGACGCGACAATTTGCCAATTTGCAGACCTATTTAAAAATCAACGTGAACGAGAGACGTCTTGCAGCCTGACATTTCCCTCATCCCGTAATAAGATGATCTCGCGAGCCTTGAGATTGAGGCGATAGCCGAGTCCGCGCAAAGTTTCGATTTGCGAATCCAACTGGGACTCATTGCCGAGTAACTCGCTAAGACGCTGGACGGATAGAACTACTTGCCCTGAGGAAGACGGCTGAGTACCTGCGTCACGCGTGACCGGCTGACGCCCAGGTACCTGGCAAGGGCGGCTCGGCTTTCGACGATTCCGTTGTCGAGAAGTGATTGGTAGAATCGGGCACGAGCCAGCGGATCGTGTTTAGCCTGGGGATTTTCGGCAGGCTCCAACGCCGCTTTCAGGTCACCCCAGGGTAGTAGATGGACGTTCCGTTCCTTTCTGGAAGTCGTTATCAGGCAAAGCCCTAGCTCAATAAACGAGGTGTTCGCTGAGTGGCCGATTCGGGGAGGTTGCGCGGCGAGCAGCCAACGTTTGGAACAAGTACATCCATTGATTGTCAATCGTTTCTGGATGGGCGAGTTCCTCGATGAGGCGTTTACGTGCCTGAAGGGCGATATATATCCCAGGCCATCACGCGGGCTCGTTTGTGGGTGTATTGCACGGAACCGTAAATGGACTACAAATTGGAACTCCACTTATCCAAATCGGGCCGCGCGATGCGGCCTAAGACGAACGGCTCATGGGGTCGAGGGGCGTGAAGGGAAACTCGTCGACGGCGAAGGCTCCCCGTATCTGGACGCATTGGTCATCGCGAACATTGAATTCTCGCAGGCGCGGTAAGATGCTCTCGCGCTGGAACCTGGCCATCCAGGTCGGAAAACGACTAACCGGTGATCATGTGGTTCAAGTCCTGCAGAAAGTCGTAGAAGTTCGCGGCTGCTGTCCCAGCACGATTCGAGTAGATAACGGCCGGAGTTCGTGTCGCGTTCGCTGGACTGGTGGGCACACTGGAACGGCGTGGAGCTCGACTTCAGTCGGCCCGGAAAGCCTACGGATAACGCCTTTATCGAATCGTTCAACGGGCGCCTGCGGCAAGAGTGCCTCAATCAGCACTGGTTCTTGTCGCTCGCCGACGCGCAGGAGAAAATAGATAGCTGGCGAACAGACTACAATGAAACGCGTCCGCATAGTGCCCTGGGCCAACGGACACCACGAGAATTCGCGCGACTTTCTCTCCAGGGATCCCTGGAAAAAAATCCTGAACTCCGAACATTCCAACTGGATCAAGGTTGGGGTGAAGGTCAAGTTACCAAAAAACTCACATTCCGCACGGATCGGGAAACGGGGTGCAGGTCAATCGATCCAATCGTGCAGGCAAGCTTGAAAGCTGTGCGAGTCGAGAGCCGCCAGCACCCGGCCGATCGTATCGTGCGAAGGGATGCCGTTTTCCAATCGTAAAAACTTGCCAAACCAGTCGCTCCGCTCGTCGGCGAACTGCTCGACTTCGGTGTAGGTCTCGCACCCAGCGACCGTCGCACAGAGCGTAACGAAGAGGATGTCGAACAGCGAATGCCGCTTGTTACCGCCCTCGGCACGGGGATCAGCGAGACTTTGAAACGGGGTAAAACTTTCAGGAAGCTTTGTAATCATTACCATCCATGCTCAAACATAATTCACACTCTTCGCCGACTCCGAGCGATGAAGATGCTAGCCATCCTGGCCCGCATTTGCCTTGTGATTGCCTAGGTGCAACAATCATTCCGTGGGTTTGAATGCGATTGCCGTGATTGCCGCCATGCCTCCTGAGTTACCCACTATTCATCTATCACATAAGGGCACGCCCTTTACTTCACTTGCTCACATCAAATCCAAATGGTCCGCGAGCATTGTCATTGCGAGTAATCATCTCGATAGAGATAGGCATGATAACCGCAACGAGTTTATTTACACGCAACCGCTCTTCGCGTGACAGCGCATTTATAATTGCCAGGTCGCATTCCACCGATAGTCTTCTCAGATTGCCCCAAAAGACAATCAAAGCATCTTTGCCCAGATCCTTATTACTGATTAACCCTGCGCGAATCACAGCGACTCGGTCCGCAATTTCATTTAGCTGATCCATTAATTCTTTGCGAGACTCAAGTGGCTTATCAAGCAAACGCGCGTTCTGATGGTGAAATAGCTCAACTAACCCAAACTGTGAAAATCGCTTTAGCGTTACATCGAACTCTCGCTCGTCATCTGGATATTCTGCCAACCAGCCTATGCGATGTTGCGATGTCAACAGATTATCTTCACGTTGCCCGAGATAATCGCGAATCTCCTCCGGAATGCTTCTCAACCCTACATCAAAGGAGTGCTCTTTACCAGTTCCATTCGTACCTGCAAACGGACTCATCATGAATCCTCGATTAGAGAAATAGCTCAGATGCGCAAATGCCAGAAGGCCATCAGGAGCCTCTTGACGAATAGTTTGCTGACCACTACAAGGCACGCATGTAAAAATGACGACAATATATATAGGAATTGCAATACATTGACAAGACAACTTAACTGCGGTACGATGAATTAATCTCGGCACCATCCCACTCTCCTTATCGCTATTCACTGAAATAGGAATACAGTATGATATCTATATGAAGATACCTATCTTATATTAAATCGCTTTTGGCACGAAAATGCCGTCATTGCCAAACCCTTGAATATGCGGCAATTCTGTCGCTCAGACTCTTCTGACCACCCGCTGCAATCTGCCTTTTTCAATGATTCGCAGAATTTGCGGTCACACTTTTCACATTCTGGTCTAGGATCGTATTCAAATTCTAACCGCCGATAGGGAAAGCTTTCGGTCTTAACCCACACTTGCCTAGCGCCTTTACAGGGAGGCTGAACACTGTCGTAACACTTATCGTGTCGGCTGCATCCTTCGTCTATCTCATCGATAGGCCTCCTTGGGTGATCGGAGGTTTCGTAGTTATCCCCGCCGCAATGGCATCCATACCAGCTAATACGCTCTTCAAGAGTCTTCATTGGGTCAACACTGTAGAGCTGCGGGCATTCTTGAGGGGTGATATCGCAGTAGGTCCCGCCCGATGGTCCATCAGTTCGAATGTAGGCCAATCCATTCGGATCAGTTGTGATTAACGGACTAGACGCCAGAGGTAAGTATAAATTCCATTGGCTTCCCTGATACCCAATCGGATCCCTAGTAATCCAGCACCCTAGTTGCAGATGGAGATATCGATTCCGGTTGATCTGCAGCCCAGTTGCTAGATCCAGTTCTCGTCCCGTGAACCGCACAGTCCATTCCAGATCGCTTCCCGAGTAAGCGGTAAAACCGGGATCAAGCTTTTCACTCGCACCATAAGGCTGATATGCGAACCGTTCCTGAACATCTCCGGAAGTATCCGCCAGTGCGGTCACATTCCAATTTGCATCCTGCAGGGAGTAAAGCCGTGCGTCCAAGGTTCCATTGCCGGTTGTGTCGCGGTCCCGCAGAATGAGGTCGTCGATATACCTCAGACCCCATACGTGCTGTGACTGCGGATCGCTCGACGAATCAATTCTTTCCTCAATGACTTGCCACTTGGCTGGATCGGTGAAGTATGCATGGCGAGTCTCATCGAGGCTCCCGGAGACATACGATTTCACAATCGTCCGTCGCTTGGCACCGTCATACTCGTACTCGGCAACCGTATTGGAGCCATCCTCCAGCTTCACCAACCGATTCCAGGCGTCGTAGGTTGCTGCATACGAATTAGCCAAGTCATTAGGCTGCGGGATAGTCGACATGTTGCCTGCGGGATCGTAC
>WGNR01000011.1 GCA_016124445.1 bacterium
ACTTTTGGTTCAAGTGGTTTTCACGAACCCAACGAACCCAAAAGTGGGACGACCACCCATTCACTCAAGCAAGTCACTACCTTATTTATAAAAAGAAGCCTTGAAGAGCTAAGCCTCTTCGAGGCTTTTTTTATGCGCGCTAGGCAACTACTCAGCTTCCACTGATGGCACCGGAACGTCGCAATTCAATCCCGAAAGAATCGTGTTGTTGTCGTTCTTCCGTTGGGATATACTCCCCCCGCTTGAAATTCAATCTTGGATAGAAGAATAGGAAGTACGCAGGATGCAAAGGACGTCGAGTACCGACATGGCGTGGCGGCAGTGGGGAGACGTGGATCCCTACTTTGCCGTGGTGACTGATGCCAAGTTTCTCGCCGAAAACTTGAATGATCAGGCCCGTACCGACTTCTTCGAGTCAGGCCGGGAAAATGTTAGTCATGTTCTGGCCAAGTGCCGGCAGTGTATTTATGCCGATTTTTCCCCAAAACGAGTTCTTGATTACGGTTGTGGTGTGGGACGCATGGCACTCGCGTTTGCTCAAATAACCGAGCATGTCACCGGAATCGATGTTTCCGAAGGGATGCTGGCCGAAGCCCAAGCGAATGCCGAGCGATTTCGTATCGCGAATGTACGGTGGCTGAAGATTGAGGGGAGCCAACTGCCGATCCAGAAAACGTTCGACCTGGTCCACTGCTACATCGTGCTACAGCACATCCGGCCACAGATCGGTCTGCAACTGTTCCAGCAACTCGTTCAATCGATTGCCCCTGGCGGAATCGGTGCAATTCAGATGACCTACTCACGCGAATCATTTGCCAATAATCTAGGCTTGCCTTACTCCATGCTCAGTGCTCGCAGTCTTTGGCGGAGGCTCTGGTTGAAATCGCCTCTCCGACGGGGATTGAAATCTCTGATGGGACACCCGATTAGCCCAGTAATGGAAATGAACCCGTATCATCTCAACCAGGTTTTCTATCTCCTACAGAGCCTTGGAGTCTCAGAAACCCACGTCGAGTTGACCAATCATGGTGGGCACCTGGGTGTGTTTCTGTTTTTCCCTCGGCCAGATGATGCGGCCTAGCGTGGACTTATTGACTTGCGGCAAGAAAGCAAGAAATGATCGAGCGACAAGGTAGCTCGATTCTTTTTCTTTTGAATCGCACTCGCATCAATTTTACGTTTGCGGCTCTCGTCCGGCGGTTGCGTCAGGTTGATGTGCAACGTAGCCTGCAGCAATGTGCTGAACGAAGTTCACTCATAATCGCTGCCGCTTCTCGTGGTTCGACGCGGTTCTAAGCGGCTTTAAAGTCGAAGGTTTACCAATTTTCCCTACTTGGGACGCCCTCCCAAGAACGCGCCAAAAGATGGAAAGCAATAGCCATACCAGTCAACATCACCGCTGCTAGGCTTTGGTCTCTCCCTGCGATGGAGGCCTAGCGACGTCAGGATTCGCATAGTTCTCTAGAATCTTCTTGGCGTGATCCGCAATCAGCTGTTTAAGCGAGTCCGGCTTCAGGACTTTCGCTCGGCTGCCGTAGCCGAGGATCCACCAGCTGACTTCGCGGATGCCGCTCACTTTCACTTCGTAGTCAATGCTGCCGTCGTCGTTCCAATGGATCTGTTGTGTCTTGTGCCATTGGACTTCGGCAACGTTCTGAGCGACCAGGGGATCGAACCGGATGATGATCTGCTGATCGGGGCCTGGTTCCGGGATCATGTGCCAGGCATTGCGGAGAAAGCGGTCAACGTGGAAATTCTGCGGAATCTCGAAGGTATCCTCCAGCGTTTCAATCTCTTCGATGCGGTTCACTTTGAACGTCCGCACGGCGCGATGGATCGAACTGCGGCCGATCACGTACCAGCTATGCCGACTGAAGAGGAGTTTGTAAGGAGAAAGCTTGGTCTGAATGACGTCGCCGTCGAAGATGCTGCGGTATTTGATCCGTACGTTATGGCGATGGCCTGAAGCGTCGACCAATGTCTGGTAGGCCGACTGGGCTTCTTCCGGCTGATGTACCGGATTCAGTTTGATTTCGACTGAGCCAGAGATCTCGCGAAGCTGCTGCTTCATGTGATCAGGCAGGCTGTTTTCCAGCTTGGTCGCTGCCCGGCGGGCGGAAGAGTAGTAGGGAAGTCCCGTGCCGTCGCCCAACTCGTGGCATAGCACCATGACTGAAAGAGCTTCTTCGGAACTCAAGTTGGTTGGTGCCAGGAAATAGGTTTCCGGTATATGAAACCGCTGCTGGTCCGCATCGAAAGCGAGCGGCACGCCGGCCGCTCGCAAGGTTTCCAGGTCTCGAAAGATGGTGCGTCGACTGACTCCACACGAATCGGCCATCGAGTTAACGTTTTGCGGCCTGCCACCCTGAAGCAGTTGCAGTAGCTTGAGCAGGCGTTGGATTTTGGCCAGATTCATGCGAGGCAGATTTCAAGACACGTCGCGACGAAGGGCCGACGGCGGCTGGAGTCGGCGACGGGTTATTGGACTGACGGACTTCGGAAACCAGTTGGTTCAGCCCCAGTTTATTCCAATCGAGTTCGCTTTTCGATTGGGTTGGCTGGCCGCTGACCACTTCCATAGTGGTTTCCGGTTCAAGGGTGACCGCATCCAGCGAGGTTGGCACCTTGGCAGGCGTCGGTTTACCGATTACTTCGCCTTCGGTTGGAACTTCTTCATCGAAGATGATTCCTTCCTCCGGTTCCCCGTGGCTCATCATTGGGCCTTGGGTGAGCGAGCCTCGGCTGACAACAGCCGGTCGAGTGTAACCGTAGTCAATGTAGTGGCTGGCCGAGCGGCGGCGAGCATGGCCTTGGGCGTCGAAGTAAGCTTTCTCCGGCCATGGGCCTTCTGCCAGGTAGACGCCGTTGTAGTCGAGCAGGCTACCCTTCCGCATGTGAACATCTTTGATGGCGATATTGTATTGGACCAGGGCCTGGAAGTAGGCGATCTGGGCATCGCTGCGGCGACGCTGAGCATCAAGCAAGAGGTCGAGCGTAACCGTGCCGGCATCATAAGCGGCCTGAACCGCATCGACTTCCTTATCGGCCGCGATCAAGCGATTGAGGTTCGATTGAACCAGGTTGTAGTTCGAGTCGAGGTCGCGAATCGTATCGGTCAGCAAGTGTGAAACTTCCAGTTCCATATCTTGCAGCACCGCTTTTTCGCGAGCGATCTGCAGTTGAGCGTTGCGGACACCGGCGAGTTCTTTGCGGAATCCGATGGGCATCGAGAACTCGAATCCCATGGTGTATTCCTGGTACTTGCCGCTGGTCAGCACTTCCCAGGCGTAGCTACCCGTCTGGTCGAACGTCTTACCGTTGGGGTTACCGCCCATGAGCTTATCACCCAAGCCGAGGTAACGGTAAAGAGCATAGCCATCCAATTGCGGCAGCAACTGGTTACGGGCCGTGATCATTTCGACTTCACGCTGCTTCAATCGCCATTGTTGACGACGCAGTTCCGGGCTGCGTGAGATCGCTTCTTGGTGAATGTCAAACCAGTCGAACGCCACCCAGGCATCGGTCGGTTCCGAACTGGGGCGAATCAAGCGGCCGTCGGTGGCTGCCAGCCCCATGTAATAGCGAAGTGCTCCTTCTGCCTTGTACAGGTCACGCAGGGCAGCTTCGGTTCGGCTGCGGAACTCGAAGTATTGCTGACGAGCTTGAGCTTCCTTTTCTGCTTCACCCCCTTCGGCACCATTGACCATCAGGGCATGGACACGACGCCAGGTGACCAGGGCACTATCGCGACCGGTCTTGGCGGCTTCCAGGTTGTGATATGCGAAGTAGAGTTGCCAGTAAGATTCTTCAACGTCGGAAACCAGGTTACGGACATTAGTCTCGAAGTCGGCCAGGCTGACGTCTTCTCGGATACGAGCGAGCATTACGTTGACGCGGTTGACCTGGGTGCCGCTTCCACGCAACAACGGATGGCGGGCTTCCATTTCAATGTTGACCAGCCACGAACTGGGATAGATCAAGCTGGTTCGATTGTTGTAGTCGTAGGTGGTGTTCTGACGCAAAGTCAACTGAGTACCAGTGGCAGCCTTCTTGGTCAGCTCGACTTTACCAGTCGCCAGGTTCTGACCGTATTGCGACAGGAAGAAGGAGCTTCCAGAGCGGAAGTTCTGCGGGCGATCGATGCGGTCCCAGTTGTAAGTCGCTTTGAGCTGGGCATCGAATTCCGACAGGGCTGCGGCGACACCAGAGTTCGGGTTGGTTTCGACCAACGACGGATCGTAGATGGTCGCCGTGCCATCGTTGCGGGTAACCAGGTTGGGCTGAATTGCATTGGAGTTCAGCGTGGTGCCTGGGATGACGCGGAAGACAGCGTTGCCACCGGTGGTGCGCATCGCTTTGCTGTTTTTCAACGAATCAGCGACAGCTTCCTCGAGACTGAGGTTCCAGATTCTCGATTCGTCCATCTCGAACGGATCGGAAATCGTGTAGGGTGCCTCAGTGTTTTCGACCTCTTGCAGCCGGTCGTAGTCGACATCGGCGTATTCGATGTCGGTAGCCTTATCCAGGTACAGACTCAAATCGCCGGACTCTTTGAAGTAAAACGGCTGAGTTGGTTTGCAACCTACAAAAATGATGGTGCCGATGAGCACGACCATCCAGGCTTGATGGAACTGGGTTTTCATGGGATACCGAGTCCTGATGCGTAGCGTGCACGTCCTTGCGCACGACACTTCGGAGGAAGTAAATCGCGTTTGATGAATTGCCAGCCGCCAATTGATTGGCTTGCATGGTCGATTCGATTGTCTCTCGGCCCCCCCGAGGCTGGATTTTCGCCTCTCGGTACGCAGGCGCACCAAGATCAGAAAATCCAGCACTACTGTTATCGTCCCCTTAATCGTCAAACTTTGAGAAAATTACGCGACCCGCAAAGTTTTACTTCTTGAAGATAGCAGTGCTGGCAAAGTGTGGGGCGGAATCTGGTGTCGGTTTGGTTGGTTTACAAGGCTGATTGAGTTTCCTGCAAACACGTTTGATACGAGAAAACACGATGGAAACAGCGGATCAACTGATGCAGCACGCCGGCGACTTGCTAGAAATCCTGGAGCAAGGGGCACCGTTTCGTGTCGACGACCTGAACCACCTGGTAGAGCAGGTCGAAATCTTTTGCGATCACTATCCTGCTGGCGAAGAGATCCCACGGAAGGTGGCTCGGCTGCTCACCGAGCTGGTGCCAGCACTCGATGCGGCCAGCCAGAAATACCCCGAGGCCGAGGCCAATCACATTCAAGACGCGGCCGGGGCGCTGTTTGTGGTGATGCTGGAAAAGCTTTGACAGCGAGGCCTAAGCCCACTCAGCTTCCAGAGGATACCATTGGCCTGGGGCTAACTCAAAATGAATGCGGTCCTCTTTGACCTCGCACTTGGTGATGCGATTGCCTTGGAAGTCGCACAAGTGAGCCTCGCGGACTGGGCGATAGCAGCGAATTGCTCCCTTGGCCGGACGTCCCTCGGTTTCGAGCAGCTTGGTTTGAAAACCGATCGCCTGACCGTTTTCGCCGGTTAGGGCAGCCAGGCTGGTTAGCATCGCGTTCTTTGCTTCCAGGTGGAAAATCCAAGATGACTTCCCTGCAGCTGGCATCGGTGCCGTTTCTAGTAGCGGCTCGGGTTGGTACATAAACTGGCGAGCGGTTGGTAAAGAATAGGGAAGATCGAGGCCGATTCCGAGGCGAAACTTTCGTTGTGTTTCGCCACTGGGGATGAGGATCGAATCGAGCATGTGCCCGTGATTCCGCAAATGGTACGGAACGCCGCCGGTCAGGAGCGTTGTCTTGCCATGGGCCGAATTGATTTCGACGTAGTTCGAAGATTCGATCCGCCGACCGCTGCAAGGCGTGCGGACCCATTGCACGTCGTGATAGGCCAGGGCGGATTCGTCACCCCATGCCAGGCGACAACAGTAGTGCGATTCCCACGGCAGCGACTTTGGCTCAACTTGCGGATCGAGTTCAATTTCGATTTCGAGAACACGCGAAGACCGCCACAAGCGATAGGTCTGCTTGAAAGTTGCCATTAAGTGGTCGTCTTCACCGAGCAACTTGCCAGCCGTCCGAATTTCGCCCATCGCTGCGGAGTTGATGCTAGGATCGATCTGGGTGGCAACCATCCTGGTATAGATGGCGCTAGCATCGGGGCCGAGATATCGCTGGCCAGAAGCTTGCTTTCGTCCCGGCATTCGCAAGGAAAGCTGCTGCGAAAGCCGATTCCCCCGGGTTTTGTAGTCGTAGATCGATTTGACCCCGCCCGTTTCCGGGTGGATATGGATCTCCATAAATTCATTGCGGAGAACGTTCCCATCCAGCAGCGACTTTTGTCGTGTTGAAGACGCGGAGCTACTGCCAGGGAGCCAACCATAGCCAAGGCCAGGGATTTCGACGACCGCGAATTTGCTTTGGTCGTCATGTCCGGCGGAAATCACTGGAGGTTCAGTGGCTGGGGGATGCTCTAGCTCCGGCAAGAACACGCCGCGAGTGCTGACCGAATTGAGTGTGTTCAGTGAAAGGTAAGCACGCTGATCCGATTCCGGCGAGCGCGGTAAGCTGGCGGCCACTTTGCGAACAGCCTGATCAATTCCTGCGTCGCCTTCTTGATAACGGCTTTCCTCGGGATGAGCAGGCTCCTGGATCGATCGCTCAGAGTGCTGGTCGCTATCGCGCTGGCCTTGTCCGGAGATTAGGTGAGCCAACGTTTCGAGTTTGCTGATCGCTTCAAGCTGGGCGTTAAATCGTTCTCGCTCGAAATGCTGCGAAACAGGTCCTTGCTGCCGGCGAACGATTGACTGCTTGAGCCAGGGTGTGCGGTAACCTTCCGGTTTGAAGTTGCCGTGATAGGTCGCCGTGTCGGTTTCTTCGAAGTAACGCTCGACGGTGGTGAATTCGCCCAGGCTCTTCCCATAGCGGGCAATCATCTTGAGATCTTCATACCATGGAGAAGTCATCTGGGGCCAATGGGCGAACGCTAGCGTAGCCACATGCTCGCCGTCCATGGATTCGCCCAGTTTCGAGAAGAGCCCCAAAAACGTTTCGGCCTTGGTCGCATCGAGGGGAAACTTGGCCAGCGTGTCGATGGTCGAGCCGTCGGTTCCTTCCCAGGCAGCTTTCCCCTGATTGCTGACGGGCATTTTGCCGTCGTCGAGGGTGGCATGAATCGAGCCGATGTATCCGAGTCCGCGCAGAACTTGTGGAAGGAACGAGGTCATGCCGAATCGGCGGCGACCGAATACCTTGGGACTCGCACCGAACGCCTCTTGATAGGCGGCGCGGCCGCGCTGGAAGTTTTCAAGCAAGGTTTCCGGATCCAGCAGATTGAGCGGCCCCTCAACGAGCTCGCCTCCGACCAGGCCCAATTGGTCTGTCTCAAGTTTGCTAGCAATCGCGTCACGGATCAGTGCGTGCTGGTCGGCGATCTTCAAGGCCAGGCTGCCAGAGATCCAAAGGTTGACGGGCAACTCGCTATTTACTTCTGCTAGCAGTGCATCGCCCAGCGTCGATTCGGCGACCAACGTAAAGTCGAGCAGGCTGACGTCGACCGAGTAATACTGATTTCGCTCTTCCATTAAGACGTCAAAGCATGCTTGAAGGCATTCGCGGGCCTCTTCTTCATTCCCTTCGGCCGCCGCTTTGGCGGCATCGACGGTCTTGTTCTCGAAATAGATCTCGTCGAGGCTGCTCGAATAGCGCATCTGCCGAGTCAACAATTCGACTTGTAGATAGCAGTATCCCAGGGCAAAGAAGTCAGGGGCGAGCTTCGCCGCCAATTCGTTCGCGGGCGGTATCTCGGCCAATAATCGAGAGACAATCTCTTGCCGGTCGCTGAGCCCTTTTACGAGAACAGCCCCCGACTGCTTGGCTCGCTGCGAAAACCCTGAAGGGAGGTCGGCAGTGCAGATCGTTGGTATTACCAGGGCGAGTTGTTCGAGGTTCTCTGGGGGGGAATCGTTACGGTGCCACTGCGGTTTTTTGCCGGCCGAGGCGATCAGCAGCGGATGCCACATAGCTGTCCAACTTGCCAAAAGGCTCTGGGCATCCTCTCCAGAGTGGTACGTCGGAAAATCCTCGAAGCTGTGACAAGGAAGGAGAATCGCGATTTCCTGAATCATCGTCCTATGGCCTGAAGAGGTGATTGGCGAATGAACGCAAGTGATTACCAAGTAATAGGTTATATGGTATGTTTCATGCGTGTTCGAGGGGCGAGCGGCACCGTATTATGGAAGCCATTCGCGGAAAATGGGAGCCGGTTGGTTCGAAAGTAGACAGAAATATCCACATGATCGGCCCCCATGGCGGGGAGGCTTCGTGAGCCCTATCTTGTTGTGAGATAGAGGTTTACATAAAACGATGTAAATTGCAATTTCGTTGACATTCCGGAGAAGTTCGCACTAGAATGGAGTCGTTGCCGTTGGTGTTTTGTAAGGACTCACTTCACTGGCAACTCTACCTTCTCCTTGTATTTTGCTTGTCTTACATATCTGCGGTCTGCGGAGCATGCACGAATCGTCGAGTGCAAACGCTGAGGGTATTCAGTAATTGGCAATCTTCGATTCGAGATGCACTTTACAATGATCGCCGTGAGGAACAGAGATGGCTGTAGGTAAAGCCGTATGGGGCATCGATATCGGTCATAGTGCCTTGAAGGCATTGAAATGCCGGATGCACGAAGACGGATTCTGGATGGTTGCCGAGGCATTCGACTTCATCGAGTATCCTAGCCCGCTGAATCAGGCCGGCGCTGGATCCGAGTCGTTGATTAAGGATGCTTTGCGCGAGTTCCTTTCGCGCAACGACATTCGTAACGACACGATCAGTATCTCGGTCCCTGGTCAGGCAGGTTTGGCCCGTTTCTTCAAGGCACCGCCGGTCGAAGCCAAACGCATCGCGGACATCGTCCGATACGAAGCAAAACAGCAGATCCCGTTTCCACTGGAAGACGTGATCTGGGATTACCAGCCGATGCCTGGCTCGCACGAAGAAGAAGGCATATCGCTGGAAACGGAGATTGGAATCTTCGCGATGAAGCGGGATCAGATCTTCCGTTCATTGCAGCCCTATCTCGATACTGGCATCGATGTCGATATCGTCCAGCTGACGCCGATCAGTCTGTACAACTTTGTGGCGAACGATCAATTGACGATCAATCCGCTTAAAGAAGAGTACGACCCGTCGAACCAGCCCAATTCGTACGTAATTGTCTCGATGGGAACTGAAACGACCGATCTGGTCATCACCAATGGTTTCCGCGTCTGGCAGCGCAGCCTTCCGATTGGGGGCAATCACTTTACCAAGCAGCTGACCAAAGACCTGAAACTTACGTTCGCCAAGGCCGAGCATCTCAAGCGACACGCTGCCGAAGCGGAGAACGCCAAGCTTGTCTTTCAGGCGATGCGTCCGGTGTTCAACGATCTGGTGACCGAAATTCAGCGTTCAATCGGTTTCTTTCAAACGCTCGATCGGAAGGCAAAGATTTCGCGAATCATTCCGATTGGCAACGGGATGAAACTGCCTGGTCTGATTCCGTACCTGGGCAAGAACCTGGGCTACGACGTCGTCGAGATGGATGGTTACCAGAAGCTAACGGGAACCGACGTCACGTCGGCACCTTCGTTCCGCGAGAACATGCTCTCGTTCGCCACGTGTTACGGCCTTTGCCTGCAGGGGCTCAAGAAGGCAGCACTGCGGACCAACTTGTTGCCGCAAGAGATTCTGATCGATCGTATCGTCCGCCAGAAGAAGCCATGGGCAGTTGCTGCGGTGGCCTGCCTGCTGTTGGCATGTGCCCTGAATTTTGGCTTCCATTGGCAAGCCTACAATGCGGCCCACATTCCAAAATTTGACGACGGGCTCAATAAGATCAACTCGGTCAAGCAGACCAGCAGCAGTCTCAAGTCGACTGATTCAGAGTTGATGACCGAAAAAGAAAACCTGGAGATGATCGGTCGCTACGTGGTGGGTAACGAAGAGAACCGGCGTCTCTGGCCGGAATTGATGAAAGCCATCACGGCGGCATTGCCTAAGGATCCCGATCTGGCGCCAGGCCAGGTCTCGCAGAAGCCGATCGATCAGCGGCCGGACCTGCAGATCGAGAGCATCGAATCGCAATACTTCCCGGATTTGTCGTTGTGGTACACCGACGCTGTGAAGACCAAGTACGTGGCGACTCTCGAAAACCGCAAGGCGATTCTTCGACGTTTGAACGAAGGAGAGGAAGCTTCGCCCAAAATCGACGAGAAGGCCGCGAAGGAAGACGCACAGAATTCTGGGGCAGAAACGCCTGTCGAGCCTGGTTCTGAGCCAGGGGCAACTCAGACAGCCGCAGAGGAAGAAGCGGAAATCGACGTGGAGTCGATGGAAGCCGATGCCGAACCGGAAGATGAATTGGCAGGTCCCACCGCGGAAGAAAGTGGCTGGGTCGTGCAGATCGACGGATACCATTACCACAACAGCCCGGCGGCTCGCGAGAACATGGGGCCGCAATATGTGCGTAACACGCTGATCGATCAGCTGGACCGCGGTTCGATCGAATTGATCAATGAGAACAACGAACCGGAAATGGTCTCGATGAAAGAATTGGGTATCTCGCATCCCATCATTGCCGTCGACCAGGTTCCACAACTGGTGCCAATCGACAATCCCAAGTACGAGCCCCCGGTTACCGGTGCGGCAGGTGGACCAGGGATGATGATGGAAGAATATGGAGAGCCAAATTCCGGAATGATGGCAGGCGGTACCGGTTCGATGGAGCCTCCTAAGATTCAGGTCAAAGTCTACCGGTTTACGGTTCAGTTCTGCTGGCGCGAGTCGCCTCTTTCGGTACGAGAAGCGGCTCGGCGTGCCGCTGAACTCGCGAAAAAAGAACAAGAAGAAGCGATGTCAGGAATGGAGAACTAAGCTCATGGAAAAACTTCGTCCTATACTGGCCGCGCTGAAGAAGTATTACTTCTGGGTTTGTGCCGTCGTTGTGATTTTGGTTGGGGTTCCCAGTTGGCTAATGTCAACTTCGAACCTCGATAAGGCACGTGCCGATCGCGAGCAGGAAATCGAATCGGGACTCAGTGCAGTCCGGCAGATTGCCAGCACGCCAAACCATCCCAATGGCACCTACGAAACGGAAATGCAAAAGTGGCTCCAGAAATATCGCGTTGATATTGACGAAGCCTGGGAAGCAAAGTGGGAAGTGCAGCAAAAGGTGCTGACCTGGCCGACCGAACTCAATACGCAAAACAAGAACTTCGCCGATGCCATCAACGGCATTCTGGCAGGGCGCCCGATTGAGGCGTTGCCCGAAGAAGATAAGGGACTGCCAGTTAGTTCACGTGAGCTCTACCGCGATTACATCAAAGATGAGCTTCCCAAACTGGCCAAGGTAATCCATTCCAAGTGGGCTCCATCCGGTGGGAGCAACATTCCACAGATGGGCGGCAATGAAATGGGACCAGGAGGATTTCAACCTCCTGGAGGCGGTTTCAACCCATCGGGGGAACCGCGCGAGCCACCACCGCTGGTCTACTGGAATCCGACCAATCAGGCCAATATTCAATCCAAGAGTTTTGATTGGTCGGCTGGCTCGGGCAATGCCGCTGGGCTGATGACCGGTGGAATGGAATCGCCTGGCATGGGCGGTGGCGGCGCGGTAGGCGGGAAAAGCAACTTGCCTTCGACCCGCGAGGTGATGTATGCCCAAGAGAATCTTTGGGTCTTGGAAAACTTGATGAAGATCATTGCCAAGACCAACGGCGATATCACCAGCGCCCATCAGGCGTCGATCAAAGCGATCGAGTCGATCGAATTTGGTCGCGAGGTCATGCCGATCCAATCTAAAGTCATCATTCCTCGCTCTCCAGCCACTGGATTGGGCGATGGCACCGAAATGGGCTTGGAAGATCCCAGTATGATGTCGGAAGATCCCTCCATGATGGAAGGTAACGGAATGATGGGTGAGGACGGCATGCCGATGGATGGAGTCATGCCTAATCCTGGCGACTTCCGCTATGTCGACAAAGATTACAAGAAGCTGAAGGTCGAAGATCTGCGGGCAGCCACTACTGAGCCCACATCTGAAAACTACTATCTGTCGGTCGCCAAGCGACTGCCAGTGCGAATGCGCTTGAAAATGGATCAACGGGAGATCGACAAGTTGCTGGTCGAGTGCGGCAACGCCGACTTGATGGTCGAGGTTCGCCAGGTGCGAGTAGGGAATAATCTCCCCGCTGCCGGTAGTGGTGGCATGGGCATGGGTGGCGCTCCCGGCATGGGCGGAGGTATGCCGCCTGGCATGGGGCCTAGCATGGAAATGGGTGGATTTGAAGAACCTGGAATGGGTGGCGGTCCTGGAATGGGCGGACCCAACGGCAACCAGGAGGAACAGGCCGAGAAGGTCTTTGACGTGACAGTCGAGATCTACGGCATCATTTACATTTACAACCCAGTGAACAAAAAACTGTTGTGGCCAAACGGTCAGCCTACCGACAGCACCAATCCAGACGGCAGTTCGACGGAAACGGCTGGTGTGTCGGCGATTAACCGATAGGCGAACTTTTCCACGCAATGCGTGAACTCTCATCTAACAATCGGATGGCTCGGAACAGAATAAGGATTTCACAAACATGAAGAAGCTGGATTTACAGAACGGTGGGCTAAAAGCCCAAATGATTCTGCACGTTGAAAAACTGGTCTTCGGATTGGTGATCCTCCTGGTGGTGGCATTCGTCTATTTCGGCACTCAGCAGAAATCGATTTCCACCAATCCAGACGAACTGGATAGCGCCTCGAAACTGGCGTTGGCGAATATCAACGAAAAGACTTGGGACAAAGTCGAAAAGGATCGTTGGGTTCCGCCCGAATATCAGACTGCCGCTGCTCGCGCCAGCAAGCCAATTCCGTTGCCGCCTTATGAAACCCCGTCCAGTTTGAAGGTCCGTCACAAGGAAAGCATCGAGAAACGAGCCGATCCGAAATTCCTGGCCTTGGAAAACCTGGAAGTCGTTCCAGGCTTTGCTCCGTTTGCCCTCATTAGCTCCAATCCGGCTGGCGGCACAGGCATCATGCCTGGCATGCGACCGGGCGCTGCCCCAGGCTCGGAATACGATATCTATTCAGGGGCTGGAATGCCTGGTGAATTGGGAATGAACGACGAGAATACCCCGCCGGTATTGACCCTCGAGCAGACTGCCATGCTTGGTGCGCCGCGATCAACTGGTGACAAAATCCAAGGGACGTACTTCATTGCCATCACTGGACTGGCGCCATTGAAGAAACAGCTCGATTTGTACAACGCTGCCTTCAAAGATCGGGCTGCCTATCTCGAGACGCGTGACTATCCGCGATACGTTCACTTTGCCGTCGAACGTCGAGAGCAAAAGGCGGACGGTTCGTGGAGTGAATGGGAAAAGAACATCAACGTTAACCTGGCACGGCAGATCGCCCGCTATCGTTGGGCGTTTTCGTTCGATGAAGTCGCTCCACCGGAATATCTTGATCCGGTCCTCACATTTCCTATCCCGCCGATCCTGCTGTTCAATCCGGACAAGTGGGCTCGCCACTCTACGGTCCCGTTGTTCGAGCCAACCGATTTGATGAACGGAGAACCTGGGATGGAAGGGGGGCAGTTTGAAGAAATGCCATTTCAACCTGGCGGCAGTGACATTCCTGGCGATGTGCCGCTTGGAATGATGCCAGGAGGAATGGATGGCGGGCCTGGAATGATGCCAGGTAGCAATCCGGGAATGATGCCAGGGATGCCTGGCTATGGAAGAACGGGGATGACCAACCAACTTGTGGCTCCTCCTGGTACGATCCGTCGACCGACCGGTACCAACGGCGGCATGATGGGACCTGGCATGGGTGGCGGTATGGGCATGGAAGGTGGTGGAGCCAGCTACGCGAATTCACCCTTCGATGCCGAGAACAAGATGTTCCGCTTCTACGATACTTCGGTCCAGCCAAACAAGACGTACCAATACCGCGTGCAGTTGTGGCTGGAAGATCCGAATAATCCCCAGAACCTCCAGGAAGCTCCCTCGATCCGAGCGCTCGAGGCTACTGTCGTCGATCGCGTCAAACCGGAACGGGACAAAGTGATGCAGCAGATGCAAGGGATGGGAGGTCAGATGCCGGTGCAAGCGACCAATACCGCCCCGAAACATCAGTTCTGGCGTACTGCCGATTACAGCGAGCCAAGTCCTGCGGTTCGTGTTCCTTCCAGCGCCGATGTGCTGGCTGGTTCGGTGAAAGCGGGGCGATTGGTGGTCAATCGTGATGATCGCAGCCAGGTTTTGCGTGTCTTCGAGCCTACGGCCAATGTATTGGCCATGATCTGGGACCCGAAAACCGAGGTCAAAGCGTTGGTGACCAAGGAAGTCAAAGAAGTCCGACGTGGTGAAATGGTTCACTACGAGGGGCCGCTTTGGGTTCTCGACCCAACGTCATATACCTTCCGGCGACCTTATCCAGTTGAAGAAGATCCTAAGAAAAAGGTCAGGTCACAAGACGAGGAATATAGTCTCCAGACCGGCTACACGCTGCTGGATATGCGTGGCGGCGAAGATACCGCCGGCCGATTTGTTGATACCAATAAGACCAAGCTGAAGACTCCCGGCGAGGTGCTCGTTTTGGATGACGCGGGGCATATTCACATCAAATCTGAATTGGGAGACTTGGAAGAGTTCATCAAATTCAACTTCGCCAAGCCTGAGGTGAAGCGGAAGGCGAGCGATGAAGAAGATCCAATGGGAGAGGATCCCGGCATGTACGAAGATTACGGAGATGCACCAGGGGGATCGGGATCTCGTAAATCTCGCCGAAACAACAGGCCATAACCAGCAGCGATTATTCGCTTTAGACTGGGCAGAACCTTAAAGGACGTTCCTATCACGGAACGTCCTTTTTTTATTGTCTGCTGTCGCGCCCCATCATCTATTGAGTGGAATTGTGGATCTCGGTACTGTTGCAATCCGGCAAAAATGCGCTGCTGCCGTGGCAAAACGTCGGTGCTAGCAGCCTATTCATGCTGTTTCCCAAAATAAATTGACCGAGTTGGCAAACCGACCTTGACCCAGTTTTGACCAGCCGGTATTTAACCGCCTCACCTAGAAATGCAAGGATGCAGATTCACCATTGCGCGCGGCATGCGGGCGCTCCTTCAGGGCACGATTTCGGCCCTGGGCGATCGAGCTCCGTTGGCAATATGTCGGCGACAGGGGGAAGGATAGGAACACCATGAATCATTCTCGGTCGATCCCACTGAATGCGGATCGCAGGCAGCCACAAGTTCTGACAAGGAGTGTCGCGTTGAATTTGGCCACACGTGTGCTTACAGCCGGTCTTATTGCCGTGCTGTGTTTCAGCACTGGAAAAGGTGTCGTCGCTAATCCGTTGACCGAGATTCAACTCGTCACGTCGATTTCGGCGACTGGTCAACAACAAGGGTCGCTGTACGATCAGCAAAAGCAGGATGGTGTCCTTCAGGCAGCACGCGATGCGATGCGAGCCGGGGACTACCAACGTGCTGAAACGCTGATTCAGCAGGCCAAGCAGTTCAACGTTCCGGCCGATCAGGCTTTCAGCCGGTTCCGAGACACGCCAGAGAAGGCGGCCAAGGATCTGGCTGATCTGAAGGCGGCGAAGACCAATCCTGACCTGCTTGGGCAGCGTCTCATGGGCAAGCCACCAGGACTGGAACAACAGATGGCCACCGAGGCCCTCGTCCGAGGCAAGGCAGCCTTGGCCAGTGGGCAAACGATGGCGGCCCTAAACTACTATCAACAAGCCGCCAAGGCCGGGCCAAACTTTCAGGCCGCTGGCTACTCGGTCGCTGCCTTCCGAAACGACCTGCAACAACAAGGCGTCCAGGCCTCGATGCTGGGTGACCAGACCGCCGCTGCTCCGATGGCAGACAACCCGGGCATGACTCGGCTTCCGGCGGTCAACCAGACGCCGGCTCCGCAGTCGACAGTCAATCCTTACGCGACTGCGAACACTTCGCAGGGTAACGCTGAAACGGCTCGCCGAATGCTGCTTCAGTCGCGACTCGAACTGGCCCGCGGGAATGTGGCTCTCGCGGAAAAGCTGGTTCGCCAGGTTCATGGTTTGGGACTCGTTTATCCTGCTCATCAGGATTCGCCTGATAATGTCGACTACTTGATTCGCAAGCTGAATCAGATTTCAGCTTCGCCGGTTGGTCCGCAATCTGCCTTCGAATACGGTCAGGTTCTGCTTCAACAAGCGGAAGGCCTGATGCTGTACGGCAAGTACGATATGGCCGAACAGATGACTCGCCAGGTGCAGTCGATGAATCTCGACTTCCAACGAACTCGGGTTTCGCCTGATCGGTTGTTGGCCGAGATCTCGCGTCGCAAAAGCGGCGGTGCTCCTGGTCAGCAGGCAAGTCCGGAACTACCGGACAACGTTGCCGGCAATCCTCGTGCGAAGGAACAAGCAATCCTGGTTCGAGCCAAAGCGGCCCTCGATCGTGGCGACATTGGTACTGCCAAGGCGTTCACCAAGCAGGCCAGCTCGATCGGCAATCGCAATTATCAGCAGGGCGATCTTCGCCCCGACTTGATGCTGCTTGAAATCTCACGGGCGGAAGCTTCCAGCCCGGTTCGTTACGCCAGCGGAACAGAAGGTCCCATGGGTGCCGGCTTCCCGGTTTCTCAAGGAATCTACAATCCTGAAACGGACGATACTCGCACCATGCCGGCATCGGCCACGCAAGGTGCAACTGCTCAGGCTGGTATGCGTTACCTGCAGGAAGGGGAACAAGCCCTGGAAGCAGGCGACAAGACGAAAGCCCGTAAGCTATTCGAGGAAGCCTGGAAGTACGAGAACCAACTCGATCCAGCTTCGCGTCAGCGTTTGCAGGACTTCCTGCAGCATCAAACCAACCCGGTTACCAGTGGCGTGGCTCGAACGAGCACTCAGTCTCCGCTGGACGAAATCGACGCTCGCCAGCAGGTTCTGCTGCGACAGCTGATTGCCGAAGTGACTCGCGAACAATCGCAGGCCGACGCACTGCGTGAAGTTGATCCGAAGAAGGGTCTCGAGAAGCTGAAGAAGGTGCGTACGGTTGTTGACGAATCGTCCGTCGACGCGGTCGCCAAGAAGCAACTTCTGGCCCGAGTCGATCGCAGCATCGAGTCGATGGAAACCTACATCGACATGAACAAGTCGCAGATCGAACTCGAAGAACGCAACGCGGCTCTCAACGACGAGATCAAGAAAGATCGCGATCAGAAACTGGAAATCAACGACAAGCTAGTCGAGATGACCAACCAGTTCAACGAACTGATGGATCAGCAGCGTTGGCAGGAAGCGGGAGTGATCGCTCGCCAGGCCCGCGAAATGGATCCGGAAAACCCGGTTGTCCAAGCGCTGATCTGGAAAGCGAAATTCGCTCAACGTGCCTACCAGAACATGGCTCTTAAGGATGACAAGGAAGAAGGCTTCTGGCAGGCGATGTACAACGTCGATAGAGCCTCGGAAGCCTTCGACGACAACACTCCGTTCGTCTTTGGCAACGCCAAGGAATGGTCGGACATGACTGAACGCCGACGTCGTTGGTTGGTCGAAAACTCGCAGATGTCGGAAGACGAAGTCGAGATTCGCAAAGCCTTGAAGACGAAGGTCGATGTCAAATTCAACAAGCAGTCGCTGCAAAGCGTGATGGAAACCTTGGGCAACATGGTTGGGATCAACGTGATCCTTGATCCACGCGGCTTGCAGGCAGAAGGGGTCACTTACGACACCGACATCACGATCAACATGCAGCAGGCCGTTCGCCTGGACAGTGCTTTGAATCACATCCTGCAGCCATTGCGGCTGAGCTATGTGATTCGTGACGAAGCCCTGGTGATCACCAGCGAATCGTTCCGCAGCCGCAACGTTTACCAGAAGGTTTACAACGTCGCGGATCTCGTGCTGCCGATTCCGAACTTTGTTCCGAGCTACAACATGGGTCTGCCGGGTGCCATCAAGGCGGCTTACGAAAGCCAAGGCCTGACTGGTACGCCGCTGGGAGCCATGGGTGGCGGTGGCCCGAATGCACTGTTCGCTCAGAATCAAGACATCGAAAGCAACAGTGCTTTGGCTCAGGTGCCCCAAGGATTCATTCCCGGCTTAGGCGGAATGGGTGGCATGGGCGGCATGGGTACTGGCCAGGTGATGACCGGTCAGCCAATGGGCGGCAATATGGGCTTCGGTCCAGGCGGCGGAATTGGCGGACCTGGCGGCTTCGGCGGTGGTGTTCAACCGAACTTCGACCAGCTGATGGAACTGATCACAACGACTGTCGAACCAGACTCGTGGGACGAACTGGGTGGTCCTGGTACGATCGCACCGTTCAGCACCAACTTGAGCCTGGTCGTCAGCCAGACTCAGGAAGTCCACGATCGCCTGGCTGACTTGTTGGCTCAGCTGCGACGTCTGCAAGACTTGCAGGTCACGATCGAAGTTCGCTTCATCACGCTGAACGATAACTTCTTCGAGCGAGTCGGCGTCGACTTCGACTTCTCGATCAAAGACAACTCGGGTGGTATTCCGATGGACGGAAGCGGTAGCCCGAGCGTGACGGTTGGTCTGGATGCCCAGGGTAACCCGACTTCGAACTTGGACCTGACATTCAGTCAGTACATGTTCCAGAATACGATTCCGACGGTCGGTGGTCTGACCGGTAACGCGGGTGCCACGTTTGGCTTCGCGATGCTTTCGGACATCGAAGCGTACTTTGTGATGGCGGCCGCTCAGGGTGACTTGCGATCGAATGTGATGCAGGCTCCGAAAGTGACGCTGTTCAACGGTCAAACGGCATTCGTCTCCGATACCACTCAAACGCCGTTCGTGACGAGCGTGGTGCCGGTGGTCGGTAGTTTTGCCGCGGCTCAACAACCGGTGATCGTGGTGCTGAATGAAGGAACCTCGCTCAGCGTGCAAGCGGTTGTGTCGCCTGATCGACGCTTCGTGCGACTGACTCTGGTACCGTTCTTCAGCCGAATTGGTGACGTCCAGGAATTCACTTTCGAGGGTACTTCGACCAGTAGTACTGATTCGACGGTACAAAACCCGGATGCTGCCGACGGTGGTACGACCACGAATAACTCCAACGCGTCGAACTCTGGTACGACGATTCAGTTGCCGCAGTTCTCCTTCGTGACGGTGAGTACGACGGTGAGCGTGCCGGACGGTGGTACGGTGCTGCTGGGTGGTATAAAGCGACTGAGCGAGGAACGCCGCGAGCGTGGTATTCCGGTCTTCAGCAAACTGCCTTATATCAACCGATTGTTCCGAGACGTTGGTATCGGCCGAACCACGCAGAGCTTGATGATGATGGTTACGCCGCGAATCATTATCCAAGAGGAAGAAGAAGCCAAGCTCGGCTTCACCCAATAACGCCTTCGTTGGCAAACTCGTCTATGACCTCCTGCCGCCGTGGAATGTCTTCGGACTTTCACGGCGGTACTTTTTTGCGCTGGGGTGACTTTTGAAATACAATATCAGCTTCCTAATTCCGAAGCGCTTCTTGGCGGACATCGCCAATTTGGTTGATTTCAAGAAAAGAGAGAGGCACCCTGTGGCAAAGCTAGTTCTTATCGTTGGCGTGTTGTTCGCCATGACCGCCGTGATTGCTGGGGCTTTAGAGCATAAGGTCCATGCGATGATCCTGGAGGACACCGCAGGAGAAGAAGTCGCCGAAACAAGTGAACTTTCCGACCCCGCTCCTAACCCGGAAGCCTATCGTCGGTTTTCCGAGTACGAAACCGGCGTCAAATACCAGATGTACCATGGCCTGGGCATGATCGGCCTGGGACTACTGATGGCGTTTTCAGCTCGCGGGCAGGTCTTGGGGCTATGTTCGGCGCTGTCGATGTTTTTGGGCGTCAAGCTGTTCAGCGGAACGCTCTACATGATGGCTGCCTTTGGAATGGACCAGTTTGTTTTGCTGGTGCCTATTGGTGGTTCGTTAATGATCTTGGGTTGGATCTTGTTTCTGATTACCGTGCTGTTGTTTGATCCGCTGATCGACAAAGAAGATCTGGAATCGATGCCGTCGTAGCCGAGCATTCATCCGTTAGCCAACTAGGTCGCGTTGCCCATGAGCTCCTCAGAATCGAGACAAAATAGTGACCGAAAGCGAATCGCCAGGCTCGAAAAAGAATTGCGCGGCCAGACGATCTGCCTGGCCATTGGCATTGGCGTGTTGGCTTTGTGGGGGCTTTATTGGCTTAGCCCGGTACTCATTCCGTTTGTGTTGGCGCTATTTATTGTCAGCGGATTGACCCCGGTTTTGTCAGGCATTCAATCGCGGTTCTCGACAAGCCGCCTGGTCTCGGTCTTAATTGCTTCGCTCCTTGGATTCGCCTTGGTCTTTGTCCTGTGGAGCATTATTTGGGTATCGGTGGCCCAATTAGGGCAGGGGGGAGAAAGGTATGTCCGAGGAGCTCAGGCATGGTGGGATCGAGTGCCGGACGTTCTGAAGCACCCTGATGCATCCTTCCAAAAACTACTCACGTGGGATGGATCGAGCAAAAACGCTCAGGGGGATGCCGGATCGTCTGACTTGGAATCGAAGGCAGAAGGTACCGATGCAGCCAACGCGGGGGCGAGTGGGGAGCAGCCGGGCACAGCTGCCCCGAATGATCAAAGCGATTCGGGGCCGCTCGACGATAGCACGTTGAAGTTAATTAAGGAGCTTGCCAATCTTGGCGTGAAATGGCTGACCGGTTCGGTCAGCTATATGATCCAGACCGGCACGATGGTCGTGATCTTCGTTTTCTTCTTGTTGCTTGGTGGCTCTCAGGTTTCGATACCAGCCGAAACCTGGCGAGAGATCGACCAGAAGATTCGCGAGTACATCCTCACCAAGTCGCTTATCTCGTTTTTTACCGGGCTTGCATTCGGATTTGTGCTGTGGATCTTTGGCGTTCCGCTAGCGGCCGTTTTCGCCTTGCTGGCATTCCTGTTCAACTTCATCCCCAACATCGGGCCAATCATTGCCTGCATACTACCGCTGCCACTGATCTTGTTTGATCCTGACATGGCGCCGTGGAAGATGACGCTCGTCATCGTCTTGAGTTCGACGGTTCAGGTCGTCAGCGGCAACGTGATTGAGCCGCGCATGATGGGAGACTCCTTCGATGTTCACCCGATCGCCATCCTGCTGGCATTGATGTTCTGGTCTCTCATCTGGGGCTTGATCGGCATGTTTCTGGCCGTGCCGATGACCGCCGTCATGAAGATCCTGTTTGCGAAGTTCGAGATGACCAAACCTCTAGCCGACCTGCTGGCTGGCAGGATCGACGGGTTGAGCTTCAAGAACTTCAACTTCAGCGCCTCGATGGACTCCGAAGAGACCTCTAGCGAAGACCAGGGCGAACCAGGTTCGCCCGCGCAGAACGAGGCTTATGGCGGACCAGAATCGCCAGAACAGCACGGCTCATCGGACGAACGATGACCCCCGGCTGACTCTTGCGTACTAGTTAGCGCAGAGCGTCGTGGTTGTCAGGCGCGCGAAGTGTATTGAGTCTGCCAGGCTACCGTTTGCTTGTGTTCTCGATGCGATGAGCAATCTCGTCATGCTCTTCGATCAAGCCCTTGCAATTCTCGCAGCGAATCTCTTCGCTCCGATTCATGATACCGTGAACAACCTTTTCGCAGTGGCTGCAACGATACATCAACTTGAAGCGAATCGATTTGACGTCGATTCGTGCTCCATTGGATTTCGCAATCATGGTAGAAGCCTCGTTTCGTGTGTGGGGTTTCGAAGGGGCCTCATCGATTAGAAGGGTTGGCCTGCTAATCGATTCGATAGAAAGCTGATGATATTGGAAATGTTTCCAACGATACGATAAATCGCCAAACCCAAACAGGAACGCTACCGGAACGCATGTTGCGCAATTCTCAATAACTGATCCTGATTGGGGGAATCCACCAAGGATTTTCCGGTCCTCGGCATTTCTCTCAGGAGGATGACGCCGCGCGCGTCGACAAGAAGAGCCATCTAGAAGTGATCGTTAAAGACAAAAGGTAACCAACTATTCAAAGCGATTTCCCGAATATCTTCGAATATGGTTCTAATAGCGGGAGTGCATCCCGGCGAGAATGGTGGTCAATCTCGGCCTGGGAGTATCGTCCGCGCTTTAATGTCGTAGCGATTCCCACGCGTGGATTAGCAGGTCAGCCGCCTGATCGATATCTTCTTCCGACGTATACCATCCCAAGCTGAGTCGGATGGTTCCCTGTTTGTCGTCCTCGGGAACTCCCATCGCAGTCAGGACAGGGCAGCAATTAGTGCCTCCAACGGAATCGCTTGACGATGTCGCGGCGCAGATCTCAGGCACACGTCGAAGGAGTTGCTGCCCGGAAACACATGGAAAATTGATGCTCAAGGTGTTTGGCAGACGCTCAACACCTGCACCATGGACGAGGATTCGGTCGGGAATAGACTCGATCAGTTTCTGGGCAAAGCGGCGGCGAAGGGTGGTTAATTTTTCGGCAGCATCATCAATGCTTCTACCGACCAGGTTCGCTGCTTTTCCCATTCCGACCCAGGCCATGACATTCTCGGCCCCTGCACGCAGCGAGTTTTCGCCTCCGCTTCCATGAATGATCGGGTGAATGGTAACTCCTTGGCGAACGTAAAGCGCGGCTGCTCCTTTAGGGCCGTAGAACTTGTGGGCACAAATACTTAGAAGGTCGACGCCAAGTTGTGCTGGCAGGACATGAATTTTTCCGGCGGCCTGACAGGCATCGGAATGCAACAACACATCGTGAGATCGGCAGATTTCTGCTAACTCCACGATTGGCTGCAGGACACCGGTCTCGTTGTTGGCAAGCATGACCGAAGCCAACCGGGTCTCGGGGCGAAGGGCGGCGCGAAAGGCTTCGATCGAGACTACGCCATGGCGATCGACCGGAATGACGGTTACCTCAACACCGATTGTGCGACAATAGATCATTGTTTGCGTGACAGCAGGATGCTCGACGGCAGAGACAACGATGTGGCACGGATCGCCCGATTCCAACCAGGGAGCAATCGCGCCTTTGATCGCCAGGTTGCAGCTTTCGGTGCCGCTCGCACAGAAGACGATTTCATCGGTCGTGGCACCCAGAAGGTGGGCTACCTGGCCCCGAGCATCTTCCAAGGTCTCCTCGATTGCGCGACTTTGGGCGTAGGGAGCATCCGGGACCGCAAAGTATTCGGCCATGTAGGGCAGCATCGATTCCTGGACGCTGGGTGCAATTGGCGTCGTCGCGTTGTAATCGAGGTAGATCGACTTCATCACACTTTTGGTAGCGAGCCTTCAAATCCGAATTCGTTGAAGATTTTGGGCAAGACGATGGCCGTGATCTTGATGTAACTGATCGAGGAAAACGGAATGATGGCCTGCCGAGCCCCGATGGCATCGGGGGTTTGCCGTTGAACGACCATCATTGATTCGTCGTAAACAAAGCCTACGAAAGGGATTGACTCGTTGAGTTCGGTCATGATGACACCCTTCTGGGGCATCCCTTTCGGCCAGCGTTTGAGCAACTGAAGCCAGATATTCTGCTCGCTGTCCACGTTTACACCTGATTTCTTGGGCCTGGAGATTGAAATCGTACCGGGAGCTATCCGTAACAAGGTGTCGGAGCGGCAAACGTTACGATTGCAATAAAGTTTCTGTGGCCCGCGAATCCGAAAAGCTTGGAGAATCCTGTAAAACCGTTATTTGAAACGGGTTTGCGTCAGAACGGGGGGGATTGCAAAGTACTCGACATCGCGCAGGTGATTGGCGATACTATAGGTTGGCCATGCACCTGAAACGCTCGCTCGTCTGTGACTTCTCACCTATCAAGGATTTCTGGACATGATCAACCGCCGTCGCGGCTTTACGTTGGTGGAATTGCTCGTTGTGATCGCCATTATTGGCATCTTGGCAGGTTTGCTGCTGCCCGCGGTTCAAATGGCACGCGAAGCAGCTCGTCGCGCTAGCTGTACGAACAATCTCAGGCAGATCGGGGTTGCCGTCCTCAACAAGACAACCCAACATCCCCGAAATGAATTTCCGGCTCACATGGCTTGGTCGCGAGCCGTGCCGACCAGTTCGCGCGGCAGCTATTCCAATCCGGCAATTGTCGGCTGGACGGTTGGGTTACTTTCCGAACTGGATCGATCCGACCTGAGCGAAACCTACATGCTCGGTGTGTCAGGTGGTACGCCTTATGATCCAACGGTGCTCAACGGTACCGTGATGGATGTGCTCATTTGTCCTAGCGACCCAATTGATCCAAGCGAAACCAATCCAGTGAACTACAAGCCCAACGCAGGCTATCACAACCAGTACACCTCCGGCGAGTTGATGGACCTGGCCGCGAACGGTGCCTGGAGTGATCATGCGAACATGACCGGTCAGAAAGAAGTTACTGTCACTCAAGGGACCATCAAAGATGGTGCTGCCCAAACGTTGTTGATGACCGAGCGAATTCGTATCCCTGAATTTGGTGGCACCGGTACCAGTTGGAACTATGTCGATTGCAGTTCCGGTTTTCCAGCTGAAACATCCTCGTCGATGGTTTGGAATGGAGGTCTGGCGACAACCGATCCTCTTTCGATCGGGGCATTGAACACGCCCGTGACCTACACCGGAGATGCTTCGACTGAATACGCTTACTTGCCGTCGAGCTACCATGGCGACTCGGTCATGTGCATGTACATGGATGGTTCGGTGGAAGCATTGAATACCTCCGTTGCCTTGAACGTTTACGGACGACTGATGACCTCCGATGGCAAGCGAGCCCGGCTCCTCGGCACAGGCTCCCCATATTTCAAGGGTAGCCAACTTGGCTGGCAATCAAAGATTTTGAGCGACTCCGACTACAAGTAAGTATCAGCGAAGCTCTTTTCAGCGAGTTACCTTTTAAGCTACAAGACATCCTCTCCCAACACGGGAGGATGTCTTTTTTTCTTTCAGGAAGAACCTAAGAGTGATCGAGCCAGAAATGCTCGGGCAGTTCGAGCTTCCCGACTTGCATCAACTGTACATGCAAATGGCCCTGCAGCAGGCCGATCAGGCCGCCGGCATGGGCGAAGTCCCCGTAGGAGCGGTGATCGTTCATCAGGGCAACATCATCGCCGCTGCGCACAATCAACGCGAAATGCTCCGCGATCCGACTGCTCATGCCGAGATGATCGCCATTACCCAGGCCGCCGAAGCGATGGGCGGATGGCGATTGGAAGATTGCATTCTGTACGTCACCCTGGAACCTTGCCCGATGTGTGCCGGAGCGATCGTTCAGGCCCGCATCCCAGTGGTTGTCTTCGGTGCGCCCGATCCCAAAGCAGGCGCGGTGCAGTCGCTCTATCAGTTGCTGGAAGACGGGCGGCTCAATCATCGCTGCCACGTCGTTTCGGGCGTCTTGCAGGAACGTTGCGGCCAGGTACTGACCGACTTCTTCAAGCAGCGGCGGGCCGAAGGAAAGAAATAGAACCCATCGGCGGCGCTTATTTCGCGGCCGCCGCTTTGGCGTCTTTCAACTGCTGAGCTTGCGGCAGCTGCTTGTAGAACGGGTCGAGTGGATAGCAGCCCGATACCAGTCCCTTGCGCGGGCCGGAGGTGCAATCGCTAAAGGTTCGGCAGATCTTTTTCCTCGGCATCGTTCCTTCTTCAAGCGTTGTCTGGGGGAGTTCCGGCAGCGACAAAACCATGCGTCCCAAGCCAACGCTATCGACCCAACCTTCGCGAACGACTGCCTGGGCAACGTGCGGCAGGTAATCTTGCAGGTAGGTATAGCCGGTGCCAACCATTAACATTTCGGGGACTGCCTGTTTGACTTCGCGAACGGCGTGGATCTGGCGCGCGACACCGACCAACGGATCTTCCGGCGGCGGGTAACCATCGGTGGGCGGAAAGATCGCCGGACGTTGAATGTGCGGGTTGTAGTAAGGACTGCCTGCCGAAAGATTCACGGCGAATACGCCTGCGGCATGCAGTTGGCGGATCAAGCGAATTGGTTCTTCCAGATCCATCTCCAGCGGATTGTCCGCGTTGACTCCGAAGCCAAAGCGATACGGCAGCAACTGCTGAAAATCGATCGGCTCGCCGGCTTCGATTCCGGCGTGGAACGGAATCAGGTCGAAGAGGCTCAGTCGCACGCCAATCATCAGCCCGGGACATTCCTCTTGAATGCGGCGAATGATCGTCATCAGCAAACGAGTTCGCCCTGCGAAATCGCCGCCGAAGTTCCCTTCGCGGGTATGGGCACTCAAAAACTCGTGCAGCAGGTAGCCGTGACAACACTTCACGTCGACAAAGTGGTAGCCAAGTTGCTGGGCGATTTTGGCCGACTGCACGAACGTTTCAATCAGTTCGTCAAGTTGGGTATCGGTCCAGATCGCACTGTCGTCATCCGAATCGATTCCCACCCTGGCGTCGAGAACCGGATGATGATACGCAATTCGCGGCTCTGGAAGGTGCTTTTGATTCGGCCGGCTGTAGCGACCCGAGTGCGTTAGCTGCAGGCCGATCATCAAGTCGGCCGGATCCCCCACTTCCTGGCGATGCGTTTCGACCAGCGATTCGTACAGCTTCTCGAGCCCAAATCGATTCGATTCGGTGCCCAGGGTTTGGTTGGGATTGGCCCGGCCATCTTCCTGCACGGCGGCCGCCTCGCCACCCCAGATCAGCTTGGCACCGCTGCGGCCGAAGTTTTCCCAACGACGAATCGTCAACTCCGACGGCGAGCCATCCGGATTGGCATCCCAACCTTCCATCGGATGAATACACCACCGATTGCCGATCTGAAACCCGCCGGCATCCAGTGGTGCTGCCATCGGTGAGCCAGCTTCGCGGGTCAAGATCTCCTCATCACAGGGCAGCTCCAGACCAAGCTCCGCCAGTCGCTCGCGGAAGATCTCAACGGTTTTCAACTGGGCGACTTTGACGAAGCGATTGCTCATGAGGAATCTAGGTTTTCGATACGGGACGGAGATCGGAGAAGGCCAGCACGAACTTCTTCTGTGGGCCGGTGACAAATTGCACGGTCGCGGTCCGCTTGGCCCCTTCGCCACTCATCGAAGTGATTTTGCCCAATCCGTAAGTCGGATGCAGGACGGCCATCGATTGATGGAATTGATTCGGATCGGATTTAGGCCGAGCCGAGCCCGGGCCGGTAACCATTTCTGCCGCGGTGATCAGCATTTTAGTCGGTGGCTCAGGTGGATTGCTTGGCGTCTGATCCGAAAAATCGCCCGATTCGCCAATCTGGCTGAAATCGTCCGGGGGAATCTCGTGGACATCCTCCCAATCGCTTGCCGGCGAGACCATTCGAGGCAGCGCCGCTTGAAAGTCCATCTC
The DNA here is from genome assembly GCA_016124445.1 of bacterium. Lineage (GTDB taxonomy): Bacteria > Planctomycetota > Planctomycetia > Pirellulales > Pirellulaceae > Bremerella. The sequence continues at coordinate 27,338 of WGNR01000011.1, forward strand.
TTCGCGGGGAAGCTCGAATAGAAACGTGCTGGGGACGGTCATCATGCGTCGCCCGCGAAAATCTCGCTGGTTGGCGGTGCTCAGGTCCAGCTCTTCCTGGGCCCTGGTAATGCCCACGAACATCAGACGCCGTTCTTCTTCCAACTGGGCGTCAGAATCCTTCGAACGTTCGTGCGGCAGCAGGCCCTCTTCGATCGCCACCATGAACACGCAGGGAAATTCAAGTCCCTTGGCGGCATGCAGTGTCATGAGCGTGACCCGATCGAGATCAGCATCGAAATTGTCGGTTTCGTTCACCAACGCCTTGTCTTCCAGGTATCGCTCCAATGTGCCATCTTCAGGATGCTGAAAGTCAAACTCGCGAGCCGCCGAAAGAAGTTCGTCGATATTTTCCAAACGCGACACATCATCATCGTCGTCAGAGTTTTCGTACTGTGCCCGATAGCCGGTTTGTTCCAGGATGGCGCCGAGAATATCTTCGACCGGTTCGTTGATCTTCAACGAGAGGCGATCAAACAACGAAACGAACTTGGCCACCGCTACCGCGGCTCGCTTGCTGAGCGACTCGATCACGCCGGCCTCGCGCGCGGCTTCCATCATCGAGATGCCTTGGTCCAGGGCATGGACCTGTAGCTTGAGGATCGTCGACTTGCCGATACCACGCGTTGGCGTATTGACGATGCGGGTGAACGCGACGTCGTCGCGCGGGTTGTTCATCAGCATGGCGTAGGCCAGGACATCTTTGATTTCCTTGCGCTGATAGAACTCGACTCCGCTGACGATCATGTACGGAATGCCTTGCTGCCGCAAAGCTTCTTCGTAGGCTCGCGAGAGTGCGTTGACTCGGTAAAAGATCGCAAAGTCACGCGGGCGACGCTTGCCCTGAGCAACCTGGGCGGCGATTCGCGTGGCGATTGCCTGGGCTTCTTCGTGGCTGGTGGTGTAGGTCAGCATTCGCACCGGTTGCCCCGGCGAGGCATCCGTGAAGAGCGACTTCTTCTTGCGGCGTTTGTTGTGGCTGATCAACTGATCGGCGACCAGCAGAATATTCGGCGTGCTGCGAAAGTTTTGCTCCAGCCGCACCACTTTGACCTGGTTGAAGTCCTTTTCGAAGTCGAGGATGTTGTTCAGGTTCGCTCCGCGCCAGCCATAGATCGATTGGTCCGGATCGCCCGTAACGCCCAAATTGGGATATTGCTGCGAAAGAGAGCGAACCAACAGGTACTGCACCAGGTTGGTGTCTTGGTATTCGTCGACCAGGATGTAACGAAATCGCTCGTCGAGGGCGGCCCGTAGTTCTGGATTCTCTTGCAGCATCTGGGCGACCAGCATCAGCATGTCGTCGAAGTCGACCGCATTGGCGGCGCGGAGCTGCCGTTGATATTCCGGGTAGACGTCGCGAACGATGGAACTGATCGCATTGTGCGAGTTCGCTTCATAGCGCTCTGGCAGAACCATATTGTTCTTGGCCCAACTGATTGCCTTGGCGACTTTCTCGGGCGTGGCGTGCGAGGTCGAGATCTCTTCCGATTGCAGGGCCCGCTTCAAGATTTGCAGCGAGTCGGATGTGTCGTAGATCGTGTAGTTCTGTTCCAGGCCAACCAGGTTCGAGTAGGCCCGCAGCAACCGCGCGCAGAAGCGGTGAAAGGTACTCACCCAAACGGTGCTATCTGGTGCAAGCCGTTCGACGCGCGAACGCATTTCTTGGGCGGCTTTGTTGGTGAATGTCAGCGCGACGATCTGCGACGAATAGACACCGCTGCGCAGCATATGCGCGATACGATGGGTAACGACACGCGTTTTACCACTGCCAGGGCCGGCGAGAACAAGGATCGGGCCTTCGACATGAGCAACAGCCTCGCGCTGCGCTTCTGTCAGACCTTCGAAGAGAGAATCGGCCATCCGTTAACCTATTGCTACAGTGCTAGCAAACTATGCCGCTAGCACCGTTGAGGTAGTTTCCGTAAATTTTTCCGAATCTGGTATTCAATTCTGAAGAAATGAGTATAGTAAACCGCGATACGAAGCGAGACCCACCGGCGTGGCCCGCAAATTCACGCCAGGTGTCATTTGCTTCAACAAAAAACGGCTCTAGGGATGAGCCGAAACAACTTCACTTTTTCATCTTGCGATAGGGAGGGAACCCATGCCACGAATTCCTCTGAATGCGGCCGACCAACAGCACGACGACCTGTTGAACAAGCTGGACATGAGCACTGCCGAAATTGGCCTGACTGTCCGCACGACTAACTGCCTTGAGGAAAAGGGCATCTTCACCGTTCGCGATTTGTTGAACTGCTCCCCGGACGATCTTCTGAGCATTTCCAACTTCGGCGAAAAAACCCTGGACGAAGTCTACTTGGCGCTCGAAGGCGTCGGGTTCTATCGCCGTACCCGCCAACTCGCTCGTGCCACGGCCGCCGTCGCCTAACGAGCCCCTGCGAAATCTCCCCGGGATGAAACTGAATGGCTGCCATGCCGATATCTTCGTCGGCATGCGCGGCCGTCTAGGGATTCTTCCCAATCTGATAACAGCGAACCGGTCCGCCTAGCAGGCCGGTCTCGCGCACCAGCAAATACCCGTTGCTCAGCGCAGGCGGGGCACGAACGATGTCCGTACTTGCGCGGAAGCGGCTGATCTCGTCATATTTGGTGGGATCAGGGCGAAACAAGATCGCGGTTCCTTCATTGTCGACCGCGATCAACTTGCCGTCGGCGTAGATCAAATGAGCGGTACCAATTCCCCGCTCAGACCACATCACCTTGCCGGTTGCCAGTTCGACGCAGCGCAGTTCGCGTGGGCCAATGTCGTCTCGGCCGTTGACGCCGTAGATATAGTCCCCCACGACGACGGGCGTCGTGTAGTGGCATGACAGGGAAGTATCGTTGGCCCAAATCGGCTTGAACTTTGTCTTTTCCAGTTCGACCAATCGTGCTCCGACGCCATAGCAGGCCGTGACAAATAATTTGTCACCTGAAATCACCGGCGAGGCCGCATTGACCGTCGGTCCGCGCGCTCCGAAGGGAAATCCGTACAGCACGTTGCCGTTGAATGGATCGATCACAACCGTCTGAAGGCGGGTAATGAACACTGCGTAGGGTCTGCCTGCGATGGTAGTCATGACGGGGGATGAATAGCTGGCGGCATCGTCGACCGCTTTCCACTTGAACTCTCCTTTTTCCAGCCCGACTGAAACAATCCCGGCTCCGCCTTGCCCGCCGACGTTCACCAAGACCGACTTGTCGAAGACGATCGGCGTGCTGCCTGCCCCAAAGTAACCATCCGAGGCGCCAAATTTGCCAGCCAGATCATCCGACCAGCGAAGCTTGCCTGTCTTGCGATCGACACTGTGTAGGACTCCGGCCGCGCCGTAGACGATCACGGCATCGTCGGTCACGATCGGTACGCAGCGAGGTCCGTCGTCAGGATTGATCGATGGTCGATAAGTCGCAGGCATATCGCATGCCCAGACTTTTTTGCCCGTTTTCAGGTCTACTGCCTCGAGAATCTCGGATGGTCCTTCGCGATAAAAAAGGTAGACGACACCATCCGCGACAACCGGTCCCGCGAAGCCGCTACCTAGCTCTTTCTGCCAAACTTTTTTAGGTCCTTGGTCCGGCCATTTATCGAGCAGGCTCTCATTTTCGGCGTGGCCATTACGGTTGGGGCCCAGGATCTGAGGCCAATCCCCCGCGCGGGCTACGCTGGCCAATGAAGCCAGAAGAACGAGCATGCCCAGGATTTTCCAGCGGAATTGGGGTGCATTCATATCAGAAACCTGTGGGGAGTCGGTGCCGGGAAGTGTTGAATTCATTTATATTTAGCATGGTATCGCGCGGCGCGGCTCAGAGCCAATCGGTAAGCATCGCGCGATTGGTTTTTGCCCTGTCAGCTACCCCCTTTTCGGCGCTATCCTGAAATCGCTGTATGCCACGTTGGTTTCGCATCTGGGAAAAGAAACGCGGTTCACGCCGTACGGTCTCGCGCGTCGTGGCTACGGTGGGAGAAACGTTTTTCTTCTCGGCGCTGTTCTTTTTCGGGGTGATCTTCACCGCGATGACGATCGCCTCGGTGGTGCTCGAGACCTGGCCAATGCGGGCCATGTTTCCCCAAGTTGCTTTCGTCGAAGGGGAATGCACGATCCAGGAAACCCGTGTCGTCCAGACCGGAACCGAGCAATATCCGCACTATCAACCTGAAGCAATGGTCCTGCTGGAATTGCCTGGCCGGCAATATCACCGCTGGACACTCCGCCGATCGCCGATTACCTATTCCACGTCGGAGGCTGCCTGGAAGCGGCTTGATGGTTACGAGCCAGGCTGGATTTATCGTTGCTGGTACGATCCGGAAAGCCCTGGCCAAAGCATCGTGCTCGAGCGGACACCCTCCTATGGCTTGTGGGTCATCTTTCTGGTGCTGATCTCGTTCATCGTGATCGGCGGCATCGGTTTGATCTACACCTTGCTGCTGATGGGCATCTCGGTCGAACGGCGTTCGGCGCTTGCCAACCGGGCCAAGTCGTTGGAACTGCTGCGGGAAGAAATCCCGATGGAGGCTTATCCTTCGATTCCCAACGATGCCAACTTGACCAACAGCCCTGGGGTTCGCCTGGCGTTTCGCTTACCGATTGAGGTCTCGCCCGGCTGGTGGCTGCTGGCGACGCTAATCTTCAGCCTGCTATGGAGCGGCATGGCGGCCGTGTTTTTCATTGCCGCATTGGGCAAGCACCTGGCTGGCGATCCCGACTGGATGCTGACCATCGTTTCTCTGCCGACGATCGCGGTCGCCCTGGCGTCGATCTATGCGTTCCTGCTGGAAGTCACCTCCCATACGCGGGTCGGGCCGACCGGCTTGGAAATATCGAGTCATCCGCTATATCCTGGTAAGGAGTACCGGGTTTACGTGACCCAGGCAGGCAAGATGAAAATCAAGAGCCTGCGAATCTTCCTGATTTGCGAAGAAGCGGCGACCTTCCTTCAAGGGACCGACGTCCGCAGCGAGAGCAAACGGGTCGTCGACCAATTGGTGGCGACCGCCAAGAACGTCGAGATCAAACCTGGCCTGCCGTTCGAGGCCGAATATCAATTGAAAGTTCCGGAAGGCTCGATGCATAGCTTCAAGTCGGACCACAACGCGATTCATTGGAAGCTGGTCGTGCAGATCGATGCCGAGCATTTGAAACGGCTTAGCCGCAGCTTTCCGATCGTGGTCTACCCAGCCGAGGTGGAGTTGGCCCGATGACCGTCGACCCGAAAATCGAAATCACGCTCGACCGACCGAGCCGGGTCTATCTGCCGGATGAAGAGCTGATCGCCAGCTTCGAGATCCATGGCATTCGCCCGGCCGACGTTCAGGCCATCGAGGCATCGGTCCTGTGGTACACCGAAGGGACCGGCGAAGAAGACCTGGCCACGCACGACTTCCGCCGCTTGCTGCCAATCGATCGGGACGATGCCGACATGACCAAGCGTCGCAAGTTCCAAACCCGGCTACCGCGCAGTCCTCTTTCATACCAGGGGCTCATCGTGAAGATTCGCTGGGCAATCCGGGTCCGCGTTTTCATGCATCAGGGAAAAGAAACGATGCATGAAGTTCCCTTCCGGCTGGGGCAACTTCAGCCAGTGGTACCGATGCAGGCCAAGCGTTCCAGCAGGAAACAGGCCGATGATGCAGCGTAACCCGTTCTCGACGCGATTCATCAAGCCGGGCAGCCTCTCGTTTGTTTTTCAGGAAGAGGATTCGCTCGACAACATCCTGCACCATTTCCAGAAACCGCAAGCCCAGGGAGCGATCGTCGGACCGCACGGCAGCGGGAAGTCGACCTTGCTGGAAACGCTCGATCGACATTGGTCTGTGCTGGGGATCGATTGTCAACGTGTCCGACTGACAGCACAGAGTCGCCGGAAATCGATTGACTGGGCACCGCTTTCCGCCGATGCATTGCTGGTGATCGATGGGTTCGAGCAGCTTGGCTTCTGGCAGCAGCGCTGGATACGCCTGCGCTGTTGGCAAAAGAAGGCCCGGCTGCTGGTTACCTGTCACCACGATTGCGGCCTACCGGCGGTCCTGCGTACCACGGCCGATTGGCAGTTGGCTCTTCAATTGGCATCTCGCCTACTTGGCGATGACGCATCGGCTTACGAAACCGAGCTTCGTCAGATCTGGAAGGAGGAGCCTGGTAACGTTCGGGACTATTTCTTCCGGTTGTATCACTGGTGCGAGTCGCAGGGGATTTACCAGGGGGAAACCGATGTACTGGCCGCAAAACGCTTATCTGTTTGACAAACAAGCGTTGATCGGAAGGGTTTACGTGGGACAAAAGGTTTCGCCAAGCGCTCTTTATGCCCTTTGGTAGGGAGCAAGTAGGCGAAATCGATAAGATTTTTGCTGTTCTGGCTCAAGTCTGTGATCTATTCTTCACCGTCCCTGTTTTTACTACGTGGCAAAGGAGGCCCGTTTTTGGAGGCTCGACGGATCGACGACCTGATGCGTTTTCAACCGGAAGGATCGTTCCCGGATGTCTGCTTCACCGCTCAAATTCGTCGTTATTACGTTGGTCTGTGGTCTGGCCTTGGTCAGCAGCCCCGGTACCGCGCAAGCCTGTTGGCTGACCGATTGGATGTGGGGTAACGACCAAACCGCCGGCGTCGCGGCTCCCGTCATTACGACCAATTACCCGGTCTACCCGGCGACGGCCGGCTATCCGACGGTTCAGGCGAACTATCAACCAGCGGTCGTTGGCAGTTGCCCTCCGCAAGCCCAGGTCACCACGGCTGGATACTTGCCACAAATGAACTACCGTTCGAGCTACCAACGTGTTCCGGTCACCGTTTATCGCCCGGTTCCCGTTTACCGGCCCAATTCGGCAGGCGTTCCTGTCGTTGGTTACCAAGGTTGCACCACGAACCGCTTCCAGGTTCAGCGCACTCCAACGCCTGGCTATGCGGCCGCTCCGGCTGGGTCGACCTGTGGATGTGCTTCCTCTGGCTATACGGTTCCGGCACAAGTCCAAGCACCGGCGACCATCACGCAGCCGCAGTCGCAGCCTGGTAGCTGGGTTCCGGCTCCAACGCAGCAGCCGCCTGCTGGTTACACGGCGCCGCCTGCAGGGTACAGCGTGCCGCAATCGCAGCCTCAGGTTCAACCACAAATGCAGCTCGCTCCACAGCCTGGCTATTCGTCCGGGCAAGGTAATTCGATCTATTCGACGCCGCCCACTCCGACTGCTCCGGCTGGTCAGCCGATGGGTGATGCCAACACGCGTCCGTCGCTTCGTCCGCCGCTGAACAGTTCGGGCTCGACAACCATGCAAATGCCAGCCGCACCAGCGCCTTCGATCAATCGTTACATCCCGCAGCCGGTGACCAGTCAGCGTCCGACGTCTGCGAACACCACTTCCGCCATTCCATCGTCAACCAATCCTGCGGCGGGCGATCAATGGAAAGTGGCTCCGGTTACGCCGATTCGTGATCCGAAGTTTTCGACCTCGGGTCCCAGCAACGAAGCACCTCGTTTGCTCGATCCACGCGACAAAACCGCTGGCCTCGATCAACCAGGCCTCGTGATTCCGGTTGGTTTTGAAATGGCTGAGCAGCCGCCCAAACCAGCCTACAAGCCGCCGACCGCTTCGATCAGTGTCGAAAACGACGGCTGGTATTCGCTTCGCAAATAGTGCCGAAGCGGTTTAAGAGATTCCATCACGAGGGGGCTTCCTGGAAGCCCCCTTTTTGTGCGCTGGTTGGGGAGTTGATCTCAGGGAAGGGGAACCGCTACGCTGAACGTGAACAGACAAGATCACCTTTCAGCGGCAAACAGCCATGAACAACGCCCAAATCGCTGCCAAGTTCGAGCTCTTGGCAGATCTACTCGAATTCCAAGGGGCCAATTCGTTCCGAGTTCGCGCATATCGCAACGCGGCCCGCACGATCCAAGAGCTTTCGCAGCAGATCAGTGATATCGTCGAAGACCCGGGTCAGAAGCTGACGGACCTCGAGGGGATCGGCAAAGACCTCGCCAAGAAGTGTGAAGTGCTGGTCGAGACCGGCAAGTTCCCGCAACTGGAGGAACTACAAAAGCAAATCCCCCAGTCGGTCTTGGCCATGCTGCGGATCCCTGGGCTGGGGCCGAAGAAGGCGGCGGTGATTTACAAAGAGCTGGGCATCGCGACGCTGGAAGATTTGAAACAGGCCTGTGAGGATGAAAGAGTTCGCGCCCTGAAAGGCTTCGGAGCCAAGACAGAGCAAATGATCTTAAGCGGGATCGAACTGGCTGCCACCGCCGAGCAGCGAATCTATTGGGCCAAGGCCGATCAACTGGTCAGCCGACTCCGCGAACATCTGCAAAGCGCGCCTGGAGTCGAGAAGATCGACTTCGCAGGCAGCTACCGCCGCGGCAAAGAGACCGTTGGCGATATCGATGTGTTGACGATGGCCGATTCACCTTCTGCCCCGATGGATCGGCTGGCGGAGTTTCCTGAATTCCAAGAAGTCATTGCCCGCGGTGATACCAAGATGTCGATTCGCCTGGAAGACAACATGCAGGTTGATCTGCGAGTGGTTCCCGGTAAAAGCTACGGAGCGGCACTGCAGTACTTTACCGGTTCGAAAGAGCACAACGTCAAAATTCGGGGTATCGCGAAGCAGTTGGGTCTGAAGATCAACGAGTATGGGGTCTTTCGTATCGAAGAAGACGGCAGCGAAACCTACATCGCTGGTGAGACTGAAGAAGATGTCTATGGTGCGCTCGACTTGCCATGGTTTCCGCCGGAACTGCGCGAGAATCGCGACGAATTCAAAATGGCGGAAACAGGTTTCCCAAAGCTGATTACCGTCGAAGATCTTGTTGGCGATATGCACATGCATACCGACGCAACCGACGGGCGAAACACGCTGGAAGAAATGATCGAGGCTTCGATTGCCAAAGGGTACCAGTACATCGCGATCACCGATCATTCCAAACGGGTCAGCATGGCCAACGGGCTGGATTCCGAGCGGCTGTTGGCACAGTGGAAGCAGATCGACAAGCTGAACAAAAAGTACGACGGCAAGATTCAAATCCTCAAAGGTCTGGAATGCGACATCCTGGAGCAGGGAGGCATGGACCTGCCGGATAAAGTGCTGGCCAAAGGAGATTGGATCATTGCCAGCGTGCACTACGGCCAGAATCAATCGAAGCAGCAGATCACCGATCGGATCGTCGGGGCACTTCAAAACCCCAGCGTTTGCATTGTCGCCCATCCGACGGGGCGGCTGATCAATCGCCGAGACCCGTACGAAGTCGATCTCGATGCGGTCTTTCAATGCGCGAAAGAGAATCACAAGTTCGTTGAACTGAATGCCAACCCGGCCCGGTTGGATTTGAATGACGTGCATTGCCACGCCGCGAAAGAGCGGGGCATTCCGATCGGGATCAACAGCGACGGTCACAAGATCGATGGTCTGGACGTCATGCGATTCGGCATCGTTCAAGCTCGCCGCGCGGGTTTGACCAAAAAAGACGTGGTCAACACGCGGTCCTGGAAGGGTATCCAAAAGCTGCTTGGACGAGAGTAGGGGAGGGCTACGGGCTGACCCGCAGAATCAGTCCCAGGATTTCGATCGCCGGCTGGGAAGTTTTTATCCCTGGCTTATCCTTCACGAGCTTCAAGAAGTGACGGCCGCAATCTTCGCGAAGAGTTTCCATCTGGTGATCTGGCTGAGCACACCAGGTGGCATTAAGCCGTTCGAGCGCCGCCAGGTCGCCGGCGAAGGCCCGTTCCACTAATTGAAACAATTCGCCCTGACCTGTATTCGTTTCGATGCTGACGACTGGCTGTGCGGGCGGGTCAGTGGGAGTGTTGCCTTTGATTCTTCGACCCGACATGGCGACGCGCAGTCTATCGCCGATCGACGGCAGGTCTTCCAATCGCGCTGACAGAGGGACATCCCCAATTAATCTTGCCGCTTCTTCGGGTGCTCGATGGCAAAACGCGACTTGCACCCAGGTTGCCCATGGATGCCGAGACATCTCCGGACTACGGGCAGGCAGGTCAAACTGGAATACACTGCAGCCTTCCTGTCGCGCGGCTTTTTTCTGTTCTTCGACATCATTGGCCAAGCCGATCAGCCGGAACGCACGTCGCGGTGAGTACCGGAGCCGGGTCGAGAACGAAAATTTGGGCCGGATCGAAACCGGCAACAGGTTGAAGAATACCGCCAGAAAGCGATCGCTGTAGTGGCCTGTGAACATCAGCTTTTTCGATGTCATCGCGTGATGGGTCCACGAAACAAGCGTTTGCTGCTTGGTGGGCGAATCACAGAGGCGGATCAAACCAGGCTCGACCGGCGGTCCGGACGGAAGCATTTTCAGCGTTGGTAAATCGGTGGGAAGCTTGGCGCCTGGTCTCAGGTCGCGGATTGCCAATGCGGCTGACACGACTCGGAAAGGGTCGTTGTGAAACTGAGCGAATCCTGCACGGCTGATGACGAAGCAATGGGTATAAACTTGCCGTCCGCCGCGGCCGCTGTATTCGGCATTGCCGAGCATCGTACGAGAGACGCAGAACTTTTCTTCGCCCAGGGGATGAAAGTTCAAGCTGACATCGGCCGGATCGTCCACGATCATCGAATCGTGGGCCGGACCCCAGACGGCAAGCAAACGGGCATCTTCGGTGCTGATGCCAGAACTCCAGGCCACCAATTGGTAGCCATCTTTTTTCGCTGTGCGAGCCGAGGTAAAGATCGCCTGCTCGACGGCGACGGTTCCCGAGGCAGTGGAAGATTGAGGGGAAGAAACAGAACGACCAGGGGAGGGGAGCGTAGCCATGAGAGTTTCCGATTTATACCTTGCGTACGAGCCACTCGAACGGTTCTACGATGCCGCGCGGTTCGATGCGCAGCGGCACGGCGGTGGGGCCTTCGTCGGGGCAGTCTCGGAACCCGACCGAGCCTGCGACGCCGGAGGCGAAGAACCCATAGTTCGTAAAACGCTGCTGGACCTGCTGCCACAGATTGGGCGTCTTTTCCCGCGCGTACATCTCGGGACTATCGAAGCATGGTTCACAGCGGTCGGCCTTCGAGAAGACGATCGCTACGGGGCGATTACTCTTGCCACGATTGCGAACACTATCTTGTTCGCTGAGGTAAGTAATCAGCTTCATCAGGAAGTAATTCTGTTCGGCCCCGCCCCGTTCGATACGGTCGGTATCGGCCAGCAGAATCACGCCTGAGCATTTTTCGAGAAACGAATGAATGGCCGGGTAGGCGTTGGGGTGATCGATTTCTTCCAGGATCGCTTCCCCCGCCATGTCAGGCATAATCAATTCCATCGGATTCTTTCGGGAATTGATTTTGGCCTGGCAATGCACCCAGTTCCAACGATCAGGTTCGTTAGGCGTTTTTTCCGGGAAGCGGCAGTTCGACAGGGCCATCATGGTGCGCTGCTGCAGGGTGATCGAAAACGCCCCGCGAGCAAGCACCTGGACGCGGCTGTTCTGACGCGTGAGCATATCCAACAACATGCCCAGATAAACCGTCTTGCCGGCGGCTGCGGTCCCAAGCACGGCGACCATTTGCGGCCGCAGACCTTGCGATTGGGCCTGGTGCGAGAGGGCCAGCGGCGCGGCGCAGTGATGGCACAGCTCGGTGTTGTAGTTGTTGTCGGTACCACAGATGTAGCAGGATATCGGTGCCGCGCATTCGGCCAGGCGGTACGAATCCATCGCAACGAGAACGCGTTTGGTCATCAGTTCACCTCGGCATAGTCTTCATGGTTCTCGACCTGGGCCGGAGACTGCTCGGCTTGCATCGATTGGTCAGGGATCAAATCGCACAGTCCAATGGCACAACGGAATCCAACATTCCGTTTGCGGGCGATCGCTTTGTCGCCGCTTTGGAAGTCACAGCTGGCCTGGGACTCGAAGTAGGTATCGAATGCTCCGCCGCGGAGGCTACGCATCGAAGCATCCAGCACCAACGGTGATGTGCCTGATTGCCAGGCCCCAAAACGGCTGGAGGTCCATTCCCAGACATTGCCAATCAATTGACTGGCACCCCCGACACTCATCCCGTCTTCAAATTGATCGACCGGAACGGTGCTGCCGCGGCCACTGCCCCACAAGTTGCACTTGTTTTGATCGAACGCTTCGCCCCAAGGAAACTTTCTTTGAATCGGCCGGGCACCAGGCAGCGGAACTGGCCAGGCACCAGACTTGACCCATTCCGGATCGGTCGGCAAACGCTTGCCAACCCAACGAGCGTAGGCGGCTGCCTCATACCAGCAGATTCCGACGACGGGGTGGTTGCCTTGCCCGTGCAAATACATGCCTCGTTCCCAATACCGCGGTCCGGTCTGGCCCGTGGCATCGACGAAGTCGAGCAAAGCCGGAACGATCTCGGGATCCCAGAGCGAAATCTGTTCGTATCCTCCAGCTTCCATGAATTGCAGGAACTGGTCGTTGGTTACCTGATAGCGATCAAGGTAAAACCCTTCGACCTGCACGACGCGGCCATCCAGGTATTCAGGCGTGTCGCTGGAGTGATCGCCCCCTTTGCCGACGATCGTTTCGCCCCCAGGAACCAGGGTCATTTCCTCTTCCAGGAGTGCTTGGGCACGATCGAGGAACTTGGGTGGAATGCTTTGAGCAATTTGCGGTCGCAGCAGCAGGGAATAACGACCTTGGTCGATCATCTGCTGTGCGAGCGATTGCGAGTCTTCCGGGTTTCGTCGGCCGGAATCCTTCGAGCGTTCTCGGGAGGGTTTCTGGTTGGTTGATTTCGCCCCGACGGGTTGGGACGACGAGAACTTTTGAGAAAATTGACGGTAAAGGAGAAAACCGCCGCCGAGGGCCAAGAGAGGCAAAAGCAATGCCGTAGCCCAGAAGAAGCTGCCAAGTAGCCAACTGAACGTCAGCCATACACTGGCACACGCTACGCCAGCTACTACCCCTACTACATACCGATTCATGGGTTGTGTCCTGACTGGAAATGAAAAGGTAACCGTGATGACTAGCTTCGTTGCGTACGGCGTTTGTTGACGTCGCGTTGCAACTTGGCGAACTGAGCCATCACCGAGTCGACAACAGTGTTGTTGTTATTGGCACGATATTCAATTTCGTCACGGCACACGGTGGCCGTTTCGCTAATGACGGACGTATCGGCAAACGATTGGGGTTGTGGCGTTTGCGAGGGATTCGATCCGCGACGTTCCAGGAGCGATCGCATGGCCTGAAGCTCTTCGGCCCAGGCATGTTTTTGTTGGTTCAACTCTTTCTGCTGCTGATCGATTGTCTCGGTCAATTGCATTGCATGACCACGGGCCTGATGCAGTTCGCCTTCGAGGGCCTGGTTCTTTTCCACGAGCGAACCGATTTCGTCCGGTGGCTGACTTTGGTCGTCTGATTGTTCTTTCCGCATCAGTTCCAACTTGGCGGCTGCGAGTTCGCGTCGCAGGTTTTCCACTTCGGTCAGAAGTTGCGATTCGTCGGCCGTACCAGATTGGCTGGCACTTAGTTGTTGCTCGAGTTCGGCAATTCGTTGTTGGCTTGATTGGTCACCCGACGAACTTTGCGCCGTGGTAAGTTGCTGACGCAGTTGCTCGACCTCGTTCTGGGCTCGTTGCAATGCCTCTTGTTTCTCGTGGACTTGCCGGGAAAGACGTAAATTTTCCTCGGCTGATTGCGTCGATACTTCCGAAGACCGCTCGAGATCTTTGCGAGCCTTCAGCAGTTCGGTCGCACGGGTTTCTACTTCTTGCCCGAGCGAGGCGATTTCGTGGAGCAATTGGTCAATGAACTTCTCGAGGTCGCAATTGTGTTGCCGAAGCTGATTGATCGCCTGTTCCAACGGCGCATAGTCGGGGCTCTCTACCGTAGCCATTGCGTGAGCATTCACGTCAACCCTGCCTTCCGACAATCATTGGGAGGAGTTCGGCCATGAAGCATGGTCCTATTTCGGGACGCCTCGGAATCGGGGCCAAATGGGAAAAGTGTATCTATGGAGAAACGAAACGTTTCTCGCTGAAAATGAGGAGGGAAGTTGGTCCGTCGGAGCAACCGCCATTGAAAAAATAGGTCGAAACCGAGCCGTTGGCAAAAGAATCCGGCAAAAATGATGGCCAGAATGTTCGTAAGTGCTTGCTGTTACTGGGTGATGTGACAAGAAAGCACGTCGGATAGGAATCGGTTGCCCTGGGGTTCTGAGATGTTAGGCTGAACTAAGAAGTTGGCGTTTGCCAGGAGTGGCGAGCGCGTCGCGAGCGAAGGATATCGATCCCCCACTGACAACGTTAGGAGTTTGCCAACATGATCCGACTCGCCAAACCGATTGCCGCTCTCTGCACCGTCGCGGTATTCCTGATTGCCGCTGGGCAAGCATCGGCCGCCAACGTGGCCGAGCCTTCTTGCTGTGCTCCGGAGCCGCCCAAGCCATGCTGCTACACCCCATGCTTCCACTACAAGAAGCACTGCCTGTTTGTCAAAAAGGTTTGCCCTTGCGACTGCAGCCCTCCGGTCGAGGCCGTCCTGCAAGTGGTCGATCCGCGCTGCAACTGCTATGTCGACGTGCCGATCTGCATGCCGGCTTGCTGCACAGGTGTCCCGTGCATCGATAGCCGTTGTGGGCTGTTTGATCGTGGGATTGTCGTTTACGAGTGGTGCTGCGGTTACAAGGTCAAAGTCGTCTTCAAACAGTGCGGCAAAGTCGACGTGCACTACTACGGGCTATAAGCCAACACCCACGCTGATCGTCAAACAGACAACTGGATCAGAAAAAGAATCGAGGACGCCCTACCTGGGGCGTCCTTTTTTTTGGGGGGGCCTGCCACGGTGGTTGACCGGGAACCACGTTGACCGAAGCGAATCGCCCCCTCATACTGGGCAAAGTATTCTTACACCTCCCAAGCAAGCTCAGGCCCCATCGTGTCTAACAAGCGGCGAACTCCGAAAAAGGTGGCGCGTCACGAGGAGCATTCCACTCCTGGCGAGACTCAATCGGTCGAATCGCTCACCGTCCTCTGGAGTCTTTGTGTCTTCTCGACGTTGATTCTGGTACTGCTTTTGCTGCTCCTCCGATTGGTCAATGCCATCTGGCAACCTGGCGAGGGAGCAAGCAAGTCCTTGGTTGGGTTTTCCGATTTGATGCTGTTCGCGGCGATTGTTTCCGGCAGTATCGGTGGTGTGCTGACCCCTATCGTGCAATCAAGCCGCAATCGACCCGCCCCACGGTCGCTTCAGTATGCGGCGTTTGCCATCGCGTTTTCCCCTTGGTTAATATTCGTTTTGCTGCTGGTTCGATCGTGACCTAGATCGCCCCTTCTGTTCGACGCATCCAGCCGTCATCTGATGTCGCTTCCCATAAAAAAGGAATGGTCTTGATGGACCCTCGTTACGAAAAACTGGCACAAGTGATCGTTCAATATTCGGCCAAAGTCAAACCGGGGCAATTGGTCCGCATTACGGGTTCGACGACGACGGAGCCGTTAATCGTTTCCCTCTATCGCGAAGTGGTTCGCGCCGGAGCGCATGGCGAAGTGGCGATCGTGCCGGAAGAATGTCGACGGATCCTGCTCGATGAAGGCAGCGACGAGCAACTCACGTACGAGAGTCCGATCGCCCAGCACATGGTGGAGACGATTGATTGCTCGATCTCTCTCTGGGGGCAGAAAAATTCCAAGGCGTTGTCATCGGTTCCTCCGCCGAAGACCGCCTTGATGAGCCAGGGACGCCGAGTTTACTTTAATCGGTTTCTGGCTCGAGCGGGCGAGGGGACGCTCAACTGGTGCGGCACGCAGTTTCCGTGCGAGTCTTCCGCCCAGGATGCCGAGATGTCTCTGACCGAATACGAAGACTTCGTTTTCCGCTCCGGCTTTTTGTACGAAGACGATCCGGTGGCGATGTGGAAGAAATTGAGTGTTGGGCAGCAAAAGTTGGCCGACTTCCTAATGACCAAGAAGGAACTTCGGTTTGTCACACCGCAGGGAACCGACTTAACGCTCGGTATCGAGGGACGCAAATGGATCAACTGCGACGGCCATGAAAACTTCCCCGATGGTGAAGTCTTCACCGGGCCAATCGAGACCGCCACGCAAGGCACCGTGAAGTACAGCTTTCCGGCGGTGCATGGCGGTCGCGAGTCAGATGGAATTGAACTAACGTTCCAAGATGGACGCGTGGTCGATGCCAAGGCCGCCAAAGGGGAAGAGTTTCTGCTTGGTATGCTCGACCAAGACCCAGGGGCACGTGTGCTCGGCGAAATCGCCATCGGCACGAACTATGCGATCCAGCAGTACACGAAGAATACGCTCTTCGATGAGAAAATCGGCGGTACCTTCCATGCGGCGGTCGGTGCTGCCTATCCGGAATCAGGCGGCACGAACCAATCTGGGCTGCATTGGGACATGGTGTGCGATCTTCGCCAGGGAGGTCAGATCTTTGTCGATGGCGAGTTGATCAGCGAAAACGGGAAGTTCCTCAATCCCGAATTCCCTCAGCCCCTAGGTTAACCCTTGAAGGGTGGCCGGACGATTCCTTCGCTGCGGAGCGGATTGCAGTACAGAATCTGCTCCAGCAGTTCGGGCGAGCCTGCCTCAGCCAGATCGCGGTCGTAGTGCCACTCGCGATGTGTGGGAATATAGCGTTCGTCATAAGGCCAGCTGTGGAATGGATCGAATCCGAGATCCTGTGACAGCTTGGTTGAATTCATCGACACATTGCCGGCCCGGGGCGGAATGGGGCCGGCTTCGATCCGCATGCAGCCCATCAGCAGTTCGGGGGCGTAGCCGCCGACTTTATTGACGATCTGGGCGATCTCGTACAAGCTGAGCCGGGTCGGTCCGCCGGCATGATAGATCCCTGGCATCTCGCGGGCAAGAATCTCTTCGAACGCCAAATTCATGCAATCGGTGTAGGTCGGCGTGCGGACTTCGTCGAAGTACAAGGTTGCGGGACGCTGCTTCTTGAAACGCGATTGAATCCAATCGATCGCGCCGGCATGACCGTTGAAGCTGATTCCCATCGGCAGCGAAATTCGCAAGATCGTTGCATCCGGACGCATCAGCGAAACCAGACTCTCGGCGGCTGCCATTGTCTTGCCATAGACCGTCACGGGATCGGTCGAGTCGGTCTCGACCATGTTGCCTTCTCCGGTGGCCCCGCTGAAGACCAGATCGATCGATAGATGGATCAGCCGGGTGTCGGTTCCCTCGAGGATATGCAGCAGGTTCCTTGTCCCCTCGAGGTTGATCCGCCAGGCCATCGCGGGATCGAGTTCGCAGGACTTCAGTGCACAGCTTCCGGCACAATGCAGCACGCTTTGAAACTGGTATTGGTCAAATAGACGCTTGAGTTCGTCGATGTTCTCCATATCGCACGCGACGATATGATCCCCATCCAAACGCCAATTATCAGTCGGACGCAGCCCGACGACCTGGTTCGGGAACTTGTGGCTGAAGTGAAACAGGGCGTTGTACCCAGGGACCCCGGGGACCCCGGTAATAAGTAATGGAAGTCCAAACGACATGATCGGAATTATAGGTGTTGCGCAAAAAAGGCAAGGAAAGTCGACGTGTTGGCTGCCGTATTAACGCCCGCTGGGGCGTACGATAGAACACCTTCTGGCGAAAATTCCCTCGTAAAGCCGGCTGCTCTTACCATCATAACCCGCATCCTCAGAGTTTTTGCGCTACTTCATAGTCAGGAAATGGGGTTTGGATCCTACGTGCCGCCATGGCTATTACAAAAATCGTTCTTTTGGCGGGGTTTTATCCATGTTGGTTATCCGCAACCTGTGGCGATCCGATCGGCTGACTCGAGGATCGTGACCTAAGTTATTGAAGGCGTGTCCCCAACGCCCCCGATGGATCATGTCCCTATTGTTGTCAGGAAAGCCTGTATGTCATCGCCCCCCGCAACTCTTTCGCTCGCCGGGAACACGGTTGGTACTTTTGTGCCAGCGGTTCGTCACCGTCTGAAGCAGATGAGTACGGAACTCCGAAGTTACTTTGGAGTGCCATTTTGCCTGCGCGATGGGAATTCAGGCGAGGTGCTACTGACCGGCGAAGGGCAAAGTTTTGGTGACGATTCAATTCTGGCCACGATTTGCGCAGGTCTCTGCCAGGAAGGAATGCCTACGATCGTCGCGGAAGAACACGGCTGTGCGATCCTGGCGATTCCGCTGAAGGATGGTTCGCAAGATCTGCTGGCAGCCGCAGCGTTTCGACTGTCGACCTCGGATGCAGCACCCCCAGCATTCAACAAGATTGGACAACTATTGGGCTGCTCGGCTAAAGAGGCCCAGCACTGGTTCTACGCCCAATCGGAATGGACCATTGCGGCGCTCCAGCGGATGGCTCACCTGGCCGCAGAGAAGATGGCCGCCGATGTCGAGATCGGACGTTTAACTGAAGAGATCGATAAGGTCTCGGATAGTCTTTCGTCAACCTACGAAGAAATCAGCCTGTTATACGGCCTGACTCAGAACCTGCGGATTTCGAGTACCGACTCTCAGTTGGGAGACTTGGCCCTCAACTGGTTGTTGGAAGTGATTCCATGCCGCGGCCTTTCGATTCTATATCAGGTTCCGGGCGACAAAGATCGGACACATGGTGGCGGCTTCGAGCATAGTTTGCTGACTGCCGGCGAGTGCCCGGCCGATGCCAAAATGCTGAGCCATATAGTGCGGCAATTCAGCTTAAACGAGAAGCGAGCTGCCTTCGTTGCGAATCAACGCATCACCGAACGAGGTGACTGGCCATTTCCGGAGATTCGCCAGATCATTGCCGTGCCGCTGGTCGAAGGGGAAAACATCTTCGGTTGGCTATTTGCGATCAATCACACCGAGGAAAAAGGCTTCGGCACCGTCGAAGCCAGCCTGCTGAGCAGTGTCGGCACGATCCTCGGTATTCATAGCGGCAATATCGAACTGTATCGCCGGCAATCGGAATTCGTCACCAGCGTGGTCCGGGCGTTAACGTCTGCGATCGATGCCAAGGACCCGTACACTTGCGGTCACAGCGACCGTGTGGCTCGACTGTCGGTTCGCCTGGCGCAGCAGATGGGTATGGATACCGAAACGCTCAACCTGCTGTACATGGCAGGCCTGCTGCATGACGTCGGCAAGATCGGCATCGACGACAGCGTGCTGCGTAAGCCGGGACGTCTGACCGACGAAGAATACGAACACATCAAATTGCATCCGGAGCTTGGCTGTAACATCCTTTCCGGGCTGAAGCAGTTGGAAGACGTTTTGCCGGTTGTGTTGCATCATCATGAGCAATGGGACGGCAAAGGGTATCCACACAAACTGGCAGGCGAATCAATTCCGGTTCTAGCTCGCGTAACCGCGGTGGCGGACGCCTACGATGCGATGACCAGCGATCGTCCATACCGCAAAGGAATGCCACAGGAACGCGTCGCGCAGATTTTCCGCGAAGGATCAGGGACGCAGTGGGATCCGCAAGTCATCAAAGCCTTCTTCGAAGCGCATGACGATATTCAAACGATCATGCAGGAAGAGCGAGCGGGAACCGATTTCGACGTGATCGGCTGGATCAAGTCGATGCAGGAAAGCTAGGCGAGCACCTCGATCGTACCGAGGTCGCAGACGAGTTTCGATCCGGGCGAATTCAACCCGCGGCGAATCATTGCCAGGCCAAGCCATTGCCCGTCGATCTGAGCGAGCGATGTGATCTGTCCCACTTCTTTATCTTCGACCACGATCGACGCAGGTAGCTGCGGTGCTTCTGTCGGCAGGCTCATGCGAACGGGAACCACTTTCTTATTGACGTGCCCCATCGCATCGATCCGGGCGACCGTTTCCTGGCCCAGATAGCACCCCTTCTTAAAGCTGATTGCCTGATCGTCGCGGTTGACTTCCTGGGCCAGGTGGTTGGCATCGAAGTCGACACCATGCTGCGGAAAGCGATTGGCGATTCGCGCTGTCTCGAATTGTTCGGGACTGGCATCGATCCCCTCAACCAGCGAAGCGACGTCAGTGCCGACTATCTCATACGACGGACAGCCGAGTAGTGATGTGCCGAAGATTTCGATTGGTTCGCCATCGTCTGACAGGCTGGAAATGCCTAACGGCTCTGGCCAAGGGTGGCTTCCCAGTTTTTCGGACAGCCACTCTTGGGTACCTTCTCCCCACAGCAGAATGGCTGAGGTTTTCTCCGCCAGATCGACGACGTCGACGTCTTCGATCATGGCGTACTTCTGCAAATGAGACAGCAATGCTTCGGTTTGATTGCCGAGGCCGATAAACACGATGCGGTCGTCGTATTTCAGCAGGTAACCATGAGCGAGAATCTTACCTTGAACGGTTGGTATGAAAGCTTCGCACGCCTGACCGGTTTCCAACTTCGAAACATCGTTGGAGCAAAGTCCCTGCAGGAAGCGAACGTGGCTAGGGCCACTCACTTCGATGCGCGTTGTCAGGGGAGTCGGTACCCAGAAAATGGACTGGCTCATGGGTCGGTTTCCTCGGTTGTTAAATCTCGGCGTCGCTGGTATCAGCGAGGCGAACCGCCATACTTTGGGCATCGTGGACGATGACGACATCTTGGTAGTGCTCGCAGATCTTACGGCACTCGTCGTCCGATTCGACGGGAATCAGATCCAGTTGATCGAGAATGTCTTCAGGTAGTTGACTGCGAAAGTAGATCTTGCAATTGGAAAGCGTGCGGGCAAATTGCAGGGCGATCGCCGCGTCGGGATGGCGCGACTTTCTCATTTCGGCCTCGAAATCGGTGAACTCCAGCGACTGGCCCATTTGAGCCATCGCCAGACCTGGGTGCTCTCGGATTTCGGTCGCCAGAATGATGGCTCCGCCAGGACGTACCAGATGTTCGACGTTGGCCAGCGCTCTGGCTGCGTTGTGCCAGGTTTGGCCCATCTGGCCGCCGGTGATCAAAGCGACGATCGCTCCAGCCAATTTATCGACATGCGGCTGCCAATGCTCGGCCATCTGGTTGGCAGCGGCCGCTTCGACATGGCCCGCCTCGCCGAAGATCGCCGAGTGGTACGCGCCGCCATCCGCTGGAACCAGCAGCATGTTCATGGCGATGCCGAGCAGCTGGCGAACTTCTTCTACTTCAGCCGCCCGGCGTTTGTGCCGTTGGATCCGGGTAACGAACAGTGGAGAATGACATCGCTTTTGGGAATCGATATCGGAGAACGTCGGGTACAACGACGAAAACGGTCCGAACCATTGGAAACCGTCCTCGTTACGGGCCACATCAATAGGAACGACCACGTCAGCATCGCATAGGTGCCGATTCAGAATGATTGCCCGATTCTCTTGCGTCGAGGTGAGAAACGCGTTCTCTCTTTGGTCCTGCGGCTGATGGACGATCACCTGGGCTGCGTCGCCGAGCGGGGCGATGATCGCTTTGAGCGAATCTAGGATCGTCGGCCTGATATCCTGCGGCAAAAGGAACTGAATCTGGCGATCCGGCAGATTGCCTTCCACCGCATACTGAACAATCCCCTGGACAACCTCTTCGACTGAGGTCACTTCGGATCCCAGGGCAAACAGCACGACGTCGCCGGGTACCGATGCTGCTGCCAACGGAGGAAACCCTAGTGGCTCGCCCAGCGACCGGTAAACAGTCTGAGAGAAATCGGCGGAAGCTGGGCAGTCGGATTGTAGGTTCGCCAACAGAAGTTCGTCGTTGATATCACAACGAGACGAAGCATTGTCGCCAAAAGGGGTCGAGATTGGCATCGATTCCTAATCATTGCTGGAAACGTCGGTAACGATTCCGAATGATAGGAGTACACGAGGGCCATGGTCAACGGGTCGCGGTTTGCTCAGGCAACGCCCGCACGCATTCGCAGGCACATGCTGACCAACTCTTGAAGGCTACGCTGGATCGTTTCGGCCGAAGCACCTTCTCGGCAAGCCGATTCCACGACAGCCGCGACATTGGTTACTTCGCCAAACCCGTAGCTTCCGGCGGCTCCCTTCATCTGATGGGCGATCCGGCACAGCTGATCCCAATCAGAAGCTTCAGCGGCTTCCATCATCGATTGGACACGGTCTGGGATTTCGCTGATGAACATTTCGACCAATTCGCCCAAATCCTCATCATCGCCAAAATCGGAATAAATCAACCGCTGCTGGTTTGCTATGGTCATCGTACTGTGCCCCTGAATGCGTTTGAATTGAAATTAATGTCGTCAAACGACATCAAACAACCGCGGAGAGTCGCTGTTTGCGCATCTCGATACTTCTAAACGTTGGGTTTCGAAACCTGACAGTGACACCAAAGTCTCCACCGAAATCAGGTCCGCCAGGGGGGCGATGCAAGCACATTTATGGCATTCGTTACGACCTGAACTGTGAAGATGTCCTGACTGCACAATTTAGGTGTTTTGCTAGAGGGTTTCCGATCAGGCAGTCGATAGCGAGTCATAGTTCCTAACCAAGGAAAGTTACTTGCGAGGCAGCGCGCAAGATCTGGGATTTGTTTCCCCAGATGTGTGTCCTGCGAATGCCCCGTAAGAGTTCGTTTTTTTCTGGTGGTAAATTTGAGTCAAGTTGGAGTCCTCTCGATGAATGCCCGTATTGCTCTCCCCGCGTTGTTGGTTGTCGGTATGATCTTCGCCGCTGCCTCCACCGCTGAAGCCGGTATGTTCGGCTTCTCGCACGGCTGTGGTAGCTGTGCACCTGAACCAACCTGTTGTGCTCCTGAGCCGACTTGCTGCGCTCCGGAACCGACCTGCTGTGCTCCTGAACCGAGCTGCTGTGCTCCTGAACCGAGCTGCTGTGCTCCTTGTGGCAAGAAGTGCTGCAACCTGTTCTCGCGCCTGAAGGCCAAACTCCACAGCTGCTGCAAGTCGTGCTGTGCACCGGCACCGACCTGCTGTGCTCCTGAGCCGACCTGCTGTGCACCGGAACCCAGCTGCTGCGCTCCTGAGCCAAGCTGCTGTGCACCGGAACCTTCCTGCTGCAATCCTTGTGGCAAGAAGTGCTTTGGTTTCCTGAACCACCTGAAGCACAAGCTGCACAGCTGCTGCAAGCCTTCGTGCTGTGCACCAGAGCCGACCTGCTGTGCTCCTGAACCGACCTGCTGCGGCTAGTCGGATAACGGTGACCTGAGGGTCGTCGACTGAAAAGATAAAAAGCAGCCAGGAATTTCCTTTCGCGGAATCCTGGCTGTTTTTATTTTCTTGATGCCAATGCATGGCCAAATCGGCATGACGCGCAGCATGATGAGGGCCAATTTGCCCAAAATAATGGGAAAACGACGCACTGGGGGCCGAAACGCTTGACGACGATCGAGAAACAGGGGAATCTAAAAATCATCAACGCCTATTCGAGCGCCCCTCTTTTTCGGAGACCATTCCCATGCTGTTGCCCATCCGAGCTGGGATTGTCGCGAGCCTGATGCTTGCTTTTACCCTTTTTTCAGGCTTTCCTTCTCGGGCGTTTGGGCAAAATCAGGTCGACCCCAATGCGATTCTGGCAGAAGTCCAGTCGTATAGCCGCGTTGGTGAGTTTTCCAGGGCATTTCAAGAAGTCTCGAAGCTGCCGACTCCAAGTCAGCGTGACCAAGGGCACTCGGCCATTATCGATCAGCAAATCAAAGCAGGATTGATTCAGGCAGCGGTCGAAACGAGCTCGTATGTCGAAGACGACCAATTGCGTACCGATTTGCTGTCCCAGGCCTCGTCTGCACGCCGTCAGGAAGCGAAGGGATTTGGCGGCGGCGTTCAGCCGAACTTCACCCAGCTGATCGATCTGATTACGACAACGGTCGAGCCCGATAGTTGGGATGAACTTGGTGGTCCCGGAACCATCGCTCCGTTCTCGACCGGTGTCTATGTCGATGGCCAGGGAACGCTCAAGAGGGTCACCAAGCTTTCCAACGACACGTTGCTTTCCAGCGTTCACGATGCATCGCAGGTCGCCTTGATGGATCAGGACCTGTCGAAGGCTTCTCCACTAAGAAAGGTTTCGCTGACCCGCCTTGAAAAAGAAGCTCAACTTCGCTGGGCCATCGGTCAGAAGCCAACCGAAGAAATGATGAACTTGGCCGGGATCTACGAAGTCAAATACCTGTTTGTTTATCCCGAGAGTGGCGAGATTGTCCTGGCAGGTCCTGCCGGTCCCTGGAAGACCGATGCGGAAGGTCGCCTGGTAAATCAAGATAACGGCCGACCGGTTTTGCAACTGGACGACTTGGTGGTGCTGCTGCGAAACTCGATTAACGATCGTGGCCGGTTCGGTTGTTCGATCACGCCTACCCAGGACGGGCTGAAGAATGCTCAAGAATACCTGCAAACGACTTCCGCCAAACCAATCCACCCGCGAATGCGAGATCAATGGCTGGAAGGTCTGCGATCCGCTGTCGGCAAACAAAAGATCACAACGCATGGAGTAACTCCGGATACGCGTGTCGGTCAAGTGATCGTCGAAGCCGATTACCACATGAAACGGATCGGCATGGGCTTGGAAGACGGCACCGCTGGTGTGCCCAGCTACCTGGAATTGGTCAAGATTCCCCCAGGTGGAAGCGCCCCGCCGATGGACGTTCTGCGGTGGTGGTTCACGCCCGACTATCGAAGCGTCAACGTCACGCCAAAACGGGATGCGTTTGAGCTGGACGGGCCAGGCGTCGAATGTCTTAGCGAAAACGAAATGTTGGATGCCCAGGGTAAGCGGATTCACACCAACACCAGCACGGCAATAAACGCGACCTTCGCACACAACTTCTCGCAGCATTACGATGCTCTTTCGGTCAAATATCCGATCTATGCCGACATGAAGAACATCTTCGACCTGGCGATCGTCTGTTCGATCATCCATACGGAGCACATGGCCGACAAGTCAGGTTGGCACATGACCCATTTCGGTCCTAATGGTGCCTACGAGGTTCAGAAGTCGGCGGCACCTCAAGATGTTGAGTCGATCATGAACATGCGATTGATCGACAAGATCCACATCATCGCTGGCGTCAGCGGCGGCGTGAATTTTGATCCCGCGAATGTCTTGGCTGCCGAGAAAGTCGACGACTACGGATTGATGGCAGCCGAGCACAAAGAGAGTGCGTTGCCCAAAACCATCAAGCATCACGGCTGGTGGTGGGATTAGGTCCGGCGGCCGCGTCGCACGGGATCATTCGCTGCTGCATCTCGCCGAGATAGACCGTCTCGACTGCGCCTCGTCGTTTTCCCTCCACGACCAACAGCACCGAAATACCCGGGTACTTCGGCAACATCGCCTCGGTTTCTTCCGGCCCCATGACATAACAGGCCGTTGCCAACGCATCGGCCAGGGTTGCATTGGGGGCGATCACCGTCGCAGAAAGAACTCCGTGGGCTGGCTGGCCGGTCCGCGGATCGAGCACGTGGCCATACTTCTTGCCGGCATGAAAGAACGCTTGAAACGCCGCGCCTGAGGTCCCGAGCGCTTCGTTCTTCAGAAAGACGGTGCCAATCCTGCGATCGGGCCGTTGCGGATTGGGAACGCCTACTTCCCAGCCATCGCGTTGGGTTCCATCGTGGCGAATTCCATGGGCCAGAACACTGCTCGTTCCGCCATGCACCAGGAAATCGGCTACACCCTCCTCGAGAAGATGCTCGCTGCATCGATCTAGCGCATAGCCTTTGCCAATGCTTCCGAGGTTGAGCTCGACCCCCTCTTTCTCCCAAAAGATCGTGCGGTTTGTCTCGTCGAGTTGCAACTGGCCGCTGCCGACCAATTGCATCGCCGCCGCAAGATCGTGATCGGCGGGAACTTTCCCCTCACGATCGAAGAACCCCCAGACTTTGGTGAGCGGCCCAGCAGTAATGTCGAATGCGCCATGCGTATCACGATGGAGCTGGACCGATAATCTCAACAGATCGAACAGGCGCGGCTCGACCACCTGAGGGCGAAGATAGGCTGTCGCACCCAGCCGGCAGATTTCGCTGTCGTAGCGATAGGCCGAAAGCTGCGCTTCCAGCTCGGTCACAATGTCCAGCCCGGCAACTGCCGCTTCGGTCTCGGTGCCGGGGCCTTGAGCATTGAGGTAAATCTCGAATTGGCAAGCCATCGCCTTGCGGGTCAATTCAATCAGGTAGGCACCCGACGTCTGGGGTGTTGTTTCCGACGAGTTTTCCTCCCCGGAATCTTTCGGCTGGAACAAGTTGCCGCCCAAAAAACGGCGGCGGCTGGCCAGTTTTTCCTCTTCAGACGTCACGCGTTGCCTTCAATTCCCTCGGGATAGGGCCTGGCGGCCGATTTTCTGTCCTCGATTCGAGTTCAAGGTTATACTAATTGTGAACTTAAATCCTTTGGAGGCAACCATTGATGCGTCAATTCGTCCTGGCCCTAACGCTCGGAATCGTTGGTCCGTTGGTCACATGCAATACGCTTTTGGCTCAAAATGGCGAGCGGCGTGCGAAGCCTCCCAAGTTTGATAACTCCACGATCAATATCATTTTCTTCCGGGACGTGTTCGCCGAAGGGCTTCAAGGAGAACGTCCTGAGGTCCTGAGCGAAAATCGCCAGGCACCTGCGATGGTTGCCGGCGGCAACCCCAGTGGTGGCGGATCAATGGGATCTCCCGCCGCTTCTGGTGGAGGAAACGCAGGCGAATGGGCCGATCTCATTTCGCCAGCCACCATTCAGGATGAAGTCAAACGTCTGAACAACCAATTGGCGTCCACGGTCGAAAACGTGCGGAAGTTCAATGGAGGCGGATTTGAAGAAGCCCGCCGCGATTTCACCGAGTTGGCAATGCTCTTCGAGATTATCGCTCAGCATGATGGCGATGTGCGCTGGAAAGAATTTGCCCTGTCGGCTCGTGATGGTTTTGCGAGGGCCGGTTTTAACACTAAGGTCGGTACCGACAACTCGTTCAAAGAAGCCAAGATGCGGCAGCAAGATCTTGAGCAAATGGTTCGAGGCGGTTCGATCGACACACGCGAAGCCGATCCGAAGGCAACCTGGGAGGCAATCGCCGACCGCCCGCCGTTGATGCAACGTTTGGAAATTGCTGCCCACAAGAATCTTAAACCGTGGACTGCCAACCAAGGTGAGTTCCAATCGAACATCGAAGAGATCATGCGCGAGGCCGAACTGGTCGCCGCGATCTCGCATGCGATGCAAAAGGAAGGCTTCGAGTACTACGACGATGAAGATTACCTCGGCTACTGCAAGAAGATGCAGGATGCCGCTTTGAGGATCGTCAAAGCTTGCAAAGACAATAACGCCGACGAGGCCCGCAAGGCGACCGGCGATGTTGATCAGGCCTGTAGCGGCTGTCACGAAAGCTTCCGCTAATCGCGTGCTAACTTGGGAATCACCAGGGGTGGAATATCGCCTGGGATTCCATCGAACTTTGCGACAATCTGGTTGGGTTGTTCTTCGATCTCAATCGGCTTCCCTGAGAAGTCAACATTCGGCATCTCTTGTGGAGGATGACCGTTGACCGTCTGCAAAGCGGCAAGCCAAATCATCGTGCGTGATTTGTCTTTGGATAGCTTGGCATGTTGGGCCAGCATATCGCCAAGCAGGAAATCTCCGGAAATGACCGGGAATTGGTCGGCATCTTTGGCCACGTTAAGAGCGTCGACAATCGCATTCAGTCCGGCAACGCGGTCATAGTAGGGACGATTGGCCGTTTCGACGATCGATTTCATGGCATCCAGATAAAACGCCTGATCCATCGTCAACTGTCGCATGATGCGAGTTTGCAGCATGTCCAACTCGCCACTTTCCTTCATCGCGTTGTATTCTTCGCGGGTCAGAAGCGAGGCAAAGTTTCCGGAACGAACGACTTCCAGAAAGTGAAGCCCGTAGGCACGATCTGCTTTCCAGAGTTCAGTATCGTCAGGCCAGGCTTGTATCGTTTGTTGCAGGACGGTCTCAAGAGTTCGTAGCTGGCTGGCACTCATTTTCGGATGCTTGAGCAGGCCGCGAATCGTAATGAATGCTTCTTCTCGAATGGCCGCGGCGGCGTTGCGGGCGGCCAACATCGGAACCTGGTTCAATTGATCGGCGTAGGCCAGGGCATAAGCCACCGCGGTAACCGCTTCACTCAGGTTATCTCCGCTTGCCTGATCGGCAGCTTCCAGAAGTTCGGCCCTAGCCAGACAGTGCATCGTACCGGTCCACGTAGGATCGGCAAAGCAACCTGCTTCCAATTGGATGGGAAAGCGAGCTTTTGGCTGTAGCAGTACGTTGCGAGCAGCGGTTCGAGCCACGTTCCAATCTTTGAGAAACTCACGTCCCTGCGACTCTATTAGCAATTCTCGGCCAGGCGAATTGAGATTCCAGAATCGATCTGATTCGGTCAGCGCTTCGTCGATATGACTCGGATTCCGCCCCTCCAGGAACCGAGCAACCTGCTGCTCGGTAGCTTCGTCCGTGCGGTCGCGATACGCTTGCGCGACTTGCAGTGGAAGCGACTGTTCTGCCTGGAGTCGCTCCAGTTCGTTCTTGACGCGTGGGTCATTCACTGTGAGTGAAAGCCGAAGTTCGCTGAAATCTTCGACTGTGGAATTGGCGCCGTAAGGATCGGTGCTCGATTGCTGGCCGCAACCGGCAAGCAGGGCAACCGCCATGGTCGCGACAAGCGGGACGCAAGGATGGAGCATGGTTTCGGCTCTTGAGACGAGGGGTGAGGGTTGGAAGGTGTGCCCCGTATCGTACCGATTGCCCAGGCAATCAGAAAAGCTCGATTAGTTCAGCCAGGCCGGACTCGGCAATTTCGTTTCCGGTAACGAATCGTCCAGGGTGGGTCCACTTGGCGATTTGTTCGGCACGAGTTTTGAACAAACTTGCCAGCATCGAATCCATCTCGGAGTTCAAATGATGGTAATGACGGACCCATTCGGCTGCTTCGGTCACCGGGATGTTTTCGTCACTTTGCCATCGCATCGGGTGAAACAAGAGAACGCTCCAAGGAGTCACGTACCGCTTCGAGCAAGCGGCAAACGGCCAAATCGCGGCCGAGGAGCATTCGCCGATGACGATGCCGGTGGCCTCGATCCGCCGAATTCGCATGAGGCTTACCAGTCCGATTGCCGCGTAAGAGCTGCCCCCAGGCGAATCGAAATAGAGGGTACATTCACCCCCTGGGGGGACTTCCAGCAGCTTTTCGTAGATTTCGGTGCACGACTCTCCAAATTCTCCAGAGATGACAATTTCTGGCGGGCCTGATTCTTCGGGCTGGACCTCTTCGGCATCACTGGGACGGGATGATTTCGCCATGTGCAATTCCTTACAGCTTAGAAGTTTGCGCCGGTCCGCGTTGGTCTGGGATTCCGTTTATGATAACGCAACACGTTGTTTGGGTAAGCGGGGCGAATTGCCGGGCAAAGATCGTGACGAATTGAGATGTTTCAGGGCAACTTCGACGTAGAATTGAGTCGACTGACGCGAACCCAGGTGAGAAGATGGATGATTCGCCGTAAGTTTAGCGATATCATGAAGTCTGAATCGTCTTGCAGAATATCAATCTCGATCAGGAGCCTGTTGTGATGAAACGTTTCTCGCCCCTCGGCGTTGCTTTAGTACTTCTGACTGCTGTTTCGGCCATGGCCGAAGACAAGCAGCCAGCCTCGATTTCCTTTGGCGACGGCCATTTGGAAATGAGCGTTCCCGAAGGTTGGAAAGTCGTGAAGCCGCGCGTGGGAATTATCGACCATGAATTCCAGGTAACCGGCGAAAAGGAAGATGCCGGCACCGGCCGTGTCACGCTGATGGGAGCTGGCGGTTCGATCGACGCCAACATCGATCGCTGGAAAGGTCAGTTCGTGAAGATGACCAAAGATGCCGTGGTTAAAGATGAAAAGATTGCCGGCGAAAAGGTTCATATGATCGAACTGGTCGGCAATTACAAAGATCAACGAGGTCCCTTTGCTCCGGCCGTGGTGAAAGACAACTACACTATGCTGGCGGCGATCATCACCACCGAGAAGTTGGGGAACTACTTCCTGAAGTTTTATGGTCCCTCCGAAATAGTGGATCAGAACAAGAAGAAGTTTGATGAAATGGTGAAGAGCTTGAAGACGAAATAGCTTCAATCTAAGTGCCGCAAACACGCATCTAATGGAGGCAGAACGGTTAATCTGCCTCCATTTTTCTTTTGCGCCTCGCGTTCTAGCGTGACGCTTGTTTTGTTTTGCTTGCCCTCATTCTGCGCGCGCATAGCCAGGGCTATATTAGTGTGACGTAGATGGCGGAAACCCGATCGATTATCGGGGATTCTCCGGTGGTAACGAATTTGTCGATTCTCCCGCGACGTGGCTGCTCATGAAGATCCATCAGTTCCTCGAACACTACGGCATTCAATCCAACCCTTTCGCCGTCGAAGATGCCCAGACCGACACCGTCTTCAAGAGTGGCTGCATCGATACGACCTACCATCCGGCTTGGCAGAAGGTTTACGGCGATCCTCAAGAACCCTCCACGTCGATCGTATTCGGCGAAAAGGGTTCCGGCAAAACGGCAATGCGGCTGCAGATTGTCGAGCACATCGCACGCTACAACCGAGAAAACCCAACGCAGCAGATCTATGTGATCGAGTACGACGACTTCAATCCGTACTTGGATCGATTTCGCGAACATCAAATCGGTCGCGGTCGCCGGCCTGATCGCACGCTGAAGCGCTGGATGCTGTGGGATCACATGGATGCGATTCTAATGATCGGCGTGACCAGCCTGATCGACCGCATTCTCGGAACGCGAAACAGCATGGCGACGCCTGGCTGCGACATTCCGGAATCTTCGGTAACCAAGCTCGATCAGAACCAGGCCCGTGATCTCCTGCTTTTGGCGGCTTGTTACGACGAGTCAACGACCGAGACATTCAAGTCGCGCTGGAAGGCACTTCGCAAGAAACTTCACGTCTGGTCGCTCCAGTCGTGGGCGTCCATTTCCTTGGGCACCGTGGTTACGATCGCGTTGATTGCCTTGCTGGCAACATTGATCGCAACCACCGGTCAGATCTTCTTTCCATGGTGGCTGTACGTGGTTGCCTTTGTCGCCGGCTGGATGCCCTGGGGAATCAAGGCGATGCGCAGCCTCTGGAAGGCACATCGTATTTACCGGAACGTGAAGGTCAGCAACCACGAGCGGATTCCGCTTGCCCGCACGTTGTTGGATTTTCCGCTGGGAGAACTGGCCTCGCAGCCGCTGCCGATGCACCCGCGGACCGACGACCGGTATGCGATGATGAACAAGTTTTACGGCATCCTGCGATCGCTGGACGTGACCGGCATCATTGTGATCGTCGATCGCGTCGACGAGCCGCATTTGATCAACGGTTCGCCTGAGCTAATGAAGTTGTTGCTGTGGCCAATGCTGGACAACAAGTTTCTCAAGCAGCCTGGCATCGGCATAAAGCTGCTGCTGCCGATCGAATTGCAACAGTTCGTCGAACGCGAGAACAAAGAGTTCTATCAACGGGCCCGGCTCGACAAGCAGAACATGATTCCCTCGCTCCAGTGGACGAGCGAAGCGCTTTACGACGTAGCGAGTGCCCGGATCCATGCGGTTTCGCAGGGTGAAGCTCCTTCGGTGCAAGACTTGTTCGACGAGAGCGTCTCGAAGCAGCGGATCTTCGATGCGTTCCGCCAACTGCGGGTTCCGCGGCATCTGTTCAAGTTCCTGTATCGCTTGTTGGTTGCCCACTGCAACAACTACACCGATCAAGAGCCGAGCTACAAGATATCGAGCCAGACTTTCGAGTCGACGCTAGCAGTCTATCTGCGCGAGCAAGATGCCTTCGATCGTGGTTTGGGTGCGGGTTAACGGGTCACTTAAAAACCGACGTTGACAGCATCTGCACGTTTTGCGAGATTCCCGGCTGTTCTTCGAATCAGGCCGGGCAAATGCGGAATGTACCGGCGCGAATTTTCAGCAAGGAAAGAGCGTCATGCAGGGAAGCAAGCAGACGTGGCTATTGTTGGTTGCGATCTCCATCTTGGGCTGCAATCAGTCAAATGACACTGCTCCAACCGCCAACAACGGTGCCGATTCAGCTCAGCCAACGGTAGAGCATTTGGTTGTCGAGCCGGTAAAGGACAAAGTCCAGAAGGCAGCGGAAGACCCCAAGGCAGTTGTCGAACTATTCCTGGTTTCGCTTCGCGAAGGGGACGCTCATACGACCAGCCGTTTGCTGACCGACAAGGCGCGAAACGAAACGGCGAAGCATGACATGGTCGTCCGTCCGCCTGGCAGCAGCACCGCGAAATTCGTGGTGGGCCAGACGATCTATACCACCGAACGCAAAGATATCTGCCACGTTGAATCGAATTGGACCGACGTCGACGACGCCGGCCGCCGCCAGACTTACGAGATCGTCTGGATCCTGCGCAAAGAAGCCTATGGATGGGCAGTCGCCGGGATGGCAACCGAATTATTTTCTGGAGAAGCCCCTCTAGTGATGAATTTCGAGGATCCTCTAGACATGCTGGCTCAGCAACAGCGAGCCGAATTGGAACTGACCCGACGCGGAAATGTCGGCCCAGGCAGCTCGCACGTGATGCCAGCCTCGCATACTTCAGAAATGAACCGTTAACAGCTAGTTAGTGGCGTTTATTGTCTCTTTAGGCCTCGTAAAGTGGTGAAAATCCACCTATTTACGAGGCTTTTTGCGTTCTTGATTCTCTTGGATTGTGGGTAGCCGAAGCTGGTCTACGGTCAAGCGCCGGACAGATGGACATGAATTCGCCATTTAGAAAATCTTCTCTAAACGCTCCAAATTTCCTTCCCGGTGCTTGACTTAGCTATCAGGCTTGGTAATTTTACGGCCTATGCTGTGTAACGCATAAATTCCGCGTAATCGCCACAGTTTTACAACAGGGTAGGCTGTGTTGGTTCGCGGGATTTCCGGCGACCTAACAAGTTACCGGAATCTGTCCTCCGACGTTTTGCCGTCGTGGTCGGGGGATCACGTCGGACGGCGTCTTCGTGTTTTACTCCCTTGCACTTCGGTAAGTGAAGAGTTTGGAGGATTCTCAAATGAATCGTGTTTTCACTCTCGGTATCGCGATCTTTTTCGCGGTTGTTGGTATGGCCCTGATCGGCGGCGAACGTCAAGTCGACGCTGGTTTTGGTTGCCATGGTTGTTTTGGTCATAAGCATTGTGGCGGTCTGTTCTCGCGCCTCCATGCTTCGTGCTGTGCTCCTGAGCCGACCTGCTGTGCTCCGGAACCGGCTGCTTGCGCACCGGAACCGACCTGCTGTGCTCCGGAACCATCCTGCTGTGGCCACCGTCGTCACTGCTGCGGTCTGTTGGCTCGCCTGAAGGCTCGCCACAGCTGCTGTGCTCCAGAGCCCACCTGCTGCGCTCCTGAGCCGACCTGCTGTGCTCCGGAACCGACCTGTGCTGCTCCTGAAGCTGCAGCTCCGGCTGCTCCGGCTGAAGCATCGCCTTCGGAAGCCGCTCCTCCGGCTCCCCCGGCAACTGAAACCTAAATTGCTCTGGCATTTCTGCTCGCACCCAGGCCTGCGGTTGCGAGCAGAAGAGCTACTGGTTCCGCTGCGGGATTCGCCCTGTTGCCTGCTGCCATCAGTACAAGCCATCAAAAGACCCGGTTTTCCTAACCTTGGAATTCCGGGTCTTTTTCGCTTCTTGCGTTAGTTCTCGCAGATCCCCTATTTTACGAAAACGCTTCGTTCGGTGGGGAAGTCGAATTACAATCAGACAGGCAGTCCTACCTAGTGCTTTACGCCCAATAACGGTTTCATGGCATCAAATAACCCACCTTCCTCCGATTCTTCGGATTCCGATTCCCTGGGCTCGACAACGCGAAGCATCCTTTCGCTGGTGCTGTTCATCTACCTGTTTGTCATGTGGGTGGTCGTTTCCAGCTCACTGGGTGGTAACCACGCGTCGCTCGCTCAGGACAAGTTGCTGCCCCTGTTTCAGCCCCTTACCGAAACGCTGAACCTCGATGTGCGTGCTTCCCCCTACAACTTGTACAGCGGGAACCCGGAAGACTACGAGCACTTCTTTCGCATCGAATTGACCAACCCGGCTGGCCAGGTCCAAACCTACCAGGTGCCAGGGCCGATGCTGGGATCGGGACTGAAAGATCCTTACCGCTACGAGCGACTCGCCAAGATCGTGGCCATGCAGGCCGAAATCAGTGAAGATCGGATTCCCGCCGAAATCTGCATGGGAATCGGCGAGTACTTTTTGCGACAGGCCGGCGGCGGCAAAGTTTCCCTGCAATGCATTCGGCGACGCCCCCAACCGATGCAGTTAGATATCGACGGTCAGCAATACAGCCCCGATCCGCGCGATGCTTCCTACGAGGACATCAAGTATCGGGCGACGGTGCTGGTCGATAGCGAAGGGGCCTTCCAGTTGATCAAGCAAATGGCAGACGAACACGTCGCCCCAGTCGAGTAGTCATAGGAACCAGAAGCGTGCTCGGTGCATACCTCACACGATTTTCCGATACCATCGGCAACGGTTGGAACCAGTTCTGGTTCAAGCGCGAGAGCCCGCAAACGATCAGCATCTTGCGGATTGTCGTCGGCCTGGTGGCGCTGATCTACGCGCTGTCGTTCACCTCGGAACTGGCTCTCTGGTTTTCCGACGGAGGTATTCTGCCGGCGGATCGAACCTACCGGCTAACCGGTGCGGACGACCCGACCGTGTCGGTCTATTACTGGTCCCTTTTCTACTTGGTGCATACTCCAAGTGCCCTCTACGTGTTGCACGCGGTTGGCTTGCTTTCGATTCTTTCGTTTACGCTTGGCTTTCAAACCCGCGTTAGTGCGGTGATTGCCGCGATCTTCGTGATTTCGTATGCCGAGCGCGCCCCGATGCTGGCCGGGCTGCTTGAACCACTGCTTTGCCCGGTGCTGCTGTACATGTGCCTGGCTCCCAGCGGGGCCTACTACTCGATCGATGCCTGGCTGCGAAAGCGCAGTGGGAACGACCAGCCGGTTGCCGATTCCTACGCAGCGCATATTGCCGTTCGGCTGATTCAACTGCATGTCGTGGCGTTCTACCTGATGATGGGGTTGAGCAAGCTTGGCGGCATCAGTTGGTGGAATGGTAATGCCATGTGGTGGCTGATGGCTCAGCCCGATCATCGCCTGGTCGATTTGACGTTCCTTCGTGGTGAAAAACTGCGGTTGCTGGTATTCGCCTGGACCCACCTGGTTGTTTTGTTCGAGTTAGTGTTCGGGCTGCTGATTTGGTTCCGAATCTGGCGTCCTCTTTTGACGGTTCTGGCCATTTTCCATTGGTTGGGACTCGGACTAGTTACTGGCCATTGGGAATTTGCTATTCTGATGAGCGGCCTGAGCCTGGCTTTCGCTCCTTGGCAAACCCTTGCCGAGCCGGTGGAAGAAGCAGTTCAGCAATCGATTGCAGAGCAACCTCTGTCCCGCCCGTCGCCAGAAACCGCCGAAGCAAGCGTCTAACGCCGCGCTTCGATTACCACCGCCCTCTTCTGGAGTCCCGCCTATGTCCAGCACACCACGTATCACGCGTCGTCACCTGTTGACGGCCACCGCAGGTCTCGCTGCAGCCGGATTGGCTAGCCGCGAAAGTCTCGCCGCCGAACCGATCGCCGACCGTAAAGCTCCCAAGTTCAAGCTCAGCCTGGCGGCCTACAGTTACCGCAAGCTGCTGCAAGATCCTAACTCTGGCGTCACGCTCAACACGTTCATCGATGACTGTGCCAAGATGCAGCTCGATGGGACCGAGTTGACCTCGTATTACTTTCCGGAGCAAATCACTGACGAATACCTGTACGGACTCAAAGGTCACGCGTTCCGCCAAGGGCTCAGTGTTTCCGGCACGGCCATTCGCAACGACTTCTGCTTTCCGGCCGGAGAGAAACGGGATGCCGAGATTCAGCACACCAAGATGTGGATCGAACATGCTGCCAAGCTCAGTGCTCCCGTGATTCGCGTCTTCGCCGGGCACCAGCAAAAGAATGTGGCCGAGGACGAAACGCATCGGCTGATGGTCGAAGGCCTGAACCAGGTCTGCGAATATGCCGGTCAGCATGGCGTCTTTCTCGCCCTGGAAAACCATGGTGGACCAACGTCGACGGTCGAAGGCTTGTTGAAGATTGTTCGCGATGTCGAAAGTCCCTGGTTCGGGGTCAATCTCGACACGGGCAACTTCCACAGCGAAGACATCTACGGCGATCTGGCCAAGGTGGCACCCTACGCCCTGAACGTTCAGGTGAAGGTCGTTATCTCGGGGCCTGACAAAAAGAAAGTGCCGACCGACTTCGGCCGTATCTTCAAGATTCTTTCCGAGGCCAACTACCGCGGGTTCGTCGTTTTGGAATACGAAGAAAATGAAGACCCTCGCCAAGCCTGCCCCGAGTTCATCGAGAAACTCCGCGAAGCGATGGCCTAGGCGGGATCCTTCAAGCCAACAAAAAAGGACGTCCATCTTGCGGTGGACGTCCTTCGTTGGTTCTTGGCTGAGTCTGAGAAGCTTACTTCTTTGTCGATTCGTCGAGCTTCTTTTCCAGGTCTTCCAGCTTTTCCTTCAGCTTGTCGTTCGACTTCTCGAGATTGTCGAGTTGCTTGCGAAGTTCCATCAGTTCCGACGGCTTCGGATCGACTTCTTTGTCCAGCTCTCCGATCGCGGACTGAGCTGTTTTCGAGATCTCTTCGTTGTTGGTTGCGTCCGAGTACGACTGTAGGATCGGTCGAACTTCTTCGATGCCAAGTTGGCCCAAAGCGCTCAGGGCCGCCTTCTGGACCTCAGGACGAGCGTCGTTGGCAAATGCCGCGATTGACTTCATTGCCGCTCGAGAGGCCTCTGGGCCGTCGCTGAGCCGTGCCAGGGCCTTCATCAGCTTGGCCAGCCCGCGGGTCGAATAGCTGCCAGAACGCTTTTGCAGCTGACGATTCAGGTCCGCTGCATATTGCGACGATCCACTGGCCGACATTGCGTCAACGGCGGCCTCGGCGATCTCGTTGCGGAACGACTCCTGGTTCAGCAGTTGTCGCAAGTATTCTCCAACGGCTGGATCGGAATACTTGGCCAGGCCGGCAATCCAAACTTCGGCGATGGCCGGATTCTTCTCCGATTTGGCCGCAGCAACCAACTGCTCAACCATTTCCGGCTGGTAGCCCTTGGCGAGCCCTTTGGCCACTTCCAGGCGTACCCGGGCGTCCTTTGGCGTAGGAAGCGAATGAAGGGCCTTCTTGGATTCGTCGTTGTTGATCTTGCCGAGAGCCTTCGCGGCTTCAATTCGCACGCCGTAGAAAGGATCCCTTTCAGCGGCTTGCTGGATCGCAGCGATCCCTTTGTTCGTTTTCTTCTTGGCCAAGGCCTCGATGGCCAGGATGCGGGCTGGAGCACGCTCGGCGTTCTCCAATTCGCTCAGCCACAAATCTTCCGGCTTGTCAAAATCGACTTGAGCCAGCAGCGTGTACTCAGGATCGAACTCGACCATCGATGGCTTGCTCGGTAGTGAGACGTAGAACTCTTGCTTGGCCTCGGTGATCTCTTCGGTGTGCGTAATGTACTCGTTGCCGCACAAGAAGACGAACGTCGCCGGGAAGTGGAACAGCATGACTTCGTCGTCGACCTTCTGTGTCTGTTCCATAGTGATTTTGGCGAGCGAAAGTTTCGGGTCGTATTGGTAGCGGATCTTCAGGTTCGGGTGGCTGCCGTGATAAACCCACTGGTCGAAGAACCGATCGAACGTTCGTCCGCTGGTTTCCTCGAATGCCGCTTGCAGGTCCGGTGTGGTGACCGAAGTAAACGCATGCTTGGCCAGGTAACTCTTGATCGCCTGGCGATACATGTCTTCCCCCAGTTGGCTTCGCAGCATGTGCAAAACCCAGCTTCCCTTCGGATAGGCTCGGAAATCGAACTGCTGGCCAGAGTTGGTATAGCGTTTCCAGACGATTGGCCGCTTGTCCTTGGCCCCACTGGGCAGAACGCGATTGGATGCGTCTTTGTAGAGCCCGTACAGCATAGCATCGCGGCCGAACTTTTCACCTTCGTACAAATGCGTGTAGAAGGTCGCGAAACCTTCGTTCAGCCACAGGTGGCTCCAGTCTTCACAGGTCACGTAGTCGCCGAACCACTGGTGCGCCATCTCGTGGGCATCGAGTCCCCGCGACGTGCGAATGTTTTCTGTCTCGGGGGCGAACAGCGTTCGATGGGTCAACGTGGTGATCGTGGTGTTTTCCATCCCGCCGGCCATGAAGTCGCGAATGGTGACCTGATCGTACTTGTCCCACGGATAGGCGACGCCAATTTCCTTCTGGTAGAAGTCCATGATCAAAGGGGTGTCCTGGAATGACGAAGCGGCGTACTTCGACAACGTTGGCTGGCTGTAGTAGCCCAGCGGAATGTTGCCGGCCTTGTTTTCCAGCTTGTCGAAATAGCCGGCGACGACACAAATCAGGTAGTTGACGTGCGGCTTCTCTTGCAGCCAATGAACGGCCTTCAGCTTCGTTTTCGGATCGATCTTTTCATCAATCTTGCGGCCGTTGGAAACCACCGTCATGTCGGTAGGAACGTGGCAGATCACTTCGGTCGTCGACTTCTCGTTGGGGTAATCGAAGCAAGGGAACCAGTATCGAGCGTAATGCGATTCGCCCTGGGTCCAGCAGTGAGTGTCTGCCTTCGGGTATCCCATCTCGGCCGTGCGGAAGTAAAAGCCTCCCTTCGGCTCGCAGTGATGATGGATGGTGACCCAGCTTTCCTCGCCGACTGCAATGGGCTTCTCGAACAGGATGGTCAGGTCCTTGGTCGTGCTGTCGAACTCGGCGACCGGCGTGGAGCCTTCGACCTTGCTGATCGAGAGATCGAGAGCATCCAGCTTTAACTGGTCCAACGGCTTGCGAAGCGGAACGAAGCGGATGGTCGTGGTGCCGCCGACCGTTCGCTTGTCGAAGTCAGGCGTGATGTCGAGCTTGATATGCGTGACATCGACCTGGCGAACCGGGGCATAGTGAGGCCCGTCGTTGTCCAGGTCGATCCCAAAAGCAAGCCGAGCCGCAACCGATTCGCAGTAACGGCAAGTGCAAGCAGCCTCTTCGGCCAGGGCGATCGAGTAAGCGAACGGAACCAGCAGCAACCCTGCCAGCAAAGAAGCGGTCAAGCGGAAAGATTTCATGATTTGCTTAATTTAGGGGGAGAATCAGTTTGCGCGATATCGTAAGTCGATAGTTCCAGCCTAATCATCATTTTGCTCTGAGGAAAGCAGGCCGTACTGTTCGCACTTCTTTTTTACGGTCGTGCGATGAATGCCCAGCACGCGTGCGATCGCCAGATATTGCCCGTCGAAATGTTCCAGCAGTTGCTGAAGCATTTCTTTTTCAGCCAACGATTGAAACTTAGCCCATAGATTCTC
The DNA here is from genome assembly GCA_016124445.1 of bacterium. Classification (GTDB taxonomy): domain Bacteria; phylum Planctomycetota; class Planctomycetia; order Pirellulales; family Pirellulaceae; genus Bremerella. Next base: position 66,607 of record WGNR01000011.1, read on the forward strand.
GGTGTCAGGCTGGGAAAGTTGTTCGCGAGTCCATGCACGAATGTCTTTCGCCAGGTTCGATTCCACATCTAGATGATCGCCAGAGCCGTCGAGCCAGCTTTTTTCGACCGGCGGCGGTAGATGTTCCAGCTCGATGATGCCGTTACGAGCCAAAATATGGGCATGTTCAACGGCGTTACGAAGTTCTCGGACATTGCCGTACCAAGGGCGCCGGCTAAGTTCCTGCATGGCGGCCGACGAGATCCGTAGCGGCTTGCCATATTCTTTCTCAAGCAAATTGAGAAAGTGGTTTACCAGCGGCGGAACGTCTTCCTGACGGTCCCTCAGCGGGGGCAGGTCGATCTGGAAGGTGTTGATCCGGAACAGCAAATCGTGTCGGAAGGTGCCGCGTTGGACGCAATCAGAAAGATTCTGGTGCGAGGCACAAACGATCCGGAAGTCGGTCTTTTGCCCAGCGGTGCCCCCGACCGGGACGACTTCACGACGTTCCAGGGCTCGCAGCAGCTTGGCCTGGGTGGCGAGCGGAATCTCGGCGACTTCATCCAGAAACAACGTGCCGCCATTGGCCTGTTGCAGAAAGCCTTGCTTCTCCTGGGCGGCACCGGTGAATGCTCCGCGAACATGACCAAACAGTTCGCTCTCGATGAGCGACGGTGTCAACGAGGCGATGTTGACAGCGATGAAAGGCCGATCGGCTCGTGGTCCGTAGCGATGAATGGCCTGGGCAACCAGTTCCTTCCCGGTACCGCTTTCGCCTTGGATAACGATCGGTGCAATACTGCCTGCGGCCAGCGCGATTCGTTTGAAGACCTCCTGCATGGCCAGTGAAGAACCAACCAGATCGGCCGCGACATTCTCAGGGCGGACTTCGACCTCTTCAACCTGGGTGGTCAATGCCCGATCGATCACTGAGCGAATGTCTTCGACCGAAAACGGTTTGACCAGGTAATCGAACGTACCCTGACGAACCGCCTCAACGGCAACTTCCAAGTCGCCAAACGCCGTGATCAGCACGACTGGAGTGCCAGGGGCGATCTCTTTTACCTTCGGCAATGCTTCCAGCCCTGACATGCCGGGCAGGCGGACATCGAGAAACATCAGGTCAGGCCGCGATTCTTTCAGCAGATCGAGACCTTGCTCGGCCGTCGACGCGACGCGGACTTCGTGCCCCAGCTTGGTCCCCAGCTTTTCGATCGCCCAGCAGACGCTCGATTCGTCGTCAATTACTTGAATGTTCGCCATACAGAACGATTAGGTCCGATCACAAGGCAAATTGATTTGGAAACAGGTTTTACCATCGACTCGGTACCAATCGATCGTTCCCCCGTGCAGTTCGACAATCTCACGAACTACCGGCAGCCCCAGCCCGGTTCCCTCTGGTTTGGTGGTTACCAGGGGCTCGAAGAGCTGATCGGCTACCGTTTCAGGCGGTCCCATTCCCTCGTCGCATACTCGAATTGTAATCGAATCTTCCGATTCTTGCCGAGTCGCATCGATCTCGAGGCTGCCCGATGTCGTCTCGCCGGCTTGCTCCCCAGGTACCGCATGGGCCGCAAGCATGGCCTCGATCCCATTGAGCAGCAAGTTCATCAAGCAGGTTTGCATCAGAACGAAATCACCAAGCACGGTCGTATCGGCAGGCAGATCGATCCGCTTGTGAATCGTCAGCCCGTGATGCTGGGCCTGCGGCGTGACCATTTCGACGGTGCTTTCGATAAGCTGAGCGATGTTGATCGGCTTTCGCTGCAGGTCTTGCTTCTTTCCCAAACGCAGCATTGACTGCACCATGTGCTCGACCATCGCCATCTGCCGCTCGGCGACTTGCAGGCTTTCGCATTCAGGCAGATTGCAGTCCAAACGGTGCAAACCCAACGCCATTTGTCCGCCGGTCATGGCGTTGCGGATCTGATGTGAGAAGCCCGCTCCGATCTGGCCGAGTACCTGGGCTCGTTCCATCGTACGGACGCGTTCTTCGTATGACTTCAATTGCTGCGACATCTGGTTGATCGCCAGTGATAGATCGCTCAGTTCGTCGTTGGAGTTGCCTGGGGGGACCTCGATGAATTCGCCCTGGGCGATCTTGCCGACCTGTTTCTGCAGTCGAGCGATCGGCCGGGTGATCCGGGCCACCAGAACCGACGCGACCAGCAGCATCGGCCCGACCGCGACCAGCCCCAGCAGCATCAACGGCCAAAACGACTGAGCAACGCGCAGGTCGTAGTTCTTTTTGGGAAACAGCAGATGCACGGTGACAGGCTCGCTGTCTGAGAGTCGCGACAGAACCGTGCTGTGGAAGTAATGCGTCCCGTCAATCTGGGCGATTTTCGAGAGGTCGACCTCGCCCGGCTTTTCGTCACCCACTAGTTGTTTGAGTTGCTCCTCGGGGATTGCGATTGTCGCGCGAACCAACTGTCCATTGGCGTCGGTGACGGCCAATTGGGTGCCGGTCAGGCCTTGGATTTGTTCGAGCACTGGCTGTGAGAGAGGAAAGCGAACTTCAGCCAATTGCGAGCTGATTGCCTGCAAGCGAGCTTGGACTTCCTCGCTCGTTTCGGTCTGAGCGTACCAGAGATTCAAGTACGAAAGCCCAAAGACCGTCACCAGCGCCCAAAGGGCCAATGGTAGGGTAACCTGATAGATCAGCGGCCAACGCATCGACGTTTTCGCGTGGAAGAGGAGGTAAAACAGCCGCGTATTTTGTGCCGCGACCCTGAAAAAACGCTACGGAAAGCATTATTATAGATGGTAATCGATCCCCCGTCGTTTGAGCGACTCGTAAGGATAGCCATGGCCGTTGTCTTCATCCCAGCCCAGTGGCGCGACCTGACCGATCAGCAATCTCACCTGGAAATCGAAGCGGACACGCTGCGAGACCTGGTGGATGAGCTTGATCGGCAGTACCCGGGAATTCATACTCGGTTGTGCGATAACGGTACCGTTCGGTCATCGATCCAGATCTCGGTCGATGGCACGATTACCTCACGAAACCTGCGAACGCCGGTCGATGCCGAAAGCGAAGTGCACTTCCTGCCAGCAATTGGCGGCGGCTAGTTCGATCGATTCATCCCTAATCCCCAATAATCCCCCCTCAGGAATTCTCGCCATGCGATCGCTATTCTCACTTTCTCTGCTGCTAGCCATTCCATGTTTGGCGGTGGCCGCCCCGCCTGAAAACTTTGACGTCAAAGTGCTTGGCGTCGACGCCAACGAAGGCTGCGACGTGGCCGACTTCGACGGCGACGGCAAGCTTGACGTAGTCGCCGGACGCAACTGGTATCGCAACGGCGACTGGTTGCCTCGACCGGTTCGCTTGATTGAAGATGCCAATGGCTACGTCCATTCCAATGGAGATTTCGCCAAAGACGTCAACGGCGACGGCAAAGTCGACGTTATCGCCGGCGACTTCTTTCAAGGCCAGGTCAACTGGTTCGAGAATCCCGGCGAGCCAGGACTAAGCCAAGGGCACTTATGGAAGCCGCACCTGCTGATCGATACCAAGCTGGGTACCAACGAAGCGACCGTCATGGCCGACCTGGATGGCGATGGCGTCGACGAGTGGATCACCAACGAGTGGAACCCAAAGAATCCGCTGTTGGCTTGCCGACTGACGAAGAACGACAAGGGTGAACCGCAATACACGTCGTTCAAGATTGGCGACACCAACGGACACGGTATCGGTATCGGCGATATCAACAACGATGGCCGCACCGATATCCTGGTTGGTCAAGGTTGGTACGAAGGGCCTGAAGCGGGACCGTTCTCGGGAGAATGGACCTTCCATGCCGATTTCAACGAGCATCTTCCTTGTCCGATGTTGGTGACCGACGTCAACGGCGATGGCAAGAACGACATCATCGCGAGCAAGGCACATGGCTTTGGCTTGTGGGCCTGGCTTGCCAAGGGAACCGATAAGGACGGCAAGCTGACGTTCGAGGAAAAGATGATCGACGACACCTTCAGCCAGGCTCACTGCCTGCATCTGGCGGACCTGGATGGTGACGGCAAAGATGATCTGATCACCGGCAAACGGGTTCGTGCTCATAACGGCAACGACCCAGGCGGAAAAGAAGCTCCCGTAGTCAACTACTACACCTGGGACGATCAGGGCAACTTCACCCGTCACACCGTCAACCGCGGCGATGTTGGCATCGGCCTGCAGATTCGCACGGCCGATATCGATGCCGATGGAGATATCGATATCGTCGTGGCGGGTAAAGATGGCACGCAGATTCTGTTCAATCCGTTGAAAAAATAAGCGGCCTAGAGGAATCTCGCCAAAGGACCACACTTGGCCGCCAAGGCATCGACCTTGGCGGTCGTCTCGGGGTCTTCAATCAGCGGCGGGGCATTCCATGGTTTCAGCCGGGCATCGATCACCAGGCTACCTTCGCAGCCCCAATGCTTCTGTCGTGTAAAGCTGCCGATGCCATGCACGTCGGCGGCTGGGTTGCTGCGTGTGAAAGTGATCCACAACAGGTTATTGAGCGACTCGGCAGCGAACCGGCTGTCGTCGCAAAGGATGACCAGCGGAAACTTGTTGATCGAATCGGCTGTGGAAAAGGATGCCGTGAATCGTTCGATGGCCGGTTCGGTCTCGTGATTTGCTGCCGTGTAGTTTGGCCCAGATAAAACTAGTACGCCTGGCATGCCCAACTGCGGTTTATTGAAACCTTCCGGCAATCGCAAATCGCCAGGCAGCTCTGTTGGTAGTTCTCGAATCGGAGGGCCCACGGCGGCGATGATTGCCTTCGAGCCATGGTTCAGTTCTCCACTGGAATAGTCGAGCGTGTCGATCGTTGTCTCAGTGAGAAAATGAATATCACGTCGCCAATCGACCCGGCGCAACATGTGCAGCAGGAACGGCGCGATCTCGTGCAGATCGAGATCGGGGTTGTCCTGTTCGGCGGAAATGAAGAGATATTTCGCCAGCGACATCTGCCCCTGACCAAGGATCGCTGCGGCTTGCGTCATGAGTTCCTTCGGACGTCGCCGCTCTTCGTACGGTACGTAACGCTCACTGCCGATCGCCAACAGAAGCGGGTGAACGCCGGCCGCGTCGACCGCATGAACTTCTTTGACGCCAGGCAGTACGGTGGGAATGACCGGGCCGGTGATCTCGTGAATGAGCTGCCCGAAGGTCGTATCTTCCTGCGGCGGTCGCCCGACCACAGTGAACGGCCAGATCGCTCCGTCGCGGTGGTAGACCTTGTCGACTCGCATCGTGGGGAACAGGTGCTTCAGGCTGTAATATCCCAAGTGATCGCCAAAAGGTCCTTCTGGCTTTTCCTCGCCGGTGTGAATGGTACCGCTGATGCAGAAGTCAGCTTCGGCATAGATGGGCAGTTCTGACTTTGAAGTTGCCATCGGAATGCGATGACCGGCCAACGCTCCAGCGAAACCAAGTTCTGAAAGTCCTTCCGGCAACGGCATGACCGCCGCCAGCGTCATCGAAGGCGTTCCGCCAACGAAAATGTTTACCCGTAGCGGCTCCCCTTTGGCAATCGCGGCGGCGTGATGTACCCCGATTCCCCGGTGAATCTGATAATGCAGTCCAACTTCCGATTGTGGATCGAAGTCGTTGCCTGCGAGTTGAACGCGATACATGCCAAGATTGGAATGTGCCAATCCGCCGATGCGTTGATCTTCGGTATAAACTTGGGGCAGGGTGACATAAGGGCCGCCATCATCCGGCCAAGAAACCAGCTTAGGTAGTTCTGAGAGTGCGATCTCGTTCTGAAAGATTGGCCCGCCACGAACCTTCCGCGGCAGCATCGAAAGCGCCCCGAAGGGTGCCCGGGCATAGCGCATCGGTGCGCGGAAAAACTGATTGGGATCGATCTTTAATTCAATCAGACGCCGAACGGTTTCCAGTGTGTCTCGAAAGATAAACCGGGCACGGTCGATCGAGCCAAACAGATTGCCCAGCATCGGAAACTGGGAGCCTTTTACACTGGTGAATAGTACCGCAGGGCCACCGCTGGCATAAATACGGCGTTGGATCTCGGCGATTTCCAGGTAGGGATCGACCTGATCTTCCATGACGATCAGATGCCCGTGGCGAAGAAGATCGTCGACACACGCTCGGAGAGTTCGATAGCCCATAGTCGAAAAGCGACAGATCCATGAAGCGGACCAGCCCCATCAGGGTGAGTCCGCAGTTTACCAAAGTGCGAAGGGAAGCCATGCACATTACCGCGAAGCACCCCCCTGGGCAACCGGGAACCGATTAACCGTGGCGGTCCGATTCGCTTTTTGTAGTGCTGACTAACCGTGGTCGTGATCGTGCGCGCCGCCAGGGCCGTGGGCATGGCCATGGTCGAGTTCTTCCGGAGTCGCATCCCGGACATCGACGACGGTGATCTCGAAGTACAGAGTCTCGTCGGCCAGTTCATGATTGCCGTCAACGACGACGACGTCGTCCTTGATTTCGACGACCGTGACGAGAACTTGTTCTTCCTCAGTTTCCAGAACAAACTGCGTACCGAGTTCGACGTCGGACAATTCACCGAATTGTTCCTTGTCGAGTTCCCAGACCAGGTCATCGTCGAACTTGCCGTAGCCTTCTTCCGGAGGAATGATGACTTCGAACGATTCGCCAGAGTCGCGATCGTCGAGGGCTTTCTCCATGCCGGCGATGAGATTGCCCACCCCATGCAGATAGGCCAACGGCTCGGCCGCTTCGGCCGCATCAAGGACGTTTCCTTCAGCATCTTTCAGTGTGTAGGCAATCGAAACTACGGTATTCTTGGCAACTTTCATCGAAACTTATCCCAGGCAATGCCGAAATGACCCAACGTTTTGACGGGGCAGGATAGCCTCAGCATACTGTGCGAGGGGGCTGGGCTCAATCTCGACTTGCGGGAAAGTCAAAGCTTCTACGGGTTTATGTGGAAAGGGAAACCATGAGATGTGTGCTTCCGAGCAAGCTTTGGACTGCCAACGCGCGGCAAGTTCGAGATATCCGCTCGGTCCTGTCGGAGGGAATCACCGCGGTTGTTGACTTGGCGATCGAGGAACCGCCGGTAACCTATCCGCGCGATATCCTCTATGCCCGTTTTCCGCTGGTCGATGGAGGATCGAATCATCCAGAATTGTTAAAGGCCGTAATTTCGAGCGTCGTTCATCTGCTGAAGGCAGATCGACCGACGGTAGTCGCATGTAGTGGCGGGATGAGCCGTTCTCCTCTGATTGCCGCCGCGGCGATCGCTCAGTTCAACGGCATTTCGTTTGAAGACGCCATCATGCAAGTCGCTTCAGAGGGGCCAGCCGATTTTGCACCTGCGCTGGTTTCCGATCTGTACGCAGCAATTCAGCCGAAAGAGGATGCGAAAACTCGGCCCAATCTCTTGGTTCTTCGTTCTCGAGCCCCCGAAGAAACGGTGAGGTTTTACCAGACGCTGGATTTGAGGTTCGTGGAGGAACAGCACGGGAATGGGCCAATTCACTGGGCGGCGGAAGCATCCGGTTTTGTTCTTGAGATCTATCCACCGAAGAAGGATGGAGCAATCGATACGTCGACCACCGTGGGATTCGATGTAATCCAGTTGGAACCTCTGGTTGCATCGCTGAAAGCTGAAGGTTTCCAGGTTGTTCGCGGCCCGGAGGTCACGCCCTGGGGAAAGCAATCGATCGTGCGCGATCCTGATGGAAGGACCGTTATTCTGACCCGGCGTTAGCCTTCCTTCGTCGGTCCTTGAGAAAGCCCCAGATTCTTTCGTTTTGTGAGGTCGCCCAGCGATGCCCCAGGCTGGGCACCTCGACCAGTTGGCACTCGATGCCTGACGTTTGATAGGCCTCGCTGGCTTCGACAACGCCGTTGCGGGCATTGTCTTCGTTGCCGACGATCTGCAAGATGGGTGGCCGCATACCAGTCAGCTTTAACGGTTGCGGAGGTGATCCCGAGTGAGCGACGGCCGCTGCAATTTGATCGCTTCGGCAGGCAATCAGCCAATGAACAAATGTGGCCCCCTGAGACATGCCAGCAACGTAGATACGGTCTTGATCGATCGATTGACGATCGCTGACGTCCTTCACAATACGATCGAAGAACTCGACGTCACGCATTGCGGGTTTGTCAGGGATTTCTGCCCGCGGAACTTGCCATAGTTTCTGGTTGGCATCGGGGTAAACGAGAACGAAACGCTGCTCGGCAGCCAACTCATCCAATTGAGAGTATTTGGCCATCGACTCGGCAGTGTCACCCACTCCGTGCCAGGCAATTATCAAAGGTGCGTTCGCCGGAAGATCTTCTGGCAGGACTATTCGATACGATCGTTGCGATCCGGATACGTCTAAGTTGCGGGTCATCGTTTGGAACTTGGGCGGCGGCTGGCACCCGGTCACTACTAGAAGACTAACTAATACGATGGCTTTGTTCTTCATGAAGCCTTTTCCCTGATCGCTTGAACGCCCGATGGTTGCCACTCTTTAGTTTAGATTTGAACGAGTCGTCCCAAAGTCGGTTGGAGATACGTGTTTGAAGTCTATCGCAATTTCTGTTTGTGATAAGTTGTGGAATAACTCTTTAGTAATTGGCGGCATCGTTCAGGATTCCATTTCCTTCAGGATGAGTCATTAATTACCGGAATGCAACGTTTGGGGGGAGCTGATGACTTGAACGAAATGCCGGGTTTTACCGGCTCGGTAAAGAGTTTTGTTCCCTCTTAACATTACGGTCAGGCTGTGTCGGTTATTTGGGTGATGGGTGCCGGGTGCTAGTAAACATTCGGGAATTGGTATGGGTTCACTTTTCCGGCGGCGCTGACCTTTTCGATAACATAACTGCTCACGAGGAGCACGGACGTTGCCAATTAAAACACGGAGGAGATTCATATGCCTATCAGCGATCATTATTCCGACGATACCGATTTCGGTTGGGCTTCGCACAACCCCGGTATCCTGGCCGGATTCTGTCTAATACTAGGGCTTGTCCTTGGGGCGGCGATTACCCAGTACTGGCTGCAACAAGATCTGATCAAACAGCTTGCCGCCGTTCAACGCGATGTCAAAGCAACGCATCATCCCCTGGATCAACTGACGGCCTTCAGCGATTCGACACAGCGGGCCAATTCGTTGTTGGGACGATTGGAAGAGCAGAGCAGCATGCTCTACAAGGCCAGCCAAACGGTCCAGCGCTCCGATCGCCTGCACGACGAGATCGCTCGGCTGTCTGCCAAGTTGGTTGCTGCCCAAGAGTCGGCCACCAAGCTGCAATCGCTGGAATCGGAACTGGAAGCCACCAACCTGAAGTTGGTTTCGGCCCAACAGCGTGTCGATGAATTGGAAATGCTGGCTGCTCGCCTAAGCCGTAGCGACGTCCAGATCGACATGGCCCGCGAATCGTTGACTGAGATCGAATCGATCCAGCAGCAGTTGATCAACCAGCAATGCCTGATGCCGGAACTGCTGGCGACGGTTGATTTCCACTGGAAGCTGGAGAACAGCATCTGCAAGATGGCTGCCCAATCGGACGCAACCAGCCGGGCAATCGACTCGTTGGCTAAGAATCAGGATCGCGTCCAGGAACTGGCCATCGGCACCGAAGAAGCCAATGTCGTCCTGGGTAACGTTGAAGCACTGCTGGAAAATCAGCAATCGATCGATCTGCAAGTGCAGAAGCTGGCCGATACGCTCGACTCGGCAACGGAGCTTTCCTACAAGGCAATTCGCCTGAACACGCGAATCAAGGACATCAGCACGCACACCACGGCAGCTTCCAAGAACATGGACGAAATGGCCTGGCTGGTTGACTACTTGAATTCGCAGGAAGACAAGCTCGCTCAGGCCGAATCGAATCTGCACAAGATCGACAACATCGAAAAGCAGGTTACCCGCTTGGATCAATGCGTGCCGGACCTGGTTGAAAACGTCGACTTGGTGAAGGGGCTGAACAAGACGTTGGTTTCGGTCTTGGATAGCTCGGCTGGTCTGCGATCGGAATTGGCTGAGATCGTCCTGATGCAGCCGGCGGTTCAACAGTTGGCTTCGCAGTTCCGCTCGATGACCACCCCAACGGATTCCGGTACCAAAGTGGTCAGTGCTCGTGAGCGAGCCAAGGCGATGATTGACGAAGTCACGCCGGAACTGAAGGTCCCGATGTACATCAGCCGAGTTCCTAAATAACTCGGCGATGAAATCGCCCCCTGAATGCCCAAGCCGCCGACGAACCGTGGCTTAAAGACTGGAATTCGCTTGCCACCGTGGCAAACCGTGGCTCTCCTCTTCTCGGCGAGCGAATTCAAACAGGAACTATCGTCGGCGGCTTTGACCGGAGAAAAACATTCTCTCGGTCAAAGGCTAAATCAGAATCTCTTTGACCGGGCTTCTCTCTTCAACCCCGGTCAGACGGACGTCGAGTCCCTGGAACGGAACCGACAGCTTGCGATGGTTGATTCCCAGGCAGTGCAGGATTGTCGCATTCATATCGGCGATATGCACCGGATCTTTGACGATGTTGTAGCTGAAATCGTCTGTCTCGCCATGAACAATGCCAGGTTTGATGCCACCCCCTGCCATCCAGATGGTGAAGCAGCGGGGATGGTGATCGCGGCCGTAATTCTCGTGTGAAAGCCCCCCTTGGCTGTAAATGGTGCGGCCAAATTCGCCACCCCAGACCACCAGCGTGTCATCCAGCATGCCGCGCATCTTCAGGTCTTGAATCAAGGCCCAGGCCGGTTGATCGATATCCTTGGTCTGGGCCGGCAGGTCCCGGGCCACGTTGCCATGTTGATCCCAGCCGCGATGGAAGATCTGTACGAAGCGGACGTCACGTTCGACCATTCGTCGGGCTAGAAGGCAGCTGGCGGCAAACGTACCAGGCTTGGTGGCATCAGGTCCGTACATGTCAAGGGTCGCTTGCGTTTCCTGGCCCAGGTTGACCAGGTCAGGGACCGAAGACTGCATGCGGAATGCCATTTCGTACTGCGAAATCCGCGACTGCGTTTCGGGATCGCCAGAGAGTCGATACGTTTCCTGGTTAATCTTGGCAACGCTATCGAGCATCCGGCGGCGGAGCGAACCATCGATTCCGTCAGGATTCGAAAGAAATAAAATGGGATCACCCGATTTGCGTAGTGTGACCGCGGAATGCTTTGAAGGTAGGAAGCCGGCGCCCCACAAGCGGTTGTAAAGGGCCTGGGCCTGTTGCCGGCCGCTCCAGTTGGGTGTCATCACAACGAAGGTCGGCAAGTTGGCATTCATCGAGCCGAGGCCATAGCTGAGCCAAGAGCCTAGGCTGGGCCGGCCAGGCAACTGATTGCCGGTGCAGATGTAGGTAATCGCCGGGTCGTGATTGATTGCTTCGGTATGCAGCGATTTGATGATGGCGATATCGTCAACCATCTTCGCCGTGTGGGGCAGCAATTCGCTGATCATCGTTCCGTTTTCGCCATGTGGCGTGAACTTGAACTTCGATGGAGCGATCGGGAACCGTTTTTGCCCAGAGGTCATCGTCGTCAGACGCTGCCCCTTACGAACCGAGTCAGGCAGGTCTTTGTCGTACCACTCGTTCATCTGCGGCTTGTAATCGAACAAATCCATCTGGCATGGTGCACCCGCCATGAACAGATAGATGGCCCGCTTCGCCTTAGGTGCGAAGTGCGGCAGGGTGGGTAGACCACCGATTCCGGAACTTGGCAGTGCAGCCGCCTCGGCCGGCATCGGAGTCATTGAGGCCAGCGCCGCGGCACCAAGTCCCAAGGCTCCCTTCTGAAAGAAGTGCCGGCGGGTAATCGCTTGAATATGTTCGTTGCGAGGATCCATGATTTGGTCCTTTAGCGGCTCAAAAGCAGCCGACTATCGTTGAGTGACAACTTCGTCGAGATTCAAAATGGTGTTACATACGATCGCCCAGGCCGCAAGCTCCGCAGGCGTTTCGTCTTTGCCGATCAGCTTGCCAGCGTCTTCAGGATGCTGCTGGAAGTAGCTGAGGCTGTCGTAATAGAGCGATTCCAATTCTTTTCGCTGCACCTCGTTCTTCGGGTTTAGAACGGCCAGGGCAGTGAGGAAGTCGATCTTCGAGAGCGGGTCGGCACCTCCCTCGTCCATGGCTCGTTTGGCCATCGATACGGCGGCTTCGACATATTGAGGGTCGTTCAGCAGCAGCAGGGCCTGCAGTGGCGTATTGGTCCTTTCGCGGCGCACCGTGCACGATTCGCGATCGGGGGCATCGAAGGTGCTCATCTGGGGTGCCAGGGCGGTTCGCTTGATGAACGTGTAGAGCGTTCGGCGATGGATCTTTTCGTGTCCTTGGTCAGGCTTGAACTGCACGGTGTTGCTGCCAGAGTAACCAACCGCCTTCCACAATCCATCTGGCTGGGGAGGCTTGACCGATGGGCCGCCAATCTCGTCGACCAGCAAACCACCGACCGCTAAAGCCTGATCACGGAGCATTTCGGCATCGAGCCGGAATCGGGGTCCTCGGGCAAGCAGTCGGTTTTCTGGATCGCGTTTGGCAAGCTCAGGCGAAAGGTCGGACGACTGGCGATAGGCGGCAGTCATGACGAGCCGCTTCATCAACGCCTTCATGTCCCAACCACTTTCGCGGAATTCAACCGCCAGGTTATCCAGCAACTGCGGATGGGTAGGAACGCTTCCCTGGGCTCCGAAGTCTTCGGAGGTCTTCACTAGCCCAACGCCGAATGCCTGTTGCCAGAAACGATTGACCGCCACGCGAGCCGTCAGTGGATGGTTGGGATCCAGTAGCCACATAGCAAGACCTAAACGATCTTTGGGCATTTCTTCGGTCATCGGCGGCAGGAAACTGGGGACTTGGCGAGTCACTTCTTCGCCCGGATGGTCGTATTCGCCCCGTTCCAGAATGTTAGCCGTCACCGGCTTGGCGGCTTCTTTGTATACCAACGTGGTGGGCGAATCCTTCTTCACACTTTCTCGCTTGTCGGTCATCGACTTCAAGTCAGCGCGAAGCTTTTTCATTGTTTCCTGCGATTCGGTATAGACGAATTCGAGGAAGTAATCTCGAAGCATCTGGGCGTCCTGTTCATTCCGCTTGTCGGCCGGCTTCTTCAAGATTCCGGCGACCTGCTTGTTTTCCGGAATGATCAATTCAGGATGCTTGGCGACGAAATCGGACCACGCAGTCAGCGATTTGAATTGAGGCTGCACGCCATGCTTGGTCACGATGCCTGCTTTGTCCCAGTAAACGGTTCCGTCGAATTGCGTGAAGGCCCAGCCGTTGATTTTGGCTCCTTCCTTCAACTTGACCTTCTCAACAGGAACTTCCAGGCGAACCCATTTACCAGTTTCAGGCAGGTCGCCCAGACGATGTTTCGACTGGTTATTCGTGCCGTATGGAATCAAGTCTTGGCCCCAGTAGGCTCGTTGTTCCCAGTCACCGTCGTTCCACTGGAACATGATTTCTTTGGGGGGATTCTTCGGGTCGAGATAGACGTAACCGAATAGCACATCTCCTTTGAATACCGAGAGGGGCTGATCCGAGCCGGTGAAAAAGACCTGATCGTTTCCAGTGACGGTTCGCTTGGACGACTTCTCGCCGCTGAAGACCGGCTCGGGCTTGCCGACCCAGTTGTAATCGCCACTGGGGCTCGCTTTGCTGGGCAGCGAATCTTCGATCCAGACCACTTCTTCGGCCTTGATTTCAGGATGATCCACTTCGGGGCCGGGATCCTGGTATTCGATTTTGGCGAGCGTGGTTTTGATCTCTTCCTGCTTCTGCCGGATCTTTCCATCCAGTTCGGCCATCTCGTCGATTGCCTGCTTCGAGTAGACAAACGGTGGATGGTTCTTGGAGTTCCCGTCCATCGCCCCGCCATCGATGCTATTGAAGAACGCATACATCGAGTAGAAGTCTTTTTGCTTCAGTGGGTCGTACTTGTGATCGTGACAGCGGGTGCATTCCATGGTCAGCCCCATGAAGATGGTGCCGGTGGTCACGACGCGATCGTTGACGTTACGCATCTTGACCTCCGCCGCAATCGAGCCGCCTTCGTTGGTGGTGACGTTGCAGCGGTTGAAGCCCGACGCGACCTGTTGATCCCAAGAAGCATTTGGCAAAAGATCGCCGGCCAACTGTTCGGTCGTGAACACATCGTACGGCTTGTTGTCGTTGAACGCTTTAATGACCCAGTCGCGATACATCCACATCTCGCGGTAGTTGTCCAGGTGCAGCCCATGCGTGTCGCCATACCGGGCCGCGTCGAGCCAATACCGAGCCATATGTTCGCCATAGTGAGGCGAAGCGAGCAGACGGTCGACAACCTTTTCGTAGGCATTTGCCGAATCATCCTTCAGGAAGTTCTCGACCTCTTCCGGTGTTGGCGGCAGCCCGGTCAATGTGAACGTGACGCGGCGAATCAGCGTACGTTTGTTCGCCTCGGTTTTGGGCTGAAGGCCTTCCTGCTTCAGACGAGCGCCGAGGAAGTGATCGATTTCGGTCTTATCCCAGCCAGGAAAATCGACAGAGGGGGCCTCTTTCTTTTCGGGCACGACGAAGGACCAGTGCGTTTGGAAGTTGGCTCCTTGCTCGATCCATTTGCGGAACAGCTCAATTTCTTCCGCGCTGAGCTTCTTATTTGAGTCAGGCGGCGGCATGCGGACGTCTTCGTCGGTCGAGATCAGGCGAGCAATCAGTTCGCTTTCGTCTGGCTTGCCGGGCACGATCGGAGTTTCTCCCGAATCGGCTTTCGCCAGCGCACTTTCAGCCAGGTCGAAACGCACGCCACCTTCGCGATGCTTTTCATCAGGGCCGTGGCAGGCATAGCAGCGGTCGGCGAGCAGATGTCGGATATCTCGGTTGAAATCGACTTTCGAGGCATCTTCGGCTTGGGCAGCTTGCGCACAGAGGGCCACAGCAACCAAAACAGCACCGCGCATTTGCAGCGAAGTCATAAGAACGTCCCGTTCTCGGAAAGGATGGTAATTCAGGCGGGAGACTGGCTAACCTTTGTAGCCATCTATGGGCAAATCGAGCAAGCTTTGCCCGATTTGCAACTCACTCTACCTTCATCTTACAGCAGGAATCAAGCAGGAGGGAGTTAGAAAAAAGACGAAAAGGGGCTGCCCTGGCTAATTAGTTGTTTTACATGAGGAAACAACTAATCTAAGGACGTTCAGAATCCCCTTGGTCTTCTGCAGAGACTTTGAGCGGCTGGATCTCTATGTCATGCGAACCGAGCCCGACTTGCGAAGCACCTTCGACCCAGGCCCGAACATGGCAGGGGCCATGACACGTGGGTGGGATTTCCAGCTCGGCTCGAAAGCCTCCGTCGGTCGAATTCAGCTCCAGCGACTTCCACAATCGGTCGTTGGCGGCCTGGTAGGTCGACGTGTAGGTCGAAAGCTCATCATGAGCAGGGTCGTACTGGATTCGCTTGGCAAGTTCGGCCACGCAGCCATCTCGGCGGCAGACCAGTTCCAAATGGACTTTACCTGGCAAGGAAGTTTTGCCGGCGACCTCGATCTTGGTGCCCGGCTGAGCCGATTCTGGGACCGAGATTTCCACCGGCGAGGCCTGAGGGAGCTGCAACAACGGATCGCCGAACAAATTAAACAGTGCCACATGTTCGAGCCGCTCTTCACGCAGCAGGTCAGGCTTGGGGCTGACCAGTCGGGCCAGCATATCGAGCGTCTTTCGATTACCCGATTTGTTTTCGTCGCGGATCATTTGCTGCTTGGCGTGCAGAATCAGTTGCCCCAAGTTAGGCTGTTTCTCTCGGAAATACTGCTGCATCATTTCGGTCCCCATCACGCCCATCGCGTAGGGCATGGTGACGCGTGAGCCGGCAAATACGGCGACCGGGCCTCCTGCGGTTCGTTGCAATCGTTCGGCGATGCAATCGCGATTCGCGTCGAATGCCCCGGTATAGCAGGAAAGGAAAATGGCGATGGGATTCGATGTTTCGTTATGCAATGCCGCGGCATCTTTGGTCGTCAGGATCGGATAGGCATCATTGGGGACCCGGATGTAATCCAAAGTTTCGACATGCCCGTGCCCCATATAAACCCAGAACAGTCCGCCATCGTTGAGCTGACGGACGACCTCGTCGCGGAATTCTCGCGGGTCAGGGCAATAGATACTTTGCCAGCTTCCCTGGGCGACGATCGCCTCGAAATGGGGCGGGATTTCATCGGTCAGAAACTTCTTGGTCATTGTCTCCATCATCGTGTCGACGACTGAGCCAAATCCGCCCAGCCCTGCCACGAAGTGAAGTCGTCGCTGCCAACGTCCAGGCTTGAGGCTGGTTTCGTAGGCCAATGTCTTGGCGACGATTGTCTTGACGTCCTCCTCGCTTTGAGCCGAAAAGCGGCCCACCGCCAGGTCGGGAATCTGGTCGTCATTTAGATCAGCATAGTAATTGTCGGTCGGCAGTTCCGGCTCTGATCCGAAGTGGACATTCACAATCCCCTTCTGATAATGGACCGGCACGCCCACGTCGCCCGACTGGTCGGCAATGGCATCACCTACCAACAGAACTTGCTTCAATGGGCCATCTTTGGCGGCCTGGCGAATGGTGGATCGGATTTTTGCTTTGGAGGTGGTATCGGTGACGATTCCGATCTTGTGACCCTGCTGCATGCGATATTGCAGCCAGGGCTGCATGGCCGCGACGTAGGCCTGGGGGCAGACCACCAACGTATCGAACCCGTCCGAGGCCTCCGGCTGTGGTGCGGCTAAAAGCAGTGCCAGAACGAGATAAGGAGTCATGGTGGGATTTGCTGTTGAGGTTCGATAGAGGGAAATCCGCTCAAAATTCGCCGTTTTTGCCGGAATTGTGCGTACGGGGAAGTGTATCGAGTTGCCTCGGCAGAAAGAAGGCGGATTCCCCCTAGTTTGGCGTTTTGCTGGCGTTGGGCCTCGTTGACCGGCTCCCCTGGTTCGCGCTACACTAAGTGGGTTCGTCCTGAATGGTTTGCTATCACTGGAGAAGGTTCGTGGCAGGTTCGTGTGTTATTGGTTTGCAGTGGGGTGACGAGGCCAAAGGGAAACTCGTCGATCTTTTGACGCAACAACACGATATCGTGGCCCGATTTTTGGGTGGCGCAAACGCTGGACACACGGTCGTCGACGGCGAAAACGTGTACAAGCTGCACCATATTCCAAGTGGTATCTTGCGCAGCAATGTTCTGAATGTGATCACGGCTGGGGTGGTGATTAACCCGCCCATTCTGCTGGGCGAAATGGACGGACTTACCGATCGGGGTGTTTCGATTGACAATCTGCGGCTCAGCGACCGCTCGCACATCATCTTCCCCTGGCACATCGCTGAAGATCGTGCCATGAACCAGGGAACGGCCGACGGCGAGAACATCGGCACCACGCTTCGCGGCATCGGGCCATGCTATCGCGACAAAGTCGGACGCAGCTATGCGATTCGCCTGGGCGATATGATCCGGCCCGGATTCAAAGAGAAAGTGATGATGATCTGCGAAAAGAAGAATCGCACGATCGCCAGCATGTACGAGGATGGCCAATTCGAGCCGCTCGACGCTGCCAAAATCTACGAAGAATTCGCCGGCTATGCTGACCGCATGCGTCCTTTTGTCTGCGATTCGACCGATTTGCTGCTCAATGCGGTCGATGAGCAAAAGACGATTTTGTTCGAAGGTGCCCAAGGAGCGCTGCTCGATGTCGACCACGGAACGTATCCGTTTGTCACCAGCAGCAATAGCTCTGGCGTCGGTGCTTCAGCCGGTGCCGGTGTCCCTGCGAAGCATATCGACCAGGTCATCGGCGTCGCCAAAGCGTACAGCACTCGTGTCGGCGGCGGACCATTTCCGACCGAACTTCATGACGAAACAGGCGAAAAGATCCGCAAACGTGGCAATGAATATGGCACCACCACCGGACGTCCTCGCCGGACGGGTTGGTTTGATGCCGTGGCTGTTCGCTATACGGCCCGAGTGAGTGGGATTGACGTTCTCTCACTCATGATGCTAGACGTCTTGTCGACATTCGACGAACTGAAGGTGTGCGTCGCGTACGAACTAGATGGCGAAAAGATTACGCGTTTCCCGTCGCATGTAGACGATATTCGCCGTCTGAAACCGGTTTACGAAACGCTTCCTGGCTGGGAAGAAGAAATCACCGAGGCCCGCTGCATGGAAGATTTGCCCGCCAATGCCCTGGCCTATGTTCGCCGCATTGAAGAACTGGTTGGATTCCCAGTGGGGGTGGTTTCGGTCGGACCAGATCGCAAGCAAACGATTTTCACCCAAGACCTTCTGAAGTTGGTGGCAACTTAAATCCCGCGTTGAAATCGAACCCGGGGCCGCGTCATAATAGTCTCTGTATTGTTCGCACCCCGGTTTTCGTTTCTTAATTGGTCCAACCAGGCACGTGTCAAAAACGGCTACGACAGCGCGACATCCGATCGAGGATCTTCCTCGCGACCGTTTTCCGAACCACATCGCGGTCATCATGGATGGCAATGGTCGCTGGGCTCAGCGCCAGGGTCTGCCCCGGATTGAAGGGCATCGACGCGGGGTAACTTCGGTTCGCTGCACGGTGGAAGAGTGTGCCCGTCTCAAGATCGGCCAACTGACGCTCTATTGCCTTTCGAGCGAAAACTGGAAGCGTCCGCAGCATGAACTCGACTTCCTGATGCACCTGCTGGAGCAGTACATGATCGAAGAACGCGAGACGATCATGAACAACAATGTCCGCGTCCAAATCATCGGTCGCCGCGACGGCATACCCGAACAGGTCCAGCGCGAGATGGACAAGACGATCGAACTAAGTGCCAAGAATACCGGGACGACCCTTTGCCTGGCGATCAACTACGGCGGCCGGGCCGAGATGGTCGACGCGGTTCGCTGTATATCAGAAGCGGTCAAAGCAGGGCGGCTCGATTCGTCCGAGATTACCGAGGAAACGATCGCCGAGCATCTCTACACCCGCGGGATGCCTGACCCGGATCTGATGATTCGGACCGCAGGTGAAATGCGAATCAGTAACTTCTTGCTGTGGCAGATCAGTTACTCGGAACTATGGGTCACCGATCTTTGCTGGCCCGAGTTTCGCGAGGAAACCTTGCGTGATGCGATCGCCAACTTCGCCTCGCGTGATCGCCGATTTGGAGGCCTGACCAACCAAGGGCCCTCAGGAGATGACGCGTGCTCAAGTGGCGATTGATTGGATCGATTGCCATAATTCTGCCTCTTTGCGGACTTTGTTGGCTCGACTTCAACTTAAACTTCGGCCGGCCAGGACTGTGGCTGATGCCACTTGTCTTTGCCTTGGCAATCCTGGCTGCTGAAGAAGTCTTGGATCTATTGCGGGCCAAGCACCTTCGTCCGATCGGATGGACCTGTCATCTGGGTACCTTGATCGTGATGCTGGCGGCCAGTCTACCGATCTGGTGGCCTTCGTCCGAAGTTTCTTCGCAAGCCAACCAGGCTGAATGGACTTTGTACGCGCTTGCCTTTGGTGTTGTCCTGGCGATCGTGGGAGAAATGCGCCGCTACGAAAAGCCGGGGCAATCGATGATTCATCTCGGGCTAACCGTCTTCTCGATCTTTTACGTCGGCGGCCTTCTCAGTTTCGTTATTCGCTTGCGTCTGGTTCAGCAGGGAACACCTGAGGGAAACGCGTACGGCATGTTGGCACTGCTTTCGATGATCGTGGTGGTGAAGATCTCGGACATCGGCGCCTACTTTATTGGTTCGAACTTTGGACGCACCAAACTTGTCCCCAGGCTAAGTCCTGGCAAGACACTCGAAGGCACGTTGGGCGGATTGGCAACCTCGTGCCTGGGAAGCTACATCGTATTTGTGTGGATCGGTCCCTGGCTGCTGGGCGGCCCAGTGGCTTCGATGCCGTGGGGCTGGCTTCTGTTTGCTTTGTTGGTTTCGCCAGCGGGCATGATTGGAGACCTGGCCGAGTCGATGTTCAAACGCGATATGGAAACCAAGGACTCCAGCAAGTGGCTAATCGGTCTGGGTGGCGTGTTGGACGTACTCGACTCGATGCTCCTGGGGGCTCCAATGGCGCTATTGTGCTGGGAACTGGGGATTGTCGGCCCAGGGCGATAGTTTGAGCAGGATGAACAGAATCGACAGTTTTGGCCGATTATCTCGGCAAAATTGCTAAACCCAGTCTTGCTATAGAGTTACAATCCACCTGGGCGCTAAGACGATTCCCACGATCGAAACATTGTCTATAGTTTGTCGTAGGAATCCTTCCATTTTGGGGATATGGCAACAGGCGTTTGCCCAATCGATGTACGAAGCAACGATCAAATTTCTGGACCACGCATCGGTCCTCCAACTTTTTGGCAGCCGAGATCAGCATCTGAGGCGAATTCGCGATTCGCTGAACGTGGCGATTACGCATCGTGACGAACGCGTCAGTATCTCGGGAGAAGAACGAGCCGTCGCCAAGGCGATACGCGTTGTCGAAGACCTGCGTCATCGCCTGGAGCGTAGCGGACAGCTCTCGAAAGAAGATCTCGACGAAGCATTGGCGGAAGTGAACGGCGATGCGCTGCCTCCGCGGACCATTCCGATTTCCACCTTCCAGAAAGGTGGCGCGGTCAAGCCACGCACCCCAGGTCAGATCGCCTATGTCGAGGCGATTCGCAATCACAATATGGTTTTCGCCTTAGGGCCTGCTGGTACCGGGAAGACTTACCTGGCCGTCGCCATGGCTGTGGAAGCATTGCTGGAGAACCGGATCGGCAAGATTGTGCTGGTGCGTCCGGCGGTTGAAGCTGGCGAACAGTTGGGCTTCCTGCCGGGTACCTTGTACGAGAAGATCAATCCGTATTTGCGGCCAATGCTCGACTCGCTGACCGAAATGATGGAGCCGAATCTGATTACCCAGTACATGGCGACCGACGTGATCGAAGTCGTACCGTTGGCCTTCATGCGGGGACGGACACTTAAGAACGCGTTCATCATTCTCGATGAAGCGCAAAACACCACGACCGCGCAGATGAAGATGTTCCTGACCCGAATGGGAAAGGACTCACGCATGGTCATCAGCGGCGACATTACGCAAAACGACCTGCCACCGCGAGTGCGGAGCGGATTGACCGATGCGCTGTATCGGCTACGCAACATCGACGGAATTGCCCGCGTCGAGTTATCCAACGCAGATATTCAACGGCACCCTCTGGTGCAGCAAATCGTGGATGCCTACGAATCGGACTTGGGAGATCAGTCCGGAAGCGAAGGAAGCTAAATCATGGCACAAAACGCGAAGTCCCGAAAACGAGCCAAGCATGTCGCCACGTTGGAACTTCCTCCGGGAACATTCCGGCGATTCGTCTCCCAGCTTTCGCACCCCGACAAGTTGCTTTATCTGACATGTGCGCTGTTTGCGGCCGTCGTTTTGTGGATGGTCACTGGTGCCTGGAATCCGCCGATGCAGTATCGGCTGGGCTATGTGCCTCCAGCTGAAATTCATCCTCGCGTTCAATTTTCGGTGCCTGATCCCCAGGCCACGACACAAGCCAAGGTCGAAGCCGCCAACGAGGCGATGTCAGTCTACACCAACAAAGCCGAGCAACTCGATCAGATGCGAACCGCTCTGCAGACGACGATTACCCGTTTGCAAAGTGCCAAGTCATTTGACGTCGAAACGGAACGGCTGTGGGACGAATTCTTTCCCGTCGAGGATGCCCAGGCCACCCCTGAGACACCGATGGATCGCGAGCAGCAATTCGTTCGGTTAAAGACACTCCTCAGTCGAGAGGGAATGCTCAATGCGTTCCAACAGAAGATTGAAGCGGCCCTGAAGCCCTTTGCCTCGCGAGGGATCCTCGATCCGGAGCAACTGGCCGAAAAAGAAGGCCAGGCCGCAAACATTATCGTGGTGACGCCAGGACCGAATCCTCAGCAGCAGATTATTTCTCAGAACGATGTCCTCCGGGCACGGGTACTGGAAGAGATTCGCCGCAATCTGAAAGTCCAACTCGACGAACTGGTGAAGGACGAAGACATTGGTTTCTTCGTTCGAGCTGTCGATGTCTGGATTGAAAAGAAGCTGCCAGGCACATTGGCCTTCGATAAGTCGGCGACCGTCAAACAACGAGACGAAGCAGTCGATGCCGTGAAAACGGTGATGCACATCTATGCCCCAAAAGATGCCGTCGTGCCCGCAGGGGAACCGCTTACCGCATCCGATATGCAACTACTGCATGCCGAGAACGAGGCCTACTGCGAGCAGCGAACCTTCTTTTCCAAGGCAATCTATTCCCTGGCAATCCTCGGAATGTTTTATGCCTTGGGCGCGTTGTGTGGGATCTATCTCGTCTTCAAATGCCCGAATATCCTGAACGACTTGATGGAGTTTCTGCTCTTTCTGGTACCTTGCTGCGTGGCTGTGGCACTCGGGTACTGGTTCGATGATCGCTGGCAGGCCGAGGTTATTCCGGTCATGCTGTTGGCGATGACCATCTCGATTGTCTATCGCCAGGAATTCGCCCTGTTAGTGACCGCCTGCGTCAGCTTGGCCATTGTGCTTACCAGCGGCACCGGCCTGGTTGCGTTTGTGACTATTACCGCGACATGCAGCGCCGCGACGCTGTCGATGAACCGGATTCGCAGCCGCAACAAGTTGATCTTTGTTGGATTATGGGCCGGTTTGGTCGCGTTCACCACCAAGTTTGGTGTCAGCATCGTTTCGGGACAGCCTGCGACGATTACGCTCCTGGAAGCTTCGGCCTGGCAGGGCGTGTATGCCGTTGGTGCCGGGTTCCTGATGACCGGACTGTTGCCGTCCGTCGAAAAGGCGTACGGCGTGCTCACCGATATCAGCTTGTTGGAACTCGGCGATGCGGCCGACCCGCTGCTGCAAAAGCTGGCCCAGCGGGCACCGGGTACCTATAACCATTCGATTACCGTGGCGTCCATTGCCGAGACGGCTGCCGACTCGATCGGTGCCAATGGTCTTCTGGTTCGTGTTGGTGCTTACTTCCACGACATTGGCAAGATGATGAAGCCGGAGTATTTCGTTGAGAATCAAAGTGCCGACAATCGCCACGAAGGGCTCAACCCGGCAATCAGTACCCTGGTGATCATTGCGCATGTCAAAGATGGCGCTGACTTGGCGCGGCAACACCGCTTGCCCAAGGCGATCATCGACTTTATCGAACAGCATCACGGCACGACCCTGGTCGAGTACTTCTACCGGGTCGCCAGCGCCAAGGTCGAAGAAAACCCGGACGAACGGGAAGTGGACGAAAACATCTACCGCTACCCAGGCCCCAAGCCGCAGACCAAAGAAGCAGCCGTGCTGATGATTTGCGACGCGGTG
This sequence comes from bacterium, assembly GCA_016124445.1. Lineage (GTDB taxonomy): Bacteria > Planctomycetota > Planctomycetia > Pirellulales > Pirellulaceae > Bremerella. The sequence goes on from WGNR01000011.1 coordinate 89,840, forward strand.
GAAAGTGCCTGTCGTACGCTGGTTGAACCAACTTCGGCCCGTATCGGTGCCCTGGTTGAAGAACTATCGATGAAACGCCTGCTGGATGGGCAATTCGATGAATGTGGTTTGACGCTTCGCGAACTGCGTCAAATCCAACAAAGCGTGACCAAGAGCCTGACGGCTGTCTATCATGGTCGTGTGAAATATCCCAGTTCGCAGCCTGCTTAAAGCGAGACCGATGTCCTCGGATTACGAAGTCAATTTATCCAATCGCCAATCGAAGTATCTGGTTCGCAAAGATTGGTTCGATCAGGCCGTTTGCCAGGTCTTTTCCGGCGAAGGCTATCCACGGGGCGAAGTGAATATCGCCGTGGTCGACAATACCGAGATTCACGAAACGAACGTTCGCTTTCTCCAGCACGACTATCCGACCGACGTGATCACCTTTCCGATGGAACGGTCGGAAGACTACCTGGCCGGCGATATCATGCTCAGTGCCCAGTACGCTGCCGGCGAAGCTCAGCAATATGGCTGGACTGTTGAAGAAGAAATGACCCTATACGTGGTGCATGGCTGTTTGCATCTTGCCGGCTATGACGACCACGAGGAAGAAGACCGCCAGGAAATGCGGCGATTAGAGCGGCATTACCTGGAACAAATTGGCATTCGATACGCGGGCACCTCTTCCGCATCCGATTCCCCGTCACACGGAGCAACTTAGGCCATGGGACCGACGCTGCTGGTCTGGCTGTTTACTTCCGCCTTGCTGGTACTCATTTTGTCGTCAATCGCCGTGACGATTCTGTCCGACATGATGTGGCACGATCTCGAAGAATACTGCGATAAACGGGGCCGTCCGCGACTTTTCAGCACGATCCACGAGCAGCACGAATTGGCGGCGCTCGCAGCCCAGGCACTTCAAGTATTGAGCCTGGCGGTCTTTCTGATTTCGAGCCAGGCCTGGATTCTGGGCTTCCGCCAGGAATTGACGTTGGATGCGTTTACGTTCCTCGGGGATGTCGTCGGGGTTACGTTGGTGTTGATGGTCGCCATGGTTTGGCTTCCCTGGGCCGTCGCCGAACACTTTGGACCTGGGTACCTTTGCCATACTTGGCCAATATGGTCGGCGATGAGTACGGTCTTTTATCCGATGACGTTTGGTGTCGACTTTCTCGGAGGGGTCCTAAAGCGAGCCGCCGGGATCGATGACGAGCCTTCTGACGAAGAGGAAGACTATGAAGAAGAAATCCGCACGATCGTTACCGAAGCGATTCGGGAAGGTCACATCGAAGAAGACGCCCGGGAAATGATCGAAGGGGTGATGGATCTGGACGACACCGTCACGGCCAGCATCATGACCCCGCGGAGCGAAATCGATTCGCTGGCAGCGACGACGCCCTGGTGGGAAATCATCGAGTTCATCTCGAAGACCGGTCGAACCCGCATTCCGATTTGGGAAGGTAATCGAGACAACTTCGCCGGCCTGTTGTACGTGAAAGACCTTTTGCCAGAATTGGCCCGGCCCGAATCAACCCGCAAATCGCTGTTGGAATTGGCTCGCCCGGTGATCCATGTTCCTCAAAGCATGACGGTGAGCGAACTGCTGCGGTACTTCCTTCGGAAAAGAATGCACCTGGCTCTGGTGGTGGACGAGTACCACGCGGTAACAGGCCTGGTGACCATTGAAGACGTTCTGGAAGAAATCGTCGGCGAGATCGTCGACGAGCACGATATCGACGAAACGGACGACGGGATCATCGAAATCTCCAGCGACGTTGCTGATGTCACTGGCAAAGCGCACGTGGAAGATATCAACGAACTGCTGGGCATGGAACTTCCCGAGGAAGATGACTACGATACGATCGGCGGACTGGTAATCCACGAGATGAAGCGTATTCCCAAGCCGGGCGAAAAGCTGCAAGTGGGGGATATTTCGATCCAGATCGTCGCCGCGGATCGCCGCCGTATTCATCAACTGCGTCTGGTCCGAACCAAGCAGGACAAAGCCCAATCGGCCTAATTCGTCTGAATATCCATCAGAAAATCTGCATCTTATGTCGGCGGAAAAGTCGCTAGCAATCGTCATTCGCACCGTCGACTTCAGCGAGACCTCGTGCATTGCGACTTTATTCACGGAAGATTTCGGCAAAATCACGGCGCTAGCAAAAGGATGCAAGCGTCCCAAGAGCCCGTTTGAGTCTGGCCTTGACCTGCTGACTGTCAGTCGAATAGTCTTCCTCCACAAAAAAAGCGACAGCCTCGACTTGTTGACCGAAGCAAAGGTCGAAAGACGTTTTCGCGGTGGACAAAAGAGCGTCGAGCATCTCTATGCCGGTTACTACGTGGCCGAGCTGCTGACCGAGATGACCGACCGCTCCGATCCCCATCCGGAACTGTTTCATCTGGCCGATGAGATACTTTCGCAGCTCAATGACTTGGGCGAGGTCGATCGCTTGGTGTTGCGGTTTGAAATGATGCTGCTCCGACATCTGGGACAACTACCTGAGTTGACGCACTGCGTCGAAACAGGCGAACCGATCTCGGCCGAGGGGCGTACTCCTTTTGGGCTGCTCGCCGGTGGTGTTCTTTCGCGAAGAGCCCGCAATGGGCATCGCCACGTCATTGACGTGGCAGTCGCATCGCTGCAACTCCTTTCGATTTACGCCGCCGAAGACGAACGTTGGAAATCAACCGAGATACCTGCTCGACTGGCCATGGAGATTCGAGCATTGGTGAACCGGTATTTGAGCCATAGCCTGGGCAAGACTCCCAGATTGCGAGAATTCCTGCGAATTCTTTCGATCTGACGTTGGGGTGGATTACGACAAGGGCAAGGAAGTCCTCGATGATGAAAACAACCTGGATGGTCGTCATTGGCATTCTGACTGCCGTCAGTGCGCTTGGCTGCACGAATTTCGGCAAACGCGATCCTGTCCCGCCGCCTCCTTTCAATGCTGCCGGCGATGGTGTCGCTCAAGTCGACTACGAGGAAGACGTGAAGCGGGGCCAGTCGCCTGAAAAAGAGACCGAAAAGGTATCTGACCATGCCTGGTGGGATCCGACCGGTGTCGGTACGAAGGCGATCGAAGTAACCGGTAGTAACTCCGACAACAAAAAGCTCGCCAAACAACTATTTGCCAAAGCAGAAGCCCTTTACGACGAGGGTATCGCCGCCGAGGGTGACCAGCGCAAAGAAAAGCTGAACGAAGCGGCCGGTATATTCAAACGGGCCGCTCTCTACCATCAGAAGTCTTCGCTGGAAGAAGATGCCCTGATGTACGCCGGCGAGTGCTACTTCTTCCTCGATAACTATCCCGAAGCAACGCGGCAGTATGACAACCTGATCAAGAAGTATCCCAATACCAGCCATCTCGATGTGATTGGGCGGCGACGATTCAAATTGGCTCGCTACTGGTTGGATCGCCACTCCAAGGATCAAACCTGGGCCCTGCAGCCTAATCTGCTTGATCACGAGCTTCCGACCTTCGACCGATTCGGCAACGCGGTCAAGTTGTTCGATCAGATTCGTCTCGACGACCCGACCGGTGACCTGGCCGACGATGCCACGCTGGCAGCGGCCAATGCCCATTTCCGTCGTGGAAGTTTCGAGGCAGCCGACCGGTTCTACACGGATTTGCGCGAGAACTTTCCGACCAGCGAGCATCAGTTCACCGCCCACTACCTGGGTGTGGTTACCAAACTGAAGGTTTATCAAGGCCCCGAATACGATGGCAAACCGCTGGAAGAAGCGGAGACGTTGTTGACCCGAATCAAGCGGCAGTTTCCTGACCAGACTCAGAAAAATCTGAAGGTGATTGAAAAGCTCGACTTCGATATCCGCGCTGCCAAAGCGGCACGACTCTGGACCAATGCGGCCTTCTACGATCGCAGACGCGAATACGCCGGAGCACGGCATTACTACGCCAAAATCGTCGAAGAATTTCCCACCTCGAATCTTGCCGAAGAAGCGAAAAAGCGAATCGTTGAGATCAAAGGCCTTCCCGATGCCCCGACACCGCCGGCCGAATTCCTGTATAGCTGGCTGGAGCCCAAGAGTAATCTTCCGAAGGCCTCCAAGACACCGATCGAAAACATCGCCACCAAACCGGACGACGACTCGCAGTCTCGTTAAGCCTGAGAGATTCCCTCTGCGAATGCCTAATTGGATTTCGACAAGCCGAATGCTGACTCTGGCTGTCTTGCTGCTGACGATGGCAAGTTCGGCCGGTTGTGCGCACTATCAGCTAGGAAATCGCAGCCTCTATCAGCCTGACATTCATACGGTTCATGTTCCGATCTTCAAATCGAATTCGTTCCGCCGCGAACTCGGCGAACGGCTGACCGAAGCGGTGATTAAAGAAATCGAAGCCGAAACTCCCTACAAGATCGCCGATGCAGCCACCGCCGACAGCGTGCTTCGAGGAACGATTCTGGTGGACAATAAGGTGGTCCAGGGAAACAACACACTCGACGAACCGCGGATCATCCAGGAAAGCCTCCAGATCCAATACCAGTGGCTCGATCAACGGGGCCAACTGATTCGCCAGCCTGCCACGCTTGACCTGGCCCCGGTGCTTCGCTCGAGCACGATGACCACCACCGGATTACTCTACCCAGAACCTGGACAATCGATGGTGACCGCCCAGCAAAGTGCCATCGATGAGTTCGCCCGCGAGGTTGTTCGGGCGATGCAAGCCCCTTGGTAATCTGCCCCCCCGATAGTATGAATCTGGGCTCCCTTTTTCTCTTTGCCATCGATAAACTGACCTCTATGAAATCGACGGCTCATAGTACGACCCTTGCTCAACGTTACCCCTACCGCGCGATATCGTGGCAACTGCGGACGCGCGTCGTCCGTTTCCAGCGGACACCGAAGTTGATGGGCATCTTGAACGTGACGCCTGACAGCTTCTCGGATGGCGGCCAATGGATCGATAAAAGTGCCGCGATCGACCGTGCGATTGAGATGGAAGCGGACGGTGCCGAGATCCTCGATATCGGTGGCGAAAGTACCCGACCATATGCCGCCCCGGTCGGTGCGGATGAAGAGCTTCGTCGCGTGATGCCAGTCATCGAAGCGCTGGCCGATGCGATTCATATTCCGATCTCGATCGATACCACCAAGGCCGCTGTTGCCAAAGAAGCAATCACCGCCGGCGCCGAGATCATCAACGACATCAGCGGGCTGGAAGCTGACCCGGACATGGTTCCGCTGGCAATCGAATCAGGGGTGGGGGTTTGCGTGATGCACATGCAGGGGACTCCTCAAACCATGCAGGACGACCCCAGCTACGACGACGTCGTGCTTGATATCTTCGACTACCTGCAGAACCGCTATCGGCAGCTTTGTTACGAAGGAATCGACCGCACCAAGATCTGCCTGGACCCAGGCATCGGCTTCGGCAAGTCGCATCAACACAATCTCGACCTGATGGCCCGCTGCGACGAGTTCCATACGCTCGCCTGCCCACTGCTGGTCGGCCATTCCCGCAAAGGATTCCTGGCGAAGATCCTCCGCGACCCCGACAAAGACCGCACCCTGGCCACCGTCGGAGCAACGTTGACGCTAGCTCGGCTCGGGGTGCAAATCATCCGCGTGCATGACGTGAAGCCGAACAAGGAAGCGCTCGATGCGTTTGTGGCGACTGGCGGGATTGATGGAATCGCCGCCGAGTTGCCGACTCCGCCAGCGAGTTAAGCAACCGCCGGTCTTGTTTGTTCGGAGTTCATCCTTGCAGAAACCCTGCGGATTGGTCAGAGCCAGTCGATGGATTTTGGCTCTAACTTGATGGTGGGTAACGCTTTGCGCGAAATTTTGTTCGCTGCCTTCGCGAACCTTTCGCATTGACCCCATCTCCCTTCCTAGGGATAATCCCCCATGGACCCGTAGACTCTCAAGGTTGAAAGAATGGCGATTGCTGACGATTTGGATTTGAACTCCTACTGCCTCGAAACGGCCCAGAAAGCCCAGGCCGCTTCGCGCGTGCTGGCCACCGTATCGGGCCAGGCCAAGAACGACTGGCTGAAGGCTTCCGCCGCAGCCCTGCGTGAGGCGTACGACTCCATCGCCGAGGCCAACCAGCAAGATATCGAGAATGCCCCCAAGTATGGCCTGACCGATGCCCAGGTCGATCGGTTGCGTCTGACCAAGGATCGTGTCGAAGGGATTGCCGGTGCCCTGGAAGAGATCGCCATGTTCCCTGATCCGATCGGCGCGACGATCGAATCTTCGGTCCGCCCCAACGGCTTGGCGATCCAGAAGATTCGTGTACCGCTGGGCGTGGTGTTCTTCATCTACGAATCGCGTCCCAACGTCACCGCCGATGCGGCTGCCATTTGCGTGAAGAGTGGCAACGCCGTGATCCTTCGCGGCGGCAAAGAAGCAATTCACTCTTCGCAGGCCATCGTGCAGATCCTGCAAGACAAAGCGGTCGAGTATGGCATTCCGGCCGATGCGATTCAGTTGGTTTCGACGACTGATCGAGCCGCCGTCGGGCATTTTTTGAAATTGAATCAATACATCGATGTCGCCATCCCGCGCGGCGGCGAAGGACTCATTCGCCGTGTCAGTGAAGAAGCGACCATGCCGGTCATCAAGCACTTCGCCGGCAATTGCCATGTCTATGTCGATCAGTCCGCCGATCTGGAGATGGCCGTTGATATTGTGGTCAACAGCAAGTGCCATCGTTACGGCGTTTGCAACGCGGCTGAATCGCTGGTCGTGCACCAGACAGTGGCCGAGAAGTTCCTGCCGATGATTGCCGACGCGTTCGCTGAGAAGAACGTCGAGATGCGGGGAGACGAAGCAACCTGCAAAATCGTTGCTGCCGCCAAGCCGGCCACGGAAGAAGACTTCTACGCAGAATACCTTGGCCCGATCATCTCGGTGAAAGTTGTGGGCTCGATCGAGGAAGCGATCGCGCATATTAACCAGCATAGCTCGAAGCATACCGAGTCGATCGTGACCGAGAGCCTGGCCGCCAGCCGCCAGTTTACCGCCCAGATTGATAGTTCGGCCGTCATGGTGAATGCGAGCACGCGGTTCAACGATGGCGGAGAGTTTGGCCTGGGCGCGGAGATTGGAATCAGCACCGACAAGTTCCACGCCCGCGGCCCGTGTGGCATCGAGGCGTTAACGAGCTACAAATACATCGTCATGGGGGAAGGGCACGTGCGGCAGTAATTGCCCCGGGCCTGATTTCGTGAATCGAGGGAGTGATTCATGGCAGACAACGTTCTAAGCCAGGCAGAGGTCGAGAGTCTGCTCAATGCCATGGAGACCGGCACGGACTCCGCGCAAGGCCCCGTCACCGCTGTTCCCACGGCAGACCCCAATTCCAGTCGCCCCAGCCGTAGTCGCGAGAAGGTCACGCCGTACGACTTCAAACGTCCCGAGCGTGTCGGCAAAGACCAGATGCGGGCCTTGCAGTCGATGCACGAAGGCTTCAGCCGCAATTTCGGGGCTGCCTTGTCCGCCCTCCTGCGATCGATTGTCGAAGTCAAATTGACCAGCGTCGACCAGCTGACCTACAGCGAATTCGTCTTCAGCCTCGAGAACCCCAGCTGTTTCAATCTGCTGGTTGCCGAGCCGCTGGAAGGCAATCTGATTCTCGACATCAACCCGTCGATTCTCTACCCGATCATTGATCGCCTGCTGGGGGGCGGCAAAGAAAGCACCCCGACCAGCCGCCGCCCGCTGACCGAGATCGAGTTGACCCTCGTCACGCGGATTACCGATCTGTTTCTGGTGGAACTGAAAGAGGCCTGGGAGAACGTTCTGCCGTTGGATCTCCGCGTTGTCCGGGTCGAAAGCAATCCGCAACTGGTTCAGATCGTTCCGCCGAACGAAGTGGTCGTACTGGTCAGCTTTGAACTGGCGATCGGCGACGTCCGCGGCATGATCAATCTTTGTATCCCGTTCAATTCGATCGAACGGGTCAGCAACAAGCTGACCGCCAACACCTGGTTCGCCTACGGTAGCACCGAGGCCACGCCTGAGTCGCGGGCCTCCATGGGGATCCATCTCGATCAGGCCCCGGTCGAACTCGACGTGATCCTGGCCGAAACCACCATCAGCATGGAAGACCTGCTCGACCTTCGCGTTGGCGATGTCATCACCACCGAAAAGGACTCACGCACTCCGCTGCAAGTAAACGTCAACGGCACGCCCACCTTCCAGGCCTTCGCCGGAGCCTTCAAAGGCCGCAAGGCGATTCAGATTGAACGCAGCTATGAACGCAAACGTCCTCAGGGATAGGTTCACGAACCTCCCTTAATCGAATCTAACCTGGCAGCGTTCCATCTTTTGTCGGACTCTCACGAAGTTCATCAGAGTCGAATTCCTGTCTTGAAGCCCTTTCTAGACCCAAGGTTTTCGAATTCTGTATCTATTGCAAAGAAACCTAGGTCAGAAATTCTGCTTCAATAGAACGAGCACGAGTTCTTTCCGATTTAATAAGAATCTCTTGTTCAACCGAACGAAGACTCACGAGATCGCGATTCCATTTCAAGCTCGCGGGGTTGCCGTCGCGAATCTATCTCCACGCGCTCTTTAAGAAACGGTTATCGAATTGCAAAGAGTGTTGACCACCCGATGAGAAGGGGGTACGATGCGGTACCTTCGGCTGTCAAATGGAAGCACGGTTCCCTTCTTGATTCCTGCCTAAATGGCCCCCTTTGCGTAGATCTACTCGAGGGGTGTTCTTCCCGTCTTCATGTCAAGGAAGGAGTGGTCGCAAATGGAGCTTACCTTAGCATTCTCAGGCGGACATACGCGCAGCAATCTCATCGCGATTGTTGATAACCAAATCGTGGGTTCGGCATGGTCGGAAGGTATGAACGACCATGTAATGGTTGATGATGGCCACTATTACTATCAGAACGGTTACTTCTATAGCAAGTTTTCCAAGCTAGTGGCGATGCTGGCCACATCGATAAGAGAACGAGGTCTTCTTATACAGAAGATCGAGACTCACCTTGATGTCCTCAAGCATACACGTCGATTGTTTGTGGCGATGCCTGGCGTGAGCACGGCTCTCGACTATCGCCGGGTCGCGGATAATTTTTCTAGACTTTGGAACCTTGAAGAATTGGATCTTTTGATCGTTGATGATACCTGGGCCAACCTGATTGCAGGATCCATGTGCAATCGAGGTATCTCAGTAATTGCCGGAACAGGAGCATCCGTTTACATCGGTATCGATGATTTCCACCTTGGGAAAACCTATAAGCTTGATGGTTTTGGATCGCTTCTCGGCGATTGGGGTAGTGGATTTCGATTAGCCGTACGCCTACTCGAGGAGTCGACTCGTTTCACCGATCGCGAATCGATTGTTTCTGATTCGAAAAAAGGATTCGTCTTGGAAGGCGAATTACTGGAGTGTGCACGACGAATCATGCCAGCCAGTCTTCTGGGTGATCATGAAGAAATCCATTCCATCGAAGATTTGCAGAACTGGTTTGATGAGCTTCTCCGTTGCAACGATCGAGACTGGCGACCTCGGTTAGCTCATTTCGCATCTGTTGCGACAATTGACGCCGACGGTGCTAATCCTCATCAATTAAGCGTTGACTTGGTGAAGGAAGCTGCCGCCCAACTTGCTGAGACAGTTTCCTTTTCCTTCAAACGATTGAATCAAATGAGCAACTTGCCTGGAGACCTTGTTCCAGAGAGTATTCCAATCGTCTGTAAGGGAGGGCAGTTCGAGAATTCGAAACGCTTCTGTGAAGAGTTCATTGAAGAACTCAGAGGGAACTACCACATAGAGAATCCTATCAAGTTTTCTGAGTTCAGTCCTGTCATCGGTGCCGCTTTGTGGGGATTGTCGTCCCGCACTGGTACTCTGAGTACACCGGAATTGCAGGGTCTCTTGAGATCAATTCGTGCATGGCCCTCTGCCCAAGAGGAGGGGCTCGTCGTAACCTATAGTCACACGCCAACTCCTAATGTCTGAACTCGTCACGAATGGAACATCGGATGGCCCCGGCAGTCTTTCAAACTCGTGATACACCGCTAACGTCATGGCAGCCCTTCTTAGACGATCCTCGGCTGCTGCGTGTGCTACTCTACATCGGTAAAGACTACGAGGTTAGGTTCGAGAATGCCTTTAGTAGTCTTGAAATGTTGAGCAAGATTGAAAAGCCTCAATATCTCACCGACTTTGACGTTACAAGTGATTTCGTGAAGTTGGATTTGGGCGACTTGGTAAAAGATGATGAAGCTGAGTCACGGCATCCAAACGCGACGACAAGGCGTCGATTGTTTGAAGTCTACTATTGGTTCTATCACGCCCGGAAGCGAGATAGTTATTGGATGCCGGCAGGAGCATTTGAGGAGTTACTGCAAGCATTAAAGCGTTTGCAAAAGAAAACGGGTCCCGTCCGGCGGTTGCGATTGGATAATTTAAACCCCGAGCAAGCGGTTCGAAAAGTCGCGTCCGCGATCGGGATCAAGAGCGCCAGTAACTTGGACTTCGATCAACTGCGAGTTGAACTTGATAGGGAATTAGAGCAAGATAGCCTCCAATTGGACCGCTTAGATGAGTTTCTCAGTGATCCGTTTGCTGGTGTTTGCGCTGACTACGATCCGGAATTGGCCGATCAATTCATGCGCTGGTTCGAGGCCTGCCCAAGAATCGCAACTCGGAACTCTCGGTTTGTCGAACGGGAGAGAAAGGGAAAGAACGATTCCCGAGACCGTCGCGACGCGATCAATCTGGCCATTGCCGTAAACTCGGTCATTTCGCGAGGTTCGCCGCGATCCCTTGTATTAGTGACTTCTACAAAGATCATTCTTGATTTCGCCAATCTGGAAGCATGGTTGGAAGACGAAGTCAGGCACATTCCTGAAGAACGCCATCCTCACCTATCTGATTTCGAGAGAAGGGAGATTCTTGAGAACATTCTTCAGATCATGAAGAAGAGTCCAGGGTATTCCGACCACATCGTTCACAGCTTGCCCATTATTTCTCCTCAGAATGCGCTGATCGCGGAGTTACTCGGCTTCTTTGAAGACCCGAATATCGCGATGCAAGACTTAGATGTTCACACGGCAAACTTAAAAAAGATCGTCACTTTTTGTCGACGGGCTCAGGCAGAGTTGCGCAGGAGTCCAGAAAGTAATTTCAGGTCTGCGTCGCGTTCAGCTCAGGTCGAGCAAATACTCGAGGAATTCGTTCCCAAGTTTTTGGGAAAATCCGAATACTCCAGTCGATCTTTGTCGCGCTTAGAGCAGCATCAACATACGACCGATTCGATTGGTCGTCAGATTACCGGGGTAAGAGGACAATTTGAAATTGGCAGTGCTGAAGATAGCCGTACGGCAAGATCTTCTGAATTCTTGCATGTGATAACTAATGCGTTTTCGAATATCGAAAGCAATGTCTCACGTCATATCGATTACAACTTCAAGACTTGCGTTGTTGATAGTTGGCCAGCCTTTATTTCTTTTCGGTTTGAGCAGAAAGGATTGGGCGATTCGAGTGAGGTCGTCCTTGAGGGAGAGGCATATCCGTCCGATTTGCGGAACGATCGGCTTTATAGTCTTCGCATTCCCACAAGTACTTATCTGAAAGAGTTCCTCAAGGAAGTTGAAATTCAGTTGTTTTCAGGTCAGAGCCCAGATCTGGGTGACGGATTCAAAAGCCTCTCTGAAGATTCGAGCGTCTGGAGAAATGGGATCCTCATTTTTACGGGGGAAGAATGGTTGGGGACACCGTTGGAGGAGAGCAATGAGGACCAAGGCATTGGTTTCGTCGAGCTTTTCAAACGATCCGTGAACAATACACAGGTTCCGCAAGATCTGAGAGGATTCCCAGTGCTTGCTCGCCCGTCTGTCGAACGCGTGAAAGTGTGCGTGAATGGATGTGAGATCTCCTTTGACTGCGAAGTATTACGGAGCGAGCTTGGAAGGTATGTTCGTATTCTGCAAAACGAGTTTCAAATCGATTTAGTAGCGCAGTCAGTGGTTCAGTTTTATCCGCAGTTTGTCTCCAGTGATCGAATCAGGCATGAATTGATTCAAGGACTGAAAACGATTGAGCAACAACTCAGTCTGATCGAGGCAAATTCGGGCGATATTCCGTCGGAATTAGTGGGTCAGGTGGAAATCAATGAATAAAAAGTTCTCCTGTGATTTCGACTTCATGGACCCTCAGAGGACCGACAGATCAATCGATACGAAAGTCAACGATTGTCCTCATATGGCCAAGTTGTCGTTCGATCGTGGGCAGACAACCATACGCTTCATGGTTGATTCACCGTGTCTCCTGAATCATGTGTCCTGCGACAAAAGTTATTCGAGTAATCAGATCAAAGTGATGGGCAGCGCGATGCAAACGGACGACCGCGCTCGGGTGGCATCGATCGAGCTCAATTCCGAAGACGACGAAGCAATTGACTTTCTTCAATCCGACCATACAAGTTATGGACGAGTTCGGAAGAAAAAGCTTACGATTCGCCCGAGCTACCAGGGGCGAACGGCTCTCGCACAGTTGAGTCTTGAGTACCGCGATAAGCAGCCTCAGAATGAAGCCCGTGTGGCAGTATCAGTCAAAGCAAGTGTCAAAGAAGAAGGATTTTCATGGGGACCTCCGGGAACTCAAGCGACTTCATTGACGATTGCCTTGCCTGGGAAATCTATTGAGAAACGCAGCCATCGCCAAAAGAAGCGAGTTTTCTTTTCGTACGGTTGGGATCCGCAAAACGGTGAGTTCATTTCTGACAGTACCGAGATCCCTCTCGAAGAGCCCGTTAAGAAGGTGCTAGAGGGGCTCAGCGATATCCAAGATGAAGTCGAAATATTACACGACAAGTCAGTGTTGAAGCCGGGTGACTATATTTCCCGTTACATCAATTATCCACAAGATGGGGAAGTAGATCTATTGATCCTGTTCGCAAGTCAGAAATACTGGCAATCGTGGTATTGCATGTTAGAGCTTACCGGCATGTTCAGGAGTCTGATGCAAACTACGCGTGACGAAAGTTCGATTCTGATTATCGAGCACCCAGTCAGTCCCATTCGAACCAGAAGCCAGATCAAGGAAGTCCAATCTTATTGGGAATCGGACACGATTGAAGGAGATTTCCCCGCTTTGTTGCACGGACAAAACTTAGATCCCAAGCAGGTTGCCGACGATTTTCGGAATACGCTTAAACATATTTTCCGAATCAGCGCGGACAAACTGGGCAATCGCAGGCTTTGGTCGAGAGATAAATCAGACGAGATTGTCACCTGGGTAAAGGAACAGGTACTTGGCAAGCTGACCTAAGCTAGTCAACCTCGCCCCGTATTGCGGGCAAGGGGATAGGTTTCGTTCAAAAGCGTTGACCAATTGAAAGTCTGGTCCGGCGAACTAATCCGCCGAATTCATGAAGCCGATATTGCTTGGACGAAACAACAAATACAATTCAGCTTGAGTAGAAGAAAAGAAAGTGGAGCTGATCGGGATTGAACCGACGACCTCTGCATTGCGAACAATTGTGAGATTCAAAATGGAAAAAATCATGGAGTTGTAACTGCTGTGAAAATAAGGAGTTAGGGTTTCTTAAATGTGATACTATTTTGCTCGTCTCTGGCGATACGATTTGAGATATCTTAGGAGATACGAAAAGGATGAATTTGGGAGCGAAAATGTAAGCAAAGTTGCACTCACTAAGTTTTAATTCGCGAGCCTCTTGATCAAGCTAATTCGGGACAAGAAATTGAGTATGAAAAGCACGTTGTGAGGACTGTCTTAGCTCGGGCGTCCTGTCTAAAGCTTGCTCATGACGCGTCCACCTCATACAAAATCCTCGTGAATGCGACAGGTTCCGGCTGCTTTTTCTTCACGAGGGGTCGCGATGTTTAGGACAACGGACCACTGAACTGGCAGAACCGCGAACCCGCTAATTGTCATAGACAACGCGAGAATCAAAGCTCGGGCCTGGCGAGAGGACTTCAACAACAACCGTCCGCACAGTTCGCTGGGCTACCTGACCCCGGCCGAGTTCGCGCGTCGCTGTGCTGCTTCCACTCCAGTCGCTGCGCTCCCTCCGTTCCAGCAGCACAGCGACCCCCTTGAATCGTTACCTGTTTCCCAACCCGATCTTTCATAACGCCTGGTACAGAAAATTGGGGCAGGCCAGGACTACCTGAGAAACTTGGAAAGCGGATACCACGTAAATAGGCTCATGGTTTTGCGGGCGGGACCAGCCCAATGGCCTTGATCGAAGGGCTTTTATTCAATAGGTAGCAGGCCAATCGGTGGTTACCGTCCAACACTAACGTCGTCCCATTCGCCTCGCAGGCGATCACGGGAAAGAGGTGAGGACCCAACGCTGGAACTTGTGGGCATGGAACCCCATCGGTGATCCATTCGCATGCTGCACAACAGCTTTTCCCGACGCGGTGATGATCGTCCAGTCATAAAGGCTCATCTCTACAACAGATAGCGGCGGATTTGTTATTAGCTGGATTGACGAGTTTACGATCACGCCCATTTGAGCCTGTGCAACTTTCTCCAAACGAAATTGGCCGTTGCAATCGGCGGATTAGTCGATACCATCAGTGATAGCCATCTCCTGATTTCTTCTCGCAATTCCTGTTGCTGCTATTTGCGTCGTTGGTTCAAGCTCGCGTGATATAGTTCAAGGACTGGCTTGTTCCGGGCTGTAGATGCGTGAAGGTCGGCGAGTGACTTTTGTGGCACCTCCACGCCGAAGTAGAGCGGCGGGGTCGTTCGGACCTCTTTTTTTTCCTTTTTCAGCTTTCGGATGACGGCCTCATGCGTGAAGTCGAGCACTCTGCCATCTTCCATGACAACCCACGCGTGATCGTCTGGGGTTTCAAAGATCTGGTAGAAGCCCTCGAAGTACCGAGCTTTCGGGTGAGCGAGGCAGAATTGACGGGCATTCTGAAAGCATTGCCCTCCACGAAGCCGGTGCTCCTTTCTCCATTTAACGGCGCTAGGGTAGTCGTCGATGTTTGCCCGTCCTTCAAACCAAGTTCCCTGGGCCATGACGAGTTTTGGGACTGGTCCGTCGTTCTTCCAACGCTTCAACCAAAAGAGCATGTTCTTCTTGGATCGCATCGGTCCTTCGATGATGAGGGCCTTCTTCGGAGTCCGCCCCATCATCGTGTCGAGAGCATGCTCGATAGCGTCGTGCATCTCGTCCCAATGGTCCCGTTTCTTCTTCGCCATGAATCAAAATTCACTCCGCTGGTTCATTCACGCCGAAACAAAAGGCCCGTTTCAATCTAACCTTCTTGAAGGCTTCGAGACCGGGGAAGGGAATCTCGGTGCGATCATCGCCTTCGTAGATGAGGGTCCATGTGCGATCCGCCCCGTCCATGAAAGGGCCTCCCATAGCTAGAATATGGCCTTCCTTTAAGCGATAAGAATGGCTGATGAACTGACGAACTCGGTCGCAGATGTAGTTTGCGGCCCGAGTGAGTTCCATCGCAAGGTCCATGATGAAGTAGACGCGATATTCGTTCTGCTTCTCCAACTCGTCGTAGTCATCGTTATCCCACTTGTCGGGACTAAGGTTCCGCGAGAGCCACAACGAGTCGTTTTCCCCAACCAGGTCGCATTGATCGTAGATGCTGTTCAACAGGGCGTTCAATACTCTCCTGAAGTTCTCAAAGGCGAGTTCAAGCAGCGGATAGCGATTCGGCCAAAGGCGACTTTGCAACCAGTCTTTAAGCTCTTCCAAGCTGTCAGCTCGTTCTTTGGCAATTCGAGGCCGCCCGTTGGCGAGTAGCCCGTAGATCCAACCTTTCCAGTTTTCGATGTCCGCTCGACCCTCCCATTCGTCTATGTACGACGAATAGATTAAGTCGTCTTTGGTCTTTTCAGCATTGCCGGAACCCAGCGTGTCCTTTACCCACTGGGCATGGTCCGTTTTCATTTTGCGAAGGAAAGCGACCGTGTATTCCCCGACCTGATCGTCTACGATCTTGTGACACCTGTTGCAAAGTAGAATCAGGTTGGCGAAAAAGTCCCGTTCTTTTATCGGAAGTGGGTCATCGAATCGCGGGCCACACTCTTTTTTAGAGCAGATATGAGCTTCCTCTCCGACAAGTGAAGCATCATCAGTTTCGGTAGGGTCTTCAACAACGCCTTTCTTGCAGCGCGCACAGATGTTGCCTGACGATCCCCAAAGAAGCTTATGCGCCTTGAGTGAGATTGCCATCACGCTCCTCGAAACTTGAAATACTTTTGCGGGAACTCAAATGTTGCCATCTTTTCGAGTATTGGTGCCCGCTTTTCGACGAACCCGCGTCGAGTCTCCTCATACGGCAATGGGGTTTCTCGCAATTGCAGTTCGGCCTTGTTATCAATGAAGTATCGTCTCATCCACAGTTCGGCCTCCGTGATGTCCACGCCCCATGTCCCTGTCAGATCCCATACAAGCTTTTCACATTGCAACATTCGATTCGGCCCTGTATCTGTGCAGTGATGTTCGTCGCTTTCAGCAATAAAGAGAAAGTGGCCGAACTCATGTATCAGGAGCGATTCGAGATGTTCGTCGGGAAGAGCCGCCGCAACTTTGTCAACCACGAACAGGGTTGTTCCACCGTGGGCAGCGGCCCAGCCATCTCCGCCCCATTCGCTCCGATTTTCCAGTAACCAAATGAAAGGTGCTCCCGTCGTCTTCTTCCAGTGAGCGACGATGGAGTCGCGAGCAATCTGCGGAATTCTCTCCCACGCGATTCTGACATGTTTGCCGAATCGCCTGGCGTTGTCTATCGTGCCGTCGTACTCCTGAATCAGTACCAGGTTTTGAGAGTCAATGCGAAGTGTTTCAATGGGCTCTTGGTCTCGCTTCGGGCCTTGCGGCAGAGGTTTCCAATGGAACTGCTCGTGACAGTGACGGCAGGTGACTTTCAATCGAAATTGTCCCGACCAGCCCATCGGCCGCGGTACGACATCAAAGGTTTCAGAGCAAAAAGGGCAAGGGATTTCCATGACGTAATTACTATTCCGGAAGTGGCTCCCAAGGGACGCCTTCGCCTGGATCTTCTCCTGCCTGTTGACGCCGGTAAGCTAGTGACCTGCGATCGCGATATTGCTCTGCATCGTCTCGCTCGATGAACGTCACCGCGTCCTTGATGTTGGTTGACCAGCCGCTTTCGCTCAGACAATAGCGGCCAGCGTAGTCGACAATTTTGAATTCTCCTGGGCGGATTGGATCATCGGACGTCAGAACTCGAAGACCATGTACCAGCAACCACATTCCGGACTTGTCGGAAACTAACTGAGGTGTTGGATTTGTCATTCAAAAATCTCACACGAAAGTGATGGCTGTCACGGCTCACGTACAGCGTCCTTCAGCTAGTATAGCGTATTGGTATTTCCTCGCTGCATTTTCGTAATTCAGAAGAAGTCGGTTGATAGCCCAGGAACTAGCGGCGTTCCCAATAAGTATTGGAAACATCGTCTCCGAAGATATCCTTGGAATCGCGGTGACCGATCTCGGACACGTGCATGTGGAGATGCCTCGAAAGCTGCCGGTGCAGCAGCTTAAACGGTGCCGGCTTAGCGATATAGTGGTTTAGAATCGCGATGTAATCACTTTGAAAGTCTCTGGTGAGCTTCTGGATAAAATCGTGGCTATCAAAACGTGAACCGATTGGAAAATAATTGCTAAGAATCGTGGGATAATGTGCGAACATCGCGTTTAGCAATGGATGCGGCATGGGAGTTTTTATTGGGTTGAAGTTGATCGAAATTGTGACGACGCTCAGCGGATGATATCCCCGCTAAGTCAACATGTACAAAAAGTCGGAAACCTACTGACGAAGACGTTTTGATACAATGCCGTCCCAGCTGGCATCATCAGTTAATTTCGCCAATTTGAGGTGGGTCAAATTTTGGGTTGCAGGTCAGAAGTTGTGTCAAGTGAGTATGCGGATGTAAAGACATACGTTTGGGAATGATGCATAAAGTGACACTCGGTTCAGGTAGCTTCGGTCGAACCCTACATCCCGATAGTCACTCCTCAACTGCCTTTGGGGAGGTAGTGCCCGCGACGTCCATGCCGGACTCAAGCAGGCCAATTCCCAAGTCCTCAATTCTCTGTTGAACTCGCTGCCGCAACGGCGGTTTTCCGAAACAGGCATGTATCTTATCTTCCGCTTTGAACCAGAAAATGGGTTCAAGAATTACCTCGCCGGAGCTGGAAAGAATCGGCTCCTGGCTCAATTTGAAGCGACGTGCAAGATCGACCAGCCATTTCCGATGCTCATCACCGAGGATCGCCAACAAGTCGACGAGGTCATCGTGAGGGCTGATCTCTTTGTCCACCACTGGCCGTTCATGGAGTTCGTCGAGGCAATCCTCAAGTACTTCGTAAAGCTTCTGAGCCGCGGGCGATTTCATTTGCTGTGCGAAGATGGCGAGTTCTGATCGGGCTCGCGTCATCGCCACATAAAGGTTATTGGGGAGAATTCCGATTTCCTTGGCCGTGAACTGATCTGCGCCAACGATAATGACCACTTCTGCATCGTAACCTTTGAACGAATTGGAAGTCGTGGCCAGAAGGAGTCGACTATCACGTTCAAAGGGCTTGTTGGTTTGTACTGACAGTTCGACGCCAATCTCAGCCAAGATGGGAGCGACGGTTTTTTCGAGGCGATACTTGATGTTGCCTCCATTGTAGAGAAGGCAAATATCCGCAGGTTGTACTCCTTCCTGCTCAATCAAATGCCGGCAGTAGTCGGCGACACCTTGGATCTCACTGTCCAGGTTGGCAAACTTTCGGAAGGTTGGTTTGGGGCCATCAACCTGATTAAAGCGAACCTTCCACCAATCGTTGCCACTACGCTGCGCCTTCTCGATTAGGCCACGGCTGACAAGTTCTTTGTGGTCCGGACTGCTCTCGGGCGGTTGAAGCCGATAGAGTACGTTCAATGCGAATTCCGTGATGGGTTGTGTGCTTCGGAAGCTTTCCTTCATCACGGTGGAACGTCCCCGCATGTCGATGCCAAATTCTGACCAGGTTGGGGTTCCACGCCGATAGATATTTTGAGCATTGTCGAAGAAAATATTCACGGACCGGCTATTGGCATCTTCAGGATCGGTCTGTCGAACGAGGTTGGTTAACAGCTTAAGGGTTTGCGGGCCAAGATCCTGGGCCTCGTCAATGAACAAGGCATCACAGCGGGGAGCAATGGTATCGACGTCAACCTTTTCAAGATAGGCTTCGGCGGCGACATCGTATTCGTACTGAAATTCTCGCATGGACCTACCTACCTCAGGGAGCAGAACGTCCAGGATTTCGCGAATGTGGTATAGGGAAACGCGGTCCCAGGGAAACGGCTTCCCATCCGTTTCCTTGTCCCAGGCACTTTCGATTGAGGAGCCGATCAGGGATTGAAGAGATCGATTCGCGAAAACGGCCCAGATTCGCATGTCCGCTTGTCCCCCCAGGCGTTTGACGGTTTGCATGAGCCAGTGGGCCAAAACGACCGTTTTGCCACTGCCGGCAACACCACGCACCAAGCGAGGCTTCCCGTCCAGCTCCAAGCGACAAAGCCTTTCTTGCTCCTGAGAAAGAACAGGCCTGAGTTCGCGTCTTTTTGTGATTTGATAGCCAAGCGAGTCGATAGCCTTTGTCGTGTCCTCCTTGACCGGGCCTAATTGGACCTTGGCGGGCACCTCCTCCCAGAAGATCTTCTTTCCTTGTTTCCGCAGCACCCTAGGAGATAGGAATCGTAGTAGCGGACGCAGGTAAGGCTCGTCCATTTCCGCTCGACTGGCGATAAAAATTACTGATTCCCGGGAGCGGCTGAGGGCGACGTTGACCAGACGTTTCCATTCATCGTAGGGCCATCCATAACTGCCGGCGTTCACTGTATCAAAGATGACAACATCGGCTTCGGACCCTTGCTGGCTATGCACGGTGGAGGAGGACCAGGTTGCATGACCATTCTCCGCGAGCATCGCGGTGATTTGTTTTGCCTGAGCCTTGAATGGGGAAATGAACAGGCCATGGGAAGTAGTAAACGTTGGATCGGAGAATAGTTTTCCCAGGATTTTTAAGGTAGCGGACCGAATCCAGCTTCGGTTACCTGGACCACGTTCGGCTCGGATGGTCGGGAGGTCTTCCCCGTGTTCGTCGAGCACGTACCAGATAGCACGTGGTTGATCTTTCAAGATGTCCGGCATTTCTGCTTCACGCATATCGACCTCCGGTGCGGTCGTCAAAACATCATCGTATTGATACGAAGAGACGACTGAGCAGATGTCTGAATGCATTCGACGCTGTTCGCGTAGGACATGGATGCCATCCTTTTGATCGGCGAAGCGCCGAAGGTGACTTAACCCGCTATTGGCGAGCCAGGTCATCTCATCTGTGGGCAAGATTCGGCTGATTTTACTGATCGGAGCGAGCTGTTTAGGATCTCCGACGAGCACGACGCGGCGGCTTGCCAGCAGAGAAAGTGCCGCTGCGGCAGATCTAGAGATCAGGCCGGCTTCGTCGATAAAGATCGTTGTGAAGGGGGCGTGTCCGGATTCCAAGCTCTTTTTGACAAGTTCGCTGCTTAGAAACGTCGTCGCGCGAAAAGCAGTCGACACGACTACTCGTACGTCGGAATCAAGAAAAATGCGTCGGCCGGCATCGCGCATCTCCTCACGAAGCTCCTTGATCTCCTTTCGGATCAGGGCACGCTCTTCCGAATCAGTCGTTTTGTTCAACTTGGCGAAACGTTCTTCAATTTTCGCCAAGTAGCTTGTCTCGGTTCCTTGGAGCAAGTCGGTGAGGTCCTCGCGTTCGTACGATCCAAGTGATGCCCCTTTCCCAATTCGCAAGACAGAACCAGCGGCCAATTCATCACGTTGAAAATCTCTTGCTGCGCGTCCAATCTGAATGGCTGCTGCATCGGTCGCTCGGTTGGTCGTAGACACGACGAGGATACGTTCACTCGGGTCTTCCAATACGCTCGCGACCTGGCGACCGGTCGTGTAGGTCTTGCCGGTTCCGGGCGGTCCCCATAGAACACCCCAGGCCCGTTCCCAAAGCTTTTCAAGATGGGGTAACCCTTGGCCTTCGCACCTCGCGACCTCGGGGTGGATATTTCCAGCCGAAGCCATTAGCCGGGCCGGCAAGAGGTCCTGAATCTGGTCGTACTGGGGATCATGGAAGATGGAATCCAGGAATGCGAGAAACTCGAAGGGGCGAACATAGAATGAACCAGTCGTGGGAGGATGCTCTGGATCAGCTACACTCACGAATATCCATCCGTTTGTCTCATCGACTTCGAGGACTTCGCCGGCCCAGAGAATCGAATCCTGGATCTCGCTTTCACTGGCCCAGTTTTCGTAGTCGCTTGCCGTCTCGTCTGAGAAATCCCTCATGGCGATCGGACGAAAGGCAGTTGCCCCTTCCCAGGTCCAGTCAAACTCGACCGTATGCCCGATCTCCAGACGATATACGCTACCTTTCTCGGTGTGGGTGATTTGGGTGACGCCGCGGCATCGTAGCCGCTTCCATTTGACGGAGTCACGAAACTCTCGTCGGATGGCCTCGCGAGCATTGCGAAAGCACGTCGGATCGCCCTCAGGCAGATTGAGCTGAATGGGAAAGCGGGCCAGATTGAACCCCAGGTTTTCGTCTTCCTGACGGACGCTGTCGTCTCTTAACATTTTCTGCCCAATTCACTGATGATTAGAAGCTGGCGGTGATGGGACCGTTAAGCCGGCTTTGGCTATCTACACATTAATTACAGGATCGCCCCCCTCTGGAGACTGTATTGGCAAAAGATACTCGCGTCAATCAGCGCCCCATTAGCTCCTGGTCATGGAGTCGTTCGGTACTCGGTTGGACGAGATCAAGCTTCTCTAAGTCCCACTATCTGAAACTCAAAACCAGTTTTTAGATTGTCTCCCTCGTGGCGGGGCTATCTCAGTTAGTTTTCGCGTGTCCCAGCAACCAGCAAGCTTGTAACTTCGCGCAATATTGGACTCGTTATGCACGAAACCATCGACTCGCTGCCTTCGTGCCAAATATCCTCAGCGTTACAGGAAATTCATAATTCAGCCGCACGGAATGCATTTACTCCAACCCCATTTCTATCTGGGATCGAGTCCAATGCTTACCGCCTCTAAGAAACGAGTGATCCAAGAATCACTCCAGCAACTGTCTCATACCCACTCAATAGCTGTGTCTCAGATCGAAGCAACGATCACGATGCTCGCGGCAATCTTGGAGCTAGAACTCGGTATTCAGGAGACGAAAGCGACATCACCGGTACCCATTGTGAATGCTTCCAAATTCGCCGTGTCCTGGGCCGGCAGAGAGTGTTGTCTGGGCAATACTCGCCTCTTTTGGCTTTTCCAGCGGCTGGCAACGAGTGCCAATCAGTATGTTTCCCACGAGGATCTATTTGAATCGGTTTGGGCAGGCGAAAAGAGTCAGTCCGCGCTGCGTGGAGTGGTGAAACGGTTGCGAGATCAGCTCTCAGCAGCCGACATGTCTGATCTCGCCAAGGCGATCGATGGAACCGTATCCGGCCACTATGGTTTGATTCTTGTTTGAAAAAAATCATCAGATCAAACGCAAATCAAACAGGTATCGAACAGCGATCAAACACCCCTAGCGCATGATAGAGGTCAGACCCGGTTCTTGACTCTTCCTATCTCGCACCAGGAGGCAAACAGATGGTTCCGACCCCAATCGAACACTCGTCGAACTCTGGGCAAACAGCTAATGAAATGATACGTGCTGCTCAGTACGTCCGCATGTCGACCGAACATCAACAATACTCGACGCTGAATCAGGAAGATGTGATTCGCGAATACGCAGAGCGGCGTGGATTCGAGATTGTCCGCACTTACGCCGATGAAGGGAAAAGTGGGCTTAACGTCGCGGGACGCGAATCACTTCGGCGTCTGATCGCGGACGTTCAAGAACAACAAGCCGATTTTGACGTAATCCTCGTCTACGACGTTAGCCGCTGGGGGCGCTTCCAAGATGCCGACGAGAGTGCCTATTACGAATACCTGTGTAGGCAAGCTGGGATCGACGTACATTACTGCGCTGAGCAGTTTGAAAACGATGGTGGCCCTACCTCGACGATCATCAAAAGTGTCAAGAGAGCGATGGCGGGTGAATATAGCCGGGAGCTGTCGTCGAAAGTATTCAAGGGGCAATGTCGGCTGATCTAGCTGGGTTTTCGGCAAGGCGGAGCCCCAGGATTTGGCCTACGTCGCATGTTAATTGATCAAAGCGGGCAGTCGAAATGCGTCCTTAGCCGAGGCGAGTATAAGAGCCTCCAAACGGACCGTGTCATTCTCGTCCCTGGTCCACCCGAGGAGATGGAGATCGTCCGCGAAATCTATGACCTTTTTGTTAAGCAAGGCAAACGCGAAGGGGAAATTGCGGAACTCCTGAATGTTCGAGGAATCAAGACCGACTATGGTCGACCCTGGAATCGAGGAACAGTTGCCCAAGTCCTCACCAATGAAAAATATATCGGGAACAACGTCTACAACCGCACCTCTTTTAAGCTGAAACGCAAACATGTCGTGAACTCACCGGAGATGTGGGTTCGGGCAGATGGTGCGTTTGACCCTCTCGTTTCACCAGATCTTTTCTTTACTGCACAAGGAATTATTCAAGAGCGAAACCGGCGATTTAGCGATGAAGAGCTAATCGAGCGGCTGAAGCTCTTGGCAAAGCGACATCCCATTCTTTCCGCGGCAATCATCGACTCGGCTGACGATGTTCCAACATCGTCAACGTTTCGCTCGCGATTTGGAAGCCTCATTCGAGCCTATCGTCTGGCTGGCTACACGCCCGATCGAGACTACCGCTATCTCGAAATCAATCGTCATTTGCGGGAACTCTATCCGGACTTGGTTTCGGACGTGATTCAGCGATTGGATGCTGTAGGAGCTTCTGTCACACGGGACGCGACCTCGGATCTTCTGCTCATCAACGGCGAATACAGCGCTTCGATGGTCCTCTCGCGATGTCGGCAGACGCCAGCAGGATCACTTCGCTGGTGGATCAAGTTCGATGAACGTATTGCCCCTGACATTACGATTCTGGTCCGCATGGACCCTGCCAATGAGGTGGCTACGGATTACTACCTCTTCCCCCTGATGGATCTGACGGAACCCAAAGTCTTGCTTTGCGAGACCAACGGAGTGTTCCTTGATACCTATCAGTTCGACAATTTGGACTATTTCGCCCAACTTGCCGCACGCAGCAAAATTGAGGTGGCCGCATGAACGAACGTCGAGACTCCGAAATCCACATGATCCCCTTGGACCAGATCACCGTCGTCAATTCCCGAGAGCGAGGCCGGCGTATGTTCAAGCAGATCGTGGACAACATCGCAAAACTTGGCCTGAAAAAGCCGATTACAATCACACCTAAGAATGGGGCGGGCGGAGGATCAGGATACTATCTTGTCTGCGGACAGGGGCGTTACGAAGCCTATGAACTCTTGGGCGAGCGAGAAATCCCCGCTCTGATCGTACACGTCACCAAGGAAGAATTGCTCCTGATGAGTCTTGTAGAAAACTTGGCTCGTCGTCAGCATTCGACGATTGAACTGGTTAGAGACATTAGCGACATGCGCGATCGTGGCTATGGGTTTACTGAGATCGCTGCGAAAACGGATCTAGACGCTAGTTATGTTCGCGGGATGGTCAAACTCTTCAAAAAGGGTGAAGAACGCTTACTTCAGGCTGTCGAGAAGGGGCAAATTCCGATTAGTGTGGCCATCACGATTGCCAGTTCTGATGACCATCAGGTCCAAAGGGCACTAGCAGATGCCTATGAGAACCGTACTCTTCGCGGTCGAAAGCTATTAGCGGCACGCCGCCTTGTCGAAAAACGAAAGACGGACGGAAAGGGACTTCGCAACGGGGCTCGAAAACCGGAAGTCGATCAGGTCTCCTCAGAAAAACTACTAAGGACCTACCAAAAAGAGACCGCCCGACAACGGATGGTTATTCAGAAAGCGAATCTCTGCGAAACCAGGTTAACGTTTGTCATTTCAGCGCTAAGAATGCTATTTGACGACAGTCAATTCCTCTCGCTACTGACGGCTGAATCACTTGATACCCTGCCCACATACCTGTCCCAACAAATTCATGGAGAGTCAGAATGAACAACCACCGCCGAATCCGCCTTGCGTGTCAACCCTCCGTAAGCCGAATTGCCCTTGATCAAATTCTGCCTCTTCACAAGGTATTGCCTGGGGCTCGTTTGTCCGTCAAATACCGCCGCATCGCAGCTTCGATTCAAGAGGTGGGAATTATCGAGCCGCTTGTTGTCTATCCCCAGGCAGATACCGCGGGAAAATACATTCTTCTGGATGGACATTTTCGATACGATATCCTCAAAGAGTCTGGGAAGTCGACTGCCGATTGTTTGATCGCGTTGGATGACGAAGCGTTCACATACAACCACAAAGTGAATCGGCTGACGCCAATCCAAGAACACTTCATGATTATGAAAGCCATCAAGAATGGAGTCTCCGAGCAGGCGATCGCCGCAGCTCTTGGCGTGGATATCTCCAAAATCCGTGAGAAGAAAAGTTTGCTTGCTGGAATTTGTCCCGAGGCCGTTCAACTGATGAAGGGCAAGCGGGTTCATGCGAGTACGATTCGCCAATTGCGCAAGGCCAAACCGATTCGACAAATCGAAATAGTTGAACTCATGAGCGCTTCCCATAATTTCACCGTTGACTACGTCAAATGTCTCCTGGCAGCCACCCCGCAGGAGCAACTCATCGAATCGGAACAAACAAAGGAAGTCGATGGTTTATCGCCGGCCGATATGGCTCGAATGGAACGCGAGATGGATACGATCAGTAGCGATTTCAAACAGATCGAAGATACCTACGGCAAGAATGTATTGAACTTGGTGATCGTCGTTGCGTACCTGAAAACCCTCTTAGATAATGCTCGGGTAGTACGCTATCTGGCAGTTAACTATGCCGAACTTCTGACGGAGTTTCAAAAGACCGTGGAATCGCGGACGTTGTCGGAGGCACCTTCGGATAGTTAATGACTTATTAGGTGGCCAACATACGGACCCGTTTCGTCACCTGAACGAGCCACGTTCAACAATTGTCGTCAAGCATTGCGAAACCTTTCGCACAACTCTTCGACTTCGGCGCGGTTTGTGAGAAACCATTCCTTGCCTGGTGCGGTTTCAATCTTCCTCCCGTCTTGCTTTAGATGCTTCTGAATTCTCGACTCGACGAACCGTCCGTCGTCACAGCGGCCGATAAATTGCACGCGTGCATCGTGGGCGATGGCTTGCGAAAACTGGCCGCCAATGCGTTCCAATGCTCCTCCGATACCGCTTGAGTATCCAATCTTCATTGGGTAGTTGATACTGCCAGTCAATTCAGCTTCTTCCATGCAGCTGACAAAGGTATAGGCGTAGACTTCTTCCAGACCTTGACCAACTACCGTCGTATTCGAGGGAATATAGAATGGAAAGTCCCGATGCCAGTTTGCCGCAACATCCGAATCGGCATCAAAGGGCGTATTACGATAGCTTTCAATAATGCCCTCAGCAACAGCCAGAGCACATTCTGCGCGGAGAAAGTCAATCCAGTAGACTTCTACCGGAATTCGTACTCCGGAGTCAAAGACGACTTTGATCCACAGGCTACTCGACCCTTTTCTCTGGACAAACCCTGGATCAGGCATCGTCCATCCAAGCTGGCCCTTGTATAGTGACGGATCGACGCGCCGTAGATCCTCCTTGAGTACTACCCGTTCCTGTGCTACTTGCCGTCCACTCATACCTTTTTTAATGTCTTGCTTGAGCAGATAGATCCAATTCCCGAATCGAGTTGGGCTCAATTGCGAATCATCGGGCAAGGCCCCACTAAACTGCTCCTCAGGGATGTCATCCGCAGAGATTACGACACCACAGAATTCGGGTGGGGATTCTTCAGAGAAGGCAGGTAGTAGAATTTCAGATACATGCTGAACGGCATTCAGGATGTTCTCAGGATTACTCGATATCCACATGGAACTAGACCAACTTGTGTCAAGGAATTGCTCCTCCGCGAGGGCAACGCGCAACTCATCCCAAAATGCTCTTCCATTCTGGCACGAAATGATTGCCAGAAGTTGTGCGGGCTCAGGCATCCCGACAACATTATTACCCACACTCGATCGTAAATGGCTAATGGCGGGCTCTTCCATTGATACGTATTCTGGGAAGTGACTACCGAATCGGATACAGATGGGAAGTCGTCCACCGGGCTGCCTCTTCGCCAATCTCAGGTAACGACCGAAGGTATAAACAGCGATCTCGTGTCTGCCCTCACCAAAGAATGTGCACTCCGACAAGTCCATTTTACGTGCATCACTTTCGTCGATTCTATATTGAGGCCACTTCTCTTGAAGACGCTGCCAATTTGGATGCATGAATTCTCCTCCCTTACGCTCCACACAATCACCCCAAGTACTGAAGCGAGCAGTTTGCCCCAAAGAACCTCTTTTCTGCCAATCCAGTCAGCGATAATCGCGTCGAACCTCCGCCAGTGCGAGCCAGATTCATTGCTTTAAGTAAACAAGCAATATCAAAATTCCCTGAAGATTAGACCAGATTTCATCATTACTTACGCGGGACCGTATAAACCGTTTTGAGCTTCTCAACCGCTACGTTGCCTTCACAGTGAAACCAAATCGCACGAGCGCAGAGATCCTTCTCGATGTGATGCCCCGTGCGAATGTCCAAGAAAAGAGCGAACTCGTATTCGTAGTCCGGATGACGAACAAATTCCTTCAGCTTTTTGAGGTCTCGCTCTCGGTTGTCATTATTCGTGGATTTTTTGATTTCGATGACGAGTAGGTTCTCCTGGAGTCTTCGCTGATGCACGATGATGTCTGGATACACTGTGGTTCCCTTGTCATCCCATGTGGAGACATGATTCGGGTAGTCGACGAGCAGAGGCGGATTAAGGTCCAGTCGTTTTGGATCGAGGTCGTGTCTGTTGTATTCACAGTCGATTTGAAACCCATACCTGTGTTCCGGCATCGCTCTTAAGAGATGTTCGGCAAGCTTGTGGGAAATCGACCGCTCGTTGGCATCGATAAGAAGCAACTTTTGCTCTTTCTGAAAGAAGGTGTAGATTGCCTTTTGGAAGAGCTGTTCGAGAATATTGAAATCGAGCATACAGAATCTCTCCAGAGGTATAGAGATAAATGCGCCCACGACTCTGACACAAGGTACATGCGTTTCGGATGGGGCTCCGCTATTGTTTTCAAACTCATTTACGGTATGCGTGTCGTTGAAATCACCCCACCAACGGACCGCATGGAGCGACGACTTGGCCATTGTCCACAGTTGTTCATGAGAAATACCGGGTTGTCTAAAACTCGGACTAACTCTCGCTCGCAAGCGTGAACTTCGGCAGTAGGGACAATTGCACCCCGTTGATCAAGATTTCAGCGTCGGCGAACCTTTGGGCCCAGGCGAGCGTTCCAGAAGTCGCACCTACGCTGTAGTAGCCATAGATCGTGTTTCCAGACGCTCTGCATGAAGAACATCTCCGAGCAGCAAGTGTTGTAATATTCGGTCTCACTAGTCCAGAACTTTGGAATGCCTCGTGGTTTCGATCACGAGGCATTTTTTTCCTTCCATTCGTGATGGAGAATAATGATATTTCTGTAGCACGATTGACCGTTGAAAAACTCTTCGTGCTGCGTCAGCAGGTTCTCAAAATACTCAAGGTACTCTGCCTTCCACTCATCGCCGGGCAAATAGCCTTTCCTGATGCAATAAGCCAATCGATCTACAGCGTTGAACCAGTCCTCAAGATAACCGTTGAGTTCGTCTTCTAAGATTTCCAGGCACTCTTCGGGTGCGCCTTTCTGACGTTCCTCCCTCAAAACTGATGCTTGCTGCTCTGCCTTCTGCTTCCTATCAGTGATTGCGGTCTCAAGGTTGAGAGCAATACTTAACGTGTTCATCCGCAAAGTTGTATTCAACCCCTCCAGTTGAACATAAGCACCTTTGAGTTGAACATGCCTTGTTGAAAACCAATCTTCCGTTTTCGATTCCCTGGCGCTAAATTATCAGGCATGAGCACCAAGCAAAACAACCTGATCGCTGTAGCCCGACTTAGCATGAAGCTGGCGGCTAAGTTCATGCGGCCCTATTCGCACGAGCAGGCACCCAAGCGGTACACGCAGCCACAGTTGATGACCTGCCTCGTCCTGAAGTCGTATTTAAAGACGACGTACCGGGGTGTGATCGAGGTCATTGATGCCTCAGATAAGCTACGGGAAACGATTGGTTTTGCCGGGCGTTTACCGAATTATTCGACGCTGAAGTACTTCTCCGATCGTTCTCAGGTGGCCGAGATCGCCGATGCCATGCTGGTAGAAATCGTCAAGAAGTTCGCCCCAGCGGAAGAGGAAGTAGCGATCGATTCGACTGGACTGGAGACCACGTCGGCCAGCGTTCACTTCCGAGCCCGCAGCGGCAACAAGCGAAAGAAGTTCGTGAAGCTGTCGGTCTGTGTGCTGGTCGGGTCGCTCCTTCCTGCAGGCATGGTTTTGAGCTGGGGTCCTGGCAACGACAAGTGCGAAGCGATGGAGCTGATGGGCAAGTCATCCCAGGCCATCATGCCCAAAAAACTGTTCGCCGACGCAGGCTACGATGCCGACTGGGTTCACGTCTTCTCCCGAGAGGTGTGGAAGGCAGAAAGCTGGATCCCTCCGGTCACGCACCGGCGAGACGGAACGCTTGGCGGCGAATATCGACCGCTGATGACCGAGGAAAACCTAAAGAACTCAGGCTACACGAAACGTTGGAAAGTGGAATCGTTCATGAGCGGACTGAAAAGAACGGTTGGTTCCACCCTGTCGTCAAGAAATCCAGCAGCCATGATGACCGAAGCCGCCCTGAAAGTCCTGACCTACGCCCTGCGGCGTTAGCCGGAAGAGGTTGACGTTGTTGGGTGTTCAACAGAGCAAGTTGAACATAAGCAATTCTTGCAGCAGCGATTGCGCCCCCAGCCGCAAAGATGGCAGCAACCGCAGAAATCCAACCTGGAACATCCATACGACGTACTACTAGCTTCCCTTCTTAGGTTTCTGCTTTGCCTTATTCACATTGTCGGAAGTCCGATTCCCACTCTGAGAACCTTGCCGACCGCTTGAACCGACCTTCTTGTTTTCTTTCTTTTCCGCCATCGTAATTCACTCCCTCTTATTTGCTGGCCTTAGTATCTGGGGATTGCTTTTTGGCGGTCGTAATGTTCTTCGACGTAGCCTTGTTGCTTTGGCTGTTGTTTACGATACCGGACTTATTGCTTCCCTTTTCCTGACTCATTTCTTGCTCCTTGGGCTGGCGGTGTATTCGACGACTTGCGTGCTGCCTGGACATTGCGAGAAGTCTTTTGTGATGATTGCGAATAATCGACCTTATCTTGACGGTCACGCCCCTTATCGCTCATCGCTGCCCTCCTTGCTGTGGCTTTGCTGACGGGGTTGGCTGTTTCGCCTGTTGAACCGCCGCCGAAGTACGCTTGCAGCTTTGAGACTCTTGGACACCCTGCTTCGAGACTGATAAATTCTGCGCCATTTCGATCTCCTCCTAAACAAACTAGGATTCCATTCGATCTAACCTTAACGAATTGTCCACAAAACACCACCCTGTGCGAGTGGCTATTAGACCCTCTCTAAGTAAGGAAGCAGAAAGAGGTTAAGCGTTCGATCAATCGAGATGTGGCAAGCCGTATCGTATGAGGTGACATCACCCATGGCGAGCCGAAGGCGTTGATCACGCTGCCAACGCATGAACCTGCGCATCGACAACCGGACACACCACGGGCGATTTTGGCGAGTTTTGGACGGATACGTGAAAGAAAATATCTGCCCAGCTCTTACCGACATAACTATCCGTCATATGGTAGGTTGCCATCGACCATTTCATCCTCGAATTCCGTTCGGATGCGATCGATCCCGGCAAGCACATCATGGAATTTTCGAGGAGAAATCATGAATGATTCAGTATTGACCCAAGTGAAAAAATTGTACAAGTCGGCCAGCGGGTTTTCCAAGTGATAGTATTGATTGGATGGTTCCGGAAGATCGTCCATGCAGAGAATCCGCGTTGGGCTGATCGGGAACAGGATAACCGCATTATCTCCGCCTACTTGATAACGCTCCATTTCAGGTCGTGGAACATATAGCGGGTAGTCCGAAGTGACAAACAGTGGATCGTCAATAAAGACGATCGACCATCGTTTGTCCATCAGCATTTCGGCATATCTAGTCGCATCCTGTTCAATCATTTCTAACCATAGCTGATCGTCAAGTTCAGGAGTGGCTTCGCAGTACGATTGCCAACCCGATGTATCCAAGGGATGTATCTGGGACCCAATTTGAATATGGCTGATATCAGGATTGCCATCTTTGTTAAGCGGTTCCTGCTCGACAACATCAATAATCCGTCGACGAATTTTCCGCATTGAGTCACGGCGTTCTGGATGCCGCAGAAACTGTACGGATAGAAACAACGCGATACCTTTGCGTATACCATTGGCACCTAGATCGACGAAACTGGAAGCAAGCATCGGCCAGAATTGTGAAACTGCACCTTCAAGACTCGCTAGTTGTTTTTCGAGTCGTACGTCGCGTGTACCGTCTTCTACTTTCGGCGTGTAGAGATATTTCTCCGCCGCAATATTGTTGATACCAGTGAGCTTGGGTTCTCCCTCTTTGCGGTGAAATATCCACACTTGTTCGAGGCGGGCGTTGGTATTGGGAACGGTGAATTGTCGCAAGTAGAATCGCGGCACCCAATGCTGGCGTTTCGGGAATGACATAAAAGAACGGTCTCAGGCTATGCAGGTGGAAAGTCGTACGTTTGGAACTGATAGTCAGGGCATCGCCCAACTCAAGTAGCTTCGGTCGAACTCTACGTCCCGATTTCACACTTCAATCGCCCTGAGGAGGAGGTCTTGCAGCTATCTTTCGCATTTTTGTTCTCTCAGGAAGTTTCCGACAAATGACAGCGTCCGAGTCTGACGGCGTGTCAACAAGTCGAAGCACACTTCACGAGATTGCTCGCATCTAAAGTGCGTTCAATGAGCGAAGTGGTACGAGTACAACTCGTACCAGACGATCTTTCGATTTCCAGGTCTCAGCCCCTGGTTCCTCGTTGACTTTTGAGACTGGACCAACTTACTCTTGGAAGAAGCGAAGTCAAGAGAAAGGCATGTATGGCGTTGAGATTCAAAATTGAGAGGATGCCCAATGTTATTCGCAATTGCCAGCAATGGCGATCTTCGACAAGTCACCACGATTCCGCATCTCACAGATTACAACAACTGGCGATCACGACTCGACGATCCCGCCTTTCAAACCATCTATGACAATCTCTTCAACCTCATTGATGGCAACGAAATCCAAACTGCCGGCTGGATTCCTGGGGCCAATTGGAGGGGCACGGACTTTTGGCCCATTTATGACCGGGCTTGTAACCGCGATGTAACAGCTTCCGCCAAATTCTTCGGGCTACTTGTTTGGCAGGTTGTTATGGATCACCCTGAACGTTGGTCCTTCGGACGCTATGAAAAAGATGGCGTACCTATTGAAAGCATGACTTACTTTCGCATTAAATAGCGTGTTCCATTGAGCATCTCGGAAAATTTCTCTCTGAGATGACGTTGTTGTCGTGGTGAAACTCGCAGCGTCTACGTTTCCCTCAATTCAACGGCAAATCCCCTGCCTCTTCTGCTTTCGTAGTGTGGTTGTGGATCACGTCCGGGTAACAGGCCAAACTTAAGGCAGTACCACAAGGGTAGATGGCAATGCATTCTCGACGTTTGCCGTCTCTTTTACTCCTACCGCGAATGAGTTAGTAATTGCCGAAACGTGATGCTTGTTGCAGACCCAGAAAACCCGGGAGGCGTATATGATTAAGACCATAGATTCGATTCAATACCATGTTTGGTCAGATGCGTTACACGCTCGGGAACTCGCCAGACAGACCGAAAGTGAATGGGATCGTGGAGCCTATGTGCGATGGACAATTCAAACCGCATGGGCGGCATTCGAGAATGTGTGTACTGACGCGTTACGGGCTTCTGGACTCGGAATGCGATTTAAGGAGCGTTTTGACGAGGCTGTAGTCGCGAAAGGCTTGCCCGCCATCGATTGGAGCCAGGGAATTTGGCAACAAGTACTTCAAGTATACCGTGTTCGGAAAGAATTCGTACATGTCGTGCCAAGTGTTTCGCACGCTAGGTTGTTAACATCTGTGTCCGAGGCCGATCACGCGATCCGTGTGCTACGAAACGCAATGATGGCGGTGCTGGATCTCATGGGATTACCACATCCCGCATGGCTAAATGACGATGAGGATCATGGGTGGTATGGACCACGAGGTGCCGGTGGGGACACTGCACATGCGACGGTTATACGAGGTGGAACCAGCGAGAACGACCAAGAAGCGATTCGTATCACGTATATTCTTCACGGCGACGAGCACGTGTGCGAAATCGCTCCCCCTGGCACGCCCCATGGGCCTTTGTTGGATAGACTGGTTCAATCCGTGATCGTACCGGTCGAAGCAGTGCGTGCCTATCGCGGCTCGGAACTCCTCGAAGAGCGAAAGCCTAATTTACGTTAGCACTTAAACTCGATCTACGAGAGATCCCCTCAATTGTCTGCTCTTGACTCTAAAGCCATGCGGGCAAACACGTGAACTCCTGATGCTCTGTCGCTAGATCGATATGCCCGCCCGGGGATTCAAACTACAAGGCATAACTCGATCTACTTGACGCACTGTAGGGCAAATCAGGTGAAAACGAATGCCAGACTTTTTCCAAATAGTTTCATGTCTGTGACATGATCGAGAGAAATTGAGACGGATTAGGCGTCAGACGAACTACGAGTAACGCGAGAAACGCTGGCATTAGGGAAATGTGGCTCCCACTTGGCCCAAACTGGGAGAGGTGAACCATGGGTTTGCCTAAATTCTCATCGATTTCGTGTCAAGAAACCTGAAGGCTACGGCATTAGCTGTTGGCGATCGTCCAGATGCCCTGGAATGGCCCTAAGTAAGCCGTTCCGGGGCTTTCTCATTTCTTGTCCGTCTCAATTCTCAAGGGGAGGTTTCCATGTCCCACATCGTCCAAATTCAAACCGAGGTCCGTGACCCGATCGCGGTCCGGTCTGCCTGCGATCGGCTCAAACTGCCCCAGCCGACACAGGGAGTTTTCAAGTTGTTCTCTGCCGAGGCGGTCGGACTGGGCGTCGAACTGCCTGGCTGGCGTTATCCGGTGGTTTGCGACACGGCCAATGGCCAAGTGCACTACGACAACTACGGCGGCCGTTGGGGCGAGCAGTCCCGGCTCGATGCATTCCTGCAAATGTATGCCATCCAGAAAACTTCAATCGAGGCGAGACGTCGGGGGCATACGATTGTCGAACAGCCGCTTGAGGATGGTTCCATCAAGCTGACCGTTCAAGTCGGAGGTGCTACGTGAATAAGACCATCGAAATCATCGTAACCCCATCTGGAGAGACTCGCGTCGAAACGAAAGGTTTCGCCGGATCGGCGTGTCGCCAAGCCAGTCAGTTTATTGAGGCAGCGTTGGGAAGACGAACCGGCGAAGAACTAACTCCGGAGTTTCATCAACTGCCGGAATTCCAACAGGTACGTCAACAGAATCTCTGATTTCCCAAGACATAAAAACCACTTTTTAAAAGGATTAAGCCATTGAACCTGCAAGAAAAGCTTTCCGAATATGTCCGGGCCTGCTTTACCGGAATTTGGATCGAATCACACGAGCATCAGGATGCGCTGACCGAGATCGCCCAGCTTTGCCGCGAAGAGGGCTGGGAGATGGCGTCCTGGGATATTGAATCGGGGCTCCAATCCCCGAACCAAGCGACAACGGAGGCCGCTTCCGATCCCTTGGCCGCGGTTCGCGCGGCCGGATCACTTTCGAGTCCGGACCAGACGAACTTGATCGTCCTTCAGAACTTTCATCGGTTCGTTAACTCTGCCGAGGTAATTCAGGCCATGAACCGACAGATTCTCGCCGGCAAACAGACGCGAACCATTATGGTCGTACTCGCCCCGATTGTTCAACTCCCGCTTGAACTCGAAAAGCTGTTCGTCGTGGTAGAGCACGAAATGCCCCAACACCAACAGTTGGAAGAGATCGCCGAGGGAATTGCGACCGAAGAAGGAGAGTTCCCGGAAGGTTTGGAGCGAGAGCGGATCTTGGATGCCATGTCGGGGCTCACCCGCTACGAGGCGGAATCGGCTTGTAGCTTATCCCTCGTCCGCGAGGGCCGCCTGAGTGCTGCCACGCTCTGGGAACAAAAAAGCCAGATACTCAAGAAGAGCGGACTGCTCCAGCTCCATCGCGGACAGGACGATTTCACGGCCCTGGGTGGCCTGTCAGCCCTCAAGGAATTTTGCCGGCGTTCGCTGTCGCAGCCAACTCGCGACAATCCGCTCAAACGGCCCAAAGGCGTTCTCTTGCTGGGTGTGCCGGGAACGGGCAAGAGCGCGTTCGCCCAAGCCTTGGGCCGAGAAACGGGACGCCCCACTTTGATCCTGGACGTAGGAGCCCTCATGGGGAGCCTCCTCGGGCAAACGGAAAGCAACGTTCGCCAAGCCCTGAAGATCGCCGATGCCATGCAGCCCTGCATTCTGTTCGTCGACGAATTGGAAAAAGCCCTCAGTGGCGTTGCTGGTTCCGGGCAAGCCGACAGTGGTGTTTCGGCGCGGCTGTTTGGAACGCTGTTGAGTTGGATGAACGATCACACGAGCGACGTCTATCTGATCGCGACCTGCAACGATATCAGTCGATTGCCACCCGAACTGAGTCGAGCGGAACGTGTAGACGCCGTCATGTTCCTTGACCTGCCTTCGCGGGAAGAGAAGGACGCGATCTGGGAACTTTACTTGCGGCATTTTGAGATTCCTCTCGAACAAGCCCGCCCTGCGGACGAGAACTTCACGGGGGCCGAGATTCGGGCCTGCTGCCGACTAGCAGCCCTCTTGGATCTACCCCTTGTGGAAGCTGCCCAAAACGTGATTCCGGTGGCGACGACCGCTTCCGAATCGATTGAGAAACTCCGTAGTTGGGCGAGTGGCCGCTGCCTCAGTGCCAGCCAGCCAGGCGTCTATCGCTATGCGAAGGCGTCGAATCGGAAACGACGAAGCGTTACTCGTGATCCTTCTGTCAACTAATCTCGAAAATCCATTCCACCATTTATCCAAGCCGGGCAGGAGGTATTCTGCTGCGGCTTTTTTTCGTTGTATTCAAGGAGTCCTATTCCATGACAACAGTTCTTGATTCCTCCCAGGCGACGTCGCCGCGGGAACGCCTCCAGGCGACCATGGCCGCGGTTCGGCTGAGTTTTCATTGGCTCGGTTCCCGGAAAGCTCTAAATCCTCAGCAGCGTGACCAGGCTGCCGATTCGTTTGGGGCCGAAGGAAAGTTTCTTTCGGCAGGCAAGAAATTGCTCGATACGAGTCATCCTGCCTTTCGCAACGTGACGGCGATCCGCAGCCGGGCTCTGGCGTACTGGAAAGGTACTTCGCTACCGTTTCCCGAACCAGGAATTCGCTTGATTCGTCAGGATGCCATCACGGCCTTCGATCAGGAGATGGCTATTTTTCGAGACCAGCTTGCCGAAACGGTCGAGCAGTTGGATCGACAGTACGACGAACTGCGAGACGCTGCCCGGAGGCGGTTGGGAGAGCTTTTTCACCCAGGCGATTATCCGCCCAGCCTCGTCGGCCAGTTTGCGATCGAGCACGACTTTCCCAGTGTCGAACCGCCTAATTACCTCAAGACCCTGAATCCCTATCTTTATCGGGCAGAGTGTGAAAGGATGCAGTCCCGTTTCGACGAAGCGGTCCACCTCGCCGAAACGGCATTCACCGAGGAGTTGACCAAACTGGTCGACCACCTCACCGAACGCCTCAGCGGCAGCGAGGACGGAAAGCCCAAGGTGTTCAAGAATTCGGCGATCGACAACCTGGTAACCTTCTTCGTGCGATTCCGCCAACTGAACATTGGCTCGAATCAGGAACTGGAAGAGTTGGTCGAGCAGGCCCAACAAGCGGTTCGTGGCGTACTGCCTCAGCAGCTCCGGGAAGATCAATCCTTGCGGCAACGGCTGGCCGGTCAGATGGCTGCTGTCCAGGCTAGCCTCGACCAGTATCTGGTGGATCGCCCCCGACGTGCCATCCTGCGCCGGCCCCGGTAAAGGAGCTAGGCATGCAGATTATCGTCAAACCGGATGGTTCGTCTCACTGTTTGTACAGCGAGTTCGTCGATCTTCGTGCTCTGGGCAAGCTCGCGATCGCCCGGGGAAGCTATGTCGAGCCTACTGCTGACGGCCAGTGGACGGCCGACCTGTCACCGGTCGCTGGCCCCGTACTCGGGCCGTTTCCCAGTCGAAGCGATGCCCTCGACGCCGAACGGGCCTGGCTCGAAGAGCATTGGCTACCACGGGGCACGTAGGCCTGACCTCTGTTTCTATCTGATTTGTGCCCCGCAGGGGGCGGTGTATTCAACGCGCCGCCTCGGTTTGGGGCGGCGTTTTCTCAATCTTGGGAGCAAACGCTATGACGCAATCGCAAGTCAACGAAATGGTCGCCGCGGCAACGGGCGATGATCTCGGTGAAATTCGCCGCCTTGGTTTCAGCTTGGTCGGTATGAACGAGTTCGACCTGGATGAAGATGTCGTTACACAGGTCGTCGATTGGGACGAAGTTGATCGCCATCGACGCATTTAATCCATCACATATCTGTCAATTTTTGGGCTCTTGTCACTACCGGATTCGCATAACCGAGCGGTGGTGGCATTTCTTGAGAAAGGATTTATCCCCATGATTACGATAACAGGAGCTGTTATCCAACAATTTCGCACACTTGTCCGGAAAGGGCTTGGGCTTACCAAACGACGGCCAAGTCCCAAGGTCCATTTCGAGGCGGGCCGGAACGGGCTTCGCGTGTGTGTTCAGACGGCCGACGTCGTGGTCGAGTATTGGGATGCAGGCCAGGATTCATCGACCAACTTTGCGGTCTCGTTCGACCTGTTTCGCGAGTTCACAGCCGGCAAGGCAACGGATGTTTCGCTCCGGATGGAAGGTAGAGAACTGGTTGCTTCGTGGCACCAAGCTGGGATTCCCCAGGGCATCCGCCTGCCAGTCCAGAAACAAGACGCGTTGCCTCCGATACCAGAAAACTGGCGATCTAACTCCAGCGAGCTACTCACGGCCATCCGCGATTCGTGTGGTACTGCGGACAGTGAGTCAGGACGCTATGCTCTCAGTCATCTTCGGTTGCGGGGAAGCGATGGGCAGGTCGCCGCGACCGATGGTCGACAACTATTGGCCGTGGCTGGGTTTTCTTTTCCGTGGGAGGGCGAAATTCTGATCCCGACCAGCAAGATCTTCGATTGCGCCGATTTGATCGGATACGAGACCGTTGACGCGGGGATGGAAGGGAATTGGGCCGTTTTCCGAACCGGCCCCTGGAAGGTCTGGCTCAAGATCGATCGAGCTAGTCGTTTTCCGGAAATCGATTCGCTGCTCTCAGGTTCATCCGAGTCAGCCACAGTGCTCACGTTGGCGGAACCTGATGCGGAGTTTCTCCGGCAATCGCTCAAGCATCTGCCCGGTGGGGATGACCACAATTCCCCGCTGACCTTCGATCTGAATGGGGCGGTCACGGTCCGCTCTAAGGCTGGCGACGCGGAGAAGGTGACGGAAGTAATCTTGGCTCGTTCGGAGCGTGACGGACAGGAAGTTCGTTTCGCTGCGAATCGACGATTCGTGGCTCGGGCCATAGAACTGGGATTTCGGAAGTTTCAGATTGGCAAGCCGGAATCGCCCGTTATTGCTCAAACAGGAAACCGAAGCTTCCTCTGGGCCAATTTAATGGCTGCAAGTGTCATTCCACCTACCGCGAATGCCGTGCGGATCGAGTCACCGGGCATATCGCCATCCACGGTGGAGCGGTATTCTCGGCCGCAGTCCCAACGACCGGCGAAACGTACGCCACTGCGGTTAGAAAAGATCATCGCAGCGCTTCGCAGTTCCGCCGAAACGATGTCCCGCTTGCTTCACGAACTGGAGCATTCAACTAGTCCGTGCGATCTCTCTTCTGAGCAGCTTCGCGCGACCGATGCCTGAGCTTCGATCGTTCTACCTTCCCTATTTGGTTTCGCCATCATTAAACAGATTAGGAACTGATATGACCTTTGACGCGCGTACTAAACTGAACGCTTTTCACATTATGGGCAGTCTTGGCCTGGCTGCCGTTGTCGCAGCGATTACCGGTAGCAGCCTGCTATTCGTCCTGATTGCGATCGCCTTGATTGCGGCTGGTATTGCAACTGGGCAGATCCGCATGGATCGCTAGGACGTAGCCTCCTCGTGGAGCGCCTTGTGGGAACATGCCCAAGGCCTCCATGGGGAGAATTCTGTCTTCCACGTACCTTGCTCAGCCTTGCTTTCGCTTTAGCTATCAGGGAGGAGTTTCCAACAAGCCCGCTAGGAGGCAACTTTTGTTAAAGTAATGGTCTCTTGGATTTCTTCGATGATTTGCTGGACGCTATCGCCAGATCGAGTTTCCTGCAACACGGTGGTTTCGGCCGGCCAGATCATCTCTAGCCGTTCTGTCCTGGACGTTCTAAGGTACACGTTCGATCGTGCACTCGTGTTGCTATCGAAACGATGGATGACGCGATAAAGTGTCTCCCCATCGGTGCCAAAGGCGATCAATTTGTTTTCGTTGGTGAATTTGATTGAGTATTCTCCCACGATAACATCCTGGCGATAGACCGTGAGTTGGCCACCCTCGAACACAAATCGCCGCGGTCCAAGCTTTTCAAGTTCTTCGATATAGGCACGATAGGAAGCATCCGTTGCGCCCTCCCAGCGCACACGCGGGGCTTCAACCCATTGCCCCTCGAACTCTGAGTAAGACGACGAACAGCCCGATAGTACGCTGATCGAGACCAGGGCGATCCATATCAAGTAAGCCTTCATGGCAGTTATTCTCCATACTTTTCAGCAATCTTGGCTTGGACGCGATGAAGATCCTCGTAGAGTCCTTCACTGACATAGCCGTCCTGCTCCGCAAACATGATGGCCTTCTCGTAGTGTTTTGCAGCCTGATGGAGATCACCTCGTTGCTCTGCTTGTTGTCCAGCAATGAATTCGGCCGCTCGGGCGGTGCCGGTAGGTTTCCTCTGACAGCCAAATGCCAAGGTAACCAATAGGAACAGGAGCACGATTATGTACAAGAAATTACGCGACATGGGTTAAATCTCCTTCTGGAATATAGAGCAAGTTCGCTTCAAAGGACGCCAGTATTACCTGGCAACACCGACGTTGTCGCGACCGCGTTTGGCAAACGAGGAATCGACGAAGAGTAGTTCCAGCTGTCATTGACAGGTGGATAGTTGAGTTCGGAGCCCACAGGTTCTTCGGGAACGAAAAGGATAACCAGCCAAATGAGGAGCGTGAGAATCCCAAACGGAATTCCGATCAGCAACGGGAACATCCAGTGCGTGTAAGATGTCGGCTTGCGCTGTTGATATACGGGAAGTTGTGGCGAAAGGTCGAAGTACCAAATCATCCCGAGAGGGAGCATGACGTAGAGTATCCACTCCAGGAAGACTCCTAGGTCAATCCCTGAACAACCGAAGATGATCCCCACGAGTTCCGCACCGACGCCAATACCAATAGGGCGTGCCACCGGCTGATCGAGTTCAAGCCGCCGAGAATTTAGCGCTGTCATCACTCCTGTCCATGTGGGCCAGAAGAGAATGCCCAGCCACACCAAGGCAATGGGATTCCAGCTTGCCGGCTTGCTCAAGTATTCGTCGGGAGGCGGAGGAGGCGGCACATCGCCAATGGCTTCGAGTAAGTCCGCAAGCTCCGGAATTTCCGCAACGCGCCGCCATTGCTTGGTTCCGGCAGGACAGACATACGAGTCAGCAGAAAGGGTTCCCAGACGCAATCGCTGATCTACTTCATCTTTGGAATAAGGGCCATCGGATCGCCCCTCAATTGAAATCCACCAAGATAGTTCATTGGGCATAGTTGTTGATTTCTCCGAACGTAGGGGGAAGTGACGTCGATTAAGTCATCGCGATTGAGTGCCAGCGAGGGTGCCTTATTCCGAGGAATTTGGTGCCAGAGCTTCGGTGCGACCAGGATTTTTGAAATCGTAGAACACCCAGTAAGCGACAGCTACGCTCAGCAGGAGGGGAACGATTTCGAGTAGCCCAATTCGGAAAGACAGCACGTTATAGAAGGTGTGCAAAACCATCGAGCAGAAGATGGAAAGGATGGTTGGGCACAATACCAACAGGATGATGAATGGTCCGTAGTTGGTAGGTGTTTTCCAGCCTTGGATGACCGAGTAGTAGATCGCCGCGGATAATGTCGTCCAACTCGCATGTAGCCAGGGAATTGCCATGAATCGAGTTAGGTAGAGAGTGAGGGAGGACGTCTCGGGCGTGTAATTGTAATAGTGATAGAAAACGGCTTCGGCGATTCCGAATCCAAATCCTGAGCAGGCTCCGGCTAGGATTACTGATCGAAATGGATATGACCGATTGATCGCCAACAGGATGATCACGGGAGCCAATTTAATCGCCTCCTCACAGAGAGCGACACTGATGAACATATAAAAGAGGTGTCCGAAGAACGAAGTCTGCGATTGCAATTCTGGATTCAGGACCACGACGTAGGCTTGTTGGACGTGGTGGATCAGGTACGGCAGTAGTTTTGTAGGATGCAGGTTAAAAGGAACTTGTTCAGCGACTTGCAGATGGGCAGTCTCTTGAAACGCGAGAAGGATCGGGATGGCCAAGAGGGTTGTAAACGCAAACGCCCCAATCCCCAAAATGGTGTCTTGCCGATCCGGCCTAATGTAATACCACAGCAGTCCCCCAGCGATCAGGCAGGAGAATAATGCCAGTCCCCAAGGGCCGCTGGGTGGATTGCCTAGCCATGGCAAGGTGAGCACGAGGAGATAAGGCACGACAGTAATCGCCAGGAGAGGCCAGATTCGCGGTGCGCCAGAGTGGTCGTAGAGCAGTGTTTTCGCTTGGCTGACGTCCAGGCTTCCTAAATGGTTGAGAATTTTCTCCTCGTTAAGATTCGAGTGGGAGGGTGTGGAGCTTTTGCTCGTGGGGGCCGGACTTTCTGATACTGGGTTGGCGTCAGGCGGTGGTGGTGGCCCCCACGCCTGAGGAATATCCTCTAAAGCAGCAAGAGCTGAAATCTGCTTCCACGCGTCTTCGCCAGCAGGGCAAACATACGTTTGGTTTGTGATTTCGCCCGCGGATAGTAGCTGGCCGACTTCTTTGGTTGAAAATGGCCCACGCGTCCTACCTCGGATGGATACCCACCATTGTTCGATCGCTTCGGAATCTGAATTGCTCATTCCTGATCCTCACTTGACTCTGTTGTTTGGGAGACAATCGCTGGAAGGACGACATACGCCAGAAACCTCCTGGACTATCGACGGGTTCTCCAGAGGAGCCCACCAATTCCAAGGAGGAGAAAAAGCAGTATCTTGGGGTTCTTCTGTACATACTTCTGGAAGTTGGCAAGCAGGCCTTCACTTGGCGTTTGGCTGTGATCCGTATTTTTGCGAGCATCCTCAAGAGCCCCCCGAATAAGGGTTGAGAATGAAGTGGGATTGATACCTTCAGGAACGGTGGAGAGCGACGTCACCATGATGTCCTCGACCAGCCATTTCCCTTCGGTCAAGCGAAGATCAAAGTAACCTTCCCACGTCTGAGCAGGATCTGTCGATGTGGCAGAAAATTGCGCCCGATAGTTGACGAAGTAGCGATTGTCATCATCCAAGGCAGATTCTTCGTCTAAGAATTCCCAGGTGGGGTCGGCTGCTGATGGCTCGTTTGCCGTGAACTTTTCCAACTCCTCCAGATCATCGAGCATGGGATACATGTTCGGCGTCACGTACTTTCTCGCCTCTTGGGCATTGCCGGCGTCATTGAGACGCTGGACGACTTCCACAGGCGTTAGCGGGGAGAGCAGTTCGATACCCAGGGCGGCAATCGTTATGAGAGCAAGTGGGCTGCCTAGGAC
Source organism: bacterium (assembly GCA_016124445.1). GTDB lineage: Bacteria > Planctomycetota > Planctomycetia > Pirellulales > Pirellulaceae > Bremerella. The sequence continues at coordinate 132,908 of WGNR01000011.1, forward strand.
GACCGGTAAAGTCCAAGCTTCGTGGGACTCAGCTTGCTGGGCGTCATGTACGGGCTGTTGAGGAGCTAGATCAAGATTCCAGATTGCGACTAGCGGTATGATAGAAAAGAGGATTTCACCCCATAATAAGCCGACATCGATTCCCGCACAGCCCACCAGAATTCCGAGAATGGGGGCACCGAAACCGATGGCCAAAGGTCGCCAGATCGGAAGATCGAGCCCCATCCGTTTGATGTTAATCGCCGCAAGGATGCCCGTCCAAGTGGGCCAGAATAGGAGCCCCAGGCAAGCGACGGCAATCGGGTTCCATGTTCTTGGGGAATCAGATGTCTTGGAGGAAGGTTTCGACGCGGGCGAGTCCTCTGGCAGTTGTGCATCGGGTGGCGGCGGTGGAGTGCCCTGTATACGAGGCTCGACATCGTCGTGGAGCCAATGGCTAAGTGGCTTCCAATCTTGTTCCCCAACAGGGCATCCAAATGATTCGTGGTTGACTTGCCCCGAGGCAAGGAGATCGCGGATCTCGCTGTGGGAGTATGGTCCATCAGCATTTCTATTGATCGAAACCCACCAGCGGTCTCCAGAGTGCCCATCAGAAGCTTGGCTCATCGAACTGTTTCCCCCAATTGGGAGCGTCAACTGCTTCGATAAGCGGGCTGGTGGTCCTACGAAAAAGGACGCTGAACCAAGCCCGCTCCAGACACCCCCGCCAAGGGGCACATCGAAACAGGACAAGGCCAGCGTCCCTTTCGGGACGCGGCTCAAGTCGCTGCTTTCGATGTTCAAGAGCCTAGCGGCTCAGGTTGGCGGTTTGTCTGGAAGCAGTTCTTGACGCTCGCGCGTCGTTCAAATTGTGTGTTTATTCCGGGCCTAACCGGAATGTTTTAATTGGTCGTGTGATCATTAAACGCGTGCTGTTCCTAGATAGGAACGCACGCATCCATGATACATCGGGCTGGCCAAGGTTTCCATGCTCTGGAGGGGGCTATTCATCAACGAGTCTTTCGCTGCCTAGGCAATTATTATCATCGTGAAAGTTTGGCACCCCGTATAACTTGCGAATATCTGCATTTTCGCGTTGTATCATCACGGCCTCCCATTCCCGAGCAAAACAATTAGTGACCGGTATTCTGCGGCAGGGCAGTGAAATTTAAGTCAGGTCACGCTCAGGAAGACCGGGACGCAGCACAAGAGAAAGCGGAACTTGTCACGAAGAAGCTGACCACGCTCCGGCTCGGCACGGCCGCCAAGTGCTTCCGGGAAGGCGTGGAGGAAACGTTGCCCTACATGGCATTCCCGCGCGAGCACTGGACACGCTTGCGCAGTAACAACATGCTGGAGTGGATCATGAAAGAGATCCGGCGTCGCACAAGGGTCGTGGATAACGTCCTAATTAATGCGCTCAATTGAGAGCCAGCCCTGGCTCTGGTATGGATTTGATTACCAACATCAACCAACACCAGAACCAAGGACTGACCATGACGAATGTACCAGAAGATCACGCCAGTGGAGAGATCCGGGATGCTTTTCAGATTAACGGCGACGCCGTGCGGGGGCATCTCGACGAGCTTGTCCGCTCGACGGTTGAGGAGAACCACAGGAGGCAGGGGAAGCTTTAACGTGAAAATCTTTTTTGCCGCGCGCGGCAAAAAAGATTCCAGAGTCAGGCTGGAAAACAATTGTGCGCATATTGACGGACACTACCGACGGTACCGCTTGACGTGACGTTCGGCGAAGACCAAAGTCGAATCCGAAAAGGACACGCCGACGTCAACTTTAGCCTGATAAGAAGAACGAGCCTGAGCCTGTTGAAGAACAACAAAGCCGCGAAAGGGCCGTAAAGAACAAACGCCAAAAAGCAGCCAGCGACGACGACCATCGCCTGGAAGTGCTGCTGGGGAAGTGACTTATGGCGCAATCGCCGTGCCTTTGCACCGCACGCTAAACCTTCCGGCTTAGCATCAGCCTTTAAGGTGCCTTTAAATAGCTCCGTATTGCAAATCTCTCCACTTTACCATCTCTGTCTAGTAAATATTCTATGCTGTTCACCCTTTCATAGCCTTCGTATACATCTACGTACGAACATACAACAAAGTCGCGATTCGGAATATAGATCAATCTGGGAACACCATTTACCATCTCGCTGTGGCTTTGAAAACGGCTGTTTTTTCTAAGCTCGCAATCAAACCCGATTTCTTTCATTTGCCTTGTAACATCTTTCGCAGATGTACCAACAGGCACGGCTTGTTCCACAATCTTTCTTATGTTGCTCGTATCCATTTGCACTAGTTTCTTTGCGCTAAGCGACTCCAAAGTTAAAGTACCGTCGCAAGCTAAAATTGACGCAACTACAAGAACAAAACGTATTGTCATACAACACAACGCCATCGTGGGGTCCTTTCAAAAATAAAGAATGTTCCGTAAATCACCATCGCGCAACACTCAGGCTCTGCAAAGCAAGCTACATTAGTTTGTCGTCTTACTGAAGCTTCTTCTTCACGCACTCAGGCATAGGCTGACTGAATCCTGGATGCGGGCGTCCGAATGGCAGCCAAACAGGTTCGAATATCTTATCTGTAGTTACGCATGACTTAATCATCCAAGCAACCACCGAATTACTGTTTCCTACTGAAGGAATTACTAGTGGTGGCACCGGTTGATATGGAATGCAACAGTCGTTCACTGATTCAGCGACTTTGTAAAAGCATTTCTTTACACTCTCACAACTTTGGTTACTGATAGTATGTCTAGTGCACCACTTTAGCCATGAGGGATAGGCTCGCCCCTTATCGCTATTTTCTGGATGATCCCACGGTTTTTCCGCCCAAGGATCGACTCGGCACACCAATTGTCCAAAAACACTGTTGATGTCTTCACACTTTGGGAGAAATCCTTTTTCTCTTAGTTGATCTACATTCTCATCTCCCAAGCTTGGTCCACCGCGAAATCGATCTCCACCAGCAATTATAAACAGATGACCACTCGTATACCCGGTTAGCCCAATCGGCATTGAGCAGATTTCGATTTCACAGGAATGACTTCGTAAAGGGCCTAACTCTTGTAGACCGCTTGGATCGAGACTCGAAGGCCCAGTTTTCGCTGAATAGAAGTTAGTTCCACCCACATAGCGAATCGGGTCTCTTGTAGCAAAACTTCCTAATTTTGAAATATACAACCTATTTCGGAAACAAAGAAAATGAGAGCCAAACTCAACGCTCCTGCCGGTATATCGAACTTCCCAGTTTAACTCTGATCCCGAATATGAAGTAAAGTCTGGATTAAGTCCTTGGCTTTCCCCATAGGGCTGATAAGTGAATCGCTCTTGCACTATCCCTGCCGTATCCGTCAAGGCCGTTACGTTCCAGTTTGCATCCTGCATCGCATACAGCCGCTCGTTAAACACACCATTGCCAGTTGTATCTCGATCACGCAGCATCAAGTCGTCGATATACCGCAGTCCCCACACATGCTGTTGTTCGGCGTCGGTGGATGTGTCGACTCGTTCTTCGACTACTTGCCACTGATCTGGCTCTGTAAAGTAATAATGACGTGTCTCGTCCAGAGAGCCGGATATATACGACTTCACGACTGTTCGCCGCTTGGCACCGTCATACTCATATTCCGCGACCAAGCTGGCCCCATCTGCCAATTTCACCAACCGGTTCCAGGCATCGTAGGTCGCCGAATACGAGTTGGCCAAGTCGTCCGGCTGCGGGATGGTCGTCATATTACCGGCCCGATTGTAGGCAGGCGTAGCCCACGAAATCCCGGCCATCTCAGTAATATTGGTGATCTCATTGACTGTATTGCCCGTCCGAGCCTGGTTGAGGTTCCAGGTCCCGTTGCCATTGGCGTCTTCCAGATACTTCTGCCAGTTGCCGGTGGCATCCAGTGACCAGCACTCGGCCAGGGACTGGTTCGTGATCCCATCTTTTTGGGCATTCAGCGTTCCACGCGACATTTCTTTTAGGCGGTTAACACCATCGTAGCCGTACAACTCATCAAATGACTGACTCAGGGCATCCGCCACGATGTTCTGTCGCCAGATGCGATTGCTGGCTCGGTCGTAACCGTACTTAATGCGTTCCAGATCGGCTGAGCTTCCATAGTCGTACCAGCGATTGTCTTTTACTCGACCGAACCGATCCAACCCTGAGTAGATATCCCCCGTGTCGGGGTCATTCGCTCCTGAGAGATCTGCCAGCGTCCATTTAGTATTGGGTTGTGTGTAATCGGCAATAACAAAACCCTGACCGAAGGGAGTATTCACTGATTGGGCCGGGCTTCCCATACCCAGATAAGAATAGTCCACCAAGTGGGTGCTGGAACCATCATCGTCCACCAGTGCAGCCACCCGACTGGCCGCATCGTCGATCCCACCGGCCGTACCGTAGTCGTACGTCAGGACACGACCGTCGGGATAGGTCAGCGTGGTCGGCCGTACCGTATTTGCCGAGCCAGTGACGTAGCTATATTCGACTTTAGGAGTGGTCGATGTGTTCACGGCACCTCCGTGGGCCTGGTAATCTGTGATGAGTTGGCTGAATTCATTGTAGGCGAACTGTACCTCGTTCACTACATTTCCGCTCCCCATGTCCGGGTGGTCATGGGACGTGATTGTCTCGCGCATTCCACGCACCTCGTAGGTCGTTGCGATCCGGCGCACAGAATCGTCGACATCCGAGCCCAAGGTAGTAACCCGATCCTGTGTCATCCGACCCAGCTTATCATACTCGTAGATATGAACCGTTCCATTCTGGTCGGTCATGCTCGTTTTTTGCTGTTGGCGATTGTAGGCAAATAGAATCACGTCGGAACCGTCGACCGAGTCGGGATAAATCTCCTTTCGTTTCCAGAGACTTGTGGCCACGTCGGAATCGCTTAGGGTTGTTCCGTACTCATATTGCGTCACTTGGTCTCCGGTTGCCGAATTCTCTGCCGTAATGGAAGACATGTTGCCATCGCCATTGTAGGCCATGCGGACGATAATGTTCGTGTCGTCCGAGGCCAGGCAGGTTCCCTCGGAACTGGAAGAACTGGTGGATGGCAGATAATTCATAACAGTGGCCGTAGGCCGTCCTGCCGCGTCATATTCCATTTTCACGACCATGCACGCAGGATCTGTGCTCGACTCAGCATTTCCCGCGTCGTCGTATGTTTGCGAAGTCACCAGAATCATATTGGAGCGGACCGGAATCGTACTGGGCCGTGAGAGAGTCGATCCGCCATTGGTTCCGTAGTCCGCAGCGGCCTGCTGGCGGCCCAAAGAATCGGGATAGAGGGCCGTGTAAGTCACGCGAGCCTTAGGCGAAGTGGATGGATCTTTCAGTTCGCCCGTTTGATTCGACGAGGCATTGTGGTACCGCTGCCGGGTCGTTGTTTGAATCAAGTTAGAGGCAGCGTCATACGCCGATTCCGATTGTTCCAGAATTGTGTCTCCGTCGACATTCCCTGCTTCCACATAGTTCGATTCGTCCAGTTCGTATCCCTGAAACTGGACCGTTTGTCGACCGAGACTATCGTAGGTCGACTTGGAGAATAGCTTGGAACCGGCCGGGAGCGATTTGATTTCGTTGCCTGCGGCGTCGTACCAATGGTTGCTGGTGAGGGCATTCCCGACGCTACCGGTCGATGGATCGACGCCGTAGGTGATGGTTCGATAAACCCGCCCACGATCATCGTATTTTATTTCTCTCCGTGCGATCAAGTTGCCGGCGTTGTCCGTGTCGTAACGCTCCGTTTCGATGAGCTGATTGAGGTTGTCGTACGCATTTGTCTGGTAGAAGTCGATTTCACCGTCGATGAAGATCCGCCGATTGCGGAAATCGTATTGGAAGGTAGTTGCCCGGGTATCAGTACCGCTGGCGTAGGCAGTTCGCCGTGTGAGATTGCCGTCCCCGCTATCATTGCCATAGTCATACTGGAATTCAGTGATAACCACCATGTTGTTTCCAGTCGCACCACCACCTGTCGGATCGGAAACCGAGGCCCCCGCATCATTGGTTCCCATCCAAGTGGAAATCGCCAGTCCGCGCGAATCGAACACCGTTCGCGTGATCGTCCCCCCCGGCGTAACGTCGCGATTTCGCCGCTTCATAGCGTCGTAGCCATAACTCGTCTGGTCGTAATTGGTGCCTGGGGACCCTTCGCCCGACGCCGGAATCATATGGTAGCCCCGCTGCGAGGCCAGGTTGCAGCAGTCGGTGTACTGGAACGTCGTCCAGCGGGTATAGCTTGCTTGGACGAACGTGTCGCTGGGCATGAGCTTGCCGGATATGCTGGCCCGCGTCGCCTGGATTTGCTGTTGTAGCTTATCGTTCTTGGCGTGAATCACAATCGAGACGGGATTCACGAGTGTGTAGGTGTAATTCGGCGCTGTTCCAGTGGCGTATCCCTCGGCCGTGCGGGTGACGTTTCGCGAGGCGCTCTCGTCGTAAACGGTCCAACTGGCTCGACGAACATCCGTGGCCGTGCCATCAATATCGATTGTATGCCAGGGACCCAGCATCTGGGTGATGCGTCCCAGATCATCGTGCTCGTAATCGGTAATCAAATTCAGCCCGCCGTCCGAAGGCGTGGCCCAACCACCGGGCACGTCGGCTTCGATCGACGAATCGACATCATCGATCCGTTGCGTCATCGCCCCGGTCGGAATATCGTATTTCAGCCGGGTGATATAGCCCCGCTCGTTCATACTCCAAGTTGGGTTGCCATACTCGTCCAGATAGACTTTACGCGTAGTCGCGATGCCGGAGCCGTTCTGGTGGGTTGGGACTACCGGCAGCGTGGTCGTCATCTGCTGTACTCGCAGCGTGCCGCTGTAGTAGGTGTAGTTGAACGTCGTTTCTATAGCGCCGGTTCCGTCGTCGTTGCGGTAAACCGTTTCCTTCGATTTGGGATAGATCGTGTTGCCGCCAACTGTTTGGACAGCGTACTCCCACGACTTTTGTAGGATGGGTGTCCCGCTGCTTCCTTGTTGCAGTTTTTCCGCCTTTTTGTAGCCGCCTGGGCCGCTCATACCGCTGCTGGAGGAACTGCTGCCCGCGGACGGATAGTATTCAGTGAGGTGGATCAGGCCTTCGCTCGACTTGAGCGTCACGTTCAAATCCGCGGAGCCTTCGCTGTAACTGTTGATCGCCGACGGTTCCGCCATAAGGATTTTGTGACCATCATCGTCGAACTGATGGTATTCGAGCCAGCTGTCACTCCCGGACTTGAGTTCCTTCAGGATGACCTGACCGATGTAGTTGGTGTAGACGATCACTTGATTTTCATCAGGAAGCGTTTCGACCGTTTTCATCTTCCAGTGGTTGTAGTCGTCGGAGTTGCTACTTTGCGTGTAGCTGAAGGTGAAGGTTTGCGAGCCGCCGTAGACGATTTCCTTTTTGGCCCGTTGCTGGCTATCGTACTCGAAATAGTTGTCTGCGTATAAGGCCAACTGAGCATTATCGGCCGTCAGCGGGTTGTATACATCAGCCACCATCCGGGCATAGCTCGCTTCGCCCAGGATGTATTTGAGGCCATGCGCAAAGCCATTGGCCTGACCCGAGAGCCAGTAGCGGTAATAGCTCACGCCAAGCGAATCCCAGTTCGATCCATTCCACTGCTTTCGCGTCACCGTCTTGAGATCTCCTGCGCTGCCGTTGGGATCTTCTGATCCGTAGTAGGTGTAGGCGACTTGGCGGATATCCTCCCAACTGCCGCTGTCCACCTGGCGACGAAGTGTGACCGTTTCGATCCGGCTGGCACTGGTATAGGTATAGGCGAACGCCTCGGTCGTCGTTGTGCCGTCGACGGTTACCGCACGCTCCAGCGATTCAATGTGGCCGTCCCCCGTATAGGAATTCGCCGACATCGCCTGATCGCCCGGCGTCAGGTGGCTGGCGAATTGCCCTTGGGGATAAGTACTCTGATCGAAGTCGTGGAACTTCCATCGTTCACCGCTCGGTTGCGTCAGAACCAATAGGTGATTGGCCGTGTCATGGACGAGCGTCGACTTCGCCCCAAATCGTCCGGTGTAAACTCCCGAGTTATCGTCGAATTGCAGCGAATACTTCGTGCCCCGCACGAACGTAATCAAACCATCCAAACCTTGAACCAGGTAGGGCCAATCCTGGACGAGCCAGTTGTACCCGTTCCCCATGTCCGTACTGGTCAGGCTCCCGTTCTGAGAAAGCTGGTTGCTGTAAACGCGCCGCTGCTGCCACGGTTTGCCGAAGCCGTCTGCCTCCAAGTCCGTAACTGCATATTGTACCTCGCCGTTTAAGTAGCGAATGGGCTGACTGCTAGATCCTCCCATCCCACAACTGCCGCCAATGCAGGAGGCATTCAAGCTCGGAGGTGGCGTATAGTCTCCCACGGGGTTGCTGCTACCCTCCTCGCCACATGAATCTTCGGGGCATTCTCCTTCTGGAGGTGGCTCACACACCTGGGTATTCGGTGTCGTCGTTGTCGATATCGGTGAAGAACCAGAACTACTCGATGAGGTCGAGCTGCTACTGGAGCTGGAAGACGTGGAGCTACTGGAACTGGACGATGTCGAAGTACTCGAACTTGACGAAGAAAGGGAACTGGAGGAAGACGAACTGGACGAAGGCTGCGTGCTGCTGGAACTCGAAGACGACGGAATTCCGGAAGAGGATGAACTGGACGAAGAGACTCCCGAGGAGGAACTCGACGTGGAGGAAGAGCTAGGAACGGAGGAGCTACTTGTGCTCGACGACGAAGAACTGGCGTAATGCGACGAACTCGAAGAAGAACTGCTCGGTGTAGACGACGAGCTACTAGAACTTGTCGGTGTACTTGAACTGGAGGAACTCGATGGATTCCAGGGCGTCTCCGAGGAACTACTAGAACTCGTCGGGGGAGAAGGCGTTTGCGAGGAGCTACTCGAACTGGTCGGAGGCGGCGGGGTTGATGACGAACTACTCGAAGTCGAAGACGAACTACTGGAACTCAGGGGCTGGGCCGAGGAACTGCTCGAAGATGTGGGATTGTTCGAGGATGAAGAACTAGTCATGGTCTGCCTCCGGATTGCGATGATGAGCAGGGTGCGAATCAGCCGTCGTATTCTCGCGACCACTCATGCAATGTCAATTAATTTCTGTTATGAACTTCTAACTTCTGGATATCGATAGCATTCAGTTACGTGATATGGGCAAATTAGAGAGAGCTATATTCGCCACTCTGAAAACTGCCCGTTTTTTACTTGATCAAAGTCGCTGGCACTTACTGCCCGTTCATCCACCGATACCTATAGAAACCATTGACATAACCGCTATCGCATGCCTGCTGCTCAGCGAAGTAAGCGACAATCTACGCGCCGTGTGTACACGCGTCCAGAAAAAGTTTCTGCAAAATTCGACGCATCTATTTGCGCCAAACTTTTCCTTGCCATCCGTACACAATCGCCGATAGAATCCCTCTCGACCTTCGCAGGAAGCCATATAACTGCGACCAGCTTCAGCACAACAAGAGCACTCCAATCGAACACAGCGGAACTCCCATGATTCAACAAAACGGAACGCCTCAACTTCTTCACGACGAAGAAACATTCGACGCCGAAGCCAAGTCGATTCGTCCGATCTATGTCGTGGGTTATCCCAGCTATCTCGGCGGCGCGGACACCGAACTGTGGCATACGATCAAACTGTGGCGTCGCAAAGGGATTCCCGTCAATCTGATTCCCACCTGGCACGCCCAGCCCGAATGGCGCGATAGGCTGAATGCCATCGGGGCCACGACGATCGAAGCAAGTAGTCCCGGCGCACTCAAAGATATTTCAGGTTTGGCGGGATCTACGGTGGTCAGCTTCTGCAATGGCGAGTTTTTGAATCACGCCGACCAGTTCCGCGAATTGGAGTGTTCAGTCGTCTGGGTGAACTGCATGACCTGGGCTTTTCCGAAAGAGATCGAGCATTACGAACGGCAAGGAGCATTCGACGCTTACGTGTTTCAGTCCGCGTTCCAACGAGAAAACATTCTTCCTCGCCTGCGAGACTTTGGAGTTCGCGACGATCAATGCTTCCAAATTCGGGGAGCCTTCGCAGCCGATGAGTTTCCCTTTTCTCCCTTGGCACATCGGCCTGGCGAGCCGTTCGTCCTGGGCCGTATTGCCCGTCCCGACCTCGACAAGTGGAGTTCCAACTTGTGGTCCATCTACGGTGCCGTGCAGTATACGCATAAGCGAGCCCGCGTGATGGCCTGGGACCATCGCCTCACGCAGAAATGCGGCACGCCTCCCGACTGGGCCGAGGCACTCACGGCCAACGCCGAAACCTCGCGCAAATTCCTGGAAAGCTTGCACTGCCTGCTGCCGATCAACGGCGGCGCTAAAGAAAACTGGCCTCGATCAGGATTAGAAGCCATGGCCAGTGGCGTTCCGGTCGTGGCCCAGAACGAGTGGGGCTGGAAAGAAATGATCGAACATGGCGTCACCGGATTTCTGGGAAGCGATGATTGTGAACTGGCGCACTACACCGCGATGCTCGCTCATGATGAAGAATTGCGTCTTCAGATCGCCCTCCAGGCACGGCAGCGGCTCGTTGAGGAATTGGCCAATCCGGAAGTCATCTGGGGAGGATGGCAACGACTGTTCAACATCTTCGATAAGGCGGAAAGGAACGTAGCATGAAATTGATTCAACGAGGGGTCGTGGGAAGCGGCATCCATCGTAGTGGCTGGCCTTGCGTCATGCAGGCCATGCGCGAAGTCGCCACGGGAAATGGCGTTTTGCTCGACGATTTCGCGGATGCCAGCTTTAGTTATCAGCCGATCAAGGAAGCACGTCTTGAGCCATGGGTCGGCGTATTTCATCATCCGGTCAAGGTCGCCAGTCCGCTGGGCGGTGATACGAAACACGAACTACGAAGCATCGATAAGCATCGCTTCTGGGAGACTTCCCGCCCGACGCTTCGCGGTGCAGTGGCGCTCTGCGAGGAGGTTGCCGCGGACCTGCGAGACTGGCTCGACGTACCGACCCTCTCGATTTGGCACCCTACGGAAACGGACGTGCCCCGTTGGAACGCCGAAGTCGCGTTGGAGAACCGACGACTGGTGCAAGCCGGATTTTGTCTCCGCAACACGCAGCTTATTTTTCAGATGCAGGCACCCGGCTGGCAGCGGATGCAACTGTTTGGGGCCAGCCCCTGGTATCGCTCGCGTGATGAAGCCCTACAAAAAACGTGTGCCCGGCCCGACGTCGATCGTGACCAGGTAGAAGTGATACGGCGGCTCGACAATACCGCCTATGACCGCTTGCTCGCGGAGAGCGTACTGGTCACGGAGTTATACGGCGCGGCGGCCAACAACCTGATCGTCGAATGCATGGCCCGCGGTACTCCAATCCTGGTCAACCAGCTACCCGCCATCGAAGAATATTTGGGGGTGGACTACCCACTGTTCTACACCGAGGTGGAGCAGATCCACACGCTACTGGAACCTTCGCGACTGCGGGCAGCTAACACCCACCTTCTTGAACGCGCACAGCTACTGCCAACCTTTAAAATGTTTGCCGAGCGAATTCGCGCGTTTACTGACTCGCTGGAGGCCGCATGATCGCCGATGATAAAGGCACGATCCCGCTATTCTGGTGGCGCGAGGAACCCAACTTCGGCGACGCTCTCTCGCCATGGCTGATGGAGCAATTGCTGGGCACGGCCACGCATTGGTCTCGTGATGCGGGAAAGTTCGTCGGTCTCGGATCGGTCCTGTGGTCGGCAACCTCCGGCGATGTAGTGTGGGGAACCGGACTGCATCCATTCACGGATCGTTGGTTTCCCAACTGGTCACCAGCTGGTGTGACGTTCCTTGCCGTGCGAGGCCCCTTTACCCGGGATTACGTGCAGGCCCGAGGAGGTACGTGCCCAGCGATCTATGGCGACCCAGCCGAGCTTTTGCCTCATTATTATTCTCCTGCGGAGACGGAGCCGTCTGCTATCGGCGTCGTGCCCCATATCTACGATGAAGAGGGACGGAAATTTGCCAACAATGCCGAGGGAGTTACTACGATTGATCCAAGCCATCCGTGGCAGAAGGTCGTTGATCAAATCGTTGCCTGCGAGATGATTTGGTCGTCATCGCTGCACGGCATCATTGTCGCCGAGGCCTATGGGATTCCGGCCATTTGGATCGGTTGCAGTGAAGGAAAGCTGAAGTATCGCGATTACTACTTATCCAGCGGACGCGCCGAAGTTCACCCGGTTGCCTGGGACAAGGCCGCCGTAACGCTGCCACCTCCACTGCCGTCGCGTGTTCCGCTGGGGGAACATCCGCTTGTTCAATCGCTACATCAGTGGCAGGGAGGATAACCATGATATTCGTGGTCCAAAGCCTGCCGCGCTGTGGAACGCATTTGCTGCGTACGGCACTCATGTCCCATGGCGAAATCACCTGCTTTGGCGAAGTGTTCAATCCCCACTCGCGCATGCATGGATTTTCGGTCGAGCATCCAACGATTCACGAGGTATTCAACCATTGCCAAGAATGTTCTGCCCCTACCGGCTTCGTAGCCCATGCCTACGTGGGACTTTCTGACGACGAAACCGGCCCGGGACTGGATCAGACATTTCGGCGGCGAAAGGAGGTGCAAGCGGCACGTGGCCTATGGATGACCATTCCACCAAATACGCCCGTCATTACCTTACGGCGCGAGAACCTATTGGAGCGTTATGTCTCGCTGCTGGTCGCCGAGCAGCGTCAGAACTGGTTGGTGTGCCGTGGGCAGTCGATGCCTTCCCCCGTCACGGTTCGCATCGACTGCGGCAAGATGTTCGCCGATTTCACGCAGATCGAAACGCTCATAGATATTGCTCGCCAACGCTTTCCTGACGCGATCCACGCGAGTTACGAACAGCTTGTCGACGATGCCGAAGCGACTTTTCTGCGTATTCAAGAGCACCTGGGCGTGGAAGCAAGATGCCTGACACCTCACACGTTGAAGGTAGGACGGTCATTGCAAGAGACCATTTTCAATCTCAATGAGGTACGAACTGCCCTTGGGGGTACCCGCTACGAAACTTTCCTGGAGCATACCCGATGAAGATTGCGGCGATCTGCTGTACCTATAAACGTCCCGCCCAGTTGGCCGAGGCGATCGAGTCGTTTCTCCGGCAAGACTATCCCGCCGACCAGCGGGAAATGATCGTGCTTGATGACGCCGGTCAGTATGCCCCCGATGCCCTGGACGCCGCTCCTGGCGTGAGACTGATTAGCTTGTCAGACCGTTTTCGTACTCTGGGTGAAAAGCGGAATGCCTCGGCGGCACTGGTGTCGGCCGACGTGGACGCCTACTGCGTCTGGGATGATGACGACGTTTACCTGCCCTGGCATATCAGCGCCGCTGCGGCGGCACTCGCCGATGCCGATTACACCATCCCAACGCTCATCTATACCGACCGGCGCACCCGGCTTGAACGTAAGGTCAACCAGTACCTTTTTCACGGGGCATGGGCGTTCCGCCGCCAGGTTTTCGAGCAGGTCAGCGGCTACCCCTTCATCCAAAGCGGCCAAGATCAAGGTCTCTTGCGACGGTTCAAGGCCGCCAACCTGCGTCGCGCCGATCCGATCCAGTACGATGCCCGTCCGAGCTACGTGTACCGCTGGCATACGGCCCACTCCCGCCACATCTCCGCCATGGGGCCTAATGGCTATGAGAAGTTGGGAGCCGATGGGGCTGAGCGAGTCCACTGTCTCGTACCAGAATGGCAGATAGATTGGGTTCAATTGGCGAAGGTGACCGGCGAGGCGGCATGATTTTTCATGTCTGGCTTCACATCATCGCGTTCGTACATACGGCCTACGCTGTAGCAACGGGTGCTCCCTAGCCTCCCGGTTTCGTCGAATACATGAAACTGCGTTGGACACGTCATATTCGTTTCTCATTTCGAGCTTACCCAGGTACCACTCTGCCTGTTCAGGGGAAGCATTCATCTGGTCAACCGGGCACGTATTGGCTCGTGACAGGCTCGCCCAAGATTTTCTGGAGACATCGGAAGGCCTGCAGCGCACATTGCTGTCGCAGTGGGGTGAGCGTGCCTAACTCCGCCAGATATTCCTCATGGGTTTGACTCTGGACTTTGCGAACCTCGGCCCCCTCAAACCTCTCGCAAAGAAACGAGGCGGAAGCCTGGCTCACCATACACCCCTGGGCACGATGCCAAATCTCGCGGATAACTTCACCATCCAGAACCACTTCTAGCGACACCAGGTCCGCACACGTCCTGCTTGCCACTTCCCCTGACAAAGAAACCCTTTCGGTACTTCCCTGGTGATAGGGGTGGCGCGAATGAGTTAACAACCACTCCAAATCAGTCATCTTGGCCCCACGAACGTCAGAATTGAAGCATCTAATTCCGGAAAGGCTGGCGAGCCGTTCCTCCTCGGGCCAAGATACCAAGCCTTGGGCTTAGTACGAATCTAACGCGTGCCAGCGTCTCCAAGGAAAGAAGCACGATATCACCAGCGTGACTATTGTATACCATGACGTGTACACTTAACCGCATCGCGATGAATTTCTATCGTCACTACGGCCTGTCCATGGCAACTTTGTACGACGTTGCCAAGTAACAAATCGTGGAAGACATCGTGAAATGCCGAGTAGCCCACCCTGAATGTGGATCGGCCTTGGACACGACAAGGAACCTTACGAGGTAATTCCATTAGGCATGCTTCGAGGCCGGGAATATTCTCAGCCCCGGCAGCCCCGCACGGTTTGGCATCAGTTTGCGAAACTGGACAAGATCTTTCATCGCCGCGTGATGACGTCGCTGAGCACTTTCCAGCCTCTTCATTAGCAGACTGGCTTGCGTAATCGTTCTCTGCTTGTTGTTGGCGTCAACACTACGCAAATAGTGAATTTCGAGCCAAGTTGCCAAAACTGAATCGACGAGCAGTTTATCCATCGCGCTGGCCGATTCTTCCATGAGTTCCTCTTTCAGCACAGTCAGCTTCTGCCGGATTGATTCAGAGAATAACGCATCGCCATTGGAAATCAACGCAATCCAGGCTCTTTCCGATACGGCTGACAGATCGCCAACGTGCTGCCACACTAGCGGGTTGTCGTCCAGGAAGTTGCGAAGCCAGGAGATAGCCTCCTTGTCTCCGCCGTTTGCCAGTTTCAGCTTTGCGTTGAGCACCGTCCAATCATGGGAGGTTGGGAATTTCTGTTCGTCAGCCATGTATTCTCTTTCCTCGTCGTCGCCATTCACTACCGTGATGCTGATAGAAGCCATTCACGACGAGTACGGATCGCATTAGTAATCGCGTTGGAGCTAATAATGCGTCGACCCTCTCACGACCTTGCTCATGCCGACAGAGAATTTCTTCCCAGTGTCGGCGATCGACTTGTCGCTGTCGTCTAACCTTCTCATCATGCCGAGCAGCTGCCAGCCCCTCACTTCCGCGTCCCACGTACGTCTTTACCACCCGTTTGCCGCGTCGCTCCGTGCGGTAAAAATATCGTAGTCCGCTAATTCCCTTGCGGTCCCAACTCACGACCGTTCCTCATATATTGCACTACATTTCTTCGACTTCCCCACCTCAACTGGGAAGTCTAGGCGTTTTGGCAAGACTTGTCTCTTGGCGTTTGTTTGCTGTCGACTGGATCTTGGGCAGTTGGTTTCATCCGCGTGAGCATCTTCCATTTTCGCCTTTTCCCCGCCAGCACAAGCCGAGCGTAACGAATGACGGCCTGCTGGGCTTCTCCCCGATATTGCCGTCTCACCTCTGGGTTCGTGCATGCGTCAATTTCCTTGAATCGAACGTTAAGATCCAGGGATGCGCGTAACCCGTCTTGATCCGCAGGAATCGTCAAAATTGCGACAAATGTCTGAAGATTTATCGATACCCTAGCGTTGTGTAGGAGATAGGTATCGAGACGGCACGAAGCATGGGTACCGCCTGCCGCCTTATAAACGGTGATCGCATGATCCAGAATTACAGGGCCACCTGCCATCGCCAGCCACGCCCAGAATTGTCGCAGTTGGTGATTCTTAAAACCGCACCAATGAGCCCCGTTAACCGTACGACTAATGAGCCAATCGGAAGCTCGTAGGTATCGCCGCACGTGAAAGTAGAGCTGCTCGTAGAAGGCAACGACTTTCACATCTACGCCACAGCGCCTTGCGATTTCCTTTCCTGGACAATTCACTAGTACAAGGGCCTCTATCTCCGCACGTAACAAGGCATCGTCTTCGTATATCTGAGTCGCCTGCTCGATAGCGGAACGATTTTCGAGTTCTTCACCCTGGAGAAAGGCAATCGCCTCCTCAATCCCCGGATCAAGTGAGTCGTAAATACGATTCGGTTCATCCAACAGCGCTTGAGCGACTTCGGATCGCCACTGTGGGGTGAGCGTAGGGTCGGCATCGGCCTGCGTCAAAGTCGTTACCAGCGGAAAACCATATCGTGTCATTTCAAAACCACTTTTTAAGTTCAAGATGAATAATTCAAGTGGACGATATTTTAAGAAACTGGCAAGTGAACACGCCAGATTGATCTCCAAATCGACCGTTCTCGCCCTGCGGGTTGTGAGTAACAAAGTGCCTCAACATCCACAAAAGACCAAGATCGCGGAAGCGAATTCCAGAATGCTTTCTGCTTGGTATGAAGGACGAGAACTACTGGATCGACTCGGTGAAAGAGCGGGGTACCGCGCCATGGCGGATGCCAGCTCAGAAAATACCTCGGAAGCGGAGAGAATCCGCAAACTAAGGTCCGTAGGGCTCAGGATGACCGAACGAGAGGTTCGGGAGATTTGTGAAAGGTGCGAAAAGGCTCAAAAGGCTTGGGGTACTCAGTACTTGATCGTACTATGCCGTCTTCCCACGGCCTCAGAACGCAAGAAAATGGTAACTCTTGCTCTCAAGGAGCGGCTAGGGCTTAAGGAACTAGCCCGCAGCGTCCGCGTGCGTCTGGCGGAGTTGGGAACTCCGGCACGCCACAACCGCCGCGGGGCCGGAAGACGTCGGAAACTCGATTGGTCCAATTCGGCTGAGATCGGGGACGAAATTGAACGAATGGCTATCAGTTGGGTTCACCTTTCTGATGAACTGCAACTGGCGGCGATGAGTCGTGAACTAGACAACCCACTTTCTTTGTTGCCGTCACACCTGCGTCAAGAGTTTCAAGGGATCGTCGAACTAGCTACTAAGTTGATAGTTACACAGTAGCAACATCTCCCGCCCACTCAACATTAGTCCGGGCTGGATGACTTTCTCTTGCGTCTGCCATTTGGCATTTTGATGTCCTTGGTCAGTTTCTCGGCATCCCGCAAAATGATGTCTCGGCTATATTCTGCCATGGTCGTCTGGCAAAGGGCAGCGGCCAGCCGAATCATGTCCTGCTGTTCTTCCGTTACTTGAAATTTGATCTGCCGTGTCGGCTTTTCGTCTTGCGCCATAGAAATTCCTTCTCAAAGGTGCTAGTCTAGCACAAGTACAAAAGTACCAAAAGGCCTTTTTATGTCTTGCCCCTTGGGACCACAAAGCCGCGACAACTTCACTTACGTTCTTAGATTTAAAAACCACTTTTGTAATTAAGACCGCCTCTGAATCAAGGCAGATGAATGAAATCGACGACTAAATTGACAGTCTACCATGGTACATCCCTTGTATCGCCAGACCCGAGTCGGAAGGTATTAAGAGACGTCGCAGAGTGTGAGTATCGGTCGTTTAAAACGAACGACAAAGGGCAGATTAAAGATTTCAGAGAACGGTATAAACTCCACGATCGAAACTTAGATGGACGGCTTGTAATACCAACTGGCTTAGTGTCGAAACTCACCGAACGACTCGCCCTACAGGGAATTGCCGTCGAGATCGATGACCGTAGGGAGTATCCCAAGCAACAGGTCATGCCCTTGGCTGTCCCCCAATCCTGCGATCCGATTGATTCCTTGCGACTTCATGCGATTCGCGGCAACCCTCTCGGCCAGATTGAGGTCGAGGACAGCTCCGAAACGTATGACTGGATCGCATTGATCCTTCGCGTATTTCCCAAGGCTAAGGTGCTGATCGCTGTGCCGACGAAGCGAAAGGCTTGGCGCTTGCAACAGGAACTCCAGGGGCGAGTTCCCAAGGCAAGCATCCAAATCAAAAAAACGGGATGGCCTGCTAAGCCACCACACTGCTTAATCGCGAACTCTGCATTCCTGGCGTCATGCCCCAATGAGAAGTTTGATATCGTACTTTTGCCAACAACAAGCGTCGTGAGTCATTCTACTTGGCTAAGCGGCATGCACGGATTCATAAAGGCCCCCTATCGTCTCTATGGTTTCGTGGAACGCGGCACGACGTTCAGCAAATACGAAGAGATCGTATGGGAATCTGTTTCTGGCCCCGTTATTCACCAACGAAGAGCACCTGCGGCCGAAGTCTTGTGGTTGCCAGCGCCGCATTGGAATGTAACGGATCACGATCGTCGTACCCAAGAATGGAAACATGCTGTCTATTGCAAGAATGATCGTCGAAATGAATTTATTGCTGGTGTTGGAAATGCGTTTGCTCGGCAAGACATCAAGAAATTACGGAAACTCGGAGTGCCCTTCTACGGTGAAGTACCAAATGTGCCGGCCTGGGGGACTCATAAGATCGTTATGCTGGCGGAATCGACCGAACATGCTAAGGAGTTGCTGAAATGGCTCCCTAGCTGGCGACTCCAGAGTCATGCACAGGAGCCAGGCAAGGTCGATGGTGAAATGCGGGCAGTCGGTATGATCATGACAACCACATTTGCGGCCACAATGGGAATCGAGGCTGACGTGGTGATTCAGGCCGCAGGCGGTCTAGGGATTGGTCAATTCCAGCGGTCGATTGCCGAAGTTCCGCCGCTAGACGAAGAAACCATACCGGCCCTAATCGTAGAGTTCACGGATGAACACGACGACCTAACAAAGCAAGACGCAGAAAGCAGAGCACGGATGTATCGGAAATTCGGATGGAACCAAACCAAGCAGCAAGGACGAACTTAAACTGAAGTCGGGAATAAAGCATCTCCCGAAAATCAGTTTATTGGACCTGCGAGTTCGGTAGTCATTTGGGCTACCCAACAAGCAGTTCCCGATCTTCACGAATGCAGGACAATCCTTAGATGAGTGGAGACGCGTCTCGGCTACAGGCAGGACGTTAAACAAAGCCGAAGCTGACACTGGCATATCGACCAGTCTGGAAGGATTCAGACTGCGAGCTTTATTGCTGCTGTCAGTGAGCCATGGCGTAACGCGACAAGGTGAGAAGCACCAGGCGGAAGCTACGAACGAGATGAGTCAAAGAGCTAAGGCTCCCAATGCCAATAGGCTTCGGCTTAACTCGACGGGTAGGATCTGTGATTGGGAGGATATCCTAAAGCATAGTTCTACTGCTCTGGCATGCACTCATCCCGCCGCGGCTTCGCCGCTGCGATTTTTTTTTTGGCGAAAGGCCAAGGCCATGCGGTACGTAGGAAGCGAACCCTGGCCATTTTTCCTAATGGGAATTGAGATATGTACGACAACTTATTCAATAGCGGAGGTAGCCAACAATTATCCCTCAAGGCTGTAATGGCCCACAGCGGGACAAGCCGCCAGTATCGTCGGCGATGTCTAAAGAAGGTTCGGCAGGCAGTTCGATCTGGCAAGAAGGCAGTCCAGGAAATCGCTCCCAAGCTGCTACTAATGATTAGCGATGCCCGAATGCTCCGCGAGTCTTGGAATGACCTTGCAAAACGCGATCGAACCACATCCGGCGCTGGCCGTTTGAGCTTTGATTATCTGGACAGCAAGGAAACGTGGGAATTGCTGACAATGGTGGGCAAAGCGATTCGGCTTGGGAATTTCGTGCCCGGTCCCCTGCGGAAGCGAGCTATCCCAAAAGATCGTTTCGATCCGTCCCGTGGGACTCGCACGATCACCGAATCAAACCCAGAAGACCGAGCCGTCGAGCGAAGTATTAGTCTCGTCCTTGCGCCACTGATCGAGGCCCGGTTTCCAGTGGGAATCGTTGGTTTTAGAAAAGGGAAGGATCGGGTCGATGCCTTGGCATTGGCATTCAAGGTCGCTCAGGAACAAGAACGCTTCACCTGGGTTACGGAAGACATCCGCGATGCCTTTGATAATGTTCCACGAAAAGAGCTGATGTCGATCGTCGCAAAGTACGTGCCATCGCCAGAACTGGTGGCGCTTATCAAGCGATTTGTTTTTCGGGAACCGGGCAACCGGGGGATCTCGCAAGGTGGTCCATTGAGCCCCTTGCTCCTCAACTTGTACGTGTTTCACTTCCTGGAACACGTATGGACAGAAAAGGGACTACCCAGTGTTCCGATCATTCGTTCGGCGGATGACCTCTTATTACTTTGCCAAAACACGGATGAAGCCGAGAAAGCTTGGACAGCCCTAAACGATTTATTGGCAAAAGCCGGCCTGCCTCTCAAACACGGTCAAGGGAAAGCAATTGTCGATCTAAGCCCCGGGAACTCCGTTTCGTGGCTTGGCTACCGGATCTTCCGAAGTGGCAAACTGCTCCAAGCAAAGATCGCCAAGAAATCGTGGCAACGATTGAGACATCACTTGGATTTGGCCCACGATAAACCTGATTCTCCCCTTCGTGCAATCGAAGCTATCCATGGCTGGATAGATCAGCTTGGGCCGTGCTATGAAAGTGTGAATCTGTCGAGGGAGCTTGCGCGTATCGAAACAGTTGCCCGCGAACATGGGTTCGATGAACTACCCAGTCGAGATGCCCTGCGATATCGATGGCTCTTGGCACACCTGAGGTGGAAGAAGCGATTCCAGGCGGACGTGCCACAATCTCCTCCGTCAGAGGTTTCGATCGACGCTGGGCTCTGCGTAGACGGTGCCTGGAGCCGGAAACGCCGAAAGATGGAATTTCGGGGCGTTTGGTTGCAGGATGACTCGGAGGCGTTTCGTAGTGGCCCAATTAAGACTGGCAGCAATAATCTCGCTGAGTTTTTTGCGATCGTTCGAGGATTGAGGTTACTCACGAGCCAGGGATGCCAAGCCCCGTTATTCAGCGACAGTCAGACGGCCATTACCTGGGTGATGGATCGGCAAATACGATGCGCAAGTGCGTACAAAGGGTGGCTTGATGCCCGGGTCTATCGGAGACTCACGCGAGACCTGTTATGGCTAGACCGCAATCGCCCTCCCAATCCAATCGTAAAATGGGATAAGTGGCTTTGGGGCGAGATCCCCGCCGACTATGGACGCAAATAGTCAATCGATTACCTACTTATTAGCAAGCATGGCTTGTAACGCAGGCGAGAATAGCCAAGAAGTTTGGAGTCCACCGTTCGCCAGCTCCCATAGAGTCTAATGAGTAATCAGGCAAATGCGTGCAAGGTTTTTGGTATTTTCATTGCAGTTATAGACTCGGCGGGTAGAATCAGTAGAGAATGCGAAAGCTGCATCCGTCGAAGACATCTGTTTTAGAATCGCATGTTGCGATGGCTTCGGAGGACGAGGGCAATTTCGCTGCTGGCGCTGGACAGCAAACTCCGGCACTGGGCATCCGCAAGCCCCACTAGTCTCTAGCGCCACGGAAAACGTGGGTTTCATCAAAATCGTGCCTGCCTTCTTTTGAAAGGCATCAAGTACGTATCTCTTTGCGGCACTGAAATAAATGCCACTTCACGTGGCGATTTCGTCGATTTGCTACGCGTTGTATTCGCGTATTTATCGGCCACTGCTTGTCTTGGATACCAAGGGAGATGACTGTTCGTTTCACTTTCGGACAGCACTTTTCCCTGGCCAACTGAAGTGGACCCCAATTTTAGGACCACGGATGCGGTTTCTTTAGATAGAAAGTTCCGCGCGTGTTGACCGGCCGCTGCGGTATACGGCCGCTGGCGTTTGGCGGTCGAGCGAGCTGTGCTTCCGCTCGTGGGCGTAATAG
>WGNR01000019.1:0-17500 GCA_016124445.1 bacterium
GTCATCAGAAGCACCAGTTTTTCGCAGCCGGAAGAAAGGTCATCTCGATGAGTCTGCCATCTGGCGTATTGTGAAGAAGGCGTCGGAGCGTGCTGGTATCGACAAAGATGTGTCTTGCCATTGGTTCCGCCACGCTCATGCCTCACACGCTCTGGACCGGGGCTGTCCTATCCACTTGGTTCAAGCGACCCTCGGCCATGCGTCGATCTCGACTACGGGACGATACCTGCACGCACGTCCCACCGATTCGAGCGGCAACTACCTACCTTTCTGAAAGTCAGTAAATGGACCCGACTACATTCACAATTAACATCGACAACGCTTCTCCAATCCAGATTTCCATCGGTGTCGAAGCAGACTCTTTGGCCGTGCGTATAGATGGATATGAGGGGGCAGAACCGGGTGGGGCTGTTATATCCATACGAAAAACGGATCAAGGAGTCGTCGTCGAAGTCAGAGCCGAGATTTTGTGTGATGACCCCACGCATTTGATTTCACTTGAGAACGCACGTGTGACACGACGCAATTCCGAAGTGATCGACATTTTGCGTCAGCTTCGCAACGACGCCCCAGATCCGCTTCAAGAAGGCATGTTGATCTATTGGCTGACGCAACACATCAATTCGACAACTGGCATACGCTTTAATCTTAAAACTATTGCAGAGCTTATCGGGCAGCGTTACTCACATGTCCGCAACCGTTTCTCATTGGTCTTACCTCACGGCCAGTCGTCTCGAAGGCTGAAGCCGTTGGACCATGAAGATTTGTCGTCTCACACTCACATTCACATTCAAGGAGAAAAGGATGACAACAGCAACCAAAACGGCGATAGCGAACGGGGCAGTCGAGGTTCAACGAAAGGCGTCGAGTGATGCGGATGCAGTTCAAGGCGGCGTGAACATCGTCGCCATTGTTGGTTCGTTCCACCGAAATCTACTCGCTCTGCAACAAAGCGGCGTTCGTGGTGAAGAACTCTTTAACCACCCTATTTCTCTCAGCTTCACCAGCAAGCTCAACTCGCTGTGTCGCATGACGCACGACCGGGAACTTGACGCTCTCGGTGCGGTTCGTCGCATCGAGCGAGGCGAAGCAGTCGAGTACGAAGTGATCCCGCTCTGAGCCTGTACGGACCGTCCTGTCGTGGTGTTGGCAACTCACCTTCATCACGACAGGAGACGGACATGGCTTCAACACGTTGCGAGCGACAGGGACAAATCGAGATCGGAATCATCGAGCATGAGGGACGGGAATTCTCAGCCTTCGGTGCTTCGGTCGTCGGGCGAAACATCACCGGCTACACGAAATGGGACCGCTACGGCATCACGCTGACGACATGGTGCGGCAAGGTCATGCTGGACTGCCGTTGCGAGATCGTCGAGCGGTACTGGTCGGGTTCGCTCGCCCTGATGTTCCGACTCCCTCATGGTCGGTTCATCATCGGCTATGCCCTTGGCGAGGGAATGCTGTTCCGTGGCGAGTTGATCGACAACTGCACCGACGATGACGCCCGTCGTCAGGCTGCATATCTCGCTCAGTTCTTTGGCGACCTTGACGCTGAAGATGAAGAGGCGTTTCAAGCAGAACTCGCCAAGGCGTGATCGGACCGATGCCTGCTCGTGTCACTCAACCTCAATCAGGAGACACGAACATGGCGACCATTACCGCAAACGGAATATTTCACGGTCATGAACTCAAGGACATGCCCGTCATCAACCCCGGCGACTGGTTCGGCAAGACATGGTTGATCGAGATCGGCGGCAGCTACTCGCCAATGTTCCTTGTCGTCGAAGCCGACAGCATCTCGGACGCTATCGATGAACTGGCCGACCACGAGAAGTTCGGTCACCACATCATCGTGGAGGAAGCGGACCTCGGTGATTATCCCGAAGAAGATCGGCACTACGGCCCCAGCGGTCAGGTGCTTGATCTGGATCATCTAATGATTCACGGACAGGAAGGGAGCAAGACACCGTTCCCTTGCACGTATCACGGCGAGGGATTGCCTGCCGATGGTGTGAAGCCAAACGAGTTCTGCTGGGATGAGATCGACGCATAGCGAACAACCGAAGGATGAAGAGCCGGGGCAAGGATGCTCCGACTCTTTTGCGTTGGCGAGCCTCGGCAGCGAATGAAGGTGGACCAGCCAGTTGAAGTATCACCAATCACTTCAATGAACAGGAGACACGATGATCAGTAAAAACAAGCCACGCTTCCCACTCGGTCGATTCGTCGCCACGCCGGGAGCTTTGGAAGCACTTGAAGCCACCGGCCAGTCACCGATGGAGTTAATTCAACGACACGTTGTCCTAGATCCGGGCGAACTCGATGAAGAGGACCAACAGACGAATGAGGAAGCAGTCGCCGATGGAGGGCGAGTCTTTTCGAGTTATCTGCTCAAGGACGGAACAAAGATTTGGGTCATCACCGAAGCCGACCGCTCATCGACGTGCCTGCTGCTTCCCGACGAATACTGAGTCGGACCCACGGCCAACACCAGAACAATCACCTTCACTTTTCAGGAGAAGAACGCATGACTGACGAGACCGAATCGATCCGCCGTGAGATGGTCGCCGAGATCAACGCCGAACCGGGAAGCCGAGAGTATCTCGAAGCGAAGCACGGGCATGTCTGGGACACAAGCGAGCTTCAGCGAGAATTCGATGTGATCGGTTTCATGGCACCAATGGTCGTTGCCATTCGAAAGTCAGATGGAACCAGAGGGAGCCTGATGTTCCAAGCCAGTCCTCGATTCTACTTCGGGTGGTCTCCTGAGTGAGTGAGTTGGTTGGTGGAGGTATCGCCGGGCTTCGGCTCGGCGGACCTTTTCTTCTCTTCGAGGCAAGCGGGAGTGAGATTGATGAGTCGGAAAGTACCGGACCTCGTGAGTCCTGATGAGAGAAATGAACTACAACCGTATTTGAGTTTGATCAACGACCCGGAGCGGCTTTACGCACGCACGATGGCAGGCGAGTTCTTCGACTGTTCGGACCATGCCGCAATGGCGTTCCTGATCTGGCGTCGGATGGGACGGGACAACGAAGCGACTGGTGCAGCGTGGCGACGTTTGATGGAAAGCGACTGCCCGACGCCGGATGTCATCGCCCTTGTTGCGTTTCATGTCTTCAACGCTGAATGAGGCCGGACCTAACCTCTACATGTAGCAGGAGAGCGAGACGTGGATGCTGTACTCATTATCGTCAGCGGCGGTGTTGTTCAGGATGTCGTCTGCCCTGCGGGTATCACCGTTCTCGTTCGTGACTTTGACGTAGAGGGTGTAGAGGACGAAGCGGTTGTCACTCAAGGAGACGAACGGTTCATCGAGTCCGTCTGGTCAGCGGATCAAGGCGAACCGGGAGAGCATCACCCCTGAATCAAACAGTGATCGTGTGGGACCAAGTCGTCCGAGTGACGACTTGGTTACATTTCTTCAAACCCAGCAATTCCAGACGTTTTCTCAGATGCGAGTTCCCCACCCCCGGCAGGTGGAGCGATGCCGCTGGTTACATTTTCTATAACTCGCAATTCCGAAGTTTCCCTGTAGGGGCTGAAGCATGTGTAAAAAGCGGAATCAAAAAATCGCCGCCGCTGACAATTGACACCCGTGGAGAGGTTTCCACTTATTCACTGAGCTTCGAAGCGACAAAGCCATAGTGGTACGGACAACATTCGAGAGGCTCGAATCGAATGTCTTGAAAGTCTGCATCTTCCAGCCATCCTCGCACCTGTTCTGGTCGAGGGCGAATGTCCATCGAGGGACCACGGGGCGTGGTGGCATCGTAATTCCAGTGGATCACTCCCACCTTGCCGCCCGGATTGAGCACTCGCCTCGCCTCACGAAGTAAGGCAACTGGCTCTTCGATGTGCAGAATGTTAAAGAGCATGGCGTAGCCAACGCTTGCATCGGGACGCCCACTGCCGTCCGCCACGAAATCACGCCGCTCAACAATGACGTTGGCGATCCCCGCCTGTTTCAACTTGTTTTCGGTTGCCTCGATCATCTCTTGCTCAATGTCGAGAGCGAACACGCACCCATCGACAGTTTTTGCCGCTGCCTCGGTGAACGAGCCGTAGCCGCAGCCGAACTCGACGACATCGCCGCACTGCTCATAGCAACCGAGTTTCGACAGAATGCAATTTGGGTTGAAGAAAGAGTTCCAATACTCTTCTTCTGGCATTCCGCTTTGTCGTCCCTTCACAAGTCGTCCTTTCTCGTTGTGCGTATATCCTGAATGCAGACACCGGCTTTGGCTATGAGCAGGTGGTTCGACCCCATAAACAAGATCATGATGGTTGGCGAAACAGGTAAATGTCACTGCACATTCTACTTCAATGGGTGTTGCTGTCGTCTTTATCTCGTGTCGCTTGAGTCTTTCGGGGACTGAAATGCACCAACCGCTTGAAACCTCCAAGAACAGATTGATCTTGACCAAATCGCCGCCTCCTGAGACATTTTTGAAAAATCTTCAAGCAAGGATGCTGTCAAGATGGGATGGATTCGCAGGATAATCGTGGCATACATGGTCGCAACGACCATGCATGTACCGTTTCCTGTATTTGACGGCGACAATCTTCGAAGCGGAGAAACGCATTCCGCTACGGCAACATCGACCACCGATGCTTATGACGTGGACTTCATCTTGCTGGGTTGCGATCCGCCTGACGACTCCGATGACGGTCCCGTGGATGACGACCCCGAAGACGGTTCTACATCAATCTTCGGGCCGTTGTACTCAACTTTGAAAACCGGAGGACAATCGCTCTTCTCAGTGACCAGCGATCACAACGAGATCGTGTGGAGTAGCCACCGAAACAATGATCATTTGCGGGCCTACGCTTGGCAATTTGAGTTCGTGTTTCGGCAATTTTCATTCGGAAAGCTGTGCCAAAGTGGAACCGCTCATCAGCGGTGTTAAGAGGACTCTCCGTCCGCTTTGTCTATTTCTACCGGCTTGTCATACGGCAATTGTGCCGCAGCTATCGAATGAGAGTCTTCAATGGGAATCCACCCAACTGCGTATATCCACCCGGATGCTGACGTGCATCCCTCTTGTGACCTTGGGCCACATGTCGTAATTGACGGACCTGTTCGGATTGGTGCCGACTGTCGCCTTGGGCCTTCAGTCATCGTCTTGGGGCATACCGAGATCGGCACTGGCTGCTCGCTCCATTCTCATGCCGTCATTGGCGATGTTCCTCAAGATCACAAATACACGGGTGCTTTGAGTTTCTGCCGCATCGGAGACGGATGCGTTATCCGTGAAGGGGTTACCGTTCATCGTGCTTGCATCGAAGATGCTGCCACGGTTGTGGGCAATCGTTGCTATCTCATGACCAACTCACACGTGGCTCATGATTGCGTGCTGGCAGATGAAGTGACTCTGATCAGTGGAGCATTGCTTGGCGGTCATGTTCAAGTGGGACGCAAAGCCATCATTTCCGGCAACACCGGCGTCCATCAATTCGTGCGTATCGGTGAAATGGCGATGATAGGTGGTGTCGCCATGATCAGCCAAGACGTTCCACCGTTTACCATGACGAATCATGATGGCGAGATTGCGGGGCTAAACGCTATCGGCTTGATGCGTGCAGGCATTTCCACGGAAGAACGCCAAGAGATCAAAGCCCTATTCAAAGTCGTCTATCGCACGGGCATGGCCTTAGATCGTGCGGTCGAACTTGCCTCCGAGTTGGCAGTTACAGATGCCGGTCGTCGATTTGTGCAGTTCTTCGACCACGATTCTCGACGTGGAATTCGAAAATTCTCGTCGGCACGCAAAGCGGCGGCTTAGCGAGCCTTCATTCATCGTGTCGTCCACTCCCATCGGTGAACGTGTTGTTGAGTAGCTTGCGTTTTCACAAGACTGAGAGCTTTGCCGACGCCACAGTGTTCTCTGAAACAACATTGTTGGTAGTGCAGATTCTTGGTCACTTGCGTCCCGGCGACATGGTCTGAACTACCCCGTCCGACGCCAAAAGCTTGGAACGCAGAGCACCAACAACGGCAGGAACTCCAAACGGCCAAGCAGCATTAGAGCCGTGCAAATGAGTTTGCTGCACGGATGAAGATGGGCGTAATTCTGCGTTGGTCCTACCACGCCCAAACCGGGACCGACGCCATTGACGGTCGCCGCTACAGCACTCGCACAATCGAGGAACTTATCTTGTGTCGATAGTCCACGACTCACCCAAACATCGTCAGTCTCAAACGCAAGCAAACCCAACCATGCGATGACACACATGAAGGCCACGAGTGCAAAATAAAAGTATACGTGGTAGATGATCTGACCATCCACGGGCTTGCCGTCCATTCGAACGGGGCGGACGACATTGGGACGGTACGCTCTTTCAACCTCGCCTGCCAATCCCTTCCAGAGCATCAGGTAACGAATGACTTTGATGCTGCAACTGGTGCTCCCAGCACAGCCACCCACAAACATCAGGATGAGAAGCAAGGCTCGTGCGGAGGCGTTCCACTGATCAAAGTCGTGCGTGCCAAAGCCGGTGTTGGTGAGAATCGATGTCACTTGAAAACTAGAAAAACGCAAGGCATTCCAAAAGCC
This sequence comes from bacterium, assembly GCA_016124445.1. Lineage (GTDB taxonomy): Bacteria > Planctomycetota > Planctomycetia > Pirellulales > Pirellulaceae > Bremerella. The sequence goes on from WGNR01000019.1 coordinate 6,561, forward strand.
ATCAAAGTCTCTGTAGTACAATCCAAACGCAACCACGAAGGCAATCGCACCGAACAGGATTGCCATATAGGCTTGGAACTCGTGATCTTTGAACATCGTGCCGGGTTTGAATAGCACGACCGCCCAGAGCAAGGCAAAGTTGATACACGATACAGCCATGAAAAATGTAATTGTCGTATCAATCACGGGCGAATCGAAATGCCCCACGCTGGCGTTGTACGTGCTGAACCCTCCGGTCGCAATCGTTCCGAACGAGTGACACAGGGCATCGAAAAGGTTCATTCCTTCGAGAAGCAGGAGGATCGTGAGCACGACATTCAAGCCGACATAAATAGCGGCAAATGCTTGGGCAGCATGTTGGATGCGTGCGTGAGAGGTCTCCATCGTCGGTCCCGGCACTTCCGCACGCATCACCGCTTTGGCACTCGAACCTTGGCCCAGAATGGCGACAAAGAGCACCAAGATACCGAGTCCACCAAGAAAATGCGTTTCGGATCGCCAGAACAGTATCGCCCGTGGAACGAGATTCTGGTCTTCGAGGTCTGTGATCACGGTGGCTCCCGCACCAGTAAATCCTGAAGAAGACTCGAAGAGGGCATCCGCAACCGTCATTCGCACGCCGCTTCCGCTTTCATTCGGTGACGGGCCACGACATGTTCCGCTGAGAAGAAACGGCAATGCTCCCAACACAGTCGCCATGATCCAACTCAGGCCAACAACTGCCAACGCTTCACGCCGGAAGAATTGGTGAGTGGCTCGGCGACCGATAAATAACAGCAGTCCGCCGATGGCAAAGGCAACCGCCATCGTCCCACCCAATGCGAAGATTGCCGCCCACTCAGGTTGGTCGGTGACGCCGGAAAAAGGGAACGCCCAAGGCAAACTGAACGCCATCGACCCGCCGATCAGCAGAGCCACCGTTCCTAAATGCTTCAAGACAACTGTGTAATACATGACTCCCGCCACTGGTCAGAGCAACAGACGAAGCCAAATACGCCATCAGCTAGTTGCTCTCTCAACACCAAACTGCGAACTCTCACGTTCACGATTCCGGCCATACGATCTTGGTTCAACGAGCCGAGAATGGCCGATCTTCTGACCTTGTTGGGCGGGTTATCCTAACAAGGCGAATCCGTCGAGATGAGAGCGTTTCAGGCGTTACACAGCGATCTTGATGGGATTTTGATACTCCTCCCCGCCGTCTTGATGAAACTTTGATACGAGGCGTTCTGCTTTTGAGCCACTCTTGATGCGACATCCGTTCTAATTCCTCCATAACACTGATTAAGGAGGAATTGGCTATGGACTTCATCTGGCTCTTGGCGGGGACGGCCTTCTTCGCCGCCTCTTGCGGACTGCTGCAACTCTTTGGCTTTTTGCGAGAGGAGGGCTGACCGTGGATTGGACAACCGCACTTGCTCTTTGTGTGACGGTCGTACTGGCCGTCTTCCTGATCGCAGCTTTGCTCAAGCCGGAGAAGTTTTCATGACTCCGAACGCTTTTCTTCAAATTGGTCTCTATGTCGGAGTGCTACTGGTCTGTATCAAGCCGCTGGGCCTCTATATGGCTCAGGTGTACTCAGGCCAAGCGACGTTTCTGGGACGATTCGTCGGACCGGTGGAGCGGTTGATCTATCGACTGTGCGGAGTTGACCCGGACGCCGAAATGTCGTGGCTTCAATATGCCACAGCCGTGTTGATGCTGAGCCTTGTCAGTTTTGTCAGCGTCTACGGAATTCAACGTCTACAGGGACTCCTTCCCCTGAACCCGGAATCGTTGTCAGCCGTCTCGTCCGACTCGTCGTTCAATACGGCGGTGAGTTTCACCACGAATACGAACTGGCAGGGATACGGCGGCGAAACGACGATGAGTTATCTCACCCAGATGCTCGCTCTGAATGTGCAAAACTTCCTCTCCGCAGCGGGGGGCATGGCGGTACTCGTGGCACTGGTTCGGGGCTTTACTCGAAGCAACACCGAGAGCATCGGCAACTTCTGGGTCGATCTTGTGCGGGGAACGCTCTACATCCTATTGCCGCTCTCGCTGGTACTCGCCATCGCTCTCGTGTCGCAAGGGGTCGTGCAAACCTTTTCCTCCTACGAGGAGGTCGCTCTGGTCGAGGCGACCGTCAATGCTGACGGTGAGTCCGTTATGACACAGAAGATCGCAGTCGGCCCAGCCGCCTCGCAGATTGCGATCAAGCAGCTTGGCACCAATGGCGGCGGTTTTTTCAACGTCAATTCTTCGCACCCCTTCGAAAACCCAACGCCGATTTCCAACTTTCTGGAACTGCTGGCGATTCTGCTGATTCCCGCTTCGCTCTGCTACACGTTCGGCGAGATGGTCGGGGATCGACGACAGGGATGGGCGATCCTCGCAGCGATGTCCTTCATCTTCCTCGGCATCTTGGTCTTGACTTGGACAAGCGAGCAACAGGGAAACCCTGTTCTGGCTGATCTCGGCGTGGATCAGGCCGCAAGTGAACTTCAGCCGGGCGGCAACATGGAGGGTAAGGAAACTCGCTTTGGGATCGTCAATTCGGCTCTGTGGGCGGTGGCGACGACTTCCGCCTCCAATGGCTCAGTCAACTCGATGCATGACTCTTATACACCGCTAGGCGGTTTGGGACCGATGTGGTTGATGCAGTTGGGCGAGGTCATTTTTGGCGGTGTGGGGTCGGGGCTGTATGGAATGTTGGTCTTCGCCATCGTCGCCGTGTTTATCTCCGGTCTTATGGTTGGACGGACGCCAGAATATCTCGGAAAGAAGATCGGTGCCTTCGAGATGAAGATGGCCGCACTCGTGATCCTGCTACCGTGTGCGATGGTGCTGCTGGGGACGGCCAGTGCCGTCGTGACAGACACGGGCCGGGCATCCGTATTCAATCCGGGGCCGCATGGCTTTAGCGAAGTGCTGTATGCGTTCTCTTCGGCGGGCAACAACAACGGCAGTGCGTTTGCGGGGTTGGGAGCCAACACACCGTTCTACAACGGAATGCTGGGGCTGGCGATGCTGGTGGGTCGCTTCTGGGTGATGCTTCCGGTACTTGCAATCGCCGGTTCACTTGCCGTCAAGAAGACCGTCCCAGCCGGTGCCGGAACACTTCCCACACATACTCCATTGTTCGTCGTCCTGCTTGTCGCCATCGTGGTTGTGGTCGGAGCGTTGAGCTTCTTCCCAGCGTTAGCCTTGGGACCGATTGTGGAACATCTTCTGTCAACGGCGAACTAAGGGAGGATCAGGTTATGTCTCATGCAAAAACAACAGCCCGGCTCTTCGATCCGGCAATTTTCAAGCAGGCGGTTTTGGCGTCGTTCTCCAAGCTCGACCCCCGGATTCAGGTTCGTAACCCCGTGATGTTTGCCGTGTATCTGGGAAGCATCCTGACGACCGTGCTGTGGGTGAACTCGCTCATGGCAACGGGAAATGAATCTTCTGGCTTCGTGCTGGGAGTGTCGGCGTGGCTCTGGTTCACGGTGCTGTTCGCCAACTTTGCCGAAGCCATTGCCGAGGGGCATGGGAAGGCTCAGGCGGCTTCTCTCAAAAAAGCTCGAACAACGGTCACGGCACGAAAACTGACCGGCTCTGAAACGGGACGACATGGACTCGCCGAAGAAATCCCGGCCACCGATCTCAAGGTGGATGACATCGTAATCGTCAAAGCGGGCGAGACCATCCCTGCGGACGGTGAAGTCATCGAGGGAGTCGCTTCAGTCGATGAGAGTGCCATCACGGGTGAAAGTGCTCCGGTCGTGCGGGAAAGCGGTGGCGACCGAAGTGCCGTGACGGGCGGGACACGAGTCATTTCCGACTGGCTCATCATTCGAGTGACGACCCTGCCGGGGAGTAGTTTTCTCGACCGCATGATCTCGATGGTCGAAGGAGCAAAACGCCAAAAGACGCCCAATGAGATCGCACTTGCCATTCTGTTGGCGGCTCTAACGTTGATCTTCTTGCTTGTGGTCGGCACGTTGCTGCCGTACTCGATCTTCAGCGTCGAGGCGTCCGGCCAAGGGCGACCAATTAGCCTGACGGTGTTGGTCGCTCTGTTCGTCTGTCTGGCACCCACGACTATTGGTGCATTGCTGTCCGCCATCGGGATCGCTGGAATGAATCGGCTCAGCCAAGCCAATGTGATTGCAATGTCAGGACGAGCAGTTGAGGCGGCGGGAGATGTGGACGTATTGCTCCTCGATAAGACTGGCACCATCACCCTCGGAAACCGTCAGGCGACTCGATTCATTCCCACCCAAGGTGTGGACGAGAAGGAACTGGCGGAAGTTGCTCATCTGGCGTCAATGGCCGATGAAACTGCCGAAGGACGCAGCATTGCCGTTCTCGCCAAGAAGCAATACGGTCTGCGGGGACGGGAACTCGAACACATCAAGCCGCACTTTGTGCCGTTCTCGGCTCGCACACGCATGAGCGGTGTTTCCCTGGATGGTCAAGAAATCCGCAAAGGTGCAACCGAGGCCGTCGAAGAGCACGTCCGTTCGCTGGGAGGATCGCTTCCGGGCGATGTGCGAACCATCGTTCAGGAAATTGCCAACGCCGGTGGAACACCGCTGGTTGTTTGTCGGGATGCTCACGTGCTTGGTGTCATCGAACTCAAGGACATTGTAAAGGGCGGCATCAAAGAACGGTTTGCCGAACTGAGACAGATGGGCATAAAGACGGTGATGATCACCGGCGACAACCCACTCACGGCAGGTGCCATCGCTGCGGAGGCGGGAGTCGATGATTTTCTGGCCGAAGCCACGCCCGAAGCGAAGCTCTCGTTGATTCGTGATTACCAGAAGGGAGGTCGTCTGGTAGCGATGACCGGCGATGGCACCAATGACGCCCCGGCACTCGCTCAGGCCGATGTCGCCGTGGCGATGAACTCCGGCACCCAAGCGGCCAAGGAAGCCGGAAACATGGTCGATCTCGACTCGAATCCCACGAAACTCATCGAGATTGTCAACATCGGGAAGCAATTATTGATGACCCGTGGCTCATTGACGACCTTCAGCATCGCCAATGATGTCGCCAAGTATTTCGCCATCCTTCCAGCGGCATTCGCAGCGACTTATCCCGCACTCAAGACCTTGGACTTGATGCGGTTGTCGTCGCCATCGAGTGCGATTCTGTCGGCGGTGATCTTCAATGCATTGGTCATCATCGCTCTGGTTCCGTTGGCTTTGAAAGGCGTGACATATCGACCAGTCGGGGCCACTCAACTGCTCCGCAACAATTTATTGATCTACGGACTCGGAGGTCTGATCGTGCCATTCATTGGCATTAAGGCCATTGATGTGATGTTGTCCATTTTGAACCTCGTGTAAGGTGTAGTGATCACCAAGGAGACAAACCATGCTTCAGCAACTTCGTCCCGCAGTCATGCTATTGATTGTCCTGACACTCGTGACCGGGGGGATTTACCCGGCTGTCGTAACGGCCATCGCCCAAGTCGCTTTCCCTCATCAGGCGAATGGAAGCTTGATCAAGGACGACAACCAGTCAGTTGGCTCCGAACTCATCGGACAGCACTTCTCACAACCGGAATACTTTTGGGGGCGGTTATCCGCCACGCAGCCTGTTCCTTACAACGCTGCGGCATCCAGTGGTTCCAACTTTGGCCCCTTGCATCCCGACCTCAAGGATGCTGCGGAGGCGAGAATCGAGGATCTTCGGACTGAGGGGAGCGAGGACCGAGATGTGCCCGTCGATCTCGTCACGTCGTCCGCCAGTGGTCTCGATCCGCACATTAGTCCAGCGGCGGCGGAGTTTCAGGTGCCTCGAATCGCCAAAGGGAGGAGAATATCCGAAGAGACCGTGCGACAACTTGTTCACCAACACACGCAAGGCAGACAGTTCGGCGTTCTGGGAGAACCTCGTGTCAATGTACTTCAGTTGAACTTGGCCCTCGATCAACAGACTTCAAAGTGACCCATCGGCATGACCAATCAACGTCCCGATCCCGATCAACTCTTGGCTCAGGTCCAAGCGGAAGAGGCACAGGAAAAGCACGGCTCTCTGAAAATCTTCTTCGGCTACGCCGCTGGCGTCGGCAAAACCTACTCGATGCTGGCGAACGCACAGCAGGCCAAGTCGAACGGACGTGAGGTCGTGGTCGGATACGTCGAGCCTCATGGCCGTCCCGACACGGAGGCACTCCTTGAGGGGCTGGAAGCTTTGCCGGTGAAGGAAGTGCAGTATCGGGCGGTGGCGTTACAGGAATTCGATGTCGATGCTGCCCTCGTCCGTCATCCCGACTTGCTGCTCGTGGACGAACTCGCTCACACCAACGCCGAAGGATGTCGTCATGCCAAGCGATGGCAGGATGTCGAGGAACTCTTAGAGGCCGGAATCAACGTCTGGACGACGCTGAATGTTCAGCACATCGATAGTCTCAATGACGTGATCGGTCAGATCACCGGGATCACCGTGCGGGAAACGGTGCCCGACCGAGTGTTCGACATGGCAAGCGACCTCGAACTGATCGACATCACTCCCGAAGAACTTCTGGTGCGATTGCAGGCAGGCAAGGTCTACATCCCCGAACAGGCTCAGCGGGCGATGCAGCGGTTCTTTCAGAAGCCGAACTTGACCGCTCTTCGAGAACTCTCGCTGAGGCAGGCGGCACGCCGAATCCATAGCGATGTCGAGTCGGCCCGTCGAGAAAAAGCGGCCTTGCAGCCGTGGGCGACCAACGAGCGATTGTTGGTTTGCGTCGGTCCCAGCCCAACGACCGCACGGGTGATTCGGACAGCCAAACGGATGGCGGCTGCTCTGGATGCACCGTGGTTGGCCGTCTCCGTTGATCGAATGGCGGAGACTGGAAACGAGCCAGCCAACCAGCAGATCGCCCAACATTTTCGGCTGGCCGAACGGCTCGGAGCCGAGACGGTCACGCTGGCGGGCCAGAACATGGCGGCGACCATTCTCGAATATGCTCGGTCTCGGAATGTCACCAAAATCCTGATTGGCAAGACAGCAGAAACCCGTTGGAAACGCTTGCTCTTAGGGACGGTCGTGGACGACGTGCTGGAAAACAGCGGCGACATCGATGTCTATGTCATTCACGGAGAAAAGGAGGAAACGCCGACCGTACCTACGACCACGCCTCCCACTCCCTTGCAGCGGGGACCGTATGTCGTTTCATCCCTCATTGTCGCCGTAACGGGGCTGTTGGCGGCTACGTCAAGAACGCTGCACTTGGCTGACACCGAGGCCAACACGGTCATGCTGTTTCTGGCTGCGGTGGCGTATGTCGCTTATCGATTTGGCCGAGGGCCAGCCACACTAGCAAGCATCTTGGCGGTGATGATCTTCGACTTTTTCTTCGTGCCCCCGTTCTACACGTTCACCGTGGCTGATGTGCGGTATGTCGTGACGTTCGGCGTCATGCTCGCCATCGGTCTGGCGATTAGCACCTTGACTTCAAGGCTCAAGTCGATGGTCGAGAGAACTCGACAGCGAGAACAACGGACCGCCGCTCAGTACGAGTTGGGAAAACTATTGACCTCTCTGTATGGCAACGTGTTTTTGGTTTCTGCGGCAGGCGAGAAAATTGCCGAGATGATCGGCGGCGAAGTCGCTATCTATCTCGACCAACCCTCCGGCCCGCCAGAGATCGCCTTCGGTCATCGTGGACCGATTGTCCGACATCCGGTCAGTCTTTCCGCCGCACAATGGGTCATCGGACATGATGAAATTGCGGGGGCTGGTACAAACACACTTCCCAACGCTACGGCCTTGTTCCTGCCGTTGACCGGCTCGCAAAGAACTCTGGGAGCCATCGCCGTCAAAGTCCTTGATGTCGAGCGGTTGTTGGACCCGGATCAACGGCGACTGCTGGAATCGTGTGCCAACCAACTTGGTCTGGCCTTGGAACGGGATCAGTTGGCTATTGAAGCCTCCGAAGCACGAATTGAGGCGGAGACGGAACAACTCCGCAGTAGCCTTCTGAGCGGTGTCTCGCACGATTTGAAGACTCCACTGGCGGCGATTGCCGGGGCCAGTAGCAGTCTGCTCGAATCGACATCCCTCGACGACGAGACTCGACGCCAACTCCTTGAAACCGTCGCCGAAGAAGCGGCCCGATTGAACCGACTCCTCGAAAACATTCTCCAAATGTCGAAGCTCGATGCCGGAGTCGCTACACCCCACAAACAATGGCACGTGCTGGAAGAGATCGTCGGCTCGGCTCTGCACCGTACCCGAAGGGAGTTGCAGAACTATTCAGTCAACGTGAATCTGTCAGATGGCATTCCGCTGATCTTTGTCGATGGCCTGCTCATGGAGCAAGTGCTGGTCAACCTATTGGAGAATGCGTCCCGGTATACTCCTCACGGAACTCAGATTTCGGTCACCGCCGCTGTGGACAACCAGTCCTTGAGACTGGCGGTGGCCGACAATGGCCCCGGACTTCCGCCCGGTGCGGAGGAGCGTATCTTCGAGAAGTTTTACCGGGCTTCTCCCACGGCGGATGCGGGCCGAGGGAGCGGATTGGGGTTGGCGATCTGTCGAGCCATTGTGAAAGCTCACGGAGGGAACATTATCGCTCGGAACCGACCGGACGGTGGGGCCGAGTTCATCGTCAAATTGCCCTTGGCTAAGGATGCACCAGAGGTTGTGGTAGAATGAGCAGTTACGAAGTCAATTTGACGAAGGAGAATATCCCTTACATGCAGCACGGAGATCATCACATCCTGATCATTGAAGACGAGCAGCCAATTCGCCGCTTCCTGCGAGCATCGTTGACGAACGAGGGGTATCGTGTCACGGAAGCGGAAACGGGTGAGGACGGGCTGCGGATCGCTGCACGCCAGCCACCCGATCTGGTCATCCTCGATTTGGGATTACCGGATTTGGATGGGCAGGAAGTCTTACGTCGATTACGGGAATGGCTGACCGCTCCGGTGATCATTCTCTCGGTCAGAGATCAGGAGCAACAGAAGATCGATGCTCTCGACCACGGGGCCGACGATTATGTCACGAAACCTTTCGGGATCGGGGAATTGCTGGCCCGGATGCGAACAGCACTGCGTCATGCTCACACCATCGCCCCCACATCATCAACGATTTCCATCGGGGAGTTGCGGGTCGATCTTTCCGCCCGACTTGTGTACCGACAAGACGAAGAAATTCATCTCACGCCGTTGGAATACAAATTGGTCGTCACCATGCTCAAGCATTCCGGCAAGGTTCTGACGCACCGCTTCCTGCTGAAAGAAGTCTGGGGGCCGCACGATACGCACGAAACGCACTATCTACGTGTCTTCGTGGCGAGCCTGCGGCGAAAACTGGAAGACGATCCAGCCCGGCCCCGTTACATCCTGACGGAACAAGGCGTCGGCTACCGTTTCGCTGCTGAATAAAGGCCAACTTCTCTCAAGCCTCGACTTGCTCACTAGAGACGGTCAACCCACATAGGGTGCAGTGGAGCAGTCCCCCTCGCTTCAATGCAGCAAAGTCTAGCCTGCTGACGATACATCGTTCTGCCTTCGGACAATCACGCACGTTGAAATGATTGATGCCGATCAACGGGATGTCGTGGCAACGGACTGGTTCCACTCCACAATTCGCCATTGCCACTTTCCACTCGGCACCGTGCGGCTTGATGGCCGGGCCATGCAAGTGGAATGCAACGATGTGGCACGCCTCGTGAATGATCGTTTCACGACGTTGCTCAGTTGTGGCCCGTTCCCAGATGAATGGGCTGATTCGAATTTGGCCACGAGGCGGACAAGCCCCGTAACCTGCATCGGCGAACTTTCGGATGAACCGGTTGTTCCAGCGGACTCGGATCATGCTCGACAAGTAGCCCACGTCGTTTCGTTCGAGGGCAAAGTCGATCCAGTCACGAATCATTTCATGGCCTGTCAGATGTATCTCCTCATACACGGGCAACAAACTTCTGAATTGGAGGATGCTGGTTGAGGAAGCCATTGATCAACGAACGCATCTCGTCCATTGTTGCCTGAAACAGTTTTGTCGCCTGTCTTCGTTTCTCCTCGATTTTGGCGTTTTCAGAATCGATGTTTTGGTTTTGTTGAGCAAGTTTGGCTTCTTCTCGCTTTCGATTAGCATCCCAAGAGTTCAGGTGGTCCTGTCGCTGGGCTTGATGTTCAAGTTCAGCCTTCTTGTCGGCATTTCGCTGACGAAAAAGGTTCCAAACAAGCAGCGAACCAATACCCAGAAAGGGCAAAATGCAAACGCTGCCGCCAAGTGCATTTGGTTCCCGCTGCACGAGCATTGAGATTGTCACCAGCAAAAACAACAGTCCAAAGCCACACATGATTACGCCACAGCCACCGCCAACAAAGGCCAATGCCGTTGCTCCCGAACTCGTAACCGGCTGCTTAGTAGGTGGTTGCTTCCGAAACTCCTTTGGCAACTTGGCGTGCTTCTTCTTTGGAAACGCCCTGTCTGCATCGAAGCCGGTAGCCTTTCTTTGGTAGTAGACACCAAGCAATCGTTCAAACTGTTCAAGTTCTTCGAATTGGTGACGTGGCAGTCCAGTTAGCAAACCTTTGGCTCGTGCCACCAGACCGTCGAAGTGCTTTTTGTCACTAAGGTCGGTCAGGTCAGCCGTAGAGAAACCGTTTCTGGGACGATCCAGAATCTCGAACAGCCGCTTCGTGCCGAACGCAACGGAAATGGGATCTCCAAATTCCTCTGTCTCATTGAGAAACTTCTCAAACTGAAACATGACTTCCTTTAGCTCACGCTCCTTTTGAACCTGCTCGAAGTGAGTAGCCTGCATTTGGGCGATCTGGTCGAGGGTACTCGCCATATGGCCGAGAAATTGGTTGGTGCGGCACGCTTCGCTATGAACCTGAGCGAGGATCTGGTTCGTCTGAAATTGCTGGACGTTTTGAGCGACCAAGAGTCCGATCTTAGCTGCATCGGTCATCTTCCGACGCCGGATTTCCTTCTGGTACTCGCTATCTCGT
>WGNR01000019.1:22500-158664 GCA_016124445.1 bacterium
GGATGTTCCTCGTGTTTGAACTGGTCGATGGTCAAAGCCTTTCGGATTTAGCTCGCAAGAAGAAGTTATCGACACAAGAGTCGGTCGAGATCGTCGCCACGGTCGCTGAATCGCTCCACTACGCACACGAAAAGGGTTGCTTTCACCGAGACATCAAGCCGGAGAACATTCTGATCGACGCCAATGGGAAACCACTCATTGCTGATTTTGGCGTTGCCTGCACGCTCGACGAGTTGGAGAAGGGGCGGGCATTGTCGTCTGGAACATTGGCTTATATGTCACCTGAACAAGTCTCGAACGAGGTTCAGTTGCTAGATGGGCGGTGCGACGTTCACGCACTTGGCGTGGTGTTGTTTGAGCTTCTGGCAGGTCATTCTCCCTTTCCCGCAAAAGACAAGCAGGAGTTGCGAGAGCAGATCCTTTTTCGACAACCTAAGCGTCTTAGGGACGTTGATCCGTCACTACCGGAAGAACTGGACGCAGTTTGTGCGAAAGCTCTGGCTAAACATCCCGGTGATCGCCATCAGACGGCATTGGAACTGGCGAATGAACTGCGAGAGTGGCTAGAACCGACCAAGCTACCTCGCCGAAGATGGTTGTGGATGATCTTCGGACTAATTTTGGGGCTTGTTCTCGTTGCGGCTTTAGTCCTTTCAACAATGCGACCCAATGAAGGATTGATCCGAGACGGCGTGCTGCATTTCGATGGCCGCACGAGGATCGTGACCAATGTGCAGCGGAAACTTCCGGTGACACTCGAAGCGTGGATCAAGCCTGATGACTATCGAGACGAGAATTGCCAGTTCATCATCGGCTCAGACATCCCCGGCGAATACGGTCTCGGCATCGCCATCTGCGGATCGATGCTTTCGGTCGAGCACGTTCACGGGATGGTGAACTCGACCGCTGCTGTTCCTCCCAACCGCTGGTCGCACGTGGCTGCGGTTTTCACTGAGTTCGAAACACGGCTTTACCTGAACGGCAAACTCGTGGCGACGGCCCCCGGCTCGAAGCCGGGAGGCGAAACTCGATTTGTCATTGGCAATGTCGGCGAAAACAACTTGATCAGCTTTTACAGAGGGCAGATCCGATCAGTTCGGATCTCGGAAGTTGAGCGATACAATAGAGAGTTTGGGCCGGTCAAACTTGAGGCCAACGAAGACACACTTTTGCTCATTGACGGTTCAACGACAATTCGAGGCAATGAATTGCTGAACCCTGAAGGCCATGTGATTGGGCGTGTCGAGCGGTACTGATCTACTCGAACTCGTCGCCCCACCGTTCCCTCATGTGCTCACGCAGGCCACGCTCAAGGGCTTCGAGGCACTCCGTCAGGGTCTTGCCGCCCTCGTCCTCGTAGACCATGCCACCGCAATCTTGAGCCACAGCAGAGGAGCGAGTCCATTCTTGATCGCCGATTTCAATCCAACCGTGCTGAATCCAAGCAGCAATGGCCGGGAAGCGTTCTTCGAGATTCTCCATCACATTCCTCTCCTCGCAGACCTCTCAAGACTTCTTCTTGGATTTTCTCTTTTTAGCGGATTTTGCCTTCTTTTTCCCGATTGCTTGCTTAGCTTCAGTTTCCAAGGTGATCCCTTGGCGTTCCAGTTCACGTTGCGACTTTTCTAGCTCAGCGACCAGTAGGGCCTCATCGGGTAGTGCCAGCTTGTACTCACCTGCCATCACCTTGTTCGGCAAACCTTCGAGCGAGTAGCGTGCAACGGCCTCGTCATGCTCGGCACACAGAATTAAGCCAACCGGCGGATTCTCGTCGTCGTGCGTCCAATGTTCTGCGGCGTAATTCAGGTACATGTGCATCTGACCGGAATCGGCGTGCGTGAACTTGCCGATCTTCAGGTCGATCACCACGAGGCATCTCAGCCTACGATGAAAGAACAGCAGGTCAATGCGATACCATTCATCTCCGATTCGCAACCTCTTCTGCCGACCGATGAAGGCGAAGTCGCTGCCAAGTTCCAGTAGAAACTCTTCCAGTTTGTGAACGAGGGCCTCTTCGAGATCGTGTTCGGAGTATTCGTCCTTGAGGTCAAGGAATTCCAGAACCAATGGGTCTTTGATCTGTTCTTCGGGGGTGACGAGATCGTCGGTCAGCGGTTCCTCGCCTTTGCGAAGCATGGCAGCTTTGTTCTTGGACAGGAGGGTCCGCTGGTAGAATTGGCTGTCGATCTGCCGCTTTAATTGGCGTACTGACCAGCCACCCCGCAGAGCCTCTTGCTCGTAGAATGAGCGGGCTTTTTCGTCCTGAATTGACAGCAGTTTAACGTAGTGAGACCAAGGTAGAGGAAAACAGGCAGAAAGCGATGGAAGCACCGCAAGTGGCTCTGTCATCGAAGCTTGTGATTTTGCAGACGCCGTCTGCAAAATCACGCTTTCAGATTGTGCAGACACCTTCTGCAAAATATCGGGGTACGCCTCAAAGAACGAACGCATCTGATACAGGTTTCGCCACGAAAAGCCTCGTCCAAATCGCTTCGTGAGGTCGGTCGCAAGTCGCTTAACGACTAGCTCGCCATACTCTGCACGCTTTTCTCCCCCTTGCTCCAATTCGACGATCCGCCGTCCAATCTCCCAATACGTGGCGGTCATGATCGAGTTGACGGCACGGGCGGAAAGGCGACGAGCGGATTCGAGGAGATTGACCATCGATTCCAACACATCAGAGTAACCTTCTCCGACAGCGGATTCACTCGTCTTCTTGACTTGCTTCTTTCGTGTCATCTTTCCAATGATTCCGACGAGGATGCCTTAGAGGTTGTGGGCAAGGATCGACTTTTCCACGCCAAAGTAGCTTGCCAGCGTCACAATGATTTGACGGCTAAACGGCTTCTTGCCGTTCAGAATCTCCGAAATCGTGGACTTGGGAATCTTTGTGCTGCGATGCAATTCCGCCTGATTCACCCCCTTCGCTTCCATCAGATGTCTCAGCATGTCGGCATCTGACGCCGAGGGTATGGCGTAGTGATCATCTTCGTAGGCTGCAACTAGGTCGCTCAAAGCATCCAGATACAGTTCTTCACCACTCGAAACATCTCCCTTGGTGAGCAATCGGTCCATCACCTTCTGAGCCGCTTCGAGGTCATCGTTGGAGCGGATCGAAGTCAGAGGAAACTTCATGATCAGGTCGAGGTAGTCGTTACGGACTTTGCCTCTGAATCGTCGAGAAATATTGGTAGTCATTGTCACTCACCTACGTCTGCCCTGCGTTCTTACCAAATGGTTGACGATCTAGGGTGCGTTTTGGGTAAGGGGTTGTTTCCGCTCTATTTGGCCTTCTTGGGAGGAGGAGCGAAGCAGCCGCAATCCTCCTTCCAATTGTCCGTGTAGTATTCTTTGTGTGTCATCACCTTGAGGATGAAGACTTTCTGGCTTGGGTACAGGATTCGAGTGATCAAACAGTATTTGTTCCCTCCGATGTTGAAGATAACGCAATTGCCCACCAGATCCGCATTTCCAAACGTCGCCTTCACGTCTGACGAGTTTTGCCATGCCACCGACTTGTCACTGACATGGGTGTACCAAGCCTGCAACGGGCCTTCGGAATCTCCACAGTTCGGGCTTTCCCAAAACTGACTGAGACGAGATCTCGAAATCACCCGCATCCGTGCTGCTCTCCATGTCGTTGTTATCGGAACATAACATGATTTTAGTTCGCAAAACACGAACACTCAAGGCGAAGGTTCGTAAAAGACGAACTTCTGCCGGTCGCACGGTTGTCAACCTTTCAGGCCAAGAGAGATCCGCAGCAGGGGTTCAAGGCGATGTGCCTCGAACCCGTGTCGTGATACCCCACGTTTTCTGATAACTCGATGGATTTTTTCTGATAAGCCAAGTTGAGCGTCGATCTGCCAATCGGGTAGAATTAACGTAAATCACTGCTGTGGCAAGGCTTTTGGTCAGAGACCGGTTCTTGTCTTATCAGAAAAATCGTAAGCCCGCCGCCTCCACTTTGAGGCATCGGAGTCATCCGATGCCTCTTTTTGTTTCTTGTTGCCAGAAGATGACACTTTTAACCGGAGACTTAGGTTACCCCGTTTTCGCTCGTTGGTGCGTCGGCAATTGACACCCGATGGCTCGGGTTGACTGCGAAAGTTGTCCGAATCGCTGCCAACTGCTTGGTAGCCACTTCAAACCTTTGGCCTGGTCCTGGATTCCGATTTCCATGAAGCTTCGGCCATGGTACAAGCATCATCTCTTCGATAGGTTTTCATGGCCCTATCTAGGTGATCAGGACTCGTCAAAAAGTCCCTTAATCTCAAGAGTCTTAGGAACTGGCAATGCAGTACCGATCTTTGTGTTGAGTTCCTTGATGAAATCTGCGGCTAGTGCGGGGGATTCTTGCTCGTCATTTTGATGGACAAAGAAAAAAAGCTTCTGTAAACCGGCCTTCTTCCATTGAGCAATTCGCTCTACCCAGTTAATGAGCCGTGATCGATCTGATTTTGGATCGTTCGCACCTACCCAGCGAATGAATGCATTCGGCGTCGTCAAACGCATGTGCATCAGGTCGCGGCGGCCTGCGGTATCGACAAGAATATTTGTTATCCCGTGCGATTCAAGCAAGTCATAAAGTTCGCTTGAAACTGTCTTGTTGTTGTACCAATCGGAATGGCGGAACTCGATCGCCAGCGGCACCTCATACGTCCAGTTTTCAATAAATGCCACAACACGGTCGAAGTTCTTCGGTCCAAAATTGTTGTGCAATTGCAGGAACGGCATCGCCAATTTTTCATGCAAGTGTGACATGTTGGCGACGTTCTGCTCAACGATCTCTTCAACATCCTGCAGCCGTCGGAAGTGAGAGATGGATTGTTCAAGCTTGGGAAAGAACCGGAAACCATCCGGCACTGTCTCGTACCACTTTGAGAACACTGCAGGTGGGAACAAACGGTAAAATGTGGCGTTCAACTCGATGCAGTTGAACTGCGTCGCATAATACTCCAATTCGTCTTTTACTTTTCTCGGATAGAAATTCTTGAGGTCTTTTTTATTCCACTTAGCACATCCGACATAGACTTCGAGATCGTGCGATGTAGAAGATTTGTCTTTCAGAACCTTCTCTGTTCCAGGATAGTCTGGCGGGATTGAGAAATCGATCTTCTCTGGATGGTCGACTTGTCCGAATTTCATGCTATCTTCCACAACTGCTTAGAACACGCAAAAAGCGGACCATCGCGTCTTTTCCTACTCCGCTTTTAAACCTTGCCCCCAAAGGACAGGTTGTTGTTTTTAGGATCCACTGAGTACTGGTTGGCCGGGGGCATGTCTGTTCTCGTTCGGGCTATTTTCAGTGGGTAGCTAAATATAATTCATTCCGATACCTGCAGGAAATCCTCCAGCCCCGACAGAAATTGCTTGAAATCGATCGGCACAACAAGATTCCGGCAAATGGATTTCTTGCTTGCTAGGTCTTTGGCAAATGTGTCGGCCACATCGACCGACGTGATTTGGGCAACCCTAAACTGAAGTCCGTCGGACAAATCGCAATCCCGGCTCGACAGACCAAAACGACGACGGCGAGAGGTCCATAAAGAAGTTGTATCGTGTGAGCTTCATGTATAGGAGCTGAGCGTCATATACTTCGACACGCACTCAATTCCGTTTATCGGACGGCGGCGTGCAATGTGGGGCACATCTCTCAGCGGCTATGGTAAAAGGGTATGATGGGGTAGTTTCGACGCGACTCCTGAATCTGATCGAGGTGCATATGGAAGATGATCTCCTCAATACTCTGGCTGCCGAAATTCGCTTCATTCGCGTCCTCTGGACCGATAATGCCAACGTCATCCGCGGCAAGGCCATCCACAGGCGCGCCGTGGGCAACTATCTCCAACACGGCGTGGGTATCACCGCTGCCTCGCAGGCAATGCCGGCAATGTATGACTGCGTCCTTCCTGATAGCGGTCTGGGGCCGATTGGCGAGATTCGTCTCGTGCCTGACTTCGCCACGTTAACGTCGCTGCCCTACGCCCCTGGCCATGCGCGGGTAATGGGCGACCTAGTACTCGACGGTGAGCCGTGGCCGCTGTGTCCGCGCGGCTTTCTGAAGCGGATCGCCGCTGACGCTGCGAGTGACGGGTTCGAGGTCATGGCAGGCTTCGAGAATGAGTTCTTCCTGCTGCGGCCAACCCCCGATGGTGGCTTTGCTCCGGCGGATGACACCGTCTTCGCGGCCACGCTGTCGATGGACCTGGGCCGCGAGGTAATTGATGACATTGTCGAAGCACTGATAGACCAGGGCATCCCCGTCGAGCTGTATTACCCCGAGTCAGGGCCAGGTCAGCACGAACTTTCGGCGACGTATACGACGCTGACTGAGGCGGCCGACTGGCAAGTTGTCTTCCGCGAAACGGTTCACGCGTGCGCCGCCCGGCATGGCCTCAAGGCAAGTTTCCTGCCGAAGGTCTACGCCGAAAAAGCGGGCTGCGGTTGTCACCTTCACCTTAGCCTCTGGAAGGACGGCAAGAACGTCTTTCCCGACCCGGCCGGCCCAGGCGGGCTATCGGACACGGCTCGCTCGTTTATTGCCGGCATACTGGAACACCTGCCGGCACTCGCGGCGGTAGTTGCGCCAAGTCCGAACTCTTATCGCCGGCTGCAACCACATTTCTGGAGCGGGGCGTATCGCTGCTGGGGGTTAGACAACCGCGAGGCCGCCGTGCGCGTGCCGAGCTGTCCTACCGGTGGCGGCTCGACCCATTTTGAACTGAAAACGGTGGATGCGACTTCCAATCCGTATCTGGCGGCGGGCTGCGTCGTCGCCGCAGGGCTCGACGGGATCCGGCGACAGTTGAAGCTGCCGCCGCCGGTACAGGTCGATCCCGGCTCACTCTCCGACGCGGAGTTGGCCGAACGCAATATCGATGCATTGCCGGCGAATCTGGGCGAAGCAATCAAGCGGTTGGCTGACGACAAACTGTTGACCGATGCGCTCGGGCCGGGCCTGACGAAATCGTTCCTGGCAGTCCGCCAGGCGGAGTGGGAGGCGATGAAGGACTTCCACCTCGACGAAGAAGTTCGCCTGCTTTTGGAGCGGTACTGATGGACCTGATGGCGATCCCGGTTCTCGACCAGCACGCCCACAACCTTCTTAAGCCAGATGCGGCGAGCCAGACGCCGTTCCGCGCCGCCTTTACCGAAGGTTATGACCCCGATATCATCGCCCATCATGCCCCTCACACGCTCTTTTACCGCCGCAGCCTGCGCGAGATCGCCGAACTGCTGAGCTGCGATCCGAACGAACAGGCCATATTGGCGCGGCGGAACGAACTGGGGTTAGAGCAGTTAACGAATCTGTGCTTCGCGGCGGCGAACATGGAGGGAGTTCTGATCGATGACGGGCTCCTGCCAGACGAGATCCTCCCTTTAGCCTGGCACCGACAGTTCGTACCGGTCCAGCGCCTGCTTCGCCTGGAAGTCATGGCCGAAGAACTTGTCGGCGAAGCGGAGTCGTTCGATGACTTCCTCGCCCGGTTTAGAGCGGCCATCGACCCGCCGCCCGCGGAGGTAGTGGGCGTGAAGAGCATCATCGCCTACCGTAGCGGCCTCGATGTTCGCCTGACCTCTTTCGAGGCTGCGCGGGAGAAGTTCGATGTCTGGAAGGTTGCTGGCCAAGGCCGTCGGCCGCGGCTGGAAGACAAGACGCTGCTCGATTTTTTATTGATGCAAGCGCTCGAAATCGCCGCCCGCCATCAGTTGCCGGTGCAGTTCCACACGGGCTTCGGCGATCCAGATCTCGACCTGCGTCTGGCAAACCCGCTGCACCTGCGTCCGCTCCTGGAGAACCGCCGATACCGGGGTGCGCCGATCGTCCTTCTTCATGCGTCCTACCCATTCATGCGCGAGGCAGGCTACCTGGCTTCGGTCTATCCGAACGTCTACGTTGACATGGGCCTGGCGGTTCCGATGCTGAGCGTGTCAGGCATGCGCCGTGCCTTGCAAGGCCTGCTGGAGCTGGCCCCGTTTAGCAAGCTGATGTATTCCTCCGATGCCCACCTGATTCCAGAGCTGTACTATCTCGCAGCGAAATGGGGACGGATTATACTCGGGGCAGCGCTCGAAGAGGCGGTGCGCGACACCGATCTGACGGCGACCGAAGCGGATGAGGTCGCCGAGGCCGTGCTGCGGGGCAACGCCCGGACCTTGTACCACCTGAGCATCTCTTGAAGGCGTAAATATCGGGGACATCCCCCAGGTATTCGGGCAGAAAGCTCTTCGACGCTCCTTGACCGGAAGGCTTCTTTAGAGAGATAGCCGGGGGCAGGAGGGCAGATGAACTTTTTTGCCCTCGGCGCTGGGTAGTGATTCAGTAACCGCGATCATGAATGCAGGCCGTGACCGACTCGACGAGCTATAGAGATGGGCTTGATTGAGTTACTCCACCGATTTTCTGAAGCCGAAGTCTCGGACTTACGCACGTGTTAAACGATGAATAATCCAACCGGTCAATAGACGGTAGAACACCCCAATCAGAAAAGAAGAGACAAGGTCTGAACCATTGCAAGTTGCCAACCGAAACTCCTGGCTCGTTGGACAATACAGGGTTTCGTTAATTATCCAGCTCATCTGGTTGTTCGATGGCGAAGGCCGCTGCTCGAACGAATGAATCGGCCGGCCTGGCTACTCGTTCGATTTCTGCTTTTCCGCTGATCAAGTTCAAGAATTTTGCGTGAAGCCTAACCAGCGCCCACACGTAAACCCTTAGTAATCAAGTCACTTCCTGAAACCCTACAAACAGGATTAATCCAACCTTAAATTGACAATCGGTCAAACCTCCAGTTTATTAACCCGCTAAACGGCGGGGGCAATTTTGAGCCAATCAATAACCCGTCTTTAGGGTTATTTTTAGGTGAGAGTTCCCCATGTCCGCGCGGCAGAATTCCAACTGGCACCATCGTTCTCGTTCACGTTCTGGCAAGCCCCGCAAGAGAATTCGAAAATCAATTCTCGACCAGTTGGAGCGTCGCGAGATGCCCGGTTCGGCGTTGCCGATCCCGCTTCACCACCTGTCGAGTGCCATTGCGTTCTGTGAAGCGAGCGAGACGCCACCAGAAGAGTGTTTTCGATTCGACGGAGGCAATTCGAGCGCTGATGTCTCTGCTACCTACTGGCAGCCTACGATTGACATGGTTGCAGCAGACTACACATCGAAAGTGGACCGCAACCACCAAGATGCCACTGAGTCGGATGGCCCTCTCGCCGATTCGACGTTGCCGCAGGACGAACCAACGCAGCCAGCAAGTCACCTTCAAGCCAAAACGTCCGTCGGCCAATCTGGCGGAGCACCGAAAGGCGGCGGCGGTGCATCCTCTGGCTCTACGTCTACAAGCTCTGCATCCACTGACTCCACGAGCGGCTCGCCGGATCTTTCCACGCAGAACCCGGCTACATCTTTGGGGGCCCCTATCGGCCCCGATGCCAGTGGCAATTCTCCTGTGGCCATCTCGAAGACCAACTCCTCTTTCGCTGGTAACGCGGCACCATTAGCTGCTGCTTCAACGTCAACCGCTGCCCCGTCCACTTCCAATAGCACGACGGCCAATTCAGCCACACAGTCGAGCCAGGTCGAGAACTTCTATGCCATCGATACGGGTGGGCACGCAGTTGCTGTCGAAGCGCAGCTTCCGGCGACACCGGGCCGCGTTACGTGGGAAATCCGTTCGGAATCAGGTGGCTTGCTGGACAGTACGACTAGCCTTGAAGTGGACGGACATCACACTGCCGTGTTCGTCAACCAAGATGGTTTCGCAGCTGACGAAGCGTACGATATTCGCGCCTATGCCGAGGGTGGCCAGGAACTGATTCGAACTGTCGATGCGTCACTCGATCCAGCAGACAGGGTCGATACCGATGCGGACGGTATTACGGACGTTGCAGAGACAAACGATGCTGGTTCGACCGCGAACAATCCATCGGTCGCCAGCTTCCCGACATCGGCCAACGGCGCTCGAATCCGACTCGAAACCGAAGGCAACTTTTCCAATGTGAGGTACGAGGGCGACCGCAGTGCGACTGCTCCGTATGGACTTTTCTCGTACGAAGTATCGACTGTCGATCCAGGCCAGATTATTCGCGTTGACGTCGTATTACCTGAGGGAGCCACGCCGCAGAAGTACTACAAGCAACACCCGGAAACCGGGAACCTCACCGAATTCGTTTTCGACGGAACCACCGGCACTCAAATCGATGGCAATCGAATCACCTTGCTGCTGCAAGATGGAGGGCGCGGCGACGAAGATGGGTTCGCCAATGGTCACATCGTTGACCCAGGCGGGCCAGGAGGTGATGTCGTGACCATCGCCGAAGGACCGATCGCCGCGGTAGACTGGCAGTCTTCGCAGTCCGGAGGTACGGACATAGGTTTCGGCACGGTTTCAGTTGATCCTTGGAAGATAACGTTGCACGAGGGTGACTCGCTGGTTACCGAGGCCCGATACAACTTTGTCGTCCCGCAAGAGCCGCAGTCTCTCGAAATCAACTTCGATGCACAATTCGACGAGTCGGCCTCGCACAAGATTCGTGACGCGGTCGAATTTGCGTTGCTGGATGCCGGGGGCAATCCGATCTTGCCAACGCATGCCGCTGACCGCGATTCGTTCTTTAACTTGACCGAAGGTTTAGCGGTAGGCCTCGGAACGGGGACAACGTTTGGCGACGACGTGGTCCGGACCGATATCACGATGCTGCAGCCAGGCGATACGGTGACATTCGTTGCTCGCCTGGTAAACAACGACGAAGACCACGCCACCACATTGACCCTCGGCAACGCTGTAGCGCCGGTAGCGGTCGACGATGCCTACATGGTCGATGAAGACACATCGCTTGATTGTTCCACAGCGGAAGGCCTCTTGGCGAATGACACTGCTGGAAGTGATCCATTAATTGTCGCCGGCCTGGTCGATGCGCCTAGCCATGGTCAGTTGACTCTTAATAGCGATGGCAGCTTCTCTTACGTGCCTGACGCGAACTTCTTCGGTACGGACATGTTCACCTACCGAGCGTCGACCGGCGTCGGACCATCCGAAATCGCCAGCGTCACGGTGACCGTCAACGCAGTCAACGACGCCCCGGTCGGCGGCGATCAAAGCTTCAGCGTGGCCGAGGACACACCACTTCAGATTGAGGCACCAGGCTTGATGCTTGGATCGAGCGACGTTGAAGGGAGCAGCCTTTCGGTAGTGCTCACAACATCGGTCGCCAGCGGCTCGCTCGACATCCAGCCAGACGGGTCGTTTCTCTATCAACCACAGCAAGATTTCAATGGCACCGATTCGTTCACCTTTCAACTGAGCGATGGGGAACTATTGTCTCCCGTCTATACGGCATCGATTACCGTTACCGCAGTCAATGACCTGCCCATCGCAATCGATGATTCCTACTCGACGGCTGAGGATACTCCGTTGACCATTTCGCCGCCGGGATTGCTCGCCAACGATAAAGACGCAGACAACGACCCCCTGGTTCCAACGGTGACCATTGCCCCGGAACATGGAACGGCAACTCTCCAGGCCGATGGTAGTTTCGAGTACATTCCTTTCGAAAACTACAACGGTGCTGACCACTTCTGGTACGTGGTCAATGACGGCACTATTGATTCTGTGTCGGCGGAAGTTGTTATCGACATAACGCCCGTCAACGATCCGCCTGTGGGGAAAGACGCCACGTTTGACGTGAACGAAGATACGCTGCTGGACGTTCCCCCGGCCGCAGGGCTCCTATTGGGCGCGACCGATATCGATTCAACGGCGCTAAACGTCAAGCTAAAGATCGAGCCCCAGCACGGCGATCTTACACTTGTGGCGGATGGTTCTTTCCAGTTTGATCCGGATGCAGATTTCTTCGGGACCGATCAGTTTACCTTTCAAATTGACGACGGAACTGACCTGTCGCCGACCTATACTGCCACCATCCATGTCCTCCCGCAAAACGATCCCCCTACGGTACAGGATGCCTCGTTTGATTTAGATGAAGATGTTGCGCTGACGGTCGACGCCCCTGGGTTACTGACAAGTGCGACCGATATCGAGAACGATACGTTGCAACTATCGATCACCGATTTGCCGCAGCATGGGCAGCTGACTTACGACGCGTCGGGCGGTTTTCAATACACGCCTGATTCTGACTACTTCGGACCCGACTTGTTTACCTTTCAGGTATTCGACGGCACCGACTGGTCCAATCTGGCCACTGCCACATTGAACGTCGCTTCCGTCAATGACGCCCCTGTGGCAGTAGAAGATTTATATGCCACTACGACCGGCATGCTCCTTTCGATTCCGGAAGCCATGGGCGTTTTGTCCAACGACAGTGACAAGGAATCGTCCGCGTTAAAGGCAGAACTGGTTACGACCACCGACCACGGAGCGTTGACGTTGGCTGACGATGGTTCGTTCAGCTATACGCCCAATGCGAACTTTACCGGTATCGATTCGTTTGTATATCGAGCCCAAGATGCCGATGGGGCCTACTCGGGCTCGACCGAGGTTCAAATTCAAGTTGGTCCTGCTGCGTTTGCAGTCCCAGGCTCGCCCGACCAGTTGTACGCCGTACAACTCTCCATCGACTCCGTCAACGTCGACGCGAGTTATCACAATGAATTGGGCATGTACCTCGTTACCGATAGTCAAGGGAATGTGGGAGGCTTGACGCCCGACGAGAACAACGGCTACGCGCTGGCTGCACTAACCGATCCGTCACGGCAAGTTCTATTCGCGCAACCTACCGACAATGCCGATTTGATCGGTCAAACCTATCAAGTCATCGTGCCAGGCGGTTCCCAACTAGCATTCTATCTCGCGCAGAACTCGACGACTCAAGAGGTAATCGACCGCCAGACGAACTCCCTCGCAGGCGCCCACGCCTTCTTTAGCTTCAGCGAAGCTAATCCAGACGTTGACTCGACCAACGGCAATGAGTTCGAACACTTCCGAGTCAGCAGTTTGCCCGACAACGTCGTCCAATACGAAGTCGAAGACTTCGATGGTGGTGGTGACCGCGATTACAACGACTTGGCATTCACGGTCTCGACGCAGCTAGTCGCGGTTTCCGGCGGGGTCAAGTTCTACGTTGCCGACAACGGCACCGATCGAACCTATCTTTACACGGCTGATGGGACTTGGGTTGGCCAGCCCCAAATGTCTGCGGCAAACAGCGACGTGCGTGGAATTACGAGCCTCAGCGATGGATCGGCACGCTGGACGATCGACGCCAGTGGAGACGTGTTTGTCTATGACGAAGCTGGAGCGGAACAGGGACAATGGACCGTCTCGGGCGTCACCTCGCCGGAAGGGATCGCCACCGATGGGACCGATCTGTGGATCATTGACGATGCGACGGATGAAGTTCTTTACTTCGCCGGAGCGGCCGCACTCGGCAGTACGGCGTTTTTGAACGGATCGCATAGCCCCACCAACACGTTCTCCCTCGATTCGGCAAACACTTCTCCGAAAGGAATTGCCAGCGACGGAAATAAGTTGTGGATCGTCGACGATGCGGCCGACAAGGTGTTCGTCTATTCCGCCGGTGACGGAAGCTATATCGGAAGCTGGAGCCTCGATTCGGCCAACGCCGATGCCAGTGGCATCACGCTCGACGCCGATCCCAATTCGACTTCGCTTTGGATCGTCGACAACGTGGATCACCAGGTGTACCACTATGCATCCGCTACGACGGTGACCAGCGGCAGTTTGTCAGCGGCCGATACCTTCGATCTGGGCATGGGGAACTTTTCTCCCCAGGGAATCGCAGATCCTGGGACAGCTCCGTACGTTCAAAGCCAAACGTTTTCCATCGTCCATGATCACGCGATCGGAAGTAACTGGGATAACGACGACGATGTTTATCGTCTCTACGCCTGGGATCCGGATGGAAATCCGATAACGCTATCGATTTCGACGCCGCCGGCCCATGGCACGGTGTCGTTGAGCGGCAACGACTACGTCTACACGCCGGCATATCATTTCGCCGGCCAAGATTCGTTTTGGTATACGGCCAACGATGGAACGCTTGAATCCTCGGCAAAGATTACGATTAACGTCGTCAACACGGCTCCTGTCGGTCAGTCGCGAACCTATTCAATCAATCATGACACCTCGATTGGAAGCAACTGGGATCGGGGCGATGACTACGACGCGCTGTACGCCTTCGATGCCAACTACGACGCGGTTACGGTGTCGATTTCGACACAGCCGGCACATGGCAGCGTATCGTTAAGCGGCCGCGACTTTACGTACACACCGGCGTACCATTTTTCCGGTCAAGATACTTTTCAATACGTGGTCAGTGACGGGGTCAGCACTAGTGCTCCTTACACGATCACAATGAACGTGACCAACGGCGTTCCATCTGGCGCTGGCCAGACTGTCTCGGTGACGCATGATCATACGCTTGACACGTATGCCGATAACGATGACGACTGGATCGCCCTTTACGGTTCGGATCCCAACGGCGACCCGTTGACCTACTCCATCGCCCAGCAACCGGCTCACGGCACTGCATCGCTCAACGGCCGAGAATACGTGTATCAACCTGCCGCCGGTTACGTCGGAACCGACTCGTTCACCTATCAGGTCTCTGATGGCATTTCAACTTCGCCTGAGTACACCATTAGCATTACCGTATTCAACAGCCCTCCGACCGGCGTTGGTCAGACGGTGTCGGTGGCTCATGATCGGATCCTTGATACGTATGCCGACAACGATGACGACTGGATCGCCCTTTACGGTTCGGATCCCAACGGCGACTCGCTGACCTACTTCATCGCCCAGCAGCCCGCGCATGGGAGTGCGTCGCTTAATGGTCGAGAATATGTTTATCAGCCCGCGCCAGGCTACCTGGGAACCGACTCGTTCACCTATCAAATCTCGGATGGCGTTTCGACGTCCGCCGCTTACACGATCAATATCACCGTATACAACGACATCCCTGTCGGCAACGATCAGAGTGTTTCGGTGACCAAGAACCGAACGCTTGATACATTTGTCGATAATGATGACGACTGGAACGCGATTACCGGTTTCGATCCCAATGGCGACCCGCTAACCTACTTCATCGCCCAGCAGCCCTCCCATGGGAGTGTAGCCCTCGACGGCCGAGAGTATATCTATCAACCTGATCCAGATTACATTGGGCCTGACTCGTTTACTTATCAGATTTCCGACGGCGTCTCGGTCAGTATTCCGAACACCATCTACATCACCGTCACCAACACGCCGCCGTATGCGGGCAATGATTCGTTCTCAGGAAACTGGTTTTATTGGGCCAGCAACTACCCGGCCCAGGCGAGCCCCTTCACACTTTTTGGGAACGACGGCGATTTCGATAACGACCCATTCTCGGTAACCATTCTCACCCAGCCGACGCACGGCACCGTAACGCTGAACGAACAGAACCTCTATGTTTATGAGCCCGAGGCTGGCTACACCGGAACCGATTCGTTTACCTACAACCTGAGCGACGGGTTTGATATTTCCAACACGGCTACGGTTACGATCAACGTTACCACCCCCATTGCGATGGGAAACGATGACAGTTTCTCGGTCAATCAGGGTGAGCCTCTTGTCGTTGCGGGGCCCGGGGTCCTAGCGAACGACATCGGCTATGGCGGTTCGCTTGGGTTATCGCTGATTGAAGATGCCGAACACGGCACGCTTTCACTCGCTTCGGACGGCAGTTTCACCTACACCCCGCAGCCTGGCTTCCTGGGAACAGATCGCTTTACCTATCGCCCCGTTGCTGGAACGACCCTTGGCAGTCTGGCCGAGGTAACCATCGATGTCATTCCTGATCCGCCGGTGATCGGGGATGGAAATTTCGAATCGATTGACGGCGCCGCGATCCTGGGAGATCTGGCGGCGCTGGTACAGCATCAATCGACGCTTCCATTGTCCTACGATATCGTTTCCCAACCTCAAAATGGTACGGTCCAGCAACAGGCCGACGGAACGTTTTCCTACTTGCCAAACTCAGGCTTTTATGGCATCGACCAGTTCACGTTTACCGTGACCGACGGGTACTCGGTCAGCAACCCGGCGACGGTCACCTTGTCGGCGGTCCACCAGCCAACCGCCGGGTACGATACTTACGAAACCGATGCTGATACCACCCTTACCGTTGACGCAGCCAGCGGCGTACTCGCCAACGATCAAGATGGCGACGGCGACGCGCTGAGCGTTACCCTTGTTGGCGATCCTACCTATGGCACCGTAACCCTTCAGGCCGATGGCGGCTTCAGCTACGTTCCGGCTACAGGGTTCTCTGGCGTCGACAGTTTCCTGTATGTCGTATCGGATGGTCGTTTCGATTCACAGCCGATCCCCGTTTTCGTGGAGGTCGGAACGCAAGCCCAGTTGGAAGGGATCGAAGCGAACCCGGCAGCCATGACCCTCGTCGCCGGGCAAACGGTGCTTGTCAGCGGAAAGACGATTGGAACGGCGGTTCCTACAAGCATCCAAGTCAATGGCACTGAGGTCGAAAGCGTGGACGCTCAGGGCAACTTCTTCACGAGAGTAGCCGTCAACGCAGGGGTCAATCACTACACCTTCACCGCCTCGCTCGGATCGACGACTGTCGAAACAACGGTGACCATCGTCGGAGAAAACAGCGCTCGCGAGATCGATATCAACAATCTGGTCGAAGTCGATGGCAGCATACAAGCCGACTATGGCCAGACCAGTTGGGATGATGCGCGGGATCGGCTATGGACGACGTTGTCGCTCGAGAACCTAGGCACATACGATCTCGGTGGACCGCTTCTGGTCGCGGTGAAGAACCTGAGTAGTTCTCAAGTTCGCGTTCACGCGCCAGACGGCGTCACCAAAGAAGGCTGGGCCTACTTCGATCTGACCGACTACCTTGATGGGGGCGTTCTCGCGCCGGGGGAATCGTCGCTCGCTCGGGCGATCGCCTTCGACGATCCAGCGGGAACTCCGTTTACGTACGAATTGGTTCTCTTGGGCATGTTGAACCGAGATCCGTACTTCACGAGCCCTCCGGTTGTAACGGGGCGTATCGGCCAACAATATGCTTACCAGGTCGCTACCGACGACGCGGATGGAGACACCGTATCGCTGAGCTTAAGCGCCGGCCCTGCCGGAATGGTGCTCGACCCAGCAACCAACCAGCTGACATGGGACTCGCCCGTTGAAGGAACGCACCTGATGCGTTTGGTCGCCAGTGACGGACGCGGAGGCGAAGCTGAGCAGGTATTTCAGTTGACGGTGGGTAGCGTCGCGGTCAATTCGCCCCCGCTGATTACCTCTTCGGCCGTCGTCACTGCGGTCGTAGGCGAAGACTATGCATACCCAGTTGTCGCCATCGATCCCGACCTGGACCCACTCAGCTATGAAGCGGTTTCCGGACCGACTGGACTACATTTCTCAGACGCGGAACTCCAGTGGACTCCAACAGCGACCGACTTGGGAACGCACGATGTCACCATTCGGGTCGACGACGGAAACGGAGGTCAGGCGACCCAGTCGTTCCAGATTCGCGTCAGCTTGCCAGCCAACAACCGGGCACCGCAGTTCGTTTCCACACCGGGTACGCAGTTCCAGATGACCGGGACCGCGAGCGATCCTTTCGGCCCGGTCGCACCAGATGCCATCCGGGTCGATCTTCCGCTGGGTGCCCAGTCGCAGCAATCTGTTTCGATTCAGTTGCCTGAGCTCGATCAGCAACTGGGAACGGCCGATATCCTTTTCGTGGTGGACGAATCGACTTCGATGGAGGGAGAACATGCCTGGCTTCGTCAGATTGTTACGCAGCTAGATAACACGCTGAACCAGCGTGGGATCGAAAACAATCGCTACGGACTGATCGGCTTTGGTTCGTCCTATACTGAGTTCCAGGAAGAAAGCGACGTGCGTTTTTTCACCGTCGGCAATGGCCTGTTTGGAAACGCCGCGGAATTCCAGACGGCGGCGGAAGGACTGGTCACCCATGGAATGACCGAAGATGGCTACGATGCAATTGAACGGGCACTCGCTCAATACCCACTCAGGGAAAATGCCGCACGGCACATCATTCTTATCACGGACGAGGATCGCGACCCTTACGATCCTGCCGCGAATTTCTCGAACACGCTGGCTCAACTGATTGGTAGCGACATCGAGTTGACGACAGTCGCGGATGTTCAGGTTGGAACCACCGAAGACCCTGCACTCGGCTTGGCCGTTTCGGCGGACGGAACATTGATTGTCGAGGATGCCAGCCAACCGGAGGGCTATCGCTATGAGAGCGGCGGACAGGTCACCGGCGGCTCCGGATCCTACGGGGATTACGCGAATCTCACCACCGCGGTCAACGGCTGGTCTTGGGATCTGCTCAAGCTGCGCGAGGGAGGTGCGGTTGCCGACATCTTTGGGCAGGCCTTCGCGCTGCAGACGGCCCAGGCCATTATCGACCAGGTCGGGATTCAATTGGTTCCCAGCGATCCCGACGCGCCGGTCGAAGTATTAACTTCCCCTTATCCTTCCACCGATCCTGGTGCGACCTATACGTTTGACGTATCACTGACCGGCGATGGCCAGGGACATGTGTTCGACCTACAGGTGGTCCAATCGAAGGGAGGGAATGTCCTCGGTTCGATCCCGGTCATTCTCTCGGCCGACTACCTGTACGACTCTTTGGCAGTCGATCCCGACGGGGACGAGGTTACCTACCGTCTGGTATCAGGCCCCGAAGGAGCGCTGTTCGATCCGCAAACAGGTGACTTGCGCTGGTTGCCTCCCGCTCCGGGGACGTATCTTTTCGAGCTGGAAGCCTCAGACCCATGGGGAGCATCGACTCGGCAAACGTTTGAAGTGATCGTGACCGATGGTAGCGGGAACCAGGCTCCACAGCTCGTCACCAGCGCGCTGCCGCCAGCCCAGATCGGAGTCCCCTACGAGCAGGTGCTGGAAGCTACCGATCCAGACGGCGACCCGGTGATGTTCTCCTTAGCCGGCGTCGACAATCCAACTGGAATGTCGCTGAATGGTGCGACCGGCCGCCTTGCTTGGACACCGCCAGCCAATGCCCCTTCCAGCGTTACCGTGCAGTTGGTTCTCAGCGATGGTCATGGCGGAATCACTCCTGCCTCGCTGACACTTGATGTCATCGCTCCCGCGGCGAATCAATCTCCGCACTTTGTTTCGACACCTTCCCAGACCGAATTGAACGTGGGCGATCAATTCACCTACGTTCCGGTGGCAACCGATTCGGATGGCGATCCACTTCGATTCGATCTTCCGCTGCCAGCGCCTGGCATGACGATCGACCCGCTGACAGGTCGGCTCGACTACGTTCCCGTTCGAAGCGATGGACAATCGGTCGACGTTGTCGTGCGGGTGACGGACGGCCGCGGCGGTTATGACCTGCAACAATTCACCCTCGATATCAACGCCCCCAATGCCGCTCCGGTCTTCATCTCCGGGCAGCCCAATGGCCGGTATAGCGGCAGCAGCGATTACTTTTTCTATGCCGATGTGGTCGATCCCGAAGGAGACCCGGTTACCTTCTCGCTGTCTGATCAATACCCGACCTACCCCGAACTGGAATTGGTCGACCCGCAGCGAGGCATCGTGCGTTGGCGTCCTAACCTTGCCACCGACTACAACGAACACTCGATCGGCGTTGTTGCCACTGACGACCGAGGCGGTGTCGCGGTGCAAGAGTGGAGTTTCATCACGCTGCTGGATCCGGCGATCAACTATCCGCCGGAAGTGGCAGCATACCCAAGCGAAATGACGGCCGGCGTTGACTTGCCGTTTTACTTTGCCTCACCGGTGTCCGATCCCAATGGTGACGAGTTGACTTACACGATTGTCGACGCACCAGTAGGGCTTGTGGTCGATCCATTGACCGGCGCAATCACCTACACACCATCGGTCGATGACCTGGGTACGCACCACGTTCAAATCGATGCGGCCAGCGATGGCTTCGATCCCGTGACGATCGAATTCGACCTGAACGTTGACGAAAACTACCAAAACTATCCCCCGCAAATCTCAGGTTCCCCAGGAACCGACACGTTCGTAGAAAGTGTCTATCGCGCAAAGTTCACCGCCGCCGATCCCGAGAACCAACCGATCGTCTGGCAGCTGGTCGATGCCCCGGAAGGTGCCGTCATCAGTTCGAACACGGGTCAGTTTGTCTGGACGCCAACCACCGATCAGTCTGGCACTCATACGGTAACGGTCCGAGCGAGCGATCTGGCTGGCAATTGGGATGAACTGACCTGGGATGTCAACGTCCATTCGGCGAACCAAGGGCCGAACTTTGCTACCTCGCCTCCCGTTCGGCGCTTCATCCCAGGGGAACTTTACCAGTACGCGTCCTCCGCGGTTGACCCGGAAGGTTCGCCCCTTCGCTACGAACTCGTCGGAGGCCCCCAAGGAATCGTCATCGATCCCGTGAGCGGGTTGGTGCGTTGGATACCGGGCAGCAGTCAGCTCGGAGAACAAACCGTAACCATCGCTGCAATCGATCCGCTGGGCGCGAGGACCGAACAAACATTTTCGATCCTGGTAAGCGACGTCGCGGCAAACCATGGACCGCAAATCAACAGCATTCCGTCGCTGGTAACCGACGCACTTCTACCGTATCAGTACGCCGTGAATGCGAGTGACCCCGACGGAGATAGCCTGACGGTCACGTTCGACGAACTTCCCACCGGGGCCATTGCCAACGGAAACAACATCGATTGGACGCCGTCCCTCGGTCAGGTCGGTAGTCAACATGTTCGTTTGCATGTGGAAGACCCCTACGGCAGCATCGCGTACCAAGAGTTCGACATCGTCGTCCGCCCTCCGAATCAAGCCCCCAGCCTGGTAGGCGATGGTCCGGCGGTTGAAACGGTTGAAGCAGGCCACACGTTCAGTAGAGATATCTGGGCGACCGATCCCGATGGAGACCACTTGACTTACACCCTTGTCTCGGGACCAGACGGAATGACCGTCGACGAGGTTGGCCGAATTCGGTTCGACGGAACCGAAGAGACGATTGGAACGTACAATGTGGCGGTAGACGTATCCGATGGCCGTGGAGCATCGGATACCGAGTCATTCCAACTGAACGTGGTCGCCGATACGACACCTCCCGCATTGACCCTGACCGTTCCATCAACTTCGGTCAACATTGGCGAGACAGTTCAAGTAATCCTCCACAGTCAGGAAACGGTCGCCCCGAACTCGGTCCAGTTGACCGCCAACGGGCAGCCTATATCGATTCGCGCCGATGGAACGGCCGAAATCCCGGCCGATAGCCTCGGTCTGATTTCGCTCGAATTTCAAGCGACCGATCCTGCTGGCAACGTGGGGAGTGTCACCCAAGATGTGATCGTCGTCGATCCAACCGACACCGACGGCCCACTGGTGCAAATCGTTTCGCCAGAAGTTGGAACCACGTTGACGCAGACCATCGACGCAACCGGTACCATCAGCGACGCCGAAGGCTTGCTCAGCTATGAAATCAGGCTCTATTCCAAAAACGAAGACCACTGGTTCACCCTTCGCCAGGAAGTTGGCACCGCCGAGCAACCGCTCGATAATATTGTCACGGCATCGCTCGTTCAGATCGACACCACCAATCTTGCCAACGGCGAGTACCAGTTGGTCGTCAGCGCCGTCGACACTGGCGGCAACATTGCCAGCGACGAGGCATCGTTCTTCATCGACGCAGATTTGAAGATCGGAAACCTGTCGATCGCCGTAACCGACCTGACGGTGCCATTCCTCAATCAACCCCTTCCAATCGTCCGAACGTACGACAGTCTCGGCACCGGCACTTCCACCACCGACTCGCCAACTTCGCTTGGTCCCGGTTGGTCGCTCTCGGTCGGCGAGGCCAAGGTCGAAGTCTTCAACGGTGGTGGACGTCTAAGTTTGTTTGACGACGACTCGCCATTGCGGGTCGGCGATCGAGTTACCTTCACGCACCTCGATGGACGCGTCGAGAGCTGGATCTTCAATCCAACACGCGACGAACGATTGAGCTATCCGGTAATCTTCTATCCCCATTTCGATCCCGAACCAGGCACCACCAGCCAGTTGGTTGTCGATAACGAACCTCTGTTGTTTGTCGATGGCGAATTCCAGACCTACAACGGTTACGGCAGCTATAGCTACTCGCTCACCGACCCGCGAACCTCGCCGAACATGAAGGTGATTACCCGTACCGGCGATACTTACGAGATCGGGCGAGATCTGACCGCGACGAAATATATCAGCAGCAATGGCCAATCGGTCACGCTGGGCCGCGACAAACTGGTGGCATCCAATGGCGCGGAAGTATCGTTCGAGCGTGATTCGGCGGGCCGGCTGACGGGCATTGTCGATCCTTACGGCAACGCCATTCATTATAGCTACGATAACCAGGGACGCCTGGCCTCGTTCACCGATCGAACCGGCAACAGCGAATACTATCGGTACTACGGTACCGGCTTCCTGCTGGAAGGCGTTTACGATGCCGACGGCAATCGCCTGACCAAATACGATTACGATTCGCAAGATGGCCGCCTGGTCGGGATCTTCGATGCAGAAGGCAACTTCATCACGACAAGTTCCGACCCCGACGGTCGTACCGAAACGGTGACCGATGCCTACGGCAATCAGACCACGACCCGCTACGATCTGGGCGGCAATCCAATCGAGTTCACTGCGGCCGACGGTGGTGTCACCACGCGCAGCTTTGATGCCAATCACAACGTACTCAGTGAAACCGATCCGTTGGGACGCACGACCACCTTCACCTACAACAGCAGCAATCTGCTCACCAGCCAGACCGACGCTCTGGGCAATACATCGCGTTGGACCTACTACTCCGATGGTACCCCGCAAAGCGCGATCGACCCGCTGGGCAACGCGACCCGCACGATCGTTTCCCGCGTCGAAAACCCCAAGCCGTTCGTCGGCACCCTGAAAGATGGCCCCAGCTACATCGAAACGGTCACCACGATCGATCCGGTCGGCGACACCGTCACTCAGGTTCACAATTACCAGGTCGGCTTCAACTACGAAGAATACCAGGCCACCATGGCCAATGGTTACAACATGAAAGTCGTCCAGGACGAAGTGTTTAACGACGACGAACAAGGCAACTACGTCACTCTCGCGACCCGCTTGTCCACTTACGACCAAGAAGGAACGCTGATCTCGGTCGTCGCGAAGAATCAATTCGGCGAAACGATGAGCGAAACGTCGTTCGGCCAATCGACAACCTACCAGCGCGACGCCGAAGGACGCGTTACCGAGGTGGTCACCCCCACCGGCACCACGCAAACCGAATACGACGCCCTGGGCCGCGAAGTCGCCACGATCGATGTCTTCGGCCGCCGAACAGAAAACGTCTATGACCTCGCAGGCAAGCTGATCGAAAAGATCCTGCCCGACGACACTCCCGCCGACAACACTGACAATCTCCGAACCAGCTACACCTACGACCTCGCGGACCGGTTGGAATCAGAAACCGACGAACATGGTCTCACAACGAGCTACGTCTACGACGCCGCTGGCCGCGTTCTGCAAACGATTCAGCCCGACTTGACCCCGGACGACGACACCGACAATCCCCGGACCACCAACGAGTACGACCTGGCCGGCCAACTCACCGCGACGATCGACTCGTTCGGCAATCGAACCGAGTACACCTACGATCAGGCCGGCCGCCAGATTCAAGTGGTCGGCCCGACCGGTCTCGTTTCGAGAACCGTCTACGACGCCGCTGGTCGTGTGATCGCCAGCACCGAGCCAACTCTCCCTGGCGACCCGGTCCCAGGCAGCACAAGCACCTTCGACGCCGCCGGGCGCGTCATCCATAGCGATTATTATTCGAACCTGACGCTCGACCTGGGGACCGATGCCCAAGGCTTCGCCACAACCATGCTAGCCGATCCCGACCCGGCGAACCTGCTACGTTCCAACAGTTCGACCTACGAGCATGGCCAGCTGACCTCCAGCACCAACTCGCTCACCGGCACAACAACCTACGAGTACGACAGCTTCGGCCGCCGCATCGCCACGGTTGGCAACCCCGTCACAGCGGAAAGCGTCGGCCTGTCGCAGTATGCCGGCATGATGGTGCGTTACCGCAGCGAAACGGTTTACGACAGTTACAGCCGCGTCGAAACCAGCCGCGAAAACATCATCCAGGTCGTTGATTCCGAAGGGAACGTGACGATCGATGATTCGCAGGCTCAAGAGACCTCGTACCAGTACGACGAATTTGACCAGCCGATCCGCACGACCTACGCGAACGGGTCGTTCGATATAGTTCGCTACGATCAATTCGGGCGCGTTGTCGCCGAAACCTCTCAAATCGCTGCTGGCGTCGAGGCGGTGTGGAGCGAAACGGACCAATCATTCATCGATAACACCACCACCGATCCGATCGAAACCAAGCTATACGAGTACGACGCGTACGGTCGGCTTGTCGCCGTCGAATTGCCAGCCGTTGCCGATCCGAACAATGGCGGTGCGTTGACTCGGCCGCGCTACGAGTACGAATATGACGCCCACGGAAACAAAACGGTAATTCGCGATCCCCTCGGTCGCGAAACCCGCTTTACCTATGACGAGCGCGGCCAGATGCTGACCCGGACGCTGCCGCTTGGCTATGGCGCGGACGGAATCGAGGGTACGCCTGACGATACCGACCTGCCCGAAGGGGATTTCACCGAACGATTCGAGTACGACCAAAACGGCCGTGAAACCTTGCATGTCTCCTTCGAGGGTACCGTCACGCGAAGTACGTACGACGAGGCAACCGGTCGGCTGATCCAGAAAGATTTCTTCGCGGATGAAACCCAATATACCGACGGCGCCGGTACGCCTGCCGAGATTTGGACCTACCAATACGATGCATTCGGGCGCGAGCTGGAAGTCCTTCAAGATACTGACGGCAACTTAAATACTACGCCCGATCAGCGAGTCACGCAGAACACGTACGACAGCCTGGGTCGGCTGCACGTCGTCGCCAACAGTGAAGGAACCCTCGTCTACGATTACGATGCCTTAGGCCGGCAAACGTCCATCACCGTCTTCGCCGCTCAGGCCGACATCACAACCGCAACGCCCGAACGAGTTACCAGCTATACCTACGACGCCCTCGGCCGGCTTGGGACGGTGACCGAAGACCAGGCCCCCGCTTCCAGCAGCGATACGCCGCTGGCGACCAGCTACCGGTACGACCTGCGGGGCAATCTCGATCAAACGCAACTTCCCAACGGCGTGATCGAAGACTACATCTACGACGACCTGGACCGGCTTGAGTCGTTAACCCATTACGCCCCAGATGCTACGCCGGACGATCTCTCTGACAATGACAAGCTGGCCGAGTTCGACTACACCGTCCGGGCCGATGGCCAGCGAACCTCCTCAACCGAAACGTACTGGCTCGACCAGGATCAGGACGGCACACCAGAAGCCCACGTCACGCAGATCGATTGGACTTACGACGCCCTGGGCCGCCTGACCGAGGAATCGATCGACCATTTCGACGATCAGTTCGACCAGACCGAGTGGTTCACCTACGACCTGGTCGGCAACCGCACGAAGAAGGAACTCGACAACAACTTCGACGGCACCATCGACGAGGCGATAGCGTACATGTACGACGCCAACGATCGCCTGCAAACCGAAGAACGGGACGCCGATAATAATGGAACCGTCGACCAGACCACCACGTACGGCTACGACCACACGCAGCAGACGTCGAAAACGGTCTTTGACAATTCAGCTTCTCAAACCACGTCGCAAACGTCGTTCACCTACGACCTGCAAGGCCGCTTGAACGTTGCCACGGTCACCACCTTCACGGCAGGCACCGCCTCACGCATCGAGCAGACCACCTACGATTACGACGCCGACGGAATCCGGATCAGCGCCCTCAGCCAGATCGATACCGACGCCAAAGGTACCTGGGACGAAACGACGAAAACGGAATACCTGGTCGACCACCACAACTTCACCGGCTACCAACAGGTGATCAAAGAAACCGAGTACGACGTGAACGGCAACGTCCTAAAGGTCATCAGCTACAACTTCGGCCAAGACGAAATCAGCCAGACCGTCACGGAGTATGATTCGTCCGGCCAAGTCACTGCGCAGCACACAGAATTCTTCGGGCACGATGGCCACGGCAGCGTAAAGGTCCTCTACGACGCATCCGCTGCGATCCTGCAAATCTACACCTACGAAGCCTACGGCCAGATGCTGGCGATCCACAACGCTGTTGCAGGCGTGGTTACCGCCGGTGCTCTGACCAACCTGCAATACAGCGGCGAGCAGTTTGATTCTCGCATTGGCCAGCAGTATTTGCGGGCTCGGTATTACGACCCGAACACGGGCAGGTTCAACCGGTTGGATCCGTTCGCTGGGAATATGAACGATCCGCAAAGTTTGCATAAGTATTTGTATGCTCATGGGAACCCGGTGATGGGCAGTGACCCTAGTGGTTTGCTCATTTCATTGCAAGGTGAGCTGGGAATCCGCGGGAGACTCGCTAAGCTGGGACTTGGAGCGGTTGTGAGAGCCGCGTCTGCGGCGACTAGAGGGGCGGCCTATTTAGGATTCCAAATCAGCTTTAGGACATTCCTCGCTCTTGGCATATCAGGCGGAGCGTTAGCACCTGGATTCATTCGGCCTCTGGCGCTACAACAATTGAGAGCTGAGCACGAAGAACTACAAAAGTTTCGTCGAACACTGGAAGAATTTCGTAATGGTGACAAAGACCTGCTTGAGGATATTGAGGATGAGGTGATGCCCTCGGCGACAGCGAGGAGATTAGGGCTTATCGAACCATGGGAAGACAATGGCAGACAGATTCCCGTGTTGATTGAACGAATCTCTCGACTCGGAAGAGTAGCAATTATTGATTTCGAGGCAATGTACGATCATGGACAACCAGCGTTGCTGCATTTTCACAATAGTGATGATTGGGATCGCAAATTTCGCCGTTGGGCGCAGGCTTCCTGGAGAAAGACAAATCCTAACTATGGCCTCGGAGCGAAAGGCGAGACGTTGGAAGAATATCCGTTTGCAAGTACCATAGAGGGTGGCATAGATGGTGTCCATGTTGATTTGGCTCTTAAGTATCTAAACAGTAGACAAGGAAAACTCATACAAACATTCAAGAGGAATCACCCGGAAGTATTAAATCCGCTTCAACCATTTTTGGTAGTTGTTGTCCCGTAGGAATGGTGATAATGGTATAATGATTAAGGCAAGTGACGTATTAAATCAACTCGACGAGTGTGCCGAAGAGGGCGATTTCCCTTTGTTCTCTGGAGAGGAGGCAACGCTACTCGTGACACGGATGTCAATCTTTTTTGATGAGCAGTATTGGGCAATTGCGATGGAATGGCTGATCCACGACTGGGGCTTTCTGGATTGGGAGCAATTGGTTTCAGAAGTGCAGTTCTTTGGAAACAACCTGACCGTTCATCCTGGAACTCTCAAGACATTCGCTCGATTTCGTCCAGGCGAAAGGAATCTGTTTCGTTACCCCATGAACGAAGATCCAATGACGGAAGTCGAGTTGGATCCTGAAGGAGATCACTATTGGGTGCGAGATCGTGAATACACTCTATCTTCGACATGGATGCAGCGTATCCCTAATTTGGATCAGGTCGCGGACAACAAGGAAGGTAATGACGAACTTGCCGAAGAACTACTTAGAGAGATCGGGAAGCAACATGCGAACGAGACTTGGCTCACTCAGGATGAGTTTTTCGGCTATTTCCAGAGTCCGCTAAAATTGAATTCGACGTTGTCGGATTGGCTGCACCCGGACATAACAGCCGAAGAAATGCCGAGCGGCAATCCTTTTTTCTGTAGCTTGGCTTTGCATATTGAAGAAGGAAGAAAGGAACCATTTCGATACTCGGGGCCGACGAATACAAACGACGAGTTCTGGTCGGAGCGGCGTCTTTAACACGGTGGTGAAGTCGGCTGAGGGCAACGCCTTCTTCCGTTGTTCGAACCTGACGATCGACCTGGGGACCGATGCCCAAGGCTTCGCCACAACCATCCTGCAGATCTACACCTACGAAGTCTACGGCCAAATTGTGGCGATCCACAACGCGATTGCGGGCGGAGTTACCACAGGTGCACTGACCTCACTGCAATACAGCGGTGAGCAGTTTGATTCTCGGATTGGTCAGCAGTATTTGCGGGCTCGGTACTACGATCCGAACACGGGGAGATTTAACCGGTTGGATCCGTTCGCTGGGAATATGAACGATCCGCAAAGTTTGCATAAGTATTTGTATACGCAAGCGAATCCCGTGACGGGAATTGATCCTGGTGGCCGTTGGACAATTACGTCATCAATATCAGTTGGTGCAATTTCAGGAGGGATCGCCGGTCTAAGCATCGGAACAGTCTATGGCGTCTATAAAACAGGTAAGCTATTTAGCCCGTGACCTGCAACCCAAAATCTGTGCCTCCACCAATGAGACAATTCGGGTAAAATCTGGCCATCATTTTCGAGGAGATGATGAGTATGAAGAAGTCTCGATTTACGCATGGACAGATTGCTTTTGCCCTCAAGCAGGCCGAGTCGGGTATGTCCGTGGAGGAGGTTTGCCGGAAGCTGGGAATCCGTCAGCAGACCTTCTATCGCTGGAAGAAGAAGTTCGACGGGCTGGGCGTGGCCGGGTGGCACGTTTAAGCTTTCCGTCTTGTTGAGCTTCTCTGGGTGTGCCACCCGTCCGCATCGTAATTCCTGTTCGCAAAAACACGCGAACCATCCTGATTGATTCGCGTCTAAACACTCAGACAACGAACAACACCTGAAGAGGACACGGCAGAGTTTTCCGATGTTGACCATCATACGAAGTAATCTCAGTACGAAATCTAACGAGCGATTTGCCGAGAAATCGGCGATTACGCTCCTTGCACAGCCTTTGCGCTTGTGACTCAGGCTATTGCCTGAAGCCTTTCAAAAAGGCCCGGTGTCGCAAGCGATGTCGGGCCTTTTTTGTGCCTCAACCGAAGGTGCAGCGACCGATACCGCGGCGTTGATGCACAACTTGAAAACGGTAGTCGAGGGCTGGTCGCCCATGCCCGGCTGATAACTGGGTCGCGCTGAGTTCGATTCCCAGGACTACCACTTGAAACGGACAACTCAATCACCAGGAGCAACAAGATGTCATTCACTCGACGATGCAAACGGATACGCCAGACCAACGATGGGGTCGTGGTGTAATGGTAGCATCCCTGGCTTTTAACCAGGTGGGTGTAGGTTCAAATCCTACCGGCCTCACTTATCGCTGGCGCGTAGTTCAGCGGTAAGAGCTGCATCCTTATAAGACGTGAGTCGTTGGTTCGATTCCAACTCTCGCAGCTTGAAAATGGTCTGTAAGTGTTGTGGCGGCACACGTCCGTGGTAAGGACGGAGACCGGGTTCGATTCCCGGATGGACCTCTCGATAGACTGGGCCTGCATGCCGAAGGAGGCGACTGATCCTTGCAAGATCGGTGTGATCGGTTCGACTCCGATCAGGTCCACTCAGTAATGGGCTGATCGTCCAACGGGAAGACACCGCCCTGGCGTGGCGGAAATCCGGGTTCGATCCCCGGTCGGTCCACTGACATACGGAAGGTAGCCGGATACGGTTTGCCGGGCCGCACTGCTAATGCGTGCCATCCAAGAGGTGATGAGGGTTCAAATCCCTTGCCTTCCGCTGACCAACCAACTGCCGGTTCGGACTACATCTTGAAAATGTGGAACGTCTGAACTTATCCTTCGTTGGAAGGTCGTAAGACATGCTCAACTGCCTACTGGGAGTACATGACGGTCCTAAGGTAGCGATGCCGGGCGACCGGCTAGTGAATGGCGCTGGAGTCTCTCGCAGACGAAGGGGCCAGTCAACGGTCAGTGGTTTCGACCGCTGGCACGGACGGCCGAACCGCCGCAAGGCTATTCTCGGTAACCCTTCGTTGGGCAACCATGCAACGGCGACTGCCGGCTCGGAGTACATAGGTTTCGTCCAGTGAGTCTGGCGACCGCGCAGCGGTTGGCGGGTTCGATTCCCGCACGAAAGTGCCTCTGACCAATAACTTCGTCGCCGCCAATACATGACCGACTGCCGAATTGGAGTACATGGATCACACCCCGGGGGTTGTGGGTTCGAGTCCCACCAGCGCAACTTGAAGACGTAGCGTCGTAGCTCAATGGGAGAGCACCGTAAGTCTCTGGTTCAACAACTTCGTTGGTCATTTGAAACATCCCGACTGCCTGCTGGAGTACATCAGACCTTTGTGATCGCAAGATCGTGCGGGTTCGAATCCCGCCAGTGCCTACGGGCACTGTGGTGAAAATGGAAGACGCGCAGAGATTATCCTCTGGCGAACACTTCGTCGGGAACCACATTCATACGAGTGACGGTTTGAAGGTCTTGAACCGAAGCCGACTTTGCGCCGTCACATCACGTCAGGTGCGACGTGCAAGCCGCTCTAGCTCTTCATAAAGCTTTGTTGCGTTGAGCGGCTTCGAGACGTAGCTATCCATGCCCGCTTTCAGGCAGCGTTCACGATCGCCTTTCATGGCA
Organism: bacterium; assembly: GCA_016124445.1. Classification (GTDB taxonomy): domain Bacteria; phylum Planctomycetota; class Planctomycetia; order Pirellulales; family Pirellulaceae; genus Bremerella. The sequence goes on from WGNR01000019.1 coordinate 53,044, forward strand.
TGGGCCGTCATGGCGAGAATCGGGATATGCTTGCCTTGTGACTTTTCGCGGTCACGGATGGCGGCTGTCGCTTCGAATCCGTCCATCTCAGGCATTTGCACGTCCATCAGAACGACATCAAACGAATCGTCTCTTTCCAGCAAATCCAAGGCTGCTCGCCCATTGCCGACGATCACCACATTGTGCCCACGTTTCTCTAGCAATCTTTCCGCTAATCTTTGATTGATTGGATTGTCTTCGACTAGCAAGAGCCTGAGAGCATTTTCTGACGCAGGTTGTTTCTTGGACGTCTTGCTTTCTGTCAACTGTCTCGACTTCGAGAAAACATGCTCACATTGCATGATCGCGTGCAAAAGCTCGGTACGGCGAATCGGCTTGGTCAAATAGGCGTCGACACCGACTTCATGACATCTGGCTGCATCCTCTCGACGATCCGCGGAGGAAAGCATCATCAACGTCGAACCAACGAGATCCGCGCGCGATCGAATCCTCTCAGCCAGGGTAAAGCCATCCATTTCCGGCATCATGTTGTCGGTTAGCACAATCGAAAACGGTTCTCCGTCCTGGTACGCCTGTTCCAGTGTTGCTAAGGCGTCACGACCATTGGTCACGGTTGTGGGCCTCATGTTCCACCCGGTCAACATTTCGGATAAGACGCGACAATTGGTTAAGTTGTCATCAACAACCAGAATCGGAAGCCCTCTTAGTTTTTCAAGTTCAATCGGAGTCTTGCGTGGCGACACCGTTCTCGGCAGGCCAAATCTTGCCGTGAAATGGAAAGTGCTCCCCTTATTCAGCTCGCTCTCGACCCATACTTTGCCTTGCATCAGTCTGATCAACTGTGCCGAGATCGCCAATCCGAGACCCGTTCCTCCATACTTTCGGGTCATCGAGCTATCGACTTGCGAAAACGCCTTGAACAGCAAGTCACGCTTATCCCGGGAGATCCCTATGCCTGTGTCTCTGACCGAGAAATGCAGAACGATATGGTCTTCGGCGCATGATTGGACCTCGACCCGCATGATGACTTCGCCTTTGGAGGTGAATTTAATGGCATTGCCAAGCAAATTCACAATGACTTGTCGCAGACGCCCCGCATCGCCGATGAGTACCTCCGGAACGGAACTAAGGACATGACAGGCCAACTCGATACCTTTGCTATTCGCTTTAAGCGCCAAGAGACCCACGGTATCGTCAAGGTGATCGCGGATCGCGAATTCGAAGGGAGAGAGTTCCAACTTGCCGGCTTCGATCTTGGAAAAATCGAGGATATCGTTGATTACATCTAACAAATGGTCCGCGGAATCCTTCACCATTTCGAGATACTCGCGTTGGTCGCTAGTCAGTTTGGTGTCCAACGCCAGGTCTGTCATTCCAATGATTCCATTCATCGGCGTACGAATTTCATGGCTCATATTCGCGAGGAATTCGCTCTTGGCCCGATTGGATGCTTCAGCAGCCTCCTTGGCTAACTGGAGTGCGCTGACTGTCTTGCCCAATTGTGCCGTCCGTTCGTGAACACGATGCTCCAGTTCTACGTTCAGCTTGCGCATCTCGGCCTCTGATTCTTGCTGCTGAGCGTCGTATGCGGCAATCGAAGCAGCCATCGTTTCCATATCGCGAGCCAATTCACCCAGTTCGTCGTCGGTCTGCACTCCGATGGACGTAACCGGCTGGCGGTTGGCGATTCGGGTAGCCGCGGCCTTGAGTGCGTAGATCGGGCGAATAATACTTTTGCTGGCAAAATACCCTGCGGTGGCAACGATGAAAGTCATTAGGCCGATGACGATACTCGACACCCAGATAGTGCGGTTGAACTGGGAATTCGCCTCTCGATAGACTTTGTCTGCGTTTTCAATTCTTGCCTGCATCCAGCCGTTCAGGTCGTCGTTGACCTTCTCGAATTGTTGTTGCTCGGCGCCTGTCGTATTGAGGAACGCTTCTTCTCGATACCGCTGCTTGGCTTTCTCGATCGTAAAGTCCTTGAGCTGTTTGTATTCCCGCCAGCTTCTCACCAGTTTGGCAAATGCTTTGGCCTCTTGCTCGTCGCCACTTTCAATCGTCCACTCTGCAAAGGACTCGTCGATTTGCCGAGTTAGCTTCTCTTGTCGAATATCCAATTCTTCTTGCAAGGTCTGGTTGGGGGCCAAGACAATGGACAACGACAGTTGTCTCAATTCGTTCAATGGGACGGCGATTTTCCGCGAACTGTCGCGGAAGTCTTCCGCTGTCTGATAAACCTGGCCGACCCACGTGAACGTGGACGCAGAGTTAGAAATCCCATAGAGCCCGAGACAGGCGAACGCCACTCCCGATATGGCGACGAGAAAAAGCAGTTTTGATTTGACGCCACCCTTGAACATGGGGCACCTGGCTATTTAATTTGGAACCGAGTAATCTCAACAGGCCGTCTCAATGAGGCCGGGTACTCGTCTTTCTCACGACGCACCGACCAATGTTGATCGGTGATCTCAATCTTCCACAGCGGCATGCACGCCATCCGATAGGGATGAAATACAACTTCCTTGTTGACGGCGAAAACCTTGTTGGGCGTTGGCACGAACAACATATATCCCTCGCCGTAGGCACGACGCATAATCTTATCGCAGATCGAGACGAATTCGGGCTCTTCCACGGTTGCTCGAAACATTTCGTCGATGTACTCATCCATCACAGGATCAGGCGAAACAGTGCTCCAGACATTACTCGTGCGAAACACGAGAAAGGCAGAATAGGGATGATTGAAATACCAGTCGTCGTTGCCCCAGATCAATAAATCCCAATGTTCGCTGTTCTTGCCTTCGTGGGTTGTGAGCAACTGTTGGAAGATTTCTTTTTCACTGTTAGTCACTTGGATATCGAGCGTGACTCCCACTCGTTTAAAGTGTGTTTCGATACCACGCCACAACGGTAGAAAGCGATCCTGTGTAAGAACTCGAAGCTTTAAGCCATCAAGAACTTCACGCAGCCGATTTTGTACGTCCTTGTCGAAAGGATCGAAATCCTCGGGGGTGGGCAAAAGGTATTGGGAAACAACATTGACGCCCGGGAAGTAGGGTGAAATTGGGGAGAGCAGGCCTTCATTCTCATACACAAAATGAAGCAGGTTATGTCGATTGATCGCCTCGTTAAGAGCAATCCTTACTTCCTTCTCTTTCAGCTTCGGATGGCCGTTAATCATGTTGATGTGGATGGCGATATTGTCGGTCGATGGAGAGATGACGAGCTTGCTATAATCCGACAGGATCGTTTCGACTTTGTCTTCCGGCGGAATGACCGTAATGTCGAGTTCGCCTTCCTCGTACAATGCCATCCGCTTCGCTTCCTGGCTATCCAAATCGGTGAAGACGGTAATGGTTTCGACTTTGGGATAGTTCGGGTCCCAATAGTAAGGGTTGGCCTTGAGAACCGCTTTGCTTGTTTGTCGGTCTCCCTCGATGTAGCCTTCGGTCAGCATGTATGGCCCCAAACCGTAAGGCCCTGGCATCGATAGGTTCGGACAATTGGCCTTTCCATTCCATCCGCCTGGATTTCGTTTGAGGTATTCTTCCGTATAAAACTGCATCCAGATCACATCGTTCATGAAAGATCCGTACTTCTCTGTCAGATGAAATCGCACGGTGTAGTCGTCGACTTTCTCGACGTAGTCAAACACTTCGTCGATCTTGCTGTATTTGACAGGCTTCTTCTTGAAGTACTCCATATTCAGAACAACCGCGTCGGCATTGAATGGAGTACCATCCTGAAACCGGACACCGCGCCGCAATCGGAATTCGTACGTGGTGTCGTCCAGTTGTTGATGATCAACGGCCATGTCGTATTCCCAGCCTCGCTGGTTGGCCGCAGGCCGAATCAAGGCCCCGTTCACCGCGTGAGAAGTGTAGAGATATGGCAAGCTGGGAATGAAGACTTTGACATGTGAGCCTTTAATGAGCTTTTCCGAGGCTCGATTCCACGCGTCATCCTTCCGGAGTTCAATCGGCTTAATGGAACCGGTTTGACCCGAAAGCTGGCGATCACCAAGAACGGCAACCAGCACGAGAGAAAATAGCCCCGCAAGAAGGTAAGTAAGTGAGGTTCGCAGCACAGCCGACCTCCTCATATTGCAAGTTGAAAAGCTACCTTGAGTGTATCCCCGACGGAAGCGCACTACAAACTAAGACAAAAATTTCTGCCCCAAACTGATCTTCAAACGAGCCAATGAAACCGATTGGCAACCTCCGAGCATTCGCGTCACTTGCCAACCAAGTGGGCTTCCTACTGGCCACTCCGACTTGATGGAAGCGATCTGAGACCCACCACCTGCGTGACGAACAGTACAAGAGGATCGCGGGTTCTGACTTTTAAATTATTCTCACGGATGCAAAGCCAGGACAGAAATTTATGGAAAACATTGACACCTATAGGATCTCTCGACGCGTTGATTCTTAGACCCTTGGGCGATTGATATGCGGCGGAATCAAAGCTGCCCGGATGTTTCCTCTGGGTTTTAGCCAGGTTCGTTTTGGCAAATTGGCTCATTAGATTTGGGGCTTCTCAAATAAGCCGCAGAATTAATGGCAGATTGTTTGCGAGGCCTGTGGACGAGTGGTAGTATGATCACCGTCTCCCGAATTGGGGGAATCGCACCACCTGTGCGATGCAATCTGCTTGAGAACCTTTGGGTATCTTCAGCCTGCATATCGGGCAGATGGCGAAAGTACTTTTCTTCATGCGGAACAATTAGGAATACATCATGAATGATGGTTCAGCATTGGCCGATGCGGAGGGCAAGCTCGAACAGTTCTCGGGCCGCGTTCAAGCCATTCGTGAGAGCCTGCACCAGGTTGTCGTGGGACAGGACGAGACAATCGATCAACTCCTTGTCTGTGCGTTGACTGGTTCTCATGCTCTTCTGGTCGGGGTGCCAGGCCTGGCGAAAACATTGTTGGTCAAGGCGCTCTCGGCCGCATTTGACTGGAAGTTTTCCCGGATCCAATTCACGCCTGATTTAATGCCTTCCGACGTCACCGGGTACGAATTACTGGGACGCGACGAGAACAACAGCGGTCCCAACATGGTGTTTCGTCCTGGGCCGGTTTTCGCAAACCTGGTTTTGGCAGACGAGATCAACCGCGCCGCACCCAAGACGCAATCAGCGCTGTTGGAGGCCATGGCCGAACAGCACGTGACGGTCGGCGGCCAAACCTATCCATTGGAACATCCTTTCCTGGTCGTGGCGACGCAGAACCCAATCGAACAGGAAGGAACTTACCCGCTGCCAGAGGCACAGCTCGATCGATTCATGATGGAGATTCGGTTCAGCTACCCGACGCCAGAACAAGAGGAAGAAATCCTCATGAAGACGACCTCCGGCCGCACTCAATTGCCAGAGGCCGCTTTAACGCGTGAAGAATTCCTGGAACTATGCGACCTGGTCCTGGCAGTACCTTTGCCCCAGACGGTCGCCGCCTATGCAGTGCGTCTCTGTGGTGGAAGTCGACCTGATCAATCGCCCAGCTCGAGCCTTGTTCGAGACTATGTTGCGTGGGGCGCCGGACCAAGGGGTTCGCAGAACTTGGTTCTCGCCGCCAAAGCCAAAGCGCTGCTGGATGGTCGCACGGCCCCAACCGAAGAAGATATCCAAAGCGTCGCCGTGCCGATCTTGCGGCATCGAATCATCCTGAATCACCGGGCGATCGGCGACTCGATCACTCCGGAACAAGTCATCAGCAGCTTGTTGAAGGGTTAGGTCTGATGTCAGTCGCTCGCGCATCTCGTTTTCTCGATCGGCGGGCCTTGGCCGGCCTGGCGCACATGCGGTTCAGCACGAGTCATCGCGTTGAAGGTTCGTACAGTGGACGTCATCAGTCGCGTCAACAGGGTGGTGCCGGAGAATTCGTCGATTTCAGGGAGTACTCTGGCGGCGAAGATCTGCGGCGGCTGGACTGGAAAGTGATGGCTCGAACCGGCAAGGCATTTGTCCGACTCCATCAGGAAGAAACGAACCTGGTCTGCACGCTGGCAATTGACGGCAGCAGCAGCATGGATTTCGCGGGAAACGGATCTTCAGGCCGGGGTTCCTCGACTAGTGGATCGAAACTCGAGTACGCCCAATACCTGTCGACGGCCCTGGCCTACATCATTGGGCTGGGACAAGACCAAGTCGGACTGGCAGTACTCGGAGAGAAATTGACCGAGCATCTTCCCCCCGGCGGAGCGCCGCAACATTTGTCGTTGGTTATCGATCAGATCGAAAAGGTGCAGACCCAACCGGTTACCCGTTGCTCCGACGCCTTGGGAGATTTGTTCGAGCGAACCAACCGTCGCGGCGTCCTGTTGCTGTTGTCTGATTTCCTGATGGAAGATCTCGAAGAAACTTTCGCCGCCTTGCGGCGGTTTCGTCATCGCAGGCTGGAAGTGATCGCCCTGCATCTGGTTCATCCCGACGAAGAATCCTTACCGGAAACCGGGACCTTTCGATTTATCGGACTTGAGAACGAAGGCTCGCTCGACTGCACGCCATCCGAGATCCGCGGCATCTATCAGGAACGTTTCTCGGCCTACCTGACCATGGTCCGTCAGATGGCTTTGGCGGCAGGCTGCGATTATCGAAGGATCTCAACTTCCCAATCCTATTTGGAATCGCTCGGAGGATTCCTCGTAGAACGGACCGGTTAGTCCCCTTTTCATCCCTCGATCCGGGTTTACCCCCAATGACATTTGCCGCCCCTTGGATTCTCGCTCTTGGCTTCATCGCGGCCGCCGCGCCGGTGGTGGTGCATTGGCTGACGCGTCCCAGGCCGGTAAAACTCCACCTTTCTACGCTTCGCTTTGTACGCGACGCGGTTCAACAGCGCCGGGCCGCGCATCGGCTACGAGATTTCATCATCTTGGCGCTGCGAACCCTGGCAATCCTGCTTTTCGCAGCCGCTTTTGCCGGGCCTCGCTGGGGAACCCCTGCATTAATTGCAGATAGCGACGGTGATGCAGTCCGCGTTGTGATGTTAGATGTCAGCCAGAGCATGGGCGCCGTCGATGGCACCACGACCGTTTTTCAGAAAGCACGCAGTGTGGCCGATAAGTACTTGCAGTACCGGCCAGGTTTGCGAACGAACTTGATTCTGGTCGGTGCTCGCCCTGCCGCAGTCTTCGATAACGTATCGACCAACTTCAAGGCACTGCGGGAAGAACTTGCTGCGATCGATGTCCAGCCGCAGCAAATCGACGTTCAAGCTGGTCTCGAACTTGCCGCACGGCAGTTGGCTCCGAAAGACGCTCAGGACAAACGTCGTCGCGAGTTAATTGTCATCAGCGATTTCCAACGGGCCAATTGGGGTTCGACTACGTTCGACTCGTTACCCGAAAAGACGAAGATTCAGCTTGAGTCAGTCGCATCTGCCAAGCCGTTGGCGAACCTGGCGGTCGTTCGGGCCAACTGTCGCACCTTAGGTGCTCGGCGTGATCGATTGCAAGTCGAAGTCGTCGTTGGCAACTACAGTTCGGCCGGGCGCGAAGGGGCCGTCGAGATTACGCTGGGGGATGCCGTCTATCCGATCTCCTCGACCTTTCCACCGCAGGAGGCAACGCTGCTGACCCAGGAAGTTCCTGCACCCGCGGCTGGTTGGCTATGGGGCAATGTTCGATTGGTAGATGCCGACGATGCCCTTGCTGCGGACGACAGCCGCCCCTTGGTGTTCCAACTGCGCGGACAACCGAAGTATGCCATCCTTTCGCAGCCCTCAGACCGGCGGCAAATCACTTCGAGCCAATTGCTCGGTTACGGCCTGGCGCCGGAATCCAACGACGAAGCGACATCACTTCGCCTGGAAGAGGTCGAACCAAGCCGGCTTGATAATCAATCGCTCCACGATGTCGATCTCATTGCAATCGATCACTGCGGGAAACTGAACCCGGACCAGATCGGTCTTCTGGCGAAACAGATCCGGCTTGGGTGTCCAGTCCTCTACGTCACCGGTGAAGCGATCGACGCGGCGAATCTGGATGCGTTGGCCGCGGAATCCCAAATAAAACTACCCGTTCGCCTGGCTCCTCCTCTGGCCGGCACGAATCGCCACGACTTGCAATTGGCCGCGACAGATACGGCCGTTGCCCCTTTTTCTACCTTTGGCGACAGCCTTCCGTCACTGATTGATCAGTTATCATTCGCTGGCGGCCTGTCGGCATCCTCGGCGAACTCGGCTGGCAAAGACGAGCGGATTCGCGCTATCTATCAAGATGGGACTCCTGCGATCATCGTGGCTCGGTCTTCCAGTGGCGGCTCGCTGGCAATCCTGAACATGGACCTGGCGAAATCGAATATCTGGAAGACTGGCGCGCTCGTACCAATCCTCGACGAATTGATCCAGGAACTACTGGCCACCGACGCACATGAACAGGTCTATCTCAGCGGAGAACCGTTAGTCGCCCGGATCAAAACCACCGGCGCTGCCCAGACGCTACAGATCGTGGACGAAACAAAAGCTGCTGATTCAACTACTGACTTGGGCGAACTGATTGACGACGGTGACGCGGTTCTATGGCAATGGGATGCAGCTGAGAAGCCAGGCATCTATCGTGTCGAGAACCAAGGCGAAACGCTCTTTGCGGCAGCGGTTGCCCTGCCTGCGGAAGAATCGGATCTCGCGACTGTTCCGGCCGATGTCGTGCGCGATCGCCTGGCTGCCGGATACGAAGTTGCCTACAACGCTTCCGGCAAACAGACCGATACCCAACAAGACCTCTGGAAGTGGTTCACCATCGGTGCGGTGATGTGTCTTCTGCTGGAGGTTGTGGCGCTGCTTGCTTTTCGAACGTGATGTCCCTTGGCATGAGTAAGAACTCGTGATTACTTTCCACACCCTGATTCCGATCGCTCTCTGGCTGCCACTGGCAATGACGGCCGTGGGTTTGCTTGTCGCCTATGGGCTGGCCAATCGGGGAAAGCTTCCGCGTTGGCGGTTGGCGGCGATTCTGACAATGATGGGCCTAACCTTGGCCATCCCTCTGGTGATTTTGTTAAACCCGATGTGGGTTCAACCTCAGCCTCCCCCTCCTGGAAAACCATTGCTGACGGTGCTGATCGACCGCTCGGCAAGCATGGCGACCGAAGACAACGGTACCGAAAAACAGTCTCGGCTAGACGTCGCCCGGAAGATCGTTAGCGGGCTGGCCGATGAACTTGGTAATGACTACGAGATCCGGCTGCGGACTTTCGCTGAGACATCCACCGCTACCAGCATGCAGCAACTTGATCAGACCAAAGCCGACGGGTCGGCAACCGATCTGGGGCGCGGCGTCCAGCAAAGCTTGAGTGAAGATCGTCCGCCGGGGCAGGCCATCCTTGTCCTGAGCGATGGGGTGGAAACCTCGGGCGGATCGGCCACACGTTTGCGTCAAACGGCGGAACGCGCTCGAGCGATGAGCACGCCCATTTTCGTGAAAACGATCGGCACCGACCAAGGTGTTCGAGATCTGCGACTTACCCTGCATCAGCCTCAGGAACTGACCTTTGTAGGGCAAAAAGTGCCCGTCGTTGCCGAACTCTCGCACACCTATCCCACCGATCAAGTGGCCAAGATTTCCTTGAAACGCGACGGCCAGGAAATCGAAGCTCGCGAAGTTTCCATCGAAAGCGGACAAACCGTAGAGGAACTGTTCTATGTGGCCCAGGATGAACCGGGGCTCTACCGCTACGAAATCTCCGCCGCGGGGCTCGATGGTGAAGTAACCGAGTTGAACAACCAAACCACGCTCCTGTTGCGAGTCGTGGATCAGCCCGTTTCCATTTTGCTTCTGGAAGGAAAACCGTACTGGGATACGAAGTTCCTGATTCGCACGCTGGCCTCCGATCCGTCGGTCGAATTGACGAGCGTCGTGCAAATGGCTCCAGGACGTTTCCTGGAACGCAAGATCAACCGATCCCTGCCAGTCAAATCCGCAGAGGGGAACGAGGAAGAACCGGATCCAAACGAATCTGCCGATCCCATCTCTGCCAAACAGAACTGGAAGATACAGTCCGACGCGCGGTCCCTGTTGGCCGATCCCAAGTTTCTGAATCAATTCCGCGTCGTCGTCTTGGGGCGTAGTACCGAAGCGTTTCTCACGGACGAAGCCCTGATCGAATTACGCCAGTGGTTGGCCAACCAGGAAGGCTCCCTCGTCTGTTTTCGAGGTGCCCCTGCTTCGCAGCTAACTCAACGATTGGGGTCACTGATGCCGGTTGGCTGGACGCCTGGGACTTCAACTCGGTTTCGCGTTGCTTTGACCGATAGCGGCCAGGCAATGCAGTGGCTTCCCCAGACAGGGGATCAACTCGAGTTGCTGCCTTCGTTGGAAACGTCCGCGAAACCAGAGACCGTCAAACCGTTATCGACCGTGCTGGCCACCAGCAGCGGGATTGGGGATACCGATTCGGTTCCTTTGATTACCTACCGTCCCGAAGGAAGCGGGCGAGTCGTCGCGATTGAAGGGGCTGGGATGTGGCGTTGGGCTTTCCTGCCGCCAGATCACCAGGACCACGATGCGATGTATGGCACCCTGTGGCGAAGCCTGGTTCGTTGGCTTGTCTCGAACGTGGGGCTCATGCCCAATCAGCGCGTGGCGCTGCGTCCCGATTCAGTTGTCGTCAGCTCAGGCCACTCTGCCGCTGCAACACTATTGCTACGCGAAGATCAATGGGAATCGGTACCCAAGGTCGAACTCACCAGCGAGACGCTCGAGAAACCACAAACCTTCCTGCCCCAAGCACAAGACTCCCCCGGCGTCTATCGCGTTCACTTCGGCCAACTGCCGGTGGGGCGTTATGAATTAAAGGTCTTGGGAGCCGGAGCAGAGGAGTCTTCTGCTTCCTCCGCTTTCGATGTCATCGGCAACCTTCAAGAGCAACTAGACGTGGCTGTTCGTCCCCAGGTATTGGCCGAACTCGCGGAGCAAAGTGGTGGCCAATCGCTTGACGCGATCAGTGTTACCGAATTTCCAAAGGCATTGAACGACGCGTTTATCGAAAACCGCGATAAAACGCGTCCCCAACATATCGTGCGCAAGTCGGCCTGGGATCATTGGTGGATTCTTTCGGCCGTTGTGTGTCTGTGGGGAACTACGTGGGGCATTCGTCGTTGGTCGGGATTCCTCTGATGCAACATCAAACACATATCAATGCCAAGCGGTCGCAACCGTCCGGGGCAGCGTTACTGGCCAAGCTTCGCGAACTATCCGGTCGTCAGCTGCGAGTTTGCTTCCTCGTTGCCTTCGGCTGGGGGGTGATCACGCTGACGTCGGTCTTGGCCGCTGTCACCTGGCTCGATCTTCTCTTTGACCTGGCGCCAACGCTGCGCGCTGCCACACCCTATTTTGCGGTAACGGCGGGCTTGGTCCTGATCGGCGGCTTGGTCTATTGGCAGAAACAGCGTTTCACGCCGCAGATCATCGCCCGACTCCTCGATTCGACTGCAAGCGCGAAAGGCACGGTACTTTCCGGATGGAGCCTGCTGGAAGAAGGTCGCGGTGCAACGAGCGAAACGACCGAAGGATTGACCCAAAAGGCGATCGCCGATGCGGCTAACCTGGCAAAGCAGGTCTCAGCCGCGACCGCCATTCCGCTGCGCCCGGCATCGCGACCATGGCTTGGCGTACTTGGTATTGCCGTGGCGGCAGGGGCCATCTTGTTGGCAGCACCTCAGTGGGCTCAAACCGAGTGGAATCGGTTTGCCCATCCATGGAATGACACCCCTCCCGTTTCGTCAACGCAATTGGCTCTCTCGCCCGGTGACACCGATGTTCGGTGGGGAGATCCACTCAACGTGTTTGTCGAAGTCCAAGGCACTCCTGTAGACAATGTCGAGTTGGTGTTGACCTATGATTCGGGTGCGGAAGAGATTGTCCCGATGTTCCAGGAAGCGGGCGGGCAATGGCGGACCGTCTTATCGCATCTCACCGAATCCACCGACTACCATGCCCGGGCGTTTCATGCTCGCAGTCATCGACATCGGATCAATATTCTTACGGTGCCTCCGATTTCGCGCGTGTCGGTTGAGGTCATCCCGCCGGAATACGCTCAAGGAATTGGCCACTACAGCGGCCCTTTGCCGGCTAGTGGCATCGCAGGTCTCGTAGGGACGCAAGTTGTATTGCAGGCGGAAAGTTCTCGTCCGCTGGAAGGAGGCGAAATCAACTGGATCACCTCCGACCAGTCGACCTCGTTTGAAATGGTACCGGTACCAGGCGAAACGTCTCAGGTTCAAGGGAAATTCGTTTTTGAAACGGCAGGCAAGTTCGAACTACGCGTGCGCGACATCGAGGGGCAAGCATCTCGCGACGTCGTTGCCGGCACGGTGACGATCAAGCCGGACCATCGTCCGTTTATCCGGCTCACCCGGCCACAAGCGAATTCCTTGGCGACGCCTGGCGCCTATCTGCCGATTGAGATCGCCGCGGAGGATGACTACGGTCTTTCCAAGATCGAGCTTTTCCGGAGCTTGAACGATTCTCGAGCCCTTCCGTTGGAAATGCAGATCGGTCAGCCACTGCCGCGGCGGCAATACGATTCAAGCACGTTGCCTCTGGCTGCCTATGGCTTGCAGCCCGGCGACCAGATCAAGCTGTTTGCGCGTTGCGAAGACAACGATCCCAGCGGAGCCAAGGGAGCTGAAACTCCGGTCGCAATCGTGCATATTATCTCGCAGGAAGAGTTCGAACGGATGCATCGTGCCCGCGAAGGCCTGAACGTCTTGATGTCGAAGTATCGCCAGGCACAGCGGATGCTCGACAAGCTCCGCGAGGAAACCAAGCAGCTTCAAGAGGAATTGCAGAAGCAGAAAGGGCTCGTTTCCAAGAAGGACCGCGACAAGGCTCAAGAGTTAGCCAAACAGATTCGCAAGAATATCGACGCCCTTACTAAGGCGGCCCAGCATCAACTTCCCTACCAAACCGACAAAGAACTGTCGAAGCACCTGGAAAATCTGGCCGCGCAGTTAGAGAAAGCTGCCGATCAACTAGAGCGGCAACTCCAGCGGTTGGAAGGTCAGCCTGATCAGCAGCCTAAGCTCGATGCCGAACTGGCCGGGCTTCTCGGAATGCTGGGCCAGCAGAGCGATCTCTTCGACGAGGCCGCCATGGTTCCTTTGCAGCGGCTGGAGCAGGTCATGCCGCTTATGATCGCCCAGGCCAGGTTCCAGCAACTGGTGAAAGCTCAGCGAGATCTTGCCAATCGGCTGGCTTCGTTGAAAGGGCACGACAATGAAGACAACCCGGCGCTCAAAGCTCGCTTTCGCGATCTACAGGAAGAGCAGAAACGTCTTCGGAAAGAACTGGAATCACTGATCGAAGACATCAAAGATGCCGCACTGCAGCTTCCCGAAGAGGATGAGTTGAATCCGCTGCGGGATTCGGCCCAAAAGTTCGCTGCCGCGATCGAGGAAAGTGGCGCAGCCAAAGAAATGGATCTGGCCGATCAAGGGCTGGCCGAGTTCTCAGGTTCCAAAGGCCATGAGCACGCCGAACTCGCTGCCCAAGCTTTGGAAAAGCTGCTCAGTGAATCGCAATCGATGCAAGGTCAGGGCCAGGCCAGTCTCGTCTTTCGTCCCAGTATCTCGTCCCTCGGCCAGACCGCTGGGCAAATTCTCAGCGAAATGGGATTGGGGCAAGGCAGCGGCAATGGATTCAGTTCCTTCCGAAATGGAAACTCAGGGCTGTACGGCAATCTGCCAGGAATGATGAGCATGGAAGGTGGCCTGGCTGGTGGCAAAAGTCCCGGAGGCACCGGCCGCGGCGATACCGAAGGGCAAGGCATCGGAGGAGAGAATCCTGATCAAGACTCGGTCGCCGATCTACTCACCCCAGGCAAAGCGGGCGGCAGCGGCATGACCTTAATCCCCCTACGATATCGTGAGCGTGTCGGGCAATACTTCCGGCGTCTCTCGACCGAAATTCAAAAGACGGACGCCTATCTGGAGGACGAAAGATGAAACAAATCTTAGGACGCTCGGTTTGGGCCTTCCTGGCGGTTGGCTGTCTTGTTTTAGTTTCGCACGGTCATGGGGCCGAATCGGAAAAGCCCCCTGCCAACGCCGTCGTGCCTGACTCGGTTCAGGCAGGTGGTGAAGCGGAGAGCATCGTTCAAGTGGGCAACCTTGTCTATGCCGGCGTTCGCAGTAGTCGCTGCTTTTCCGATCACTTCCTGGTCCGAGCCGAAAAGGAAACGGCAATCAGCACCAGTCGTCGCTTTCATGCGGTCAAGTTGGCGAGCGAAGAGCTATACGACTTTCCGATGGTCATCATGACCGGCGAAGGGGCTTTCACCTTGCCAGAATCAGAACGCCAGGCCTTGCGGCGGTACGTGGAACGAGGCGGTTTTCTGCTGGCTTCGGCAGGCTGTTCCTCAGAAGAATGGAACCATTCATTTCGCGAGGAAATGTCCGCCATCTTTCCAAAATCCCCCCTGGCAGCCCTGGAAATGGATCACCCCATTTTCCACACCGTTTACGACATCGACGAGCTCAAAGGATGGCATGCCGACCCTCGACCAATCGAAGGCGTAAGCATCGGCGGGCGGATTGGTGTTCTTTTCTCGAATGATGGACTGAACGATACCAAGCATACCCAAGGCTGCTGCTGCTGTGGCGGCAACGAGATCACCAACGCCGAAGCGATCAACGTGAACATCCTGGCTTACTCCTTGACCTATTGATACGAACATCCGTATTGACCAATGCCTCGCCAATCAGCTTCCAATCCGACGCCGCACGTTCGAGTTTTTCGACGCTGGGGCATGCTCGGCGCAGCGTTGGCGATGACATGTCTGGGCAGCAGCGGCTGCCAAACCAATGAATCGGCGGCCAAGCCGTTGATCATCGCCATCAGTGGAGACACCACCGGCTGGATCGTTCCGTGCGGATGCACCACCAATCAATCTGGCGGGCTGCTGCGCCGCGGTACTTATCTCGAGCAATTGAGGCAACAAGAGGATGTTCTTTACCTGGACGCCGGCGGTGCCCTCCAGGGATCTTCTCCCTATGACATCGCCAAATTCGAGGCGATCGCTCGCGGTGAACAAGAGATGCAAGTGGCGCTGCACAATATCGGCGCCGCCGAAGCAGCCCTGGGAACCGATCGATTGCGGAAGATCGAGCAGTCGCTAGGCGGCAAGCCGCTTTTCCTTTCGGCCAATCTGCAAGATTCGGGCGGAAAACCGTTTGGTATGCCTTCCAAAATATTGGAAATTGCGGGGCGTCGAGTGTTGGTCATGGGTGTTTTGTCTCCTCAATACGCGACCAATGACGTTCAGATAACTTCGCCCAGGAAAGCAGTTTTGGCCGAACTAGCGCGTTCCGATCGAGAGAGACAGCACGACCTGGCCATCGTGCTGGCCTATCTTCCGGAAGGAGAACTGCGTGAACTTGCCCGCCAACTTCCCGAAGTCGACGTGATCGTCGGTGGACCGACAGGTCAGGCAATTGCCCCTGAGAAAGTGGGACCGCTGCTTTTAGCTTCGGCAACGAACAAAGGGAAGTTTTTGATTCGCCTGAACCTGCCGGCTGGGGACAATCCGCAGATCTCTGGACAAGCAGTCGAGCTTACGAAACAGTTCGCCGACTCAAAGAAGCAGCAAGAGAACCTCGACTACTTCTACCAGGAACTGGCCGCCCAAGATTTTGCCGCGTCAGAAACCTCGTTTATGCCTGGCTCGGTTGCCACCAGCGACACGGCTCATCGTATCGCCGGTACCAAGGCGTGCCGCGAATGCCATCAGGCCGATTGCCAATTGTGGGATCAATCACCGCATGCCCATGCCTGGCAAACGCTTTGCAAAACCGGTTCCCAGGTCGACTCTTATTGCCAACAGTGCCATGTCACCGGCTTTGGAGTTCCTGGCGGTTTCGTTTCGGCCAAACGATCTCTCGATCGTGCAAACGTTGGCTGCGAAAGTTGTCACGGCCCTTCCCGACAACATGTCGAGAATCCTCAAGTGGCGACCTTTCATCATGAGCACGCGGCCGCGACCTGTGTCCATTGCCACGACCCGGAAAACAGTCCTTCGTTCGAATACGGCACCTACTGGCCTCAGGTCGAGCACGGGCTGAAAGGAGCTTTGTAATGAGACCGCAATTTACGTTTGTTCTCTTTTCGCGTCTCGTTGCCGTGCTGGTCACGCTCATGGCTTTCCTTACCATCGCCGATGGTAGGCTACTTGCCCAGGATCTCGACGAGCAACTACTCCGCTCACTTCAGTCACCGCTTGAAAAGATCGTTGACGAAGCGGTCGGCGATAAGCCAAACGAAAAAAAGAATAAAGACGCAAGCCAAACGCCAACAACGGAGATGCCCAAGGGCCAAACCAGCAGCGAAAATGCCGCGGCCGATACAAATATCGAGAAGGCCCATGAACCGCTGCCGGGTGCCATACTTAGCCTGGACGAAGGACTGATCAAATCGCAGCGCACCGGCAAGCCGCTACTGGTGATTGCTACGAGCAAAGACTGTCCATGGTGTTACCGCCTGAAACAGGAGATGCAAAAGCCTCCTGCCCAGGAAGAAATGGAACGCTGGACTCTCGTCGAGATCGATGTTGACGCCGACCTGGCCGCTTCCAAGCGACTGGGAGTGACGGCGTTACCTTCGCTTAGGCTCTTGCGTCCGTCAGGGGCCAAGGCCGCCGACCACGATGGCTATCTGAGTTCCGAGGAATTGGTCAAGTGGCTGAAAGACAATCACGACACCGCTGCGGCAACTTCCGACAACCTGCTCGCGTCGGATCATCCATTAGACATGAAGGGCGTCGTGCACCTGGTGGGTCAATTGGAAGACCGCGATCCACTCATTCGCGAGGCGGCGATTCGCCGACTGCAAGGTTCGCCGAAACTGGCGGCTGGCCCACTAGTTCAGGCCTTTGGCAATGGCAACCTGGCCAAGCGTTTGGCGATCCTCGAAATCTTCCGCATGTGGGATGCTCCCCTCGCAGGTATCGATCCCTGGCAACCGGAATCGATCGACGCAGCCGCGCTGGCTCGTCTTGATACTTGGAGTAGCAAGCTGAGTGAGGCCGATGAAAACACGGTTAAAGAACTCAGCGACGAAGAACTAGCCGAGGCTAATGCTCAGATTGACCGACTGTTGACGTTGAGCCCGGCGGAAGGGTCTCCAATTGCAGCCCGCTTGGCCAGGCATGCCGAGAAGCTTCTGCCAGAGGTCTACCGCCGTCTTGAAGCAGCCGAGACCGATCAGGATCGCGAGCGGCTGTTGGCGCTGCGTTATCGCTTGGTGGCGGATGAAACACTTACGCTTCGATTCCCCGGCGGCGTGGTAAGGCTGGCGTCGCATGACATTCAAATTCGCCGCGAAGCAGCCGAGCAACTCGCCGGACTGGCATCGAACTCCGAGTTACCGCTGCTATTGGAACTGTTCAGTAATCCGGATCCCTTGATTCGTGAAATCGCGTTACGTGGCTTGCAGAAATTGGGAGGAGACGAAGCCACCGAGTCCCTGGTGCGACTTTTGCAAGATCCGGAACCCAATGTCCGCGCGGCCGTTCTGAAACAATTGGCCGAGCAAAAAACCGATACCCTGGTAGACGACGTGGCCAAGTATGTGCAAGACGAACAAGATGCGGATCTCCTGGTTCACGCCATTCGCTACCTTCGCGAAGTCCCATCCGAATCGAGCGCTCGTGCTTTGTTCCCGTTGCTGAAGCACGAGTCGTGGCAGGTCCGCGCCGAGGCGGCCGAGGCGCTTCAGCAGATGACCACTGGAAGCGATCAGGTGAAGGACCAGGAGCTACGGGCTGACATCTATGCCGGACTGATCGACCTGCTTAATGATGAAGATGCCTACGTGGTGAGCCGCGCCATCGATGCTTTCTCGCGTGAGATTTCTGGCGTCGCCGTCGATCGGATGTTTGAAACAGCCGAAAAGCATCCCCAACTGGCGGCTCAGGCGATCGAAAAGATCACCGAGGCGAACGTGGAAGCCCCGAAAGTCAAAGCGAAACTTCTGACTTTCTCCAAGAGCCCCGATGCTGCGGTTCGTGCGGCCGCTATTAAAGGTCTCAGATCCGTCGCGTCGGAAAATATCGATCAATGGGGGCCTCCTGCGCTAAGGGACGAAAACGCGGCGGTCCGAATCATTGCGGCGTCCGCGATCTTCGGGCAGCTCGAAAGCACGCGAGACAGTACGGCAAATCGTCTATCGAACGCGGATAAACACTTCGTGAAACCTCCCATAGCGAGCCGCAATCCGCCGCCAAGCCTTCTATCGCAGGCTTTTGGTGCCCTGTTCGGTAGCAAGAAGCCGGAAGAAGCAGCGGTGGTGGAAGAAAAGAGTGACGAGGATACTCCGTCTGAAGGTGCACCATCCGAAAACGATGCTAAGCAGGCCGATCCCGAGGCGACCGATGCCAAGCCTTCCGGTGAGGAAGCTTTGCCGGTCAATGACCGCTGGGATAACTGGCTGGCGGAATTTGCCGCCGGCAAAAATAGGGCGCCCTACTACGACAACTTGATCGATCCTCTGGAGGAAATGCTCGATTCATCAGATCCGAAAGAACAACTCGCCGCGGCACTGCCGCTGGTTGCCCTCGGAAAATCGGAGCAAGCACTTCCGGTCATCGAGGCGATTGTTGATAAAGATCCGCTGCAACTCACCAAGGCTGGTCACGTCTTACCCTGGGTTCCGTGGAAACAGCGGCAGAAACTATTTGAACGCTTCCTACAGCAGGCAACCAACAAGAAACAAAAAGGGTACTTGGCCATGTCGCTTGTCGATGCGGTCGATCGCCGTGCCACCCGACTTCTCTGGCCCCTCTTGAAGGATGAGACCGACGCCGATTTCGCCTCGATGATTTCTCGTGCCCTGTCTTCGGCCTACAACGGGCATCATTATTGGAGCGATGACGAAATGCCCGCAGATGCCAAAGCATGGATTTTGGCCGACGCTCCGGAGAGGGCCAAGAATGGCTCGGAGCTGGAAGCACTCGTCGGTCTATTGCAGTACGCCCAAATCGATAAGGCAGCGACGGCACAGCTTGCCCTGGAAATCACCAATGATGAGATGCGGCCCGAAACATTGAAGCGGGATGCCTATCAGGTCGCATTGGTCCTATCCGAAGGCAAAGAAAAAGCGAAGATCGCTGAATCTGGGATAGCCAGCAACTATGCTGACCGCCAGAGACTCGGCATCATTTCGCTCGTTTCTAACGGCAATTACGAACTCCGGTATATCCGCGAGGAATTCTATATTTCCACCAGCAGCACCACCTACTACGAGTCCAGCTCAGATCGCGGACCGATCATTCCCGAACCCCCCGCAGGCATCTCGGCAGAAGCCGTTGCCCCCCTGCTCGAACACGAAGACCTGATGGTCCGCGCGTATGCTGGGTATGTGCTCACCATGTTTGGCAAACGCGAAGGGCTGGCTCCTCTCCTGAAGTATTGGCAAGAAAAACAGAATGATTATCCATCGGACGACCTGAAAAAGCTCGTGTATCGTGCTATCGCCAAGTTGAACGCCAGCGAGCACGTTGACGTTCTGCGGCAAATCTACGAAACACTGGACGACTACGAAAAAAGCGAGTTCTATTGGACAATTCGCATAATGAGCGGCGAGGAAGTCCTTCGCCTGCGAAAGGATATTCGAGATACCTACGGAATCGAGAACCTGCGTTAAACGTCGCGGTATCAAGCGGCCTTCTGGAGAACCATCATGAAACTCAACCTTCACCTTTTCCCTGCTATGCTCTTGGCCATGGCCATGTCTCTTATATCATCCCCGCTGTTCGCTCAGCAGTTTGGTACCGTTTCCGCCTCTGGCGACAAGGTGATCGAGCGTCTGCCAACGGAACTGGTCATGCGTATCGATATGGTCGGCCGGGCCGAAACGCTGGACGAAGCGCTCAAGACATTGAGCAAACGAAAAGAATCTGCGGAGCTGTTGCTGAAGTCGCTGGGGGCCAAGATGGACACAATTGAATATGGTGATCCAACAACTTCCAACGCCGCCAGCCAAGGGCAGCGACAGATGCAGGAAATGATTCGGCAACGGATGGGACGTATCGGCGGACCGGTTCCCGAAGGGCTCAAAATCCCGGAATCGAAGACCGTAACGCTGCCTCTGACCGTTCGCTGGTCGCTCGACGCGACCGACGCGACCCAACTACTGAAACTGGTGACCGACCTCAGCAAGAAGATTGAGGACGCGGATCTGGCTGGGATCAAATCGGAAGAGGCCAACTTGGCGGAACAGGAGCTAATCGAAGAGTCCGAAGCGATGGGTTACGATCCCTGGTCTGACGAGGAGCAAACCAAACCAGGCACGCCTGTCTTTTCTTACGCCGCCCGAATTACCCCAGAAGAACGCAGCCAGGCCATGAAGGAGGCATTCGCAAAAGCGAAGGCCAACGCCCAAGATCTAGCCAACGCCGCCGATCAAGAGCTTGGCCCGTTGTTGAATCTACATGGATCGTCAGACGGAGGGCCTTCTCCTGAAATGATGTACGATTACAGCTACCGTCGAGGGATGCCAAGGATGGAAAACAACGACCCACTCTCTTCGGAAAGCCCGCAACTTGGCAAGGTAACATTCCGTTTTAGCGTTCAAGCTTCTTTTCGCCTTGCCGACGAGAAGAGCAATTGAAGTCCCATCGGCCCTGGACATATTCCCTTTGGCGCTGATCGAGAAGCATTTATCGATGCCCAGTGTGGCGACGACAAGAACTTGAAAGCTGCCGTCGTCGAGCTACTTACCGCCCACGATCGCTCGATCAACGTTTTGGATCAGCAGACGCCGCAGGGAAAGGTACTCCAAGGCCAGGTAAAGTCGGCCGCGGAAGCAATCGCGATGAAATTCGACCTGGGGACGTGACAGCCAAGGTAATGTTCTACCGCCTGCCGAAGGAGGTGTTCTGATCGAGAACTACGTCCTTCTCGATAAGCCTGGAGCAGGCGGCTTTGGCCAGGTCTACGTGGCCGAGCAGCGCGAGCCGGTTCGCCGACGTGTTGCGATCAAGTTGCTTAAAGCGACCGCACTTTCCCCCGAAGCAATGGCCCGCTTCGAGGCCGAACGCCAGGCCCTGGCGATGATGGATCATCCCAACATCGCGACGATTTTCGACGCAGGCACAATCTCAACCGGCCAGCCGTACTTTGTGATGGAGTTGGTCCGCGGAGTCGACATTATCCGTTTCGCTTTGAAAATGTGGTAACTCGTGGTAGGCTGACGACTTGGGAAAAACGCCGAGCCGGCATCGTTCTGCCTGGCTGTGCTTCGTTGTCTATATTTTCGGGGTGATCTCTTCCGTGAATCGAGGACCAGCTTGTTTGGGTTTTCGCCCGACGCAGCTCTTCGACGCCCCTGCGATCGAGCGTCTGGCTCAAGATCCCCAGATTTCGCGGTTCATTTACCTCGACTTTCCGATCCCCAAGGATGGGGGAAAGCAGCTCGCGCTGGAGGCGATTCGGTCACGATATGAAGGGCGAGCGTTTGCCTTTTCGATTTTTGTGAACCGCAAGCTTGCCGGCATGGCTACCATCGACCGGATTGATTGGGAACAAAGTTCCGGGCATCTGTTTTATTGGCTCGACGTGCCCTACTGGAATCAAGGCGTGGGTAGCTGGGCCGTCGGCCAACTGATCCAATGGGCTCAGCAGCAAACCGGTCGGCAGCGTCTCACGGTTCTCTACGCGAATTGCCTGGCCGAAAATGCCCCGTCGATTCACGTGCTCAGGAAGAATGGCTTCGACGAAGTTGAGAAGTTCATCGGCAGTGGCGACCATGGCGGGAAGTTCGCAGGCCGTCGCTGGGTACTTTTTTCCCGATCGCTACAGTTGAATCTCGCTACTTCGCCAAACCTAGGCAAACCTGCTACGAAACTGTCCACTTCCGAGATAAGGCCTGAACATGTCTGACCATCTACGAATCTCAGGGCAACGACCAATCGAAACCGGATTGGGACAAACGACCTCGACGAAGACAGTCTCAGGTAAAGACAAGGGACGCAAGGTTTCTGCGCTCATCAAGAGATTCGAATCGAAGCCGCTTGAGACGAAGCCGACGACCGGCCCGAAAACCACCAAGAAGCCGGAGGAGCTTCCCAAGCAGCGTACCATCAAGCCGCATCGCTCCAAGGTCAAGTGGAAGTCGATCACCAAAAGCAATGGTCCGAAACCAAAGGACACGACCAGTACTACCGAACCGTCGACCAAAGACAAATACAGCTACAAAGAGTACGTCCAAAAGTTTGGCAGCAAGACGGCCAACCTCTACGAGATCGAAAAGCTTGGCGTGAAGGTTCCGGAACGGTCTCCCATCTCTTCGGATGACGTTCTTGAGCATTTGCTGGATAAGGACGAGGACGGCGTCATCATGAAAAGTTGGACGGCGATGAAGTCGGCCGGCAAGATCGATGACGAAAACATCAAACGCATCACCGACAAGATCGAAGAGATCTTCAATGAGTCCGATTTCCCATTCACCGAGGACCAGCTGAAATGGATCAATGAAACGATGGCGGGCAAAGTCCTCATTGCCAGAAGCACCGGTGATGAGGACAGCGTTGATACCCCCAACGCAGGCGGCAACGAATCGGTTCTTTTCGTCGAGCCGAATACCCAGTCGGTCAAAGACGCCATGAAAGAGGTTGTCTTGTCGTACTTCGGCGCTGACTCCTTGCGAAACCGTATCGTCGGCGATGGTGTTGAAACGGTGCTTTCTGAGTTACCTAAGATGCCGGTGCTGCTGATGGAGATGATCGCCGAGCCGATCAAAGACAGCAGCAAATTGGAGACCGGTGATCCGCCGCCGGTTGGCATTGCGATGTCGACGGACAAACTCGAATTCACCGGAGGCGAAGACTTCCATTTTGTCTCGATCAGTTCGGCGGTCGGGCCCGGCGTCAACGAAGGGAACGGCCAGGTCGAAGTCGACGAAACCTTCGTCATGCAGTCGAGCGACGGCACGCCCCTTTTGATCTACCAGAAACCGTCGGTCAAACTCGATCGTATTCGAGCAGTTAAAGGGGACGACGGCATCAAGAATCAGCTTCAGAAGAACTCCACCAAACTAGCCTACAATCCCAGCCTGTCGCGAGATGAAGTTCGTTCTCTGGTCACCTCATCTGACAAAATCAAGACGCTCAACGGCGGGAAAACCACGGAGGTGGAAGCGGTCGTTGGCGGAGACGGCACGATCAACTTCGTCCAGCACCGAGCCATTCCGGATCAACGCTCCCAGGTCGATCCCACCTACGTCAACATAGAGAAATCGACCGACCATTCTGACGTTTTCAAATACACCACCGTTGTCCCGAAATCTGGTGATGCGCTCGTGATTACCGACTGGAGCCAGGTCTGCTTCGCCGAAACGATGAAGGAAGCGGAAGGGATGTTCGACTGGAAGGGGGGCTCTCAAAAGATTGTCATCGTCCGGCAACCAGACGGTGCCAACAGCCATCCGGCCGTCAACTTCGGCAGCTACAAAAAGGACGTCAACGGCACGAAGGAGCCGAATCCCATTCCTTGTCTTGTCGTGCCAAACTTTGATGAACTAGTCGCTCTCAAGAAGACGGCGTTGTCGGATACCCAACCGCTGGTCGTCGACGGCCAATCACAAAAGCTGTTCGTCTGGAACGACAAGTCTTTCAACCAAGACGAGGCGATCCTCGACGGGCGTATTTCGCATCACATCGGCCTCGATACGAGCGTCACCGATCCGACGATTCAAGATGTTGTCGACAAGCTGAAGACAACCAAGACGGAGGAACTTTCGGGTAGCGATGGGCCGGAGCAGTCGTCTCTGTTCGCGCATCTCGATCCGGTATTGCAGCAGTACACCGAAAAGCTCGAAAACTACGACAAGCTGCTGACGGAAAACTCCGACACGATCCACAACTCCGAAGGCTTGGCCATCCGTCTGAAGACGATCTCGGAAAACTTCCAGGCCGTGAAGCAGGCCCTTACTGAAGTGATGAAGGGCAACCCAAAATATGAATTCGAGCCTGGGACGCACGGGCGGCTGTTAATCGCTAAGTTCTTTGAATCGAGCATGCATGACATCGATCACTTCAACCAGTTGATTGAAGCAGAGAAGTCGGCGTCGATGCACTTGCGGTCCGCCAAAGTTGCTTCCCTGGATAAAACCGTCTTCGCCGAACAAATTAAAGCGGTCGACCACGCCCTAACGCCAGCACTCCGTATGCGTTGGAAACGCTTTGTCACCCTCCTGGAACAAGCAGGCCTGAGCGAAACGCAAATCGCGGACTTCAAATCGATGATGACCGGCCTGGACAAGCTGGGGGTCACGTCCAGTTGGCTGTCGACGGTCTTCGACAAGATGTATGCCGAGATGATGCCGACCAAGAGAACCGGAACCACTCCGGCGGCTCCGGCGGCGAAGCAGCTGATGGAAGCGCTGCTCAAAGACTATGCCGACACGGCTGACTTCCTCTCCGCCAACCAATCGTTGCAAAAGGAAATCGACGAGGTCGAACAGCACCTGGCCGACTTCGCGACGCCTTCGAAGTTCGCCAAGGCGTTTGAAGACCTGAAAAAGGTTGCCCAGCCTTTTATCGAGAACGAGTGGCCGGATGACCTGAACGACAATCCGCTGAAGAAGCAGGTCCAGGCCCAGACCCTGGGTCGTCTGATCGAAGTCTTCGATGCCAGTATCAAGAAGTTGAAATCGAGTTCGCTGGAACCAGGGCAGCTTGTCGAAAAAGAAGTCGAAATGCTCGACGAGTTCTTCCGACTGTTTGGCCACCTGTTCACGAAGATCGATTCGCCAGGTCAGAATACAAATCCAGACAGCAAGGCCTCGCATGTAGCGGACCTCAAGAAAGCACTTGAGCGGATCAAGGGCCGAATTCCTGATATGGATACGGAACAACTCGAGCAGCAATCCCGGTGCGGCAAAAGCTTCAACGTTGGCATGTGTCTCTATAGCGTAGGTGCGAAGGACGTCCCGGAGACCTTGGAAGAAGTCTTCACGATACTCCATCAGGAGCTGGAAGAAATCCGTTCAGGCCTGATGGTCGACGGTTCCGACTACGACATCGATCTTCCGCCTGAGATGCATGAATTGATCGCCACCGTGCCGAGATTGGCGATGCAAACGGTCAACCTATTACCGGGCAAGTTGGTCGGCCGAAGTATTTCAACTTCAGGAGTCTCTTACACGTACAACATTCCGATTCGCGATCATGGCATCAAGTTAACGGCAAGGTACGAGAAACCTGAGTCACCTGATTCGAAAGGGAAGGTATTCTTAGAACTCGACTTTTACGCGGACAATGGGCGAGACCGCCTCGAACACCTGGCGAAGTTGGCCAAGCAGTATCGCTTTGGAGATGAACCGCTGGATGACAAGTCACGCCGCGAGGTGTCGTGGGGAGACAAGCAGCTGAAGACCAGGTTCGAGGTCCGAAACCCGCTGGACATGAAGCGTCTGGAAGGGTTGGTCAACTACATGAACCTGCTATCCATGACCGCAGACGGATCGCGACCGTCCCCCTACAACATCGATATCTTGAGCTACCTGGTCGGTTCCAGTTCCGACTTCACGACCGGCAAGTACCCCACGAAACGTAAAGAGGCGATCAAAGACTTCTTGAACGTTATGCTGGGCGGTGTCAAAGGCGAATACAACGATGAAGGCGTCGTGGTCCTTCAGAGCACGACCTACAACGTGCAATTGGTTCCCTCGCAAGAAGCGTTCACATTTGAGGATCCAGATGACGGCCAGACTTACACCCTGGATCTCAACTCGCCGAAGTTCGGCCTGAGCGACGACGTGTTTGATAAGCTGCCAGAGGATAAGCTGGCCGAACTGGAAAAAGAGGTGCTGTTGGGCACGCAAAAGTTCAAGTTCGATTACGAAGGCCACACCTATACGATGGATTTGAATCGAGAAGACCTTGGTTTAAGCCCCAACGACCTGAAAGCATTGTCGCTCAACGGCGACTACTTGGACGACGTGAGAACTGAATTGAAGCTGACTTGGGACGCGGCAAACTTCTACCGGCCCAGTGCGCAAGCCTCTCTATTCAGAACGCCCTGGTCCGACTTGATGTACGGTACACCCATGGCCTACTCGACCAAGAGCAAGTATCCAGAGATGGAGATCTGGAAGGCCGTCTCCGACAAGCCCAAGAAGCGGAGCGACCTCGGAACGATCGACAAGGGGTTTGAGAAGATCCTGGAAAAGAAATATGCCCTCCATGATGTCGACAAACAAATGGGAAACGACGTCAGCCGTTTGTCCCCGGAAGATCGAGAGTCGCTGGGCAAGGCACTGCAAAGCTATTACACCGAATTGTCAAAGTTTGAACTGACGTGCACCGGGTATGTTGGCAAGAAGAGGGCCGAGAAAAAATACATCGGCTTTGCACAGAATGCCCATGGAAAAGTGAGAGACCTGAAGTTGCAGACTGGCGTCCAAAAGAAAGCGATCGAGCACCGAATGCTTCTGCTGGGGATCAAGCCCAAGGAGCTCACCACCAAAGAACTTCGAAGTCTATCGTTTAGAAAGTACCAGGACAGGTACAACGGTTAAAGCGAAACGCGATAAACTGTGGAAGCATCGTGGCCTGCCATGAGAGGTCAGGCGCGTAGTCGATTCTTTTGAGAAACAACAATGGACGATTCTACGAAACTTCTGCACGACCTGGTCAACGAGTACGCCCGCTCGGTGGGCATGAGTCCGTTGACTCTAGACGAAGAGGGACGCTGCAGCCTGCTGTTTGACGATAAATTCAGCGTTACTCTGGCATCCCATCCAGAAACTGGGGCCCTGGTTCTCGTTGCGGAACTCGGTCCGATCCCAGCAGACTTAGAGCATGACTTCTGTCAAAAGATGCTGCAGGGGAATTACTTTTGGCAGCATACCGGCGGCCTGGGAACCCTGGCCCTCGCCCCCGACGACCATCCCAACGTTCCCCGGACATCGCTACTGATGTACCAGACACCGCTGCAAAGTCTCGACTTCGGCACCTTTCACAACCGATTGTCAACGTTTGTTGATACCGCGGAAGCGTGGATTGATTACCTGGCCGACTTCGAGCAGCAGTTGGAGTCAAATGACGGCCGCCTGCCGGAAACCGGTTTGGAAGGTCCGATGATTCGCGTGTAAGGTCAGGGGCCACCTGAATAAAGGTAAGAACCGTGCAATACGTCAACTTCGTCTATGAAGACAGCGACGAACCAACCCTGTTTACCGGCCCGGTTCCCGAGAGCGACGCGGCGTACCTGCGCGAAGCAGCGGCACATCTCAAACCGCTTACGGACGAAGAGTACATTACGGGCCCGGCGGCGATTCTCTGTTCGTTGGCCAAATCGAGCTATGTTTTGGATGGCGAAGATCTGTATTGGTGCATCGAATGGCAGCCAGGCTTCGTGATCGTGAAGATGGCACCCAATGCAGAAATGAAATGGGTTGCACTCCGTTCCCCGGTTCCGGACTTCGGTGGCCGGGAGCCGCTACCGGAAGATGGCGATCCCGATCAAGACATCGACGACAATCCACAATACAACCTCATCTTTACTCCCTGGGATGCCCAGTTCGACAAGCAGGAAAGAGAATGGGGATCGTTCCTTCCCGCCGATGAAGACAGTCAGACTCGCTTTGAGAATGCCATGAGTCGAGCCGACTCGCTCAGTAAAGACATCGAATCGCGGATCGAAAAGGACGAGGACCAGTGGTTCCAACTTTGCCGACAAAACCTGGAACAATGGTGCGGCGAAGGGGTCCGGCTCAAAGGTACCAGCTAAACGATCTGCACATCGGATGCATGCAAGAAAGAGTCGCCAGTACCTAGCGCCTATGGGGGTCACAGTTCACATAGTCCCCAAATTCGGCCTCACGTTGCCCCCGCTTGGCACGTCCAATTGCGGGTATTCGGGAAGATCTCGCCTTGTGCCCCCCGGAGAACTAGTTATAGTTTTAGTCAACAACTTACCTAGGTGTGAGACTTACCGAGCTTGGCTTCTGGTCTGTTCACTCAAGCTCGAATTCCCGGCCTTTCGGGTCCGCTTCCCTGCGGCAAACCGAAGGCGGGCCTCTAGCGGCGGCTGATTTATCTTGCCCCTTGTTGCCTGTTTTCCGCGTTGTAGTGCGCGAAGAGACCATCGGTCTTGCATAGAGATTAGCAATCTCCTTCACAGGCGTTTCCAGCGATCAGACACAGAAATGTGTCTTTCAGGCCGAGGGTCTTCCATCGTGTGATGGATGTACGAGCCTCCGGGCCTGCCACGCAATTACGAAAGAACTAGATTGAAGAAGTTTTCTGAACTCGGCCTGGCCGAACCGTTTTTACGCAGCATCGACGCCCTGGGCTACGAACGCGCGACCCCCATTCAGGCACAAGCGATTCCGGTCGTATTGCAGGGATCTGACCTGGTCGGCTGTGCCCAGACCGGGACCGGCAAGACGGCCGCCTTCACGCTGCCGATGCTCGATCGCCTGCTATCGTCAGGTTCGGCCGATTCGCAATCCGAGCAGCCTCGAAGCAAAGGTTCCAAAGGCGCCAAGCGTCGCCCCCGTACGATCCGCGCGTTGGTCCTCTCTCCGACCAGAGAGCTTGCCGCACAAATTGGCGACAGCCTAACGAAATACGGAAAGCACACCCATCACCGTCACTGTGTGGTGTTCGGCGGCGTCTCCCAAATGCGCCAGGTTCGTTCATTGCAGCGCGGCGTCGACATCGTGGTGGCCACGCCAGGCCGCCTGCTCGACCTGAAGGGGCAAGGCTACATCGACCTGTCGACGATCGAAATCCTCGTCCTCGACGAAGCTGACCAGATGCTCGACATGGGCTTTCTGCCAGCATTGAAGCAGATTGTGGCTGCCGTCCCGCGCGAGCGGCAAACGCTGATGTTCTCGGCCACCATGCCTCCTGAAATCCGGAAACTGGCCAGCCACTGGTTGACCGATCCGGTGAACATCGAAGTCGCCCCGGTCTCAACTCCGGCAGAACGAATTGCCCAGACGGTGCACATGGTTCCCAAAGGCCAGAAGATCGACCTGCTGCTGAAGTTCCTCAAAGAAACCCCCCGTAGTCGAACGCTGGTCTTCATGCGGACGAAACGGGACGCGGACAAGATCGTCAAAATCCTGGAACGAGACGGTTTGCGGGCCGCAGCGATTCACGGCAACAAGAGCCAGGGAGCACGCACGCGGACGCTGGAGCAGTTCAAAGGAAGCCGACCGCCGATTCTGGTTGCGACCGACATCGCGGCCCGTGGTCTCGACATCCGAGATGTTTCGCACATCGTCAACTTTGACCTGCCCGAAACGCCGGAGACTTACGTTCACCGCATCGGCCGCACAGCCCGAGCCGGAGCGGAAGGGGCCGCCGTTTCTTTCTGCAGCAACGGCGAACGAAAGCTGTTGGCGGCGATCGAGAAACTGATGAAGTGCCGAATTGCCGTTGAATACTCAGGCGACCAAGGCGAACCACGGCCGAAACGTGAGCAGCCGCGTTCTGACCAGCCTCGTAATGACCAGTTGCGTCCTGAGCAGCAGCCCGCTGCGAAGCCGGCACGCTCGCGCCGTCCCTCGAATCGCAAACCGAGAAGGCCTGACCAGGCAGGCTCCAATGGCGGATCGAAAGGAAAATGGCGTCGCAAGAAGTCGGCTTCCGCACGCTAACGCTCGGCAACAACAGTTGAACTATCAAAAAAGGCTTGTGAATTCTCACAAGCCTTTTTTATTTAGGTGATCGCCATTCAGGCTGTTCGATCATTTTTTGTTCTTCTTTGCCGCTTTTTTGTTCATTCCAGTGAACTTTTTCTCCGGGTTCATTCGGTCGAGCAGATTTTGATCGGGACCACCGCCGAACTGCTTCCAGTACACCTCTTTCAGCGGATTGATTTTCGGGCCTTTGGCATCTTCGTTGACCAGGTGCGGCTGAATGTCTTCCCACCACTGATCGTAGGCCGCTCGGAGCTTGGCAACTTCTTTAGGATGCTTTTCGATCACGTTGGTCGTCTCGCCAGGGTCGCTAGCAAGGTCGTAAAGTTCCTTGTTGTTGACCAACGTGTACCGCGCATCCTGGATCGCACACTTCGAATACTTCGCGTCTTCCACTTTTCCGGCCGGCCAGCGACCTACGTGGTGTACCAACAGACGATCTGGCCAGTTGGCTTCCGGGTTTTTCAGTAGCGGCAGCATGCTGATGCCATCGACCTGGTCGGCCGCAGCAGCTGGTACCTTCGCGCCGGTGATCTCGGCCAGCGTCGGGAAGATATCGATATGCGCCGTCAGCTTGTCACATTCAACGCCTTCGGGAATCCCACCCGCCGGCCAACGGAAGAAAGCCGGTGCTCGGGTACCACCTTGATAAACGCTTCCCTTGCTGCCGCGCATCCCGGCATTGAAGATCTTCACGCCTGCGGTCCCGCCGTTGTCGGTGGCCAGGTAGATGACCAGCGTATTGTCAGCAATCCCCCAATCGTCGACCTTTTTAAGCAACTTGCCAAAGTTGGTATCGACGTTTTCGATCATGCCGAAGAACTTGGCGGTGTCCTCGCTGACTCCCATTTTGCCAAGGTACTGCTGGTAATATTCTTTGGGTACCACGTGCGGACCATGAGCAGCATTCAAGGGGATATAGGCGAAGAATGGCCGATCAGTTTTGCGCTCGGCGTCCATCCAGCGAATGGCTTGATCGAAGAATAGATCGGTGCAGTAACCTTCGTTCTTTTCCCACTTGCCATTGTGCCACAGCGCCGGATTGATGTTCGAGTTGCCGGGAGCATCGCCGCACGAACCAGGAAAAGTCTGGCCGATCCCGCCGCCGCCATGGATGTAAACTTCGTCGAAGCCGCGGCTTTCGGGGCGATACTCAGCTTCGTCACCCAGGTGCCACTTCCCAAAGATACCAGTCGTGTAGCCGGCACTTTTCATCAACTGTGCCAGCGTGTAGGTATCCTGGCTCAATCGTTCGCGTTCAAGGATGGTGTGCGTCACGCCGTTTTTGAATTCGTGACGACCACTCATCAGCGAGGCCCGCGTCGGCGAACAGGTCGGGCTGACATGAAACTGCGTGAACAACAAGCTTTGCTTCTTGAACGCATCGACCGCCGGCGTGTGCATGATCGGATTGCCCAGCGAGGCGTAATCGCCGTAGCCCAGGTCATCGGGCATCACGAGGATGACATTCGGCTTCTCAGCCGCAACGGATTCGTTAACGCTGGCAATCAGCGACCCGAGACAAACCAACACCGCGATCAATCGACAGAAAGAAATAGCAGTCACGGGATCTCTCCAGTTTTGAATTCGGCGATGCGGCAGTTTACTTGGAGGCGGGCGCATCGATGGGCTTTGAATATGGGTTGGTCTTTGGCTGTTTTGCTTTTTTGGCTTTCTTCGTGTCGTGGATGACCAACGACGCCTTCTTTTCCCAGGCAAGGTTTCGATCAAACAGCTTGCCATATCGTTCGTAGCCATGATGGGCAATGTGATTGGCGGCGATACCTGCCACTTCGGCATCGTACATTTTTCGCATCTTGGCAAGTTCGTCGGCGTGGTTGGCATCGCCGGAAAGATTGACCATTTCGGTCGGATCGGCCTCGAGATCGAAAAGCTCTTCGGTCGGCTGCATGCCCTCGCCGCCGTAGTACCAGTAGATGTATTTCCACTTTGGCGTCACCACAGCCAGTGATTGCGCCGAGTCGATTCCCCAGTAGTTAAACAGCGGCAAATGGTCGCGAACCTTACCGCTGGGATTGGTCAACAGCGGCAGCAGGTTCTTGCCATCAATTCCCTCAGGGGCAGGCACGCCAGCCAAAGCAAAGATGGTCGCAGCCATGTCGACATTCGCGGTCACCGCCGAACAGACCTGGCCAGCGTACTTCTTGGGCAGCCTCGGATCGTAGATGATCAGCGGCGACTTGGAACCTTCTTCGTAAGGAATCACCTTGTCGCCAAAGCCATGCGAGCCTGAGTTGTACCCGTTGTCGGACGTGAAAATGATCACGGTATTATCGGCCAGGCCTTCCGTTTTTAGCGCGTCGCGAATCATACCGACCGCCGCATCGACGCCGGTGATCAAGGCGTAGTAGTTTTTCGCAGCCCGGTCGTATTCGTTAACCCATTCGCGATAGCTGTTCGCCGCTCGGCTGGTGTGGACCTGGGGCGAAAGATGCAGGCCATTCTCGACGCCCCAATTCGCTGGCCGGGTATAGGGACCATCTTTGTAAAGTTCCATGTCGATCGGATCCGGGATCCAGGGCAGGTGGGGTGCCTTGAAGCTGATACTCATGCAGAACGGTTTGCCACTCGCCTTGGCCGCCTTCAGGAAGTCGGCGCCCCACGCTCCATAAGCTCGGGAGCAGTGCGGGTACTTGTCCGCATATTGCGCGATGCCCTTGTTCTTCTTCGTGACGTAGTCGGTCTGACCTGGCCCGCCTGCCCAGCGGTCGAAGAGCGGCTCGATCGCATCGAAGCCCCCTTCCTGCAGAACAAAACCAATCTTGCCGGCGAACCCGGTAAAGTAGCCAGCTTCCCGCAGTCGAACGGCGTACGACTGGTCGATGAGGCGATGCTCGAGATTGCCATGCGTGAAGTTGCAGCCATGGCGATGCTCGTAAAGCCCGGTCAGCACACAGCAGCGACTCGCCATGCAGATCGACGTGGTGTTGTAATGGTTGACAAATCGCACCCCGTCGTCCGCCAGCTTGTCGAGATTCGGCGTAATCACGTCCTTGTTGCCGTAGCAGCCAACAGCGCCAACCGTTTGATCGTCACTGAACAGGAAGACAATATTGGGACGCTCGTCAGCAGTGCATAGTTTCGTCACCAGCAGACAAGTCAGCATCGCGAACGCGAGAATAGTACGCTTGGGCATGATGAAGCCATGGAGGGAAATGTGGATGAGGCTAACGCACTGTATTAGGCTACTAGACCAGAAGGACCAATTCAATTCTCGTAGGGGAAACGCCCCCCTTCGTTTGGCGGACCTGGCACACTTCGGCTTCCTGGGGAAAGAAACCGCGTCGCCGCCGTAACTTCGTTTGCGTTGCGATTTGCCTTACTTTATAAGGGAAGTCAGCGTTTCACTACGAACGAAATCACCCCTCCCCCAGAATCCTCCTCATGAAAACCGTTTTCACGCTGTTGGCCCTGGCCATCTCGCTTGCCACGTTTGCCGCCCACCAGGCCGTTGCGGCCGACAAGCCGAATATCGTCCTGTTTCTAGTCGACGACATGGGCTGGATGGACAGCACGCCTTACGGATCGCAGTATTACGAAACGCCCAACATGCAGCGATTGGCAGGGCAGTCGATGCGATTTACAGATGCCTACGCGTTGCCGCTTTGCTCGCCAACAAGGGCATCGATTCTGAGCGGACAGTACACATCGCGTCACCGAGTGACTTCCGCCAGCGGTCATCAGCCTGCCGCACCGGCTGGGTCTTCCCCTTATCCGGCCAAGGCCGCTCCCAATCGACCGCTGCTGTATGCCAACAGCCAGAACTTTCTTGACCCCAACCTGGCCTCGCTCGCCAAGACATTGAA
This sequence comes from bacterium, assembly GCA_016124445.1. Lineage (GTDB taxonomy): Bacteria > Planctomycetota > Planctomycetia > Pirellulales > Pirellulaceae > Bremerella. The sequence continues at coordinate 86,517 of WGNR01000019.1, forward strand.
GCAAGCAGGGTACCACACCGGGCACTTCGGCAAGTGGCATCTTGGATTGAGCCAGGAGCATTGGCCTGACAAGCATGGCTTCGACGTTGCCTTCCATGCCCAGCCCAGCCCTGGTCCACCGAGTTACTTCTCGCCGTATGGCGTTCATGCTGAGGGCAAGCCGTCGGGCCGAAATCATGTCGGCACAATCACCGATGGCCCCGACGGCGAGTACATCACCGATCGTTTGACCGACGAGGCAATCAAGTTCGTCGAAGCCAACAAGGATCGCCCGTTCTTTCTCAACTTCTGGCACTACGGCGTGCATGGTCCGTGGGGGCACAAAGAAGAATACACGGCCGAGTTCTCCAAGAAGACCGATCCACGCGGCGAGCAGCGAAACCCGATCATGGCCTCGATGCTCAAAAGCATTGACGAAAGTCTCGGGAGATTGGCGAATCGAATCGACGAACTGGGCCTGACCGACAACACGCTATTCATCTTCTATTCCGACAACGGCGGCAACACGCATAGCAATACCTATGACGATTCCAAACTGGCCAAGATTCAAGAAGGACATCCCAAGTTTGCCTTCATCCAGGATTGGCGGAAGTGGGCCGGAGGCGAAGGCCCGACCAACAACGCACCGCTGCGGGAAGGGAAGGGGCGTATCTACGAAGGTGGTCAACGTGTGCCACTGATGGTCCGCTGGCCGGGGCATATCAAGCCCGGTACGACCAGCGACGCGATTGTGGGACCAATTGATCTTTACCCAACCATTCTGGCTGCCGCAGGCATCGAAAAACCGAAGGGGCACATCCTCGATGGCGAGTCGATCCTGCCGGTTCTCGAGCAAACTGGAACGCTCCATCGCGATGCCTACTTCACCTGGTTTCCACACTTGATCCCTGCGGTGTCGGTGCGGCAGGGAGACTGGAAGCTGATCCGCCGGTTCGAGCCGCACCCCAGCTACCCTGAGGTCCGCGAGCTTTACAACCTGAAGCAAGACATCGGCGAAACGAACAATCTCGCCAAGCAAATGCCTGACAAAGTCAAGCAGATGGACGCACTGATCGATCAGTTCGTCAAAGAGACCGGCGCGCTCTATCCTAAGCCGAATCCTGCCTACGCCGGGCCCACCGAAGCGACTGATGGCTTGGTCGCCAGGTTGTGCAAGCTGGTGAAAACGGATGGTGCGATCCAGGTGGTTGGTGAAGGACGGCTGCCATTTCTCGGCACGGCTCAAGTCCATCTCAACGGCCCGCTCAAGATGACGCTGGTCGCGCGAAGCAAAGAAGGGGGCAAAGCCCAGATTCGCTGGAGCAAGAAAGGGGAGGGCACCTTCCCGGAAAAGAATCAGACCGTCGACTACGAACTACCGGCGGGCGAAGCCTGGCAAACCGTTAAAATCGACCTGCCGATCAAAGCCCAGCCGCAAGTCATCCGAACCTACCTGCCGGCTCAGCACACTCCGGTCGAGATTCAATCGATTCGATTCGAAGATAAGAGTGGTCGTGTGAAAAGTTGGGACTTCTCCCAAGTCACGCCATAAGTTGGCGGTTACGTCCCAACCGGTGCCCCGTCGTCTTTTCTTACCAAACCAGCCGAAGGTTCGCGCAGCTCTAATTCGACGAGCGTGCCATCAGCAGGCTTGGTCGATACGCCTGCTTTGACTCGGTTTTCAGCTTGAACCGCTTTGAACCGAAACAGCTTGACGAATACGCCCACGGCCAGGGCAACTTCCAATTGCCCCAAGTGTTTGCCGGGGCAAACGCGGGCTCCGTGGCCAAAGCCGAAGTGCAGAAACTCTTTGGATCGCGATTTATCCTCGGTAGTCTTCTCCCATCGCTGGGGATGAAATTCATCGGCCGGGTAGCCGGTGACCTTCTCGCCCCAATGATCCGGATGTCGATTGGCGTGCCAGACGTCCAGCAGGATATGCGTTCCCTTGGGAATCTCCATCACGCGATTGTCGGCCGTTTCGACGCGGGTATCCTCCGTCGCCAGCCGAGGCAGGAAGTAAAGCGATGGTGTCAGCCGCAATGTTTCCTCCAGCACGGCGTTCAGGCAACGGGCCGACGCCAGGTTCTCGGGCGAGAACTCCGCCATCGGCTCGACTTCCTCGAAGACCTTTTCCTGCCAGTCGGAACTTCTCGCCAGGTGGGAAATGGCCCACGTCGCATACGAAGTGGTTGCCTCCAAAGCCCCGGCCAGAAACACCTTGATGTTGCTGCGAAGCGCATCATCCGGAGCGTCTATCTTCAGCTTGTCCCACATACCACTGCCAGTGGCTCGAGCCGCTAGAACGCGGTCCGTCAAATCTTCAAAGGCCTGAAAGTCTTGTTCGGCTTGCGCATAGCGGCGGCTGACTTTCGCCAGCAGCGAGCGGGGAATGCCAAATCGGTTGACCACGGTGTCTCTGACAATATGGTCGATCAGACGTTCAAGCGCCGGAACGTAGCGATCTCGTATTTCCTCGTAGTCGATCGCGGCCCCGAAGAAACAATTGGCCAACATTTCGAGCATCAGCGATTTGATCTCTGGCTCGATGACAAGCTGTGCGTGCTTGGAATCGGTTTCGTTCAAATACTGAATCAATAAGCTCAGCCGCTGTTTTACCGTGCGGCGAAGCGTTTCCGAGAACTCCTGGAAGATATCAACCTGAAACAGCGCCGTCTTTCCGAACGGAGCCGCGGAAGCCTTTCGCTGGAGACGCCACATCACGCCGTTACCAAACAGCAAGGTATCTTCGCCGGTAGCACGTGCGATTCCGGTGGAAGGGAGCGTGTCGCGATCGAACTGCCCTTCGCGGTCGCCGGTGGCGGTCAGGATGGCACGGATGATTCCTGGATCGCGGGTCACTAGTACCGGAGCAAAGCCAGGGATTTTCAAATAACGATTGTGCCGCCCAGGCCCGGTATCCTCGTCAGACTGCCAGAAATAGGTTTCGAGGATCTCGATCGGTCGTTGGAAATTCCAGGGATGTGGAAAGGGGAGGGTGGGCCGTCCCGCTTGCCACAATAGGGGAACCGGCTTCGGTTGGCAGTCGCCGCCAAAAGGATTCTTGGCCATCGATGAGTTCGTCCCAAAGAATTTCAACAAGGAAGAGGCCGTACTCGCTCGCGACTTCTTCGCTATCTTGGAGAGGTTTCGCGAACGCAATTCGACTAGAGTCGAGCAACTCATTGTTGCTCGGCAAACCGCGTGAATCAACAATCGTGCCAGGGAAGCAGAACGAACAAATACACCGATCCTGGAACAAGTATCTGCCGAGCCTCGTCGATTAACAGAACCGATCGATGCCTACAGGGCTTGCCTAGATAAACTCCGAGATCTTATTCGGCTTGCCAAACGCATAGCCTTGGAACAGATCGAATCCGATCTCGATACAAGCCGCGATCTCTTCCGGTGTTTCGACCCCTTCGGCGAGCGTGCAGATATCCATTTGCTTGGCCGACTCGTGCAAGGTGGCGACCAGTTTGTAGTTTCGCTCCCCTTGAACGATGCTGCGGATCAGCGAGCGATCGAATTTCAGGATGTCTGGTGAAACCTGGCAGATCTCGACCAGGCGCGATTGGCCTGCCCCGAAATCGTCGAAGGCAAGTTGAATGTCGAGATCGTGCAGGGCGGTGGCGAATTCGCGGAGCAGATCGATTCGGGTAACAGCGCTTTCGTGGATTTCGATCACGATCTTTCGATCGGGCGATGCATCACGAAGCTTCTGAATGGAGTTCAACAACTCGGCTTCCAAGCTTTCATTTGGATGCGTGTTCAAAAACAACGTTCCCGCGGCACCAGCTTGATCGATTGTTTCCAACGCCTTGACACGACAGACGTCGCTCAGCTTCTGTTCGACACCCAGTTTGACTGCCTGATCGAAGAGAACCAAAGGGGACTCCAGCCCATCGACCGTGGCACGAACGAGTGCTTCGTAGCCGATCAGTTCGTGCTTATCCGCGGTAACGATTGGCTGAAAGAAGGTTGCCATTTCGTTGCCGGAAATCACCTTGTGCATGCTCGACAATGCCCAGCGATGTTCCGGCCTCGCTTCCACGGCAGTACGATCAACGACAGTTGTTTGAATTTTAACCAACCGCAGTTCCACATCGGCGAACTGAACCAGGTCGCCTTCCTTCAAGATGGCGGTTGCGGCAATCCGTTGTCCGTTAACAAACGTTCCATTAGTGCTCCCCAGGTCGGCCACATGGATTTGGTTTTCGGACAGTATGATTTGAGCATGCTGCTTGGAAACGTTGGGGGATGGCAGACAGATATCGCCATGCGGATCGCGGCCAATCGACACACGCCAATTGCGCAGCGGGATCTTAGCGATCGAATCTTGTCCAGGCACGCAGCCTTCGATCCCCCAACCTTGCTCCGGCAATCCCTGATTGCCGCCAGTGGCCGCTTGCGCGATCTGCTTCGTGTCGAAGTTCGTGTCGCGATTCAACATGTCTGTTTCGATCGACTGCGAATGCATTTTCTAATCTCTTAGGTTTTCCTGGTATCCGATGAATGAATGCCTAGCGCGAGGCGACCTCGTAGACCAAGCCACCGCCGTTCTCTTCGATTTCACGAAGTGAGCGACTGGAGTTGTTCAATATGTCCTGGCAGGCATCGTCGTTGGCAATATCGTCCGAGACGATCCAGGGCCGTCCAGACGCCGATTCGAGCATCCGGCTCAACTGCGAGACCGACTTACCGACGTAGCTGACGCGACCGTTGAAGCTGGTAGACATTGCCACGCCTCGATGCACGGCGACTTGAATGGCAACGTCTTGACCGTTGGCAAACAGATCGTGTAACTCACCTGCGGCACTGATTGCGACCGAGGCCGTATCAAACTTCGCCACGATGCGATCGTCCGCTTCCTTGATCAGCTCTCCCTCAAAGTTCCGGATCGTGGCCCGAAACGAATCGAAGGCGTTTTCCATCCGCTGGCACGTATCCAGGTCACCCAGCGTTTCAAAAAGTTCCATAACGTTGGTGACCACCACGGCCATCATCGTACATGTCGAAACGTTCGAAAGTCGCTCACGGCTGATCGATTCGCCGGGAAACAGTTCGCGGAAGCGAGGCAACTTCTGAGCTTCTGCCGCCGTGATCGCATCGCGCCGCGACGCCGATCGTTCCAGGCGAACAACCAGGCTTTCGACGTGCTGGTTCGTGAGCTGAAGAACCTGCCGGCCTGCGAGAACTCGGATCGGTCGCCGAGCTTCGTCCGACGGGCTAAGCGTCAGCGTCGATCGGCTGGAACCGTTGCCCGGGTCGGCAACCAGGTTGATCGTGTAGGCAAGCTGTGAGCTGCGAACGATGTACGATCCAGCCGCCAACTGACAATCGACTTCCAGCTTCTCGCCAGGTTCGATCCGAACCTGGGCGACAACGTGTGGTGCGTGTTCCGGTCCGCCGATGCAGTAGGTCTTGAGGTTCGCCTCACGGATTTCGGGGTGAACGCGGAAGATCAGTTCGACGCTTTTGCCCAGATCAATGTCGAAGTCGTGGTCGCACGATTCGCAGTGGGCATGACGTTCGATTTCTTTCAACGTGTCTTTGATCGCCGCGGCAACACGGCACGTGGGGCACAGAATATCCCAGTGCAATTCCAACAGACCGGCGCCACAAGCGGCCAGGCAGGTCGCGGCCAGGTTGTCTTCGTCCACATGCAACTGCTGAGCAAGCTTGCGCGGTCGGATTCGAGCCAGTTCTTGGGCAGGGGCTTGAACGATATAATCCAGCAACGCTTCCAGGCAACCTGCATCGACCTGCTGGGCAATCAACTTTTCGCGGACCGCTTGCAGCCGTTTCTGCGAAGTTGTGGAGACCGCTTTCGCCGCCATGAACGGATCAGTCGCTTTGCCACCTTGTAGCCTGCCGGTGACCATCTCGTTGATACGCTGATAGACTTTGTCGAGCGGCTTGCGGCCTTTGAAGTTGACTTCAATGTAAGCAATCAGCCAACCGAGCCAGCCTCGTGGGGCAATCTTGACCTGATGCGTCAGTTGGCTTCCGCCTTGTGGCGTTGGCTTAAGTTCGACATGACTGACAAACCACTGAAAGGGCCCGTTCTCAAATTCGCGGAGAATGCTTAGCCGTCGCCCTTCAACCCACTCGAACGGATGTTCTTCCCAGGTCAGCTTGGTCCAACCCAACTTGAACGATCCGAAACGATGCTTGCGGCCTTGTTCGTCGCGGCGAGTTTCGTACTCGACCGGAGGTAATCCGACCGATGCGTTAACCCGTTCGGTATTGGAAACCAGAGGCCACAGCTGCTCTGCTTTGCCGTCGAGCTCCCATTGCCACTTCGCCTCGAAGAGGATTCCCTTGGTTTCTGGCAGAATTGGATGAATACTGCTGGAATGGACGCCACCGTCGAGAATCTGATCAATCTCTTCCCGCAAGTGCGTCGCATCGAGATAGCGATCGTGCGGGCTTTTCTGCAGCGCTTTGTGAACCAGCTGCGACGTTCGATCACTGATCTCGGGATCGATCTTAGCCAGCTCCGGCGGATCGTCGAAGCAGTGCATCGAGATCAGCTTGACCGGATCGTCACCTAAAAACGGCGGACGGCCTGTGAGCAGTTCGAACAGAGTGATCCCCAGCGAGTAAACGTCGGCGCCCGGCGACAGCTTGCCGCTATCGGTACATTGTTCGGGGGCGATGTAATAGGGCGTTCCGAGCATCGCCGAAGTTTGAGTGAGCTGCAGCGACGCACCTTGATCGATATGGCGAGCCAGACCGAAGTCGGTCACCTTGATCGCCGGAACGATCCCGGCAGCAATCGCGGCGAAAACCGCATCGGCCGGAGATTCTTCATCGACGCCAATTGCGGATAGCAGAACGTTGGCAGGCTTCAAGTCACGGTGAACGATACCACGACGATGGGCCGCTTCGACACCGGCGCACGCTTCGCGAACGATTTGCAAGGCAATGCGTTCAGGCAATGACCCTCGCTTCTCAAGAACTTGCTTGAGATCGGCTCCTTCGACCAACTCCATCACCAGGAAGCAAGTTCGTCCCTGTCTACCGACATCGATCAGGTTGGCGATGTTGGGATGATTGACTTCCGATAACAGGCGGATTTCCTTCTGGAACCGCTGCAAGGACATCTCATCCGAGATGGTATCGGCCGGCAATGTTTTAATGGCGACCCGCTGATTCGACTCTTGATCTTCTCCCAGGTAAACCGATCCCATCCCACCCTGGCCGAGCTTCTTCAGGAGGCGATAGCGCGGCCCGAGATCAGGCAGTTTCTCCACGACTGGAGCGTCCGATGACGAAGCACCACCGTTCTGTTTGGCTACAAGGCTCTGCATACCCAACGACCACGACGGATCAGGGATCGAGTCGCCGGTGGAGATTATCCCAGTTTTGTCGAGAGGATCGTCGGTCATGGTTCGGTCCGGTCGCTGGGGACAGCAAGGGCGAAGGGATGGAAGGTAATTGTTCGCCTGAACTATAGGTCACACGAAGAGTTAGGCCTGATCGCCTGAGCCTCCATTGCGATCATCCGAATGCTGCCGGTCGTGGGCAGATAAATCGCGGAAAAAAATTGGCCATCTCGCCTGATACCAACCGAAGCCTGCCACCCTGATGAGTGGCGAGCGAGCCTAAATCGCGGTCGAGCCACTGTCGTTAGAGGGGAGGCATTGAAACGATCGTGCCACATGGAGTGGCTGGACTCTTGGTAGTGGAATTGTCGAACGTTTTCAGAATGTACCGAAGCTTCCGCCGATACCTTTTGCGACGATAGCCGCTCCATGGACGGAGCGAGCATAGCAGGCCCATTAGCCAAGCAGGATCAGGATGTTCAACTCCAGCCTCTCCCATGTAGTCACAGCGTTGTCGCTAGGCTTTCTCATTCCGACAGTTTGCGTTGCCCAAGACAGCAATCTCACATGGCCAGGCGAATCTCAAGCCGTTGAAGTTTGCAGTGATTGTTGCACCGACTGTTGTCCGAAATGGTACGACGGATTGGAATTGTTCGCCGGCCTAGCTGGCTCTAAGCAGCCGCAAGATTTCGGTGTCAACGCGCAATTTGGCGGTCGCCTGCATGCCAACTGGGGCATCCCGGTCTGGCGGGAATCAGGCATCGGTTTCCAGATCGGAGCAGCTGTTACCCAAACCGATCATGCAGTGGCCGTTACCGAAGCTTTGGAAGGTTCTTCAAGCCGTACACAAAGTTACATCACCGCCGGTATTTTCCAACGAAGCCCTTCCGGTTGGAACTGGGGTATCGTGTACGACCATCTTTACGAGGATGATTACGATCAATTGACACTCGGCCAGTTCCGTGGAGCCATCAGCTACGAGTTGAACAACAATAACGAGCTGGGTATTGTCAGCATGTTGCCGGTTGTCGGGTCTCACTCCAGCTATGGCACCACAACTGTCTATTTACGCCCTCTCGCCCAAAGCCGTCTTTATTGGCGGCACTGGTGGCCGTCAGGCGTGCAAACCACCGGCTGGATCGGTGCGGCTGACTCGCACGGCCAAGCGAATATCGCGATCGGAGATGGTCCTGCCACCGGTACCGTGCTGGTCTACGGAGCCGATTTTCAGGCACCCTTGAGTGACCACTTCGCTCTTTACGGCCGCGCCAACTTTGTCACCCCTGCCGATACGGGAACGGTCGATGCCTATCTCGGCATCTCGTTCTATCCAGGCGGTGGCGCGTGGGGATGGCAAAAACGCCAATCGACCGCATTCCTGCCAGTCGCGGGCGCTCCTTCGTTCTCGGTCGATCTGCGACGATAGTTGCCACCGTAAGATCAGTTCAAAAAAGAAAGGCGACACCTTGCGTGTCGCCTTTTTGGTTTTGTATCTCGAATTTGCTCTTCAACTAAGGCTTCGGAAAGACAATCTTCGTCATCTTTCCATATCCTGGCTGCCAGCGGCTCTCGAAGTCAACGGTTCCAATGAAATCTTCTGGCCCAAGAGTTTGCTGGTAGTCTTTCTGCAACTTGCCGCTCTGATCGATGTAGATCCGGGCCTGGTACTTGCCGGGCGGCAATTGCTTCTTCGAGATTTGCTCGGCCCACTTCGATTCGCGCGGCGCAATCAGGCTCAATGTCTCTTGCCAGAGATTTTGTTTGCCGAACACAAGTCGATCGGCCGTGGCGACGCGATACTCCGACCAGCCGCCGTCGGTTTGCCGGTACAGATCAACTTGCAGCAGTTTCTGATCGTATTGTTTAGGAACGTCGACAATCTTCAGCCAGATATCGGTCACCAGCGAGACTTCTTCGTTTTGTTTCGGCAAATCGTCGGGCGATTGGTACCGGGAATGAGTCATCGCGGCGTAGTCATCCAGGAAGCGGCGAAACTGTTTGTAGCTTCGATCACCGACGACCATCTTCTGCCCGCCACCATGTTTGACCTGGAGTGTCGGCTTTTGGAGCAGGAGGCTTTCTTCCGGCTTATCCGGATCGATCAGGTCCGCTTCGAGCATATAACCGAGCGTTGCCTCAGGGTCGTTCAACGTGATCCACGAGACCGACTCGCCATGCTCCTTGACTTGTTTCTGATTTCGATCAGGCGAGTGGCACGCAGCACAACGGCCGACTTCGGTCCAGATGTTATCGACAAACGAAGCCAGCACGCGATCTTTCCTGGCGTGCCGAATGACTTCGTCTGGCAGTTGGGGACCAATCGGTCTGGCTGCCGCTTTGGCCATCTGCGGATCTTTGGCGGCCGCTTCGATCCACGCACGAAAGGCTTCGTATTCCTGCTCGCGAACCTCTTTGCGAACCAAGGGCGATTTCTCGGGGGTGCGCTGGATGAACTGCAGGATCTTGGAGTTCGCCGGGGTCTTCATATCGACCATGCCCGCTTTGACCAACGAAGCAAACGTGGCTGACTCGGTCGGCAGAATGTAATCCTTCAGTTCGACGCCACTCAAATGACATTCGGTACAGCTGGAAGGTTTGGACGACTGAAAGATCGGTAGCAATCGCTTGTTGAAGATCTCCTGCGAGGCCGTCGTCGGCTCGTCAGCCGGCAAAGAACTGGGAGCACAACCTACGGCAGAAAGGAGAAACAACAGCGTAACCGCAACCGGGAAACATGTTCGTAGCATGACTAGGGTCTCGACGAGAAGGGGGATGCAACATCGTCAGTATCTGCTTCCACTGGTCCCAAAGCAAGTTCTCGCCACTATTCGGTACCTTCCCAATGCCGATCGTGTAACCCCAGGTTCATTTTGACCTCCTTAAACGCCGCGAAGACCACCGGCACGACGAACAGCGTCAACAGTTCCACCGTCATACCGCCGACCACCGGCCATGCCATCGCCTTGGCAACGTCGCTGCCTCGCCCGGTCGACATAATCACCGGAATCAGGGCGATGATCGTGGTGAATGTGGTCATCAAACAGGGGCGAATCCGTTTCATGCCTGCCTGGACGGTGGCGTTGCGAATGTCCTGGATCGTGGTCAAGCGCTTTCGCGTGAACACCTGGTCGAGGTACGTCGCCATCACGACACCATCGTCGACCGCGATTCCGAACAAGGCAATGAAGCCGACCCAAACCGCCGTGTTGATCTGGACATCGTTGATCGCCAGGCAGATCATCCCGCCAGCGAACGCCACCGGAATCCCAGAGAAGACTGCCAGCGTGATTGGCAGATGGCGAAACTGCAGATAGATAATAAACAAGTTGATCAGCACGACCAGGGGAATCACCCAGATCAATCGGTTATTGGCTTCGACCTGACTTTCAAACGATCCGACCGGTTCGCATGAATAACCTTGAGGCAACTTGAGTCTCCCGTCTTCTTGAGCTTGCCGGAGACTTTCCCTCACTGCCTGTACCATTTCCATATCGCCCATCGAACCAGACGATTGAAACGAAACGTGCGCGGCCAGGCGAGCATTTTCGCTGTTGATCACACCGGGGCCCCAAGTCGTGTTCATCTTCGCCAGGTTCGAGAGAGGAATCACTTCGCCGGAAGGAGTCACGACCGGCAACGTATCCAGCTCGTAAAGTTGCTCTCGAAACTGGCGTTCATAGCGGACTCGAACCGGGTAACGCTCGCGTCCTTCCACCGTCTGGGTCACGTTCGATCCGCCCAAGGCCGTTTCGATCACCTGATTGACCATGGCCGTCGACATGCCGTAGCGAGCCGCCATTTCTCGATTCACGTCGAACTCTACATACGGCTTGCCAAGCACAATGTCGGGATTGACCGTCGCGGCATCGACCTGAGGAAGCGTTTTCAAAAACTCGGCCACCTTTAGCGACGCATCGGCCAGGCCGGGCAAGCTGTCGCCATAGATCCGAATGGCCGTCGGTGCCTTGATGCCGCTTTGCAGCATCACGACGCGTCCCTCGATCGGCTGCAGCTCGGAAGCAGGCGTCACGCCCGGAAGCGTTGCCACGGCGTTGATCTGTTCCCAAATCTCTTTCGCCGTGACCCCCTCACGCCACTCCTTTTTCGGCTTAAGCATCACGTACGTTTCGATCATTGCCGCCGGAGCCGGATCGAGGGCCGATTCGACGCGGCCAATCTTCCCCAGCACATCTTTCACCTCGGGAATCTCTTTAATCAGCGCATCCTGCGTTTGCAGGACTTCCATCGCTTGCGAGAAACTCGCGGCCGGGTACAGCGTTGGCATGTAAAACCAACTTCCCTCGTCCAATGCGATCCAGTCGTCCGATTCCAATCCGTTGAACGAGTGCTTCAGTCCGACGTACCCAGGAACGTTGTTCAAATCAGCCCCCAGGAACTTTGCTCCTTGCTCTGCAGGTTTCATGACCGTGGGCAGTCCGATCCAGGCCACGGCTCCCAGTAAGATCACCAGGCAGGGGACCAGCAGGAAGGTTGCTTTGCGAGCCAAAAACAGCCGCAACATCGGTTCGTAGATCGCCAGGATTAAACGACTGACCGGGTTCTCGTCGACGGGGCGCAGCCGTTCGCTCAGCATCCAATAACCCATCACGGCGAACAGCGCCGCCATGCCAACGACAACAATGGCATTCGGGATTCCTGTCGACAAGGCAATCGGTCCCCCGACCGATATTCCCAAGCTGAAACCGACAAACGAGAACCCGCAAGCCGCTGCCAGTCGGACTTTCCTTGAATACTGCGACGTCCGTAACAGCAGCCGACTCAATAGTGGAACCAGTGTTACCGCCACAATCAAAGCAGCCAGCAGCGAGAAAGTCTTCGTCCAAGCTAGCGGAGCGAACAGCTTGTAATCGCGTCCCGTGAGCATGAACACCGGCAGAAAGCTGACAACCGTTGTCATCACCGCCGTTACGACCGCCGGAGCCACTTCGCTGGCGGCCTGTTGAATGATCTCCAACCGCCGCGTGTGTCCGCCAGGTCGGCCTTCTCGTTCCCAATCGGCCAAGTGATCGTAGACCGTCTCGGACACGATGATCCCCATATCGACCATCGTTCCGATCGCGATGGCAATCCCGGCCAAAGACATGATATTGGCATCGATCCCGAAGACATGCATCGCGATAAACGCCAGCAGCACCGCAATGGGCAGTGTAACCGCCACCACAATGCTTGCCCGCAAGTGCAGCAGGAACAACAAAATGACGACAGCCGTGATCAGAACTTCCTGAGTCAGTGCCGTGGTCAGCGTGGCGATCGTTTCATCGATCAAGCCAGAGCGATCGTAAACGATGTTCACCTTCACGCCGTGCAGGCTCGGCTCGATCTGCTTGATCTTCTCTTTAACCCGATCGATTACGGCCCGCGGATTTTCGCCGAAGCGCATCACCACCACACCGCCGACCGCTTCGTTGCCGTTCAGATCGATCGCACCCCGGCGAAACTCCGGCCCTAACTGAACGTGCCCCAGGTCTTTGATCCGAAGCGGAATTCCGTCACGCGAACGAACGACCGTCGCTTCGATGTCTTCCACTGCCTGGCCGGTATCTTGATTGGCACCAATAAAGCCGCGGCCGCGAATGATGAACTCCATGCCGCCTGATTCGATTGTCTTGGCACCAACGTCGATGTTCGACTTGCGAACTGCGTCGACCAATTGATCGAGCGGAACATTATGAAAACGCAATCGGTCGGGATCGATCTCGATCTGGTACTGCCGCACGTACCCACCGACGCTGGCCACTTCGCTAACGCCTGGCACCGACTGCAGATCGTACTTCACCACAAAATCCTGCAGCGATCGAAGTTCGGCCAGGTTCATTCCTTCAGGTGCATCCAGCGTGTAGTAAAGCACCTGTCCCAGTCCCGTCGCATCGGGGCCGAGGGTCGGTACGACTCCGTCTGGTAAGATCGCCGTAGCCGTGCCAAGCTGTTCCATCACCCGTGAACGTGCCCAATAGAAATCGGTGCTGTCCTGAAAGGTGACTTGAACGAAGCTGTAGCCGAATAAACTCTTTCCCCGGACCGATTCCGCCTCCGGCACGGCCAACATGGCGACCGACAGCGGGTAGGTAATCTGATCCTCGACATCCTTGGGCGAACGACCTGGCCAGGCGGTAAAAACAATCACCTGGTTTTCGCCGATGTTCGGAATCGCATCGATCGGCACTTTTTGGGTCGCGTAGACACCAAAGATGATGGCGACCAGCGTTACCACCAGCAGGATAATCGGCTCGCGAACGCAGAAGGTAATGATCGACCGCATCATGGCTATTTCCCTCCTTCCGCACCGGCCAGCTTCGATTCCGGCGGCAAATCTCTCACGTGCTCGCCGCAGCGAAGCATCTGGCTGCCGAAGTATGGATTAAGCAACTTGTCGTCGGCCTGGAGCCAATCCCCTTCGCCTCCTTTGACCATCGGGCAGAAGAATTGGTGAAACGATTGTGTCGACTCGCTACCACGCAGATGCACCGCCAATTGCAGGACGGCGTGGCTGATCAATTTGAACTGCTTTCGTGCATCTTCCAGCGACACATGATGCAGGTGCTGCGAATTGGTGGCGATGATGGTCAATTGCTCGTGGGCCGCATCACTCAGCCCAGGCGACTTGGAAAGCTTCTCGGCCAATTGAAACAACTGCTGGGCGTTCTCAGTCGATGGCTTCTTGTCGGACGCCAACTGGCTTTGAATCGCGAAGTAGACCTGGTAGAGCGATTCCAGCTCGCTGCCATCGGGGCCTTCGAGCCGGGTAATATCGATCGAATCGAACTCCATGGGCGTGTTGCGAATCGTTTTCTTCTTCAGGCGACTTGGATCGATCAGGCTTGGTTTGCCGGCCAATTGCATTTGCGAATCGATCAGGAAATTACCCGAGGTTGCCACCATCTCGCCTGGTTTGATTCCTTCGAGCACCACGGCCCGATCCTTGAGAATCGGACCGAGCTTGACGTCTCGGATCTCGAAGCGGCCTGGTTTTGTCTCGACGTAAACGACACTATTCTGGCCCGCCATCAACAGCGCCGAACGAGGAATCACCGTCATCGGCTTTGGGGCGACCGGTTGGTTGGCATAGCCATAACGCGAAGTGGGAACCAGGTCCATTCCACAAATTGGACATGTCCCTGGCTGATCGCGAATGATCTGAGGATGCATCGGGCTGATCCATTTGCCTGCCAACTGTTCGTCGTAAACTTGCCCCTGGGAATCGATTGGTATTTCAATTTGGGCTTCGGCGTAATCGCCTGGACGCAGTCGGCCGAATTCATTCTTGAACTCGACCCGAACACCCACGGTTCGGTTTTTGGCATCTACCTCGGGATCGATGAAGGCTACACGTCCCGTCAGCGTTTTGCCTGGCAGCGAGTTCATTTCTGCTTTGACGATTTGACCGAAGCGAATCTCGGAGGCATCTTCGGGATAAAGCTCCAGCATCAGCCAGACGGTCGAAAGGTTGGCGATGCGATAAATCGGTTCGCCTGCTTTGACGTACTTTCCTTCCTCGGCCAGTTTCTCGATGACCGTCCCGCCAAGCGGCGCGAAGATCGTCAAACGCGACTCTGGTTTATTTGTCGTCTCCAACTCTTGCAACTGGGCATCCGACATTCCCAATTCAACCAGCTTCTGGCGGGAGTTCTCCATCAATTTTTGTTGGGCTGATTTCACTGCCGGCAACGTGTTTTGAGACATGAGTTGAACCGTTGCCCGAGCTTCCAGGTATTCGGCCTGGGCGGCATAAAGTTCGGGACTGTAGACGACCGCCAAATGATCTCCCTTTTCGACGACCACACCGGTATAGTCCGCAAACAAACGCTCGACTCGACCATTGATGTACGAGGCAATGATGGCCTCCCGACTTTCGTCGATCTTGATTTCTCCAATCGTTTCGATCGTGGTCGAAACAGGCTCCGAAACTGCCGGCTCGGTAGCAATCTGCGCTAGTCGGCGCTGAGCGGGCTCGATCGTCACGGCGAATTGATCCAGATCAGCAACCCCTGACGTCGCCGGCACCAACGCCATGCCACAGATCGGACATCGTCCAGGGCCTGGCTGGCGGATTTGGGGATGCATCGGACAGGTATAAATCTGCTGAGCATCACCGCCGGCCGCATGAGCGTCCCCTTCGCCTCCAATCCAGCCAACCCGCTGGGCAACCCCCAAGAGCACGATCAGCAAGATACCGGCAACCAGCACCATGCCTGCCGGCATCAGTTTGAAGATCCACCAAGAGAGGGTATGTCCCTGCGGATCGGCAGAAGATGGCTTGTCGGGTTGTTCTATTGGCGTCGACATGACAGCGATTCCAAGAGGGGGATGATGGAAAACAGGAGCGGCTGGACCGAAACGCACCCTAGCGTTTGGACCGCGCCAGAAAACAACTTCGGCCAGCCGCTCACTTATCAAAGGCAAAGCGGCTGACTACGAGTGGTCATGCTCGCCATGGCTGTGATCGCCATGATCAGCACCTGCCTCGTCGGCGGCGGCCAGCTTTTCGGTCTTCTGTTCGTCGGAAAGTGCCTCCCACTTTGGGGCACAATCGGAGCAGCAGAAACCGATGGTCTTGCCGTTCCACTCCGTTTTACCCCCATCGGCAGTAACTTCTCCACCCATGATCGGGCAATGATGATTTACGGTCATCACCACTGGGTCAGCAGCAGGCTCGGTCGCAGATTGGGCACAACCAAGAGCAAACAAAGCAAGTCCAGCAATTACAAACAAATAGCGCATGAGAATTCTCTCTATCGATGAATGACAAAACTGCGTTCAAGTAGATACCGGGCAGATCGAACCTACGATTCCCGGACAAATTGGACCCCGCAAAGGGCAAGAACGACGCAGGCGATTTATGTCAGCCAGACGCAGAGAAAGATTCGCCGGAAGTTTGAATCCGGTAACCAAGCGCTGAAAGAATCGACCGATGGCCACTCGCGACAGCAGACCGGCAGGAACGAAATGGTACTCGCCGGCGATGGCAGCGCGGGCAACTCGGCCGTTTGCGGCGTAAAGACGGGGGCGCCATTGGTTGGCAACGACAGATGGCAACGGCAAGCCGTATCGGCAGACACTCGATTCCCATCGAAGTCGCCAGACGTACTGGTTTCCGCCTTCTTTTGACAATGGGGACAGCACGAATGCTTCACCTCGGCCGAGGCATGACAGCGGCAAGTGGCTTGAGCCTGGCAAGCGGTGCCCGAGTGGCACGAGCAAGTCTTCGGCGCCGCAAAACCGACCGTCTGCACGAACAGCGCCAGGGCTGCTGTGAATATGATCGATTTGCGAAGAAGCTTGAACATCAGAATAACTCGGTCGGGCTAGTGATATCTTCAAGTCTAGAACGGCCTTACCGCCGCGTCAATCTTGGCTTCACCCCGCCTTCCGATGCCAGACATCAACCAAGGGTTTCAACCAGACTCTATTTATTGCTGAGGGGCAAATTGCCGCCCGTAGCCTGCTGAAGCTTCGCGATTGCCGTCGCTTCGTCGCCAATGGCCTGGTGATAGCCCACTTCCAAGGTGAGAAGGTTGCGGTAATCCCGAATCACCCGATCAAATTCGACCGCACCATTGGAATAAGCCTCCTGATCAGCGTTCAGAGTCTGGCGGGCCTGCGGCAAGATGGTCGAGTGGTAGAGTTCCGCCGTCTCTTGAGAACGGCGAGCCTCGGCCAGCAGGTCGACGATGACAGCCTCGTAGCGATCGACCAGTTCGTCGACCGAGTTGTGCGCTGCCTGATGCCGCCACTTGGCCTCGTTCTCAATCGCGTCGTACTTGTCTCGCCAGATCGGAATGCTGACTTGGGCGCCCAAGGCCCAAGGATCCTGACCGACGGTGACGATACTGCTTGGAGGCCGGTTGTTGTCGGTCGGATAGTAGCTGGCAGAAAGCATGAACTCTGGCCGCCGCTTCAGTCGCGCGACTTCCACACCCCAGCGAGTGGCCTGGGCTCGAATCCGGGCCGCTTGAATCTCTGGCTGCGATTGCACCGCAAGCTCGGCCAACTGCTGGCTGCCAATCGACGGCATCTGAGGCTCGATGCTTTCGGCCGAGACAACCGGCGTCTCGGTCGAGCGTGCCACCAGCCGATTGATCTCAGCGACGGTGCCTTCGCGTTGACGACGATAACTCAGCAGTCTCTCTTCCAACTTCGATAGTTCCAACGTGCCTAACAGAACGTCCCCTTGCGAAGCGGTCCCAGTCGCAATCTTGGCATTGGCAACTGCGATCAACGATTTAAGTAGCTGTTGGTTGGCCTCGGCGATTTCGATCTGTTTGTCGAGAACATAGAGTCGATACCACTGACTGCGGAGGGTCGCTTCGACACGAAGAGCCTCGGCTTCCAGTTCCGCATGGACCGCGTAGGCATCCAGGACGGCTTGTTGTTGCTCCGCACGCAAGCGCGCGAGCCAAGGGATCGCCTGACTGAAGGTCATGTTGGCTCGTTGCGAACCTGATGCCGTTTGAATCGGATTGCCAAACACATTGGCCCCGAAACGTGGATCTGGCATTTTGTCGGCATACTGCGACTTGGCGACCGCCGCTTCGTACTCGTGATACAAACGCGTCAAACGCGGGTTATTGTCGCGAGCCAATTGCTCGAGCGCAGGCAGGTTGTCGATTGATAGAGAAGATTGATGTGCCGTCAACTGAATGGCAGGCGCATCGATATCGGGAGTGCTCGAGTCGATGACTTGAAGCGTCGTTGACTGAAGTGGTTCTTCTACTGCTAGCTGCTCAGCGATTTCTGGTGAAGACTCGGTATAAGCTGGGGCCGAGGCGTTGGGATGTTGGGTCGAGGCGCAGCCTCCAACCACAACGAGGATCGAGAGCGTTCTGAGAGTTTTCGAGCAAAGTGCCAGCATTCGGCTTTCTCACCATGCATGCACGCCCCAAGCATGCGATTAGGCACACTGGTTCGTAACGAGATTTCGATGTAGGCACGGTCCACCACAGAGATCGGGTTCGGCGCATCAAGATCGCGGCCGATTATGCTGGCTGCACCCGTTTTTATCGATATGCCGGTCCGATTGTTCCGGTTAGGCAAACCTTGTGGCGAAAAGAGACGCTACGGAGAAGATTCGTCCGCAAGCTGTTCGTCGAGATCAGGTCGAGCCAGACGATCAACCACCAACACCAATATGGCGGCGAAGATCATCAAGCCGTAACAAATCGGGGTTTCGTACTGGTAAGGCGATTCCACATTATCAGGCTGCCAAGGCCACAGCTTGTAGACCGCGCCGATCATGAAGCCCCCCATCACCGACAGCGTGGCAGCCTCGTATCGATGCAGCAGCCATTTTAAGAATTTGCTGAAAGTCAGCAGGCCCGACACGCACCCCAGGGCAAAGCAAGCAAACGCAAACAGATCGGGCCAAACGAGATGCCCCTTGAGAAGCGCCTTCGGGATGCCGCTGAAGTATTGATAGGCGCCCAGCACGAGCAATAAGTAAGAGCCGCTGATCCCCGGCAAGATCATCGCGCAAATGGCAATCGCCCCCAAGGCAAATGAAACGATTGGATTGGGCGCCGACTCAAACGCTTCTACGGCTCTGAGCGAAGTCAGCCAATACGCAAATGCTGCCCCCAGGATAGCGAGCCCGACGCACATGAATGTGTGCTCAATACTCTTGGGACGCACCATCTTGGCCACTAAGAATCCAGAGGCGATGATCGCCCCAAAGAAGACCGCGTAGACGAATGGTTTGGTGGTGGCCGGATGATTCGCTTCGCCAATCAACTCGTGCAGGATCGTCACAAATACCAGCAGCCCGCAACCAATTCCAGCCAAAAGCCAAATCAGAAACCAGATATCGAAACGTTTGGCCAGCGTTTGCCATTGCCGCTCCTTGATCTGTTTCAACGCGGTGAGATTGACTTGGCTGACCGCATCGACCAGGCGGCGATAGATCCCCAGTACCAAGGCGACCGTTCCGCCAGAAATGCCTGGAACGGCATCGGCAGCGCCCATCGCGATCCCGCAGAGAAAGTGTCTGATTGCGTCGATTTTCAGTGGTGCCATGTCAATTGCCTGGAGTCAGAGCGACCGTAAAGCGAGGATTTTAGGAAACCAACGCCAGCAATGGCAGAGCAAACAAGGCAATTTAGGACGTTAAGGTTTGAAGAAAACCGTTTTCTCCCTGAGGTGGCTTAATCGGAGGCTAAAGATACGTTGGGTAGGATAGAAACTTTGCTTTATCGCTGGTTTCAAATTCAATCGACCACGGATGTTCTCTGTACGACCCCAACTTGAACGAAACGCCCTGCTTGTGATGGGCCTGGTCATTATTCTTTCGATGCTGGTGGTCTATCATCGTACGCTGGACTATCCCTTCCATTTCGACGGCGAAGCTCAGATCGTCGACAGCCCCCTGCTGGACAACCTCGCCTGGCAAGACTTCCCGGTTAAAACGCGGAATCTTGTCGAAGTTACCTGGAAAATCAATCGCGTCATCGGAGGTAGCGATCCGTTTACCTATCACTTGGTGAACATCGCGGTCCACCTGACGACAGCCCTGCTCTTGATGGGGCTAATTTATCTGACGCTTCGCCTGCCTGGCATTCCGGAAGTCTACCAGCACAATTCGGCCCTGCTTGCTGGTCTGATCGCCATGATCTGGGCAGTGCATCCTTTGGCAACCCAGGCCGTGACCTACATCATTCAGCGATACGAGTCGATGATGGGGATGTTCTTCGTGTTAGCCATCTTTTGCCTGGCTGCCAGCGCCACTTCTGCCCGTAAGTGGCCTTGGTATGTGGGATGCGTCGTTGCCACCTACCTGTCGGCGCTTAGCAAAGAGGTCGCCGTGGTCATCCCGCTGGTTTTGCTTTGGTACGATCGCGCGCTCTTGAGTTCAAGCTGGAAAGAGTTGTTCGCCAATCGCTGGCCTCTCTACGTCGGTGCGATGAGCAGCTGGATCGTCTTTTTCAACCTAACGGATCGGCCGAAGGCGGAATTCGAACAAAGCAACGTCGTGTACGTTACGGAAAAAACCCTAACCGACGGCCAAGTACAAACGCATGTTGTCAGTTCGTGGGAATACCTGCTGAGCCAGTCCCAGGCCCTTGTGCTGTATCTGCGGCTTTCGATCTTTCCGATCGGTCAGTCGCTGGATCATGGTTGGCACGCCGCCAGATCGCTCGGCGAAGTCATCGTTCCGGCAACCATTGTGCTGCTGCTGCTGGGAATAACGATCTGGTCAATCTTTCGCTTTCCTCGCTGGAGTTTTCTGGGAGGTTGCTTCTTTCTCACACTCGCTCCCACTTCGAGTTTATTGCCCATCCGCGACATTGCCGTTGAACACCGCATGTACGTTCCCCTGGCGGCTGTGATGGCGTTGTTGGTCTTGCTGGTATTTGAAGGTCTTCGGCGATTCAACCCGGCGAAAGGTTTCGCCCTGATCGGGACGATTTATGTCATTGTGGGACTGGTAACCATTTTCGGCGCGGTTGCCATCCTGCGCAACGATGTCTACCAGTCCAAGTTGTCTCTCTGGACTGACGTGGCGAATAAGAATCCCCAGTCTCCTCGCGGACACTACGGCATGGCTCGGGCCTATCTAGAAAACGACGACCCAGGCGCGGCGACTACTGCACTGCAAAAAACAATTGAAGCCGATCCAACTTACGCCGAAGCATACGTCTCGTTGGGTCGACTGGTGCGTCGTTACGATCCCAATGAGGCGCTGCAGTTATTCTCTCGCGCGGTCCAGGTGCAGCCCGACTATTCCGAGG
This sequence comes from bacterium, assembly GCA_016124445.1. Classification (GTDB taxonomy): domain Bacteria; phylum Planctomycetota; class Planctomycetia; order Pirellulales; family Pirellulaceae; genus Bremerella. The sequence continues at coordinate 107,566 of WGNR01000019.1, forward strand.
CGCACAACAACCTGGGCGCCATGCTGGCCCATACCAATCCCCAAGAGGCGCTCAAACAATACCAACTGGCGCTTGAGTTGAAGCCAGACAACGCCGACGCCCATAACAACCTGGCCAACTTGTTGGCAAACCAGGGTAGATTCCAAGAGGCAATCCGCGAGTATGAACTCGCTTTGTCGATTCGTCCCAACTTTCAACTGGCGGCAAAAAACCTGAAAGTGGTTCAGCAAATGGCTCAAGAGGCCGCGGCCTCTCCAGGGTCGACCATGTAGTGCTTGAAAATGGGACAACCAGATTGGTCAGGCATCGCAAGCTGGGGATATCTTTCTCGCGTTTTGACCCATCGCAAGACGTTCCCGGGAAGTTTCACGCGAAATGAGAATCGAAGGCCGGTGCCAATCGCTTGCCTTACCTTAAACTCCTGGTGATTCAATGCTGAATTACCTTGACCGAGCCCTGAGGGAGGGATAAATTGCGCTAACAGTCGCCGAGTTATGGCGGTAGTGTGCGCAGATATCGAAACAGAGTTTTTGCTTCGAGTGGCTCTTCCCTCTTCGGGTTCAACTGGCACGCTTCGTTGCGCAGCGTTGCATTGATTGGCAAGAGTTCTTCAGAGCATCGGCAGGGTGGCACGGATGTTATTCCGACGATCGGCCTCCAAGGTGTCCGTTCTCGCTCCGGCTAAGATCAACCTCTTTCTGGAACTGCTCGGGAAGCGCGCCGATGGTTTTCATGAACTGGAAACTGTGATGGTTGCGGTTTCTTTATTCGACCGTCTGGAAGTCTTTCCGACAACATCTTCTGACGTAACGCTCGATTGCGCTTGGGATGCCGGGCAAGTTGCGCAAGCAACACAGCTAGGCGACCCCGGTCAGTTGCTTGGTGATTTGCCACCGCAAGAATCCAACTTGGTCTACAAGGCCGTCAAGCTGTTGCAAGAAGAAGAAAATGTCGCTCAAGGGGCGCGCCTTGTTCTGCGAAAGCGGATTCCATCGGCATCAGGCTTTGGCGGGGCTTCTAGCGACGCTGCCGCGGCACTGTTTGCCGCCAACTTGGCTTGGAACCTCAACTTATCGATCGAAAGACTAAGTGAGTTGGCCGCGAACCTGGGAAGCGATATTCCGTTCTTCTTTCATGCTGGGCAATTGGGCAGCGGTCAAGCATTGGCCACCGGTCGTGGCGAGAAGATCGATCCGTTTGCCGGACAACGATTGGACCTGGTGTTGATACGACCCGAAGGGGGCGTTTCGACCGCCGAAGCCTATCGTCGTTGTCAGTTGCCAGAGTATCCGGAATCGTCCGCGTCGATTCTGGCCAGTTTGAAGTCTGATCAACGCCGTTCGATCCCTCGCAATTTGACCAATCGCCTCACGCCACCGGCCCGCGAGCTTTCGCCGAGTGTCGACCGATTGGCCACCACTTGCGAACAATTAGATGTAGTCGCCCATCAAATGTCAGGCAGCGGATCTGGCTATTTCGCCATTTGCCGCAATCGGCGACACGCAATGCAAATTGCCGGAAGACTTACAGCGCGAAACGTCGGCATGATATTTCCGGTCACCACGTGTGGGATTCGATCGCTGCGAAACTGACACCATGACTTAACGTCTCGGAGTATGCAACCGTGAAGATCACCGAAGTTCGCATAAAACTGATGGAAGATTCCAGCGATCGGTTACGGGGATTCTGCTCCATTACGTTCGACGATGCCTTCGTGATTCGCGATCTGAAAATCATTGAAGGCGCCAACGGCCCCTTTGTGGCCATGCCCAGCCGCAAGCTCACTGGGCACTGTTCGCATTGCGGCAGCAAGAACCATCTCCGCGCTGCCTACTGTAACCAATGTGGCAACAAGCTTCGGCAGCCCAGCATCGAGCGCGGCGCGGATCAGCGGGCCAAGCTTTACGCCGACATCGCCCACCCGATCAATTCCGAGTGCCGCGAACAGATCCAAACTCGCGTGATCGCCGAATACCACAACGAGATCGAAGAAGCCAAACGCCCTGGCTATCGATCGAAATACGACGACTACTTCAGTGACGCCGGCGAAGATTACGATCATGAAGATGATCACGAATCTTCGCACTCGCCGGCAAGCAAGCCGCCACAGCCAGCTTCCGAGCCACCTCACGAGGAACGGGCCGAAGACTCTTCCGAACTCAAAGGTCCGCATTCCCGCCCATCGGAAAGCTCCAGCCCGTCGCGTTCCTCGAAGCCCCGCAAGTTCGGGGAAGGCATCTTCGACGATTGAGCCTGGCGGTTTCTCTTAGCTGATCGCTACCTTTCGCCCTTCTCCGGGCCGCGCTAAAATGACGTTTCATACGTTTCTGGCCTGAAACGCGCCAGAGATCGTATCTTCACCACCCAGAGAATAAGGCGCTAGCGACATGTCCGAATTCCGAACTGAAAAAGACTCGATGGGGGAAGTTCAGGTTCCCGCCAAAGCCTATTACGGCGCTCAAACGCAGCGTGCCGTCGAGAACTTTCCGATCAGTGGTTGGACGTTGCCGCCGGCCCTGATCCATGCCATGGGCTGGGTGAAGTACGCATGTGCGATTGCCAATCGTGACCTGGGCAAGTTGACCGGCACCGGTAAAAACCCGCTGAAGGACGATCAGGTCAAAGCCTTGCTGGATGCGTGCATCGAAGTCCGCGAAGGGAAACTTGATGGTGAATTCCCCATCGATGTCTTCCAAACCGGCAGCGGTACTTCGAGCAACATGAACGTCAACGAAGTGATCAGCAACCGCGCGATTGAAATCATCGGCGGCGATCGCCTGGCCGCCACCAAGCCTATTCACCCCAACGATCACGTCAACATGGGGCAAAGCACCAACGATACCTTCCCGACTGCGATTCACGTCGCCACGGCGATGCAAATCAAGTTGTCGCTGATCCCTGCGTTGCAAAAGCTGCACGCGGCCCTCGACGAGAAAGCCAAGGCCTGGGACAAGATCATCAAGATCGGCCGCACGCATCTGATGGATGCCACGCCGCTACGTTTAGGGCAAGAGTTCAGCGGCTTTGCCCGGCAGATCGAACTTTCGATCAAGCGAGCCGAAATCGCCCTCGAGTCGGTCCTCGAACTGCCCGTTGGCGGAACGGCCGTCGGTACCGGGATCAACACGCATCCTAAGTTTTCAGAAAAGGTCTGCGCCGCCCTGGCCGAAGGGCTCGACATTCCGTTCATCGAAGCAGTCAATCACTTCGAGGCCAATGCCAACCGCGACGGGTTGGTTCAATGCCATAGCGAATTGAAGACGATTGCTACCTCGCTGTTCAACGTGGCCAACAACATTCGCTGGCTGGGTAGCGGTCCGCGCTGTGGCTTCTACGAGGTGTCGCTACCTTCGCGGCAGCCTGGCAGCAGCATCATGCCCGGGAAGGTCAACCCGGTGATGAGCGAGAGCATGGTTCAGATCGCCGCCAAGGTGATTGGCAACGACACCTGCATGGCCCTGGCCGGGGCAGCGGGTGCCAACTTCCAGCTCAACATCATGATGCCGGTCATGGGGCACACCGTTTTGGAAAGCATTCACCTGTTGGCCAACTGCTCTTCGGCGTTTGTCGACTTCTGTGTCGATGGCATGGAAGCGAATGAAGATCACTGCAACGCCGCCGTCGAGCAAAGCCTGTCAATGTGCACGAGTCTGAACCCGCTGATCGGTTACGACAAAGCAGCGAAGATGGCCAAAGAGGCGTTCGCAAGCGGCAAAACGATCCGAGAATTGGCCGAAGAGCAGGGCGAGATCAAACCGGACGCCCTGAAAGATGCCCTCGACCCGTGGAAGATGACCTATCCACACGAGTAGTTTTTTGTCGTTTTCCCCCCTGTGATTGATTATGATAACCCTCGCTCGACTACCCGCCGCGCGAGGGTTTTCTTTTTCATGCACGCCCAAAAAAAGGGGATTTGCCATGCGTAGCGTCTTATTCGGATTGTCTGTCATGTTTGTAGCGGCCTGCATCTCGATCGGAATGACCCAGGCCGACGAAGCGACTGATAAACAACAAGCGGAAAAACAACCTTCGATTCACGATTTGTTGGAAGAACGATGCGAAACGCTCGAGCAAGTTGTCGAAATGCGAGTTGCGTTGGTGGCTCGCGGGACGGTGCCGCCCGAGTCCGTTATCGGTTCGCAAATCGACTTGCTCAATGCGAGGCTCGAATTGGCCGATACCCAAGCCCGCCGCATCGAACTGATGAAACAGCGTGTCGACTGTTACAAGAAGCTCGAAGAAGTCCAACAGGCTCATCTCATGAATGCGACCGGTACGCGAATCGAGGTCATGGATGCCAAAGCCGAACGGCTTGAAGCGGAAATTGAATTGCTTCGCGAAGAAAAAAAAGAATAGACCAGCAGGCATTACGACCTGAAATCACTTCCTGAGGAGGACGGCGCTGCCCGGTAAAGCTCGATTGCCAGAAAACGAAACCCTTGCTACTTTGGCCTTCAACCGGCACCAGATTGCCCGATGAGGGCCTTTTTGTTGCCATCATTACCGCCCCGGAACGCCTGGAAGGAACCAGCATGCCTAGCACAACCACCACGTTGAGCCTGAGTGATTGGGAGTCGGAAGAAGGGGTCGCCCGGTGGATTGCCGCTTTGCAGGTGCCCGATAACTCGATGCGCCGCTCCGGTATCGAGACGGCATTGCAGTTCTTTCAGCTTCGCATGCCAACCTTGCCGGCCAAGACAGCGCTCTGCTTTCTTCAGTCGATTGACCTGACCCGCGTCGTACGTAGCGTGGTTTTATCACCGGGTCAGAAACTAGCCGCCTTCCGCAAAAAAGGTGAGTCGGAGGTGAAGCTGTTCTATGTCCGCACGGGCCCCAATAAGCAGACGGAAGGCCTGCGTCCAACCGGAAAGGTTGCCGTGCCTTATAGCCTTTCGACTCCGGCAGCCGCTCTGGAAAGCCACACGACGGGCAAGTTCGACGTCTGGTCGTTGCCGGCTGCCTGGCGACAGATCACGGTCGCTTCCCGGGCCAACACCAGCGGTGCCGCGCAGACCATCGGCGGCGTTCAATTGATCATTCCGGATGCCGCCAAGTCGCTGAAAGAAACGGCCGAGAAGTAGGACTTCTCAAGCACCAGCAGTGCTATCGCAAATCGCTCTGGTCCCCCTGCGTGGATCCCGGTACATTCCCCACCGATATCGATGTGGGAAACCCCATCCGGAATTTGATTGCTTCCTGCCAGAGATTGGTCGTCATGCCAAAAACGCTCATTCAATCCGCTTTGACTTGCTTATTCTTGCTCTCCTGGGTCTCACTGGGCCACGGACAGGACGTGAAAGCACTAGTCACTCAGGCCGCCCAGCTAAGCGATAAAGCAGAAACGCAAGAAGAACTCACCCAGGTCATCGATATCTGCGAACAGGTCAAACCGGTAGAGTTGGCCGAAGATCAGGCTGCCTACTTCACCCAGCTCGAAGCGTGGGCACGCAATAAACGAGGCGAACGCTACGCGGAAGCCTCGCTGCAGACCGAAGATCCCAAACAGATCCGCACCCTGGAAGCAGCCGCGCTGAAAGACTTCTCGCTGGCGGTCAGCTTGAATCCCAAACATTGGCAGGCCATCCACAACCGGGCTGTTTCGTACGCCATGCTCGGACAAACCGAAAAAGCGTTGGCCGATCTCGACCTGGCGATTCAGCTCAATCCGAAGTTTCAGACGGCGATCTACAACAAGGCCGAATTGCTATACGAATTAGGGCAATTCCCCTCCGCGCTCAAGCTATATCAACAGGTTCTCAAAATCGATCCGAAAGATCTCGGATCGATGACGGGCCAGGCACATTGCTTCTACCGACTGGAGAACTTCAAGGCCGCCATGACCGCCTATAACCAGGCAGTGAAGCTTGCTCCGAACAATCCGTTGGTGCTGGCCAACCGGGCCGATGCCTATAGCGACCTTGGCTATTGGAAAGACGCCATCCTCGACTACAAACAAGCCCTGACGCTCGATAAGGAACTACCCAGGGCTCAGCAGGGGTTGGCTTGGGTTTTGGCGACCTGTCCTGACGAAACCTACCGCAACCCGGAACTGGCCCTGCGGTTTGCCAAAGCGGCCGTTGCCCAGGCCCAGCCGGTGACCTTCCGCGAATACGACACACTCGCCGCGGCGGAAGCAGCCATGGGGCAATTCGATGTCGCCCGGCAACGGGTTGGCGAAGCCCTCAAAGCGGCACCGAAATCGGAGAAGCCGTTCTTGCAGCATCGCTTGGCGCTGTACGAGCACCGCCAGCCTTATCGCGAACCGAAGCGATAAAACGACCGTTTTTTCCGCTAGAAGCGAATATCTCAGACGAACAGGTAGAATAACTCCCACCTTGTCGCCTGGAGATTGTCATGCTCTCTCAGATCATCGCCTACGTGGCGTTCGGCTTGTTTTTGACCGCCCTGTGCGTCTTCTTCGCCTCACTGTTTCTTATGTTTCTGCGCTGGAATACTTCAGCCAGGCGCAGACATGCCATCCGGGCTGCCGTCTCGTTTCTGGCGATACTGCTAATTCCCGCAGGCTTTTATGCCTATGTGTTCTGGGTCTTCCTACCCGCCATCGCCCGCGAACAAATGGATGCGATGCAAAGGGACAAAGAAAAGAAATATGCCGAATCATCGCACGTTTTCGTTGGTGATATGGCTCCCGAGTTCTCGGCAACCACCCTCGATGGCCAGTCGTTTTCGATTTCCGAGGCTCAGGGCAAGGTCGTACTGATCAACTTCTTCGCCACTTGGTGCGGTCCCTGTCAGATGGAACTTCCGGGGCTCAAACAGATCTACGCCACCCATTCGACCGATCCGCACTTCCGCATGCTGATGATCGGGCGAGAAGAAACCGAGCTTGCCTTGGCCGTATTTGCCAAGGAACACGACATATCGATTCCAGTCGCGGCTGATCCCCAGCGCGTGATCTACGATCAATTCGCCGACGCTTACATTCCCCGTAACATCATCATTTCGGCGGATGGCAAAGTCCTGTTCTCTCGGATCGGCTATTCCGAGGAAGACCTGCAAGAGATGGCCGATTTGATCGATCGAGAACTGGCGAAAGATCACGGAAAGCCATAACCATTTTCCCGCGAACCGGCCTGACTTGCGGGTTGTCTATCCAATGCTGAAGCCCGCAATGCGAAAATACGGGGAAAATTTCAGCTTCCCCAAAAGCAAGCCTTGGTATACAAATAGGATGTATTGCGGCTAGGGCGCGGAAGCGTCCCTTAATACAACGTGAACCTTTCTAAGGGTCGCCGAGTGAACTTTGAACGCCGCGATATGGTGTTAACTATTGATCAGTTAAGCCTTTACAGGGATTTTGTTCCTTCACCTTTATGAAGACCATCGATCGTCTTTATCTGCCGACACGACGTCCCATTGTTGTGGGACCAGGAATTTCAGCTGCCGCTTAAGCTGATATTCCCTTCTAGACCGTGCGCGCCGCACTTCGGCAAGTGATCTAGCGGCAAAGGCCAAAACCAGTAAGATGCTGGATCACTATACCCAGGCTCCACAAGCCCTACTAAGGGCAAGCTGGGCCCACTGTCCAAGAAGAGTCAGTAGCGGTTTTACCGGATTCTGTTTCCGATTTACGGCTCGGGTGCTTCTTTCTGGTTCGTCCAAGGACCATCCGGCCATAAACCCCTTACACCTGTTTATCCTTTCAATCGTGACATTATGGACCTGAAGAAACTACGAAACATCGGTATTTCGGCTCACATCGACTCCGGTAAGACGACTCTGAGCGAACGCATTCTGTTTTACAGTGGACGTATCCACAAAATCGAAGAAGTCCGCGGTGGTGGCGACGGCGCGACCATGGACCACATGGAACTGGAAAAGGAACGAGGTATCACGATTACCTCGGCCGCAACCAGCGTCTCGTGGAATGGTCACCCGATCAACCTGATCGATACCCCAGGCCACGTTGACTTTACCGTGGAAGTGGAACGCTCGCTCCGCGTGCTTGATGGTGCGATCCTGGTGCTTTGCTCAGTCGGTGGCGTTCAGGCCCAGTCCCTCACCGTTGACCGCCAGATGAAGCGTTACAAGGTTCCGCGTCTGGCGTTCATCAACAAGATGGACCGCACCGGCGCCAACCCGGACAGCGTCATCAAGCAGATGCGCGACAAGCTCGGCGTCGACGCAATCGCCTATCAGGTTCCGATCGGCAAGGAAGAAAACTTCCAAGGCGTGGTCGATCTGATCGAAATGGAAGCGATTTACTACGACGGCGAAAAGGGCGAAACGGTCCGCAAAGAAGCCATTCCGGCTGACCTGCAGGAAACGGCCGAACTTGCCCGGCACGAAATGCTCGAAGCGCTGTCCAACTACAGCGACGAGATCATGGAACTGCTTTTGGCCGAAGAAGAAGTTCCCAATGACCTGATCTACAAGACCACCCACGACGCTGTGGTTGGCCTGCAGATCACCCCGGTCTTCATGGGAACCGCCTTCAAGAACAAAGGTGTGCAAACACTGCTGGACGCGATCGTGCGTTACCTGCCGTCGCCGCTGGAAGTGAAGTACTTTGCCAACACGTTCAAAGAGTCTGACGAAAAGATCCCGCTGGCTTGTGACGATTCCAAACCGTTCGTGGGCATGGCGTTCAAGATCGTCGAAGACCCGTACGGACAGTTGACCTTCATGCGGATTTACCAAGGCAAGATCGACAAGGGGCAGCCTTACGTGAATCAGCGTACCGGTAAAACGGAACGTTTCGCTCGTATCGTGCGGATGCACTCGAACAAGCGTGAAGAAATCGATAGCGCTGGTGCCGGCGACATTATCGCCGTGACCGGTATCGATTGTGCCTCGGGTGATACCTACGCCAAGGACCGCGAGTTCTGTTCGTTGGAAAACATCTTCGTGCCGATCCCGGTGATCAAGATTTCGGTCGCCCCGAAGAGCCGAGACGACAGCGACAAGCTGAGCAAGGCCTTGCAGCGTTTCCGCAAGGAAGACCCGACCTTCCACGTGTTCACCGATCCTGAGACGAACGAAACGATCATCGCAGGCATGGGTGAGTTGCACTTGGACGTTTACGTCGAGCGAATCAAGCGCGAATACAAGGTGGAAGTTGTCACCGGCCCACCGAAGGTTTCGTACCGCGAAAGCCCGACTCAGATGGTCGAGTACAACTACAAGCACAAGAAGCAGACGGGTGGTTCCGGTCAGTTCGCCCATATCGTCGGATCGATGGAGCCGCTTCCGCAGGACACCGAAGACGCCGAAAACTTCGTGTTCGAGGACAAGATCAGCCAGGGCCGTATTCCCAAGGAATACATCCCGGCCGTAATGCGTGGCTTTGAAGACTGCATGGCGAAAGGCCCACTGGCCGAATTCCCCGTGGTCGGCATGAAAGTCACCCTGAACGACGGTTCGTACCACGATGTCGACTCGTCCGAAATGGCGTTCAAGATTGCCGCCCAGGGTTGTTTCCGCGAAAACTTCATGAAGATGAAGCCGACCTTGCTTGAGCCGATCATGAATGTGGAAATCGAGATCCCGGAAGCCTTCCAGGGTCCCGTTACCGGCGACATCATCGTTCGTCGCGGCATGGTCAATCAGACCGATATGAACGGCGACACCACCGTCATTCGGGCTGAAATCCCGTTGGCCGCCATGTTCGGTTACGCCACCGAACTCCGCAGCATGACGCAAGGACAAGGTACCTTCAGTATGGAACTGGGCAGCTACAAGCCGACCCCGTCCCATATTCAGGAAGAAGTCGTTGCGGAACGCAAGAAAGAACTGGAAATGGCGAAGTAAACCAATCGCTCGCCATTTTGACATAACAGCACCCTGGTCAAAGCATCACCTCTGGCCGGGGTGTTTTTTTGCGCCTGTGACAAAACGACGCAACTTCTCGGGTTGCCTCAAATGGGCAGATTGGCGACTTTATAGGGGGATCAGCAGAGGTCATAGGTCTGCTCTGTTTCGTAGGGTGCGAGCAGCAAAGCGAATCGCACCAAATGCGGCGTCCATCCTGACAAGATGGTGCGATACGTTCGGCTTCGCCTCACTGCTCGCACCCTACATTTGAATCTCCTCCGCCGAATGGGGGCCTGGGGACAAGAAATTCCAAGAGATACCAAACCATGAAATTCTTCGCCTTCCATCTGATGCCGTGGGATCGCCTTCCGGATGACTTTGCCGAGAAGTACGACACCGCCTGGACCTGGCTTCCCAACCAGATGTTCGATCCAGAGCATGGCGGGCAGCTTTACAACAACTATCTCGACCAACTGGTTCTCGCCGACCAGCTTGGCTTTGATGGCGTTTGCGTCAACGAGCATCACCAGAACGCCTACGGCACGATGCCTAGCCCCAACCTGATGGCCTCGATCCTGGCTCGACAGACCAAGAACTGCCGCATCGCCGTGGTGGGCAACGCGCTTCCCTTCTACGACCCGCCGACGCGCTGCGCGGAAGAGTTCGCCATGATCGACTGCATCAGCGGCGGCCGATTGATCGCCGGGCTAGTCGTGGGTGGCGGTCCTGAATACTACAGCTTCTCGAAGAACCCCACGTTCGCCCGCGAAATGTACAAGGAAGCGTTCGACTTGATCCTGCGGGCCTGGACCGAACCGGGGCCGTTCGAGCACTACGGCGAGCATTGGAAGCTGAAATACGTCAATCCATGGCCTCGGCCGATCCAGCAGCCTCACCCGCCAATCTGGATCCCTGGGGCCGGCAGCCGCGAAACGATCCAATTCGTCGCCCAGCGCCGCTTTGCCTACATGGGCATTCCCTACTTTCACATGGACTTCTTTCAGCGGAACTTCGACATGTTCCGCGACGAATGCGAGAAGTGCGACTACACGGCCGATCCCGAACAACTCGGCTGGCTGCTGCCGATCTACACCGCCGAGACCGACGAGCAGGCCTGGGCCGAGTACGAACCGCATCTCTGGTACTTCGTCGAGAAGCTGCTCAAAGGCCTGGTCGTCTTCCCGCCGGGCTACACGTCGGCTCGCTCGATCGCCGGAATTCAAAAGGGGCTCAAACAGTTCATGAGCACCTGCAAGACCCGCGAAGACATCGAAGCAGGCGGCTACGCCATCGTCGGCAGCCCGGATACCGTTCGTCAGAAGCTTTCCGAAAACATCAAAAAGCTCGGCGTCGGCAACCTGCTCGGCTTGTTCCAACTCGGAACGCTGCCGCATGACCTGACCTGCAAGAACATGAAGCTCTTCGCCGAAAAAGTGATGCCCGGCCTCCGCGAAGAATTGAACGCAGCCCCCACGATGCAGCAAGCCGCCGCAACGTAGTTATCCATTCCAACGTAGGGTGCGAGAAGAGAGGCGAAGCCGAACGTATCGCACCATTGGAACGACGATAGAAACCGCATTTGGTGCGATGCGCTTCGCTGCTCGCACCCTACGCCCAACATGGCGAACGATTCCTCCAATAAAGCAAACCACCAACAACCACCCCGCGCAAGACGCGTTTCATGAAAACTGAGAACAAAACCTTAAGCGTCGCCGGCAAGAAGACTCAGCTCACGATCCTGGGCCAAGGTCCGCCGCTGTTGTATTTGCATTCCGCTGGCGGCGAGACCGAACCGATCCCGTTTCACGAGAAGCTGGCTGAGCACTACACCGTTTACCTGCCGGCCCATCCTGGCTTCGCGCTTAGTGAAGGTCTCGACCAGATCCGAGACATCCACGACCTGGCCTGGCACTACGTCGATTTGCTCAACGAGTTGAACCTGAAGAACGTGCCAACGGTCAGCTATTCGCTGGGTGCCTGGACCGCGACGGAAGTAAAGCTGCTGCGGCCTGAGTTGATCGGACCGCTGGTGATGATCGCCGCCGCCGGCCTGCACGTGGATGGTGCACCAATGCAGGAACTGTTCATCGACAGCTTCGACAAGCTGCGCGAGCTGTTGTTCTTCGATCCGAAGAGCCAGACCGCCGTCGATTACTTCCCCAGCGATGTGAACGACCCGCGCATCTTGATGTGGCTCCGGGCTCGCGAAGCAACGGCTCGTGTCGGCTGGAACCCTTATCTGCACGATCCCAAGCTGGCCGGGCACCTGCATCGGATCGAAGGCCCGGTCCAAATTATCTGGGGCCGGCAAGACAAGCTGATCCCCCTGGCCCACGGCGAGTACTACGCCAAGCATCTGCCCAATGCCAAGCTAACCGTCTTAGAAGAATGCGGCCACATGGTCCCCTACGAAAAGACCGAAGAAGCCGCCAAGATCGCTCTGGATTTCCTGGCCTCGTAGGGTCCGCTGTGCGGACGCGGGATGCGTGATCACCACCGAAAACTGAAGAGTTGCTCGCTCCGGCTTTAGTCTGTTTATCTGCATCAAGGACGCAACGAAGCGAATTACCGCGTCCGCACAGCGGACCCTACTCGAGCGAAATTAGCTGCCAACGCTTAAGGAGAAGCAAAGTGATAGAAACGAATTCTGGACGAAATGCTTCTCTTCCAAGATCACCCGCTTGCCTGCTCCTGGTCGTTCTCATCATTCCGACGGCAGGATGCTTCTTGCCGGTGCTGTTACCGTCGCCGCTTTTTGAAACCGTGGTTGATATCGCGCCCGAGGGTACTGCAACGGCATCGTCTCTGTACACCACTTACTTGCGGATTTCAAAATACTGGCAAGCCCATAGCAAGTTGCCAGAAGGCTACGCCGATCTACCGACAGATGACGGCAAAGGCGAGTCGAGAAACGATGAATGGGATCGGCCGCTGTTATGGAAGTCGGATGGTATGAGATTCATCGAAATCTATAGCCTGGGCAAAGACGGCGTAGAAGGAGGCAGCGACCTCAACGCGCGACGATCGATTCTCTTCGATACGCAAAGAAGCTCAGAACTTGGGATGCCTGAAATCAAGGTCGAATAGACTATCCGCCCGTAGGGTCCGCTGTGCGGACGCGGGATGGATTCTCGCGCAAGGGATCGCTTCGGCCGAATTTTGTTTATCTACATCATGAGCACCGTCGACCGAATTACCGCGTCCGCACAGCGGACCCTACCCGAGGGAGACGCAGTTTTCGATCCAGTCTTTCAGGTCGGCGCTGTTTCTCGAGTTGCGTAGCTTCTTCAGCGCCGCGATTTCGATCTGGCGGATTCTTTCGCGGGTCAACGAGAAGACCTGGCTCACCTCTTCCAGCGTTTGAGGTTGGCCGTCGTAGATGCCATAGCGTCGGCAGAGGATTTCTTGTTCGCGATCGTTGAGCCGAGTAAAAACTTTGGCCAGCAGGTCACGCATCGACTCGTGATCGGTTTCGCTCAAACCTTCGTCGTCTTTTGCCGCCAGCAAGTTGCTGAAATCTTCGTCATCGGTCCCTTTCGCGTCGAGCGACAACGGACCGCGCATCAAGGTGTTGACGTGCAACACTTCCAGTTCGTCGACCTTTGCCTTGCGGGCGGTCTCTTCGATGGTCGGGTCGCGGTTTTCCTCCAGGCGGAATTCGTTGGTGCTCGATTGTACGTTCTGAATTCGCTGCTGCATCCGGGCCGGCACGCGAATCAGCTTCGACTGATCGGCAATCGCCTTCATGACTGCCTGGCGAATCCACCACGTTCCGTACGTCGCGAATTTGTAGCCCAGCGAGTGATCGAACTTCTCGACTGCGCGGATCAAACCAAGGTTGCCTTCCTGAATCAGATCCAAGAAGGTGAGCCCGCGATTTCGGAACTTCTTGGCGATCGAAACGACCAGCCGCAAGTTGGCGGCAACCATCCGCTGCTTAGCCTTGCCGTAAGCGTCGTACGCCTCGAGGATCTTCGGCCATACGAAGGCGAGCGTCCCAGGCGTTTCGCGGTAAAGTTCGAACACTTCGAGAGCGTCTGGATCGACTGGCATTTGAAAGATAGGCTGGCTGGCCCCGCACGAAACCTCGAGGCTTTTGACGGTCTGCTCGATCGCTGCCATCCATTCCGGCAGGAACTTTTCGCGCAGGCCGAAGCCTTCCAGGAAGCAGGCGGTGGCGAAGCGGCGGCGCATCAGCCGCTCGATGGCTCGATCGCGGCGCGGAGGCTCGTCCTCCATGGCGACACTCAAGTCATAACGATCTCGGTGGGCCGCTTCGGTAAGTTGCTCGATTGCCTGGACAATTTTTTGCTGGAGTTGTTCTTTTTGGGCCGCACCGCTGATCGTGACTTCCAGCGTTCGATCGAGTCGACGATTGCCCTCGGCAACTTCCACCAACAGATCGGTCACCAGCGTGGTGACAATGCCGCAGCCGAACAGGCGTTTTAAGAAGGTGGTGCGTGTTTCGACCACCCGACGCGAGATCTCCGCTTCTTCCTCGGCAGTCAGACGCGGTATTTTGCCCATCTCGGTGAGATAAGCCTGGAGTGATTCCGGTTCGCCAGTGGCACTATCACTTGTCGATAGGTCACCAGCCGAAATGCCACTTGGATCGACAAACGCCGGGGCGTCTGACCAATTCAATGACGAATCGTCGCCGGAACGAGTTCCTCGTACGTTCCTTCCTCCGTCGATCATACTTCCACGCTTCTCCAACTCGCTGGGAAATCCTGTGACTGCTTGATGACAACATCACTTGGATCTTCCAACGCGACTGCCCGATTTGCCCTAGGTGAGGTGCTGGCTACCCGCCCTGAGGCATCACCATTCTACGCGTCGGCTTCACCAAAAAAAGCGTTTTCGTCATAGGATTCGCAGAGAGTTGCCGTATTCTGCGTGACGGTTTCCGCAATTTCGAAATTGCGATGTTTTTTCGGGTTGCCTGGCGTTTAAAGCTGATCTGACTCGATGGCTTCGTAGAGTTGGTAAGCCGTTACGCCGCCTGGCCCGGCTGCTTCCAGTCGTGCAGCCAATTTGGCTTCCTTCTCCTTCAGCCGCACTAGTTCTCGACCTGTCAACTGGCCATTGCTGTCCCGGTCGAACTGGCTCATCAGTGCCGTTGTTCGATCGTATGCGGTCGGATTGAGAATCTTTTGCTGCCATGGCTTGGTCATCGTCAGGATGTAGTCTGCCGACAGCGTGAACTCGATCTGCGTGACTTGCCCGTCCTGCGATCGATCGAGCATCGTAACCCACTGGGTCAACTGCTGGGTGAAATTCGGGTTGGCCATCGAAGCAAACCGGGCATTCGCAGCGAAATCGTCCTGCGACCAAACCTGGTCGCCGTTGGCATTCAGCCGCAGCCATTCTCGGCGAATCGCTTCCGACGCTTGCCACCGGACCGAGGCGACCGCCAGGTTCAACTCAGCCAGGGAGATCTTCTGGTCCTTATTCTGATCGATCACTGCCAAGGCCTCGTCGCTTAGCGAACCAACGGCGCCACTGGTCATCGTGAATCGCGGCCAGGCCTGGCGTACTTCGGTATCTAATAATTGGCCATCCGAATTGATATCGACCCAAGCGAAAATCTCGTCAGCGACCTGCTTCTGGTCGATCTGCGTCAATTTACGTTGGTCAAAACCAGGATCGTTTTGCTGATCGAGCTTGAATACCGAGCGAGCCAGCGAATTGGGCCGAACCATCGTATTATCAGGCGAAGTGCCGCCTGGTGGATTCGACTGCTCAGGCATCGTGCGATTGATATTCACCCGAACCTTGATTGGACTGCGGGCCACTTCCGGCTTGACGTCTTCCATCGGCCGGTTGTTCTGCTGGTTGGCCAGTTCCTGGACCGTGGGAAACGGATTGGTCTTGGTTGGCTTCGGCTCCGGCTGATTGTTTGCCACACGCTCAGGGGTGGTAACGCTTTCCTTTTCCTTCGGCAGATTAGCCTTGTTATCAGCGATTGCCGGTTCATTGCCGCTGGAAAAGACGCCTGCCTGGTAGGCAATGCCCAAACTGACCGCAATCAACAGGCAAGCCGCCAGGGCAATCGCCCAGGCCGGAACTGGCTGACTTTTCTTTCGCAAACGATCGGTGGTCGTTCGCTCGGTAGCTGTGTTGAGAACCACTTGCGGCTTCTCGGCCATGCTGACCGCTTGGCTGTCCGTTGCCGCCGGATCACCGTTTTCCTGCCGCTGGGCAATCCGAGCCAGAATATCCTGCGAGAAATCGCGGACAAGCGGCTGAGGGGGGAGGGTACGGACCGCGTTGACCGATTCGACCAGCTTCCGATAGCGGGTTTGCCACTGGGGGGATTGGGCCAGCATCGATTCGATCTGCACCTTTTCTTCCGGCGTGACTTCCCCATCCAGGAAAGCCGAAAGAATTTCGTCATTGAGTTGCAAATTCATCGGTGCTTGATTACCGGTCGTAAAACTAACTGGCGGTCATGCGTCTCAAATCATTACGTTACAATGATTTACGACACCTTTTATCCGTTGGCAATTCCTCGAAATCGCCCGAACAGAGGAGTAGATGGCCTTGTAACCACGAAAGTTCCGGAATTCCAGGGCAAATCCCTCGCCAATTTCAATTTCGAACCGCCTGCAATGCTATCTCTGAGGTGGCCAATAGTTACCTATTTTGCCTCTAGGGTATAGCTTTCCACGTCACAAACAAGCACTAAACAAGAAACCAGACCGCGACTTGTTTCGTCGTTATGGATGGCTCGTGCCTGGGGAGTGTTTTAATTAGGCCAAAATGGGGGAATTCCGTGCCAGTTCGTTGCGATCGTTTTTCCAAAGGAAGATAATCGTACCCATCCCCTACACTTTCCTCTCGTCAATTCTCGTCCTGGAACCTCATCCGATAGTGGGTGCCCCATGTCATTTCGGACGTTCGGCATGTTGCGATATGCCGGCCTCGCTGCTGCGATTCTCTTGATTCCGACCCTCATTGGCTTCGGACTGCTTTCGCCGATCCAAGCCCAGGAACACCAGAGCGTTGAAGCCAGCGGAATCGTTCCAACTCCGTCCGGCCCTCAGCCAATCGCGAACGGTCCCACGCCGCAGCCAACCGACATCGAGACAAAACCGGGAGAGGAGAAAAAACCTGAGGCAAAAGAAGGCGAGAAGAAACCGGATGAAGCTACCGACAAGTCTCCCAAGAAAGAAGAACCAAAGGGCCCCATCAAGCGCAAAGACGAACCGGAAGAGCCGGCCGACCCTGACGAGCTAAAGGTACGTCCCGATGAGCGCGGCATGGTGCGGCTCAATTTCCGCGGGCAAGCGTGGCCCGACGTATTGGTTTGGCTGGCCGACATCTCGCACACCAGTTTGGACTGGCAGGAACTTCCCAGCGACTACCTCAACCTGACCACGCAGCGGCCGTACACCGTCGACGAAGTACGCGACATGCTCAACGAACGGCTGATCTCGCGCGGGTACACGATTCTCAAGCAGCAGGAAGGCCTGGTGATCGCCAAGCTGGAAGGCCTGAACGCGGCCCGCGTCCCGCGCGTTCACCCCGAAGACCTGCGGTTCTGCGACGATCACGAGTTCGTCAAAGTTTCCTTCCCACTGAGTTGGCTGATGGCAGAGGATGCCATCGAGGAACTCAAGCCGATGCTCAGCAAGCATGGCACGATGTCCGCTCTGTCAACTTCCAACCGCCTGGAAATCCTGGACATGGCCAACGTGCTGCGCGACGTCCAGCATGTACTGATGGAAGAACAATCGTCCGAAGTCCGCTCGACGCGGGTACACGAGTTCTTCTTGCGTTACACGCGGGCTGAAGATGTCTTATCACAATTGGAATCGCTGCTGGGTATTCGCAAGGCAGGCGGATCGATGGGGGCGATGAACCCGCAAATGATGCAGCAGATGCAACAAATGCAGCAGCAGATGATGCAGCAAATGCAACAGCAGCAACAACAGGGGGGCGCAAAGCGATCTCGCCGACCTTCGGGCCAGGATGATATTCACCTGGTGATCAATTCACGGCAGAACAGTATTCTGGCCAACGCTCCGCCTGACAAGTTGGTAATCATTGCCGAGGCGGTCAAACGGTTCGATGTTCCCCAGCAGCCTGGGTCGGCGATCGGCGGCAGTTACCAGCGGGTTCAAGTTTACCGGCTCGCTCAGCTCAAACCGCAAGCCTTGCAATCGATCTTGCTGCAGTCAGGCAACCTCGATCCGTCGACACAGTTGGTGATCGACGACAAAAACCGAGCCCTCATCGCCAACGCTTCCCCGGCCGATCAAATCACGATTCAAGCGGTGATCGAAAAGCTGGATGGCACCGGCCGTCAGTTCAAGGTGATTCGCTTGCGGCGGCTGCAGGCTGACTACGTGGCCGGATCAATCCGCTTCATGATGGGGGAAGAAGAAGATAAGAACAAAAACAACTCGCGCCGCAGTTACTACTCGTACTACGGCTATGGCGGGCAGCAGAACGACGACGAAGACAAAGACAAGTTCCGGGTCGATGCCGATGTGGTGAACAATCGCCTGCTGCTGTGGGCCAATGACGTTGAGTTGGATGCCATCGAGAACCTGTTAGTCCAGTTGGGCGAGATTCCTGCTGGCGGCAACGCTCAGCGAGGCCGGCTCCGCACGATGGAACTCGGATCGGCAGATTCGGCTGAAGACCTGATCAAGCGGCTGAAAGAAGTCTGGCCGCAAGTTTCCCCTGCGCCGCTGCAAATCGAAACGTCCAAGCCTGATTCGACGTCGAAGGACGTTTCACCCGGCGATACGCAACCGCAACCGACCGAAGACAACGCCGCCAAGGCTAAGTCCATGCAGAAGGTACCGATCGAACTGGCGGCTGTCTTCACCGAGCCAGAGGCGGCGTCGGAAGATGATTCCGACCCGATCGAAATCCTTACGCAGGACGAATTGAAGAAGCGTTATTTCACGCCCGCTAGTCCGCAAACTCCCCAGAGCGGCAAAAAGGCCCCGCCGGTGGTTGTTCAGGTCGACGAGAACGGGCGGATCACGCTCGCCTCCGAAGACCCAACCGCGCTCGATCTGTTGGAAGATATTTTGCTGGACATGAAACCGGAGCCGAAAGAGTGGCACGTCTTCCAGTTGAAATACGCGTCGGCCCTGTGGGTCTCGTGGAACCTGGAAGACTTCTTCGAAGAAAAAGAAGAAGAGGATAAATCCAACGATTCGCCCTTCTGGTTCTGGGATTATGGCCGCGAAGAGAAGAAGGAAGATCCACTCCGCCTCTCGCAGCGGAAGAAGCTGAAGTTCTTGCCTGATAGCGATACAGGCACTATCGTCGTGCAGAATGCCAATGCCGATCAGTTGAAGACAATCGAAGAGCTGATCGAACTTTACGACAAGCCGGAACCGGTCGTCGAGCAATCGAAGCGAATCAACGCCACCTACGAGGTCCGCTATTCCAAGGCCTCGGCCATCGCCGAATCAGTTAAGGATGTCTTCCGCGATCTCCTTTCGGCGAACGACAAATCGTTGCAACAACAACAGCAGAAAGATCGCGGCGGCGATCGGGGCAAAGAGCCGGACCGCTATTCCAGCAATCTCCCCTTCCAAACCGGAAGCTCCTTCAAAGGGAAGCTATCGATTGGAGTCGACGACATCTCCAACACACTGCTGATTTCGACCGAAGGGGATAACCTCATGACGCTGGTCATGGACATGGTCAAGCGGATCGACGAGGCAGCTCAGCCCGTTTCAACGGTCCGCGTAGTCAACCTGAGGACCGGCGTCGGCGGCGACAAGATGCGGGAACTGCTCAAAAAGTTACTGGAAGACGCCAAGAAGCAACAGCAAAAACAGCAGCAACAACAAAACCCCAACGGGCAGCCGAACATGAACCAGCAGCCAGGCATGGTTCAGCCCAACAACGGGAACCCTCAGGAAGTCGAAGTGCAAAACTAACTGCGGTCTTGCAGTCGTTGGAATTGCGTTGGTTAAAGATCGCGGCCTTCGCACAGGGAAATCAGCGACCGCACTTCATCCGGAATCGCTACCGGACGCTGATTGGCATAGTCGAAATAAACGACGCCTGACTCGCCGTCAGCCACCACCGCTTGCTGGCTGACGCTATAGATCACGTGTTCGACTTTCATGCTCGTTCCACCCAGCTTTATCATGCGGGCTCCAATCAGCACGTCGTCGGGATAGCGCAATTGTTTTCGGTAGTTGCAATGCACCGAAGCTAAAATCGGGCCGCAGCCGGTTCGGTCCATGATGGGGTTCAGCCCAGAAACTTCCAGGTAACGAACGCGTGCTGTCTCGAACCAGCGGAGGTAGATGATGTTGTTCACATGCTTGAACGAGTCCATGTCTCCCCACTGAACCGGCACTTTGGCCACGGCGGGAAAGTCCGTCAACTCGGGCGGAAGTGATTGCTCTTGGTTCATACCTGGTCAGTTCCCTTCTTCCGTTGTTCCGCCTTGTCGTGGTCTTTGCAAACTTTAATCAAGCCACGAACGTTCTTCGAGCCGGGCCGGGACGTATTCTTCGGTGACATAGCTCACGCCTTGGCTGATCAAGGCTTCGACTTCCAGCTTGAAGCCGTTGTCGAGCATCTTTTGGATTTCCTTCTGCCACAGCTTCTTATGCTCGAACCAGGGATAGCTGGCGATCTGCTTGGCTCGTTTGCGGTCGGAATCGTTCAGAGCGATCTGCACGCTGGGGGAAAGATTGCAGCGTTCGTAATCGATCGAGCGCAGCCCGATGAACTTGGCGTCGGGTACGGCCATCCGTTTCGACTCGTAAGCCAGGTTGATCGATCCCTGCTTGATCACGCTGTAGATGTAATACCCCCATGGGTCGTTATCGAGCACGCAGTAAATCGGCAGTCCCAATTCGCCGTTCAGCCGAGCCAGCAGCCGTCGTACGCCGCGCGATGGCTGACCGCCGCCATGGGTCAGAATGCAGTTGTGCGTTCGCCAGAACTTGTCTTCGTTGAACCGCTGCCAGACGGTACCTTTTTCGACATGCAGGACAAATTTGGCATCGCATTTCACAAACTCGATCGTATCGGGCTCGACGATCGACGGAATCCCGTAACCGCCGCTTCCCATCCGCGAGCAATCGATTTCATCCCCTTTGTCCCGCAGGACAATGTTGCCGACCATGTCCCCTTTCTTCTGCGCGTATAGATGCAATTCCTCCCGCAGGACGTTCAGCAGCACCTCGACGTCTTCGATGATCGGATCGCTTTCGGCCTGATCGGCGAACGTTTCTTCCTTGGTGCCGACGATCGTATGTTTGAGCAGGTAGTAGAGACCTCGAATGCTGGTCGACTTACCTTCTTCAATCAACTGCTTGCAACCACTACCGACCAGCATGGTCTGCATATAGCTTTTGGCCTGGTTCAGGTTGAACAGCTGGCGACCGGTTTTATTGTTGCCCATCTCGATGATGCGCTGCGACTTGTTATAGCGCACGTTCGAGAGCGACCGGGTCGGGATGTCCATCTTCGGATCGCGGACCCGGCCTGCGGCACTTACCACGCTGTCGGCCATGCCAACCAACTGTTTGAGCGTGTAGACATCCTTCTTGGTCAAATCGACCTTATCTTTCTTATCCGTCTTGGGAGCCGCCTTTTTTTTGGGGGCTTTCTTCTTGGCCATCCGCTGCCGCCTGATCGATTGAAGTTAAGGGATTTAGCGAAACTATTCGCATCACACAGAACCTACTAAGATAACGCCTGACCGGGCATCCGAGAATGGGCGGCCAGTCTCCCGTAGGGTCCGCTATGCGGACGGGGGAATGCGGCTTGATACACTCGTAAGGTAAAAAACCATGCATTCGGCCTGAACCATTCGCATTCAGGTGCTCGATCGTGAAAAATGATTCCGCGTCCGCATAGCGGACCCTACGGGATCAAAGATCGCTAATTCGCGGCGCGGAGGGCTTCGATGGGGTCGAGGTCGGCAGCGCGGCTGGCGGGGTAGAGGCCGAAGATGACGCCCACCAAAACGGAGATTCCAAAGGCCAAGGGGATCGAAATCGGCACGATCTGCGGCCGGACGTCGCGGATCGACTCAGGCAGGGTGGCCATCAGCATCGGATCGTAGGTGGTGGCCAGGAAGCGGGCCAGGTCGACGGCCGGAATGCACAATAGGCCGCCCAGTACGCCGGTCAGCCCACCGACGACCGATAGCACGATCGTTTCGACCAGGAACTGGCGAATGATATCTCCGCGTTTGGCACCCAGGGCGCGGCGAATACCAATCTCGCGTGTTCGTTCGGTCACCGTGGCCAACATGATGTTCATGATGCCGATACCGCCCACCAAAAGCGAGATCGCCGCGATCAGCCCCATGAAGACCATGAACATGAACTTGGTTTGCTTGGCTTGCTCCAGAAGTTCCAGCGGAACCACGACGGAAATATCACGCATGCGACTATGGCTCTCCAAGGCCTCGCGCACCAGCTTGGCGGTGTTCATCACCTTTTCCGAATCATTAACTTTCAAGGTGACCTGGTTCAGTTCGACGATCTCGCCGGAAAACGTTCCCCCTTCGATCGTGATGACATAGTCACCCACGCGTTGCCATAACGTGCTGATGGGGATGTAAACGTCCTTGTCAAATTCCTGACCGGAAAGACTGCCCCCTACGGCGGCCGTAGCGGCCTTCGGCTTGAGTACCCCAACGACGGTGTAAATGTCGTCGTTGACATGCACCAACTGGCCAATGGGTCGTTCGTAACCAAATAGCGTGTCGGCCACCTCGGCGGCCAGTACGCAAACGTTGGCCTTGTTTTCGACTTCGAGGGGAGTGATGAAATGGCCACGATTGGGCGCGACTTCCAAATGATTCAGATGGGCATACTCTGGGGTGCAACCGACCAGACGGCCATGAATGGTATTAGCACCTTGCTGGAACTGCCGACGGACCTCGCGAATGGGAGTGGCCGTTTCGACCGAATGGAGCGTTTCGTCCAACAGCATCCAGTCGGCCCGGGTCAGGCCATAGGTTAGCGGCCCGCGCTGCTCGGGCATCGCTTCCGATGGTGGTTTGACGCTCCGCACGATGATGTTCTCGGCACCCAGCTTTTCGATCTGCTCCTGCGCCTTGGCGCTGATCCCTTCGCTGATCGCTAACAGCCAGATCACGCTCGCCACGCCGATGAAGATACCCAAAATCGTCAGCATCGACCGCATCGGGTGCAGCAGCAGGCTTTTGATTCCGAGTTTCCAGATCCGAAGTCCGAGCATGATTTCGCTTTGGTGAGATTAAGCCAGGTTCAAGGCGGAGGTGTCCATCGAACTGCGTCCCTTCGTCGAACGTCGCTCTTCGACCTGCCGATCTTCCTGGATCAGGCCGTCCATCAAGCGAATGGCCCGCTTGGCATGATGCGAAACGTCATCCTCGTGGGTCACCAGGATAATCGTACGCCCGTCATTGTTAAGCGTCTCGAAGAGAGCCAGGATTTCTTCGGTAGTCCGCGAGTCCAAGTTACCGGTCGGTTCGTCCGCCAGGATGTAATCGGGGTTGTTGATCAGGCTGCGGGCAACCGCCACGCGTTGTTGCTGACCACCGGAAAGTTGCGTCGGCCGGTGCCCCAGGCGGTCGCCCAGGCCAACCATTTTGGCCAGTTCGCGAGCCCGGCGATGATCGGCTGCCGTGACGAACCCTCGGTAAAAGAGCGGGACCTCGATGTTCTCGATCACCGTCAACTGCTGAATGAGGTTGTAGGCCTGAAAGACAAAGCCGACGCGCGAAGCTCGCAGGAACGAAAGCTCGTCGTCGTTCAGCTTGCTGGTATCTTTGCCTCCCAGTACGACCTGACCGAAGGAAGGTCGATCGAGACATCCCAGCATGTTGAGGAGGGTACTTTTTCCGGAACCGGAAGTTCCCATGATCGAAACGTAGTCACCCTCAGGCACGTCAAAGGTGATGCCACGCAAGGCGTGAACGGTTTCGCCTTTGAGATGGTAGATTTTCTTGAGGTCAACTACGCGCGTGGCGTAATTCACTGAGCGCCTCCCGCGGCCTTCTCGGTCTGGTCGTCGGCAATGCGGACCGGATCTTCCTTGTCGAGTTTCCGCGTGGTCGAAGCGACACGTTCCGTTTGACCAGGTTTGCCGCCATTGGGGCCGTTGGCCGTCGAGAACTTGTTATTGCCACCGGCCTGGTTCTCGTTGGGCTGGTCGACTTTTCGATCGACGAGCTTCGCGTCGGGATTGCTGGGAGCTTGCTGGCCAGGGCTCATGGGAGGACCGCCACCGGGACGACCACCTTTAGCGCGACCACCAGGACCGCCAGGTCCACCACGTCCGCCAGGACCGCGACCCTTCTTGGAAGTGCCGGCCAATTGTTCCTCGGTCAGTTCCGGCAAGCCCGCGTTGTCGAGGTAGCCACGAGGGCTGAGCGCTACCAAATCCCCGTCTTTCAAACCATCTTGGATGACGACGAAGCGGGAATTGTTGGAACCTGGGCTCACCTTGCGAGCTTCAATACTATCGCCGTTCTGCACCATGCAGTAGTAGTCTTCACCCCAAGGCAATACGCTCTGAATCGGTGTCATCAAGACGTTGTCCTGCTTGTCGACATGGATCGCCACGTTTGCCGTCAGGCCCGGCTTGATTTGCCGTGGGGAACCGTCGATCGTAACCACCGCCGCATACCGTTTAACCTGCGGCCCGAAGCGGCTGATCGGTTCGGGATATTCGTTAACTTTGGTAACCGTGCCTTCCAAGGCCATCCCATCGAAAGCGTCGAGCGTGATCGTGGCCCGCATGCCGGGATCGATCAAGGCCACACGCGATTCGTTAATCAGCACGTGCACCTGCATGGCACTGTAGTCTGGCAGACGGATGATCGTTTGCCGTTCGCGAACCGGCGTGCCTGGCTCGACAATGAACTCCGAAGCATCACGGTTGCCACGTTCGTTGGCGTAAACCACCTGGCCGGTCGCTGGGGCGGTAATGGTGCAATTCTTGATTTGTTCCAGGAAGAAGTTCAGGCGGTTCTGTTCGATCGAATTGCGTTCTTTCGCCGATTCGAGGTCGGCCTTGGCGACACCAATTTTACTTTCCAACTCTTTGACCGTTTTCAACATCGTTTGATCGCGGAGCACTTTCAATTTGTGCCGGGCGTTCTCAAGTTCGATGCGGGCTTTCTCGACCGCAAACTTATCGCCTGCCAGTTGCAGCGAAGTAACAAACCCCTTCGAGGCGAGTCGCGAACTGTAAGCGTAGTATTCCTCGGCGCGTCGCAAGGTTTCTTCGGCAAACGTGATATCGGCCTGGATCTGTTTTTCTTCTTGGACGAACAAACCCTCGACATATTCGGTCATGGCGATCTGTGCCGCTTCCAATTCGTTCTCCGCTTTGGCCAGCCCCGCTTGCGAACCGCTTAGATCAAGTTCCTGCAGCTTGGCCGCTTCCTCGAGTGCCGAGGAGTCGAGCCGTACCAGCACGTCTCCTTCTTCAACCTGCTTTCCTTCGTCGATCACCCACAAGATTTCGAAGTTGTTCACTTCGCGTGAACTGCGGACTTCGGAAAAGACATCCACATTTCGGGCGCTCTCGACTTCCCCTTTTTCGATCACATCGTGTTCGAAGTTCCCCGGCGCGACGGTGTGGAACATCTCTTCATCGTGGACAGGGCCACTGGAACCGGCAAAGAAGTAGTAGTAACCACCGACAGCGCCAGCAACCAACAGGCTGAATAAAGCAGCCTTAGCGATGTATCCGCCACGCCGACGAGAAGAACGTCGCCGAGTCGAGATCTTCGAATTGCTTAGAAAACTAGTCGTCTTGCTAGCCATGGACGATTCTCATCGAAGGTAGGATGCATGGAGAGACCATGGAATTCCATGCATGATGACTGGGATGGTGGGAGTTTGGCTGGAAAGCCATTTTTTATTCTATCCGTTCCCACCTATAAAATCACGCCGTAATCTTGCGCAATTTCGAGACAAACACGCCCCTAACTTATTATTCAACCGGAAGTTACCTCGAACACGGGGTGGAGTGCGGCCGCCTACCTGAATTCATCGACTTCCAGAGAAACACACTCCTATTGAACCCCGCAAACTGCGGAAAGATTCACCGCCTGCGCAAAAGATTGTTCCAACGTCTATCAGTTACGTAGCTAAATCGTTTGAGGGGGGTGATTTGCGATTTTCAGCCCGCCAGATTCCTTTTGGCAAACCTGGCGATTCGCATCGACTGTAGCAACCGCTCGCTGGGACGCTCGCAGCTCATTTGGGTGGCTCCAGCACCGGCGGAGGGATTGCTTCCACGGCGGGCGGCGGAAGCTGCTCCATCTCGGTCGGTTCCAGAAATTCCATCTGAGGAGAAGGAAGCTCGCCCGGGGCATAGATCTCCGATTCGCCTGGATTGATCAATGCCGGCGATTCGATGTCGGCCGGGATCGGGTGGATGAGCATCAACTCTGGGATTTCGCCACCCTCGGCCTGCATCTGCTCGAGCTTCTCGTCCCAATAGTCCCCTTCGATCGAACCTGGATCAATCCAGATCCCGCGGTCATCGAGTTGAACCGTTCCCATGTCGACGTCCAGACCGCGTCGCAACACTTCGTAACTCACACCAACGGAAAGAAAGTCGTTCTGAGCCGACAGCAAGCTGCTCAATGCGTTCAACAAGTTACGAGCCGTATTGGAATCGAACTGCTGATTGGTCTGGTTCGGCTTGACTGGTTGTTGCAGGGTCAGCTGCGTGCGTTCGACCTGAGAAATAGCCACCTGAACGGCAGCCCGTCGCAGTTCGAAGTTGATGCGATTCAAGTCCAGATTACGAATCGTATCACGCAGGCCCTGGCTGATCTGGTCGCGGTACTGATAGTAGGAACGTCGTGTCCGTTCGTAATTGATCTGGGCCGTTCGATAAGCATTGCGTTCGACCAATCGCGTCAATGGAGCGTCCCACTGCAGGCCGGCCCGCAGTTCGCCGTTGTCGCTGTTGAACTTGACCGAGTTGTTGCCGATGTTGCCAATCGATCCGGTGAACGTGACATCCAGATTGCTCATCAGGTCGTTGGCTGCGATTTGAATCTTCCGCCACGAGTCAACGTACGAGGCCTGGGCGTTCATCCAATCCAAGCGATAGATCCGGGCAACTTCCAATGCCGTATCGGATGAAATATCAACCGGTGCCAAGGTCACCGATTCGGCCCGAGCACGAGCTTGAACAAGCGACAGCCCTAAAACATCGGCCCGCAGCTTCGTGATTTCGTCCGGCACCGCGGCAAACACCGTTTCGCTGAGCCGCTCGAATACCTTGTCCGGCTTCAGCGAAGGGCCTTCCGCGATAAGCTTATCAATCGCTTTGTTGATCTCATCGAGATTCGTTTTACTGGCAGCAAAGCGTTTTCTCAGATCCAACAGCTCGGCCCGCAGTGCGGGAGGAAGCTGCTGAAGTCGCTTGGTGCTCAACACCCCTTCGGAAACCGCTTCGCCGGGAACTTGCGTCTTCTTGCCTGCCAACTTGGCCTGCAATTCCGTAAGGTCGGCGATCCGCTCCGGCAAGATTTCTTCCAGGTGCTCGACGTCGCGTTCGACCAGCGGGAACAATTCGTCGTCGATGAATTGCAAAATGATTTTGAGCTGCTGGTTGAACTTTTGAACCCCGTTCAAGCGAGCCTCGACATCTTGGCTCCACGCCAATTCCGGCGGCGGCTGGTCGATTTCGACGTCCTCGGGATTCGGCAGAATCTCGGTGATCGCATTGCCGACGGTCAGCTGAATGTCGTTCAGCTTGTTGGTCACCGGCGTGAAGACAGGATCGAGCAGATTGAATTGTTCGAAGAACGGATCGCGTTCTAACTCCAGAAAGATCTCTGGAGGCAAGCCCATCGTGATCTTGAAATCGTCCAACGAACTGGCCAACGAGGTCTTGGCCGACAACAGCGAACTTTGCGTTTGGAACAATTGCTGTCGAGTCAGTTCGACCTGGAACGAGTCGATACGTCCCGCTTCGAAGAACGCTTCCAGCTGAGCGAGACTGCTTCGCAGAGAAGCGATGTTGCTTTCCTGGTTGCGGATTCGTTGCTTCTGTTGCAAAAGGCCATAGTACCCGCCAACGCCGAACGATCCGTTTGGGCTTACCGAAGGAAACCCGCCACCTACGCGGGGCCCCGAGGTAAGTCCGCGACCTGCCACGATGTTCAGATAAAACGACTGGTTATAGCGCTGCATATCACGGACGGCGGCCAGCAGGTCGCGTTCCTGTTGGGTCAGGCTTTCCAACACCACCTTACGTCCACCGGTCCGTAGCAGTGGCTGCACCAGCGAGAAATCGATCAGGCTGTTAACTGTATGCGTATTGGGTCCTGAAAACTGCCACATCAGGTTGTTGGCAAACCCGGTCACCAACTGGCCGCCGGTTGCAAACAGCTTCTTCATTTGAATGCTGCGAGTGTTGGCAGTGAGGACGCTTCGTGAGTTGCCTCCCCCTTTGACCGGACCATCGGCAGTAAAGAAGGTTTCGTAACCGCCAAACAGCTGCGCATCGAACCGGAAACGTTGGAAGCTGACGTCCAGGGCCTGCAGGTACAAGTTTTCGACTTGTCTTTGATAGGTAGTCGAGTTCTTCCGCGACAGTTCGACCGCGCGATCGACATTCAAAACCAGCTGCCCTTCATCGTTCAGCGGCATGTAATTCAACCAATCGGGGTTGTCGACATCGGCGGTAACGCCGTTCTTTTCCCATCCCCAGTAGGCACGCTTGCCGTCGACGATATGCATGTATTGATTGGCAGCTGGGTCGTCCAGCGGCATCGGGGGGCAATCGAGATTGAAGGGATCGAAGATACGTGACTGGGGGTCAGGGTTCACCGAAATGCGATCGAGATGCCACTGGGGGCTGTAGTTCTTTTCTTCCACCAAGTGATAGGCGTCGTCATCGGCCTGGTAGTGGTAAAACGTTGGCGAATGGCAACCGGCCTGGGTGACCAGGCCAAGCCCGGCCAGGGCGGCAACGCACAGGCAAGCAAGCAGCGAGAGCTGCAAGGTGCTTCGGCAAGGAGGGAGGGTTTTCATGGGAGTGCTGCCCTTGTCTTCAAGCGGCGGAGGGTTTGACAAGGAAGGTCGACGGGGATGTCGACTCGGAAACGAGCGAAGTCTGGAGCATGGCAGCCAGTTGTCGAAAGCCATCGACCAGCGAGCGAGGCTGAATCGGTAGTTGGTCAAGCTGCCAGGCAGTCGCAAACGTTTGCAGAATCTCGTCCAACCGATGACTACCCTCTTGGGTCAGCGCCCAATATTGACGCCGCCGATCGTTGGCATCTCGGCTCGCTTCTATCCAGCCATCTTGCCGAAGCTGTTCGACGAGATTGCTAAGTTGCGCCGGAGATAGTCCAACAGTTTTGGCGAGGGCAGACTGGCTGAGCGGGCGGTCTTGATTGCGTTGGCACAGAATCAGAATGAAAAACGCGTTCTCGGATAACGAGAACGGCGAGACCACTTCCGCGATCGCGGCCCGCAATGCTTTCTCACACGAGGTCAATTCCATGACCATCCGAATCAACTGAACCGCATCATGCGGCGACGTCCGCTGGGAATCTGCCATAGGATTCATTCCTAAGGAATTCAGAGTTCTGGCCCGCCGGTTTCAGGAAGGAATCCCTGGTTCGGCGAGCCGCTGAAAATCGTTCGACAGCGAACCATTCCGGGGGAGAACGTTCCGCTATCGATAACGTTTCGGCTACCGAACCGTTCAGACTTGAACGATTTTACCGGTTATGTCGATAAGCAAATTGGCTTGCCAAACCCCTAAAGTACGGCGAGATAAACAGTTGCGTCAGAAGTACTTCCTGACGGCTCATTGACTCCCCAGAATACCCAATTTATTATCTGAAGGTGATTTATCTGGATTGGCCGCGTATTTTTCGTGAAATGCCGTTGGCCTGAAGTACAATACACCGATGGATTTGCGCGGAGTCACCTCTTCCTGATGACGACGTTGCCGTGGCGCACGGACGGCCCCACAAACTTGTCTTTCACCACCACGATCGTCATTTCCCAAATCTAAAGCCCAAATGACCGTCTTTTACATTGTCATTGCCGTGCTCGTTCTGTTGTTCGGGATCTTCTCGTACTTGAACGCTGCCAATTGGAATGTTCTCCATGTGATGGGCTTGTTCCTGACCTTCGGAGCCGCATTCGCCTATCTGGTTGTTGCTTCGGCAGTCTTGAAGACCGAAACCTCGTGGAAGAAGCTCGCCGAGCAGAGGGAGAAAGAACTTCTTGCGGCCCAGCAAAAGGTCGAGGAGTTGAAATATGGACGATGGATCGACCCCGAAACAGGCCGCCTGAAAACCGCAGAAAAGCTAACCGACAGTCTGGCCGGCGCGAAAGCGGAACTGAAACGGATCATGTACGATCGCGGCCGCGTCTGGCGAAACGTTCAGCATGGACCGCCTAACAACAACAATCAGATTTCGCTGGTGCTTCCGGCAGTGCAGCCACCTGTCGCCGCAGCCGGCGGAGCTGCTCCTGCAACACCAACGCAACGCAACCTGGTACCGGACGACATCGTTTACGTTTTCGGCCAGATCGATAACCCTAACAATATCTCCAACGACCCTCCGTTTCTGATTCCTGGGTACTTTGTCGGCGAGTACGTCGTTCGCACCATTCAAGGCAACAACCTGACGATCGAACCGACCACGAAGATCGACGTCGCTCAGCAAAACGTGATCAACCTGCAGAACTCGTGGGTTCTGTACGACAAAATGCCAGTCGACGACAACCTGATCTATTCTGAAATGATCGAAGATGGACAGTTGGATTTATCGCTCAGAACGGCCGCCCAATGGATCGGACTGGGGCAAGCACAACAGGACCAGCTTCTCGCCGAGCTGAAACGAACCGGCCAACAGGCCGGGCCTGACGATCCCGAAGTTGCCGTCATGAGCAAAGTCACGTTCCAGCAGGACTACGAAATCCCGGTCGACGCCCAGGGAAATTCGACCTCGATCACTCAGGACTTCGAACCAGGTTCCGGCTTGGCAACCGCCGAATACCTCAAACAAGGCTCACCCACCAAGTTCAAAAAGGGTGATCAGATCTTGATGTACACGACCCGTACACCTGGCAAAACGCTTGTCGATCAAGGGATCGTTACCGTCGAACAGCAAGTCTACGTTCGCCCGCTGATCGATTTCGCTTACCAGTTCCATACCTTCAAGCGGGAGGTCGAAGATCTGCGTGACACGAAGTACACCATCGAACAAGACATCAAGATGCTGACCGAAGCGGACACGATCACCAAAGACGTCGTCGCCTATCGCGAACAGGAAAAGGCCAAGCTGCAAGTCGATAAGCAGAAAGTCGTGTACGAAGAGGAACAGATTGCCGAGTACAAGCAAAAGCTGATGGACTACCTGACCGAGACGCTGAAAGAAAACAGCCGGCTGTATCGGACCAATCAGACCCTGGTCGAAGAACTGAAGCGTGCCAGCGATGCGGTCCTCCGCAAACTGGGGCAAGAGAAACTCGATAAGGCAGATCCGAACTCACTAACGCTGTCTCCTTAGGAAATAGGGTTCCCGAGGAAACGCGACTTCATAGCACTTGCGACATTTGACAGCCAGGCTTTGAGCCTGGCTTTTTTTACGCGCCGCAACGGTAGCTGTAAGCTATCACATCAACCCAGGTTAGCGCTTCTGAACGAATCTCGGCAGATAGATCGACACTGCACTTTTCTCGCCTGCATTCCTAAGATAGTTTGATGGGATACACGTTGCGCTACGTGCAGAGAAAACCTCAGGCACGCTCTTACAGGTAGGAAATGGGCCTTTACGATCGAGACTATTACCGCGAGCCGGACGATCAGATGTCCTTTTCGCTATCTGGCCAGTCGGCGACGATGCTGTTGGTTTATGCCAACGTCGCGGTATTCCTGGTCGACTGGCTGCTCCAGCTCGATCTGGCGAATTATTTGGGGGTTCACAGCGACACAATCAGCAAGCCATGGCTTTGGTATCAGTACCTGACCTATGGCTTCCTGCATGCGATTTCTGGCCGGATGGCAGGCTGGCATATCGCGATGAACATGTTCATGCTGTGGATGTTCGGCCGGTTTGTTGAAGATCGCTACGGCAAAGCCGAATTCCTCAAAATCTACCTGATCAGCGTTGTGCTGTGCGGCATCGGTTGGAACCTGGTGGCGATGTCGATCAGTTCGAATCCCAATTCGGTAATGGTTGGCGCGTCAGGGGCGGTCTCCACCGTCTTGGCACTGTTCATCTGCCTCTATCCAAAGATGACCGTCTATCTTGGCTTCCTGATCCCGGTTCCCGCCTGGGTAGTTGGTGTTTTGATCTTGGTAAGCAATCTTTTTGGGACCGATCAAGACGTTGCTTATTCGGCACACTTGACCGGAATCGCGTTTGGCCTCGCCTATTTCTTCAGTGGCATCTCGTTAAGCCGTTTCATTCCCAGCAAGGTGGCATTGCCGAAGTGGACGCTTCGGTCGCGGCCGAAGCTGCGGGTGCATACCGAAGAAGACGACTTCAATCCTTACAACGACTCGGACGAGGAAGCGGAACGCATTCTCGAAAAGGTCAATCAATCCGGAATGGAATCACTCTCGGAATCTGAACGCCGGAAGCTGGAAGCGTATAGCCGCCGGATGAGACAGAAGCTGAGCTAAACGTTCCGATCAAACACCCACAGAGCACGGATGACCGCTGGGCGTAACAACTCGAAGATGATTCTCGGCCTCGGCATTGTTTGCCTGGTAGCCGCCGCGGCCATCTATTTTGGTTCGTTCCATACCACCTCAGCCGCTCCCTCGTTAGCGATTCCCGCGGAAAGCGAAGAGAACGCCTCGCTGCCACCTGAGGTAAAGATCCCTGGCGGCGCCTATCTGATCGGTAAAGATGCCGGTCCGCGCAATGCCCAGCCGATGCGGCAGATTCAACTCAAGCCGTTTGCCATCGATCGCACCGAAGTCACCAATGGCATGTTCGCCCAGTTTGTCGCGGCGACCAGCTACCAAACCGATGCCGAGCGGCGCGGCTATTCGTTGTGCTTCGATCAGCACGACAAAAAATTCGTCGAGAAGCAAGGCGCCAACTGGAAACAGCCTGGCGGGCCAGGCTCGTCGATCGTCGGCCGAGACAATCATCCGGTCGTCCACGTCAGTTGGTACGATGCCAGCGCCTATGCCAAATGGAGTGGCAAGCATTTGCCGACTGAATTTCAGTGGGAAGCGGCCGCTCGGGGCAAGCAACTGCAGAACGACTTTCCCTGGCCACAGGACGATGCAATTCCGGTCAGCGAGCGTGCCAATCTCTGGCAAGGCAACTTTCCGCTGAACGATCGTGGCCTGGATGGATCACAGGAACCCGCCCCGGTCGGATCGTTTCCACCGGGAACCAATGGCCTGTCCGATCTGGCCGGCAATGTGGCCGAATGGACCAGCAGTTGGTACGCCGAAGACAGCTATGACCGAATCGACGAGAACAATCCAAGCGGCCCCGCGTCAGGCGAAAAGAAGGTGGTCCGCGGCGGAAGCTGGATCAGTTCCGACCAAACCGGCACCAGCGAAGCGATGGTCTGGTACCGCGCGAAGCTCTCGCCCGAGCTAAGCAACAACTTCACCGGCTTCCGCTGCGTAAGCGAGCCAGAGTAACTCTCACCGTAGGGTCCGCTGTGCGGACGCGGAATCAGTTTTCAACATCAAGCAACCTGCCAGCCCCGAAGGGGCGACAATTGTTGTCTATGCTTACGAATGAACTATCGCACACGGTTTCGATGTGGAATGTCTATTCCGCGTCCGCACAGCGGACCCTACGGTGTGACGTTCGCTTCTTCGGCGAAGCGTAGGTTGTCGGCCATGTGGGCCAGATTCAAACCGCCCACGACCAGGCTGGTAACGCCGGTTTGATTCAGCGCGAATGGAATTGCCTCGCTGGCTGGCAGATGCCCTGAGGCCAGGCCCTTCTTGACCAACACGCCAATATCGAGCCGAGCAGCTTCTTCGATCACATCGGCGTGCGCACGATCTTCGGCGTTGAATTCGACCATCAACAGATCGGCCCACTTGCAAGCAAGCGACGCGGCCTCTGGCGTTTTGCCGGATAGGCCGATCGTCCGGATATCGCCGGCATCTTTCAAGGCCTGCAGTGTTTCAACCACCGGCGTTTCCTGCAGCACGCGCAGGTCATCATGTGGAGTATGGATCAAAACAATGTCGAGCACATCGCGCCGCAACAGTCGCAAGCTGTTGGCCACGCTTTGCCGCACCGACTTCTCGTCGAAGACGTAGCGCGACTCGCCATCTTCAAACAGTTCGCCCACCTTGGTCGAGATCACCAGCGGAACTTCGCGCCGGGCGAGCAATTTGCCGATGCGTTCTTCACTGATGCCATACGACGGCGCCGTATCGAAATGGCAAATCCCCAAGTCGATCAGCCCGTCGAGCAAGCTGGCGACTTCCGCATCGGTGGGAAGGTCGTACGGCTGCGGATACTTGATCTTGGCGTTGCGGCCGATCTTGAACGCACCAAACCCGATCGGTCCGACCTGGAAACCTGTTTTGCCTAGTCGCCTTGTCTGCATGCCGAATTCTACGCGGCCTCCGCTTTCGAGACGCTCAAGGAGGTCCAGAATTGTTCGCGATCCCAAGGCGCCTTCGCGACCGGCGGCTGCGGCCAGTCGGCCAGCGGTTTCACCGTGGCGGGCGATTGGATGGGAGTTGTTGCAATTGTCTCGGTCAGACTGGCTGCCAAGCGCGGAACCAGGACCAGCTTCGTCGGCCAAGCCGTCAGGATGTTTCCGTCTCGCTCGATGCGAAACGAATCGGGGCGAGCGCCCGTCATGGTTGTCGGTTCGGCTCGATCGACTCGGTAGGTCGACCACCAGGCATCTTCAAGGTGGATGCCCGGCATCGTCTCCAGCAGTTCTGTTCGGGCTCTGGCAATCAAATCGGCACGCTCCATGCCAACACCTTCTTCGGCCAGTTGGCCGCCAATCTGCCAAACGACTTCCCCCTCGGCCGTTTTTGCCGAGGTGATCGAAATGCGTGTCTTCGCTCCATCGACGCAGTGCCCATGGAACTCTGGCAAGCCGCCGCGAACCATCACCATGTGCAGCGGCCGGGTCTGTTGCTTCCGTGGATCGAGCCCTGCTGCAATGCGGAGTTGGGCGTTACCTCGACCGGCGGACAGGACAATCCAGTCGGCAACCACTTCAACCTGGCGACCATCGCCCGAAGTCAAAACGACCGAGCGAACTTTCTGCTCGGCATCGAAACGGAAATCGGTTCCTTGATCGCGATCGATCTGGAAGATCCGATCCCGGTTGGCTTCGGCCAGGTTCGCCAACAGGGAACCACAGTTAATGACCTGCTCCGCCACGCTGAAAACGGCGCCGGTGCAGCCGCTCAAAAGCGCTGGTGCATTGTGCGGACTGACCGCTTGGGGAGTGACCTGCAAACCGAGCCGCGCGCCCCACATGCCCAGTTTCGAGGCCGTTGAGTTGGTTCCCCACAAATAGAACGATTCCGACCGAATGTGCGTGCCGGAAAGATCAGGCAGCTGTTGACCTTCCAGGCACTTCCGCCACAAGGCCGGCATTTCCCGGGCCTGGCGTGCCGAGGCGGTCAGCAGCCCTTGCAGCGAATACTTCAGCCCGCTATGCAAAATCCCTTGAGCCGCAATCGTTTGGCCGGTCCCTAACGCGTGCGATTCCACCAGAATGGCCGACCGATGCTGGTGCCGCAATTGATCCAACAGCCAGAGCCCCGTCGCTCCGCCTCCGATAATCAATGCATTCACTCGGATGGTTTCCATCAGCCATAGTCCTTTAGGGAGATCGATTTAGAGTCGCGCCGACAGTCTAGGAAGTTTGCTCTGGGCGGGGCAAGATCAAAGCCAGCCCGAAACGCCATGGATTTGCCTGAATTGAAAGGCATGAAATCCACTTATCGTTTACCTATACTGGAACTTAGGTTGGTTGCCCCGCGCCAATCCCAGCCGCTTTCAACAACCATCCCCTCCCGCTCGCTTACCTCCCTCAGGATCTCCTCGCATGCGTCAAGTTGCCTGGGCTGCGACCCTTGCCATATTTACTCTGTTCGCGACGGCTGGCCCGGTGCTAGCTCAATTCGAAGAGGACTTCGGCCGCGGCCTGATCGCGACGTTCGGGGCCAGCGACGGGACGCGCTGTCAGCGAATCGATCCGACCGTCTCGTTCGACTGGGGCAGCCAATCGCCTGACCTACGGATCAGCGACGGCAAATTCAGCGCTCGGTGGGATGGGCTTCTGCTAATGCGGACCGCCGGCGACTACACGCTGCACGCGTACGTCTGCGGCAAAGCGCGCGTGATGGTGAAAGGCGAGGTCGTTCTCGAAGCCAACACCACCCAGCCGCAGTGGGTCTCCGGCAAGCCGATTGAACTGAAGTTCGATTGGCATCCGATTCAAGCCGACTTCGCGAAAACCCAGAACGATGCCCAGCTACAGCTATTCTGGTCTGGTCCTGGCTTCCCGCTGGAACCAATTCCCGCCGAAGCCTTTTATCACGACATCGACAAAACAATCGAGCAGCCGTTCGAGCGCGGCCGGGAATTGATCGCCGGCTATCGCTGCGCGGCCTGTCACGACATTCAACAACAGCCCGCCGCCGAGAAAGCGCCGTCGCTGGCTCGCTTGGACGGCAACATTTCCGAAGCGTGGCTCACAGATTGGCTGCGGACACACAAGCCAGAAGAGCAAACCGACACACTGCGGCGGATGCCTCACTTCGTGATGTCGGACGACGACGTCGAAGCGGTCGTCGCCTACCTGCTGAGCGATTCCAAACCCCGGCCGGCCGAGAAGTCATTGCCAACCAAAGGTTCCGTCGCCAGCGGAAAGAACCTGGTCCAAACGCTTGGCTGCATGGCCTGTCACAAGATTGGCGAGCTGGGCACAGCCAGCGTGATGGGTGGCCCGGAACTGACTGACATCGCCGCGAAGCGTCCCAAGGGGTACTTCCTGACTTGGTTGGCCGATCCGTCCAAGCTGAACCCGGACCACCGCATGCCGGTCTACGATCTCAACGGCAAACAGCGTGACGACATCGCCTCCTACCTGGCAACGCTCAGCCACGACAACACGCTGGCCAAAACGCCGGTGAAAGAGTTCAACCATCTGCTGGTCGAGAAGGGGAGGGGACTCGTTGCCGACAACCGCTGCGGCAGTTGCCATACGCTGCCGGGCGACGCCACCGCCACGCCGCCAACCAAACGAACCACGCTTGGGCCTGGCAACCTCTGGCAAGATGCCTGCATGGCCGAGCCGGCAGCCCACGATCATCGCCCTGGCTATCGCTTACCGCCAGAAGATCGTGAAGCGATCAAGACGTACGTTCGCGACTTGAGCCGTGCCAAGCATGACGGCGGCCAGGTTACCGACGCGCATTGGATTTTGACGAAGAACAACTGCCTGGCTTGTCATCCACGCGGAACGAGCGGGGGGCTTTCGGAAACGGCCAAGCAGATCACCGAAGCCAACACCGGCCTGGCATCGCTGCTGCCGGCGATGGTTCCTCCTTCGCTCAATAGCGTCGGCGATAAGCTGCACGATAAAGCCCTGCTCGGCGAGATCGCGCGAACTTCCGGCAATCATCGCCCCTGGCTGCGCGTGCAGATGCCGAAGTTTGCCTTGTCGCCCGATCAACAGCAGACGCTCGTCGATTACTTCGTTAGCCAGGACCGCATTCCCGACGGCGCCCCGGCCACGATCAAGCCGCCCAAAATGGAAGGCCTGGCCGCGACAGTCGCCGGAGCGCGGCTGGTCACCACCGATGGCTTCGGTTGCACCAGTTGTCACCAGGTCGGCAGCATGATCCCACCCAAAGCACCGCTCAACGCGAAAGGCCCCGATCTTTCGATGCTGGGTGATCGCATCCGTGAGCCGTGGTTCTTTCGCTGGGTGCACGACCCGGCCCGGATCGTACCGCGGATGGAAATGCCCAGCGTAAAACTGCCGGTCCGCGGCGTGCTCGACAACCAGGTCGATTCTCAGTTGGCCGCCGTGTGGCATGTGCTCAATACGCCTGACTTCACCCCGCCCAAGCCTGACCCGGTGCGGATCGTGCGGCAAAGCGGCCAGCATGGCGATAAGCCGCGCGCCGTGGTGCTGACCGATGTCATCAAGCAGGGACCGAACGATGTGTTGATCAAGCCGCTCTTGATCGGACTACCAACACGCAACAACGTGCTGTACGACCTCGAGTCGGCGTCACTACTGGATTGGTGGGTCGGCGATGTGGCCCGGCAGCGCAGCGAAGGAAAGACATGGCACTGGGAAATCGGTGGCACGGGCCTACTCGATCACGATACTCCCCAGCCGGAATTGCTGCTGCGGGACGAAAGCGGCGACCTCGTTCCGCCGCAGCGCGATGGCCAGTTCTACACACGCTTCAACGAGTACGACTACCAGGCCGATTCGCTGACCTGGTCCCAGACGCTGCATTTTGGCAAATCAGAAATGATCGACCTGCAGGCCCGGCAACAGGTCTCGCCGCAGTGGACTGATTCCGATCACCCGGTCAATGCGTTCACACGCTCGATTTCGCTCAGCCAGATTCCGCCTGGTTACGCAGTTGGCCTGCGTTTGCCGCAACGAACGTTGACCGGCAAATTCGCGATCAACCAATCGGCGAGCGATCGGATTGTTTTCGTCACCGGGGACGTGCGGATTGAAATCGAGAAGGCGCCGGGCATGACGGTCGACGAGAACGGCGTCGTCTGGTTGGCGGCCGATGGCAATTCGCTGTCGATGACCTATCGCTTGGACCTGCCTGGTGAAATCGCAGCCGAAACGCCGCCGATCCCAGTTATTCAGTCCAAATCGGTCGAACTGAACATCGTCCCAGGCTGGACTGCCCAGCGGCTTCCCCTTTCGACCGAAATGATGCCGATCGCCATGGATTGGCAGCCAGACGGAACGCTGGTGGCGGGATCGCTCAAAGGGCGCGTCTGGAAGCTGACCGATACTGATGGCGACGGGCTGGAGGATAGCTATCAGCAGTTTGGCGACGAGTTCGCCGCGCCCTACGGAGTGAAAGCATACGCGCAGTATGTCGACATCATCAACAAGTACGCCCTGCTCCGATTGTGGGACGAAAACCAGGATGGGGTCGTCGAAAAGGTCACCAACCTGGCCCATGGCTGGGGTCACACCGAGGACTACCACGATTGGGCCGTCGGGCTACCGCTCGATCCGGCGGGCAACTACTACGCGGCGATTCCGTGCGAACAAAACAAACGCACACCAGAGGCGGCGGCGCTGCGCGGAACGGTGATCAAGCTCGTTCCTACCTCAAAGGACCCGCAGCAGCAAACTTACAAGATCGAAGAACTGACGGCCGGGCATCGCTTCCCAATGGGCATCGCACTAAATGTCCAACACGAATTATTTGTCACCG
Organism: bacterium; assembly: GCA_016124445.1. Classification (GTDB taxonomy): domain Bacteria; phylum Planctomycetota; class Planctomycetia; order Pirellulales; family Pirellulaceae; genus Bremerella. The sequence goes on from WGNR01000019.1 coordinate 146,722, forward strand.
ATAATCAAGGCAATTGGAACCCATTCAACGAATTGAACCATGTGGTACCGGGCCAAAGGTATGGGTTTATCAACGCAATCGATCGCAAACCTGGCTTTGCCCCACCTGAAACGCCTCCATCAATTGCGATTCCTCATCCGTGGACTCGCAGCGTGAATGGCATCTGTTTTCTGGAGACCCCCCACGCACTACGACAGAAGTTGGGCTACGACCTTTATGGCCCTTGGGAAGGAGACCTTATCGGCTGCGAGTATGATACGCGCCGACTTGTGCGCATGAGTCTGGATCACGTTGGCGACTCGATTCAAGGCGCCGTCTATCCGCTGACGACCGATCCGCCAGAAGATGTCGAGCAAGGATTGCTAGGCCCGATCAGCTGTGGTGTTGCCCCTGATGGTGACATTTACGTCGGTAACATCCGCGATGCGGGGTGGGGCGGTGGAAATAACGTCGGTACGTTTACACGCCTGCGTCCCAGATCGGTGCACCTGCCGCTGGGAATCGATGAAGTCACCGCCACCCCGACCGGCTTTCAAATTCGCTTTACCGATCAAGTCAATTCTAGCCAAGGGATCCTTCCGTCGAACTATACCGTGGCATCGTACACGCGCGTTTCGACTCCGGCTTATGGCGGTGAAGACAAGCAGCGACAGCGCGAAGAGGTGGCGTCGATAGCGTTGTCAGGCGATCGTCTGACCGTGACGCTTACGCTTGAATCACCTCTCAAAGAAGGATTTGTCTACGAGTTCTTTCTCGATGATGAAATTGGTGGACCTGGTAAGAAAATGTGGCCCAAGGAAGCACACTACACGCTGCGTCACCTAAAGGTGGAGTAGAAAACCCTCCGTTTTTTTCTATACTTGCCCCGTACGGAATTTCGTACATTCGCCCTCTCGAAAACCCCACCGAAGCTGGCGAGCTCTTTCACCATCCATTCGTTTCTAGTCATCGCCCGGCCACTGTTTTTGCAGCGGTCCGACACTCTTAATCATTCATCATTCTCCCTATTCGAGAGAGGAATCGACCTATGTCTACATTGACCAACGATTCCATCGGCGGCTCGGCGCATACTGATTCGGCAGGCAAGTTTGTCGCCCAGTAACGGGATGCCGGAAGGTGATTACATGGTCACGGTCCTGAAGACCGAAACAATAGAAGTCCCCGGCGGCGATCCCAACAACGTTCAGACGAAATCAAAAAGCCTGGTTCCCCAAAAGTACAGTCAGCCCCAAACGTCGGGCTTGACGCTGACCGTCACCAAGGACGGCAAAGACGACGTTCTGTTTGAGCTGAAAGACCGAAGCGATCCGAGATACGAAACCCAATTTATGCCCTGCCTTCCCTTCCCAGAAATCGGCGCGGCAGCAGGGCTTTTTGTTTAGCGTTATCTCGAAACCAACACGCAGAATGGAGACAGCTTCGTCGGTAATCGATGCGAGGCGCTCAGGCATGACGGAAACGACGTTGGTACTTTTGGGCGACGCAACTCCAGGTTGGTTCGCTGGCCCTTGGGCGTCGACAAAGTGACGGGAACCCACCATCAACTATCAAGCGAATGCCCTCTGAAAGAAGGGGTTTTCCGCTAATTCTTGTTTGATGACGACACCTAAAAGAGGAATAGAAAAAAACCAGCTTTTTTCTACCATTGAATGATTCGAGATTTCGTACATTAGCTCGCTCGAAAACCCCACCGAAATCGGCGACCTTTTTCCCCATTCTCTTTCAATGGTGTCCTCCCACTGCGTTAGCAGTTGGCGGATCTGATTCTATCTATTTCTTTCTACCCCAACCCACGTGCTTCAGAGGAATCATCTCATGTCTTCAACTGAGCCTCTCAGTTCTTTTGTGAAGCGTTCCGCCAGGCGAGGCTTTACCCTCGTTGAATTGCTGGTCGTGATTGCGATCATCGGCGTGCTGATCGCGTTGCTGCTGCCGGCCGTGCAGCAAGCTCGTGAAGCGGCTCGGCGGATGCAGTGCTCGAACAATCTCAAGCAGCTTGGCTTGGCACTGCACAACTACCACGACACTTACAACTATTTTCCATCACGCAACATGGGAACCGGCGCGCCCTTAAATACCATTGGTGGACAACGAACACGTCTGAGCGGCATCATGTCGATGCTTCCCTTCATTGAACAGCAGGCGCTTTACAACAAGCTTGTCCGTCCAGGAAACATCGTCCCTTGGAACGGTGCGTTCGCCAACTATGCTTTGCCGGCACTGCTATGCCCGTCTGACGCTGGTGGGCAAACCTCGCCGGCTCATTCCACGTTTGGTATCTACAACTATGTCTTCTGCGGCGGGGATAGCCTGAACGGAACCGCTGGCGGAAGTGAGTCGACGCCTGTTTCACGTCCTTCGCGCGGCATGTTTGGATCGTACAAGTGGTACAACTTCCGCGATATCACCGATGGCACTTCCAACACGATCGCGATGTCGGAACTCGTGCGTCCGAACAGCACAAGTCATATCGGTATGCTGGCTGGCTCGACCGGCATTACCACCCCTTCCGCCTGCAAAGCGACCTATAACTACGCGACCCGGCAGTACATTTCCGGCGGGTGGGCCAACGACACGTCGCGCGGCTATCGCTGGGGTGACGGCGCGGAATACTTTGCCGGCTTCAACACGATCCTACCTCCCAACTCGCCCTCCTGTTTCAATGGCGGCGGCAGCCATTGGACCTCGGGCATGTACAGCGCCGGTAGTTTGCATCCCGGCGGCGTATTGACGTTGATGGGGGATGGCTCGACGCACTTCGTGGCTGAAACGATCAACGCCGGAAACCAGTCGGCCACGCCACCTTCTTACAATGGCGCTGGGTATTCTCCCTATGGCGTTTGGGGGGCAATGGGTACCAAGTCCAGCGGTGAAGTCTATCAACAGCAGTAACCGGGATTGCCACCCGGAATGGAATTGTGCAGCGCAGGACACAACGCCGTGCGCTGCAGCAATTGGCCGCAGAGCAACCTGGTCGCCTATCTTTCAATAAAGGTTTTGCCATGTACTTACGCATTTCTCTTGTTGGCTTTGCCCTCGCCGCTTTGCTTGGCTGTAGCTCCGGGCAATCGACGCTGCCTGAAGGTGCCCCACCGGTTTACGATGTCTCCGGAACGGTTACCTACAACGGCAGTCCGCTGAGCGATGCCATTGTTGTCTTCGCCCCGAAGAACGGAAACGTCAGCGGTTCGGCGCATACCAATTCGGAAGGGAAGTTTGTTGCCCAGGCCTATCCGCCCACTAACGGAATCCCGGAAGGGGATTACCAGGTTACGGTCTCCAAGACCGAATCGGTGGAAGTCACCGGCGGAGATCCCGACAACGTCCAAACCAAGACGAACTACCTGATCCCCAAGAAGTTCGGCCAGCCCCAAACGTCAGGCTTGACGCTGACCGTCACGAAGGATGGCAAAGACGACGTCTTGTTTGAGCTGAAAGACTAAAACAAACCGCTAGAATAAGCTTAAAATTCGCCCTGCGTTCGCTCCTGAAAAACCGGATCGAAAGTGGGGCCTTTTTATTGATGATGCGGAAGACGCATCGCACAGATCAAAATGCGTCTAAGAAAGTTTCTCGTACATGTAGGGCACTTTCTGCCCTTGGCGTTGAAAATTCATGAGTGTGTCACGCAAGATCTGAATTTCAACCGTTTCGGTTCCGCCGTCCAATTTCAACTCAATGGTGGCCTTATCGCCTGAGGAGCTGAGCACCTTCCAGGTACCTTCTTCCGTTTCGGTTCCCTTGATGCTGAACGTTCCGTCCGGATTGAAGTTCAGTAGGACCGGCGATGCCAGAAGATTCAATTCGACAACCGCCTCTTTCTGCCCAGGCGTTCCTTCGTCGATCATCGCCCCAACTGCCCGCGTCCAGGAACCGGTCAGCCGACTTTCCATCGACGGAGCACATCCAGCAAGACCAACCGCGAGCACAAAACAGCAGACCGCCATCCAGCATGCGGATCGCTTCATGATTACGCCTTTGAAGAAGAGAAGCTTGGAACTTGGTATGCCATGGATTGAGCATACCAGAAGGGGCACACAATCTCTCGTCTCTTCACGCTCGCCTAATCCAGAGGGTGGCAATAGATGTAGGCCGTATCCTGACCTTCGCGCTGGAACTCGATCGCAATATCGCCGTGCATTGTCACGTCGACCGTTTCGGTTTTATCTCCGATTTTCATTTCCACGGTTGCTTTATCACCAGAAGAGTTCACCACCTTCCAGGTACCGTCGCCCTTTTCGGCACCCGTCACCTTAAGAGTGCCGTCGGGATTCAAATCGAAGACGATGCCGTAGCGTTCCAGATTATGGTCGAATACCGCTTTGCGTTGGGCTTCGGTTCCATCCATCATGCCGCTATGCCAGAAGACCCAAGTTCCTGCCAGGCGATTTTCAGCCGACGGAGCACATCCCGTGACCATCGCGCTCAGCAGTAAACAACACGCCAATAACCAAGCTGCGGAATTCTTCATCTGTTCGTCCTTGTAGAAGTGAGCTTTGATCTTCGTATGCCATGAATTGAGCATACCAGAAGCGACTCACGATCTCTCGTCCCATCTCCCCGAAGAGGCGAGGGGACAGGATGGAGCTTGGTCTATTCCTCGTGGCCAGTTGCTTGTCGCTGCTTCAGTCCGACCAGAAACTCGACCAGGTCACGCAGTTCCGACTTGCTCAGATGCTTGAAGATATCTTCCGGCATCGGGCTCTTGGCGCTCTTGCGGCCTTCGATGTCGTCTTGCGGGATGGTGATCAGTTTGCCCTCGGCATCGACCAGGTTCACCGCTTCGTCGGTTTCTTCCTTCAGCACGCCTGAGTAGGTCTGGCCGTCGACCGTCAGCACCAGGATCGATTCGAATCCCTTGGCAATCTTGGCATTGGGCTGCACGACCGATTCCAGCAGGTACTCACGCGGCTTGGATTCGCCCAGCGCGTCCAGTTCCGGTCCGACGCGGCCGCCGGTTCCCATGGCGCGGTGACAGCGAACGCACGAGACTTCCGTCTTCTCGAAGAAGATCTTGCGACCTTTCTCGAAGTTGCCACCGCTGAGTGCCACGCGGTATTCGGCCAAAGGATCGGCCGGGTCGAGCGACAAGCGGTACTTCTCCAGTAGCGAAGCAATCTCAGGCGAATCGTTGAAGGCCGTGGCGGCTTCCAGCACATCCAAGCGAGTATCTTCCGGTAGTTGGCCTGACAGAAGCTTCTCCATGCTCTCGGCAATGATCGGAGCCGAACCATCCGCTTTGCTGCTGGCCAACGCGGCGAGCGCTCGCTGGCGTTCGATTGTCGACTCGGCGGCGACACCTTGCTTCAAGGCGGCAATCGCTTCGCCGGGTGCCAGCTTGACCATCTGATCACGGGCAGCGGCTCGGACCAGCGGTTGGTCGGAAGAAAGGGCCTCCAAGACGATTGGCTTGGCTTTGCCGGGATCGACACTGGCGAGCGCCGAAATCGCATCGGCACGCGTTTCAGGAGATTGCTTGGCATCGGTGGCCAGGCCAACCAAGACCGGCGCGACCTGTTTCATGCCGAACTTGGCCGCCAGCTTGGCCGCTTTGTTGCGGATCGCTTCATCGGTATTGAGTAGTTTGGGAAGTGCGGCAGCCAACGCTTCTTTCGCCACCTCCTGGTCGCGAGCTTCCAGTGGGCGATAGAAGTTGAGCACGCGATCGAGCTTGCCTGGTTCTTTCCAGCTTTCCAGCATCGCCAGGGCTTCCAGCCGCATTGCTTCAGGCATGTCGCTACGAGTGGCAAATCGTGCCAGCGCCGCCGCGTTCTCTGCTTCGCCCAAACGGAAGTTGGCATTCAGCACGCGCCTCAGCAGGGCGTCGTTTTTCCAGCCTGCATCGATCAGCCGGGCTGTCTGAGGCATCGCTTTTTCCATCGGCAGATCATGAATGGCCCGAACCGCTTCAAGCACGACCAGTTCGTTACCGTCGCTCAGGAAGCGAACGACCGAAGGGCTCTCCAATCGACGCAGGGCAACCACTGCCGCCAGACGAACGCTGACCGAAGGATGATTAGCCAGGTCGGCCAGCGACTGCAGATGCCGCATGCCTGTAAACGCCATGATACCGCCATGACGCAGCACCGGGTCTTGATCGGCGTTCTTCGCGAGGATTGCGGCAACGCGGTCGATGACCTGATTCGGATCGCCATGCGGTCCGGCATTGCCCAGGCCGATCATGGCGAAGTATTGCACCCGCGGATTGTCATCTTCCAGAAGTTTCGGCAAGCCATAAATCACTTTCAACTCGCCCAGCACGCGCCCGACCTGGGCACGCACTTCGGCATCTTTATCGTTGACCAGCGTGTCAGATAGCAGCTGAACGGTTTTGACGCGCTCAGCAATCTTGGACTGCTTGTCGGCAATCTGACCGATTCCCCAGATCGCATGCAGCCGGGCCAGTTGCGGCTGGTCGGTATCGGCAGCGATCGACTTCAGGACGTCCAGCTTCTCGGCCGCGGCCAAGGCAAACTGAGCTTTCATTCGCACGCGGCGATCGGCATGGCCAATCAGCTTGGTCAATTGTTCGTCCGACTTGGTCGAGAAGTCGGTCGGCAGCAGCTCTTTAACTTCGGCAATCAGCTTGGCGTCGTCCGGGTTCTTCTTGGTGATGCGATAGATGCGTCCCTTGTTCAGTCCGGTCCAGCCGTCGACCCAGTCGCTGACGTACATCGCACCGTCTGGCCCGAAATCAACGTCGGTTACCAGGTCTTTCCAGAGGAACTTCTCGGAGTCAACCAGTTCGTAGGTCGCCCCTTTGGGTTTCATACGGAACGAACGAATGCCGCTATTGGCCGGTCCGCCGCGGAAATCGCACAGGAAGAACGTGCCGCGGTACTCTTCGCCGAAGCCGGTGCCCGGGTAATAGACCAGGCCGCTCGGGCCATCCGAAATGTTGAGAATCGGCGGGTTGATGTATGCGGCCTGACCTTCGTGGAACGGATGCCACAGCTTCTCGCGATTCCAGGGACCGCGATCGCTGAGGTACTGATACGCCATGTTCCAACCGGTGTGGCCTCCCTTGACCAGATAAATCCACCGAGCCTGATCGCCGCTATCGGAGTTGTTGTCGCAAGTGAACAGATTGCCATAGTCGTCGAAGGCCAGTTCTTGCGGATTGCGGAGGCCGGTGTAGAAGACTTCGAGATTCGAGCCGTCCGGGTTACAGCGAAACACGGCGCCGGAGCTGGGATCTTTCAGCGTGGCTCCACCGGCCGAAATGTTGTAGCCACGGTCGCCGATACTGTAGTAGATCTTGCCGTCGGGTCCCATCGTCAGGCCGTGCAGGTCATGGCCGCGGAACGCGAAGCGAACGCCATAGCCGCTACTCAGCGAGACCTTCTTGTCGGCCACGCCATCGCCGTTGGTATCGGTCAGCTTCCAGACGTTGGGAATGTCGGTGTAGTAGATGCTGCCGTCGAAAGCCAACACGCCAGCACCGGTTCCTTCGACGATGTCGTTGTAGCCGGACGAGAAGACAGTATCCGCGTCGGCTTCGCCATCACCATCAGTATCGACCAGCAGGCGAATGCGGTCGTCGTTCTGCGTGTATTTCTGAGCGGCCTCCGGATGATGCTTCAAGATGTAAGCTCGGCGCTCTTCCACGCTTTGGGTGGCCAAGTCATCGATCAGCCAATAGTTGTGCCCTCGATTGTCTTCGACCCCTTTGCCCTGGCGGTAGGTTTCAGCAACGTAGACGCGGCCTTGATCATCGATGCAGAAAGCGACCGGGTTGGCGGTCATCGGCTCGGCGGCGAAGAGGGTCATCTCGAAGCCTTCGGGCACCTTGAAACCGGCAATCGCCTTTTCCCCTTCATCCGAGGCGGGAGCCAGCTTGGGGACTTCCGGTTCAGGAACTTCGGCCAGGGCGGCAGAGCTGCTCAAACAAAGCAGACAAGCGGTGATCAACAAACGGGAGGCGCAAGTGATGATCTTCAAAACACAAATTCCTTCGCACGAAGCTGGCTGGAAAGAATCGCCAGAACCCCAGAATGAATCAGGCAATGATTTTGGGCGATTTCTGGACGCGGGCGGATGATATAAGGAAACGATCCGCAATTCTCGGTAAACTTTGTAGAGTAGTTCGTTTTGTGGCAATCTACAAGATTCCACCCACTTCTTATTCGATCTCGTCTTGGCGGATTCCCCAGATCGTGGACAACACCGGCCACTCAAGCACAGTCATCTGCAGCAATTGCGGGGAAGAGCTCATCGGAGCGGTTAATCGCTGCTGGAAATGCGGTACAAAGTTCGTGCGAACCGTCCAGTCTGTGGCCGCCATTTCACCGCAAGATCCAGTGGCGGTTGCTCCCCCAATTCGACGGGCGCCGGTGCTGGCCGATTATCTTCATCAAGACGCCGCGCCCGACTCTCAGGCGGTCATGGCTGTCATTATTGAGGATGAAGAAGAGCCAACCGAGGAAACAGAGTCCCCGCTAGTCGAGACCGCCCAGCCTGGTTGGGTTGAACGCGGTCGGATGCTTCTCGAAATGGTTCCGGTCGACTGGCCTGCGGTGGGAGGTTCGATCCTGGCAATTGTCTCGTGCTGGTTTTCATACTTGTCGATTTTCGGCGCGGTCATAGGATTCGGCGTGGTCGCGTTGAATGTCTATTTGCTGAAAAGCCGACGTACTTTCGAACGGAAAGTTGGATTCTGCCTGGCAATCGCGGCCATGCTTTGCGCCCTCTCCCAATTGGTCTCGAGCCTCTATTTCTGGAGCTCCGGGACGCACCTTTCGACGACCTTGTTTGGATAACCAGGCGTGACCCAGCCGACAATCTTTCAGCAAAAGAAATCGATCCGTCAGATCGCTTTACAGCGGCGAGCAGCGCATGGCGACCACGTCACAGCGAGCGCAGCGATCACCGAGCGATTGCACACCGAACTTCCCCCGCAATTACAAGCGATGTTGGTCTATGTGAGCATTCGCGAGGAAGTCGTCACGCATGGCATTCTGCAAAGAACCCTGGAACTCTCGGGCGAGGTGATCGTGCCGTACTGCCTGCCCGCAAACGAGCTGGGCCTGTTTCGCCTATTGCATCACAGCGAACTGGAGATCGGGGCATATGCGATTCCGGAACCGGCCGAGAGATTGCGGGCTGAGCGAGAGATTCATCCCCAGCGGCTGGATGTGGTTCTTGTGCCCGGGGCGGCGTTTGACGAGCGAGGCAATCGAATCGGATATGGCAAAGGCTATTTCGACCGACTTCTATCGAAGCTTCGTCCCGACTGCTTGAAGATTGGCTTGGCGTTCGACTGCCAGCTATTCGAAGAGATCCCAGCCCAGGAACATGACATCCCGATGGACTGGATCATGACGCCATCCCGCACGATCATCTGCGGCAGTGCGGGCTAGAACGAAGCCAACGCCGGAACGTGCCGTAGCCCGCTGGTCGAAACCGTGTCTTTGAAGGCAGGTTCTTCGTATTTCGAGATCAGCATGGCGCTGTGGCCATCCCAAACCTGGCGGAGTTCTTCTTCGCTCCAATATTCGATGCCGATTTCCGGGTTGGGGTCGGCGATCACGTAGTAGCCATTGACGCAACCGAGGAAGACGACCGAATGGATCTCGCCCGGTTTCCAGCCATTGGGAAGACCGGCCGCCTGGCTGTCTCCGAACCAGCTACGTTTGCCAACGCGAAGGACGATTGGCCGTCGTGAGCGGGCAAGCTTTTCGGGAGTCAGGTAATCCATCTCGACACGCAGTGGTGTGTTGGCCGTTTTCAGCTTCAGTCCACGGTAAAAACCTTTCCACGAGGTTCCATTGCGGGTCAGGCAAAGCTGGGCCATCTCTTCTTCGGTGGTCGGGATGTTGTAGTGGTTCAACAAGGTTGCCGCACAAGCTGCCGTGCAGGTCTTGTTGGTGGTTTGAAAGCAGATCCCGTGAGAATCCCAATTCGTCCCGCACTTGGGAGCATCGCCGACCAGTGGATAGGCCATCGACCAGCAGCCAACCAGAAACAGCCCGCCCATCGGAACGGTGCGTCGCCAACCATGGTCGCGGAGGCGATTGGAAGCCACCGCCGCCAAGATCAGGGCAGCCAGAGGATAAACGTTGCTAAGAACGATCAGATTCGAGAAAGGCAATAGCCGCGTCAGGGTCAGGCTATCCCAAAAGAACACCGAATAGATCGCAACGACCGCAATCGTAGCGATGCCAAGTTGATTCAGCCCCTTGTCCGACCAGTCCCTAGTCCAGGCTCTTGCGGCAAAGAAGCCTGCAAGGCTAATGAGGCCAACGATGATGTAGCCCGCGATGACGTCCTGCATACGAGCCTCCCCTTTCTAATGGCAATTACACCACGTATGAGTGAATCGAGGGACAACTGACAGCGGGAGAGTCCGTCTCGAAAACGAACAAAGATGAGGTAACAGTAATAGTATCGTTAACGTAACGTTAAGACCATAGACATTTGCGGAGGTTTTGCCTGATAATGCGGGGTTATGCATAGTTCGGCGTGCCAAATACGTGCGAAAAAAATACCTGCCATGACACCAGACAATTCCGGCAAGCAGGTAGGAAGCTAACTAAGCACAAGACGTGCCAAAGAGGTGCTAGCACTAGCCGAACGCAAGCGGCATGCTTTTCTCAAGACATTGGCAGATAGGGACTTACAGTCAAATAGCTATTTCATTCCTGCCATTTGCTGCTCGATCCATTGCTCAAGTTCCTGCCAATCGATCTCCGGAACCTGGCACAAATCTGGGCGAAGGCGAACCGCATCGCGGACATAGACATGGTGAATTTCGTCCTGCGATTTTTCGGTGTTCCAGTGCAAAAGAATTCGCACGCATAGCGGCAACGAGCCAGGAACACTGATCTCGTGGGTGCAAATCAGCGGCACATCCATCCACCCGATCTGGCGGGCGGCCAGGGCAGGGAACTCGGCGTCCAGGTCGCTGGTGACGGTAAAGATAGCGCTGGCCACATCTTTCGAGTTGATGCCGTTCTGGCGAATGATCAGGGCCAATAGCTGCCGCGTGGCCTCGAGAATCTCGTCTCGGCTGTTTTGGGAAACCGTCGTGGCTCCACGTACACCTCGGCAGATCATGGCAATTGCCTTCTAAAAACTTGCGGGTCTCGGCGGCCATGCGGTTGCCGCCCAACGACTTCTGACTTCTATAGATTAAAGACTTAGCTGGCAGTTTAACAGAAAGGGAAAGCCCTATCTGCCAGTGATTCCATCAGGGCAGGGCCGTGCCTGGTCTCTGCGGATATGTGGAACATGATGCCTCGGATTGGGCCGGGGCCACCAAAAAAGTTGCGGTCGATCCAGTTGGCAGGCGCAAAGATCCGCATTCTTTTGTAATGCACGCTGAGATCCTCGGATGCGAAGACATCTTCAATTGGGGCGTATAGAAAGCCATCCATTTCGTACTCGGCCGCTTCGGCAATTCCGCGTTGCCTTAGCTGGTAGTAGGTTCCCAAATACGCCATCGCAATGCTAATGCATGCCAGAAAGACCAAAAGCGTCCGCAATCCAAACCGGGGAAGGCGTGTTTGTTCGGCCATGCGAATAGACCCACGGAAGAGTGAATAGACTTCGGTGTCGCGACAACGGCAATTATAGAAATGGCACTTCACCCAACGCCACGATTTGGAAGCCTGAGTTCTCGGCATTTGCCCAAAACCGCCTAGACCCACAATGTCGCAAGGTGTTTTACAGAAGTGACTTGTGACACATGCTCACATTTTCTGAACAAAAAGTGCTCAGGCCCCTTTGACGCCAAAGAGCAAAGCGATAGGATATACCGTCTCACCTGAAGGCAACATCGCCAACAGGGAGAAGCGAAAGCTTTTGATCTTTGACAATTTGGTAGTGACCTCTGTTTGAGAACGAAGGTGGTCGTGCTTCATCGGGTTGTTTAGGCAGCCAGGTGGGGCGATCAACTTTGAACTCAAGCTAGTTCAATTTTTTTAATAACTAGTAGCTAGTTCA
>WGNR01000002.1 GCA_016124445.1 bacterium
AACTGGCCTGCCGAAGACCGCCATGCACTGGCAGACGGCATCCTGGATGAACTCGTCCTGCAATCACTCGACAAACGCTTACTACAGAATCACTTCCGACATGCGGGGCTGACGTGATGTTGAGTGCGCAGTGATCAATAATTCGAGCGTATTGTGATTACGTTTTGGGCCTTGAATAGTGACCGCGGATGATTGCCACAGCCAGCGGCCCAGAGGCACATGGAGAAGGGCTCAATTGTTCCAGTGCCACCCCGCGGAATGAATCACTGGCAACTGTAATTCCCATCCTATCAGGCTAAAATGGGAAGCTGGGCAGCTTGAGTGACCGCAGCGCAGCTGGGGTACTCGACATGAACGAATCGAACAAGATCTACATTACCGCGGCTATTTAACCAGATTCACGAAAGGAAGCGAGCATGAAAGATGCCATCAAGCTTCAAGAACTGAAGGTCGTCCTGTGTGTGATCGCTGCCGTGTTCACGATCGCGGCGAACAACGCCCTGGCGTCAGAAGAGCCGAAGCCTGTCGCCAAGACGCTCATTACAAACGTCCGCATTTTTAACGGGGAAAATGAGAATCTCTCCGAGAACATGTGCGTGCTTGTAGAGGGCAACAAGATTGTGAGTATCGCTAAGTCGACAGTCGAGCCTGAGAATGCTGAGGTCATCGACGGAGAGGGGCGAACGCTGATGCCCGGCTTGATCGATGCGCATGTCCATATGATGATGAGCGATATACCGTTGAGCAAGCTCATGATGGCGGATCCGAACTACGTGACCCTTGTGGCTGGCAAGGGTGCCACAGCCACTCTCATGCGCGGCTTTACTTCCGTGCGCGATTTGGGCGGGCCGTCGTTTGGTCTCAAGCGGGCAATCGACGAGGGTGTGTTGCCGGGGCCTCGCATCTGGCCGGCGGGCGCAACCATCTCGCAGACTTCCGGTCACGGGGACTTTCGCTCGCCGCATCATGATGTCCCTGCGGGGCCGTGCCGCTGTCTGCATTTCACGGAGTTGGAGGGCTTCACCTCAGTCGCCGATGGGCGGCCCTTGGTTCTTCAAGCCGTGCGCGAGCAGCTCATGAAAGGAGCAAGCCAGATCAAGGTGATGGCTGGAGGTGGTGTGGCTTCGGACAATGATCCGCTTGATGTTTCTCAATATACTGAAGACGAGCTTAAAGCAGCGGTGCAGGCCACCGAGGCATGGAACACCTACGTTACCGTACACGCCTACACACCGTCGGCGATCCAGAAGTCGATTCGCGCGGGAGTCCGTTGCATCGAGCACGGCCAACTCGCCGACGAGGCTACCGTCCGCCTAATCGCCGAGTCCGGGGTCTGGTGGAGCATGCAGCCGTTTCTCGACGACGAAGACGCGATTCCTTTTCCGGAAGGCTCCGCAAATCGCAAGAAGCAGCTTGAGATGACCGCCGGCACCGATAACGCCTATAGACTGGCGAAGAAACATAAGGTCAAGCTGGCTTGGGGAACCGATACGCTGTTCGATCCGGTTCTCGCGACCAAGCAGGGGAAACAACTCGCCAAGATGAAGCGATGGTTCACGCCCTATGAGGTATTGAAAATGGCCACCCACGACAATGCTCAACTGCTAAAGCTGTGTGGTCCCCGCAATCCTTACCCCGGTGAACTTGGTGTTGTGAAGGAAGGTGCGCTCGCCGACCTGATCCTGGTCGATGGAAACCCCCTTCAGAACCTAGACCTCGTGGCCGACCCGGACAAAAATTTTGTCATCATCATGAAGAACGGTGTGATTTGCAAAAACACATTGCGTTAACTCCGGACGGATAGCACCGCCGAACGTTCCAACTTGTTAAATCTTTCAAAGTGTGCCACTGGCGTCTCGCCAGTGTCTTGATCAGGCCGATCGTTTCTCACCGTTTACCTCTTGCATGACGGATGCTGCATTCGCACTGGGCAGAGCCCAGTGCCACACGAAGGAATTGCTTTCCCTACCGCCCTGCCCTGCACGTTACCTCTGCCTTCAAGTGCTAATCAGATTCTCTCGGGAAAAGAAGCTTTTTGTCTCCGCGGCCGAAAGTTGACCTCGCCCGAATTGCCAACGATACTGAGGGTTGTCCGAATTCAAGCCAGTGTCCTCTTTTCTAAAGCAGCTGAGACCATGGATCGATTGTTCTCTGCCTCTGTTCTTTGTCGACTTGTGCGAATCAACTTGCCGACGGTTCTGTTGGTGGCCTGTGTGGCGGTGGTGCTTTTGGGAAGTCCTCGCCAGGCCCATGCTCAGCTTTCCAAGCCGAACATCGTCATCATCTTCATCGACGACATGGGGTATGGCGATGTTGGTTTTAATGGGGCGACGGTTCCCAAGACGCCTAACCTGGACGAGATGGCGAAGGAGGGAATGAAGTTTACGGACTTCTACGTCGGCTGCCCGGTTTGTTCTGGGTCTCGGACGGCACTGATGACCGGGTGTCATTATCAGCGGCTGAATGTTGCCCCGGTGCTCTTTCCTAACAGCAAGCAGGGGCTGCATCCGGACGAAGTGACCTTGGCCGACATGCTGAAAGGGGCTGGCTATGCGACGGCTTGTATCGGCAAGTGGCACCTGGGGCATCTGCCTCCTTGCCTGCCGACCTACCAGGGGTTTGATCAGTACTTTGGTATTCCGTACAGCAACGACATGTGGCTTGATCCGGCGAATAAGCTTTCGAAAGATATCGTTCTGCGGGAAGGGATCACGCTGGAAGGTTTGAAGGCTGGCAAGACCGGTGGCCGCAACAAAGTTCCGCTGATGCGTGATGAAGAGGTCATCGAATACCCGGCCGATCAGTCGACGCTGACCAAGCGTTACACCGAGGAAGCGATTGGGTTCATGACCGAGAATGCGAAGAAGAACAAACCGTTTTTCGTTTACATGCCGCATACGATGGTCCACTATCCGCTGGCCGTTTCCGAGGCGTTCAATAACCCGAACAAGGCGATGATCACCAACGCGATCGAAGAGGTCGATTGGTCAGTCGGGCAAATCTTGAAGGCGATCAAAGACCTGGACATCGACGACGATACGCTGGTGATCTTTACCAGCGACAACGGCGCGGCCCTGGGGACTTCGGCACCACTGCGGGCCAAGAAGTTCAGCGTGTACGACGGCGGCATCCGCGAACCGACCGTCATGCGATGGCCCGGCGTCATTCCGGCCGGCACCGTCTGTCACGAACTGGCCGCGACAATTGACATGATGCCGACGCTGGCCTACCTGGCCCAAGGCACTCTGCCGACGAACAAGATCGATGGCAAAAATATCTTGCCGCTGATGAAGGGAGAAAAGGGAGCAGTTAGCCCGCACGAAACGTACGTACTCTGGCACAAGCCAGGCACGGTACGTAGCGGCAAGTGGAAGTTCTATCCGTGGCAGGAAGGACAAGGGGGCCGGCAGAACGCGCCAAGCAAAATACCTTCCGATTACCCGGTTCAGTTATACGACACCGAGGCCGATATCAGCGAAACGACCAACGTGGCCGAGAAATACCCGGAAGTGGTCAAGCGATTGCAGAAGGCTTACGACGACCACGTCGCCGAACTGAAAGCCAACAACCGCCCAACCGCCCAGCTGCAGCGCCCGAAATCGGCAGAAGAACCGACCAAGCCGAATAACAAGAAGGCCAAGCCGGCGACAAAGTAAGCGGATAGGCCGTTCATCCGGTGGCACTGGCTCTGCCGGTGTCTTCTGGATGCGGTGATCAGGTTGCAGCACCAAACGGGCTTCGGCACTGGCAGAGCCAGTGGCACCGGACGCTGTTCTTTCCTTACTTCAACGGATTGAAACCCATAATCCCCAGCGCTAAAAAGCTGACGCCGATCACGATTGGGACGACTGTGTATGCGATGACGTGCATCGTCGTTCCTTTCGAGTCTCCGTAAGCTTTCTTCATCGCCTCGAGCTTGGTGAAATACTCTGGATGGCTCGCTCGGGCCCACCAGGTGAACACCCCATAACACAATGCGATGAGTCCCAGGATGATCGAAATTGGATTCATAAGCTCTTCTTTCTTCTTATCGCCATCGCCGTGAGGGGCATATCCGATCGATAACGTGCTTGCGTCTTTCAAGCCATCATCTGCCCAGCTGGCAGCAACCACTGATTTTAGTGGATAGCACGATGGCAAAGTAGGCTGACGCTGTAACGAAGATGTGCCGCCGCCCCACGGAAAATGACGCCGCTCAAGTGTCCTCGTTGTCGACTGCATCGAGAAGACGCGCCATGATAAAAACAGCTAAATTAAAAGTGATGCCAATCATTCGCTGAGGCGATGTGACAAAACCTTGGCAATGGCATAAGATCAACTCGAACTTTACCTGCGCGGTTTGCTCCCACATCTTCCCTATAGGTTCATCGATTGCCATGTTGCCATGTTTTCTGTCAGTTGGAACTCGTAAGATTGTTGCTTCCATTGTGCTGATGATGCTATGCGGCTTGATCGGGCAACTTGGATGTCAATCGAAAGCAGAAAAGCCCGAGGAAGGGCAACCCGCAGGGACCAACGAAACCGCCGCGGCAAAAGAAACCAAGAATCCTGCCGAAACGTTCTCGGTTGAGCTGCTCTCTCCGCTGACCAAAGGGGAAGCGGCTCCTGAAGATCAGTGGTGGTGGAGCTATCCCAAGCTGCTGGAGCATGTCAAGAATGATGGCTTAGCCGAGACGTGCGACCAGATTCGTTCGGCCGATTCTTCCCGCAGTGCCCAGTTGTTGGTAGCGGCGATCAAGGCCGATGGTGCGCCCGTCACTGCTCAGCCGGATCAACTCTGGTTTCAGATCTACCGGCATTCGCGAGCGGTCGACGATCCGAAAATCAACTCGATGCTGGCCGAAGTGAGCGAGGGCCAATCGCTGGTTCCCCAGTATTTTCCCCAAGGCCAGGTCGGTGGCAATTTGATTCTTCGTTTTCCTACCGGGGGCGATTCGAGCCGCGTTATCTACCTGGCGGTTGCTCCTGATGGGAAGTCTGTCGCCACGTTAGGTTCCGACGGCAAGGTTGGCGTTTACGATTTGGCCACCGGCGAGCAGCGCTGGCTGAGCGGGGGCGAACATGGCGGAGGCAGCTACGGCCAATTGGCATATTCTCCCGATGGCAAACAAATCGTTTCAACCGGAACGTTCAACCTGGGAGTCGTCGTCTGGGATGCCGCGACCGGCGAAGTGTTGCACAAGATCGCTCATAAGCCAGGCAGCGCTGCCGTTGGTGTCGCGTTTTCTCCTGATGGAAAAACGGTTGTGATTGGATACGATCCCAGCATGCCCGACGGCACCAATTTTCTGGCCCTGTGGGACTTGGAAACCGACGAGCAGCGCCCCATCACTGGGGGCGAACATAAAGCCCGTCGCGTGGCGTTTTCGCCAGATGGCAAATGGTTTGCCGCCAACTGCGGCAGCGTGGATTCAGGCGTCCCCATTTTCGACGTCGAATCTGGCAAGGTCGTCCACTCGCTGAAAGATATCAACGACGTCATGGCGTTGGCCTTCTTCCCGGATGGCAAACGAATGGCAATCGCGGCCGGCACGTTTCATCCCAGGGTGGAAATTCGGAACGTCGACAACGACACGACCGAAGCCAACATCCCAATCGAATCGTTCAAAATCGATTCGTTGGCTATCTCGTCCGATGGCAACTACATCGGCATTGGTACTGACAAAGGGTTCGCGAACGTTTGGGACGTGAAAGCGAAGACGCTGCTTCCGTTTAAGGCAATCGACGAGGGCAATATCGAGGGCATCGCGTTTTCGCCTGACAACCAGGTACTGATCACTGGCGGCAGCGGCGGCAAGGTCGCGACGTGGGACTTTCACGCCAAGCCGGCTAAAGAACCGAAGCTGTGGCATAAAGCGGGTTTCCTAGGATCCAGAATTACAGCGGTGGCAATCAGCCAAGATGGCAAGCTTTTCACCACCGGCGGCGCCGGCGATGGCCAGGTCCTGGTCTGGGAGGCGGCCACTGGCAAAGGGATTGCCACTATCGAGAACAAATTCCCCATCGAGAGAACCAATTGCCTGGCAATTTCGCCCTCTGGCAAGCAGGTCGCCATCGGGACCAACACCAACATCGTCACGCTTGACTCGCTACCTGACGGGAAGCAGGAGAAACAGATCGATTGGCCGGAGTTCGATCGAGAGAAGAACCCACGCGACGCACCGATGATTTTTGACGTCGCCTACTCTCCCGATGGAAAATGGTTGGCGACCGTCGGCAAAAAACAGGTGGCCATCTGGAACCGCGAGACTGGCGAAATCGCCCATACGCTGGAAAACCCCAATGAGAATCACCCCTTCGGCACCGTCGCATTCAGCCTGGATAGCGCGCAGCTCGCCGTGGGATGTTACTTCTACGATGGCGAGACGTATGTCCATAACGTGACGGACGGAACCGAAGTTGCCACGATCAAAGGCTCGACCTTGGTGAACAATATTCAGTTCCTGCCTGGCGGCAAGTCGATCTTGTCCAGTCGTGTCTCGATCTTCGACTCCTCACAGCAAATGGAGGTCGTCGACATCGCATCCGGCAAGGTGACCAAAACAATGTCGCCGATTGGAAATGACACCTATGGACAGATGCTCTGCGACGAAGGAAAGACAGCCGTACTTCTTTGCGGCGGTTGGCTCGAGTTTTGGGATCCGGTCGAAGGGACACGGCTGGCCGCTTACAAGATTGGAGATACCGCCACGCGGCTGGCGGTGAGTGCCGAAGGCAGTGTCCTGGTCGGCCACAAGACAGGCTACTTCCAACTTTACCGCTGGCACCGACCTTAGCTGATCAGTCAGCGAAGAAGTCGGCTTGTTTGTGTAGATCGTCAAATGAGCAACAACTAGGGCGCTGAAAAGCGCCCTGTTTTCTTTTCTGACCTAGCCTCCGAGAGGCCGCGAAACCAGAGCCCCCCCTTCAGCAAGGAGTTGTGTTAGCAAAATATGGGGTTTTATCAGCAAATAATTGACAGATTTGGAGTAACAGTGTAATCTGGCGAGGAATTGAGGTTTTTGCTTACTCAACTACTTTGAAGGTAGCAGCGCGGTAATTTGAAAGTGAGCATTTTCCCTATATAAACGGGTTGTCACGGGGAGTTTTTCTACCGCCGACCTGATTTCTAGGCATCCTACTCATCTGCCAAATTCCCACCCCTTATCTCTTAAATGAAAGTCTCTTCTGTTGGTAACGACAGAGAAGCCTGTCATTCATTCGTCTTTTTTGATCCCATATCTCGTTATCTACTCCATCCCCAATCTCACATCACTGAACTGGTATTTTCTCATGCAAGTCTCTTCGCGCGCTCGCGGTTTCACGCTCGTTGAACTCTTGGTCGTGATTGCGATCATCGGTGTTCTTATTGCTCTCCTTCTGCCCGCCGTACAACAAGCCCGCGAAGCGGCTCGTCGTATGCAGTGCACCAACCAGATGAAACAGCTTGGCATCGCCACGCATAACTTTCACGACACCTACCGGAAGTTGCCTTACGCCTACGAGGAACAGTCGGTGAACAGTGCTACGAATCGCGGCACGTTGTTCTTCTGGATCCTTCCCTACATCGAACAGAACTCGCTCTACGATCAAGCCAACCTCGACTGTTATGCCAACAATCGAATTACCAACGGCCGGGGTAACAAGGCCGCCCGTGGTCAGGTGGTTGAAGCCTATGTCTGCCCCTCAGACGCCACCAGTTCCGACCATATCTACAACCCGGATTGGACCTTGGCTTCCTATGAATTCAATTACAACGTCTTCGTGGGCAAGGGCTCGACCTACAATGGGACCCAGAATTCGACTCAGCAAAAATTGGCCGACATCACCGACGGTACTTCCAACACGCTGATGTTTGCCGAGTCGCTGCAGCGCTGCGGCAGTGAAGGAACCATCTGGTCGCACGGCGTATGGAACGTGAAATGGATGCCGATGTTCGGCGGTGGCATGGACCGACCCAGCGGCACCGGGCAGTTGGCCTACGGCACCACGTCGGTACCCCAGAGCGTGCATAAGCAATCGGGCTGCAACTCGCTACGATCGACTGCCTCGGGCCACCCTGGCGGTGTCAACGTGGCCTTTGTTGATGCCAGCTGCCACTTCATCCCCACCACCATCAACGGTGTTGTCTGGTGGAATCTGGTCAAGCAAAACGATGGCAACGTGATCGGCCAATACTAATCCAGGTTCGCGATAACGCTCGCCTATCCGTCTTACATTCGCGAGACCCTCGGAAAAAACCTCTGAGGGTCTCGTTGCTTCCAGGCTAATTTACCCCCAGGAATCTTAATCAAATGATCCCCTACCGTATCGCTCTTGCGTGCTGCTGCTTACTACCGCTTTTGATTGGATGTGCCGATTCCAAAGCAGAATTGAAAGGAACTGTGACGTACAAGGGAGCCCCGTTGAATTCCGGTTCGATCTTGTTCCAGTGCGAATCGGGTCCGGTCGAGAATGCCGATATCCAGGGAGACGGAACGTACGTCATTTCTGGCTTGCCCAAGGGGCCGGCGAAAGTTTCCGTTACCGTCTCGAAGCCGCCCCAACCCGGCCCGGATGGCGTGATCACCAATGAACCAGGCACCTACGAACCCAACCCGGTCCTCATTCCGAACAAATACTCCAATGTGGAATCGTCCGGTTTGACGGTCGACATCAAGGAGT
Organism: bacterium; assembly: GCA_016124445.1. Classification (GTDB taxonomy): domain Bacteria; phylum Planctomycetota; class Planctomycetia; order Pirellulales; family Pirellulaceae; genus Bremerella. The sequence continues at coordinate 8,644 of WGNR01000002.1, forward strand.
CGCAGCAAACGTTCGATATTGCTTTGCCAGAGTAAGCTGGGTGTGTCGATCATCCGGCTGCCTTGGCTCTGCCGATGTCATCCTGATATTGCGGGTCCGATTACAATCCAAAACTTGCCTCGGCAATGGCCGAGGCAGTGGGGCTGAACTCCAACAGTTTTCCCTCTGAATCAGTCTTCATTGGGAAATCAAACCGTTGCGAAGTACCCTCCCTCACCTGCCGAATTCCCTCCCCCTTTTTTAGCTCCTAGATGAAGGTTGTTTCTGTCGCCAACGACAGAGAGTGACCTCACTACGCCGTCATTTTGGCGCCCAAATCTCCATCCCCTTTCTCACTTCACAGAACTGGTATTACCTCATGCAAGTCTCTTCGCGCGCTCGTGGTTTCACGCTCGTTGAACTCCTGGTCGTGATTGCGATCATCGGAGTTCTGATTGCCCTTCTTTTGCCCGCTGTACAACAAGCCCGCGAAGCGGCTCGTCGTATGCAGTGCACCAACCAGATGAAACAGCTTGGTATCGCCACGCATAACTTTCACGATACCTACCGGAAGTTTCCCTACGCTTACGAGGCCCAGTCCCTAAACAGCCAGCAGAATACCGGCACGCTCTTCTTCTGGATTCTCCCTTACATCGAGCAGTCGGCTCTCTACGAGCAGGCGAACCTCGACAGTTATGCCAACAATCGAATTACCAATGGTCTGGGCAACAAAGCTGCCCGAGGTCAGATTGTTGAAGCCTATGTCTGCCCATCAGACGCGACGAGCTCCAACCATATCCTCGGCGCCGACTGGACGTTGTCTTCTTATGAATTCAACTACAACGTTTTTGTGGGTAAGGCCTACAACTCGACGGCGATCCAGAACGCCACGCAGCAAAAGATGGCCGACATCACCGATGGTACTTCCAATACGCTGATGTTTGCCGAGTCGCTACAGCGATGCGGCGGCGAAGGAACCATTTGGTCGCACGGTAACTGGAACATGCGATGGATGCCGATGTTTGGTGGCGGCATGGATGGCAGCAGCCAACAGTTGGCTTACGGCACCACGTCGGTGCCGCAAACCGCGCGTAACCAATCGAGCTGTAACTCGCTGCGGACGACCGCCTCGGGACATCCTGGCGGTGTCAACGTGGCCTTCGTCGATGCCAGCTGTCACTTCATTCCCGAGACCATCAACGGCACCGTCTGGTGGAACCTGGTCAAGCAAAACGATGGCAACGTCATTGGCCAATACTAGTCCAGGCTTTAGCGACTGCTTGCCAGGGTAAGCATCTAAGCATCGTCTCTAAAAAGATGAACGATCATGAAACGCGGCGCCGCAAGGTGCCGCGTTTTTTTTGAGGGGGGCATGGTCGACCGAGAACGCATTCACTTTCTTGTATCCATAATCCCAATGATCTACCTGGAAGTTGCTCGAGTTGGTTGGGTGCAAGCAACTTAGTCTGGGGCCAGAGGGAACACCTCGGCGGCCTTGCGCTGATATGGCAAGCGTCGAAGAGACTTGTCTAGTATGCGACAGCGAGTGTAGTTACGATGTGCAGTGGCCAGCCAGACATGCACCAATAACTTTTCTACATACCCAACTGGAATTCTGTTCCATTCACGAGGACCCCACGCATGATCGGTTCAGGCAGACGGAAACTTGGTTTCGAAAACTTAGAGACACGCACCGTTCTTTCCGCAGACATGGGCGGCATGCCGCCAGAGGATATCGCTCCTGCCGATGGCGATCCCGAAGCAATCCTGCCGGGCCTGCTAATACCGGCAGTGCAGAAGGTGCGTGCCGCATCCGCAAATACCGAAACGCTGACCGCCGACGTGCGCGACGACAACGCGAAGGCGGGTCTGCTGTTGCCGGCGGTGCAGAAGGTAACTGCCGATGATGGTGGTAACGATGGCGGTACCGACGACGGCAACAACAACCCGGACGATGTCACCAGCGGAGACGATCCCCAGGCGATCTTGGTTGGCTTGCTTTTGCCAGCAGTGCAAAAAGTTCGCGACGCGGCTGCCAACACGGAAGCGTTAACGGTCGACGTGCGCGACGATAACGCCATGGCCGGCTTGCTGTTGCCAGCAGTGCAAAAGGTTCGCGACGCCGCAGGCGGCGGTTCCGATGGTGGTGATGATAGTGGCAGCGACGACCCCAATTCCCTCACCGATGATAATGATCCTGAGTCGATCTTGGTTGGCTTGCTCTTGCCAGCCGTTCAGAAAGTACGCGATGCTGCCGCAAACACAGAACTACTGACGGCCGATGTGCGCGACGACAATGCCATGGCTGGTTTACTTCTGCCAGCGGTTCAGAAGGTAGCCGACGCTGGCGGCGATTCCGATGATGGCGGAGGTGACAGTGGCGATAACGGTGGCGACAGCCCTGGCGATGTCACCAGCGAGAACGATCCTGAGCAGATCGGCTTGTTGTTGCCGGCCGTTCAGAAGGTTCGCGACGCAGCGGCACGTACCGAAACGCAAACCGGCGACGTCCGAAGCGACAACTCCTCGGCTGGTCTGTTGCTACCTGCCGTGCAGAAGGTAACGCCGCGATCCTAAGAAAACGGATACCTGCCTGCGGGGATCGAGTTCACTTCAGTCCGATCACGTAGGCAATCCAGGTTTCTTGATTCGTGAGGGTGCTGACAGGCCCTAAGAAAACGCCGTCAGCGCCCTTCGCCGCGTCGTACGTATGTCGCCATACCTGCACGTCGGCGAAGTCGGCCTCGCGCATCAGTTCTACCAGTTCCGGAATGGTCCAGAGTCGCCAATCGTAGACAAACGCATCGGCGATCTTCTGCCCCACAGGCTCGTCAAGCGCGAAGTGAATGCGACAATCGATTTGCCCGCTCACGGCATCGTACGCGCGCTGTTCCCACTGGTATTCAAACGGCGGCGGAACATTTTCCGTGGTCGATTGCGGAGTAATGCGCCGACGATCGAGGCTCTTTCGCATCGCGCCTGGGCCACCGAATAGATTCGCCACGAAGATCCCATCGTCCGCCAGAGACGCTCGGGCATGCTGGAAATAGCGGCTCAGTTGTTCTTTGCTTTTCAGGAACAAAAGGCTGAAGTTCAAAGCTGAAATCACGTCGGCAGCTTCAACCTGAGGGGGCGCGACGGCAAACACATCGCTGGTGACGTATTGCAATCGCCCGGCAGCGGCGCCAAGTAGCTTCGTCCAGCGGGCCTTGGCCCAGGCTACCGTCGGAGCATCACATTCAACCGCAATCGCACGACGCTGGTCCCCTGCTCTCACCCAGGCCACCGAATCAGCCGAGGTGCCAGCGAAGTCCTCGCGCAAAACAGTTGGTTGCTTGTGCCGCAACTGCAAATACATCCGGTCCAGCACGGCGGCATGGGTATCGGGATCTTGCACCGACCAGCGGTATAGCTCAAGGATGTCGAATTGCATCACACGTACCTGTGGAGCTTTGAAGAAAGAACGCAATAGGCGATATTAACTTCAATCGCCGCGGGCTGCCAAATCTTGTCGTCGGTGCGGGCGGTATGCGGATTGCTTCGAACTCGGCCACGAAGAACTCCGAAAGCTCGGAGGGCCCAAAAACCAAGTAATTTTGATGTTAGCGTCTTTGAGCGAACGTCTTGGCAGTGAATTACGACTGAGTCTCATCCGGACCTGGCGGATATTGATTATGAATCCAGGCTTCGCACTTTAGTTCTCTTGCTTTATCAAGGAGGGATCGCATCACCTCTTCGTAGGTCATCTCTCCCTGGGCGGCTTTCTCCAATTGAGGCGGGATCCCATGAAAAAGATTCGCCAGCCCATACACAGGGCCGCTATTGAGTTGTGCTCCTTCGGAGCGAATATCTAAAAATGCCAAGTACATTAGGCGATAAAGTTTCTCGATCGCCAATGCTTCAGTTTGGGAAGGTTTCGGGGGCATTGGTTGCTTAACCTAAACGAGGAGGCGTTGTTAGATTGAGATCGGTGCCACCGGTACCGAGAACTAACGTACTACTCACGCATCGGTAAACGGTCCGGCGTCTTGCTTCGCCAAAGCTTCGCGCACCTTCACCCCGTCGAGGGCGGCGACGTCTGTGTTCGATCTTGACGCCATCGCGGCGGCTTGGCCGGCGGCCTGGCCCATGGCCATCGCGGTGACCGTGACCCGGGTCGAAGCATGTGCGCCGCGAGTTGCACTGTGGCAGCGACCGGCGACCAAAAGATTGCTTAGCTTTTGCGGCACCAAGCTGCGATAAGGAATATCGTAAGGCGCCGGCTGGACCTTCTTGGGATCGAAGTCGTTGGCACTTCCCAGCGTGGTTTTGTTGGGGTGGAGATCGAGGTACCAGCAGCCGGTGGCGATCGCATCATTGAAGCGGCGGGTGGTCATCAGGTCTTCTTCGCTTAGCACAAGTTTGCCAATGATGCGGCGGCTTTCGCGGACGCCGATCCAGGGATACGCTTCCATGAAGTAGGAATCTTTGAACGCCGGCACGTCCTGCTTCCAGGCCTGGAACATGGCATGAGCGTCGGCACGACCTTGTGCCTCGGCCCGCGATAGATCGGCGGCGTCGGTCGGATCGGCAGGGACACGAACGCCATGGATATAGACTTCGTTCTTTCCGAACAAAAACATCACCCCAGGTCCGTAATAGTAAGGCAACTCGCCCCGCTGCTGAGCCGCGCCGAGCGCATCGCGGCATTGCTTGGAGAGGTTTGGCGTGGGGGTGACATTCGCGATCCGAAAGTGGAGCGTCAACGGCTGAACTTCCTTGTTTTGTTCAAAGGGGGCCCCGGCCCACGCGGCGACGTCGGCGTCTCCGGAGCAGTCAATCACCGTCTTCGGCTTGACCGTCACCAGCCCATCCTTGTTGGCCAGCGTGACCGACTCGATCCGATCGCCGTTGGAATGGGCGTCGCAGACGAACGAATTGAACAGCACGCTCAGGTTATCACGCTGCTCGGCGAATAAGCGGTCTAGCAGCAGCTTGAATTCAAACGTGTTGGGGATCGTCGGATTATGCCGCGTGACCGTCCTGGCATCGGGGGCACACACGCCTGACTTCGAGAGCATTTCCAGCGCGATCCCGCGAACGACGATGCGCTTCGTCGTGATGTCAGCAATGCCATCGAAATAAGGCAGCCCGACGCAGGTAATGATGCCGCCAGCAAAGGGCGCTTTCTCGACCAGCAGCGTCTTCGCGCCATTTCGCGCGGCCGCGATCGCCGCAGCGCTACCGGCACACCCGCCCCCGCAAACGAGGACATCGGTTTCGATTACCCGCCGTGAAGGAGAGGCGGCTTCGGCCGCGAACAAAGGAGTCGCCGCCACCGCGGCCGTTCCGACGGCGGTGCTTTGAATGAACGTTCGACGCGAACTGGGGGAGTTGTCAGGCATGATGTTTCCGTTTCTTAATGGAAAGCAACTTCGTAGGGCGTGAGCAGTGAGGCGAAGTCGAACGCATCGCGCCATCTTTTCAGGCTGGCTGCCGGATTTGGTGCGATTCATTTCGCGGCGCGCATCTTGCGGGAGATTGGGGACACGACAGGCGATGACATTATCATTCGTGCTACCACCATTCAATCGCTTTGTGTAGACTGGGCACACCGTTCGAGTGATCTACTCTAGCATACCTTCTCTTAGTACCGCGTGATAGAAACATGTTTCGCCGCTCTTCCAGACCATATCTCCTGCCTGCTCTTACTTCGAGTCGATATCCTTACACCTGGATGATCGCAATAACGTTTGTGCTTTTCATCGGCATCGTTGGGTGCAATATCAAACCGATTGAATTGGAATCGGATTCGTCAGGCGGCGGCGCAGTACCTGCTGCTACCGGGCGGTTCAAGACGCCTAAGGAGTGTAACGATGCGATTGCGACGGCAATGGAGAACGAGGACTGGGCCGCTGTGTTTTCCTGCTACACGAATGCTGCGCAGAGCGAAGCACTGGGTACGCGAGTGTTTGCCGTGGCCAAGCGAGCACACAATTCACCATCGGATAAGTGGGCAACGGACTTACTGAAGAAATACAAGTTGGACGAGCTTCAGGTTTATGAGAAAACCTCGGAAGCCATCAAAAACCCGGAAACGTTCGGCAACGCGTTGAATTCGATGTATGGCTCGTTTGAGAACAAAGTGGAATTCATGGTCGAGACGCAGAAGGAATTCGACGCCGACATGAAGCAGAGAGGCGAAAAGCGTCGCAATGAGAGCTTCAAGGTTATCCAGAAGCGTGGAAACGGGTTGGTGATCGTCGAACGCAACTCCTCGGCTCTTTTGCCCGGCATGGAACTTTATAAGCTTGAAGGCGATACCTGGTTGCAGGGATCGGCGTCCGACCTTCCGTAAATCATCTATTGCGTATCCTTCGGTGCAATTCCTTTCGCCGCTCGCACGCTACGGAAGAGCAAAACCGTTATGCCATCAGATACAAGAAGGCATCATCCGCCTGCTTCTGCTTCGCTTCGTCTTCCATCAATCGCCGCAAGGTGTAGTAGCCGTACAGCGTCTTAATGCGATGCGTCAGCCGGGCCTGATCTCGGTGGAACATGCCTTGCCAGTATTCCGGCGTTCGGGGATCGAGGTCCGACTTTTCGACCTTGCCCAGTTCGCTTTCCACGTCAGGCAAGCTGCGCCACAGCCGCAGGTGTTGGTGGTGGGCCGGCAAGGCGCTGTTGGCCAATTGTTTGTAGCCGAAACGATTGAGCTCGGTGATGCCGGCGGCGTGATTGATTAAATGAAACAACCCGCCGAAGCCCTGCTTTTTCACGGCGGCCTTTTCGATCAACGCCCCGATCGTGGCGTTGACCATGTCTTGCAGGTTGCCATACGTGGGGAAGTTATCGGCTTCGGTCAGCTGGACCTGGTTACCGGTCAACCAACCTTTTTCTTGCCCGTAGTAACCTCGGCCAGCGTGCGTGGTGTTGAAACCCTCGGTTAGCTGACAGACGCCAGAGATAACACTCGGCGTGGCCAGGTCGGGGTGATCGTGCAATGCCCGCAATGCAATCGAGGCGAAGATCACGTTGTGCCCCGACTGACGCGTCTTGCTGACGTTGCCAGCTAATGCCTTGGCGATTTTGCTGATGGAATCTGGCTGAGGCTCTTCCTTGGGCAGCGGATTGAAAAGCTGCTCGGGCGTGACGCCGGCCTGCTTAGCGTTGAACCAGATCGCTTCTTCGCCTGCCATGACCCGGTCGAGTTCTCCTTCGACACCTCGGAAAACTTCGTCCGGCAGGTCGCTTTGATCTTCCCCCCAAAAATACCCTGCCGCGACCGCCGCACCCAAGTGGCCTGCCATCGTGCCGGCCAAGTGCGCATTGGCCAAACCGTTGACGCCATGAATGAGGTAGTCGTGCTGAACCATCGCGCGGTTCCTTAGATTGGGGACGGGCAGATAAGGTGGGAAGGTTCCTATATTCTAACCGACGCGAGAACGATTTGCCCAACGATTACACAGATAGGAGGGAGGTCCGAAACCCTCCGGCGCCACTGGCACCGGAGGTGTGCGGCTCAACCTCACTCTCGTTGCATGGTTCGGGGAACTGTACTAGATTCTTGGGAACCCGTAATCGTGGCCGGGTTTTCTTATTGGCACAGGCTGAAACAATGGAAGAAGCCACGGGTCTTTCTGATACCGTGGTGCGCGGTGGCCGAAACGTCCCTCAATCGGGAGAAATGGATTGGACGAAGTCTGGAAAAAAAGGAACTTCATGCTGCTCGCCCTGTTTGTGGGGGTGGTTGTGGCAGTCGGTATTGGCGGACTGTGGCGGCGTAATTTCTTCTTGCCGGAAAAGTCTAGCGGCAACGCACCCATGCAGGGGCTAGAACTGGGGACCCAAGATGGCGAGGACATTTCGCCCGAAACGCCCTATGTTCCGCTCTGGCAATCGGCGCACGATATGATCGTCACCGGCCCCAAGGTCGAACTGAAAGAACGCGAATTGACCGTGCCGTTTCAGACGCTGAAATACAAGATCTTGCTGCCGCCGAACGTCAAAACGGAAGAAGCTCCCAGCGTGATTGCGGTGACCGATACGCTTGGCCTGGGCATTCAGTCAGGGGCGATCGACCGCACCGAACACTGGAAGAGCGTCATCGGGGCCGACTATCGCAAGATCAAGCAGATCCTGATCGCCGATAAAAACGCGCTCGTCTACCAGGTCGACGATCCGAAACGGGGAGACCGCAGCTACGAGTTTGCCTTCAACATTCCGAGCGGGCATCAAAACTTTCGGATTTTCCATCGCGATCCGGCCGACGAATTCCGCGGAGCAACGCTTGAGGAATGTCAGATTGCCGCCAAGATCGCCATGTCGATCAAAGTCCAAGAGCCCAAGTTCGATTCCCCACTCGACGTGCTGAAGTTCTATCATGTCAGCTACCTGCCGGAAGACGCCGCAGGCCCGCAAGACGTGACCGAGCTGACCTTTCCGGAGTTGGCCACCGCTCCGCTGTTCGCGATGATTTCCGACTTTCCCAATGTCGAAAAGCTGACCTTCAAAGGCCTGATCGTCGAGCCGGAATCGTTCGATCACATTGCCATGCTGAGCAAGCTGAAAGATTTGCGGTTCAACGCCGGGATCGTCAGCGAATATGGTTTCCAGCAGGTCATGAAGTTGAAGCAGCTAGAGGTGCTCCAGACTGGTACGCTGGAAGACGCCGAGATGGACCAGTTGCCGGGCCTGGTCAACTTGAAGCAGCTTGCCTTTGACACGCGCGTCGATACCAAGGATGCACTCGCGTTTTTGAAACGGATGCGCGGGTTGGAAGCGGTCAGCGTTGATTTTGGCGGAGAGATCCCAGTCGAAGCGATGACCAACATCACCGAGCTGGTCAAGCTCAAGCGCCTGGGAGTCGGCGGTGTGCTGAAAGACAAAGATCTGCCGCCACTGGCCAATTGCCCTGGCCTGGAAGTGTTGCGTCTGGTCGACAAGAACCAATTGGGAAGCGAATTGACCGACAAGGCGATGGAGCCGATCGGCAAGCTGACGGGGCTGCGGCAATTGCAAATTGATTTTGCGTTGCCATTTTCCGACGACAATTATGTCTCGCCCTTGACGGCAGCCGGCCTGGGTAAGCTATCCAATTTGCGGATTACCCGCCTGGTGCTGACCGACCTTCCGCTCGACAAGCCGATTGCCACCGCCGTCGCGGCGATGAAAAACCTCCAGCGGATCGACCTGGAAGCAACCAGCCTGGATCACACCGGCCTGGAACAAATCGCCGCAATGAAAGGCCTCAAGCAGATCCACCTGGAGCGAAATAATCAGCTGTTGCCCGAAGCAATCAAAATTATTCAGCAGGCCAACCCCAACGTGAAGATCGAAACGGAAGGCGTGACGTCGATTACGATTCTTGAGTGAGGATGACGAGCGCCAAAATCAAACGTCCCATTCGTTTTCCCGCAGGAATCGAACGACCCCTCCTCGGTAAAAGACCATCGGACAAATGCTGAAGCGCCGCTCGGCCGTTTGTATGTCCAGCGAGCCCCACCAGGGATACTTGATCTTTTTGATAGCCCCGCGTGGAATCAGGATGACGCGGCCCGTCTGTTGCCTGATTGGCCAATCCGGGTCGCGCAAGATGTCGGGATGCAGTTCGGCCAGATCGATGTCCAATACATCGGTCTGTTCCTTCTTGCCGCCACTCAGCACCCCGGCGATCGCGACCCCAACGAGGCCACCGACCACGCCGCCCATCGCCGCCGCGGCTGATACATTGACGACCAGGTAAAAAGCTTCGCGCGATGCGATCACCGGTCCGTGGTATTCCTTGAATATCGAGCCCAACATGAACTTGTTGGCAATTCGCTTATATTTCGGCATTAAGAGAGGAACCTTGGCCAGCTAGTAGCCTTGCTGGCGTAGAAGTTCACGTCGAGCAAAACAGCCGCGCAGGGACGCTACTCTGGCCCATCGTCGCCTGGGTCGGGCTTCTTAGCGAAGGCTTTGGTGACCGCCTGAAAGGCGAACGCGGCAATGCCAAAGAGGATCAGGCGACCGAAAAAATAGGAGGCCGAGATCTCCCCGCCGCTGAGCGATCTTACGAACGTGCTGACTGAAGCCGCAACCAACGCAAATACGACTGAAGAGACGAAGACTTGGATGATTGGATTCATGCATATCACCTGGGGTGAGAAGTTGCCGGCGGTATAATGCCACGTTATAACCGGGCCAGTAGTCTAGCAGCTGGCGTTATGAGAGAAAAGGATTTTGGCTGGATTGCCGCCGTCGGTCAAACACCACGGTTAATTCTCCCGCGGTCTGATTCATTCACCTGCTCAGGAACCTGCGAACCTTTCGGACTAATCATGAATCGTTTTTGCCTTTCTGGCCTGCTAGTTTTGTTGCTGGTTCCCAACTCCCTGTTGGCCCAGTTTCCCAGCGAGTCGATCGAAAAAGAAGTTCAAGCGGCGCTCGATGCCGGCCAGATGCCGGGCTGCGTGGTCGTGGTCGCGCACCAGGGGAAAATTGTCTACGAGCACGCGTTCGGCGATCGGCGGATCAAGCCGACGCAGGAAGCGATGACGTTGGATACGGTGTTCGACCTGGCCTCGCTCACCAAGCCGATCGCCACGGCAACCAGCGTCATGCAACTGGTCGAAGCCGGCAAAGTTGATTTGGACGCACCCGTTTCCCAGTACCTGCCGAAGTTTCAAGGCGGCGGAAAAGAGAACATCACCGTCCGCCAACTGCTGATTCATACCAGCGGCCTGACGCCCGACAATGCTCTTTCCGATTACGACGAAGGTTGGGACGCCGCCTACGAAAAGATCTGCGGGTTGAAACTGCTTTCCCCGCCCGGCGAGAAGTTTCGTTACTCCGACGTCGGCTTCATCGTGCTGGGGGAACTGGTCCACAAAGTCTCCGGCCAGCGGTTGGATCAGTACGCTAAGGAGCATATCTTCCAGCCGCTGAAAATGACCGAGACCGGTTTCAACCCGCTAGAGCCGCTACGTGAAAGAGCCGTCACTACCACGCTGGTCGATGGCCAGTGGCTGAAAGGAAAAGTCCACGATCCCCGGGCCAGCCGCTGCGATGGTGTCGCCGGTCACGCCGGGCTGTTTTCAACGCCGCACGACATGATTCGCTACGCGCAAGGAATGCTGGACGCGCGAAACGAAGGCCCCAATCACATCCTGAAGCCAGAGACCCTCCAAACGATGACCAGCGCTTACGAGGTAGGCAGCGGCCTGCGCGGGCTCGGCTGGGACAAGCAAAGCGGCTACTCCAGCAACCGCGGCAAAACGATGACCCCATCCGCCTACGGCCACGGCGGCTTCACCGGCACCTCGCTCTGGATCGACCCGGATCAGGACTTGGTCGTGCTGTTCCTATCCAATCGCGTGCACCTGGATGGCAAAGGATCCGTCAACTCCCTGGCCGGAAAGATCGGAACGATCGCGAGCGATGCGTTGCGGGAGTAGCCACCAGGTCCTGTAGGGTGCGAGCAGCGCAGCGAATCGCACCGAATGCGGTATCTAATTCGCAAAGATGGTGCGATACGTTACTACTCGCATCGTACACACGGAGGAAGATTGTTTGCCACGGGCAACACCAATTCTAAAAAATAGAAGACAATACTTCGGTACCCTCTGGACAGACTTGGTGCCTGCTTTTCATCACTTTAGTTGTTTACGCTCGATGCATCATGGCCCCTCCAGGATTCTTGTTTGTTGTGATAGCTTGGTGCGGTTACAACGTCGCGATCAGCGCCGGCTGTGCAAAGGCTATCTTCAGGGCACTTGGACGGCCTGACAATCACTTGCATATGTTTGTTGGCTTGATATCGGGAGTGCTGGCGTTTGTCTATCTGTTGATGCTTGATTTTCTGATTCAGCGTCCCTGGTGGCCATCTTGCAACATCCTGAGAGGGAACGATCGAGTGTTCTTGGCCATGCTTTTGGCATTTCCGACTCACCTCGGCATTGCCCGTCACAGGTCATTGGCATTCTCGCTATTCTTCGCTGGCTTGTCTGCTTCAGGTGGGTCTTTTCTGCGAACAAAGATGGCCTCGTAGATGCCCATGAAGACCATCCATTCGGATGCGGCGACCATGAATGCAAACACAATTGAGATGATCCCTGCGGCGATTTTCTCGAGACCCCAAAACTGCAGTCTAAAAACAACACAAGCATTCAGAGAAAAGTCAAGAATGAAAAAGAACTGAAGTGCCGTCAACGCAATGACGGTCATAAACTCAGCATGACTTATCATCGCGAGTTAACCTCCAGTGTGCCGGATTGATAGGCCGCATCGCTTAGGTTTTGCGTTCTGGGGAACATCAGGGTCGATATCGCTATTTTGACATTTCGTGGCAACCCTGGCGACGAAAATGCATTGGGCAACGAGCAGCACTGGTTCCGCGGTACCTGAGGGGAATGGAATTCCTGGGGCGAGCGGTAAATTCTATCGATTCCACGATTAAATGGGTAGAATCAGGGTATCCGCGAAGCTAACCCGTCTATTTTCAAGGAGGCCCAGAATGAAAACGTTATTGTTCGGCCTGTTGTTTGTCGGCGTCATGGTCACGATTGCCAATGCCGACGGTGTCAATACGGACGGCGCCAAGGACGAAGCGATCAAGAAGGACCGGCAGCAAATCGAAGGGACCTGGAGGATCGTTCAGTTGGTGATCAACGGCAACCCGGCCAAAGAGGAGGACGCCAGGAAGCTTATCGTCGTCAATGGAAATGACGGCACCTGGAGCCTGCGATCCGCGGACGACGAAATCACCAAGGGGACCAGCACGTTCGATCCCACGCAGAAGCCCAAAACCATCGACTTCACGCCAAGCGTGGGTGATATCGCCGGGAAGTTGTACCTGGGGATTTACGAACTAGGCAGTGACGTACGCAGGCTCTGTTTTGCTCCACCAGAAAAGGAGCGGCCAACCGAGTTTACTTCGGAAAAGGGGAGCGAGCATATTCTGGTGAAGTTCGAGCGAGTGAAGTCGCCATGACGGAAACAACCAGGGACTTCTTCGACACGCTTGCCAAAATCCTGCTGCGTTGTTGGATCATCGGTTTTGCGCTGCTTCTGTTTTCGTTGGTTGTTTTCCTGCTGACTGGCAAGATCATCGACGACATCCACGGCAGGCTGTTCGGCCTGTCGCCACACGAGTTGGACTTGATCATTTACTGTGGCCTGGGGCTTTTCAAGCTCTTTATCTTGATCTTCTTCCTGCTGCCGTGGATTGCGATTCGGCTGGTGTTGAGGAGCTCGAAGGCGTGACATTTACGCTTCTTCCTTGCCAATTGGGTTGACATCCCGGCTGCCACGTTCGCCATCATTCCGTAGGGTGCGAGCAGCGCAGCGAATCGCACCAAATGCGGTTGGCACTTTGAAAAGATGGTGCGATCCGTTCGGCTTTCGCCTCTCTTCTCACACCCTACGTATCCTCTTCACTTAGAGCCTCGAGGATAAGAGGACGTCGCCCCTCGGGCCTGCGATGGCTGATCCGAACCCGCAGGTTGAGCGGGATGCCGAATAAACTAACCCGGCTACGCACTCGACAGAGCAACTGCTCACCGTCGTCCAACTCTACAAGAAGAAGCTTACCCTGGTGTCCAACAATGCGGCCAACAGGTTTATCCGATGAATCCGTCGTCATTCTGTCGATACCTTGGCGTTGCCATCCCCTTGACCTTGGATCGGATCGACCCGGCAGCGAGGACAGCGGTAAATGTCAGGGGCCCAGTCGTAACACCACAAACTTCCCAAACCGACGTAACCTGCTTGGGCGTCTTCCTTGTTGGCATCGTCGTCAATACCCAGGATCGGTCCATACTGCGACCGACATTCGGCCGCGTCGAACAGATTGCCACGCAGCAAAACCAAACCGCAGTTCGGGCATTGGGCCGGGTAATCTTCGGCGCTGGTCATTTCTTCCTACAGCCCAAACTCCGCATACTGCGGCAGATGATCGCTCAGGGCAAATGCGTTGGGGTCGTCCGGGTTCAAGCGGAAGGCGCCTTCGAACAGTGGTCTTCCGGCGACAATCTTCTTCGCGATCGGGCCGGCGGCCAGGATGTAGTCGATCCGGTCCTGCGGTTTGTCCGAACGGAACGTCAGGCCCTCTCCTTCCCCCACTTGGGCGAAGGTGTCGACGAAGCCAGCGTCTCGCCAAAGCTGGTATTCCTTGGCGTCCGGCTTGTGATTCAAGTCGCCAATCAGAAGAACCGAGCGGCCGGCTTCCAAGTCAGGCTGCATCGACTTGAGTATCGCAGGGATCTCTTTCAAACGAACCGTCGGGTCCTCGACCGGGTAAAGATGGGCCGAGTGAACGACCAGCGGCTCGCCCTGGGGAAGCATGATCGTCGCTTTGCCCCAATGCCGCGTGTACAGATCCTGGGGACGCTCGTAACCAAGGGGCGTGTTTTGCGAATCGAGGATTTCGTACTTGCTCAGCAGCGTGCCCGGCCAGTTGCCGCCGCTGGGGAAGCGAACGTGGTGCATGCCCATCCGCTGGGCGACTTCCTTCGTAAATTCCTCGCTGGGGGACTCCGAGAAATTGACGATATCGGGATCGTACAAGGCCAACTCCAACGCCAGCCGCTCGGGCATCTGTCCTTTTTTCACTGCCTCCTTGGCTAACGGCCGATCGGACGGCCAGCCGTGACCTGCGTAAATGTTGTAGGCAATCACGCGCAAGTTAACCGGTGACGCATCATCCGCGGCAAACGATCGCAGCGCGAACGTGCCGACTCCCACAGCACCCAAGGCAGAGACAAACTGGCGGCGAGAAACATTCATGGTGAAAACCTGGTATGGGGAGAATGGAGTGACGAGTCCCTATTATTTCAACAATGGCGGGCGAATTCATCCAATTTCGCCCGGGTGGAAACAGTTGATTGTGAGGTTTTCACCATGTTTGCCCGGAAAGGTATAACAAGTTGGCGTGTTCGGCAGTTCCATGCGGCAGATATTCGTGTCGCAAAATACTTGAAAACCTTCTCCGGCCTTTGATCGTCGGATATCTGTTGCGTCTGTGTTTCCAGTTCCCGTAATCGTAGGATTTACCCATGAATCGGTTTGTCGGCCTCGGTGCCGTACTAGTTGTCGCTTTCTGTGTCCTTCAAGCTACCGCGTTGGCGGCCGAGCCGGAATCGCCTGAGGCAAGGCTTGAGAAGAGTTTGAAAACCTGGCAGAAGCTCAAGGAAGAATGCGGCGGGAACTACTCGTACATGATTCGGGTCCGCAGCTTTATTGGATCGGGAAGCGATACGACGATCGTCATTCGCGACAACAAGATCGCCGAGCGCAAATTCCGGGAGTGGGGACCTCCGCCACAGAATCCCGTACCCGTCCAACCTGGAAGCGGGCCTAAGGCGGAAACGCCGGCTGGCGAAACATGGAGCGAGAAAGGGGAAGATATCGGCAGTCACAAACAGGGTGCGCCCGCCAAGACTCTCGACGAACTGTACGCCGCCGCGGCAAAAGTGGTAAAAGTATGGTCGGGCAAGCGTTCGGAGTTCGAGGAGCTGATGGTTGAATTCGATGAACAAGGACTCTTGAAGTCGTGCTTCACCAGGGATACCCGGATTGCCGACGATGCCCCACGTAATGGAGTGATCATCGACGAACTGAAATTGGGAGATGCAAAATCCAAGGTCTACAAGGCACCCAACGGCAAACCCTTTCCTACGCACTGGGGTGCACCACCCCGTTTACAAACACGTGATTTGAGGCCATTGCCAGGTGGTTACGGACAGGGTAGCGGAACGCTTGCCCGCTGGATTCAGCAGAACCTGGATCGTGACGCGAAAAACGAAGAGAAGTAATCGCGCGTCAGAGTGCCACGGCCTCACGATTTGCGTGGCCATGCTTGCGTATCGAGTCACCCAATCTTCGTACGATACGTTAGCCTCGAAGAGGCGATCGAAACTAACTACCAGGTTTCGGTCGCCCCGTTGGGGCTGACAGTACGTGCCCTTCTTCGTCCCAAAATCGATTGGGAATCCCACCCCAAATCTACTAAGCTGGAAGAAGTATTTCTCGTCTCAACTCTCTGTAACATCGCGACTTAGAAAAATCTCCCTAAAGTTGCGTGTAAGGTTTTTCGACTTGGTCGGAATCCATCTGCAGAGGAAGGAATCATGCCTGAAGCACCCCTAACCCGAGTTTCCTTGCTGCTGCGGATTCGTGACCCGGCCGATATCGAAGCCTGGGGGCAGTTCGTTCAGCTGTATGGACCTGTTCTATACGGCTGGTATCGCAATCGCGGTTTGCAGGATGCCGACGCCTGCGATCTGACGCAGGAAGTCCTGCAAGGCGTTTCGCAGGGGGCGGCCCGGTTAGATTATGACCCCGCTCGGGGAACGTTTCGGTCGTGGCTCTTCACCATCGCTCGACGGCGGCTGCACGACTTCTTTACGAAGCGCGGGCGGCTGCCTGGTTCGGTCGAGGATACCTCACAGTTTGATTCTCTCGCCGTACAGCCCAATGCCGACGAAGAGGCCCAGTGGGAACGCAGCTACCAGCAGCAACTGTTTGCCTTAGCTGCCGAGCATGTGCAAACGTGCGTCGATCGTTCCACCTGGCAAACCGCCGTTGCCGGACTGCCTGCCCAAAAGGTCGCCGAGAGCCTGGGTATGAGCATTGGCAACGTGTACGTCGCGAAAAGCCGCGTCATGACCCGCTTGAAACAATGGATCGAACAGGTCCAAGGAGATGAATAGATGATCTCGCAATACGATTTTGTCCGCGACGAACGTCCCCGCGGTAACGACTGCCTGGTAGACGCCGACCTGTTGGACCTGGTCAACGATGCTCTGCCAGAGTCGCGTCAATCGGAAGTCGTCTCGCACCTTGATCAGTGCCCTGACTGCCGAGCCCGCCTGGAAGAAACGGCCGGGCAGGTAGAGCAATGGAAGGCCGTGGCCGAGCATTTGCAGAACAAAACCGAGCCTGCGGCCGATTCGCGGTTGCACGATACGCTGCGCGGGCTGAAGGATCCGACTCGACATTCAAATTTGCCCCACCCGGCCGAAGATCCGGCTCCCTTCGATGTCGAAGATAAACCGCGTCTGTCTGATCGGTACGAAATCGTCAAAGAACTGGGACGCGGCGGCATGGGTATCGTTTACCTGGCCGTCGACCAGCGACTGCGCCGCCAGGTAGCGATCAAGTTGATTCGCGGTCCATTGACCGGCGATCAGGCTGCCCGCGATCGAATCGAACGCGAGGCGATCGCCGCCGCCGCGATCCGCAGTCCTAACGTTGTTGCGATTCACCATATCGATCATTGCCCCGCAGGCCCTTTCTTGGTGATGGAGTACATCGCCGGCGTTTCCCTGGAGCAGCGCCTGCACAACGAAGACCGATTGTCGATCGAAGAGGTCGTTCGCATCGGCCGCGAGATCGCCGCTGGGTTGGCCGCGGCCCACGCGGGTGGTTTGGTCCATCGCGATGTGAAACCAGCCAACGTTCTTTTGGAAGAAGGAACCGGCCAGGTCAAGCTGACCGACTTCGGCCTGGTTCGTGGATTGGATCCGACCGGACTGACGCAAGAAGACATGATCTCTGGCACGCCCGAATACATCGCCCCGGAGCAGGCAGCCGGCCGTGAGGTCGATCACCGGGCCGATTTGTACAGCCTCGGCTGCGTGCTGTATGCCCTTTGCACCGGTCATCCGCCGTTTCAAGGGGGCTCGCCGCTGGCCATCCTGCGGCGAACGCAAGAGGAAATGCCTGTCCCGATTCAATCCCTCCACGCGGAAGTTCCCAGCGAGCTTTGCACGGTGATCGAGCGGCTGTTGGCCAAGGATCCGGAGGCTCGTTATCAAACTGCGAATGATGTTTCCGAGGCATTACAACAGCTATCGACCGACTGTCTGCCGCAGGTCGCGCGGAGCGACTCGGCCCGGACCAACGTGGCCTGGTTGGTGATTGCGTTGTCGCTTGGCGCATTCTTCGCCGCGGTTGGTCTTGGTGTCAGTGAAGCGGGCGGCTGGACGCACTTCGGCCAGTTCCTGTTAGCAGCGGCCGGCGACGACAACCCGCAGCGATCATTAGTCGCCAAAAGAGATGAAGACGCGAAGGTGAAGAACAAGGCGGCGAAGCGCCCGAAGGTAAATGCACCTGATGTCGCCCCGCTCGACACGACTCGCGTGCAAGTCGTCACGCCTGAGCAAGTGATGCGCGAGCGAATTCAAAACGAGAAAGATTCCCTGCCGCGGGATGAATCACCACTTCTGGTCCGCAAGCTGTTGGGCCACACCGGCCCGGTGCAGGACTTCGTCTTCACGCCGGATGGGAAGCAGATCATCTCGTGCAGCGGTTGGCCGAGCGGCGACCGTACGATTCGTGTGTGGGACCTGGCCAAAGGGAAGGAGCTTCGCCAGTTCGATACGTCGGAGGTCCCGCCCAATCCGGGGAACTCAGGTGGACGAGAAGCCCCACGCGAGTTCGCTGCGTTGGCGATCAGCCCCGATGGCAAGAAGCTGGTTTCGGCCAGCACGGGGGGCGCGGTCTGCGTGTGGGATGTCGGCTCGGGCAAGATGATCGGGCAGTTCAAGGGGCACACCGGCAGCGTTTATGCCTTGGCGATTTCACCCGATGGAACGAAGGTGCTTTCCGGCGGACGCGACGCGATCGTTCGCATGTGGGACCTCAACACCCAGGCTGAATTGATGGCGCTGCATGGCGAAAAGAGTTTCGTTCGCGTCGTGACGTTTTCGCCCGACGGCACCCAGGCGTTGATCGGCGGGATGGACAACACGCTGCGGCTGTGGGACTTGAACGAAGCGAAGCTGCTCAAGGAAATGAAATCGGCCGACCGGTGGGTCTGGGATGCGAAGTTCTCGGCCGATGGCAAGCGTGCGATCTCGTCCTGTGGCCAGCAGATTGACCTGTGGGACTTAAGCACCGGCGAACTGATCCGCTCGTTCCGCGGGCACGCCGACAACTTGACTGACATCGACTGGTCGCCTGACGGACGGATGGTGATCTCCGGCGGGTACGATAACATGGTCCGCCTGTGGGATGTCGACAGCGGCAAGCAGATCGATGCCTTGCAAGGTCATCGCGACTGGGTCTGGCGAGTTCGATTCACGCCGGACGGCAAGCAAGCGGTCTCGTCTGGCGGCGGACGTGCCAGTCGAATCGGCGGAGCACAACCAGGCATCGACTTCGCGATCCGCGTCTGGAACTTGCCCACGTTGCCGCCACGCGTGGCCAAGCCATAAGACGAAGTCTGCGTCTTTTGTAGGGTGTGAGAAGCAACGCGAATCGTACCACTGCGGCCTCTACATAATGCCGGTGCGATTTGCCAGGAAAAGGCATCGCTTCTCACACCCTACATTTTAATGAAGAAGGATTTCGCCAAAGAGTGCTAGGTTGCCATGGCCACGGCCCTGCGTGGCCATGTTTGCGGGCGAAGTTCAGTTTAGTTAACGGGCGCCGACAGTTTGCTGAATGCTTAGAAATTGGGTAAGGTGAGCGACTATTTGCCCGTAACAAAATGGGGGCGTTTGGAATATGTTTGCCTATACCCCAGTAGCTGCGGTATCAAACGGACTCCGCAGAATGTCTCTGTGTAATAGCAAGTTCGTGGATTAGAGATGCGACTTCGAGATTGGATCGATCCCCGTACCGCTGATTTCCTTATTCCGACAATCGGCCTGACGATGTTTGCTGCGCCGATCGTTGGACTTGCGATTGGTGCGTGCTGCGTCGACTCGTCTGGCTCGCGAAAACATGGTGCGGTTACCGGTTTCGTGATTGGATTGGTAATCTCCTTTATCTGTTTCATCGTGAACGGTCCCTTGGTGACGGAATATTGGGCCGGATAGCATTGACGTTGCGTGGCAGCAAAATGGAAAACAAAGCTTGTAGTCCAACGTGGTACTGCGGAATAAGGCAAGCATTCGATACTTGAATACGACGAACCATCCGATGCAACCGAGCGGCGCAATCGGGCGTTTCTTAATAGAAGGTCAACCGTCGCCGGCTGATAGGTAACGTTCCGCCATTAGGTTTACTCTCAACACATGAGTTCACCAAAATATGCCAATGAAACCGAAGGTTCAGGTGGTTGAGACGCTCCCGCCTACCTTCGTCGGATTCGTCGAAGAGGTTGACCGAATGATTGAACGACGAGTTCCCGAGACGCTACTCGAGTCCGACGATTTAATCCAATGCGACCATACGTTCGGCGGGCTTGTCGACCCAACTGAGGGAACCTTTGGATTTGAATTCATGGACGGGGAGAATTTTGACAGGGATGGCTATAGCATTACATGGCATTTCTTGCTGACCAAAATTCAGATAAGGGCAATCGCGCGACATGAGCTTAAAACTCTAACCATGTGGCGTTGTTCCAGCGACTGTGGGAGGCGAGCGACTGTGCCAGAATGGTACTGCACCGAATGTGACTTCCCGCCTTGAGACATGGCGAACCATCGCATGCACGGGAGCGGCGGTGGCCAGCCGATTTTGAAAACAACGTTCACACCCGCCGTCCCGTAGTGCGGGTCGTTATGCCTCTGGGTGTTCCTGTCAATGATTAAGGACGTCTGCTATTCCAGTCCGATGCGTTTTCGTTAGATCCGGCAGTCAATGACCGTGGCGTGCGATACGACCTTCCAACCGGCGACGACATCCTGCAGTTCTTGAAGGAACGCCTCGAAGAAAGAGGAACCAATTGGGTGATTGATGACCCTTGTCGGGAGGATTTCGGTGCTATCATTTGGCTGGACCGTGACAAGAAGACGCTACTTACTACGGCAAGCTGGCAAGGTGACGATGCGTGGGCACTTGTATTCAGTGAGCGACGCGGTTGCATAGGCTGGCTGTTTGACCGCAAACCCAACGAAGAAACGTTGGAGTCGTTACGCAAAGTCAAGCTGCTCGTTGACGACGTCGTTCGCAACGATCCGAATCAATTCAGAAATCTGACGTGGATCGATGATGATGAATTCCCAGGCTTCGCACAGAACTTCGTGATTTGATCGTTCAGAGCGGACGTAACAAATCGGTCGACCGGAGTTGGCTCGCCCTTCGGTCTTTCAACGTCGTTTCCTCCGATTACAATTTCCCGTATACCAACATCAACTCCGTTGGTCCGCCAACTCGGTTGCCTCGAACTTTCGTCCGTTCACAACACTTTCAATCATCGCAATGGATCAACCTTCGGTCGAGAACTCTAGAACTGAAAACCCGTATGCCTCACCTCAGACCGTTGGCGAGGGTGAATCTGATCCCTCGATCGTTCGGGTCCGATCCGTGGCACGCGCATTCAAGATAGTTGGATGGTTCGGCACGATTCTATACACGCCAATTGTCATCACCTGCGTCGCCTCACTGCTTATTACCCTCATTGGATATCGTCGAATCGATTCACCAGCTATGCTTGCTGGCGCGTCCGCGTTCAATGGGGCGATTCTCGCGTTGGCCATTTTCTATGTGATGACAGGGCGTCGAATCGCAAAACATGATCTAACCGTGAGACGGCGCGCGTTACTTCTGTCTTGCGTCATGATGATCGGATTTCCGGTCTTCACAATTATTGGTATCATCTGCTACCGGTATATCCACTTCTACTTCAACGAGAGTCTCACGTCGATTGCCCCAGCAACCCAATAGCGGTGTCGCGTCAGCGGACACGTATGGCGAATCGGCCGGGTGACCCGAATTGGGCCCCGGCTTCCTATATCTTCACTGGCGTCTCGCCAGTGTGAAGTGCCAAATCGCGCTGCTCTCTCTGCCTGCGTTCCCAAGACACCGAGAAGGATCGTATTCATCCAGTGTCACCCACCCGAAGACGGTCCAGCGAACGGCAAGGCTGCTGAAAGTTTGCTGGAGGCTCAGGAGTTGGGTAAGATGCCTGCATAGTCGCACCATAAAAAATGGGGCGCGCAGCGTGCGCTTGCAAATGCCCCCAGGGGTGCAATATTAAGCGGCTTCCGCGGAATGTTTCTCTATAAGCCAGGCCTACACGAAGAAACGTTGCCTGATAAGAAGGTATTCAAGCCAGCACTTCTCACCCCACCGAGATTCCCTATGCCCCGCGCACCTAGCCGAATCGGGTTTGTCTGTGAATCGTGCCAGCGCACTGCGTCGGTTCGTCAAATGCGAAGGTGGCGCGGTGAGTGCCGTCGCTGCAAAGGTCGCTCTTGGGTGCTCACCATCGACTACTCGGAAACCGAAGTGGAAACGTCGGCCGTCGGTATCCTGTCATCATTGACGCTTGGGTTCGGCTGGTATTCGACGAAGACTTCGACCAATCAAACGACTGTTGGCGGCGTTTCCGCGGAAGTGGGCCAACATTTGACGGAAACGCGGTCAAATGTCGCCCTGCGCGTGGTCGAGTATCTGCGTCTCCGCGAACATCAAGATCTGCGCGATCGGGGTGCCCAGCCATGCCGAAAGTGCGACGTTCTTTACGTCCCGACAAGCGAAAAGCCGTGGACCGAAACAGGCTACTGCAGCAAGTCATGCGCGGCACAAGATGGTGTCGAAAGTGCACCTGTATTCCAAGCTTCAGAGGCGGATGAATCAAAGCCTTCGATGATCACGGTTGCCTGTCCGAAGGGACACGAATTCAGCGTCTTGGCGTCATTTTCCGGATGCCTTCGGCCTTGCACCACATGCGGCGAGAAGGTTGCCGTACCATGATCAATGTGGTGTCCATTTTCGGATAGCAATCAGATGCCAGGGAGTCCTCGGTGCGTTCGGTTCAGCATTCATACTCGACTTATTGGTCCCCGTGATCGGCAGTAGCTGGATGTCACTGCCGATCAAACCCCGTGGCACACCTTGAGAGGTTGAATAAGATGGAAAGCCTACCGGTGCCACTCCGCCGGTGAATATATAAGACGGTCAACGCTGTATGATCCGTCCAAGGAGTGCTCTCTTAAAATGAGATTGCACGGAATCGAGGATCTGAACCCATAAAATGTTTCTTGAATCTTTAGAAAAACTACAAGCACTTCCGAGAATGTTCTCCCCAGACAGCATGGAGCTACGTGAACGCGCGAAGACCAGATGGCCAGGTTTTGTTGAGAGGCTTCGAAAGCCGAGGGCTCTCGACGCCAAGTTTTTCTTGATTCTTAAGATCGACTCCAAGCTCACCTATCTCGATCAAGTTAGTTGGTTTGAATCGAGTATCGCGGGGCGTGACGTACTTACACAAGAGTTCCGTTGCTATCCTGAAGAGTTCACCAGAGAGAACGTGGTCGATTATGGCTACCTGGAAAATGGCTTGCTACAGGGAAGCCATTGGCTCAACGAGGTCTATTTCAAGGTGAACGGCGGAGAAGACGTTCGTGAGAATTTCGTCTTGCCGACTCAGTTGGATTTGTCCGCCGAACTCTACGAGCATTTTTTGGCAATTGCGCGACACGACCACTCAGCGATCGACCGGATGGCACAGTTTTCACTCGCCGAGATGCAAGTAGTACCTTTCAAGATTATCTATTGCGATCCGGAAGAGTTTTGCCCCGTAGCTTATGCGGTTGCATACAACAACATCGAATACGTCAATGCAGCGGCAACACAGGTTCGATTACCGGAATGCAGGGGGTACGATCAACTTGGACTGGCACATCTTGCCACGATGTACGCCAGTTGTGCCATGCTGCAGTCCGTACTTGCTGGCGGCGGCATCATCGATGACCTTGACGGATACGGATACACGCCGCTGGAAACCGCGGTGCATCAAGAGAAGCTTGAGCATCTGGATTGCTTGCTCTCGCATGGTGCCGATCCGAATTATGGGATAGATATTAATACAGCCGAAGTGGAACATGCCGTAACGCTCACGGAGATGACACCTCGGACCTATCAACGGCTGAAGGCCGCAGGGGCAAGGTTTAATCTCTACGAAGTCGAATATCTCTGGACGCCACTGCACAGAAATGCCAAGCGGTTCCGCCGTGATACCTTCATTCAGATGGTCAAAGATGGCCTAAACCCGCATGCAGAAGATTACAAAGGGGAAACACCGCTTGAGAAACTTAGGAAAGATGTTCCCGACGAAATCTTCCAAGAGGTCTACCGCGTTTGCATGAGCAAGTGACCGGGCTAAGTGGCACGGCTGAGGGCGCCAGTGCCACACCTTAAGAGGTTGAACAAGAAGGAAAGCCAATCGGTGTCGCCCCGCCGCTTCGATTATTCCGACATCGTCGTGTAACTTCTCGACACGCCGAAGTAAAATCAGATAGCAACGATTGATGATTTCTAATCCTATTCAGAGACATTCCATGCTAGTCGCCTTCCGATGGAAAACCGCCCTGCCCTGTGCTGCCTTGCTGCTTGCCCTCGTCGCCCAAAGTGTGTACGCGGCCGATGCGAAGCCGCTCAAGGTTTATATTCTGGCCGGCCAGTCCAACATGGAAGGCCACGCGGAAGCCAGGACCTTTGACTACATCGGGGACGACCCGCAGACCAAGCCGCTGCTGGACATGATGACCGATGACCAGGGCAAACCGGTCACCGCCGATCGCGTCTGGGTTTACGACAGCGCCAGCTTCTACGACAAATTCGGCCATGTCAGCGGTAAGCTCAAGGTGGGATTCGGCGGACGAACCACTCCGGGCGAACTGGGGACGAAGATCGGACCGGAATACACCTTCGGCCTGACGATGCAAGAGGCGTACGATGGCCCGATCCTGATCATCAAAACGGCCTGGGGCGGCAAGTCGCTGCATACCGACTTCCGTCCACCGAGCGCCGGCCCTTACGAGCTGAGCGATTGGCAGCTCAAGATGTATCCGAAGCAGGAAGGCCACGGCATCCCCAAAGACTTCGAGCAATGGAAGGCCGACAAGCAAAAAGCGACCGGCTTCTATTACCGCCTGATGATGGAGGAGGTCCAAACGGTGCTTGCCGACCCAGGCAAGGTGGTGCCGGGTTACAACAAAGCAGCTGGCTACGAGCTCGCCGGCTTCGTCTGGTTTCAGGGGTTCAACGACTACGTCGACTCGCACACCTATCCATACGAGTTGGGCGAGCATCGATACGACCAGTACGGCAAGTTGTTGGAGACGTTTATCAAGGACGTTCGCCAGGACCTCAATGCCCCTGATTTACCCTTCGTGATCGGTGTCATTGGGGTTCATGGACCGATCGAGCCGGGCGGAAAGAACAAAGAGATGGTTCTTTTCCGCCAGGCGATGGCGGCTCCGGCGAAGAGCATGAAGAATGTCGTGGCCGTCGAAACCGCACCGTACTGGAACACCCGGCTCGCCGAGATCGAAGAGAACCGCAACATGATCCGCTACTTGCCCACCAGGCTGAAAAACAAGGATCGCAATACGGTCAACGCCGACGGTTCGATGACTGAGGCCGAGCAGAAAGCGTATGTCGAGAAGCTCAAGCAGGAGTTGATCTCCCCGGATGACGAAGCCTTCTGGGTCCGCGCCGCCTCCAACGCAGGCTACCACTACTTCGGCTGCGGCAAGACCCTGGCCCAGATCGGCGTGGCATTCGCCAACGCATTGAACCAGGCTGATGACTCGAAGAAGTGAGCGATCGTGGTTGTTTCTAATTGGCTTTGGTAGAGGCTCCAGGGAACGGCGAGAGGCCGGTGGTACGTCTCAAGAGGTTGAACGAGTTGGATAAGCAAGTTGTCCTGATCCCGAAAATAAACTCGCCAGGCTTGTTTCTAGTCAAAACTGTCGGTGTGCTGCTGTTGATCTCGTGCATGGCTTTGCCGGCAGTCAAGCATGGCCAGGTCCTGTCAGGTTTCGGCTGCATTGTTGTGTCAACGCTTGTCGCCTTCATGTGGACCGGCCCCAGCAATTCGGGAAACGCACTGATTTGGATCTGCCGCTTTGCGTTGCGTGCAAATACCGGCGTGCTTACTTCATTGGTCCTGGCGATATGAGGAAAACGCGATCTGATTAGCCTCCGCACCGTGATTCTCCTTTGCCTGCTGTTCTCCTTGTGCTGAATTTTGGGAACCAGCTACCAGGGCATTGAAGAATACTATGTGGGGCACTATCTGTGGACGCTCTCCATGGCTGTTTTCAGCGCGGCGGATATTTGGTCTGTTCTCCAAGATGTCGAGCCTGTGGAGTAGAATCGTTCCTCGGTAAGAGCACCGGCAGTGCCGCCCGGCCGTTAGACTACCGCCAGTAGTAGAACAGGTTGCCCTTGTAGTTGACGTCCAGATTCTCTTTGCTGTCAAACCGCAACTGAAAGGAGTCGGCTGTAAGGTAGTCGAATTCGTCGTACATTTTTACCGCATTGAAGCACTGTTGGCATATCTGTTTGCATGTGCCGTCTGCGGTGCATTTCTTGATTTCATTATCGGTGTACAGGAATACGGCGAGGACACGAGAGAAGCCGTCAATTTGCCAGATCGTGTGCTTGAAGTCATTTGTGATCCGTTTGGCATCATGTCTAAGAAATGCGGAACACGCCCTGCCAAGGCACTCGTCTGAGAAGTTGTCGAAGACTAGGTGTACGTTGTCGGATTCAAGGTCGGGATGGCGTTTCGCGATTTGCTGGAAACGTCTCACGACTTTGTCACGAATATCAGGATGAATCGTGATCGCGTCAGTCTTCAACGAATTGAAATCGACGTCGGTTTCGAGAATCAGATTGAGACGTGGACGGCCCTTTGCGGGACCAATATCGATGTGATCGTAAACGATGTGGACAACACGGACATCGAATTCGGAGAAAACCCAATCACGTAATTCGGCGAGCCCAGCATGGAGACTGGATTCGCCGAGTTTGGCGGAACGAGCGACAGCGAACAGTTCAGGGTTACCGAAGAGCATCGAGTCCTGGGTGACATAATGTCACGGTTGGGAGTGGCAGTGAAAAGGCGTTAGCAATCAGGAAGCATTTTTCCCAATCGTCTCCCGCGTATCAGCCTATTATGACATCATCTGATAGTGTGCCAAAAGACACTGGAAAGACGCTACTGGCACCCCTAAAATGAAGGTTTCGTGTGCCACCCGGCAGGATTCCGAGAATTGTTTCCGTGTAATAACAAGTTAGCTGACAAACACACATAAGCGTCATCATGGCAAAACGTGCATCAAAAAAGTCGTCACCGAAACCGGCGAAGCTACGGGCACCTCGTATTGCTTCCGAAGACTTGCCGCGGCGCCCGCTAGCAGACGCAATTCCCGTAGCGGAAGTTCTTCGACGATCCTACGCGGGCAAATCGGCATCTTGGGAAGAGATAGCTACTGGCCTGAAGGTCAATGCCAAAGATCCCCAACAGAAGTATCCACTGTGGTCAGCCGTTGGTTATGGTCTTGTCAAACAGGATGACCAGCAGTATTCGCTTGCTGAAGTTGGGCGCAAGATAATCGCACCCGAATACGCTGGCGAAGATCAGGAAGGGAAGCTCAAAGCAATTCTGACGCCACGGATACTTTCCAAGTTCTACTCCGATTACAACGGTTCACCGCTGCCTGAAGGGGACATCTTCCTGAATGTCCTCGAAAACCGCTTCGGGATTCCACAGGCTCGCGCCAAGGAAGCACGAGACTTGATCGTTGCCAATGGTGAATACGTCGGCATTCTTGTACCTGGCATTGATGGCACAAAGATACTTCAGTTTTCACTTTCCGGTCCGCCACCGACGCCTACACCGGCCGTCGATGCGGAGCAGTCAGAAGCATCTGAAAACGGTGCTGCGGCAGTTTCGGTAGCCGCCTCAGATGAAACTTGTTTTGTCATCACGCCGATTGGGGCCGACGGGTCCGACGAGCGAAAGCACGCAAATGCCGTTCTGAAGCACTTAATCGACCCTGTGATGGAAAACTCTGGTCTTCGTGTGGTTCGCGCGGACAAGATTTCAAAGCCGGGCATAATAACCAAGCAGGTTGTAGAACATCTTGCGTATTCTCGTCTCTGCATCGCAGATCTGTCGTTCAATAACCCGAACGCGTTCTACGAAATGGGGCTCCGTCATGCATTCAAACTACCAATGATCCAGATCATCAGAAAGGGCGACCGGATTCCTTTTGACGTTGCTCAAGGTCGCACGATACTCATTGATTGTTCCGACCCTTACTTGATCATGGACGCGTTTCGTTCGGCCAGAACAGAATTGAAGGAACATATTGAAAGCGTGTTGTCTGGCAACGCGGCTCCGGAAGATGAACCAATGAATGTGTACCTGCCGGGGCTTCGAGTTCAAATACCTGCGTTTCCGGCCAAGGCCAAAAATGCCAGCTAACAAACCGTTGCACACGGAGCCAGGGTGCCATGCCCACGGCCTGGTATGGGCATGTTTCGGACAAGAGTTTATTGCCTACCTGATCGCACCTTTCGTGGCGTCTGTTCTCTTCGCGATTGCGGTTTTGTCAGTGGACTTACCTGGTTGCAACCACTTGCTGACTCGAATGGAACTCCCATCGGGATCGTCTTAGTGCCGATTCTTTCTCTGACTGTGGGAATGGTCGCCTTGTATCTTGTCGCGGGGCTGATTGGAATGCCGATTGCCTTTCAGCTGTGCAATCGTAACGCACTCAATTTTTACACCATTCACAGGGCTGCCTTGGGATGGGGCGTCTTTCTTGGCTGCACTATTGGCACGTTGCTGTTTGTTTTCGGTTCCCCACGACCGACCACACAGGGACTTTTTATGACATCCGTCACGGCAACTGGCATTTTGTCGCCATTCATTCTCCTTTCGGCAACCGCATTTTGGTGGCTGGTCAAACAAGACGTCCACAAGTTCACGTTGAGAACCATGTTTGTCGCAACGACAATAGTCGCGATAATCGCCGGGCTAGTGGTATGGTGTTTTCAAGTCTAGCCACAGACGCCATCGGCGGAACGGCCGGGACGGAACGCTGGTTCATGCTCCAAGATGTCGAACCTATATGGAGTAGCATCGTTCCTTAGTAAGTGCACCGACACTGCCACGCGTCAAAAGATTTGGACGATGCCCCGTCATCCGCCGTTAACCTCCAAGTTGCCATTGACCAATCTCACGTCGGGCCTTGCTTTTTGGAACTCCTCTAATCCGGCGGGCGTGACGGTGGTTTCTTGCAGAATCAGTTCCCACAGCGGATCGATTTTGGCTAGTTGTCGCAGGCTTGCGTTGGTGACAGGCGTCTGAAGGATCGATACCACCAACAACGAGGGTGAGTTGGCCAGTGGATTCATGGCATCGTCGGTCAGACGGATTCGATCGAGTTCCAACCGGCGCAGCCGCGGCATCGCGGAGATAGCTTGCATCTGATCGAGATTCAGAGCGATATTTGTCAGTTCCAATTCCTCGAGCGGCAGCGACGTTACGACTTGGAATGTTTCGTCGCTGATTTTCCCTTCAACACCCAAGCCATTCAGCTCCAGGAAATTCACGTTTGGAAGCTCTTTCAGCAGGGCCAATTCTTCTTTCGAGGGTGGCGATTTCTGCGACAAGAGCCCCACACCTTTCAGACGCGGAAAGGCCTGTAACGCTTCGAGGTGGTCGGCGGTGAATGCGACACCGGCTAGCCGTTCCAGGGTCTCGCCTGTTGGCGACTGGGCCAGGCGGCGGATTTCTTCCGGCGAAAGGGCCAAGACCCCGTTGCTATCCTGGATGGCTTGCAACCCTTTCAGTGTTGCCAGGGCCGAAAGAATTTTGACCCGGTCCTCGGACTTCCGAGCTGCCAAAACAAATTGAAGATCTCGAACTTCAAATGGAGATGTTGGCAACGGCCCCCGCATTGATATGTAACCAAGCCCGTTGCCTTGTTTATCGGACATCCAGGGGACTATGTGACAGAACTGATTTAAGATTTCGGCGGCGGGACGATGCGTCCCATCGGGTTGCCGGGGGGCGATGGTTCCGCCGTCCCAGATGATGTGGCAATAGGGGAGCCGCTCGGACAAACGGGCAACGCCGGCTTTGGTTACTTTCGTTCCCGTCAGGTTAACTAAATAGAGCTCGTTAAGTTCAGACAGCGCATCGATTACGTCGTCGGTTACCTTCGTCTTGATCAGGGCAATGCTTTGCAAATGGCGATTGGCAAGCATCGGGCGCAGGGTCGCGTCATCAATGGAACTGCCGTAATGGAAATAAGTCGTGACATACGGATTGGCACCCACCGCCGCGGCAAATTTGGGGTCGATGAATTTCGACCGCGAGAGATTCAACATTTTCGTCTTGGCCCGAGCGATCGCTTTCAAGGTCAAGTCGCCGACTTTGCTGGTTTCGTCGAGGCGGCAGAATCCCAGGCAGCCTCTGAAGGGCAATTGGGCAGCGGCGGCTAATACTTCATCTTCGCAGCCAGTAGCGTCGAACGTTACCGATTCAAGCCGAGGAAATCGCCGCAGCTGTTGTAATGTCTCTTGATTAAGAGGGGCTTGGATCGTTAGTTCTTCGAGCGACTTCCGTGCCGGGGACTCCGCGATTCGCTTTAGATCGGCCGCGTCGAACTGCGGATTACCATCAGGAATTCGCAAAACCTGAAGCGCCCCAAGCTGACAGATGCTCAACAGTAGTTCTTCTTTGAAATCATCATCCTTTCCCTGGCCTCCGAAATGAAGGCCGAACACTTGGAAATCGCTCGTCGGAATTGATTGGCTGGGCGATATCCACTGCTTTTCACCATCGGGATGGCGAATCTCGATCGAATAGGCACGCGGCCTCAGATTCTCCGCAATCTGTCGATTCGCGGCATAGTCTGGCGGAGCAGGCTGTTCACCAAGCGGAGTAAAACGAATGTTGCGTATCGTAAACTCGCGGGCAATTCCCGTTCGATCGGAAGGGTAAAGTTGCCAGCCCACTTGTCCTTCTGAAGGCATCAACAACTTGCTGTCAACCGCGATGACCCCGTTGATGGAAGTCGTTAAATGATCACCGACACAGCGGATAGTGCACTCGTTGAATCCTTCCGGATTGACTCCCTGTTGAGATGCCGCTGACGCTTCCATGACCAGCCCGTCGCTGAAGACGGTACCCCATTTTCCGCTTGAACAATTGCTCTCGGTACCGCGCAAGTTAATCGGTCCGAAGCAGGTTCCCCGACAGATAAATCCGCCGTCACCGACACCATCTTTCAGGCGAGCCTCGAAAGAGATCTCGAAATCTCGATAGGAACGCTCGCTGAACAGCGTGGTCATTACCGGAGTTTCGCCCTCCGGGAATCCGCCAATGATCATTCCGTTCTCGACGCGCCAGTGCCCCGGTTTGCCAACCCAGCCAGTCAGGTCCTTTCCACTGAAGAAGGACGCGTCAACCGATTTGGCAGGCATCTCAGGAGGCTTCGGCGAAATGGTCTTGGGGGTGACGGTGGCGAGCGGTTTGCCTTGCTGTTCGACGCGAATCTCTTTCGTGTCGTCCGGCACTTCAACGCGTATTTCTTTGCCATCCTTGTCGACGATCGTGATTATGATGCCGGCAAGAATCACGAATCCGCCGAAACCAGCCAGCATCCAGCCTCGTCTGCCAGGCCTGCGGGGCGGGGATTGCGCCTCTCGACTTTGCGGCATGAGCGACGGCACTTCGCTGGTAAGCGTATCCGCCGGCAGCGATTCAGTTTCCGTGTCGGGCGTTTGATCGAGGGCCGGAATGCCCGTCACCGTAGGCGCCTCGCCGTCAACATGGGTCGCTTCGGAGTGCCGGTCGAGTTGTGTGATGCTATCGGAAACGTTGACTTCGGTCGTGTTATGCGTCGATGCTGCATTCGGCAAGATTCGTTCGATTTCGGCAATCACTTCGGTCATCGACGCGAAGCGATCCTCCGGCTTTTTGGCGATCATCCGCGCGAACAGTGCATCCACCTCGGGCGAAACATCGTGGCGTTGCTGGCGTAAAGATGGAATGGGCTTTACCCGGTGGGCGACCAGCCGATTGGTTATGGTTGCCCCTTCGTAAACCGGTCGACCAAGGAGCAAGTAATTCAACGTGCAGCCAAGGCTGTAAATATCGGCCGGTGCACCGGCCGTGTGCGTATCCTCGGCCTGCTCAGGGGCCATGTAGTCGATCGTTCCCATGACTGCCCCCGTTGTCGTGAGTTCCGTAGCGTCTTCACCGGTTAGAAGTGCCAGACCCATGTCGAGGATCTTCACATGTCCCTCGTGATCGAGCAGAAGATTGCTCGGCTTGATGTCGCGATGCACGACACCCTGTTGGTGCGCGTATTCCAGCCCCTGTGCCGCCTGCAGGATACATTCCAAGGCGCGGTCGATCGCAAGGGGGCCGCTTTGTTTGACCAGCGAGGTCAGGTCGCTGCCTGGTACGTATTCCATGACCAGGAAGTGGGTTTGATTGACCTCGTCGGCATCAAGAGCATGGACGATATTGGGATGGGTTAGCCGCGCGGCGGCCTCCACCTCTCGCTCGAATCGTTGGACCAACTCGGGCGTTTGAGTGAGCGAAGGAGAGAGGACCTTGATCGCGACATTTCGCTTCATTCGGCGGTGCTCGGCCTTCAGCACCATTCCCATGCCCCCTTGGCCAAGCTTATCGAGTACGACATAGTTCCCTAAAACCAGCGTCTTCTCGTGGCCATCCATGATTTGCTGGAGTTGCCACTTCGTCAGTAACCCTTCCTCGAGTGCCCGTTGAGCCAATTGATTCTCGTCGGGAGTCGATTCGCTGACCGTGACACGTTCACAGAAATCGTGCCATACCTGCGCGTCAACAACACCCGAGGCGATCAGCCGGCGCTGAAATGAGCTGGATGAAAAAGTCATGATAGGGGGATAGGTCCTCGTTTTTAGAGGTATTAAAACAGTTTCCCAAACTCCGGGCAAGTTTTGCGTTTACGTTTTGGACGCGGGCCGCTGCGGATTGACTCTCTCCGTTGAGCTTCCCACCAATGGCGCTGCCTGACGCGGCACTGCGAGCGCTAAGCCACCTTAACCCTGGTGCCTAGAGGTTAGCCCAGGTTGCTTGCAACCTGGGGAGGCGCAGCCGAACGGAGTCATCGCAAGGCACGCGTGGTGCCTCCAGAGAAGTTCAAAGCTGAACTCTTCTTGAGACGCCAATATCAGAGGCCGCTTCACCGGCAGCCTCGATTCACCTTCGGCCCCCCAGGTTGCCAGCAACCTGGGCTGCCCGTAGGGCTATTCTTCGCTATTTCCCGATACTTACAGGCTTTTCTGCCCCGGCACTCTCATGGCGCGCTGGCCATGGAATTTGGAAAATAATCCGTGTAGGGGGATTGACGCGATTGTTCTGGTATTGATACTTAGTCTCGATATCTACAAAACCCCACCGATTTGAGACCAAAGGGAACGTAATGAGAAAGACGCGCGGTTTTACTCTCGTGGAATTGCTGGTGGTGATTGCCATCATTGGTGTTTTGATTGCCCTGCTGTTGCCGGCCGTGCAACAGGCTCGCGAGGCGGCTCGGCGGATGAGTTGCCAGAACAACCTGAAGCAGATCGGCCTCGCGCTGCACAACTATGCCGACACCAATCGTTCGCTTCCCCCGACCATCTGCATTGGCCCAGGCGCATTCGGGCAGTGGGGTGCTCAGGCCCGCATTTTGCCTTTCATTGAGCAAGGCAACCTGCAGGAGCTGATCAACTTCGCCCTCCCCTACGGTGGTCAGCCCCAGGTACCCAAGACCCGCGTCCCCACCTACATGTGCCCCAGCGAAGTGAACGATCGGCCGAGCCTGGAAGATGGCATCGAACAGTACCCAATCAACTATGCGTGCAATCAAGGTAGCTGGATGGCCTACGACCCGTCCGGCAGCAAGCGCTGCAACGGGGCTTTCTTTCCCAACCGTAAGAATGACTTCAACAACTTCACCGACGGCATGAGCAACACCGTCGGCATGGCCGAAGTGAAAGCGTTTCAGCCGAACTTGAAAGAAGGCTCGGCCACGTCAGCCCTGCCAACTTCGACCAGCGATATTGCCGGCTACGGTGGCGACTTTGATGCGACCAATTCGCATACCGAATGGGTCGAAGGCCGCGTGCATCAAACCGGCTTCACTTCGACGTTCACCCCGAACACAGTTGTGCCATATGTCTCTGGCGGCAAAACCTACGACGTCGACTTCACCTCGGCCGAAGAAGGCGAAGGGACCAGCCCCACCTATGCCGCCGTCACGTCGCGCAGTTACCACCCCGGCATCGTTCAAGCGGTCTTCATGGACGGCTCGGTGCAAACCATTCCCGAGACGATCAACCTAACCATCTGGCGCGCCCTCTGCACCAAAGCCGGCGGTGAAGTGATCGGCGAGTATTAAGCTCGCTAGAAAGAAAACTGGGTCTCCTGAAAGGCCTGGAAGGCCGACCCAAGGTAGTCAGGGGCGTCAGCCCCTGGTACAGGGCTTGATGGCGATTTCCACCCGATCTCTCGTAGGGTGCGAGCAGCGAAGCGCATCGCATCAAATGCGGTCACCATCACGAAAAGATGGTGCGATCCGCTCGGCGAAGGCCTCGCTTCTCACACCCTACCTGAATGGTTCGAATCAGATCGCCGTCCCTTTTACTGATTCTCTTAAGCTGTCTCCCAGCTCTCACGCTCGCGCGGCCGGTCTCGGTAAATGCTTGCCTTCCAGCCTGGCTCGCGACCGTAATCTTTGTGGCAGAGACAACCTGAAATCCAGTCCGGGAACATCTCTTGCAGAAGCTGCCGAATAGAAACGGCGTCCTCCTCCTCGTGGATGCCGCACACTTCGACACCGTAAAGATCGTGCAGACAATCAACGGAGGAAAAATGGCTGAGCCACTGATAGCCAGCGTCGTTCAACGCAGCCATCACATCGGTGCGTACCTGAAACAGTTCAGGCGAAAATCGGAATGCATCCATGAGCGCGGTGCCAACTAAAATTCGAGCCCACCAGGTCGACGGGCAAACGGTGTCAAGGTTGGAAACGAATTTCAATTTAACCGAAGTGAACCGAGGTGGGAACAAAAAAGGAGCCGGAGCATTGTTTCTTCTCCTGGCCCAGAAAAGCCCCCGTCCCCCTGTCGTCTCCCGCCACAAGAAGCCTCGTCCTACTCGGGCATATTTCGATTGGCAACATAAGCCTTCAGCCACGCAATAACCTTTTCCCCTGCTTCCCAGGGAAGGGAGTGGCCTTGTCCATGATTGAGCAAGCCCATTCGCACAGGCTTCCCGTAGTATGCCTGCCACACTTGGTGGCCTGCGTAGATCGCTGGCCAACTGCGCTCGCCGTCCGCAGAACCTTTCCCGGACTCTCCTGCCAGCACGAGAAACGGGTGACCGGCAATCAGGCGCAGTAAGTCGTGATGGGCTTTCTCGAACCCTTCCTGGTTGGCTGCTTTTCCCAAATACCAGATGGCATCCCAATTGCTAAAACCAACTTCGATACCACCTTCACTCGCGACGGCCGCACAAATGCGATCATCCATGGCAGCCAGGTACAGCGTTTCCTTCGCTCCGAGAGAGTGTCCATAGGCCCCAATTCGCTGAGCGTCGACATCGTCTCGCGCCAACAGCACATCGACAGCACGCATACCGTCGGCTAACATCACCGCCATTCCCTTGCTGCCAGGATGAGGCTTCAGCGCTGCTTCTGTCGATGCCTTGTAAGAGTCCTTTTCCCACAGGAAATTCTCGGGGCAGATCACCACAAATCCTTGCTTGGCCAATCGTAGTCCCATGTGGCGTTCCGGTTTTTCGATCAGGCCCACCAACTTGTCGAACGTCCTGGGATTCGTTCCATGAAAGGCCACGATCGCAGGCCGCTTCTCGCCCTGACCAATACCATGCGGCACCAGCAGATAAGCGCGCACGATTCGTCCAGGCTCGGCCTGATAGCTGATCAACGTTCGCGTACAATCCTCCAGCTCTTCTGTCTTGAGGACTTGCAGCTGCAGCGGAAGGCCTGAGAACTCGTAAGCCCCCAAAAACTCTTGCCATTCTTTTCGTAACTCGCGCCGCTTCTTTTCCCAGTCCGCCAGAGAACGCACGTCAGAACCGCCAGCCTGAACCTGCCCCGCCAGGCCTGCCGGCGGAGTGTTCACCTCCGATAACCTAGACACGTCCTGCGCTGCAGCCGGGGCAATCAAGAGCATGCCGAACATGAAAGATAAACACGAACGAAACACGACAGATCACCTATTGCGAAAATGGATTAGAAAGGAGGACGGGGATCACTTCTTCTGTCCCCTTTTCTTACTCGTCGTCAATCTCAAGGTCACAAGGCTTCAGCAATTGTGCATTGCTTGCTTGCATCTTAGCGTCAAAGGACTCTACGACTTTAACTGGGCCACTTAGGCTGCACACGATCTTTGCTCCCTCAAACTCCTTGACAATCCAATCTCCGGATGGATCTACATTTCGATACAACTTCAAGCGAAAATCTGACACGTTGTCTTTGAAAGCAAAGTATGTCCCGTACCAGTACGAGCTGTCCCGTTCGGAAAGGATTATTCCAAGTGACGCCTCTACCAGTAACCGAACGTTATCTAATTCGCCATCAAACTGATAATCACTAAATCGATATTTCATGACGCCTTACGTTTAAATGGTTAGCCCAGGTTGCTTGCAACCTGGGGAGCTGAAGGCGAATGGAGTCCCCTGTTTGCGGCCTGAAAGTAGCCGGGGCTTCTCAACACAACGTAGATTGTAAGCTTCTCGGAAGATTCCGGCCGCACTTTTTTGCCGACTCCGATCGGCTACGCCTCGGCAGGTTCGCAAATAGCCTGGGCCTTCTGCTTCTTCTGACTCAGAAAAGACCCCCGTCTGGCTCTGTAGAAAACTTAAGCCCACCAGAGAATCATAACATTGTGCGTCAGCAGCATCAGGTACAGTTCTTTGTTTCGGCTGACTTCCGTTCTTCCTCGGCAGAAGTTGCCTTGCCTGCGTTTTAGCATGCTCATCACGGTTTCAACCGCCGCGGCGGGCACGCATTTGCGACGCCCCATCTGCATCGCAACCGTCTTGTCCAATAGCGACTGAACCGCATCGCACGCGAGTAATCGCTGAGCCGCTTTCTGCAGCGTCGTGTAGTGCGGAATGTAATTGAGCTCGATCGCTTCACACAGCGACGGACAGTCGAGAAGCTGCTCGACCACGCCACGATAATCAAGCCGCAAACAGTTCTTCAACACCAGGCAGGCGAAGAGTTGGTGCTGCGTGAACTTCTTTGGGCTATTCAAATGCCGATGCGCCGGCAACGCCTGCTTAGCAACCGCCCAGGCCGTGACCAAAACATCTAACGGAGAGTTACTCGTAACGCTCATTGAGAGCTGCTACGTTTAAAAGTACGCTAGCGGGTCAAACTATTTCTGTAGTTTTCTATAGAGCCCCCCGTCCCCTTTTCTTGTCCCTACTTCCGCCGAGTCGGTCAGGCGGGCCGTGTTGGTGCGGCCGTCGTAGTGGTAGAAGCTCGATTCCATCTCCCGGTACTGACTAACCATGTCGCCCTGAGCTTCGGGCTGTAGCGTGTAGTCGGCCGTGACCGTACCCAGGTCGTCCGTTTCCTGGGCGATGTTGTCGGCGTCCCAGCGGTAGAGAACTTCCGTGGCGCCGTCGTCTTTGGAGACTCGCTTCTGATCCGAGGTCTGGGTGACGATGCCGTAGGTGGCGACGTAGCCCTGGTAGTTTAGATTTGAAGGATGCTTGTTCCGCTAAACTGCAACGCCCCGAACGGCCAATGGTCATCAATAGACACGTTCGCAGACAACCAGTAGGGTGTGTTCTTTATTGCAAGTGATTTGATAGCCTGCTGTGCCGACACGAATTCCATGTTCAACATGCGATTCATCCCAAGACTGCTTAAGCAGAAACTCGCTAGAAACCTCATTGCCGCATTGCCTGCAGTAAACATTAACGGCCGCTCCGTTTTCCATTAGGTCTGCAACCATGTATCGAGCTCGTTCACAAAACAATTCCGGTATCAACGCTCCCTGTTTTGCGTCTTTGAACCAATCTCCGAGTTGAGAATCAGCGGTGAGTCCATATGCCTTAACTTGCGTTTCTAAATAGCCTACGCAAGATGCAACAGATAGTTTGAATTCCCCAAATTCTTCACTTGTGCCTGGTTTAAATAAAACTGTAGTCATCGTGGAACCTCTGAATCTAGCTTTAGCGTCGGCCAAATCTCTCCAAATCCCTCAGGATAAGAAAAGGAGACGGAGGCAATACTGTTCGGCACAAGAGTTGACCGGAGTGATCTGTTTTACCAGAAGTCAGTTGCAGGGGCCATTTCGATTGGTTGGCGGAGAGTTTCTTCTCGCTTCGTTGCGGAGAACTGCCAGGTTGGTCGCTTTTGACGCGGTGTGCGCGCACTGCTCCCTAGGGCGTCTTTTGCGGTAGCGCTTGCACGTGCGATTCCAACTCCTCCAGGCTCGCCCAGCCGGAGAGATAGAAGCAGACCATCTCGTAAGTTCGCTTGGTCGGCTGACGGCCGGTGTAAATCAGAATCAGCAAGCACGCGATGATCGCCAGGTACATCTGGATTTCAACACCCTCAGGCTTGGTGCTCAGCAGGTGCCGACAGCCGAGCAGTTGTTTGATCATGCGAAAGAACAGTTCGATCGTCCAGCGCTGGCGATACGCCTCGGCGATCAGCTCGGCCGGAATATCCATCAGGCTGGTCACCAGTCGCAGGCGGCCGTCGCTGTTCTGGCCGCTTCGCCCCGTGCGAACATGCGGCGGCACTTCGATCTCGAGATGACGCACCGGGTGATCGGTGCTCACCGCTCTGCCGCTTGACGAAGGGCTGCCCAGCACGACTTCCTGATCGACACGCACGCCAGCCTGATGATCGGCTTCTGTCAGTTCACGCTGCCATCGACTGCGGTCAGCTGATGTTCAATCGCATCCAGCTTCGAAGGTGCCGCGGCAGGAACCTCCGCGGCAAGCGTGGCCGCGATCTGCTTGAGCGGTTCCGGATCGAAGATCGAAACCGATTCGCTGAGCGACCCCAGCGAAGCCCGACCGACGCCCAACTTCTTCTGAACCTGCTTGATCGTGCTGGCCTGCTGCAGGCCACGCAGCGAGGTGAGAATGGGGTTGAACATCCACATCAAGACCAGCACGCAGTACTCGTCCATATGCAGATCTCGATTGCCAGCCCGATCGCGTTGGGCTCCAATGCCCCGCAGCGACGCCAGCATGGGCCGAATCTTCTTGAAGAACTTCAACCGCTGCAGATCGCCCGCCTTGAGCTTCGTCTTCGACTCGTTCGACTTCCGCCTGGCCATCCGAACCCTCGCCCCATGACAAATTGACAGTCCAACTACCAGTCAATCATGCTGCGCAAATCTTGTGCCGAACAGTATTGCCCCCGTCCCCTTAATAATCCCCCGTTCTTCACCCTATGCCCGGTACCATGCAATGACTGCGATTTGATCCGTAGCTGAGACATCGACGTAGATGTGCTGGTGCTTCTCATGCACCGCTTTAAGCCAACCACGATCTTCGTCATCTAATGGCTTATCCCAAAATAGTCTAACACGGCGGATCGTCTCAGGAAGCGCGTCTATCGGAATCTCCGCCGGTTTGCATGAGAGAAAAAGGTGATCCACCTTCGTTCGGTTCAACGACACCAGCTGATCTGGTTGCAACTTGTCGCTGACGAGGCAAAGAGACAACAAGCCACTCTCTTCAAATCCTGACAAGAAGGCACCAGAGACATCTCCTTCGACGACTAGCATTCTCAGCGAATTACTTTTAGAGAGTGGAAGTAAGTCATCGTCTGCCAGATGCGAGTCCATTAGAGTCACGCCTTGCAGGTTTTCTGACCCGGCCAACTCTTTCATGACTCTTTTCGTCGTACTAGGGCTGCCACTCAAATCGAGCGAATTGACTTCCCTGAGTGACCGCATCTCGAGGAAAGATTCTTCGCTGATATCGGTGTACGCGACATCGAGCCTCCTGATACCAGAACAGCGTTTAAGTCCGTCCAGCGCAGGGGTCCCCTCCACAGCCACTCTAGTAGGCCTGCCCAACGAGAGATCGTAATTGGTAACGGACACGCGGGATGCATAGCGGCATCTAACTCGAACAAAACCAGGGACTCTTACTTCATTGATGGAATAAGTCTCAACGAACCATCCTGCATTTCTCATGGTATCGATTGCTGCATCTTCGCCGCCTGCCGTGACAAGCCGGACGAACGCAAAAATGACACAGGCGACAGAAACAAATGCCACAATGCCCTTCAAGGAAAGCTGCCACTTACTCAGAGTAGATTTCATAATATCCACGGCTATACCCCGCAGTGAAGAGAAGGTGTCAGGACTCTTTGTACTTGTCGGGTGCAGGGAAGTGATCAGCCAAAAAATGGCATTCGACGCTCAAGATGGGTCGCCCTTCCAGGGCTTTGATCTTGTTGGGAAACGCATACCAGGGGTTTCCACCCCTGGCTACATTGGGCCGGCCTTCCAGGCCTTAGGAATCTTCCTTCTTATCCGTGCCATCCGTGGTTCATCTTCCTTTCCGCGCCCATCGGTGGGAACAACAACCGCGATCAGACGCCTAACCAACCTTCGCCAAGTCAATCACAAACTGGTTCTGCGACGAGGTGTTCGTCAGGTCCAGCGTCGGTGAGTAGTCGGCGATGTGGACTTTGTTGTCGCTCGTGAATTCCATCAGCCGTAGCCAGCCGTCGCCGCCGTTCGGTTTCATCTGGAAGTTGACCAGCATCTGGTGGACGTCGCGGCCGCCGGGGGTGGCGCTGGTGACATGGCCCAGGCCGTCGTTGAGCACGTGACCGTTGAGCGTCAGGATGAAGTTCTCGTGCTTGCTGACCAGGTTGTCCCACAACTCCTGGCCGTCGGAAACGTCGTCGGCGGTTGCCTTGGCGACACCGTACGAATGCGGGTTCCAATTCTGCTTCTTGCCGTACTTCTTCCAGTCGTAGACGGTTTCGTCATAGTAAACGTAGGCGTGCGTGATGAGGATCGCTTCCCGCTCCGCATACTTCTCGGCGACCTCGTTGGCCCAGCGGACGACATCGGCGCGGGGGCCGAACTCCAAGCAGATGACGACAAAATCTCTTCCGCCTGAGGAGAAGAGGTGATAAGTGTTCTCCATCCGGACGGCTTCTTTGTCGTACGTTCCGCCGAAGGTCGGCTGCTGTTTGAACTTGGCCAGCGGGAAGTAATCGTTCAGGTGCGTCGTCCGATCCTTGGCCGAGCCGCCGGTGCTGTAATCGTGATTGCCTGGCACCATGAAGTAAGGGAGGTGCCCGTCCAACTGCGTCATCGCTTTCACGGCAACGTCCCACTGCTCTGGCGTGTTGCGGTTGGTGATGTCTCCCAGGTGCAGCACGGCGGCAATGTTGCGGGCATCCTTGTTTTCGACTAGCCATTTGGTCTGGGCATAGAACCCTTCCGGCACGCTCTGACAATACATCTGCGTGTCAGGCAGCACGGCGATCGTAAAGCTATCCTTTTCAGCCAGCGCCGGAGCACCTGGCTTCTTCTCGGAATCGGCCTCGGCGGCGAGCCCGGCCGATGGCATCCACATCGGCAACGAAGACAACACCGGCAAAGCAAGACCAGACTTCAACAATTGGCGACGGTTGAGAGAAGACATGAAAGCGATTCCGAAAGGTGGGAAAGATTGGAGGAAACAGCCCTTCTGTTATAGGCCGAACGCCGACGAATTGAATCCCCACCTGGCGGTGTGCCTGAGAATTTAACCTGGCATCGGAGCGTCTTTCGTAGAGTGAGAGCAGCGCAGCGAATCGCACCAAATGCGGTAGCGATTACGAAAAGATGGTGCGATTCGCGCGGCTTTGGCCTCGCTACTCACACCCTACGCTTGAAGGACGAACGATTCCTCCACGGCTACCCGGTGGCTAATTGTTGTTTGAGATTGTGCGGAAAATGCTGGCTAATTCAGGGCATCCATGCTTCTCGGCATGATCGATTGCATTTCGGCCTTGCTTATCTTTCGTTAGAGGATCTGCGCCGTATTGGAGCAACAATTTCCCGAGCTTAATGTCGCCAACGCGAACAGCGTACATTAAAGGCACCAAGCGATCATCTAAAGGTTCCGGAGCGTTGGGGTCTGCTCCAGCTTTTAGCAGCGCCTCTAAGGCATATTCGAGAGACGACGTAATAGCAAATATTACTGGGGTATGACCGACTATTCCACAGCTTTGCAGATTAGCCCCACTGGCAACGAGCCACTTCAAACAGTCGTCAAATTGCGGTTTGTCATTTGCGTATCGCTCGAGGATTTTCACCAATGGCGAATCCATTCTCGCCTCCAT
The DNA here is from genome assembly GCA_016124445.1 of bacterium. Lineage (GTDB taxonomy): Bacteria > Planctomycetota > Planctomycetia > Pirellulales > Pirellulaceae > Bremerella. The sequence goes on from WGNR01000002.1 coordinate 50,673, forward strand.
AGCCGGAATGATTCCTTCGGCAACGTAGCATTTGGCAGCAACCCAGTCTTGAACATTTAGTGCCATTAGAAACGCCTTCCGCAATAGGTCGTATCGCTCAAACTCGTCGATCGTTTCATCGCGATATAGGCTCAAGACCTGCTTAATATCCTCCCTCGCTTCTGGTTCAGAATCACTATCATTATTTGGCTGTTCCGAAAACGGCATCATGGACTTCGACCCTTTAGCTACTAGTACTACAGCGCTAGGGTGATCTTGGTAAATCCCGCTGTATCCGTCAAACTCAAAGCATCAATTTTGCCTGGTGCCACTCGCTCTGCCAGTGCGGAAGCATGGTTGGTGTTGCCAATCGGTCGCCGCAATCAGAAGACACTGGCGAACCCGTTGACACCAGAAGGCAGCGGTAGTGATTACGAAAAGATGGTGCGATCCGCTCGGCTTTGGCCTCGCTACTCACACCCTACGCTTGAAGGACGAACGGTTCGTCCGCGGCTACCCACTAAGGTCCGGGTACGCGAACAGAAACCCGGAGGGATCAACTTGGCGGATCGGGAGGAATAATTCCGTATTCAATTTTCACGGAATACTTCTTCGAAAGCTCCTTGGCGTCTTGCTCGGTGATGGCCGTATACATCGCATCGATTTTGTCTATCTGATTCGATTTCAAAAGAGTTTCTACTCCCTTGCGGGTTACGTCCGTGGAGGTCAATCCAACATATTCGAGCCTTAAGCCTTTGATGTGAACTGCCGTTGCGTCGTCGAAGTAGGACATATCCAGATGCAAATACTGAAGTCTGGGAAACTTATTGATCAATGCAATCGAATTATCAAACTCATGACCTAGGCAAAGGTTGGTCACATGGGTGCAGTCAATCCAATTCGTGATCTCAGGCAGATGGCGTGTTGTGTCCATGTCCAAGATGGTTAGGTTGCCATGGTGATCAAAGTACATCGTGTTCGCGCCCCATTGCTTGAGCTGGTGTACTTGCCACAGTGGCAGGTACCTGGCTCGAGCCAGCGCCAGCAGGCCAGCGATCAGCGCGATGGCAATTAGCAGTATCTTGATGTTGAAGGAACGAAATCGCATGGCAGCACTCAACCTCTGTTCTTGGGCGGCGTTTCGTTTCTACCATAGGCTTAAGCACAGTGCACCGATTTTGCAGAAGTATAAGATGGCAGGGTGGCACACCTTAAGAGCGTTGACGAAACGATCCGATTAGCCGTGCTACCCGGCCGAGCAGCGCAGCGAATCGCACCAAATGCGGTAGCCAACAAAGAAGGATGGTGCGATCCGCTCTTAGGCCTGGAAGGCCGACCCAATGTAGCCAGGGGCTTCCACCTCTGGCCATTTTCGGTCGCCCCTTCGAGGCTAAGAATATCTCTTCCAATCCGTGACCATCCGTGCCATCCGTGGTCATTCCCATCAACATCTTTCGTGCTATCGCGGTGTGCTGGCATTGGTTCGCAATAAGTATTGAACCGGATCGTCTTGGCTGGGATTATCTCGTCTTCGAAATCGGCTTAACGATCACAATCCGCAATGTCGATAGACTTTCGAGAGTCAGTGAATCGGATGAAGGGATGCCTGGTGGGCTGGTCGAGCGATCCCTCCCCTGGAGATAAGAATGCAGCGACGTCAGTTTCTTTCGTATGTGACCGCCTCGACTTGTGTGGTGCCCCTTGCGTGTGGGCTTTCTGGATGTGGAACGATTCTGCATGGCGACCGCGTTGGTCAGCCGCATACGCACCAGTTGGACTGGAAGGTCGCCGCGCTCGACGGGCTGGGGATGCTGCTGTTCTTCGTGCCAGGCGTGGTCGCGTTTTGCGTCGACTTCTACACCGGCGCCATCTACATCCCGTACGACGAATACCAAACGCCGCAGTACAGCCCGGTTCCCTCGCTGCCGACGCAGCCAAATTGGGGCCCACCACCCAGCGCGCCCGCTACGCCACAGCCAACCGCGCCGGCACCCTTGACTTCGATGCCAGCAACTGCCGCGCCAGGCCTGAAGCGCTTCGAGGTCCCGCGCCAGCAACTCAATCCGCAAACGATCCAGCAAGTTGTCTCGACCCAGGTCGGTCGGCCCGTTTCGCTTGACGATGAAAACGCGCGGATGAGTAACCTCGCGAAGCTCGATGCGTTCGAGAAACAACGCCAACGCCACGAATCGGACAATCAGTTCGGGTTCAACATCCGCCGATTCTTCGAGCGTTTTCAGAACGCTTAGGACGGAAGCGGCAATATCGCGGCCACACGTTTCTAGGGAAGTTGCTGACAGATCCGACGGTTTTCGGTCTTGATGGAAAATAAGCCGAAGTTGAGATCCAGGCCGTGTTCAACGTACTCGGATCTCTTGCTCTGGGTGTCGATCTTCACCGAGCTTGCTCGTTCGGGAACGCTGATCATACCGGACCATACCGGGGCTCCGTTGGCGTCGTTGAGAGTGAGGAGCGCCGTTTTCGTTCGCCGAGGAACAGAGCTAATATTCAGGACACCGTTCTGATCGGTCGTTGCGGGCAGGCTAAGCGTAGGCCCATTGAGACCATAATACGAGCCTTTAAGGTTCGCACACGGAACGCCATTGGTGAGAAACTGGATTTGTCCCGGCGGCCGATATGCGTGCGCGATCAAGACGACCGCGATAAGGATGACCGCTGCAATCCCAATCTTCTTTTTCATGTCGGCGCTACGGTTGTTGGCAGAAAGTTCCAGGTTACCAATCGGATTGTCGCAGACTGACCCTGAGTTGTCACACGCTTTTTGCGCGCGATAGGCCAGTTCATGCCTCACGTTCTTCAGTCCCCGTCCGGGATCACGTCGGTCCAGACCTGGAACGTCCGCAGCGTGTTCTCGCCGAAGGTGGTTGTCAGCGCGACGTCGGCGGCGTCGCGGCCGCGGGCCATCAGGACTCGGCCGATTCGGGGGATGTTGTTGCGTGCATCGAAGGTATACCACTGGCCGCCCAGGTAGGCCTCGAACCACGCGCTGAAATCCATCGGATCGGCAGCTGGCGGCACGCCGATGTCGCCCAGGTAGCCGGTGCAGTAGCGGGCCGGGATGTTGCAGCAGCGGCAGAAGGTGATTGCCAGGTGCATGTAATCGCGGCAGACGCCGACCCGTTCGCGATAAACCTCTAGCGCGGTTCGATTGGCTCGGGCCTGCATGTAGTCGAAACGAATGTGGCGGTGCACATAGTTACAAATGGCCTGCACACGCGGCCAACCTGGCTGCGTGTGAGAAAACAGGCTCCACGCGATGTCCTTCAATTCGCTATCGACCTCGCAGTAGCGACTGGCCAATAGAAACAGAACCATCTCATTCGGAATATCCTGCACCTGAGCCTGGCCGGCTTGCGGAACCTGGATGTCGGGCAAGCCGCAGTCAGTAACGATCGCCTCGTTACGAAACAGAATCCGCCCCGGCGGCGCGATGAGTCGCCCGCAACGATTGCCGTACAAATCGTAATATTCAGAAACGAATAGAGGGGGCGTGACCTGCAATTGATCCGGCTTGAGGGTCGTCAACTCGCGCGAGGGATGCAAGTAAAGCATCAGCACCATCGGTGCCGGCTTGGGCGAATCGAACTCGATCTGATAACCGACGCGGATGTTCATGGTCTCCACTCCGTTGTTGGCGTAACGTTGAGGGGAAAGGATCGCATCGATGGAGTGGCTGGAGATGGGGCGGTTCGTTCCACGTTACCATAATTGCCCGCGCCGGGCACGTGCCGTTACTTGGTCTTCGGGCGGAGATAGATGATTACACCATACTTCTGCGAAAGTTCCTCAGCATCGTGCTTGGTCATAATCGTATCTGTGACGGCGATTGATTCCATTTGATTTGACTTCAGAAGAAACTCCACTCCGTCGCGGGTCAGCTTGGTGTCGGTGACGCGAAACACCTTGGCAGAGACGCCGGTGATGTGACGGGCCAGCGCATCATCCAGGTTCGTCGAATTCACGTGCAAGCAGATCAGTCCGGTAAACTGATTGGCCGATGTAACCGACGAATCAAGTTCGAGCCCGGCTAGATAAAGATTGCGTACGTGCGAGCAATCAAATCCCCGCGCGATCTCAGGCAGATGGCGGGTTGTGGCCAAGCCGAGAAAGTCAATGTTGCCATCTTCATCCCATGAAACATAGTCAACGCCCAACTGCCGGAGCTGATACTCCTGCCACGATTGCCAATACGCGTGGCGAACCACGCCCAGCAGCACCGCAATCAGCGCAACGGCCACGAGCAACACCTTGATGTTGAACGTGCGAAAGCGAAGTAGAAAGGAAAAGCGATTCATGATTGGGACGGCTTGCAAGGGCGTTCTATATTTCGGAACGTCGACTTGGCTAAGGTGGCCCTCGATAGACATTCACGCCATACTTCTTCGAAAGCCTAGCGGCATCTTCCTGGGTGATAACCGTTGAATAGACCGTGATTTTATCCATTTGATTCGACTGCAAAAGCGACTCTAGGCCATCGCGGGTCAACTTGGTGCTGTCTAGAAAAACAACCTCGGCAGAGACGCCAGTGATTTGACGAGCCAACGTATCGTCCAGATTTGTCGAGTTCAGTTGCAGCCATTCGAGATCGGAAAACTGGTTGGCCGAAGCAATCGACGAATCGATCTCGCCACAATGCAGATCAAGATCGCGTACATGCGAGCAATCAAACCGGCGTACGATCTCAGGGAGGTGCCGAGTTGTATTCAAGGTTAGCCAGGATATCTTGCCATCTTCATCCCATGCCACAAAGGTAGCGCCCAACTGCTTCAGCTGATATCTCAATATCGCTTGCTTGGCCGGCACCCGAATCACGGCAAACAGCACCGCGATCAGCGCGATGGCGATCAGCAGCACCTTGATGTTGAACGTGGGAAGTCGGTTTAGAAATGAAATGCGATTCACGGGAATTCCTAAGCCCGAAGGGCTGGCATGGAATAGCCAGGGGCGCGAGCCCCTGGTCGTCGGTCCCAATATAGTTTGAGCCCCAACGGGGCGACATAGAAATGAATAGCGCGAACGTGATGCGCTTCGCGCGAACAATGCCGCCCCGTTGGGGCTGACGATGTTTGTACTCACGGTACCAGGGGCTCGCGCCCCTGGCTATTTCATGCCGCCTCTTCGAGGCTGAGAAACGGGCGTTCCAAATCACTTCTTCCATCCGTGTCCACTCGTGCAATCCGTGGTTGATCCGTCTTCGCACCAAGTGGTTAGACAAGGTTGCAAGCAACCTGGGCTAACCTGAAATTGCAGTCTCCAACAGTTCCGTAAGCTGCTCCATGAGCAAGTCGCGCTCGTCATCCTCGTCCCCGCCGAAGTCAACACGGCCGTTGGCGACGCTGATCGAGCGTGCATTCTGGATGATGACGACGCTCCCAAGCGGTAAGGTTAAATTGCAGACGTCTTCAATTGAGACCAGCATCTTCGATTTCAATCGGCGGACATTAAATTCGACATGCTTGTCACCGCTATGGATAGGAGTGAAGACGACGACGTCGCTGGTTAGCTGGCTGGCCTTGGTGGGCGAAGGGCGACGACCGACGATTTCCGCCAACCACTGCTTGTCCTGATAGGAGACGACGGCACCTTGCGATGTATCAGCGCCATCGAACTCCTCAGCGTTTGCGACGAAAGAGAAGGCAATGGTACCCAGGAAACACCCGGCGAATGCCAACAGGAGCGACGAGATTCTTTGATGCATGAAACAATCCTTACTGCGGCCACGTGGCACTGGGGTCGATATTGATGATCTTCGTCGCCGGGCGTACCGGGATTTGCGGGCGAAGGTACGGTTTGTCGGCCGCTTTGTGGCACGCGTAGCAGCTGGTCAGCGTGAACTTGTAGGCGGCGACGAATTTCTCCTGGTCTTCTGCTTTGATCGATTCGTCCAACTGTTTGAGGGGCGAATTCTCGACCGCTTCCAGGATGTCTGCCAGCTTGATTTCCGCCCCGCTCTTGTCTTTGCGAACCGGAATGATCCGCACGGCCCACCGCAAATGCGACTTGGTTTCGTTCAGGTAAAACTGGGCCAACGGCCAGTTATTCGATTGGCCTGCGAACCACAGGTTGGTGAAATGATAATCGACGTCCATCATCGAATGCGACTGACTGGGAACCATTCCCTTGAGCCGCTTCACTTCCGCCGCCAGCGCCGCCAGGTCAGGCGAATCGCTCGCCGGCTCCGCGGCGAAAAGCTGATCGGCCTCGGTCGTTTCCCCAAGCGGCCCCATTGCAACCGCACCAACAATAAAGCCCAGCAGCACGAACAACAGACGCAAAATGTGACGACGCATCGAAAGCTCCTCAAGCAGCAAAAATGGGTCGGGTAATCGGAGTCTCCCCTGGGCTTCAAGCTACGCTTCCCGGCATGACAGGTCAACAATGCAAGCTGACCTACGGTGCATCGATCGACGAAACTTCCGGTTCGTCTTCAATGGCTTCTTCTTTTCGCCGCCCGAAATAAGGCTTCACGCCGAGCAGTCTTGCCATGCACAGCGCGATCCACATGGTCAGTGAGCGGCCTGAAACGTACATCCAGCAGCTGATGTGCGAATCGCTTAGGATATTGCCGCTTTGTTCACCGTTGATTTGCTCGGCTAGATACGTCACGACTCGGCTTCCCAGGGCATCGATTGCAATTGCGGCGGGAAGTGCCGCGAAGGCCCACCACCAGCGTTTCGACAGCCCATACATGATCAGCATGGATGCCAGCAATGGCGGAAGGTGGAACAGAAGCCTGGTGCCAAGCCAGAGCTGAAGCTGCTGCGGTGTCTGTTGGTTGAATTTATCCCAGGGAGAGTAATCGGATGTCAGAAACTGCGTGCATCCCAATACCAGCGCGATGGTCGTGATAAATCCGATCAGCCCCGAGATCGAGAAACGCCCGCGGCGAGTCACCACCTGGTCGGTCGTCACAAGTGCGGCGGAACCCACCATCGCCAGCGGAATCAGCAGGCAGATAATCGCCAGCGTATGTATCATCATACTGATGGCTGAGGGAAAGTCCTCCAGCTTGGATCCAGGTAGATAAAGTTCGTCAACCCAGTCGATCAATACGCGCTGCGTGAAATCATAAAGCACGATGCCATAGAGGAATGCCACGATGTACAGACCTGCCCGCAGCCACCCTAGCCACGATGTCCATACGCCTGACCGAGTCACCAGCCAGATGGCCACGATCGGCCACATCGAAGCCGCACCCCACACGAAAACTGCGACTGGCCTAGGTGGCCCTTGATTCGGGTGATTCAGAGTGCGGAAGATTATCATCGCGATCGAACCAATGCAGGACAGCGCCACCACAAACAGCATGCGGCGAGCAATGGTCAGACCCCATTGGTAGCGATGTTCGTTCATTTCGTTTTCGACAACTTCAATCGACATCGATCGGCGAAACCACCGGTTGCGGTTCGCGCGCTTCTTCCTTCCGCCGCCCGAAATAAGGCCTCACGCCGAGGAGTCTCGCCGTGCACAGGGCGCTCCACAGGGTCACCGCGCGGCCGGTGATGAAGCACCAGCCAAATTTGCCGATGCCTGCCTCGTTGGAGGAAGGCAACTTAGAGACTTGCAGCACGGCCATCGAGATCAACTTCAATAACCCGAACTCGATTCCAATGGCGACGGGAAGCACCGCGATGGCCCACCACCAACGCTTCGAAAAGACATACAGCATCAGCATGGTTGCCACGATTGCCGGCAGATGAAACGGCACGACTTCGAGAACCGAAGTCACGAAGTCTTTCGTGGTCGAGCCGTCATAGCCGATCAGGCGCAAGCCAGCCCTGGACGTTAGCAGTTGAAACAATCCCAAGCTCGCCGCCGCGACTCCAATAAAGATCAGCAGCGCTGAAATCGAGAATCGCCAGGAACTGGTTGCTTCGTCGCGGTTCGTCGAAAGCCGGGCGGAGAAAGCAAACACCAGCGGCGTCAGCAGCCATGCCAGGAGCAACATAAGTAAAGTACCAGACGCTGCCGGGCCCAAGCTATCGATCCATAACGTGGGCATCGTGAATTTGCCATTCAAACGCATGTTCATCAGCACGACTTCCTGCGCGAGCATGCAGCCATAGACATAGGCCATCAGATAAAGGCCGGTCCGCAGCCACCCTTGCCACGAGGTCCAAACACGCGAGCGGGCCACCAGCCACACCGCCATCGGCAACGAAAACGCGTTGATCCCAATGAGGAAACGCATCAGCATCTGCATTGCATCCCTCCGATCCATGAACAAGTAGTAACTGATCTGTCCACAGATGGGGCCGATCGACAACAACGCCACGACGAACAGCACGCGCCGAGCAATGGTTTTCGACCAGTGATTTTGAAATTCGTTCATGCGATCGGCGTTCATTCGTGGTTAATCCATCTTCGCGTCGAGCGGTGAGACCGGTTTTTCGTTTTCAATCGCTTCTTCTTGCCTTCGGCCGAAATGCGCCTTCACTCCTAACAGCCGGGCCGCGCCCAGGGCAATCCAAACGGTCAGCAGCGGGCCCGACGCGAAAATCACCTGGCGGATGTCCCAGAGGACGTTGCTTCTCGTGTTTCCCGTGATGTACGCATAGGTCTCGCCGATGTATTTCGATAGCAAGTACTGCACGACAATCGCGACCGGTAGCACCACGAATGCCCAGCCCCAGCGCCGGGAAAGGCCGAAGAGAATCACGATCGCTGCGAGCGCGTAGGAAATATCAGACGGTATGGTACTGACAAACGTCTCCCACACAGAAACAATCCTATACCCGCTAAGTGACGGCAATAGGACAGGCCTGTCATCCAGACGCAGGCCCATTAAAGTCGCGCCGTAATCGGACGTTAGGAATTGAAACATTCCCAAGCAGACGGCCACCGCGGCAATGAAACCGAGTATTGCGGCAATCGAAAACCGCCGCGAAGTGGTGGGCGAATCGTTTGTGGTGGCAAGCTCGGCCCAACAGGCCAGCAAGAACGGTACCATCACCCACGTAACGAGTAACTGAACCACTAGGAGATCCGCCACGTCGCCTAATCTGTAAAGCATTGACTGAGGCAGATGTAAACCAATTTTGGGATTGTTATAGAACTGAACGTAGGCCTTTTCCAAAAGATTGCCATAGGCCCAGGCGGAAGTATAAATGCCTGCCCGCAGCCACCCTTGCCACGTCGTCCAAACGTTCGCCCGAGCCGCCATCCACACGGCCAGCACCAGGGACATCGAAGACATCTCCACGAGAAAAACGGCAATCTCCCAACTCGAAGTCAAGCTGAATGGGCTACCAGGATGTGTGATCGCGGCCGCAACGGGGGCGCTCAACAGCAGCACCAAGAAAAACAGCACACGCCGGCAGGTGGTTACAGCCCAAGGAGTATGAAATTCGCTCATACGAGAAGTATCAGACTATCCACGCTGGCAGAGAAGGAGAGGAGATCGCAGCCGGTATGATAACAGACGCCACCAATCAATGGTAATAAAGTTCCACGCGTGGTCTCACGAACCACGGATTACACCGATGGACATGGATAGGCAGGAATGTTCCTAAGGCCTACCAGGGCCGACCCAATCTTGCTTCCAGGCCCTGGGAATCAGTTCATCCTAATCGACATCGATCGGCGAAACCTCCGGCTCGGGTTCGACAGGTGCTTCTACGAGCCGTCCAAAGTATGGCTGGACCCCAAGAAGCCTGGCGATGCAAAACCCAGCCCAAACCGTCAGCACGCGGCCTGAGACGAAAAAATCCATATTGATGCCCGAATAGGCGAAGGGTCGCGCTGACTTACCCGTAAACAAATCAATTGAATTGCTGACCCAATAGGTTCCAGAGACCGCCAACACAATCGCGGCGGGAAGCACGGCAAATGCTAACCACCATCGCTTTGACAAGCTGTACAGAACCCATATCGCTGCCAGCAATGTTGGAATTTGATAAGAAGTGTCCTGGAATCGCCGCAGCAGCATTTCCATGGTCGTACGATATTGAAATGTCTTTTGAGGAGCGAAATCAGACGTCATGAATTGAGCGCAGCCCAGGATCAGCGCGGCGATTGTGACAAAGCCGATCAGCCCGGAAATCGAAAAACGTCTGGCATTCCTGGCTGGCTGGTCGGGCGCGGAAAGCTCGGCGGAGCATGCCATCACGATGGGGATCAGCAGCCAGGTCATGATCAAGACTTCCGACGTATCCAGCAGCAGCTTCATGAGTTTGACGGGTTGTAACCCAGGCAGAAAGAAGTTCATTCCTGCATCGAGCCTCGTTGCGTCGTAAAACAACAGGCGACCGTAGACGAAAGCCGCGACGTAAAAACCTGCCCGCAGCCAACCTTGCCACGAAGTCCAAACATGCGACCGAGTTGCCAGCCACAAGACCAGGACCATCCGCATCGCATCGTTTCCAATGAAGAATGCCGCTGCTGGGGGAGGGAGGATTTCCTCACCCAGCAGCGCGTTAAAGAAAATCCTCGAGATCGAACCGAGCCATAACAGCGCCGCGACGAACAGCACACGCCGCGCAATGGTAATCGACCAGTGGTTTTGAAGTTCGTTCATTCTGTGTTCGGATGGTTCAATCTGCATCGATCGGCGAAACCTCCGGCTCGGGTTCGACGGGTGCTTCCCTTCGCCGGCCGAAGTAAGGCCTTACGCCAAGTAAGCTGGCCGTGCACAAGGCGCTCCATAACGTGAGCGAACGCCCGGTGATGTATAGCCAGCGATTGAGGTTGGCATTGCTGAGGATACCGAATTGTGCATTGCCATTGAATTGCTTGACGACATAGATAATCAGCTGAGTACACAGCGCATCGAACAAAATAGCGGCCGGCAGTGCCGCCAGCGCCCACCACCAGCGCTTCGTGAGGGCGAACATGATCAACATCGCCGCCAGCAAGTGGGGAATGTGCATCGGGGCGTATTGTCCCAGCCAGATTTGCAGCGCCTTGGCGGTTGATGCATTGCTGTAGTTTGTCTGAGGTGCAAAGTCGGACGCCAGCAGTTGAACCCATCCCATGATGATGGCGGCGAGGGTGACAAACCCGATCAGCCCCCAAATCGAGAAGTGCCGGGAGCGCGTGGCAGGTTCGGTGGGCGTGGAAAGCTCAGCCAGGCAAATCATCGCGATTGGAGTCAGCAGCCAGGCCATCATCAAAACCATCAGCGTGTCGATGGCCGGTCGGGCAAAGTCTTCGAACCTGGTTCCCGGCAGATGGATATAACTTTCCGGGTCGATCCACCTCTCTTGCGTGGCATCGAACAGGATTCGACCGTAGCTGAAAGCGACCAGGTAAATCGCGGCCCGCACCCACCCTTGCCACGAAGTCCAAACATGCGACCGCATCACCAGCCAGACAGCCACAATCGCTGGCAGCGAATCCATGCCCCAAAAGAAAACGACATCGGGAGTCAGCTCACCTTGATGGGCTCGGACCCGATATTGGAAGAAGGCAACCGAAATCGGACCCACAAACAACAACGCCGCGACGAACAGCAAACGGCGAGTGATAGTGAGGCCTGGGTGGTTGTGAAATTCGTTCATACTGCTCTCGGAAGAGTTAACCCGCATCAATCGGCGAAACCTCCGGCTCTACCTCGACGCGTGCTACTTTGCTTCGGCCGAAGTAAGGCTTTACGCCCAGCAACCGAGCCACGCAAAACGCTCCCCAAACGGTTAGCATCCGGCCGCTGATGAAGAGCCAACTGTCGAACGTCAACGAGATCGCGATGTTGCCAGGCGGTTTGCCGCTGATAAGTTCGATAACATACGCGACCAGCCGCGCGAGCAGTGCATTGAGCAAGATGGCGCTAACCAGAACGAGCACCGACCAGCGCCAGCGCTTCGATAAACCCAGCAGAATCCACACCGTCGCCACCAACGAGGCGAGATAAAAGGGTGCGTAGTTCCGTGTCAATCTCATCAGCGCTTGCGATGTCGCCAAACCGTTGTAGCCAGTCTGCGGGGCGAAATCGGAGGTCAAGAATCGAACCCAGCCCATCGCAATGGCAGCCGTCGTAACAAATCCAATCATGGCGAGAATCGAGAAACGTCGAGAGCCTTTCACCGGATCTTTGCTTGAGGCCAGTTCGGTCGAGCAAACCATCGCCACCGGCGTTAGCATCCAGGCCATCATCAACACGATCCAAAGTTCGATCGCCGGCCATTCGTAGTCTGCCAGGTGAGTGCCTGGGAGATGGAATCCGACCGATGGGTTCGTCCACTGGTGCTCGCTGGCATAAAGAAGCATCCGACCATAGCCAAACGCCAAGATGTAAACGCCGGCCCGCAGCCACCCTAGCCACGAAGTCCACACGCCCGAGCGAGTCACCAACCAAGCCGCCAGCACCAGGTGCATCGCATCCATTCCCCAGGGGACAACGGTACTAAGCCGCAGTGCGAACCTGCTACTGCCCAGGGGATAAAACAGATAGTTGTCAAAGATCCCCAGCGACAGTAGCGCTGCGACGAACAGCAAACGGCGGGTCGTAGTCAACGCCCAGTAAATTCGTGGTTCAATCGTTTTGTTTCCAGCAGAATCAGTTTGCATCGATCGGCGAGACCTCCACCTGCGGCTGGGCGGCTTCTTCCCTTCGCCGGCCGAAGTAAGGCCGCACGCCGAGTAGCCTGGCCGCGCAAAACGCGGTCCAAATGATCATTTCGCGGCCGGTGATAAAGTACCAGGAATATTCGCCGGTGGCCTCCATGTAAGCTGGCTGCGCGCCGGTGATCTGCAAGTAAGAATACGCGACGAAGTGAGAGCCCAGGACCATCACGCCAATCGCGGCCGGCAGGCACAGAAACGCCCACTGCCACTCTTTGGAGAAGCCATACAAGAGCAGCATGGCCGCGATCACCGAGGGAATATGAAACGGCGCGCGGCTGAAAACATACTTCCCCAGGTTAACCCCCAGATAGTCATCGATTCCCAGGAGAGACCAGCCAATAGGTGAGGTGACGAACTGAAACAAGCCCAGGCTCACCGCCGCGGCCGCAATGAACGCCATTACTCCGAAAATAGAGAAGCGACGCGAACTTGTTGCCTGTTCGCTGGCCACGGAAAGCCTGACGGAGCAAGCCCAGGCCAGCGGAACGAGTAGCCAGGTCACGATCAACAGCATCAAAACCAGGAATGCCGCCATACCGTTGCTTTTGAGCGGCAGCGTGGGAAGATGGTAATCCCCCCGAAACGAGGTCGCATTGGTCATCGCCTCTTCCAGCATGCAGCCGTACAGAAACGCCGAGAGATAGACGCCTGCCCGCAGCCACCCTTGCCACGAAGTCCAAACACGCGTTCGCGCCACCAGCCACAAGGCCAGGATCGTTTGAAGCGAATTGACCCCCAGCAAAAACCAACTCAGCCACAAATAATCAGGAAACTCTCCGTAGCGCCGGGCATGATAACTGGTGTAAGCGCTGAATGAACCAAGCGACAACAATGCGGCCACAAACAGCACTCGGCGAATGGTGGCGACTGCCCAGTGGTTTTGAATTTCGCTCATGCGTGTTTCAGAAGGATTCATTGGCCTCGATCGCTTCCGCCTGCTTAGCCTCGCAGGGCTTATGAGGCTCGTAGCTTATCTTCCCATCCGAGTTCATTGGTGTCATCTGTGGTTAATCGATCTTCGCATCGAGCGGCGAAACTTCGTTTTCAGGTTCAACTGCCACTTCTTCTCTTCGCCCGCCGAAGTAAGGTTTCACGCCGAGTAGTCTGGCCATGCCTAACGCAACCCAGACAAATAACATTCGCCCCGTGACGGCAATCCAGGGATCTAGGCCTGTGTTGGGGATGATAGGCCAACGCGGCGCGCCGGTGATTTGCTCGGCAGCATAGGTGATCCCCTGGTCCGTCAGTTGACTAACGACAATGGCGGCTGGCAGGGCGGCGACGGCCCACCACCAGCGTTTCGATAGGCCGAACAAAAGGAGCATCGCCGCCAGTAGGTCCGGCATTTTATAAGGAAGTTCGCCGAGCCATGCCCATTGTACCTCGGCCGTTGTCGAACCGCCGGAGGCATCCCAGGGTGCGAAATCGGATGTTATCAATTGAATCCATCCCATCAAGATGGCGGCGGTCGTGATATACCCGATCAGTCCCAGAATCGAGAAACGTCTGGGCCGGACAACCGGATCGTTCTCCGCGGAAAGTTCCGTGGAAAAGACGAATGCCATGGGAGCCAGTAGCCAGGCCAGTAGCAAGACCGAAACCAACTCAGATGTCGGTTGGTAATAGTCAACCCAATTTGCTCCCGGCAGATGGAACGGCTGCATAGCGCGCCCTGCCAAGTAAATCGATTCGAAGAGCATGATCCCGTAGGCAAACGCCAAGCTGTAAATGCCGGCTCGCAGCCACCCTTGCCAATGGTTCCAAACATTCGACCGGGTAACCAGCCAAACGGCAAGGATCGTCTTATTCATCAAAGGCATCCCCCAGATGAAAAGAACGATTGGCAAGAAATCACCGTCAGTGATGAAATACGGATGACCGATTTGCTTTAGAGATCGAAAGTCGATACTCCAGATTACACCAGAAAGCAGCAGCACCGCACCAAACAGCAGCCGGCGAAACGCGGTGATCGCCCAGTGGTTTTGAAATTCGTTCATTCGATCGATCGAAAAGAATAATACGTGCGAGGCCAACAACATTCGTTGTTCATAGGAAGAGAGAATATCCGGTATGATATCAGGCAATTACCAGCGATGTAATCGTTTTGCATCATTCGATGCATGGTGCATGCAATGTCTTAGCCTCGAAGAGGCGGCAGAGAATAGCCAGGGGCGTGAGCCCCTGGAACGAGGCCAAGAAATGCACGAGCCCCAACGGGGCGGCAGAAACTTTTGCGCCATTCACTCCAATCAATCGTGAATGAATGGTTGCATTCTGCTGCCCCGTTGGGGCTCGATGTTATATCGGAATCAATCCCAGGGGCTCACGCCCCTGGCTATTATCTGTCGCCCTTTCAGGGCTAATGCCTTTCGCTCTTATCTGTGCCCATCCGTGTGATCCGTGGTTGACCTCATTTCCGCCTCGTTAACGAATCAACATTCGTCACCGCGCGAACCGTCTGCTTGCCATCCCGCCACGTAAACAGCGCGACCAATGGTACGCCGTAGCGATCTTTGCCCGAAAGTTTCCCAGCCGTCCTGGCAATCTCTTTCGCTAGTGCCGGGTTCTGGTCGACGTTGACGATTGCTACCGACATCTCTGGCAGGCTCCCCTGCTCTTTCATCCGGGTCAGCTTCGTTTTCACCGGCGGGCAGTTAGGACACCAGTCGGCGGTTAGCATCACGGCCATCGAGCGCCGGTCAGTTTGAAACTGCTGGTAGGCATCTTCATACGTGCTGATCGAATTGTTTGGCGGTTGCGGCTTGGGGTCGCGCGGCAAGAGATGCTGCGTCGGTGACAGCGCCGCGTAGGCGAGCATCGCGGCGGCTTGGGCCTGGGCCGGCGCGCGGTCCAAGGGAACTTCGGCCGGGGGGGCGAAGAAGGTCAACAGAATTGGAATCGTTGCCAGTAGCTTCATCTTTCTCACTTCGTAGGCAAAAGGAACGTTACCACCCCTGACGGTGATCGATCGGACTGCCGTCATGGCCAAGCAGTTCGCTCGGCGGGATCGCCGGCGGTTGGGCCAGGTGCGGGGTGTTTTCCGGCGGCGGTTGTTTCATGTTGCGATCGATCAGCCAGTTGGCCAGCACGCGGACGATTCGTTTTCGCAAACTGTCTCGCTGCGCTTCCGGCTGCGGCGGGCCATTGACGACGTCGGCCGTTCGGTCGGCAAACGAAACCAGCCCGAGAACAAGAATGATCAGCAGCAACAAATAATGACTCGGTTTCATGGCATCCTCCTACGGGGCCAACGCATATTGAGTTTCAGAATTGGAACCTGGCCGAACGTCGACCCAGTTGGCATGATTCAAGCGGCGAAACGGAAAGCCGTCGTACCCGCTCACGCAGAACGAGTCACCCCCGGCCAGCATCCGATCGGCCACCTTCTTATCGACCCAGAACGAACCATCCGGCATGTCGTCCGGGTACTTAGGTCCATCAATCCAGTTGGGCCCCCAACTGTTCAAGCAAAGCAGTCCAGGCCTGCGCCCATAACGGACGCCACAAAAACACATGCAATGGGCCCAGCTGCCGCGTGGCGCGGCGAAACCATCTTCGTCGCGGTGGCTGGCGAAGCCTTGCATCGAACAAACAGGCACCGGGTAACCACTTGCGATCGCGGCCGCGGCTTCGTCGAATGTCTTCACGAGCGCGACGCTGCGAACCGGATGCTTCTTCGCTTGATCGTCCAAGCGGCCGTCGTCATCCTGGCCGCCGTTGCCGTAGTTCCCCCAATCCTTTGCCCGCCGGGCAGAATAGGTAGTCAAGTCAACCTGGTCGTACGGCTCGCGGAAGACGAGACCAAAATCCTTGAGCCACCGCGCGGCGGCCGCGCCGTAGCTGCCATCGGACCAGCCGCCGTAAGTAACATGACGAGCTTCGACCCGGCTGCCGCCGTAGATCGATTCGGTCGCGCACGGTTTCCAATCGGCCGAATCCCCTAGCTTGTACATCACGGCCAAATGAATGTCGGCTCCGTGTGCCCAGCCCCAGGACACGCAGTCACCAATCCCCTGGCGACCTACTTGCCACGGCTGGCCGAACTTTTCCTCGTATGCTTGGTACAGCGCACGATAAAGATAGACATCGCGCGGCGCGGCTTTCGCCTGAAACAACCCAGGCCCCGCCTGGCGGATCGAGGGCCGCGCAAGCTGGCGAACGAAGTCGCGCGTCGCTTCCGGATGGGGCTGATAGCCGAACAACGCCATCGGCGGATCGGCTGGCTGCGGCAGCACATCGCTGGAAGGTCCTTGGCTGGGTACGTTGCGAGTCGCCAGCGAACAAGTGACCTGCGTCGCGGCAAGCAGCGAAGCCAACAGCAGCAAACTGCCGGTGAAGTAGTTCGTTTTCAGTTTCATGTTCACCTTAAACGGTCGGCGGCATAATGAGCGGAAAGGGCCAGCGCGCGGTAGGCGCTCACCCAACGATCGCGATCGGCGGCGTCAATCTTGCCGCCTGCGGTGCCAAGCTGATCGGTCAGATAATTACCGGCAGTCTCGGCAAGGGCTGGGTAGCGCTCGGCATAGCTGGCACCTTCGCGTTGATAGAAGCGGCTCAGCTTGCGGAAGTTATCCAGCTGCTGGCCGGTGGTTAACTGCGGCTCGGATTGGCGGCCGTCGAAGGCGATCACGTCAGCAATCGCATCGCACAAACAGCCGAACGCGCGCGCATCGTCGGCGGCCTGAGCTGGGTTTTCCGACCGGGCAAACGCGCTGGTTAAATCAGGTCCGCCAGGGTTCACCGGCGAGGGCGAATCGGTCGTGCTCGAAACCAACGAGTACGCTACCAACGCAAGGCCTGCCAAAACGACCAAGGTACTAGGCTTCATCGCGGACCTCCTTCGGTTTGAGCATGATTCGCATGGCGACCGCGCTGGCGGCCTTTTCGATTTCTTCCGACGTCGCGCCGCTGCGATCCATCACGTCGCGCAGCACGAGCCACGCCGCGAACGCTTCGCTTTGCGGATGGGCGGCCGTAGGCGGCGGGTTGACCTTGGCCAGCACATTGCTGGTCGAAACCGGCGGAGCCGATTTCGCAGCGGACAACCACTTCCAGGCCAGGCCGGCCGCGGCCAGCAAGATTCCAAGCAAGGTACTACTCATGGGCAAGTTGCTCCTGGAAACGGGCATAGATCGCTTCGATCGCCCCGTCGGCGAGTCGCAGCACAATTGACTTCAATGGCACGCGGAAGATTGCCAGCCACATCGGAAGAGGAATCGAGTCGAGCATGTCCGAGAGCGCGGCGATGACCAGCGCCTTCTTTTCATGTCCTGCTTTGGAAAGTTCCTGTCCAGCGATCGACATGGCATCGACCAGAAACTGCTGCACAACAGTACCAAGCCGCGAAAGCGAAAAGTTTTCAGACAACGCGGCCTGAGCTTGGGCAATCAGAGGAACGGTCTTCTGTTGAAACGTCATCGAAAGAACCTCGGGTGAAGGGAACGGAGAAACGGTTTGTGAAAGAAGAATGAGGTGAGAGCCTCTGAATCCCGTAGCGACTGTCTTATTTTGTCAAACACATTCCTCCCACGATTTCCCATTTCGGGCAATCGAGTTGAGGATGCATAGCAGTTTGCGCATGCAGGCGACCACGGCCACCATCTTGGCTTTGCCCTCCGATAGCAGGTGT
>WGNR01000006.1 GCA_016124445.1 bacterium
CAAGCTACGAGACGGTCTTTACGACCGAGGGTGTGACGATCTGCCGACTACCGCTCCTTGGTTGCCTGTTCGCTACGCTCACAGGCAACCAAGGAGCTTTTTCTTATTGGAAACCACAGTCTGTTGAAGATACAAGGGTGCGAGCAGCGCAGCGAATCGCACCAAGTGGACTTGCTGTTACCGAAGATGGTGCGATACGTTCGGCTTCGCCTCTCTTCTCACACCCTACGATTCCAGGCGAAACAAAAACGCTTCCCCCCTAAGAAAACTCCCCAACTTCTCTTGTCTCAAACCACCCTATGGGTCTAAAGTCCCGACATCTTCTGTCAATGTCGCATTCAGGACGGTCCGGACGGTGATCAAGTTTCACGCCTTCAAATGGGCACGCAATCGAGTTCTCCACAGCTTTTGGAGAATGAATGGAATTCGTGTCCCTTCGCAGGCGATCTCGGCCGAAGAAATGTCGGCTGGCGTCGATGGCATTTCGCTGCGGTCGACCGAAGATCCCCTGGTCGCTCGCTATCCTTGCTGGAACATGCTCGGCGCGGTCGACGACGTGCCGCGTCAGATCGACCAGTTGAGCAAGCAGCCTGACTACGATCCAGCGGGCGAAGCCTGGCGGGGTAATCTGCAGATTGGCTATCCGCCGGGTCAGTTCATCGAAGTGCCGCAAGGAAGTGTCTTGTCGCGCGGGGCACTGATCTTCTCGCAAAGCCATCGTATCGTCACCGATTTGTGTGGGGTGCCGGTCGAAGAGTTTTACATGGGAAGCGAGTCCGATCGCTTCATTCCTGGTTGTCGCCAAGTCTCCGGCAGATTGCTTGTCTTCGCCAGCGGTGTCGCTCAGCGAAACTATTACCACTGGGTTGTCGAAATGCTGCCGCAGATGCGTCTGTTCGATCAACCTGATACCGCATTCGATTACCTGGCCGTGCCACAGCGCAAGAGTTTCGTGCGTGAGTCGCTCGAACTGATGGGGGTCGATCCCGCCAAGATCATTCCGCTGCAGCGTTTGACACATCTTCGAGCCGATCAGTTGTTGGTCCCCAGTCCGGCGAGCCCCTATTCGCATCCCTCGGGCGTGAAGTTCCTTCGCGAGAAGATGCGTAGCGCGCCGTGGAGTCACTTCGATCGGGAAGACCGCGAGCGGATTTACATTTCGCGTAAACGCCGCGGCTCTCGGCGATTGATCGAAGAGAACCAATTGCTGGAACTACTCCAGCCGCTTGGCTTTCGTCCGGTGCTGCTCGAAGAGATGTCGGTCCAGGAACAGATTCAACTCTTCCAGCGGGCCGAGGCAGTGGTTGGCCCGCACGGGGCCGGTTTCACGAACACCATCTTTTGTCGGCCTGGGACGGTGGTCATGGAGATCTCGCCCAGTTGCCGCCCGCGGACCTTCTTCCACTGCATTGCCGACATCAATAAATTGAATTTCGCCATCTACTTCGGCCGCTCGGTAAACCAGCAGGGAGTCGATGCCGACATCTCCATCGACCCGCAAGACTTCTGTCAGCATCTTGCGGAAATCTTGTATCGGCAGGTCCACGCGTCTGAACTGGTGGCCTGAACGCCGTCGGTCTCATCGGGTGCGAGCAGCGTAGTCAGTCGCACCAACGATTTCGTGAAATTCATAGGGGCTGGTGCGATACATTCGGCTTGGCCTCCTCTTCTCACTCCCTAAGAATTGGTCCGGTGGGATTGCCTTTCCCCCGGAACCCTCGGCAGACAGAATGCCTCGCGTGGGGTACATTGTTCTTTGGACCCTGATTCATGTTTGCCCCGATAGGCAATAGAGGTTGAAGTCGTTGCGATGGCACTATTTGGTTTCGGTAAGAAGAAAGAAAACGAAGAAGGCAAGTCCCCAGAGCCGGCAGGCGAGAAGCAGGGGTTTTTCAGCCGAATAGGGCAAGGTCTGGCTAAAACACGCCGGTTACTCAATACCGACATCCGCGATCTTTTCAAAGCGGAAGGCCGGTTGGTCGACGAAGAACTGCTCGACGAGATCTTTGCCATCCTCATTCAAACCGACATGGGTGCTGGTCCAGCCAATCAAATCAAAGACCGCATTGCCCGTGACTTTCGCGGACGTGTCGTTCATACCGAGGACATCCTGAAGAACATTCGGGAAGAGCTCGCCAGCCTGATGCAGCAGGACCAACAGCCAATCAAGATGGCGGCGGAAGGTCCGACCGTTGTATTGGTGGTTGGGGTGAACGGAGCGGGCAAAACCACCTCGATCGCCAAGCTTACCCGCTGGTTTATCGATCAAGGGAATTCCGTCATTCTCGGCGCCGGCGACACGTTCCGAGCCGCGGCAACCGAACAACTGACGATCTGGGCTGAGCGTTTGGGGGCGAAGATCGTCAAAGGAGAGCAGGGGAGCGACCCGGCCAGCGTGGCGTTTCGTGCAGTCGACGAAGGAATCAAGGAGAACGCCGACGTTGTTATCATCGACACGGCCGGCCGTCTGCAGACGCAAAAGAACTTGATGACCGAACTCGACAAGATGCGGCGGGTACTCGGCAAGAAGATCGAAGCGGCGCCGCACGAAGTCCTGTTGGTGCTCGATGCGACCGCCGGCCAAAACGGTATCAGCCAGGCCAAGGGCTTTTCGGAAGCGGCCCAGTGCACCGGGATCGTGCTGACCAAGCTCGATGGCACAGCGAAGGGGGGCGTGGTCGTTCCGATTCGCAAGGCCTTTGAGCTGCCGGTCAAATTCATCGGTGTCGGGGAAAAGCCGGAAGATCTGACCCGCTTCGATCCTGATGCATTCTGCGACGCTCTGTTCGCCGAAAACTAACTTGGACTGCTAGCATCGCATTGGTGGCCCAATCGAGCTACCTGATTTGAGCCTCGTACCGGTTCTGCGGAATTTTCGCTTAATTCCGAGTTCTCATCAGGCCGATGCTTAGTCTGCGGCATGTCTCCATGTCGGCGGGAAGCGTGGATGATTGGCCAACGCTTCCAATGCAATCCAACAGAAGTTATTTGGGGGGATCATCGATGTTTCAACGCATCGTGTTTGGTCTGATTATTGCCGCAATGATGTCGGTTTCGCTGTCCAGCGCTGAAGCTGGGGACCAGGCATTCAGCCGAGTCTGGGGCGGAACGTACGGCAGCTACGACTGGGAACGTTTCTACCACTATCCCTACGTCTACTATCCCCAGAACTTCCAAGGTGCCGAGTACTATCGCAGCCGCGAAAGCCTGTACTACCGCTACCCAACCGAGATGCGAATTCCGGTCTACAATCAGCAGTGGCAAAACCCATACCCCAATGGCCGCCTGTATCACTCGGGCCATCAGTTCCTGCTCGACGTGTTTTAAGAAACACGATCAGCGGGTCCACGAATCAAAACAAAAGCGAGAGCCTGGGATGTCAGGTTCTCGTTTTTTGTTTCTTGTCCCCTCTCCCTGCTCGGCGTCGAGGGGTAAGTAAGAAGATGGTGCAGATATCCGGATCTTGTAGGGTGCGACCAGCGCAGCGAATCGCACCAAATGCGTTTACCGGCTTAGTATGGTCTGGTGCGATGCGTTCGGCGTTGCCTCACTTCTCACAAACAAGCTACGGGATGTTAGGGCGAATTACTGAAGTCTCGGCAGACTGCTTCCAGGATGTCGGTTGCTTTTTCGAGTTGCTCGATCTCGATGTATTCGTCCTTCGTGTGAGCCTGGACCAGGGAGCCGGGACCAAAGACGACCGAAGGGATGCCGACCGAATAGTACGCCGGCGAATCGGTGCCGTAGGCGACTTGAACCGGTTGGCTGTTCACGTCAAACCGCGCGGCGACTTGGGCGATTTGCTGAGCCAGCTTCTGACTGGTGTCTGAAAGAGGCAACCCTGGGGAACTCATGTAGGGAGCATCGTGTTGCACCTTGTCTGGGTTATCGACCCGGGCCGCGATGAAGTCGATTACCTCTTGTCGGATCGCTTCTTGAGACTCGCCAGGCAGAACCCGACGGTCGATTTCGATCGTGCATTGATCGGGAACCGTGTTGACGCTCACGCCCCCCTGGATCGTGCCGACACTGATGGTAGGCGGTCCGAGTTGTCCTGGCTCTGTGGTATTGGCGAGAATGGTGGCTTCGTACTCGCGAATGGCCTGCAGCACTTCCGCCATGCGGTAGATGGCGTTGTCGCCAAGTGAAGGATTGCTGCTATGGGTGGCGCGCCCCAGCGCATGACAGCGCCAGCGAATGACTCCTTTGTGCGCCACCACCACGTTCATCAGAGTCGGTTCTGACACGAAGACCGCGTCAGGCAACCGCGAAATCAGTTTCGAGCGTCCCTCGTTCCAAAAGTTGGCCAGGTGCGTCGCTCCGGTGAAGCCGCATTCTTCATTCACACTGCAGGCGACCAGCACCGTTGGCAGGTTCTCACTCGGTTTCTTTTTCAGACGGGAAAGAACCGCCAGGCACATCGCCATGCCTCCTTTCACATCGCAGGCACCGCGACCGTAGATTCGGTTTTCGATTCGCAAAGCGCCGAACGGGTCGACCGTCATACCTTCGATCGGGACCGTGTCTTGATGGGCCTCAAGGACGACAATTTTATCCGCCTTGCCTGGGAGAGCGGCCACCAGGTTGTCTCGTTTGGGGGCGACTTCGATCCGTTCGAACTCGACGCCTATCTCGGCGAAGATTTGTTCGAGCGCGTCGCCCATCCGATGCTCGAGTTGGATCTCGGGCTGATCGACTTCGTGCCCCATCGGGTTGACGCTGGGAACTTGAACCAGTCGCTGCGTCAACTGCACCACATCCATTGGCATAAATGCATCCAGGGAGTTGAAAGGTAGGTAACGTTTAGGTTGGAGGGATTGGGGTGCCCTCTGACATTAAAGATGGTCTACTTACTCCATTGTTCGCGCTCGCGGGAATTCTCACAAGCAGTCCGCGTTGTTTGACCAGTTCGTTTATAATGCGAAGTTTGGCAAAAAACGCGTTTTGCCCCTCGAGCCATCGCCTGACAAGGTTTCTTTGTGCCATCGCATCCACGCAAACCGACGACGTTTCTGATCCAGGCCTTCGAATTGTCGGCCTGGCCGGTCGTTTTGTTTAGCGAAGGGAACCTGGTTCGCTATTTGAACGCCGCCGCCGAAAAACAACTGGGGCTACCCCGTGATCAGTTGATCGAACAAGCGGCCAAATACCATAGCCTGGGACAACTTCCCAAAGCGATGCAGGCCGTTTCGGACTTGTGCCCGGCATCGAATGTTTGGCTGGGAGAGATCGGTACGCGCGAAATCACCCTGGTTGCCGACGGCTCGACCGACGAAGTCCGCTGGCAGGCTGTCTTCTATCCCATTGTCGACGCTACGGGTGGCGATTCGTTCGGAATCGTGCGTAACGTGGTCGTCTTGTTAACGCCGCCAGGAAATCTGCCACACACAGGGCCGCTGCAACCGCAGGAAGAAATCCACGCCGCGCTGCAGGCACTGCGGCACGAATATCGCGGCCGTTATGCAGTGAGCCACCTGGTGGGAATCAGCACGGCGATGATTCGCGTTCGTCGGTTGGTCGACCTGGCTTCGCAAACGCATGTGCCGGTGCTGGTGATCGGCCCACCCGGTTCCGGCAAAGAGACCGTTGCTCGCACGATTTGTTATGCCTCCAACCGCGGTCAGACCGGACCGGTGATAACGATTCAAGGCGAACTGATGGACGCCGAGATCATGCAGACGACGCTCCGTGCGTTTTCTCGCCGCTGTTTGGATGACAACGAAGCGAATCATGCAGTTTTGATTTTGTTGAATGCGGAAAAGCTGGACTTGGGGGCTCAGACCGAGCTGCTGCACCTGTTGGATTTGATCGACGTTGACTTGCGGGTCTTGTCGACTTCGCAGCAATCACTTCTGTCGCTGGCGCGGCGAGGGCAATTTCGCGAAGACCTGGCGTTCCGAATCTCGACCTTAGAGATCGAACTGCCGCCGCTGTGCGATCGGCCGGAAGACATTCCTTACCTGGCCCAGGCGATTGTCGAGGAATTAAATGTCCCCTCGGATCGGCAAGTCCAATCGATCTCGTCCGACGCGATCGATCGACTGCAACAACAGGAATGGACCGGCAACATCGACCAGTTGACCGAGTGGTTAACCGAAGCGCATCAATCGGCCTCAGAGATGACGTTGCAGCTGACCGATTTTCCCGCGACAACCTCGCCGACACCAAGTAAGAAGGCCGAGCCCAAGCAAACTGCCTCGATCAACCTCGATCAGGCCTTGGAAGAGTACGAACGAGAGATCTTGCTGCGGACATTAAAAGCGGCCAAAGGAAACAAGACTCAGGCGGCCAGCATGCTGAACATATCGCGTGCCCGGCTGCATCGTCGGATCGAGCAGTGGGACTTGGAAGGCTAGTCGGGGCCTAGATCTGTAGCGGGGTTTAGGCTGGCCACGTGGTTGTCACTTACAGGCACCCTTTTTACGATGGGTATTGATGGAGATGGACCGGTCAACAAGCTGTGTTTTGTATGAACCAGTGCCATGTTGGGCTCCCCGCCTAAGGGGGCTCAAGCCGATCGCTGCGGTTGGTTTTGTCGAAGTGCGCGTTGCCTCGGAACTGACGAGGCTCCTTTACGTCGACAGCCAACGGTTATTGCTGGTGGCCCTGCGAAGTTCGATGTCGGCAGCCCAGGTCGCGGCCCGGTTGCGTCAGGTTGCCCAACTTCAAAGCCATTGGCCGC
The DNA here is from genome assembly GCA_016124445.1 of bacterium. Taxonomy (GTDB): domain Bacteria; phylum Planctomycetota; class Planctomycetia; order Pirellulales; family Pirellulaceae; genus Bremerella. Next base: position 6,683 of record WGNR01000006.1, read on the forward strand.
CCTGTCGCGTATTGCTGTTGCTGGACGAGCAAATGGACGTCTGGCATCAAGCCTGCTGGGAAATCGGAAGCGGCTTGGTTCTGGTTGGACCAAAATCATTGCCGACAATCGGCCGCATCATTGAACGGTTTCTTGCCGGGTTGCCTGCGGAAGATGAAGACCGTCCACAGGCAGACGATCGATTGGCCTGGCTCCCGTGGTAATTTCCATCAATAACCAACAAATCAATGTTAACCAGGCGCTGGCGACGGACTGTTGCCTGATTTTCGCTCGAAGGAGAGCTCTTTATGGCTGATGTACAGCAAGTCATCAAAGCCCTTGAAACGATCAAAGATCCACTCAGCGGCCGACCGATCACCACGACCGACCAGGTGAAAGAGATCGATGTGACCGGTACGAAAGCGACGTTCATTCTGGAACTGACTTCGCACAGCGCTCCGTTGTGGGAAGAAACACGCGAGACTGCCCGGCAAGCGGTGCTCAAGGCGGTGCCGGAGTTGTCCGAGGTCGAGATCGACCTTCGCGAACATGCTCGCAAGATCGAACCAATCGGGCAGATTGGATTGACGGTTCGCAGTGTGATTGCGGTTGGTTCGGGCAAAGGCGGTGTTGGCAAAAGCACCGTGGCGACTTCGTTAGCCTATGCACTAAAGAAAGCAGGTGCGAAGGTCGGCTTGATGGATGCCGACATCTACGGACCGAGTATTCCACACTTGTTGGGCATCACAGGTCGCCCGGAAGTAATTGAAAAAAGAATCCAACCGAAAGAAGCCGACGGCATGAAGGTGATTTCGATGGGATTGATCGTCGACCCGGACGAAGCGGTTATCTGGCGCGGACCGATGTTGCATGGGGCGATCACGCAGTTCCTCCGCGATACCGATTGGGGACCGCTGGATTACCTGATCATCGATATGCCACCAGGGACCGGTGATATTGCGTTGACCCTGAGCCAACTGTTGCCGCTAACAGGCAGCGTGGTTGTTTGCACACCGCAACAAGTTGCTTTGCTCGATGCTATCAAGGCGATTGCCATGTTCCGCAAGGTGAAGATCCCAGTGCTGGGGTTGGTCGAGAACATGAGCGGGTTCGTTTGTCCCGATACAGGTAAAGAATGGGACATCTTCGGCCGGGGTGGAGCGCAAAAGAAGGCCGCCGAACTGGACGTTCCTTTTCTGGGCGATGTACCGATCACGATTTCGATCCGCGAACAAGGCGACGCCGGTCAAATGAGCCACGTACTGGAGAACGAAGTGACTGCGCCGCGGTTCGAGCAGATCGCCTATCGTCTGGTGAAACAACTGGCCGATTCGGCGGCCGATAACCCGCCAATGCCGTCATTGACAGTGCTGTAACTTGAATGTGGGCCGCAAGTTATGATGTGCCGCCCCCGCAGGCGATAAGCACCGGGGACAAGAAATGGTTAGAGCCGCTCTTCGAGGAAAAGCGGCTCTGTCTCGTTGTGATCTTGCTGAGGGAAAAAGGCACGCGCCAGGGCGTGCCCTTTTGCATCGCAGTCGGATTAGGACTACTTCTTCTTCTTGACGGTCTTCTTCTTGGCCGACTTCTTAGCAGCCTTCTTCTTGACGGTCTTCTTCACGGCCTTCTTTTTGGTTGCAGCCTTCTTCTTAGGAGCAGCCTTCTTGGCGACCTTTTTCTTTGCGGTCTTCTTCTTGGCCGGTGCCTTCTTCTTAACCGTCTTCTTCACGGCCTTCTTGGCGACCTTCTTCTTGGCAGCCTTCTTAGGTGCTGCTTTTTTGGCGACCTTCTTTTTGACAGTTTTCTTCTTTGTGGCCACGTAAACGTCCTCCGTAAGATCACGTTGCGAATGGATGAGCAACCAATAAGAATCGATCCGATCGATCCTCTTCGTTGCTTTTCTAGATCGCAACAAACACAAAATTCTTTCCGGGCGCCCTAGTGGGCAGTGCAGCTTCCAATGCAGCCCGGTGCCTTTAACAAGGCCATTCACAAAAGAAGCTGTCGTAAGTTGTACGTATATTCGATTTTTTTGCAACACGTTTTCCACATCTGTGGACGCACATCTGCAAACTTCTTTGAGAAAAAAACGGGGTCGCGCAGAGAAGAGAAACAAACACGCGCGCCAAAAGAGTCACCAACACGACGCGCACTTAGTAAAGCGCGACCGTTAAATCGTTACCGCGACGTATCGAAGGTTGAACTCTGGTTTGTTGCAAACCGAAAAGTGTTCGTTGCGCTGGGCGCGTTCTCCAATGACGCATCGAGTGAAAGAAGTTCGAAGACACGCGCTGAAAATCGAACGGTGTATGACCTAGCGCGCTAAGAAGGGTGTGCCAAACTTCCGGGCGGCGAGATTGTTTCCAATGAATCGGATCAAAGCCGTACCACTCTGGGTTTTGTTCGACAAAAGTAATGTCTTCCGCTTTAGCCAACTCCTGCAAACTCTGGTCGAGTTCTTCGGCTCGCTCTTGCACCGTCTTTAGTTCCAGCCGTGAATGCGGAAACATCAACGTTCGCATCGTAAGGAATTTGTACGCTTGCAAAGCACGCGTACACGATAGAGGGATACCCGTGACGGCGATCGGTCCTTCGGTTGCCCGTAATCGATCGATGCACTGCGAAACCCACTGGGTGATTTGATCGACCGTGCGATCGTAAAGCAGGTCGTTTCCGATGTCGGTGATGACTGACGTGGTCTTCGCGCCGGTTTCATCATTTTTCAGAACGGACCATAGATCGCTTTGCAAAATGCCAGGCAAACTGCGAAATAAAAACAACGACCTGGTGCCATAAGAACGCCCTCGGCCGATCGCCGTGAAGACATCCAGCGGTTTGGGAATCATGCGGGGAGCAACCTGAAGCAGGACTTCCAGGCTTTTGGCCACGTTGCTCGCACCCAGCACGATTAAACGGTGGCGCTGGGTTGGTTTATCTTGAGTAATCACCAAGGGTTACCCCCTCCGTATCGACCTTGATTGTTGAGATCCTGGTAGTTTTGAATCCCCAGAAAAATAAACATGATCGCCAGGAAACGTCTTTCGTGCTGAAACGCGAGAATCACGATCAGGACGCAGGCAACCAACGAAAGGATCAGCGAATTGCGAATGGGCTGACTGCGGTCGTGCATCTGAAACAGCTCACGGGAGATCTGACCGCCATCCAGGGGATAAATCGGTAGCAAATTGACGAATCCCCACCAGATGTTGATGTACAGCATGTAATTGACGAATAGCCAGACATTTACATTGTTCGGAAAAAGTTTGGTTGGACTCAGGTCATAGCCGATCGGGATTTTCGTTTCGTTCAGCCATTTGATATCCAACGTCATGAGCCCTGTCGGGATCAAAGCGGCTAAAAACAATCCCGCCAAAAGGAAACCTGCCAGGGGTCCAGCAAAGCAGATGAAGGTATGCGTCCATCTTCCTCGCCTTGCCCGACCTGGTCCAAAGTTGGTTTGAATATTTGGATTGTGGATCGCCAAACCACCAAACGAATACAACACGACGCTTGGGGCCCAGCCGTAATACTGGATCGTTAGCGCATGACCCATCTCGTGAACCAAAATCGAGATGAACAAGGCCACCACCCACAACAACACCTGTTGAGGCGTCGATCCGTCATGGAATCCCAACAACAACGCAACCAACCAGAACATCGGATGGATGCGAACCGGGATATCGCCAAGTCGAAAATGAAAGTCGTAAGGTGTTGGCCTCGGTTCGGTCAGGAACATGCGTTTTGCTTTCAGCAATTGAAATGGACTTGTGCCATTTCCTTCTTAGGGAATAGCGAAAACCGTGGTCGAAACGGTCAAATGTTTTCGCATCTTAATTTTTTCGCCAGTCTGGTTGAATCCTGAAGCGCAAAAAAAGAGACCGTGACGAAAACACGGTCTCTTCGTTGAATTTCACTACGGGATCAATTTGGACGCTTAGTCTTCCAGTTCGATAATTTTGACGTTACGCCACTTCACCTGCTTGCCGACCTTCTTCTCGTCGCCGCCAACGCCATGCACCTGCAAGGCGATAAAGCCTTCCGGGGTCATGCTGTCGGTCAGGTCAGCAGCCGGCACGCCGTTGATCCAGGTCTTGATCGAATCGCCACGGCATTCGATGCGGTACTTGTTCCACTCGTTCTGCTTGAACGCCTTTTGTGCTTCCGGGTTGTTCTTCAAGTCGTTCAACCAGCCGCGGCGACCTTCGTCGTAGATGCCACCACTCCAGGCGCGAGCGGAAGGATCGATTTCAACCTGGTAACCATGCACTCGGCCCGCGGGCACTTTGATTTCTTTGCCATCACTCTTGGTGTAGGTCTTTGGCTCGTCGTAAACGTTGCTGCGAATCTGGATGCCCGAGTTCAACAGCGGATCGACCAGGTATTCGACTTCCAGAATGAAGTTGTGGTACTTCTTCTTGGTGCAGAGAAAGCTGTTGCCGGTCTTGGGGACCGAGGTGCCGACGATCATATCGTCTTCGACTGTGTACTCGGCCTTACCGCCATGCTGAACCCAGCCATCCAGGTTCTTACCATTGAACAGCGGGACAAACTTTTCATCGTCGGCCGCTTGAACCAGACTGGCAGCGAAAACAACAACAGCGAAGCAGACCGGGGCAATCCAGGATCGTTTCATCAGAAGGGATTCCTTCGAGGTGTTTGGAAGCGTTTATTGTAGGGCGGGGTTGAAACAGATTTCACAATAGTTGAGTTTCTGTGCGGTGTCTATCCCTGAGCCCCCAACCTGCTTCAAGGTCATTTTGGCGAGCTTCGATGATCCGCTGAGCCGAGACTAGGAGCCAGCAACGACCGGCCTGGTCCCAAATCCGAGCTAGGGTGATCGGTATCCTCCGCGGTAGACTAGTCACTGCAGGCCCAATAGCTAAATGCGAAAACGGAGGAGGAAACAAATGCCAGCACAAAAACCGACCATGGTGACGTTCTGTCTTGGGATTGTCATTCTGATATGCGGCAGTCCGGCGGTCTTTGCCGAACCTCCCGCTGCCCAGCAACCCGAGGAACTCGCCGTGCTCCAGCCGCTGATTGGTTCCTGGGATTTCCCGGTTGGAGACTACGCGGTCAAGGAAGAATTCAAATGGACTCTCGATAACCAGTTCCTTCAATTCGATGCCCAGGCGTTCGGCCAATCTTGGCGCATGCTCATCACTTACGACCCGTCGATCAACCAATACCGTCTGTGGAAGTTCTCCAGCAATGGAGAGATCAGCACGGCCCAAGGAACTTGGAATGAGAAGACATCCACATTGGTTCTGTTTGGCCGCAGCCCTGACGGCAACAAAACGAAAATCAGCTTCGAGATCGATGGCGACGTGCTCGATTTTGACGATCGGGAATTTATCTCGAAGGAACGGATGAAAGTGATGGGATTCAATCTATATCGTGCAAACCTCAACGAAGACCAGCAAACCGAGTAGTGTCGCGAAGTGGCGGGGCAGGCGGGCTCTTCTGAAAGCTCCGGTGGTCAAAAAGGGATCAGAAACAGAACTCAGGCGATAGCTGTATCGCGTTTGCTCGTATGGTATAGTGCGCTCTTGCCCCGTTTCAATTCTTTCCCACCTGGAGAAACATCCCCATGTTGACTCGTTGGTTGCAATGCGGCGTGCTGGCCGCTCTCTTTGCGTTTCTAATGTCTGCTCCGCTACAAGCGGAACTTTCCATGCCGGCTCTGTTCACCGATCACATGGTGCTGCAGCGCGATATGCCGATTCACCTTTGGGGTTCGGCAGACAAAGGAGCCAAGGTTACCGTCACGCTTGGCGATCAAGCCGTTTCGGTCGATGCCGATGACCAAGGCAAATGGAAAGCGGAACTCAAACAGTTGCCCGCAGGCGGACCCCATGAGGTGGTCGTGCGTAGCGGCGACGCTGAAAAGGTCATTCACGACGTGCTGGTCGGTGAAGTCTGGGTTTGCAGCGGCCAATCGAACATGCAATTCGACGTGAACGGGGCCGTTGGTTCCGATTTCGATTTGTTGACGGCCGATATCCCTCAAATTCGTTTGATCAGCGTGCCTCAAGTTGGTGTTCAAGAACCGCAGGAAGACTTCAATGGCAAGTGGGAACTTTGCACGCCTGAAACGGCGGCGAGATTCTCGGCAGTTGGCTTTTTCTTCGGTCGCCAGATTCATGCAGCCCTCGACGTTCCGGTCGGTTTGATCGACAACTCGTGGGGTGGATCCTCCGCGGAAGCCTGGGTCGATCGCGAACTGCTCAAGAGCGAAGGTAAATACGACGAGCTGTTGGAACGCTGGGAAAAGACCGAAGCAACCTACGATCATGACAAAGCGGTCGAGATGTTCAAAGAGAGCATGACTGCCTGGCAGGAAAAGGCAAATAAAGCCAAAGCGGAAGGCAAGCCAGAGCCAGGCGGCCGCCCTCGCGCACCGCGCAATCCGCTGACCGGGCAGCATCGTCCCGGCAATCTTTACAACGGCGTGCTTAACCCGATCATCGGTTACAGCATTCGTGGCACCATCTGGTACCAAGGTGAATCGAACGCCGGTCGGGCCTATCAATATCGTGAGTTGTTCCCGCTGATGATTCAGAATTGGCGCGACCGTTGGGGGCAGGGCGACTTCCCATTCTATTGGGTGCAGTTGGCCGACTTCCTGCAGGAAAAGGATCAGCCATCCGATAGCGCCTGGGCCGAACTTCGCGAAGCGCAAACGATGACCCTCGATCGGCTCCCCAACACCGGTCAGGCCGTGATCATCGATCTAGGTGAAGCGGAGGACATCCACCCACGCAACAAACTGGACGTCGCCAAGCGTCTGGCCCGCCTGGCATTGGCGAACGAGTATAAGTTCAACATCGTCCACGAGAGCCCGCGTTACAAATCGATGAAGGTCGAAGGCAAATCGATCGTGCTCGATTTCGATACGTTCGGCAGCAGACTGGACTCCTTCGATACGAAGGCGCTGAAGGGCTTCACGATCGCTGGCGAGGACAAAAAGTTCTACAACGCCAACGCCCAGATCACTGGACCGAATCAGGTGCGTGTTTCCAGCCCTGACGTTCCCAAACCGGTCGCCGTGCGTTATGCCTGGGCCGACAATCCGGTCGCGAACCTGCAGAACCCGGAAGGGCTGCCGGCGACTCCATTCCGAACCGACGATTGGGACGGCGTCACCAAGGGAGCCAACTAGTAAGACTTCCAGCGGAGAACGGCTTCGCATTGCCCAGTCCGCTGCCTGGCTAACTTGCGGGCCATGATCGTTTTGCGATCGTGGCCCGTTTTCGTTTCTTGATCGGGCTTGGCCGCTTTGGTGCTTTCTCGATAATCAACGTCAGCTCATCAAGTTGATCGTCTAGCACCTAACCCCGCAGGAGACAGATCTATGTGGTTACTGGCCCAAGAAACGAAACCGGAAAAAGCGGACGACGCGATCACTCGTCTGCATGACTTTTACAACACCGCTTCGAAGTTTCTGATTGACCAGGGACCGATCTGGCTGACCAACATCGTTTTTGCGATTGTTGTGTTGATCATCGGTTGGCTGATCGCTCGGGTATGCCGTAGTTTGTTCGCCCGGGCACTCAAAGGGAGCCGAATCGACAACACGCTGGCCGGATTTCTGGCGAACATTGGCTATGCGCTGATCATTTGCCTGGTGGTAATTGCCGCTCTGAATCAATTGGGGATCAATACTACTTCGCTGGCGGCGATGGTTGGGGCTGCTGGCCTGGCGGTTGGTCTGGCTTTGCAAAGTTCACTCTCCAACTTTGCCTCAGGAATCATGTTGATCATGTTTCGGCCGTTTGGCGTCGGCGATTTTGTGGAAGCAGGCGGCGCGACCGGGATTGTGCTGGAAGTTCATATCTTCCACACCGTCCTGCGAACGGTCGACAACCAACGCATCGTTGTCCCTAACGGCACGATTACCAATGCCGTCATCACCAACTATACCGGGCACACGACCCGAATGGTCGAGTTGGTCATTGGCTGCGGATACAACGACGACATTCGTGCAGTGAAGCAGTTTTTCATTGAAACCCTCGAAGCCGATTCGCGAATCTTGCAAGAACCTGCCTTGGAAGTTCGCGTGTTCGAGCTAGGCGACAGCTCGATCAACTTCAAAGTCCGCGGGTGGGTGAACACGTCCGATTGGTGGCCAACTCGCTGCGATTTGTTGGAAGAGATCAAGATCGGCATGGACGCGCGCGGGTTCCATATTCCATTCCCGCAGCGCGATGTACATGTTTATCAAGAGAACCAGCCGCAAGCGTCGTAGCGGCTGGTTCGAGTGGCGATGCCTAAGCCACGGCTTCTCGCACAGGAACGTAATGTCGATTGATCAGGTCGTTCTGCAGCCATAGCAGCTTGTTGAACGCCCTGAGCGTTTTGACTTCCGTTTCCCGATCGAGCCCCAGCCCGGTGATCGTGGCGATCAGGGCATCGGAAACGAAGCCCATTAGCGCGTTTATTTGAACCAGCGGCACATCCAGTTCTTTGCTGCCGGCGGCCGGAGTATGCATCTTGCCAACCATGTCCAGGTACGAAAGCATCTTTTCGTCGTACGGCTTAGTCACCAGCGATTCCAGGTACCGAGCCAGGTGCTGCTTGCGAAACTTGATTTGATCATGATCCATCGACAGTTCTTCGACCGACGTGGGCACATCCCCCTGGTAGCCATACTGGCGCGGAACGAAGTGTCGCCAAGTAGCATCGTAGGTGTGCAGCTTTTCGTAAACGGCATCGACCAGCGCTGGAACCAGCGGAGCCAGGGCCCCGGCCGCCCCATGAACTGCTTCGATGTCCTCGGCCCCAAAGCCGACAAATTCGAGCAAATAGTTGAATCGATAGGCCAAATCCGTTTCCAGGCGTGCTTCGTCGATCTGTTTCATGGCTTTCTCAATCGAGCTGGAGGGAAAGATGCGGTAAGATTGAAGGAGTGAGTAGCAAACAGGATAAAAATATCCGATTTGCTTCCTGGAATTTACGTCACGTATAACTGGATGTCAACGTCCAGTTTTAGGTTTTGTGGTTAGACGATGTTTTCGCAAACTGTTGAATACGCACTTAGGGCCGTGTGCCACCTTGCCTACACGGCGCCTGGCAGTTCTACCACCGAAGAGATCGCCAACAGCACCAAGGTGCCCATGGCATATCTTTCCAAGGTTTTACAGGGCCTGGCCAGGGCAGGGGTGGTGAAATCGCAGCGCGGCGTGGGGGGAGGAATCTCGCTGGTGAAGTCGCCTGAGGAGCTGACGATTCTAGAAGTGGTCAATGCGGTCGATCCGATCGTGCGGATTACCACATGCCCGTTGGGATTGAAGGCCCATGGCAAGAACTTGTGCCCGCTGCATAAGCGAGTCGACAATGCGATGGCCAGCGTTGAAGAGGCTTTTAAAAGCACGACCTTGGCCGAAGTGATCGCCGAGCCAACGACCAGCATTCCCCTTTGTGAGTTCCCGGCGATGCGGCCGACGAACGATCCAGAGTAAATGGTACTATCTAGAAAAAACCACCCCCGCCCATCGGCATGATCATTTGCCGGGGAGCATCGGTCGGTCTGGGGGCTTTGCTGCCAACTCCCTCTGGCTTTGGTCCACCGAACATTGATGGTAGGTTCGAGGTATCGATCTTCTGGGCATCGACTTCCAAGCCAAGCTGCCTGGCAAACCGCATCACTTGCCGTTGGATGTCGCGTCGATTGCGAACGATCAGGCCATCGCTGGTGACGTCGATGAAGCGACTGGCCGGCTTCCAGCTTTCGGGCTCGACGATCGACTCGACCCGCTCGTCGATCCCAAAAGGAATGCCAGTTTCCTCCGAAAGCCATTTCAACGCTTCGTTGAGCGGTGTGTCTTGTAGATCGAAGGTCACCGTCGTGTCCGCTAACTTCTTCTTCAGCCGCTCAGCACGCTGCAATTCGCCAGTCGCACTCTCATCCGGCAACACCACCAGCGTGTCCACTAATCCGGCATCTTTGTCCTGGGCAGACAAAACCCCGCCGATCGATAGCAGCAGCAAGGTAACGAAGTGGATGGCTCGCATAAGTAGCTCTCGGTTGGGAAGTTCTCAACTGGATAATTCTGACTAGCAACCGGTTGGTTCGATTCGAGTGAAATCGTCCTGAAAACATGGGCACCCTAAAAGAAACCACCTCCGCCGAATCCATGCTGGAACAAGGGGCGGACCTCTCGGAACTGGTTGAGCACTTCTTTCTTCAAACTGGCTCGCGTTAAACTGAACTCTTCCAGAACATGCTCGATCTTCCGCTGAACATCTCGTCGGTGGCGAATGCTCAGCCCGATCGAAGTTACTTCGATAAAGTGATCGGCTTGTTTCCAGCTTTCGGGCTCGACCAGCAACTCCAGTCGCCGAGCGATCATGGCAAGGTCTTCTTTGTCCAACTCCGGCAAATCTTGCTTATTCTTTGGGGATCGATATTGCACAATGATCACTTCCGCGCGGGCCTGATCGATTTCCGCCTTAAGTTTCTTTTCGTCAGTCAATTGCTGCTTTGCGCGAAGCTCGTTGAGCAGGCTGCGGATTTTGTCATGAACGCTCCCAAGCTGGCTGACAACCAGACAATCGACCTTCGGCGGTAAGGCCACGGTGCCTGGTCCGCCTAGTTCCTCCCAGGAATCAGGCTCGACATTCGTGGTAATATTCTCCAGCAGTGCGACTCTATCGGGAAGGGATTTGAGCCGTTGTTCGAAATGGTTCGTCGTTTTCTCCGACATTGTTTCTGCTGCAAGCAACTTCAGTTCTTCGCGAAGATCGGGGATCTCGGAGCCTAGTTGATTGGGCAACAAGTCGTGTATCGGATAAACCCATGTTTCCAGCTCGGTTTCGGAATTCGACTCGGTCGTGATGATGACAAGATCGCCATCCAGTTTCCAGGCAAGGTCGAGCGAATCAGTCAATACGTCGAGCGCGTGTGCGAGTCGGACGTCTTGGAGATCGACCCAGACGGGCGATTGGTTATTGTGACCTATTTCTTCCAAATCCCTCTCTCGGATCGCGATGGTAATCTTGCCCAGGTCCGACAGGATGTTCATCGCTTCAGCGAGGGGAACTTTCTCCATGTCGACGGAAATCCGCGTTTCGTCGAGATGTTTTCGCAATTTGTCGAGTCGCCCAGGGCGTTTGAAACATTGCCGAGGACTCGTATCGTAGGCATCGTGCGGCATGTTATGCACTTGGCGGAGCGCGGTCAGAAGGGACTGGATCCTCAGGTGAATCGGTTGAGTCTGCGAAATGATGAGTCCTTTGTTGAATGGCCCCAATGTTCCTGGGCCTCCCAGTTCATCCCAAGCATCGGGCTCGATCGTTGTCGTTAACATATCGATGAAATTGACGAAGTCGTCATCAGGCACGAGATCCTCCAGGGGGTAATAGCGGGTAACAAGTATGCTCTCTGCTTCCCCCGGCGTGGTTACCAGGACTTCGTTCGCTTGAACAATTGCGATCAAGTCGCGCTCATACAGCATCAATCGGAGCCCCTGTTCAAGTTCCAACTCGCCCATTTCAAAGGTGATCGGCAAGCACTTTCGTAGGCCTATGCCTTCCAGGGCACGTTCATCAATCCGAAACGGAATGCCTGCCACGTTTGCAAGATGCTCAATCGCGATATCCAATGGCGTGTTATGAAAGTCGAAGACTGCCTTCGCGTCGGCCAGCTTGTACTGCAACTTCTCGATCCGCGACCACTCACTGATCGCATCTTCGTCGGGTAGGGCCGTTATCTTTCCTGGGGCGAGGTCTGTTTCCTGGGCCTGAGCGGCGCAGGTGATCAGTAGAAGAATCAAGCTTAGGCTAGGCACTGCTCGCATGGGAAAGATCCTTGGTTGATTGAATCTGCGTATTGGCTAATAGATTGAAGTGATTCTCAACAGAATTTATCAGGGATTGAATCGACTAGGGTCATTTCTGGTTGCTGAATCGAATGTTGGGTTTAGCGGTGAGGATTGGGCGTCGTGCGATTGCTTCCGAACACGCCACTTTTGGGTGTTTTATTTGCGTCAGATCGCTCGGTTTGGAAGCCAACGCGTTGACTCGGTTTGGTTGTCAAGATTTCGAAGGTTTTCAGGTAACGAAGAACCTCTCGCTGCACGTATCGGCGATTGCGGACGCTGAGTCCTCGGGCGGTGACATCGATAAAATGCTCTTGCGGTTGCCAGCTTTCTGGCTCGATCAATCGCATCGTGCGATTGGCGATCTTCTGCAGGTCGTCTTTGTCGAGCTGTTGCTTTCCCGTAATCGGGCAAACCGGGCTGTAATAGAAGAGATCGATTTCTTCTTTTTCAAACGCGTGGAACTTCTTGAGTAAGGCTTCGGCATCGACTGGCCTTTCGTTGGCGCGTATCTGAGCCAGCGCGGTCGCAACTTGTCGGTGAACTTTTTGAGTTTGCTTCACGACGAGACAATCACTCATGTAGTAAAAGCCAATCGTGCCAGGGCCGCCAAGTTCGTCCCAGGAATCCGGTTCGACCGTGGTCGTAATATTGTCAATCAGCGCGCTGTAGTTCGGCGCTTGAATCTCGGGGAATCCCAGCGGCATCGATTGATAGGGACTCGACGTTCCTAAGCAACCGAACCAAACCTGGGTGCTTCCATCAAGCTGGTCATACGGATTCGCTTGATGTTTCAGCATTTCTTGTATCTGCGGGTCGTTGGTGTTGAGACCATGCCAGACAAGATCGCGGATCGGGTAAACGCGAGTGTCCTGGTAGTTTTCGCTGTCCTCAGGGGTTGTGATGACAATCACGTTGCCCAAAGTGAACCAAGTGAGTCTAAGTTGGTCCGTCAGGGCATCGAGTGCCTGCTCTTGAGTGACGTTCTGCAATTGAATGGAAATAGGTGCCTTGACTAGAAAAGGCTCATCGACAAGGGCCTGCCAGTTGATGAAAAGTTGATCCCCATAATCCTTCGTTAACGAAGCCAAGGTGTCTTCGTGCGAGGCATTGTGCAAATCTACCCTAGCGAGATTGGCTTGGAGTTGAGCCCGGAACGCTGCCGAAGGCTTGGTAAGAGGTGATACCTGAAGCGATTCTGTTTGGTACTCTTCCGACGAAAGATCTCTTGCTCGGCGAAGTTGATCGAGCAGCCGTTTTACTCTGCGATGGTTAAGCCGGGACTGCGTAACTTGGAGGCAACCGTGGTAAGGGGCGATCGTACCGGGGCCACCTAGTTCGTCCCACGAATTGGGGTCGATGGTGGTCGTGATCAAACCAAGCAGTGGATTGGCTTCCAAATCATCGTTGGTTTCCAGCAAGTCTTTGACATTGTAGGTTTGCAAATGGATTTTCTTCTCCAGTGCCCCTGGTGCGCTGATCAGCAATCCGGTCGGTTCCACCTCGAACCCTAGCTTCAATTGGTCCAACATCAGTCGGAGGGCGATCTCTGTCGATGTTTTCGGTACCGTGATCGATACCTTTTCTTCTGGGCGAAGATCGATCTCTTTCAGGCCGGTCCCATCAATCCGAATCGGAATGCCTGTTCGTTCTGAGATTGATTGGAGCACTTCATTGAGCGGGGCATCGGCAACGTCGAGATCGATTTCCGAGTGCTCGAGCATCTTCGCGTAGCGATCGATATCGGCCTGGTTGACGTCGGGCTGCGCGGTTCGCTCGACAACGATCGTTTTCGACGTTGTGTTAGCGGCTTCCTGGGCAACCAAACCATCAACCCCGGCAATGAAAACTACTGCCATTGCCAACAGCGCGCGCATGGTGAGGACCTTCAATGGTGGGTGTGTATCTAGGGGTTGCCATCACCCTAGCCAAGGGTGGCAATTATCGCAACCAATTGGTCAGAATGACCGGTGTTACCCATCACCACGTAAAGATACGTGTTTGCGCTTAGGAGTTCAGCGTGCCTTTGGTGCTTGGCACGCCGGGCGAGCGGGGATCGATTTCGACTGCCATTCGCAGGCTGCGCGCGGCGCACTTGAAGATCGCTTCGGAGATATGGTGATTGTTGCGGCCGTAGTGGATGTTGACGTGGAAGTTGCACAGGGCGTTGGCGGCCAGAGCCTGCCAGAAGTCTTCGACCAGTTCGGTATCGAACTCACCGATCTTCTCGGTCGTGAACGGGGCGTTGAAGACCAGGAAGTAACGTCCGCTTAAGTCCCAGACCGTGCTGCACAACGTTTCTTCCATCGGCAGTGTGAAGTGGCCGTAGCGACGGATTCCCTTCTTATCGCCGATTGCCTCGTGGATTGCCTGGCCGATGCAGATGCCGGTATCTTCGACCGTGTGATGCTGATCGACGTGCAGGTCACCTTTCACATCCAACGATAAATCGAAACAGCCGTGCCGCGTGAAGAGCGTTAGCATGTGATCGAAGAACCCAACCCCGGTCGAACCGGAGAAGTTGCCGGAGCCATCCAGGTTCAGCTCCAACTTGATCTGGGTCTCGGTCGTATCGCGTTCGATTTTGGCAATGCGCGTCATGGCAGGCTGGTTGTGCGGGTCTTAGGGGTTCTGCTGAAAGTATTCGTCAATCAAATCCAAGCATACGTCGATTTGGCCATCGGTGCCGACCGAAATGCGAATTCCCTCGGTGATGCCGGGGTATTGCATGTATCTGATCAGAACGTGGTTTTGCTTGAGGAATTCGTAAATCGGTTTGAGTTTGACGCCTGGCCGCGTGGCCCAAACGAAATTGGCCTGAGAATCGGGCACGGTGAAACCCATTTCACGCAGCCGCCGGGTCATGCGTGCGCGCGTCGTGACGACTTTCGCCTTGTTCTCGGCCACCCAGGCCTGGTCGTCGATCGCCGCAATCGCGCCGGCCAACGACAGGGCATCGCAGTTGTAACTGTCTTTGACCTTTTGCAGCTGCTCGATCATCTGCGGCTGGGCCACCAGAAACCCGAAGCGAAGGCCAGCCAACGCGTACGACTTGCTGAGCGTCCGCGAGACCATGATCTTTTCGTTTTCGCGAACTAGATCGATGCAATGATCGTCGGCGAAGTCGGCGTAAGCTTCGTCGATAACCAGAGGGCAGGGAAGCGTATCGGCGATCGAGCGAAGTTGGTCTTTCGGAACGACCGTGCCGCTGGGGCTGTTGGGATTGGGAAGGAAAGCGAGTTTCAAATGATTGCTGGCCGTGCCGAATGCTTCCGGCAAAGTCCAGTCTTCGTTGAACTGAATCTCTTCGCTGTGGGCACCCTGAAGATCGGCCAGCGTTTTGTACAGAATGTAGCTGGGTGTCGGCAAACGCAGCCACTGACCTTTATCGACGAAGGCACGTGTGAGGATCGTCAGAATGTCATCACTACCGTTGCCGCAGAGAATCCAATCGGGTTCGACACCAAGAACCTCGGCCGCACGAATGCGGAACGCGGTGCCGACGGGATCGGGATACTTTTCAAGGCCTTGCTCTAATCGCTGTGCGATTGCCTGGGCAACCTTCGGAGATGCAGGGTAAGGGTTCTCGTTGGTGTTCAGCTTGATGAACTTGCCGCCTTGCGGCTGCTCGCCTGGTTTGTAACCGGCAATGGCTTCGATTTCAGGACGAAAGTAGCCCATGGTGTTCCTTGCGGTCGTTACTTGTTTTCGGTGCGAATGGTCACACTGCGTTTGTGGGCCGTCAGGCCTTCTTTGTCGGCCAAGGTGGAAACCAGCGGCTCTATCGCCTTAAGGCCTTCTTCGGTGAAGTGAATCACGCTGCGCGAACGCAGGAAGTCGTTGGCCGACAACCCGCTCGCCCAGTGGGCGGTTGCTCCGGTGGGCAGCACATGCGAAGGCCCGGCAGCGTAGTCTCCCACGGCAACCGGGGTGAAGTTGCCCAGGAAGGTTGCCCCAGCGGTCAAAATCTTCTCGGCGGTCGCTTCGCTGTCCTTTGTGGCAATGTGCAAATGTTCCGGAGCCAGGTCGGTGGCGATCCGGCAGGCTTCGTCTTCATCTTTCGTCACAATCACCGCGCCGAAATCAATCAGACTTTGAACCGTCAGGTCGCATCGCTCGAGCAGGGCGACCTGCTTTTCCAACTCGGTCAGGGCCGCATCGATCAACGCTTCGTCCCAGCTAATAAGGACGCTGCTGCCGGGGGAATGTTCGGCCTGGGCCAGCATATCGGCGGCGATATATTCCGGTTTGGCAGAATTGTCGGCGACGACCACCACTTCGCTCGGGCCCGCGATCGAGTCGATATCGACATCACCATAGACATGCTTCTTGGCCAACGCCACAAACAGGTTGCCTGGCCCGACGATCTTTTGAACCTTGGGGATTGCTTCCACGCCGTAGGCCAGCGCTGCAATTCCTTGAGCACCCCCGACCCGGTAGACCTCTTTCACGCCGATTTCAACGCAGGTCGCCAGCAGGTCCAGGTTGTAGGAGCCAAACGGCGTTGGCGGAGCGATCACGGCCAACTCTTTGACACCGGCCGCCATCGCCGGCACGGCGGTCATCAGCACTGTCGAAGGATAAGCAGCCGCGCCGCCAGGAACGCAAATGCCAACACGTTTAAGCGGGGCATACCGATGCCGCAACATGCCGCCATGTTCGATCGGTACTTCAACGTCTTTATGGAGCAGGGCGGTTTGGAAGCGGAGGATGTTCTCGCGAATGGCTCGGATCGTTTCCAGGAACTGCGGTTCGGCTGCTTCGTGAGCCAGATGCAGTTCTTCGTCGGAAACGCGAATGGTCGAAGGCAAAAGCTGTTTGCCGTCGAGCTTGTGTCCATAGTCGAGTACCGCGGCCAGTCCATGCTTCTCGACATCGGCGCAGATCCGCTCGACCACTTGCTGAGGAGTGAGCGGCTCGCCGAATACTTCGATGGTGCGTTTGCGGCCTGCTTCGCTGACAACGTCCCCCTTGGGGCTAAGTTTGTCGCGGACGGCTTTCAGTTGGGCGTCGATATCATCGTGCCGGGTATCGATATCATCGTGCCGGGTATCGATCCGGGCGATCTTACTCTTCAAATCCATGTTGATCTTCGGGGGTTTTCCCATGGCGATCGGTGCTGGAGGAGGACTTTACTAAGTGCCCATCCAAACAGCGGAAACAAACCAATTATTTTGCTCCGGTCAGGGTATCGGGGAAAGGCCCAATTGCGGGTCGATTTCCGATCCTAGAGCGGTAAGTTTCGAGAAAAACCGCGAAATTGTGATCAGGCGAACAAAAAAAGCCCGCCGAAATCTCTTTGGGCGGGCCTTGCATGAGAAGGGAGTTGGGTTCGGAACTAACGCTGACTGTAGGTCTCGCCACCAGCTTTCGAGCCCAGGGCACCCCAGACACCATACGGGCTGCGACCACTGGAAACGCTCGGCAGAGTGAGGTTACCGGTATTAATCGTTTCGGCAACGAAGCTCACCGAACCGTCGCAGAAGAGTCCCAGGGCACCGCCGGGGTGATTACTCGTAGGAGGCAAAATACAGTTGGAACCGTCACCATTTCCGTTGGTTCCATCGATGCACGATGGAGCGTTTGGAGGCAGAACGGTGTTGAACCCGATCTTTTCGGCCTGGCCGTCGGTCCATCGCCAGCCCGTTTTGCCTTTAAGCTTTGAGGTATACGAACTGGAGTAGTACTGGCCACTGCCGGCCGACATGCACTGCGATGGGTTGCTTCTCAGATTGGAAAACCCGGTCGCCGTACCTTGAACGATACGCACGTTGCCACTCGTGATACTTCCAAGACCAAAATTGGTAATCAGTCGCTCGCTCATGGCGATGGTGTTGCTTGTTCCATCGGTAATATCCCTAAAGCTGACTCCTTTGATTCGCTGAAAAACGCCGCGCAGGTTTTGTCCGTCGCGGATATTCTGGATCTGGTCGCCAGCACTGAACATGTAGTTCACCGCATTGTTTTGCTTTTGAAATTGCGTGGCAGAGGGGCAAAGCAGCATTTGTGGGGGCTTATTCCAGTAAGACCAACCGGCCCAGGCTCTTGGGCCCCAAGGAGGTTGACCGGCACCGCCCCCTTTAATTCGGTTGTACATCGGAGCTTGTTCCAGAAATGGTAATAGTCCGACAAAACCACTTAGCCGGCCAGCATTATTTGCCGTGCCTTGTTTTCTCGGCACAAACGATCCGTAGGTGTCGTGATAGTTGTGAAGCGACAGCCCTAGTTGCTTCAATTGATTCGAGCACTGCATCCGACGGGCCGCTTCACGGGCTTGTTGAACGGCAGGCAATAATAGGGCGATTAATACACCAATGATGGCAATAACGACCAGCAGTTCCACGAGAGTGAAACCACTTCGAGGTGAGCGATTCTGCGCCATGGGGCACCCTCCAAATGAAGTTGGGGTGGTAGGTTTGCTGGACACGCATCGCCGAGGATTTTGTGATTAGGATGACTCAGCGATTCAGGTGGAATTGCCACCCAAGGTGTTCAGACAGGAATTCGTCAAAAGGGAAGCAGTAGGGCTGCGAAAGGTATGCTGAAAAAGTGGTGTATCGGTAAGTGGGAACTGGAATCAGATGATGGGATCGGCGACCTGTTCTCAGGCAACTAGTCCTTTAGCTCGAAATTGATTTCATTCGTGCCTGGCGCGACGGTGGCTTTTAAATCCGTTGTCTGCTTTTCGGCGTATTTCTTAGGCACGAGATAAGTGGGCTTACTTTCGGTGTTTGTCGCACCGTTGTAGTTCGGATCATCTTCGGACAGTGCTTCACCGCCTGAAAACTCAATCTTGACGATCGTGACGTCATATTCTCCGGGAGCCACTCCTGATTTGCCGGTCCCCGTTTGCATGGTGTATCGGCCTTGGTCATCCGTCCTTCCGAAAGCCCCTGAGACGGAAGGATCGCTCGATAGGAACGTGACGGTGGCATCGGGAACCTGGGCACCGTTGTACATGACGGTTCCCTCGACCGTTGAGCCAAGGGACTCAACAGGAGCTTCCGTTTGACAGCCAACGGATGTAAATCCCAGGCAGAGAACCAGACCGGTAGCGAAATAAAAATGGGGGGAACACATAACGGCAGAGGGGGGGATTGTTGAGGGAGTGATAAATTTGCTTTAAATCATTACTTAAAACTATACACTCGGCTGGGCACGTCAATCCCGCCTTTGGAAAAGGCGTTTAGCCATATTTGACTAGTTTCCAGCAGCGATGAATCCGCTGATTCCGGAAGTCCTCTGGCACGGTATGTTTTGAGATCTCGCGAATCGCCACATCGGAGAGGGCCGCTTCGTCCAGTTTGAAGCGGCGGAAGTTATTTGAGAAATAGACAACGCCCCCGGGCGACATCAGTCCCAAAGTTCGCTGAAGCAATTCGACATGATCGTGCTGCACATCCCAGATCTCTTCGTTCCGTTTGCTGTTAGAGAACGTCGGAACATCGACAATCGCCAGATCGAACTTGGGGCCAGGCTTTTGATCACGGAGGTACTCCATCACATCGCTGCGGATGAAATGGTGCTTCGCGATCGATAAACCATTGAGCTGAAAGTTGCGGCCCGCCCAGTCGAGATAGTTGGCATTGAGGTCGACACTCGTGGTCAAAGCGGCTCCTCCTGCGGCGGCGTAAACACTGAAGGCGCCGGTGTAACAAAACAGGTTCAGCACATGCTTGCCGGCTGCCTCGTCCCGAAATTGATTTCTCAGATTGCGGTGATCAAGAAATAGTCCGGTGTCGACGTAGTCGGTCAGATTGACCTCGAATTTGAGGCCTCCTTCTTCGACGATCAAAATACGCGACTCGTCGGAAACCTTCTCGTGCTGCGAGCTCCCGGTTTGCCGCTGTCGATGTTTCAGAAAAACATTTTCCGCAGGGATCTCCAACACTTCGCTGGCTGCCTGACATAGATGTTCCAGCCATTCGGAATATTGAGCTGGCGTGCGGTCGTGCGGTCGATCGTAATCGGTGACATGTAGGCAATCGTGATAGAGATCGATGACCAACGGAATCTCAGGGATGTCACGATCGTAAAGCCGATAGCAATGGATACCGCGCTTCGGCCAGCGCCGCAAATGCCGCGCTCGCTTGGCAAGACGATTCTTGAGAAGCTGTGCCTGCTCGTGCGCCTTGTCATCTAATCCACCGAACGCAGGCACGATCTGCGGTTTTGATTTCTCTGGCGTTTCTTCTTCCGTCACGTCTCGCTGCCGTTCCGGCTTGCCGGGAGGTGGACCATGGTACTGGTAGAAGTGGCATTCGGTTCGTCCCAGGTACATCTTCCGCCGTCGATCGGCCTCTTGCCCCATCGCCCGCTCAAACTCGGGATAGGCAGTCAGGATGAAGTGAGACCAGGTTGGCAAATGCCGCAGCACGTCGGGAATGCCGCGGTAGAAGTCCCATTGCGCGCGGCGGGCCCGCGGGTGATCGTCGTAGGGTAAGCTCGTAATCAAACAGCCGTATTGACGTTTGCTGGTCAGCTGGACGAATGATTGTTTTTGGAAATGGATGTCACGATCGACGCCTGCAGCGATGGCTTGTTGGCGGGCCAGATGCAGTGCCGAGGCATCTTCGTCGTAGCCGATGATCGTTTCCGGCAAAGACGGGAGCATCTCGGCGCGTGCTTCCTCTTGCAGATCGAGCCATACGTTCTGGTCGACCGCCGGCCAATCGATCAGGGCGAAATCACGCAGCAGCCCAGGGGCAATCTTGCGAGCGATCATCGCCGCTTCGATCAGGATGATGCCGCTTCCACAAAATGGATCGAGTAAGGGCCGATCTTGATTCCAAAAGCTTAATTGAACGAGCGCCGCTGCCAGGGTCGGTTTCATCGGCGAGTGCCGCTCGGCGTCAAGATAACCGCGCCGTGCAAGACCTTGCCCAGAGGTATCGATCGTCAGCGTGGCGATATCCTTGGCGATGGCAATCTCGATCGTGTAGCCGGCGCCAGTTTCAGGCAGCGAGGGACCGTAAGCCGATTGCAATCGCTCGACGATGGCCCTTTTCGTCGCTCGTTGAATGGCCGGCAGACTGGTCAGTTGCGATTGATAGCTGCGTGCTTTGACCGGAAAGGCACCTTTCGCATCGATCCATTTCTCCCAATCAATCAATTGGACACCCTCGAACAAGGCGTCGAAGTCGCCTGCAGGGATTTGGGCCACTTCGATCAGCACGCGGTCGGCGGTCCGCAAGTGAAGATTGGCCCGCATGGCATCGGTCCAATCCCCCGTAAATCGTACGCGGCCAGAGCCATCGATCCGCGGCTGGTAGCCGAGATGCTCCAGTTCTTTCGCGGTGACTGCTTCGATGCCAAACGCGGTGGTGGCAATCAAATTGAGAGCGGGCGAGTCATTCACGCTGTTTATCTTCGCCAAGGGATAGAAACGAATCCTTCATGGTACGCTGGTTGGCGTTTTGTGCCAGTGCGTAACTTGCCTGGGAGTCCAATAAACCACGATCGCGGCAAATAAACTTGCTGAAAAAAGCTCGAATGCCCGGCGGTAGCAGTTTATAACTTTGGGAATTCGGAACGGAAGTTCTTCTCATCCCTGAAGGCAACTCGGAGGTTAGATTTAATGAGACACCTACTTCATGCAATTCTTGTCGGCTTTCTCGCCGCGACGATGGCCTTTCCGCCGCAAGTGGCGCTGGCCCAAGATGCCGCCCCGCCGGCAGAAAAGAAGAGCGAACTGGTCGGCCTGAACTACGTGCCGGAAGATGCGGTCTGGGTGGGCTATATCAAGGCTGACCGCTTTCTGAAGGCCCCTGGAATCGAAGCTTACCCGGTCGAAGTGATTGAAGCATTTGGCCATAAGTACTTTGGCTTCAATCCGATGAAAATGACCTCGATTACGTTCTTCGTAACGCCAATGACACCGGAATTTCCTGCACCCGATTGTGTGACGTTGGTAAAGACCTCCGAAACACTCAACCCCGACACGTTTTTCAAAAATATCAGTGAAATTGCAGATGGGATGGCTGAAGAGGAAGAAATCAAGGAGACCTTCCCGGATCTCAAAGGCCAGGCTTTTTACTTTGATGCCTACGAATTTGACTACATCGCTGCCCACATGCTGGACGAGCATACCTTTGTGATCGGTTCGATGGCCAAGATTTCGTATCTTTTGAAGAAGGGGCCCAGCGACAAGCTAACCGATCCTGCCAAGCTATTAGAGGCGAACAATTCGGATTCCGATGGATTCCTCGCATTCAATGTGACGCCGGTACGAGAACAGATCAACGGCATGCTAGGCCCCGTACAGATTCCACCGCCATTCACGATGTACAAGCAGATCCCGAACTACACCGAGTCGATCACGCTGACTTGCAACTGTACTCAAAAGTTTGGTGCGACGCTGAAGATCAACGGAGTCGATGACGCCGCCACCGGGCGACTGGATGACATGATCGGGTTTACCTTGGAACTGGCAAAGCAGGCGATGCTGACCCAAGCTGAACAACTGGCCAACAGCAAGGATGAAGTCGAGGCAGCCGTTGGCCGCTACCAGATCCGCACTTCCAAGGCGACCCTTGCCGCCATGAAGCCAAAGCGCGAGGGTAATTCCTTGGTTCTGCACGTAGGCAAGGAAGGGGAGCAGAATCCTGCGCTGATGAATGCCGCCGTTGTGGGAATCCTGGTCGCCCTATTGCTGCCAGCCGTTCAGCAAGCTAGGGCTGCCGCGCGCCGGATGCAATCAGTCAATAATCTTAAACAAATCATCCTGGCATTTCACAACTATCACGACACTTTCCGCGGTCTTCCCGCCGAGGCTAGTACCGATAAGGAAGGCAAGAAGTTGCTTTCGTGGCGGGTCTATATCCTCCCGTATATCGAGCAGGATGCCTTGTTCCGTCAGTTTCATTTGGACGAGCCGTGGGACAGCGAGCACAACAAGAAGTTGATCGAGCACATGCCCCAGGTTTATCGCAATCCGCGTAGCAAAGCCCCGAAAGACACCACGACCTATCTGGCTGTGGTGGGCAAGAACATGGGATTCGAGGAGCCCAAGCCAACACCTGAAGGCAAAAAGGTGAAGTTTCCGACGGGGCTCGGCTTCCGCGATTTCACCGATGGTACCTCCAACACAGCATTAGTCGTTGAAGCGAATGACGACGACGCCGTGATCTGGACCAAGCCAGACGACCTGGAAGTCATTCTGGACGACGTCATGAATGGGCTTGGCGAGGCTCAGCCTGGCGGCTTTAACGTCGGGTTCGCGGATGGAAGCATTCGTTTCATTCCGAAGAATATCGCGCCGAGAGTGCTCAAGTTGATTTTCCAACGCAACGATGGGCAAGTCGTTCCTGAATTCTAAACTTGGTCCCTTGAAACCACGATATGCTTGGCATCCGCAAAGCCTCCCGGCAAAATGTAGGGAGGCTTTTTCATTCCTACCCTTCTTCCCACCTGGTTCCCTCATGAGCAGTGCCATTGATCTTCGCAGTGATACCGTTACCCAGCCTGGACCGGCCATGCGGCAGTTTATGGCCCAGGCCGAAGTTGGGGACGCTGTCATCGATATCGACCCGACCACCGAGCGACTCGAAAAGATGGTCGCCGCGATGCTCGGCAAAGAGTCCGCAATCTTTATGCCATCGGGGAGCATGACCAATCAAATTGCGATCCGCCTGCATTGCCAGCCGGGCGATGAATTCCTGTGCGAAGAAAACTGCCACGTCTACAACTACGAGCAAGCCGCGTTCGCTCAGCTCAGTGGAATCGTTGCCCGCACGCTGCCAGGCGTGAACGGAGTGCTGTCTCCAGAGCAGTTCGAGGGAACCATTCGCCCGATCAACGATCACCTGGTGCGGACTCGGTTGGTTTGCCTGGAAAACACCCACAATCGGGGCTCTGGCACCGTGCAGCCGTTCGATACGGTTCAAACCATCACAACATGGGCGGCTGAAAATGGCTTGAAGACTCACCTCGACGGAGCGAGGCTTTTCAATGCCGCGGTGGCCAGCGATATTTCGGTCGATCGCTGGGGCGCCATGTTCGACTCGGTAAGTGTCTGTTTCAGCAAAGGATTGGGAGCACCAGTCGGCAGTGCGCTGGCTGGATCGGGCGAATTTATCCAGAAGGCGAAGCGAGCCCGAAAACTTTTCGGCGGTGGAATGCGTCAATCAGGTATCATCGCCGCCGGAGCGCTGTTTGCCCTGCAAAACAACATCGAGCGGTTGGCGGAAGATCACCAGAAGGCCGCCAAACTGGCCGACGCGATTCGTGAGACGGAAGGAATCGCGTTGGAAGTCGATCCTGTCGAAACCAATATCGTGATTTTCACCGTCGAGAAGCAGCTTGGCACCGCCGCCCAGCTTCAAGCATCGCTGGCCGAGCGAGGTTTGCTGGTCTTGGCCATGGGACCGCAAAAGATACGCATGGTAACCCATTTGGATGTGTCGATGTCGCAAGTCGAGGCAGCTATTGAGGTTATCAAAGAAACCTTGCCCGCGATGGCATAATAACTTTGAGGGACCAAATGCAGGGTCTGACTCGGTCCGGCCCCCTCCATTGGCAAGTCAGTTTTTGCGAGTGAATGTTTCGATTGTGTTGGATTTGCTGGGCAGAGGAAACAACAACCAATCAGGGCATCATTTCCTCGCCGAAGTTTTGCTCTGTCGGGAACCTGCGCGGTACACTAATACGTTGATGGAAAAAGATTTACGCTCCAAGAGGGCCCGGTTTTCGAGTTTGGTCTCTGCCATAGAAGCCAGGCTGCCGCTGGCGGTTTGCTTCCAAGACGCATCAACGCTCGAGAATCAGCGACAGGACACACCGACCGAACGATCATGCAAGTAACCAAGACCACCGATTTCTGGAAGCTGATTCTTGAATCAGGCCTGATGACGAAAGAGGCCTGCAAGCCGCTGCATGATCAGTACAAACAGGCCGGACAAAATGGTGACGCCAGGGGGCTGGCAACCTGGCTGGTGAAAGGCGGACATCTGACCGCTTACCAGGCTCGAATTTTGCTGGCAGGTCGGCCCAAGGCGATTCACATCGGCGACTATCGCATCGTTGACCGTATCGAGTCGGGGTCGCTGGAAGGGACGTTCGCCGCGCTACATGGTCCGACTGGACATCCGGTCTGGCTACATCCGATCTCGGTGGAAATCCAGGCCGATGCGGTTCGCTTTCCGATCGTCCAGCAGATGTGCAAACTGCGATCTTCGATTCCCCACCCGCACCTGATTCGCTGTTTTCATCTCCGGCAAGGTGCCAAGCGAAGTTACCTGGTCACCGAACAACTCGACGGCAATCTGCTTGACGAAAGTCGACCAGGGGAGGGGATTCCGATTCCGCCCGCCGATTGTGCGCGGCTCTCTCGCCAGGCAGCCCTGGCCGCGGCTCAGATCCATAGTCAAGGGATGGTGCTGGGAGATCTGACGATGAACCAGCTATGGCTGGAGCCGACCGGCAATATGAAACTGTTGCACCTGCCGGTTCGTCCAGTCGAAGCGATCGACTGGCAAGATCAGGAACATGCTGCACGCCTGGAAGCGTTGGCCAACGTGGCTGCTCCGGAACTTCAGCATCCAGGTGCTGCCCCTTCCAAACTGAGCGATATCTACGCGCTCGGAGCGATTCTGTTCGACCTGCTGACCGGGAAACCACCGGTACACGGAACGATTGCCGAAAAGCTTCAGCAGCATGCGTCCCTTTCACTGCCGAAGCCGCCTTACATTCCCGGCGACTTGATGCAGATTGTGCAGTACCTTCTGACGACGAACCCCGGCGGACGTTATCAAAGCGCCCAGGATGTGGCCGAGGCGCTCCGTCCGTTTGTCGATGCCGCGCAACTGTCTCCGCCGATTGCCGATGTTCCGCCGACGTTGGGTCCGTACCTGCAGCATCTGGCTACGCAAGAAAGTCAAGCCGCCGCCGCTGCTCCACCTCCACCACAAGCAGCCGTGCCGTTTCCTGGTGCGGCACCCGTTCCGCAGCCTGTTCCGCCAACGCCCGCTCCATTTCCGGGGGCAACTCCGCCGCAGCCAGTTGTGGCTCAGCCTGTTGCAACGGCGACGATGGTTCCTCAAGTTGGCATTCCGCAAGCAACGGTTGCCACTGCTGTTCCTGCCGCACAACCGGCTCAAGAAGGAGGAACCAGTCGCGCGTCGGTGTTGGCCGAACGGATTCGCAAACGGAAATTGCAGCGCAAGATCACCAGCATCGTGTTCCTGGTCCTCATGGGCATCGCAGCCATTGTGGGTGCCGTTTACAGCTACGACTTGATTTACCCATCGCCAGAACAACAGATCGCCGAAACCGAGCAGCCGGGAGAAACGGTCGAACCGGAGAACAATCCCACGCCCAACGAGCCGAAGCCGGAAGTCAAGCCAGATACGCCTGCTCCGACCGGGCCGCAGTTGGTGGAAGACGATGGCCAAACGCTGTGGGCATCGCCGACCAACGGCCAGCCGATTGATTTGATCGGTTTGCCTGACGATACGCGGGTCGCCTTGGTCGTCCGAACGAGCGAGATGACCGGAAACCCCGAGGGAGACCGCATCCTTCGCGGCCTGGGGCCTCACTTCGCCGCGATCCGCGAGCAATTGGAAGGCGATCTGTCGATTCGCTTCGAACAGATGGAAACGCTGACGGTTGGCTTTGGTGCTTCGACTGCGGGAGGTCCTCCTTGCCTGGTGGGCAAGCTGAAGGGCGATACGAACTTGCCAGGATTGTGGGGAAACCCCAACCCGATTATGGGTAGCACGCCGGCTATGTACGACGTCAAAGGCTGGACCGTGATGCCGTTGCCTGGCAGAGAAAGCCGGGTCTTTGTGGCTGGTTCGAAGAAGGTCGTCCAGGCCGTTGCCCAGATGGCTAACAAGCCACCAATCATGACGCGCGAATTGGAACAACTCCGGCGCGAGTCGGACGATCAGCAGATGGTCAATCTGCTCCTGGAACCGCAGTTCCTGGCCACCAACAGCAACCAGGTCATGCGGGGTGAACTGGGAGGCGGAACCAACGCTGTGAGGGATTTCCTCGGCGAAGGTTTGCGAGGGGTTCTTATCAGCGGTCATGTAGGCCAGAACCTGTATGTCGAGATGCGATGCATTGGCTCACTGGCCTTGGAACCGCTGGGCCTGGCGAACTCGATGAAGCAAAAGATCAACTCGATTTCGCTGCAGTTGGAAGACACCGTCATTCCGGAACTCAATCCAACTCCCTACTGGCGACGACTGGCCACCCAGTTTCCACAGATGGTTCGCTTTACCTATCAAAATGCACGTAGCGGAGTCGATGCCGGTCAGGCTGTGGTCAACGTGATCCTGCCAGCCCAGGCAGGTCAGAACATGGTGGCTTGTAGCGAACTACTTCTCGCTTCCAGCATGGCTGGCGCGCAAGCGGCATCTCCTGGTAGTGGCATGCCTGCTCAGAAAAAGCCTGAAACGATCGAAGAGAAACTGGCCAGCACTATGAGCATTTCGTTCCCGCAGAACTCTCTTGAGTTCGCCCTGCGCGATATCGGCGAAGAGGCGGGCATTCCGATTGATATCAAAGGTGGCGACCTCCAACTGGACGGCATCACCCGCAACAAAGAGATCAAGGACTTCCATCACCAGAACAAGCCGGTTGGCGAGATCCTGGCCCAGCTATTGGTCCGTGCCAACCCCGAAGCTTCGCCAGGTGCGAATACTGAAGTCCAAAAACTGATTTACGTGATTTATCCCATGGAAGGTCCCGATAGCGAGAAGAAGCTTTTGGTAACGACCCGCAAGGCGGCGGAAACCAACAAGTACACGTTGCCCGACGCGTTCAAGATTAAATAGCCTCGTCTTTTCTGGGGAATTCTCGTGACCCTTTTCCGTGTTCATTGTCCGACCTGTAACGCTCGCTTGAAGGTGACCAGCCGCTCGCTGATCGGCCAGATCGTGAATTGCCCCAAGTGTGGTAGCATGGTCGAGATTGCCGAGCCGACTGCGTCCCCAGAGAGTTCCCCGCCGCCAGAGAAGGCCAAGTCAAAGTCGAAGAAGAAGCCGTCAGCCGCTCCGGTGCCGGCGGAACTTCCACCGCCGCCGATCGAATCGGCATCGCCAAGCGATGTTCCTGGCAGCGATGTTTCTAATTCAGACGAGGTGTTCGAGAACGTTGACGAGTTGCTCGATCAAACTCCCCCTTCGCCGGAACCAGTCGCCGAAGCGACGCCAGCACCTGTCGCCCAGCCGGTAGCCGAGCCAAGTGAAACACCTCCTCCGCTGGATGATCGATTCGCCGATCATTCCTCGGTTGGCAAGTGGCGGAACGTGGCGCTGATCGGCGGTACGTCGCTGGTGGCCGTGGTTGTCGTGGCGGTGATTGGATACCGGCTGCTTTCCGATGGCGATCAGACCGGGCCGCAGACTGAAAAAGAAGGCGATCCGGCGCAGGTCGCTCAAGCCAGCCCGGCTGAAGAGCAAAAGCCAAACCTGACCGAAGGAAAGCCGGCGGATGTGAAGCCGGAAGAAAAGATCGAGTCACCGGTGTCAGGCAATCCATCAGGCGATCCGATGCCTGAAAAACCCTCGGTCGAGCCGGCCGAAGAGACCAAGCCAATCGAAGAACCTGCCGTCGATCCAGAGCAGCCTGCTGAGATGCAGCAGGAAAAGCCTGGCGAGGACCCTTCGGCCAAGCCAGCCGATCCGGACGATGAAAATCCATTTCTGTTCGAACCTGCTTCCGGTTCCAATCCTGCCATGCCGGAAAAGTCGAACGCGCCCGATGGCAGCGGCCAGCCGGAAGACGCCGACAGTGGCCCTTCGATTTTGGAATTGAAGGATGATCCGCTTTACGAGGTGTTTGGCGAATCGTTCCCACTGATGGAAGAAAACACGACCGAAAGCTCGGCGGCTAACCAACCGGCAGTCGCGGCCAACAATCCAGGTACGCCGGCGCTTCCACCACCCAAAATGCAATTGGTTCCGCCGATTCCCGATGTCGATGTAGCCGAGCGGCTGAAAGATCCGATTGCAGAAATCGATTTCAAGGCGATGCCGCTCGGGCAGTTTGCCTCGTTCGTGACCCAGATGAGCACCGTCCCGGTGACGCTCGACCCTGTCGCGCTCGCTTCGGCGGAAATCAATGCCAACACACCGATCACCGTTCAGCAGTCGCGGACCTCGGTCCAAGGGATTCTGGACGCGGCGGTCCGGCCGTTCGGGCTCCAAACGCAAGCGACCGGAGAAAGCGTCCGCCTGCGAATGATCCAGCCGCTGGATGGGCAGATGCGGACAACGCAGTTTCTGGTTGACGACCTGGCCGAAGATCAAAAGAAGGTCGCCGATATTGCCTACATGCTGACCCACTTGGTCGAGCCACTGTCTTGGAATCAGGCTGGCGGCAAAGGGCTCTTTCGGATTGATCCCAACGCCGTGATGGTTACACAGACCGAAGTCCCGATGTTCAAGTCGCTGGTCTTGCTGGAAAAGCTCCGAAAGGCCCGCGGGCTGAAGCCGAGAAGCCGCTACAACGAGCGACTGTTCGATCTGACGACGCGGCAACAGCAGCTTGAGGCGAACTTGCAGAAGGACGTCAAACTACAGATCGTGGTTCCGACGCCGCTGTTCAAAGTGATCGACCAGTTGGAAAAGAAGTCTGGATTGACGATTCTTTGCGATTGGGATTCGCTGGCTCGCAACAAACTTGGACCTGCCACGCCGGTGACCCTTTCCGCCCCGGGAATCACCGCCGGCGAGACCTTGTCGCGATTCTGCACGACCTGGAAGTTGGCGATGCTGCCGATCAATGCAACGACGGTCCAGTTGATCAGCGCCGATACCGAGATGGTCATGCCGTGGCTGGAGGTCTACAACATCCAGAAACTCGACCTCGGCAAGTCGCAAGGCAACGCGATGATCCTGGAAGCGAAGCGTGAATTGACCGACTTGCACCGGACCAAGTATGGCGAGGTCCTCTACGATCCCGTCTCGAAGCATCTGTTCGCATTGCTATCGAACGATGACCATCAGCGGTTGCAATTCATCGTGCAGCGAAAGCTGAATCAGGCTTCGCCGTAAGAAGGATTTGACCACGGATTTCACGGATAGACACGGATGAAGAGGGGATTCGATGCCCCAATTTCCTATCCGTGCCCATTCGTGAAATCCGTGATTTTTTCCCACTAACTTTTAGACCTCGGCACCGCACTGGACGCCGATTGCATTGGCGACCGCACGGCAACGCTTCATCGTTTCGGCGAATGTCGGGAGATCGAGCGATTGGTAGCCGTCGCTCATCGCTTCGTCTGGTTCAGGGTGAACTTCGACGATGATTCCATCGGCACCGATTGCCACCGCCGCCACACACATGTCAGGCACCAGCGAGGCATGCCCGGTGCCGTGGCTCGGATCGATCACGATTGGCAGGTGCGTTTTTTGATGCAGGTAAGTGACCGTTGCCAGCGGAAGGGTGAAGCGGGTGTGCGATTCGAAGGTCCGAATGCCCCGTTCGCATAGCATGACGCGGCTGTTTCCTTCGTTGAGAATATATTCAGCAGCGAGCAGCAGTTCGTCCATTGTGGCCGAAGGTCCCCGTTTGAGCAGCACGGCTCGGTCGACACGGCCAACTGCTTCCAATAGGCGATAGTTCTGCATATTGCGGGCACCAATCTGCAGCACGTCGGCATACTTGGCGACCAGTTCGACGTCTTCCGAAGCGACCACTTCGGTCACGACGGCCAGGCCGGTTTCTTCGCGGGCGGTCGCCAGAAGTTTGAGGCCTTCTTCTTTCATCCCTTGGAACGAGTAAGGGCTGGTACGCGGCTTGAACGCGCCCCCTCGCAGGGCGGTGGCGCCAGCGGCTTTGACCGCGATGGCCGTTTTAACGATCTGCTCCTCACTTTCGACACTGCAAGGACCGGCGATCACGCCGCATTTGCCGTTGCCAACTTCCAGGCTGCCGGCAGTCACCATCGTTGGCTCAGGCTTCACTTCGCGGCTGGCGACCTTGTAGGGTGCCAGGATCGGGACCACTTTCGAGACACCAGCGACCGTTTCCAGCGACTCGCGCATCTCTTGCCGTTTGTCGCCAATCGCGGCGATCACGGTCCTTTCGGTTCCCTGGATCACGTGGGACTTGAGCCCCATTTTTTCGACCTTTTCAGCAACGTGCTGAACCATCGCTTCAGTAGCATCTCGTTTCATGACAATGATCATCTCGCTCTCAGACTTTCATGTTTGAGGTGGTGGTTTCGGAAGTCGGCTCGATCGAAAAAAGGCTCAGGGAAACAAAAAAAGGCCCTGAACCGGTTTCCGATTCAGGGCCTTTGGAAGTCTCGCGTTTGATGCTAAGCAGCTTACACAGCGTCCTCGGCCCTACTCGGAAAGTAGGGAAAGAAGAAACCAAAGTAAAACTGCCAGCTGTTATTCATGCTTGTATTATGTTTACGACCGCCCTGATTGGCAAGCGGCCATTGGGTGAACTTGTGATGAAGTTCGCCAGACTTTACTGCCTGGCCGGGGACGGGGGAAGGATACTGCCGGCGGCCAGCGGGACACTGGCACTCGCTGGTGAGACGTTCGAGCGGCTTTCCGCAGCCGGAATTCGAATCGTAAACGCCGTGCCCATGCCGACGGTGCTCTGCACGCGAATCTTGCCATGATGGGCTTCGACGATATCGCGACAGGCGGCCAAACCGATGCCCGTCCCCCCTTTGCCGGTCTCGTCCGGCCCGCTTTTGGTAGTGTAGAACGCATCGAAAATATGCGGCAGTTGGTCGGCCGGAATCCCGGTGCCATGATCGCGGACCAGCAAATCGACCATGTTGGCCGATCGGTCGTAAGAAAGCTTGAGAATCAATCGACCCCCGTGCGACATTGCCTGGCGGGCATTGATCAGCAGATTTAGCAGGACTTGCTGAATCTGGTTGCCGTTGGCCAAGGCCTGGGGGACAGTATCCTTCTGGATATCGATTTCAATCCGATATTTACGCATCTCGCGTTCCAGCAGAACGACCGTATCGTCAATGATCTTGCCAATATCAGTTGGTTCCATCGAGTCACCCCGGTTCTTGGCGATCGCCAGCACACCGGTCGTGATCTTGGCGGCTCGTTCGCCGGCAGCGGCGATCTTTTCGAAGCAATTGTTCCGGGTTTGCTCGTCCTGGTGACGCAGTCCCATCCGGGCATAGTTGATCACGGCCATCAAGACATTGTTGAACTCGTGAGTCGTCGTGCTGACCAATTCCCCCATCGCTGTCAGCTTTTGAGCTTCCAGCAGACGTCGCTTCAGAATTTCGATCTCCTTCGCCTGACGTTCGACGATGGATGCCTCGGTGGGGATTGGAGCGTGGTTCATCCTTGACCCTGCTTGCATAGATATCGCGATTGGTTTGCCATCGAGCTAGCTGCTGGCATGTGTGGAACTTTTCCGGATCCTTCCTTCCAAGTTTCTTGCCGGTGCAGCCTGGCCCTTAATATCCCTATCGTCGATCCCTCCCTTGCAGCTACAATTCGTGCCGAAACAATCGGCAGTCTTTGTGACTGCCACTGCAAATTGCCCAGATCATCGGAGTTCGCACGGATGCACACTCTTGACCTTCTCGACCAGGCGATCGCGACTGCAAAAGAACTTGGCTATCAAATTCGCCGTGAATGGCTCGACGGACAAGGAGGCGGCGTGTGTGAAATCGCTGGCAAGCGTTGGATCTTCATCGACTTAAGTTTGTCGTCGATGGAGCAACTCGATCAGGTGCTCGAAGCGCTGAAGACCGATCCGGCCTTGGAGCAAATCCCGTTTCCATCGCAGTTGGGCCAACTGCTGGGGCGTCGCCGCGCTGCCTGATGCCGGACGCTCAAACGTGGCTCGGCTGATTGCGGAAGACGTGCTGTGTTTCGATATACTTCTCGACGCTCCGCGGCACCATGTAGCGGATCGATCGGCCTTGGGCGGTTCGCTGGCGGATCTCGGTGCTGGAAATACCGATCAGCGGCATTTCGACAAAGTTTTGCTTGATGGTGGCCATCTGATCGTCACTGAGCACTTCGGGCAGTTGGCCCCACTCGTTCAAGTCGAAGCCTGGGCGACCGACGGTGCAGATGGTGGCTAGTTGGCAAATCTCGTCGATCTTGTGCCAATGAAAGAGCGAAGCGAACGAGTCGCCGCCGATCAGGAGGAATAGTTCTGCCTGGGGAGCGATCTGCCGCACGTCGCGGAGCGTATCGATGGTATAGCTCAGGCCACCTCGCTCAAGTTCGATCGGGCTCACCTTGAACGTTTGGTTGCCAGCGATGGCCAATTCGATCATGGCGGTACGATGGGCGTCGGAAGCGAGCTCGCCAACTTGTTTCAAAGGATTGGCGGCCGCCGGCATGAACCAGACTTCATCCAGCTGACATTGCTCGCGACACGATTCCGCCAGCAGCAGATGTCCGTTGTGAATCGGGGAAAAAGAACCCCCATAAATGCCCAAACGCATGGTGCACCCCCTTTGGCTTCCGCCGATTTTCGGCGTGGGTGGGAAGGTCGCCTTCAAACTGCTATCGTATCGGTCCTGGGCGGTATTGGCCAGAATGTCCTACGGAAACCCAAACTTCTGTTGACCTAGTGAAGCAGCAAAAAGGATTGTTCGGTGACGATTCGACCCCCTGGGAGCAGGACGATGCCCAGACGGGGCTGGTCGCTTCCGTTGTTATGCCGACCGGACCTGAGCAGCCTTTCGACTACCTTGTCCCGGACGAGATGGTCGGCGAAATCTTGCCTGGCCGCCGGGTTTACGTCCCGCTGGGGCGTTCCAACCGACGGGTCATGGCATACTGCGTGGCGATCGAACGAAAGGAATACGGCAGCCGCAAGCTGAAGTACGTTCTGGGGGCCCTCGATCAGCAAACGCTCCTTTCTTCACATATGCTGAAAATGACCCAGTGGCTGGCCGAGTACTATCTGGCCAGTTGGGGCCAGGTACTCGAAGCAGTCATCCCAGCCGCTGTCCGGGGCAACGCTGGCACGCGGGAGGTTACGCTGCTGAGCGTCCCCAGTGAAGTGGCCGCGCGGTTGGCAAGCATCAAGCTTTCTGAGAAGCAGCAGAAAGTGATGGTAACGTTGGCTGCCGCAAGCAAGCCGATGACGCCAGGCGATTTGGCCGAAAAGTGTGGCTGCACCCAGGCCCCGATTAGCACGCTGCGAAAGAAGAAGCTAATCCAATCGGAAGTTCGCCGCGTCAGTCATGCCCATTTCGACGATCTCGACATCGAGCGTGAGCCTGCCAAGACGCTTAGTGAAACGCAGCAGTCAGCATTAAAGGTGATTTTCGACCAGGTTCGCGCCCCAGAGCCCAAGCCGATCCTGCTGCACGGCGTAACTGGCAGCGGCAAGACCGAGGTCTACATCCAGGCCATTCAGCATGTGATCGATCAGGGCAAGCAGGCGATTGTGCTGGTTCCCGAAATCAGTCTGACGCCGCAAACGAAGCAGCGTTTTGCATCCCGTTTCGATCGAATCGCGGTCCTGCACAGCCACATGAGCGACGTCGAACGTCACTGGCAATGGAAGCGGATTGCCTCAGGCATCGTCAACGTCGTGGTCGGTGCACGCAGTGCGGTATTCGCCCCGACGCCGCAGTTGGGGATGATCGTGCTGGATGAAGAGCACGACACCTCATTCAAGCAAGATTCGATGCCGCGCTACCATGCCCGCGAAGTCGCCGCGAAGCGGGCCGAATATGAAAAAGTGCCCTTAATTCTCGGCACCGCGACGCCATCGCTCGAAACCTTCTACCACGCGCAACAAGGGCACTACGAACTGATTTCGATGCCCAATCGCATCGGCAATCGCCCTTTACCTGCGGTTCGTACCGTCGATATGCGCTACGACAAAACGGCCAGCTTTCGCGGGGCAATCAGTCGGCAGCTTTATCAGTCGATGAAGCGAACCCTCGAACAGGATGGGCAGATCATCTTGCTACTTAACCGCCGCGGACATAGCACCCACATCCAATGCCCCAAGTGTGGCGAAGTGGTGGCGTGTCCGCACTGTGAACTTCCGCTGACGCATCACATTACCGACGGCAGCACCGTTTGCCATTATTGCGACTATCGCAGCACCGTACCGACGGTTTGTCCCCAGCCAACGTGTCGATACTCCGGGATTCGTTTCTCGGGGATTGGTACCCAAAAGCTGGAACAGGAAGTCCGAGCGAAGTTTGGTTCATATCCGATCATTCGGATGGATTCCGATACGATGAGGAAACCCGGCTCGCACGAAGCGGCGCTCGAGCGATTTCGCAATCGTGAGGTCAAGATCCTGGTTGGCACCCAGATGATTGCCAAAGGGCTCGACTTTCCGAATGTCACGCTGGTCGGTGTGATCAATGCCGATACGGCTTTGCACTTTCCTGATGTTCGCGCCGGCGAACGAACCTTTCAGTTGATTACCCAGGTTGCCGGCCGAACCGGACGAGGGGATCTGGGGGGCGAAGTCCTGGTGCAAACGCTTAGCCCCGATAGTCCAGCGATCGAAGCGGCAACTCGGCATGACTATGCCTTGTTTGCCGAGCATGAACTGCCTGCGCGGCGTGACTTTCAGATGACACCTTTCGCGCACATGGTTCGGATCATCGCTCGCGGGCCGAAGCAAACCGCCGTCGAACTGTTCATGCAGGAAGTTGCCGCCCAGATTGCCCAGTTTGCTGAGCAGCGTTCGGCCGAGATTTGGCTCCAGGGGCCCGCCCCGGCGCCGATCGAGAAATTACGCGGAAACTACCGCTTTCACCTGTTGCTGCACAGCGAAGATCGTCACGTGATGCGGGCCGCCGTGCTGCATTGCCGCGAGAAAATCGCTGTGCCGGACGATGTTTTGTGGGTTGCCGATGTCGATCCGATCGACATGATGTAGTCCCACCTCTGGAAATCTGGGTAGTTTCAGATGGCCGAAAGCGCTAGAATTCAGGGATAACCGACTCCCTGCAGGTAGCTTTCCTTTATGTCGTATCGTTCCATCAAGCGCGTACTCGGCGAGACCAATCTCGAGCGAAAGTGTCGCTTTCTGTATGGAACGTGCCTCTTGCTGCTGATCATGGGGAGTTTCTGGTGGTATGGCCAATCGACCGAGCAGTTGGTGCACAACAATAACCTGAGCACCGGCCGGCATCTGGTGGATGCGGTGCTCATGAAGATCCACTGGAAGAACGACGCCGAGGCCCAGAACAATCCGAAGGGTTGGGACGAACTGGTCCGAGACACGGGGCTCGACCTGGAATACATGCGTTACCGCTGGCAAGTAATGACGCTCGATCCGGCCGACCGCGAGTTGGCGGCGACCAAACGCCCCGCCGAGCGAATTCAACTTCCGGCCAACGAAGAAGAAGCCAACATTTTGCGGCGGTTGAAAGAGATTCAGCAGACCCGCGACAAAGAGATTCTGGAAAAGTTCCTTCGCACGCCCGAACTGGCCACGCAGGAAACGACCGACGAATTCATCCAGGTTGGCCGCGATAGCGAGGACGAAGATTCGATTCCCTATTCGCCGGCTTCGGAAGCTTTCTACGACGCTAAGAACGAAGAATACATTTACTACCAGCCGATCTACTGGAAACGATCCTGTGCGGTCGCTTGTCACAACACGAACCTGGCTGCCGCGTTTCCGACTGGTGCACTCGTTGAAAACGAATTGCCGTTCAACGTGATCAAGATCGTCAAAGATGACGAGATCACGCAGTTCGCGTTGACTAAGAACCGGGCCTACTTGCTCGCTACCGCCATCATTACCGTGGCGCTGTCGATGATCGCGCTATACTTGATCGTGCGGTACATCATCGTCAAGCCGCTGACTCACCTTCGCGATGTGAGCGACGAGGTCAGCCAGGGGCACCTCGATGTGCGAGCCGAGATTTACACCGGCGACGAATTTGAAGACCTGGCCACATCATTCAACCGCATGTTGGCTCACTTGATCGATGCCCAGAACAAGCTGACCTACGTCAACCGAGACCTCGATGCCAAGGTCGATCAGTTGGCCCAGGCCAATATGCAGTTGTATGAAATGAACTGCTTGAAGAGTGACTTTCTGGCCAGCATGAGCCACGAGCTGCGCACGCCGCTGAACAGCATTCTTGGTTTCTCGGACGTGCTGCGCGGGATCGACAGCTTGAACGACAAGCAGAAACGCTACGTCGAAAACATCCAGAAGTCAGGCCGGCTGCTGTTGGACATGATTAACGATATTCTGGACCTGGCCAAAGTCGAAAGTGGCCGGATGGAAGTCCGCCCGACGCGGTTCTCGGTCTCGTCGGTCGTCAGCGGGGCGTGCGATATGGTGCGTTCGTTGACGGAGGAGAAGAATATCGACCTGGCTTGCTTCGTCGATCCGGACGATCCGCCTGCCTTGCAGGATCAATCGAAGTTCCAGCAGATCTTGACGAACCTGCTTTCCAATGCGATCAAGTTTACGCCCGAAGGGGGGCGCATCGTCGTGCGAACCAATCGCGTGGAAGGCCGCCTGGAACTTTCGGTCAGCGATACCGGCGTGGGCATTGCCGAGGAAGACCGCGAGATCATCTTTGAGAAGTTCCGCCAGGGAACCGCGTCCCAGGGAGACACGCTGACGCGCGAGTATTCCGGCACCGGGCTTGGCCTCTCGATCGTCCGTGAACTTTGCCAATTGCTTGGAGGCACGGTTCGTGTCGAAAGCGAACTGGGCAAGGGAAGTATCTTCTGGGTTGAGATTCCCTGGGAAATTGAAGATCGTCCCGACGTGCACGAAAACTCTTTCACCTCCCGCATCGACGAAATTACCAAGAGCAAGCATGGCGAACTGGTGCGGATCCATGGCTCGCGTCAGGTCGAAACGCCTGAGACGATCGACTCGACTAGTTCCACGTAGCGTGCCGTTGTTGGAATGTGTTTGGGCGGGGGCTTTTTCCTTGAGCGATAGCGGGGCATAATCGCACGTTTGACTAGCGATCTTCCGGGAGCAGTGCATGGCGGCCTCGACCTTTGAACCTGAAGTTCTTCTCTACACCGATGGAGCGTGCAGCGGCAACCCGGGCCCTGGCGGCTGGGCGTTTATCCTGAAGCACCCCAAGACCGGCAAAGTGATGGAGAACTCTGGCGGAGAAAGCGATACGACCAACAATCGCATGGAATTGATGGCCGTGATTCAGGGGCTACAAACCCTGAGCCGGGCCTGCGATATCGAACTGTTCACCGACAGCGTCTACGTCGGCAAAGGGATCTCGGAGTGGATGCCCAAATGGAAGCAGAACAACTGGCAGCGCAAGGAAGGCAAGTCGTGGAAGCCGGTCAAGAACGACGACCTGTGGAAACAATTGGATGAACAACTCCAAAAGCATCGGGTAAAATACACGCGGGTAGCCGGGCATAGCGGTCACCCAGAGAACGATCGCTGCGACGAACTGGCGGTTGCCGCGTATCAGCCTTATCGATAAGCCAGGCCGAGATTTGCCCTGAGGATGGAATGCCCGATAGCCGCGATTCGACACCACTGCAGCGACTGCGGACGCCGGTCCAATTCTTAAAGGGTGTCGGTCCCCAGCGCGCCGAGAAACTGGCCCGTCTGCAGCTTTACACGGCCCTCGATCTCATCTTCTTCTTTCCCCGCGACTACCAAGACCTGCGCGAACTGGTGGCCGTGGAAGACCTGATCGAGGACGAGCCTGCGTCGATCGCTGGTGTGGTCGAAGATATCGACTTCCGCGGAACCGGTCCCGGTCGCTCGATCCTGGGTGTCTTGGTTCGCGACAACCAGGCCTACGTGAGAGCAGTCTGGTTCAACCAGCCATTCATGCGAAAGCGATTCGACATCGGCCAGCACGTGATCGTTTCCGGCAAGCCGCGCTTCGAGGGGAATCGCTGGGAGATGGCGCACCCGATCGTCGATGTCATCGAACCCGGCGACCAACCGGAAGGGGGCCGGCTGCTGCCCGTCTATCCGCTGACTGAAGGGATTCGCCAAGGCCTGATGCGCAAGATGGTGCACGCGGCCCTCGATACGCATAGCGAAGACCTGGAAGAAGTTTTGCCCGAGTCTTTCCTGCAGCAGCACCAATTGCTGACGGTGCACGACGCGCTGAAGAAAATCCATCGCCCGGAAACCCAGGAAGATATGGAAGCGGCCCGGCGGCGATTCATTTACCAGGAGCTGTTGGTCCTGCAACTGGCGATGTCGCTACGGAAGCATCAGCTCAACGAACGCAAAAGTGCGATTCCGATCCCGGTCGACTTTCGGATCGACGAACGCATTCGCCGACTGCTTCCATTCGAGTTGACCGAAGATCAGAATCAGGCAATTCACGAAATTTGCCACGATCTGGGACGGACCGTTCCGATGAATCGTCTGCTGCAAGGGGATGTCGGTACCGGCAAGACGATGGTCTCGGTCTATGCCATGTTGGCGGCGGTGGCGAACAAATCCCAGGCCGCGCTGATGGCTCCGACCGAAGTGCTGGCCAAACAGCATGCCCGGACACTCAACAAACTGCTGAGCCACGCTAAAGTGCGGATCGGCGTGCTATCGGGTTCGTTGACCGAAAAGCAGCGTCGGCAGTTACTCGAAGAAGTCGCGACCGGCGAAATCGATTTGCTGATCGGAACCCAGGCCATCATTGCCACCGAAATCAACTTCCAGAAGCTGGGACTGGTCATCATCGACGAGCAGCACAAGTTCGGTGTCCGGCAACGAGCCGCGCTGCGCAGTGCTGGCAATGATCCGCATTACCTGGTGATGACCGCCACGCCGATTCCCCGGACGGTGGCGCTAGGCATGTTCGGTGATCTCGATATTTCGACGATCCGCAAAGCCCCGCCGGGCCGACAAACGGTCAGTACCTACATCGCCGACGACGAGCAGCGAGCCAAGTGGTGGGAGTTCTTTCGCAAGAAGCTGCGCGAAGGGCGGCAAGGCTACGTGATCGCCCCGCTGGTCGACGAAACGCAGCGCGAAGATTCGATTGGCGGTGTCGAGCAACTGCTCGAGAACCTAGCAAACGGCGAACTGGAAGAGTTTCGCCTGGAGATGCTGCATGGTCGGATGCCCCCGGCAGAGAAAGACGCCGTAATGCAGCGGTTCGCCAACCACGAGATCGACGTGCTGATTGCCACCACGGTGGTGGAAGTGGGCGTCGATGTCGCCAACGCCGTGCTGATGACGATTGAAAGCGGCGAGCGGTTCGGCCTGGCACAATTGCATCAACTTCGCGGCCGCATCAGTCGTGGCAAGCATCCTGGCTACTTATGCGCCTTCGCCAACCCAGCGACCGATGCCTCGCGCGAGCGGCTCGATGCGTTCGCCAAGACGACCGATGGCTTCGAGTTGGCCGAAGCCGACTTTCAGCTGCGCGGGCCTGGTGATTTGTTTGGCTGGAAACAACATGGCATGCCGCCACTTCGCATCGCTGATCTGCAGCGCGACGGCGAACTGTTGGCCAAGGCAAGAGCCGATGCGTTCTCGATCACCGATGCTGACCCTAACCTGGCCGCCGCCAAGTGGGAAAAGCTCCGCCGCATGGTGATGATCCGCTATGGCAAGTCGCTGGAAATCGGCGACTTGGGGTAGGCCGCGCGACTCGTGACCTACTGCGGATTCTGATCCGGATCCTCGTTTTCTTTCTCATCACCGCCCAACAGTTTCTTGAAGCGGTTTTTGATGGCGGCTTTGCCGCGATCGACAAGTTCTCCACCGATTTCCCTGAATTCGGCTCCATGAAAACGGCTTGTTGTCAGATCGTCTCCAGTGCCGATCAAACCATCGGGGCCTGCGGAAATCACGGTGATTGTGACACCCGTCAGACGATCTTTACGCTGCCAGATCAGCGGACTGTGCCAGCCGTCTTGTTCGGAAAGTTTGCCACCGGCCAGCGGCTGATCTTGGTTCTCTACTTCGACCTGGGTCAGTAGGTCGTCGGCGACTTGCTCGATCTTGGCGCGCGTTTGATCTTGCCGCTGCTGTGTGATAGACGACGAAATGGCGAAGAATGCCCAGATGGAGAGGATGACTCCCACGATCACGATCGGCCCAAAGAAGAATAGAGGTTGGCTTTGGAGCGAGACATGGACATCTCTCAAGGGACGCTGAATCGCGACTTGCAATCTGCCCCAATACTGAAATTCGGCCTTCGAGAATCCTTGTGATGGGATCTCGGTAAGAAACACGACGGTCACCCAGGTGGCGCGTACGACAAGTTCCAAAAACTTATACGCACCCAAGGCCGCGACAATCGTGAACCAAAAAATCAATCGAATCAGCAGGCCCATACCACACTTCTCCGCCGGATAGGGTTACTACGTGGCCCCTATTTTGAGCGTTGGGTAACCCTGCGGTCAAGCGACACGCGGCGGAGAACATCTTTAAGATCAACGTCAGGCCCGGTGCGATTCGCTGCGCTGGTCGCACCCTACGTGGAAGATGATTGACAGGAGTCTAGCCGACTTCGACTGCTTCGCCGGTGGTCCAATTGGCCATGTTTTCGTCGTCGCGGATCACGCGATTGTAAACCGTATCGCGTTCGACCGGTTCGCGGCC
This sequence comes from bacterium, assembly GCA_016124445.1. Classification (GTDB taxonomy): domain Bacteria; phylum Planctomycetota; class Planctomycetia; order Pirellulales; family Pirellulaceae; genus Bremerella. The sequence goes on from WGNR01000006.1 coordinate 47,938, forward strand.
TGCTTCGGTGATCAGGCGGCGAATGTCTTCAACCGACATCACCTCCGGCGTGGTGGCACCGGCGTCGTGATAGATCAGTTCGTGGCGAACGGTGCCGTCGATATCGTCGGCTCCGTAAGACAGGGCCGTCTGAGCCGTGCCGATGCCGAGCATGATCCAGTAGGCCTTGATGTGGGGGAAGTTGTCCAGCATCAAGCGCGAGATTGCCATCGTCCGCAGGTCCATCAGCACCGATGGCTTCTTCAGGTTCTTCAGGGCGGCCAATTCGGTGTTGTCGGGATGGAAGGCCAGCGGAATGAACGTTTGGAAACCGCCTGAGACGTCTTGCGTTTCCCGCAAGCGAATCAAGTGATCGATGCGGTGATAGGCGTTTTCGATGTGGCCGTACAGCATCGTGGCGTTGGTCTTGATTCCCAGCTCGTGCGCGGTGCGATGGATCTCGTGCCACTTGCCGGTGTCGGCCTTGTGTTCGCAGATCTGGTCGCGGATCTCGCGATGGAAGATCTCGGCACCGCCCCCTGGCATGCTGCCCAGGCCAGCTTCCTGCAACGTTTGCAGCACTTCGCGAACCGACTTCTTGGTCAGGAATTCAAACCAGTTGATCTCGACCGCGGTCCAGGCCTTCAGATGCAGCTTGGGGAATGCGTCGTGCAGGATCTTTACCTGGTTGACGTACCAGTCGAACTTCTTCTGGTGATGCAGGCCACCGACGATGTGCATCTCGGTGCAGCCGTTGTCGACCGCTTCCTGACCGCGGGCCAGGATCTGCTCGTCGCTCATCACATAGCCGCGCGGATCTCGCAGGTCGGCTCGGAACGCGCAGAAGTTGCAGCGATAGACGCAGATGTTCGTTGAGTTCAGATGCGTGTTGATGTTGTAGTAAGCGTAGTTGCCGTTCTTTCGCTCACGCACCAGGTTGGCCAGCTCAGCGACTTCGCCCAGCGGGACGTCGTCGCGATAGAGGAAAACGCCTTCGTCCAAATTCAGACGCTCGCCGTTTTCGACCTTCTTGCCAATGGTATCCAACGAAATCTTGTCAGATTGAATCATTTCTGGTTGCTTGCGTAATTAGCGGAGAGGAACGGTTTGTCTATCAGTTTGACCGCAGGATTCGTCGCGAGCCAACATTTATCGTCGCTATTTGCCCCCGAGGCCGCAAGGCGGGTCAATTCCATAACAGGTCGACGCTGGTGAAAATCAGCACCCCAATTCCAATGATCGTGTTCACATGGAAGAACGCCAAATTGACCCGGGAAAGATCGCTCGGACGGACTAGCAGGTGTTCGTACACCAATAAACTAGCCACAGCGGCCAATCCAATCCAATAAATGACACCCAATGTCGGTGCAGTGAAGGGAAGGGCGGCGAAGGCCAGCACCGCCAACAGGTGGCTAACCGCAGCGATTCGTAACGCGCCAGGTACGCCAAATGTCGCCGGAACGCTACGAAGTTTGGCTTCGCGGTCGAACTCGGCGTCTTGGCAGGCATAGATGATGTCGAACCCGGCCACCCAAAACAGCACGCCCAGGCCAAGCATTAGGGGTGGCAAGATATCACTGGGATATGCCAGGACGATTTCGCCGCGGATCGCAACCCAGGCACAAATGGGGGCGAGCATCAACGAAATTCCGAGCCAATAATGGGCCAGCGAAGTAAATCGTTTCGTAAAACTGTAGCCGCACAAAAAGGCGAGCACTGGAACCGACAATGCCAGCGGCAGCCAGTTAGGCCAGAACAGGAGTGTCGACGCGATAAACCCAACGCTGCAGCCAATGGTAAACAGCAGCACGCTTTGTACCGATAGAATGCCGGCCGGCAAGTGACGCGTGGCGGTTCGCGGGTTCTCGGCATCGATCTTCCGATCCACCAACCGATTGAAGGCCATAGCAGCGCTGCGGGCGAAGACCATGCACAGCACAATACCCAGGCCTGCTTGCCAGGTGAACGAGACCTTCTGATCGCCAGGGGCCGGCAGGCAGCACGCCATGATCGTGGCCAGCACGGCGAACGGCATGGCGAAGACCGTGTGGCTGAACCGGATCATCTCCAGAATGTGTCGCAGCGAACTAGGCATCTTCTCCCCAGCGTTGCATGAGGGCGTGCGGGATTTCCAACTGATCCAGAATCCGGGCCACCATAAAATCGATCAGGTCGTCCAGCGATTCAACGCCGTGATACCAGCCGGGCATCGCCGGCATGACCACCGCACCCGCTTCGGCTGCTTTGCGCAGGTTGTCGATATAGCCAAGCGAAAGGGGCGTCTCGCGAGGAACGAGGATCAGTTTGCGGCGTTCTTTCAGGTGGACTTCGGCTGCCCGTTGAATCAGATTGGTGCAGGTTCCATGCACGATGCCAGCCAATGTGCCGCCGGAACAGGGGCAAACGACCATGCCTGCCGAGCGCGCCGAGCCACTGGCCATGGGAGACATGAAGTCGGTGAAGTGAAAGTATCGCAGCGTGCCGGGCGCGGTGGCCTGATTCATCTCGGCCGTCTTGGCCAGCCGAACGTCACTGGGCGGGATTTCGGAAGCTACGAGGGTTTCGGGATCGAAGCTGTCGAGTTCAAACTCGATATCGAGTTCCTGGTGGAAGACGGTCTTCCCTGACGGGCTGATTGATAGCTGGATATCAAGACCGCTATGATGCAGCACGTTCAGCAGACGCCGGGCATAGACGGCTCCGCTGGCTCCGGTGATCGCCACAACGACGGGCAGGCTCATTTGGTCCCCACATACAAGGTCGCCACGCCGAACGTGAGCGGCTTGAAGAAAACATCTTTCAGGCCGGCGGCTCGCATCCTTTCAGCAAGGGCTTCGCCGTAAGGGAATTCGCCGACACTATCAGGCAAGTACTTATAGGCGTCTTGCTTGTTCTTGGCCAACGCCTGACCGACCCGGGGCAATATGTTTCTGAAGTAGAACTGGTAAAAGGCTCGGAATGGTTGCCACTGCGGCTGCGAGAACTCGAGCACGGCGACTTTGCCGCCTGGCTGGCAAACGCGAGTCATCTCTTTCAGGCCGGAATCGGTATCGGCCACATTCCGCAAACCGAACGCAACCGACACAATTTGAAACGTGTCGTCCTCAAAGGGAAGCTGCTGCGTATCGGCTTCCTGAAAGCGGACCTGGCCGTTGATGCCCAGTTTCTGTTTCTTGACTTCGCCGATCTCGAGCATCTCGGGGCAGAAGTCGGTGGCTTCGATCTGCAGCTTGCCGCCGGAGGCCTTGTAATAGGCCAGGGCCAGGTCTCCGGTTCCGGTGCAAACGTCCAGAATCGGGCTCTCGCCGGTCGGGGGGACGATCTTCACGGTCCGCCAACGCCAGTATTTGTCGATGTTCATCGACAGCAGATGGTTCATGCGGTCGTAATTGCCCGCAATCTCCGAAAACATCTGCCGGACCCGGGTACCCGATTTATCGATTGCCATGCTACGTTGGGCCTGAATGGACATAAACCTATGGGATCAAACTATTTAATCTACCGGAAATGTGCCCTGCTGGTAACATGCCCCTGGCCAATAATCCCAATCCTGTAGGGTGCGAGCAGCGAAGCGCATCGCACCAAAGGTGGTGTCCAGCTTGTGAGAATGGTGCGATTCGTTCGGCTTTGCCTCATTCCTTGCACCCTGCGTGAACCTTTTGGGGTACGCCTGGCTCAAATCAGGGGCATAACTACGATTGTCCATCCTGGCGGACGACTCTATAATCGTAGGTTTTCCAGCACATCAGGGGAACGGACTGGCGCAGGGCTCGTCCGCGAACTTGCTACGGAGTGAAGGTCGATGAAAGAGAATATCCACCCCAAATATCAAGAAACGGTCGTGAAGTGTGGTTGCGGTAACTCGTTTACCACCCGCAGCACCCGCAAGGAAATCGTGGTCGACGTTTGTAACGTTTGCCATCCGTTCTACTCGGGCAAGGAACGCTTCGTGGACTCGGGCGGCCGAATCGAGAAGTTCAAGAACAAGTTTGCCGGCAACTACGCCAGCTTGGCGAAGAAAAAGAAGAAATAGCTTCTTGCCAATTGAATTTGACGTGCACGCGAGTTTCCTACGCTAGGGGCTCGCGTGTTTTCGTAGTATCCCCCATCCGACCCGCTGTTGGATCGCAGTCAGATCTCTGGCCGTCAGGCCACCCTCAGGAAGAACCCTCTCATGCGCGAAATCTTGGAAGAAAAACTCGCCCGCTTCGAGTTTCTCGAAAAGCAGATGAGCGATCCCGACGTGTTGTCCAACTCGTCGATGATGGCCAAGGTGGCCCGTGAGCATGGTTCGCTGGCTCGCATCGCCACGCGCTATCGCCAGTTCAAAGAGATTGTGGGCGAGATCGAAGATGCCCGGGAAATGATTGAAGGGGACGACCCCGAAATGGCCGAATTGGCCGAAGCCGACCTGGTCGATCTGAAGGCCAAACGCGAAAAAGTCTGGCGTGATCTGTTGGACATGACCATCGGCGGGGAAGATGCCGACCGCGACAAGATCGTGCTGGAAATCCGCGCCGGTACCGGTGGTGACGAAGCGGCCCTGTTTGCCCGCGACCTGTACGAAATGTACAAGCGATTCGCAGAAAGCAAGAAGTGGAAGTACGAGATCATGGAATCGAACCCGACCGAACTGGGCGGTTTCAAGGAAGTGATCATTTCGGTTCATGGCGAAGGGGTCTACCGCGAGATGCAATACGAGAGCGGCGGCCACCGCGTGCAGCGCGTTCCCGAGACTGAAACGAAGGGGCGCGTGCAAACGTCTGCGGCTACCGTCGCGGTGATGGCAGAACCGGAAGAAGTCGAATTCGATCTCAGCCCAGATAGTTACACGGTCGAACGTTACGCCGCCAGTAGCGGACCAGGCGGTCAGCACGTGAACAAGACGGCATCGGCCGTGCGTCTGATTCACCAGGAAACCGGCGTGATCGTTCAATGCTGTGAAGAACGAAGCCAGCACAAGAACCTGGATCGCGCCCTGCGTCTTTTGAAGACCAAACTGTACGAAGCACAACGCGAGAAGGAAGCCAAGGAACGAGCCGACGAACGGAAAAGTCTGGTCGGTTCCGGCGACCGTAGCCAGCGAATTCGGACGTACAACTTCCCCGAGAACCGTATCAGCGACCACCGTATCAACCTGACGCTGTACAAGCTCGATCAAGTTATGGCCGGCCACCTTCAACCGGTGATCGACGCCCTGATCGATCACGATCGCGAGCAATTGCGTGGTTCGATGGGGGATCTCGACTAAACTTCGCGGGCCAGTTTTGACTACCATCCCTGAAGGGAGCCGTTGCCTGTATGTCGACTGCCGAACCATGGACGATTGGCCGTCTGTTGAACTGGACGACAGATTATCTCACCTCAAAAGGGAGTGACGAGGCTCGCCTGGAAGCGCAACTTCTTTTGGCCCATGCTCTAAATTGCCAGAAGATTCAGCTCTATACCCGCTTCGAGGAAGTTGTCGCCGAAGATTGTCGGGCCAAGTTTCGCGAGCTGGTCAAGCAGCGGGCCTCCGGAATCCCGGTCGCTTACGTATTGGGAACCAGCGAGTTCTATTCGATGACATTCGAGGTGAACTCGAACGTCCTGATTCCGCGACCGGAGACTGAACACCTGGTGATCGAAGCGCTCGACCGCGTCAAGTCGCGCTCCGGCGAGTCGTTGCGGATATTGGAACTGGGGACCGGCAGCGGGATCATCGTTGTCGCGCTGGCCAAGCACGCCCCGAAGTCGACCTTCCTGGCGACCGATATCAGCGGCAAGGCGTTGGAAGTTGCCCAGCGCAATGCGGCCAAACATGCTGTCGCCGAGCGGATTCAGTTTGCCGAGGGAGACCTCTTCGCGGCAGTCCCCGATGGAGAAACCTTCGATCTGATCGTCAGCAATCCACCTTACGTGGCCCAGTCGGAACGATCGATGATGGATGCCCAGGTCATCGCTCACGAGCCGCATGTCGCTTTGTTCGCCGAAGAAGAGGGAACGGCCGTGTTGCGGCAGATCTTGGAAGCGGCAGCCGACTATCTCAATCCTGGCGGCTGGCTGCTCTTGGAATTCAGCCCGATGGTCGCCCAACGCGTCGCTGAAATTGCCCAGAAGACAGGCCGATACCGGCAGGTTTCGATCGGCAAAGATTTGGCCCGGCTGGATCGTTACCTGGTCGCTCAAAAAGCTGATTAGCGGTCAACTTTGATCACCCGGTGGCGAATCGAATAGTCGGGCGGGTCAATTGCCTGAGGGCCGCTGCCTTCGTCGATGAAGGTTCGATTGCGGCCATTCTTTTTGGCGGTACGCAGGGCCGTCATCGCTCGATTAAATAGCTTCGGCACGGTATCGTCAGGTTTCGCCTCGGTGACGCCGCAACTAATCGACAGTTCCAGTTCGTCTCCGTCGTACTCGAAGGTGGTCGACTGGATCGTTTGACGAATTCGTTCGACCGCACTCGTCGCTCCTCGAGGTCCGACGTCGCCGAAGAACAATAGAAGCCGCTGGCCTTCCAGTCGCATCGCGAATTCATAACCACGATTGGTGCGGACCAAGTCGGAAACGTAACGGCAAATCGCCGAGATAACTTGATCGCCGCTCTCGGTGCCCAGCCGTTCGTTTAAGCGGCGGAAGGCATCAATGTCGATCATCGCGATACTCAGCAAACGCTCTCGGCGAATATCGTCTCGCCACCACTCGAACAATTTGCATTCGGTACCGGTGCGGTTCATCAGTCCGGTGAGCGAATCAACTTTCATCTTACTGTCGACTGTCGAAAGCTGTTTCTCGGCTCGCAGCACCGTCACGATTGTTTCGGTCATCTTGTCGCGCAAGTCATGGCACAAGTCCATCAATCGACCGATCTCCAGGATCAGCTTGCGGCAGACATCGGTCAAATTGTCCTCGAAGTCGAGGTGCTGCAAGTTGCTCAAAGTCGTTTCAATTTGAGCGGTTTGATCGAAAAGCGTGTCGCAGAGCCGTCGCCCGATGTCGGAGTAGCCACCCAGACCCTCGGTCGAGCTATCGAGGTGTTGAGACGCCTCGGCCTGTTTGTCGAGCCAGTCGATATTGAGGGCATCGAGTTCTTCTGCGATTCCGTGCAGAGCGTCTTCGGTGGGCTGATACCAGACTTCGCGCAGGTTGTTTTCGATTTCGATCAGCTTGGCGCGATACTTGCCAATTTCCAACCGCAGCACTTGGGCCGTCGCTTCGACCAGGCTGTTGGCTTCGATCGATTCGGCCCGTAATTGGTCGAGATATTCGTATGGAATGACTTCTTCTGGCTCAGGCTTCTTGGGAGGCGGACCCAGGTTCCCGGAATCTTTGTTGTCCGAGTAATCTTGATTGCTTTGAATATCGTTGAGAAAGATTTCCGCGTTTTCGATGGTCACGATGGCCGGCTGACGCTGGATCAGTTGTCGCACGCGCACGGCAGCGCAAAATCCGATCAACAGATTCGCACCGATCATCAAGATTAAAAGCAGAAACATACCGCGGCCTTGTTGTTACATGGTTCCCTGCGTCATCCAGCGCGCAGAGTACAGAGCATGTAAACGTAGACCACAATCTATGGATGTCGAAATCGGTGCGGCAAAAACTATTCTACTTATGACGAGGAATCCGGTTTTGACGGTGAATCCCCCCGATAAACTCGCCGGCCGATTGGATTCGGTCGCGAAACGAACTTCCCTTCACCATCTTGCTGGATGCTGGCCGCCAGGCGAAAGACATTGCCATCCAGTTGGTCGGCCCAGTAGACCAGGTTGGCTTCCCAGGTCATCGGCAGCTTGGGGCTGCCATGTTCGGCCGATCCTTGATGACTGAGGATCAAATGTTCCAGCCGCAAAAGCCACTCGGCTTCAATCTCCAATTGCCTGGCCGTATCGCGAATCAAATCGCGACCCAGCGAGATATGTCCGATCAATTCGCCAGCGGTGGTATAGGCCGAGTTGGCCACATCGCCGTCCAGTTCAGCGAGCTTGCCGATGTCGTGCAGAATGGCACCGGCAACGGCCAGCTCGCGGACGATCGGTTCGCGCAGCGAAGCATGTTGACCGCGGTATGTTTCAATTAGATACAGGACATTTTGCAGCACGCTGTAGCAATGCTCGAGGAACCCGCCTGCGTAGGCATGGTGGTGATGCAGCGCACCTGGCAACGTTTGCAGACGCTCCTGATTCGATTCCAGAATGGAGGTCACCAGGGCGTGAAGCTCTTTGGTTTCGATTTCTCGATCGACGATATCCAGCAGCCGATCGAGTATTTGCTGAGGATCGGACTGGGAACTTGGCTGGCAACCCGCCGGATCAAAGCCGTCCTTCTCGTCCGCCGGCTCGACCGGGCGGAGTTTCGAGATTTCAATCAGACCGCCGAAGATCGATTCGTCGAAGCGGCCTCGGACCTTGTAGAAATGGCCGACTGTCCACTCTTCGCGGCAAGGTTCTTCCAGGGGAGAACCTTCCCAGATCGTCGCGGCGACACCACGGCTCTGGTCGCGGAACTCAAGCCGATAATAAGGCTGCCCGCGCCGCGTGAGCGATCGCTCTTTGCTTGATAGCTGCGCGAAGAAATCTGCAAGCTGGCCATGCTGCAGGTCCGCCAGACGGCCGATCAGGTTCATGCCGAAGTCCCCAAGCTTCAGTTCAACGGTGGATGATCGCATCCATCTTAAGAGGGGGCTGGGCTTGGTTCCAGCGAATTCTGGGGTGATTCGTAGAGACGCGACTCGCGGCTCAGTTCCGTCAGCTTGGCTTGCAGACGTTGATGTAGCTCGACCATCAAAGGATCGGCGTCCTCACGCGGCCGCCGCATGTCGTTGATGTAGATCGGTTCATCGACGTCGATGATCACATGCAGCGAACTATCGATCGTCGTTAGGTCTTTCAGGTCTTCTTCAAACCGCTCGATCGTTTCCAGCAGGCGGTCGACACTTGGAAAGTCGCGGAGATAGTTGGGCAGGTAGCAAGAGATCTGCTGGGCCACGTAAATATCTTCCAACTGCATCCAGCGGCGCGATCGTTCTTCTTCCGATAGCTTTCCCTCGATCATGTCAGGCAGCATGCGGGAACGAAGGGCCTTGATTCTGGGAAGAACGCTGCCGCTCGACTGGACGCGGAGCCATTCTTCTTCCAGGGGATGCAGGATCTTGTCGATTAGGTTTGACGTTCGGTGCCCCAGGTCTTGCTCCGGGCAGGCCTGGCCGGCGTAGCGGATTTCTTCGAGGCAGAACAGTGCTTCGCTGATCCGTTCGATTCGTTCGTGCAACGAGAGTTCTTCCGCAGTTCGCCAACCAAGTCGAAGCTCTAATTCATGCAGAACCGGCCGGACGACCGCATCGATGTCGCCGTGAAACACATATTTAATGCCGATTGGGTGAATGACTGTCTTGCCGAGACCTTGTTTCTCGCGACGTTTGGCGGCCGAACGAGCGATGAAGGCGACACCGTCCAACAGCGGATGCAGGTAGTCGTTGGTTCGGGTGGTCGACCCTTCCGGGAAAAGAACCAGCGGACGTTCGGCTTCGACCATGGCGTCGATGGCGGTGGAGATCGATTTGCGGTCGATTCCTTCCCGATAGACGCTGAAGCCACCCATGACCCGAATCGCCCAGGCCTTGAACCAGCCTTGGTTGAACAGGTGCCAACTGGCCATCGAATAAAGATTGCAGTCCACTTCGCGGGCCAGAAAACCCATCACCAGCGGATCGGACATCCGCGTATGGTTGGGGGCTAATAAGATCCCATGTTTCTCATCGAGCGACTGTTTGAGCCGGTCGCCGTTGCGAACTTCGTACGAGTCGACCCCTTCGTAAACCTTGAGGTACTTGCCGTAGAGATCGAATCGTTGAATGAGCGAGGGCCACCAGGTTCCTCGATGGGGAGGAACAAATCGGTACGGCTTCTCGATGATGATCTTCTGCATGGGATGGCGGGGTTCTTCCGGGCCTCCGCTGGGGCTTTCTACTGGGCGAAACCTTGGGGGTGCGATTGATGCCAACGCCAGGCGGTCTCAATCGTTTCGCGAACGTCCATGTATTTCGGCTGCCAATCAAGAATTTTATGGGCTTGCGCCGGATTGGCTACCAGGGCAGGGGGATCTCCTTCGCGGCGCGGGCCGATTTCGGCAGGGATTTCGTGGCCTGTCACCTGGCGGCATGCTTCGATGATTTCCAAGACGCTAGCGCCGCGGCCGGTGCCCAGGTTCAACTTCAAGCAGTTGTCTGGGGTTATTTTCTCCATGGCGGCCAGGTGGGCATCGGCCAGGTCATCGACATGGATATAGTCGCGAATGCAGGTTCCGTCGTCGGTGGGGTAATCGTCGCCGAAAATACTGATCGATTTGCGTTGCCCAAGCGCGACTTGCAGCACCAGAGGAATCAGGTGGGACTCGGGCTTGTGATCTTCGCCGATATCACCGGCCGGCGAAGCGCCTGCCGCGTTGAAGTAGCGAAGCGCTGCGTACGACATTCCGTAGGCATGCGAATAATCTTGCAGAGCGTGTTCGATGGCCAGCTTGGTGAAGCCATACGGATTGACCGGACTTTGGGGGAAGGTTTCGTCGATCGGAGAGGAGGCGGGAATCCCATAGGTGGCACAAGTGCTCGAAAAGACGATCCGCGAGACATCGGCAGCCCGCATCGCGTCGAGCAGGCTTAGCGTGCCGGTGATATTGTTCTGGTAGTACTTGGCCGGATCAGTCACTGATTCGCCTACGAGGGCGAACGCGGCGAAATGAATGACCGCTTCGATACGGTGAGCCTTGAGCGTGTCGATCAGCTTCTCGGTTTCGAGCAAATCTCCCTCGACGAAGTTCAACTTGGCGACCGCATCGCGATGCCCGGCTGAAAGGTTGTCGTAGATAACCGCCTCGCAACCTGCCTCGGCCAGCTTCCGCGCGGTATGCGATCCGATATAGCCTGCCCCGCCAACGACGAGTACGCGCATCTTATCCATCTAGAAAACCTTTCCAGGGACGGTTTGTGCTGTCATTCCCAACTTGATTTCTCGCAAAACGGGGTTGCAAGTTCGCGAATGCCCAGATTCTGGCTAATTGCTTCCATACGATCAATACGACCGGAATCCTTGCTGACGTGCTCTTATCCAGCTTTCATCCCACCGAAATCTAACTGTAAGGCATATTTTATCGCTCTCCAGAAAGAACGCTTGGGTTCTCGATGAAACGAAAATTAAAGCTCAAACTCAAGCGACCCTTACCCCAGCCGCAAGGGGAGAGGACCGAGCGGCTGATTGCGTCGATGGTCACCTATTTGACCACCGAGTGCCATCTTTCGCCGAATACCATCCAAGCTTACTCGCGAGATCTGGCGAGATTTCGGTCATGGCTGGGGACAAGAAATCCCACGAATCTGACCATCGCCGATCTTTCGGACTATGCGGCCTGGCTCCACAAGCAAAGCCTGGCGCCAGCTTCCGTGGCCCGGCATATTATCTCGCTGAAGGTCTTTTTCCGCTATCTGCAGCTCGAAGGCGTGATGCAGGACAATCTGGCGGAACTGCTGGGCTGTCAGAAGTTATGGCAAAAAATCCCCACCGTCATTCCCCCCTACCAGATCGACGACTTCCTGACGGCTCCCTGGAGCGAGGATCGATATTGGCGGCGGGATCGAGCAATTCTCGAAGTCCTGTATGCCAGCGGCTGCCGCGCATCAGAGATCGCTGGATTGAATTCGAGCGACGTCCATTTGGAAGAGCGTTTTTGCCGGCTGCACGGCAAAGGGAACAAGCAGCGCCTGGTGCCGCTCGGAGAGAAAGCAATCGCCGCTTGCCAGGCTTACGTCGAGCATGAACGCCCCAAGCTGGCGGCCCAAGGTTTTGAATCCCCTGCATTCTTTTTGACCAAGACGGGGCGTCCGTTGAGGCGCGAGGCCATTTGGGAACTGGTCAAAAAGTACGCGGCACGAGCCGGAATCGATCCTGCCGTCAGCCCGCACACGCTGCGGCATAGTTTCGCCACGCATCTGTTGGCAGGCGGAGCCGATCTTCGCCAGGTGCAGGAACTGCTGGGACACGCCAGTATCGCCACGACGCAAATCTACACGCATGTCGACCAGACGCGCCTAAAAAAAGTTCACGCTGCGTATCATCCGCGAGCGTGAACTTTCAGTTTGATTTAGCAACTGGTCTGGTCGCCCCTTAGCCTGCCCCGGAAGTTGGTGCGAACTTGATTTTTTCAACCAGCTTTTGCACTTCGCCTGTCTTGGGATCAACCCGACCAGTCACCGCGGTGATGGCCTGGATGATGTAGCGATAGTGCAATTGGAAGTCGGCATCGATTTCGATTTCCGATTCTTCCTGGCTGGAAGCAGGACCGTCGGCGATGCCGAGCGACTTGACAAGCTCGGTTTGCACCTTGGCAAACTTTTGCTGGACGGTGCCTTCAAAAGGCGGCAAGTTGTTGAGCGAGACCGATTGCAAATTGCCGGTGGGCCCTGCCTTGAGCTTCAACGTGAGAGGGACCTGCAAGTTGGTGCTGGGGGCTCCTTGGGCGGCCTGCGGCATATTGATATCGAAGTCCCCTTCCACCGCGACGATTTTGAACGTCATGATGAAGAAGACGAGGAGTTGAAACACGATGTCGATCATCGGTGTCATCGGCACATCGATTTTTTCGCGTCCGTGGACTTCGTTCTTGCGAAGTTTCATGAACCTAACCGTTAACCTTAGTAGGGGACTGTTTCCTTGGCCCTAAGCGCGAACTTCTCGAAACCTAAGTCTTGGCACATCTTGATCAATTGCTGAACCTTGCCGGTTTGAGCACGACCATCTGCGCGAATGATGACGGTGACACCTTTCACACCGCCATCCTTTTTGTTGTAGTCGTCGGCGATCTGCTGTTCGACACGCAAGCGAGGCTTGATCCCATCAAACGTGTAGTCCTGGCTGTCGAAGTAAAGATTGCCATCTTCGTACATCTGCACGGTGATGGCGTTCTCGAATGGAACCTCCGGCGGCTTGGCCAACTCGCTCTCGGGGAGCTGGATCTTCTTGTTTTGATCGGCCTGCGTAAAGTTGATCAGCACCATGAAGAAGGCGATCAACTGGAACGTCATGTCGATCATCGGGGTTAAATCCCCTTCGAGAATCTCCGCTTTTTTCTTCTGGATCTTCATTCGCTTTTACTTTTGGCTGAAGAGATCTTGGATTCAGGGAGTTACTTGCCGATGTTTTGGAAACGGCTCATCAGGCCTTCGCTGGTGATCCCGACTTCCAGGGCCAAACGGTCGACCCGGTTGCGAAGGATGTTGTAAGCGGCGATCGCCGGAATAGCCAAAGCCAGACCAATAAGCGTGGTGAACAGAGCGGTCGAAATACCGTTGGCCAATTTCGCCGGATCAGGCGTTCCACCACCCTGAGCGATCACGGAGAACGCTCGAATCATACCGTCGACCGTGCCGAACAAGCCGATCATCGGGCTAAGTGTACCGATCAAGGCCAGATAGCTCAGGCGGTGATCGAGCTTCATGTTCTCTTCTTCGCCCACTTCCTGCATCGCTTCAATCGCCTTGTCGTAACCGAGCGAAACCTTTTCCAGGCCGGCCGAGAGAACCTTGCCAAGGAAGGACTCGTCTTCTTTGGCCATGTCATAGGCTTCCTGGACCTGGTTTTCTTCCAGGCAGGCTTCAAAGCTTTCGACCAACTGCAGCGGGACGACGTTTTCGCGGCGTGCGTTCATGATGTTCATCACCAGCAGGGCCACGAAAATGATCGAGATGAACATGAAGATCCAGAAGTAGTAGCTCAATGCCTCGTAAACCCAGGCAAACAGCGACTTACCTTCCGCGGGCGCGGCCTCCGTGGCGGTGTTGTTTTCACCGGCTGCCGGCTCCACGGCGGGTTCGGCTGGAGCAGCCGCATCGGCACCCGCTTCTTGGGCGGTCACGGCTTGGGTCGTCATGAAGACACCCAGCATCAGGGCCACCACGGCCACGCAAAAGGAAAGAGAAAATGCAGAGGGTCGACGCAACATTGGGATCTCCAGACTTGGGCGAATATCTGAGCTGGGTCTTGGTAGTTAAAAGTTGAATTACGTGTTGAGCAGTCAGCTTGGTCTCGGACGTAGGTTAAGCGAGACGGAACCGACTTGCGAGGAGTGATCCGACGAGATGGACTCGTATTCTAATAGGGCGATTTCTCCCGGAAAAGCCGCATGAGGGAGTGTTTGTCGCTTAATTCGAACAAACACTCCCTTCTAATCGCACCTATTGAGGCGATTTATTGCCGATTTGCCCAAGTACTACCTGGATAACGGTCGGTCAGCAGATTTCGGGCATCGGTCGCACGATCAGGATCGTTGATCGCTTTCCACAAGTTGGCCAGATGGTACAAGGCCTCGGCGTGGATCTCGGGATCGTTGTAGAAAAGGATGTCGGTATGCAGATAGGCCAGCAGGGCATCCTTCGTCTTGTCTTGCTTTTCGTAGCACAGTCCCAAGGCGTTGTAGGCGCGGCCGAACAGTTCTTTGTTGGACGGATCGCCGGTGTCGATGACCTTTTGCGCCAAGGTAGCTCCCTGGTTGGGGTCTCCGGTCAACGCCAACGCTTTGGCCTTGCCGACAGCGGCCAGGCTTTTCTGAAGTGCGGCTCCAGAGACACTGGCCTGGGCACCGAGAACCTGATCGAAACGTTGCAGGGCATCGGCAGCCTTGTTTTGAGCCAGCAGGGCGCGTCCTTCGAGCACGAGAGCCGACAGTTTGTAATCGGGCCATGGAGCTCTGGCCAAACCGCCGTAGTATTTGGCAGCCGCAGCGTAGTCTCCGTTGCTCACGGCGACATCACCCAGCATCCGAGCGACTTCGTAGAAGTGGAAACTGTCTGGGTTGTCGGTCACAAATCCCAATAGTGCGTTTCCGGCTGCCGCACGATCGCCGGCGCCGGCCAAGGCCAACTTGCCGAGCGAGTACGCCTTCATGAAGGCGATTTCCTGGGCAACCATTTCGTTGCTTCCGGCTTGGATCGTTTGCAGCTTTTCGACGGCGTCGTTGTACTGGCCGTTTTCGACCATGCGGCGGGCCGACTTCAGTTCGTAGGGCTCGGCATCGAGCCCGATCTCGATGACTTCGTTCGTCGGGATTTCGACCGGCGAACCACCTTTGCTGAGCTTGATGGCATCGCGGGTGGAACTGATGATCGTACCAGCTTGGGTACCCCCTTCAGTACGAATCGTGTCAGCCAGAAGCGGGCTGCCGGCGGCAAGCACCATGGCAACGGCCCGGAACAGAATCTGACGCATGTTTATTGCTCCTCGAATAGATCGATCATTTACAGGAATAGTTTGGTGTGCGGAACTGAACGCTGGAATCATTCAGCGGGCTATTTTTTCTCGAGCCCCTTCGATTCTCCGGTCAGGTCTTTCTGAATCTTTCGCATTAGCAAATCGAATTTTTGAAACCACTCGGCTCCACCCAAGGTCGGATCGAACGCTTGCGTGGAAGTGATATCTTTGGCCGCCGCGGCCAGGTATTGGTCTTTCTTGTCGCTATCCGACTGAGCCAGCGCGAATTGGTATCGGCTGAGGGCCAGATAGTAACGCGATTCAAAGAAGGTGTCTTTGAACGGGGAAGGTGGCTGGGCACCGGCTTGAGCATACTTGGCCAGCAACGATTGCAGCCGTCCCCAACCCCAAATCGTATTCCGCTTCGTCTTGGGGTCTTGCTGGGCGCCCATGT
The DNA here is from genome assembly GCA_016124445.1 of bacterium. Lineage (GTDB taxonomy): Bacteria > Planctomycetota > Planctomycetia > Pirellulales > Pirellulaceae > Bremerella. Next base: position 63,586 of record WGNR01000006.1, read on the forward strand.
ACGAATCGTAGAACAGCTTCGGTTCTTTTTTAGCGAGTCCCCACTGATAGTACGTTTTGGCCGCTTCGACCTGAACGTTGACCATCATGTTGTTCTCTTTAAGCACGTCAGTGAACGTGCTGATTGCCTTTTCAAAGTCGCCCGTTTCGCGCTGGGCCATGGCGATCCGCACCTGAAGCTGCTGTAGCATGGCAGGGTTGAGAGAACTGGCGTTGGGGCTCTTGAGGATTTTCTCGTAGGCGGCAATTGCCTGGTTATAGAAGGTGTTGCTGTCGCCGCTGTAGGAAGGGTCTTCCGAGAAGCTTCGACCGAGGTTGTAGAACGTTTCACCAGCCCAATTCAAAACGTTGGCCTCGTTGCTGGATTGAACGACACGCGTCAGGAACTGCTCGAACGCTTTGGCCAAGGCCGTTTTCCGGGCGGGTTCGGCGTTGTCGAGTTGGGTTTTCAGATCGTTCGCCAACGAGACATAGGTAGCAACCAGTTGCTTCTGGCTGTTCGCGTCGTCGCCGGCCATCTTCTTCAACTGGGTCATCGCCTTTTCGGCGTCCGCCATGAACGCTTCTGTCTTAGCTGGATCCTTGGTAGAAGGCAGTGCCGAAATGTAGGCTCGAACGGCAGCCTTGTAGATCAGTTCCTCGATCCCAGGTTTCATGACGGCTGGGTTTTTAGCTTCGACCAGTTTCATCAGGCCGATTTTGGGCTTATCAAGCAACTCGACTGCCTTGGTCGGTTCGCCGATGTCGGTGTAGACCTGGGTTAGCGAAAGCGCGCCCAGCACGTAGGTGTAGTCAGGCTCGGCTCCCTGGTACCCGTTGACGCCAGCGGAGAGGATGTCTTGCGTCTTTTTCTTGACTTCCGCCAGTTGCTGATCGGTGGGAACTCCCTTCAACTGTGGATCAGCTTTGGCCATTCGCTGCAGCTGGTTTCCGCTGAGGAACAAAGTCCAGTAGGTCTGACCGACTTTCAACTGGGCATCGGCCTTGGATGCGCTTCCATCGGCGATGCGAGCAACCGTGGCTTCGGCCCCGTCGAGCATCTGCTTTTTCTGGTCCCAGCTAAGGTCCTTCGAACCGGCTTGTTGGAGCTGGAAGCTCACCAGGGTCAAAGTGGCCTGGCCTGCTTCTTCGGAATCTGGCCAGCTCTTGACCATGAAATTGGTCATGTCTTTAACCAAGCCGAGTTCGAAGGCACGGTTATCTGCGGGGGCGCTTTCAAACATGCGCAGCGCACACGCAAGGGCCAGCTTGGCACAAGGTTTGGCGCTTGGGCTATTGGGATAACGTTCGGAAACAAACGCGGTACGAGCATAGGTTTCCCAGAAGTTTTCCTCTTGGAATCCAAGGTACGCCAGGAAGTAGTGTACCCCGTTGATTTCGTCCGAACCGGTGTCACGATCGGCCAGCAGCAAGGCCTGCTTGAAGTAGGCTTTGGCTTTGTCGAAAGAAGCCTGAACCGCTTCGGAATCGGCCTTAATCTGGCCGGTCAATTGCTTTTTGGTAGCCGGATCTTTGGTCTTCTGGAGATCTTGCTTCATCTTATTGATGGCGAAGCTTTGAGCACTGGCTTCCGTCAGCAGGTCCCGGCCTGCGGTGACTGCTTCCTGAAACGTCTTGGGCTGCGGGGAATCGGAAGCAACGGTGTCCGCACCTTGTAACGCTGAACGGATTTCCAAGGCTTCCTTTTGGAAGTCGCTGGGAAATCTGGAGACATCGACGGCCAGCTTGAGCGCTTCGCGGCGAGACTCAGCACGCTGTTTGTCCTTGTTGTCACGGCCGGCGGCATCCTTCTGGTAGGCCTTGGCGACCAACAGTTTGATTTCCAGCCAGTCATCTTCCCGCTGTTGATTCGGGCGAAGCTGCTGCTTGACCAGCCAAGGACCAATTTCCGTGACGATTTTCTCGTTGTCCTTGCCACCGGACCACATCGTCGCCAGGCCGATGGCGGCCTTCAACTTGACGGTGCGGAGCGCCTCAGGCTGATCGCCCAAGAGCATCAAGTCGTCCTGGTAGATCGAGATCGCTTCCTTCGTGTTGCCCAGTGCTTGTTGTGCTTGGCCTTCGTAGAGTCGGGAATAGAGGCCCGCGAGGCGAGATTTATACTTGTCGTAGGTTTCGCCGAATTCCTTTGCTGCTTCTTCGAGCTGCTTTTTGCGTTCGGGATTCTTATTGGGCAGGGTCTTGGCGGATTCAAACAGGCACTTGGCCCCCAATAGCTTGGTTTGAATGTAGGCCCCTCGCATTTCATCGCGTAATTCGATCTTGTCGGCATCCTTCATCGGATCGAGAACTTTGGCCATCGAATTCAGCGTCTCGAAGATCTGAGCATGTGCGGCGTCGTATACCTTGCGAGCTTCTCCATACTTTTCGCGGGCGCTGGCCAGGAAAGGCTCTTTGGCCGCATCGTCCTTTTCGCGTCTGGCCTGAATCTCAGACAATCGGGCCTGATCCGATAGAACGTTGCCGCGCTGGATGTTGGCATCGATTGCCAAATCACTTTTTGGGTTCTCCTTGAGAAACTTCGCCAGATTGTTCGAGGCGGAACCGAGCAGATCTTCGCGTTCCTGGATATCGCCGCTTCGATGAGCCGCTTGGATTTCAGCAAGTGCTTTCTGGTAGTCGAGCGTTTTGCGGAGATCAGCGGAGACGGCCGGACTGTCGGCCATCGAATCGATGTACCAGATGGCCTGCTCGTAATAGCCACGTTGCAATAAACCGTTGAAGAATTGTTCGAATGGTTCCGTGGCCCAAATCGAAGAAGGCAAGGTCAGAAGCAGACCCATGGCAACCAATAACTTCTTATTCATCCGCATCGATATCATCCTATCAGACAAGGCGAATCCTCCACCTGGACAAGGACTTCTCGGCGAAAAACCGGTGCCGCGGGGCAAACTCGATTGTTGGGGCGAAAAGATTGCTTGTCCGCAATTGCAAAAACGCAGGTGAAGTCCACAGCGTCATTGCCATTGCCTAGGAGAAGAGGTGGGGAGGAGGTGCTATTCCTTTGTTCAAACTATCGGCTCTGCATCGAAGCTTCAAGGCTGGCCGACCATCATTTTAGTTCATCCTGATTTATTCCGGGCTAGTCAGGCAACAAAAGTTTCAGTCTTGGGAAACTTGCATGCTGTTTCAATGCCGAACTCAGCGCGGAAGACCAGGCTTTCAGTTCGTCACGCGTGTTCCCGCGCCGTCGGGAAAAGTACGAATTCTGTTGCAGCGCGAGTGCTTGTTGGGTGATCTGTGCGGCTTGCAGCGAAAGGGGAGATGCCTGCCAGGAGGAAGCAAACTGGAGACGGCTGACTTTTTGTGTCGATTTTCGATGCTTGCCGTGCGCATCTTGCCACGACAATTCGATCGTGGCGACGTCATTGGGGCCTTCTTCGGGCAGAACCACTTCAAAAAGCAACGTAGCACTTTCATTGGCATGGAACTGGCCAAGATCAGAGGTGGCCACAAAATCGCCACCCAGTGGTTGATATCCGATCAAGCGATATTGCTGCACCGATTTGGCATTCCAACGAACATCAACGCGAGCATGCGAGCCGATCAGGGTTGAGACACCGCTGACTTCGTGGTCCAACAGGTGACTGAATCGACGTAGGGAGTCGGAAACCACCCATTGGCCAACACCTTGAAAGCCTTCCGGAGCTGGCACGAGCGAGGCATAGCTTTCGTTTTCGAGTTGGACCCAAGTCAGATCAATCCCTTGCTGGGCAGCGTTCTTGATTAATGGACGAAGCTGTCGATTGGTCGCCCGATCGAGGGCCGGGAACCGGTCAGAGAAGACCAACAGCGGCCGACGGATGTCGCCAAAGCCGGGCTTCGTAAGTGCCGTTGCAGCAGCAAAGCGAATTCCTTCAGCCAGATTGGCGGTGTTGTTCGGCGCAATCTGATCCAGGGCGGCAAACCATTCTTCTCGATGTGCCGAGGTCGCGTCCTCGATCAGAACGAAGGGAAACTCGGACATCACTACCAGCGTGATCGTGTCGTGAGGCTGAAGCCTCTCGATCGTTTCGCGCAGAGCGATCTTCAGTGGTAGCCAGGTTTGCAAGGCCTGCTGTTCGGATTCAGGTGGCGTAATGGCAACGGTCATGTGCACTGGCGAACGATTCACTGGATCTGCCGAGCCAGCCACGATGCCGACTTGCAACATCTGAGTGCCACTGCGAGCAAATACAGCCGGACCGGCCGCGGTGCGAAGCTCTAGCTGACCGGACTGGGCCGGAACATAAAACTTGCCGGTCGCCGCCAACCATTGCTCGGCACGGGCGTTCTCGATCAATTCTTGCGGCCAAGGCTTGTTGCTGAAGACGACGTTCTCGAAACTTTCCTGTGCTGGGCTCACTTTCACGCTGGTTGAGCGAACCGATGGTTGCTGCGGCGACGTGAACGGGTGTTCCGATTCACGCAAGAGAAAGTCTCGGTCGTATTCTTTGGTTTCAGGGAAATAAGAAACAGGCGAGCCGGAAGGAATCAGTATTCGCGGCAGACCGTGCGTAGAAGCGACAGTCGGGTTGGCACCAAGCGGTTGCCAACGCATCAAAAATGTATTGGAGAGCAAGTCTTCAGGCAGTTCCTCGGAGAGCGAGTGCAGAGCATTCATTCCCTTTGCACTCTTAGCCGAATTGAATTGGGCAAGACTGGCCAATTTCGGGCTGCGCAATTCAGGTTCAACCCAATTGGCAGGAGACGCAGACAAGGTAGCCTGAGGTGTCGCTCCGGGTAGATCGAGCCAGGCAAGCTGGGGTTCGGCCGGCGAATTTACTTGGGTGCCACTGCTTGAAAGGTCAGGCACATTAGTCGTCTGCGCCAGATTGGAGTTCCATTGAGAATGGAATGCCCAGCCAATTCCGAAGGCCGCCAGAATCGCCGCGGCGTTTGCCCAAACGCCGACAACCCAGGCCAACGGAGATCGACCCGAGGAACCTGCTCGTTCTGTGGTCCGCCGAGTAACTGGAGTTGGGGTCGTTGCGATTTGGTGTAATTGCTCCACCAGGCTTTCCGGAATCTCGACCGTTGAAAGTTCTCGGTCCAGGGCAGCGTCGATAGCGGCTGCCTCTGGAATTGACTTGAGCCGCGCAGCAAGATCGGCCGGAACCGGCACGTCCCGCAACTGGCGATCAAGTTCGAACTCGTAGTCGGAAGGATTCACGGTGGTTATTAACGAAAGCGGTCAGTTACAACAGCTACTAAAAGTGAGGAAAGTCAGGTTTGGTTTCAGGATGGTGAACGACTCGATAATTGATGGTGTAGTTTCTTCCGGGCACGGCTTACACGCGAGAGGACCGTGCCTAAAGGCACTTTAAGCAAGTCGGCCGCTTCCTGATGCGTTAACTCACCCACAACAACCAGCAGGATTGCCTCGCGAAGCTCTGCCGACAGGCTTTGCAGCGCCGCTTGCATCTCGTCGCTGAAGCCTTGTTCCGGCTCAGCCGGTGCTTCTAATTCAATCGTGGTCTCGTCATGATCCGAAAGAGGCATCGGCTGCTTCTTGCGGCGCCAACGATCGACGACTCTTCGCCGTAAAATGGCAATGAGCCAAGCCCGTTCTCCCTTTTCGGAGTCGAACCGATCTCGGCTATCCCAAACCGAACGGAAGGTGTCCTGGACGATGTCTTCGGCATCGTGGCGATTGCCCATCAAACGGTACGCAACGCGGTAAAGCGTCGCGCCGTGCTGGTCAACCAGGACATGAAACTGCTCGGCGGAAAGGGCCAATGCAACCTCCGAGGAAGAATTGCGAAGGAACCAACCAGGACTGAGCGAGGCTGATACCGTGAAACAACTCCTCCTGGCTTAACCATTCGCATGCTAAGGCCACAATTATTCCCAAAAAGAGGAGTCGATTTTCGAGATAACATCCATGATACCATAGAGTTTGGCCGACCACGTTATGTTGACAAAAGGTCCGCTCGGTCCGGGAACTTGTTGCTGTATCTCTCGTTGGCCCCTAGATTTAAGAAAATGCGTCCTGCAGGTTTGTCTGGTTGCCTACCTAAATGGAGCGGGTTGCCAGACCGAACTGGAACGCATTGATCTTTTACGGGCAGTATCAGCGAGCTCACCTATAATTAGAAATATGTCACGATCTTCTCCCGAATCTTCGAAGCCATTCCGCAAGCCACCTCGCAATTATTTTGCGCGACGTGAGCAAGTTCGGCTCTTACTGTTGGTCGGCGCGATCGGATTGGTCATCGTGCTGATGATTCGGGCCTCCGATCCAGAAACATGGCGTTGGATCGCTCCCGAGAAGGACGACGCCCAAGCCAATCTCGACAACGTACCAGTTCCGCCAATCGATGCGCGTGTTCCGCGTAAGGCGGTCACGAGTGACAATGGCGTGGAGGGAGCTTTCCGTGTTGCCGAAGATCGAAAGCCTGCCACCCCGTACACCATGGGGCAGAAAACGCCCAGCGGGAAAGAAAGGGCCAAGTTGGAACTGTGGGCCGACAAGGCGTCGCTGGCCGATGTCGAAGACAATAGTCCATTCCGGGCAGCTGATTTCAAAGCCTGGTCCGAGGTATTCGATCACCTTCGCGAGGCAACGCCGCAGGAGCTTTCCGCAGCCCGTGCTCCTGCGGTCCAATTTGGCCAACTGTTTCAGCAGTCGGACGTGTATCGGGGGAAGCTGGTGACCGTTTCGGGAACCATTCGCCGCTGTATCAAGATTCCTCCTAGCCGGCTTGACGAGCGGGCGGGCGACATGTGGCAGATTTGGCTATTCTCAGGAAGTGACGAGTTGCCGATTGTCATCTACTCCCTGAACATTCCTGAAAAGTTCCCGGTCGGGAACCAAGTTCATCAAGCAGCATCGTTTCAGGCTGTTTACTTCAAGAAGTGGGTTTACGCGGCAAAGGGTGGCACCATGACGGCGCCGCTGCTCATCGCGCGGAACATCAATTGGCAAGCTCCTGCCGAGTCGCAGCATGTAATCACTGCGACCGAAGTTTATATCGGCGTGGGATGCACATTGGCGGCCGCAGTCGTCATGATTGCGTTCTTGTGGCGGAACAATCGCAAAGGAGACTCCGAGGTTGAGCAATTGATTCGTCAGCGGAATCGCCAGGAATTCGAAGAACACGCCCAGGACGTTGATGTGGGCATGTCGGTCCGAGATAAACTTGGTGCCTTATCTGCCCAGATGCAAAAGAAACCCTCTCCCTCAAATACCGATGACCAACCAGCGGAATAGATCGAAAGCCTGCGCGGCGGTTTTGTTTTTGGCCATGCTGATCGTGTGGTCTGTTTCTGTTGGGCAGCTGATTGCTCAAGAGGCCCTCGACGAGAAGCCAGTGGAAGAAGCCCCCGTCGACGTCGAAGCCGCGCCGCCGGCTGAGACGCCCAACTTCGAGACGATGACAGCTCGAGAATTTTTCGAGATGATCGACTTCGGCCCCAGCTATCTCGAAGCATTCATTGATTTTCAGCCGCAGGAAGGATCGGAGCAGGAAGCGGTGATTCGCGCGTTGACCCGCATTCGTCGTCTGCAGCCGCATCGCATTACACGTTGGTTGAAGCTGGAAGCTCCTTGGGCCGAGTTGGCCGCCAATCCGGAAGAGCATCGACTGGAAATTTATTTGCTGATCGGCAATGTGACCGCGGTGCGAGAAAAAGTCCTTCCGGCGGAAGCGGTCGAGCGAGTCGGGCTATCGAGCTATTACGAAGTTGACCTGGCGCTGGACGATTCAAAGGGCGAAGCAACCGCGACGATCGTTGTTGAAGATATCCCCAGAGCCTGGAAGGTTGCGCTCGATCCTTCCAAAAACGTGATTGGCCAACCGGTCAGCTGCCCTGGAGTTTTCCTCAAGGCCCTCTCGAAGGAAGGTGCCAAGCCTGATTTGTTGTTTGCGACGCCAAAGATCTCGTGGCACCCCAGCAAGCCAAATGCCGCCCTGGGAGTCACGTCTGCCATCGTGCGGCTTTCGCAACAGGGAATGGATATCAGCGAACTTTCTCAGATTCGCGATCGAACAAAATTCGAGGGAATGGAGCGCGAGCCGTTTTATCAAATGATGACTGCCGTTTCACGTATGCCGTTCGACGAGCAAACTCCGACGGTTGGCCAATCGGTTTCAGAACTGATGCTTCTGCCGAAAGATGGTTTGATGGTCGCACCCGAAAAGTATCGAGGTGAGTTTCTCCATCTAAGCGGTTTGTGCAGGCGAATTACCCGGATCGAGATTGACGACGAGGATATTCGTGACCGATTTGGTATCGATCACTATTTCGAGCTTTCGATTTTCGTTCCGATTCCCGCTCCGATTGTTTCGCAGCGGCCTGGGGACGAAGAGTCTCGCCGAGAGTTCTCCAACGATTACCCGGTCCTGGTATGCGTACCGAATCTGCCTCAGGGGCTGGCGGTTGGCGATCAATTGCACGCTTCGGTCCAGGTAACCGGGGCCTTCTTCAAATTGTGGGCCTACCGTACTCCCTTCATGTCGCGCGGCGATTACAATCGGCGGCAAATCAGCCCGCTGTTGATTGCCGCCAGCGTCCAGAATTCCACCGGAGGCGCGGGTTTTGAGACAAACCAATTCGCTATGGCGATGTTGATCATCCTGATAATCGTCGTCGGCATGGGAATCGCGCTGGGGATTCTCTTCGCCCGGAAACCTGCCTCGCGGCGGCGATAGCCAACTCTTGGGTAGGGATTGATGGAAGATTGGCCAATTACCTCGATTTGGCGATCGTTCCCTGCCGGGCGACCTGAATCAGCGCCGCTTGGCTGCCTGTGAATCTCGGGCGAAGTAGGCCACCAGTTCTCGGGCCTGCCGTCAAGCCCTCTTGATAATCGCTGTCGGCGCGCCCATATTCAGCAACAGAGTCGCAAATGCGGACGCCTTAACTGCCTGCGATTCTTACTGCGGACATGCCTTCAACCATTATTCCCAGCCAATGCTGGGCTTCTGAGGAGAACTTTCTCATGAAACGAGCCAAGATCACGATTGTCGGTGCCGGTAATGTTGGGGCAACATGTGCTCACTGGTGCGCGGCGGCCGAACTGGGCGACGTGGTCCTGTTGGACATTCCGCAAACCGAAGACATGCCCAAGGGCAAAGCACTCGACTTGATGCAGGCCTCGCCGATCGTTGGCTTCGACAGCAATATCGTCGGCACAACAGACTATGCCGACACCAAGGATAGCGACGTCGTGGTTATTACCGCTGGTATTCCGCGTAAGCCGGGAATGAGCCGCGACGACCTTTTGGCCACCAACGCCAAGATTGTCACTGCCGTGACCGAGCAAATCAAAGCGACCAGTCCCAACAGTTCGATCATTGTGGTCAGCAACCCGCTCGACGCGATGGTACAACAGGCTCAGAAGGTCAGCGGTTTTCCTGCCAATCGCGTCATGGGCCAGGCAGGCGTTCTCGATACGGCACGCTACCGCACGTTCATCGCCATGGAATTGGGCGTGAGCGTTGAAGACGTCTCGGCGATGCTGATGGGCGGTCACGGCGATACGATGGTGCCGATGCCTTCCTGCACTTCAGTCGGTGGTATCCCGGTAACTCGCTTGATGGACGAAGCACGACTTCACGAAATCGTCGATCGTGCCCGCAAAGGGGGTGCCGAAATCGTCGGTCTGCTGAAGACCGGCAGCGCCTACTATGCTCCGGCCGCCGCCACCGCGCAGATGGTCGAAGCAATCGTTCGCGACAAGAAGCGTTTGGTTCCCTGTGCCGCTTTCTGCGACAAGGAATATGGCGTGGGCGGATACTACGTCGGTGTCCCGGTAATCCTTGGATCCAACGGCGTGGAAAAGGTTATCGAACTCGACCTCACCGATCAGGAAAAAGCTGACTTCCAAAAGAGCGTCGATGCCGTCAAGGGACTGGTCGAAGCTATGGGCAAGTTGCTGGCTTCCTAATCGGTCATATCTTTCCGCCTTGGAAATATGGCGTTGCGACAATCTTCGCGGCGGAACGCGTCAGTAACGCCGCGAAAGCATGGAAAAATCTTGATGTTTGCCCATCGCTAGCAAGATTGTTTCCCATTTGTATTCGTGATTCAATGCTTGTTCCAACGTGGCGACATGGATGTCGCGCAGGACGCTAGAAATCGATTTCTCAGCGTTGGCACTTAACGAGTGATAGCGATCAGCCAAAAAGATGGAGCGGCTGATCTTGACCCATTTGGCGAACAAAGCCACATTTGGGCTTCGCTCTCCGAACAACCAACACCGAGAGTTCTCGAAACGGCTTCATGAAACGCTTAGACACGCCAGCTTCGTCGCTTTCCTCCAGCCTCAGCGTCCAACAAAGCAAAATCTACGAATTTCGCGTCCGGCGAGATTCGTCGCAAAGTTGTCCGCTGGAGCTTTTCACTCCACTGCACTACGAGCCAGGTTACGCTTATCCGCTGATCGTCTGGCTGCACGGAGCATTCGACAACGAGTCGCAGCTTCGCCGCATCATGCCGCTGACTAGCACGCGCAACTTTGTGGCCGTCGGTCCAAGAGCGACCTGTAAGCACGCTCATCCGGGTGGCCACTCGGGCTGCTATCGCTGGTCGCAAGACAGCGTGCATATTGAAGCAGCAGCCCGCCGAGTCGAGTTGGCTATCGAATCTGCTACCACGCAGTTCAATGTAAATCCCAGCCGTGTTTTTCTGGCAGGTTACCAGGATGGAGCCACCATGGCATTGCGGCTGGCCCTGCAAAATCCTCACGATTATGCAGGCGTTATTTCAGTCAATGGCCCATTTCCAGAAGGGCATGCACCGCTGCGAAATCTCGGGCTGTGCGAACAACCTCCGATCTTGCTCATGCACTGTCACGAAAGCAGCTTCTACCCCGAGGATCAGTTGTGCAACGACATCCGTTTGGGGTACAGCGCCGGCTTGAAGATGGACGTGCGTGAATACCTTTGCGGCGATGGCATTATGACCGACATGTTGGAAGACATGAACGGTTGGGTGATGCAACAAATCTTCGGCTGAGGTAGTCCGAGGGATTAATTCCGCTTAAGCAAAAGCCTCGACAGGTCGAGGCTTTTTTCATGCGCAACGTCGAGTCAACCGGTCCATAGCAACTGCTAGCATTGCAGGTCTCTTTCGTGGCACTCGGCAACGATCATCTCTTGCCCCTCTTGGCAGGATTCTGTACATATTGCCCCGCGAAATCCTGCGCTATGGCGTGCGCGGTCGTGATTTGCGATCGTTTTTCGTCGCCCTGCGTGGATGCGGCCGAGCCAAACCGCCCCACAATCGATATCGACTTGAATCCCTTGGGAACTTGAGAACTTTTTTCGATGGCAACCCAAATCGAGCAAACCGAGACTCCTGAAGCGACCGACGCCGCGGCATCGGGTGGTCGTTTGAGCGGTTTGTTGCGTAGCCGGGTGATGGTAGTCAGCGGTGCGGCAATCATCGCAGGCCTGGTCTGCGGGACGGCCTGGGTGTTGTTTCATGATAGTGAGCCGGAGGAGAAGACTCTTGCCCACGCCATCGAGATGTACGAGCACAACGAACTGAATCAGGCTCGCGACATTGCCCGGAAATACATCGACGACTTGCACGTCGAGGAACCGTATCAGGGAGCAGCACCATTTCTGCTGGGCATGATTCTGTTTGATGAAGCGAAGGATTATCTCAATCCGAAAGATCGGCAGACTGTCTATCGTGTCGCGGCCCAACACTTGGAAACTGCTAAGAAGCGAGGGTTTCCGCCCGGCTACGAGACCCGCGGCGATTACCTTCTGGGGATCAGCCAGATGGAGTCAAAGCAATACGATCAAGCGATCAAGACGCTCACTTCGGTCTATCCACATTACCCCGTACAACAGCAGCACATCGAAGACGCCCTGGCTGATTGTTATCTCGCACTGCAGCCCACGACGCCTGACAACCTGGAAAAGTCCCTCAAGTGGAGCCGTATCTACAGCGATCACGAAGGTCTGACTCCCGAACAGCAGGCGGCCGCCAGCTTGCGAGTGGCTCGCACACAGTACGAGTTGGGACAACTGGACGAGGCCGAAGAAACGATCCAGCGGATTCCTCCCACGTCGCCGCGTTTTGTCGATGCAGTGATTGTTCAAGGTCTCGCCAGTCGACGACGCTATCTCGACCATTTGGCGGCCGGCGAAAAAGAAGAAGCCCAAACGGAACTAAACTCGGCTATCAGGCTATTCCGCAAGGCAGCCGGCAACCAGCTGGTTGCGGCCGACTCGACCAGGAAGGCTTCCTATCTACTTTCGGTCATGTTGCGGGCGAACGGACAATTGAGCGAAGCGCACGAGCAGGCTTCCCGCACTCGCAAAATCTACTATCGCACGCCTGAAAGTGTTGCGGCAGGGCTCGAGGAAGCAGAACTGCTTCGCGCCGAGGACAAGCCCGACGAAGCGGTGGAAATCTATCGCCGGATTCTCCGCGAGTCGACGTTGAACGGCCGCTACGACAATCCATGGCTGGATGAAGTCGAGTTCCGCCAGCGAATTACCAGGGCGATCGATGCTTGGAAGTCGGCTCAACAGTTCGGACCAGCGGTGGAAGTCGCCGAAGCCCTTCAGCCACTCTTTCCGCCAGACCAAGCCCTGCAGATTCTGGCCGATGTCCAATATGAATGGGGAGATTATCTCGAGGCCAAGGCCAACGAGGTTCCCTTCAACGAATCGCTCGATCTGCGAGCTAAATCTCGCTTCCGATTCCGTAGTGCTGGCAAAGTATTGCTCGACCTGGCTGATCATCGCTTTGCCACCGACGAGTACACCAACGACCTTTGGAAGAGTGCCTTAGCCTATCTGCGAGGACAAGACTTCACCAAAGCGGTCGAGATTCTTGACACCTACCAGAAGTACGAAACTCGCGAGCATCAGCCGCGTGCCCTGGCTGCCCGGGCGAGAGCTTTGATCGCCCTGGATCGTGCCGAAGAAGCGTTGGCTTCAGTGAACGAATGCCTTGAGTTCTATCCCAAAGATCCTTCGGTGTACGAAGCACGCGTGCTGGGGGGCGAAGCCTACATGGAATTGGGAATGCTGACCGAAGCTAAAGAGGTGTTACGGTCCAATCTGGACGATGGCCACTTGGAACCAAGCAGCCGCGAATGGCAGGACTCGCTGTTCTCGCTGGGCCAGGTATTGCATCTGGAAGGAGAAATGTTCGAGGCCCAGGCCCGCGTCAAAGGCGCCTTGGAAGCTGCCGAGAGCATTCCCCGCGACGCATTTCAGCTTCTGGAAAAATCGAACGAGAGTTACCAGGGAGCGATTAAGTACTTACATGCCGCCGTACGCCGATACCCGGATGATCCTCGTTCGATCAGTGCCCGCTACTTGATTGCCGAATGCCATCGGCGCTGCTCGATGTTGCCTAAGAAGAAGTTTCGGCTGGTGAATATCGAAACGCAGCGAATCAAGTTTGATAAGGAAGTCAAAGATCATCTGGAGTCGGCGATCGAAATCTACAACCAGTTGGAATTCGAGCTGACCACCAAGCTGGAAACCCAAGCCGAACTGCATCCGGTCGAGGCCAAGATCCTGCGGAACTGCTACTTCGCCAAGGGAGCGGCCTTGTTTGAACTGGGCCGCTACAAAGAGGCGATCGAAGCCTATTCGACCGCTTCCAATCGTTATCAAACCGAGCCGGTGGCGTTGGAGGCATTCGTTCAGATTGCCCATTGTTATCGCTATTTGAACCATTCGGCCGAGGCTCGAGGAACGATCGAGCAGGCCAAGATCGTGTTGTCGCGCCTGGCTGACGGAGTCGACTATTCCGAGACGGCCCATGCATCGCGCGACGACTGGAAAAACCACCTCGATTGGTTAGGGGCGACCCTGTAACAGGAGAGCAGAAGCGAATGCCTTGCCTAGAGGAAACCGACCAACTGATTCAACTGATCGACCAGAAGCACGAGGTGCTGACGCAACTATTGACGCTGTCACAGTACCAGTTGCGGCTGGCCGGACACGACGACCATATCAGCGACCTGATGCGGGTGTTGGGAGCGAAGCAAACGTTGATCGAACGCTTGACGAGAATCGATCGCCTGCTTGATCCCTTTCGCCAGCAAGACCCTGAGTCTCGCATTTGGCGCAGCGCCAGCGAGAGGACGATCTGTTCGCAAAAGGCCGTACAGTGCGAAACGATGCTGGCCGAGCTTAAGGCCTTGGAGCATAAGAGCACCGAGGCAGTGACTTCCCATCGAGATGAAATCGCCCGCTTGTTGCGAGAAATAAAAACCTCGTCCGACTCGGCCGTGGCCTATGAAAACTTAAACATGCCCGTTAGCCGCGGCTTCGACATGACCGTCGAATAAGAAAGGACTCGCTCACATGAATGACTCCCACGAACAACCATCCTTGCCGCCAACCAACCGACTTGGCTTGCCGGCAGACGAATCGATCGACCTGCGCGATCTTTTGCAGTGCTGGGACAAAGCAACCGCTCGGCTGCAGGAGACGCACGAATCACTTCGCAAAGAAGTGACTCGCCTGACCGATGAGTTGGAAGTCAAGAACCGCGAGTTGGCTCGCAAGAATCGGTTGGCCGATCTGGGATTGGTTGCGTCGCATATCGCTCATGAAGTACGCAACGGCCTGATGCCGTTGACGCTCTATACCGGTCTGTTGAAACGAAAGATTGGCGATGACGCGGAAACTCGCCGCATCGTCGACAAGATTGAATCTGGCTTGACGGTGCTCAACACAACGGTCGACGACCTACTGCACTTTACAGCGGATCGGCAGCCCAATCGAACCTACGTGCCGACCTCCGCGATGATTCGCGAAATCTGCGAAGATCTTGCTCCCCAGTTCCAGGCGCAAAACGTGCAAATACGGCTCGATCTGACTGACCGCGAGATGTTGTTGGCGGACAAGGACATGCTCAAACGGGCTTTTCTGAATCTGATCCTCAACGCCTTGGACGTGATGCCCAATGGTGGTGTGATGACGATTACTTCGCAGGTCAACTTCGGCTACCTGGAAATTGAGTTCGCCGACTCCGGCTGCGGGATTTCCTCGGATGATGCCCGGCGGATTTTCGATCCGTTCTTCAGTACCAAGAGCACCGGCACCGGGCTCGGCTTGGCGATTGTACAACGAGTCCTCGAAGTACATCAGGGCCAGGTAACCGCGATGAACTGTCCCGATTTCGGGGCGGCGTTCATGCTCATGTTTCCCACACAAGCAATGAAAGCAGCGGCATGATTGATACACCTAGGAACAACTCGACCGATCACGCCGTGCTGGTGGTGGATGACAATCCCCACTCGCGCGAAAGCTTGTGCGATGCTGCAGCGATCATCGGTTACCGTGCCGTTAGTTGCGGCAGCGGCCGCGAGGCGCTTGATCTGCTGGCCAAACAGCCTTTTGACGTGGTGGTTACCGATCTGCAGATGCCTGGCATGGACGGCCTGCAACTTGTTCGCGAGGTGCGAGCCAAGCATCCGCAGACGCAGTTGGTGATGGTCACCGCGCATGGCAGCATTCACACGGCGGTCGACGCGATGCGTTTCGGAGCACTCGACTACCTGGAAAAGCCGGTCCAACTGGAACCGCTGGAAGCTGCCATTCGCCGAGCGATCGAGTCGACTTCGCGCGGTGATCGAGCGACCGCGATTCCGCCGGGCGGTGAAAGCGATTGCGTGGTGATGATCGGCGAAAGCGCCGCGATGCGGACCCTTCGTCAACGGATTGCCTTGGTTGCCCCGACTGACGAAACGGTACTGATCACCGGCGAAAGTGGTACCGGCAAGGAACTGGTCGCCAAATCGATTCACCAAGCCAGCCGCCGCAGTCGTGAGGCGATGATCAGCTTGAACTGCCCGGTGTTGTCGGCCCACTTGATGGAAAGCGAACTGTTCGGACACGAGCGGGGAGCATTCACCAGTGCCGATCATGCCCGGGTCGGCCGATTTGAACTGGCTGACAAAGGGACGATTCTGCTCGACGAAATCACCGAGATTGACCTGCCGCTGCAGGCCAAATTGCTTCGCGTGCTGCAGGAAAAATGCTTCGAGAAAGTCGGCAGTAGCTCGACGGTCGAAGCAGACGTCCGCGTGCTGGCCACCTCGAACCGCGACCTGGTGGCTGAAGTTGCCGCCAATCGTTTTCGGCAGGACCTTTACTATCGCCTGAACGTTGTGCCGATCGAATTGCCAGCGTTGCGCGATCGAATCGAAGACATTCCGCTGTTGATCCGTCATTTCCTGACCGGTGCCGTTCAGCGGATCGGACGCGAGATGTTGACCGTGACCGATTCGGCGATGCAGCTTTTGCAAAGCCATGATTGGCCAGGCAACGTCCGGGAACTGGAAAACTTCGCGACCCGGGCCGCGTTGCTGACGATCGGCGATCAATTGACCGCCGACCAACTGCGACCCTGGCTGACCGAGAACCATCAGCAGCCGATTTCGCTGCAATCGTCGGGCGATGTTTCGGTCGTGGGTATGCGATTGGACGAAGTCGAACGGAAATTGATCGAACAGACGCTGGAGCATTACGAAGGGCATCGCGAAAAGACAGCGGCCGCCCTTGGCATCAGCGTGCGTACTTTAAGCAACAAATTGCGAAGCTACGGCCTGGCTCCCCGGGCTCGGACCTTCGCTCATGTTTAGTGGATTGGGAGTGCTGGAAATGCTATCGGCAAAACCTTCCGGAAACCGATCGGCAACATTTGCCGGACGTCATTGGCCGGAAGTCCGCCGGGAACGTGGCTTGCCGCAAGATTTGCCGGTGGTGGCAAACTTTGCGGGGACAACGCAGGCAAATCCGATGCATGCATTATGCTCGGCACACCCTTTGCAATATCGCGTAACCGAGGCGTAAGGAAACTTGCGATGGAATCTTCGATCTTCAATGCGAATACGGTCCCTGTCTTGGAACAGGTCGTTAACTTCGCCCAGAAGCGGCATTCCATTCTGGCGACCAACATCGCCAACCAGCGTGTGCCTGGTTACAAGGGCCGCGATTTGAACGTCGATCGTTTTCAGGAAGTACTTGCCGAAGCGATCCAACGGAAGAATAGTCCCAACGAACCACTTTCGCCTGGGTTGGTAACAACGAAATCAGGCGACCCAATGCGAGAAGTTCGAGATTCACTCGACGGAATCCTTTTTCACGACCAAAGCAATCTGGATATCGAAAAGCAGGTTGCTGAATTGACGAAAAACCAGGTGATGCACAACACGGCGCTCACGATCATGGAAGATCAGCTCCGCATGTTGAATATCGCCATCAGCGAACGCGTTTAATTCCCCCCCGGATTCAACTTTAGCCAGGAAATGAGGTCCTCATGATTTCCGCCTTGGATATCAGCACCAGCGGACTCGTTGCACAACGAGAACGCCTGACCACCATTTCGCAGAACATCGCTAACATGTCGTCGCTGCGTGACGCCAATGGTCGCATCGGGCCCTATCGGGCCAAGCATGTGATTTTGGAGACCGACCGTGAGTTGGCTACCACCAGCGGCGCTGCCGGCGTGAAGGTGGCTTCGGTTCAAGAAGATTCGGTCGAACCGAAGCGCCGCTGGCAACCAGACCATCCGCTGGCAATCAAGGATGGGAAGTGGAAGGGCTACGTCGAGTATCCCAATGTCGACATGACCGAACAATTCGTCGACGCCCTGGAAGCAACCCGGGCCTACGAATCGAATGTCGGCGTATTGGAAATGACCAAGAACATGACAAACCAAACGCTCCGAATTTTGGCGTAATGATGGCGAGGTCCCCCCATGGCATCCATTAACCAAATTCATCAGCAACTGAAGATTCCCCAGCCACAGAATCCGCTGCCCGGCAAGACCGATGAGGCACCCGATTCGTTCGGCAAATTCCTGTTGAAAGGAATTCAAGAAGTGAACCAGATGCAACAGGACGCCGACCGAGCGGTCGAGTCACTGTTCACCGGTGGCGATGTCAACCCGGCCGAGGTGTTGACTGCCGTCCAGAAGGCGGACATGTCGTTCAAAATGATGCTTCAGGTTCGCAACAAGATGATGCAAGCCTACTCCGAAGTGAAAGACATTCGCGTGTAAGTAATCAGGCTGCCGCGAGAGGAAACCACAGGCAGCCAACACCATCGAAAGATTCGCTGGCAACCGTAATTAAACAACAATAATCAGTCGTAGCTTAAAGGGTCCACGGATGGACTTTTTGAATAAGGCATTCGAGCAGCTTAAAGACCTATTCTTTTCGATGACTCCCGGTTCGCGGATCATCGCAGGTCTGCTGTTGGTTGCCATCGTCACGAGTGTCGCATTTTTGTTTCAGAGCGACATGTTTCAGAAAGACGTGCCGCTGCTCTCTGGCAGTCCGATCGCTCCGGCCGACCAGAAGGCCGTTCTGGCGGCGTTCGCCTCGGAATCACTCGACGACTACGAAGTTATTGGCAGTCAGGTTTATGTGCCGCGCAGCAAACGAGTCGACTACATCGCTGCATTAGTAAAGAACGACGCCCTTCCGCCAGATTTTCAAGATAGCTTTACCCAGGCGGTTGGTGAGGCAAGTCCCTTTGAATCAGAACAGCACCGGGCTGACCGCCAGAAGGTTGCCAAAGAGAAGGAAATGGCCCTGGTGCTGCGTAACATGCGCGGCATCGAGTTCGCTTCGGTTCAGTACGACGTAGAAGACAAAGGTGGCTTTCCTCGCAAGAAGGTTTACACCGCTTCGGTCGTGGTGCGTCCGTCCGGTTCGGAAGACCTCGATCCCAAAGCGGTTAAAAGTATTCAAAACTATATCGCTCATTCTATCGCAGGGCTTAGTACCGAAAACGTTTCGGTTACCGATCTGAATACCCGCAAAACCTACAGCGGCACCGACAACGACCTGGCTTCGGTCAACGACGATCCCTACGCGGCTCGCAAGAAATGGTTCGAGGAACATTGGACCGACACGATCCAAAGTGCGTTGCGATTCATCAATGGCAACAACGTGACGGTCAACGTTGAGCTCGATCCCGAAATGAATCGAATCGAAAAGGGAATCAAATACGATCCTCGACCGACACCATTGGCTTCGATGGCCGAGAAGACTTCGGAAGTCAAGAAGACCCCTATCAATGCCGGTCAGCCTGGGCTTGCTCGGCAGGCAGCCGGTGCCAATCAAGCGTTGGCGGTTAGCCAAACCCCTACGTCCGATCAAACATCGGAATCGAATCGGGAAAAAACGCTGGCGGTGACCAATCAGGACTACACTCAGAAGCAACTCGCTTCGCTGACTCCCAAACGCGTTACCGTTTCGGTCAGCATTCCGAGCCAGTATTACCGCGAAGTGTGGTACTCGCGAAATCCAACTCCGGCCGGTCAGCAGCCGAAGACGCCTGATCCGGGCGAATTGAAAAAGATCGAAGACGAGACCAAGAAGACGGTTGAAACCACGGTTGTAACGCTGTTGCCGGAACAAGCCAAAGGAGAAGATCCTTATCCCCAAGTATATGTCTGGACAGCCCCCGATCTGCCGGAAACTCCGACCATCGAGCCCGCGCTGGCTGATACGGCCGTGGCTTGGCTCGCGACCAACTGGCAAACGCTGGCTACCATTATGTTCGCCGTTGTAGGAATGATGATGCTTCGCAGCATGCTCAAAGGATCTGGTTCATCCAGCGAGGCCGCCGAGCCCTTTAAGCTGGAAGATCCGGCTGAATCGAAGACGGCGGCCGAAGCGAAAGAAGACAAGCCGGAAGATTCGATGCAGGGCCTGCTAAAGAAACGCTTTGCCCAAGGGGGTGGCCCTAACTTGAAAAACGAATTGGCCGAAATGGTACGCGAAGATCCTGACACCGCGTTGGGGATCTTGCAGAACTGGATCGGAAGCACCAACTAACGCTCGCGCCACAATCGATTGACAAACTATGAACGCATCGCCTGAAACCATTCGCAAAGCCGCCATCGTGATCGCCAGTCTCGATGAAGCCTCGGCCGACAAGTTGCTTGAAAGCATGCCGGAGGAGGTCGCATCTCAGATCCGTTGGATGTCGATCGAACTCGATAACATTGCGGATGAAGAGCGCCAAACCGTGCTGAATGAATTCCTCCGCAACTCCGGTCGCCAGGCACCCATGGAAAATCGCGGTGTCGAAATGGAGTTCATCTACCAGCAACCCGATCCGCTGCCGACCGCCGAGACGAAGGTTGCAACGCCGCCACCGTTTGCCTTTCTGAATGACGCGCCGAGCGAAATGCTGGCACCGTTCTTTGAACAGGAACATCCCCAGGTCACCGCGATGGTGATGAGCTACCTGAAGCCCGAGCGAGCTTCGGTAATCTTGCGGCAACTGCCGGCCCGGCTGGCAGCCGATGTGGTTCACCGGATTACGCAGCTCGACGAGCCTGCCCAGGAAATCGTGGCCGACATCGAGGCACGGATCAAGCAAATCGTTTCGCGCCAGACGTTGGCATGCGAACGCCGCCGCCTGGGAATGGAAGCAGCCCAGGCAATTTTGAAAGCTTCGACCGAAGATCATGCAGCTCAACTAGTGGCGGAACTTCGCGATCGTGGGCTTCAGATTCCAGATCAGGTCGCGCCTAACCGGATCGAGGCTCAACCGGTCTTGCCGCCAACGAGCCTTGGGCCTCAGCTGCCAATGTTCGGCAGGGCGAAGCCGGAAATCAAATCCGATCCCATTCTAGTGCCAAAGGTAGTACCGACGATTCCGAAGACGAACTCGCAACCTGTGAAACCGGGGTCAGGACCGGCGAAACTTCCGGAGCCAAAATTCTCGTTCGAGTTTTTCACCCAACTCGACGACAAGACGCTTGCCCAAGTGCTGCAGCAAACCGGTCCGAAGGTTGTCTTGCTGGCGCTATGTGGAGCATCGCCAGCGGTTATGAAGCGGATTTCGCGTGGGTTGGGTGCCAGCGATACGAAGCTGCTGCAGCAAAAAATTCGTGAAATGCAGCCGGTGCTGCTGTCCGACATCGACCATGCCAAACGAAAGATGTGCCTCGCTGCCGAAGCGTTGCTTTCGGGCAAGCTGGCACCTAAGTCTGGTCAACTTCAGGCAGCCGCGTAAGGAGAAGCACCGATGGCAGTGATCAAATCAGGCAACTTGAACAATCCGTCGCACTCGCTGACCAGCATTGCGTTCAATCTTGACGACGTCGCCAATAAGGCCCAAGGCGATTTGAACAACGTCAAGTTGAAGGCCGCCGACATCGTGAAACAGGCACAAGAACAAGCCAAGCAAATCCGCGTCAAGGCTGAACAAGATGGTCGCCAGGCAGCCGAACAAAGGGCTCGCCAGTCGCTCAAGGTGGAAGTCGATCAGCATGCCGCGACGCTGCTACCGGCCTTGCGGGCCCTGGTCCAAGACCTGACGTTGGCTCGCCAGGCTTGGCTCAATCAATGGGAACAAGTCGGGTTGCAAGTGGCTGCGGCAATCGCCGAGAAAATCATCCGCCGCGAGATCGCCGCGGATCCACAGATCTCGGCCAACCTGATTCAAGAGTCACTGCAGTTGGCTTCGGGATGTAGTGAAATCCAGATCCGTCTCAATCCCCAAGACCTAGCCAGCATGCAGAACGGCGAAGCGATGTTGTGCGAAGAGCTGAAAAAGCTCTCGCCCACGCAAATTTTCGGTGACGAGTCAATCAGCCGTGGTGGGTGTGTGGTAGAAACGAAGTTCGGTACGATCGATAACCGCATCGAAACCCAACTGGCCCGGATTACGGAAGAGCTGGGAGGCATGTCATGATTGCTTCCCTACGAAGTCGCCTTTCACAAATGATGCCGACGGCCGTGACCGGTAGCGTTGTTGAAACGTTTGGCACGACGACCGCCGTGGCTGGATTCCCCGTTCCGATCGGGGCCGTGGTTGAAATCGTACGCCAGGTTGGTCCGCCGATTCCTGCCGAGGTGATCGGCTTCAAAGGAGATTACACACTCGTTTATCCGTTGACCGGCGTGCAAGGGATTCGCCGTGGAAACCAGGTGCGATTGAAGCAATCGTTTCGGACGGTTGGTGTTGGCGACCAACTTTTGGGTCGGATTGTTGATGCCCATGGTCAATGCGTTGACAATCTTCCTCCTCCGACGGTGGGTGAACGTGTTCGCTTGGATCGAGATCCGCCCAACGCGATCAATCGCCCGAGAATTGATCAATCGATTTCGACCGGCATTCGGGCGATTGATGGCATGTTGACCTGTGGCTTGGGGCAACGCGTCGGGATTTTCGCTGGTAGCGGCGTCGGAAAGAGTGTCACGCTCGGCATGATGGCGCGTTACACGTCGGCCGACGTGAATGTGATTGCCCTGATCGGAGAACGAGGCCGCGAAGTCAACGACTTCATCGAACGCGACCTGGGGCCAGAAGGAATGGCACGTAGCGTGGTTGTCGTGGCGACCAGCGATCAGCCGGCGATTCAGCGAATGCAGGCCGCAATGACGGCGACCAGCATCGCGGAGTACTTCCGCGGCTTTGGCAAGAACGTTTTATTCCTGATGGATAGCGTTACCCGGTTTGCGATGGCACAGCGCGAGATCGGACTGGCGGCCGGCGAACCACCGACGACCAAAGGTTATCCGCCCTCGATGTTCGCTTTGCTTCCAAGGCTGGTCGAGCGAACCGGTCGAACGATGCAAGGAAGTATCACGGCGTTCTATACCGTGCTGGTCGAAGGGGACGATACCAATGAACCGGTCGCCGATACCGTTCGGGGACTTTTGGATGGCCACATCATTTTGTCTCGCAAACTTGCCGGCAAGGGGCATTACCCAGCGATTGACATCATGCAGAGCATCAGCCGTTTGATGAACGACCTAGTTAGCGAGGAAGTCCGCACTGGGGCGTTGATCATTCGCGATTTGCTGGCGACCTATGCGGAGAATGAAGATCTGATCAACATCGGCGCCTATCGCCAAGGATCGAATCCGCGGATCGACATGGCGATTCGGCTGAAGGATGAAATTGATCGGTTTTTGCGTCAGCGCGTAGACGAACGTTGCACGGTTGAAAGCGCTCACGAGCAATTATTGGCCCTGGTTCGCAAGTGCAGCATGCCTCAAGCAGCACCGCAAGCTGCTGGGCCTCGCATTGGCGCCAAATAAGGTAGGACCTGAACATGCCCAAGTTTCGTTTTCGACTCGAGACCTATTTGCGGCTGAAAATCGCCGCACGGGATCGATGCCGCGCGGAACTGGCTGAGGTTTTACGCGCTGAGGATACGTTGAAACAACAGCAAGAGGAGATCGAAGCCGAGGTCCAGCGGCATAACGAATACATTCGAGGTGTGACGCAAAAGGGCCGGTTGAATCTCGACTTGATCGCTGCCGCGCAGCGCGAATACGTCTACTTGAAATCGATGCGGGTAGAAAAGCAGCAGTTGATGCAGCAACTCGTGCCACACCTTCAGCAGCGTCGTCAGGCGCTGGTTGAAGCGGATCACGAGGTTCGGACCCTCGAGCGATTGAAGGAACAGAAACAGGAGCAGCACCAGCAATGGGAGTTGGCCCTGGAAGCGAAACAAATGGACGAAATCGCCCTGGGCGGTTTCCTGCGTAAGGGAGACTAGTCGTGGCATTTATACGCATGGCAGGAGCGTTTTTCGCCTACCTTTGCGTGGCGACGGTACTGGCGCAAGTGATCGTGGTGACGACGTTCGCCAATTCGGGGACGTTCAGCAAAGATCGACTTTATTCGCTGATGGCGCTGGTCTATGGAATCGACGAACAGGCCATTCGCGACGAAATCGAGAACAAGGACGAACCTGAAGAAGACCGCGAAGAACCGGACATGCAGCAGATCATCGACGAACGGGCCCAACGGCACTTGGCGCTCGACTTCCGCTTGCAGGCTTTGGACACGGGGATCGAGAACCTGCGAAATATGCAATCGAGCTTAATGGAAGAACGCCGGCGTTACGATCAATTGAAACAGGGCTTCGACCAACGGTTGAAAGCCTTAGAAGATGGCGTGCTGGATGATGCCATTCTGGAAGTGCAGCGCACTCTGGAAGCACTCGATCCACGCCAAGCCAAGGACCAGATTCTGATGATGCTGGAAAGAGATGACAACTCGATGATCGACGTGGTCAAGATCATCAAGGCGATGTCGACTGACAAGCGGAAGAAGATCATGGGTGAATTTCGCACGGAAGCGGAACAGGAAAAACTAGCCGATATCCTCGATGAAATCCGTCGCGGGATGCCCGATACGGCGATTTTGAGGGATGCGCGCGATCAGCTGCAACAGTTCGCGCCACCCTCCAACTAGCAAGGAACGACATGGACACCTCTTCGTCACAATCGATCAATTCGACTACGAACTGGGCCGGAGCTTCGCGCGGCCAGTCCAGTTCGCCAGCCGATCCGATGGCGTTCTTTGATCTGATCATGAAAACGTCGCAATCGATGGCGGCGAAAGCCAACGCCAATGCTCCGCTTCAACCGACATCGTTGCCGGGCGCCAACACGCATAGCGACGAGCCTTACACGGCCGTGACCGACGACCCGAATCTGCACCAGCATCATTACGATGACGAACCATCAACGTCAAACCGTACCACGCCAAGCGATTCGGCCAAGCAGCCATCTGTTTCGCATGGCCACGACGACTCGGGAAAGCCAACCGACGACAATCAGTCAGGTACGCAGGCAACGGCCAAACAGCCCACTAAGGACGAAAAGAAGCCAGACGAAGCTGCCCAGGAAACAGCTGCCGCGGCGGGCAGCCAGAATCAAGCCTTGATCGCTCCGGAAACGGTGCCAAACAAGCGGAATGACAAGGATACACCTACCGAAGATAAGACGGCCGCTGCGAAAAAGCCTGGCGTCACGGTCGAACAAGCCAACCAAGACAATACACCGCATGACGAACCGTTAGATACACAGGTTCAGGCGAAACAGCCCACAACCGGAAAAGACAAGTCTGACGCTAACACGGCCAAGGCTGCCGACGACAAAAAGTCGGACAAGGCCGAAAAGGATACCCCGGCAGATACGCCCAAATCAGTCGTTGCGGATAGTCAGCATCACGATACCGACAAACAGGCCAGCAAGGACGAAACTAAGCAGGACGCGAAAGCGGTCGACTCTGCCAGTTCGTCCCAGGACCAACCATCCCAACTGGAAGGCGAATCGACCAATAGCGACCGAAACTCCGATCATCACGCGTCCAAGGAAGGGCAGGGGAAAGCTTCCGTCAAGCATCCCTCGAAGGTTGCCGCTGAATCGGCGGATAAAGCTGCCAGCCAATCGCAAGCCACTCCTGATGTGACGCCTACGCAACCTGATCCGATCGCTAGTCCGGCGGCGACTGGTGTCGCCGCAAGTGCCGCTCCGGCAAGTTCGACCGCGCCTGCTTCGGCAACCGATGGAAACGGTGGCGAAGTCAACAACCTGGCCACGCTGCTGCAGCGAGGCCTGCAACGTGGAACGCTGCAGAAGTCAACGCAGGCCAAGCAAAGGCCGCGGCTCGATCCGAAGCAGCAGGTTCGCTTGATCAACCGCGTTGCTAGGGCCGTTCAGACAACCCCGCCAGGCCAATCGATCAAGATCCGTTTGAATCCCTCGGAACTGGGCCAGCTCAAGGTCGAGATCAAGATCGAAGGGGGAAACATGACCGCCAAGATCGAAGCCGAAAACCCAGCCACGCGTCATGTGCTGATGGAAAACCTGCCGCAACTGCGGGATCGCCTGGCGGAAAACAACATTCACGTGCAGCAGTTTGAAGTGGACCTGATGGGGCAACAGAATCCACAAGGCGGAACGCTTTCGGGCCAGGCCGATCAATCGAGCGGGCAGTCGGGACAACAATCCTCAGGCGGCTCCGGGACGTTCGGTGGTCAAGACGAAGATACAAATTCGACGACTACCGAGCGGGTGAACAAGGAAGCCGAACAGGATAGTCGCAACTTGAATATAACCGTATAGAAAATGTTGATTAAATATTGAGTAATTGACGAACTAAAAACCGCAATCCGTTAATTAGCGAGCGAAACATGTCAAGCGTCGATACCAGCGCGTCGACCAATACAACAACGGGCACGACCTCAGGTTCAAATTCGAGTTCCAGCTCTAGTGCTGCGACTTCAACCAATGGGTTGAAAGACTTGAATATGGATCAATTCCTGCAGCTGATGATCAAAGAGCTGCAGAACCAGGATCCTTTGGACCCAATGAAGAACGCGGAAATGCTGCAGCAGATTAGTGAGATTCGTACGATTGGCGCGACCGACCAGCTTCGCGCATCGTTGGATTCGATGCAACAGAGCCAGGGGATCTCGACAGCGAGTTCCTTGATCGGCAAGCAGGTCCAGGCACTCAACAGCGACGGCTATGTGATGTTTGGGCTGGTCAAAAGCGTTCAACTTACGCCTGATGACAAGGGGAACCGGACATTGAGTTTGAAAGTCGATACGGGCGATCAAACGGTTGATGTCAATATGGATGACGTCTACCAGATTCTTCCAGCGAATGCGACCGGCAGTTCCACCGGCACCCTTCCCGATGGGACCGGAACGTCAACCGACGGAACAGGCACGACGACTGATTCGACCGGCACGACGACGGATAACTCGGGAACAACCACCACCTAAACCATTACGCTCTCCATGGACTTGGAGAAGCTTTTTCCTGATATGGAGATCAATTATGGGTTTGGCATCTGCACTATCGACCGCTTTGACGGGCATGACCGCAGCGGAAACGCAAATTGACGTCATCGGTAACAACCTGGCCAACTCGCAGACGGTAGGCTTCAAGGCCTCGCAGGCCCACTTTGCGACACAGTTTTTGCAAACCCAAAGCCTTGGTTCTAAGCCGACCGATACCAATGGTGGTACCAACCCTCGGCAAACCGGTCTGGGGGCCAAGGTGGCCGAAGTCACTCCAGACTTCACTCAGGGGACGATCGAGGTCAGCAACAGTCCTTCGGACCTGGCGATTCAAGGAGATGGTTTCTTCATCGTCCAAGGCGGCGGCGGCGAAACCCTCTATACGCGAAATGGTATTTTCAAAACCAATTCGCAGAACGAGCTAGTGACCGTCACCGGCCAGCGAGTCCTTGGCTTTGGCATTGACGACGGCTTCCAGATTCAACGGACCCAAATGGTTCCGCTGACCATTCCGCTTGGTGCCAAAAGCGTGGCCAAGGCGACCGAAAATGTTTATTTGGAAGGAACGCTTACCTCGACGGGTGATCTGGCGACACAGGGCAAGGTGGTTGAAAGCGCTATTCTCGGAAACTCGGCGGTGCCACGTCCCGATGTTACGTCGTCGAATATTAGTGTTGCTGCTCAGCCTAGTGTTGCGGCGTCAACTTCATCTTCAGCGGTCACGCCGGGGATCGGTTCGCTGACCGATGGCCAGACAGAAGGTGCTGGCGGCAGCGTACCGGATGGCAGCTTTAATTATCGCTTCACGTTTTCCAACGGTGGACTCTCTGGCGAAACACTTGCATCAGCCGACTATCCCGTCACTTTGGCCGATGGTAATGCAACACCGAACGACAATACGGTCACGTTCACCAATCCACCGCAATCGAGTTCGTTCTCGCAGTTGAACATGTACCGCAGTAACGACGGCGGTGCGACGTACTACCTGGTCAACTCCTACAACATGGGCGACCCGGTTACCGATACCGCGGCCGCACCAACCGCGACGCAGCTCTCGCCGACGATGATCGGTGGCACCGGCGCAAACGGAACGTTGAACGGCGGCGACGTCTATCAATATCGTTACACCTATGTTGATGCAGATGGCAACGAAACGGCTCCGTCGAATCCGCAGTCGGTGACCGTCTCGGGAAGCCCCAGCGACGGCAACGGCTACTCGGTTGTGCTCGACAATATTCCAACGGACACCAATTACAACTCCGTGAGGATCTATCGCACACAGCCAAATGGTTCAGATTTCTATCAGTTAGACGAAATCTCGATGGCGACCGCCGCGACTCCATATGTCGATAATGGTTCGACGGTCCTCAGTACCAATCAACTCGATGCGTCGACCATCAACGGTAACTATACCTACCTGGTGACCTACGCTCGGTCTGGTGAAGAGGAAAGCCGTCCGTCGTTGGCGCTGGGGCCGCAGAATGTGGTCAACGGTCGTATTGAGCTATCCAATCTGCCGACTCCACCGGTTCCGCCTGCTTCTGGTGGATTTCCGGCTTACGACAAGATTCGAGTTTATCGCAACCTGTCGACCGATTCGTCTAAATACTACCTGGTGACAGAACTGGACCCAGGTCAGGACTTTATCGACGATGTGCCTGATTCGCAGATTTCGGACCTTTCGATCCCAGGCAACAAGACGATCGACATGGACGGACCGAAGATCGACTCAAATACGTTGCTCACCGACGTGGTCAAACGTGATGGCTTGAACTTCGAGAACGTCTTTCAGAAAGGGACGCTCACGTTTACTGGCTACAAGGGTGGCCGTAAGCTAGACCCGAAGACGTTCCAGATTACCGACACCACGATCGTTCAAGAGCTGCTTGAATTCATTCAGTCGGCAACAGGTATTCAACCATCGGTCAATGGTAATGCCAATCCGATCCCCAACTCCACCAATTCGATCCCTGGCGAAACGACCGACCTGTCGCAAGGTATTTCGATCAAGGATGGTAAGATTCGGATTGTCTCTAACAACGGTGTCGACAATGGCGTCGATGTCAAGTTGTCGTCGTTCACCCTCGATAACAACTCGGGCGTCTTGCAGAATCCGAATTTGAACTTTGGAACCGTGCAGGAGGGAATTGGCCAAAGTGCGGTTTCCGACTTTGTCGTCTACGACACCCTTGGTATTCCGATGAATGTTCGCGTGACGGCGGTCATGGAAAAGCAGGATGGTACCAACACCGTCTACCGCTGGTTCGCTGACTCGCCTGATAACGATGCCGCCCAAGATACCGGCGACATCGGCCAGGCCCAAATTGCTGTTGGTACCGGCCTGATCTATTTCGATGGTGACGGCAACTTCGTCGGTACGGACAACAATACCGTCACGATTCAGCGCCGCGATATTCCTTCGCAATCGCCGCTCGAATTCAATTTGGACTTCAGCCAGTTATCCGGCTTGGCGGCCGATACTGCTTCGCTCAACGCGTCGCGGCAGGATGGTTCCGGTACCGGTACGCTTAACAGCTTCATCATCGGTGAAGATGGTGTGATTCGCGGTGTGTTCTCCAATGGTGTTGATCGAGACCTGGGCATGCTGCAATTGGCCCGCTTCGGTAATCCGACTGGTTTGGAGCAACGAGGCGAAAACCTCTACGCCACCGGCGTGAACTCAGGTTTGCCGGTTACCGGCGATCCGGGCGGGAACGGCCTGGGCAACATCATCGCCGGTGCCACGGAATTGAGTAACACCGACATCGGCGGAAGTCTGACCGACCTGATTCTCGCCTCGACTCAGTATCGCGGCAGTTCGCGGGTGATTACCACGGCTCAGCAGTTGTTTGACGAACTTTTAAATCTACGACGATAAGTCGCTAGCACACCTCGAATGATGACCTACGTTTGATCGCCTAGCGCGCCGCAAGGGCACGCTAGGCCGTCAACGCTTCGAACAGGAGCGGTTGGATGATCAAATTGACTCGCCTGGGTGGTGAGCCATTCGTATTGAATGCCGAGCTGATTCGCTACATCGAAGCCAGCCCCGATACCTTTATCACCCTGACCAACGGCGACCGAATCGTGGTTCGAGAAGGAACTGACGTTGTGGTGGATCGCGTAATTGAGTACCACCAGCGCAAAAATTTGTTGCCCCCAGGTTTCTCAGTACAACCCCCCCAGGAATCGTAAGTATCTAAAGCCATGGATATCGCATCCGTCGTCGGATTGTTGGCTGCGATGGGATTGATCCTCGTATCCATTTTGATCGCGCCAGGCTCGTCCCTGGCCGCGTTTATCGACGTGCCGTCGGTTCTGGTGGTGTGCGGCGGGGCACTGGCCGCATGCATGATTGCATTTCCATTGAAATCAATGCTTGGCATGCCGATGACGATCAAGGTCGTCTTTCTGAACAAAGCAGTCGACTATGGTGCCCTGATCAAGCAGATCGTTAGCCTGGCCGAGACGGCTCGTCGCGATGGGCTTCTGGCCCTGGAAAATCGTGTCAGTGAGATCGAAGACCCGTTTATCGTCACCGGAATTCAGATGGCGGTCGACGGTACCCGGCCTGATGCGATTGAAGACATCATGCGGACCGAAATGGACGCGGTTGCGACGCGGCATCGCGATGCCAAGGCGGTATCAGACCAAATGGGACGTTTCGCGCCGGCGTATGGCATGATCGGAACGCTGCTGGGGCTGATCATCATGCTGGGCAACATGAGCGACCCCAGTTCGATTGGTTCAGGTATGGCCGTGGCGTTGCTCACGACGCTGTATGGAGCTATCGTTTCGAACGTTATGTTCCTGCCTTTCTCGGAAAAACTGGGATTCCTCAACAAGCAGGAACTATTGGGAATGGAGATCGTTATTCGGGGAATCATGTCCATTCAGTCGGGCGAAAACCCCCGCGTAATCGAACAAAAACTGCGAACGTTTCTACCGCCGTCGGTTCGAGCGAAGCTCGACGCCGAAAAGTAAGGGAGGCCTGCCATGGATGATGACGATGGAGATCCAGGCATTCCTGAATGGGTGGTCACCTTTGGCGATATGATGTCGCTTCTCTTGACCTTCTTCATCATGCTCGTGTCGATGAGCGAGATTAAGAAGGACGAACAATATCAGGCGCTCGTCGAATCGTTTCGCCGACAATTTGGCCATGATAGTTCGATGGAAAGCGTCATTGCGGGTAATGCAAAGCCGCGTAACTCGAATCTGGCCAAGCTGGCCACGATGGGCCGCGCTAAACGATTTTCGACCCACGCCGGCGGCGACAAAGTGAAAGCTCCGGTCGGCGATAGTCCGCAAGTTCGGATTATCCGGCCTGGTTCGAAGACGGCGATTGGCACGGTTGTCTACTTCGAGGAAGGCAGCGCGCAGCTGACCGATGCGGCCAAAGCGACGCTTCAGGCGCAAACGCTCGAGTTCGGCGGCAAACCGCAGAAGATTGAGATCCGCGGCCATACTTCACTGCGGCCGCTGCCTAAAGATAGTCCGTTCAAAACGCATTGGGATCTGGCTTATGCGCGCTGCAACGCGGTGAAAGAGTTCCTGGTTTCACTGGGAATCGATGAAAAACGCCTCCGAATCGCGGTATCCGGCAAAAACGAACCATTCCACATCGGCACCGATCCGCTACTGTTGAAGCAGAATCCGCGCGTCGAGGTCTTCCTGTTGGACGAGGTGATTGACGACCTTGTGGGAACGGAGCAAGAACAGGCCAATCGGCGGGCCCCCCCCATCGAAGCAACGGGCAAATAGCCTGACGCGCGCACGTTTTCGCATGCTACGTTTGATCAGCGTAGTCACATTCAAATCTCCACGAAGCGGAAACCATGGCCGATTCAGCCACCAATGCGGTATCGCAAGACGCGAAGAATGGACCACCCATGAAAGCCAAGATTCAGATCTTGGGTGGTATCCTCGTTCTGGTCCTCTTGGAATGTGCGGTTGCCTATATCGTCATTCCCAGTCCCCAAGACGTAATTCGCGCCGCTGAGGCCCGAGTTCAAGAAGCTCCGACCGATGGAGCCATTGCTGGCCAGGAACTTCCGCCTCTCTCGCCTGACGAGGAAACGATCGAAATGGATCTGGGTGATCCATTCGGCATTACGGCCTATCGACCGCTGAGCGAATCGACCATGCGAGTTGACTTCCATCTTTACGCCACCATCCGTGCTGCCGATCAGTCCGAATTCGAGGAACTGAGGAAGAAGAACGAGAATCGTTTCCGCGAGCAAGTGAATGTCACGATTCGCAGCAGCGACGAGAGCGAATTGACCGATCCTAGTTTGGGGTTGCTCAAGCGAAAGATTTTAGAGAAAACCAACAACATCCTGGGAAAACCGATGGTTCGCTCCATCATTTTCAGTGATTTTTCGTTCGTCGAGCAATAACGCCGAGCCGCTACTCTCATCTGGAATGGAATCCGATGACTGACGATCAAATGGGACAGGACGAGATTGAAGAGCTTCTCCGCAAAGCCCAATCGGGCGATGTCGAAGCTAGCACGCCCGCCCAGAAACCGAAAGAAGATCTCGAGTCCCTAGACCAGAGCGAGATTGAAGCGTTGTTTCAGCAGCCCGCATCTTCGAGTGCTCCTCAGCCACAGAAAACTGCTCAGGCCGCTGCGACTCAGCAGCAGGCACCGCCGCAATCGCAGGCCGCCGGCAGCCAGGAACATTCCGATATGGAATACCTGCTAAACCAGGCCGAAGCGGCGATCGCTTCGCTGAACTCGCCAAGCGACAACATGCCCGCCGGGATCGCGCCATTCACGCTACGAGATTTCGGAGGCTCTCCAGCCAGTACCGAAAAGGCCACGATCGACCTGGTTCGCGATGTCGAACTGGAAGTCAAAATCGAACTTGGTCAGGCCGAGATGCACTTGCAGGAAGTGCTGGAGATGAAAAAAGGCTCGGTCGTCCCGCTCGATAAACTGGCTGGCGATCCGGTCGATATCTTTGTTAATGGTCGCTTGATTGCTCGCGGGGAAGTATTGATTCTCAACGACAACTTCTGTGTGCGTATCACCGAACTGATTGTGGGTGATGCTGTCGTCTGATTTGGATGCGGCCCGCTAGCACTTGGCGGGCCTCCGTTTCTTCCGATTCGTCTTGAGCCGAGACGGCCCAGTTTCTAAGATGCCTCACCCGCTTTTTTCGCGGTGAGATGGGATGCGGCAGGAAGCTAATTCCCCACTATCTTTTTCGGCGTAGTCGCCCAGGCGACTTGAACGAATTTCGGGAAGATTTTCATGCGGAATGGAATCCTTGGGTCCTGTCTGATTTTGTTGGGAGTTTGCACCTGGGCATCGAGTGCCATGGGTTATGAACCGCCTTCTTCGCAAACGCCACCGAATAGACCAATTCAAATCAATCACCAAGAGCCCGCGGCGATGCCTCCGTTGGCTCAGGCTTTGCACGTCGAAGAGGTCCCCGCTTTGCCAACACAGCCTGACCCAGGCAATGCGGCACCTTCTGGCCCGGTGCCTAGAGAGCTTCGCTTGCCTCCCAAGGGTGAATCGAAGCAGGAAGAATCGATTTCGGCAACTAGGTTCAATTTCCAGTCCAACCGAACAGCGAGCATCGCCGCCAGCCTTCTGGTTGTCATCGGGCTGTTTCTGATCTTTGCCTGGATCGGTAAGAAGAACATGAAGCCTGGCACCGGCAAGCTCTCGAGAGAAATCATTCAGATTCTCGGCAAAAGCCAACTAAGCGGAAAACAACAGTTGGAGCTGGTTCGTGTCGGGCAGAAGCTTTTGCTGCTGTGCGTGACACCAAGTAGTGTCGAAACACTGACAGAGATTACAGACCCCATGGAAGTCGAGCGACTGCTGACGATTGTCCGACAAGACTCGCCCGGCAGCATGACCTCGACGTTTCAGGAAGTGTTGACGCAACTAGGGCAAAAACCTGCACGCGGATTTCTGGAGGCCTAGTGATGCGAAACCTTAGCCATGTGGCCTTATTGCTGTTTGTCTTTGCTATTCCGGCGAGTGCGTTGGCTCAACAGCAGACGATGACCCTGCCGGAGTCATTGATCGACATTCCCCTCGATCAGCCAGTTCAGAAAGAAGTGGAAGACCTGAGCGACTTTGTCAAAGCCGGTCCAGAGCATTGGACCAGTCCTCAAGGTCTTTCCAGTACGATTCAGATTCTCGTGTTGCTTACGGTGATCAGCCTGGCCCCGGCGCTGTTGATCATGACGACCAGTTTCATTCGTATCACGATCGTACTTGGCCTGTTGCGTCAGGCGATCGGAACCCAGCAATTGCCGCCGGGACAGGTGATAACTGCCTTGGCGATGTTCATGACCTTCATGGTGATGCATCCCTACTGGCAAGAGGTTTATCAGGAAGCGATCAAGCCGTACACCGAGCAGGAAATCAATCCCGCGACCGGGGCGCCCTTCAAGCTTTTCGCTGAGAAGGATCCAGTGACTGGAGTCCAAGGGCCTGACGAGGCGTGGGAACGAGGCGTGAAGCCGATCCGCCAATTCATGGCCAAGCAGATCGACATCGCTGGTAACAGCGACGACGTTTGGATGTTCTACGAATTCCTGCCGAA
This sequence comes from bacterium, assembly GCA_016124445.1. Classification (GTDB taxonomy): domain Bacteria; phylum Planctomycetota; class Planctomycetia; order Pirellulales; family Pirellulaceae; genus Bremerella. The sequence continues at coordinate 97,643 of WGNR01000006.1, forward strand.
GAAAACACGCGACGAAATCGGCGAGCCGCAGTCGTACGACGACGTGCCGCTGCAAGCGTTGGTGCCGGCTTTCATGCTCAGCGAATTGAAGACCGCGTTCCTGATCGGCTTTCAAATCTACCTTCCGTTTTTGATCCTCGACATTGTAGTGGCCAGCGTGACCATTTCGATGGGCATGATGATGCTGCCGCCGGTAATGATTTCGCTGCCGTTCAAAATCTTGTTGTTTGTGTTGGTCGACGGTTGGACGCTGATCGTTGGCATGTTGATGCAAAGTTTCGCCCCCAACTTGTAACGAAGGCCTGTCTCGATGGACGCACAAACCACAATTGATTTAACTCGCCAGGCGATGACGATGTGTCTGCTGATTGGCGCTCCGGTGCTGGTCGTGGGGATGGTTGTCGGTCTGTTGATCGGCTTTCTGCAGGCTTTGACCCAGGTACAAGATCAAACGGTTTCGTTCGTGCCCAAGATCCTGGCGATGGCTTTGACGCTGGCGTTTACATTGCCTTGGATCTTTCAAAAGCTGGCCGGCTATAGCATCGAACTTTTCAGCACCATTCCCGAACGCATCGCTGGCGGCTAGGTAACAGGGAAAAAGGGGTGCACTATGGACTTGCTCCAGTACTTAAAGCCAACGCTGGAACAATTGCTGATCTTTGCGGCGATCGTCACGCGAATCGGCGGCCTGGTCGCGACGGCGCCGGTGCTGGGAGCAAACTATGCCCCGGTGCAGATCAAAGTCTTCCTGACGGTCGCGATCTCGATGATGCTGACCCCGGTCTTCTGGGACTACGATTTTCCCGAGCCTGGTAACGCGGCTAACCTGATCGTGATCATGGCCGGTGAACTTTTGATCGGACTTTCGCTTGGCTTAGGCATCAAGATCTTATTCAGCGGCGTGCAGATGACCGGCCAGATGCTGGGTCAGGTCGGCGGTTTGTCGATTGCCGACGTTTTCAACCCGGCGCTAGATGACAACGTGCCGATGCTGGCGGTTGTGTTCGATATGGTCGTGGTGGCCGTGTTTCTGGTGATTGGCGGTCATAGGTTCCTGATGTCGGCTTTGCTGCATACGTTCGCGGATATTCCGCCTGGGATCGCGGCGATTGATGTGCAACTTGCGTATATCATTCGCGAGACCTTGGCCAATTCGCTGATGCTAGGGGTTCAAGCCGCCGCGCCGGGCATGGTTGCCTTGCTGATGGGCGTTCTGGTGATGGGCGTGATCAGCCGGACACTTCCGCAATTGAATCTGATGGCAATTGGCTTCAGTATGAATACTATGCTGTTGGTGGCGTTCGTAATGCTGACGATCGGCAGCATTGTATGGATTTTTCAAGACTCTGTGGAACCGACCGTCGAAAAGATCCGGTCCACCTTTCATACCACCGTCCAGGCAGCCCAACCTTAAGCGATGGCAGACCAGGATAAAACAGAAGAAGCAACCCAGCATCGTCGCGACCAAGCGCGCGAGAAGGGGCAGATTCCCAAAAGCCAGGATCTGGTTTCTGCCGTCATGCTGGCTGTCGCGCTCGGTTCGCTGATGTACTTGGGCCGCGACCTGGTCGATTATCTGGGGCAATTTACCCGCGATGAACTGGGAACCGTCCCTCCGCTGAACCCATCACAGATGTGGGCGACCAATCACAGCGCGACCGCGATCTACCGCTTATCATTGATCATGTTGCCACTCTTGGGCGTTCTGTTTGTTGCCGCCGTTGCGATCAACATGATGCAGTCAGGCGTCATGTTTCTGCCGGAAAAGATTGGCTTTGATCTAAGCCGCGTGAATCCAGCCTCTGGTTTCTCTCGATTATTTTCTCTGACTAACCTGATGAAGCTGATTTTCGGGATCGGCAAGGTGCTCATTGTCTCGGTTGTGGCTGGCGTGACCATCTGGTTTGAAATGGACAAGATCCTGGGACTCTCGGCGATGAGCACGATCGAAGTTGCCAAATACCTGTTGGAAACCTCGCTTTGGACCTCGATGAAGATCGCCATCGCGCTGGTGATCCTGGCGATTCTGGATTACGGATATCAGGTTTGGAAGGCAGAGCAAGACCTGATGATGACCAAGGAAGAGGTTCGCGAAGAAATCAAAAACATGCAGGGCGATCCGCAAGTGATCGCTCGTCGTCGTCAGGTTGCCAGACAGCTAGCGATGAGCCGCATGGCAAACGATGTCCCCAACGCAGACGTCGTGGTGACCAATCCGACGGAGCTGGCGATTGCTTTGAAGTACGATCCGTTTGAGATGTCGGCACCTGTGGTGGTGGCGAAAGGGGCAGGCTCGGTTGCTCAGCGGATTCGTCGACTCGCATTGGAGAACAATATTCCGGTCGTCGAACGAAAGGAACTGGCCCGATCACTTTATCAAGAGGCCGAAATCGGCCAACCGGTTCCAGCTGAACGCTACGCTGCCGTGGCGGAAGTTTTGCGATATGTCTATGAACTGCAAGGCAAGCAACTGCCAACCATGGCCGACCTCGAACAAGCCGACAAAGAGCGGGGCAGGGCGGCGTAGTTTTAACAAAGGCAAGCTTAAGCGGCTTGAGCCCGGCGAGCCTTCTTGGCCCAGGCAATCCAATCGGTTACTTCCGCCAGGTCAGGCGGACCGCTGCTACGAAGGATACGCTGTCCATCGTTGGTTTCGGCATATTCCAAGACTTCTTCCAGCAACTCTTTGGCCGAAGCTGCGGCGACATCTTCAGGGGTCTCGTACCCGCAACCGGTCAACAGTTGAGCGTCGTGACCGCGAAGCATCGGGATTCGATAGGCCAAGATGGCCTGCGACTGCCACTCGGTCATTAGCTTGGGCGTGATGTGCTTTGCCTTCAGCCGCGGCGCGATAGTTTTGGGATCGGCCGAGATTAATTGGGCGACCGTTTTAATCCCCACGGCTCCGAGTCGTTTGGCCGTTTTGTTACCGATGGAAGGTGCTTCAACGACTGGATCCGTCCAGTCGAGATAGAACTTCAGCGGCCGTTCGTCGTCGACTGGTTTCTTTTCCTGGACCGCTGGCGTTGGCTTGGGTTCTTTTTTCGGCTCGAAGACCTGCTCCGGCTTTCGTTCAGGGCGAGTGAGGTGAACCACCGGAGGCAACGATTTCTCCGTTCTGTGCGGTTTGTCCTCGGTTCGCTCGGGCGGCTCTAGCTTCACCGCTTCTACCTCCGCAGGCGATACCTTCGGCCGGATGGTGATTCCTTTGGATGGGAGCAGCACAGGCGTCGATTCGGACTGTTTCGGTTCCGGTGGTTTGACCTTTAGTTTTGGCTCCGGTTCAATCTGAGGAAGCGGTATCGTAACGCGAGGTGGGGTTGGTTTATCCTCGATCTTTGGTTCCGGTTTCGTCGGAGTTGGCTTCGGTTTGGGCATGCTCCGCGTACCGACCAGTTTCAGGCTCGCCAGGCTCACTTCGGGCAACTGCGGAACCTGATGAAGCGACAACGAGTCGTCTTCGGTCGGATGTTCCCGACGAAGGTCTGCCGCCAATTCGTCTCGAATGGCACGAACATCTTCGGTTAGATGTCGCTCGACTTTTCCCGACTTTTGATATTCTCGGAACATCTGCCGTACCAACTCGGCCTCTTGCGCGTTCTCCATGCGTTGGGTAACCCACTGGATCGGGATCTCAAGTGTGGCGACTACCGTTTCTGCTACCAGAAGCACATAAGGAGGCTGATTGGCCGCTTCGTCGAAGGCTCGATTCAAGATCTTCGAGAAGCCTGAAATAGCATGCCCGATCAGTTCGGTGCAGATGTCACGACAAACAACATCAAGCCCTCGCTCTGGTTTGCGGCGACCCAGCTTGAAGTTGTAATGGTCGATCAAGGTTTGATAGTGCGTGTGCGACTTCTCGGCCCCTTCGCGAACCATTTGCTCGAGCCAATCGCCGCCACTGGGCATCCGCACTCCAGGTAGCCCGCGCAGTTCAGCCGCTGCCCGCAGCCGATTGTAGGCGCAGCTGATGCTCCACTCTGCGGCGCGATGAATGTTGTTTTCGGCCTCGGATTGCCCGGTATGAAAGGGCATGAGCGGGTCGGTGTAGTAATGACTGACGACCCCGGCATGGTAGGCCGCTTGGTTCCATTGGCCAGAACGGATCGACTCGACCAACAGGTCGTACCACTTGCGCGCGGCTTTTTCGGCCCCGCCCCAGTAGTTTTGCTCGACGTGCAGAACGTGATTACGAAAGTCGCGAAACTTCTTATCGGGGTCTTTCGAGCCGCGCAGATAGGCTTCGTGATGCTTCAGAATGATATTGCGTCGACGCTCGGACTGCTCGCCAGAAAGATGATTCAGCGCATCCATCGCCAGCTTGTGGTGCGTCCCATTGGCGTGGGCGGCATACAGAATGTCGAACAACAAGTTCATCCGGGCTTCCTTTCCCGTTTCGATCTCGGTTCCGCTAGCGAGGTAAGAGGTTGCCTGAGTCAGCCCGCCATTCTAGCGAAGATAGGTCGTTTTTCCCAAGTCGGATTCAGCGGCTAAGCATCTTCTAGCGGGTAACCGTTCGCCTCGAAGTAGCTGCGCCATCGGCGTTGGATCTCTTGCCTGGTTTCCGGGTCCATCGTGTGTCGATTGCGGCGGAAGTCCTTGGTTCGCTCGGCATAGGACTGTACGCCAGGTTCGATCCGATCATACCCATCCAGGCCCAGGCTGTCGTAAATTCGGCCTAGCTCGGCAATTGGGTCGGCAATCAGATCTTCGTAGCGCGTTTGGCAGACTCGCTCAGGTGGAACGGTTGCCAGTCCACGATCGAAGCCGGCATACATCCGCTCGAAGCAATCGAAGACGTATTCGCGGTAGTCATCCTTCGAGACCTGAAAGGCCTGAACCTCGTCCATGGTGTTCCACAGCCGCACGGTCGATGCATAAACATCGTACGGATCGCGGGCGATGTGGATGAATTTGGCATCGGGGAAGCGCTTGGCCAGTTCGCCGATTCGCCCGGTATGCGTGGGCGATTTAAGGATCAGCGGCTTCTTTTCCTGGACGATCACCATCCGCATGAACAGGTCGAGCGTATCGAGCCATTGTTCCTGGTCTTCTTCAGAAACTTCGGCAAAGTCGAGGAAATCAGGATCGGGCTTGGGATTGTTCGGGAAAGCCATGCGCAGGTAAGGCGACATGCGGCCCAGGTTCAGCACCGCGAATTCATCTTCCTGCGGCTTATCCCACCCCATGGTCATGTTGTCCATCGGCCGGTTGCGGGGCATGAAGAAACTGAAGTACTTCTCGATGATTCGGCCGTAGTTCAGAAACAAACAGGGAGCGAAGCACTGAATGGTGTTCGGCGTTGCGTAGCGATCGTCGGACGACATCAGCTCGTGCAGCAAGGTCGTGCCGCTTCGCCAATGTCCCAGGATAAAGATCGGTGCCTCCACTTTGGCTTCGCGGATCTTGCGACCGAAGATCAGGTTCTGAAGTTGATAGCTGATGCTGTTGTTGATCGAGAAGAGCGTGGTCGTGAACGCCAATCCCAGCTTAAGTGGATGGATACGGAAACCGTTGCGAGCTAGCACCTGAATCCAAGTTCCCAGCCGCATGCCATGCCAGACTCGCGGGCTATACCAGGGGTAGCTGTTCGCTTTTGGTTTCTTCGGGGCAGGTTCAGTCGGCGACTTCTTATCCGAGTCGGCGGTGGAAGATGTGGCGTTCAAGTCGCTCGGTTTCCAGCAGGGGCGAGTGTTTGAGTCGGTAAAAATCGAAGTTTACGTCATAAACCCAAAATCGGCCAGCGAAGGATTTCTCGATAGCACCGACCGCAAAGCCCCAGGAATTGCCCTGGTCGGCATGCTGAGTGCTAGCAGCGATGGCCGTGGATAACTTGTCTAGGGGTAACGACTTCCAGCCAATCGATCGCTCTGGACACCCACGTTAGGTTTTCAGTAATCTTCGCCACGCTCGGTGTCGGATCGGGCGTCAGAAAACTTGAAACAAAGTCGAAAATCATTTGCAAATAAACGTGGACTACAGTCTCAGCAGAATCAAGGATTTGATCCTTCCGATCGGTATCATCACCAGTGTGCTGGTGATCCTGATGCCGTTGCCGGCCTCGTTGATGAACTTGCTTTTGACAGCAAACATCACCGCGGGCGTGATCATTCTGCTGACGACCATCTATGTGAAGACTCCGCTGGAGTTCAACATCTTCCCTTCGCTGCTTCTGGCGACGACGCTGGCCCGCCTGGTTTTGAACGTGGCGACCACCCGTTTAATTTTGACAGGTGCCGCCAGCGAAGGGATGGATGCCGCTGGCGGGGTGATTCAAAGTTTCGGCGAATTTGTCGCTGGCGATCGCGTCGAAGTGGGGATCATCATCTTCATCATCATCGTGCTGATCCAGTTTCTGGTGATCACCAAAGGTGCGACCCGTATTAGTGAAGTCGCGGCACGTTTTGCCTTGGATGGTATGCCCGGCCGCCAGATGGCAATCGACGCCGACTTGAATGCCGGCATCATCGACGAAATGGAAGCACAACAGCGTCGGGCCGAGATCACCCAGCAAGCTGACTTTTTCGGGGCGATGGACGGTGCCAGTAAGTTCGTCCGCGGCGATGCGATCGCTGGCATTATCATTACCTTGATCAACATTATCGGCGGCTTGATCATCGGACTTTCCTCTGGCATGGCACTCGGCGAGGCGGCCCAGGTCTATACCAAGCTGACAATCGGCGATGGTCTGGTTAGCCAGGTTCCTGCGTTCCTGATTTCGCTGGCAGCCGGTTTGCTCGTTACGCGAAGTACCGAGGAAACGAACCTGCCGGTCGAATTCATTCGGCAGTTATTCTCGCGACCGGAAGCACTGGGTGTGGCTGGGTGTTTTCTGGGGCTGTTGGTTTTCTCTGGGCTTCCCACGTTGCCGCTGCTGATGATTGGTGCCGGCTGTGTAGGTGTCGCCGTGATGACCAAGAAGGGCCAATCGAAGACAGAAAAGGCAAAGGCCGAAGAGACCGAAAAGAAGCAAAAAGAAGAAGAGGAAGCGGCCAAGAAGGACGACCGTATCGAAGACTACCTGACGGTCGACCCAATGGAAATGGAACTGGGCGTCGGCCTGGTACGTCTCGCGGCACCGGCTCGTGGTGGCGATTTGCTGCCGCGGATTACCGGCGTACGGCAGAATGTCGCCAGCGAAATCGGGGTGATCCTTCCGAAGGTTCGTATTCGCGACAACATGCGACTGCATGAGAACCAATACCGCATCAAAATCAGCAACAGTGTTGTTGCCGAAAACACGATCTATCCGGACGGTCTATTGGCGATTGCGATGACTGGCGCCAAGGGAGATCTTCCCGGCGAACGCACGCGCGACCCGGCCTTCAATCAGCCTGCCATCTGGATCGAGCCGGGGATTCGCCCCCAAGCCGAGATGTTGGGCTATACGATCGTGGAACCCACTTCGGTATTGGCGACGCATCTGCAGCGTGTGGCGAAAAAACATGCCGATGAACTGCTTACCCGCGACGCGACTAAGCACCTGATCGATGAACTTCATGAGACTTCACCAGCGGTGGTCGACGAACTGATCCCAGGCGCGATGAAGATCGGCGACGTCCAGGCGGTGCTACAGCTACTGTTGCGTGAAGAAGTTTCGATCCGCCAGTTGGCCCGCATTCTGGAAACCTTGGGCGATCACATTGGCCGGACAAAGGATCCGGTCTGGTTGACCGAATTCGTTCGTCACAAATTGGGGCGGACGATCTGCACGAAATATCGCGACAAGGAAAGTCGCCTGTACTGCGTGCCGATGGATCCGGCGATGCAGGACCGGATTGCTTCAGGAATCGATATGGAACGGGGAGCGTTTGCTCGAATGAGCCCCCAGGCGATCGAGATGACTTGCAAATCGATTGCTGCCGGGGTCGAAAAACTTCGCGAAATTGGCAAGCCGCCGATCGTGCTGGTCAATCCGCAGATTCGACCCGCCGTGAAGCAGTTGACCGGCAACTTCATCCCCGACGTCATCGTGCTCAGCCATAACGAAATCACCAACGACACGCTGATTGAATCGATGGGCATCATCAGTGACGCCATGCCTGGAAATAATCCGCCGCCAGGCCAGGGACCACAGCCACAGTAACTAAGTAGCCGCCATGAACATCAAATCATTTCGCGCCAAATCGATGCACGAAGCGTTGGAACTGGTTCGCCAGGAACTGGGCCCCGACGCGGCCCTGCTGCATTCGCGAGAGGTACCCCGGCGTGGTCTGATGGGATTGTTGGGTGGCAAAGAGATTGAACTGGCCGCCGCTCCCGACTCGAACCTGAAAAGTCGATTCGAGATTGAAGCCCCGGAGCCAATCGAAGAGGATCTCGCCAGCGAAGTGGCGAAGTCGGAGGTTGAAAAGGAAGTCAACGATTCCCACGACGAAGCTAGTCAGGCCGAATCACCGCTGGGAGATGAGTCCGGAATCGACCTGGAAGCAATTTCCTTCAGTCACAGCTTTTTTGGCCAACAGCCGAGTTGGTCTGGCCCGATGCTTCGCGTGCGCGAGCGGTTGATTGAAGCCGATGTGCCCGGTGAAATGGCCGATCGCTTGTGCGAAAAGATATCCAGCACGGTCGCCGGCGAATCGGCGACGGACGAGGCAGCGCTAGTCGACGCGATGAGAAGCCAACTGAGCCAAACGATTTGCGTGGGACGCGATATCGACGATCGATTGCTCTTCCCGCGCGTTGTGGCGGCGATTGGTCCGACGGGTGTCGGCAAGACCACCACGATCGCCAAGCTGGCTGCTCGGGCCAAGTTCGACCACAAGCGGCGCGTCGGTCTGGTGACGGTCGATACCTACCGGATTGCCGCAGTCGACCAACTGCAGACCTATGCCGAGATCATGGACCTGCCGATGAAGATTGTGTCGACTCCGATGGAAGTCCGCAATGCTATCAACGAACTGGCAGACTGCCAGCAGATCTTCATCGATACGGCGGGCCGTAGCCCGCGCGACGAGGTGCAAGTACAGCAGCTACGTTCTTTGATAAAAGCCGCTTCCCCTGACGAGACCTATTTGGTACTGTCCGCCCCCAGCAGCAGCCGAAGCCTGGCCGATGCGGTCGAAAAGTTCGCGCCGGTTGCCGCAACCAGTTGGGTACTTACCAAGATCGATGAAGTGGGATCCCTGGGTAGTGCATTGCCATTTCTCCAGAATCCCAAGCTTCCCGTGGCTTATGTCACTAACGGACAGGATGTGCCGCATGCGATTGCCGCGGCCGATGTAGAGGACCTGGTCGCTCGAATCGTGTAAGTCCCTGCTCAACCCCAAAGCCAACACCAATTCCTTATAAACATGTCGATTGAACCATCCTTTTCTCGCGATCAGGCTACTTTGCTGCGAATGCTGGCAAAGCGCGCCATGATCGGCGGTACTCCAGCGTTTGCGAAAGCGAAGACCTTCGTTGTCTTCGGCGGCGACGCACAATTGGGGGCGACCACGATCTGCCACAACCTGGCCTGTTGTCTGGGGCTGGCAGGTCAGCGGGTTGCTACCGTCGATCTGAATCCGAGGAATCAAGGACTAGCTTTTCTGACCGGCCGTACTCCCGCGGTCAGCATCGACGAACTTCTGACCGGGCATTCCGATCTGCACGAGTACCTGATGCCAGGCCTGGCCGCATCGCTCTTGCTTCCGACAGAAGAAAGCACGAAGCCCAATCAATGGCCATCGGCTGGTGTCGATCGGCTGATCCGACAGCTTGTTGGATTGGGCCGGCATGCCGATATCGTCTTGATTGATGCCGGTTGCGAGCTAACGCCCCTGGCGGGCGAACTGTGGCGGATGGCGGAATTGTTTCTGACCGTACTTAATCCGACTGCCGACGCCATCACAGCCGGTTACGAGCGGCTGAGGACGTTGCAGGGTGGTTCGCCTCGCAAGCAGGCACACGTGATCATCAACCGGGCCAGCCAGAAGCAAGGGCATCCGGATCTGGTCGCCGGTATGGATACCACGGCGCGTAAGTTTCTGGGACTGGCGATCGAGTCGATTGGCCATGTCGAAGTCGCCAGCGAGGTCTCTGCGGCTGCCCGAGCGGCCGAGCCCTTTGTGCAGCGATATGCCGAACACCCTGCCAGCAAATCGATCCAGCGGATCGCTGATCAGTTGGTACGGCAGTCGTTAGGCATTTCCCAATCGTCATCTTCGAAACGGGCTGCCTAACACAAATGCTGTCGCTGCAATCACTTCAAAACTGGCAACAAACTTTTCAAGCAAAACAAATGATATCCGCAAAATTATCTCAATTCTCGCTTATGGAGCGTCGATTCAACGAGATAACGTCACGTGCGCACGTGGCGGACGAGGTTTGCGGATCGATAGAACTCAACCAACCTGGAAACGATGGGACGCGACTACGCGGGAATCTTGGGATCGACGGCATTGGTCACCGTGCTTGTGCGCGGACTGGTGCAGTCGGGCGGGATCGAATCCATCCTCCCGTTAGCGATCGGAGCAATGTTTCTGTTCGCGGCAATCGGTTGGCTGATAGGAAATGCTGCTGCCCGCATTGTGGACGAATCGGTGCAACAGCGCATCAACGCCGAATTGGAGGAGATGGAGCAAAACGAGAAACTCGTTGCTTCACAGGCTTCCAGAGCGGCGTAACCCGCGGCATAGGCCGACAACGATATTCCTCCCCGGGAATCTCCGAGTCCCTTACGCGAGATTGGTTAACCTGATCGATTCCCTTTCCGAAGTGGCAATTTGCCGACAACGGGGAAGTGACCTGAAGGATTCAGGTCCGTCGATTTCATAAGAAATACGTGTTAGCTCACGACGGGCGATTCACGGAGGAACGCATGGCAACGACGACCGCGACCAGGGATGACGTGTCTGAATTGTGGCAAAGCTACAAGGACGATCCGTCGCGGAAAGATCTTCGAAATCAACTAGTAGAACGCTACCTGCCGCTGGTGAAATACAACGGCGAACGGATTTGGGCTCGCTTGCCGGAAGGAGTCGAACTGGACGACTTAATTTCGGCGGGAGTCTTCGGCCTGATGGACGCAATCGACGCGTTCGACATGAGCCGTGGCGTTAAGTTTGAAACCTATTGCGTACCGCGTATTCGCGGTGCAATGCTCGACGAACTGCGAACGATGGACTGGGTTCCTCGTTTGGTTCGTTCCAAGGCCAGCAAGCTGAACGAAGCGACCAAGCAATTGGAAGCCAAGTTCGGACGCCAGCCTTCGCATGCCGAACTGGCCGAGCATATGGAAATGCCACTCAAAGATCTCGAAAAGATGGTCTCCGACGCCAATGCCGTCGGGCTGATCAGTCTGAACAAGAAGTGGTACGAAACGGACAGCTACAAAGATGTCCGCGAGATCGACATTCTCGAAGACAAGAAGGGGGAAGACCCCACACGCCGCATTCAAAAGAACGATCTGATGCGGCTGGTGACCAAGGGGCTCAATCGTAACGAGCGCTTGATCATCATTCTGTACTATTACGAAGAGCTGACCATGAAAGAAATCGGCGCCACGCTCGATCTGAGCGAAAGCCGAGTCAGCCAGATGCACAGTAGCATCGTGCAACGTCTGCAAAGCCAACTGGGCCGCCGTAAGCCGGAATTCGGTACGGTATAAGCAAACGTTCCCCTGGAAACACCAAAAGGTGGCTCTCACATGGGCCGCCTTTTTTTATGCGCGATCAATAGCGTTCGTCAGTCGCTCAAGCGGCCAACATGCACGATGCCATCTCCCTGGTGGGCGACCGGGTTGTTCGACTGGCCGATGATGATTCCCGAATAAGGAGCCTTCAGCTTCTGCGGGTCATCGCCAAAGACATCGGTGATCAAACCGATCTCTTGCCCGGTCGTTACCGAATCCCCTAACTCGACCTCGAGCCGGACGATCCCGCTTCGCTTGGCTCGGACCCACTTCGATTCGCGGATCAGCTTTGATCTTCGCTTGGGGGGCTTTACTGGCGACTTGAGCATCTTCAGGTACGACAGCACACGGGTAATTCCGCTGACCCCCAGCTTGATCGCGTCTTGATTGAACCGCATCGGTTCGCCTGCTTCGTACAGCAGAACCTTGATGCCGATTGCCTTGGCCGCGGCTCGTAACGAACCGTCTCGCACGTCGGAATGGACGACGACCGGCGCGCCGAAGGCTAATGCACATTCGTAGGTCTCGGTGTCGTCCATGTCGCCGCGAATCTGGGGGAGATTGGTGCGATGATTCGCGCCGGTGTGCAGATCAATTCCGTACTGGCAGCGTTGGACCACCTCGGTCATCAGCAGTCGAGCCAGTCTTGAAGCGAGCGAGCCGGTCTTGGAACCGGGGAACGAACGATTCAAATCGCGGCGGTCCGGCATATAGCGGCTTTGATTGATCACGCCAAAGCCGTTGACCATCGGTACGACAATAAGCGTTCCAAACAACTTGGCGGGCTTCAGTTTTTCGGCCAGCAACCGGGCAATTTCGACTCCGTTGAGTTCATCTCCATGCACCGCGGCCGAGACCCAAGCGGTGGGGCCTTCGATCGCGCCGTGGATAACCTCGATCGGAAGGGTGATATGTGTACCTGTTGGCAGCCGAGCGACTGGAATTTCCAAACGAAGTCGATTGCCGGGGGCGACCGCATGGCCACCGATCATAAAGGTTCGGTTAGCTTGCGGTGTTTCAGATTTCTGGGCACGCGAGTCCATTCCACGTTATTCCCTGATTTGGTTTTCGATCATCATCCTTGCGATATTTGCAGGAGACGATTCTTCAATTCACTGGCAGCCGAATCGAGCGGCCCATTTTCCGGCAAAGCGGTCATTTTGGTTTGGCCATTACCGAGCGACTGCTGCGAATCACTTACACCGGCCGAATCGGAGGCAGTCTGCTGGCCCTCGATTGGAATCAGCGTCGAATTGGTTTTGCCGAAGCCGCAATTACGGCCGGACGATTTAGCCGCGTATAGTGCTTCGTCAGCTCCTCGCAGCATCGCATTGAAGGAGTCGGCATGGCAGGAACTGATCAGACCGCAGCTGAGCGTAATTTGGATCTCGTCGCATCCGTACTGCACCGGTTCGCTGCGGATGACGTTCAGAATCTTTTGAGCAACCGTCACCACGGCATCCCATTCCGATTCCGGAATCAACAACGCCAATTCTTCGCCGCCGATTCGCGAGAGAAAATCGGTTTGCCGAACGACCGTGTTCAATCGGCCCGCCACTTCGCGCAGCACCTGGTCGCCGGCATCGTGCCCGTATTGGTCGTTCACCTTTTTGAAGTGATCGATGTCCATCAGCACCAGCGTGAACGGATGGTCTTTTCGTGTCCAGTGTGCCCATCGCTGGCTGCCTGCTTCGTCGAAGGCCCGACGATTCAGCAATCCGGTCAGCGCGTCGGTTCGTGCTTCCGACAGCGATGTTTCCAGGTCGCGGGTCTGGGTCTTGAGCGTAGCTTCAGCCGATTCCAGACGCTGTTTCAGCTTTTGATTGGCAGCCGTGATCTGGGCGATTAGTTCGACCGCTTTCGATGAAAGGCCTCCCTGATCTTCTGCGGTTCGTTCGGCGTCCGGGGTGGACAACTTCTGCTCCAGGTTCTGCAGCAGCTCGATATGTTTCGAGATATCGCCCGAGAAATGCGTCGTGAACTGGATCATGCCAGCCAATTTGTCGCGGTACGATTCGGCATTCGGTTGGGCTTCTTCAGCTGGCTTCGACTTGGGACGCATTACGTAGTCCCACAATCGACCTAGCCAGAATCCGATAAAGATTCCCACTAAAAGGGTCACGACACCGAAGACGTCGCCCAGAACGAAAGTCAATAACTCGGCCATAGTTGGGGTTTGTCGAGAATTGGTGATCGAAAAATAACTTCCTGCCGCCAGTCGGAATTGGCCCGGCTCAGTTCGGCCTGAATCGGGGCAATACCGTTGCCAAACCATAGGTTACAGCTAGGGCAATGACGCAGGGCAACAGTATTTGTGGGGGAATCGCTCCGTGAAATCTTCGGGTAAAACGATCTAGCAGGAAATTGTAAGCCAAGATTACAAAACTATCGGGCGCGAACCCCGCTTTGGCTGGATACCATTCGACGGCTTTTCGCCTGCAAGCGTATTTTAAGCTAATTGCGGCCATAAATTCGCTACGATCGTTATCTTTCGAGTTGTTTTCCCGCTTACGGCAGGAAGTTCACCCAGGCATGAACGGCATTCTTTTTGAAGATCGAACCGTCGCGCAGATGTACCCCATGGTGCTTGCTCGGCCGGCGTTCGGAATTACCTGCGGTGGATTTCGCCTGGCGGAACTCGTCGAGCCATTGTTCAGTGCCTGCCGCGGAGTGGTTCGACATCACCTGGTTGGTGTTCAGGCGACTTACCTGCCAGAGCTGCATCAAACTCCGTGCAGCGAACAGGAGCCAACCTTGCTTCTCAACGCTCGGCTGGTCCCGCGGGTTGCCACGCGCGAAAAGCTGCGGGCCTGGATCAACTCGAAGCAGCCTGGCATCGTTCAGCAGGATGGCAAGCTGATTGCCGCCATGCTTCCACCGGGCCGCCGACCTCCTTCTCCCAAGGTTCCCTACGACGAGTGGCTGTTGTTTTTGGATTCCTTGCAGCCGAGTCCCGAACTGCCGCTTCGCGCAGAAACATACGACATCATCGAATACCCACACGACGTCGTTAGATTTAACCTAGAAATCATTCACGAAAACTTAGAATCGCGATTGGCCAGCGGCAGGTATAAAGAGATCCGCGATGGCCTGTTCGCCGCCGGGAAGATTAGCCTGGGCGAAAACGTGGTGATTGACGCGTCCGGAGGCCCAATCGTCGTGGAAGAAGGAGCCACGATTGGGCCGTTTTGCTTCCTCCGCGGGCCCGCTTACCTGGGCCGAAATGTTAAGGTTATCGAACATTCGGCGATCAAAGATGCTGTTTCGCTCGGCCATACCACAAAAATTGGCGGCGAAGTCGAAGCGACCATCATCGAACCTTATTCCAATAAGCAACATCACGGTTTCCTTGGGCACAGTTATCTGGGAAGCTGGATTAACCTCGGTGCAGGGACCTCCAATAGCGACTTGAAGAACACCTACGGCACCGTGAAGATGGAGTATCCCAACGGTCGCGTTGCCACGAACATGCAATTCATCGGCTCGATTTTTGGCGACTACTCAAAGACCGCCATCAATACCGGTATATTTACGGGCAAGACGATCGGGGTTTGCAGCATGCTGTACGGGTTCGTGACCACCAACGTGCCGAGCTTCGTCAACTATGCCCGGCTGTTTGGCCAGGTCACCGAGCTGCCCCCGGATGTCATGATTTCGACTCAACAGCGGATGTTCCAGCGTCGCCATGTCGAGCAGACGCCGGCCGATATTCAGCTCATCCACGATATGTACCTACTCACCCAGGAAGAGCGTCAGCTGACGGGTGAACCTTTAGTTTTTTAGAACTTCCCCATGCTTGCCGATTTTTACAAACCTGGCGAATTGCCGATTTCGTTTGAACTCTATCCTCCCAAGACCGACAAGGGATTGCGGTCGCTCATGCTCCAGGTCGAGCATTTGATGAAGCACAAGCCTGCCTTCATCACCTGCACCTACGGAGCTGGCGGATCGACCCGTGGTAAGACGCTGGAAATCGTCGAGAAGGTCAAAACCATTTTTCAGGTTCCGGTCGCCGCTCACCTGACGGTGGTCGCTTCGACGATCGCCGATCTGCGCAGCTTTTTGGCGGAAGCGGAACGTCGCGGTGTCGATTATATCGTCGCCCTGCGAGGTGACCCGCCCCAAGGGGAGACAAAGTTCAAGCCGAACCCCAAAGGTCTGCGCTACGCCAACGAACTGGTCGACCTGATTAAAGACGAATTCAACGAGTTCGGCGTGTTGGTTGCCGGCTATCCGGAAAAGCACCGCGAGGCCCCCGACGAGAAGACCGACATCGAGAACCTGAAGCGGAAGGTCGACGCCGGCGCCGACGTGGTCGTTTCGCAGCTCTACTTCCGCAACAGCGACTTCTACGCCTGGCGAGAGAAGTGCGAGAAGGCAGGCATCACGGTGCCGATCGTGCCAGGCATCTTCCCGATCAACAGCCTGGCCCAGATCTCGAAGATCGCCAAGCTGTGCGGGGCCGGCATTCCGAAGAAGCTGTACGAGAAGCTGAACGAAAAGCCGGAAGATGCTGAGTGGCATAAGGCCGTGGGAACCGCTTACGCCTCGCAGCAGGTCAACGACCTGGTCGACAACGGAGTCCCTGGCTTCCACTTCTACGTGCTGAACCAGGCCGAAGCGACCGGCAAGATTTTGACGGCGCTGAACGAGCATCGCACGAAAAAGAAGGACGATAGCCCGGTCAAAGCCCGCTAAGCTTCCCAGGCCGAACCCACCGGCAGCAAAAGAAGTCCTTCAGCCATGCTGAAAGTTGCCGCCGGTCATTGCCCGTATGAAGAATTCGGGCTAAAATTCGAGGCTTCCACAGCAGGGCAGCCGAAAACAAGGCAGCCCCGGTGCTTCCACCGGCCAAAGATTTGACCGGCAATCTGCAGGAAACACCACCCATTGTGCCAGAGTGGCGGAATTGGCAGACGCGCTGGATTCAAAATCCAGTTCCCGCAAGGGAGTGGGGGTTCGATTCCCCCCTCTGGTACCTTCTTTCTGTTTGCGTTTATTGCAAAGAGTACCGTTTTTGCTCGCTAAAGTGGCGTTTCGATTACTGGTGTAGCGTCAATCCTGTTAACCAGCACGGTGTGGATGCCTCGGTTCTACCCTTCAGCATTTGAATTTGTGAGCAACATACCTTTTGCTGAGCGTTTTTGGATTTTGGTCACGATGGATACGTGAGATCAAAGGAAGAAAAATGACGGAAGTCAGCGCTGTACAGCAAAACCCGAAGGTGACTTTCCACCTCTATTGCTTCCGAAATGAGAACGCAATCGGGTTCCTTCCGCCCGAAGGGACGATGGTGGTACAAGCCCTTCAGTTCCCTATTGATTTTGCTGATTGCACATGCATACCAACCGGTGGGGTCGGTTTCTGGAGTAAGGCGGGGGTAACCAATGATCTTGAGTGCCAATGGTACAGACCCTTCGTTCCCATTAATCGCAAAGATATACCTGATGACTTGACCGGCTCACCGCGCATAAAAAACTGGATCTGCCACCAACGACGTCCTGACGCGAACAGTTACCCTCTTTCGCAACTGACCGTCGATGATGACGAAGTTCACATGGTCGCATTTCTTGGAAAAAAGTTACTATTCCGCCGCCTTGGTGAAGAGGTTGTTCTCGATTTACAAGAGGTACCTGAGTGCCAGCCGTTTTCGCTGGCAATTGAATGGAGCCCGACGCACATTGAGGCACGAGTGACATGGGTAGATGGCGTTGAGTTGGAAAAACATTATTCGGGCACCGGAGTTTCGTATAAGGAA
Organism: bacterium; assembly: GCA_016124445.1. Lineage (GTDB taxonomy): Bacteria > Planctomycetota > Planctomycetia > Pirellulales > Pirellulaceae > Bremerella. Next base: position 115,015 of record WGNR01000006.1, read on the forward strand.
CTATCAAGTTACAAGAACCCCGGTGTTGGAAAGGTCGTTCGATTTTGTGAAAGGAAAGAGTTCGACACCCTAGTGATCCCAGCGGCGATCGCAAGGGCGATCTGGCGAACGGTGGAGCCGTCTATCGATGAGTTGAATCACCCTGAGCAACGTTCATCCAATGTTGCCGCCGTGCGGAAAGCCTACGCCGACCAGCACGACTTTTCTTCAACCGTCCTCGAAATAATTGAAGAGGTAAAGCAGGCAATCCGCCGCGCCAAACCTCATGCTTTTTGGGATCACAACAATCCTAAGAGAGAGACCGAAACCGGCTCCGGCCTCCGCATGCTCTTCGAGTCGATTTGTGCATACAAGAACATTCAGGTATTTCAGGAGGACCCCAGCCGGTCCGGCAATGTCGATTTTGTCTTCTCTGCTATATCGATTGAGTGGACGCACTTGAACCTAGTGTTAGAGCTTAAGAATGCCCATTCGAAGCGACTCGATCACGGACTTACCTTACAACTGCCCACCTACCTTCGAGAGCGGGAAGTTCTTACGGGGGTCTACGGCGTGCTCTGGTACAAGGGAACGCACTTTGAACAGCCGAGTGATCCCACCCTAATTGATTGCATTGCCCGGTTAGACTCAAAGAAGCCGGCAGGAGTTATTGCGGTAGTTGGATTCGACCTGTCATTTTCGGTGCAGGCGAGCAAGAAATAGCTGGCGACGTTGAGATTTGAACTGCAGATTATTCGTCTATTACATGCTCCCCTTATTCTCGGATAAATTCTTGTACAAATCGATTGACTACTTGTGTAGTCAGGTGCTACGATCCGACTACACGAGTAGTCACACAAGGCGAAAAGCAATGCCGCAACGCAAACCTCTCGGCAAAGTTGAACTCGAACTGCTGCAAGCAGTCGAAGAGCTGCAGCCGGTTACCGTTCGAACGTTAGCGGAACATCTGGCTGACAAAACAGGTCAGGCGCGGACAACCATCCTGACAACCCTGGAACGTTTGCGGGCCAAGGGATGCGTGACGCGACGTTCTATCAAAGGCGTCAATCACTACTCTCCACGTATCCCTGTATCCGAGCTGTTACCGCGAATTGTGGCTGACTTTGTTCAAAAAATGCTCGGTGGATCGGTTTCCCCCGTCGTCGCTTATTTGCAGGACCAGAAGGAAGTCGATCCAGATGAGTTGGCTCAACTAAAATCTTTGGTGGAAGATCTCGAGGCGAAGCAGGCCAAAAAAGATAAGAGGAGGAAGAAATGAATGATTTTCTGACTCAACTGCTTTCCGTTTGGTTTGATATTATCTGGAGAGTAACTTGGCAAGGTACGATCGTCCTCTTGATCGCCTTGGTGATCGATTACCAATGGAAGTCCATGCCACCCAGCTGGCGCAGTTGGCTTTGGCGATTAGCCTTTCTCAAAATCGCCGTTGCAATACTCCCTCTCTCTTTTGAACTTCCACTGCTGCCAACATTTGTCGAGCCTACCGTATCTACGTCTACGACAGCCAGCAGTTTTGTAGACGTCCCGCTTTCAGCTTGTTCTCCGGATTCTTTGCAGTCATCGATACCGCTGCTGAAGCTCCTTCTTTTTTCAGTTTGGCTCATGGGCTTAGCGGCATGCGCGATATCAAATTGGGAGAGCGGCAGGCAGGTCCGAAAGAAATTGCAGAAATCGACGTCCACCCAGGCTGGTAGCCTGCTCATGCAGAACGTGCTGGCGATTTGCCGCAAGCTAGGACTGACCGTGATTCCAGAGGTTCGGTTGATACCTGGATCGAATAGTCCCTGTTTGCTCACCAGAAAGAAACGGTCCATCATACTTCTCCCAGAGCAATGGCTTGAATCGTGTTCGATGACCGAGCTGCGATTATCTTTGGCCCATGAACTCGCGCACCTGGCTCGCCGCGATTTAGCATGGAATCGTTTTTTAATTTGGTCTCGATCAATACTTTTCTTCCATCCTTTGGTTTGGATTGCTATGCGGCGATATCTCCTGTCTCAGGAAATGGCCTGCGATAGTATCGCGATTGAGAACACCGGCGGAAACCGCGCCGATTTTGCCCGCCTTCTCGTACAACTTGCGGAACACGCTCCGGCAACTCCAATTAGTGCCGTGGCAATGATAGGCTCGACTTTCAGTCTCAAGGAAAGGATCGCATCCATGTATCAGGCACACTACAAACCTACCAAGTTCGTCGCTTGGGCCGTCACGGCAATTGGAGTTTTGAGTCTCATGCCATTTGCGCTTGCCGAACAAACGCAGAAGGATGAACGCAAGGAATCCGAGGTGAAAAATGAGGCAAGCGGGACGAAAGTGTCCGCATCTGCGAGCGCAACTTCTCGAGGGTCAGGATTTGCCAGAGGCATGGGGGCCGGGGCAGGGATGGGTGCCGGAGAAGGCAGGGGTATCGGGACAGGCAATGGAAGAGGAAATGGGGACATGAATCAACCGAACTCTGGCTTTGGCACTGGGTTTGGCTCTGGCTTCGGCTTTGGCGGCGCTCTGACTCGTTCAAGCTCCCAGTCGCGCGGTAGCACGTCGGTATCGATCAGCACCAATTCTCCGCAAGACGCCAAAAACCCGACAACACGGTCTGAAATGGATCTTGAGAGACCCTCGAGAATGAAACAGTCGATGAGTTCGCAAAATACCAGTGGCAAAGAGTCCTGGACGCGCACTACTGAGGCAACTCTGAATGGCGACAACATTACAGTTGTCGAAAAACCCAATAAGATTTCGCTCTCAATCGAACATCCAGACGGAACGGAAGACGTTTTTGTCGCCAAGGACCTACGAGATTTGGCGATTCAATCGCGCAAAGCGGCCGCCATTTATCGTAAATTGTTGACCCCAGTATCGACTGCCAGCAACAACATGGGCACCGCCACCAATACTGGAAACAGCATGCCCCTCAACGCCCGCGACCTGATGCGGCAACAAATTCAGTCAATGAAAGGTGAACAAGGTTCACAAGATGCTATGCTCGATCGTCTACTCGACGAGTTAGATGCACTTGGGAATTAACACCACGTACATCTCAACGACAAGATCGCCTTTCGCGAAAACAGATTGCGGAAGGCCTGATCGAGCGGAGATGAGATGTCAGGACTCTTTGTTTTGTCCGTTCATATTTCTTGCGTCTAATGCCCAGGGTGAAGTCTGGGTTTGCTTGCCCTCCACGAAAAACTCCACCATCAAATTCATTTTTCCCTAGAACCCCGCCCCGCAACCCTAGATAATCAACCCATCGAACAACCCACCCAGCAAACGGGGCCGAAGCCACCGGATGGTTTCCCTCTGGCTGAGTGGGACGCGGTTGGTGTTTGGTTTTTAGGGGGTAAGAACAATGACATCTTCTCGATGGGCGTTTTCAGTCGTTGGCCTGGCTTTCTGTGTTGGGCTTACTTTCTGCATTCCGCAAACGGTGCACGCCGGGCCTTGGCTGACGGGGCCTGAGCAGCAGTTTTTTGAGGCAATGGGGGTCGATGCTCGGATCAATGGGCAGACCGTCAAGCGGACCGCGGACCTGGCGGCTTGGGATACGGCGGCACAGCAGGCCCGACAGCCGCTCAAGGGGCATATCCAAGCGATCTCCGCCGCCCAGAAGCAAATGACGCCGACCAAGGCCGAACAGGACAAGCTGGCCGAGATTCAGAAGAAGCTGCAAGAGGCCATTCAAGGGGCCATGCGGGGCGTGGTGATCGGGGCGCTGCTGGGGAACGATTCGTTCGACCAAGCCCGGGCTTCAACCTCGCAGATGATGCAGGCCGGCGATGCCAACGGGCCTTACGTGCGGCAGGCCTGGGAGATCCAATCGAAGTGGCTTGCGCGCGGGCTTGATGCGCGTGACACTGCCGATCGCAATCTGAAAGCGATCACCGACCACCTCGCCAGCCGCTCAGGTAAAACGCTGACCGGTGATGACTTCTCGCTCTCGATGTTTGCCGACGGGAAGACATTGTCGCTCGTCGGCAAGAGCGGAAGCCGCCCGCTACGGATGCCGGTTGTCCAGATCGTGATGCACCGCAAATCGACCGGCGGCGGCTGGACCGCGCTCAATGGTCTTAGCAGCGGAATCGGTTTGAACATGGGGATCATGAATGGAGCCGACGCGGTTCAGGGAACCGAGCTTTCGGTCAACCAGGAACGGGCCATGAACCTGCCGTTCGCTTCGACCCTGGTTCTGCCCGACCTGGCTCCTGAAAGCCGCATCAACATCGACTTGAACATCCCCGTCGAAGCGATCATGTCGGTCGAAACGGCGGAACTGTACGTCTGGACCGATCAAGGGAGCCTGCATGTCGCGGAACTTGACGGCTTGGATGCCTCGCAGCGCCGCGTGCAAGTCCAGATCGACAAAGAACGCGCCGAAGCTGCCCCGCAGCAAGGCCCTGTGTCGGCGCTGTTCGGCCGACCACCGGCCCAATCGCAGCAACCGAAGTCGAGAGCTCAGACCCAGGCCGAAATGCGAGCTAAAGCACAGCAACAAGCGGTGCAGGAAAACCTGGCGAACGTCGAACTGAGGATGGCTCAGAAGGCAATGGGGCGGCGCGACGACAAGATGGCGGAGTATTACCTGCGCGATATCCTTCGCCGCTACCCCGATACCTCAGCCGCCCGCACTGCCGGCAAGTTGGTCAGGAAGTACGATAAGTAACTGATCAACGACACCGCCTAAACCTCCAAACGCACAGGATCGTTTCTGTGTGAGGATCTTCCGTTATGACTCGCATGCAAGTCCGCCTGCTCATTCTCGTAGTGCTCGTCCTGTTTGGCGGGACTAAGTATCTCTCGCAGTGGGCGCAAAACGGACTCTCGACGCCGCAGCCCACTAACGAGACAACCGTTAGTATTTCGGCACCTGACGAGTCAGATCTCGGGGCGCAGCTTGCCAAGTGGAACAAGGACGTTCTGCATGGACCGGACGAAGTGGCGGTTGTGCGTTACCTGAAGGAAAACGGCCGGCTACCCGATTCGTACATCACCAAGCACGAGGCCCGCAACCTGGGCTGGGATGCGGCCAAAGGCAATCTGCAGGATGTCGCCCCTGGGAAGAGTATCGGGGGCGACAAGTTCATGAACCGCGAAGGCGACTTGCCCAACTCACCGGCACGGCAATACTTCGAGGCCGACTTAAACTACCACGGCGGTCACCGCGGGGCCGAGCGATTGATCTATTCCAACGATGGCCTGATGTTCGTGACGCGCGACCATTACCACTCGTTTCATCAAGTGAAGACGAAGCCATGAGCGGCCCGCCTGAGAAGCGGATCGTGGTACCGGCTGACTTGGATTCGATCGAAGCGATTTACACCCACCTGAAACAATCGCTTGAATTTCCCAGTTACTTCGGCCGCAATCTGGACGCGCTATGGGACTGCGCGACGTCCGATATCACCCAGCCGACCTGCGTGGTCTGGCCCCGGCACTGGGCAAGCGGGAATCCGTATCTTTATCTTGGTGCGCTGCGGTTGCTGGGTGTCCTGCAAGATGCCGCTGAAGAGAACCCGCTGCTACGGATCGAACTGGTCGACTAGGGTCAGAAGAGCAGGGTAGCGGACAAGAAAAAGCGAAAGGACGGAGGCCTTGTCGCCGAGCCGTCCGTCCTTTCACACACCCAATTTGGAGAGCGGTATTCGCTGCTTATGCGGTTTCGGCCGTATCTGCAGCGAGAATGTCTTCGGCTCCTTCCAGGAAGCTGGCCAACCCACGCGAGCGATAAGGCTGTTGCAGCTTGCGGACAGCTTTCGATTCGATCTGGCGAACACGTTCGCGGGTCACACTGAAGATCTTGCCAACCTCTTCCAGCGTGTAGGCATAACCATCGGTCAGGCCGTAACGCAGGCGGATGATCTCACGTTCGCGGTGATTCAGGTGCTGCATCACTTCGCTCAAACGTTCCTTCAACGCTTCCTGGTGCGTTTCGTACAACGGGTCATCGTTGCGGTGATCTTCCAGGAACTCGCCGAAGAAGCTGTCGTCGTGATCCCCCACCGGCTGATCGAGCGAGAGCGGGTTGCGGTTCATCTTGCAGATCACTTTGGCGTCGTCGATCGAGATATCCATCCGCTGGGCGACTTCTTCCGGCGAAGGTTCGCGGCCCAGTTCTTGAACCAGTTCACGTGTGACGGCTCGGACCTTGCCCATGGTATCGATCATGTGAACCGGAACACGAATGGTTCGGCTCTGGTCGGCGATTGCCCGGGTGATGGCCTGACGAATCCACCAGGTGGCGTAGGTTGAGAACTTGTAGCCACGTTCGTGCTCGAATTTATCGACAGCTCGCATCAGGCCCGTGTTGCCTTCCTGGATCAGGTCCAGGAAGCTCAGGCCGCGGTTGCGGTACTTCTTGGCGATCGAAACGACCAGTCGCAGGTTACCTGCTGAGAGACGACGCTTGGCGGCATCGTACTCTTCCTGGTACTCGGCGATCTTCTGAATGCGGCGGCGAAGGGTCGCGGGGCTTTCGAGTGTGACTCGCATCAGGCCACGCAGTTCTCGCTGCATGTCTTCCAGCGTTTGGCCGTTGAGGTGACCGCCATATTCACGAGCCAGTTCGATATTCTCGACAAGGGTGTCCATCCGCTGCGAGATTTCGCGAAGCTTCGACAGTTGCGGAGTCACCTTGTTGGTACGCAGATTCAACTCTTCAACCAGTTGGACCGCTTTCAGGCGGCGGCGAGAAAGACGCTTCCAAGCTTCATCACGCTTGGCGGCCGTAGCCTTCTTCGAGATAGCGACCCGCCAATCGATGGCGTTGGCTTCCAGCATGCCTTTGAGGGTGATCAGGTTCGGCACGATCCGCTTCATGATCAACTTCTTTTCTTTGGCATTGGTTACCGAGACTTCCACGGTGCGGTCCAACCGCAATTGGCCGTCGCGAACCTTCGAGAGCTGATCGAACGCATGATGCAGGATCAAGTCGTTGGCGATCACGGCACGGCGGAAGCGAGCTCGCCACTTATCGATCTGTGTGGCGGCATCGATTTCTTCGGCTCGGGTAAGCATCGGGATTTCGCCCATCTGCATCAGATACATCCGAACGGGGTCGTCGACCTGACTGACTTCTTCGGTTTCTTCTTCCTCGGAGCTATCACTGATGATCGAGAGATTATTGATCGAGACGTTATCGAATTCTTCGTCTTCGCGAAAAGAGTCGTGCGAGTTTGCCATGGGTGCGTTCTCCTGAGGAGGTTTCTGAGACGACCGCTTGTGAAGCGATCGGGCGACGTCACCATGAAACGCAGCACCCATGCCGAAAGCTGATTCCCTCGCCAATGTATTTACCTAAGTCCTTGCTTTATATAGAAATGCGTTGAATGTGGTTTCCCGGGGCGGTCGAGCCAATGTTGATGCATCGCATCAAATTGGCCGCGAAAACGTAGCAAAAAGCCACCAAAACCCCTCAGATCGCTGCCGGAAACCGAGACTCTGGCCAGATAGTTAGATGGGGAAAGCAGGGTGATCGTTCCATCAGAATGGCTCGATGGACGCCAGTCAGGCAGGATTCGGGGCAAAATGTTGCTTTGGGGAAACATGCCCCACCCCATGGAGATTGGGGGGTGAATTTCTAAACAAATTGATAGGATGAAGACCTTCCTTTAATTCTGACTCCAACCCCTATGCAGTTTTGTGATCAAGATGTCCGAGCCCCCAATCCAGGTCAAAGTCCATCAGTCGGTAGGAACGATTTCGATTCATCGAGATGAGAAGCGAAATGCCCTGACTCGCGCGATGATCTTCGATCTGATCCAGGCCTTTCGAGATCTCCATGGCGAGAAAAAGGTACGAGCTGTCATCCTGACCGGCGGAGGATCGGCGTTTTGTTCTGGGCTTTGCCTGGAGGAAATGCACCAGATCATCCAGGAAGACGATAACCTGGAGCGGTGGCACCAAGACACCAGCACGTTGGCGGAGCTGCTGCAGCTGATGCTGCAGTTTCCCAAGCCAATCATCGCCGCGGTGAACGGGCCAGCGATGGGGTTCGGCGCTGGACTGGTTCTTGCGTCTGATCTCGCGATCGCCGGAAAGGAGGCGACGTTCGGCTTTCCGGAACCGAAACGAGGCCTCATTTCAGGGCTTTGCGCTCCGATCCTTCATTTTCGCATTGGAGGTCGACATGCAGCGCGGCTTCTTTTGACGGGCGAAACAATCACGGCCGAGCGAGCCGTAGAAATTGGTGCCTACGACGAAATCGTACCGACGACCAGGCTGTGGGCCCATGGAAACGAGTTAACCAAACTGATCGGCCAATCGGCGCCTCAGGCAATTCAGCAAACCAAACGGCATCTCAATGAAACGATCGGCGAACACCTGCAAATGCTGATTTCGGTCGGTGCTGCGGAGAGCGCGACCAGTCGAACGACCGAAGCGGCCAAGGAAGGGTTGGCGGCATTTGTCGAGAAACGCGAGCCAGAATGGCCCTGATATCCAGGTTTTAATTAGGTACCAGACCTGGGGTAAATCGATAAAAAGTGTGATTCTCGCTAAATAATACTGTCTTTGCCTAGTAAGAAAGCGGGGACAGCAAAGGACTGGCGTGCGATTTTTCTTTCTTCTAGAATTTGTAGAAGCGTCGTTTGTTGGAATGAACCCCGATCTGTTTCCTGGCGTAATTTCGATTAATCTCGATCTGGCGGGGCCATCGGTGGAGTTGAGGGGTTCATTGGTAAGGTAGGGGCTTATCAGCCAAAGTGAAACCGGCTTGGTTTTGCCGTTGGTCGGTAGAGCTTCGATATCACGCGCCATGCCCCACGAAAGCCGACGTCATTCGAGCTTTTGTTCCTGTCTATCCAAGAACATCAGAATTGAAACTTATCTTCCGGCTGCCAGAAATGTGGTAGCGAGGGTTTTTATATTGATGCGAACCGGTTTCTTCCTGAGTCGGCAAATCTTTTCGAGTCGCGGTTTCGTGCTGATGGCGTTGCTGGTTGGTGCTGGATTGATTTTATTCGGATGCCAACAATCGCCTCCTGATGGTTATTCGATTTCGGGAACGGTCAACTATCTCGGGCACCCGCTCCCGCGCGGCATCCTTCAGATGCGACCTTTGGCACCGACTACTGAGCAGACCAACGGGATGTCGTTCCAAGTAATCAACGGCGAGTTCAAATCTTCCCTGGCGGCACTGAACTTCCATCATGGTGGGAAGTATGAACTGATCATTTATGGCTTCGACGGAATCGCTCAGCCAGGCAAAGAAATGCCGATGGGACGAAGGCTTTTTTCCGAATTCGTTACTCGCGTCGACCTGCCGCCGCGCGATGTTTCTGACCTCAGCTTCAACGTCTTAAAGTAGCTTGGCCTCTCTAGCTGATCATCCAGGCACCCAGCATTCCCAGCCCGGCAGCGAAAAGAATCATTGCTCCTGCGCACCCGGTCATCTTGGGAAGCTCTTCGCCGTCGGCGACCATCTTGGCTTGGATTGCTTCGACTTGTTCTTTGGCTTCTTTCAGGCCAATGCCGCTCGCCTCACGGAGGACCTTGATGGCCTGGATTTTCTGCCCCTGACGGAGCAACCGTTTGATCTCGTCTAGCGATGTCGGTTCGTCAGTCATGACTTCCTTCTGAGCAAGAACGAAAAAAGGAGTACCGGGAATGGTACTCCTAAGTTTAGGTCAGATTTGAGTCGTTTCCGACGGGGGTGTTAGAAGGAATGAAAAATAACGTTCAGTAATTCGGTCGGGAAACGGGTTACGATTTCGGTCCCACCTTTTCCCATTCGCTCATGCGATTGGAATTTGGGGTCTCGAAGCCATGATACTGCGAACGCAGGTTGAGCAGTTCTTGGTCCATCCACTCGGAAAACTGCACAAAGGAAGCGAGGCCTACCATGATTGGGGCTTCCTCCCGATCTCGTGCATCTTCGAGCTTGATGAGCATGGTGTCGAAAAGCGAGTCGTTCATTAGCGAACTCCCTGGGGAAAGTTCGCTACGGTCCCTGTAGCTGACGGCAACGGATCCTTCGCTGCACAATGTGGTCTCGGTCTAATATTGAGACGTAACAGCAGGCGACTAAGTTCGCCTGTTTCCTAGATTAAGTAAAAGGGGCTCCGCGATGCAATAGGGATAACGCAGTCATATTTGGCATTACGGATCAATTAGTGGTGTTGAATCTCGCTAAAAAACCATTCAGGTGGTAGTTGATTCCCACTCGACGGGTGGTTTCTTGCGGTAAGCCGTTGATGGATGGAGGAAACGAATGTTGGATATCCGTTATTCGTTGGAACCGGTGGCAATCTTGACGAGTTTCAGGGCGGATCAACATGAGATGTCGATCGCTAGAAAAGTTTCTAATTAAATCTACCGCACGAAGAGGGAAGAGATTTTGAGGACTAGCGGAATATTTCCGGGAATTCCTCAGGATGAGGCCGGAATTTCTCAAGATTCGGGTGAAGATACCCGCGATTGCGATTGAGCGATCAGGCCGGATTGCGTAACTTCTGGCTCGTTTGCCTGGGCGATCGAGAAAATCTCGTTTGGCAGACAAATGCCGTACTTTTTGGCAAACCATTTGCGTAGGCCAGTCGTAACGATTGTGCGAAACGCAAGGCAGATGGTCGCCCCTGACAGGGCAAAGCAGCTCGGTAAAACAGGCATATTCGGTTTGTTTTGCTAAGTTGGCAGAAGTTGCCCGGTCGGCGACGTTGCCAGGGACTGCACAACAAGACCGTGATAGGGATGGTTGAATCTCGAGTGCTAGCAGGTCGATAAGAAGGGTACTTCCTGAGAATACTTTTCGCCGTGAGTCACTTGCTTCATACGGATGGCTAAACCTGACACGGAATACGGCACCATGGAAGACGCCAATGAACTATATTTGCGAGGTAGGGAAGCTGCCTCCCTTGGTTTGCCAGTAGAAGCAAGGCAAGCCTGATAGGGAAACCCAGACCTCCGATTCCGGTCATGATTTTAGGAGCGTTGTGCTAGAGCGACCCAATCCCACTGCTCTGGCAAATGCGACGTTCAAAGGGAGTTTAGGATTCACCATGCACGTTAATGGCCCAACCGCAGTTCACCCGGCCCAGTCGATCCGAGGTCCGCACTCAAGCCAGCCCACGCAGGCTGTTGATCAGCGTCCGCAGTTTGATACCGTGGACGAACTCGACATTTCGCACGAAGCGGACTTCGCTAGCCAGGTAAAGAACATTCCAGACATCCGCGCCGATCGGGTAGCTCAAATCAAAGCTCAGATCGCCGACGGCTCGTACCTAACCGACGACAAGCTTGATATTGCTTTGAATCGTCTGTTGGATGAAATTGGATAACCCCTCTCTCCGGAGTTTTGAGAGCACTCTTCCAACCCAGAAGGCAGCTTCCTCAACACGAGCAAGCTGCCTATTTTTTTGTCGTTAACCAATGCTTTTCGGTCGCAGAATCAGTTACCCTGGGCTTGTACCGCAGTCGCTTTGGCCTAGAATTCGTTATTGAGACTGATAGCCAGCGTGGATGCGTATCTCTTTATTCCGCAATTAGATATAAGTAGCAACTCAGTCTCAATAGAGCGGAATCCCTTGTTGTTCCTATTGAGAGTCGAATGTCCGATCCGTTTGCGTTGGAAGCTGTCGATGTCGCCCTTTCTCCGATGGAGCGGTTCGAGGAATACCTCAAAAGCAAAGGGAAACGGATCACGCAACCTCGGCGGATTCTTATCGAACACGTTTTCAGCCACCACGAGCATTTCGACGCCGATGGTTTGATCGACGAACTTTCGCACCACAGCAAAGGGGCCGATCGCGTCAGCCGACCGACTGTCTATCGCACGCTGAATGAACTGGTCGAGTCAGGGCTTTTGCGGAAGATGGAAATCGGCGGCCGTGCCGTCTACGAGCATGACTACGGCTACCCCGATCACGATCATCTGTACTGCACACAGTGCCAGAACCTGATCGAATTTCAAAGCGCTGAACTGAGAGAGCTGCGGGACAAAGTCGCCAGCATGCATAACTTTCGTGCCACCAGCCACCGCTTCATCGTCAACGGCGTGTGCGAGCAGTGCCAAAAGAAAACCCGCCGCAAAAAACGACGGGTCGATTTGATCTAACTGGGTTCGTCAGGCCACTAGACCTTTAGATCTTCGTTTTCGAGCGTCACCTCTGGGTAACGATCGCGGATCGGCTGAATGACATCGGCCAGGAAGTCGTCGACTTGTTCCGGAGCTCGGCCAACATATTGCATCGGCTCGAGGATCGCCTCGGCGTCGAACTCCGGGAAGGCCGGGTCGGCCTTGATGCGATCGAGCAAATCGTTGGTTAACCCTTCATTTTTGATGCGAGCCCCGGCATTGCGCGAGTGAACGCGAATCTTCTCGTGCAGGTCTTGCCGATCGCCTCCTGCTTTGACGGCGGCCATCATCAGGTTTTCGGTCGCCATGAAGGGGAGTTCTTCCTGCAGATGGCGGAGAATCAACGCCGGATAAACGACCATGCCATCGCAAACGTTGGCCAGAATGATCAGGATTGCGTCGATCCCCAAAAACGAAAGGGGCAGGCTTAAGCGTCGGTTGGCGCTGTCGTCCAGGGTACGCTCCATCCACTGGGTAGCAATCGTGTTGGCACCGTTGGCCTGGTTGCTGATGACGTAGCGAGCAAGCCCGCAAATACGTTCGCTTCGCATCGGATTGCGTTTGTAGGGCATGGCGGACGAACCGATTTGATCCTTTTCGATCGGCTCTTCGACCTCACGCCGATGCGCCAGGATTCGCACATCGGTAGCGATCTTATGGGCTGACTGGGCGATGCCGCTCAGGCAATCGAGAATCTGAGTATCGACTTTCCGCGAGTAGGTTTGGCCCGTGACGGCGTACAAACCATCGAAGCCCATCTTCTCGGCCACGCGGTGTTCAAGCTTTTTGACCTTGGCGTGGTCTCCTTCAAAGAGTTCCAGAAAACTGGCCTGGGTTCCGGTCGTGCCCTTCGTACTGCGGAAGCGAAGCAGTTCCAGGCGATGTTCCACTTCTTCCAGATCGAGCACCAGATCGTAACACCATAGTGTCGCACGCTTGCCGATCGTGGTTGGCTGGGCCGATTGCAGGTGGGTGAAGCCCAGGCAGGCCACATCGCGGTATTGTTTGGCGAAGTTAGCCAGCAGAAAGATGCAGCGAATCAGGCGTTCGCGAACCAACTCCAGTGATTCACGCAGCAGGATTAGATCAGTATTGTCGGTTACAAAGCAGCTTGTCGCGCCCAGATGCATGATCGGCTTGGCCACCGGGGCGGCTTCCCCGAACGTCTCGACGTGGGCCATCACATCGTGCCGGCGGCGTTTCTCGTGCTTGGCGGCCAGATCGAAGTCGATGTTGTCCAGGTTGGCTCGCATCGCTTCCAACTGCTCGTCGGTGATCGTCAGGCCCAACTCTTGTTCCGATTCGGCCAGCGCCAACCACAAGCGTCGCCAGGTCGAATGCTTCTTCTGGGGACTCCACAGGAAGCTCATGTCTTTGGAGGCATATCGAGTGATCAGCGGGTTTTCGTATTGTTCGTGCGACACGCAGAGGTTCCCTGACTGGAATAAAATTGAGGCTGAACCGCTTGATTTTAGCGTAGAATGACCCACCGAGGCAGGGCCCGCCGCGACGAATCTACCCAAGATCCGCGCCTGGGCGACGAATACTAATCATCCACAGCCCTACTCGCATCGGAGCAGAAGTTGTTGTCCCCCCGGATCATTGCGTTAATCGCCTGGCTACTACTCTTCATCGGAGTGTTGAGCGCCACGATCGCCGCAGGCCGAAGTTCCCGTTTTCGCGCTAAATCGCTACGGTCGGACGTGGAAAAAGAGATGCGTTCCCGCTCGCGAGGTTTCAGCTGGAAAATAACGCTGGGGATCGTGCTGGGGATCTCGGTGGTCATCGCTATCTTCGGCGTAATGATCTATCTGGAATCACCAGACAACCGTGGTTCGTTCGAGCGAACGGTGTTGGAAAAGGTGACGGTGCTGGGGGTTTTCGGTATTCTCGCTACGCTGGTGGTACTTTCTTTGGTATGGAGCATTGGATACCGGTTGCGCAGCGGAGGACTGCTGCCTAATGTGGGAACCGTGCTGCGAAACCTGCGATTTCGAACCTGGCAGGCTTTCGTGGTGGTAACCGTTGCGGCGGTCATTGCCGGCTTCGTGCGTGCATTCTATCCCAACGAGTCGCCCGTGATCCTGGCCGTGATAACCTTGCTGGGCCTGGTACTGGTTACGCCTCTGATTGTGGTGGCTTATTTGGGCATCGATACCCTCTTTTTCGGGCGTGGTAGCGGGGCACGCATCAATCGAATGCGCGAGATCGAAGCAAAACGGAAAGCCGAAGACTTTCCTGTGGCTACATGTTCGTCAGATCATCCACCGCATGATTTCCCACCAGTCGGTCCAGTGCCGCCGAAAGTTTCGATGCCAGAGATTCGTCCTGGGCGTAAATCCGACAAACCAAACGGCTGACTGGAAGCGAACGGAAGAGCCGATCGGTTGTCAGTTCTTTGATCTTGTCTTGGGCCGAATCGTATAAGAAGTTCTGGTGTTCGCTCGGTCCGCGGGTGTTAGGGCGAAAGACGGTCCGGTTCAATGCAATCTTCAGCGGAATCTCCTTCAACTCTGCCGGCAGCACGTCGCGGAGTGCTGCCAAGGCAAAGCTTTCACTGCGGAAGATCGTCATCTCCTGGCTTTCCCCTTCGTCAAACCGCAACGATCGCTCGCAAATGAATCGCCAAGGAATATTCCGGCTGAGAAGCTGGTTCCATTGGCGACCGATCTCCGCTTGCTGGGGATCGTCTGACCTATGCCACCGTGCCGCGTCGACCAGCAGACTGAATTCGGTGAAGCCTTGATAGGCACTCAAGTGATCGATCGGGCTGCCAGGGAAGAGCCAGGGGCGGCTGTCGGCGAAAAGATCTTCCAACGTCTTATCAATCGCCATCACTTCACGATGGAAGTAAATCGTTTGAAACAGTTCGGCCCGGACGTTCATAAACCGGATCAGCGCCGCCATGCCCCGTTCATGGATCGTCAGACCCTTATCCGAGAAGAAACTGTAGCGAATCAACCGCTCCAGATCGTACGACTGCTGGCTGTACCCGGTCATGTAGGCATCACGGAGGACGAAGTCCATGTTGTCGATCGTGTAGATCCCGCTGAGCAGGCTCCGCAGGAAAACGAGCCATTTGGGCCGCTGGGCGGCGTCGCCTGGCTGAGGACGCTGAATCATCCAGGCAATCTGCTCGGGATCGATCTGCTCTTCTTCTTCCATCTGCGAGAACGGATTGCGCCGCAATCGAGAGAGCATTTCTCCCAATTCTTGACGAATGATATGGGCCCCCAGCGATTCGTGCGTCAGGCCGAAGTGCTGCAGGAAGTGGCTATCGAAGAAGTGGCCAAAAGGGCCATGGCCTACGTCGTGCAACAGGCCCGCCATCCGCAGCAGCGATTCGACGTAACCGCGCGAAGGAACATCTCCGCACGTTTCTTTTAAGCTAGGGTAAAGCTGGGCCGTCAAACGGCTGGCCAAATGCATGACACCCAAAATGTGCTGAAACCGGGTATGCTCGGCGGTTGGATAGACCCACCAGGCAGTCTGTAACTGGTGGATCTGCCGCATCCGCTGCAGCCAGGGATGATCGATCACGTCTCGCTCGGTGACTTCGTCAGGCGAAGCCCCTTGGGCGACAAACGGAACATATCCGTGGATTGGGTCGTAGCAGAGACTCTCGGCGGCAAATTTTTCCAGGTTCACCCTTACTCCTTTGGGGTTAATTGGGCAGACGAGGCTAGCTGAGCTTGCACCAGATTCGCTAGTTTCGCAGAATCAAGAGGATTCGTTAATCGGTTTAACCGTTATATCTTCTAATTTGCGATCGCGTTTGTCCTGGTAGTACGTAGGAACCGAGGCAGTTCCAAGCTGGAATTTTAAACGCATTTGCCGATAGAAATAGCACCTCGGATTGACCCGAATCTAAGAGAGGCAGTCTTTTGGGGAAATTCGCATCCACAGGCGGAGGAGATTTGAGAGAGATGCAAGCATATCGCTGGGGCCAGATTGGTCTACTTGTCGTCGGAATCCTTTTCATCACTGCGCAGCAAGTCGTTGCCGCGCCGAAGGCCGCGACGGTCCTTCCGCAGACGACCAAGAGCTACGTTTCGATTCCCGACTTCGACCAGGCTTCTGCCAACTTCGACGAAACCCAGATCGGCAAGATGGTGGCCGATCCGGCGATGAAGCCGTTTGCGGATGACCTGAAGGAGCAGATCAAACGAAAGCTGATCGCCGGCGGCGTGAAGCTGGGGATCACGCTCGATGACCTGAAAGGGGTCTACGCAGGCGAAATCTGTTTCGCCAACGATCAGCCCGATGGGCCCAAGTCGGACGGCGTTGTCGTGACTGTTGATGTCACGGGAAAGAAGGCCGAAGTCGCCGCCTTGATGGCCAAGATTTCCGCCAACCAAAAGAAGAACGGCGCGACGGAATCCCAGGTCAACGTTCGGGGAGTTCTGGTCACCAAGTTCGATTTGCCTGCTCAGGAAGGTAAGCCTGGTCCACGCGAAGCGTTCTATGTCGTTCAAAACGATCTATTGATCGCGACCGACTCCGAGCCGACCCTGAGCTACATCCTGGATGCGATCGACGCACCAAAGATGGACAACCTGAACTCACTGGAAGCTTTCCAAGAGGTTCTCAAGCGAACGGCCGCCGGACGTGCGCTGCCAACCTACGACTTTGAATGGTTCGTCGAACCGTTCGGCTATGCCGAAGTGCTCCGCTCGCAACAGGGTGGCCGCAAGAAGCGTGGTACCGACATGCTGCAGCTGCTGCGGAACCAGGGATTCGACGCGATCAAGGGATTGGGCGGCTACGTCAACTTTGTCGTGGTGAATAACAAACTAGCCAATGAAAAGCAGTTGGAAATGGTGCATAGCTCGTATATGTATGCTCCAGCCGATCCGCAGGCACAGCCTGGCGAACGTTTTCAGCTGGGTGCCCGGATCCTGGATTTCCCCAACGACATCAATTTTAAGCCCTACGATTGGGTTCCAGCCGAGTTGGCAAGCTTCCTCGACTTCCGCTGGGACGTACAGGATGCATTCAAGTACAGCGAGACGATCGTCAACGAATACGCCGACGACGAGATCTTCGATGAGTTGATCGAAAGCTTGGAAAAGGACCCAGCTGGCCCCAAAGTGAACATCGTCAATCAAATTGTGAAGCACCTGGACAACAAGGTCTGCATGCTGGTTGACGTCAAGACGCCAATCACGCCGAATTCGGAGCAGCGTCTCATTGCGGTGCATCTGTTAAACGCAGCCCCGGTCAAAGCGGCTGTCACGCAGATCATGACCCAGGACCCGAATGCCGAAAAGCATGTATTCGAGGAAGAAGACATCTGGGAGATTCACGAGGAAGAAGAAGAGGTTCCCACGCTGATCATCAGTGGACCTGGCTTCCCGGAACCGATCAACGATCAACTTGCCCAAGCTGGTAACGGCAAGCCGCCCAAGATTCCCAACGCCGTTGCCGTGGTTGATGACTGGGTCTTTTTTGCCAACAACAAAGAAGTGATCGAGAAGGTGATCACCACCAAGAAAGGTGCACCGAAGGCGCCTCTTCTGGCAACCGCCCCTGATTACCTCCGAATCCAGGCTGCTTTGAGCATCTTGGGAAGTGGTCAGGACAGCTTCCGCCATTTCGTACGCTCGGACAAGGCCGCTCAGATGACCTACGAACTGATGCAGCAAGGCAAGATGCCGGAAGCGGAATCGGCCCTGGGCAAGGTGATCAACGAACTATGGAGCCTGGGCCAGGAAGATGATATGTTCACCCGCGAGCAGCAGATCGACGCAACCAAGCTGCCTCCCTTCGCTCAGATCGAAGGTTACCTCGGCCCGTCGGGGACCTACGTCCGAACGGAAGCCGACGGCTGGTACGCATCGGGTGCGATGCTGAAGAAATAGTTTCGAGCTTTCAAAACGGAAATTCAGGAAAAGCCTCGGTCAACGGTCGAGGCTTTTCTTATGCGCTGGCTTCTTCGGTAACCGAATCATCAGCTTCGGGAGTTTCCCCGTACCGATCCAAGAGGTAGCTGCGGGTTGGCTCCAGCACTTGTAGCGTCTTGGTGTACTTGATTGGGATACGGTTAGCGGCTTCAAAGTACGTCGACTCGTCCACCACAATGTAAACCATCACGATACGATCAGGCGAGAACTTGCTAGGCCGTAGGACGACTCGCCCCCAGGGAATCTTATGAAATGAGCCGATCAAGACACCTTTCTCGAAGAATTCGGTCACGCCTGGCGTGCGTCCCCAAAACATATTCATGCCAATCGCTCCAGCGAAGATGGGCAATTGGACTTGTTGCACAATCAAAAAGGGAAGCGTTTCCAGGGCTGCGGGGGAAAGACTAAATACCAGCGTAAACGCCAGCTGAGCCACCGAGATCATCACGACCGAGAGCGTGCTGAGGACGATCGGGCCGTACTTGCCTGGGATACTGCCTGGGTAGCCTATCCCGATTCGATCGCCCATCGCTTTGATGAGCAGCTTTCGGCGGAACGAAAAAATCAGAACCGTAAGCGCGAGGATTGCCAACTGAACCGTAAAGAAAAACAGGAATGTCCACTGATGTTGGGAGCCCAGCATGCGAAATGCAGGGGCAAGCAGCGCCAATAGAAATGCGATTCCGGTCATCGCCGCCATGATATGAACGATGTTGAACTGGATCGTTCGCTCTTTCACTTCCTCCATAGGAAAATAGTCGGTCGATGGCGAATCAGACATGGTTGCTCTCAAGCTGGTCAGAGGGTGACTGTCATCAGGCTATCCGAGGGGGATCGAGAAGTAAACGGAATCAATGCTACGAGTCCTTTGGGGACATTCGCTCTGGCCGATCAGATCTTTTCGGTGACTCGCCTGGGGCCAGTTGTCAGGGGACTTGCCATCTTGGTTCGCCGATCAGCTTGTGGGCAGAAATCGCTCCGCAGCGCGGTCAATGCTTGGCGATTACGTTCGCTGCGCTATAATTCCGGGAGTTTCTGACAAATGCCATTCATGGGAAAGATTCGCTAGTGACCAGTTCGAACGACGTGACCCAACCCCCAGTGCGCCCTGCGAACCTGAACCAACTCAAGGAAAGCGGTTGGACGTCGCGCTCGGTGAAGCAAGAGATCCAAGAGAACTTCGTCCACATGCTTGCCGCTGGGGACGAGACTTTCCCGGGGATGATCGGGTACGAAGATACCGTTTTGCCTGAGATTCACTTGGCATTGATTGCCGGCCATGACATGCTTTTCATGGGGGAAAAAGGGCAGGGCAAGAGCCGCATGATGCGGATGATGGTTCGCTTTCTCGACGAAGCGGTGCCGTATCTCAATATTCCTGGCTGCCCGGTTCATGAAGATCCATACCATCCAATTACCTCGATCGCCAAGAAGTTTGTTGTCGAGCATTCCGACGAAGAGATCCCGATTGCCTGGTGGCCGCGGGAAGAACGCTACGCCGAACGCCTGGCGCCAGGGACCAAGTTTGCCGACGTGATCGGCGAGATCGATCCTGCCAAATTGGCCAGCGGTGTCAGCATGAGCACCGAGGAAGCCCTTCACTTCGGATTGATTCCCCGGATGCATCGCGGGATCTTCGCTATGAACGAACTGCCGGAGCTGGACGAATTGGTTCAGGTCGGCTTGTTCAACATGCTGGAAGAACGGGACGTCCAGATCCGCGGGTACCCCGTGAACTTCGATATCGACCTGGTGCTGCTCTTTTCGGCCAACCCTTCCACCTTCAACCGCAGCGGCAAAGTGATTCCGCAGTTGAAAGACCGGATTGGGTCAGTGATTCATACCCATTATCCCCGCCAGCGCGATTTGGGCATTCAGATCATCGAGCAAGAAGCGGAAGTTCGTCTCGATGGTGAGTATCCGGTAGTAGTGCCCTACTTCATGAAGGAAGTGCTCGAGCAAATCACCGAAGCGGCCCGCCATAGCAAATTCGTCGACCAGCAGTCAGGTGTCAGCGCCCGGTTCAGTATCGCCAACTACAGCACGGTGGTCGCTTCGGCGCGGCATCGGGGGATCTTGCTTAACGAAAAGCCAGCCGTCGTCCGTTTGAGCGACTTCGGGCACATTTACACGTCGAGCCTCGGCAAATTGGAACTCGACATGATGGGAAGCCATCAGATGACCGAACGCCAGGTGCTCGACGCGCTGATTGCCGAGGCGGTTGGGACTGTCTTCCAGGAATACATCCAGGAACATGGCCTGGAGCAGATTGCCGAGATCTTCCAGAAGGGTGTGAAGATCGAAGTGGGCGATTTGCTGCCGTCGGAACACTATGGCGAGCGGCTCAAACGGGTTCCGCCGGTGTGGGACCGAGCCTTTGAGGTGAACGCCTCTGAAAACCCAGCGATGCGCGCGTCGTGCGTCGAGTTTGTTCTGGCCGGCCTGTATGCCCTCGATCGCATCAGCCGAGCCCAGCATCATGGCAAAATAACCTACGAGTTCGATTAGGAACTTCGTTTCATGACGCAGCGCAAAAAAATCCCTGGCGGGATCATTCATACCTACCAGAAGTACGATCCGACGAAGTTTCCCAGTCCGAAGACGCCGCCGCCTGACTTGGTTTCGCCGGCGATGGAACATTGGTTGATGTATGGCGACCGGTTCGACCTGACGCCAGAGCAATTGGCCAACGCCGTGAAGATCGATCCGAGCCAGATCACTGGACTGGGGCCAAGCATCGATTCGCTGATCAAGATGCTGGAGGAACGCAAGCGAAAGATCCTGGCGACCTATGAAACCGAGGCCGCCCAGAAAGCCGCCAAGAAGGCATATCGAGAACATGGCCAGCCGATGCAGGCCCCCAAACGGCAAAGAGAGCGGTTTCAGTTGGGGTTCGAGCAAGAGCAACTGTACGATCTGGAACGGGTCTGGTATGGCCTGGAGGACGAACGCTCGCCGTTTGCAAGTGAACTGGTTCAATTGATCGAGCATCTCAGCCGGAAGTACGAGGTCGACCAGTTGGCGGCCAAGTATGTCTTCACCGGGCGAACGCCGATGACCGTTGACGAGGCGATCGAGGTGAAGGAAGAGCTGGAGAAGATCGATGAGCTGCTCGAGCAACTCAAGCAGGCCCGTGAGAACGCTCAGATCGGCATCATCGACATGGAGCAGCTTTCCGAGTACGCCGATCCTGGCGAAATGGAGCAGCTCATGCAGCTTCAGCGGCAAGTCGAGCAGTACCTGCGCGAGCAAGCCGAACAGCAAGGGCTGACCAGCCAATCAGGGCACATCCACTTGACGCCCCAGGCCTTCAAAATCTTCCAAGGCAAGCTGCTCGAGCGGATCTTCAGCAACATGGAAGCCTCGCGTTCGGGGCGGCATCAAGGGCCGATCGTCGGAGAAGGGGCGGTCGAGCTTCAGTCGACCAAGGATTACGAGTTTGGCGATTCGCTGACCAACATGGACATCCCCCAAACGCTGATCAACGCGATGCTGCGTCAGGGAGACGAGCGACCGTTGCGGATGAAGAGCGAAGACATCGTCATCCACAAGACGAAAAATAACCCCAAGTGTGCGACATGCGTCATCATGGATATGAGCGGCAGCATGCGGTACGACGCCCAGTATGCCAATGTGAAGCGGATGGCGCTGGCCATGCAGGGGCTCATTCGGAGCGAGTTCCCAGGCGACTTTTTGCAGATGATCGAAATGTATTCGTTCGCCAAGCCGGTCGCCCCCGGCGAAGTAATCGGGCTGTTGCCCAAGCCGGTCACGATCCATGATCCAGTCGTTCGCCTGAGGGCCGATATGAGCCGCCCCGATGTGAGCGAATACCGAATCCCTCCCCATTTCACCAATATTCAACATGCCTTGCAGCAAGCTCGCTTGTTCCTCAGCAGCCAGGACACGCCCAATCGACAGATCATTTTGATCACGGATGGTTTGCCGACGGCCCACTTCGAAGGACATGAGCTGTTTTTGCTCTACCCGCCGGATCCCAAGACCGAAGCAGCCACGATGCGGGAAGGAAAGCTTTGCCAGCAGCAAGGCATCACGATCAATATGTTCCTGGTCCCCAGTTGGTCGCAAAGCGAGGAAGATATCCGCTTTGCCTATCGGCTGGCCGAATCAACCAAGGGGCGGGTCTTCTTTACGGCCGGCAACGACCTGGATCGCTACGTCGTCTGGGACTACATCAAGCGAAAGAGAGAGGTTTTGGGGTAGGTTTCACCTGCGTTCAATCGAGTCCTCGGAGTTGCTCTTCGACCCAAACCAGGGTCACTTCATCGACTTCAAAGCCGTCTCCCGCTTTGATCATTTCCAGCATGATCTGAAATTGATCACTGTCTTCGGATCGGAGGGCCTCCAACGCTTCGATACTGGGCTCGCTTATCTCATGCATCGCAGCCAGCCAGTAGTGCAGAAATTGACGAGATTGCGGCTGACCTTCCAGAAGCAATTCGTATTTCACCTGCAGCCGACCCAGAGAATCGAGCAGGGTGATCGTTTTGGGCCCAACGGCATCGGGATCTCCCATCCGCAAGGTGCCAACGGGCAAGGAAGTTTTATGCCGGATTGCCTCATCGATGCTGGCCGTTGAGAGGGCAAGGTTCTGGCGGAAAAGCTGGATGACCGGAAGCGGATCCAAGGCCTCTTTAACGCGTATTTCGACGCTACGTTCCATCGAGCTGGTTCAGGCTTTATCTGGAGAGAATCAGATTAAGGCGACTAATTTGATGGAAATCCTAACTATTTCGATCGATTTACCTATGTGGTTTACCTCATCTGACCAAAAAATCGGAGACAACTTCGCCTGGACTTGGTTTTCGCCAACGCTGGGGAGCTATCTTGCCGATGAAATCGATACGGATCGCTCGCATTCCCTGCTGGCGCCGGTCCGAGGAAGACCCGCAAAAATACCCCTAGGGAGCAGATCATGCCAAGTGTAGAAGGCATTGCGGCACAATCAGTAGCCATCAGCCAATCTCAGACACAAAATCAGTGCGAAATGTTGGTTGCCAAGAAGCAATTAGACGCACAAAAGCAACAAGGTGCGGCGATTGCTCAGTTGCTCGAGGATTCGGTTCGTCTGAGCAAGTCGCCCGGGACAGGCAATCTGATCAACACCAATGGCTGAGCGTCTGCTTAGTATCGAAAACGATCACGCCGCGCTGCTTCGATAAGCACGCGGCGTCTTCATTTCTTGTTGACGCCCAATCCACATTTCCCATTTGTTGGCGCCGCCGATCCGCTAGTTGTTTGCCAACACGATTGTAAGAGCTATGGTTCGAAATGTATGGAGACGACGCGCTGGATTGTTGATCTCGAAACGACGATCAACAACAAAATCACGCGACAAACAACGCGTAAGTTATTGCGTTTTTAAAACGCCGTCGTTAGTCTAAAGAAGAGTGACATGCTTGCACGTCACGAAAGTCGCCACAGCAAGACGCGAAACTTGAAAGTTCAATCGCGATTTTGCTCCCTAGCGAACTCGTTCTGAAGGCTTTGAATGATCGATCACTACCAGGCATTTCTCGAAGCTCCTAGCCGAGAAGGTTTCCTTGAACTTCAAAAAGAAGTCCAAGCCGAAGCCGATTACTGTGCGGCTGGCAGTTTTGTCGACCAATTGTCAGATTACTGTCAACGTGGTCGTTACGAGACCATGTTTCAGTTGACTGAGCTAATGCCCTTTGCCTGGGTCGCTTCCCCTTCGGCTCACCTCTACGCATCGATCGCAGCCGAGCAAGCTGGTTGCCCTGACGATGCGGAGTTGGAACGTTTTCTGACCGAAACTATCCTGCAAGGGTTGCTGGAAACCGGGGATGGAACGGCCAATCGGCCCTATCGGATTACCTACCTATCCGATCGCCACGATTTGCTCGCCTATTTCAGCCTGAATGTTGAAAAACAGCATCTGGTACGGTCCGCCCAGGGGACGATGGATGTCGTCACCGCGACCAACGGCGATCAAATCTGCTTCCTGCTCGGCAATCTGCCTTCCAATTA
This sequence comes from bacterium, assembly GCA_016124445.1. Lineage (GTDB taxonomy): Bacteria > Planctomycetota > Planctomycetia > Pirellulales > Pirellulaceae > Bremerella. The sequence goes on from WGNR01000006.1 coordinate 138,991, forward strand.
CTGTCTGGAAGATCGTCCCCAGGTTCGCCCGTCAGGCGGTCATCTGCGTCTGGCCTCGAAGCGATTGGCTGCCACTCTACCCCGCCGTGCTTAGTTTGTAACGCCAACTTCTACCGCTCCGCTCGGAAGAAACTCGCCAGGTCTATGCCCATCGATTGCGTGATTTTCGATTTAGATGGGACGCTCGTTGACAGCGAGTCGCTCGGTTCGCAAACGTTGCTCGAAAAGTTTCCGGAACTGGATGATACGCCTGAGTCGCTTTCAGATCGCTATCGTGGGTGGCGGATGGCTAACATCATGGCCGATATCGAACAACGAATCGGGCGAACGCTCCCCGAAAACTTCGAGCACGATTACCGCGAGTATGCGGCCGCTCGCATCGAAGAAGGCTTGCGGCCCATGCCAGGTGTGCCTGAAATGCTGCTTCAGGTTGAATTGCCGCGCTGTGTTGCCTCGAATGCTCCGCCTGACAAGATTCATCTGGCCCTAAGGGTCTGCGGATTGGCTCGATTCTTTGGCGAAATGGTCTTCAGTTGTTACGACATCGGAGCCTGGAAACCGGATCCGACGATTTTTCGCCATGCGGCCGATACGATGGGCTATCACCCCAGCCGCTGCATTGTGGTTGAAGATAGTGATGTCGGAGTGGCAGGAGCCACGTCGGCCGGCATGCAAGTTTTGCGATATGATCCTGCCCGGCGCTATGCCGATGAAGTAAATGTGGTCTGTTTTACCTCGATGCAAGACCTTCCAACGCTGTTGGCTCAGTACTGAAACCGCTTTGTTTTCAGCCGGCCGGGGGGATCCGGGCAGGCCTTCTGTAACGATTTTATTGCCCTGCGGGCAAGATCCTCGATAATGGAGAGGACGGCTTGATCGGTTTGTCTGGGAACCGCTCTAGCTTGATCTAGTCTATATACTCCAAGGGATCCGTTCCCTCTCACCTCACTTTTCGGCGATTCCATGAAGCGATTGATCCGTTCTCTGTTAGCGTTTGGCGTGGTTTGGCTCTGCCTTCCGGTAGTGGCCATGGCCACGATTGTGGAACTGAAGAACGGGATGCGGCTGGAAGGATCGGTCGGCAAAATCGCCAGCATGAGTAACGACCCGCTCAAAAGCTCTGGCGGCGGGGCAGTCAATAACGAACTGATTGTCCTGGTCGATGACGACTTGAAGCGGACATTCGTCTCGACCTACCAGGTGCAAGACGTCCAGGAAGTGGCCCCGTTGCCGGTCGAGCGGATTAAGATCGAGCAAGACGTGACCGAAAGCGGTCAGGCCGTGCATGCGGTCGGCGAGGGAATTCGCATCACGAAATGGGATGAATACGGACGGCGAATCTATTCGATGCAGTCGGCGTTGGGGCCGATCGATGTCATTCAGGGGATCACCGAGATCACGCCGGCGTGGACGCGTGTCGAAGGATTGAAGGCCGATCACGATTACCGCTGGGATATGCGGATTCGAACCAGTTCGATTCCGCGGGATAAGCTGTCGGCGATCCTGATGCGGCGGATCGATCCGACCGACTCGAATCAACGAATTAAGATCGTCCGGCTTTATCTCCAGGCTGAACGTTACCGCGACGCGGCTACCGAACTGAGCGCCGTGATCAATGATTTCCCTGACCTCAAAAACCAGTTCAGCAAGCAGCTGGACGAACTCTACCAATTGGCCGCCAACAATCTGATCGACGAAGTCGAACTTCGCAAAGATACCGGTCAGCATAACTTGGCTTACGGCATGCTCAGCAAGTTTCCGGGGGAACACGTCGCCAGTTCCAACTTGCTGAAGGTGAAGTCGATGCTGACTGAGTATCAAACGGCCTACGAGCGGCGCGACAAGATGTTCGCGATACTCAAAAAGCATCACGACGCCCACATCGACCCAACCAATCAGGCGGTCGTCGATGCGGCGGTTGCCGATATCCAGCAGGAACTGAATATCAACAACATGGAGCGGCTGGGGCCCTACATGCGGTTGTCGGACGATCCGAAGCTGACCGACGACGAAAAGCTGGCCCTGGCGATCAGCGGTTGGATTCTGGGCCCGAATGATTCGACCGAGAACCTGGCCGTCGCGCTGAGCGTGTTCCAGGCCCGTGACCTGATCAGTCAATACATTAGCAACGAGACGGGTGTCGATCGCCACGGGATTCTTGAAAAGCTAAAGGGCATGGAAGGTGGCGCGCCCAATTACGTCGCTAAGATCTTGCAGTACATGAAGCCGCCGCTCTGGAGTGCCGAGCCAGAGACAAAGTCAGAGATCCCTGGCTACTACCTGATGCGAGTCCCAGGCGTGGCCGGTCGAGCCGATTTCTTCTACTACGTGCAGTTGCCGCAAGGGTACGATCCGTATCGCAAGTACCCAACCGTCGTCACCTTGCACGGGGCCGGAACCACCGCCGAGCAGCAAATCGACTGGTGGGCCGGATCGCATAGCGAAAACGCCAAGATCCGTCTTGGCCAGGCTTCCCGCAACGGTTACATCGTCATCGCCCCGATGTGGGCCGAAGAACATCAGTTCGAGTACAACTACTCGGCCTACGAGCACGCGGCGGTTCTATTCAGCTTGCGGCATGCCTTGCGCCATTTTTCGATCGATAATGATCGCGTCTTTCTCAGCGGGCATTCGATGGGTGGGGATGCGGCCTGGGACATTGGCCTGGCACATCCCGATCTGTGGGCCGGTGTGATTCCGATCGTGGCTAAAGCCGACAAGTACGTGACCCGTTATTGGGAGAATGCCAAGAATGTGCCGTTCTATTTCGTCTGTGGTGAAATGGATGGCAACAAGCGAGAGCAGAATGCGAGCAACTTTGACCGCTACCTCCGCAATGGTTTGTTCGATGTCATGATTGCCGAATATCGCGGTCGCGGGCACGAACACTTCCAGGACGAGATTATGGATCTCTTCAAATGGATGGGGCTCCACAAACGCCAATTCGCGCCGAAAGAATTCACCGTCGTGTCGATGCGGCCATGGGATAACTTTTTCTATTGGCTCGAAGTGAGCGACTTCCCTGAGCGAAGCCTGGTTTTGCCGGCGAACTATCCACAGCCTCGTTCTTCGCCCGTTCAGATCGAAGCCAAGGTCCTGGCAACCAATGGCGTGCGGGTCGATAGCGGAACCGGTCAGGCCAATATCTACCTGACGCCTGACCTGGTGAATTTCGACGAACGAATCACCGTGATCTACGACAATCGCAATTACGGCAACGGCGTGGTTCCTTCCACCGAAGTGATGCTGGAGGACGTGCGTTCCCGCGGCGATCGAATCCACCCGTTCTGGGCCAAGATCGATACGAATAAGAGATAGCCGCGCATAAAAAAAGCGAGCATCCTGTTCGATGCTCGCTTTCGTTGTTCAAGCGATCAATCTATTCGTCCGTAACGCAGCCTTCCGAGGCGCTCTTCACGTTCTTGATGTACTTGTACAGTGTGCCGCGGGTCACCTTATATGGCGGTGCGGTCCAGGCTGCCTTGCGTTTGGCCAGTTCTTCTTCCGGGACTTCCAGATCGATCACGCGCTTGTCGGCGTCGATCGTAATGATATCGCCATCTTGAGCCAAGGCGATCGGACCGCCGACCTGGGCTTCTGGCGTGATATGACCGACGATGAAACCATGCGAACCGCCGGAGAATCGACCATCGGTCAAGAGTGCCACATGGGCACCCAGCCCGGCACCCATGATGGCGGACGTAGGCGTCAACATTTCCGGCATGCCTGGTCCACCCTTGGGGCCTTCGTAACGGATGACAACGACGTCTCCCTTGACGATCTTCTTGTCTTCCAATGCGTGGAGCATGTCTTCTTCAGAATCGAAGACCTTGGCTGGGCCGCTGAACTGAAGACCTTCTTTGCCGGTGATCTTGGCAACAGAGCCTTCCGGCGCAAGACTGCCAAAGAGCATCTGCAAGTGGCCGGTCTTCTTGATCGGATTGGACAGCGGATGAACGATGTCTTGTCCGGCGGCCAGGTCGGCAACTTCTTCACAGTTCTCGGCCAGCGTCTTGCCGGTAACGGTCAGGCAGTCACCTTTCAGAACGCCTTCTTTGAGCAGGTATTTCATCACCGCCGGGGTGCCGCCAACCTTGTGCAGGTCTTCTTGCACGTACTTGCCGCTTGGCTTGAAGTCGGCCAGCATCGGAACGCGATCGCTCACGGCCTGCCAGTCTTCCAAGGTCAGATTGATATCGACACTACGGGCCATGGCAATCAAGTGCAGCACCGCGTTGGTCGAACCACCCAGCGCCATGACAACGGTCATCGCGTTCTCGAAGGCATCGCGAGTCATGATATCGCGCGGCTTGATGTCTTTTTCCAGCAGGTTGCGAATCGCGGCACCGGCTCGATGACATTCATCAATCTTGTTGTCGTCGACGGCAGGGATACTGGCCGAGAAGGGGAGCGACATGCCCAAAGCTTCGATTGCCGAGGCCATCGTGTTGGCGGTGTACATCCCGCCGCAGGCACCCGCCCCTGGGCAAGACTTGTGGAGGATCTCTTTGCGTTCCTCTTCGGTGATCGTGCCGGCCAGGTACTGACCATAACACTGGAAGGCCGAGACGACGTCCAGCTTTTCGCCATTGCGGAAGCCTGGCTTGATCGTTCCGCCGTAAACCATGATCGAAGGTCGATTGAGTCGACCCATGGCGATCAAGCAGCCCGGCATGTTCTTATCGCAGCCTGGGATCGCGACGAGGGCGTCGTACCACTGTCCGCCCATGATCGTTTCGATCGAATCGGCGATCAGGTCGCGGGACTGCAAGGAGAAGCTCATTCCCTCGGTGCCCATCGAAATACCATCGCTCACACCGATGGTGTTGAATCGCATGCCGACCATATCGGCATCGACGACTCCCTTTTTCACCTCTTCGCCCAGCTTGTTGAGGTGCATGTTGCAGGTATTGCCTTCGTACCACACGCTGCAAATGCCGACTTGGGCTTTTTGCATGTCCTCGTCGGTCAGCCCGGTTCCATACAACATGGCCTGGGAGGCGCCTTGGCTTTTGGGTTGGGTCACACGCGAGCTGTACTTGTTGAGGGGCTGGGACACGCGATGGTTTCCTGCGGGTTACTTAGGGCTGAGGGGAGATCAATACGGAATCACTTATTTTAGCGAGACAAGGGGGAGGTCGCCAGGATTGCCGTGAATTGACCAAAAACTGCCCTAGTAGAGGAAATACTGGTAATTCTGATCTGACTCGGGGGCCTGCGTTGAGGTAAGATAGTTAATAGGCCAACCTTTCTTCCTCTTCTTCCGCGCGACTTTTCTCGGGAGCCTACCGCCAATATGAAATCGACCCCCTGGATGCTGCTAGCCACCCTTTTAGCAGCCATGATTCCCTCCATCGCCGTAGCTGAAAACGACGACCTGCTTTTCGACAAAACCTCCTTTGCCGGTTGGGAAGGGAACCTCGATTGGTTCCGCATCGAGGACGGTGCCGTCGTGGCGGGACGTCTTGATCAAGATATCCCCCGCAATGAGTTCCTCTGTACCGAACAGGAGTTTGCCGACTTCGAGTTGACGCTGGAAGCGAAGATCGTCGGCGATGGGAAGAATGCGGGCGTTCAGTTCCGCAGCAAACGAATTCCGAATCATCACGAAGTGATCGGTTATCAGTGCGATATGGGCTGGCAGGGAGAGAAGCCAATCTGGGGCGCCCTGTACGACGAATCGCGCCGCAGAACGTTTCTCGAAGAAGGTGATGCAGCCAAGGTTAAGGAAGCAATTGCGGGCAAGGATTTCATTCCTTTGAAGATCCGAGCCCAAGGCAAGCACATCCAAATCTGGGTTGCTGGCGTCAAAACGGTGGACTATCACGAAAAAGACGACAACATCTCGCAATCAGGCGTGATTGGTCTGCAGATTCATTCGGGGCCCAAGTGCGAGGCCTGGTATCGGAACATTCGACTCAAAAAGCTCTAGGCCATGGCGGAAACGAGTTCCACCATACAATTCATCTATTTCGATCTGGGCAAGGTCCTGCTTCATTTCGATCATGAAATCGCCTGTCGGCAAATGGCTGGCGTGTTGGGCACGACGCCGGAGACGATCCGCGAGGATGTTTTTCACTCAGGCCAGCAACTGCAGTACGAAAGCGGTCAAAGTACGACCGATCAGTTTCACCGTTGGCTATGCGATCGATACGGCGCCGAACCGACGCTGGAAGAACTAGCGTTCGCGGCGTCGAGCATCTTCGAGCCGATTGACGAGACGATCGAGATCGCCAGATCGCTTCACGCGAATGGCCATCGGCTGGGGATTCTATCCAATACGTGCGATGCTCACTGGGAATATTGCCTGGCCAAACCGTATTCATTTCTTGACCAGTGGTTCTCGGTGCACGCCCTCAGTTTTCGTTTGGGGTGTGCCAAACCCGATGCCGAGATCTATGACAAGGCATCTCTTCTGTGCGACGTCGCTCCTGAAAATATCTTCTTCGTGGACGATCGTCCCGAAAATGTCGAAGGTGCGGCTCGTGCGGGTTACGACGCGCTTTTGTTCCAGGATGCGGCCCAACTGCGCCGTGAATTGACGCAGCGCGGGTTGCTCTGCTGAGCAAAACGTTTGGCTGTGACCATTCCCCCCAAAGTGATATGGGCACCCGGTGCCCGTTTATGGTTGCATGGCGAGTTTCCCCGACCTACTCTTCCCCAGTTCTTAATTGGCACATTCCGGATCTTATTGGGGCACCGATGAAAATGGGATCAATTTCGCCAACCTCTGAGAAGCTCGTGCTTCACGTCGACGACGACGATTCGTTCCTCAAAATAGCTAACAAACGTCTAACCAACGAAGGCTACGAGGTAACGTCGCTGAATCGACCTGAGCACGCCCTGAAACAACTGCTCAATTCGAACTGCCGAGTTTGCATTCTCGATATCGACATGCCGCGGATTCATGGATTGGACCTGCTGCAAGAGATTAAAGCCTACGATGGCGGAATCCAGGTCATCATGCTGGCCGGCCTGGTTTCGCAAATGACGGTTTTGGAATCGCTGCGCGGTGGAGCTGAAGCTTGCTTCTTCAAGCCGATGACAGACTTCACGCCGCTGTACGAGGCTCTCGATGCCACGTTCGTCAAGTCTGCTCGTTGGTGGCAATGTCTGCATGAACTGAAGAACAGGCGCCAGAACGAATTAGTAGAAGCGAAGAGTATCGCTACCCGCTAAACAACTGAAGATCATCGCGAAACCACGAGCCATGACAAACAACATCGGATCCAACGACGAACTGCTGCTGGCCTTCATCGATGAATCGTTACACTCGGTTCACGGTTTGGCGGATCAGATCACCGCGTATCTGAAAAATCCCAGCAATGCGGATTCGATCAACGGCGTGTTTCGAACAGTCCATTCGATCAAAGGCAATGCAGGCTTCTTTGGCTTGTCGGCCATCAAACGATTCGCCCATTCAATAGAAAACACCCTCGACGATATCCGCAATCAAAAGCTCTCGTTAAACGAGGAGCTTAACCGCGCGCTGATCGACGCGTTCGATCAACTTAATGCCCTGCTACAACGCGTTGAAGAAAACCAATACGAAGACGAATTGGCCCCGGAAGAAATCTCGCTGCTCGAGCGGATTACGGAATTGTCGGCCGGTGCCAATGGTGGCGGGACCAGCGAAGCCGCCATATTGCGGCAACTCAATGACCTTGCCGACGAGATGGCCGCGGCAGGCTTTCCCGAATCGCAGCGCTGGTCCGACAAACTCGCTGGATTGATCGGCCAATCTTCTGAAGAAGAATCAGAAGATTCGGAAGAGGAGATCGCCACACCTCAAGAGGTTTTGGCATCGACCTACCTGATCGAGGGCGAAGACATCTCGCAGCTGGTTCACAGCGTAGCCGGGTCATTCGTCTGGCCTGAGGATGGCAAGTGGTCCGATGATCGCTCGGCGTTGGTGCTCGACCGATTGGCAGACTTGGCCATGATTTGCCGGCTGCATGGCAACAGCAGCGGAAGCGATCGAATCGAAGCAGCGCTGAAGGATTTCAAGGTCCTGTACGAAAGCCCGATCGGTGTCGATCAAGGGTTGCTTTCGGTTATCTGGGACCAGGTGGCCTGCGTTTTCGGTCGGTTCGTGCCACCGGCTGAGATTCCGCCTGAGACGCCCAAAGTCGAAGAAGCACCTGCCAAACAGGCCGCCGCAGAGTCGGCTCCGGCTGTCCAGCAACAAAAGAAATTACGTTCGATTCGCGTCAACGAGAATCATCTGGATCGGTTCCTGGACGATGTCTCGGCCTTGTTTATTACCTGCGAACGTTTGAAGGACGTTCAAAGCCGAATGTCGACCGCGGACTCGCTCGGCGAATTGGTCGAAGAACTCCGGCAGATCAACGTTACATTTTCGACCCAAGCCAACGAGCTACAGAAGAGTGTCGTCTCGCTGCGAAAGGTACCGATCCGGGCTCTGCTTTCCAAGTTCCCACCGATGGCCCGCAAGCTGGCCAGCGACTTGGGCAAGTCGATCAACGTTCATGTCGACGGGGAAGATGTCGAAGTCGACAAGTCGTTGATCGAAGATCTCGACTCGCCGCTGACACACATGATTCGCAATGTGGCCGATCACGCGATCGAAACTCCCGAACAGCGCGCCGCCCGCGGAGCGAATGAATCAGGCAATCTGTGGATCAAGGCAGAAACAACCCGTACGCACGTGGTGCTGACCATCCGTGACGACGGCCGTGGCATTAATCCCGATCGAATCCGCCAAAAGGCAATCGACAAGCAGATCATGCCGGCGGAACAATTGCACGCGATGCCCGATTCAGAAGTAATCGACCTGATCTTCCATCCTGGGTTTTCCACTGCCGACACGATTACGGACGTCTCGGGACGCGGCGTGGGAATGGACGTGGTCCGCACGACGATTCGAGAGCACGACGGCGATGTCCACGTTGAATCGGTCGTGAACGAGGGAACGATCTTCACCATTGAGATTCCGATTCGTCAGGCCGTGCTGGTGATCGAAGGGCTATTGGTCGGAGCCGAAAGCGAACAGTTTGTGCTGCCGTTTGAAAACATTCGCGAAGTGATGGAAATCGAGTCCGACGACATCAAGACCTGTCACGCGATGCCGATGACGGTCGTTCGCGGGCAAACTGTTTCGGTGATGTCGCTGGCCGAGCAAATGGAGTTGTCGCGAGACGTTAACTGGGCCGGCAAGCAGCGGCACCACGCCGTGCTGGTCGCCAGCAAGCAGGGGGCCGCATGTCTGTTGGTCGATCAGGTGATTGGCAAACGCAAGGTGGTTGTGAACGACCTGCAAAACATCTTGGAAGACTGCAACCGCATTGGCGGTGTCGCGCAACTGGGTGGCGGAAGGCTTTCGCTCGTGGTTAGTGTGCCGGAACTGGTCAAAGGAATGGCACCCGCGGTCAACGTTTAATCGCTGTCGAGATAGTCCTCCAGCGGCAGAATCACTTCGATGGTGGTGCCGCCACCGAGTGACGTATCGATAACCGCTTTGCCCCCTAATAACCTGGCCCGTTCGTAGATTCCGGAAACGCCATAACGCCGCGGATCGATGGATTCTGGATCGAACCCGCTTCCTTCGTCGCGAATTTTGATGCCAATCTTGGTGCCTTCCTGCTGGATTTCGACGGTTGCTGAATTCGCTCCGCTATGACGCCGGGCGTTGTTGGTTCCTTCCTGAACCGTTCGGTAGATCGCCATTTCCAGCGATGGGGCGATACGATCAAATTCAATCTGATGGTTGAAGTCGACGTGAAAGCCTTCTTCCGTCATCCGACTGACCAGGTCTTCGATCGCCGCGACGACGCCCCCTTGCTCGAGGCTCAGAGGGCGGAGGCCATTGAGTAGCCTTCGCAATTCCTGGATCGCGTTGGCGAGCAAGTCGGTCCCATGGATTAGTGCATAGCGGCCATCGCTTTGGCTATCGACCAGGCTCAAGCCGGATTGCAGGAACATCAGCGCCCCGGTCATGTCCTGCACGACGCCATCGTGAATCTCGTAGGCAATCAGGTGACGGTCGCTTTCATTGGTATCCAAAAGTCGCCGCAAGGCCCGCCGATCTCGAAAGATTTCTTCTTCGCGTTGTTTCCGGGCACCGATATCGAGAAAGCAACCCAAGAGGGCAGGGCGGCTTTGGAAGGTGATTTTATCGAGATAAACGGCGACCCAGACAGTCTTGCCTTTGGCGTCTTTCAGTTTCATCGTCCGTCCACGAATTGGCTGGCCGGTGGCCATTCGTTGCAAGAGCGCCGTTCGCTGAGCCGGGTCGGCGTAAAACTGGCTCGTGACATGGTCCGTGAGTGTTTCGAACGGCGTGGCAAACGTTTCCGCCAAGGCCTGGTTGCCGAACAAAATGCTGCCGGTCTCCAGGTCGGAAATCACCACCGGTACCGGATTAGTTTCCGCCATGATACGAAAACGCTCGTCGCTCTCGACCAACGCGGCCTCCATCTCGTTCTTGCTTTCCTGCAGCTGTCGAATGCGGTTCTGATCCTCGGTGATATCGAAGGTCACGCCGACCACGCGAGCCGGATCGTCATCCTTGTTTCCCTTCAAGGGAGCGTAGATCGCTTGCTGAATGAGATTGGTGATTTTGCTTCGCACGGCCAGGCTTTGCGTCTGCCCGTCGCTTTGGACTTGATCGATAATCGATTCCACAATGTCGGCTTGATCGTCAGGCATGAAGTCTCGCAGAAACATACCTACCGGCTCTTCGAGACAATCGGCGCGGCGATGATTCAAATAGCTGATCTGGTACTCAGGAGTTACCGTGAAGACGTGGACCGGAGCGGACTTGAGTATGGCGTGAAGCTGCTGGTTTTCCTGCTTCAGACGGGCATTTTCCTGCTCGAATTCGGCCACGCGCCAGGCAAGTGTTTCGGCGGTTTCGCCACGATAGCAGGAGTCGTTGTCGTCCGGTGTCACGTCCACGGGCCTCCGCTGAAGAGAATAGGATGCAGGCAAAAAAATGGGTTGCCGGCTGTAGGACCTGGCAACCCATTTTAGTCGGTCAAATATTGAGAGGGGAGGGTAGCAATTGCCTATCCCCACCGCGTGTTACAGGTACATGTTGAAGATGTGTTCCAACAGTTCCTGACGACCACTCTGGTTCGGGCTGACGTCGCCTTTTTCGAGCATATAGGCTTCCAGGGTTTTGAAGTCGTGCTTATCGGCTTCGATTTCAGCACCGACGCCTTCGTCCCAACTCGAGTAGCGGCTCTTGACGAACTGGTCGAGCTTGCCGTCGGCGCGGATCGCGGCGGCGACCTTCAAACCCTTGGCGAATGCATCCATTCCGCCGATGTGGGCATAGAACAGATCGATCGGCTCGAAGCTTTCCCGGCGGACCTTAGCGTCGAAGTTCACGCCGCCACTGCCCAGGCCGCCATACTTCAAGATCGACAGCATGCATTCGGTGGTCAGGTAATAGTTGGTCGGGAACTGGTCGGTATCCCAGCCCAACAACAGGTCGCCGGTGTTGGCGTCGATCGAACCGAGCATGCCATTCGCACCGGCATATTCCAGTTCGTGCTGCATGGTGTGCCCTGCCAGCGTGGCATGGTTGGTTTCCAGGTTCATCTTGAAGTGCTTGTCCAAGTCGTATGACTTCAGAAACGCCAGGCAGCTGGCGGTGTCGAAATCGTATTGATGCTTGGTCGGCTCTTTCGGCTTCGGCTCGATCATGAACTGGCCAGTGAAGCCGATTTCCTTGGCGTAGTCGACCGCCATGTGGAGGAATTTCGCCAGGTGATCCAGTTCACGCTTCAGGTCAGTGTTGAGCAGGTTCTGGTAGCCTTCGCGACCACCCCAGAACACGTAGCCCTCACCGCCAAGCTGCTTGGTAACTTCAATTGCCTTCTTTACGCTGCACGCTGCATAGGCGAACGTATCCGCATTGCAGCTGGTGGCGGCACCATGCATGAAGCGAGGGTGGCTGAACATGTTAGCCGTGCCCCACAACAGCTTGATACCGGTACGCTCTTGCTCTTCCTGCAGAGCGGCGACGACGGTGTCGAAGTTCTTGTAGGTTTCCTTCAGGTTGGCACCTTCCGGAGCAACGTCACGATCGTGGAACGCATAGTAAGGAGCGCCCAGCTTTTCGATGAATTCGAAAGCGACCTTCACGCGATTGACGGCGTTTTCGACCGAATCGCTTCCATCGTCCCAGGGACGAATGGCCGTGCCGGGGCCAAACGGATCGGAACCGGTTCCGCGGAAAGTGTGCCAATAGACCACACTGAAGCGGAAGTGGTCCCGCATCGTTTTGCCCTCCACCACTTCGTCCGGGTTATACCAGCGGAACGCCAGCGGATTGCGCGACTCGGGGCCTTCGTATTCAATTTTGCCAACTTCGGGGAACGCGGTCATCGTGCTTCGTACTTTCCAAGATTGGGTGTTAAAGGGTGCTTCAGCGAATTTCGAGTTGCGATTCGGCAAACACCATTTCGGATTGGTGTTTTTTGATTACCGCAAGGATCTCTTCAATGACTTCCGGGTTGTCATTGGCGACGTTACGCGATTCGCCTGGATCATGCTCCAGGTTGAACAATAGCGGCGGATTGTGAGTCTCTCGTTTTCCGCCGTATCCGGTTTGGGTATACAGGTGCAGTTTCCAAGGGCCATGGCGAACCGCCATCAAGTCGTAGCCGCGGTAATAGAACAGTGACTCTCGCTTGCTGGTGCCTGTTTGTTTGAGCACCGGGGTCAGGTCGTAGCTATCCAGCTTGTTGGCTGTTGGCGTCGGCACGCCGGCCAGCTTGGTGAACGTTGCCATCAGGTCCATCGTGCTGCCGACATCGGCGGCGACTTCGCCGGCAGGGATTGTCTTGGGCCACCAGAAAATCGTTGGCTCCCGCATGCCGCCATCCCAGGTGCTTCCCTTGCCGTCACGCAGCGGTCCTGCCGAACCACCATGATCACCAAAGATCAGCCAAGGGCCATTGTCACTGCAGAAGACGACCAAGGTGTTCTCATCCAAACCGGTATCGCGCAGCTTCTGCAGGATCTGACCGACGCTCCAGTCGATCTCTTGAATCACGTCGCCGAAGTAGCCTCGGCGGCTCACGCCGACAAATTCCGGTGAACGGAACAACGGGATATGCGGCATCGAGTGAGCCAGGTAGATGAAGAACGGCTTGTCCTTGTTTTCATCGATGTACTTGATCGCTTCCTCGGTGTAGCGACGGGTAATCGTCGTTTGATCGGCAGGCCGCTCGATGATCTCTTCATTCCGCATCAGCGGAACGTTGTAGTACTCCGGCTTGGGGTTGAAGACTGCTTCGCGACCTTTTGGAGCCGAAGCCAGGCGATCCATATCGTTGGAATAAGGAATGCCGAAGAAGTAGTCGAACCCGTTGCTGGTTGGCAGGAAGGGCTTCAGGTGCCCCAGATGCCATTTGCCAAAGCAGGCCGTCGAGTAGCCACCTTGCTTGAGCGCTTCGGCCAAGGTGACTTCGCTGGCGGGGATCCCACCTTTCGAGTCAGGGAACAGCACTCGCTTCTTGTTGCTGCACATGCCTGAGCGGCACGGCAAGCGACCGGTCATCAAGGCGGCACGGCTTGGTGTGCAAACTGAAGCGCCGACATAGAACTGGGTGAATTTCATTCCCTCGGCAGCCATCTTGTCGAGGTGTTTCGTGCGAATGGTCGGATTGCCGAAGCAGCCCAGGTCACCCCAGCCAAGGTCGTCGCAGAAGATCACGACGAAATTCGGCTTGCTTGGTTTATCCGCTTCAACTGCCCGCAGGCCGCATGCACTGGATAGAACGATGAACAGGGTAAGGAGACAGAAACGCAATCGTTTGGTAGGCAGGTGATTCATAGGAGAGCTTGATGGAAGAGAGATCAGGAGTCAGTGGGAGGGACGATCAACGTCATGATAAGTCCTTCCCAACCGTGATTCAACTAACCCATTGCTGCTCAATCTGAGAAATTTTGCACATGCCGAATGTGTCGATCACGAAGAGGTGAATCGACGTAAAACCCAATCGCCCCAGGCTCCTGATAGTTGAGCGATGGCAAATAAGATGCGCGCCTTTGAAGGACAGACGATCTCGGTTTGACGTTTTTTACAACCATTCAGGATTTTTTCGCACAATTGCTCTGGATCAATCGCGCGAACCTTCACGCCAGCCCCGGGGCGACGGGCTGATTCGGGCAAGCCGGCGGTTTGCTCCTGGTAGCGGCTACCGGCATCCTCGCGGGCGATCGGCCCCGGGCAAACGAGCATCACGTGTATACCGAACTCGGCCAGTTCTAGGCGAAGCTGATGGTTCAAGCCTGCGAGCGCGAACTTCGAGGTGGCGTAGGGGCCAATAAACTTCGAGGCGCTCTTGGATGCCAGCGAGCCCATGTTAACGATGTGCCCCTGGGAAACCTTCAGCATATCGAGGCCAGCTTGTGTGCAGCGTATAGTCGACAAGACATTCAGATCGAATGAATTCAAAAAGTCGTCGATGGAGGTCTCGGCGATCAGTCCGCGCGAACTGGCACCGGCGATATTCATCAGCGCGTCGAGTTTGCCGTAGGTCGTGCGGACCTGATCAAATAACTGAGCGACCGATTCTTCCGAGGTTACATCGGTCGGAACACAAACCGAGTGATCGCCTTGTGGGTCTAGCTCCGCCGCGGCCGCTTGAAGTCGTTCTTTATCACGGGCCGCCATCACCACGTGGCACCCTCGAGCGATCAGTGTCCTTGCGATGACTTTCCCGAAGCCCTGGGATGCTCCGGTCACGACGGCCACTTTGTCCTGCCAGTACGTCAATGTTGTCGTTCTATCGTTGAAGGAATCGAGAGCTTAATTGGTTCCAAGTAAAAAACCCTGGTCCGATCGAGCCGGACCAGGGAGAGTTGGAAAGAACCGTTTGAGGGCCGCGATTAAACGGTGACCTCGTAGCCTTTGCGAGCCTGGCGAGACTGCATGGCATTGGCCGCGTCGTCTCCCAGAATCTGCTGGCTCTTGGGATCCCACTTGAGTGTACGATTCAGGCGAATCGCGATGTTCGACAAGTGGCAGGTCGTCAACGCGCGATGATGCGTGAAGACATCCGAGATTGGTAGTTTACGGGTTTTGACGCACTCGAAGAAGTTCGTCATGTGGGCATTTCGCGGAGCCGGATTGTGACCACCATAAATCTTGGCGATCGCATCATCAGGTAGCGGCTTGTCCTTCAGTTCATCGACCGGTGCACCGACGAGCTTGCCGCGATTCACCAGGAAGCGCCCCTTGGTGCCGGTAAACATGATTCCATTGTTGAAACCGAGTTCGGCCTGGTGCGAATCCTTGATGTCCATCACGATCCCCTTGTCGAAGGTCGCTTTGACATGGAACTTGGTCGCGGCGTTGTAGCGGTCGTCTTGAACCGGCATACCATCTTTCAGGTCGACCGGATGCTCGGCAAAGACCGGTTCGATCGAGCTTGGACCTTGTCCTTCTCCATTTTGATCGATACCCCACTGAGCGATGTCGACGTGGTGAGCCCCCCAGTCGGTCATCTTGCCGCCCGAGTATTCGTACCACCAACGGAATTCATAGTGGCAGCGGGTTTTGACTGATTTGCCTTCCTTCCCCCAGCGATAGTCGACCAACGGTGCCTGACCGAGCCACTTTTCCCAGTTCAGTTCCTTGGGAACATCGATGACCGGGATCGAACCGCTGGTCGGTGCGCCGCCGATGGCGACTGCGACGTTTTCGATATCGCCAATGCGGCCATCGCGAATCAGTGCGATTGCCTTGAGGAACAGCAGGCCCATTTCGCTACGCTGCTGCGTACCGACCTGGAAGACGCGACCGGTCTCCTTGGCAACCTGGCAGATCTTCTTGCCCTCGTCGATGGTCAGCGTGAGCGGCTTTTCGCAGTAGACGTCTTTGCCTGCCTTCATGGCTTCGATGGCGATCTTCGAGTGCCAATGATCGCAGGTCACGATCGTAACGATCTCGATATCGTTGCGGTCGAGGATTCGTTGATAGTCTTCGTAGACATCAACCTTACGCTCGACCCCTCGTTTTGCCTGGGTGTCGGTGACACGCTTTTTCGCTCCGTTGGCGTGATTGGCATCGACATCACAAACCGCGACCACGTCGCCCAACTGCATGGCGTTAGGGCCAACGGCGCCCCAGCGGCTACCGGTTCCGATACAGCCAACTAAAGGGCGATCGTTTGATTCGGTCGACTTCTGTTCGTCAGCGAGGGCCGGATTGGCGGTGAAGATGTAAGGAACCGACGCCGCAGCAGCTGCGGCGGCCGAGGTCTTGAGGAAGGTACGTCTAGTCGAGGGACGCTGACTCATATTGGGCGCTCCGAGCATTAAATAGGAGGGGCAAGGGAAATCACTCGATCGCTGAGATCGAATTGACAGCGACGTCGCCACACAAGTCGAGATCGATGAGAAATTGCGAAGTTCGACTCTCGTGACGCGATTAGGGGATGGAATTTACATAGTAATACCCACAGCGAAGTGGGTCCATCAGATTATCAAGTCGGTGAAAAGGGGCCGCTAAGCCAGCTGGTAAATCTCAATTGGACTGAGGTAATTCGCACCCCATCACTCCAATCTAGGTATAGGGGACTTCCATTAAGACCGTTTTGCGTCGATTTTTTTAAACGGAAAAGATCACAAAGTGCGAAAAAACCACGCTGATTGGGGAATCTGCTGGGTTAACGATTCCTTGGCCCCCATCGTCATTGCTCTACCAATGGGCTAGATTTATGCATGGCCCCATGTATCAAGCCCTATCCTTTTAGCCTGGCCACTAAAATATGTCTGCTGCTCGAATCTTTCCGAATCGTGCCCGAACGAAAATCGTCGCCACTGTCGGCCCAGCTTGCCGCAGTCCGGAAATGCTGGAAGAGTTGATCATGGCTGGCGTGGATGTTTTCCGCGTGAACCTGGCTCACGGTGACCTGAAGGACCACTCCGAGGTCGTTCGTAATATCCGCGAGATCAGTGCCAAAGTTGATCGCCCCATTGCTGCCTTGGCAGATCTTTCCGGACCGAAAATCCGTCTCGGCAAACTGACCGAAGAAATCGTGCATTGCCAGGAAGACGAGATCTTTACCTTCATTCGTGGTGAAGAGAGCGACCGGGTAGATCATCTGACCTGCAACTACGCCCCGCTGATCGACGAATTGGAAGTTGGCAACGACGTCATGTTGGCCGACGGTACGGTCATGATGAACGTGATCGAAAAGACCCCTGACACGGCGATCTGTAAGGTCGTCCAAGCGGGGCCGATCCGCAGCCGCCAAGGTATCAACCTGCCAGGCACTAAGCTGAGCGTCCCGGCCCTGACTCCGCAAGACATCGAACACGTTCAATGGGCTGCCGAAAACGATCTCGACTATGTCAGTCTCAGCTTCGTTCGCTCGCCCGACGATCTGCGGCAACTGCGCGATCTGCTCATGCAGCACGAATCGCGGGCCTTCATCATCGCCAAGATCGAAAAGCGGGAAGCCCTCGACAATCTGGAAGAAATCGTTCGCGAGTCGAACGGCGTGATGGTTGCCCGTGGTGACCTGGGTGTCGAGATCGATGTCGCCGAAGTGGCAGCTGCTCAGAAGCTGATCGTTTCTACCTGTTCGCGGATCGGTCGCCCGGTGATCGTGGCGACGCAGATGCTCGACAGTATGACCACTTCCAATCGCCCGACTCGTGCCGAAGCTACCGACGTGGCCAATGCCATTCTCGATGGTGCCGATGCTTGCATGCTTTCAGGCGAAACGGCCGTTGGGGTGCATCCGGTCGCCGTGGTGAAGATGATGAACCGCATCATGCTGGCCACAGAAAAGATGTGGATGCAGGAACGCGGACGCGCCAATCGCATCGATAACCGCGTGGCCCAAGTCCATCCGATCACCCAAGCAGTTGTCTCGGGGGCTTCGATCACTGCCGAACATCTGGAAGCCAAGCTACTGGTTACCGCCACGCGGACCGGTGGGACGGCACTTACCAAAGCCAAGCTTCGCGACGCGATCCCCACGATCAGCGTAAGCGACTCCGACGCGGCCTTGCGGCGGATGGCCCTTTACTGGGGTGTGACGCCCGTTTCCAATGCTCCTGTCCACAATGGTATTCAGCTTCGCCGCTTCATTGACCATTGGGGAATTGATAATGGTTATCTGGAAGAAGGAGACCGGGTCGTCTTCATCACCGGCGGCGGTATCATGCAGTCGGCAGAGTACATCGTCGTCGTGCACCGTGTCGAGAAGCATAACGACTAAGCTGCCATCTAGTGCGATGGTTTAAGAGACACTTCCACGGCACCGTTTATCTCGGTGCCGTTTTTATTGCGCTATTAATCATTGCGCTGGCCGCGAAGCGTCTTCCTGGTGAGCTGACTGAAGCGAACGCCAGAGGTGTTCGATCAGGTTCGAGGTGACAAAGCAAAGCATCCCGGCCAACGCGGCGCAGCTGATGACGCAGACAAACAGCACCGCCAGGTTGGATTTCTCCGGGGGAACGAGTCGGCTGAATAGTACGCCGACGATTGTCCCTGCGAAAACCGCATGACAAACAAGTCCAATCTGCCAGCGAGACAGCCCGGTGCGTTCGGCGAGATTCGGGGCTTCGCAGCGCGGTTTGACCGCTGCGAACTCCTTCCGGTCGCGGCGGTGGGCTGGCTTACCATTTCCCGTTTGCCGTTTGTGCCCGACCCGAAAGCTTAGGTAAGATGCCCCCAGGTGAACCAATGAGACCATGATAAACAAAATGGTCATGTCGGCGGCGAATGCACCCAAAACTCTTAGAATCGCGAAGACGATACCGCAGAGGGCCATCCCAATCGCGATGGCCCATAACGAGTATCTTGGCGGCGACTCGCCGGTTTCGATCGGATCGAAGTCCATGGCAGTGACCTGAGGTGAAGACAACGCTGGGGTGCCTTCATCGTAGCGAGGACCGATCGACTCGCCAAACGGTCCGGCAGCTTTAGCCTAAGATCGGGGCGAAACCAACCGGTCTGGCAAATGGCGGGACGTGCTTCTGGTCAGCTTGGACAGTAAGTTTGCGGGGATCAGACAACTTCGTTGACAAGTTACTGCCATCCGCTATTCTCAGAACGCCTTCGATCTGGCGTTCGATATCTTAGTTCACGAGACCACTTGTTAATGTCCACGGAAACTGCCGCTAATCCGTACGAATCTCCCGGAGATACCGCCTATTACACCAACGACCTGACCGCACTTCCGTATAACTTCATCTGGCGAATCGCCTGGCGGCAAGGGATTTTCGGCGCGTTGGTTCTCTTTCCGATCTTCGCCATCCGCAAACTGCTCGGGCTCCACATGCCGGCGACCTATGCGACCTGGCGTTTGGAAGAATTAGAGCTTCTAGACGAGTCGGAACTTCCTCGGCGGGTCCTCAAAGGCTTGGAGCCGTTCGATGAGATTTGCCGAGGGTGCGGGCTGCGGCACCTGGGATACATTGTGTCCAATCGGATTGGCTGGAGAAAAGAAGTCTCGTCCTACTGGCTCTCGATGGATGGAGCGAGCTTCTACAACGCGACGTATATCTTCATCAAGGTCGGAACGATGCAGATGGAGAAGCACGTCTTTTCCTGCCACTCGAAGCTTGAGTCAGGCACCGAAATTCATACGGGGCAGTTAGATCCGAAAGACTACATCCCTGAGATGGTCCCTCCCGGCCAGGAATTGGAGTCTCTATCGCCAGATTCCACGCCAACGCAGCTTATCGAGCACCACAACCATCGGATCGCGGATTATTCCGATGTGGTGCACTTCACGCTTGAGGCCTTGCCAGAACATCTGCTTCATGGCGCGCGAAAGATGTTTGAATTCATGGTGACCAAGGGGTTCTACGTCCGCGTTCCCGCAGCCAGGGTAGACGAGCTCAAACAAGTGGTGATTGAGGACGAGCCGGACTAAGGTTAAAGCTCGATCAAGGTCCTCATAATTTGATTGAGTCCCTCTTGCGAGGGTGCGATACTGGCAGCTTCTCTGGTTCCCGGCATAATCGCAACCTGACCGAGCCTTGGCCGCAACTGCCGCAATTCGAACGCCACGCCAGCGGACGATTTACTATCCGTTGGTATTGCTTGCGCCAGCGATGACCTTGGGCGTCATCGTTGACTCGCTTCTAGACCTGCCTCTGTGGGCATGGCTTACCATCTTCTGGGGCATGATCGTCCTTTGGGCGGCGGTTTGGTTTCGGCAGAAGGATCGTCTTGCAAGTTTTCTGCTTTTGACGGCTATGCTCGGCTTCGGGGGAATCGTGCATCATCTCCACTGGAACGATTACCTGGCAACGGAACTGAGCCGCGGGCTTTCCGCTGAAAAGCAGCCGATCGCGCTCGAAGGCGTAGTGACCGATTATCCCCGCTTTCTTCCGCAGCAAGAGCCGCAGTCGCCTTACGAATTTCAACTGCCGGATCAATGGAAGGTGCCACTGCGTGTCGAGCGCGTTCGTTGCGGAACGACCTGGCAGTCGGCTTCCGGTGACACCGATGTCTATGTCGCCGGCCAGCAAGTCAACGTGCTGCCTGGTCAGACAATCGTGGTTTACGGTCAGGCAACCAGTGCCGGAGCACCGCTCAACCCAGGCGAATTCGATTTTGCCAACTGGGCGCGCGGCCGCAAACGCCGCATCTTTCTTCGTTGCAATTTTGCCGAGTGTCTCACGCCGCAGCCGACGCTAAGTGAAGTCTCGTTGTGGGATCCCATCCGGGACGCACGGCATTATGTCAGTCGACAGTTACTTTCTGCCGTTGGGCCAGATTACCAAGGCCTGGCGGAGACCATTTTTCTGGGCAGACGGGAACGATTGGATGGACAAACCGATCAGGCCTTTCGGCAGACTGGTACTGTGCATCTACTAGCCCTGTCGGGACTTCATCTGGGCATTTTGGCGTACTTCTCATACTGGTTGCTGCGGTTTCTACCAGGTCCGGCTTGGCTGCCTGGGGCGGGGCTCTTGTTGCTCACGCTCAGCTACGTGCTGCTGGTCGATGCGCGGCCGCCGATCGTGCGGGCCTCGATCTTGGTTGGGGTGTTTTGTCTCGGCCAGATCCTTTATCGGCGTGATGTCTTCTGGAATAGCCTGGCATTCGCCTGGCTGCTGGTCATGGTGATCAGCCCGACCGAGATCTTTCAGCCCGGTACGCAGCTTTCCTTCATGGCCGTGGCGACGTTGGCCTGGTTGGCTGGGCTGAAATCAGTTCGCCGCGAATATGACCCGCTCCAAGAGTTAATTGACAAGACACGTCCTTGGCCGACAAAAGCCTGGAAGTGGCTTCGAGGCAAAGCGGTCGAGGCCTTGCTCGCCTCGCTGGCGGTATGGCTGGTGACGTTGCCGCTGGTTTTGATCCACTTCCATCAGGCATCACCTTGGACGGTTCTGCTGTCGCCGATACTGATCATTCCGATGGGATTGGCGTTGGCTGGA
The DNA here is from genome assembly GCA_016124445.1 of bacterium. Taxonomy (GTDB): domain Bacteria; phylum Planctomycetota; class Planctomycetia; order Pirellulales; family Pirellulaceae; genus Bremerella. The sequence continues at coordinate 160,378 of WGNR01000006.1, forward strand.
ATCTTGGCCCTGATCTTGGCGTCGTGCACGTTACCGTTCGCTGTGTCAGCGGTCAGTTGGCTGATTCAATGGCCGCTGGCGATGCTGGGAGGGATCGTTTCGTTGGTACAACAACATGCCCCGCTGACGATTTGGTCGGCCGGGCCGGCGACTTGGTGGGTCGTTGGGTTTTACCTCTTGGCAGCAGGCATCGGCTGGTTGACGATGGCACGCCGCTTGCCAATTCGCTGGTCGATCGCAACGATCGGCCTGTGGCTGGCGGTTGGATTTGGCTATGGGCTCGCTCAAACGGCAAGTTCGACCGCCCGAAGCGACTTGGTTTGCACGTTTGTCAGCGTCGGCCATGGGACGTGCGTCCTGGTCGAAATGCCGGGCGGACAGAACCTGCTCTACGACTGCGGTCGATTGAGTTCGCCCCGCCGGGCAACCGATTCGCTCGCGGCCGTTTTGTGGAGCAAGGGAATCAGCCATCTCGATGCGGTGATCGTCTCCCACGACGACGTCGACCACTACAACGGCGTGCCTGGGATCTTGGAACGCTTTTCAGTTGGCACAATTTACTGTTCAAGTGTCATGGAGAAGGTTCCCAGCGATTCGGTCAGCAAACTGCTGGAAGAAATCGGCCAGCGGCAGATTCCACTCAAACCAATCTCGGCAGGACAGCGGTTGCGGGCACATCCCGAGGTCGAGATCGCCGTTCTGCATCCAACCCGCAAGGGAGTGCTGGGCCGAGACAATGCCAACAGTGTGGTCCTGCTTGTCGAATACCACGGCCGGCGGATTTTACTGCCGGGCGACCTCGAATCGCCTGGGACCGAAGCGGTGACGCAGGAGATTCCGATCGAGTGCGACGTGGTCATGGCCCCGCACCATGGCAGCCGCCACAGTAACCCGGAAGAGTTTTATGCCTGGTGTCGGCCACGTTTGATCGTTGTGAGCAGCGGGGCGCATTCGCTTGATGCGGTCACGGAGGGAAAAGAAGGTCCCCAATGGCTCAACACGGCCGCCGATGGGATGGTAGAAGTCCGTTTGGATGCCAACGGGGGGCCTTCGCACGTGCGAACCTGGCTCGGTTTTGCCTCTGACTTGAAAGAATAGGGAAAGTAGGTGGGTTTAGCGGCAAAGTGAGTGCCAAACTTGGCCGTTATGGGGTATCAGGCGTTGCAAATTCGTCTCCCACTGCTAAATTAACGGTCTTATCAAGAGATTGAGGATGCGTTTGATGCGATGGTGGCCGCGGTTTTGGTACTCGCGGGGAACCTTCTGGATTCACAAGTCCTTGTCGTTATTGTAGTTAAGAATAAGTCACCCTACTTGCGGACGTAAGTAAAGTCACCCATGTCGATTACCAAAGACAAGAAAGAAGATGCCATCCGTGATTTCCAGCGTGGTGGCGAGGACACGGGTTCCCCAGAAGTTCAGATCGCGATTTTGACCAATCGGATCAACAACTTGACGGAGCACATGAAGCAGCACAAAAAAGACTTCGCGACTCGTCGCGGTCTGTTGGCCATGGTGAGCCGTCGTCGCCGCCTGCTCGATTACTTGAAGCGGCACGACCCGCAGAAGTATCTGGATATGCTGGCACGGCTTGGCATTCGTAAATAGCCCGGTGCCGCTTTGGTCTGGTCGAATGAGGCTCGTCAGTTTGTTGACGGGCCTCTTAAGTTACTGGCCATCAAATCAGCCAGAAGACACGTACTCGAGGACGAGTACGCGTCTTTAACTTGGCTCGTAGGCGAGCGTATATGAGACGCCGCGCGGGCTACTTTTCAGGGTGCCGCACCATTGAAGTCAATCTGGCGGGCCCAACCTTATATTGAACCAAGCACTAGATGTTCCAAATGCCGGGCCCCCCAATTGCTGCTGGCCCTAAGCTACTCGGCGCATGCCCCTTCGGATCGCTTCTAGTGCGCTGTGTAGGACGGAAAAAGTGGAAGTAATTCGTGTTGAGAAGCAAATTGGTAGTGAAACGTTATCCATCGAAACTGGCTTTCTAGCCAAGCAAGCCCACGGGGCTGTGCTCGTAAAATATGGCGAGACCGTTGTCTTGGTCGCCGCCGTCTCTGGCCCCTCTCGGCCTGGTACTGACTTCTTCCCGCTCACCTGTGATTACCGCGAACGCACCGCTGCTGCCGGTAAGTTCCCTGGCGGTTTCATCAAGCGTGAAGGTCGCCCGACCACCAAAGAAATTCTGTCGTCCCGCCTGATGGATCGCCCGATTCGTCCGATGTTCCCTAAGGGATACCACGACGAAGTTCAGATCCAAGCCACCGTCGTGGCAAGCGATCGTATGCATGACGGCGACGTCCTGGCCATGAATGGTGCATCGGCTGCTTTGTGCATTTCGCACCTGCCGTTCCAAGGCCCATTGGCTTCGGTCCGAATGGGCCGCGTTGATGGCGAGCTGGTTCCTTTCCCGACGTTCGATCAACTCGAACAGAGCGACTTGGACCTGATTATCTCAGGCAACAAAGAATCGGTGTTGATGATCGAAGGCTTCGCTCGGGAGATCCCCGAGGATGAAATGGCCGACGCGATCATGAAGGCCCACGACGTCGTCAAAGAGATTTGCGATCTGCAAATCGAACTGCAGGAAAAGGTCGGACCTACGAAGATGGAGTTTGCCGAGCCTGACGATGGCGGCCTCTATCAGCGTTTGACCGATTCCTACTACGCCGATCTGAAAGCTGCCAAGCAAACCGTTGGCAAGCAGGATCGTGCCGATAAGGTTCGAGAACTGAAGACCAAGGTCAAAGAAGAGCTGATTCCGGATCCGGCCGCCGAAGGTGCGATCGATGAAGGAGCCTTCGGCACTGCCTGGCACGACCTGGAAGAACGCGTCGTTCGTGACCTGATCCTCAGCGGTACCCGTACTGATGGCCGCGATACCAAGACGCTGCGTGCGATCGAATGCAAAGTCGACGTGTTGCCGCGCGTGCATGGTTCGGCCGTGTTCCAGCGGGGCGAAACCCAATCCCTGATCACCGTCACGCTCGGCACGCCGCGCGACGAGCAGCGAGTTGACGGGCTGATTGACGAGTACTCGAAGAAGTTCATGCTCGACTACAACTTCCCGAGCTTTTCGGTTGGTGAATGCCGTCCGATTCGTGGCCCAGGTCGTCGTGAAATCGGCCATGGTGCTCTCGCCGAACGCAGCGTGAACCCGGTTTTGCCGTCGTCGGACGACTTTCCTTACACGGTTCGCGTGATCTCGGACATCCTGGAATCGAACGGTTCCAGTTCGATGGCTTCGGTCTGCGGTGCCACGCTCGGCCTGATGGCCGCTGGCGTGCCGATCTCCAACCCGGTCGCCGGCATTTCGATTGGCCTGGTCAAAGAAGGAGACGACTTCGTCTTGCTGACCGACATCCTGGGCGAAGAAGATCACCATGGCGACATGGACTTCAAGGTCGCTGGTACCCAGAACGGCATCACCGGCATCCAGTTGGACCTGAAGATCAAGGGGATCAGCGAAGAGATCATTCGCAAGACCCTGGTCCAGGCTCTTGATGCCCGCATCGAAATCCTGCGGAAGATGCTGACCACCATCAGCCAGCCGAAGGAAGAGCCATCGAAGTGGGCTCCGCGCATGCTTAAGACCACGATCAACCCGGACAAGATCGGCCTGCTGATCGGTCCTGGCGGCAAGACGATTCGTGCCATCCAGGAAGAAACCGGCGCGACGATCGATGTCGACGACGACGGCAGCGTGATCGTTGCCAGTGGCAACCAGGAATGGGCGGAAGCTGCCATGGCACGCGTTCAGGCCATCACCGGCGAAGTGGAAGTCGGCAAGATCTACGAAGGCCGTGTCACCAGCGTCAAGGACTTCGGTGCATTCGTCGAAATCCTGCCAGGTCGCGACGGCTTGTGTCACATCTCGGAACTATCGAACGAGTACGTTTCCGACGTCAACTCGGTTGTTAAAGTGGGCGACATGCTGGCCGTAAAGGTGTTGCTGGTCGACGAACACGATCGCGTCAAGCTGAGCCACAAGGCAACCTTGCCAGGCGGCGACGCTCCAGCCGCTGAAGGTGACGACGAACTCGAAACAGCCGGCTCGCGCGGCGGTGACCGTGGAGATCGCGGTGGCCGTGGCGGTGATCGTCGCGATCGAGGTGATCGTGGCGGCCGCGGTGGTGATCGTGGCGGCGACCGAGGTCGTTCGCGTCGTCCTCGCCGGGATGACTAAGGGGTCGCCCGACCTGAAGACGTTGACAGATTCATTCGCCCGGAGTGCCCACGCGCTCCGGGCGTTTTTCGTGAGGATCATTCGTGGATCACCATTCTTCAACGCATGGCAAATCAGAACCGGCTCGCGAAAAGTCGCGCGATCAGTACCTGGTCGATCAATACAACGAGATCGCCCGGTTGGCTGGCTCGCTGGCGCACGAGATCAAAACGCCATTGTCGGTCATTCGGATGAATATGGAACTGCTGGCTGAGGATCTGAATGATCCGCAAACTCCGCAGCAGCGAAGAGCCCTGCAGAAGATCACCACGGTTCAGGAACAATGCGAGCGGCTTCAGGGTCTGCTGGACGACTTTTTGCGGTTTGCCCGGATTCGTGACCTGAACCTTTTGCCCGGCAACTTGAACGAGCAGATCGAGCGGGTGCTTAACTTCGTCGAACCGCAGGCCCAGCGGCAAGGGGTCGACGTGATTCGTTATCTCGATTCCGAACTTCCCAGCATCGATCTCGATGCCGAACTGCTTTATTCGGCCCTTTTAAACCTGGTCGTCAACGCGATCCAGGCAATGCCGGACGGGGGTTCGTTGATGGTGCAGACCCGGGAGTTTCGTAGCGGCGTCCTGCTGCGGCTGGTCGATACCGGCTGCGGGATGAGCGATACGACGGCGATTCGGATGTTCGATCCGTTCTATTCGACCAAGGAAGGAGGCAGCGGTTTGGGCCTGCCGCTGGCGAAAAAGATCATCGAAGCCCACCACGCCACGATCGACGTGCAAAGCGAACTGGGGCATGGCACCCAGTTTACGCTCGAGTTCCCTCTGCCGAAGCGAATTGGCCGCTCCGTCGAGCCTGCGACCCCCGAGTCGACCGATTCGTAGCCTACGAAGGGTTGGTTTGGGGCCTTTGCCAGGTGGGATGGTTCTAGAGGATTTTCCCTATCTTCGGTACCATATTGAGCATGACCAGTATGCCGCCAGAAGAAATGCAAACCGATACCACTGAGATTCAGCCTGACCAGTTTCGGGTTCTGGTGGTCGATAACGACAAGGCCCACGCCATGACCATGGCCGAAAGCCTGGAGCGGATCGGGTTTGTCTGCACCGTGGCGACCAGCGGCCCCGAGGGAGCCGAAAAGATCCAGTCCGAGCCGTTCGAGATTGTCATTACCGACCTGGTGATGAACGAGATCGACGGCATGGGCATCTTGCAACTGGCCAAAGAGACGCGGCCTAACTGCGAGGTGATCGTGGTGACCGGGCACGCGACCGTGTCGATCGCTGTCGAAGCAATGCAGAACGCGGCGCTCAACTTCCTGGAAAAGCCTCTCACGCCGGATAAGCTCCGAGCCGCCGCGCTCAAAGCGGCCGAGACAATCCAACTCAAGCGGCAAAACTCGGAATTGATGCGGCGGTTGGACGAAAAGTTTGGCTTCGAGGGCCTGATCTATTCCAGCAACAAGATGCGGCAGGTCGTCCAGCGTTTGCAACGCATCGCCCCGACCGATGCCAGCGTGCTGATCCTGGGCGAAACGGGAACTGGTAAAGAAGTTGTTGCCCAGGCCATCCATCAAAACAGTCCCCGCAAAAAGAAACCGTTCGTTCCGCTGAACTGCGCCGAACTCAGCGAGCATCTGCTGGAAAGCGAACTGTTCGGCCACGCCAAAGGCGCCTACACCGACGCCGCCAGCGAGCGGATCGGCCGGCTGGAATATGCCAACGGCGGCACCCTGTTTCTGGATGAAATCGGCGACATGCCGATGGCAACCCAGGTCAAGCTACTGCGGGTGCTGGAATCGGGCGAGATTACTCGGGTGGGTGAGAACAAGCCGATCAAGATCAACGTGCGGCTGTTGTCGGCAACCAATTGCGATCTGGAAGCGGCGATCGCGGCGGGGACGTTCCGGGCCGACCTTTACCACCGGCTACGCATCGTGACGGTGTTGCTGCCCCCGCTACGGGAACGTCCCGACGACATCCTGCCGCTATTCGATCACTTCCTGAAAGTGTTCTCGAAGAAGCACGATAAGAAGGTCCGCGGGATCGATCGCACCGTATTTCAGCGTTGCCTGGAATACGACTGGCCTGGCAACGTGCGGCAACTGAAGAACTTTGCCGAAAGCATGGTCGTGCTCGATCTGGATGGGACGATCGGTTTGGATGACCTGCCGCCGGAACTGATTCAAGATGGGGACGACCTTGTTCCGCCAACCGAACCCAAGCCGGCCGTGCATGCCGACGGCCAGATGCCAAGCATGGTGGGGCAATCGATCAGTGATGTCGAGAAATGGCTGATCGGCGAAACGCTCAAGTCGACCGGCGGCAATCGGGAAGAAACGGCCAAAATGCTGGGCATTGGCGAACGGACCCTCTATCGCAAGATCAAAGATTACGGACTACGCGGCGACTGAACGCGTCTTATCGAACCAAGGGAGTAGGCAGCGGATGCCGAGAATCCAACAGTTATCTGCAAGCGTCGTGAACAAAATCGCTGCCGGCGAGGTGATCGAGCGGCCAGCGAGCGCCGTGAAAGAGTTGATGGAAAACTCGCTCGATGCCGGTGCCACGCGGATTGATGTCGTTATCGAGCATGGCGGGGCCGAACTGATCCGAATCGCCGACGATGGCTGCGGGATCGCGCCGGAAGATATGCCGCTCTCGATCGCTTCGCACGCCACCAGCAAGATCGGCAATGCCGATGACTTGTTTCATGTCTGCACTCTGGGGTTTCGCGGAGAAGCGCTCGCGTCGATCTCGGAAGTCAGTCACTTCCTGCTTCGTAGTCGCCCGCACGATCAAGATTGTGGCAGCGAAATGCTGGTCCATGGCGGTACCGTGCAGGAAGCACAGCCGTGCGGTTGTCCTCCTGGGACAATCATCGAGATCCGCAATCTGTTCTACAACACGCCGGTTCGCAAGAAGTTTTTGAAGACCACGCAAACCGAGTTCGGGCACATCAGCGAAGCGTTCACGCGGATCGCGCTGGCACATCCGCATGTGCACTTCACGTTGAAGCATGGCACGCGTGTGGTTCACGATCTGCCTCCCAGTAATGATCTTCGACAACGCGTGCATGTATTCTTCGGGGCGGAAATCGCGGATCAACTGATTGAGGTCGAAAGCCAGAACGAACAGGTCACCTTGCGGGGATACGTTGGTAATCCTCGTTTCAGCCGCAGCAACAACCGGATGCAGTACCTGTTTCTCAATGGCCGCTTCATCAAAGACCGGGCCTTGCAGCATGCCCTGGGGGAAGCGTATCGCGGATTGCTTTTGCACGGGCGTTATCCGATGGCCTTCCTGCAAATGAACATGCCGCCTGAGATGGTTGACGTAAACGTTCATCCGACAAAGCTGGAAGTCCGTTTTCAAGATAGCGGCCGGATCTATAGTCAGCTGCTGGGGACGCTGCGAACGAAGTTTCTGACTTCGAATCTCGACGCGACCTATCGCCCGGCTGGCGATGCGGCCCCCACTGAAAACGGCGATATGCAATCGGCCGAGGCACTGCGGGAGGAACTGGTGGCGTGGGCCAAGGGTGCCGTCGATGTGGAGGGCAATTCGGCGTCTGGCCAACCACGGCAAACTGACTTCGACCTCGACTTCCGCAGCGAGCGACGTTCGCCGCTGCAGCTAACACCGTTCAATCGCTCGGAAGTCGGAGCCGGCACGCTGCCGCTTCCGCCAATCCCCAGTGGCGTCACGCCGGCTCATTTGCGGGAAGAGGAAAACGGCGAAGTACCAATTGAAGAGACCGAAAGCCGTGGTGGCGGGGTCGGATCGCAGCAGCGGGCCATCCAATTGCACAATCGATATCTGATCGCCGAAACCGAAGAAGGGATGGCGGTGATCGACCAGCACGCGCTGCACGAACGGATTCTATACGAAGAACTCCGCGAGAAAGCCCTGGCGCGGCGATTGGAAGTCCAGCGGATGTTGGTCCCGGAGACGCTGAATCTTTCGGCCCAGGAATTCGCCGCCGTCGAGGCCTCGATCGAGACGCTGGCCCAGATTGGGATCGAGATCGAAGCATTTGGGGGCGATACGGTCCTCATTCGGAGCTACCCAGCCATCCTGGGACGCCGGAAACCGGTCGAAATCGTCCGCGAAGTGGTCGACCAACTGATGACCGAGGGCAAAAACCTTGAAAAAAGGGATTTGCTGGACGAATTGCTCCACATGATGTCGTGCAAAGCGGCCGTCAAAGCGGGGGATCGCCTGTCGAGCGAGGAAATCGACGCTCTGTTGGAGCTGCGTCATTTATGCCAGGACGCCCACCACTGTCCCCACGGGCGGCCTACGGCCCTGGTCTTTACCAAAGAGGAACTCGACCGGAGATTCCAGCGTACGTAAAATAGTTGGTTTAGCCTGGCCTCGGTGACATGCCCCAATTTTATAACACTCCTAATTGCCCATCACGGCAGGCGACCTCGAGAAGAGCCCATGATCTGCGTCAGTATCGGCCGCGGCCGACACAAACATATCATCGCCGAGCACAAGTTCCTGGTTGAACAAGGTGCCAAGCTGTGCGAATTGCGGTTGGATTACATCAACGGCACGATCAAGCTGCGCCGCTTGCTGGAGAACCGCCCCGGTCCAGTCGTCGTGACCTACCGCCGCGAACGTGACGGCGGCCGCTACAACGGCGACGAGCAAGAGCGGCAGATGGTCCTGCGAAGTGCGATCGCCGAAGGAGCCGACTACATCGACCTGGAAGAAGATATCGCCACGTCGATTCCTCGTTATGGCAAAACCAAACGCGTCATCAGCTACCACAACTTTCGTGAAACGCCGATGGACCTGGAAGGTTTGCACTACCGCATGCAGCGGTGCGATCCCGATATCATCAAGATCGCGACGATGGCCAACTCGCCGCAGGACAACGTTCGCATCCTGGAACTGGCCCGTAACAGCGAGATTCCGACGATCGGTCTCTGCATGGGCGACATGGGCATGCCTTCGCGGATTCTGGGCGGTCGTTTCGGTTGCCCATTCACCTACGCCACCAGCAGCAACGAGCGAACGCTGGCCCCTGGTCAGATTGGCTTTCGCCAGATGATCGATGTCTATCGCTACGAAGAGATCACCGACGATACTGAACTGTTCGGCGTGGTGGCTGACCCGATCGGTCATAGTCTGAGCCCCCATTTGCACAATGCAGCCTTCATCGCCCAGGGCATGGACCGTCGTTACCTTCCCTTTCGGGTCCCACGCGAACATCTCGGAATCTTTTTGAACGAGGTTTGCCCGCAACTCGGAGTGAAAGGCCTGAGCGTCACCATTCCACATAAAGAAGCCGCAGCCAAGTTCGTCAAAGTGGCTGACGAGGCGGTCCAAGGGGTCGGTGCGACCAACACGCTTGTGTTCGGTGAAGGAGGCCCCTATGGCTACAACACTGACTGCCAATCGGCGATGGAAAGCCTGGACACGATCCTTCCACCTGAACGCCGCGGAGAGTCTCTCGAAGGGATGCGGGTCTTGATGCTTGGCAGCGGCGGGGTCGCTCGCGGATTGGTGTGGGCGCTGATTCAACGGAAGGCTTCGGTCGTGATTTCGAGCCGAACGCTCGAAAACGCCGAGGAACTGGCGATTCAATTCAAATGCCGACCTATCCACTGGGAAGACCGCGGTTCGGTGCAGCCTGATATTCTGATCAACGGCACCCCGGTTGGCATGCATCCCAACGTCAATGAATCGCCCTTCGAGAAACGCTGGATCAAACCGAAGATGGTTGTCTTCGACACGGTCTATAACCCGGAGCAAACGCTGCTGATCAAAGAGGCCCGCCAGGTCGGTGCCAAGGTTGTGACCGGGGTCGAGATGTTCGTCCGCCAGGCAGCCCTGCAGTTCAAATATTTCACGGGGGTTGAAACCTCTCGGGAACTGATGCGCAGCACGCTGAAGCAATTGACCGGGGCGGTGCGGACCAGTTGAACGGCAACGGCATGAATCTGGCACTGATCGGCTACCGTGGAACCGGCAAGTCGCACGCTGGCAGGCTGTTGGCCGAGCGGCTTGCTTGGCCGATGATCGATGCTGATATTTGGGTCGAACAACAAGCGGGCCGATCGATCGCGGAGATCTTTGCCGCAGAAGGGGAGACCGGTTTCCGTGATCGGGAAAGCCAAGCTCTGGTGAAATTAACCGAAGCCAGCGGTCAAATTCTTTCGCTTGGTGGCGGAGTTATCCTTCGTGCGGAAAATCGACAGCGAATCGCCGAACGCTGTTTTACGGTCTGGCTGACCGCATCTGCTACGGAGATAGCGCGGCGGCTGGCCAGGGACGATCAGACCCAAACGCGCCGGCCGAGTTTGACCGGTAAGCCGACGCTCCACGAGATTGAAGAAGTTCTGACGGCCCGCTTGCCCCTGTACCGTGAATCTGCCAACATCACCATCGATACCGAGGGGAAATCGCCCGAGGAGGTGGTCCAGTCAATCCTCGCACAGCTTCCGTCGTCGTTAACGCAGAAAGAACAGTAACGTGGATTGGTGGGCTCACCTGGTTTCACTTTGGCTGGCAGTTCCGCTGTCGGCCCGGCTGATCGTGCTGTTTGTTGTGGGTGCGATCGTGGGGGGGCAATTGAACCGGGCCATCTATCGTTGGACCTGGGTTCCGAAGTTCTATGATCCCTGGACCAAACCATTGCCGGAGGCTCCGCCGCGGAGTCTCTTCGATAAAGTCCCAGTCTTCGGCTGGTTGGGATTGGCCCGCGAAAGCAAGCTGCATGGCACTGCCCACTGGGTGCAGCCCTTCTTGGTCGAACTGGGCTGTGGATTCTTCTTTGCGTGGTATTACCAGTTTGTGATCGCTGGCAATTTGCTGCCGTTGGCAATCAATGTCGTGCCGAGCGAGGCCGCGCTGCATTCGATCTATCTCCAGCACATGGTTCTGGTTTGCCTGATGGTGATTGCCACGTTCATCGACTTTGATTCCCGTACGATTCCGGACTTGGTCACGGTGCCTGGGTTCGTGCTGGCACTCTTGCTTTGCGGGTTACTGCCGTTTGTCGGATTGCCTATCCCGGATGGGCATCCGTTTTTCGCGCTCGCTGGTCCTGGGGAAGAAGTCCCGATGATTCCGCTGAACGCTGCGATTCTCGAATCATGGCCGGAATCATTTCAGAGTGGGGCGGCCTTGGCGGTGGGATTGTTCGTCAGCTTCGCTTGGTGGTTTGCGATTTGCCCGAAGTTGATCTGGTTGAAAGGGGGAGTGCGTAAGTTCTTCCGCTACTTCGTGGCAAGCTTCTATCGTTACTCGCTCAACGTGCAATACCTGGGCCTGCTTGCGGTGGTGTTGGCGTTTGTCACCGCGGCTTATTTCCTGGGGGGGACGGCCGTTTGGCAGGCGGTCTTCACGGCGCTGTTGGGGATGGCCTTCGCCGGCCTTTTGATTTGGCTGGTGCGGTTCTTCGCCAGCCTGGCGATGGGGCAAGAAGCGATGGGCTTCGGCGATGTTACCCTGATGTGCATGATCGGCGCTTACATCGGCTGGCAGCCAGTGATGGTGATCTTCTTCCTGGCACCGTTCATTGCCTGCGTGTTTGCGGTGATCAACTACCTGCTAACCGGCGATGCCTACCTGGCCTACGGTCCGTACCTATGCATCGGCACGCTGCTGACGATGATCTTCTGGGCCCGCATTTGGCAGCAATATGGCCCTCTGCTGCAACTGGGGCCGTGGCTGCCGGCCATCTTCCTGGCTTTGCCAGTCGTGCTGGGGCTGATGCTGGTGACCTGGGGCTGGATCAAGTACACGTTTATCTATCGGGATGAGAGCTAGATCCCTCCCACCAGGCCACAAATCGTGAGCTATCCTTGCTCGAAGGGAACGCAAACATGTTGTGGTTTGAAACGATCGACAATCTAAACGCCGCTCAAAACCTGGTCCGTGGCCGAAGGTACGGAATCATCCAGGTCGAAGCAGGCTCGTTTCGTTCGCTGTCGTTTCGTCCCTGGCCGAAGTTGATTTCCCGGGTCGAGATTGAAACGCTCGGCCGGTGGAAACATGCCAGGGGAGGGGACCATTGCCGCTTGTATTACAACTTTCCGATCACGGCTCCAGGCTTTCTGACGCTGGCCTACGTTGAATCGACCTGCCAGACGACCTGGAAAACGCTTCGCCGTAGCGTGGAAGTCTTGGACTGGATCGCCGAGGTTCGCCGGGCCAACGCGGCCGTTTGCGAACTGTCGAACGAACGGATTAGCAATCGCGTGATGCAACGCGTCGGCTGGCAGCCGCACTGCGAGCATCTTGCCGGGCGGCATTTCATCAAGCGGTATTATGGCGAGTACCCGCAGCACGATTGGCTTCCTCCAGTGGAAGACCCCGCCAGCAGCTTCCGCCGGAAGATCGAATCTCTTGACCTGGGCAATACTTTCGCTCCAGGAGAGCTGGCAAATCGGCCTTGTCGCTGATCGGAGGGGGTGCTAATATCCCGCCTCGATTCTCCGATTTTGCCTCAAGTTTCCCTGGCCTTTTGCCGACATGCCATGTTCCGTCTAAGCTGTCTGACATTGGTTTTGCTAGCAGTTGCCGCTCTGGGCTGTAATCAGAATGCAGCCTGGCGTCAGCAACAGGTTCTTGCGCAGCAGCAGACTCAAGCCCAGATCGCCGAATTCGAACGGCGTGCTTCGGGGCTCGATGCATCGAACCAGGATCTGCATTCGCAGCTAGCCCAGGCCCAGCAGCAGTCGAAGATCTTGCAGGACGAGCTAGGCCTGCTTCGCCGACAATTGACCGACACAACCAGCCAGCTGGCCCAATCTCAGGCCCTGGCCAAAGAAAAAGAGCAAAAGGTCCAAACGCTGATGGCGTCGACGCAGTACCGCGGCGGAGCGGTCATTCGGCCGAACAACAGCCTAACGGCCGATCTCAGCAAGATTCAAATCGCCGGCGTGAATGCCCGGCAAGATGGCGATGTGATCCGGATCGAGGTCCCCGCCGATATGCTGTTCCAGTCAGGCACCAACACGCTGGTCCCAGGGGCCGACAACGTCCTGTCTCAGGTCGTTGGAACGCTGCAGCGAGATTTTCCCCAAAACAAAATCGGCGTTGAAGGTCATACCGACAACCAGCCGGTTCGCCCCCCTTATACCTCCAGCCACCAGCTTTCGGCCAGCATGGCCCAGTCGATCTTCGATCAGTTGACGACCCGTTACGGAATGAATCCAACGCGGTTGGTCGTCGTCGGGCATGGAGCCAATCACCCGATCGTCTCGAACGCGACCCCCGCCGGCCAGCAGCGCAATCGCCGCATCGACCTGGTCATCTATCCGGAATCGAGCGACTAGATCTCCCGGAATTACATTCTCTTAGCCCCGTTGGGGCTAAATCTTTTACGGGAACAACGACCAGGGGCTTGCGCCCCTGGCTATTCCATGCCTCCTCTTCGAGGCTAGGAACCCTTAATTCCCGGTCTGACGAACCGTTTCGTTTCGAATTACAATAAGTGCACCAGGGCGAACTTTCGCCTGGGGTTGGTGTCCGCCGAGGGGATGTTGTTTTCCCTTCCACGCGGTCGGTTCGATCTTCCAGCGTCTTTTGAACTTGTTTGCCTGATGATAACGATCGTCGATTACCAGATGGGTAACCTCCGCAGTGTCCAGAAAGCCTTCGAGAGGACTGGGCACGAGGCTCATATTTCGAGCGATCCAGGCGAAATCGCCGCGGCCAGCAAAGTGGTTTTGCCTGGCGTCGGGGCTTGTGGCGACGCGGTTGACGAGCTACGCCGCCGAGACCTGGTCGGGCCGATCAAAGACCAAATCGACGCCGGCACGCCGTTTCTGGGCATTTGCCTCGGTCTGCAGATGCTGTTCGACGTCAGCTACGAAGGGGGCGAGCACGAAGGCCTGGGGATTTTCCCCGGCGAGGTGGTCAAGTTCGACCTGCCGCACGGTTTCAAAGTGCCGCACATGGGCTGGAATCAGGCCAAGTTCCTCAAAAGGCCCCCCATCTTTGAAGGGATCGACGAAGGGACCCATTTCTACTTTGTCCATTCGTACTATGTCGTGCCCAAAGATCCCGACATCGTTGCCATTCAGGCCGACTATGGCGGACCGTTTTGTGCCGCGATCTGGAAAGACAATCTCTTCGCCACGCAGTTTCACCCCGAAAAGAGCCAAGAGGCGGGGCTGAAGGTGCTGAAGAACTTTGCTGAACTCACCTGAGACATCATCCACGGAATTCTTCCCTGGCGGCCAATTTGGTTGCCCCTTCTTTATTCATTTGAGATATTGCCAACACGCTGAGGGTTGAACCGACTCGGCGGCGAAAGGACCCTGACCATGCAGATTTGGCCCGCGATCGACCTTCTCGGCGGCAAGTGCGTTCGTCTTCAGCAAGGCGACTACAACCGCGAAACGGTCTATGGCGACGACCCAGCCGAGATGGCTAAACGTTGGGTTGCCGAAGGAGCCGACTGTTTGCACCTGGTCGATCTGGACGGGGCCAAAGATGGCAGCCTGAAGAATCGCGAGGCAATCTCAGCGATCGTCGCGGCGGTTGATATTCCCTGCGAAGTTGGCGGCGGAATCCGCAGCGAAGAAACGATCAGTCAGCTTCTCGAGTTGGGTCTTACTCGGCTGGTGATCGGTACCAAGGCACTGCGCGAGCCTGATTGGTTTGCCGAAATGTGCGAGAAGTTCCCCGGCAAGCTGGTTCTGGGGATCGATGCGAAAGAGGGAATGGTCGCAACCGATGGCTGGCTGGAAGTGAGCAGCACTTCGGCGATCGACCTGGCCAAAACGTACGAACATCTGCCGATCGCCGCGATCATCTACACCGACATCGCCACCGACGGGATGCTGGCCGGGCCGAATGTCGAAGCAATGCAGGCCATGAAACAGGCCGTCAAACTGCCGGTGGTCGCTTCAGGCGGGGTGACTTCGGTCGAAGATGTGAAAAACCTGGCCGTCGCCGGGCTCGATGGAGCGATCGTCGGGCGTTCGCTCTATGAAGGGCGATTGACCGTGAAGGATGCTGTTCAAGCGGCTGCTGTGTGAGTTGACTCTATTTCATGCCTGGCAACGATTCACCGATGCCGACTCCACCAGCAAAGCGTAGCTGGCGATTTCGTTTTAGTCTCGACATGACGATGGTTGTCGTTGCCATCTTCGACATCGTATGCCCGATTTGATTCAAGGTCGCCCGGTCGAAGTCGTCGTCAGTAATGATGTGTACAACGTGCCTAGCGAGAAAGAGCAAACTTTGGGCGAGTCGTGGAATGACCTGGGTGACTCTTCGTTTCGCTCGATCATGATTTCTGCCGACGAGCATGACGAAATGTTAGATGGCAATTCAGCCCCATTGGTTTACGGCCACGTAACCACATCAGATTCCACAAACGCGTTTGCAACGAGTGACTTCGAGCGGCTATAGTTTGATCGGTACGGGATGATCACGATCGTGGTGGGTGCGTTTCTGACTTATATGGGTAGAACGGCCACATGCAATACAACTTCCAAGGTATCGACGCCGACGGAAATTAGGTGGCATAAATCTGGCAAAATACATCGGTCCCATCTGGCCAGACTTGGTACCTGTCGTTTGGTGGAGTGATGCATCATGATGTCTCACGCAGGTTGCTTCGGATTGATGTTCTGGCTGAGTTGCGTCGCCGGATTGAATTCCGGTTTGGCCAACGTCATTTTGGAACGCATCGGATTGTCACCAAGCGATGCTTCCGATTGGTCCAAGGTGATTGGCGGCCTCTCGGCAGTCTTGGCGTTTTTTTATATCCCGCTGTTTGCTTCGCTCATTCAGCGTCCTTGGTGGCCATGCTGTGTAAAAGGTGGAGACGTCCATTTTGTCTACGATCGCGTTGCCCTTGCCATGGCTTTGGCAATCCCAAATATTTTCGCGCTTGATTGTGCGTTCGGATTGATGTTGGGGCCTCTTTTCAAACCTGGGATTTTCAGTCCGGTTGTCGACGGGCTCATCATTTTCATAGTTAACGGCCCTGTTTCGCTGTGGGTTGCCCTCATGCTGGGCGACCTCGAGGTCACGCTCGTTTCGCGTCGCTGAAGCATTCTGCGCTCGACGAGACGTCCGTTCTCTCCAGGCGATTAGTCCCACGACCTTGTGCGGCCAAGTTCAGCTTCTCGGCCAGCAAATCGGTCGGCAACCTGCGATTGCAAATAAAGTTTCTGGCAGATCACCAATTGGTTGTCGGCCCCGAAAGACTATCTGATCATTTTCACACCGCTAAGTGCCAAGCAACACCACGTAATGGTTTTTCAGGCAAAAGAATTGAATGACTACATAGACGGTACGTCGAATCCGACAACTTTTTCCCGAAAGTATCCCTGGGCACCCTTATCTCGGTATAATGCAAGGGTGAACTAGATTATCCCTTTTCATCTCGGAGCCAATTGACCCCGACCTGAACACAAAAATTCGACACTGAAAGCCCGACTTTCAGATGCCATAAAGCACACCCCACGGAGAAGAGGTTCCCGTGGAACTCCCTGCGGGAAAACATCCTCATCTTGTGTTTCCTCAGACACGGAAGGAGATCATTATGGCGACTAGTGTTTCAGAGACCGTCCGCGATATTGTTTTGTGCGGTCACGGTTCGACCGGGAAGACGAGCCTTATCGACCGCCTCCTCGAGACTACGCACACTGTGGACGGAATGCACAGTGTCGACAACGGTACCAGCATTTGTGACTTCGAGCCGGAGGAGAAGGCTCATCACCTTTCTATCGAGGCGACTCTCGCCCATTTTCAGCATCAGGGGCTGAGGTTCAACGTAATCGATGCCCCTGGCTATCCTGATTTCATCGGCCATACGATCGCGGCCATGCGTGGCGCGGACACGGCGATGATTGTGATTGACGCCCACGCCGGTATCGCCGTCAACACGCGGCGTGTCTTCCACGAGGCAGAAAAAGCAGGCATCGGCCGGATGATCGTGGTCAACAAAATCGACACCGAGCATCTCGACTTCGCCGCCCTGATGCAAAACATTCGCGACACGTTCGGCCAGGCCTGCGTGCCGATTAACTTCCCGAAACTGAGTGATGGAGCGATTGTCGGGCTGATTGATATCTTCGACGAAAAAGCGGATACCAGCCAGGCCCCGATCGACCCGGCCATCTACAAAGAATCGCTCGTCGAAGCGACCATCGAAGCGGACGAAGCCTGGATGGAACGTTACTTCGAAGGCGAAGTGCCGACCAACGATGATTTGAAAGCATTGATTCCCAAGGCGGTCGCCTCAGGCACGCTGATTCCCGTTGTCTGCTGCAGCATCAAGAAGGCGGTCGGCATTTCGGAACTTCTCGACGCGATGGCACTTTGCTCGCTCGCCCCTTCGATGATCCATCGCAAGGCAACCAGCGAAGATGGCGCGGAGATCGAACTGGAAGGGGATCCCGATGGTCCGCTCGCCGCCCAGGTCTTTCAAACGCGGATCGATCCTTTCGTGCAAAAGCTAAGCTACATCCGTGTGTACAACGGCACGCTCCGCAAAGATATGACGCTGCCCGGTAACAACGGTCGCAAAGGAGTCCGGATTGGTCAACTGCTCGACGTTCAGGCCAACCAGTTGGAACCGATCGACGAGGCTAAGCCGGGTGATATCGTTGCCGTGGCCAAGATCGATCAGCTTCATACGGGCACCAACGAAGGGGAACTCGAACTGCCCAAGATCGATTTCCCGCAGCCGATGGTTGGTGTGGCAATCAGGCCTAAGAGCCGCAACGACGAGGCCAAGCTGAGTGCCGCGCTGCATAAGCTGGTCGAAGAAGATCCGACGATCTTGATCGAGCATGACGAAGAGACCCAGGAACTGGTCCTCCGCGGCATGAGCGAGTTGCACCTGACGCTCATCCAGGAAAAGCTGGCTCGCCGTGATAACCTGGAGATTGAAACGTACGAACCGCGAATTCCATTCCGCGAGTCGATCACCTATCCAGCGGAAGGTTCTTATCGTCACAAGAAGCAATCCGGCGGCCGCGGACAATTCGGCGAAGTGCATATTCGCATTCAGCCCTTGCCGCGCGGTACCGACATTGCCACGTTCGCGACGAAGG
Source organism: bacterium (assembly GCA_016124445.1). GTDB lineage: Bacteria > Planctomycetota > Planctomycetia > Pirellulales > Pirellulaceae > Bremerella. The sequence goes on from WGNR01000006.1 coordinate 178,605, forward strand.
AAAACTTCCCAAGCATGAAGCATGTCCACTACTTCGAGGCGATGAACTTCCTGTGGGTTGATTCGATCGTGGGGGCTTCGATCCCTGGCAACTACATGCCGGCGGTCGAAAAAGGTTTGCTCGATCGCGTTCACAAAGGAGTGCTCGCCGGCTACCCGATGCAGGATCTTTGTGTCGAAGTGCATTACGGCAAGCATCATCCGGTCGATAGTTCGGAAACCGCTTTCCGGATCGCCGCATCGGCTGCCCTGCGCGAAGTATGCAAGAAGGCGGGACCGCAGCTCCTGGAACCGATGGTCGAGATGCATGTGACCGTTCCGGTTGACTGTGTCGGCGATGTCTACAGCGACATGGCGACGCGGCGTGGTCAGATTTCTGGCACCCAGGAAGCTGGCCCGAACATGCAGACGGTGCTTTGTGTCACTCCGCTGGCCGAAACTGGTTCCTATGCCCGATCGCTATCGAGCATCACCGGCGGTCAGGGAAGCTACAGCATCAGCTTCTCGCACTACGCTCCGATACCTGCTCACCTGCAAGACAAGCATCGGCTGCACGTCGAAGAGGAGGAAGAGACTGCGTAAAGATCCTTCTGGATGGGAAAATCGCGAGCTCGCCCCCCGTTATGTAGGGTGCGAGCAGCGAAGCGAATCGCACCATATATGGCATCATTGCGGTAAAGATGGTGCGATACGTTCCGCTTCGCGTCACTCCTCACACCTTACATCCATGTGCGACCTTGGGTTCGCTCATGTACCCTAGTTGCCCTCGCTTTTTCGTTTGCGAAAATACGAAAGCGAGGGCTTTTGTATTGATTGCCCCGTTCGGGTTCATTTTTACCGTCTCTGACGACGAAAACATTGGTGACCAAACATCTGGCCGGGCATCCAAAACCCCAATAACCCTGTGGAAAAGTCCATGCAACCGGCAACCTTGAACCGCTCCATGTATCTGCTGGCGACTGCTTACTGTCGAACCTGTCTCTGTTGTTGCTGCTAACAGCAACTTTACCCCGACGCTAGCTCGGGCGATCAGACACGTTTTTGACCAGTAACAACTCTCTCTGAACGGTTCAAACACCAAAGGACAATCGCCATGGCATCCGATGCCCGCTTGAAAGAAGATCTTCCAACGCTGACCGACCGTATCGTCAGTACCTACCAGAAGATCGGCAAGATCAACCACCTCGGTCATTGCCCGCTGCCCAACCACGACGTCGTCATCGAAATCATCGAGGACCTCAAAGAGATCATCTATCCTGGTTACCAGCGCCGCGAAGGCCTGCACATGGGGAACATCACCTATCACGTCGGTGATCTCATTGATGGCCTGCACGATAAGATGACCAACCAGATTGCTCGGGCCTTGCGGCACGACGAGCGGGTCAATGGCAAGGCTAGCGATCCCTGCGATCCGACCGAAGAGACTGACTACGACGCCAAAGGCCAGGCCATGGCGATCGAGTTTCTGAATCGAATCCCAGAGCTGCGCGAGATTCTGGCCACCGATGTACAAGCCGCCTTCGATGGCGACCCGGCCTGCACCAACCTGGATGAAGTGATCTTCTGCTACCCCGGTCTGGAAGCGATTACCGTTTACCGCGTGGCCAACACGCTGTACCGTCTCGGGGTTCCGTTCATCCCGCGCATCATGACCGAGTGGGCCCACAAGCAAACCGGCATTGATATCCACCCTGGGGCGACGATCGGCAGTTACTTCTTCATCGATCACGGCACCGGCGTGGTGATCGGGCAGACTTGTGAAATCGGCAAGCATGTGAAGTTGTACCAAGGTGTGACGCTCGGTGCGTTGTCGTTCGATACCGACAACGAAGGCAACCTGGTCCGCGGCATGAAACGCCATCCAACGATCGAAGACCACGTGGTGATCTACGCCAACGCCACCGTGCTGGGAGGCCGTACCGTGGTCGGCAATCACAGCGTGATCGGTTCCAGCGTCTGGCTGACCAAAAGTGTTGACCCCAACACAACGGTCCTGTTGGAAAAGCCTCGCCTGAGATTACGCTCGGAAGCAGTCGGCCAGGTCGAAGACGTGATCAATTTCCAGATCTAGCATTTTCGGTCGCCCCTTTGGGGATTGCGGATGGAAACGTATCCAACGAGTCCCAAGAGCACGACGAAGCTTACACTTGAGGTGATCGCCCCGATCACAAACGATCTGGGCCAATAGGTCAGTACGACCTTCGTATCGCCTGCGTGGATCGGGACTGCCATCATGATTCGGTTGGCTCGATAGATCGGTACGCCGCTTCGTTTCTGGCCTGCCTTGTCGAAGATGTCGCACTGCCAGCCGTCGTCGAAGTATTCGCGAAAGACGACCCAGCCTGGTTGGCAGCCTACCAGGTCCATTTCGATCTGACCGGAACGCGGTCGAACGTATTTGCCGAAGACAAAACTTTTGGGAGGTGCCGACGGAAGTTGAATGCGATCGGCAGGTTTCGCTTCCAGGGTCAACGGGGCGTAGGGCGTTGGATCGGTCGAGAAGGCACGATGGTACTTGGATGGTAAGCGTATTCCAGATTCGATCGGAATCAGAGATCGGGGAGCCTTTGTGACCGCTTGCATTGGCTTGAGAATCTCGCTGGTCCCTCTTTCTACCTCGGTTGGCGTGGACTCGTCGATTGGCTCGTGCCATGCAACGTCGCTCTTCCACAATGCGGCTGGCCAACTCCACTCTTGTGCAGAGGTGATGGCGCCTTCCAACTGTTTAGCGGTGCGGACATCCCAACTCCATATCGTCTGCCGGTCACGCGGACGGACACTGGTAACGGACGGAATGACTCGTTCAGGACCGAGCAGGTGCATACGAGAAAATCCGACGCGCCGGTCGATCTTCATCCCTTCAATCAGGCGATCGTCCGATGACGTTGTGCTGAATGACTCGGGATAGAATGAAGCGTTTTCATTGAAGTAGTGGGCGTCAAAATTGGAAAAACGCAAGTATGAAAAATCGATTCCTCCTACGCCGTGATTGGGATGCCAGTAACGCTCGTTGGCGGATGGCGCGATCCAGCGGTTTCCCAGTGCCAATTCGATCATGGTCACAAGCACAACAATGGTGACACCGAGCGAGCGAGGGGCGAGTCGAAGGGCTGCCATGCCCATGACGACTGCTGCCGCACCGACGATCAGTCCGATTGCCATTTGCGAGATACCTGCGGAGGCCTGCAGTGGCCCGAACAGAGAATCGTTTTCAACCTTCGGTAAAAGCGAACTAAGTGAAGACGAGAGAAGAAGGACTGCCAGGCCCAACACAGCAACGAGGCCCATGGCAACGATGATTCTCCAGAGCCATCGGTTCGAGATACGAATGACATCGAGTCCTCGTCCAGAGAAAAAGGCGGCTGTGAACGTAAAGAAGATCCACCACTTCGCCGGGTAGCGAAAACCGGCGTACTTAGGCAGCACCATATTCAGCAGCCAGTACAACCCGCCAAACGGTGAACCGATCGGAATGCCTTGGGTTTTGAAACCATAGTCATGAGCCAGTTCGTGCCAAAGCCAGCCGATGCCATAAAATCCCAGGCTGGCGAAGACGGCGAATGCTCCGACCGCTACTAGCCAGCGGTCGAAACGTTTGGATGCATTCCAGACCGCAACAGCCGCCAGAAGCATCACGAGCGAACCCATGAACAACGAAGAAAACCAGATTCGACCTTCGGCCGGAATCGCACGGGTCCAACGCTCGTTACGGGGATACAACTGGCCGCTGAAGTTCGCTACCAAGACTTCTGGCCAATTCCAAGGTCCGATGCTGAAGTCGTAGCACTGGCGGGCATGTGTATTGGGCTTTGGTTTGCCGAGCAGATTCTGCAGATTGATCTCTTTTCCCTGGGCAGCAAATCGGGCAACTTCGTAAACGCTGCGCGGCTGATCGCTCGTTGCCCGAACGCTGCGTGCTACCCATTGGCTGGTTGGCAGAATCTGGATCGCGGTCAGGCCGGCGGCGAAAAGGGCGCTGGCAATCAGCCCACCGATACGAACCGTTCGCCAGGCAAACCACGTTTGCCAACTGGGGAGCCGCCGCCAGGGAAGGACAAAGAAAATGGCGGCCAGGGTCAGCATCAGCATCGTGTGATAGGCCAACTGGGCATCGCCGCCAAGGATCATCATGGCCAGGCTAAAGGAAAGTCCGAGCCCAGCGGGCAGGGCAGGGCGGCGAGCCAAGTTCCAGCCCCATACCATCGCAAACGGCAACCATGCCGCGCCGACCAGAAAGATGATATTCGCATGGTAGCTAAGGACCGGACCGCAAAACGCGTAGGTCAGCGCCGCCAGGATCGATGCGGCGCGGCTGCAATTCCAACGCCGCGCCGCCCAGAACATGCCTCCGTAGGCCAAGGCCAGGTGCCCGACGACATACATCCGCATACCAAAGCCGAATCCCCACGGCAAAAGCAGAAGTATCTTCCCAGGGTAGAAGACGCTTGGGGTCGCGTCGGCGGCCAAAGGCTGTCCGATACCATCCCAGGGGGACCAGAGCGGGATCTCGCCTGCTTTCCATTGCCGGGTTACTTCATGGAACAGCGGGTAATAGAAGTGAGCGGCGTCTCGATAGAGGAACTGCTCGTTGTTGGCAAAAGCTTTGCCGAAGAAGAAGACCGCCAGCACGACAAACGGCAGCACGATCTGGCACCATGCGTAGATGCGTTGCAGACCGAAATTTGGTGCCATGGCTGGGGTAGGCTCATCCATACCCCTGATCGTAATGAGACCTCAGGCAAACAGCAACTTGCCGCAGCGAACTCGTTACCGCGAACTAGTTGTTATTGAGAAGCTGCTGGTAAAGCTGACGCAATTCATCCTTCAGCAAATCGCAGCGGGCCGAAATGACGACCGATGGCTGGTCTTCTGTTTCGATCGCAGCGCGGCTCTGGCGAAGCGATTCGAGGACCGCGTCGTCGTAAGGCATCAGCGCCGTCGGTTCATTGCCGAGCATGGGGGCAATTGGTTGCATCAAACCTACTCTTCCGAAATTCGGGGTTATGCCGGTTTAAGCCGACCGGCGGTGTACGTGAGTCGATTGGCTCGTGCCGCGAACTTGCAACTGGATGTCACGAAGAAGCCGGCGACTGGCCGCGATGCCGTCCTGGGCCTGGCCATCCGTTGCGATCCAATGTTTGGCGACGGATGGGAATTGCTGTGCATTCGCTTCGGCTGGTCGAACCGGCGAAGCGATCTTGTCGTGGAAGCGGAATTCGTACGGTCCGCACCGGATCCGGTCTCCATCTTCCAGTTTCGCGACAAAGGCATCTTCTCCGTTGACCGTCAGCACGGGCTCAGTGGCCAGACTGCGGACTCGAAAACCGTCGGAGCCTTGCAGGATATACGCATACAACTCAGGAAATTGTTCATCTCCCAAGATCAAATCGCATTCCTGACCCGATCCGATCATGAACATGGGCGATTCGATCAGCCGCTCGCGCTGTGTTGACATGCCACGCGAGATAAACAGGGACGCCCTGTTTTCCGGGCGAATGTTTGGCTGTTTGGCCGAACCCTGCCTGTGCCCTGAATCTTGACCCATGCCGACGATACCTTCACGTTCCAATTGATCGCAGGAAGCGATCTGCGGTCGCACTCCCCACTTTCTTTGATTGATCGACCGCCAGGCAAAGGGACTTCGCGCAGAATTGTCAGCTGGGGCGCGGATTTCAGGCGCAAATTACCAGCCGTGGCGTTTCGGTAAGATAGACAATCCCCGGGCGGTCTGAATCGCCGCTCCGGGAATGCGAATTGATAGCATCGAGACTGTAGATGGATGCTATCAGGCCACGTTGAAAGATGGCTATTTGGCAGCCTTTTTGCCGATCCGAACCTGGTTGCGGGCCTGTTCGATTTGGCGCGCCTTAAGTTCGGCCAGTTCAGCAGACGGAGCGATCGACTTGGTCGCTTCGACCAGTTGGGCCTCGGCCTGGGCGACGTCGATCTCTTCCGGCGGAATTGCCCGGCCGGTCAGGATGGTGACTTCGTTGTTGTTGATCTGAACGAATCCACCATCAACGTACAGCACCTGGGACCGGGTTTCGGACTCGATCCGCATAACACCATAGCCCAGACGACCGATCGTGGGAGCATGGTTTTCGCCGATACCCATCTCACCGTCATACATCGGGACGGCGATGAATTTGGCGGTCATGTCCAGGACCGTCTGTTCCGGCGTGACAACTAAGCAATGAATGGCAGCCACAGGTTACTTATTCTCCTCGGCCATCTTCTTGGCTTGCGCTTCGGCCTGTTCGATCGCACCGACATACATGAATGCCGCTTCCGGCAGGTGGTCCCACTTGCCATCGCAGATTTCTTCAAAGCTGCGGATGGTGTCTTCCAGCGGGGTGATTTCACCCTTCTTGCCAGTGAAGACTTCCGCCACGAGAAACGGCTGCGAGAGGAAGCGTTCGATACGACGGGCTCGATGCACGATGATCTTATCCGATTCGCTCAATTCGTCGATACCGAGAATCGCGATGATGTCTTGCAGTTCGCGGTAACGCTGGAGCGTGGTCTGCACGCGGCGAGCGATTGCGTAGTGACGTTCCCCGACGTACTGCGGATCGAGGATTCGGCTGGACGATGCCAAGGGATCGACAGCCGGGTAAATACCCTTTTCTGAAATCGATCGTTCCAGGTAGATGAACGCGTCCAACTGACCGAACGCCGTAGCCGGGGCAGGGTCGGTCGGGTCGTCTGCCGGAACGTAAACGGCTTGCACCGAGGTGACAGCACCCTTCTTGGTCGAAGCGATTCGTTCCTGCAGGGCACCCATTTCGGTTGCCAGGGTCGGCTGGTAACCCACGGCCGAAGGCATACGACCCAGCAGGGCGGATACTTCGGAACCCGCTTGTGAGAAGCGGAAGATGTTATCGACGAACAGCAGTGTATCGGTACCGGTCGAATCGCGGAAATATTCGGCCATGGTCAATGCGGTCAAAGCAACACGCAGACGAGCACCTGGCGGCTCGTTCATCTGACCGAACACCATACAGGTTTGTTCGATAACTTTACGACCGGTGTCGCCGATCTCGGTTTCCTGCATTTCGAGCCAGAGGTCGGTTCCTTCACGCGTACGTTCGCCCACGCCTGCGAAGACCGAGAAACCACCGTGGCTACTGGCGATACGAGCGATCAACTCGGTGAGAATAACGGTCTTACCCAGACCGGCACCACCGAACAGACCCGCTTTACCACCACGCACAAACGGCGTAAGCAGGTCGATCACTTTAATACCGGTCTCGAACACCTCGGTGCTAGTCGACAACTCTTCGACCGCCGGAGCGGAGCGGTGAATGGGCATGTAAGCTTCTGCTTCGACCGGGCCGCGGCCGTCGATCGGGTCGCCGGTCACGTTGAAAACGCGGCTGAGGGTCGCTTTACCGACTGGAACCGAAATCGGCTTGCCTTGGTCAACGCAGTCTACGCCGCGGATCAGACCGTCGGTACTGCCCAGGGCCACGCAGCGAACGCGGTTACCGCCCAAATGCTGTTGGACTTCCCCAGTCAACTTGATGCTGACCCCTTTCATCTCGCCTTGAATCTTGACGGCGTTGTAGATGTCGGGCAGTTGGCCTTCGGGAAATTCGGCATCGAAGGTCGAACCGATGACCTGGGTGATTTTTCCGATTTTCTGTTCGGTCGCAGTCGCCATATTTCTTGTCTCGATAGTCGGAGATTAATCGCGTGTAGTATTTGATGTTGTGAGTTACGAACTCGCCAGGGCTTCAACGCCGCCGATGATTTCCATGATTTCGTTCGTAATACGGCTTTGTCGTGCGCGGTTGAATTCGCGCGACAGGTATTTGATCAGGTCGTTGGCGTTCTCGGTCGCTGCCTTCATGGCCACCATCCGAGCGATCTGCTCGCAGACCGCGGCGTCGAGGAAGCACTTGAAGAGCTTCACTTTGAAACTCATCGGCACCACCTCTTGCAGGATGCTTTCCGCCGAAGGGACGAACTCGTACAACGAACCGGGAGCATTAACCGGTTTGTTGTCGTCTTCGTCATCCAGACCTTCCAGGCCGCTGAGCGGCAAGAGGGTCTCGAGCATCGGCTCTTGGCGAGAACTGGAAACAAATTTCATGTAGGCGACGTCCATCCGATCGATCTCGTGAGCCTGGAAGCTTTCCAAGAGATCGATGGCCACCGGCTCGACGTCTTCGAACTTCGGTTTGTCTTCAAACTGAAGGTACGTTTTGTCGGCTGTCAATCGGCGTTGGACGCGGAAGATCGAGATCCCTTTCTTACCTGAGATTCGCAGTTCGACTTCGTCGTATTCGTTCTGCAATTGCTTCAGACGGGGGAACGCGGCGCGGCAAATGTTACCGTTGTAGCCGCCGCACAGACCTCGGTTGGCGGTCAAGACAAGCAGGACCGCTTTCTTCTTCGATTCGCGTTTAGTGAGCAAAGGATGCTCGAACTCGAGTTCGGTAGCAGTCAGATCTTTTACCAATTGGGTGATCCGCTGCGTGAACGCCGTCGCCTCGGAAGCGCGATCCATGGCCTGTTTGAAACGGGCCGTGGCGATCAGCTCCATGGTTCGCGTAATCTTCTTGATATTGCGAACCGACTTGCGGCGTTTATCGAGGGTTCTGGGATTGGCCATGGTTATTGGTGGCTATAAGGATCGCGGCTGGGCGACTAAACTTCGGCGGTTTGCGAAGGAACGAACAGCTTCTGGAATTCGGCAATCGCCATTTCCATCAACTCGCGGATTTCGTCGGTCAGGTCTTTCGACGCTTCCAGGTTCTCTCGAATCTGCGGGTACTTCGCCTTGCAGAATTCGAGGTATTCGGCTTCCCAGCGTAGCACGTCAACGACCGGCACCTTGTCCAGGTGACCACGCGTACCGGCGTAAACGCTGAGGATCTGTTCGTAGACGTCCAGTGGTTTGTACTGGCCTTGCTTCAAGAGTTCGACCAGGCGGTAACCGCGGTCGAGTCGACGCTGGGTCGTTTCGTCCAGTTCGGTACCGAGTTGAGCGAATGCTTCCAATTCGCGGAACGATGCCAGGTCGAGACGCAGACCACCGGCAACCTTCTTCATCGCTTTGATCTGGGCATTACCACCCACGCGAGAAACCGAAATACCAACGTTCATCGCCGGGCGAATACCTGCGAAGAACAAGTCAGGCTGCAGGTAAATCTGACCGTCGGTAATCGAAATCACGTTGGTCGGAATGTAAGCAGAGACTTCACCTTCGAGCGTTTCAATAATCGGCAGCGAGGTGAGCGAGCCGGCACCCAGTTCGTCGCTCAGCTTGGACGAACGTTCCAAGAGGCGACTATGGCAGTAGAACACGTCACCCGGGTAAGCTTCGCGGCCTGGCGGACGTCGCATGAGCAGCGATAGTTCGCGGTAAGCGGCGGCCTGTTTCGACAAGTCGTCGTAAACGATCAACGCGGCCTGGCCGTTGAACATGAAGTATTCGGCCATCGCAGTACCGGCGTACGGTGCGACGTACTGCAGCGGTGCCGGGGTACTGGCACCGGCGACGATCACCGTGGTGTAGTCCATGGCTCCGTTGCGGCGAAGCACTTCAACCACACCGGCCACCGACGAGTCTTTCTGGCCGACAGCGACGTAGAAGCATTTCACGCCGGTGTTCTTCTGGTTGATGATCGCGTCGATGGCGATGGCGGTCTTGCCCGTTTTACGGTCGCCAATGATCAACTGACGCTGGCCGCGACCGATTGGAGTCATGGCGTCGACCGCCTTGATCCCGGTTTGCATCGGCTCGTGAACCGGCTTGCGCTCCGAAACGCCAGGAGCGAGGAACTCGACCGGGCGGGTTTCGGTCGATTGAATCGGGCCCATGCCGTCCAGCGGGTTACCCAGCGGATCGACTACGCGGCCCAGCACTGCGTCTCCGACCGGCACCGACAACAGCTTGCCGAGGGCTTTGACTTCGTCACCTTCCTTAATGGTCAGGTAGTCGCCCAGAATGATCACACCGACGCTGTTCTCTTCCAAGTTGAAGGCCAGCCCGATCGTGCCGTTGGGGAACTCGACCATTTCGCCAGCCATGATGCTGGAAAGGCCATAGACCCGAGCGATACCGTCACCCACTTCCAGGACACGTCCAACTTCTCGCACATCGACTTGCGTGTCGAACTGCTGGATTTCCTGTTGAATGACAGAAGCGATTTCGTCCGCGTTGAATTTCATGGAACTTACCGTCTACTGCTTTTAATTCTGCGTTGAATTGGTGAATCGCTCGAGCGACGCCTTCGCCTCTTGAGCCGTGGTTTCGAGGGCTTTTTGCCGAAGCTGCTTGAGCCGATTCGCGATGCTGCCGTCGAAGACGGTGTCTCCGACATGCAGGATCAGACCGCCGATCAAGTCAGGGTCGACTTCCGATTTCAAAACGACTTCGCGTCCGAGCTTCGTATTGAGGGTGGCCACCAGGCTATCGAACTGATCCTGACTCAATTCGGTTGCCGTGGTTGCGGTTACTTCGACGACTCCGCGGCGCTCGTTGTTGAGCATAACGGCAGCATCGTAAATCTCAGCCAGACAATCTTGCCGCTCGTGCTGGCTGACGACCTTCAGGAACGTCAACAGCACTGGAGTCATCTTTCCGCCGAACGCCTTGTCGAGAAGTTCGACGCGGTGCTCGTGGGTCGTGATGAACCCGCAAATCACGCGGCGAAGATCTTCCCGCTGCTGGATCACATCATGAATCAGCGAGCCTAACTCTTCGAGGACGATCTCGGTTTTTCCTGCCTGGTCAGCGGACGCCAACAATGCCTTGGCATAAACGGCGCCGATGCGTTGCCGGCTGAGATCGAATTTCGAGTTGTCGGAAGCGTTTCCAGACATAGTGCGGAAGGTTGTCCTGACAAAAGGGAAGTCGTTATGGCAGCGCCAACTTGCTGGCAACTGCCTAGTTGGGGAAACCGCCTAGTTCGTGCTGGGCAGTTTCGAGATCGAATCTTGGATCAAGCTGGCATGGTCGGCCGCGCTGAGTTCCTTGCGGGTGATTTGTCCCGCCAGGTCGACCGCCAGATTGACCGAGGCCTGGGCCAGTTCGTTGATCGCAGCACCCTTGGCGGCATTGATTTCGCGGACGGCCCGTTCACGTTCGGCCTCGGCCGAATGTTGGGCGGCTTCCACAATCTGCTTTGCCTTGTCGTCGGCTGCTTTGATCATGTCTTCACGCAACTGCTTGATTTCCTGCTGAGCGTCGGCAAGCTTGCGGTTGTACTCGGCCAGCTTGGCACTGGCTTGTTCGTACATTTCCTCGGCTTTTTTCATCTTGCCTTCCATCGAACTCTCGCGAGCCTTGAGCCCTTCGATAATAGGGGCCCAGGCAAAGTGCCGCAGCACCCAGACCAGAAAGATGAACACAATCAGCGTGAACACCGCCAGGCTGATGTTCGGCTCGTGCGGAGCCGCCTGCATCTCGGTTGGGTCGTTGTGCGACAGGTCGTGAGGGTTCTCGGGAAACTCTTCGGGAGCATGTTCGCCTGTCGACGGATGCTCAGGATTATGCTTCTCGAATTCCTCTTGAGCTTCCATTTCCTCAGCGGTGAGCTCCGCTTTGGGATGATTTTCACCAGCCGCCATTGGGGCAGGATCTTTCTGCGCAGGTTCTGCTTCCTTGCCCGACTCGTCAGCCAACGTTGGGCTGAGGAGGAAAGCAAGCAAGAGCAGGGCAGCCAAGGGGCTCCACATGGTTGGGTTAAACAGTGCGCTGCGCATTGTCAATCAATCCCAGGAAATGATTACCGAAGGGGGATAGGAATCCAAAAAACAAGCCGTTGCCTGTTGAAACGCGTTAGGCGAACCAACAGAGAATCAGGGCGAAGAAGGTAAAACCTTCGATCAGAGCCGCAGCAATAATCATTGCGGTCTGAATGTTGCCGGCGACTTCCGGCTGGCGAGCCATACCTTCCAGAGCACTGGCGGCCAGCTTACCGATACCGTACGAAGCACCAATCACGACCAGGCCAATACCCAGGTAGTTGGTGATGACGAACGAATCTTGGGGCACGCTCACTGCGGCAGTTTCAGCGGCCGGTGTGGCTGCAGCTTCGCCCTGGGCCATCGCAGTCATGGCACAAGCCAGCAAGGCAACAATACTCAAGATGCTTAATTTGGCGAACTTGATCACGGAACAGGTCTCCTCAACCATTAGCAAAATGCGTTTACGGGTATCTCGATGGAAAAAACTTAAACGTCAAACAGGAAGCATTTCAGCATCCGCTTCTCAACTCGAAGCAAGCCATTAATGGCCATGCGTCTCGGCGTTGATGAACGAAGCGGAAAGAAGTGCAAAGATGTACGCCTGCAGAAACGCCACGAATAGTTCGAGGCAACTCAGCATCACACATGCGGTCAAAATAATCAGTCCAATCACCCAGGCAAAAAAGGATGGCAGGCTACCAAGGAAGACTTGGTTTTGAAGTTCGATCACCAGCCCCATGATCGACAGCAGCACCACGTGCCCTGCGACCATATTTGCCAGCAGACGAACACCCAACACGCCATGCTTGATCATGAGCCCCACGATTTCGATCGCGAACATCATCGGGATGACAAACACGGCAATCACCAATGGTAATTCCATGTTGGGAATCAGATTCTTAAATACGCCTACCGGACCGAATACTTTGACCCCGGCGGCCATGCCTATACAAAGCACCGACACCGCCAAGGTAAGCGTCACACTGATCGAACCAGTTGGCGAGCCCATCCAAGGGATCAAACCGAACAGATTGCAGCCCAGCACGAAGAAGAATAACGTCCACAACAGTGGGACGAACTTGTCGGCACCGTGGTGGATGTTTCCTTTGGCGACATCATTACGCAGGAACACGATGAATACATCCATCAAGTTCCAGAACCATCCGCGAGGCAGTTGCCCCTTGGAGACGCGGCGAGCGTAAGCAATGAAGATGACCGAGATGATCACGGCGACCAGGAATTCGATCACCATGAACTTCGAGATCGCGAAGCCTGACTCGGCTTGGTACAGATTACGAAGCTTGGTGCCGGGCAACTGTGGAATCAGAATCTTGCCGCTGAGTACATTGTTGTATGCTTCGATTTTCTCCGGCGTCCAACTGATGTCTTTGGCCACACGGTACTCGGCAACATCAAACCGGATCGTTTCTTGTTCGCCTTGCTTGGCCCACTGCAGATTCGCTGGCTGCCCAGCTTGTTGATCTGCCAGCGAAGCCAGGTATCGCTTGACCGGCTTGCCGTGGTTGCCTGGCTCGTGCTTCCAGTGTTCGTAGTTGTGAACGAAGTCGTGCTCGCTGGGCAGTCCTTGAGCTCCCTCGTTCTTCAAGTATTGGTAAACCATTTTGGCTTGCCAAACCTGGAAGTCAGGATCAAGACGTACCCAGACGTCCGGAAAGTCGGTATGAGATTTATGGTTCTGCGGCCAAAACAGCTTGGGAACTTCAAAGTAGTAGCTGTCTTTGATATGGAGCAGAATCTCGTCGGCGGACATGAGCTAAACGGCCTTGTTACAGGTGGAAGCGTGCGAAACGAGTTGAACTGCGAATAACGTCTCGACTGCAAGAGTCAAGAGATAATAGACCAATATCATGCCAAACAATCCTGCGTCAGCAAGCGGGCCAACCGCGGTGTGCAAGCACATTGCGGAAGTTAGCGGGATTCCCGCACGCAACGACATACTGATCAGGACCGAAGCGACACGTTGGTCGGAATTGCGAAACAGAATCGACACCAGCAACGCGGCTTGCATCGCGAGCAAAACCACCGCCGCGGCCAAGGCCGCGGACAGCACGCCATTGACTTGGTAAAAGGCGTAGCCGTAAATCGCAAAGAAAGGATAGACGCCAACAATCGCCAGCAACATCCACAGGCATGGCAGGAAGTCTTGCCAGGCAAAGTGGAACGCTCGGTGCGCATCGGATGCTAAGGAGTTATTGGTCATCGAGTTGTCTTGCGGGTCGGTGGGGGTTGCGGAGGAATCAGTCGAGATCGTCTTGATCTCGTCCCTGCGAGGGTTCGTCCGCACGTCCGCTATCTGCTAGTGCATTGGCCATGAGCACCAGGTGCATCATGCCAAATACAAGTCCCAGCAAAAATCCGATCAACGCAAAAATCGAAAACCGTAAACCGAGCGACTGATCGAGCCAGTAGCCGAGCAGCCCTGGCACAATCATCTCTCCACATACTGTGAAGATCCGGCCTACCCAAAGGTAAGCTCTCGCAATCGGATTGAAATCCGGTTGGAGGGGAGGTGCCAAGGGAGCCGCCCATGATTCAAAGGGAGGTTTCCGGGGTCACTTTGCGTGGGGTTGAAAGGACCTGCCGTGAACTCATGGCGGTCAATCTATTTCATCCCCTGGGCGCGGTCAATCAGGTGAAACCGCCGGAGAGAGGGAATTCGTGGAATTTTTCACAAAGTCGCCAGTCGGCCGGTTCAATGCATTGCCGACACGGTTCTCCAGGGTGGGGTTTCGTGATCCAGATGGCGGGTGGCATGCCATATTGTAAAAAAACAAAGATAAATTGGGTCTCATGGTTGGATCGGAAGTGCGAATAACGTCGCGGATAAGGGAAATTGTAAAACCTAAACGGCACTCTGTTCGTCTTTGTTGGGGGGCTAGTGCGTTGCATTTCCGCCCCGCTTGGGTTACAATCGGGGTCAGTCGACATGTTTCGTAGGCCACCCGGTTGAGCTATTCTTTGTTTCCTCAAAGGTAGCGTAAAGGTTTTCCCCCTTAGGCTTCACTTTTGACGCTTAATGAGGTGAATCTCCGCAAGCGACGGAACGATTGTCGGATAGCCTTTCGACAGGTTACCTACATCCCTCCAACCACCAAGCCGGTCCGTCTACCACGGATTGGACTTTTCGGTAGACCACTTTTCGGCAAGGCCGCTGGTCAGCTTCCCAGCCGATCAGTTGAAATCAGTTCCCATTTCGCCTTCGTGTTGGGCGAAGCTTCTGCTCAGGGATCGAGCGGGGCGTATGTCGAGTGACTCTTGTCATGGACGACGACCTCAATTCAGTTTGCCTCGGGGTTGGGCTTTGCGTCCCCCCAAATGACGTAGACGCCCACATCCTTTGAGTCAGGAGGAAATGTCTTGATCACCGCCGCTTCTCTCAAGGAATACACAGCAAAGGATTTAGCTCAAATGGCGAAGCGTCGCGGCGTGACAGGATGGCACGCAATGCGAAAGGATGAGCTCGTGAAGGCCCTCATTAAGGCCGCCAAAGCGAGTCCCCCGGCTTCCAAAAGCAAATCTGTCGCTGGCACCAAAGCTAAAAAGACCTCAAAACCCGCCGCCAAGGTAACCGCTTCGGCGAAGTCTCCCTCGGCGAAAGCTTCCACTGCTCGGGCAAAGAAGGCTGAAGCTCCTAAAGCCAAAGCTCCGGTAGCCGCCAAGAAGCGTGCTCCCAAGCCGAAAGTCAAACCGTCGGATCCGAAGGTCGTCGAATCGATCCGGACCATGCATCAGCAGCGAGAAGCTGCGAAAGATCTAGGTACCAACTCTTCGGACCAACTGGGCGGCGATCGTCTCGTCTTGATGGTTCGCGATGCTTACTGGATGCATGCCTGCTGGGAAGTCTCGCGGCGAGCCATCGATCGGGCCAAGGCTGCCTTGGCTCAAGACTGGCACACGGCTACCCCAGTGCTTCGCGTCCATGAAGTCGATGGCGAAGTGATGTCGAGCGGATCGGAACGCCTGGTCAAGCAGATCGAAATCCATGGCGGCGTGAAGAACTGGTACATCGATGTCGCTGATCCTCCGAAAAGCTACCGTTGTCACCTCGGCTACCTGGCCACCAATGGTCGTTTCCATGCGATCGCCCGCAGCAATGTCGTAACGACGCCGCGGCCTGGTTCGTGCGAAGAGATCGACGGTACCTGGGACGACGTCGCCGAAAACGTCGAGAAGATCTACGCCCTAAGCGGTGGGTCGGACGAAGAGCACGCCGATGGCGAACTGCGTGAAATGCTCGAGCAGCGTTTCCGTCGCCCGGTCGGAATGCCGATGGCCGCACGTTTGGGCCTGGTCGGTGATCAATTCACCAATGGCAAGCCGAATCAAGATTTCGACATGAATATCGAAGTCGAAATGATCGTCTACGGTGCCACCAAGGCAGGCTCCTTCGTTACCCTTTCTGGTGAGCCTGTGAAGGTTCGCGAGGATGGCACCTTTGTGGTGAAGATGGACTTCCCCGATAAGCGGCAGATCTTCCCGATCGTGGCTCGCTCGAAGGATGGTCTTGAACAGCGCACGATTGCCCTGGCTGTCGAACGCAACACCAAGACGATGGATCCCATTTCGCACGATCCGCGCGAGAGCAGCGGTAACTAGAACCGCGGCAGCTAAGGCAAACGGGCAGCGAGGCACCGATTTCCCACGGTTTCTTCCCTGTCGGCAAGCAAAACGATGCGAGGGTTGGTACGATAGAACAAGTACCAACCCTCCTTTCATTTCTTGCTGCCTGTATTGAGATCCCACCCATGAAATCTTCTCGACGTACTTTCCTGGCTGGCTGTTCCACCGCCGCTGCATGCACTCTTTCGATGGTTGACCCGGTATCGCTCGTTGCGGAAGAGACCAAACCCGCTGCCAAAGAAAAGCGAATCAAGAAGGCAGTCAAAATTGGCATGGTTCAGGTGCCCGGCAGCCTGGCCGAGAAGATGGCCGTCCTGAAAGAGCTTGGCTTCGATGGCGTCGAACTCAACTCGCCAGGCGGCCCCGATGCGGCCGAAGTACAAGAGGCAATCAAAACGACCGGCCTGCCGGTGCATGGTGTCGTCGATTCGATTCACTGGAAGACTCGCCTTTCCGATCCCGATCCCGAAGTTCGCGAGAAAGGCCTGGAAGGTTTGATCACCGCCATCAAGGCCAGCAAATCTTACGGCGGCAGCGCGGTGCTGTTGGTCCCCGGCGTCGTCAACGATCAAGTCACCTACGATCAGTGCTGGGAACGTTCGATCGAGCAAATCAAGAAGGCGATTCCAGTCGCTAAGCAAGAAAACATTCAGATCTTGATGGAGAACGTCTGGAACAACTTCCTCACCGACCCGAAAGAGACGGCTCGCTTCATCGACGAACTCGACAGTGACATGGTCGGCGCCTACTTCGATGTTGGCAACGCGGTTCGCTATTCGCCCCCGCACGAATGGATTCCGATCCTCGGCCCGCGCATCAAGAAGCTCGACATCAAAGACTACAGCAAAGAGAACGGCGGCTTCAAAGCGAAGCTGTTGGAAGGGGACGTGAACTGGCCGAAGGTCATGGCCGCACTCCGCGAAATCGACTACCGAGGCTGGGCCACCGCCGAAATCCCTGGCGGCGGCAAAGAACGCCTGCAAGAAATCGCCGAGCGGATGGATCGCATCTTCGCGAGCTAGTTTCCCACGCACATTCCCTGTTGCCATCTCCTCCACAGATGGAATCAATCTGATGAAGACGTTCGCCGCGTTCACGACGCTTGCCTTTTTGCTTGTGCTGACAAACACGCAGTCCGCCGAGTGCGAAGACTACAAGCCGCAGCTCTTCAAGTCGGTGAAGCTGATCTACGATGAACAGTTCGACACCGACGGGCCGATCACCAAAGACAACCCGCATTGGATCACGCGTCAGGGAACGCCGTGGAATGTTAAAGATGGTGTGCTGACCGGTAGCATTGCTTCGGAAGAATATCAGAAGATGATGCGTGCCAAAGGGGACTCGCACGACGGTACTCGGACCGTCGTTTGGTTGAAGCCAGTCCCTGAGGCCTTCGCCATTCAGATGCGGGTTCGCTACAACAACAGCGGAAAGAAGGGCAGAAACCGCGGCTGCCTCCTCGACCTGGGGCACCATGTCAACTCGTTCATCTTCGGCGAAGAAGAGACGACGCTGACCCTGCAGAAGAAAAAGAAGATCCAGATCGACGGCAAGTTCTTCCCGCTCAACCAGTGGAATGGCGTCACGATCGAAATCAAAGAAGGCGAGATCGTGATGCAAGTGAATGACCGCAAAGAAGTCATCCGCGATCCCCTGATCACGATGAAAGAGTCACAGCAAATTGACTTCAAGGGCCAGGACCTGGAAACGATTCAGATTGATTGGGTGAAGCTGTACGAACCGGTGGAATAGATGCCACTCTCGCCGGCTAGATTCTGGAATTGGTTTCGTGGTTTCGCCGACCGCTTGCCCGTCGATGAAATCCCCGACACGCTTCAAGACGAACTGTTATCGCAGCTACATGGTTACGACGATCGTCTCTATTTTCTTCTTTCCACGGATTCGACACCCCGCGAGCTAATTGTCACCGCAAATGGCGTCTTGGCGGCCTTCGAAGCGGCAGATGCCCTCGTTTCTGCCGCGCCCGATCTGTCAGGTTGGAAATTTCATTCCCTCAAGCCGCCCATGGGATTCGACTTTCGCCACACGGATGGCCCGATCTCACTCGATGTTTCGCAGTTGTGGTTCGTCCCGCTGACAACACCACAGCACCCAGCAGCACTTGGTGTCGTGATCGGTTTGCCCGATGCCGATTTCGTATACCAGCATGAATCGGTCGACACGGCCTATACGATCATTTCAACCGCGATTGGCGAAAGAGAGTGCGCGCAAGAGATAGCCCATTTCGCTCTGACGAAATTGCCGGATTCACCCGAAGAGAATGGCTATCTCGAACTTCCTCGCCTGCCCGATTATATTGAATTCCACAAGCGTCAAAACGGGTGATCGGAGTTTCATCGAGGGGCGTTCGATCGGCCCGTTGGGGCTGACAGCTACGAATCCATCGAAACCTGAATCAACTGATTCAAGCTTCCTGATCGCAGCCCGCCGAGATCGAGCGTGACGAACTTGAATCCAATCTCTTGCAAACGTTGATGCAGTTGTTGGCTGGTTTGCAGATCGGCCAGCATCGTGATCGATTCGACCGGAACTTCAATCCGGGCCAAATCTCCTTCGTGGTACCGCACACGCAAATCGCGAAGACCTTGATCACGCAAGTAAGCTTCGGCCCGTTCGACCATCTTCAAACGCTCAGACGTTACTTCCACGCCGTAAGCGATGCGGCTGGCCAGGCAGGGGGATGCGGGGCGATCCCATACCGGGATGTCCCACTCTTTGGCAATGGCCCTTAACGTGGCCTTGTCGATCTCGCATTCCAGAAGCGGAGATCGGACGCCGGCGTTCGAGGCGGCAATCATGCCGGGGCGGTGGTCGCCGCGGTCGTCGACGTTTGCGCCGTTGACGATAAGCTCAGCGGCGAAACAGCTACGAATCAGTCCCAGATGGTCGTACAGTTCCGTCTTGCAGTGAAAGCAGCGATCCGACGCGTTGGCTACGTAGCCGGGGCGATCGAGTTCCGACGTTTCGATTACCTCGTGCCGAATGCCAATGGCCTCGGCGACTTCTTTAGCAATTTGAAGATCACGCTCCGCCACGCTGGGACTCTTGGCGGTTACCGCCAGCGTTCGATCGCCGAGTGAAAGCTGGGCGGCCTTGGCGACCACGCTGCTATCGACCCCACCCGAAAACGCCACGATGCAGCGTTCGAGGCCGTCAAACCAGGAAAGGAGTCGTTGGCTGGCCGGATTGGAAGTCGATTCAGACATCGGGGCAGAGCAGGGGAGTCGTGATGGGTACTGGGCAAAACGGCTTGCCGCAACAGTCGATTCTACGTGGGACGGTCCAAGTCGACAACGAGCGTCACACAATGCTCCGCAGCGCCTTTTCAATCATTTCCGGCTTGCCGAGACCATCACGCCACGATTGAGGGATGCCACTTTCTCCCCAAAAGGCACCTGCGAACTGCCCGCAGACGGCTCCGGTTGTGTCGGCATCGTCGCCCAGATTCACCGCTTTCAAAACGGCTTCTCGGAAGTCAGCCGCATCGTGAAACGCCCACAGGGCAGCTTCGAGGCTTTTCACCACGAACCCGCTCCCTTCGATCTCCGGCGGCTGGAGTTCTCGAAAGCTTCCATTGGCAACGGTAGCAACCTGGGGGGCCAGCGGCACGATCGATTGAAGTTCTTTGAGCGGCGGCCAGTCCGAATCGAGTACCTCGTCGCGATCCAAACCACGAATTAAACCGGCGAGAACGAGCGTCATATAACGGCAGGCCGACAGACAGAGCGAACTGCCATGTGTCGGGATACTCGACTCGTCGGCGTACCTGGCAAGCTGGTCGATTTGGCCAGGGAAGTATTCGGCGAAGCGAATCGGCACCGGGGCCAACCGCATGATCGAACCATTGCCGCTGGAATATTCGTCGCGGCTTGCAGAAGTTTCGGCGTCGCCTGACGCAATAAAACGTTGCAGCGAAGAACGGGTTGCGATGCCAATGTCGAAGCAAGTGCCGGTGACCGAGTACTTCCCTTCCCGCATCCAAGAGACATAACGCTTGGCTTGGTCGTTCATGTCCCAGCCAACTTGTCCTATGCTGTCGGCCAAGGCCAATGCCATGCTGGTATCGTCGGTCCACTCGCCAGGGGCCAGGCGGTGCGGGCCGCCGGTGCGATAGTCGACCACCGGAGTAAACGAACCAGGCGGCTTGAACTCAACCGCCGCACCCAACGCATCGCCAACCGCCAGGCCGATCAGACATCCACGTTTGCGATCTAGTTCCGATCCCGCCATGATCTCATTCCCCCTCTTCGTTCAAATACTTTCCGTAGTAATAGCGAAACTGGTGATAGCTCAGCCCCAGTTGCCGGGCAGCTGCGGCCTGGTTGTTGCGGCATTGCTTCATGGCCTCACCCAGCATCATTCGGCCGAAGTTATCTAAGCGTTCCTTGAAGTTGCCCCCAGGAACTTCCAGCGGCGAATTGGCCAGCATGCCGATATCTTCTGGCGTGATCTCGTCGGTCGTATCGCGATAGGCAGCTCGTTCGATGATGTTCTTCAGTTCGCGTACGTTGCCAGGGAAACGATACTGCCGCAACAGGTTGATTGCCGAACGCGAGAGTGTCTTGCCGGCAAACAGCGGGATCTCGCGGGCGAATTGATCGAGGAAGTGTTGCGCCAAGACTTCGATATCGCCCTGGCGATCGCGCAGCGGCGGGACTTCAATTACCTCGAACGCCAACCGGTCGTAAAGATCGCTGAGGAAAGTTCCTTCGCTGATTCGTTGCCGCAGGTCGACGTTGGTCGCGGCGATGATCCGCGCGGTAGTTTTCAGTTCCTTTTGCCCACCGACGCGATTGTACGTGCCGTATTCGACCACGCGGAGGATCTTGCGCTGGAAGGGGAGCGACATGTGCCCGATCTCGTCGAGGATCAACGTGCCGCCATGGGCCAGGCCGAACTTGCCGTCGCGAGTTTCGTCCGCACCGGTAAACGCACCTTTCTCGTGGCCGAACAGCTCGCTCTCGAGCAGTGCCGTTGTGAACGCCGCGCAGTTGACCGTAACGATCGGCCGGTTGTTATCTTTTTGAGCGAAATGAATCGCACGCGCTACGACTTCCTTGCCGGTACCTCGTTCCCCCACAATCAACACGGGCCGCGGAACCGGAGCGACCAATTGCACGCGCTCGACAATCGCTCGAATCTCAGGCGACGACCCGATCACCTGGCAGCGCGATTGCAGGTCTTTCTGAAGCTGGGTGTTTTGAGCATCGAGGTTGCGGGCTTCCCGCAGCACTTCCAACAAGTAGCCCATCTTTCCCAACAGCGTGGCAACGCGCGCGGTTAGTTGCGGCCCGCGGACCAGGAAGTCGTTAGCACCCATCGCAATGGCAGAAGCGGCCGTCTCGACACTTCCCTGATCGGCGACAATCACAACCAGTGCCGTCGCCGAGATCTCCCGCATCTCGCCGATAAGTTCGGCGCTGGCCCGGCGACCGTGAATGACAAACAAGCTGTCGTCCGCATTGCTGCGCAATTCGCGGAGTAACAAGTCGTCGTCCGCCACCAGCTGAACTTTGCTTTCCGGCGCAGCATCGCAGAACGCCGACCGGAGGTCATCCAGCGGATCGTTCTCGGGAGCCAGGATCGTGATTTGTGCGATTTGCATAGCTCCAATGGTATCTGGTGATGTGAGACTTTTCACTAGATGTAGTGAAAAGTCTCACATTCATAGCAGGTGGCGATATGTTGTAAATTCATTCTGAATAACAGGTTATGGGAATTGTCTCGCTTCGGCATAGGCAATGCATTTAGAAGCGAAAACTTAACCTCTTGTCTAAGGAGAGCTTCCATGAACTGTGAATCGAGCTGGAAACAATTGCTGCTACGACGCGTGATTGTTCTGGCGGTCATCGTCGGATGTGCCGGCGCTGCTGAGGTACTAGTCGAGTCGTATGTTTGGCCGTCGGTTGGCGAGACCTTGGCGTTGCACCAATTGCAGTCGCCCGAGTGGTCGCACGCCATGCAGACAGCCACGGCCCTGCACGCGACATTTCCGATCGCGCTGCGCGGCATGGTGCTGCTCGCCGGTTTTGCCTTGTTGGGGCCCGTGCTGTTGAGCCGTCCCACGAAGACCAACGCAGCACAGACACCTTCGCCGTTGTCATCGGTAGGATCACGAAGTAGTGTGATGGGATTGATGGGTGTGTTGACGCTGCTGTTGGTTTCGACCGGCTGCCAGCCGTACGATCGGCCGGAGTTTGAAGAAATCGACACTTCGGAAACAGGCTTCCTGATTCCGCTGGAAGGCGCGACTGAAGAGCAGGTGGCCTTTGAATCGGAACGCTATCTTTCCGATCGTAAGGTTGCTGCGAAGCGTGTTCAAGTTCCGCACCGTTGGGTACAGACCGGCCGCATGTATTACACCGGCGAATGGATGGACACGGTTCGCCTGGTCAAGGTCGATCGTTCGCCGGTCACGCGCGAATGGACGGCCGATTCGACCAGCGGAACCAGGACCACGAACGAAGCGATCTGGATCGAGAGTAAAGATTCGGTTGGCTTCTCGGTGGGCTTTAACTGCACCGCGTTCATTGAAGAAGAGGACACGGCCCGCTTCTTGTACATGTATCGCAGCCGATCGCTGGCGGACATGATGGACTCGGAAGTTCGTGCTCGTATTCAATCGGTCGCGGCCGAAGCGGCTGCCCGGTACGACCTGGACGAATTGCGTTCGCGCAAGCAAGAGATGGTGGACGATGTCCGTTTAGACGTGATCCCGTTCTTCAAGGAACGTGGTATCACGATCACCACGATCGGTATGTTCGGCGGTTTCACCTATCAGAACCCGAAGATCCAGGAAGCGATCGACGAGACCTTCGTTGCTCAGCAGAAGAAGGTGGTCAACATGGCGTTGTTCGATGCCCAGCAAAAGGAGAATGAACGCATCGAACTGGAAGCGGAAGGCCGCGCGAACATGGCCCGAACCGTGGCCCAAGGTGAAGCGGATGCCATCCGTGAATTGGCCGAAGCGACCCGCGAAGCTCAATCCGATCCGCTGTTCGTGCAACTGAAGCAGTTGGAAGTCGAGCATGACCGGATCGAGAAATGGAATGGCGAGTACCCGAGCTACCTGTTCCAAATGGGTTCAGGCGGCGACTCGCCAAACCTGATGCTGCAGTTGCCGGCCCAATCGGCCAGCAGCGCGATGGGCAACGCAATGAGTCAGCCACACAGCTGATGCGAGTGACTACTAGACGCTGCGGCCTGCTCTCTCAGGCCGCAGCATTTGGCGGGGCAAATCGTCTGTTAGCAATCTATTCGCTGGAACGATTGTCACGCTCTGCCGCTTCCAGCTTCTTGATATCGGCAGGCGACAGTTGCGGACGATCGACGTTGATCGTCAGTTTCTTCAGCTTGCCCGTGAATGGAAATGGCGGTTTGTAGTCGGCATCGTTCACGCCGGTGAGCGTATCGCTGCCAATGTCAAAGCTTTCGTCCCACTGCAAGATCATGGGAATGGACTTTTGCATTTCCTGGGAAGCGACCACCTTGCCGTCAACCAGCAACGTGCCGTTTCCAGGTCTTCCCAGACCGCTCATGTTGTTGAATGCCAACGTTCCGGCACCCAGACCTTCGTATTGGAAGACGAATTCGACCGTATGATCGCCGGGCGAAAGCTTTTCGGGGCCTTCCCACTTGAGACGCTCCAGGTCCAATAGATTCCAAAGGAAAACGGGTTTGCCTTCGAGTAGATAGAAGCCATACCCGCAGAATCGACCACCCGAGGTAAGGATCATTCCTTCGGCACCATCCTCGGGCACGGTGATCTCGGCGGTGATCATGTAAGAGCTATTCAACAGCGACGGCGAGTCTCCCTGTGGCAGCCCGGTCATGCGACGCGTATAGACGAACTCGGTACGCCCGGCGGTGATATTCGGTCTCGGTGCGACCAGTCGGGCACCAACCGAAGCATCCAGCGGAAAGACCTGGTACTTGTGAGCCTCGGCGACGAACTTCTTGCGAAGCTCGGCGACTTTCTCCGGATGCTGCGCCGCAAGGTCAGTTGACTGCGTAAAGTCTTTGGTCAGATCGTATAGCTGAAATACCTGGTTGTTCAGCGGGTCAGGGTTTGCGGGACCGAAAGCTTCCCACGGGGCGCGGTTGACCTTTGTGCTTAGCAACCAACCTTCGTCGTACAACGCCCACTGGCCCATCATCTCGAAGTACTGCGTTTTGTGCCGCGAGGGAGCCTTGGCGTTTGCCTCGTCGAACGTGTAGAGGAAGCTCGTCCCTTCAATCGGTGCCTGGGCGATGCCGTCAACTTCTTCGGGAGCGGGAATGCCGGCGGCTTCCAGAATGGTCGGCACGACATCGATCACATGAATGAACTGCTCGCGCAGGCCACCTTTGTCTTTAATGTGCTTCGGCCAAGATACGACCATGTTCTGATTGATGCCGCCCAGCCGCGACGCATTTTGCTTGAACCAATCAAAGGGAGTATCGAAGGCCCACGACCAGCCGGCCGACATGTGGTTGTAGGTTTCTTCCGTTCCCCAGACGTCGTACCACTTCATTTGCTCTTCGACTGGCAGCATGTTCACGCCGTTGAAGAATGCCACTTCATTTGGTGTGCCAAGCGGTCCTCCTTCCGCGCTGGTTCCATTGTCGCCGTTGATGTAGATGATCAACGTATTGTCGAGCCTGCCTGCGTCTTCAAACGCATCGATAACGCGGCCGATCTCGTGATCGTTGTAGGCGGCGTAGGCAGCGAAGACCTCGACTTGCTTGATGAAAAGCTTTTTTGCCTCGTCGCTCAGTTCATCCCACGGCTTGAGATGCTTAGTCGGCCAGGGAGTCAGCTTGGAATCGGCCGGAATGACGCCCAACTTCTTCTGGTTGGCAAAGATCTTTTCGCGCAGCTTGTTGTAGCCACCGTCAAACAAGTGCATATCGTGAATCTTTTTCACCCACTCTTCCGTTGGATGGTGCGGTGCGTGCGTCGCACCAGGAGCGTACTTGATGAAGATCGGCTTGGATGGATCGGTTTGATGCACGCGCGAAATGTAATCGATGGCGTCGTCTGCCATACCGGTAATCAAATTCCACCCCGGCTTGCCCTCGAAAGGATAGATTTGCGTCGTGTTGCGGAACAAGTTGGGTTGCCATTGATTGGCATCGCCGCCGACAAAGCCGTAGAAGTACTCAAAGCCCAGTCCGGTGGGCCACTGATCGAAGGGACCTACCTGGCTGGCAGCGAAAGCAGGCGTGTTGTGGTCTTTGCCAAACCAGGCAGTGCTGTAGCCGTTGTCGAGCAAGATGCGGCCGATGGTGGCTTTGTCTTCGCCGATGATGCTGTTGTAGCCGGGGAACCCGGTCGATTGTTCCGAGATCACGCCAAAGCCGGCCGAATGATGATTGCGGCCGGTAATCAAAGCGGCCCGCGTCGGCGAGCAAAGCGCGGTAGAGAAAACCCGGTTATACCGCAGGCCTTCGTTGGCGACCCGATCCATCGTGGGCGTCGGGATGACGCCGCCAAAGGTGCTCGGCACGCCGAAGCCGGCGTCGTCGGTGATGATCAACAATACATTGGGCGCTTGCTCGGGCGGCGTAATCCGCGCCGGCCACCATGGTTTTGATTGAAGTGCGTCTTGTTGGATCGTGCCGCCAAATTTGGGATCGGGCGCAGGTAGTTGATTACCAGGGATTGTTGTGGTTGCACTCGGCGAACCAAGCTTGCCAATGACCTGAACTGCTGCAGTCTTCGGCGGATCAGCGGCTTCGGCCTGGTTGCCGACAACTTGCGGTGCTACTTCGGCTGCTGCTTCATCTTGAGTTTTTGATTCTCCGCGAGGCATGGGGTCCGCATTCGCCGTGCTCGGCTGGTCGACGCAGCCAAGGATCAGCGGAAAAGAGGCTAGCACCAGAGTCGCCAGCAAGGATGTGACCGCCGATCGAGAGAAGCTAATGTGTCGCATTTCATTGGATCCGCATTGAAGAAAAGAACGGGTGACGGCAAGTTGCAACTTAAGAGCCCCACCGTTTTCATATCACAGATCGAAGCGTTTTAAACGCGAAACATTTGGTTTTGACTTCAATTACGCCAAATCATCATCTCCCGATAAGTTGAAACGCATGAGCTTTTAAAATCAGTCTTTCGCCCTGCGTTGGTCAACGCGTGCCGGTTGTTCGGTATTCTGTTGGCGTGCAGCCATATTCGCGTTTGAAGAATCGCAGGAATGTTTCCTGATGTAGGAAGCCGGTCTGCAGGCCGATTTCCTGCGTGGTCAGGTCGGTCTCGCTAAGCAGGTAGAGCGCCTGCGATAGTTTCGCTTGCCGAATCGCCTGGGCCGGACTCCGGCGGAGGGCCTGTTGAAAGCGGTTCTCCAGTACGCGACGAGACTGATGCAAATGCGAAGCGATATCACTAACTTGAATCGGCTGGGCCAGGTTCTCGCGGATGAAGAGAATTGCCTGGCGAACGAGGTCGTCGTCGATGAACATTGTGTCGACCGATTGACGCTCGGCGATCCGCCGCGGTGGGACCAATATCGGATGCTCCGGGGCAGGCTCGCCTCGAATCATTCGTTCCAAGAGTTCAGCGGCCTGGCTGCCGACTCTTCGTGGTGATTGATCGATGTAGGCGATCGGTACCGGGCTCATCGCCGAAAGAAGCGGATCGAGTTCCACCGCCAGGATTGCCACGTCGTCCGGGACTGACAGGCCGATGTTGCGGCAAAGCAAGGTGATCTCCTGAGCGATGGCCGTGGTCCAGACCAACAATGCAATGGGCTTGGGAAGTCCTTTCAGCCACGTAGTCATATTCTCATGCTGCTGTCCGATCGTGAGCTTGCTGGTGCTGGGATCGTGCTCGAAGCGTGAGCCAGCACGGCCAGCCTCAGAAAGACGCTCGAGGAAGGCTTGTTCGATTCGATCGGAATAGCCCAAGGCTGGGGGCGGACCGACGTAGCCGAAGTGGCGCCAGCCCCGCTGAAGGTAGAACTCCGCCGCCATCCGGCCGCAAGCTGCTTCGTCCGAAATCACTTGTGGAATCTGCTGGCTGTGGGGGCCCAGCCAAGAAACATTCACCGCGGGGATGCCGCGCTCTTGGATTTGCTGTCGCAAGGAATCATTCGTTAAGCGACAGATAACACCGTTTCCGCGCCACGAATCGGGTAGCTGAAGGGCCTCGTAGAAGCCGCGAGATTCGATCCAGAAGTCCCACCCGCCAGCTTCGAGCGCGTACTCGGCGACCCCGGCCAAAACTTGCCGACTCCAGGCACTGGAAGTCTGGACCAATACCGCCACGTTTCGCCGCTGGGAGGGCGATTTCAGGCCTGTGGGGCGATGGACGTTTTCGTCGGTGTCGTGGGAATCCATGGCGAACTTGATCTGGGGGCGGCAGGCCAACGCGGAAAAGTCTCACCAAACTTGACGCAAAACGTCATCGGCGGGAAGGGGGGCGTATTCCAAAATTACGGAGCACACGATGGCTATTCGCTGGCGGCTATCGGACGATTGTAACACTGAACATCCCAGCGATTGCGTCTGAGCGGAAAGTGATCTGACGATGCAGCAGTACGATCTAATCGTGGTCGGCGGCGGGATTGCCGGCCTCGGGCTGGCTTGGGCCGCGGCCAAAGAGGGACAAGCGGTCGCCGTCTTCGATACCAATCCCCGCGCGGAAGGAGCCAGCATCCGCAACTTCGGCATGATCTGGCCGATCGGCCAACCAGCCGGACCCAACCGAGCGACCGCGCTCCGCAGCCGCCAGTTGTGGTTGGAACTGGGCCAGGCCGCTGGCTTCCCAGTCCAACAGTGCGGTTCGCTGCACCTGGCTCATCAGGAAGACGAGTGGGCCGTGCTCGAAGAGTTCGCCAATCTGCCCTCGGCGGAAGGGCTCGATCTGCAGTTGGTCAGGTCGGAAGAAATCAAACGCTTGACGCCAGCGGCCAATCATGACTCGCTGGTGGGCGGGCTTTACTCGCGAACCGAACTTCGCGTTACCCCGTCGGTTGCGATCCGCGCGATTACGACCTACCTGGCAACTTCGTGCGGTGTGCAGTTTCATTTCGCCTCGCCGGTGGTGAATGTCGTACCGGGCGAAGTCACCACTGCCCGCGGCAAGGTTGTTGCTGGCCAGCGAATCGTGATCGCAACGGGGGCATACTTTCAGTACCTGTTCCCTCAGATCCATCGCGAAGAACAACTGCGAGTCTGCAAGCTGCAGATGATGATCACCGAGCCACAGCCGAGCGATTGGAAGCTCGGGCCGCACCTGGCTGGTGGGTTGACGCTGCGGCATTATCCTTCGTTTGCCGATTGCCCGACACTGCCAGCGTATTGCCAAAGGATCACCAGGCAGTTGCCGGAGCTGGATCGGTTTGGCATCCATGTCATGGCCTCTCAGGCCGAGTGCGGCGGTTTGATCCTGGGTGATTCTCACGAGTATGGCGACGACATCGAGATCCGCGACAAGGCGGAGATCGAACAGCTGATCCTGCAGGAACTTCGGAAGATCATCTCGGTACCAAATTGGAACATCGCTCGCCGCTGGCAAGGTTTCTACGCCAAGCATCCTTCGCAAACGAGCCTGGTGCGGGAAGTCGCCCCTGACGTTTTGGTGGTCAACGGCTTCGGCGGAAACGGGATGACATTGGCCTTGGCGGTCACTGAATCGGTTCAACATCATTGGGAAAAAGCGACGCAAGGAGAATCACTCTATGGAAGCCACTAGCTCAAGTGTGCAAACATCGGTGGCGCTAGTCATTTGCGATTGGGCTGGCAGCCTGATCGACTTTGGCAGCCATGCACCGGTTGAAGTCATATTAACGCTCTTTCAAGAGCGCGGCGTGCCGGTCAGCATTGCCCAGGCCCGCGAGCCGATGGGTGCTGCCAAGCGAGATCATATCGCCAAGATTCTGGCCATGCCTGAAGTTGCCGACCGCTGGCAGACTCGCTTTGGTGCCGCACCATGCGAGGCCGATGTCGATGCGCTGTATGCCGATTTCCTGCCGCTGCAAAAGGAGATTCTGGCGAAGCATAGCGTTGCCATCCCCGGTGCTGCCGAGACCTTCAAGTGGCTGCACGAGCGAAACATTCCGATTGGTTCGTCGACGGGCTATACTCGGGAATTGATGGAAATCGTCCTGCCGATTGCCCGCGAGCAAGGGATTGACCCAGACTACTGCGTGACGTCCGACGTCGTCCAGCGAGGCCGGCCGGCGCCCGATATGATCCACAAGATCATGGCGGATGCCGGCGTTACCGATCCGAAGCTCGTCGTGAAAGTGGATGACACGCCGGTTGGTATCGCCGCCGCCAAAAACGCCGGCTGCATTGCGGTGGGGCTTGCAGCGACCGGCAACGAACTGGGCCTAACGCTGGAAGAGTTCAATGCCCTGGAACCCGGCGATCGTGAGCAGCGTTTGGCGAAGGTTCGCAAACTGTTCGAAGACGCCCAAGCCGACTACGTGATTGATTCGATCGCCGACCTGCCTGGCCTTCTGGCTACTATCTAGACAACCGAGAATGATTATGTCCTTTCGTTTGCTATTGATGCTTTGCCTTGTTTCCACGCTTGCCAATCAGGCCATCGCCCATGAAGGGCCTGATCCGCTGGCTCGTTGGCGATTCGATTCAACCTCGATCGTCGAGTCAAAAGGGCAGGTTCAACTACGCGCGCGACGCGGCCCCGACGGCAAGGTTCTCGGCCATCCCAGGATGATCGGCGAGAAGCTGGCCGAGTCGCTGTTTCTGACCGGCGATCGAAGCGGTGTTTTACTTGCCGAAGATCACAATCAGATCGCGCAGTACCTGCCAACCGAAGCGATGACCGTGTCGGCGGTGGTCTCGGTCGATCGGCCGGAGCGTTGGGGCGGCATCATCGGGGCGGTTCATGACAATGGTGACGACGAAGCAGGCTGGGTCCTAGGCTACGACGAAGGGCATTTCACCTTCGCGCTGCGGGGAGAGAAAGGACCTGGCCGGCTGACCTATCTGACCGGCAAGACCACCTACGAAGCAGGCAAACTGGTTCACGTGGTGGCCGTTTACGACGGCAAGCTGATGCAGCTTTATGTCAACGGAAAGCTCGATGCCCAAAGCGATGAGCAGTCCGGGGCGATTCATTACCCGCCGAAGACGCCGGTCGTGATTGGTGCTTATCGCGACTCGAATGAGTTTCATGGCCTGCGCGGGCGACTGCACGAAGTGGTGCTGTACGATCTAGCCGCCAAAGCGGCGTGGGTCGAGCACGACTTCGAGCATATGGCGCAGCTTACCTCGCTGCCGGCGGTTGATGTCCAAGATCCGTTGGCATTCGTGATCGATCCGTACCTGCAGTTCGGCACGCAGACGACCATGACGGTCATGTGGCGCACCAATCGACCTGGCCTCGCAACACTTTGTTACGGCGAGACGGCGCAGTGTGAAAAGCGAATCGAAGTCGCAGAAGCGAAAACGCTGCACGAGATCCGCATCGAAGGACTTCAGCCGGAAACGCAATACTTCTACCGCACCGAGACACGCCTCGATGAGAGTTCGCCTCCACTGGTAAGTGAGGTGGCTACCTTTCAGACTGCCGTCAAACGTGATACTCCGTTCGCGTTTGCGGTCATGAGTGATACCCAGGACAACCCAGAGGTGACCGGCAAATTGGCTGAACTTGCCTGGGGACAGCGGCCAAGCTTTTTGCTGCATCCAGGCGATTTGGTCGAGGTGGGGCCCGACCCTGAAAACTGGTCGCATCAATTCTTTCCCAGCATGAATCCCCTGATCCGGCACGTCCCGTTCTTTCCGGTTCTGGGGAATCACGAACGGAACTCGCACTTTTATTACGACTACGTGTCATTGCCGAAGCCGGAGTATTACTACACGTTCCGTTTTGGCAACGCCCAGTTCTTCATGATCGATTCCAATCGCAATCTCGATCCCGATTCGGAGCAATACAAGTGGCTGGAGAAACAGCTATCCGAGTCGGATGCGACTTGGAAAGTTGCCTGTCATCATCATCCCCCTTACTCTTCGGACGAAAACGATTACGGCAACCTGTGGAAGACCAATCGCGGAACACGGGGCGATCTGAATGCCCGGCAGCTTGTTCCGCTGTACGAGAAGTACCATGTCGATATCGTTTGGAACGGCCATATTCATTCGTACGAACGAACCTGGCCTATTCGGAAGAACCAAGCCGTGAATGATGGCGGTCCGATCTACATGATCACCGGCGGCGGTGGCGGCCGCCTGGAAACGGCCGGACCGATCCGACCGTTCTTCATGAACACCGTTCGCCACGGTTACCACTACGCGATGGTGCGGATCAATGGTAACTGTCTCGAGTTTCAGGCATACGATCTCGACAACCGCTTGTTCGATCAAATGGTGGTCGAGAAAAACAAACCTGCCGCCAGCAGCAGCGAAGCTCCCTGAGCCGAAGCATCGCCGCTGATTCGCTGGCTTCCTTCTTAGATGGAAGCCAGCAGCTTGGGCAGATCCGCAATCGTATCGATTACGTAGTCGGCGCCGGCGGCGTGGAAGGCATCGGTAATCTCGCCCAGTCGCGACTCTAACTCCTGCGGATCGAGTGCGCAGTATTCGTCATAGGTCAGTCCCAGCGAATTCCCGGAGGCAGCGACCGCCACGCTGCGGCAGCCGGCGTTCTGGGCGGCCTTGATCCCGACGATCGTGTCGTCGACTTTCAAGACTTCCGAAGGGTCGTCAATTCCAGCCAGAGACATGACGCGCTGAATCATCTCCGGCGAGGGCCGGCCGCTGGAGACTTCGTCCGACGCAATGCTGAAGTCGACCGTCAGTCGCTGAGACTGGGCCGCCGGTTCCAGGATATCCATCAACTCGCGCGTGTAACCGGTCGTCGAACCGGCGACGATCTGGTTTTGCCGCAGCAGTTGAACCAGTTCCACCGCACCGGGGATCGCCGTTGAATGCGACTGCAGCAATTCTTTTTGCAGCGGCAGAAATTCGGCGTAAAGCCGATCGACTTCTGCTTCGCCTGGAACGGCACCGCGATGCATTTCCCATCGTTGGGAAACCTCCGGCATGCCGAGCAGGGCGGCAATATGATCGCGTTTGCTGGCTCCCATCGGCTCGCGTGCCTGGGCCGCGGTGATCGGGACGCCTCGTTTCGCGAACAACGTTTGCAAAACGTGCACAGGAGCCTGCGAGCCGAAGTCGACCAGGGTGCCTGCCCAATCGAAGACGACCAGGCGAACGGAAGTTTTTAATTCCGTTTCCACAGATGACATGGAAGAGTTCTCCTTGCAGGATGGTTGTATGGATTGGATTGACTCGAAAAAACGCGAGTGAATCCCTGTTGGCAAAATGATCTCAAAAATACAATTCTTTCAGCATCTACGCATGATTGCGGGTACCGATCGGCTGCTTATAATGTCGTGATGAATCTCGTCGAACTAGCTGAACGTATCCGATCTCTTCGTCTCGACAGGCGCCTTACGCTGGAGGAAGTGGCGTCACGCACTGGTCAGACGCGCAGTTGGTTATCGAAGGTGGAAAACTTTCGGGTGACTCCCTCGCTGCCGGCTCTGGCCGAAATTGCCCGGGCGTTGGATATCTCTCTCTCGAAATTGGTCGAAGGCCTGGACGACAAGCCTTCGCTCACGCTAGTGAGAAAGGACGATCGCAAGGTCGTTCAGCGCGATCAATCGGAACAAAACACGGCCGTTTACGAGTCGCTGGCCCATCGCCGCAAAGCGAGGGCGATGGATCCCTTTCTCATCACCATTCCTCCCGGTGTTTCCCGCGAAGAAGCCTTGCCGCATCAGGGCGAGGAATTCCTGCTGGTTCATTCGGGACCGGTCGACTTCCAGTACGACGAGGAAGTTCACAAGCTGCAAACCGGCGACAGTCTCTATTTCGATGCCACGGTGCCTCACCGGCTGATCAATTCGTACAAAAGACCAGCGGTGGTCTTGTGCGTGTTTCAATCTTAAATTGCCCAGTTCGGCCAGCCCCGCAGAGGGACCTTCTCCCTGGCAACCGCGTTGTAACGCAGCGATGCGCGACGGTCTTGTCGTCTTCGTACTAATTTAACGTTCAACAAAGTTGACTACAAGTCACGATTCTGGCATCATAGTCGACACGGTCAGGGATGTTGAACGAGGCCACAGTTTTCTTTTGCCAATTCTGGAGCTCGATGCCCCTCACCCCGACCTGGTTCGTGGTGATGCGGTTCCCCATGTTTGGTTAGGTCTGGAAGTCGAGACAACCCTGCCTGATCCGACCCTGCATGCGGAGTGGATTCAGATGGAAAATCGACCGATGTGGGATTTTCGTTTGACCCTGTCCGAACTAACCGCCAAGTAAGCCCACGCATTTGGTTTTTGCTGGAAGAGTACCTTTGAAAGCACCGCAAGCGGGACAAGTCGTTCATCTGCGCGAAGGAGCGTTGGCTGAGTTGGCTGCGATCTGCCGTTTTGACAACGCCAGTCAGATTCTGTTTGTCGTCGACGAAGATGCGTATCAGTTCTCTGGGGCTGTCGACGAGTTGGAAGAGAGCTTGCAAGAGTTCACCGTCACCCGGTTCTCCGATTTCGAGGCCAACCCGAAGCTGGAGGATGTGGAGCGCGGCGTCAAACTTTGCCGCGAGGTCGATCCCGATTTGATTGTCGCTTTGGGCGGAGGTACGGCGATCGACATTGCCAAGCTGATCGCCTGCATTGCCTTGCAACAGCTTTCGCCGCGAGCCGTTGCGTTGGAAGGGCTGGCCGATGGAGTTTCGCTGCCGCTGGTCGCGATCCCCACGACCGCCGGGACCGGTAGCGAAGCGACACCGTTCGCGGTGATGTACATGGATGGCGCGAAGTACTCGATCGCCGCGCCGCAGATGTTGCCCAACGTGGCGATCATCGACCCGACGCTCACCTACAGCCTTCCGCCGCAGTTAACGGCCGCGACCGGCCTGGACGCCTTCTGCCAGGCGATGGAATCGATCTGGGCGGTTGAGGCAACCGATGCTTCTGTCGCCTATGCGTCGATCGCCGCGCGATTGGCACTCGACCACTTGCCGCAGGCAGTGAAAAACCCAAATCCGCCAGCCCGCTTGGCGATGGCTCGCGCTTCGCACATGGCCGGCAAGGCGATCGCCATCAGCAAGACGACGCTACCTCATGCGTTGAGTTACGCGATTACCAGCCAATATGGGGTACCTCACGGTATCGCGGTGGCCATGACCTTTCGGGCGGTCATGACCTATAACCTGGGCATCACGGCAAACGACTGCAACGATCCTCGCGGGCACACGCATGTTCAGAAACGGTTAAAATTGATCCTCGATGTGCTTGGAGTTGGTACGATCGAAGAAGCCCAATCGCGGATCGTAGCCTGGTTCGCTTCGCTTGGCGTGGAGACTGACCTGCGTTCGGCCGGAATCGAGTCGATCGAGCAGCTCGAAGAAGTGGTCTCGCAAGTGAATGCCCAGCGGCTGCAGAACAATCCTCGCCAGGCAAGCACCGAGGAAATATTCGCGTTGCTCTCGAAAGATTTTCAGCTTGGCGACGCGGCCTGCGCCGGTTGATGAACTGCTAACGACAGCGTACAAATCGTGACCAACTCCACTGCAAAAACCGCCAGCCGTTCCGCCGATTCATTTTGGGCCGTCTGGGCTGTCGTCGCGGCCTTTGGAACGTACTTCTGCATGTACGGTTTCCGCAAACCATTCACCGCGGCCGGCTACGAAGATAGCTGGCTGCTGGGCGTCGACTTCAAAACGTTTGCCGTGTCGACGCAAGTGATCGGGTACATGCTCTCGAAGTTTATCGGGATCAAGGTCGTCTCGGAGATGTCGCCTGGGCGCCGCGCGATGGCGCTAGTTGGGCTGATCCTGTTCGCGGAAGCTGCGCTTGCCATCTTTGGAATCGCGCCAAGGCCCTTCAACATTGTCGGCTTGTTTTTCAATGGCCTGGGGCTCGGAATGGTGTTCGGGCTGGTGATTGGTTTTCTGGAAGGACGGCAGCTGACCGAAGCACTCGTCGCAGGCCTCTGCGCCAGCTTCATCCTGGCCGACGGTGTGACCAAGTCAGTTGGCACGTGGCTGCTTGACTCTGGTGTCTCGGAAGACTGGATGCCATTCACGGCCGGGCTGGTGTTTCTGTTGCCGCTGTGCCTGTTTACTTGGATGTTGTCGCGAATTCCGGCCCCGACCGAAAGCGACATCGAAAGCCGCTGCCGGCGCGAAACGATGAGCGGACATCAGCGCTGGCAACTCTTCTTCAAATATGCCCCTGGGCTGATACTGCTTGTCTTGGTTTACCTGCTGGTCACCGTCATGCGAAGCGTCCGCGCCGATTTCGCGACCGAACTGTGGCAGGCGTTGAACTACGAAGCCGATCCATCGACGTTCACCCTTTCAGAGATCCTGGTAGCCGCCGGCGTTCTGCTAGTCAGCGGAATGTCGGTCTACATAAAAAGCAACCGAGCCGCTTTCTTCCTTTCGCTGGGAACCTGCATGGCGGGCTTCGTGCTGCTGGCGATTGTGCTGACCACGCAGCAAGCGGGAGCCATCTCCGCATTCCCTTTCATGGTCCTGGTCGGCTTCGGCTTGTACGTCCCGTATGTGACGCTGCACACGACGGTCTTCGAACGCCTGCTGGCCATGACCCGCGAACGAGGCAACCTCGGCTACCTGATGTACCTGGCCGACGCATTTGGCTACCTCGGCTATGTCGCGGTAATGTTCACCCGCAGCTACCTGACCAGCCAACCCAATCCCTTGGGCTTCTTCATCACTTTCAGCTGGGTCGCGTTGGCATTGTCGCTGTTAAGCCTCACAGTGACTGCCCTCTATTTCCGCCAGGTGGAACCGGCACCGGTTGAAGTCCCGGCGGTTGAGCAGGGTTCTTAGAGAAGTCGCATTCAGCGACCAGAAAAGAAAAAAGCACGCCCAGAGGGACTCGAATCTCCGACCTACAGGTAATACGGCCGTGAGGGTCTTAGCAAGTCATAGATTGGGCAACTTTTTTGACAAGTAGGGACAGGTTTAGCTTTTATAGGCTGTTGTTGATGCAATCTTTGCGGCATCCCTTACTGCTCGTCTGAGACGCGACTTCGTTCTTTTGTGATCATCACTGTCGAGTGAAACAGCGCAACGTGCCGGGTGGGAAATCTGACTCTCCCACACGCCTAAATAGCATGATGTCAATAAGTTACGAACCGGGTTCGGCAAACCACACCCGGGGTTCGTGGGGGGACGTCTAAATCATCCTAGGGTTGTTAGTGGGAAATTGAAGTGGTTTGGGAAACAACACAAGGTCACGGGAAAGGGGCAGTCCAGTGTCTAGTTCGGTTGTATCATCCGTGGAATTGTCACGAATCCTAGTGATTGACGACAATCCCGCAATTCACGCTGATTTTCGAAAGGTCCTAGAGGGAGACACTGAAGTCGATCCTCTTCTTGATCTGAGTACAGAACTCTTTGGAGAGCAGCCCACCTCCACTCAATTCAAACCAGCGTTCGAAATTGATACGGCCCAACAAGGCCAAGCTGGATTTGAGAAGGTCAAGCATGCGATCGAAGACGGGCAGCCGTTTGCCATGGCGTTTGTGGATATGCGAATGCCCCCTGGCTGGGACGGTCTAGAGACGATTGAAAATCTGTGGAAGGTCGACCCAGAGCTTCAAGTTGTTATCTGCACCGCGTATGCCGACTATTCTTGGTCGGAAGTTGTCGAGCGTCTTGGTTCGAACGATCGGTGGCTTGTTCTCAAAAAGCCTTTTGACAATGCGGAAGTTTGCCAGATAGCTTCCGCGTTGACGAAGAAACGACAGTTATCCGATCAACTACGTGCTCAGCTGGGAAAGCTTGAAAGGCGACTCGACGAAGGAACGCTGGCGCTGCAAGAGCGAGAACAAAGATTACGAAACATTCTTGATACGGCTCCCGACGGGATAATTACGTTCGACGAATGCGGTGTCATCGAATCGGTCAACCCTGCCGCGTGCAATCTGTTTGGATTTGAGGCCGGGCGTGTCATTGGTAAATCAATTGGTTCGCTCCTTTCGGGTTCGCCTGAGACGGGACAATGCGAAGTTCGAGACATCTTTGCATTGAACGAAAATGCCCTCGCTTCGTCCGTTGAGGTGGAGTCGATTCGCACAGATGGCGGCATTTTTCCAGCCCAGTGGACGGTCGGCTCCGCGTCAAATGACAATTGTCAGTTTTATACGGCCATTGTGCGTGACCTCTCCGAACACAAACAGCTTCAGTGCAATCTGGCCCAAGCACAGAAGCTGGAATCTGTGGGGCAATTGGCGGCTGGTATTGCGCATGAAATAAACACGCCGACGCAATACATTGGAGACAATATTCGGTTTCTTCGTGATGCGTTTTTCGACATCAAGAAAGTCCTCGAAAGGCTTCAGTTGTTATGCAGCGCCTGCCAAGAAGGAAACTCTTACCCAGATCTGGTGAATGATGCACTGCAGGCCAGCACGGCATGCGACATCGAATTCGTGCTGGGCGAAGTGCCAGACACAATCGATCAGACGTTGGAAGGAATTGCAAGAGTTGCCTCAATCGTACAGGCGATGAAGGAGTTTTCCCATCCAGGTGATGATGAGAAGTCGCTGGTTGACATTCATGCGTCTTTGCAAACATCCATCACCGTTTCTCGAAACGAGTGGAAATATGTCGCTGAGGTGAGGAGAGATTTTGCAACGGATATGCCTCTCGTGCCTTGTTTGGTTGGAAGGTTAAACCAAGTCTTTCTGAATCTGATAGTCAATGCGGCCCATGCGATAGAGGCAGCGGGCGCGGGCGCCGAGAACGAGAAGGGAACAATATCAATTTCTACTTCACATACGGATCAGTGGGCGATCATTGAAATCAGCGACACCGGAA
Source organism: bacterium (assembly GCA_016124445.1). Taxonomy (GTDB): domain Bacteria; phylum Planctomycetota; class Planctomycetia; order Pirellulales; family Pirellulaceae; genus Bremerella. The sequence continues at coordinate 216,774 of WGNR01000006.1, forward strand.
CAGGGATCCCTCCTGAAATTCGCAATCGCATATTCGACCCATTTTTCACGACCAAAGGTGTTGGTAAAGGAACGGGGCAGGGGCTCGCCATCGCAAGGTCGGTCGTCGTTGATAAACATGGAGGAACGATCGATGTGATATCGGAACCCCAACAAGGGACGACGTTTGTAATCCGACTACCCTTGGCAAATCCGAATTCTCAACTGGACGAGTTGGAGGCCAAATAGATGGCTGCTCTGAGAACAATCCTATTCGTCGACGACGAGCCGAATATCCTTTCCGCAATACGACGGGCGCTCAGAACGTTTCGCGACCAGTGGAATATGCTCTTTGCCGAAGGTGCGGAAGCCGCACTTGCAATATTAAAAAAACGAAAGGTGGACGCCATTGTGACAGACATGAAGATGCCTGGGATCAACGGTGCCCAGCTTCTGAATGTCATTCAGGAAAGGCATCCGGATGTAATTCGGATTATTCTTTCAGGCCAATCTGACGAAGAGTCCCTTCAGCAATCTGTTACGCGGAGCCATCAGTTTTTTTCAAAACCATGCGACCCCACCGAACTGTTCCGCACAGTGCATCGGTCATGTGTGCTCAGAGATAGGCTGTCAAGTCATGTATTGAAAGAACTGGTGTCGCGTACGAACACCCTTCCTAGCATCCCCAAGGTTTACTCCCAGGTCGTCGACGAACTGAATTCGCCTTCCGCCTGCGTGCGTACGGTCGCGGAACTCATCTCTCAAGATGTCGCGATGAGCACTAAACTGCTGCAGCTAATCAATTCGTCCTTTTTTTCTCTGAAGGGAAGAATTGAGAGCCCCGCTCAGGCGGCGGCATTGCTTGGAATCAATGTGCTCAGGCCAATTGTCTTGACAGTGGGAATCTTCTCTCAATTTCACGTGAGGGACGAGAACGCATTTTCACTTGAAGGCTTTTCGGAGCACAGCTTGGCGGTTGGCAAGGCAGCTGAGTTGATAGCACGCGACTTTGGGGCTCCCAAGCAGGTGATTGACGATTCTCAAATGGCAGGGCTCATTCACGATGTCGGCCAACTGCTGCTGGCCTCTCGCCTTCCCGATGAATACGACCGATGTCACCATGCCGTTCTAGACTCAGGCCAAGGTTTTGGTGTCGCGGAAAGGCAGTTTTTCGGTACCAGTAGTTCTGATATCGGTGCCCACTTGCTGGGGCTGTGGGGCTTGCCTCAACCAATTGTTGAGGCCGTTGCGTACCACCACAATCCGAGTGAGATCGACACCCGCACCTTTACGCCACTCTTGGCAGTACATATTGCCAATTCCTTAGTGAACGAAACTCCGATGGCCAACCCAATTGAATGTCGTCCTGAAATCGACAGTCAGTGGATTGAAGAGATCGGTTTTGCGGAGAACCTGCCGGCCTGGCGAGACCTGGTGTTTACGACTTTTTGCAAGGATACGTCAGATGAATAAACGCGTCCTCTTCGTCGACGACGACCCCAACCTCCTAAGTGGAATCAGGAGGCACCTTCGAAAGCATTTTGAGATCCAAACGGCAACAAGCGGGGCCGAGGGGCTTTTGATACTTGAAGACTGCGGGCCGTTTGCAGTGATTGTGTCAGACATGCAGATGCCCGAGATGAACGGCGCACAGTTTTTGTCTGAGGTCCGCCGCAAGCACCGCGATTCGACGAGAATTATGCTTACTGGCGATGCCGGACAAAAAACCGCAATTGACGCTGTCAATTGCGGAGAAGTCTTTCGATTTGCCAACAAGCCATGCCCAATCGAAAAACTGCGAGAACTCGTCGAATCCGGAATTGAGCAATATCGTCTGGTAACCGCAGAAAAAACTATCTTGTCGAAAACACTGGGGGGAAGCGTCGGTGTCTTGACCGAGATACTTTCCTTGAGCAACCCCAAGGCCTTTGGAAGAACGGCAAGAGTCCGCGCTCTTGCGAAAAAGATCTGTGATCGCCTTTCGGGCTTCGATGGATGGGAAGTTGAGTTGGCGGCTATGCTTTTTCCGGTCGGCTATTTGTCTGTCCCCGAGTCGATTCTTGATCGGATCAACAAGGGGGAAGTCCTATCAGCCTCAGAGCAAGAGCAATTTGACCGGCACGCAACCGTTGGCAGCAACTTGATCAACCGGATACCGCGTCTACAGAGCGTAGCAAGAATTGTGGCATACCAGGGAAAAGCGTTTGATGGTTCCGGTTATCCGAAGGACGAAGTGTCGGAAGCAGCGATTCCCATTGGAGCTCGTATCCTGAAACTGCTAATCGACTTCGATGCACTACTTCAGTCAGGTGTCGAGGAAAACAGAGCGGCAGCAATTCTGTCCGGAAGATCTGGTCATTACGACCCCGAAATTCTGGAGGAGTTGAATGCGATCGTGGGTGTCGACTTCGTGATCCGAGAAATACCGGTGACCGATTTGGAAGATGGCATGCTCTTGGAGAGCAATCTGTGCACGATGGAAGGAGAGGTGTTACTGGCGAAAGGGCGTTATGTTAGCGCCGTAATCGTGGAACGTCTTCACGACTTCATGCGCACGCGTGCCGTTAGGAAAACTGTGCAAGTTCGAGAACTGAGCCCAATGGAAGCGGTTGTTACCAGTTCGGAGACCCGTTGAGGTCTGCGCGGCGGCCCAACAGCGGCGACCGATGGACGACGCATGCTTGTCAGAAACTCAGATATTCCATTCCACGATGATATTACGATCGCGAGATCGACCTATTAGGGCAGCCATGAATAACTCTGAATTCGCAAAGTTCGCAATAAACTCCTTGCAAGGAGACACTCCGGATCACCTGAGCAATCGTCGCCTGTTGGTCATCGATGACAATACTTCAATTCACGATGATGTCCGGAAAATACTCCCTTCCGCCCAAACCAACTCATACGATTTGGGTGCCGACGAGAAGCTGCTCTTTGGTGCGTCGACAAACTCAGAATGGGAGCTGGCGGATTTCGAAATCGATTTCGCTATTCAGGGGGATGAGGGAGTGGGACTTGTGGCGAAGGCGGTCACATCCTGTCCGTATTCGGTTGCCTTAATCGATGTTCGCATGCCGCCTGGTATTGATGGAATCGAAACCACCCGCAGGATCTGGGAGGTTGATCCGAGAGTGCAGGTCGTTCTATGCACCGCATACTCGGACTATTCTCTTCGAGACATGCTTAAGTGTCTTGATATTCAGGATAGGCTACTTGTCTTGAAGAAACCCTATGACCCGATAGAGTTGGCATTGATGGTCGTCAACCTGTCAGAAAAATGGCGACTGTCTCGCATCACGGCCAATGCGTTCGAGGTTAAGACCGAGCAAATTGCCGATTCTCATCGTGTTCTTCAGATTCTCGAAGCGTGCCAACACGCAATGGAGGGCGAATGTGAAACGCTTCAGAATCATGCGGATGCACTTAGTGAACGTATACAACGCCAAACAACGGAGTTGCTCGGCACGCGGGAGATTACTTGTTTGGCGCTCGCGCAGTTGGCCGAATCTCGAGATCCCGAAACTGGCGAACACCTTTGTCGGATGCAAGCATTCAGCCAAGTCATCGCTAATCAATTGGCAAATGACGATTCGTTCGAAGAACCCCTGAACAGCGATTTTCTCCATGATCTTTGGAGATCGTCTCCGCTGCACGATATCGGCAAAGTCGGTATTCCGGATTGCATTCTACTCAAACCTGGTCGTCTGACCGCCGAAGAATTCCTCGTCATGCGACAGCATGCTGAAATAGGTGCGACAGCGATTGATTCGGTACGGAATCGGAGTGACTTCGGAGGTTTTCTAAGTGTGGCCGCCGATATTGCTCGTTACCACCATGAACGGTTTGACGGCAAGGGATATCCCCATGGCCTGAAAAATTTTGAGATACCGCTTTCCGCAAGAATCGTCGCAGTCGCCGATGTCTTCGATGCGTTAACTTCGAAACGGGTCTACAAGGACGCGATAGAACCTCGCCAGGCAAGAGAGATGATACTTGCAGACGCAGGATCACATTTCGATCCGAGAATTGTTGCCGCATTTGAAGTGGTTTTCGACAAGATTGTTGCAATACGCGATCGAATCAATTGTGGCGACAGCTTCAGTATTGAGCAATTGACTGACTTCTCGCCATCTGAACATAGCTATGCGAACGGAGCTTGCTTTGAATGCTAGTTTTTCCCGAGGAATGTTTCCCAATACGTAGAACAAAACCAAGTTGAAGGGGCAATATGACAACCTCGCTATTATGGCGTACACGGGGCTTTGCTTTGGCCTGTATCTTAAGTGCTGGCTTCCCGCTTCCCGATGCCGTTTGCGCAGAGGAAATAGTCGTAGGGATGTCGACAGCGTTGTCAGGACCGACGGCCGCCCTGGGGCGCGACATGAAGGTAGGCGTACTCGCGGCGTTTGCCGAGGCCAATCAAGCTGGTGGAATCAACCAAAAGAATGTCCGACTCATTGCCCTCGACGATGCCTATGAACCGAAAAAATGTCGGCCAAATATGCATCAACTTATTGAGAAGGACAAGGTTGTCGCAATCATTGGAAACGTTGGGACACCAACGGCGGCAGTTGCCATCCCGATCGCGAATGAGCTTCGGACTCCCTTCGTAGCACCGTTTACAGGAGCAAGTCTTCTAAGAAAGTCTCCTCCGGACAGATACGTCATCAACTTTCGTGCGAGTTACGCCCAGGAAACGGCGGCGATGGTGAATGGTTTGGTCGAAAGCGGGATCGACCCTTCGGAAATCGCATTCTTCACACAGGATGACAGCTACGGCGACGACGGGTATTACGGTGGCTTAACGGCAATTCAGCATCACTGCCCTGACATTTCTCAGGCGATGATCGCTCATGGTCGGTACGAACGGAACACCCTTTCCGTCGAGTCCGCACTTGCTGACGTGCTTGTTCATACTCCATTACCGAAAGCAGTCATTATGATTGGAGCCTATGCTCCATGCGCTAAATTCATTCAACTGTCCAAGGCGAACGGTTTTGAACCTGTTTTCTTGAACGTCTCATTCGTTGGCGTTGACCCGCTATTGAAGTCACTTGGTCCAGACGCGGAAGGAGTCATCGTCACTCAGGTCGTACCTCACTACCAATCCGACTACCCGATGGCAATCGCCTATCGCAAGGCAATGCACAAGTTCCAGCCAACCGCCCGACTGTCCTTTGGTTCTCTGGAAGGATATATCGCTGGAAAGCTATTGTTACATTCCATGGACTCCATATCCGGGCCAGTGACGCGAGAAGGAATTGTTGATTCTTTCGAGAGAATCAGTGACTTTGACATTGGGCTGGGCGTCCCCCTTCATTTCAGTGAATTGGACCACCAAGCTAGTAATGCAGTCTGGCCTACCGTTATTCGCAATGGTGAAATCGTTCCCATGAATTGGAGGGTGTCAGATGCTCAACGGTGAATCAATCTCCCGAGAACACATCACAACAGATTCCGCGGAGCAGGCCCAACAACGAGTTCGTCGTCTTAGCCAACTCGCCTTACTCGCGGGCTTTGGGATGTTGGGCATTATTACCGTGTTAGTCGCCTACACGTACACAATTCATAGCACATCTGCTGCACTAGAACGCCGCTTGATGGAGTGTCGCAATGCGATCCAGCGATCTCTCCTTGGAATCAACATAGATTCAACGGCGAACCTCGCCGATATCGTCGAGATTTCATCGTCACCAGAAGGCGGAGAATGGCTTCATGATTTGAAGATGGCTTCTCGGCAATTAGCCGCTCTGGTCGATGAACCTGCTCTTGAGAACTACAAGGGCGAACTAGTCGTTTCCACCGATGGACTTCAGGACTGGCATAAACGTTCGTTGGAATGGAAACGCAGGCAACTCGAAACTAAAGAAGCGGCCGATTTGCAATTCGAACACCTGAGTCACTTAGTGTCGCAACTAAAGTCTGACGTGGAGACTGAAAAGGGTCAGGAACGCTTAAAGGCAGTTCTGGAGTTTCGCAAGGCCATCGTTGTAGGCAATATCGATCAGATTGCTCAAGTAGCAAACAACGCCATCCGCGCCTCTAGTTCTTCTCATTTGGAAAGCGATGTCGCGAATCTCCAGTTGGGACTGCTGGAACTTGCGGGTGAGACAGATTCGTCCCGCCTTGCAGGGATCGTTCAGAATCAGATCCGCCCGCGATTGCTGAGATTGAAATCAAGTGTTACCGACGCAAATCTCCGACGCTTAGTTCGTGAAATCGAAGACAAGCTTTTTCGCCATGAGAACGGTTCAACGACCGAGAATCGCAATAGCGATGGTCTCGTACTCCTTCAAGAGAAGCTCGCCCACCTTCAATTAGAGAAGCGGGATTTGTTAACTCAGGTTCAGGCATGTATTTCGATCCTGAATACTGAGCAAGAACGGATCGATCAGGCCGCCTTACAACTATCTGACCGTCTTGGGACACACTTTGTCTATGCTGTCGGAATTGTGTGGACAATTATTTGTTTATGCGCCATTTCTGCATCCGCTGTCTTTTGGCGAATGGGAAAACGAGTGTCCTCTCACATCTGCAACCAAGTCAAAACGCTCAATGGCGTTGCAAACGAGCTAAGTCAAGAGAAGGTGATCCTTACCGTTACACAACAGCGTCTCGAACGAGAGCTGACAAACCATAAGCTGACACAACAGGAAAGAGAAAGGCTGTTTAGTGAGCTTGCATCAGCTTCACGGCAAGCAGGAATGGCCGAGATGGCAACAAGTGTACTACACAACGTAGGCAATGTTTTGAATAGCGTGAACGTTTCCGCTCATGTCGTGTCGGAGAAACTCAAGAAGAACCGCGCGATGGCGCTTGAGCAAGCTTGTCAATTGATCGACGAACACCACACCGATTTGGGATCATTTTTTTCTCATGACGATCGCGGCCGGAAGATCCCGGAATACCTTAGCCGCTTAGCGGACGTGATGAAAAACGAGAATGAGGATGCGCTCAAGGAGCTTGTGTGCCTGGAAGGCCATGTCGATCATATCAAGCAGATCGTAAACACCCAGCAGTCGTTTGCAAAAGCAACGAATCTCCAAGAGCCTCTCGACCTAAGTCAACTGATGGAAGATGCCCTAAAGATCAACAACTCTTCTCTGATTCGACACGAGGTAACAGTCTTTCGAGAATATGAGGAACTTGACCAGATTGTGACGGATCGAAACAAGGTACTTCAAATCCTTGTGAACCTAATCAAGAATGCCAAGCAATCCGTATGCCAGACGAAGGAGGCCGAGGATCGATGGATTCGACTTAGAGTCTTCGGCCAGAGTGACGAATTCGTTGCAATTCAAGTGATTGACAACGGAATTGGAATCGCCGCAGAGAGTATGCCGAAGATGTTCACACATGGTTTTACGACGAAGAAGAATGGTCATGGCTTCGGTCTCCATAGTGGTGCCTTGACTGCCAAGGAATTGGGGGGAGCGTTGTCAGTCGAAAGCGAAGGCCTTGGGAAGGGGGCCTCTTTTACGTTGCAATTGCCACGCCTCAACATCGAGTCGGTAGTCCTGATCAATAACCAGCCACATTCCGAGGAGCTGAGTGAGCAAGCCGTTGTCGTGCAAACGACATAAGTTGAGAAGTTCTTAAACACCCAACGGAGAAACTGCATGCCGGGCTCAGTACTTCTGGTAGACGATGATCCGAATCTAACAAATTCAATCCGGCGTTCGATTGGCGGACAGTTCGAGTTTTTGATCGCGCATTCTGCGAAAGATGCGATGCGAACCGTTCAAAGCGAACCAATTGATGTAATCGTATCGGATGAGTACATGCCTGGCGGCAACGGAACCGAGTTGCTGAAATGGACGGCGAAGGAATTCCCCGACATCGTTCGCATTGTACTAACCGGTCGCCCAGACGTTTCGGTTGCAACCCGTGCAATCAACTATGGCAGTGCTTTCCGGTTTCTCACAAAACCGTGCGATGCGTCCCATCTAGTCAAAGCAATTGAAGAAGGATTGAAGTACAAAAAGAAACGCGGTGATTTGCAGGCCAGGCTGGACGGCGCGATGCGCCAACTGGAGGAAGCAGAAAACAAACGAAATTGCATTGAAAGGGAAGCGGGGCGTCTGAAAACAGAAATTGAGCGTCTCCATAGTACCGAACCATCCACAAGCGACGATGCCGTTCGCAAACTGGAGTTCTTCGCTCAGATGACCCACGAAGTACGCACGCCGCTGACTGCGATCCTCGGGTACACCAAGATGCTGATTGCGCAAGGACTGGGGAGCGAAGCTGAGAACTCACTCCAAGCGGTCCAGCGAGGTGGTGACCATCTGTTGACGATCGTCAATGACATACTCGACTTCTCAAAGATCGACAGCGGCATGATGCGAATCGAACGAGTTGAATGCTCGCTAGGCGAGTTGCTCAGCGATGTCGTTGCCCTTATGAAGCTAAAAGCCGCCGAACGGAATAATCGGTTGGAGTTGAGTATCGAAAGTGACCTCCCCGAGATGATTTATACCGACCCGACTCGCCTGCGACAGATCGTACTTAATCTTGTTGGCAACGCAGTGAAGTTTACAACTCGAGGGAAAGTGCTCATTTCTGCAAGCTCTGGAAGAGCAGACCAATTCGGCGAAAGGAAACTGTTTCTCCGCGTGAGCGACACCGGGATCGGCATGACCGAGACGCAGCTTTCAAGATTGTTTAAGCCATTTTCCCAGGCAACGAATTCCACTGCCCGCGAATATGGCGGTTCTGGTCTGGGGCTCGTTATTGCCCGTCGACTCGCCCAGATGTTGGGAGGAGATATCGAAGCGACGAGCAAACTGAACCAGGGAAGTGTGTTCACCGCTTCGCTTAGCGTAGGATCTTCTAGTTTGGCCGAGCGAGCCCCTACCGAAAAACCTGCCGTTTCGCCGGTTGCGGGAACGGAGCAAGTGCGATTGGACGGATTGCGCGTCTTGCTGGCGGAAGATTCCCCCGATATTCGACGATTGATTGCCAAACTTCTAACGAGCGCTGGTGCCAACGTTCAATTCGCCGAAGATGGTCAACGCGCCGTTCAACTAGCAATGAAGTCGCACAAGGCTGGCGAAGTATTCGATTTGATTCTCATGGATATGCAAATGCCAAAAATGAACGGAATTGAGGCAGCCACACATCTGCGTATGAACGGTTATGTGGGAACGATTCTCGCTCTCTCGGCCGGTGACAAAACGGACGATTTTCTCGCGGCAGGATGCGACGGGTATCTTACAAAGCCGATCGACTTTGAGAACTTCATTAAGCGCGTGGCCGAATATCGCGCGTGCAATTATCGAAAAAGCCTCATAACGCTTGATCAAGTATTTGGTGCATTTGACCGGCCACAGAACCAATTGTCATGAGCATGAAGAATACAGCCGATGCGCGAACCGTGGGCCCTTGGTTTTCGGAACCGAAACTCTCTTCAAGCCTGACATCACAGAGTAGAAGAGCAGCACTATTCCCCTATTTTTGGAGGAGACTCAGCCGGGTGATACACATCCATTCCACGCCTGCGACATTTTGTGACTGAGTAGTGGGGGGGCGTTTGCCCAGTTTAACGCCAGATAGAATCATAACTCGCAAAGCTAACGGCTTTGTTGAATTCACTTTAAGAAAGCACGCCCAGGAGGACTCGAACCTCCGACCTGCGGTTTAGAAGACCGCTGCTCTATCCAGCTGAGCTATGGGCGCAGAAGGGACCTCTCGCTGGGAGAGGTAAGTTTCTGATTCTAGCTTATGACGCCTTGTCGCCAAAGGGATTCGCCTGGGGGAAATAAGCGAAATTGATTGGCCGTGGGCGGATCGTAGCGAATTGGTTTCTTCTTACGACACGCCAGCCCTGGGGAAGGATCGGGCTGGCGGGGGTGGTTTTCTCGGAATATTAGCTGGGGTCGCTGGCGTCTAGAAGTCGTTCTTCAGCACGATGCGGTAGCGGGCTTTGCCTGATTTGAGGTGCTCCAGGGCGTCGTTTACTTTGGACATCGGGATTTCTTCGACCAATGGGGCGACCTGGTGGCGGCCGCAGAAGCTTAGCATTTGGCTGGCTAGGGCAGGGGGGCCGATTGGCGAGCCGCCGATCGTTAGTTCGCTGGCCAGCAGCGGGAACCAGGCGGCCTCGAACTTGGGGATCGCACCGACGATGTGCAGCCGTCCGCCTGGTTTGAGCAGGCCGACATAGGCATCCCAGTTGAGCATCACGTTGACTGCGACGAGCACCAGGTCGAAGCTGCCGGCGGCGCTGGCCAGGGCTTCTTCGTCCCGCGAATTCAAAAAGTGATGGGCACCCATCTGCTTCGCTTCCGCCTCTTTATCAGGGGAAGTCGAGAAGGCGGTCACTTCGCAGCCCCACGCGTTGGCAAACTGCAGGGCCATGTGACCGAGGCCGCCGATCCCGACGACGGCGACCGATGCCATTGGGCTTAGGTTGCTTAAGACCAGCGGGTTGAAGACGGTGATGCCGCCGCAGAACATCGGGCCCATCTTGGCTGGATCAACCGTTTCCGGCAGGGGGATCGCCCAGGGACCTTGGCAGCGAACCTTGTTGGCGAAGCCGCCGTGACGACCGACGATCGTGTCCGAGCCATTCTTGCAGCGATGGTGATTGCCGGTCATACACTGTGGGCAGACCATACAGCTGCGAGCCCGCCAGCCGAGACCGACCTTCTGCCCAATTTTCAGATGCGTGACCAGCTCGCCCAAGGCAGCAACGCGGCCGACAACTTCGTGGCCAGGGATGAACGGGTAAGAAGAGATGCCCCACTCGTTGAGCGCCATGCTCAGGTCGCTATGGCACATGCCGCAGTAGTCGACGTCAATTTCAACTTCGTCAGGCGGCAGCGGGCCTGGGTCGTACTCGAAGGGTTCTAGCGGTCTGTCCGGGGCGGTGGCAGCGTAACCTTGGAATGTCATGGTTCGTTTCCTTGAAGACATGAAGCGGACAATAGCCCAGTACGATGGCTACTGTGCATTATCCGCGAGAAATGTCCTCGGGAAACTACTAGCTTTCGCTATCTTCCGAAGTTGCCGGTTTTTCGTCAGGCTTCATTGGTTCTTCTTGCGGGGAAGAAGCGTCTTCGCTGGCAGGCTCTTTCACCTCGGCCGGCTTTTCTTCCGGCTTGGACTCGCTGGCCGGCTCTTCTGCGGCCGGTTTGGTTTCTTCCGGTTTGACCTCGGGCATGTCCGACTCGGCCGGTTTAGTGTCTTCTGGTTTGGCTTCCACCGGCTTCGACTCGTCCGGCTTTGGCTGCGTGGCTGGCGGTTGGGCAGGGCCAGGTTGCTCTGTCGGGAGGCGGAACATGCCCATGCCGCCGGGCATGGCGCCGGGTGCCTGACCGCCGAGGACGAGTTGATCTCGCTTCAGGCGGATCTTGGCGGCATCGTCCGCTTTGACGACGTAGTACCAATCGGCGAATCGTTCGTTGAGCGTGAAGATCTTTCTTAGGGCCGTGTTTCTCTTTTCATGATAGGCAGCCATCAACGCGTCGTTCTGCTTCATGATATTCTCGCGAGCGACCGCTTGCGCTTCGACATCCTGGCCTTCTCCTTCTTTGATCTTGGGGACTTCCTGCAGAGTTGGCGGCGGGATCATTTCGTTGACCAGTTCGGTTTGAACGAAGATGAACTGGTGGTTTTCATTTTTGTTCTCGCCTCCGAGCTTGGTTATGCCGAACAGAATTCGATAGCGAACCGCGTCGATTGTTTCGATGACCAGTTCGCTGTTGAGCCCAACCAGACGCGGTTTGGTTTCGCCCGGCATGACATTGGGATAGAAGCCATTGCTGAACAACGTGAGATAATCGTCTCGTTCCAAATCTTCGAGTCCCTTACCGGCTCGAAGTGCATCGGCCAGGGCATCCGGCTTGCGATTGACGTCGACAATGGTAACGTCGCGGAGGGCGTTGCGGATTTCGTCGAGCTTCTCGCGGTTCAAGACGGCGCCGGTGGGGAGTTTGGCGTCAACCAAAGTTGTTGCGCCGTTGGCTGGCGGTTCTTTGAGTCCGAACAATTGCCAGGCGTTCTTTTCGTTATCGTATCCAACCGTCGCGTCCATCTGGGGCAGAACTTGGATTTGCCGCTGAACGACTTGGATGTTGTAGTTGAAGAAGCGAAGCGAACCGACATCGAACGGGTTGATCTCGAAGAGATTGCTTTCGATCCAGTCCGAAAAGTTGGTCGAGAAGACAGTCGGATCGAGCTTGACCAGGTAGATACGATCACGACCTGGAAGCCGCACGTAGCGCAGCTTGGGGTCATCCTTATCGGCGGCACCAACGATCAAATTAGCGAGCATTTTGTCGGACTCGCCCTTGATGGTGACCAACTCGCCGACCCCTTCATCGCCAGAAGTTGCCACGGTATCGGTCGGCTCGACGACTCCGAATTCCGCATGCTGCTTGGGAAGATCGCTGACGACGCGCAAAACCTTCAGATCGACCAGGCTATTGGCGGCATTGGTAATGTGCTCGGTCGCGTTGGCCGGATAGCCACCTTTGGAAACGATCACCCAGCCATCGTCCGTTTCGGCCACCTCGAAGCGCAAGATTTGTCCGCGATCGGCGTCGTAGCGGACAATCTCCATCGATTGCGCCTGTAGCGGGTCGATGAATTCCGGGAAGAGAGATTGATTGACCTCTTCCTCCGGAGAACTCGTGGCCGGGGCAGGGTGCGAGACGTAGGCCAACACACCGGTGACGGCGGCCACAGCGACAAAGATCAGGGTTTTGACGGCTTCGCTCATAACAATTGGCTTTGACAACGAGTACGTTGAAAGGGTTTTAAATCAGGTGCCAGCGGCTTACTTGATGATCCGATCCTTCGACAAACCTTCGCGTTCCTTCAAGCGACGCAGGACGAACACGATGATCCCGATGATAATTGGCGGGATCGGCGGCAAGGCGACGGCCAGCGTCTTCACCTGGTTCTGGTAACTCAAAACCTTGCGGTTCAGATCGCGCGTGATCCGCTGCTGTTCTTGTTCGAGATTCGCTTGAAGCCGCTGCAAGGCTGCCTGCTGTTTGCTTTGGACGTCCTTCTCGCGCTGGGCGAGTTCCATGCGAAGGGTTTGAATTTCCTGAAGATCGGCTGTGGGGACTTCGCCTTGTTGGTTGACCCGAGCGTTGATCAAGTTGATCTTCTGGTTCAACTTTTCCAGCGGCAGCTGCAGTTCCTTTTGCAGTTGCTGTTCCTCTTCTTGGGCTTTGAGAGCCAATCCACGAAAGGCCTGATCGCTTTCGGTACGGGCGTGCTCGGTCAGATCTTCCATCAAGCTCAAGCGGGCGATTGGCTCGTAGCGACTACGGATGGGGATGTAATCTTCCTGGCCGTCCAGCATATCGATCAGATTCAACACGAAGTTGACGTTGTCGAGTTGGAGCTCGTTGCTGTCGCCGCGGGCACGTAGTTGGACGAAAGGCGACGCCAGCAGGTCGATATCGCTAACCAGGGCCACTTTGATTTGGCCAGGCTTCGCTTCCGGCTCTTTCGCTTCGTCCTTCTTGTCGGCCTGCTTTTCATCTTTGGACGCTGCTTCTACTTTGGCGGCGTTCTTCAGTACCGATGGCAACGTTCCTTCAATCAAAGCAGCCAGGACGAAGGGAGCAGGCGGACGGCCATTGGGGCCGAGTGCCGGTTGCCGCTTCGCTTCGACCCGACGCAGGTCATTCCCTGCGGACATCAGGTCGCTGACCTGGACCGTTCCGACCTTGGTGCCGGTGGTGACCAGGGGCAGGAAGGACATGGAGTCAGGAAAAGCAGGCTCCTTTTTGAAGGCACCAGGGAACATGAACAACATCTGCCGCAGGTCCTTGGTCGCGCTGACCTCGTTGTTCAATGCATTGCCATCCGGAGCGCCAGGCGTGGCGTGATCGGCGAAGACCCAGTCTTTGGTAATCGCTCCCAGGCGATTGAAGCGAACTTCCGGGTTGTAATCCTGCCAGACAACAAAGGGCTGATAGTAGCGGTCAGTGGGGGACTGCTTGCCGGGCATCGAGACATGCAGCAGATCCCACAACTGGCGAATGTCTCCTTTGGGTTCCGGAGCACCACGACCAGGAAACGGATTTTGTTTTTCGCTACCGATAGGAGTCGCTTGCCGAAACATGAACGGCACCGGATCGTCGAAGATCGCCGTCGGCAAGCCAGCCTTGATGGCGGCCACCAGGTTGGCCATCGCCGGTTGAGACAGGCTGGAGGGCTGAACGGCCAGCAAGACATCGCACGACTTGGGATCGATCTTGTTGCTGGGATCGATCTCGATAATTTCGTATTGCTTTTCCAGTTCCGGAATGATGGCTTGCGGCGGGATGTTTTGAAAACCACCGAGCGGGTTTTGTTGAATGCCGCCAAAAAGCTGGGCATCGGTTGAAAGAACCCCCAAGCGTTGACGTTTCTTTTGCGAAACGGTTCCGATCGAGCGAATCAGTTCATATTCGACCGGGATGCCATTGCTGAAGAAGGGGATCACCACCTTTTCCAGGCCTCGCTGCACCGCGGCACCCAGGATGATGTCTTCGGTCGCAAGCACGCCCCGTTCTTGCGTCGCGACTTGGACCGGTTCGATTCCGTACGACTCGCGGGCCGTATCGGCCGTCTCGCTGAAGGTCTCAAGTCCATCGTTGATGACGACGGTGATCTTCGACCCGCTCAGGCCACGGAACTCATTCAGATAGTTGATAATGTCCAGCTTCGTCTGAGCATAGCCTTTGGGAACATTGCCGCTGAGGAATGCTTCGATGCGGATTGGCTGGTCGGTCGAAAGGTTGCGAACCAACTGCCTGGTCTGCGGCAGCAGGCTGCTGGTCATCTTTTCGGTATAGTCCCAGCGGATGTCATTCATCACAAAAAAGAGCGTGGCCGCGAACGCAATGATCAGCAGACAGGTCGAGCGCACGATGTAATGCCCCAGCAGTGACTCGCCATCTTTACCACCCAGCCAATGGCGGCGGCCGATCAGGACCATCGCCAGGTAAATCCCCACCACGGTCATCATCAGGAAGTAGGCCAGCGAACTAACCGAGATCACGCCACGGCCGAAGTCGGCGAACTGTTTGCCCATGCTCGCTTCGCTGAGAAAGCTGACCCATTCGTTCTGGGTGACAAACGCATCGGAGTATTGCAGCAGCACGAACGGAGCGTTGACCATGATGCCCAGCACAAAGCCAAGCGTCAGGTTGTTGGTCATGAAGGAGGCAACCATGCCCAGCGCGATCATCGTCAGGCCGATGAACCAGTAGCCGATGTAGGTCGTCATGAACAAACCGGCATCGAGCGAGCCATCCGACAAGGCATCGAGCACCAGGAAGTTACAAACCTGAGAAAACAACAGCGAAACGCTGAACACCGACACGGCTGCCAGGTATTTGCCGATCACAATATCGAAGTCGGTCGCCGGCAAGGTCAGCAGAAGTTCATCGGTACCCAGTCGCTTTTCATCGGCCCACAATCCCATGGTGATGGTGGGGATGAAGATCAGCATGATCAGCGTGATCTGCGAATTCAGTTCGTTCAGGTTCGCCAGGTTGGCGTTGAAGAATTCGTGTGGCCAGAAGGCGGCCATCGACGTCAACAACACGAAGATCGCCAGAAAGACGTAGCCGGTCGGGTTGCTGAAGTACGACTTGAAGTTTCGCTTCATCACCGCGTACGAAGCTTTCTTCACCAGCGACAGCGGCACCAGGAAGACAAAGAACGCCAGAACAAACAGCAGATCGAACAGAAAAAGCGTTAAAAACTTTGCGTAAAACTCGAAGGTCATGGGAGATTACCAGGTTGTCTGCGTGAGGTAATTGTTCGGGTAGCGATGGGGCCAAATCGTGGCGGTTACGAAGAAGACTCTTCGGAATCAATCTGCTGTACTTCTTCGTCTTGTGTCGCCTCTTCTTCTGGAGTCGATAGTGCGTTGACTCCCTTGGTCATGCGGTAGAACGCATCGTCGAGCGTTTCGCCCGGTTGTTTCATCGCCTCGACCTTGCCGTCGTAGATCAGGCGGCCTTCGTTGATAACGATGGCTCGGGTCGCCAATGCATCGACCTCTTGGAAAATGTGCGTCGAAAGGAGAATGGTCTTCTCTTGCCCCAAACGGCGGATCATATCTCGCACGCCGCGAATCTGATTGGGGTCTAAGCCGGAAGTTGGTTCGTCCAGGATCAACACTTCAGGCTCGTGCAAAATCGCTTGGGCCATGCCGACACGCTGTTTGTAACCCTTGGAAAGCTTCGAGATCGGCTTATGCAGCACGTTGTGCAGGTTGCACAGATCAACCACGGCGTTGATTCGCTCGGTACGCTTGGCAGGGGACATGCCGCGGGCTTCACCAATAAACCAGAGCAAGCTATGCGGAGTAGCATCGGGATAAAGGGGACCGTTTTCAGGCAGATACCCCAACAGTGACGAGCCTTGTAGACGCTGAGTCGCCATGTTGTAGCCGGCGATGCGTGCGACTCCTTCACTGGGCGCAAGATACCCGGTCAGAAGCTTCATCGTGGTGCTTTTGCCGGCACCGTTGGGCCCCAGGAATGCAACCACTTCACCGCGATGGATCTTGAAGTTGATGTCGCGCGAGGCTGCGAAGATTCCATAGAACTTGGAAAGACGATCGGCTTCGATCATCGGCAGATCGGAATTGTGATCAACCATAGCAATTCGTTCTGAGAGCAGATCCGATAGGAAGCAGAGGAGGGCACCGACAAACAGGGCCATCCTCTAACATCAAGCTAAAACACGTAGTGTAACGCAATGAGCAGAAGTCATAAACTCCGGACTAGTTAAGACTTGCCGAAATTCAAGGCAAAAGCGCCTTCGACTTCAGCGAGGCCAGATGTCCAGTTGGCTGACCGCGTGGGACATTTCGTTGTGATAAGTATGTTGGGATAAGTCGCCGTGCAATCTCAGGGTAGATCAGACAAGCGAAGGGGGAGGTGGTGGTTCCAATGGTCATCGTCAAGCTGCGGAAAATCCATCCGCAGATGGACGCCGCGAGATTCCTGCCGCAAAAAGGCCGCACGGGCCATTACCTGGGCAACGACCAGCATGTTTTGCAGTTCCCAGCCGCGAGGATGATCGAATTGCTGCGGTAACACGTAACGGCACCAGGCTTCGATCGTTTCGATGGCATCTTCCAAGCCGCGCTCATCACGACGAACACCTACATTTCTCCACATCAGGCTTTTCAGCGAGTTGCGAATGTCGTCCAAGTCCAACGGATCGGTTGGCTCAGCGACTGGATGTTGCAGGTTGATCGCCTCGAAACGGTCAGGAATCGTCAGCGCGCACTGCGACGCATTTCGACCGGTTCTTTTTCCATATACGAGCCCTTCGAGTAAACTGTTCGATGCCAAGCGGTTGGCACCATGCAGGCCGCTGCTGGTGACTTCGCCTGCCGCCCAGAGATTGGGGACAGATGTTTGTCCCTGCTGATCGACGGTAACTCCCCCGATCATGTAGTGGGCACCTGGACGAACTGGGATGCGATCGGTGGTGATGTCGATGCCAAACTTCTTGCAATTGGCATAGATGCCGGGAAAACGCTTCTGAACGAAGTCGGCATCGAGGTGATTGAGCAGCAGGTAAACGTTCGGGTGTCGGGTCAGTTCCATCTGCGAAACGATCGCCTGCGAAACAATGTCACGCGGAGCAAGTTCACCTCGAGGATCGTAATCGGTCATAAAGCGGTGACCGTTACGGTCGATTAAGTGTCCCCCTTCGCCCCGTACTGCCTCGGTGATCAGGCTTCGGCTGCTACCGGCGATGTAGAGCACTGTGGGGTGGAACTGCATGAATTCCATGTCGCGGGTTTCGGCTCCGGCACGCAGTGCCATTGCCAGTCCGTCGCCGGTGGCAACGCTTGGGTTGGTCGACTCTCGGTAGATCTGACCGACACCGCCGGCAGCCAGAATGGTTTGCTTGGCCCAGATGAGCGTTCGGCCATGCTTTTCATCAGAAGCGAGCGCCCCGCGGCAGATCCCGTCATGCGTGATCAAGTCCTGCGTGAACTCATTTTGCCAGATCTGAATGTTGGGAAGCGAGCGAACCTTCTTGACCAGCGCGCGAATCACTTCTTTGCCGGTCGCATCACCCAGAGCGTGCACGATGCGGTCACGGCCATGGCCTCCTTCGCGGGTGAGTGCCAGCCGTCCGTCGATTCGATCGAACTCGGTTCCCCAGCCGATCAGCTCGCGAATGCATTCCGGCCCTTCTTTCACCACCAGGTTGACCACGGCTTTATCGCAAAGCGTTCCGCCTGCGGTGATCGTATCGGCAGCGTGATCTTCATAGCGGTCTTCGTTGTCCAGCACGCCGGCGATGCCGCCTTGCGCGTAGTTGCTGTTCGATTCCTGGATCTGCTCTTTGGAGAGAATCAGCGCGGATAGCTTCGGATCGACTTCCAATGCTGCCCGCAATCCGGCGATGCCGCCGCCGATGATCAGCACATCGGTGAAGTAGTGCGAAACGCTTTTAGGATGGAAGGGTACAAGGTATCGGGGAACGTGCGGTGCCATGCGTCCAGCGATGGTTGCATCGTGCATGCCAGGGAAATTGCCGCCAGACGAGCCGGTCTGGACGAACATCGTTTCCCTTTGAGAAATGCCCGGCTAGGTGAATTTTTGGAGAATTACCTATTTTGACTTAACCGATGCTTTATTGAGAAGCCCCCTTGAGGTAGGCCCGATATTGTTCCAGGAAGGCGGCCGGAGGGAGGCTGCGCTGGTTGTCGCCGGAACCACCAGTCGCCGCATCCCGTTTTTCGACCCGGCGGGTAGTATCTTTCCCAGGCGAAAGCCCCAGGCTGCGAAGGGCATCGTCCAGCTCTTCTTTGGCACCTTGGTCGTCCGATTTTGCCGCTTGTTTCATCGACTGCCAGCGCTGTAGGAACCGCTGGTATTCTTCCTTGGTCCAACCCAGTTCGTCGAGCATCTCTTGATCTGGATTCTGCTGATGTTTGAGCTCGTCGAGGACCATATCGGTCGCTTTCCTGGCATAGTTCAAGTTGGCGGCATCTTCACCAGGTTCGAAGTACTTCCCAGTGTATTTTTGCTGCGGGGTGTCGCTTGGCTTGCCGCCTCCTTCCGGGGTGGGGGAGTTGCCGGGGCCGCGGCTGCCATTCTTCGGATCGTTCTTCTGGTTGCCAGGATTCTCGGGCGAGTTTTCGGCACTGCTGGGTTGCTCGCCAGGTTGATTTCCCTGGGGCGAGTTGGCGGTGCCAGAACCTTCACCCATTTGATCGCTTTGCGAACCGGTTTGTTTGTCAGCTTGAGGGCCGTCGCCTCCTTTATCGGAGGTTTCGCCCATCCCTTCCTGGTTGGCGGTACCGGCACCTTCGTCGGCGGCGCTGGTGCTGCCAGGGCTGTCGTTACCAGCCTGTTTGGCTGCCTGACCGCCGCCGGCTCCTCCGCCGCCACTTTGATCGCCCTGGCTATCTCCTTTGCTTTCCGACTGCTTGTCACTGTTGGAAGGTGACTTGGGTTGGTCGCCCTGCTGATCAGACGAAGCGTCGTCAGGCTCCATCTTGTTTTCGCTTTGCTTGTTCGGCTTCTCGCTAGATTCAGGGCTGCCGGTGTCTCCTTCATTGGCCTTCTTGCCAGCACCGGAGTCGGTCGTGTCCCCCTTGCCAGTGTCGCCAGATTTTTCCGAATCGGCAGACGGGTTAGCGTTGGGCTCTTCCTGCTTGGCACCACCCTTGGTATCGCCGGCGCCTTTCTCCATGTTTTGCGTATCGCGATTGGGGGCTTCGCCCTGGTTGCGTTCGCCACTACCTGGTTCACCTTCCTGCTTCTGGCCATCGGTGGCGTTCTCGTCGGCGGCTGTTTCAGGCTTGGTGCCATCTTTGTTGCCAGTCTTGTTGTCCTGTGACTTCATTTCTTCTGGCTTTTCGCCAGGTTGGTTGTTGTCGCCACCGGCTCCGCCTGCCTGGTTTTGAGGATTCTCCTGGCCGTCCGCTTTGTTGCCATCTGTTTTGTTGTTCTGGTCGGAATTAGCGCCAGCCGGATCTTGGTTGGCTTCCGGCTTGTTCATCGGCTTTCCGCCTGACTGTCCTTCGCCAGGCTGCGGCGAATCATTCTGGTTGCCGTTTTGTGGAGAACCGTTTTGCTGTTGTTCCTGCTTCTTCTTGTCGAGGTAATCCTTGATCCGCTGGAAGGCGTCGGCATCTTCGGCTCCGTCGGAAGCGACTTTGTCTTGCTGCCGCTCAACGGTCGAGTTTTCATTCGGCTTGGTCGACGAGTCTC
Organism: bacterium; assembly: GCA_016124445.1. Classification (GTDB taxonomy): domain Bacteria; phylum Planctomycetota; class Planctomycetia; order Pirellulales; family Pirellulaceae; genus Bremerella. The sequence goes on from WGNR01000006.1 coordinate 236,959, forward strand.
CTTTCTGGAGTTCACCACCTTGATTGGGATCGCCTGCCTTGCCGGTGCCGGTTCCGTTGGGCTGACCGGTTTGGTCTCCCTGGTTATTCTGACGATCTTGCTTGTCGGAAGCAGCAGAAGGATTGCCGCCTTGGCCGCCGGATGACTCTGGCTGGCTCATGTTGTCTTGATTGCCGTCCTGGTTTTGCTGTCCCTGACCACCTTGCCCCGATTGGGGCTGGCCTTTTTGTGGTTGGCCGCTCTGGTTCGGTTCGTTTGACTCTGAACCTCCCTGGCCTGGCTGCTTCTGTTGGTTTTCACCTTGGCCTTCCTGGTTGGAAGAACTTCCCCCTTGGCCAGATTCCTGCTGTTGGTCTTGCTGGTTTCCTTCCTGCGGCTTGTCGGACTGGCCTTTCATGCCTTGCTCGCCCGAGTTGCCCTTCGACCCGCTTTGATTGTCTTGATTCTGCTCGCCCTGGTTCTGTTCACCTTGGTTGCCGTCTGACATGTCCTGCGAGTCGCCCATGCCAGACTTGCTATCGGACTTGTCGCCCTGGCCACCCTGCTGATCCTTGTTCATCGGGTTGGCATCGTTCTTTTGATCGAGCGATTGCTCCGGCTGCTGGTCGTTCTGGCCGCCAGCCTGATTTTGTTGATTGTTGTCGCCACCGTTTTGCGGGAGCGGATCGATGATCCGGATCTTGCGAATCCGCGTTTCCGAGACGTTCGGACGGAGCGTACCGTCGAAGTTGGTTCGGGTGTCTTCGGCAACTCCGATCAGCGTGACAACATCGCCGGAACGCAGCTTGTGCTGGCTGGGAACGAACTTCCAGTCTTGAAGAACCTGACCACTCTTAGGTTGCTTGAGCAGTGAGATGTTGATCGAAGGTTTGTCTTTGTCCTCACCCGGCTTGAAACCAACAGCACGTATTTGCCGAATGCCGAAGTCGGGATCGATTGCCCGGAAGCGGACGTTCAGCGGTTGGTTCTCGGGCAGTTGGATTTCGGATGCGGCTGGTTCCACAAATTCGATCTCTGGCGCGAGGTCGCGCAGCACGTCGATGTTGTACAGAACCGGGTGCGGGTTGAGCACGCCATCTTCGGTGCGGAAACGAATCTGGTACGAGCGGAACTTGCCGGCGGCGCCTGCCTCGTTGAGTTCGAGAGGGAAGCGAACCGAAGCCCGGTTGGATTCTTCGCGATCGACCTGCATTGTCACCGTATTGAGCGAAACGATTGGCGAGTCTGCGACCGGATCGAATTCGACGTAGGCATTCTTGATCGGGCGATTGCTGATCGCGTGGATCGTGACCATCGTCCCTTCCAGGGCCCGAATATGTCCGTCCCCTTGTTGTTCCCAAGCGGCTTCGCCCGTGTAGCTGGGGTAGTCGTAACGTAGCGTCGAGATGTCAATCGAGGGGGCTTCGAGCGCGGTGACGTCGAAGTTGCGCGAGACGGCGTCGCCAGCTTCGATACGATAGGTCAGATCGTGCTGAATTCCGGTTTCCGAGGTTGCCACGACCGCTTCGTAGTGAAATCCATCTTCGCTGATCTGCAGCGGAATGACCTGATCGACCAACTGGCCATCGTTGGTCGAGAAGATCAACTCCAGCCGGTCACCATCGGTGACGTCTTGCAGTTTGACCGTTACGGGTAGTTGGTCGCCCTGGTAGATGGTCGCATCGCCAGGAAGGATCTCGATGATTTCGACACGTGATGGCCGCGCGATGTCGTTCCATGGCATCGCAATCCGGGCCGCAGTCTGCAGCGGATCTTTGGGCGAAAGAACCGTGTACAAGCCGAAGATCACTGCCAAGGCGGCCAACACGTAGCCGACGCGAATCGCCTTCGTGTAGTCGACCAGGTGTTCCAGTGAGAGCGACGAGATATCGTTGGCGGCCTGATGTTCGACCGCATCGAGAACCGCTTTGCGAGTTCCTTGTTGATTCTGGCTGAGAAACAGAAAGTTCAGCAAACTGTTTTTCAGCGACGGCTGGCCTTGCTCGATCATCCGCGCGGCATACAGCGGATTGATGGAATGAAAGAGCAGGGGAGCGACATAGATCCACATGAACGCCCCAGCTGCCGCGATGTACAGCAGGAACGAAATCAGACGCACACTGAAGCTGAGGCCGACGATCCAGTGATCAACGATCACCAGCGCCAATAGAAACAGCAGAGACCCGGCACTAAACAAAAGCAGACCGGCGGCCAACTCCGCCAACTTGACACTTCGGCGGGTGCGATTGATCTTGCGGCGGACGAAATCTTGCGTTTGCGATTTCGACGAAGCGGTCTGAGTATCGGACAGGTTCGTTTGTACGTCAGTCGACATGATTTCTCGTGGCGATTGCCAAGCGCGCACTAAGGTGCCAGGGTGAAAAGTAAAGTCTTCCTATTATAGGAGACGATCGCCAGGGCGTCCCCGTTTTTGGCGGAAATTTAGGGGTGTTTGATTCCCGCCAGGGGGTGGTTTGGCCGAAATAGGGCGTTCGGGAAGGAAGGCATGGCACGATCGTAACGGAATTCGCTACGAAGGCGGAAGCCTACCGAGAAAACCGAGACGATTTCGCCGTGGCGTAGAAGTCGCGCAGCTGCTGCTGCTCGGCAATCGAAAGTTGGGTGCCATCGACGTAAATCTCATCGACGTGCGACAGTTTCCGCAGGTAGGGCAGGTCGCTGGTACCGATCGGCGTGTTGAACAGCGCCACGCCGCGAAGATTGGGAAGCCTTGCCAACTTCGAAAGCTTCTCGCCGCTCACATTGGTATCACTCAGGTCGATCCATTCGAGCGTTTTGATTTGGGCCAGATGGTCCAGGGCGTCACCGTTTAGCTTGGTTCCCTGCAAATGGATTTCACGAAGCAGCGGCAACTGGTCGATTTCTTTCAACGCTTCGCAAGTAATTTGCGTGTCGTTGAGAAGCAGTTTCTTCAGCGACTTCAACTCTTTCAATTGAGCGACCCCTTGGTCGGTGACCTGGGCGTGCGAAAGGTTGAGTTCTTCCAGGTGAGGGAAGTTCAACACTGAGCCGAGGAACAGATCTCCGGCACCGGTAAAACTGAGATCGAGCGATTGCAGCTTCGAGGCAGGCCGATCGATCGGACAGGGGGCATCTTCCAGAGAAGACTTGGCGAGCGAAAGCTGTTCGACATTGGGCATCGAGGCCAAACTGGCCAGGCCAGTCATGCTCAGGTTGGTTCGTTCGAAGCGAATCTCGACCAGGCTTTTGAGCGTGCGTACCTGCTTGGCAACGGTGTCGTCGATCTTTTCTCCTTGCAGCGTCAGCTTGCCCAGAACCGGGAAGTCACCCTCTTGCAGGTACCATGGCCCGGTCAAATCGGCATCGCCAACGGTTAACGTACTGAGTCGCGGCAATCGCTTCAGGTAGTGGAAGCTTTGATTGGTGATCGGCAGTTGTTCCAGTTCGATGTGCTTCAGGTTCTGCAGTTCTTCCAGGTACCAAACCCCGTGATCCGAGACCTTCGTCTGGGCGATTCGTAATGCTTTGAGACTGGGCAGTTCGGCGACGGTCGACATGCTCGCGTCATCCAGGCTTTTATCTAACTGAAGTTCCGCCAATTGGGTTAGCTGACGCAGACAGTTACGGACATTGCCTTCCGGTGGCGTGTTATGCAGGGACAGTAGCTTCACCTTGGGAAGTTGCAGCAGCAGTTCCCAGTGCGAGTCTTTCATCTTGGAACCGTCTACGCGAATGCAGCCATACTCAGGCCAATTGACGATGTCGTCGGAAAGTGAAGCACCATAGCCAAACAGGCAGCCGCTTTGTTCCAGAGTCGAGACAATCCGCTCCACCTCCGGATCAACGTGACCGCCCAGGTCAACAGGCGGGGCAGGGAAGGGGACCGGAGGCTGGGCCAAAAGCAGTTGGGTGAAGCCTAAAGAGATTGCCATAGCGGCAAAAGGCAGCACCCATGGTTGTTGCGAAATCCACGGCCGCTTCGAAAACTGCACCGAACACTGTCGCATCGAAATCCCTCCCAAGAGTCGGGAAAACTCGCCGCTTGCGACTCCCGATCGTTCCGTCCATGCATTGCCCCTAACGATGTGATCATTGAACGACACTTAGGGGGAAGTTTCAATATCGGAAGCTGCCTAATCCGCAGATTTTGACAAGCCGCATTGGTTTCGACCCCTGATTGCGGCTTTCACTTCTGCAGAGAATCAATTGCTATCAGAAATGATTCGCTTAGTTGTCCAGCGGGGCAATAACGCGGAGGTTCGGGAGCGCTTCCGAGATCCAGTCAACACCTTCTTTAGTGACATCAGTACTGCGCAAATGCAGTGTTTCTAATCCAGTGGCATCACCTAGGTTTTTTAGCCCAACGTCGGTGATTGGCGTCAAATTGAGATAAAGGTATTTGAGCGCCGGTAGTTTACCGAGTGTCGTCAACGCGTCGTCGATAAGATTTGAATCCGAGATGGTCATGTGCTGGACCTTTTTGAGCCCGGAAAACGCCGAGAAGTTGTCGGACGGAAACTCGCAATGATGGATGTTCAAGTGCTCAAGATGATCCAGCTTGCGAAAGACTTCCATATCCTCTGCGGAAAAGGATACGTTGGTCATGGTGAGCGCTTTCAAGCGTGGTAACTGGGACAATGTCTGCAGATTCGAGCCAGAGATATGACCAAAGTTGAATGACAGGATCTCCAGATTGCGAAAATTTTCGATCCCGGCGAGCGAGACATCTTTGGCGGTTGGGTCATAAATTGAAAGCTGTGTCAACTTCGGTAGACGCGGGAGATAAGCAAAATAGGGTTCGCAGTCGCCATCAATTCGCAGCGACAGTTGTTCCAGGTTGGTCAATTCTTCCAGGTACCAAAGCCCCTCGGGCGAGAAGTTATTTCCGTTGAGCTGCAGCGAAACCAGGTTCGAGAATTGAGCGATATGCTTCAAATCGTCGTCGGTCGGATTGCCGAAGATGTGCAGATGCTGAAGTTCGCTGATTTGAGTCAGCGTTCGCCAGGTTTCTGGAGAAAGCTCAAAATTGGCCCCCAACCACAAACGCTCGATCTTAGGCAGTACCAAGAGAGATCGCAGGTTTTCAGGGTTGGCTTTGGTTGCGTAAAGATTGACGTAATAAGACGTTTGCTCTTCGTAGTTTTCGTAAAAATCAACGTGAGCACCGTTCTTCTGAAGCGTCTGAATCGCCTGGCGAATCTGTGGAGACTCGTACTGCCGATCGTCGGCTACCAAACGCGAGACTCCGCCCAACATTGCAAAGAGCGTCAAGCCCAGACAAAAGGCTCGCAGGGCGTTCGGCAAACAAATCATTCAGAATTCCTTACGGAGAGGGGCAGGTTTGCCCATCGGAGGATTTTCGTGGCTCCAGCGATTCGGTACTATTCGAGTGTCAGCGATAATCGCTAGGAACTAGATAGATTTCGATCGCCAGCCAAGCGGCAGGTTCAGAACCATAATTATAGGGTAGTCAAAATGCTTGACGAGAATATTTCCTCCCAACTCGTCTTGCTGGACTCTTTTGATCACCTGGCGGTTGCCAAGACTCCGATTCCTGCCGGAACGCGGCTGAGAACCCCGGATGGCGAATTTCAAACCCAAGATCTTATCCCAGCTGGGCATAAGGTGGCCATTCGCGAGATTCCGCAGGGTGAAGCTGTTCTGAAGTATGGTCAGATCATCGGACAGGCGACCCAGCCGATTACGCCTGGAGAACATGTCCATAGCCACAATCTGGCCATGTTCGACATGCATGCCGATTATGCACCTTGCTCGCAGATCCCTCCAGCGCCGACACCGATTGAAGGAAGAACTTTCGAGGGCTATGTCCGCCCTGGCGGCAAGGTCGGTACGCGGAACTATCTTGCGGTGATCAGCACCGTAAACTGCTCGGCCAGCGTCGCGCGTTTCATTGCTGAACGATTTCCGGCCGAAACGTTGGCCAAATTTCCCAACGTCGATGGTGTGATCGCAATGAAGCATGGTGCTGGCTGCGGCATGCAGTTTGGCGGCGATGCCCACCATACGCTCAATCGATTGATGGCTGGCATTGCGCGGCACCCAAACGTCGGCGCGTTTCTGCTGGTTGGATTGGGGTGCGAAACCGGTGCGATGGGTTATCTGCTGAGCCAGCAAGGATTGGTTCATATCGATGGTGTTTCCGATGCCGATCGGCCTGGTCCATTGGTTCTTTCGATGCAAGATCAAGGAGGCACTCTGAAAACGGTTGAAGCGGGCATCCGGCAGATCGAGCGGATGCTACCCCAGGTGAATGACATCCAGCGGCAAACGGTTTCCGCAAGTCATCTTTGCGTGGGCCTGGAATGCGGCGGCAGCGACGGCAACTCCGGCGTGACCGCCAATCCAGCGTTGGGGATCGCCAGCGACCGGATCGTGGCGTGTGGCGGAACAGCCATCTTGAGCGAGACTTCGGAAGTGTACGGAGCCGAGCATTTACTGACTCGCCGCGCTGCAACTCCTGAGGCTGCCGCAAAGTTGATCGAGCGAATCGAATGGTGGAAAAACTACGTGGCGATGTTTGGCGTCGAACTGGACAACAATCCTTCGCCGGGTAACAAGGCAGGCGGGTTGACGACCATCGCGGAAAAGTCGCTCGGGGCGGTCGCTAAAGCAGGTAGTACCGCGCTGGTTGATGTTTATCGCTATGCCGAACCGGTCGAGGCCAAGGGACTCGTCCTGATGGATACGCCTGGCTACGATCCGGCCAGCGTGACCGGCATGGTCGCAGGCGGGGCGAATATCGTTTGCTTCACGACCGGGCGAGGAAGTTGTTTCGGCTGCAAGCCAACTCCGTCCATCAAGATCGCAACCAACACGCCGATGTACGAGCGGATGATCGACGACATGGACGTCAACGCCGGCTCGATTCTGGAAGGGGAGTCGATTGTTTCCGCCGGTGAACGGATCTTCGAAGAGATTCTGGCAGTCGCCAGCGGCAAGCCAACCAAGAGCGAGTCGCAGGGGATCGGCGACGAGGAGTTCGTCCCCTGGTTGGTCGGTCCCACTCTCTAGGTCAATTCTTCTTGGAATCGGCTTTTTTTGCATTCCGCGCCTGGCTGATTTACTATCGGGTACAGATCGCTCCCGCAATCGCCCCCTTTGAACCTCACCTACCTATGAACTTCGGAGTGTCGATCGATGCGCGCAATGCTGCTCTCTGTCGGATGGATCGTGTCTCTTTTCCTCGTTACCTCACTTCACGCCGCCGAGTTTATGCATGGCGAGGAAATCACGATCACCGCCGAGGAAACCAAAGAGGGGGATCTCTATATTTTCGGCAAATCGGTGAAGGTCGAAGGGACGATCCAAGGTGACCTGGTCGTTTATTGCCAACAATTGGAAATCTCGGGCAAGGTAGATGGTTGCCTGATCGCCGCCGGTCAGGAAATGCTTTTGAAAGGCAACTTCAAGCGGACTTGCCGGATTGCCTGCCAGGCAGCCGAGGTCGCCAAAGGGGCCAAGCTGGAGGACGATCTGGTGGCGGCCTCTTATTCATTGCAAGTCGACCAAGGGGCGACCATCGATGGCGACCTGATCTATGCCGGTTTCCAAACGGTACTGAAGGGGGACATTGAGGAAGATGTCTGGGCAGCCGTGAATCGAGCCGAGGTGGTCGGAAAGATCGGCCAGGAACTGAGCATCACCACCGCAGGCGATCCGGCGAAGCAGGAACCACCGCAGGGACCTGTTTGGTACGGGACGCATTTGGTCGATATCCCGGCGGTTATGCCTGGGCTCAATATTGAAAAAGAGGCGACCATTGGTGGCAAGTTGACTTACAAGTCGCCGGAAGAGGCCAATATCGCCGAAGGTGCCAAGGTCACTGGACCGGTTAATTGGCTCAAGCCAGATCATCCTGAGGGGCCGAAGCCTGAAGACAAGACAGAATACTTCGTGAGCCAGATCAAGCGGTATTTCATGCTGCTTCTGATGGGGATCTTGATGATCGTCTGTTGTCCGACGACCAGCGGGCAAACGGCCGATCAAATTGTCCAGCGGCCGCTGCTTAGCCTTCTGGCGGGCTTTTTGGCCATTCCCCTTTCGGTGATTGGGTTCGTCGTGGTCATGGCCATGATTTTTGCGATCCCGATGCTGTGCGGTTGGTTAACACTCGATGGTCTGGCTGCTGCCAGCTTCTTCGTGTCTGGGTTCGCTGCGGTGCTGTATGCCGGCAGTCTGATCTTTTACGTTGCTTTCGGTGCCGTGGCGGTTACCTGTATCTCGGTGGGCCGCGTCGTCTTTTCCGATCGTCCCGTGGCTTCACGCGGCCAATTGACCCTTGCGCTTGGCTTTGGCCTGGTGTTCTATGTCGTGTTGACGTGTGTCCCGTATGTGCGTGTCGGTGTCGTGGTCGCGTCGATCTTCTTCGGGTTTGGCGGCATGTTTGTCTGGCTGGTTCGCACGCTGTTCGTCTCTTCGACAGGCAAGTCCAAAGTCGAGAAAACCGCCGTCAGCGCTTAATGCTTGAAAGAGCGATCAGTCAAGAAACGTCCAGCGGTCGAACGTCGCGGCCTGGCCGACGTAGGTTCCCTGGGCGTTGTGCAGATTCCAGACGATCGCCTCTTCAATGCGAAAGCGGCGTCCGGTCGTCGAGATGCGAATTCCCTGGTAGTCGTCGACATACCCGTCGCGGGTCGTTCGCTCGAGAAGTTGAGCCCGTTCGTCCCGATGCATCGGCTCGGCAGTCAGACGGGAAGGCGTCATCAGCAGAACGTCGACTTCGATTTCCCATAGCTCCAAAGCCATGCGATTGCCATAGTTGAGGATCGGATCGCTGACCGCCGTATGCGAGACGACGACAAAGGGAGCCTCATAGACGCGGCGGGCATCTTCGTTGGGGTCGCCACTCCGCTCGACCAGATGGCGTCCCAACCGGTCATGGAATGAGTCGAGCAAGATCTGCAAATGAGCAGGCCAGCCATGCTCGCGCCATGGCTGCATTGCCGAAGGTTGATTCACGCGCGGCTCACTTCTTCTTGATAGGAGCAATGATTTGCATGCCTGGTCGCGCTTGTCTCAGGGCTTCGACCCCTTCGGCGGTGATGTCGGTCGAACTCAGTTGCAGCGATTTCAGCGCCGGCGACTCATAAAGATGCTTGAGGCCGGCGTCGGTGATGGGGGAACTGCGAATGTAGAGATAGGTCAGCTGTGGTAGTTGCCCGAGTGGTTTCAGGATGTCGTCACTCAATTGGTTGTTGGTGAACTGAACTCGTTCCAGTGAGGTCATGCCAGCGAGCGCATCACCCGGCTTGGCCTCGAATTTACAGGAATACAAATGCAGGTAGGTGACCTGTTTTAATTCGCGAAACAGTTCGAGTTCTTCCGCTGAAAAACTGGCTCGCATCAAATTCAGCGAAGTCAGGTTCTTCAGTTGAGCGATCGCGCTGAGATCGCTCTCTTGCGATTTCTGGGCGTCGACAGTCAGATGTTCCAGTTCTGGCAGGAGCTCAATGCCGTCGAGCGTGAATGCTTCGTCCGATTGAACATACAAGGTCAGCCGGGTCAGCTTGGGGATCCGGGACAGGTATTCGAGATGAGATCGGCAATCTCCCTGGATCATCAGCGAGAGGGAGCTCAAGTCCGTCAACTCTTCCAAGTACCACAGGTCTTCCGGCTTGAGGTTGTTCGCCCGGATTGTCAGGCTCTGCAGATTCGGGAAGAGGGCCAGATTCTCTAGGTCCGTCGATTGCAAGTCGCCTGAAATGGTCAACGATTCGAGCTCGCTCATTTGAATGAGCGTGTCCCATGTGTTTTGATCCCGCTTGAAGCCGCTGCTGACGGATAGGCGTTTGACTTCCGGGATCACCAACAACTGAGAAAGGTTGTCAGGATTTGGCTTCATCGAATAGATGGAGATGTTGTAGGTCACCTGCCGCGGCTTGGCCGGATTGGGCATCGCGAATTGCTGGAACTGGGTCGAGTAGGAATGGACCGAAGTTCCGTTGCGGCGTAGATACTCGATCGCCTTGCCAATCTCGGGAGACTCATATTTCTGAGCCAACGCTGACGTGGGAATCTGCGTGAGAAAAGCAGTCCAGACCGCCAGCGCAAGGAGAAGTCGAAAAACGAAGCTTGGTAAGCGATTCATCACCGGATCCTTGGACCGATTCAAGTTTACCCGGGGGAGGTTCAGCACCTCATCGTAAGCAATCGCGAGCTAGAGTGCGAGTCAAATCGACTGAATTGCTACTTCTTCACTGGTGCCGAGACGCGCAAGTCGGGACGCTGTTCCCCGAGCCATTTGAGCCCTTCCGAGGTGATATCGGTGCTGTAGAGGTAGGCTCTTTGTAATTTAGGGGCTTTAGCCAAATGCTTCAGGCCCTCGTCGGTGATATCGGCCCCACGAACGTACAGATAGGAAAGTTCGGGCAAGTCGGCCAGGGGGGCCAACGAATCGTCCGTGATTGGTGTGTTGTAGACTTGCAGACGCTGCAGTTTCTTCAGGTCGGAAATGGGCGAAAGATCACTGTCGATCAGTTTGCAGTTGGTCAGATTGAGCGACTGAAGATTTTTCAGCCCGCGCAGCAGATCGAGATCTCCTTTGTGGAACTTGGCCCCGGAGATCGTGAGCGTCTGCAGGTTGCTCAGTTTGCCAATCCCGGCTAGTTCGCTTCCCTTGATGTCCGAGGCATTGATGTTGAGCGTGCGGAGATTCGACTGATTCTCGATGCCTTGCAGGTCGATCTCATCGCTGGAACGCAGGTTCAAGATCAACTGTTTCAGATTCGGGATCGTTGGCAGTGCGGCGAACGAAACTTTCTCGGTCCCGTCGACATGAACGGTCAGCTGCTCCAGGTTGGTAAGCACCTCCAGGTACCAAAGGTACTCCGCGTCGATCTTGCTCAAGCGAACTTCCAGCGACTGGAGATTGGAGAACTCGGCGATGTACTGCATCTCTTCGTTCTTCAGATCGTCCATGATGTACAGGTGTTTCAGTTCGCCGAACTGAGACAGCGTACGCCATGTTTTATCGTTCCGTTCAAACTGGCTGGCCAGGTACAAACGTTCGACCTGGGGCAAGACAAGCAGCGCCGCCAGGTTTTCGTCGTTGGCCTGCATGGCGAACAGGTTGACGGTATACGGAATCGGCTGAGGAGGGACGTTGTTGCGGTTGAACTGGCCGGGGTTGATGGTACTGAAATGAACCCGGGCACCATTCTTTTGCAGGTGTAAGATTGCCTCGCGAATCTCAGGCGACTCGTAGCGACGGTCGTCGGCCAGCAGCGAAGTGCAGAACAGCAGCAGACCAAATGCAGACCACATGAGGGTCCCGTATCGGTTGGGCAGCAGGCGAGAATTCATGACGCGGCCTTTAATGCTGTCAGCGTTGGAATGCTTAACTACTGTTATCCTAAGCCATGTCGCAGATCGATGCGATAAGATCCGGTCCTTTTTCACGCAGCGACAGCTCACTCTTTAGGGGGTTGCCGTTTCTGTAATCCTAATTATCAGGTCGGGACGCTGGGCTTCAAGCCACGCGGCCCCTTTCGAGGTAATCTGCGTCTCGTGCAACTCGATCGCTTGCAGCCCGGCCGACTTGGCGAGAGCCGGCAAACAGGCGTCGGTCAAAGGAGCATCACGAACGGTCAGATCGGTTAGCTCAGGCAGCTTCGAAAGGCTCTCTATCGCTTGATCGTCGAGTTTGGTTTGGGTTGCCTGCAGCGATTTCAGGTGGCTCAGGTTTGGAAGCAACATTTTGCCGCTGGCAGCTAGATCGCAATCGTACAGCACCAGGTGCTCCAGCTTGGGTAGTCCGCGGAGGGCCTCGAAGTCGTCCGACCGCAGCTGAACGCCGGACAGATGAAGCCGATCGAGCAGTACCAGCTGGCGGATCACGGCCAGGTTATGGACCGATGTATGCTGGACGTTGATTTCCAGGGAGGTAAGCGTGCGGACCTGCTGAATCCCATCGAGCGACGCCGGCAAGTTGATCGTCGATGTCACTTCCAAATGTCGTAGGTTGGGGATTTGAGGCAGGTATTGAAAGTAGGGGGCCTCGGGGGCTTGATCGATCGAAAGGGCCAGCGATTCCAGTCGATGCATTGCTTCGAGATACCAGAGCTGCCGTGGATCGAAGCGGCCCAGGCGAATCGACAACACCTTAAGATTCTCGAACTGTGCCAGCCGGGGGAAGTCGGCATCGTTGAGGTCATCGATCAAGTAAAGGTGACGCAGCTCGCCTAGTTGACTGATCGCGTCCCAGGCCTCGTTGGTTCGTTTAAATTCGGAACCGAGGTAAAGACTATCGATCTGCGGAAGCACCAGCATCGCGTCGAGCGTTTCGCGCGTCGCTTTGGCTCCCATCAGGTTCAGCGTGTAGCTTGCTTGCCGCTTTCTGACGGCCGACGAATCATCCATCGGCCCAGCCACGATTGCCGAGAACATGTAAGAGCCATTCCGATGAACCTGGGCGCCGCTTTTCTGAAGGTGTTCGATCGCGGCCTCCAACTCGCGCGATTGCGCGGAGGGATCCATCGCGTAAACCGAGCCGGCAAACAGAAAGACTGCCAGAGCTACCATGGCAAATCGAAAGAGCATGCAACAATCCTCGTAAACAGTCGCGTCGACTAGCAGCCGCGGAGAAAGAAGATCAACCCGATGAACAACAGAAATCCAACCACATAGAGCCACAGCGGTGGTGGGTCGCCCGAGTTATAGTCCGCGTCTGGCATGCCCCAAGTCTGATTCAAGGGGAGAGGAGTCTCAAGTCACAATTCGAGGGAAAGAGATCTCAAATTGATGATCGTCAGGTCCGATCGTTATAACCGGACCAACTGCTGTTACAGGAACTCGATCGCTGAGGTTTGGCTGCCTACTTCCATGGCCGCGCCGGAATGCGACGCGGCCTTGAACCGTCGTCAGTTACGGCGCTGTGCCATCATGATGTAGTAGATCAGCGTCAACAGCGATTGCAGCGTCGCAGCCACATAGGTCATGGCGGCCGCGTTCAGCATGCTGCGAACAGCCGGCATTTCGTCGTCGGGGACGATATTCATCTCGATCAAAATCCCACGTGCCCGGCTGCTGGCATCGAATTCGACCGGCAGGTTGATCAATTGAAAAAACACCACGCAGCTAAACAGCGCGATCCCTGCCCATAGCAGCGGTTGAAATGAGAAGATGAGTCCGATGAACAACAGGATAAAGCTGAACCGGGAACCAATGCTGGCTGCCGGAACGGCCACGTTGCGGATGATCAGCGGGAAGTAATGATGGGCATGCTGAATTGCGTGACCTGCTTCGTGCGCCGCAATACCCACGGCCGCGGCGGTTCGTTCGCTGTAGACATCCGGGCTCAAGCGAAGCACGCGGGAACTTGGATCGTAGTGATCACTGAGCTGACCGCCGATCTGCTCGATCTGCACGTCCTGAAGTCCCGCCGAATCGAGAATATGCCGGGCAGCCGCCGCCCCTGAAAGTGGTGCGGCCTGCTGCATTGCTTTCGCATAGGCATGACGTAGCCAGAACTGGGCAATCATCGACAGGATGATTGCCGGAGCGATAAAAAGCAAATAACCAAAGTTAAAAAACATTGGCATATAGGCGAAAAGTGGATGAAACATCGTATATGACTCCTTCGCGGATTGTTGGCCAGTTGGGCTCGGATCGGCTGGCCTGCTGATTTGGCAGATCCATCGATCCTAGACCTAAGGTGCAAAACTTGCGCCGTCAAGGGAATTATAGGAGCGCCATTTTGCGAGGCCATTTTTCCCAAGTCCTGACTACAGAAACTTTTTCGGCCAAGTGAAGATTTGCACCATGTTCCCGCCTGGGAGGTTAAACTAGAGTAAGTTTTCCAAAATTAACCAATGCACCGAAGTTACCATCCATAAATCCCTGCCTGATTCCATGATTTCCGCACGCCTGAGCCTTGTTGGATTGATCTGCGTCCTGTTGTTCGCCAGTTGCCGTCCGATGCCGCCAGACATTTCTCAGAATGCTTTGCCGATCGCGGCTGCGGACCAGATCGATCCTGACAAGCTGCGCGACCGGATCGATCATGTTCTCGACTTCACGCTGAAGCACCGCCACCTGAACACGGAAGAACACGCCGCCTGGCAGATCTTGCACGGCAGCCTGGCCTTTGGCCGCAGCTTTCCCGTGATGCACGAAGGGGAACTGATTCCTGTGGTCGATTACCTGCAGCAAGGTGGGAAGATGAATGGCTGGACGATCGAACGCGGCAACAAGCTGGTCTCGAAAGATCCAGAGAAAGAAAACTTCGGCATGCGGGCCATTACCGAGCCAGGCACCAGGGCAGGGCAGGGGCACTACGATCAATGGTTGGCGATTCTTTCGCAGTGCGAAGTTCCTGCCGACGCGACCTTCATCGTGGGACCTGATACGTTCACGATGACCAACTTCCTCCAGCAGGTTCAATTGGACATCTCGCGCAACCACGCCCATGAGTTCAGTTGGACGTTGATCGGGCTAACGAAGTACTTCCCGACCGACCACACCTGGACCGACTCGACCGGCCAGCAGTGGAGCATCGCCGACCTGGCCCAGATCGAACTCGAGCAAGGGCTCGACGGCGGGGCATGTGGCGGTACGCATCGTTTGATCGGCCTGTCGATGGCACTCAACCGCCGCAAAGAGGCTGGCCTTCCGATCGAGGGTCCTTGGGCCGCTGCCCAGCAATTGATTGATGAGAGCGTTGTAAATGCTCGCCAGTATCAAAACTCCAACGGAGCGCTGAGCGTTAATTACTTTCAGCGCCCCGGCGTTTCGCCTGACCTGGCTGAAAACCTGGGAACCAGCGGGCACACGCTCGAGTTTCTTTCGATCTCGCTCAGCGACGAACAGTTGAAAGAAGAATGGGTTCGCCGATCGGTCTCTTACTTGTGCGAAGTGTTCGAACGGACCGAATCGGTTTCGCTCGAATGCGGCGCGCTCTACCATGCCGCGCATGGCCTGGCACTTTATCGGCAGCGGGTTTATGGCCCGCGCGAATTCTCGCCCGAATAGATCTCGCCATGATCAATCGGTGACGCGCGTCATCTTAACCGGCAGCAGTCGCGGATCGGCGTTGACCTGGGTGATGGTCAATGCATCGGGACCAGCCAGGCGAATTTCCCAATCAGGCTGTTGTTCTTTGAGGTCGAGGCGGATCCGGAATTCATCGAGACGCGACTCGAGGATCTGGTAGCTGGCCGTTTCGACTTTGGGAGCTTCGGTATTCCGGTCCCCTAGCGGTTCGATCTCGTAGCGGAGTTGATCCCCTGGCAGGAATTCAACCGACATCCGGGCCACCGCCGATTGATCCAGCGGTGTTTGATCTCCGTTGGCCGCATGCCCCACAGGAACCAGCGGCGACAGAACCGGCCCCGAAATCAAAACTGTTCCGTGCCATTTCCCTTCCAGCGGATTATCCGCGGACGAGCAGCCCGTTAACGTAACGATACTGGCTAATAAAATGCCTATGGAAAATATTTTTGCCATGGCTGTTGCCTATTAAAGGTAAAGGCCAATAATGGAGGGCAAGTCACCCGACGCCCGCGGAAAACAGGTTTCGCACTCGGCATCGATCTCCCACATTGTGACCGGAATTAGTCGCTTGCGAACCGCCCCTTGCGACTGTTTCGGGAAACTGTCACGATGGACTACGGTTCCCACCAAGTCCGGATCTCTAGCTAACTTAATTTCAGCAGTACACCAACACCAGGGAGAGTTTGATGAGCGTTCTCGTAACCCAGGATGCCCCAGAGTTTTCGGCCGAAGCGGTCATGGAAGATGGTTCGTTCAAGAAGGTCAGTTTGTCCGACTATCGCGGCAAGTATGTCCTGTTGTTCTTCTACCCGCTCGACTTCACGTTTGTTTGCCCAACCGAAATCATCGCATTTTCGGAAGCGATCGAAAGCTTCAAGCAACTGAACGTTCAGGTCCTGGGCTGTTCGATCGATAGCCACTTCTCGCACCTGGCTTGGCGTCAAACGCCACGCAGCCAAGGTGGTATCGGCGAGATCAAGTATCCTTTGATCGCGGACCTGGATAAGAGCATCGCCAAGAGCTACGATGTCTTGCTGCCAGGCGGAATCGCCCTGCGTGGCCTGTTTTTGATCGACAAGGATGGCGTCGTGCGTCACCAGGTCGTCAACGATCTGCCGCTGGGCCGTAGCGTCGAAGAAGCGCTCCGCATGGTTCAGGCCCTGCAGTTCTTTGAAGCCAACGGCGAAGTCTGCCCGGCTAACTGGAAAGAAGGTGCCCGCAGCATCAAAGCCTCGCCAGACGCCTCGAAGGAATTCTTCGAAGCCGAATACTCGAGCTAAGCAAATTCTAGCTGGCTGAATGAGTCATGCCCTAAGCCCCGAGTTCCGGTTCGGGGCTTTTTCATGCGCCCGATTCTACCGGTCGGCTGCAGGTAGCCCGCAATTCAGCTGGTTTCTTTGCGAGATAGGTCCCTGTTTCATCGGAATTTCACCTGAAATCGGCTGAACTTGTTCGTCCAGCATCGCCTTTCTGCCATAATGAGAATATGCGTTCGTCGACCTCCCACACGTCGACCTCATTGCTTAACGCACCTACCACCCAAAATCCCCGCGACCAATCTGGGGCAGTATCTATTTCGCCAAGTTCCGTACTCGGAAGTCACCATGTCTTAACGGCATCACGGGGGCTTGGCGGCTTGACTGCAGGAAAAGGAGAAAACGAAACCATGAAATCGATTTGCCTTGCGCTGGCGATCGTCGCTACGTCGCTCTCGTTAGCCGGTAATCTCTCGGCGGACGATAAGTCCGACAAGGTAACCCTGGGCGATCCTGCACTCACTGCAGGCATCCCCGGTAAAGGTCCCTTGGAAATGTCGGACATCAACAAGTGGCTTGCCGATCCTGCCAACCACAAGCCGCTTACCGTCGAACTGCCCAACGGTTTGAACGCTGCGGCCGGCCAGATCACCGGGCTGGATGCCAACCCGATGACGCGCGCGAAGATCGAACTGGGCCGCCAGCTTTACTTTGACCCGCGTCTTTCGTCCGACAGCACCGTCAGCTGTTCCAGTTGCCACCATCCCGATTACGGCTGGGCTTTCGAGTCGCAGTTTGGTATTGGTGTCGATGGCCAGCAAGGTGGGCGTAACTCCCCGGTTGCTTTCAATCGCATTCTGAGCGGTGCCCAGTTCTGGGATGGCCGTGCTGGCTCGTTGGAAGATCAGGCCGTCGGTCCGATTGCCAATCCCATCGAGATGGCCAACACGCACGAGAACGCCGTCAAGACGCTCAAGAACATCCCTGGCTACAAGGCCGAGTTCGACAAGATCTTTAAGGATGGCGTGACCATCGACAACGTCGGCAAAGCGATCGCCACGTTTGAACGAGCAATCGTCACCGGCCCGGCACCGTACGACTACTACGAAGTGGTTCGCAGTTTCGAGAAGCAGATCCCTGCCGACGAACTGAAGTTCCTCAAGGAAGACGATCCGGAACTGTACAAGAAGTACGCCGCCGCCAAGGAAGGTGCCAAGACGATGTCGGAAAGTGCCCGTCGCGGCCGCGAGATCTTCTTCAGCGAAAAGGGCAAGTGCACCGCTTGCCACGCCGGCGCAAACTTCACCGACGAGCAGTACCACAACCTGGGCGTCGGAATGGATGCCGAAAAGCCAGACCTGGGCCGCTACGAAGTGACCAAGCAGGAAAAGGACAAGGGAGCCTTCAAGACTCCTACCATTCGCAACATCACCCAGACCGCTCCGTACATGCACGACGGTAGCCAGAAAACGCTGGAAGAAGTGGTCGAGTGGTACGACAAGGGCGGCCATCCCAACGCCTACCTGAGCGAAAAGGTGCAGAAGCTGAACCTGACCGAACAGGACAAGACCGACCTGGTCAACTTCATGAAGGCCTGCACCGGCGAGTTCCCGAAGATTGAAACGGGGCGATTGCCTAAGTAGGTTTTCGGATTGAATGGAACGATAAAGAAAGGCCTCGAACGATTTGTTCGAGGCCTTTTTCATGCGCGCGGAGTGTTGATCGATAAATCGCAAGTTTCTCGGTCTGCCACCCCGCCGATAACAAGGTGCACATCGCCGACTACTCACCGACGCTGGACGTGACGAATACGTCGTCCCAGAATCAGTTCGTGATCGACTTGGCGAAGGTGGGTTAGGTGGACGATCATCAAGGGGAAGAAGAATTGACCCCCGTCCCTTTTTATTGGCCCGTCGAGCACTACCACGAGGAGCGGCCGCACCAAGGGATTGGCAATGTGCTGCTCTTACAGCGTGGCGAGCCAGAATGCGAGGGGACGGACGATGAAGTTCCCGCGCTCAGCATGGCTGATATCCAGTGCCAAGAACGCTTGGGCGGGATCCTGAAGTCTTACTCTCGGGCTGCTTGAATTGGGTTTGGGAAATCGATTTGCATCTTGGCCTGCGAGGCTGGTGCGCGCCGATCGTGGGTTTAGTGTGACCTTGGTTCGTTGAATCGATCTTTTCGGCTGAAATTGTCATTTTCAGTTGGCATTCGGAATCGTGTTTCGCCGTCATTTCGCTCGGAAATTGCCGCTGTTTTCTGTTGGCATCGTTTTTGTACAGGGCCCTCATTGCGTATCCTTCACCGTCAGGTTCAACGGATTACCCAGAAAATGAGGGCACACTGCCACGCAACGCCGTGGCATTAACACTCCGGCCTTGAAAATGTGCGATTGACAGGGGCTTTCGACAGGTGCCCTCCCCCTGTCGACAGTCGATTTCTCAGAACGAAGAAAACCCCTCTGGGTTTATCTTTATGTCTGGATTTGCCGCACGAATCACATCTAGCGAAGCTTGCGAAAATCCAGAGACCTTTAGAAATTTTAAACCTTTCCTATTCGCAAGTTCCGGAATCACTCGTTTGTCGATTTTTGTAGACTGAAGAGACAAATGTGTGATCGACTGCGGTAAATCCTTGATAACCGAAGAATCTACCTGAGTATTATCAAGACGGAGATGAGTCAATGAATTCGGCAAACGACATTCTTTGAAAAACGTTGAATCAATGTTGGCGCCATTTATATCGAGGTACCGCAACTTTTCAATCGACGACAAGTATTTGGCAGACTTGTTCGAGATATCGCTTCTTTCAATGACCAGATCCTCTAATGCCGGTATTCTCGATATCACCTTCAGCTTTTCATCTGCATTCTTCATGTCCTGGTAAATGACGCGTTTCAGCCGCGGAAGGCCGACAAGGTTCTCCAGTCCATCGCGGGTGATCGTGTGTCCTTCGGTGTCTTGGAGCTGGCCGATATAGATGGTTTCGAGTCGCCTCGCATCTCGGAATGAAGTGGACCCCAATTTTAGGACCACGGATTAAGATAGAAAATCGCGTATTGATCGGTGAAAATAGGCTTGAAATTGGAGTCTTGTAACCGAGGACGAAACCGTGGCACGGAAACGCCGTTCCTTCACTCCGGCTTTTA
>WGNR01000020.1 GCA_016124445.1 bacterium
AAAAGCCGGAGTGAAGGAACGGCGTTTCCGTGCCACGGTTTCGTCCTCGGTTACAAGACTCCAATTTCAAGCCTATTTTCACCGATCAATACGCGATTTTCTATCTTAATCCGTGGTCCTAAAATTGGGGTCCACTTCACTTCCGATCGTCGCGGCGCTTGGAACAAAACATCCCAAGAATCGAAACATGCTTTCAGGTGTAAAACTGCTTTGGATCGATTCACGGATTTCGGTGCTAACATCAACTCTTTCGGAAGGTAATCGGCATCGAAACATTTCTTCTGGCAGTGGAGGAGGAGGAGGTGTTGGCAAACAATCCACGATATCTTGCGCTTGAAACCGATGATTGTTCGAATCGATCAGCAAAGTGTCTGTATGAATTAAGCCAACGCTCGCCAGATGTTGCAGTGCGGATATTCGAAACGGTCCCAGAGTTTGATTCGCATGTTCGAAAAACCATTCTTGCTCACTCATGAAGTTTCCTTTGCTAAATTCAACGTTCTCAAATGATTCTCTCTAGGGCGACTTGGCTGCTTCACATTCCAGCAAGGGCCCCTAGGACGCATCCCAGGAGCGTCTGGAGAAAGAAGACACCAAAGCCGAGTAAATTGATTTGCCGGGCTTTCGCAGGTTGCGATGACCTCCAGGCGTAGTAGAGCACCGAGCTCACAAGAACGCAGATCATCGGCAGAACGAGAAACGCAAGTCCGTACCCTGCAAATTCAGAAAGGGATAGGCCGTCTGAAACAGGTGCCGGAGAGAAGTTATCTACGGTGGGCACGATCTCGGCCGTTACCAGGTCATCTGCAATCTCGATTCGTGGACCTTGATGAGCGGTTTGCCCAAAGTCCAGATTCTCGCAAGCGGCTACGGTTTGACCGGCGGGATCAATCAGTCGTGTATCGGACTGGAGTATCCTGCCCTTGGCTAACTGCTCAAGTTCATCCTGTGTAAACGGACCAACATGCTGGCCGTGGTGCTCGAAATGCCACATTTCTGGTTCCATGTGTTGCCTCTTTATCTTGGGGGTTACTAGGCCTTCAAAGGGAGCCGATCGCTGTTGCGGTGGAGCCACAAGATCGCGAAGATTTCAAAGGCGAGCAGTGCGAGCGCTACGACAAGCAGGAAGAAGGAAATGACGTCCGCAGCGGGCGTTGATTCGGCAAAGTCGGTTTCCGAAGTGAGAGCCAAGGTTCCAATCATCACAAGAATTTCCAACATGGAAATCCCGATATAGATCAACATGGTCCATTTCAGGATCATGGGGCCGCATTGTTTGAGTTGCCGGAGCTTGAGGCCGCCGATCACCATCAGAACCATGGCAATTAGGGATGCGAAAAAGTCGAAGATTCCCAGCAGTAGCTCCACACCAAAGAACTTGGAATCTTCATGGAAGCTGGGTCCTGAAACACAGAATGAGAGATTGTCGACGACCCAGTAAGCGGGGCATATAAGGATCGCATAGATGCAGATCCAATTAGCAATCGTCGGCAGTTGAGGATTGGTTAGCGGGGAGTCATCAAGGTGGGAGACCGGAGGAGTCGGGGGTGGCGGTACGACCTCGGTCGCCGGTGGCATCATCTCCGCAAACGGAGGCCATTGCCCGACCAGCTTCCACTGTGTGCCCCCCACGGGACATGCGTGCGTCGTGACAGGGACCTCTCCCGACTTAAGGGCATCGAGAACATGCTGTTCGCTAAAAGGTCCTTGTGCTTTGCCGGTTGTTGAGAGCCACCATCTTTGCGTGGCAGCTTGAGATTCGTTCGAACGTTCATCCATCTTGAATTTGTCCTGGTTGTGGTGGATCGTCAGCCTGCCGTCGCGGTCGATTGCCGCGAAACGCGTTCAGCAGGACGTACCAGGGCATGGTGTGGCGCATAAAAAAGGACGCCGAACCAGCCTGTCCATCCAGCCCCACCACAGGGCGCACAGAACAGCACTGGCCGGCGTCCCTTGCGGAACGCAGCCAAGTGCTACTTCTGTGCTTACAAGAGCCTGTTTGGGCTCAGGGTGGTGAGTTTGGACGGAGTAGCCTTGACGCTTGCGCGTCGATCAAATTGTGAGTAATCCGGGCCTAACCGGAAGTAATTGATTTGCTTGATATTGAAAGGGTGCAGCAGGCCCTAAACGGACCATGCACCAACGTATAATAGCCCGATCGGGACCGCGCTTCCATGCCTTACGGCATGTTGATGATCGCGATCGAGAAACTTCCCGAAACGCTAAAAAGCGGTAATGCTAGTATCATGTTCTATGACACGAAAACTGCTGAAGTTTAGTTGCTGTCATGCAGGTCAACGACGTAGTTTCGGAATTCCAATAGGTAACTCGTTTCCTCTATGTATTATGACGCGAAAACGGGCGATATTTAGCAAACTTCGGATCAACCAACCTTATTCAGGCCGGTTGTCTCCTTCTGGATAACGTTTAGGCGGCCGATCGCTTTGCTTTAGACTTGCCAAGCGCCGCCCAGAGCGGATCGTTGTAGTCGTCTGCCCATTGGGCGTAGTGGTCCCAACAAACTTTCGGCGTATTGCCCATCAAGCCTGCCAGAACTTCGATCGTGACCGGCCGACCCGTGTAGTACCCTGACAAGGTCCGCTTCGCGAACGTGTGGCGACACGTATAGGTTACCCGGTCGTCGGGAAGCTTCAGTTTCGCCTTGAGCTCACAAAACTGCTGGACTCCGTTACAGCGTTTCCACTGCTTACCACGCGTTGTTCTCACCAAGGGAATGCCGGATCCCTTCGGTGCTGTCAGCATTAATCGACGAGTAATCAATTCCATCTCGTCGCACAGCATGATTCGCCGATCCTTCCCAGTCTTCTTCGCGGACTTATGGCCATGCGTGCCATCTGCCTTACGGGCTTTCAGCAGAAAGAACATCCCTTGAGGCGTTTCAACAACGTGATCGGCTGTGACAATCGCCAGCTCGGAGAAGGGGCGAGCTCCGGTCAGAATACAACACTTGAGAAACAAGGCATGCTGTTCGTTCGTAGCCGCATAGATCCTCTTTTCCTCTTCAGGACTGAAACAAGTTACACGAGCGGTTGCTGACGGCTTCTGGTAGCTGGCGAGTGGGTTCACGTCGAGGTCGTCGAACTTACAGCAGAAATTGAATGCTGCCTTGACGGTGCCAATCACGTTCCTCTGGGTGTTGTTATTCCAGGTCTTGTGTTTCTGCAGCCAGGTTCGGAGGTGCTTCTTTTTAAGTTTCGTGACCGAGACTGCCCCACAATACTTACAGAAATCGTTCAACCACGATTTACAACCCGCCGCCCAATCGGGCGTGGCCGTGTTGGCTAAATCGGCCAAATAGACCTCGCAAACTCGGGCGACGGTCCAGCCCTTCGATGAAACGGGAGCAAGTGGAGTCAACTCGTCCGTCAGCTTGATTCGAGCCAAGGCCAGCTGAGCCGCTTCCTTGTTCTCGTTGCCTCGAATACGCTCCCCATTCTCATCGAAGAGAGCCTCGCGCTTCTTCGTACCGGGAGGTGTGAAATACCAGCAGTCCGTCTGCTTCCAATGCCACGCAGAGCCATGCTGCTGGCGACGCGATTTTCGGGTCCTTGCCATTTTCAATTCAACCTTTACGAGTTGTCCCGGTTGCCGCCAGGAATTGACTTATGAATTGGGAGAGAAGACACTAAGAGCTGGAGCCGGCTTCGGTTCCTTGCCGCCAAGGGATCAATAAACGGGTTGCCGCCCGTGATCCCTTGGTCATTTTTCGCGCCGTGAAGATATCACCAGCTGGTGCGCGGATCTTTAGCGCAGCGTGAACGCTGCTTCCCTGAGAGGGTGCCATGTTTCTACTCCTTGCCTTGACGCAAGCCGGTTGCCGCCGGTGGTTCTCGCGTCATTTACTACACAAAATAACTACATCGGCCTTCTGCGGCCTTCTGGTCTGTGCTTCACAACTGCTTTATACCCAATCAGTTACCGCCGCGTCAAACCGAAAGCCCAACATCGTTTTAGTACTTGCCGACGACCAGGGAAGCGTCGACGCTGGCTGCTACGGGGCGAAGGACCTGCATACGCCTCACATGGACTCGTTGGCAGTGCATGGCGTGCGGATGACGCAGTTTTATTCGGCCGCACCCGTTTGTTCGCCGTCGCGGGCTGGTGCCCTGACCGGACGGTGGCCGGTTCGAGCCGGGGTACCGAACAACTGCTCGTCGAAGCGCGGCGAAGGGGGAGCACTACCCGCCGAAGAGACCACCCTGGCCGAGATGTTCAAAGCGGCCGGCTACACCACGGCTCATATCGGCAAGTGGCACGTTGGCTATACCGACGAGACGATGCCGCTGGCCCAGGGCTTCGATTATTCGATCGGCCACATGGGGGGCTGCATCGACAACTACTCGCACTTTTTCTATTGGAATGGCCCCAACCGTCACGACCTGTGGCGTAACGGCAAAGAGGTCCACGAAGATGGATATTACTTCCCACAGTTGATGGCGGACGAAGCTTGCAAGTTCATCGAAGAACACCACGACAAGCCGTTCTTTATTTACTACGCGATGAACACGCCACACTATCCCTACCAGGGCGAAGCGAAGTGGCTGGAAGAGTTCCGCGACGTGAAGTACCCGCGCAATCTGTATGCGGCGTTCATCGCATCGCAGGACGAACGGGTCGGGCAACTGTTGGCCAAGCTGGATAAGCTCGACCTGCGAAACGACACGATCATTATCTACCAGTCCGACAACGGTTACTCGACCGAAGAACGGGCTCACTTCGGCGGCGGCAACAGCGGACCGTACCGGGGTGCCAAGTTCAGCATGTTTGAAGGTGGCATTCGCTTGCCAGGCATCATCAGTTGGCCGGGGCATCTGCCGGAAGGGGAAGTTCGCTCGCAGATGGCACATGCTTGCGATTGGATGCCAACGCTGGCCGAACTGACTGGTGTCTCGCTTCCCAAGACGCATCTTGATGGACAATCACTCGTTGCCATGTTGAAAGACGGCAAAGCGGAAAGCCCGCACGCCAAACACCCTCTGCACTGGCAGGTTGGCAACGGTCCGAAAGCAAGCTGGGCTGTCCGCGATGGCGACTGGAAGCTGCTGGGTAATGTGCGCGATACGGCCGATTTAGAAAACAAGCCGATGTTCAAGTTGTTCCTGGCAAACATTACCGAAGACCCAGGCGAAACGACCAACCTGGCGGACCAGCATCCCGAGATCTTGAAGCGTTTGCTGAAGCTGCACGAAGAAGAGTTCGCTGGCGATCCGAGCAAATAACCCATCCCGAACGAATCCTACCCTCTTCCCTGAGAGCTCCCATCATGAAAACGACCTTGCCCCTGCTGTTGACCTTGATGCTGACGACGTTGGCTTGGGGCGAACAGCCGAAGAAGCCGAACTTTCTGATTATCTACGCCGATGACCTTGGCTATGGCGACGTTTCGACCTACCACGATTCAGACGTCCATTCGCCCAACATCGATCGGTTCGCTTCCGAGGGAATGACGTTTACCCAGATGCGGTCCAATTGCACCGTCTGCAGTCCGTCACGTGCCGCTCTGTTGACCGGCCGATACCCGGATATGGTCGGCGTGCCGGGGGTGATTCGAACGACTGCGAACAACTCGTGGGGGTATCTCAAGCAGGGCGTACCGACGCTGGCCGACGAACTGAAGAAGCAGGGTTATGCGACCGCGATCATCGGCAAATGGCACCTCGGGCTCGAGTCGCCTAACACGCCGAACGACCGTGGCTTCGATTTCTTCCATGGGTTTCTCGGCGACATGATGGACAGTTATACGACCCATCGCCGGCAAGGTTTCAATTACATGCGGCTCAATCAGCAAGAGGTCGATCCGAAGGGGCATGCGACCGAGATTTTCACGCAGTGGGCCGTCGACTATTTCGCCGATCGAGCCACGAAGAAGGACGAGCCGTTCTTCTTGTACCTGGCCTTCAACGCACCGCACTTTCCGATCGAGCCGCCGCAATCTTATGTTGACGCAGTGAAGAAAGCGCAGCCGCAGCTGTCGGAAAAACGAGCCAAGAATGTTGCCTTCGTGCATCACTTGGACGATGCCGTTGGAAAGGTGTTGGCAGCGCTGGAAAAGGAAGGGTTCGCCGACAACACCGTCGTCTACTTTGGCAGCGACAATGGTGGAAGTCTGCCGCATGCTCAGAACAATGATCCATGGCGCGACGGTAAGCAGAGCCACTACGATGGCGGTTTGAAAGTACCGTTCTTCATTCGTTGGCCAGGTCATGTCGCTGCCGGCAGCAAGACCGATTACCAGGGTTTGAACTTCGATGTCTTTCCCACGTTCGTCGAAATCGCTGGCGGCAAACCGGCTGCCGATTTGAATGCGGTCAGTTTGGTTCCGCTATTGGATGGCAAGCCGATGCCGGCTGAGCCGCGCGATCTGTACTTCGTTCGCCGTGAAGGGGGCATGCGCTACGGCGGCAAGTCGTACCAGGCGTTCATTCGCAACGGCTGGAAGTTGATGCAGAACGATCCGTACACTCCGTTGGAACTGTACAACTTGAACGAGGATCCCCAGGAAGAAAACAACCTGGTCGACAAGATGCGTCCGAAAGTCCGCGAACTGCAACAAGCGATGCAGCTGCAGATTCAGATGGCTGGTGCCGTACCGTGGCAGAAGCCCAACTAGCCCGCAAACAGCTTACCCGGTTGCTTCAATTTGACCGGGCAAGTCGGATTGCTGATACTTACCCGAAACCTGCCCGCCCCCGATTTCTTCCCTTCAATTGACGGAAACCTGTCATGTCTCGACGATTGTTGATCGCGCTGCTGCTCTCTTTCCTGGCAACTCCGATCTTTGCTGCCCAGCGGCCGAATTTCATTTTGTTCATCGCTGACGACGTGAGCTGGAACGATATCGGCTGTTACGGCAGTAAGACGGCCCGGACGCCGAATATCGATGCTTTGGCGGCCGACGGCGTGATGTTTACCAACGCCTATTTGACCGCCAGTAGTTGTAGCCCGAGCCGCTGCAGCATCATCACCGGGCGCTATCCGCACAACAACGGAGCGGCTAGCGAACTGCATCGACCACTGCCAGAGCACCTCGTTAAGTTTCCGCAGCTACTCAAAGAAGCGGGCTACTACACGGTACTGGCCGGTAAAGATCACATGCCGCAGGACAAGGCGCATGAAAATGATGTCTGGTCCGAAAAGCGCGGTACCAACGTGCCGGGCAATACCGGCGGAGAAGGGCACTGGGTCGACATTGTCCAGAATCGACCGAAGGACAAGCCGTTCTTTTTCTGGTTCGCATCGACCGATGCCCACCGCGGCTGGAATGGCGATAAAGAGTGGAAAGAAGACAACTACGGTCCCAAGCACGACCCCAAGGACATCAACGTTCCACCTTATTTGCGTGATACGCCGGCAACTCGCGATGACTTGGCTTCCTACCACAACGAGATCACTCGCTACGATCACTACATCGGTGAGGTTGTGGCGGAACTGAAAAAGCAAGGTGTCTTCGACAACACGATGATCATGGTGATGGCCGACAATGGTCGACCATTTCCACGGGCCAAGACGCGCGTGCACGACAGTGGTATGAAAACGGCATTCGTTGTTTCGTTCCCCAACGAAGTGGCCAAACCGGGACGAGAATCCAGCCGATTGTTAAGCGTGATCGATATCTGCCCGACGGTTCTTGAACTGGCAGGCGTGAAAGTTCCTGCCCAGGCTCAAGGAGTCGACTTCGCACAGTTGCTAACCGATCCAACCGCATTCTCGCATCGCAAATATGCCTTCAGCGAGCACAACTGGCACGACTACGAAGCCCACGGCCGCGCGGTCCGGAATGAATTTGGGATCTTGTATGTTCGCAATGCTCGCCCCGAAAAGGCCTGGGCCGGGCCGGCTGATTCGGTGAGGTCTCCTTCCCACCAGGATTTGCTCGCTGCTAAAAATGACCTGACGCCGCCCCAGGCCGATGTTTTTCAGGCCCCGCGAGCCAGCGAAGAACTGTTTGATACGAAGAAAGACCCACTGCAGATCCACAACCTGGTTGGCGATGCCTATTACGCCAAGCACGTGGCTGAAATGCGTCAGGCAATGGACCAGTGGCAAAAGGAAACAGGCGACAGCGTTCCGGAAAACTACTCGACCGACTACTTCGATCGCAGCACGGGCGATCAGCATAAGGGACAGCGACCCTACGGCGATTGGGCCGGCAAAGCAAACGACGCCTCGAAGATTAACGCCAGTGGTCCCAAGTAGTTGGCGTTGACATTAAACAAGAAATTAAAAAGGGTTCTCGACGGTTAAAGGCGAAACCGTGAGAACCCTTTTTCTGCCACCTTCTCTGTCTGTTCCACTCAGAGTATGGTCGTTAACTCTAGTTCAGCTCCAATTCAAACTCATTTACCGGAACGGACTTTACTTCCACTTTCAAGTCGCTTGTTCCCGTTTGCGAATACTTTTTTGGTACGTTGCTGGGCAGCTTCGGAAGCGTAGGCAAACCGCTCGCTCCCGGCTGATGTCCTGATGCCGATGGTGATAGCGAGATCGTATAGGTTGCCTCGGGAATCGTCGTTGCACTTTTGAAAGTACCATCGGACTCTAAAGTGCAGGTGATTCCCACGCCCAAATCGATATTCTCAAATCGCACGTCCGCGCCGGTTACAGGTTTGCCGTCCGCGGTTATCTTTCCGGCGACGAGTCCTCCCGTTTCGGCTGGGCCACTGCATCCTATGGATACCAGCAGCCCAAGCAAAGCGACAACGAAAGGTACTCTACGCAACATCAGGTTTGCTCTTGGCGTTTTCAACATGTTCATTGCGTTCCAGTCCTTTCCTTAGTCAAAAGTTACGATTTGGCCGTCGGCTCGGAGAGCCATACGTTTGAAATTGTTCAAGTCGATCGTCTCAGCGATGAATCGCACGGAGCCGTCCGCCAGCCCGACGTTAATTCCACCTGGATGCGCCGAAGCGAGGATGGTTGAGTTGATGTAGACATAGCCGCAATCCCACTGGTCCGGGCAAGTAGCATTGGGGCCGTATTGAACCGGAACAATGCCCGACATGATCCCCGATTGCGAACCGGTCTGACTTAAATTGTTCGGACCGTGCCAGCCGGCATGATAACCACCTGGGCCCATCGTTTTGCCATCCGCGAATTCCCAAGACGAGCCGGCTCCAGGGCCAGTGTATTTCACCTTGTTGGACTGTTCGCCCAGGATCATCGTGTTCGATGTTCCGTCAGTCAGGTCTGCTAGTTTGACCTTTCGATTCATAGCGAATGGTCCGTTATCGCAATTCCACCCGTAGTACTTTTGGCACTTGCCGATGTTGGTACCAACCGCACCGCTCACACCCATGTAGTGGTGATACTGCAGATGCCTGCCATTCCAACCTGGATTCATGTTGGGATCCAATGGACTGGACGGACAGATGAACGCGTCGATCGCCAGATTTGAGAGGATCTGCGTGTTGACGTTGTTTGCGTCGCTCCCAAATGATTGCGAGAAGTCGAAACGCTCGTAGAGATTCTTCTGTTCGATATAGGGCAGAACCGAAACACGCCAGTTGTGATTTTGCAAGACACCCATCGGCAGCGCCTTGTAGCTGTCGTTGTAAAGCTGCAGGGCCAAGCCAAGCTGCTTGATGTTGTTGGTGCACTGCATCCGCCGGGCAGCTTCGCGGGCCTGTTGGACCGCCGGGAGCAGAAGGGCGATCAACACGCCAATAATGGCAATGACGACCAGGAGTTCGACCAAAGTAAACGCTCGCTTGAGATAACGTCCAGATCTCATGATTTGTGCTCTCTATAAGTAAATAAAAAAAGAAAATGGATTAAATGTTCCCTGGGATATCATGGTGATATACCGAGATATTGTCAAGAA
This sequence comes from bacterium, assembly GCA_016124445.1. GTDB lineage: Bacteria > Planctomycetota > Planctomycetia > Pirellulales > Pirellulaceae > Bremerella. Next base: position 9,842 of record WGNR01000020.1, read on the forward strand.
AAGCAAAATATGTGCCACGAACGTTTTTGCGCAGAGTAAAACGGAGTAAAAAGGTTTTTTTGGCGCCGATCGATTAAGAATTCATTTAATTGCGCATAAAACCATCCAGAGAAATTTACTGGCGTTTTCCCAATTCGATTCCTTTAGTGGCGTCGATTTCAGCCAAAGGGGTGGATACGCTGCTGAAACCTCAGGCAGGAGTGCTCAAGAGAATATCAATTCACTTTCTTTTATTATCCAACGAGCGTGGGGGTTCGCTTTGTTCTTTCAGGTGAGCGGTTTCCTCCGGGCTCGTTTGTGAGTTCAATACAAGACTGCTTTGGTTTGAGTTTTATGCTTCCCGCTTTGAGAATCGCCGTGCCTAGAGTCCTTGTTACTTTTGTTGTCGCTGGCTTATTGTTGTCCTCGTTTGGTCGTTGCTGGGGAGATCCCCCGACGAGCGATTCGATCGGGACGCTTCAACAGCAAAATGCCGAGTCCAATCAACCAACAGCGATCCACTGGGGACCGGACACGAAGAAATACTCGAGCTGGGGATCGCATTCCAATCGGCTGATTCCGGTCTACACGTTCGGAATCGATCTCGCCGCGTTCCAAGGCCCGCACAGTATCTATCGCGATAAGGAGAAGCTGAAAAAGCTGTACGGTTACCTTCCGTCGCACACGCTCAACACCAACGCCGAATACTTCGATCAGACCGACATCTACCAACTGCAGAAGTCGGCCGTCGAGCAGGGAAAGAAGCGAATCATCCTGTTTGTTTTCGATGGTATGGATTGGCAAACGACCTGGGCCGCAGCAACGCACAAGGCGGGCAAGGTTGCCTACCGAGACGGCCGGGGAACCGGTCTCAATTTTCAAGACTATCGAGGCGTGGAAACCGACTTTGGCTATTTCGTGACTTCGCCCCACGACGGTACGACCACGATCGATGTGGATAAGCAAATCGTTACCGCCCCAGGTACCAAGCCACTTGGAGGCTACGATCCCAGTTCGGCTGGTGGCTTTCCGTGGAGCGTTCCGCCAGATGTTCGTTATCCGATTGGTCAAGGTAAGCAATCGGTCCATGGCGTTACCGATTCGGCCGCATCTGCTACGTCGCTCAATGCTGGGGTGAAGACCTACAACAATGCAATCAATGTCGATTTCATGGGTCGGGAAGTGCTGCCGATCTCGCGCCAGCTTCAGGCCGATGGCTGGCACATTGGTGTCGTCACCAGCGTGCCGATCTCGCATGCTACGCCAGGGGCTGCCTATGCGAATAACGTTGTTCGATACGACTACCAGGACATTACCCGCGATTTGGTCGGCCTGCCTTCGAGCTTTCATCCTGGCGGAATCCCAGGCGTCGACGTGCTTCTGGGCAGTGGTTGGGGCGAGAACTCGAAGTCGGAGAAACGCCAGGGATCGAACTACGTGCCCGGTAACACTTATATTGCCGGCAAAGACCTGAGCACGATCGATGCCAGCAATGGCGGAAAGTATGTGATCGCTCAGCGCACGCCAGGCGAGAGTGGCGAAAAGGTTCTTCGCCAAGGGGTTAAAACGGCGATCCAGGATGGCGATCGGCTGTTTGGTTTCTTTGGTATCGGCGGCGGTCACTTGCCGTTTCAGACCGCCGACGGCAAGTTCGATCCGGCATCCAGTTCTGGTGGCAAGGGGCCAACCAAGGCGGAAAAGTACAGCGACGCCGATCTGAAAGAGAACGTTACGCTCGCCGATATGAGCATCGCAGCGATGGATGTTTTGGAAGCAAAGGGAAAGCCATGGTGGCTGATGATCGAAGCCGGCGACGTTGATTGGGCGAACCATGCCAACAACATCGACAACTCGATCGGCGCTGTTCTCAGTGGTGACGACGCATTCAAACAGGTTACCGACTGGATCGAAAACCATGGCGGCTGGAACGATACCTGTGTGATTCTGACGGCCGATCATGGCCATTACCTGATCATCGACCAGCCAGAAGCGCTGACTGGCGACTAGGTGGACCGAATCTGCGGGTCGAATCGATTGTGCGCTCACCGGCAATCGAAGTAGATCGACCGAACTGGCCGTTAATTGCGGGCATGGCAGTTGTTTGACGCCATATTCTCACAAGGAGATACTGGGCGGTAATCCGCTCGCTCATCTCCACTGGCCGGTTCCTGCAATCTCGAGGTCTACCATCATGCTGCGTCTGATCCCTGCGCTCGTTGCCATTTTGCTCGCCTTGCCGTCTGCCCTGTTGGCTGCCGACAAAGCGAAGCCGAACGTGATTTTTATCTACGTCGACGATCTCGGCTACGGCGATCTGGGCTGCTTCGGTCAAAAGACGGTCCAGACACCCAACCTCGATCAGATGGCTAAAGATGGAATGAAGCTGACAAGCTTCTACGCTGGCTGCACCGTTTGTCGACCGTCGCGGTTGGTGCTGTGGACCGGTCGTCACCTTGGGCATCAGCCGATTGATGACAACAAGCCGTACACACTGAAGAAAACCGACCACACCCTCGCTGAGCTAATGAAGAAGCAAGGTTATGCGACCGGCGGCGTCGGCAAATGGGCCAACGGCGAACCAGGCAGCGGTGGCGAGCCGATCTATCACGGCTTCGATTTTTGGTGTGGCTACTTGGACCAAAGCCGGGCTCACAACTATTACCCGCTTTACTTGTGGCGCTGCGAAGGGGAGCAAATGGAAAAGCTTCCGCTGAAGGGCAACGTCGAGATGGGAGACAAGCCGCCCAAGAGCCGCGTGGCAACGCCGGATGGACGTGTCACCTATTCGCACGACGTGATGACCAAGGAAGCGTTCGACTTCATCCGCCGCAACAAAGACAACCCGTTCCTGCTGCACATCCACTGGACGATCCCGCACGCCAACAACGAAGGTGGCCGTTTGACCGGCAACGGGATGGAAGTTCCCAGCTATGGTCAGTACGCCAAGGAAGATTGGCCTGATACCGAAAAGGGCTTCGCGGCGATGGTTACCTACATGGACAATAGTGTCGGCCAACTGCGAGAGCTACTCGACGAGTTGAAGCTGACCGACAACACGCTGATCTGCTTCGCTTCGGACAATGGCCCGCATAACGAAGGAGGACACGATGTTCACTTCTTCGACTCGAACGGCCCGCTGCGTGGCTTCAAGCGTTCGGTTTACGAAGGAGGCATTCGGGTGCCGTTCATCGCCGTCTGGCCTGGTAAAATCAAACCAGGCACCGAGTCCGGCATCACCTTCAATGCCTACGACGTGATGGCCACCTATGCCGACCTGACCAAAGCGAAGAACATCCCGCTGAACGACGGTATCAGCTTCCTGCCGGTGCTGCTGGACGAAAAGCATCCGGTGGTCGTCGACAACAAGAAGCCGGACGCCAGGGATCGAATCTCTTACACGTCGTTCGGCAAGTGGGAAGCGTGCCGCCTGCGGCAGTTCAAAGCAGTCCGCAAGGCCGCCGATGCCCCGGTCGAACTTTATGACTTGAGCAAAGACATCGGCGAAGAACACGACATCGCCAAAGAAAATCGCGAGATCGTCCAGATGATGAAGCAGTTCATGGACGAGGCGCGAAACCCGAACCGTTAGGCTCGGCCGCCCTTTCAGACTTGGGTTATTTGTTGAAGTTTTCCAGGGGTTTCCGCCCCTCGCGATCGATCGGTCGCCCCCTTAGGGCTGACGGGTCTCGATTCCCACGACCGCGCACAAAACCCCAATCGAGGGGCGTGAACTCTTCGTAACTCTTGGTGTCTTAACGAGATCGGTCCGCTCTGTTCCTTCTTTTTCAATCTTCCCGCGTTAGGGCGGAGCTAATGGCCCTTTTGCCTGCATTAGGTGGCGGCTAAGTGCGGCCTCTTGTCGGTGCAAGGGGGGCAAACTATCATGCGGGTTTCAATTTCAGGTACTGGGAGAAAACAATGCGTCACGTGCTCTCGGCCGTGGTACAGAATGTGCCCGGGGTGCTCGCCCACATTTCCGGGATGCTCGCCTCTCGCGGATACAATATCGATTCGCTCGCGGTGGGGGAAACCGAACAACCCAATCTATCTCGCATGACGTTTGTCCTCGTAGGGGATGATGGGGTTCTAGAGCAGGTACGCAAGCAACTCGAAAAGATCGTTACCGTCGTCCGCGTATTGGATGTCAGTTCGCAAGACTTTGTTGAACGTGACCTGATGCTGATCAAAGTGACCGCCACCGGCGGAACGACCCGCTCCGAAATTCGAGAGTTGGTCGATATCTTCCGCGGCCGGATCGTCGACGTCGGCAGCAGCGAAGTGATCATCGAGATCTCTGGTACTGAAAACAAGATTGTCGCATTCATCGACTTGATGCGGCCCTTTGGAATCCGCGAACTGGTGAGAACAGGACGAATCGCCATGGTTCGCAGCGGAACGCCCCTGGAAGATCAGGTCATCGATCCGCACGCGATCGAAGCGTAAGTATCATCTCCCTTTGCTTCACTGCATGGCGAAGGGTTTGTGTGAGGGGCTTTCTTTGGCCCCTCGCTTCATACCGTCCACTAACCTCCATCAGTTTCTCGAGAACTCAAACCAACATGACCGCCAAAATCTTCTACGACAACGATGCCGACCTGTCCGTCTTGAAAGGCAAGACGATTGCCATCCTCGGCTATGGTTCGCAAGGTCACGCCCAAGCTCAGAACCTTCGCGACAGTGGCTGCACCGTCATCATCGGCCAGCGCCCCGGCAGCCCGAACTACGACCTGGCCAAGTCGCATGGCTTCGACCCGATGAGCGTCGAAGAAGCGACCCAGAAGGCCGACATCATCAACATGCTGCTGCCTGACGAAGTTCAGGCCGACATCTACAACAACCACGTCAAACCGAACCTGAAGCCAGGCAATGTCCTGATGTGCTCGCACGGGTTCAACATCCACTTCGGCCAGGTTGTTCCGCCGCAAGGCGTCGACGCCCTGCTGGTCGCCCCCAAGGGTCCTGGTCACCTGGTTCGTAGCGAATACGAAAAGGGTGGCGGCGTTCCCGGTCTGATCGCTTTGCTCGAAGGTGCTTCGGACGAAACCCGTCAAATCGGCTTGGCCTATGCCAAGGGTATCGGTGCGACCCGTGGTGGTGTGATCGAAACGAGCTTCGCCGAAGAAACCGAAACCGACCTGTTCGGCGAACAAGTCGTGCTCTGCGGCGGCGTGAGCGAACTGGTTAAGGCCGGTTTTGAAACGCTGGTCGAAGCAGGCTACCAGGAAGAAATGGCCTACTTCGAGTGCATGCACGAACTGAAGCTGATCGTTGACCTGTTCTACCAGGGCGGTTTGAACTACATGCGATACAGCGTGAGCAACACGGCTGAATTCGGCGACTACAGCACCGGCCCACGCATCATCACGCCAGAAACCAAGGCCGAGATGAAGAAGGTCTTGCACGAAATCCAAGACGGCACGTTCGCCCGGAACTGGATCCTGGAAAACAAAGCCGGCGCCCCACGCTTCAAAGCAATCCGCCGCCGCGAACGAACGCACCAGCTGGAAGAAGTCGGCAAACGCCTCCGCCGCCTGATGAGCTGGATCGACGCGAAGGAAGTTTAATTTGCTTCGCGAAAGTTAGATGCTGATAATCAAACGGCACCTGGGAAACCGGGTGCCGTTTTTTTGTCGTCTAGTTTTTGAAGGCGACCGTCTGCAAATCGCGCTTAAATGCTGGAGACGAAAATGCTTACATTAGGGCTACTCAACCCTAGCTTGTATCCTAAGAGCCCTAAGTCACTCAAATCTCAATGGATACTGCACGCCCCACAGCTTAATGACCCCCTCGAATGTATTGAGATCAACGACGCATACATATTGTCGCTGGGTGCCCATGATGCACACCGCAACTATCTTCTGTGTGTCAAAGCAAAGCCATCATTGGAAGAAATCTTACTGATCGAAGCGTGCATATCGTACGTTTTTGATATGCCGTGCGCGATAGTTGATCCGAGGTTTAAGCGCGAATCCACAGTCCTAATGAAGGGCTTTCGGAACTACTATCGAAAATTTCACGGTCCAATTCATGATGATTTCTTTGATCCATTTGCGGGAAATACTGGAGCTGTTGATATCGCGGCCGAATACGGACTTGATTCATTTCGACGCACGCTAAATCCAGTTTCTCCTGGAGCTTCTAGGTGGAAAATCGAATTGCCCGCTAAAGCTAAGCTGAAAAACGCGCTCTATGTTTATCGACTTGCGTCGATTGCATCTGATCCCTTTGCAACGATTTTGAACTACTGGCGTTGTCTAGAATCAATCACAACTCGCAGTGATCGTCTTCAACTATTTCAAGATGTGGAGACATTAAACCTCTCTCCTGTTTCCGCATACGACCCTTTTGACAAGGGTGACTTCGACATCATGAAAACCTACGTTCGTGAGGCAAAGCTTCATGCCAAGCAACTAAGGAAGAAATTGGGAGGATCGCATGACTTGTCAGATTATTTTTATACGCAAAGACGATGTCCGGTAGCTCATGCGAACGGGAGGCCGTTGTATTTTGATTCTGGGATTTCGTATGGCGAAATCCTTCGCGACTGCATTCTATTGAAGGTTGTAGTGCGATTTGCAATTGAGCAGGAACTCTAACCGACTAAGGTAGCGAAGAGCACAGCGAACGGTATCTTCCGGACTAGTCTAACCGCGCTGGCCAAACTCCCATTTGGCCTCGTTTCCTGGGGGTAAGCACAGTGGTTAGCCCAGGTTGCTGTGCAACCTGGGGAGCGCAGCGCATAGAGGCTTCCCTGTTCGTTTGGCCGCACTCACAAAACCTCCGTTCGGCCAGGGTGCCATGCCGTCCTCTTTGTCGGCATTCGAAACGATTGCCCGTTTTCTGACCAAGGAAGATTTACCGACTCGAGCACGGCCCCTGATGCCTAAGCATTCAGTCCACAAGAAACACAAATGCCATGCTTCTACGATGGAAGCATGGCATTTATTGCGAATGGAGCTGATTAGCTGTCGAGAAAATCGACGACGCCGGTCGAGAGGTTGTAGTAGGCGCCCACCATTTTCACTTTGCCGTTTTGAACGAATTTGGGCAAGATCGAACCGGTCTTGCTGAGCTTCTGCGCGTTATACACGGCGTTCGCCTTGGTGACGTTGACCAGCTTGTTGCCGGGCTCGCCTTGGACTTGGCGAACGACGGGCCGAATCTTGTCGACCATACCTTCGATCGCCCCTGGCAAGGTATCGTTATTGTCGATGTGATCGATCGCGGCCCGACAGGCGCCGCACGAGCTATGCCCCATGACCACAACCAGGCGAGCACCCAGTTCGGCGACAGCGAATTCGACGCTGCCCAGAAGAATTGGGCCAGAGCCGATCATGTTGCCAGCCACGCGGAGCACGAACAGGTTTCCGATCGGTTGGTCGAAAACCATTTCCGGCGGGACGCGCGAGTCGGCGCAGCCCAGGATCACGGCCGGCGGGGCCTGCCCTTTCGCGTCGCGGGCAAAGTCCTCGGGCGTACGAGGCGAGATGCGCGTTTTGCCGCTTGAGAATCGGCGGTTTCCGGCGACCAACTCGGCCAAGATGGCGTCTGGATCGTCGGATGCAGTTTCATTGGCGGCCCAGAGCGATGAAGTGGGATACAAGCTGACAGCTCCTGCCGCCAAGGCAAGACTCTGGACGAAGCTGCGCCGCGAAGTCGAATCCGAGTTACCCATGATATTTGGCCTTCGATAAGAGAAATGTAAGTAGATGCCTCTCAAACATAGCCCGCAGTAGACTTCATGGAATACCGTTTTTGCGCAATGACGCCAGATTCACAAAACCGGTTTAGATGGTCCGGAAAGCCCACCGTGCCGTTCCCAACTTGCCCTTCCCCCTGCCGATACGTTCTACTTCCCATTGGGGAATTTGCATCCACTAAGCCAAGGCAGCGGGGAAATCATGTCGCAGCAGACGGAATCGATCAGCGTCTTTAGTTCCGGCAGCGCCAAGTACGAAGAGGCGTTTTTGGCCTTCTTGAACCATACCGATCAGAAGATCCAGGCCAAAAGCAAGATTGCCGAAGTGATCGATCGTCTTGCGTTGCCGGCTGGCGAAGGGAAGTTCATCGACGTCGGGGCAGCGACAGGGGATGTGACGGCCTGGTTCGCACCGCGGTTTGAAACGACAATTTGCGTTGAGCCGAATACTCACTTCGAGGCCAGTATTCGCGAACGCTGCCCCGAGGCCGAGATCATTCAGAAGACGATCCTCGCCAACGACCCGCACCATTTGCAGGGAGCGAACTTCATCTTGTGTTCGCACGTGTTGTACTACATCGAACCGCCGTCACGGCTGGCGAATCTAACGGCGATGAGTAGCTGGCTGGCACCTGGCGGGATCTTGCTGGTCATCCTGCAACAGCAGACGACCGACTGCATGAACATGCTGAAGCACTTCCTTCACATGGACTTCGACCTGCCGGGCTTGGCCGATCAGTTTGCCTCGGACCATGCCGAAACATTCGACGTGTCGTTCGAAAAGGCGGATAGCCACGTCATCACCGACAACTTCGGCGTGGCCTACCAGGTAGCCGAGTTCATGTTGAACCTCTTGCCGATGGACGACCCACCGCCGCGAAGCGAATTGGAAGCGTACGTGAAAGAGAATTTCGCGACGGCTGAGGGTGGTTATTCGTTTAGCTGCTCGCAAGACTTTTTGGTGATCCGCAGAAAATAACCCGGCATCTTGAGCTAGCCCCCAGATGATTGAAAACGGCGATCGCCGGTTCTATATTCAGATTCAACTCTTCACCCCATTCTCTTCCTTGAGGACCATTTCCGATGTGGAATCAACTCGCCTTGCTCGCCGATAAGGATGACATCAACCAGTACCTCGAAAACAATCCGATGCTGCTGGGCGGCATTGCTATCCTCATTGGCTTGGGGATTACCGCGTGGGGTGGGTACGAATTGATGTCGGGTGTCGCCCACGACAAGTATGGCAATAAGCTGACCGGGGGCACGGGCAAGTTTGTTTCGTTCGTTCGCGTGGCGTTCGGCGTCGCCGCGATCGGTTTCGGGTTCTTCAAGATGATCTTTTAGCCCCGGCCTACTTTCTTTCTCTACCATGGCTGATTCGGAGGCCGTTTCGGCTATCCATCTGCAGCGATGTATCAAAAAATCAACATCGCTGCATAACATCAGCAGCTAGCCGCACGCTCCGTTTTCTTTTCGCCACAAATGTCGGATTGAGGTCTTTCGGACTTGAGCAAATCCATGGATTTTTTCAGAATCCTTGGCCGCTCGATTTGACGCCAGGGAAGGCGCGACCGACATTTCCGCAGGACCGGAAACAGGCTGACAGCATGCCAGGAAGGCAGGCTTAAGCCAATTCTTCGAGTCTCTAACTCCCCAGCGTGATCGGGCAGCCAGCTTAACGGCAGTTAGGTGATCCACGTCACGCTCTGCTTATCTCGGCAATCTCGCTTTGAGCGCGGTCGCCATGTCCCTGCTGGCAATGCATGCTGCCGGTCCCCAGGCAAGACGTGGGACGGCGAGCGGTTGCCAGCAAGTACTCGTCCAAGCCATGGGTTCGGTTGGAATCGGGCCTGAAGGTGAATTTGTAGGAGCAGCGAAGGTGGGAAGTTTTCATGACAGCGAACCGGAACGTCGTTCCGGCTTGGCTTCCTGGTGGCGGAACCTGACAACCAATCCAAATCGCCTGACCAAGAGCCCTCGTCGCGCCAAAAGAAGCTCGACCAAGCACCAGACGGCCAATGCGATCGAGACCCTCGAGGTCCGTAGCATGATGACGGCCGATACGATTTCGTCGATGTGGTTCCAAGACGTCGCCGGCGACAGCTTCCAGCGCGAGGGGGGCGGCAACTCGATTGATGCGACCGGTACCGTCGAGCAATCGACGACCGATCCGAACACCAACGACTGGATCATCCAGCTGACGCAAGACGCTGCCAGTGGACTCACGTCCGTATCGCAGGTCAGTTCGCTTCTGGCGAGCAGCGGATTCCAGGTAGAAGTCGTACGCGGGCTCGGCCTAGTAGGTCAGCTTCTCGTACGTAGCGAAGGAGCTTCCGCCGCAGACGTAGGTGCCTGGTTCTCTTCGCTCGATGTGATCAGTACCTACGAACAAGACGTCGCTTCGGTCTTCAACGTCGTCCCCAACGATCCAAGTTACTCATCTACCTACGGCATCCAGAAGATCGATGCCCCGCAGGCCTGGGACAAGACCACCGGTTCCGATAGCGTGGTGGTCGGAATCATCGACACGGGTGTCGACTACACTCACCCTGATCTGGTCAACAATATCTGGACCAATCCCGGCGAGATCGCCGGCAACGGTATCGACGACGACCACAACGGATTCGTCGACGACGTGCATGGCTTTGACTTCGTCAATAACGATGGCGATCCGATGGACGATAACTTCCACGGAACGCACGTTGCCGGAACGATCGCCGCTCAAGGGAATAACAGCAAGGGGGTTTCCGGCGTGGCCTGGAATACCTCGATCATGGCTCTCAAGTTTCTTTCGGCCAGCGGAACCGGCTACACGTCCGATGCCGTTCGGGCGATTAATTACGCCACGATGATGCGGACGCAGTACGGCGTGAACATCCGCGTGCTGAACAACAGTTGGGGCGGGGGCGGTTATAGTGCTTCGCTCGAATCGGCAATCCAAGCCAGCGCTGCCGCGGACATCTTGTTTGTGGCGGCCGCAGGGAACGACGGAACCAACAACGATACCTCGGCGCACTACCCATCGGATTACAACTCGGACAACATCATCTCGGTCGCCGCGACCGACAGCAACGATAACCTGGCCAGCTTCAGCAACTACGGTGCGACATCAGTCGATATTGCCGCGCCTGGGGTGGGCATCTACAGCACCGTCCCTGGTGGTTACTATGCATCGATGTCAGGTACCAGCATGGCGACCCCGCACGTGAGTGGCGTTGCGGCGCTGGCATTTGCCTATGACCCAACTGCTACGGCAGCCGAAGTCAAAGATGCGATCCTGCATGGCGGCGATTTGATTTCTGGCCTAAGCGGGAAAGTGGCCAGCGGTATGCGATTGAATGCGGCTGGTACACTCGATCTGTTGACGCCGCCTACAAGCGGCGATCCGCAGACCAATCCAAATCCAACGCCTGACCCGGTCCAGAACCAAGCTCCAACGCTGGGAAGCGTTTACACCAATCCAACGACCGTTTACCTGGGCGAAACCAGCTCGATTACGATTACCGCCCAGAACGCGGCCGATGCGGATGGTTCGGTCGCCAAGGTGACCTTCTATCGAGACTCCAACGGCAATGGTAAGTGGGATGCGACCGATTCGGTGCTGGGCAGCGATTCAACGATCAGCGGCGGACTGGCCAGCCTTACGATCAGTAATCCTTTTACCTCGGCCGGAACGCAAAAGATCTTTGCCCAGGCAACTGACAATAGCGGCGACCTGAGCAACCTGGTCGAGACGCTGGTTACTGTCGTTCAGCCGGACGACTACGCCAACAACGCTGCCGGCGCTGCTTTGATTTCGGTTGGAGGGTCTCTGAGTGGCAAGCTGAACTACGCAGGCGACGTCGATTACTTCCGCTTCAGTGCCGTGGCGGGAAAGACCTATGTCATCGATACGAGCCACAGTTCGATGGCGGGTTCGATTCTTTCGCTGTACGGCAGCAATGGTGCAACCAAGCTGACCCAGGATGCCAGCGGCGATTCAAGCGGATCGAAGCTGGTATGGACCGCTTCGGCAACCGGAACCGTATACGTAGCGGTAAAAGGTGCGACCAACTCCGAGGTAGGCAACTACTCGATTTCGATTGCTGAGTCTTCCCCCTTTAAACTCAATAGCGGCACGCTGGCGATTGTCGGCACCGATGGCAACGACACCGTCGAAGTACATCACACCAGCAGCACCATTACCGTATCGATGAATGGAAAATCGACCAGCTTCAGTGCCTCGCAGGTCAGCAAGATCACCTTCGATGGCGGAGCGGGAACCGATACGGCTCGCTTCTACGGCACGGACGGAACCGAACGATGGACGTTCCGCGGCGACACGATGACCGTACAAGGAACCGGCTTCACCTGGAGCACAACCAACGTTGAAAACAACTTCGGCGGGGCCAGCAAATACGATTCGGTTGTCTTCTACGACACCTCGGGCAACGATACCTTCAGCAGCAGCCCGACGAAAGCCTCGATGTCCGGAGCCGGCTACCGAAACGAAGTCACCGGTGCCCGATCGGTCAGTGCCCGGGCTACCAGCGGCGGGATCGATACTGCCACGCTCTACGACTCGAGCGGCAACGACTATTTCATCGGCCGCGGCAAAGACAGCTACATGCTTTCGACCGGCTCATCGGTCGCTGCGTATGGTTTTGAGCGAACCAACGTCTATAGCACCGGCGGAACGGATCAAGCCTATCTTTACGACTCGGCCGGCAATGACACGTTTACTTCGTACGGGAAATCCAGCGTTCTGTCTGGTTCCGGCTATACCAATACGGTTTACAACTACAGCCGCGTGATGGCCATCGCCATGAACGGTGGAAACGACACGGCTACCTTCTACGATACGGCTGGTAACGACTACTACATTGCCCGGGGCAACCAGGCGACAATGTATGGCCCTGGCTACTACACTTCGGCGATTGGTTTCGATCGCACGTCGGCCGTTTCGACCAAAGGTGGTGACGATCGAGCGTTCTTTTACGACACGGCCGGGAACGATACGTTCTACAGCCGCACCGTCGAAAGCTCGATGGTTGGCGGCGGCTATGCGAACTCAGCTCGTGGATTTGATCGAGTCAGCGCGATTGCCTCGGCAGGCGGACATGATGTTGCTTACCTGTTCGATACCCAGGCCAATGACAAGCTTATCGCCAGGTCAAATTACGCGACGCTACAAGGGGACAATTTCACGAGTTTCGCTTCCGGTTTTGACGTCGTGAATGCCTACTCGACCCAAGGTTCTGACAAAAGTTATGTCAGCGACATCGACTTTATCATGCAATACTTTGGAGAGTGGCAGGATTAGTTCGATCTACTGATCGGCCCAAGATGCTTATCCTCTCTCCTTCCGCAGCTAGGCAGTGTTTTCACCCCCCCTCATGAGCGCCTACCTCGATCGCCTGGATCGCCCTGGTCCAGGCGATTTTTTTTTGCGCGCTGGAGTGAGTATCTCCGTCGGCAGATAAACGCTTCATGAGAAAACATTGAAAACGGCGATGCCTCGGTCGACAATGCATCTTCGGAGTTCTGTTTTCTTGGCGTCATTTCCCGAGGGTTTCACCTCATGTTTCGCATTCTGATCCTGCTGCTAGTCCTGGTACTTGGTTTTGCCGTCGACCTTTCGGCCGAAACACGAACCTGGACCGATTCGACGGGACAATTCCAAATCGAAGCCGAGTTCCTGAAATATGCCCAGGGGCTATTAACGCTGAAGAAGTCCGATGGTGTGACGATCACCGTTCCGCTGGAAAAATTCAGCCGCAGCGATCAGGCCTGGCTGAGGACTCATCTGAAGGAAATGCGCGCTAACGAACCCAAAGCTGGTAAGCCAGCCGCAACCGCTCCGGTACCAGCAAACAATCCAGGGCAAATCAAGCAAGAGACTCCAGTCCTCAGCGCGATTGCCGAGGGAGATTGGCCGATGTGGCGTGGTCCCAATGGCAACAATATTGCGCCGGGACCGCCCGTGCCTACCCAATGGTCCGACAAAGAGAATATTCTTTGGGCGGTACCGGTCCCCGGCCGCGGGCATGCGTCGCCGATCGTGGTGGGAGATATTGTTTATGTTGCCTCGGCAGACGAAGGGCGGCAAACGATCGGCGTCTTTGCCTACGACAAACGCACCGGAAGGGAAGTCTGGAAAACAAGCCTGTCGCAGGGTGGATTCATGACAGAAATTCACACCAAGAATAGCCACGCCACACCGACAATGGCTTCCAACGGCAAGCAATTGTTCTGCGTATTCGTACAGAACCAGACCGTCCGGGTAGTGGCAATGAACATGGAGGGGCAGGTTTTGTGGAATATCAACGCCGGTCCTTTCATGCCGCAAAAATATAAGTACGGCTATGCCCCGTCGCCAACGCTCTACGAAGACCTGACTATCGTCGCCGCTGATTCTGAGGTAGGTTGGATCGCCGCGTTCGATCAAAAGAGTGGCCAGCCACGTTGGAGACAACAGCGCAAAGGGGTCTCGTACAGTTCGCCCATCGTGGCTAACGTTGCCGGAAAAGACCAACTTCTGATCAGCGGTCTCAAGATGGTTGCGTCGTATGATCCCAAAACGGGCAAGCCGCTTTGGGCGACGCCAGGCACCACCGATGCAACCTGTGGAACGATGGTCTGGGATGGCGACATCGTCTTTGCCAGCGGCGGGTATCCCGATAGCCAGACGATCGCGGTGAAAGGGGACGGTTCCGGCCAGGTACTGTGGGCCAACCAGGTCAAATGCTACGAGCAATCGATGCTTGCCTCGGATGGCTATGTCTACGCGGTGAACGACAAAGGAATCTTCTACTGTTGGGATGGCAGGACAGGCCAGGAAATGTGGAAAGAGCGGCTCGGCGAAGGAGCCATCAGCGCATCGCCCCTCTTGAGCGGAGAGAATATCTTCGTCATAAACGAGCGAGGAAATGTTTTCATCCTCAAGGCCAGTCCCAGTAGGTTTCAGCCTGTCGCGACGAACCAACTTGGCAATGAAGTGTTCGCCTCTCCGGTGGTCAGCGATGGGAGAATGTACGTCCGCTTCGCCGACAGTTCGAAGGGACCGAGGCAAGAGTACCTGATGTGCATTGGCCAGCCGTAGCGGCGTGGTCTGATCTTATTACATCTGGGCAAAGTCTTCTTCGTCGGTCGATTCATCCGCGAGTGATTCGGGAGACTCCGAATCGATTTTGGTTGGTATGCGTACCAGGAACCCGGGGAACGCGACGACCAGGGGAATCGTAATCGCCAGCATCATTCCTGCTTGGCCTAGGTGGACAGGGTAGAACAGTTCCAGTTCTCCTCCTTCCAGACCGAGTTGCGTGAAGATTGCTGCTTCAATTGGTGGCATCACCACAAGCGATATCAGCAAGCCAGCCGAGGCGATAATGCAATAAATCATCCTGCGGACGAGCAGCGGAACGAGGGTTATTGTGATGATGAGTCCACTGAATAGAGCAAAGGTCAGGAACTCGTAGCCGCCATCCGCATGCCAATTTGACCAATTCCAGGTTTCGACCGCGACTAGGTATTTTATGATCGCAAAAACAACTCCCATCAGGGAAACGGTTGCAATGATTTCCCATAGTGCAAAGCGGACATTCCAGAGGGAAAACATAGGCAATACCGATCCGAGGCAACCTAGGAAAAAGGTTCCCATTGCCACCGTGGCAGTGCAGATAGCCAACCCTGGCACGATCGAAATAGGATCAGCCGGAACAGCGCTAACCATAGCCCAAATGAGTAGGACTTGGCCCGCGACAACACTTATCAACCGCAACCAGCCTGGCCCAACACCAGCAGTTAGCCAGACCCCCAGGATTCCAGCGCTGGTGATAGGAACGACGAGAATGACAAGGATTAGCAAGAAGTCGTCGAGGCCAAGGAGATTCGGGTAGTCCCAAAAATTGGTGACCATCGTCGAGTAAAGCAGGGCATGCAGTAAGACAATCCATGCCAGTGCTAGCCATTGCCGTAGGGTCCAGTTCATCAGGGGCCATTCCTCTGGGGCGCGAAGAGTCGTCCTCTCATCGTAACGGTTCGCCCGACCTATCACGATATTTCTGTGGCTGAAGCGACATCGAGACCAATCTTCCGTGTCGCAGCGGTTGGGGGTTTGGGGGATTTTGAAACAGACTTATTGCCTGAATCGAACGCATAAAATGCCCGCCCAGTGAACCTGTTGAAATAATTAGCAACCATATAGGTAGGTGCACCCGTGTTGGGCAGAGCGCAGTTTCGAGCCATGTGATTGCCCGCAAATCAAATCACTTTAGGTTTTTTGAAGTTCAACTGGGTTTAGGAGTTAGGTTACGTTAACGGCAACCCGTTCGGCGAATTGGCACATATTTCGCGTTCGGGTTGAATCAGCATTCCGGAATGCGACCGAAACCAAGCGCACTTGCAGCTCCGTGAACGGAACTCGCGGAACTCTCCACCTCCAACGACTGGTATAGGGAGACGAGCATGTCCTCGTTCGTAGTCGCGTCCATCTTAACGGTGGCATCGATGGGGGCTTCCCCTGTCGAGACGCATTTAGTCGACCGGGTTGATCTGATTGAGATCAACCACCTGTACGACCTCCAGGGTCGTCTCGTAATCAATCAGCTCATCTTCTATCAATGGGATAACGCTTCCCAGCGGTTCCAGGTCCGAGCCTGGCGGCTGTTGAAGACAGACGATCAACTTCCGCGGAAATCGTGGAATAAGGATCAGTACATCTGTCTCTGGCGAGACATGAACGTCCACCGAAAGGTCTACGCCGATAACGTGCGAGAGACTTGGACGACGTACGATCCCGAGGTCATGGAGCGGAACTTGTTCCCCATCGAAAACCGTAGCGAACTCAGTCAGCCAGACTCGCAATCGAAACGGCTCGCGATGGCCCATGACGAATAGGGTCTTTCGTACCAACGGTTAGATTTCCAGCTTCAGCCAACGGCGGATGGGATCTGCTGCCACAGGGATTACAATAGGGTGAGGTCCAACCCACCTTTCATACCCCCTCAGGCAGCTTTCAACATGTTCATCGCCTACGGTCAACAGGCCCTCCGGATCGCTTCGTCCGATGGGCGAAATTGGTCCGAGCCAATCACGGACAAGAACAACTACTACTTTCGTGGTTGTCAGTTCGCTCAGGGCCAATTCGTTGCGTTCGCAACTTATGGCGGCAAGATTCTCTTCTTTTCTTCCGCCGATGGCACCCAGTGGGAAAAGCTCAGCGAAAAAGAAGTCGATGGGCGTCTGCATGATATCGCCTACGGCAACGGGTGCTTCCTCTTGGTTGGTGGCGATATGGATGGCCATTGGTCGACCGCCATGATCAGTACCGATGGTCGCACATGGGAAGGCCCCCAGAAGTTCGACAAGCAGCCTCTCTTGCTGCGGGTAGCCTTTGGCGGGGGCCAGTTTGTCGCCGTGGGAGTGAAAGGCCGAGTTGCCGTCAGTAAGGACGGAACGTCCTGGAAGGATGCCAACGCGCTGCCGGAACTCGATACGTTTATTGACATCGCCTACGGCAACGGAGTCTATGTCGGTGCCGGTTTGCACGGGCTGCGGATGACCAGCGAAGATGGCCTGACATGGGGCAATCGCCAGGTCGGTTTGGAAGGGGAACACATCAACTCACTGATTTGGACCGGCGAAAAGTTTGTTGGTGTCGGCCTTGGGGCGACGTTCTTTTCCGAAGATGGAAAGTCGTGGCAGCGGGTCGAAAACGAGAACGCCCCAGAGAGCTGTACGTTTGGCGATGGACTGTTTGTCGGTTCGGCCTGGAAAGGCAGGATCTTGATCTCTGAGGATGCTATCCACTGGAAGGACCTGCTCCGCGCTCCTGAGCACGTTAATGGCATTGCATTTGGTGAGGTCTAAAATCGGCGGATGCCTGCCGGTTTTCACAGATTCGCCTTTCAGGATCGGCCTGCCATTTGCACAATTGGCGTTGATAGCTGCGATATTTGAAGTCTGCTGACGCCTGAAAAACATCCCATCTATGACCTCTTTTCTCCCCATCATTTCACTGCTGTTGGTCGTTATTATCTCGTTGATTGTCGTCCGCGTGGCGACGATTGCCCTGGTGATGACGGGGCTTTCTCATCAATTGGCTCGGTTTCAGGCGCGATCTGCGTTTACCGGGTGCGGCTTCACGACCGAGGAATCGAATCGCGTCGTTCAACACCCTGTGCGGCGACAGATCATCATGCTGCTGATGCTATCTGGTAATGCGGGAATTGTGACGGCCGTCAGCACGTTGATCCTCTCTTTCGTGAATATCAACCAGGAAAACTCTGGGTACCTCTGGCTTCGTTTCGTGGTTTTGATCGGCGCCGTCGCGCTGTTGTGGATCGTGACGCGGAGTCAGTGGGTCGACCAGCGGATCAATCAGATTGTTGAATGGGCCTTGCGGAGGTTCACCGATTTAGAAGTCCGCGACTATTCCAATTTGCTGCACCTGGGGCATGACTACGCCGTGGTCGAAATGGAAGTCCAAGAGGAAGACTGGCTTGCCCAGCGCGACCTGGCGACGCTGCGGCTATCGGAAGAAGGGGTGCTGATTCTGGGGATCGAACGCCCAGGTTCCGAATACATCGGCGCGCCACGCGGGCAAACCCAACTGCGCGCTGGCGACACGGTCATCATGTATGGACCACGCGAGGTGCTGAACAACCTGGACGAGCGCTGCAAAGGATCGGCCGGCAACTGGGATCATTACAAGGCGGTCGATCGGCAAATGCAAATGCAGCGCGAAGAGGCAGAGCAGGAAGAAGAGGGCGAAAAGGAAGAGGAACCGCAAGCCGAGCTCGAGTCAAAGTCCGAAGGATAACATGCATTGTGGCCTTGGCCGGGCTATCATCTGCAAGACTTATTTCATCTTGCTGGGCAACTCGTCAATGTAGCGCAAGAAGTGCGCTTCCAACTGGTTCAAGTCTTGCCCAAACGCGTCTTGAAAGTCTTTTAGACGCTCTGCGTCCGAATACGTTGCCCCGTTGGGCTGGTCTGCCACTTTGCGAACGTAGGCGGCAAATTCGCGGGGGCGGGTTTCGATCAGGTAGAAGACCAAGGCCCAGCCTTCGCCGTAGGCGGTACTGGGCCGCCGGAGATAGGCCTTATCGTTGGTGACAAATGCCGCCAGGGAATTGGGAGCTCGCTGCGTGCGGGCATACTCCAGGAATTCGAGCATGCGGGTCTTATTGACTCGGTCGCGAAAGTGGTTGTAGTTGCGCGAGTCCCACACGCCGGGCGCCTCGAACATGGTTGCCAAGCCTTCGATCAGCCACTTAGGCCCACCGGCAAATCGGTTGTGGATCCCGGTGTTGAATGCCGTTTGGTGGGTCGCCTCGTGGATAACCGTGTTGATGTTCTCTTCCCACAGCGCTTCGTTGTGGGTGCCGAAGGTCACGTCGTATAGTGCGACACGATTGGTTTTGCCGGAATAGTAGCCAACGATTCCGCGGCTCACCCGCATGCCTTCCTGGGCGGCGTACTTCTGATACGACTTGAAGTCAGGAAAAACAATCGCAACCAACGGGAATTGAGGTCGCTCGGGATAAATGCCCCGTGCGGCGAAGTATTGCTGGAACGAACGATAGAGCTTCTCGAATTGGCCAGCCCACTGATCCTTGGTTCCCTTGGGATGAACGACCAGATAGTTGCCGGTGCCGGTGACATCGAACTGGTTGCCGAACTCGGAAAGGAGCGCGCCGCGCATTTCTCCTTGGGTCATTGCCTGGAATGGCTTGGGCAATTGCGAAAAGTTGGAGGCATCTCGCGGATCAAAATCCCACATCTGACCATCTCGGCCCAGCATGATCACCTCCGAGTTGGTAGCCAACACAGGGGTTGCCTGGATGGTTTCGTCGTCCAGGTCCAATTGGATCATGACCGGATAGGTGTTTGTCTGTCCCTCTGCCGAGGACATACAAAATTGCGTAAAATGAATGGCAACCACAACAACAGAGGCGATTGTTAAACGCACGGTCGACATAGTGTGATTTCTTGGGTTCGGCCAGAAGGTAGCGTAAATCCGCTCTTAAGCGTAGGTTACGGATTGGAAGGTGCCCCCTACGAATGAGGGGTAAAGTTTCGAAAAAAACGCTGGTAACTGGCCAATTTAAGCCCTAGAATAGACATCCAACTCGTCCTTGGACCCTCTTTTTTTCCACCTTAAATGCTGACTTCCCCTGATTATGGTCGCGCTTCGAACCATTTTGTGGGTAGCTGTCGTCATTGCGCTGGCTAACCCGATCTTTGCTCAGCCACCTGAGCCTAGTTTTTCCGATCAGGTGAAGGGCTGGGTGCGTCGGCTCGATTCCGACGCGCTCGAGGACCGAGAACGCGCCGAACGTAAAATCATTGAGCTGGGACATCAAGCGCTCGATCTTTTGCCCACCGTCAAGCCAACCACATCGGCCGAAACCAAGGCACGTCTTCAGCGGATCCGCACGATACTGGAGAAAGCGCGTGCCGATAGTGCCGCTAAGGCATCGCGAATCACGTTGACCATGAAAGACAAGCCGCTGACAGAAGTTCTGGCGGCAATCCAAGAGCAGACCGAAAACAAGCTGGTCGACTACCGATCGAATTTCGGCCAGCGTGCTACCGGCGAAACGGTCAGCGTTGATTGGAAAGACGTCCCTTTTTGGGAAGCGGTCAACCAGCTGTTTCAAGAGCATGGATTGGAAGCCTACCACTATGCCGGCCAGCCAAATATCCTGGCGTTCGTGGCCAGCCAGAACCAATCCGGGAAACCGAACGCACTGGTTCGCACCAGCGAGATCTTCCGATTTGAACCGACGCGGGTCGAGTCGTTCATGAACCTCATGGACCAGAGTCAAAAGGGGACCCTTCTCAATTTGCAGGTCGCCTGGGAGCCTCGTGTCGAACCGATTGTCATTAAGCTCCCCCTGGATCAATTGAAGGTCGAGGACGAAGAGGGGAAGAGCCTGGTTGGTGATGATCAACAACAAGGTTCGCTCGATACGGAAGTTTTGCAGGGAGTATCGGCGGTCGACATTCAATTGCCCCTGGGAAGCGTTCAACGCAAATCACAAAAGATTGCACTTCTCAAAGGCGAGATGGTCGCCCTGATGCCGGGGCGCGTGGAAACCTTCAAGTTCGACAAGCTGGAAACTGCTCGGAACGTCAAGGATACCCGTGGTTCCATTGAGGTCGTATTCGAGGCGTTTCGCCGCAATGGCGATATTTGGGAAGCAAGCATTATGCTGCGACTGCTGGGCGAGCAAGGCGCGCTCGAATCGCATCGCGGCTGGGTTTACAACAACGAGGCCTACCTGGAAGGACCCAACGGAGAGAAGATCGACATTGCCGGCTTCGAAGAAACGTACCGAGATGTCGACACTGTCGGCATGTCGTACAAGTTTGTCCTAGAGCGCGAACCAGCCGATTTTACCTTCGTCTATAAATCTCCGGCGTCGATTATTTCGCTGCCGATTGCGTTTGAGTTGACAGATATCCCTCTGCCTTGACTCCGACGTCAAATGAACGTGGCGGAACCTTACCAAATTTAGGGCACCGGAAACAAACGAGTACAAGCTATGTCGTCCAAACCTTGGATCGGATCCCCGACCTTTATTCTGGTGATGATTTGCTTGATCGTCCTTCCAGAGGCGGCCGACGAATGGACACTTTCGGACGAATTTGATTCATCCGGAGGGCCTGAGCTATTGGAGAAGACCTTGGTTCATCCGACCACCGGCGCTACGGTGGTGGCAAGTGTTGACGATGTTCCGATCTACGATGTGGAAATCGAACGCTTCATGCAGGAATTGGACGTGTTTTCCGACCTGACTGAGCGTACTTTGCAGGTCTACCGTTCGACCGTAATGTCGCAATTGATCCGTCGCCAGGTGGTACTCGCTCATCTGCAAACGACGAAATACCGTGCTACCGAGCAAGAGATTGACCTGGCGGTTGCCGAGGTGAAAGAGGCATTGGCCGCGCGCGGACTAACGCTTGACAAGTTTCTTCTGTCAGGCAAATCCGACATCGCCATGCTGCGGCGAAACCTGGCCTGGAAGATTGTCTGGACCCGCTATCTGGAAGACTATCTGACCGAGGGCAATTTGCAACGGTTCTACGAGCGGAACTACGAACGATTTGACGGCACGACTCGTCACGTAGCCCAGATTTATTTCGGCGATCCAGAGCATTTGGAAGACTTCCATTGGGATGTTGCCTTCCGTGACGCGGTGCACGTTCGGGATGCAATTACCCACAATCAAACTACCTTTGAAGAAGCGGTCAAAGCTCACTCGAAGTCTCCCAGTGCGGCCGAAGGTGGCGACATGGGCTGGATTACCTACAAGGGGCCGCTGGATCCACGGATCCACGAGGCAGTGTTTGCCCGGCCGGTTGGCGAATTGGTAGGTCCGATTCAAACGAAGTTTGGAATCCACCTTCTAAAGGTGATTGAAGAAAAGCGGGGCAGTCGACCTTGGAAAGACATGATCGGCGAAGTTCGCGAAGCGGCGGCAGCCTATCTGTTTGCTCACGTCTCGGACCGTCATATTTCCGAAGCTCGCGTCTATTACTTCGGCGAAGAAGAGGGCTCGGAGTTCGATCCAAGTTACTCGCGGCGATACGGCGAGGAATACCTCATTCCGTAGCTACGGTGCCGTTGAGATCTTCTGGGTGGCCATCGCACGGTTGATCAGGGACTCGGTTCAATCCATTTCCCGTCGCGAAAAATGCATTTCGCCGGATCGAATCGCGTTGCCTTGTCGAGGGTCAGCACCGGCAACGGCTTCTGAAAGGACTCGTCGAGGAAATAGCCCCACTGCCGCGGCATTTCGGTGGGTGACTTGCTCGAGATCAGTTCCAATTCCGCGGCGATCAGTTTCTGCATCATGTAGGGCGGAATGACTCCCTGGCCGCAGCCTGGACAAGTTCCTTGAATGATTTCCAGGCATTCTTCTGGGGTAATCTGTTTGGTTCCCGATCGAATGGCGTCGCGGATTTCTTCTCGTTGAAGCTGCTGCTTGGCGTCGGCCCGATGCTCTGTGCGAACCATCTGCAAAACCGACACGGTATCTTCCCGAATCTTGTCGTCTACGGCAGCTCCGCTCTTGGCCGACGGGGAATCGCCTTGCAGCAGTTTTGCATCGTGTTTGGGATCGATCATGTAGGCGAGGGCCCGCAACTGCCGGACGCGCTGGGGGTCTTTGACCAGCGGTGTTAATCCCAGCAAGGCGCTTCGCGCTTCGGTCTTGGGCGATAAGTGTGCGGCGATAATAAAAAGGCGAGTTGCCGTTTCGACCGCCTCGGGATCCGATTTCATTTCGACCAGTTCTTCGGCATATTCACGATACGCTCTGGGGTTGTCCGGAGAGAGACTCGCCAGCCGGCTAGGAATAACGGGCTGCAAAAGCAGATCGATTTCGCTCCGCATGAACTTTCGATGGAGTTCTTCTCCCTTCTCGGTTGTGACCCGCAGCGTGATCGATTGGTCGTCGGAGAATTCGACGAAGCCGACCAGCGGCTCCGACCGTCCTTTCAGATAGACAACAGCAGCTTGAATAGGAGATGTCGTTCCCAGGACAAACAGCATCGCCAGCAAGATGGCGGCCATCGCAGGCGTGAGGAGTCGTTTTCGCATCATGCCGAACCTCCTGTTAGCTCCCAAAACTTGACCAGGGCCATCTCGCCGCTGCGGAGTTGAGCCATCACGCTGGTGGCCTGGGCGTCTTGCTGGTCGAGTTGATCGACGATTTGCTGCAGCCTGCTTTGTAGCTGAGGAACATCTTTACCGTGCCGCATCGCCAACAGTCGCAGCCAGATCCTTTGCCGGGCAACCATGCCGGAAATCGGCGAATTGCTCAAATAATCCAGCGCAATCTCTCGACGCGAGAGATCGTTGAGCTGGACCGTTTCAGCGTCGGTCAGTTTGAGCGAATGCAGCCGATTCTTCTCGATTTCAATCAGGCGTGACGCTACTTCCTCAGGCGATTGCGTGGAAGGCAACTGATCAGCTGGTATCCCGCAAAGCTGGGCATGAAGCCGGTAAGAATCTCCTAGCGATTGGGCGACGTCGTTGGCCAATTGCGGCGACAGCATGTTGGATCTGGCAGGCTCGCCTCCCATTTCTTCCAACACGTTTTTCAGCAGCGCTTCTCGTAAATCGTCTCGAGCTGTGTGATAGCTATCAATCGGTACCGTCTGGCCGAGCATGCTGTTGACGATCAGTTCGATATCGTCGACCGCCCGACGTGCCTTAGGAATCTGGTCTGCCATCGCCAGCTTGACCGTAGGCCAATGCGAAAACGCTCGCAGACCGTTTTGAATCTGGCTTTGTTCCGCCCTTTGTTTGGGACGCAGGATGTAATCGACCAACTGGTCAGCGGCGGGATAATCTATGTCGTCAACCTCACCCGAGATGGAGCACAGGTCCTTATAGATATCGACCCGTCCAATCGGATTGGTGGCACGCTGAATCCGCTGAATGAGCAACTCGATATTCGATAGCGCGGCAGCCTGGCGAGTCGGCATCGGCCCAGCGGATACCGATTGATCAAGTTCCAAATCGGGAGGACCATTTTGAATGGTCGACTCAAAGATGCGTTGGCCCAATTCTCCTTGAGTCGCTGCGTGACCAAGTACGGAAACGTAGCCCAGCTGAGCTGCCTCGATGGCCATTTCGGCGGGCGAAGCGGTGTCGGGCACATCCCAGGTATAGCTGCCGGAGCGTCTGAGGAACGTACGATACATCTCGCCATCGCGAGCGATCTGGGTATCGATACCCAATTGTGTGCGGATCATTGCGGCTGACTGTACTGGATCGTCGGCATCGAGCCCACGACCGATGCGCCGCGAGAGAAGGGCCGTAACTTTTTCCTGGATGCCGTGGCTCTTCAGTTTTTGCTCGTAGGCATCGAGGATCGGGAGCAGCATTTCGACTTTGTCGGAATTAATCACTCGGCGAACGACCGGTTCGTACACGTCCCATTGATCGGTCATCCGCGCGACGATTTCGGCGACCAGGTTGCTATCTTTGGCGATGACTTGATCGGCGGGTAGATAGTTTTGAGCGGTGGCCGAAAGGTTGGCATGCAGGCGGGCGGCCGTATTGGCGTCGGTCGTCGAAAGATCGCGTAGCTTGCGATACAGGTCGCGGATCATTTCACTCATGGTTAATTCGACCGGCGGTGCCGAACCGGCATAGGAAATCCCCAATTCCTTTTCCAGGCGGCTTTGCAGCATAAGCTTTCGTGCTTCGGGAAGCCCTGGCTGTTGGGCCGCATTGATCGCCTCGTACGCTTTTTCCAGCATCTGCGAAACGGGCGTGGCACCTGAGATTGGGGCATCTTTCAAGGCAATGTCGTCGGTCAGCGACTGCGCGATGACAGCGACCGCTTCGTCGTCCGGTTCGTCCTGAACGAGGCCCATGATCGACTTGCGGATGACTTCCTTTTCCTTGCCGTCCCGGGCGACTGCCGTGGTGATCAGCGGCGGCAGCAGCGTTTGATACGCCGCGATTCGTTTTTGGAGATCAGGCGTACAGATTGCCGTCAATTTGGGCTGCAGCGCGGTTTCGTTCTGGTAGACCTGAATCAGATCGAGCGAGAGCGATTCGCTCCACCACGGTTGTCGTGTCCAAACTAGTTTCTCGGGTTTGTTTTCAGGTTCGGTCGGATCAAGGCCAGGCTGGTTGGTTCCGTTTCCTGGCTGATTTTGAGCGGAACGGGCAACGGACGGATCGGCATTGGGCGGAACCGAACGGAGGTAGATCAGGTAGCCTCCGCCGAAGAGCAGCAGCGAAAAGAACGCTCCAAACACGAGCGCTGCCCGGCGCTGCCCACGATTGGCGTTGCGAGCGTTTTCGAGGATTCTGCTTTCGATCAATTGCTGGCACTTGCGATCATCCAGCCCCCATTGATCTCCTTCGGCCAGCAGTCGCTGACGATTCTGCATGGAAACGTAGTGCTCTTCCAGCATCAAATCGTCGACCAGCGAATTGATGTGCGATTCGGCCTGTTCGACGGTGATCAGCCGCAGCTCTTCCTCTTGTAATGTCTCGCGAAGCGTTTTCCAGGCCAGATCCTGGGGCAGCCCATGCATGTCGACGCCAAGCTGGACAAACTTTTGCGCCAGCGTGGCGATAACGATCCCATGCTTGACGTGTTCCAGCTTTTCGTGAAGGAACTGTTGGTAAGATGTCGCCCGATGTTGTAGGCGTTCGTCCGATTGATTCTTTTCAGTCTGCCGCTGAATCGATGACAATGCCTCGTCGCGCTGCTCAGGAGTAAGCCCCAACTCCTCAGCGACTTGGGCGATCATGATGCGGGTCAACGAGTTGACGCCTCCCTGACCGGCGATGATGGTGGCGGCTCTTTGCTGGAAGGTGGTGATCGTCTCTTCCTTGGCGCGGATCTCTTCCTCTTCGACCGGCTTTTCAATTGCCGAGGCAACGATGTAGCCTTCTTGCTGTGCGACTTCCAGAAGCAGATCGCGGGCCAGCACTTCGCTGAGTCCCAGCTTGGTGGTTCCCTCCTGAATCAGTTTCATCTCGCGGCGTTCGTTGACCCGCTTGGCCGGCATTGCTTCCAAGGCTTTCCGCAAGTAATGCTTGAAAGTCTTGCTGGGAGTTGGCCGTCGTTTCGGCTTCGGTTGCGGTGGTGGTTCAACCTCGGCCGTGTGAAGGTGTTCTGCCGGGCGAACGTCTTCCTGCGGTCGTGGTTGAAAGTCGCGATCTCCCAGGCGGGCAAACAAATCACCGCGGACGTTATGCGGGATCAGCAGTTGATCGGCGACGAAGTTGACCCGGGCCACGGCACGCTCCGTCCAACCATGCTCGTCGGACAAGATGATCCGCGCCTGCTGAACGAAACTACAAAGGTCGCTGGGGCGAATCTCGGGGAATTCAGATTCCGCAGTTGTTAGTGCCTCGACTAGTGGCTCTTCTTCGAGCACTTCAGCGGTTGTCGGTTCTTCGTCGGCCAGCAGTTCCGGGAACTCGGCTTCGACGGGGTGATGAGGAACCGGAGGAGGTTCGGGCTGAGGTTTCGGATGCGAGTAGAGTACATCGACCGCTTGCTGGTACTCTTCGCGGCTCAAGCCAAACTGATAGGCAAGCGCAGGCAGAGCGGTCGGATCATGCCCACCACGCGAAGCAAGGAAGGCCTCGGCTTCGCGCACAAACGCATCGATCCGTTGCGAACCGTTATCTCCATAAGATGTAGGGGACGATCCGTACGCCATGCCGCGGGACTAAAAGGGGAAAAAGCAACTAAGGTCAAGGGCTTGCTGAGCCAGAGATCTGCTCGGCCAACGTCTTTATTTTATCGCGCCATGGGGGCAAACCCCAATCTGGGTGCAGCAATTGGTACTGTCCGAGCACCTTTTTTGCCTGATCGAGGTCGGTTTGCCGCAGGCAGGCCAGCTGATAGTACTTGGCCTCGGTCCATTCTTCGCTTCCATTTTGAAGCCCTACGAGCAGGGTACGCCAATGCCCCAATGCTTCATCATAATTACCCAGTGTGAATTCGACGCGCCCTAAACGTTGCAGGTATTCCTGGTCTTTCGGGAATGCTTGGACCAAGACACGCAGGAATCGAGCCGCGTCGGACCACTTCTGCAGCTTCTCGGCGAAGCTGGCGGCCTTGGAGCAGGCAACCTTGGTGTTCTTGTTCTGCTGAACCAGCGGCATTGTCACGCCGAAGTGATCGGCCAGGCGGCTGTAAATATCGAACCCCTCTTCCAATAGCTGGTTGCTGGGCGTTGTCGTTTGGGCAACCGATCGGTCGATTTCCAAGGCCCGCACAATCAATGCGGTCTGTTCGTACGAACTCCCTTGGGCATTCTTCAAAAGCCAATCGGCGTGCTCGGCGACTTCGGCATCGTTCTTCCGAGTTCTAGCCAGCAGC
Organism: bacterium; assembly: GCA_016124445.1. Taxonomy (GTDB): domain Bacteria; phylum Planctomycetota; class Planctomycetia; order Pirellulales; family Pirellulaceae; genus Bremerella. Next base: position 37,376 of record WGNR01000020.1, read on the forward strand.
AAGGCCTGGTAGTGATAGTCCATCCAGGCATGGTCGTCCGCAGGCAGTTTCGCCACCAGCTCTTTCGTCTGGTCGACGTAGGTAGCAAAGTCCGAAGCGGGCACAAGGTCTTTGCGGGCCAGGTCCGCCACATTCAACAAGCAGCGAGCTACCCCGGACATGCGATCGGTGGGGGCAGATTTCTTATCGAGGCGCGAATAGAGATCGTCGGCGACTTCTTTGAGCTGGCCGGCAAGTTTTTTCTTTTCGTCTTCGGAAGTGGCCTGATCGACCTGCTGCCGTAGCAGGTTGCATAGGTCGAACTTAGCAGACCAGAAGTTGGGATCGGAAGGTTCGATCGTTTGCAACTGCCGGATCGACGACCCCATCGAACCGCGCGACTGCTGCAGCTTGGCGATGAAGTAGTCTGCCTTCTGGGCATAAGGATGGTTGGGGAAATCACGCTTCAGATCTTCCAGAACTTCAATCGCGCGCAGTCCAAAGCGTGGCTCCTCTTTGGTCAGCGCTTGGTAGCAAACAAAAGCCATCCACGCCGATTCAGCCGCCTTGCTCGGATTGGGATTCTTCAGGCCTGCCACGGCATCTTGAAAGTTCTGGCCTGCTTCCTCGAACTCATTAAGGCGGTAGCTGCACCAGCCGAGTGTATATCGGCATTCACTGGCCGAAAGGAGATCCTTTTCCGCCTCGGGGGCTGCCAACGCATCGCGGAGTTTCGTTTGGGCCACGCGATACGAAGCGTCGGACTTCGTCTTTTCGGCATCGGCGAAATCTTCCTGACCAACCAGCCACATCATGTAGAAATCATTCGAATCCTGCAGGTCGACTTGATACTTCTCGATTAATTTGATCGCAGCCGAATGATGTCCCAACTTGGCCAGGCCGATCAATCCTTCGATCCCCATTTGCCGGACGGCGTCGCTGGCATCTTTTTGACGCAGACCGGAGTCGGCCAGCAGGACGCAAAGGCTCGTTTTGCCTGGGGAAGTGTTGCCGTAGAACGATTCGATTTTGCTGCGGCCAAACTGGGCCGCCTCGTCCAATTGGTCCGCATTGAGCAGGCCGCGGCAGTACCAGTAATCGGCCTGATCGACGATTTCGGCTGACGTTGGTCCCGATTCAAGAATCTTGAAACAGTTCCTGCCTTCGTCCAGGTCGCCATCCAGGATCTCGGCCATTGCCAATCCAATCAGGGCTCGAGCACGCCATTCGACCTCGAGCCCGAGTCGCTGTGGATCGACCGGGTCTTGCCGCGTTGCGGTATTGTCGGCAGGCTTTTTCATTTCCAGCAGTTCGCGGAAAAGGTCGATCGACGTCTTCGAGTATTTTGATGGCTTGCGAATGCCTTCGGCGAGCGAAAGATAGTAGTTCGACCACGCCCCAAAGAATGCGGCCCGGCCAACGACTCCTTCCAATTCTCGATTCGCTTCTTCGCGAGCCTCGCGATTTGCCCCCGGCGGCATGCGATCGATCGCGTCCCACTGCTGATCGACACGATGGTTGAGCGACTTGTAGTAGTCGACCAGCTTCGGAGTGATTTTGAGAAAGGTCTCCAGGGCCAGCTTATGCGACTCGTTGTCCGACGGATCGGCCAGCCACCGCGATGCCGCTGTCTCGGCCCGGTTGTAGTCGGCTTGCAGCAACATGACCTGCAGCGCTGGGGTATCGGCACTAGGGTAAGCCGCGAGAAAGTTGTGCACTTGATCAAGGTAGAACTTGGACCGCGCCGGCTCGTCCGCATATTTCATCAACTGCGTCGCATAGAGCTGCGAAGCGGTATCGATCAGTTCATCCCGGTCGTCATTGGGAATGGAACGCTTCAAGTAGCGCTCGATTAGCAGCAGCCGCTGATCGGGCATCTTGATACGCGACAAATATCGATCGACGCGGCGGTACTCCTCGATCATCTGTTGCGGCGAGCGCGAATCGAGCGGCGGTTTGCTTTGAGCCGAGAGTGCGCGAACCTCGATCAGGCACAACAGGGCGGCCAACAGACAGCCTGACAGTGCATGTGAGAATCGTACTTTCGACAGGAAGAATATCACTTCGGCTAGGGACTACTTTTGAACCAAAGGTATGTAGGAAACGCCTGGGAAGTCGGCGTTCTTACAGGCCTGGATCGCTTCCGCCGCCATGCGGTAGGGGGCTTTGTCAGGGGCACGCACAAAAGCGCCATCCGCCTTGTTGGGAAACTTGTTTAACACCTCTTCCAGTTCGGTGAACGTGGGAATGTTGTTGCTGCCGATTTGAAAGACCCACTTTCCATCGGCTTCGGTCAGAACAATGATGGCCGGCTCAAGATCGGTTTTGGCCGACGCGGCCGACTTCTCGTTCACCTTAGTCACCGCATCTAATTCGCGTTCGGTCTTGGTGAAACTGGCGGTCACGATAAAGAAGATCAAGAGCAAGAACACGACGTCGATCATGCTGGTCATTTCCAGCGTGATTTGTCGTCGATGATTGCGTTTGTGGCTTGATAGTTTCATGGCTTAACCTGGCACCTCGACCGCCAGGCGGACTTTCGAGATCCCTTGGCTGGCAAGTTGTTTGACCAAAGCATTCGGGGTTTCGCAGGTAGCACGCTGGTCGATTCGCACGACTACCGTGATCAGGCCAGTGTCTCCGCCGTTGGCCTCCAATTCCTTGTTGATCAGGAAAGCAATATCGGCCAACTGCATCGGTTTTCCGCCGACGATGATTTCCCCTTTCTTATCGATGTTGACCGTTAACGATGATTTCTTCTGGTCTTTCGCACCTTGAAGTTTGGGCAACTCCAGCTTCTCGCGATTGGTCTCCGAGACCTGGGTGACGGTGATAAAGAAGATCAGCAGTAGGAAGACGATGTCGATCATCGGCGTGATGTCCATCCCCTTGGTGTGCTGTACTCTCTTTTTGGAGAGTTTCATGATCGCTTCTCCAATTCGAGATTAACGGCGGCGGCCTAGCGGCGTAAGGATTTGTTCGACCCGTTTGCCGACTTCGGCTACCAACGAATCGATCCGATTGCCAAAGTAGCTGTAAGCGACCATGGCAGGAATAGCCACCACCAATCCCAATAGCGTCGTGACGAGGGCCTGGCCAATCGCACCGGCAAGATCTTCCGGCTTAGGCGTTCCGCCACTCGCGGCGATTGTATTGAAGGCCTTGATCATCCCCAGAACCGTCCCGGTCAATCCGAGCATCGGAGCGATCGAACCAATCAGGCCGAGCACTTCGGTCTTGCGGTAGAGTCTGGCCGTTTGATCTTCGCCTGCTTCTTCGACGGCCGCTTTATACTCGGCAAAACCAAATTCTGCCCCGCGGAAACGTTCCAGGCCGGCTTGAACCACGTAGGTAAGCAGAGATTGGTATTCGGGGTTCTTGCAGACCTCCAGTGCCTCGTCCACCCGTCCCTGGGCGATCATTTCTTCCAGTTCGTAAGCGACCCCCTCAGGCATCAGCACACTTTTGCGGATGGTCAGGAAGTGCTCCACGATAAAGCCGATCGCTACCATTGAAAGCAGACCGATCAGCACACCGACCGTGCCGCCATCCTTGATGGTGTCGAGCACCGTTTTTTGTTGGGTATTAGTAGATTGAGGAGTTGCGGAATCATCGCTGCCGTCCAACGTCAACGAGTCGTCAGGACTAGGCGCAGCGCCGCTGGTACCTTGGGCCCAACCCTGGACCGCGAAGATCCCCAAGATCATGATCAGGCAAAAAACAATGCCTGTCTTTGGCGTGGTATTACGTTGCATATCGAGGTGCCTCTCAAGGTTTGCCAGGGGTCTTGGATTCCGCGCGTAGTTGATTTGCGTGTTGGGTGCCGCCGTAATACAGCAGCAGTTGCTGACGAATTTCAGTTGCTTGTGCCGTTTGTTGGACTCGCAGCAAAGCGGTATGTGTCTCCAGCAGGGCGGCCGCCGTCAGTTCTGGATATTCATTGCCATACAGGGCCGGTACGTACAGCAGATCGAGAATGCCGTTTTCGATCATCAGGAATCCCTGAGAACGCGTTCCGGCGATTCCCAACAGGTACCGGGCCACCGGTTGGTTTTCGGGCTGCAAGGTGTTGACCAGCGGTTGGAGCTGAGTGCGAGCCCCGTCAAGGTCGCCTGTTTCAATCGACAGATTCGCATTCAGAATGTCGGGCCACTCTTTCACGACCAGGTTGCCGGTCTTGATGCGACCGATCCAGTTTTCCGCATCGACGTATTTTTCAGCAGTGATCGCGAGAGCCGCCATATAGACATAAACGCCATTGGGAAGGTCCGCGCCAAGCTTACCGGCCATGGCGGCGGCCTTCGGTAAGGACTCGGTTGCCAGTTTGTGGTCGAAGAAGAGAGGTAGCAGGTCCGAAGTAAGCCCGGTTTGCTTGTCGTAGTCGAGTTGCCGCGAACCGGGCAGGCTCGCAAGATCGGCGCGGTTGGCCTTCAGACAACGAAGACAGCAAAAGTAAGGCTCCAGGGCCGCTTCCCGCTGGCCGTTGGCCAGTCGTCCCCACATGACTGCCTGGCATACCATGTAGGCAACCTTCGAGTCACGATTACGGTATCGCTCGAAAAGAGCTTCGGCCGGCTCGAGTGCGCCGGGGTAATCGCCGACCTTCAGGCGCTGATGGATCCGAAACAGCGGAACGCCTACCTCTTTGCGCAAACGATCGAAGTCGGCCTGTTTGTCGGGACTGACGGTTCCCAGTTCGATCACGTGCCAGGGGATCAGGTCGTGGTCGGTGACTTTTACCCCTTCGTCATCAAAACCGATCACGGTCACGTTGTTGATCAAGGTCAAGTCGCGCAAGATCAATCGATCGGCCGATGCGATATCAGCGGCTGTCAGGGTACCGATTGCGGCTGCAAGGGCTATCAGACTGCATCGCCACGATCCTGCACCGGGCCTATTAAAAGGCGGAAACATGGCGATAGGTTCCTCCAGAATCGGTAGCGATCTGCCGCATTAAAGGTTCGGACGACTTGTCGAGGAAGGAGATCGCATGGATCTTCGTCTTCCGGCTGCCACCGACGTTCAGTGCTTTGACGCCGGGGACAACGTCTGCTTCGAACAAACCGTCGGTCATAAAGAAGATGGCGTCTGGTGGAGGCGTCAACTTGAAGGCTTCCTGGAACGCTGACAGCGGCATCGTTCCTCCTTGGGCCATGACCGTATTGAGCCAACGCTTGACGTTGTCGATATCGCGTTTAGGGTTTCGCCAGCCGCGCATGTTGTAGGGAACGGCCTGGCTGTTGAAGAAGACAATCTGAAACTCCGACTCGCGCGACATGCTGCGGATCGCTTCGAGGATCTCTTCCTTCACGTATTCAAGCTTAGGCCCGTTCATACTGCCGCTACAGTCGGCGATGATGCAGATGCGCGAACCTTCGGCCCGGACACCCATGAAGGTTGTCCCGGCGCCAACCGATCCGCCACCGCCCCCAATTGTGTTGAGAGCCCCCGACGCGCCTCCCGAGGCGCCGCTGGGCAGCAGCTGCGAGAGACTGACTTCCTCGCCCATTTCGGACGAAGCGGCCGCAGGTGGCTCGATGTTGTCGATCAATTCGTCCAGGCTCGACGTATCGGAAGATTGTTCGACTTCGCTGGTATCGAGGACGTCGCCGCTGGAATCGGTCAGATTGATTCCTGGCAGTTCACCAATGGTGACCTCTTCGCCTTCGGGAGCCCCGATGCGATAATCACAAACCAACAGCGATAAAACGAAGAGAAGGGCCATATGAAACAGCAGCGAGGCAACGCCTGAGATGCTGTCGGTCAGCCAGAAATGGGTTGGAGCTTCCGGTTCCTTTTCCTCGGCGGCATGCAACTGCTCGGCATCCGGTAGGCGGACGACATTTCCGCAGTGCGGACAGACCACCTCGCCACCCAACTGCTTAGCCGTTGCGGTGAGATGTTTGCCACAATAAAAGCAGGAAAGTTGCATAGGGGGAAACTCGTGAAAAGCAACAGCCCACCGAGCGGGGCAGCGAACTGCTAAAATAAGAGGAGCATGGCAGTTGCGTTCCGATTGGTGGTGTAAACTGCACTCACATCATCGTAGGAATTCAGTTCATACGGGTCAATGAATTGGGGCTTTCATCGCGGTTCCCACTAGCCTATGAACTATTCGATTACCCCCATAATGATGTAGCTACCCCCATTTGGGCTATCCGTCGTAAGAGAGTTGCATGTCAGAAAACGCCAAGAACTTCGAGGGTCTCCAGGTCGCTTCATTCGAGAGCCGTCGCCAGAAAGAAATGGCGACCATGATCGAGAAGTTTGGCGGGGTGCCGCACGTGAGCCCTTCAATGCGGGAAATTCCGCTGGAAGATAATCAGGGCGCAATCGATTTCGCCAACCGGGTGATCACCGGTCAGGTCGATATCGTCATTTTCATGACTGGGGTGGGCTTTCAGCATTTGATGGCTGCGATCGATCGGAAGGTCAACAAGCAGCAGTTCCTCGATGCCCTTTCGGACATTATCACCATCACCCGTGGCCCCAAGCCGGTTGCCGCCCTTCGCGAGGCTGGCCTGACACCTAGTATCAAGGTGCCGGAGCCGAATACCTGGCGCGAGATTCTGCAAACGATCGATACCGAGATCCACATCGCCAATCAAACGCTGGTGGTGCAGGAATATGGCGTCACCAACGCCAGCCTGGTCGCCGGACTGGAAGCGCGCGGCGCGCATGTCGAAACGTTGCATGTGTACGACTGGGATTTGCCGGAAGACATCGGGCCGCTGGCGGCCAATATTCAAAAGACGATCGACGGGCAGATCGACGTTTCGCTGTTCACTTCCGCCAATCAATTGAATCATGTCTTGAAGCTGGCCGAACGGCAGGGGCAGTTGGAAGCCTACAGTTCAGCCCTGCGTGGAACGGTGATTTGCAGCGTCGGTCCGACGATGAGCGAACGCCTGCGAGACTTGGGCTATCCGGTCGATGTCGAGCCGGAACATCCCAAGATGGGTCCATTGGTCGCGGCTGCGGCAGAACGCTCGAAAGCGATCCTGGTTCGTAAACGCCAAATCCGTGCCGTGCTGGAGGAGACAACCAAAGTGGCGCTCAATAAAGATGCGGCCTGGTACAACAGCGCCTTTCTGAAAGCTTGTCGTCGCGAGCCAACCGATTTCACGCCGATCTGGCTGATGCGACAAGCGGGACGCTACATGAAGGAGTACCGAGACGTTCGCGCCAAAACGACCTTCCTGGAGCTATGCCGCAATCCGCAGCTTTGTAGCGAAGTGATGTGCACGGCGGTCAATAAGCTGGGAGTTGACGCGGCAATTATCTTTTCGGACTTGTTACCGATTCTGCAGCCGATGGGGCTCGATCTCGAGTTCGCCAAGGGAGAAGGGCCCGTCATCCATAATCCGGTTCGCGATGCTGCCGACGTTGATCGCGTGTTGGAACTGGAAAGCACCGATTCGCTGCACTACGTGATGGAAACGGTTCGCCAAACGCGTGCTGACTTGCCCGCCGACATGCCGCTGATTGGCTTCGCCGGCGCCCCGTTCACGCTGGCTAGCTACGCCATCGAAGGAGGCGGCAGCCGTGACTACATGAATACCAAAGCCCTCATGTTCCGCGATCCAGGTGCCTGGCGGGAACTGATGGAACGCTTTGTGCGCGCGATCTCGCGGTATCTCAACGCTCAAATCGCTGCCGGTGCCCAGGCGGTGCAGCTGTTCGATTCCTGGGCAGGCGCCCTTGGTCCGGACGACTACCGACGCTACGTCTTGCCCTACGTGAAAGAGATCGTCGCGCAGATTGCCCCTGGCGTGCCGGTAATCAACTTCGCGACGGGTAACCCAGCGCTTTTGCCAATGCTGGCCGAATCGGGGGCAGCGGTGGTGGGCGTTGATTGGCGCATTCGTTTGGATGTGGCCTGGGAAACGGTTGGGCACAACATCGCCGTGCAAGGGAACCTCGACCCGGTCTCGTTGATGGCCGATCCGATGGAGCTTCGCCGTCGTGCGAAAGACGTCCTGGATCAAGCGGCTGGTCGACCGGGGCATATCTTCAACCTGGGTCACGGCGTGATGCAGCATACGCCGGTCGATAACGCCAAGGCGCTGGTCGATATGGTTCATGAAATGAGCCAGAGGAAATAGAAAGGGCATTACGCAGGCGGTTTATCCTGCGGCCCTTTCCGATCTCTTCAAACAATCGCGGGGGTCTCCTGCGGAGCACCGCGCAGGTCGAAATCGCCTCCCGAAACAATCGGCGTGTGCAGCGTTACTTGCAGCGGCTCGGCCAATTGGCGGAAAGCCTTGGTCGGCATCGACATCGTTTTCCAACGGGGCGAAATCTTTCGAGCCCAGGCCAGATAAAGGTCGAGGCGAATCGAGATAAACGCATAGATGCGCTCGTTATGCTCGAACAAAAGTCGCTCAGGCACCGGGGCCAGATCGCCAACGACATCATACACAAAGACCAACATCCCGCGGAATTGCGGCCCAAGCAGTTGTTGCCACTGCGACAGGCTTTGCAGATCGTCAGTGGTGGTCCAGTTCTTCCAGTAGCGGTTTTTGCGCCCGGAGGGGAACTTGCGACCCTTGACGTCGATCAGCCACGACATCTCGGCACCCGAAGGGGTCGCGATGAAATCGAGGTTCTTGAGCGAACCGGCACCGTAGAGCGAACGTCGGCGTTCGTCGACGGCGATGTAGGGGATTTTCTCGGCGCGCAAGAATGCTTCCAGCGCGACTTCATACGGATTGGTGCGAATAGTCATCGGTGTTGGCCCCGAGGGAGTACGAGGATTGAAGCCGAGTTACTTCGATGGCTTCAATATCGCAACTAGGGGTGACAACACCTTGTCACCAGGGTTAGGTGGTACTTCCCAGAATCTGCGGAATTGCCGCAATTAATTCTTCGGCACCCCCCGACAGACTGGCGGTTTGAGAGTCGCCCGTCTTCAGAGACTTCAGTTGAACGCAGTTTTCTTCCAGTTCTCGATCGCCGGCGACCACGGCCACTTTGAACCCGCGACGATCGGCATACTTCAGTTGCTGGCCGATCTTCTTTGCTTCGGGATAGAGCTCGACATTGAAGCCCGCTCCACGAAGCTGTGCAGCGATCTGGAGATAGCGTGGGAGGCTCTTTTCATCGAAGTAGGCAATGAAAACTTCCGCCGGCGTCGTACGGTTGTCGATCTTGCCAAGTTCTTCCATCGCGGCCAGCAATCGATCAAGTCCCAGCGAAGCACCGATGCCAGGCAGTTCCTGGTTGGTGTACAAGCTGGCCAGGTCGTTGTAACGACCGCCGCTGCAGACGCTGCCGATGCCAGGCAGTTCGCCCAGGAAGGTCTCGAAGATCGTGCCGGTGTAATAGTCCAAACCGCGCGCGATCGAGACATCGATCTGCAAACGATCGCTCGGAACACCAGCCGCCGAGGTGGCCTGGGTCAGGTCGCGAAGTTGACCGACGCCGATCTCTCCCTTTTCGTTTCCGGCTACGAGGCCGTCGAGTGCGATGAGGATATCGTCCGTTGTCCCTTCAATTTCGGCCAGCTTCAAAACCTGAGCTGCTTGTTCGGCGGTTGCCCCGGCTGCTTGCTGCATTTCTTCAGCAACCTTTTCGGCACCGATCTTGGCCAGCTTGTCGAGCGCGCGGAGAATCTCGGTCGACTTCTCTGCCAGGCCAAGCTTTTCGAGCAGCCCAGATAGAACCTGGCGGTTGTTGACCCGGACGGTGAAGTCGTCGAAGCCGATCGCGACCATCAGGTCATGAATGACCAGCGCCGTTTCGATATCGGCCACCAGGCTTTTGGTACCGATCGTATCGAAGTCGCACTGCATGAACTCGCGATAACGGCCGCGCTGGGTGTTTTCGCCGCGCCAGACGGTGGCGATGTGATATCGTTTGAATGGCGTGCCCAGGTCGCCAATGTGCTGAGCTGCGAAGCGCGCCAGTGGAACGGTCAAGTCAAACCGCATTCCGACGTCCCGTTTGCCATGATCCTCGAACCGATACATCTGCCGATCGGTTTCGTCGCTTCCTTTACCAAGCAAGATTTCCGCGTATTCGAGCGTCGGCGTGTCGATCGGGGCGAAGCCGTACGATCGGTAAACACGGCGAGCCGTATTGATCAGCTCTTCGCGCGGCATCATCACGTCCGGCAGATAGTCGCGAAAACCTTTCAGCGTACGAGGTTGGATCAGCTTCTTTTTGTTCGACATGGAATTGAAATCAATGGGCGTGACGGCTGGGCGATTTCTGAAGGGACAGGCCGCACCAGGGAAATGTTTGGGGATGATTGCCCACGGCTACGACAGAATCGGCAGCTCGGGCGGCTTGGGACTCCGCAGGCTCTGGCCTGGTCGGCGGGGCATGGTCGCTTCGGCGTACTCCCAGATCTGCTCGGGCGTTTCAAAGTACTTCTCGTAGCACCAGTCGTCGTCGTACTCGCAGGCATCGGTCGTGTAGTCACGGCAGATCTGCGGCCGGGTCTCGTAAATCCCGCACAGATGGTCGTCCCGAAGATGTTTGCAGGTGGTATGAACCAGCAGATACCAGACGTCGTCGTCGAGGAAAACCGATGCACGATCGTGCAGCAGGTACCACCGAATGAATTCAAAGTCGGCGAACTCGGTGGGGGTTTCGATCGGTAGCGCAAAGTAACGGCAGCACTTGGCGGTACAGAATTCACATAAGACCTGATCAGGTCCCAGATCTTCTCGGCGCATTTTGGTCTCAGGCATTCCTGTGCATCCTCGGCATCTGCGAAGCGTTGTTAAGATGTAAGGCTTGTTCGGACAAGGTATCAAACCGGTGCTACAATGCCTAGTTCGGGTCGATGATTGAAGTGAGAGCCAACTGCGCCGCGAAACGGCAGTTTGTGCGGTTTTTGCCGGTTCCCCTTCCACCGCGGCTCGATTTCCCCCCTTAGGCGATGGGCCTGCAATTCCCACTCGAAAGAGGCTTCCGGCGATGCTCGTTGTGATTACCGCAGTAGGTCCCGACAATGTTGGCCTGGCCGATCCGATTATTCACTATGTGACGGGTTTGGGGGCGAACATTGCCGAGATCCAGATGTACGACCATGACGAAGAAGCGATCTTCGCCATGTTTCTGCGGATCCATATCGATGCCGATCTGTACCCTTCGCTGCGGACCGCGCTGACCGAGATTGGTCGGCTCAAGAAGCTCTCGGTGCGTGTCTGGTCGGCTGATGTCCGCCGAGAATGCCCCCGGGTGGCAATCTGCACGACCTATCGCCCTGAACCGGCCCTAGCCGTGCTGGAGGCGATGAAATCAGGTCACATTTCCGCCGAGCCGGCCGTGATGATCGGCAATCGCGACAATTGCCAAGATCTGGCTAAGCAGTTTGGGGTTGATTGGCAAAGCATCGGCGGCGAAAAGGGAGCCGCAAATGATGATCGCATGATCGAGATTCTGGATGAATACGACGTTGATTACGTCCTCTTGGCCCGCTACATGCGCATCTTGCCTGCCTCGAGTTGCTGGAAATATGCAGGCGGGAGGATCATCAATCTGCACCACGGACTTCTCCCCAGCTTTCCGGGGATTCGCCCTTATCACGATGCCCATGCCGTGCGAATGCTGACATTTGGTGCGACCTGCCATTTCATCGTGCCGGAACTGGATGCCGGGAATCAGATCATCCATCAAGAGACCTTCTCGGTTGAACCGGGCACGAAGATCGACGAAATCATTCAGATCGGCCAAGAACGGAACGAGCCCAAATGCCTGGTCGAGGGGCTCAGACGCGTCGTCGATGGCGAGGTGGAGCTCCACTTTCACCGCATCGTTCCGCGCAACGTCTAACCAGCAGACTCGCATTCGATCTTCATGCTTTTGCCGGTCGATTGCATGGGCGCGGTTGAGTTGATTTTGATGGCCTTGACTCCCTGGCAAGGTTTTGCCTTATGTCCTCCCTTTAGGGGCTCTTGCCATCTTTCAATAGCGACCTAGGTTTTCCTAAGAAACAGGTTCGACCTCACTCTATTTCCAAACGACGGACAGAGTCCGCGAATGAAGCCAGGAGTTTGATCAAGCGGCGATTCAGGCCCGATGATGTATCGATCAATCATTCCCTTCGGGGAAACTGCGAATTAACCATGCGACATCGATTGTTATTAATCGAAAGTACCAAAGACTTCGAGCGGAACGTGCTCGACCTGCTCGGGGCACATCATGACGTCCAAGTCCTCGATTGCGGCGCGCAGATTCACGAGAAGATTGAAGCATTCCAGCCTGAACTGATTTTGCTTGATTTCCATTTATCGGATTGCTCAGCGGTTGAAATCTGTCGAACGATTCGCCGCGAGTTCGTCGATCGTCAAATCCAGTTGTTGATCCTCGGAAATCGCCTGGACGAATCGCAGCGTCTGGATCTCTTTGCCGCAGGTGCCGACGATATCATCGACAAGTCGATTGGTCGCCTCGAATTAACCGCGAAGATCGATGTGCTCACACGTTTGCGCAGCGCCTTGATGCGCGCGACCGCGGCCGAAAGAAAACTGGAAGGCTACTCGCGCGAGTTGGAACGAATCGTCGAGGCACGCTCGCTGGCAATTCAAGCCACGCAAGATATCGCCGTGTTCGCGCTCGCCAAGTTAGCCGATTCGCGCGATACCGAAACGGGCGAACACCTGGTTCGGATGCGGGCCTACTCGCAAATAATCGCAGAACAACTGAAGATCAGTGGTCCCTATCGAGACCTGATTGACGACCAGTTTTTGAGCGATCTCTACCGATCCAGTCCACTGCACGATATAGGCAAGGTCGGAATCTCGGACGAAATTCTGCTGAAACCTGGCCGATTGACGCCTGAAGAATTCACGGCGATGAAAGAGCACGTACGGATCGGTGCTGAAACGCTGGAAGAGGCAGCTCGGAGCGGCCCGAGCGGATCGTTCTTTCATATGGCGGCCGAGATTGCCCGCTGCCACCACGAGCGCTGGGATGGTAAGGGTTACTTGCAGGGGTTGAGTGGAACCGATATTTCACTGGCGGCTCGAATTGTCAGCGTGGCAGACGTGTTCGACGCACTTTCGAGCAAACGAATCTACAAAGACGCGATCGATTTCCGCGAAGCGCGTCAGATGGTATGCGACGGGAGCGGTACTCAGTTTGATCCTGCCGTGGTAGTCGCGTTCGAGCAATCCTTTGACAAGATTGCCAGCTTTGCGAATCAGACGGGCCATTCGATTCATTTCCAATCGACCGTTACACCTCAGAACGCGATTGGCATGCGTGGCAAGCACAACGCAACGGCTGGCCTGATTTCTGGCGAAAAGGCAATCGTGATCGAGAATGGATCTTCTTCGGCCAAGTTGATTGCAGCTTGGCTGAAAAACGCTGGGATGGAGGTCCGCCGCTGTGTAGAGTATGCATCGGCCAAACATCTGATTCGAGAGGATTGTCCCACCCTGATCGTTGCCGATTGGCAGGAAGACCCGGAAGCGGGCGAGATGTTCTTTCGCTGGATCCACGAAGAATACCTGCCGCAATACGTCTACACGATGGTGGTCGCCGATCGGCGAATGCTACCTGAGTGGGCGTCGGCTGTTTCGCTGGGAATTGATGATGTCCTGGCCACCACCGTCAGCCGAGAAGAATTAATCTCGCGAGTTACCTCGGCAATGCGTGTCGTCGAATTGGAAAACAATCTGCGGTCGGTCGAACGTAACGACCCCCTTACCGGTCTGGCAACCCTGCGCTACCTGAAAGATCAACTGAAGCGGGAATGGGGCCGTGCGAGAAACTATCACCTGCCCATTTCGTGCGTCATGATCGATATCGATGACTTCCGCGAAATCAACGAGGAGTATGGTGTCGAAGCAGGGGATCAGGTTCTCTTGCAGTTGGCCAAAACGATTTCCGACGCGGGACGCACGATGGACTACCTTTGCCGGCTGGAAAGGGATCGATTGCTGTTGGTCTTGCCCGAATGTGCCGAAGTCAACGCCTATCGGGCGGCCAAGCGAATCAGCCGACAAATTGGGCGACTGAGCGTTTCCGTAGCGGGACAAGCAATCAACGTTTCGGTCAGCATGGGCGTAGCCGAGCGAACCTCGAAGGTGGAAGACCTGGAAACCTTGATCGCTAACTCAGAAATGGCCCTTCGAGTCGCCAAGAGTTCAGGCAAATGCCGTATCGTATGTCTTGGAGATTGCCTGGAATCGGCGGGCGAAGTAACCGGAGAGGACTACGTTCGCCAGCGTCTTGAGCATCTCACCGCTGCTGAAATCATGAGCAAGCCGATCTTCACCGCTTGCGAAGACGAAACCGTTGCGGAAGTCGCTCGGTTTCTGGTCCAGCATGGAATCAAATCAATTCCGGTGGTCGATGCCGAAGGCTATTTGACGGGCGTCGTCTCTGAAAAGGACTTGATGCGAGCCTTCCGCCAACCCAATGCCTGGTCGATCCCCGTCTCGGATGTCATGGTCCGAGATGTCGTCCGCTTCGAGGAATTTGCTTCCTGTTTGCAGATCTACGAATTTTTAAGCCAGTCGTCGCTACGGCGTGTCATCATCGTCAACGAAGAACGCCCTACCGGGATCATCAGCCGCGGAAATTGCCTGAGGTATATCCAATCGCTGGAAAATGGCGACGGCCTGCAAGATCCCCAATGGCTTACCAACATGATGGATTCCGGTGTGTTCGAGACCGCCTCGCTCAGCCAACTGCGCGAGATCTTGCGGGAATCGGGCCCCAAATCCGAGTCCTGTAAGCCAAGCCATACAAACCACTAACCGGGTGGTTCTTGCTATTCAGAGCCGCTTGGCCCTGTTACGATACCAGATGCGTACTTTGTCTCGTGTCTGATCTATGTAATGGGGTTTTCCGTGGTTTCGCAGGAAGTCTTCGACCAGTTCCGCCAGCAAATTGAAGAAGCTGGACCGATGGCGGCGATCGATAAGATGATCGACTATTTCCGCCAGGAGAAACAACATCTCCAACTCTTCGAGATGTACAAGATCCGCGCTCGGGCCAAGATTGGGTTGCCGCTGCTTTATCCGGGCGTCACCGAAGAATTGACCGAAGAGCAGCGTAGTCAACTGGAAGATGCCCTGGTCGAAGCCTGCGACGAGGTCGGACGAATGCTGTTGGACGAGGGGCAAATCCGCGAAGGATGGTATTACCTGCGTCCGGTCGGTGACAAGTCGCCGGTGGTCGAAGCACTACAGCAGGCCGAGATCGACGAGGACAACCTGGAAGACTTGATTGAAGTTGCGCTGTACGAAGGGGTGGCGCCCGATATCGGTTTTCGCTGGATGCTGGAACATTACGGCACCTGCAACGCGGTTACCACGTATGAACAACAGTTCGCCGGACTTGCCCCGGCGGCTCAGCAACCGATCGCGGAGCTTTTGCTGGAGCATGTTTACGACGAACTGATGGGAACGGTCGCCGCCGATATCTCTCATCAGGAAGGAAGCGAACCTCAGGAAAAAACACTCGGCGAAATGATCGCTCCGCGCGATTGGCTGTTTTTGAATTCCGCCTATCACATCGATACCAGCCACCTGGCAGCCACGGTGCGATTCTCCAGGGTTCTGCGAGACGAGGCCCACTTGCGTAAGGCGTTGGAACTGGTTGATTATGGCTCGCGGCTTGACATGGCCTTCCAATACGAACAGACGCCTCCATTCACCGAGCTCTATCCGAGTCACAAACGATACTTCCAAACCTTGCTGGGTGAAGATCAGGAAGCAGGCCTGGCCTATTTCCGCGAGCAAGCCGAAGCTTCCGACATTCGCCGGGAAGGCTCGTTGGCGATCGAAACCTACATCGAACTTCTTTCGCGCTTAGGTCGAGACGAAGAAGCGCTCGATGTAGCCCTGAGCATGATTCCGCCAGGCGTTCACACGATTGGCGTCGCGCCCAGTTTGATCGAGTTGAGCGAGAAGACTGGAAGCTACGAAAAGCTGGCCAAGCATAGCCAGGAACTGGGCGATGTCCTCGGATACGCCACCGCCATGCTGTTTGCCAAGCGAGGGCAAGAGAACTAGCCGAAACGCTGCTCGCGCCATGGATCGCCCAGGTTGTGATAGCCAGCTTGTTCCCAATAGCCAGGCCGGTCGGTTGCCGACAGTTCGATCGCTTTGATCCACTTGGCGCTTTTCCACGCATATAGCTTCGGCACCATTCCTCGGACTGGTCCGCCATGATCGGCGTTGATCTCTCTGCCGTCATGCGTGTCGGCCAGCAGCGCGTCTTCGCTCAAGAACTCTTCCAGGGGAAGATTCGTCGTCCAGCCGTTGTCGTAGCCGTAGCAGATCACGAACTTCGCTTCCGGCAGAATGCCGGCTTGCTGGAGCAGGTATTGCGTCGAGACGCCTTCCCACAGATTGCTCAGCCGCGACCACTGAGTGACGCAGTGGAAATCGGCGAACACTTTGACACGGGGCAGCGTTTGAAACTGCGGCCAATCGTAGGTCAGCTCCTTCTCAACCAGCCCGAACACTCGCAGCGACCAGGTCTCCTTGCTTACTTCCGGAACGATCGTGGCATGTAGCACCGGCCACTTCCGCGTTCGTGATTGACCAGGCGGAATGCGGTTCTCTCGGTGCGTATCGCTGCTGACGATGGTTTGTTCATCGCTCACTTGGTGCGGTCCATGGGCATCGCCGGCTTGATACTTGGCACGATCGTGATCTTCAGTCATCGTTCGGTTTGCTTTGAGGTCGAAGGAGTGTGGAAAGGATATTCATCGCCGCTTCGGCTTGATTTGTATCTAATAGTTTGGCTGATTCTTGCAGAGCAGTAACCTGTCGCGGTGTGAAAGGGATCGGCTGGCCTGGTTCGGGAAGGTCGGGAATCAGATGAGCAACGATGGTCGAGATCAACTCGGCAATGCCGTCGCCGGTGACAGCGCTGGTGCCCAGCATTTCGGAGGCCTCAGGTATCTCAACGTTCCGGGTCAGGTCAATCTTGTTCACCACATGCAGCGCGGAAGGAAGTTGGCGGAGCGATTCGTCCAGTTCGTCTGGCCGCAGATTGGCGGCGTCATGCAGGACGACTACCAGGTCTGCGGTCTGCATCGCTGCCTTCGCTTTCGCGATGCCTGCTTCTTCCAGTTCATCGGCGGTCAGCCGAATGCCGGCGGTGTCGGAGAATTGAACCGGCCAACCATCCAGCGCCGTCGTCGCATGCAGTACGTCGCGCGTCGTCCCTGGCATATCCAACACGATCGCACGCTCGTAGCCAACGATGGCATTGAGCAAACTGCTTTTGCCAACATTCGGTGGGCCGGCCAGGACGATCGACCAGGGTTGCGTCAGCCCTTTGCCGACCTGGGCGAATTGCAATACGGACTCGATTCGCTTCCGGGCCGTTTCGATGTCGGTTTGTTCCAGCAATTTCACAATGTCGTTGATTTCCCGAGACAACGCTCCCTGGCATTGATCGAGCAGATGGAGCGCCGCTTGCTGAGTTGCCGCGTGGGGCAAAGCGAGACGCGCCTCGGCGATGATGGCGTCCTCTTCCTGATTAGCAATCCATTCTTGCCAAGAGATCACCTCGCAGCCGGCGGTGCTTAGGTGCTGCAGAATTCGCTGGCTGGCTTGCATGCCGCCATGGCAGTGGATCTCGACACGCTGCTGATCCACGCGGGCAACGACCAATTCTTCGCCGGGGTCTTGCTCATCTTCTTTCCACGTTCCGACCAAGATCCGGCCGACGTTGGCGTCGGCCAGACCGATTTTGCCGATGCTGTGGAAGTAGCTGCAGCTTGTCGAAACCGCTTGCGGGCCGTCGACGCTGATCGTAGCGATCGCGCCGCGAGCCGGTGGTGTCAATACAGCGGCAAATGTTGGTCGAGACTCGTTGGTCATCCGGTTCACTCGTTACAGCCCTAGAAATGCACTGGCCTGGGCGGCGACTTCCGAGAGGCACCCTTTCTGGAAAGGGCTCTTCAGGTCGGCACTGTGAACCAGTTTTTGAAACGGCAACGTTCCGCCACGTCGGCAGAGTGCGACGTAATCCTCGAGTGCCTGCTGATAGTCTCGCTGGGCACGAACCCAGAACTGCAGCGCACAGCATTGGGCCAGCGTGTAATCGATGTAATAGAAAGGAGACATGTAAATATGACGCTGTTTCTGCCAGCGGCCACCTTCCGGCAGATGGGGCAGATCACCAAACTTCATGTGTGGCAGGTAAATCTCCTCTAGTTTCCGCCAGGTCGCATTCCGCTGGGCCGGGGTCATGCCTGGGTTTTTGTAAACTTCGTGCTGGTAGTGATCGACCGAGACACCATAGGGGAGGAACAGCAGCGACGTCGTCAGATGGATGCGGCGAAAGCGATCGGCTTGATCGCCAAAGAAGTTTTCCATGTGAGGCCAGCAAAGGTATTCGAGGCTCATCGAATGGATCTCGCACGATTCGTAGGTGGGCCAGACGTTGTCTGCCAGCGGCAGATCGATGCTTTCATAGCATTGATACGCATGTCCCATCTCGTGCGTGAAGACTTCGACGTCGCCCATAGTGCCGTTGAAGTTTGCGAAGATAAAGGGAACCTTTTGATCGAGCAGGCTTGCACAGAATCCGCCGCCTGCCTTGCCGGGGCGGTTCTGCAGATCCATCAGGTTCTTGTCACGCATCAGGTGAAAGAACTCGCCCAGTTCCTTGCTCATGCCGTCGAACATCGCTTGGGCTTGTTCAATTTGATGTTCGTAACTTCCTTGAGGGCGCGGATTGCCGTCGGCATCGTAGATCGCCTCGTCCCAATACATCAGCGGATCGAGTCCCAATAGTTCGCTCTGTTGTTGGCGAATCTTGGTGCACAGCGGAACGATGTTATCCACCACTTCCCGGCGATATTGGTCGACGTCGGCCTCGTTGTAGTCGACACGGGTCAACAGCTGATAGCCGAGTTCGACGTAGTTGTTGTAGTTCAGCTTCTTCGCCATCTGATCGCGCAGCTTGACCATTTGATCGTAGATTTGATCGAGCGTCTCGCGGTTCTCAGCAAACCAGCCCCACATCATTTCAAGCGAAGCATGACGAACGTCACGATCGAGCGACTCGGCGAACTCGGTCATGCCTGACAAGTTGGTCGTTTTGCCTTGAAACTCGAACGTCGCGCTGGCCAACAGTTCGTTGTATTTCGAGACAAGCCGGGCCTCTTCCACTAGGTCAGCTTCGATGATGGGATCGAACGCGCGGACCTGGCATTCCCACATCGCCACGGCCTGTTCGCCGAACTGCCTGGCAATGACCTCGCGGCGATTGTCGACGAGCAACAGCTTTTTAATTCGGACGTCGAGATCGGTCAGCTTCGGATCGATTTCGTCGCGGAGATCCATCGCGGCTTTGTAGTCAGAATTCTTCGTGTCCTGGTTGAAGCGGATCTCGGTCAGGTTTCGCCACGAGTCGAGATGGCGGCGAAGCTCGTCCCACTTTTGAACCGACTGGAGCAATTCTGCGGTGGAAAAATCGTTTTTAGGAAGGCTTTCGACCGACTGAGCAATCTCGTCGTATTGACTGGTTAGCTGCTGAAGATTCGGAGGAGTGAGTTTCAGAAGGGCAAAATCGTCCATCTATGCGATCCTGGTGCTGATTTTTTCGAAAAAACGAGGCAATTGAGGTGTCGATCGGAAGTTTGACTTTGCCACGTCAACAAGACATCATGAGACCTTGATACGATGCCTATCTATCCATCTTCTCATCCTTAGAGATCATACCCCATGGCCGACGAATTCTTCTACAAGTTCAATGCATCTTCGCCCGAAGTTGGTCCGATTGATTCAAAGACACTGAAACAACTTGCCGGAAGTGGGGCAATCCAACAGGAAAGCATGCTCCGTCGTGGCACCGGCGATTGGGTTGTGGCCTCGAGTGTGAAAGGATTGTTTCCGGATAGCGCCGTGCCGACTGCACCACCAACAGCAGCGCCTGTCGCGACTCCTACAGCGGCACCATTGCAGCCTCCGGCGGCTGCTCCTGTCTCGACGCCACCGACTGCAACTCCGGTGAGCCCCGCTAGCGCGGTACCTGAAGCGGTTCCAGTTGCACCA
Organism: bacterium; assembly: GCA_016124445.1. Taxonomy (GTDB): domain Bacteria; phylum Planctomycetota; class Planctomycetia; order Pirellulales; family Pirellulaceae; genus Bremerella. The sequence goes on from WGNR01000020.1 coordinate 57,337, forward strand.
GCCGCGGCAGCGCCAGGCGGATTGAACCTGCCGAACCTGGGAGATGTCAAGCCAGCAGAAGCTCCGGCGGGACTTGATTCGCTGGTCGTGGCACCAAAGAAGCCCGGCGGCAAATCGTCGAAAAAGCCGGCTCCGGTCGCCAAGAAGCCGGCACCACCGGCAGCCGCTCCGGTCGCCCCAAATATCGAGGCCCCCAAAGTGGAAAGCCCCAAGGCCGAAGCACCGAAAGCGGAAGCCAACGCTCCAGATCCCTTTGGTTCGCCAGGTCCGGCGCAACCCAACCCATTCGCAAGTGACCCCAGTCCGCGGCGCGATCGTGGATCACGCGGAAAGAAGACGGGCGGATTTGGTTCGTTGCTGAATTTCGATGTGGTCATCACGCCAACGGTGATCAAGGTCCTCTTTTATATTGCTGTTTTCTTGATCATGCTGGGCTGGATCGGGATGTCAGGGGTCGTGGTTGTTTCGGCACTCTTTTCCGGCGACCTGACGGTAATCCTGTTTGCAGTTGGATACTCGGTGGGAATGCTGATTTTTGCGTTCTTATATGTCGTGCTCGCTCGAGTCTGGGCCGAAGTGGTGATGGTCTTCTTCCAGATCAACGACAATGTGCGTGACATCCGCGATCTGATGGAAGAACGAGATGGAGTGGTTCAATAATCACCCCAGAGTAAAGGAAACCAAGTGATTTGCCGACCACTACCGCGACAGGGGTGTTCGGGTGGTTGACGGTTTCCCTGCTGCCAGCCTACAAATGGGGCTGATTCCCTCTTTTGGATTCGGTCCCCCTTAAACAGGTTCAGGTTGGTTCGCGATGTCTCTCGACCCGGTCATTCAAAACGCCATTGTCAGTGTCAGCAACAAGGAAGGTCTGACCGAATTTGCCCAAGGTCTGGTGGAAGCTGGAGTCACCATCTACAGCACCGGCGGCACGCGGCGTCACTTGGAAGAGGCCGAGATTCCGGTCAAAGACGTCACTGAGTACACCAAATTTCCAGAGATGATGGATGGCCGTTTGAAGACGCTTCATCCCAAGATCTTCGGCGGCATTCTTTGCCGACATGATCGCGAAGACGATATGGCCGCGATCGGCGAGCATGGGATCTTTCCGATTCCGCTGGTGGTGGTGAATCTCTACCCGTTCGAGGAAACGATTGCCAAGCCTGACGTGACCGATGCCCGGGCAATCGAGCAGATCGACATCGGCGGCCCCAGCCTCGTTCGCGCGGCAGCCAAGAACCATCAGTTCACCACGATTGCCTGCAAGCCGAGCCAATACCCGCAGATTCTGGCCGAGTTGCGAGAAGGGGGCACGACCAGCCTCGCGCTACGTCGCCAATTGGCCGCAGCCGCGTTTGCCCATACGGCCGCTTATGACGCGGCGATTGCGGACTACTTCGAGAAAAAAGAAGACAGTCCGTTCCCGGAAACGCTGCGGCAATCGTTCGAGCGGAAATTGGTTCTGCGATATGGCGAGAACCCGCACCAGTTGGGCGCGTTGTATGCCGTGCCGAAGTTCAACGGGGCTTCGCTGGTCGACGCCCAGCAGCTCAATGGCAAAGAGCTTTCGTACAACAATCTCCTGGACCTCGACAGCGCCCTGGCGATTGCCCGTGGTTTGCCCGATGCGGCCGTTTCGGTGATCAAGCACAACAATCCATGCGGTGCCGCCTCGGCCGCCTCTTTGGCGGAAGCATGCGAGAAAGCGATGCTGGGTGATCCGCTCAGTGCGTTTGGCAGCGTGATCGGAATGAACCAGGAGGTCGATGCCGCGACGGCCGAGTATCTTTCGACGCCTGGCCTGTTTGTCGAAGCGATTGCCGCACCAGGCTTCACTCCCGATGCGGTTCAGATTCTGACCACCAAGCCGAAGTGGAAATCAAACGTTCGCTTGATGGCGGTTGGTCCGCTGGAAGGTGATCGACCGCAGTTCCAGTCGCGTTGGATCGAAGGGGGATTGCTCGTTCAAAACACCGACTTCGCACCAGACAATATGAGTGACTGGAAGGTCGTGACCGAAGCCGACGTCGACGATGTGACCCGCCGCGAGCTCGAATTCGCCTGGGAGATTTGCCGCTTCGTGAAGTCGAATGCGATCGTGTTGTGCAAAGATCGATCGTTGATCGGTGCCGGGGCAGGGCAGATGAGCCGCGTCGACTCGGTGCAGATCTCTATCGAAAAGGCCGCCGATCGTGCTCCTGGCAGCGTGCTGGCCAGTGATGCGTTCTTCCCGTTTCCCGATTCGATTCACGAAGCAGCCAAGGCAGGGGTCAAAGCGTTCATTCAGCCAGGTGGCTCGAAACGCGATCAAGAAGTGATTGATGCCTGTAACGAGCACAACCTGCCGATGCTGTTCACCGGCGTACGTCACTTCCGTCATTAATCTCAGCTCAAGCACTTATGTCTGCCGCCACCGTTCTCGACAAGATCGTTTCCAAAAAGCGGGAAGAGATTGCCGCGGCCAAATCGCGTTGTCCGCTGGCAGAGATCGAGGCCCGCTGTAAAGATGCCCCGGCGCCGCGCGGCTTTCTGGCGGCTTTGTCGGCCGAAGGCCCCGTGAAACTGATCGCCGAGGTGAAGAAGGCCAGCCCATCGAAGGGACTGATTCGGCCTGACTTTCACCCGGTGCAGATCGCCAAAGCTTACGAAGCGGCCGGTGCAACGTGTATCAGTTGCTTGACCGACGAGTCGTTCTTTCAGGGACATCTCGACTATTTGATCGCCATTCGCAGCGAAGTGGGACTGCCGATTTTGCGGAAGGACTTCGTGCTTGATCCTTACCAGGTGATCGAAGCCAGGGCCGCAGGCGCGGATGCCGTTCTGTTGATTGCCGAATGCTTGGACGATGATGCTTTGAAGTCGCTGCACGATCAGATTTGCGAGCTCGGAATGACGCCGCTGGTCGAGTTGTACGAAGAAGCGAACGTTTCGCGGGTCCTCGATATCGGGGCGAAACTGGTCGGCATCAACAATCGCGATCTGAGGACCTTTGAGGTCGACCTGCACCACACGATTCGACTTGGAAAGGAAATCCCGGACGATCGAGTGCTGGTCGGCGAGAGCGGCATCTTCACGCACGACGACCTGCTGATGCTGCAAGAGAACGATGTCGACGCTGTTTTAGTCGGGGAAAGTCTGATGCGGCAAGAGGACGTTCAGGCAGCCGTTCGGAAACTGTTGGGAAGCTCAACCACTCAGTAGATCCAACCATCGCCCAGGGACCGAGCATGCTCATGAAAACTTTTCAGCTTTTCGGTGCCTTGCTCCTGGTGACGGTCTTGGAAGGGACTGTTTTTGGCGGAACCGGTACGCCGCATAGTTCGCTGGCTGGTTTTCTCAGCGGGCTGATTCATCCCTGGTTTACCGTCGATCACTTGCTAGCGATGCTGGCAATCGGTGTGCTGGTGATTCATGTCGAAAAGGGATCGATCATCGCGGTTCCGATCGTTTTTCTTACCAGTGTCCTGATTGGAGAAGGGCTGGAGGGGACTGGCATCAGGTTGCCATTTGGTCCCGTATCGGTCGCCGCCACGGTCATCTTTTTGGGGACGCTGCTGATTGCCGGTCGGACCTACTCGGAGGTAATGCTGGCAATCGTGGTGGCGGCCTGTGGTGTCCTGGTTGGTTATGCAAGCGATCCCGTCTATCAATTGCCGATCGTTCCTATTTCATTCCTGGTGGGGCAATTGCTTGGTGGCGGGCTGGTTATCGTGATTGGCATGTGGCTGGGATATTGGATCGAGCCTTCATCTTCCGTCTCACGATGTCTAGGCGGTTTGGTTGCTTTAGGGGGAGCAGTGGTCCTGGTGCAGGCCTGGATCGCCTGATCTTCTCCGGCCGCTAGCATTCAATGACTGCGGATGTGTCTTGCGTCGGCCGGCGGTTCTAAGGTAGGAAGTAGGCCGCTTCGTTGCTGTCGGTGCCGTTTGATTCGGTAAACCGGTCGGATTCCGTCGAGTATGTCAGCGTCTCAGGTCGATGCAGGAAATAGGAACCAACTCGAACTTGCTTGCTTCGGACTCATCTGTTGACGCAATGAATATGCCTGAAAATAAAGCGCGAGGCCTGAAGCTGCCGTTGCTGCTTGTTTGGATGACCGCGATTCCGCTGGCGCTTCTGGCAGCCATCACCGCAGTCTGCTATTGGACTCCGTTGGATCTGATCGCAACGCATCAGTTTTTCAGTCCGACCGGCGATCCGTTTCCTTATCGCGAAACGGGTGTGGCGATCCTGATTTACGACTACGGCCCGATCCCGGCGATCGTGTTTGGGGTTGGCAGCATTGTGGTGCTGATCGGAAGCTTTCAGTTCGAGAAGCTCAGACCGTGGCGGAAGGCTGCTTTCTTTTGTGCTGTTGCCATCACCATTGGACCTGGAATCCTGATCAATTCGGTACTTAAACCGAATTGGGGCCGGCCGCGTCCGGTTGATACGATCGCGTTTGGCGGCTGCTTGAGCTATGTTCCGCCTGGAACGATTGGGCCATATGAAGCAGCCAGGTCATTTCCCAGCGGCCACGCTTCGATGGGATTCGTTTTTTTGCTGCCAGGTTTTCTGCTGCTTAAAAAGAACCGAGCCCAGGCGTTCTGCGTACTGGCCTTTGGTTTTCTCTGCGGAACGATCGTGGGAGCATCAAGGATTGCTGAAGGTGGGCATTTCCTGAGTGATATTGCCTGGAGTGGGGCGATCGTCTACTTTACCGGCCTCGTTTTGTACGTAGCAATGTACGGATGGAATGAGCCGGAAGACGAGGCTATCCAAGAACACCCGACCGTCCCATTCACGCAGCCTGAAAACATTGCCATGTCCCAAGACTCTCGAACCAATTCGGCCGCCTAAATCACACACGATTGATGTTATCCACGATTCAGAGGTACGTTCTGTGGGAGGTCCTTAAGGTCTTCCTCCTCTGTTTAAGCGTCACGGTGTTGATGATGACCGTGGGGGGCGGCGTCACTGAAGGGTTGAAGAAGGGATTGCCCCCATGGGTGATCCTCAACATGCTTCCTTACTTCATCCCGGAAATGCTTCGTTACACGATTCCCGGGTGCATGCTGTTTGCCGTCTGCACAACCTTCGGTCGGATGGCAGCTACCAACGAGATCACGGCGATCAAGTCGGCCGGGATCAATCCGATGGAATTGATTTGGCCGGTTCTCGCGTTGGCCTATTGTCTCAGCTTTTTCACGTTCGAGATGTACGATGTCTGTGCGGCATGGTCTCGGCCCAATCTGCATCGGGTGGTGGCCGAGTCGCTTGACGATACCATCTACGGCGTGCTGAGAATGAATGGGAGCTTCAAGATGTCGGGGCTCGAGGTTGCGGTGAAGTCGGTCGAAGACCGCACGCTCGTCAAACCGAGAATCACCGTTGCGGCGACTGACACGCAGCCCTCAATCTACTTGGAAGCTGCTGAAGCAGAACTAAGAATCGATCCAGATACCGGCATCCTGCAACTTCGCGTGCGAGACGGCAATGTTAAGAGTGGCAAAGGGACTTCGCTCGACTTCTCCGATGAGCAGGTCATCTACCTCGATCATCTCAATTCGATTGAGCTCGACGAAAATCAGACCTCGCCGGCAAACCTTACGTTGAAATCGATCCCGCGGCAAATCAAACGCCAGAAAACGATCATCCAGGAAACCCTGGGCAAAATCGAAACGGTTTCTGCCAGTGGCAATGCGCCGCAAGTTAAAGCACTTGGAGACTATTTGAGCGTCAATCAAAAGCGGCTCTATCGACTCGAAGCAGAACGCCAACGACGCCTGTCCAATGGGTTCGGTGTGTTTTGCTTTGCCTGCATGGGCATTCCGGTCGCGATCTGGCGGCGATCTTCCGACAATGTTTCGACCTTCTTCACCTGCTTTCTGCCGGTGCTGTTGTTGTACTATCCGTTGTTGATGATTGGCGAAAACGCAGCTCGGGATGGTGACTATGGCGCTGCTCCGGTCTGGATTGCCGATGTCGTCCTATTCGTCATCGGGGCGGTACTGATGTATCGCGTGAATCGGAATTAAGTGCCCACCATGAACACTCAACCTGCGACGACCCCGGTCGATTCATTCTTGTGGACGCAACGCGCCATCTGGTTTCTGCTGGGGCTCGGCTTGCTGCGTATCGTTTACCTGGCGCTCGATCCGTTCGATCTCGTTCATGACGAGGCCTATTACTGGGATTGGTCGCGGCAGTTGGACTACGGCTATTTCAGCAAGCCGCCCATGATTGCCTGGATCATCGGGCTATCGACCCGGCTGTTGGGCGATCACGAGTTTGCCGTCCGTCTGCCTGCGGTTCTGCTGGGGACCGGAAGCTTGGCCTTCCTGTTTCTATTGGCACGTCGCATGTACGACGCCCAGGTTGCCTTCTGGGCGATGCTGCTGGCGGCGCTCACGCCGGGCAATGTTGCGATGAGCCTGATGATGACCATCGACGCACCGTTCTTGTTCTTCTGGAGCGTCGCGATGTACTGCTTCTGGCGGCTTTTGGAACGGGGCGAAGATCGTTGGAAATGGCTGCTGGCCACTATGCTGTTTGTCGGGCTGGGACTTTTGACCAAGCAAACCATGGCAGGCATCCTGGTTTTCGGCGGGATCTTTGTGTTGCTATCGAAAGAAGATCGCTTCGAGGCGCTTCGACCTGGCCTTTATGTTTGTGCATTGGGAGCGCTGCTGTTCCTGGCGCCGGTTGTTTACTGGAACTATCAACACGACTGGGTCACCGTGGCGCATACGAGCGAACACTTCCACGGCGAGTCAGTCTCTTGGCTGCGTCACATCGCTGTTTCGCTGGAATTCGTCGGAGGCCTGTTCGGCGTGCTTTCGCCGATTACGATGTTTCTGGTTGCCGCGGTTGGGCTGGTTGGCCTGGCATCGTTCTTTCAGCTGGGACGTCGCGAACGTTACCTGCTTTGCATGAGCATGCTGCCATTGATGCTGGTGCTCGGTTTGAGTTTGAAGCAGCGACTGGAATTGAACTGGCCGGCGCCCTTCTTCAGTGCCGGAATCGTTCTGGCAACGGCCTGGGCATTGGGACACGTACCGATGCCGAAATTCTGGCTTAAGCCTGCTGCCTGGAGGCTTAAGTATGCGGCGATTGTGGGAGGCGTTTGTGTTGCTTGTACCTACGCGATGCCATTTTTGCTGAGCCCCTTAGGGCTGAACGCCAGCCCCGTGGATGCCATTGTAAGAATGCGAGGTTGGGAAGATCTTGGCAGCGAAGTAGGACTCCGCATGCAAGAGCGTCATGTCCGATCGCGCGAGATGATTGTGACCGCAGGCCGGGCGATTGCCTCGGAACTCGCTTTCTACATGCCGCAGCATCCTCAAGTCTATCTTTGGGAAGACAACGACTATCCGTTGTCCCAGTACGACGTCTGGGGCGGTCCGCAGGATGCCGACGGACGCGATCTTTTGGTGGTGACGCGGCAAGGGGAAGAGCTTCCCCATCCATTGCGCATGGCGTTTCAATCGATCGAACCGGTCGAACAGGTCGAGATCGAAGTTGGCCCAGGCCGCTCGCATGCACTAACCATTTACCAGGGCCGCGGCTTTCGTGGTTGGTCGGTCGCGAAAAGCATCCAGGCAAGTGAGAAAACACTTCGCCGTTAAAGCAGGTGCCTCGCTTTGATTTCCAGGTATTGATTGACCAGGTTCGCGGTCAGATCTTCTGGAAAGACATCTAACGCCAATACCCCTTTGTGGCTCAAGTCGGTCAGCACGTGATGCCGCCAGGTCAGAATCTCAGCGGCGGCCGCAGCGCGGAATAGATCGGTCCCGTACGGCTTCTCGGTCTCGGCCGCATCGAACAAGCGATAATCGCGAAGCAGTACCCCCAGCGGCAAATGGCGGCCGACCAGAGTGCTCAGGTATTGCTCGATTTGATGCGAGTTCACTTCGTCGATCACGTTGGTGATCAGCACCACCAACGATCGTTTGCGGCAATTGGTCCGTAGATGCATGAACGCTTCGTCGTAACGTGATTCCACCAGCTGAGGGAATTGGTCGTAGCTGGCGTGCAACAGGTGGTTCATCTGGCTCGCCCCGGATTTGGGAGGCACGTACTTGTGAACCCGGTCGGAAAAGACGATCGCGCCGACCGAATCTCCCTGCCGTAGGGCGACGTAGCTGAGCATGAGCATCGCGTTGAACGCATGATCCAGCAGGCTGATTCCTTCGGCCTGATTCGTCATCATTCGCCCGCAATCGATCATGAAAATGATCCGCTGGCTTTGACTGGTTTGAAACTCACGTACCGTCAATCGCCGCCGCCGAGCCGTGCTTCGCCAATCGATGTGCTTGTAGTTGTCGTCGCGTGTGTAGTCGCGCAGGCGTTCGAAGTCGTGGTCTTGCCCCACCTTTCGTGTCCGGCGAACGCCGACCAGGCTTAAGCGATTGGTTCGAGCCAGCAAAGCGTATTCGGCCAGCTGTTTCATGTCGGGATAGACGCTGATCGCCACATGCACCGGGACCTTGACGATCTTCTTCCAGAGCCGCAACCGACTGTCGACTTGCAGGTAGACCGTATCCATTGCGAACGAACCTCGTTCGGTCGGTTCCATTTCATAATGTACGGTGGTCCGGCTGCGCGGCTTGATATCGAGCGAAAACTCTTCCGGTTCCGCCACGAACGGCTGAGGGACGTCGTCGCGGGCCGACAAGTGCAGCGGCCGATTGCCTTTGTAGGTGATCGTCAGCACTACCTTTTGCTTTTTCAACAGCGACGCGATTCGGGAGGTCTCGCGTTCGGCTTGAAAATCTTTTGCGCGCGGAAGGCTAATCAGATCGATGACTGCAATCACGGCCATCAGCAGGTTCAGTCCCAGCATCACCATGCCGGCCGAGGCAAGCAAATTGCCGACGGTGGCAAAGATGAAAAGCACGACCAGCGACATTGCACATGCAAATGATATCGCCAACCACAGACGCGACGGAAATGGTATCCCGCGAACTTGATACTGTGGCAAATTGAAGGAATGAGCTAGGAACTGAGTCGTGGAGAAAACACCGACGATTACCGCGTCGGCCATCAAAAACATCATGAATCCGAACACGCCGCTGGCATTGTCCAGCAGAATGGCGATTACCGGGATCGGCATCAGCGCGGCAAACATCAGCGCCAACCAGATAGTAGGCGTGGTACGTGTCCAGCGGGCCAGAATCGCCAGCGGGATAACCATCGCCACTAACTGCATGATCGGTTGGGTAAGCAGGTTGTTCCAGATGCCTGCCAGCAGATCGTGAACGAACGAAATCACAGACGCGGCACCTCGACGGTGCGGATCAGTTCGGTCAGCAATTCATCGACGCTGTGCCCTTCGACTTCCGCTTCGGCCGAGAGAACAACGCGGTGGCGGAGGGCCGGCAAAGCGATCTGAACAACATCATCCGGCACGGCGTAGTCGCGTCCGTTGAACGCGGCTAGCGTCCGAGCACCCTGCATCAAGGTGATACCGGCGCGAGGTGAAGCACCCAGGTGAAACTGCGGCCAGGTTCGCGTCAGTCGAACGATCTTGTTGATATAAGCAATCAGCTTATCGGCAATGAAAACATCGCCATTTTGTTTGGTCACTTCCAGGATCTTCTCAGGGGCAGTGATCACTTGCAGTTCCTCATCCAGCCGCTTGCTAAGATCAACCTGCTGGCTGTGCTGCTTCAAGATTTCCGCTTCTTCCAATTCGCTCGGATAATCGAGATTCAACTTGAACATGAAACGATCCAACTGCGCTTCGGGCAGGTTGTAAGTACCTTCCGACTCAATTGGGTTCTGCGTGGCCATCACCAGGAAGGGACGTTCGATTTTGTGGCTGGTGCCGTCGATCGTGACGCGGAATTCCTGCATCACTTCCAGCAGCGCGGCGTGCGTCTTGGCGGGCGAACGGTTGATTTCGTCGGCCAACAGCAACTGGGTGAAGATCGGGCCAGGGCGGAAACGGAACTCGTTCGCCTTCATATCGAAGAACGGAGCACCGGTGATATCGGACGGCATCAAGTCGGCGGTAAACTGCACACGCCCGAAGTCGCAGCCCAAGACACGTCCGAGCGTGCGGACGAAGAGCGTCTTGCCGAGACCAGGCGCACTTTCAATCAGCACGTGGCCCCCGCTGAACAACGCGACCAAGGTACCCAGTACGAGTTCTTCCTGGCCGACAAAAATCTTGGCGACCTCGCTGGTAATGTCTTGAAACAATTCGCGCGTCGCCGAGAACTTCGAGTCGTCGGAATGATGTCCCTGCAGGGCCGAGCTGACCGGTCGCGATGGCTCGGCCGGTGAAGTCGGAGCGGGGGCACTGGTGAGCTGATCGATCGAATCGATCAACGGCGACGATTCTATCTGCGGCGCGGGCTGACTTGGCGTATTCGATACCGATGGTGCCGATTCAGGCGGTGACATTCCTGAAGGTGCCTGCTCCGGTGCTGGCTGGCTGGCGCCATTGGTTTCGCTGGTCGAGGGGACCACTTGAACGTTTTCGCATTGGGGGCAGCGGGCCTTCTTGCCGACGGCGTCCTGGCCGACGCGCAGCTTCTTGCCGCAACCGCTACAGGAAAACTCGATGATATCTGGCGTGGGACTACTCATGGATGCTCGCTTAACGCGGCTGACGCCGCGTGGAATACTTTCGGTTGAACGGAACTGGGACGTGGCTACTTGCCATCACCCCGTTTTGTCTTAGACCGCCGATAGACGGCGTCTCCTTTCATCGCTTGTTGATATTGCTCCAGGCGAAGCTGGGCATAGGCATAGTCGTCGGTTGCCTGCAGCAGGTCGCCAACCGAGTCAATATGTTTCTTGAAGTCGGAGTTCTCAGCCGCGGGAAGCTGCTTGGGACGGCCGAAAATCGGATACAGGGCAAAGCAAAGAACGATCAGCCACCATGCCATCTGCAAACCAACCAGGTTCAGCGGCCACTTCGAGAGCCACTCCCAGCCCGAGTTTCCGCCTGTGGCATCATCCGCGCTCATAATTCGTACCGGGCCATTCGTCTCAAGAAAGGCGACACTTTCAGGATCGAAATAGGTCTGGCCGCATTGGTTGATCAATTTGCCGGCCAATTTGCGGTGTTCGCGGTTTACCAACGGCAAATTAAGCAGAAACGAACCGTTGTTGATCAGGATGATCTGGCTGTCGCTAAAGTCGCTTCCCAAGCGGGCAACGATGGTCTCGCCGCGACTGCTCAAGAGTGGTTCGACATCTTCGACCAGATACACAGGAGGCTCTTCTTCATCGTCGCCATCGGCCGGATTCTTCTTGGTATTGCCTTGAGACGGTGAACCGTCGACCAGGCCGGGATCCATTTTCGAGCGTAGCTGGATATGGGTCTTGGAGCCGTCGATCCCGTCGGACCAAAGTCCGGACAACTTTGTGGCGATTCGCTCAGGCTTATCGGTCTCGATCTTGAAAAACTGATCGTTCCGGCCAACGATCATGTCGTTCCGCAATTCGTCAAACTCCTCGATCGCCAGGCTGCGTTGCCGCATTGCGTCGAACTGCTTGTCAGGTGCGACCTGATCCATAATTTCGGTCCAGTACTGGATGCTCGCATCGTAGTCGCGGCCGATGTAGATGAACGTTCGGCCGTCCTTCTCGTCCAGCCAGTGCAGGATGGTATCGCGCATCTTTTGCGACGGTTCCTGAAAATCGCTGGGAACCCAGATAATGATGTCGCTACGCAAGGTCCTGGGCGAGATTTGCTCTGCGCTTTGTACCGGATAGCCAGCCTCGCGAAACATTTCCGACAAGGCCCGTGTTCCGTTGACGCTGCTGCCGGCGGTGCCGGTTCGCTTGCCATAGGCAGTCGGCAACGATTTCGGTTTTGCCTTGCTGCAACCGGCAAGCATTCCGACCATCAATATCAGGAGCGGTAGAAGCTGGCCAACAATCGTGCGATGCATCAGACAGGCCCTCCTGCCAGAAGGCCCTCGAACTGAGATAGCTGTTTCCAGCACTTCTCAAATTGATCGCGGGTCAGATTGCGATTGCCGAAGAAGACGTCCTCGAATGCATTCATCGTCAGCTGAACGATTTTCCGCAGGTCGCGGTGTTGCCGCAATTCACGCAGGTATTGCCCGTTGGTCTTTCCCTTCGAGAGTCGGATGGCATGCCCTTTATCAAGTTCCACCAATTGGAAGCTGAACAGGTAGACGATCGCTTCGTTGAAATTGCCAGAATCGTAGCAAAGTCGTGCCTCGTCGAGTAGATTCCCGTCTTTCTTTTTGACTTCAAACGGAAGTTGTTCGACGCGATCGATCTGCTGGGCCTCGTCATCGATGGAAAGCTTATCAGTCGTCGGTTTTGTCGTCGATTTACCCAGGGAATTGATCGACATGAAGATCAGGGAACAGATCACCACCAAGACGAGGACCAGAATCGAATACATCACGACCGAAGACATCCAGCTCATCGCAGGAAACCAGCTTCCGGTGGGCGTCGTCGTCGTCTTTTTAGGAGGGGTCGGGGCGCCTGGCTGCGAGGCAGGCATTTGCGTTTCGCCAGGAATCGAGACTTTCTGAACTTCGCCCGACTCGCTGTTGTACCAATTCGCTTGCGGCAAACGAGCGAGCGCCTTTTGCCCTTGTTCGACCGGTTGATCGAGTTGGCGCGTCTCGAAGAAATCTTCATCACCCCAGTTCTGAGCCTGAAGTGTCGAAGCGATAACCAGCACGGAAACAATCGCAATAATTCGTGAAAGGCAGGTGAGCATCATCCGGCTACCTCCCTTAAACGCGATGCTTCCGCCCGCAAGATCAGTTCGACTTCCCAGCCTTCTCGGCGAATCCGCAGGTCGAGATAACACAGGAAACGCACGACCGTCATGAAAGCGACGACCAACCACAGGGCAAACGGATACCAGACGAACAGGAACGTGTCGTCCCAACTCCACTGCCCAAACAGATAGCCGCGAATGCCAAAGACATTCATCACGATACTGGCGGTCAGCAGTAATCCGACGCCGGACATCATGGCGCGAGCGATGAGGTGACGCAGGTTGGGTTGATGCAGCGAAGAACTGCGGCGGCCGACTGTGATCACATCCTTCGACTTCGAGAAAACGGGATTCTTTTCCAAGACCAAAATCTCGCCGATGTACGGGCGGACGGCTCGCACGACGATCGCATAGGCGCAAAGCAAGATGAAAAATGTCCCTGCGATAAAGTCCTGGTCGAGCGAAGCGAAATAGCCAAGTACCATTCCGGGTAAAACGCCACGGAGGACGACGATGATCCAAAAGATCCGTGGTACCACGGGCCACAAACCAGTGCACATTCGCCGCCAGTTCGGTTTGTCGTGAAAGAGGGCATCGCCAAGCAGCAGCGTGATCGGCAGGCCTGCCAAAGGTGCTTGCAGGAAGATCATGCACAGCATGTAAAAGATAAACTTGCCGGCTTCCTCGTCGACCACCAGGTCAGGTTCCATCGTCCACAACAGCGCGGCATTGATCAGGCTCAGCGGAATCGCCGTGATCGCCATGGCTTGGAGGATCTTCCACCAGTAGACGCGCGTGACTACCAATGCCAGATCGTAGATCTCCAGCAGTTCACGCTCGCGGATCGCTATTCTCGTCTTATCGAGTTGCAACAGCGTCTCTCCACGGAAATCCCAGCAGGATGAAATAAACCATCAGCAGGCCGCTGCAGAAAATGGCAACCGACTGCTTGGCGAGTACCGGGAGCGGTGACGGAGACACCCAGGCCTCGATCATGGCTGCCAGCGTGAACAACACCGCCGAAGCTCCCATCACCGGCAATGCTTGTTGCGATCCTAAGCGGAGTGAATCGATCCTTTCGTAGGCCACCCGCTTCGATTTGTCGTACAGACTTTCTTCGCCACGGGGTTGTTCGACTCTTTCGAGCGATTCTTGCTTGTGATAGGGGCTGATCAGGGAGAATCCGATCCGCAGTCCAGCGCCGGCCGCCAAGACAATCGCGGTCAGTTCAAAAGGACCGTGAGCCGTCACGAATTCAAAGAAGTGCTCGCTCACGTCGGGAGTAACACTCGGGCTAGCCATGTGTCCAAATGTTGCCCCCAGCACCGCGGCGTTGAAAAGCAGCACGCAGATACCGCCGATCACCGTGATTCCGACGACGAAACATTTGATGCCGATACTTGTATTGTGCTCGATATAAAACGCCGCTCCCGAGGCGCGGGGCATAAAGTTGCTGGAACCGGGGGCGTTGGCATACATCTGCTCGAATTGATCGATCTGTTGGGCTCCAACGATATCGGCGGCGAAATTCGGAAAGCGATCTGGATTGGCGGCCATGTACCCGGCCAGCAGGAAGACGCTCCAGAAAAGCCAAAAGGTCAACTGCACGCAACGATCCTTAAAGATCTGCTGCGGAATCTGGAAGAACATGACATGTGCCACTCTCGACCAATCGACCTTCTTACTATGGTAAAGCTGCCCATGGGCTCGCCCGACCAACTTATGCAGGTAGTCGACAATGTTGGGAGGCAACTGGTAGCTGTCGGCCAGCGCCAAGTCGGCGCAGGCGGCTCGATAGAGGGCCGCGAAGCGAGCGACTTGCCGAGCACCAAGCGTCTTCTTGCGGGTATTGGACATCTGCGCGCACAGATTCTCCAGTTCCTGCCAGTAGACGCGGCGTTTCTCGATCAGTTGGGCAACTTTCACCGTCTGAGATCTTTCTAATTCGCACCGGCGGTCGATTGCGGACGCGGGTTTTGATAGGCCGAACGCTGATCCGGGTTTTGCAGCAACGTACTCTCGTCTTTGGTTCCATCAGCCGATTGACGAGAAAGGAACGTACGGTAGTACAATGCACAGAGTAGTAAATCGTAACTGGTATCTTCCGGCAGACCAAACTTCTCAAGCAGCGGCTGGGCCAGATGTCGGGCCATTTCCCGCCGCCGGGCAGTGGTGAAGTAACGCCGACGCTCGACATAGGCGGCCACCGCTTTGACCATGCTGCGCGGGGCGACAAAGTTCGCCGGGATATACTCTGCCAAAAGACGGGCTCGATCGTCTTCGATCTTGGCGATCTTCATCAACCACGATCGATCCTCGATCACCACCATCGTGCCGGCGACCAGGTCACCGATTCGTTGAAAGCGGCTGTTGAAGACCGGAACGACCAGCGCGAACAGAAACGTCATCAAGACCGGATCAGGAGTACCCTCGCGCATCCAGGCGAATGGCAACGGTACCATCGGCCACATATCGACGTAACGGAACAGGTTTCGTACCGCGGACTGAAACAGATTGATCGGTTCCCCTTCGTCGGTCATCACGCGCAAGCTCAAGAGCCACTTGCCTGGCGTGGTACCGTTCCACCAGTACTCAAACGCCGCCATGTAAAACCAGTTGAAGAAGAACAACGAAAGTAGAATCAGGGCGCCTAACAGGTCTTCCAGACCTGCACTCGCGAGGGCACTGCCGATTCCTAACGCACCCAAAGCCAAGATAAAGGCAACGCAAATAGCAGCCCGAATCGCCAGATCCAATAGGAAGGCCATCAAGCGGCGGAAGGGGCCCGCCACCTGATAGTTGAATGCGATGTTCTCCGGCGTCACGACCTTGAATTGCGAGTCGATCGCCTCGGTGTTCCAGTGAGCTACCATCGAGGAGCTTCTCTATCCTTGCTGGAGGGCGGCTTGCTTCGAAATTGCCGTCAGACGAGTCTGTTTCCAGTGTAATGCAACGCCCTCGGGGAAGACGAGGACTCGTCCCAGATTAATTGGTTTTCACCCCCCTCAATAGAGGTGAGCAAGAATTCCTGCCAATTCTTTACGCGATAAACAGTCCCAAGGTGGATCGATTAACCCACTTTATTATCTCGACATGCCGATTTCGGCCACGCAAAGCGGCTGGCAGCTATTCGCGGAACCAGCCGCGAAAATAGAAGTAAGCCATCAGCGCGGCAGCCACGAACACCATGATTGCGATGCAGAGCTCGTAGCCATATTGCCATTTGAGTCCCGGCATTTCCTGAAAATTCATTCCGTAGACACCTGCAATGAAGCTCAGCGGAATGAATAGCGTGGCGATGATCGTGAGGGTTTTCATCACGTCGTTGGCACGCTGGCTGGTCAGGGCAAAGTGGAAATCCCGCATGTCGGAGCAGATTTGCCGATAGGTATCGATCGCGTCGAGTAGCTGCGAAATGTGATCGTCCGCGTCGCGGAGGAACACCGTCGTATCGTCGGTGTAGCGCGTGAAACTGCTTCCCATCAGGTTGCGAATCGCTTCGCGGTGGGGAAGCAAATTGCGGCGAACCGTGAGAAGGTCACTGCTGATCCGTTGAATCTCGGGGATCAGGTTCGACGTATAGCCAGCCGACAGAGGGTCGTCGATCACGTCAAGACGATCGCCGAACGATTCGACCACCGGGAAATAGTGATCGATGACCGAATCCATCATCGCGTAAGAAAGGTAATCAGCGCCCATCTGGCGAATCCGGCCGACCGCCTTCCGCAGGCGAGTTCGCACCGGTTCCAGGCGATCATGCTTGCTTTCTTCTTCGATGCTCAGAACGAAATTCTCGCCGACGACGATACTCAATTGCCGCGTGTCAAGACGCGGATCAAGCTCGACCATCCGCACCACAAGGAAGGTGTAGTCATCGTATTCTTCGGCCTTGGCCCGCTGATGCGGATGCAGGATGTCTTCGTAAACAAGCGGATGCAAGTCGAAGATCGCCGCCAATTGCTTCAATCGCGCCGTGTCGCCCAGGCCGTGCACATGGATCCAGGTCACATTGTACTTGTTCAGATACTTCCGAACGTCGTCTGCTTTCCGGATTTCCGCTTCGGTGAATTCGGTCGGACCAAATCCGATCACGTGAATATGGCTATGGCGTTCCTCATCCGGCTTGGTCGCGGTCCCGGGAGCCGAGCCAGGAGGTGTGCGGCGCTCAAAGGGCCGCCTCAGAAAATGCAGGTCAATCGGCAACTTCATGGTTTCGTGGCATCCTTGGCCTTGGATAGAAGTTTGGAGACGATTTCCGGTTTCTGCGAAGCCAGGTTCTTAAGTGGATCGGCCGATTCATGAATATCGTACAACTCGATGCCGCTCGGCTTGCCTCCCTTCATGCGCGTAATCAGGCGATACTGCGGATCGCGGACGCTTACCTGGCCGCCACTCCAGAAGCTGATTGCCGCATCGCGGACCGAATCCTTCTCTCCTTTGAGCACCGGTACCTGGCTGATGCCGTCTAAAGGATACTCGGTCTTGGCGAACTTCGGCTGGCAGAGATCGACCAGTGTCGGGAAGATATCGAGCGTTTCTGCCAGCGCACTGGTGATACGGCCCTGGTCGGTCATTCCTGGCACGTGAATCATCAGCGGGCTGTTGAGGGCACGTTCCTGCGACGTGTGCTTCCCCCAAACTTGGCTGTCGCCCAGGTGCCAGCCGTGATCTCCCCAAACCACCACGATGGTCGACTTGTCGAGACCGGTCTTGTGGAGCGCTGCCAGGACCTTGCCAATCTGACGATCGGTATAGCGCGCGCAAGCCAGGTACGCCTTCCTGGCGGTGACCTGGTCTTCGATCGCCAGCGGCCTGGTTTTGGGGAATGCCATTTTGTAGCGATAGAACTCACCCGAATTCTGCCAATAGTCGGTCTCAGGCTTCTCGGGATGAGGGGCTGATTGAATGTCCATCGCATCGACCGCTTCCCAGTCCTTCCGCGTGGCGACAAATGGCAAATGCGGCTTGAAGAAGCCCAGGCCCATGAAAAACCGTTCGCCTGATTTACTGAACGTGTCGAGCTTTTCGATCGCCGTTTGGGCCATTTGACCGTCTGGCAGGTCGGTATCTTCCTCGGCAGTGAACTCCATCAAATCTTGGTGACCTTGGCCATCTTCACGATGCTTGCCGTCGGCATAGGCGAAAAAGATGCCCCACCCGCGTTTCCAACTTCCGTATGGGGTAGCCAGATCGTCCCAGGCATGCGGGACCTCGTCGTGTCCGTCTCCTTTGCCGTTGTAAGCGTAGACTTTGCCGTCCGCCGTATGCGAGATCTTGCCGATCAACGTGGTGTGATAGCCACTGCGGCGAAACAATTCGGGCAACGACTGAGCCCCGGGCAGTTGATCTGCCGATAGCTGGGACTTACCGCCATAGAAAGCACCGTTGCCCATTCCATCCGATTTGGCCGGGCTGCGACCTGTGAGCAGGGCATACCGCGAAGCACCGCAAGTTGGGACCTGCACGAAGTGATTGCGAAACAAGACGGAACTTTCCGCCAACTTGTCCAATGTGGGCGTTACCGAAGGAGAACGTCCCAGCACGCCCAGCTCTGGCCGCAGGTCGTCGACAGCGATGAACAGGACGTTGTAGTTGTTCTCGGCACGAACAGGCCCCACGAGGGCGAAAACCAGCAGGACAGGGAGTATGGCGATGCGAAGCATGGCAATCTCTTGTTTTTCGAGGGATCTTATGTGCTTCATAACTAATCGAACTTGCTGTCGGATACAAGGTTACGACCGCTAGGCTCTAGTCCCTCAGGCCTCATTTCGGTAGGCTTAATTAAGTAAGTAAAGAAGGCTGCGGGGGCATGTTTTTGCGATGTGAATCGACGACCGCGGCTTCAATTCTGGGAATCTGGCACGTGGCAACGGACTCCGCCAATCGGAACGAATCGAGCGATCTGTCGGGCAAGCGTGTCGCACTAGTTGGCAAGCTGGCCGGTATGACGCGGCGCGAAGTGTTTGCAGCATTACGCCAGGTCGATGCCATTCCCAGCGAGAAGCTGGACGAACGGGTCGATTTGGTGGTTTTCGGTGAAGATGATCTGACCGGTATCAGTGACCCAGCCATCTCGACCCAATTGCAAGCCAAGGCCGCCCAGGGCGATTTGCAGTTCATCAGCGAGACCACACTATGGCAGTGGTTGGGTTTGATCGAACCGCATCAAAAGCTTCACCGTCTCTATACGCCTGCCATGTTGTCTGATTTGCTGGGCGTTTCGCAGTCGATCATTCGCCGTTGGCATCGCCGTGGTCTGATCGTGCCCGCTCGCCAGGTCCGCAGCCTCCCTTATTTCGACTACCGAGAGGTTTCGACGGCCAAGCAATTGGCCGCGATGCTCGCCTCGGGCATGTCGCCAGATCGGATCGAGCGGCAGTTGTCGGCGATCTCGCAGTACCTGCCGGACGTCCAGCGGCCGCTGGTGCAGCTTTCGGTGATGGTCGAAGGGCGCGACATTCTGCTGCGGCAAGGGGAAGGGCTCGTCGAACCCGGCGGGCAGATGCGGTTCGACTTCGATCGCGAAGAAGCAGAAGAAGACGTTTTTCAAGTCGTCGATCCTGGGAACGACCAGCCAGAAACGGCCGACCAATGGGATGCCAGGGCTGCCGATTACGAGGACGACGAACAACTCGACGAAGCGATCCGTTGCCTTCGATCGGCCATAGCAGTAGGCGGACCGAGTGCCGAACGATCGTTTCGACTGGCGGAACTCCTTTATCGCGCCGGCTACCTGGATGGAGCGATCGAACGCTATCACATGGCGATTGAACTCGACCCTGAGATGATCGAGGCGCGAGCCAATCTGGGCTGCGTTCTGGCCGAATCAGGGCAACTTGTCGAGGCGACGACTGCCCTGCGTGAAGCGATCGAGGTTTACGACGACTACTGCGACGCGCATTTTCACCTGGCGAGAACGCTTGACGAACTTGGCCGCCAGCGCGAAGCGACTGTCCACTGGGAAAAATGCCTCGCGCTGAATCCCGATTCTCCGTGGGCCGATGAAGCCTACGCCCGGCTTTATCCGGACGAGGCTTCGTAGCGTTGTCTTGCGGTCTGGCGGCTCAGTTGCCGATATTCACATCGAGCCCGGTCAATTCCGACTCGAGTTCTTCGGCCCCTTCGGGCGTCGCCCCGGTTTGCCAGAGGTAGAGATTCTTCAGCTTCGTCAGATTGGCCAGAACTTCGATCCCCTTGTCGGTGACCTTGGTCCCGTACAGATTCAAGTATTCCAGGTTCGTCAAGGGAACCAGGTAGATCAGCGCGGCGTCGGTCACGTTCGTCTTGGCCAAGTTCAGCCGGCGTAGATCTGGCAGACCGACGAGTTGCTTGACTCCTTCGTCGGTGATGTTGGTCCCGCGAGCATTAATTTCAATTACGTGATTCAGGTTGCGAACCAGCGCCAAGGTTTTGTCGTCGATCGGCTTGTCGCTCAAGTGGAACGAAATGACCTTCTCGTCCGAGCCCTGGGCCAACACGTTCACTCGACCACCGCTGGCGGTGATCTGCTTGATTGCTTCGGCCTCGGTCGCTTCGTCGACCGGTTTCCAGGGGTGGGCTTTGACGATTTCGATGACCTGGAGTTGAACCTTGATGGCGTCGGCCATGGTTTTACGCAGCTTCGTCGACAGTTCGGCTTGAACTTCTGCCTTGATTTCAGCCTTCAGCTTGTCCAGTGCTGCCTTGTCCAGCACGAGGCCTTCTGCTTTGGGGGCTTCCTCTTTCATTGGCTCAGGCATCGGCTTCGGTTCCGGTGCAGGTTCCGCTTTGGCCAGTTCGGCTGGCAGCTTGCCGGCGGTGATGTTGTCGGCGAAGGTCGGGGACTTATCGTTGTCCTTCGCGACCTTGGCGGCTTTGACCTTTTCCAGCGCGGCGGCGACTTCTGCGGTGGCCTTGTCCTTTTCCTTCTCGATGCGTTCCTTGCCGAAGTTCGCTTTGTCAAGCAGTTCGTCCAGCGCGGCACCGTAGGCGTTGCGTTCCTTCTTGCTTTGACCGTCGATGTGGCAGACGTTGCACTTGGCCGCGGTAGCAGCCGCCGCGAACTTCTTGGCTGGCTCCTCCTTTGGCTCGGCAGGGATGACCTTCTCGTTGAATACTTCCCAGAAGAATGGGATAGCATGCGCCGGTCGGGCCAAAAGGCCAACGCTCAGCAGGGCGAACAGGGCGGTAAACAAAACTCGGAGAAACATCGATCTACCTCGAGAGTGCATGACAGTCGAATCGTTTGAGTCTGGCAGGACCAAACCGCTTTTAGGCAAGCCCTTGCGTAGTCTGGCAAATTGGGCAGGATATTACGATTCTGGCCCGCAAAATCGTCAGATGCAAGTAAGAAGGCCAATTCGACGCCAAGGCTTAATCCAACCAAGAACGGTTGCGCCGGTTGACGTTCGAAATCTTCCATGCGGCCAAGGTAGGAGGCAAATATTAAAAAAAGGAGTGCCTCGGGCACTCCTGATTTGATTCTTCCTCTTTCGAATCCTAGCTCTTGAGCGATTCGGTCCAGGCTTCGAGCATGGCAAACTGGCGGGCGAAATCATTTTCTTCCGTCCCCAGCGGCGATTTGAAGAAGCAGGCCAGTTGCGTTTGCAAACCGCTGCCACCGTGACGCTGGGCCAGGTCGGCGAAACGGGCCAGGTCGATCACCAGCGGAGCGGCCAGCAACGAATCGCACCCTTGCCAGATAAACTGCATGACCATCGGCGTGCCGAGGAAACCTTGGAAGTGGATATGATCCCAAGCGGTCTTCCAGTCTCCCATGCTGTCGATGTTTTCGATCGTGACCAGCGTTTGCGGAGTGTAGCCGAAGATCTTGCTGAGCAGCCGATCCTTGCTGACTGCTTTGGTTTTTTTGTTCTCAGGATCGTCCAACACCTTGGCATCCATGTTACCGAAGATGTTGTGCCCGACCCAGCTCATGACCTTCAGGTTCCGCTGGGCGAACATCGGAGCAAGCGTGCTCTTGAGCAGCGTTTCGCCTGTCTTGCCATCGTGCCCCATGTGGCACACTTTTTGGGAGTTCGCCAAGTCTTCGATCGCCGGCAGGGCGGTCCCGAGCGATGGGGTGAAATTGATGAACGGGTAACCCAATTCGAGCGTGGCGATACCATACAGCGAGCTGGCCGGCAGTCGGCAACCGGCCTCGCTCAATAGCGGCTGAAGTTCTTTCCAGGTGGCGGGAAACTGGTCGGCGTCCACCGATGGTTCCGTTGACGAGACGTTGACCACGACCACGTTGTCCAGCTTGTTCGCTTTGGCGAAGTCGGCGATGTGCCCCTTCAGCCGATCGACCGCACCACGAGCCGTTTCTTGAAGTTGGACCAGCTTTTCGTCGGCCAGACTGGTGATCATCTTGCCGACATTGATCAGCGTGCCGTCCTGGATGTTGGCATCAAGCGCCGTGAGGTCATCTTTCAGCTTCTCGACCAACCGGCCATCGATCGCGCGGCTCTCGAAGACCATCTTGTAGGCTTCGTCCAGAAGGCTGGTGCTGCGGATATCGTGCCCGCCGATGACGATATCGTCCCAGGCGGCCAGATCCAAGTGCGAGAACTGCGGGAGTTCGCTGACCAGGCCGACGTTTTCAGTCAGGCCTTTCTTCAGCGCGAGCAGACCAACAATCGAGGTCGTGGCGACGCCACCTTTGGCGCCAATCAGCCAGATCCCAGTTCGTGAGCTTGCCATCTAACGGGTACTTTCCAATCGAAATCCAGATTATCGGTTCCTCGCGCGGTAATTTGGCCCTGGCAATCGCGGAATCGGCCGATCCACGCAGACGCAATAGCTTAGGTTTCAAATCCGCAGGCGGGTGAGTCGTCTTGCCAGGTGGGCAGCGCAAGGGGAGGTGAAGCCTACCATTATGATTGGTTTGGGCGCCAAATTCACCCCGTCAAACGACTTGGTTTCGGAAGATTCCGCAGCATTTTTCCGAACTTGGGGCATATCTGCCGCCCAGGCGAACTATTAGACCCGTCGCGCATCTCGTAAAATGAACTCGTTTTTCCCCCTTTCACCTCGCTTACCCATTGGAAGAGTATGTTCCAGCAAGTCCAAACGGCTCCCCCGGACGCTATCCTGGGGCTTAACGAAGCTTTCCGTAACGATCCCAATCCGGAAAAGATCAACCTGAGCGTCGGCGTCTACAAAGACGAGCAAGGGGTGACGCCGGTCCTTAAATGTGTGAAGGAAGCGGAGAAGCGGTTGCTGGAGGGGGAAACGACCAAGAGCTATCTGCCGATCGATGGTCGTCCGGGCTACAACAAAGCGGTTCGCGAACTGATGTTTGGTGCCGATCACGAGGTAATCGCCGCCAATCGCGCCGTCACGGTGCAGTCGCCCGGCGGAACCGGCGCACTGCGTGTTGCTGGTGACTTTCTCGCCGACAACTTCCCAGGCCGCACGCTATGGCTCAGCCAGCCGACCTGGCCCAACCATCCCAATATCTTCTCCGCAGCCGGCATTCCGCTAAATACCTATCCTTATTTCGATAAACAGACCAATGGCCTAGCATTCGAACCGATGATGGAAACGCTGGGCAAAGCCGCGAAGGGGGATATCCTGCTGCTGCATGGTTGTTGCCACAACCCAACGGGCATTGATCCGACCCCAGACCAGTGGAAGGCGATCGGCGATCTGGTGCAGGAAAAGGAGTTGCTGCCGCTGTTGGACTTCGCCTACCAAGGTTTCGGCGATGGATTGGTGGAAGATGCCGTTGGTCTGCGTGAATTGGCTCGACCTGGCCAGGAAATGCTCATCTGCAGCAGCTTCAGCAAGAACTTCGGCCTCTACAACGAACGCGTTGGTGCCCTGACCGCGGTTGCGACCGGCGAGTCTGAGGCCAAGGCAGTGCTCAGCCAGCTGAAGAAGGTGATTCGCTCTAACTACTCCAATCCGCCGACCCATGGTGCCGCCACGGTCGAGACGGTTCTGGGGGATGCGGCCCTGAAAACGATGTGGGAAGGAGAGCTGGCCCACATGCGCGACCGAATCAACGGCATCCGCAAGCTGTTTGTCGATAAAATCTCGGCCTGCGGCATCGACCAGGACTTCTCGTTCATCCAGAAGCAGAAGGGGATGTTCAGCTTCTCGGGCCTCAATCAGATGCAGGTTGACCAGCTTCGCAATGAAATGAGCATCTACATCGTCGGATCAGGCCGAATCAACGTTGCTGGCATCAGCGAAGCCAACGTCGATCGTTTATGCGAAGGCATCAAACGGGTAATCGGCTAGCACAATCGCTGCCTAGGGCGAATCAGAAGCCTCTTGGTCGGCTTGGTCCGAGAGGCTTTCATGCAGCGAGACCCATTCAGGGCGTTCTTTGTTAAAGGCATGTAAAAATTCACGGCCTGTGTGAATGTAATATGCTTCCCGCGGCCCGATCGGATGTCGGCTCTCTCCGGCGGGGTAAAACGTGGTGTTTCTCAGATCGGCGACTGCTGTGCCTGGCTGACCATCGCGGCTAGTGGCGGCAATCAAGCGAACATCGCCGAAAAAGAAGCCCAACAGGGCAGGCTGAGGTGTCAGATAGCCTTCCCCTTCGATCCGCTGGCGTAAGCTCTCGGCTAGCTCGCGTTGGTTGGGCTGCCACTTTTCAGGCTCCAATTCGAATGCTTCAGGGTGCTCGGCCTGCCATCCGGCAAACGCGCTGTAGATGTCGGGAAGTGATAGCGAGGTCAGATCAACGGCAAAGCTTTGAGTGACCGGACCGACGATCCCAACGCTTTGAAACGTACCGCCAGGCATGTGATAGGCGTACTGGACGAGGTGGCACTCGATCGGTTCTTCAAAGCCAGGCCAGCCCAGTTCCCGGGTATCGACCTGGTGCACTTCATGAGGCGGCATGCCAAACTGCGTATCGAGAGACAGCCACGTCGCGAGTTCTCCTTCGACCTTGGCCTGAACGGTTTTCAGTTCGTCCGGGATCTTATCCAACAGCTCCAATTGCTCGGCGACGTCCAGAATTCTTGGTCGACAGGCAGGCTCTTTGGCCAGTTCGATCAGCAGCTCTTTACCTTCTTCGTTGCCGAGTTGAGCTAAGGCAATTGCCGCTTCGGAGCGAAGTTTTCGGTGCTTTAAGTCAAGTGCTGACTTCAGCTTACCTTCAGCGCGGGTATTGCCGATCAGGGCGAATGCATCGCAGATGGCCAGGGCGATCGAGGTTGCCTCGGTGACGGCGATCTTCGCGGCAGCGAACTGCTTGGCTTCCTTGGGAGGCTTGGCTTCAAACTTGGTCAGCCGCGCGACGAGGCCGGCGAAAAGTTCGCCCAGGGCATCCACGCGATCGGCGGCCGGATGGATCTTCACCATGCCTTGCCGCGTGACATGATTGGCGAGGTCCAACACGAGCGATGCGACCGATAAGTGAGAGAGCGCTCCAAGAAGTTTTGGAAAAAGTGTCTCGGTCGGAACATCGTCCTGACGCAAAAGAGGAACAAAAGCGATTGCCGCCGCATTGGAATTGGTTGGGGGATCTTCAACAACCAATTCAGCGAACCGCTGGAGCGACGATTCAGTTCCAAGTGAAGACAACAATGCCAACAGCAAGTGACCCAGCCGATGTGCCTGACCCCACTTCCGATACGCATTGGCGATGCGGTTCAGGTCGGTTTCGCCGAGCTCTTCGACATCGCGCAAGCGGATTGCCAGCAAGTTCAAAACGCGGTCGAGAAATGCCTTTTGCGCGGAAGAGATCGAGGGTGGCACGGACTCTAAAAACCGCAAAATACCCGAGATTTCCAGCTCATCGGCGCTGAGAATCCATTGCAGCGCTTCGGCGTGGGACACCATTGCTTCGAGGGTGGAATCCCCTTCGAGCCAGCCACCGAGAACGGCGTTCAATCGATCCGACATGCGTATCACTTTTGAGTAGGAGAGCGTGAGCAAACAACTTGGTCCACCTACAGTCTAAAGGGGCAGCGAGGTCGCTGCGAGGACCTTCGCGCGAGATGTCGTTCGAAGAGGTTCCAGCGCGCGGCGGAAGATCGAGATTTAGTTTTTCGAGGAAGTCTGTCTCTCTGACTGAAGTTTTTCTGAACAAATTCGATTCGCGGTTCGATAATTCACCTTGACGAAAGAAAGGCAAAGTTGATTCAATTTGCTTGAAGTTGTTTTTCGATTGTCTTGTTGCATCGCGATTCGATTTTTTGAAACGCACAACCAAGTTCGCTTGGATCAAATTCAACAAGCGAAAGACACCGACTTGAAATTCCCCCGAGGATGCCGAGTCGAAGAAGGAGCTAGGCCGCCCATGGCTGCCGCCTCCCAATCGAATCTGCCCTGCATTCGGATGGATGAAAAAGGATGTTCACCCTTTCGCTTTTTAAGCGAGAGGTCGGCATAACTGCCTCAGCAGATTCGAGAGGACTTCTGTGATGCCCCAGAAGATCTCTCTTAAACTGAATTCGGGCATCGAACTCTTGAGGAGCCCACGGAACGATGGCAACCAAGAAAAAAGCTGCACCTAAGAAGACCGCCAAGAAAGCAACCGCCAAAAAGGCTTCGCCGAAAAAGGCTGCTAAGAAGACGGTCAAAAAGGCTGCTAAGAAGGCTTCGCCCAAGAAGGCCGCCAAGAAGAAGACGGTGAAGAAGGCTGCTCCTAAAAAGGCTGCCAAAAAGGCTTCGCCGAAGAAAGCCGCCAAGAAGAAGGTCGCCAAAAAGACGACCAAGAAGAAGGCTGCCCCTGCCGCAACTCCCGCCACCTAAGGCGTAGTGCCGAAAGTTCTCTTTCGGTAAAAACGGTTCTTTCTTCGACCAGATACCCCCCTGGGGTAACTTGGCTGATAACGACGAGAAAGGCCGAACCTTTGTCCCGTTCGCAAAACGAACGAGCTAGAGGTTCGGCCTATTGCTTGCGCCGATCAAGCCTGCGCTCGATTGTCCTATCGCCCTTTGTCCATTATCGTTAGGGAATATGTCATTCCCGGGAGGCTACCAATCGATGGGACCGCAGGCAGGGCAAGCGGCAATGTCTCGTAAATTCCCATCACGCTTGGCTTTGACTCGCCCGTTCGCCAATATCTTGCATCTGTCAGCTGCCATTTCAGAAACGGCTCATTACCTTGACGACCCCCGAAGACGCCCCGGAAAAACGATTTACCGATCTTAAGCTCTCCCAGAAGATGCTCGACGCCCTGGAGGCGGCTCGGTATCAGGTACCTTCGCCCATTCAGGCCGGGGTCATTCCGATCGCGCTGGAGGGAAAAGATGTTCTCGGTCAGGCTCGGACCGGTACCGGAAAGACGGCCGCCTTCGGGATTCCTATCATCGAGACCATTCCCCCGGGCAAAGGGCCGCATGCTTTGATCCTCGTTCCCACGCGCGAATTGGCCGTTCAGGTTCGCGACGAGATTGCCAAGCTCTCTAAAGGAATGAGCATCCAGTGCGTCGCCATCTACGGCGGCAAACCGATTCGTGGCCAGATGGATAAGCTGAAACGAAATCCAGAAATTGTCGTCGGCACGCCTGGCCGGGTAATCGATCACATGACCCGCAACTCGCTCAATCTCGAAAAGCTATCGGTCGTCGTGCTGGACGAAGCGGATCGGATGCTCGATATCGGTTTTCGCCCCGACATCGAGAAGATCTTGCGCCGCTGTCCGCAAGAGCGTCAGACGATGCTGTTGAGTGCAACTGTCCCGCCTCCGATCGAGCGTCTGGCCAATCGTTACATGAACGACCCGGTGAAGATCGACTTCTCGCCGACGAATATCTCAGCCGACACGATCGAGCAGCATTACTTCACGGTCGATGGTCCCAAGAAGATGGAACTGTTGATTCGACTCCTCCGCCGCGAGCAGCCGACGAAGTGCATCGTCTTCTGCCGCACCAAGCGGGGTACTGAAAAGCTGTTTCAGCGGCTGCAAAAAAAGACCAAGCTGGTTCGCTGCATCCATGGCGATATGCACCAAGGGGCCCGAAATCGGACGATCACCGACTTCAAGGCCAACCGGTACCGCATTCTGATCGCCACCGACGTCGTCGGGCGCGGGATCGATATTTCGGACGTCACGCTGATCGTCAATTACGACGTGCCCGAGTACTCGGACGACTATGTCCACCGCGTCGGCCGGACCGGACGCATGGGGAAAGAAGGGGTTGCTTACACGTTTGTGACCCCGGAAGAAGGGAACCAGCTTACCCGAATCGAAATGCGAATCGATAAGCTGTTGATCCGCGACGAAATCGAAGGCTTCGATCCGTACGTGAAGACCGCCGTCGAAACCAGCCCGCCTCATTCCCGGGACGTTAACAGCGACACGCCAGAGGAAGAGAAAGACGGACCTCCCAAGAAAACGCCCCGCCGCCGGCACCGCCGGGCTCTCTAACTTCATCGCCACTTTCCTAATCGGAAAGCATCGTCGTTCGCAGAAACTCGGCCGCCGGCTGCCACTGCTCGACCGCTTTGTTCCAGTCGACTTTCATCGGTCGGATCGTCTTGGGGGATTCGACGCGCAAGGGGATGTCGATGTTCGTGTTCAGTGGAATCTGGGCGCTTGGACCATTGGCTAAAGAGGTTTCGACCTGGGCCGAAAGCAGGTAGTCGACCAACTGCCGTGCCTCTTCCGGATGTGGGCCTCCTTTGATGATGGCCAACGTGTTGGGGATGAAGAGGGTGCCGAGTTGCCCTTCGCCCTGGTCGGGATAGACGATCGCGACCGGCTGCCCTGATTCGATCTCGACCATGGCATCGTCCGTATCGGTGAGGCCGAAGGCAATTTCGCCGCGGGCAACGGCCTGGGCGACCTGCTTGTTTCCAGGGTACATCCGAGCGTTCTCTTTCAGCTTGCTGAAGAACTCTTTCGCCTTCTCTTCGCCCAGCAGGGCAAACAACACGGCTGCATGGGTCGCGGTCGTTCCAAACAGCGGCTTGGCGTAGCCGCACTTCTGTTTCCATTTCTCGTCGGTCAAATCAAACACCGAAGTGGGGCGATCTTGTTGGGGTACTAGGTCAGTATTGACCAGCAAGATGCGAGCCCGAGCCGCCAAGCCGAACCAGGTGTCGTCGTCTGCGCGAAACGCGGCCGGGTACTGATCGATGTTTTTAGGGCGATAACTTTCCAGCAGTCCTGCCTGGTGTAATCGGAGCGTGTTGAGGATTTCGTTGTTCCAGAATACGTCGCAGCGAGGCCGGGCCTGTTCGGCCAGCAGGGCATCGGTCAGGCCGACCGTTTTGTTCGCTTCGGTATCGAACTTCGGCACAACGACGGTGCCGGTCTCTTTTTCAAAATCCGCGAAGGGAGCTTCCGAGAACTCCTGATCGAGCGCCGTGTAGACGACCACTTCCTGGGAAGCCGCCGGACGACAGCCTGAGGCGGCTGAAAGAATCAGAGGAATAGCGACAAGCAGCGAGACCAGGCGAGCGATCATGGGCGAAGCAAAAGCGTTTTCAGACAGAGCGATCAGGTTGGTGCGGTGACATCGTCCAGCGAATCGCCCACACGACGAGGGAAACCGTGCATGCCGCCAGCAGTGTGACGAGCGTGGCCGTTTGTTGGGCCAGAATCGGAATCGACTGCGATCCTTGGGCGTAAAAGATACCCACGACAATCAGCACCACCACGTTGGCGATGATCCAGCCCAGATCGGCATGTCGTTCGTATCGACTGGTGGTGAAAAGCCGCTGACCGTCGAGGATGGCTGTTCTGAGGTGGCCAGCGACCGAAAGAAACAGAAACAGCGCCGCGCCCCCCCAAATAAGGATGGCGGGCACCAATACCCAGCCATGTTGAGGAGCCGGATTGGGCCAATTCATGCAGCAGATGATCGCACCAATCAGGCAGATCAAGGCGCAGGCCGCGTGGGCTTTAGGCATTCCGACCGATTCAGCGGGCATAGCTTCCAGGACGCCACCACGTAACATGAACGAAGACGTAAGATCATTTATGGTCTAAAATAACAGCTATCCACACGTTTGTCTTCTCTTCGGGCAGAGGCGGCCCATGAATCGAATTCTTCTTGTTGTCATCTTCATCTCGCTGTTCCTGACTGGCTGCGGATCATCATCGACGTCACCGCCGCCGACAAAACCTACGCCGCCACCACCCACGGCAGCAACGACTCCTGAGAAGAACGCGCCTGCTGTGAAGCCCGCATCAAAGCCACCGGTCAAGAAGCCTACCGAAGGCGTCCGCACCGCCAAGGCATCCGATGGCACCCACAAGCCGTCTTCCGACGGTCCCGATGCGCTCGGATCGAACTTCATGAATGTCGAAGCGCTGCGGGAAAAACTGAAGGTGGGCCGCATCGAGCCAGTGGTTCAATTCACAGCCGATCCTGCCAAGCTGGCGGCCAACGGCATTCGCCAATTGGAAGGAAAGCACCTCACGCTCTATACCGATCTCCCTTCCTCGCCGGAGATAGACGAGTTGCCCAAGTTGTTCGACGCCGCCTATCCGCAGTGGTGCGAGTACTTCCGAGTCGATCCGGTCAAAAACGACGACTGGAAGGTCAAAGGGGTGCTGATGTCCAACAAAGAGACGTTTCGCAAGGCGGGTCTCTTTCCCGATACGTTGCCTCCGTTTCTGCATGGCTTTTACCAGGGCGATACTTTCTGGCTGTTGGATCAACCGAGCGACTATTACCGACGCCACCTGGTTATTCACGAAGGGACTCACGCGTTCATGAGCATTTTGCTCGGTGGGGCAGGGCCTCCGTGGTACATGGAAGGAATGGCAGAGTACTTCGGCACGCATCGCTGGGAAAATGGCCAGCTCGAAACCAGGATCATGCCGCAAACCAACGAAGAAGTGCCGCTGTGGGGCCGCATTGAGGTGATCCAGGACGAAGTGAAGGGGGGCAAGCTACTCTCGCTCAATAGCGTGATGGGGACGATGGAAAAGGAGTTCCTGCAGAATCGACCGTACGGGCTGACTTGGGGGGCGTGTGCTTTGCTCGACAACCATAGCCTGTCGCAGGAAAAATTCCGCAACATGGTTACCCAGGTCAAGCTGACCGGTGGCTTCAGCGAACGGCTGATGAGCGAACTGGGAGACGTGTTGCCGCAGTTGGAAGAAGCCTGGGAACTGTTCGCGCTCAACGCTGTCTATGGCTATGACTGGAAGCGGAACGAAGTTGTCTATCGCGATCCGATGCCGTTATCAGGCGAGTCGGCAACTATCGAAATCGACTCGGCCCGCGGTTGGCAGTCGACCGGTATTTTGTTGGAACCAGGCGTAAAGTATGAAGCGCGAGCAACCGGCAAGTACGTCATCCGCGACGACGGCACACCTTGGATGTGCGAACCGAATGGCGTGACGATCCACTACTGGCAAGGGAAACCGCTCGGCATGCTCGTTGGCGTGCTGCGGCATGAACCTTGGATGGGGGGAGAGATCACACCGCTGGCCAAAACCAACCCCGTTGGTCCGGGAACTTCGTTGTTTCCCGAGGGCTCGTCGATCTTGTTCCTCAAGGTGAACGAGAGCCCTGCCGAACTCAAAGACAACCAGGGCAAGATTCAGGTGCAGATCAAGCGGACCTCGAATTAGCTTCGGTTACTTACCGATGCAGTACAAGTGTGCCTTGCCTCGCAGGTACAGCTTGTCGCCGGCAACCGCAGGCGAGGCGATCGTCGTGTCGTTCAGCTTGTTTTCAGCCACCAGCTCAAAGCTATCTTTGGCCGCCACCACGGTGCATTTGCCGTCGACGCTTAGGTAGTAGACGTTGCCGGCGGCAACGATCGGCGAGGCTTTGTAATTGCCCCCCAAACGTTCACGCCACAACAGCTCACCATCTTTCGCTCGATAGCAGTGAGCAATCCCGTCGTCGGTAACCGTGAACAGCATTCCGTTAGCAAAAACGGGGCTGGGCGTGTCTGGAGTCGATTTGTCGATCTCCCACTCGATGGCGTCGTCGGTGAGTTTCCCTTGCTTGCCATCCAGCTGGACGGCCACCAATGGCTTGCGCATGCCACGGGTCGTGAAGATCGTGCCGTCGGCCATGATCGGTCCGGTCACGGTTCGGCCGCCGACCAAACCAGGTAAGTACCAAAGCTGCTTGCCGGTCATCGGATCGTAGGCGTCGAGCGTGTTCCCCCCCATGACGACCATTTGCGTCTTGCCATCTTTTTCGACCAACAGGGGCGTCGTGTAGGCGTCTGCTTCTTCGCCGGGGGCACCGGTCATCCGCAGTGTCATCCACTTCTGCTTGCCAGTCTCCAGGTCGTGGGCAACCAGATAGCTTTTGACCGGGGTGTCTTGCAGGTCGTCAAGTGAATCTTGCATGCAGACCGAGATCACCAGCCCGTTGTAAACGACTGGGCTGTTGGCATGTCCCCACCAGATCGTGTATTCGCCGAACTCTTGCTGAAGGTTATGTCGCCACACTTCTTTCCCATCGAGCGTATAGGTCACCAGAACCCCGTTACCGAAGTGAGTCACCACGTAGTTGCCGCTGACCACCGGCGATGGGCTGGCCATGTTGTGCAGGTTGTGGAACTTCTGAGCTTTCCGCTTAGGTGCCTTCCGCGGCGTCTCGGCCTGATCGACCAGGATGTCGTACTGGATCTCGCCGTCGGAAGCATTCAATCGCAACAGCCGTAGCTCGTTGGCATCGTTTTGCAGCGTGACGAAGATATCATTACCGACGATTGCTGGCGTCGAATCTCCCCAGCCTTTCAGCGGAGTAACCCAAGCCAGGTTTTCGTTTTCGCCCCACTTGGTCGGCACATGCTTGGCCAGGCTCACGCCGTTCCCTTCCGGTCCGCGCCAGGCTGGCCAACTGTCCGGATTGCCTTGCAGAACCGGCTTCCAGCCGGGGTTTTCGGCCAGGGCCGCAACTGGAGCGATCAGAAGCAGGAGCAAAACCGCAAAATGGGCTCGATTTGACCGCGCAGAAATTTCGATCATGGCTATTTGTGGGGTAAGATTTCGGAGGGTCGGTGGGAGGATTGTTGCTTTAACTTACCACGCCGCCAGAGCGAAATCGATATTTTCTGAACATCTTCGGCTGACCAAAATCGGCGCGTCATCAAGCGGGGAAAGACATGACCCAGGACGACAATTTCCATAAATACAAAGAACTTACTGAGTATCTCCACGGCGAGGGATACAACGACGATCAGGTCCAGCAGATCATCATGGACGTGCAGGAATATGAAGTCGACATGCGCGTCGACTCGATCATGGACAGCATTGGTTCCGGGCAACTCGACATCCAAAAGGTCATCGAAGAAGCCCTGAAGAAGCTGGAAAGCTAGACGTCGAGATGGCGGCATTGCGCTAATGACGCAATGCCCGATTCGGTTTCTTTAGGCGATCACGCGCTTGCTGTGGTCGCCTGCGATTTCTTCCACGTAGCGCGGCACCGCGTAGCCCGGTAGACGGCGGCGCATCGTTTCCATGATTTGCAGCCCGATTGCCTTATCGACTTCAAAGTGGGCCGCACCCTGGACCTGGTCCAATTGGTGCAGGTAATAGGGCATGACCCGTAGATCGAGCAGTTTCTCGGAAAGCTCGATCAATGTCTCAGCGTCGTCGTTTACCCCGCGCAGAAGCACGCTCTGGTTCAACAGCGGGATGCCAGCTGCGTTCAATCTACCCAGAGCGGCGGCGACATCTTCCCCCAGTTCCTGCGGGTGATTCACGTGGATCACAACAAAGGAGGTCAGCCGAGTCCCCGTCAGCCAGGCGAGAAGTTCGTCGTTAATTCGGCTGGGGATCATCACTGGCAGCCTGGTATGGATTCGCAAGCGGCGGATGTGGTTGGCCTCGGCGATTCGGCTGGCAAGCTGCGAAAGGATCGAGTCGGTCAGCGTCAGAGGATCGCCTCCGGACAACAAGATTTCGTGAAGCGATCGATCGGCGGCGATGGTCTCCAGGGCAGGCCGCCAGGCTTCGATTCCCTTCGGCCCTTCTCCATAGGGAAAGTGACGCCGAAAGCAGTAACGGCAATGCACCGCACAGGCCCCGGTGGTCACCATCAAGGCGCGGCCTTGGTACTTCTGCAGCAGGCCAGGGGTCAGGGTTGCCTCATCGTCGCCGACCGGATCGGTTGTAAAACCTTCCGCGGCAATGGTTTCTTGAGAAACGGGCAAAACCTGGCGAAGTAGCGGGTCGGTCAGGTCGCCGGGGGTCATCTTCTCGGCAAATTCCCGCGGAACAAACAGGGGGAACTCTTCGCTGGCGGCTTGGGCCGATTCCGCCACCGCCGGGGGCAATTGAAGGTAGGCGGCCAGGTCGCCTGCGCGGCGGAACGCGGCGCGCATCGAGGCTTTCCAACCCTCGCTAGGCGACAGGCGGGGGTTCAAGATACAATTGCTACTCGCAGATTGCGAATCGGTAGTTACAATGTTCATCTTTCCATTTTACAGAAAAGCCTAAGGGCGTAACGAGCCCGGCGGCCTTGGATAAACGACGGTTTTCTTTTTTCAGCGAGTCCCCACGTGCAATACAGTACCAGCGATTTTCGTAAAGGTTTGAAGGTCCAGATCGACGGCGAGCCCTACATCATGACCGAGTGCAACTTCGTCAAGCCGGGCAAGGGGAACGCCCTGTACAAGTGCAAGCTGAAGAACCTGATCCGCGGCTCCTCGCTCGACCGCACCTACCGCGGCGGCGAATCGCTGGAAGGGGCCGACGTCGAAGAAACCGATTGCCAGTTCTTGTACAAGCAAGGCGAAACGTGGGTCTTCATGGACAACACCAGCTTCGAGCAGTACGAACTGGATGCCGATGCCGTTGGCGATACCTGGAAGTACCTTAAGGACGGCATGAAGTGCATGATGACGCTGTTCAACGGCAACCCGCTGGACATCAGCCCGCCGATCCAGGTCGAAATGGAAGTCACCTACTGCGAACCAGGCGCCAAAGGCAACACGGCCACCAACGTGACCAAGCCCGCCACGATTGAAACGGGCGCGGAGATCCAGGTCCCTGCGTTTGTGAACCAAGGGGACGTGATCAAAGTCGATACCCGAACCGGCGAGTATGTCGAACGGGTGAAGAAGTAAGACTTTGCTGCTCGAAACAGTTCAAATGAAAAACGCTCGGCCAGGTGGTCGAGCGTTTTTTGTTTCTTGATTGGATTCTTCTCATAATCAATCTGCAGCGAATGGATCGGCCATGGGATCTTCCCCGGAGTCTGGTTTAATTTCGAGTGGGGCCACTTCGCAAAAGGCCCCAGCACCTTCCATTAAGTATGTCACGATCCAGGCAACCGGAACTCCGATGGCATGCGTTAAAAGCATCACCAAAATGACATAGTCTGCGTCACGATTCCCCAGACGATAGTTGAAGGCGGCGTTGGCGAACTCTTTGA
The DNA here is from genome assembly GCA_016124445.1 of bacterium. Lineage (GTDB taxonomy): Bacteria > Planctomycetota > Planctomycetia > Pirellulales > Pirellulaceae > Bremerella. The sequence goes on from WGNR01000020.1 coordinate 92,288, forward strand.
GGTATGGCGCAAACAATCTGGTTTCAGGAAGGTTTCTCAACGCGAAACCTTCAAGGTACGGAATGACCATGAATACCAACAGAGCCGATATTCCATACAAACCCGCAGAGCGATAACGCCTGGGAACAATCACCGACATGCAGGCCATTACGACAATGGCGGAGATAAGACAACCGAACGTCAGGAACATGCCAAATTCTGCTTGGCTTTGAAAGAGATCCTTGTTGAATCCAAGTCCTCGAAGGATCGCCATGGCAATGGCTAGAATGATGACCAACCCTCCGAATTCCCATAAGGTAAATTGAACCGTACGAGTTGGCACTGCGCAAAAGTGATGAATGAGTAGCGTTAATAAGTAAGTCAGCAATATCGCAACGAAAAGTTCCACGAACAAAAACCCAATTGGCAGAGGCTGCCAACATCCCAGCGAGAAAAGGACCGTCATGGTGACGATGGCGCGAACCCATACGTTTCCACTGCCGATCACCAGCCAAATGGCTGCAATCGGAATCAAGATTGGGCCGAAGCATGGAAACGCGAGGAATGGACCTAAAAGTGCTAATACGATCGCCGCCGATGTACCAGGTTTGTCGTGCGATGGCGTCGTCTTGTGGGCATACCACTTCTCAAGTGCCTCTCCGCTCAGCCGAGCGGGAGTTGGAGACGGGGTCGGTTTAGAAACTTCCGGCTTGATCGAAGTCATCCTGAAGCTTGACGAATGGAGAGCGGGTAGATGCATGCCCCCACAAAGGTACCCGGGCACAAGAGTCATCGCAAGCAAAACGGGCGGGCGGTCTTAAAGTCGCTGTAGTTCATTTTCAGCGATCGCAATAGAACATTCGTAGTAATCGAGTGTCTTGGGATACGTTCCCCGAAGCTCATCCTCGAAGGGGCGAACAACGAGTTCTGTAAAGCTGATCGTTTCTTTCATGTAGTGAGACATCCAGGAAGGATCGTCGCATACCCGGAAGTCTCGAATATTGATCCCGCGATCGATGATTTTCATCGCTTTGATATCGAGCGGAAGTTTGGCCAGACGCTCGTTCTCTAGCGATTTTCGTTGTTTCCGGTTGTGCTCTGGAAAGGCCTGGTGTGTGTAAGCGTTTGTTAGCCCTTCAACATACGATCTCACTTCTTCGCCAAACTTGTCTTCGATTTCGTTGATCGTCACTGGGGTATCTTCGACCACATCGTGAATCCAGAACGCGATCAATTGGCTGTCGTTGAATTCACCAAGAGCGTCGGCGACGGCGTAGCATTGGCCTGGATGAACAATGTACGGCAAGTCACCAGACTTTCTCTTCTGGTTGATTTTGCCATGTTCCTTTGCTGCGAAACTGGCAGATTCTAGAAATCGGTTCATCGGGCCTCGGGTGAAAAGGTACGTGCCTCGATACTGCGGCACCGTCGTAATATGCCAATAGGTATCGACAGCAAAAACGCCAAGAGAGTGGGTAGAGCACTCCAACCAAGGTACTCGGGCGAAAGAGCGATCGCAACGAATACCCGTAAGCCACTAACCATCCCCGGTCGAAAACCCAGGACACAAACTCATCCCGCCATCGACGAAGATACTCGCGCCATTGATGTAGTCGGCCTGGTCGGAAGCGAGCCAGGTGGCGACTCATTTCTAAAGGATCCAAGGGGCATTGGCATTTCACCGCGTGCTTTGGCAACTGGCATTGTCGCGGTCCAATCTCAGTAGCCAGAAACTCCTCTCAATCTAGTTCTGAATCCCACGACAGAAAGTGTCGGGGCACGTAAAAACAATAATAGACATAGATTATGTAATGATTTTGTAAAGGAGTGGATTTCGCGAGAAATTCATTATTTCTGCGGACCTATAGGTCTCTAGAATCGATGGGCAACCGGAACACTTTGCTTGAAAACTATTAGGAGGCACATCGAAATGTCATTTGTTCGTCGACGCGGCTTTACGTTGGTCGAGCTGCTCGTTGTCATTGCAATTATCGGCGTCCTTATCGCCTTGTTGTTACCCGCCGTTCAACAAGCGCGGGAGGCGGCCCGCAGGATGCAATGTCGCAACAATCTCAAGCAGATTGCACTTGCGTTGCATAACTATCACGACTCACTTGGATCATTTCCGCTAGGTGGTCAAGGAACAACGTCCGGACCTATTTCGTCCCCTGGTGGCCCATGCCAGTTCGCCGGAACCACCCCGATGCGAGCCCCCTGGACGGTGTTGATCCTGCCGCAACTGGAAGAAGGGAATCGCCACGATCAATTCAATTTCAGCGAGGATTTTACCTGCTACGACAGCTACCGCAGGGGTTCGGCTACGAACCACGCTCAGTGGGTAAAGCCGCTCGCCAAGTATCGCTGTCCATCCGACGCCCACTTCCCCGATGCGCCAATTTCGAGTTATCGCGGGGTAGAAGGGGGTGGCGATACGCCATGGTGCTCTTCGAGTTCGCTCCCAACCATTCGATTCTTCTTTAACAACGGGGTTCTTTTTTTCGGTTCGTCGATCCAATTCCGCGATATCGTCGACGGAACGAGCAATGTGTTTCTCGTAGGCGAGTCTCCCTACCAAAACTGGTCCGATTCTGACACGCGCTATCGAGAAGGCTGGGCATCGTGTCACTTTACGATCAACAACAGCGGATTTCCGTCAGTGACCACGGCCACGCGCTATCCACTGAACACCGGTGTCGCGGGCAACAGTTCTTCAGGCTGCTTCGGAAGTTGGCATCCAGGTGGCGCGATGTTTGCCATGTGTGACGGTTCGGTGCAGTTCATGAGCGAAACCATGAATCTGCAGATTTATCAGCAGCTTGGTGCTCGCGCCGATTCCGCCCCAGTAGGAGGCCTCACCCGATGAACCGCACCCAATACCATTTCGCGACGGTAGTCCTGGTCTGGGCAGTTTCTTTGCTTGCTTTGACTGGTTGCGGCGCAAGCGACGGACGGCATCACGTCGAAGGTACCATCACCTTTCAAGGAGAGCCGGTACCTCGCGGCGTGATTCGATTCACGCCTGATCATCAGAACGGAAACATCGGTCCAGGGGCGGTGGCGACCATCCTGGATGGGCATTACGAAACGGAAGCAGGTCGTGGTGTCATCTCAGGACCGCATAACGTCATGATTGCTGGATTTGACGGGGTTGAGGTCGCCGAAGGAGCATGGGAAGGGCAGCCTCTGTTCGCTCCCTATTCAACGACATGGGATTTTCCCGACAAGTCGACGGTGGTCGATTTCGAGGTGCCTTCGAAACCGGCTGAGAAGTCTCGCTAGATCAGTCCTTGCGCGATCCACGAAAATGAAGACGCAAAGAAGCCTCGCTCAATTCCAGTTGCAGCCTGGCTTCTATTGCTTGGCGATCGGCTACCACTTCGCCAAAGATTTTCTGGGTCTTTGTTTGGGACCCTATCGATATGACTTCTTCGTTCTCGCCTTTCGGAAGAGATCACGAGACCGAAAACGACAAGTCCGGGTGAATTGATATCCCCCTAGGCTTCTCGTAACCAAAAACCGATCGCAAGAAAATCAAACGGATCGTTAGCCATCCCCGGTCGAAAACCCAGGATACAAACTCATTCCACCATCGACGAAGATACTCGCGCCATTGATATAGTCGGCCTGGTCGGATGCGAGCCAGGCGGCGACTCGGCCGATGTCGTCTGGCTCGCCGATCCGCTTGTAGGGAATCAGGTTCATCAGCGAATCGTAAGCTTCCGGCGTTTCCCAGGCCTTTCGGTTGATTGGTGTGCGGATCGCCCCGGGGCAGATGCTGTTGACGCGAATTCGATCAGGGGCGACTTCCTGGGCGATGCTCTTCATCATCATGTTGATGCCCCCTTTGCTGGTCGCGTAGTTCACATGGCCTGCCCAGGGAATCACCTGGTGAACGCTGCTCATGCAGATGATTTTGCCCGCCGCGCACGAAACCTCTTCGACCACCCCGCGGCGTTTGAACTCCTTGACTGCTTCGCGAGCGCATAGAAACTGTCCGGTCAGGTTGACCGAGATGACCTGGTTCCATTGTTGTAACGTCATCTCTTCGAATTTCGCGTCGCGCTGCATGCCGGCGTTGTTGACCAAAATGTCGATCGTTCCGAACGCGTCGATGGTTTGCTTGAACATCGAGAGGACTTGCTCTTCCTGCGAAACATCGGCACCAATGGCAAACGCATTGCCGCCGGCCGCTTTGATCGTTTCGACCACTTCCTGCCCCGCTTCTTCGTGATGGGCATAGTTGACGGCCACATCGGCCCCAGCGGCCGCGAGCGCGATGGCACATGCTTTTCCGATTCCAGAACTTCCCCCGGTGACCAATGCCTTTTGCCCTTGCAGCAACTTCAGGTCTTCGCACTTGGGCATCGGAACGTTTGAATCGGTCATGTTCGCCTTTCCTCCAGAAGTTTCTCGTTGGCCGCCTTTGAACTGATTGTTCCGATCGATTGAAGCCAGGGCAAACGGTATAGATTGGAAACTCGGGCAACACGTCTTGTTATCAGCGAACCATGACAGATCGATAACTTCTTAGCCCCTTCGGGGCTGGCAAATGCTATACATTTGTCTGACTGGGCGTTGGTTACGTGTCTTTTCGCATTCAAGAACCAGGACACTTCGCGATTACCAGCGTTTTGTTGTTGATGCGTCGTTGGCTACTTGATCTCGACGACGACCTTGTCAATTTCGCCGGTAAACTTGAAAGGTACCTCGTAGGCATTGGTAATCGGTTGGCCGGTGTCCGCGCTGACTCCAAACGTATCGGCACCAAAGCGGCCCGCGACGGTGGCTTCCATCTTGCCTTGAGCGACCTCCTTGCCGTTGACTTTCAACGTGATATCGGCAGGACCGCCGGCCGTTTTGCCTTGGAAGTCAAAATCGACTTCGATCGTCGACTTGCCGGTTGCAATCGGCTGAGACCCTTTCAGAACGAAGTGGTCGTCGAAGAAGTTGTAGTCGAAAACCGGAATCCCTTTGTCAACGTACAGTACGAACCCGGCGGCCATGCCGCCGAATGCCACCACGACCCCGTTGGTTTTCTCACCTTCGGTTCTGACGTCGGCAGTCATGCTCCACGAGCGATTTTTCATCGGTGGTGCTGCCGTCTCAGGGATGCGAGTCGCTCCGGCGAAATAAGTGAAGGTCGAAGAATTCGGATCAGACCCAGGGGCCGTTGGTTTGGGGATAGCAAGTCGCGCGGATCCTCGATCATCCAGCGGGTAGACCTGGTGCTGCTGGGCTGCCTTATCGAACAGTGCTTTCAGTTCCGTCAGTTTATCCGGCATCGAGCTGGCCAAGTCGTTCGCTTCGCTGAAATCTTCGCTGAGATGGTACAGTTCCCAGCGGTCATTTTCCCAATGGCCAGGGGCCAAGTCTTGCCGCCAGGGCAACGTGTGCTGGGCGTTTGCCTTCCAGCCATCGGAATAGATCGAGCGATTGGTGAAGACTTCGAAGTATTGCTCAGGGCGCCCCTCATAACTGGGATCGGTAAAGCAGGCATAGAACGACTTGCCGGCGAGCGGTTTCTGCTGGATGCCGTTGACCGTCTCCGGCATCGGAATGTGCGTTGCTTCCAAGATGGTTGGCACCACGTCGATCAGGTGCAGGAAAGCATCACGCGGTTTGTCGTCGTGCTTAATTCGAGCAGGCCAGGTGATCACCATCGGATTCCGCGTTCCGCCCAAGTGCGAAGCGACCTGTTTGCACCATTGAAATGGTGTATTGCCAGCCCAGGCCCAGCCTATCGGATAATGCGGCTCCGTTTCGGGACCGCCAAGTTCGTCGAGCCGGCTGGCAACGTCGGCCAGGTTCGTGGGGATGCCGTTGAGATTCATGATCTCGTTCATCGTGCCATCGGGGCCCCCTTCGGCCGAAGCTCCGTTGTCGCCGGCGATGTAGATCACCATCGTGTTGTCTGCGTCAGGCAGTTCTTTCACGGCGTCGAGCAGACGCCCTACTTCGTGATCGGTGAAAGCAAAGTAGCCGGCGAAGTTCTCGAACAGAGCGGTATACACCTTCTTCTGCCCATCGTTGAGGCTATCCCAGGCCGGAACCCAATCAGGACGATCGGTTAGCTTGGTGCCTGGGGGAATGATCCCTTTCTCGAGCTGGTTCTTGAAGACGATCTCGCGGTACTGGTCCCAACCCATGTCGAACTTGTGTTTGAACTGTTCGCGCCACTTGGCGGTCACATGATGCGGAGCATGCATGGCTCCCGGGGCGAAGTACATGAAGAACGGTTTGTCCGGGGCAACCGACTTCGAGAGCTTCATCCGCGCGATAGCGCGATCGGTCATGTCGGTCATGAAGTGATAGCCTTCTTCAGGCGTCTTGTTCGCTTCGACCGGCGTGGTGTTTTCAAACAGGACCGGATAGTACTGGTGCGTTTCGCCGGCGTTGAAACCGTAGAAGTAATCGAACCCCATCCCGGTTGGCCAGCGATCAAATGGACCAGCAACGGTCGTTTCCCAATCTGGGGTGTTGTGGTTCTTGCCGAACCACCAGGTCGCGTATCCGTTGTCCCGCAAGATCTCGCCGATCGTGGCGGTGTTCTTGGGAATCATTGTCGAGTAACTCGGGAAGCCGGTTGCCCATTCCATCAGGAAGCCACTGCCACATTCATGATGATTCCGGCCGGTGAGAAGTGCGGCCCGCGAAGGCCCGCAAATGGCGGTCGTATGAAATCGGTTGAACTTGAGGCCCTCCGAAGCAAGCTTGTCGAGGTTGGGCGTGGGAATCAAACCGCCAAAGGTCGAAGTCTGACCGAAGCCAACATCATCCAACAGGACCACGATGATATTTGGTGATCCGGTCGGGGCCGCGACCGGTAACTGCCAGTCGGCAACGGAATCTTGGTACGTTCTGCCAATCTTCCCTTCAAAGCGAGACAGCGGCAGCGGAAGGTGCTGACGATCTGGCCAGGTTTGTTTTTGCTCCGTTTGCTTTGACTCAGATTGCTTTTCCTCGGCAAACGCGAAGCCTGGTGACATCAAGCCGATCGTTCCCTCAACCAGCACGAAAAGAATCAGCATTCTGCGAGTAGCCATCTCAATTCCTCCCTAGGTTTCCCCCGAAACATTCGTTTGTCGCACCGGTTCCAAGAGTACGCGCGGCGAAAAGAAGCATGCTGGCGTTAACCGTATTTTGAGGATAGTAAAAACCGGGATCAAAAGGTTTCCCGGAAGGTTCAACCGTTTTTCACATAAGGTGAGCTTGATGAAATCGAGTGGTAGCATGCAGAGAGCGTTCAGTTTTTCGAGAAACCTCTTGCCGTAAATCGCCAAACTACGCGCGTTTAACAGATCGACCTTGATCCAGGCCAAGCTAAGGAACTAAACCGTGGGGCGAAAGTTTCCCCTCCTAACCCAGCGGGAATGTCCTTTGAAGAACCAAGAGGTAGAAACATTCAAACCAAATCAAATCGAGAGGTAAAACATGGACGTAGCGAATCCTTCCAAGGAGAGCTGGCGGCATTTGCGCAAGTACATGCGGAGTATCAAGAAGCGGTTGCCTGGATTTCAGCAGAGCGTGTCGCCGGTTCCGCAGCCGGAAATCAAAGAAGAGCCTCAGCCGAAGCCGGTGGTAATTGATAGAACACCGGTCGAGTTTGGCGAGCTTCAATCTAGAGACCAATTTCCCCAACTTCTCCGACAATTGGGGCTCAATGGCTTTGGCCTGGAGCTGGGGGTCGCGCAAGGGACCTATTCCAAGCATTTGCTCGAGCAAAGCGATCTGCGGATACTCTTTTCGGTCGATCGTTGGTCGGACCATCACGACGACGTCGAAGCGATCGCCGCTCATCACCTTCTTTCGCAGCATGGACTACGAAGCTGCGTTTTGCGGATGACATTCGAAGAAGCGAGCGAAATCTTCGACGAGTCGATCTTCGATTTCATCTTCCTGGATGGCTACGCCCATCTGGGCCAGGATGGTGTCGAGACGTTGATTACCTGGTGGAACAAACTGAAGCCAGGCGGCATCTTCGCCGGTCACGACTATCACCCGCACTGGCCCAAGACGATTGAAGTGGTCGATCATTTCACGGCGCGGCTCGGTCTGAAGTTGAACACGACTCATGAAGATCCGCAGGTCGTGGAGCACGCGTTTCCATCGTGGTACGTGCTTAAGCCTGCCGAATAAGACGCACCGATTCGAAATAGAGACAGCCAGGAGAGTTGAACTCTCCTGGCTGTCATGCCTTACCCAATCCTTAGGGTACTACTTCTGAATGCTATCGACCTTACGAACGAGGTCGAGGAACTCTTCGCGGTATGAAGCTCCTGGGCCTTTGAGGTTCGAGGAGACCAGTTCTTCGATTTCGGCGTAGTTGATTTCGTCCTGGAACTTGTTGCCTCGCAGCTTCAAGCCGAACATGGCAACCGCCGTGGCGAACTGGAAGTCGCCGGTGGCCTGGTTGAAGCGATGGCCTTCGTCGATCACTGGGTAGGTCATCAGCGTGCTGACGTCTTCTTCAGGCTGCTTGTAACGCAGCTTCAAGGTCATCAGCTCGTCCGAGTTGGCCGCCTTGGTGGTCTTCGGCTTGGTCTGGTACTTCAGGTCATCGACCTTCGGCTCCGTCGCCGCTTCTTCGTTCTTGGTACCGGCCGGGATCACTTCGTAGAACGCGGTGACCGTGTGGCCAGCTCCGATTTCGCCGGCGTCCTTCTTGTCGTCGTTGAAGTCCTGGGCGGCGAGCAAACGGTTTTCGTAACCGACCAGGCGATACGAAGCAACCTTCTTCGGGTTGAATTCGATCTGAATCTTTACGTCCTTGGCGATCGTGAGCAGCGTGCCGCTCATCTGTTCGACGAGAACCTTCTTGGCTTCCTTCTCGTTGTCGATGAACGCATAGTTGCCGTTCGCCTTGTTGGAAAGCTGTTCCAGCATCGAGTCGTTGTGGTTACCGATCCCGAAACCGAGGATGCTCAGGTAGATATTCTTCTTGGCTTGTTCGGCAGCCAGGCCAACCAAACCTCCGGTGCTCGTTTCGCCGACGTTGAAATCGCCGTCGGTGCAGAGGATCACGCGGTTGGTTCCGCCTTGAATGAAGTTATCGGTCGCCATCTTGTAGGCCAGCTTGATTCCCTGGCCGCCGTTGGTCGAACCGCCTGCTTGCAGTCGATCAAGAGCCTTCAGAATCTCGGCCTTTTCGTAACCGTAGGTCGGATCGAGGACCACACCAGCAGCACCGGCGTAAACGACGATCGAGACCTTGTCGTTTTCGGTTAGCTGGTCAACCAACATCTTCATGCCTTTTTTCAGCAGCGGAAGCTTGTTGGGAGAGTTCATCGAGCCGGAGACGTCCAGCAGGAAGACGATGTTACTGGCAGGCCGCTCGTTGACGTCGATCTCTTTCCCTTTGATACCGACACGAACCAGGCGGTTGGCGCTGTTCCAAGGGCAACTGGCTACTTCGACATTCGCCGCGAAGGGGTGCTCGTCAGTTGGCTGGGCGTAGTCGTAGGTGAAGTAGTTGACTAGTTCTTCCACGCGAACCGCATCACGCGGCGGCAGCTGGTTGAACTGGTTTAGGTAAGAACGAATCTTCGAGTAGCTGGCCGTATCGACGTCGATCGAGAAGGTCGACAGCGGTTGGTCAGCTACGGTGATGAAGTTGTTGTCTTCGATCGGCTCAAACTTGTCGCCCCCTTCTCCTGGTCCGACCCCGTCGCCTGGCTTGGGGTCGTTCACGTTGAGTCCCAACTGGCGAGCTCGCTCCGACTCAGGAAGCCGCTTGTTCATCTCGGACTGCTTGGCCATTTCGCCGAGACGACGCTGTTCCGGAGCTTTCTTAGCTTCTTTCAGATGATCGATTACCGCGATATCGCCCAGCGGAGCAGCAGTTGGTTTCGGTTCGGCCGCGGGAACAGGTCCCGTCATGCCGCCCGCGACGTTCGCTGGCTGTTCCGCCGGAGCGGTGATGGCAGGCAATGTATCGGCTACGGGTTGTGCTGTGGAGACCGGCTTTTCGGCCTTACTTGCTCCGGCATACCTGCCGGGCATGGCTGCTTCGGAAGCTTCCCCGGAAAAAGGGTGATCGGCTGCACCTGATGATCCCATCGCCTTTTGCCCATTTTTCGCGTCATCTTTCGCACGCGAGAGGCTCGAGCTGGCTCCCTCCATACCTGGCGCCGAGTTGTTCTTGCCCCCACCAGGGCTTTTATAGCCGGCGTCTCGACCCGGTCCCTGACCACCTTGTTGGCTCTGCGATTGCGCGGGGATATCGAATTCCATATTCGATTTGTCGAGCGGCTCAAATTCTTCGAGCACGATCTCTTCCGCTCTTTCCCCTTCCGGAGTGGCCTGAAGTGGTTGGCTGAGGAGTTTTTCGTCGACGACCTGGCCATGTTCGGTGTCAGAGGTGATCTGAACATCGTCCGTTGTTTGATACGCCGTCGGTTTTGATTCCTGGGTACAGCCCAGCAGGGCGACGCCAAGTAGCAGCGGCGTAAGAATCCATGTCTTTTTCATTGAATTGATCCACACAGTTCGGATTTTCGGATTAGTTTGGTTCGTTGGGCGATCGGTGTGAGCTCGCCTGGGGAGACGAACCATCCAGGCATCCCGATTCGCGAAGAAGCGATTTTTTCCGAAATTTATGCCTGCAGCCCGGTTTCTGCGGACTTTGGCATGCTGCTACATCCGGGCCGAAGATGCCAGTGCGAGCCAATCGACCGGCTCTGCAAATTGCTTTGCGCCGTAAGCAGTGTGGGCCACGATCGGGGCGTCGCAGCGGGATTGCAGTTCCCGCAGATTGCTAGCTCGGCTCGCGTCATCAATGTTTTCCGAAACGTCGTTCAGCACGACGCCGGCGACGGAAAGCCCCCAGCTTTTCGCCGTGATCAACGTTTGCAGCGTTTCGTTGATCACCCCCAGCCGATTAGCTGCGACCACCAAGAGCGGAAAGCCAAACTCTTTGGCCAAGTCGGCCACGTAGTCTTCGTCCGACATCGGCGACATCAGCCCGCCTGCCCCTTCGACCAGAACGACATCGCACTGGCCGCTTTCAAGATTCTCTTTCCAGTATTCCAAACCGGAGCGCAGTAAGTGAGGATCGAGCTCTTTTCCTTCAGCACGCGCTGCCAGGTGTGGCGCCAGCGGCGCATGGAAGGTTTGCGGACAGACCTTGTCGAGCTCCCAGATCGCTCCTGAGCTTTGCCGGAGCAGTATGGCGTCCATCGAGACCCATTTCCCGTCGCGCTCGATCAGGCCGCTGGCAGCCGGTTTGTAGACGCCAACACGTTTACCGGAAGAAGTCAGCGCGGCAGCGATCATTCCGGCGACATGGGTCTTGCCGACTTCCGTATTATTTCCGGTAATGAAGAGTCCCTGTGGTGGTTTTCTGTCCATAGGGGAAAAGGTACCATTTTGCCAGTTCGCATCCCACCCGTCCCGCTTTGAATTTGAAGTCGTTGGAAATATGAGCAAGCCTGAAAAGGTCAACGTGGCCGTGGTGCAAATGACCTGCAGCAGCCGCAAAGAAGAGAACGTTGCCAAAGCGATTGAAAAGATCGCCGAGGCTGCCCGAATGGGAGCCAACATCGTTTGCCTGCAGGAACTGTTTCCTGGCTTGTACTTCTGCCAGGAAGAAGATCACTTGCAGTTTCAACTCGCCGAGCCGATCCCCGGCCCAACCAGCGAGCGCATTCAAGCTGCCGCTAAAGAGAATGGCGTGGTGGTCGTGGCGTCGTTGTTCGAGAAGCGGGCCGAAGGAGTCTATCACAACACGGCCGCCGTGTTCGACGCCGATGGGGCCTTCCTCGGGATCTACCGCAAGATGCACATCCCCGACGATCCGCACTACTACGAGAAGTTTTATTTCACCCCAGGCGACGTCGGCTTCCGGACGTTCGACACGAAGTTCGGCCGCGTTGGTGTTTGTATCTGTTGGGATCAATGGTTCCCTGAAGCGGCTCGGCTGACGGCGCTGACCGGCGCTCAGATCCTGGTCTATCCGACCGCGATCGGTTGGCTGCATCCTGAAAAGGAAGAGTACGGCCCGGCCCAAGTTTCGGCTTGGGAAACGATGATGCGGAGCCATGCGATCGCCAACGGCGTCTTCGTCGTCGCGCCCAATCGGGTAGGAATCGAAGAGAACATCGAGTTCTGGGGGCATTCGTTCGTCGTCGATCCAACCGGCAAGCTATTGGAAGTTGCCTCGCACGATCAGGAAGAGATTTTGATTGTCGAGTGCAACCTGGCCCAGATCGACTTTTCCCGCACGCATTGGCCCTTCCTGCGTGATCGCCGCATCGATGCTTACAGCGGGCTGACCAAGCGATTCATCGATGGGGATATCACCTCATGATCGATCGGCAAACGCCCAAGCAACAAGGCTATCGCTGGCCAGCCGAGTGGGAGCCGCACGTCGGAACGCTGCTGTCTTGGCCGCACAATCGCGATTCGTGGCCTGGCAAGTTCGAGCCAATCCCCGGCGTTTACAAGCAGTTGGTCACCGCGCTGAGCGAAGTCGAAGATGTCTACATTCTGGCGGCCGCGGGCGAGGTACTTACCCAGGCCGAAGACATGGTGGGACATCTGCCGAATGTCTCGCTGTATGCGATCCAAACCAACGATGCCTGGGCTCGCGATCATGGGCCAAGTTTTTTGCACGCGCCGCAAGGCAAGCCCTGGATGGCGATTGACTGGAACTACAACGCCTGGGGCGGCAAGTATCCGCCGTGGGAAAACGACGATGCCGTGCCGTCGCGCCTGGCCGAGAAACTCGGCTTCGGCCGCTTTCAACCGGGCATCGTCATGGAAGGGGGCGCGGTCGATGGCAACGGTGCCGGGCTGATTCTGAGCACAACCGAGTGCCTATTGAATCCGAATCGCAATCCGCATCTCTCCCAGGCAGAGACCGAAGCTTACTTGTGTGACTATTTGTGCGCCGACAAGATTTTGTGGCTGCATCATGGAATCGCCGGGGACGACACCGATGGGCACATCGACGAGCTGGCTCGCTTCGTGAGCCCCACGACGGTGCTGGCCGCGTACGAAGAGAATACCAGCGATGAGAACTACGAGGCCTTGCAGAAAAACTTCCGCGACCTGCAGAAGATGACCGATCAAAACGGCCAGCCGCTCACCGTGATTCCGTTGCCGATGCCGCAGGCCAAGTATCAAGACAATCAAAGACTGCCGGCCAGCTACTGCAACTTTTATATCGCCAACGAGATTGTCCTGGTGCCGCAGTTTCGGGATGACGCCGACGAGAAAGCGTGCGACATCCTGCAGCAATGCTTCCCGCAGCGAAAGATGGTGCCGATCGATGCGCTCGACCTGGTTTGGGGGCTGGGGGCATTCCACTGCATTTCGCAGCAGATTATGAAGTAGCAAATTGGCCTGATCGATGAGAAAGTGATCAGGCCAGGCGATTGCCGTTGGCAGTCGGCTTATCCGGAACGGCCAGCGTGACGGCGCCATCTTCGCTGTAGAATCCGGTGACCAGCACTTCGCTGCGGATGGGTCCGATTTGCTTGGGCGGGAAGTTGGTCACGGCGATGATCTGTTTGCCGACCAGTTCTTCACGCGTGTAGAGCTGCGTGATTTGAGCGCTCGATTTTTTGATGCCAAGCGGCTCGCCAAAGTCGATTTGAAGTTTGTACGCGGGCCGGCGGGCTTCCGGAAACTCTTCTGCTTGGACAATCGTACCGACGCGGAGTTCGACCGCTTCGAAGTCTTGCCAGGTAATCTCGGGCATCGCGTTATCCCAGGAATGGTTCCAACTTCTGCAAGGTGGTTTCCGCGCCCAAGGCCCGCTTGCCAAACCCAGGGACGGCACCTGCCGCTTCGGCCGCGGCTTGGGCGTCCTCGTGGTTTGACAGCAGCATGACGGGGATTCGCCGAAGTTGGTCGTCCGCCTTGATCTGTTTCAAAAGCTCGATCCCGCAGGAGTAATCATCGTCGAGCTTACGGTTAATGACCACCAGATCGAAAGAATGTTCGCGCAGCTTCTTCAGGGTGTCGGAATATCCGTGTGCCTGGGCGACCTTGGCGTCGAAGTTGCCTTCGATCAGGCTTTTGACCGAGTTGTGATCGTATCCGCAGTTTCCGACGTCGAGAACTTGTTTCGGCATGGGTCTGGTTCTTTGAGATTGAATTTGGCGACAAAAAAACGCGGGAGGGCCGTGTGCTCTCCCGCGCTTTTGGATGCTTTTGTCAGCGACAAGGTTACTTGTCTGCTTTGGGGACTTCAATCGCGAACAGATGCGTCTTGTTCGCAATGTACAGCACGCCGTTAGCAACGATCGGGGTTGAATAGACCGAGTTGCCCATGTTGATCTCTTCGATCGGTTCGGCATCGTCCGGGTTGCCCGAGAGCTTGAAGACCGCGACGTCGCCATCTTCGTCACCGATGTAAACATGACCGTCGGCGATCAGGGCCGAACCCCAAGCGGCGGCGAACATATCGTAGGTCCAGTGCGGCTTGCCGGTCTTGGCGTCCAGGCAGTGCAGCAGACCGCTGAAGTCGGCGATGTAGAGCAGATCGTCTTTGATGGTCGTTGTGCCGATGCTGCGGTGCATCGTTTCTTCGAAGTCGATCTTGCCGTTGCCGTTCTGGTCGAAGGTGGAATAGTGCCAGACGACCGCGCTGTTCGGGTTGGGGACAGCGACTTGGCCATCTTCTTCTACCACCGCCTGAATACGCTGATGCTTAATCGGCACGCGCTGGCTGCCTTCGATCTTCATGGCCAGCTCAGCGCTCACGTCGCCGCGTTTGGTGGGGTCGATGCACCAGAGGTGACCTTCCCCTTCGCCATGTTCCGGGTCTTGGCCGACGGCAACATAGACGTGGTCGTTGTAAACGACCGGGGTGGCGATGATGTTATTGCGGGTACCGCGACCACCCAGAACCCACTTCGAGGTCTTCGGGTTGGCATCAAACTTCCAGAGCAGTTCCGGCTTTCCATCTTTGCCCTTGTCGGCCTTGAACGAGTAAAGCCAGCCGTCGCCACCGGCGAACAGCACTTGCGGCACGTCGCCCAGGGTTGCCACGGTTGGGCTCGACCACTGGCCGTGCAGAATATTCGAGCCTGGCGACTTGTCGGTCCAGAGGACTTCGCCGGTGTTCTTATCCATGGCGATGAAGCTGGGAGCTTCGGTCGAAGGAATCACGATGTGCGATTCGTCGACGCCGTTGGAAGTGTTGACGAACAAGATGTCGCCCAGGGCGGTGACCGAGCAGTTGCACATGTTGTGCTGCGAAACGCCCAGTTCCTTCATCATGTCGTAGATCCAAATGACGTCGGCTTCCTTGTCACCGGTGAATTCTTCGTTGGTGACAGGACCGTCGTTTTCGCCATCGCGGAAGCCTTCGGCATCAAGGCAGCGAACCTCGCCGCGGCTAGTCACAAACCAAAGCTTGTTCCCTTCGGCGTAGACGGCGCTACAGATACCTTGCAGCGGCCAGTCGTGCACACGGCCTGTCGGCAGTTTTTCGCTCGAGTGTTGCCACAGCAGTTCGCCGGTCTTCTCGTCGAAGCAAAGCAGGCAGCCGAGGTCGACCTTCGACGGGTAGCGATCAATGTAGCCGCCGCCGTTGTTGGTGCCCACGAAGATCTTGCCGTTGCAGACAACCGGGTTGCCGTACGACTGGCTGCCCAGCGGAGCGACCCATTTGATGTTGACCGAATTCTCCTTCTCCCACGCACCGGTCGAACGGTCGAAACCGCCGACATCCCACGTGGTGGGAACGTTTTTGGCGTCCGGCGTGTTATTACGTGCCGAACTGCCGCCCCATTGTCGCCAGTCCTTAGGCGAATCGGGCTTAGCCGTGTCGGTCTTGGCAACGGCCTGGGCTTCTTCGGCATTCGCCTTTTGATCGGGAAGCAGGCCTGCGATCGTCATGCCGACCAGGGCCGAGCCTGCGATCGCGAAGTACGCATACGTCGATTTCATGGAATTGATGCTCGTAACAATATCTAAAGGGGGAGGAAATTCAGGGGGGAATCCGCTAGTTAACTATTCGGAGTCACCTTGATATTGTCCAGGTAGATTTCACCCGTTTTGGCGTTGCCAAACAGACCTGGACTACCAGTGGTGTTGGGGACTTCGTCAACGATCTCGACGGTCCAGTCTTCCGGTTCCGCCTGGTCCTTCTTCCAGACTTTACCCTGGGCTTTGGCGGTGCCGTCTTCCTGGTTGGAGACCTTCAGTTTCATGTGGTACCAGACTTCCGGTTCCAGCTTGAAATCGACGCCCTGGGCGATGCGCTGCTGGGTGATCCAGGTCATTGCTTTGGCTTTCGATTCGTTGCCCATCAGGATGAACTCGTAGCCTTGGGCGATCAGGCCGATATCGGGAAGTTGCCCTTCCTTCTCGTGAGCCATCACGTCGGCTTCGATCGTGTAGTCGTGCAGATCGGAATGACCCATCCACGACTGGCTGCGGGTACCCTTGGGAATGGTGGTGATTTTGACCATCACCTTGTTGCCGTCGACATCACGAACGACGTGTCGGTAACGAGCACCCACCCAGGTAATCGGTGGTTCACCCTTGCCGGTTTTTTCGTTGATGTTGATGTTCTCGAAGTCGAATGCCCACGGCAGCGGCGGGACGATGCGGACGCGGGCCTTGCCGGTCAGATCGTCGACCT
This sequence comes from bacterium, assembly GCA_016124445.1. GTDB lineage: Bacteria > Planctomycetota > Planctomycetia > Pirellulales > Pirellulaceae > Bremerella. Next base: position 108,861 of record WGNR01000020.1, read on the forward strand.
TGGCCGAGACGTAGGCCGGAGCGTGACCGGCGTCTTTGTTGGCGACCAGTTCGCCCTTCTCGTCGATCGTGGCAGGGCCTTCGACGCTGAACTGAGCCGAATCAACATCCTTCAGGAACTGTCCACGCGAGTTGAACAGCTTGACGCGGTAGTCGATCTTATCGCCGGGGTAGATCAGATCTTCGGCGGGAATCACTTGAACGTGAGCCGGCTTTGGATCTTCCGAAACAGGATCTTCAGCCGGTTGCGGTGGCAATCCACTGAAGCCGGTCTTATTTGCTTCGTTGCCAACGCAGTAGAGGGCGGCGGTGGTGGGGAAGTAAAGCAGGCCTTGAGCACAGATCGGCGAGCCAATGGCAGCTCCGTCTTTAAGGCGACCCTTGGTCAGGATTTCAACTTCGCCATCTTCTTTGACGCCCAGAACGTAGTAGCGTCCGTTTTCGGTGATCGTGTAGATCTTGCCATCGGCGTATAGCGGCGAGGCGAACATCTTGGTTCCCAGCGGAGTCTTCCTGAACAACTCTTCACCGGTCTTTGGATCGAGCACGAACAACTTAGCCCGGTCGTCGATCACGTACAGCTTGCCGTTGACATACAGTGGTGCACTGCGGTTGCCGTTCAACTCGACGACCTTCCAGTTTTGTCCGCTGATTGAGATGTCGCCACTCTTGGTCGCGTCGACCGAGACCACGGCACCCATCGTGTTATCGACGTCGATCACGATCTTGCCGTCGACCAGTTTCGGCTTCACGTTCTCTTCGCCCTGAGCCATGAAGACCGTATCGCCTTCGATGATCGGCGTGCCGTAAAGGCCGCGAGCCGCGAAGGAGAAGCTCCAGTTGTGCTCGCCAGTGCGCGGCTGCATGCTCCAGATCTTGCCGTCACCGGCACCAACGACGTATTGAGGAATTCCATTAACGATCTTGATGCTGGGAGCACTGTAGGTCGTGTCGAACGGCAAAGGGGTCGTTTCGGTGAACCAGACCACTTCGCCGGTTCGCTTGTCCATGCCGAGGAAGCGGTGAGCCGGCTTGGCCATGTCGCCCCAGCCAATGACGATCCCGCTGATGATCACCAGGTCTTCGTATACGATCGGAAAGTTGGTTCGACCGCCGTAGGTCGTCAGCAAACCAAACTCTTCGTGCATCTTGTGCATCCAGACCGTTTTGCCTGTGTCGGCATCAATACATTGATAATGACCGCAAACGCCCAGGGCGAAGACGGTGTTGGTTTCTGGATCGCAGGTGACCGCCGACCAGCCGACACGTTCGACCGGAACGTCCGAGAGGTAAACGTTGAAGCGGTTTTCCCAGATCGTTTCACCGGTTTTGGCATCGACGCAAACGACTCGTTCTCCTTCGCGCGGGGTGCCTTGTTCGGCCGAGCAAAGAACATACAGCTTGCCGTTCATCACGACGGGGGTGCTCCGGGTACCCAGGTCGTCGCGTTTCCACAGGACGTTGCTGCCTTCGCCGCCTTCTGGATTCCAGCTATCGGGCAACCCGGTTGCACGGCTGATGCCGTTGAACTCAGGACCACGCCAGTAGAGCCAATCTTGCGGATCGGCCTGACCAGCGGCTGCTGACGCTGCGGTGGTGGTCTTCTTGGCCGAAGCAACTTCGGCGACTGGCTGTTCTGCCGGAGTCTCTTTCTCGGCTGGCTTGGTCATTTCCGGCTTTTCGGCAGGGACATTCGCATCGGCCGTGTCGGTCGAAGCTGGCTTTGCTTCCTCAGGTTTCGCTTCCGCAGGTTTGGTGGCCTCCGGTTTCATTGCAGGTTCGGCTGGCTTGGTTTCTTCAGCAGGCTTCACTTCTTCCGCAGGTTTGGCGGGCTCGGCCGGTTTGGCTTTTTCTGTTGGCTTTGCTTCTTCTGCTGGCTTGGTTTCCGGGGTTTCCGCCGGTTTCATTTCCTCGGCGGGCTTGGTTTCAGCCGTTGGGTCGGCAGCTTCTTCCGTGGTGGGCGTGCTGGCTGCTGGAGTGGTCGTGGTAGCTGGGCTGTTGAGCGTGGTATTGCTATGCGAAGGACGTCCCGAGGGGGGCGGCGTACAGCCGAAGGAGACGACCAACAGAGATAGAGCGAGAACCAACGCCGCCGAGGCAGATGTTGGGAATTGCTGAGGTGCTTTGAGCCTGAACATAGAGATCTCTACATCATTGGGAGGGAGTGTCGAATCGCAGCTTCAAGCTTATACCTGTTTAAACGACTATGCAAGGAATCTCCCGATTGCACAGCCCTGGTGATGGGGGAAATAAATGCCGGGGCTAGCGTTTCGGAGGGTTGGCAGGCAGGTCAGGGAGGAGGTCGATCAGGGCGCAGGAAAGCCGGATTATGCGGTTTTTTTCGGTGTTCTGTAGTTCGAGTTTAATCGAACCACTCGTCTTCCGGGTCGAATTTTGGATAGACGATGTTCAAAATCTTCATCTTTCCGAGAGCCCTATGCCGGGTGCCGGGGCGAATCATGATGCACATTCCTGAGTGAACGGCGATCCGTTGGCTGTCCAGTTCCATTTGGGCATCCTCGCCACATTCCAGAAAGAAGTAGGTCTCGGTCAATGTTTTGTGGTAGTGGACTTTCGCGTCGGTCGAGATTTCGGTGACGTGAATCGTGCCAGGATAGTCTTCAACGTCAGCCAATCCACGACGGGCCGTACCGCACGGGCACGGTACGCCAGGAATCATGGAAAAGTCGACCAGTTCATAGCCCTTAGTAGTTGGGTTGGGGGTCATGGCATTACCGTCAAACTATTGGCAGATCGAAAAATTGGAGTGCGCGTTTCCGCATATTCTACCCGCCACGACATTGAGGGGCCACTGATAGCAGGCTGTTAATCTGTAGTGATTCGGCAAGGCTTGATGCGATTTTGAGGCAGCTTGGGCATCGGCCGGGGTCGCATAATCGTCAAGGTTTGCCTGTCTTTCGTGTTGGGCAAAGTTCATCCAATCGAAGATGTAAACCAAGTAGCTGAAATTGGTTCCGAGTAATCAAGCCAGCCTTGTCATTCCGCCGATACCGACAGTCAGACATACCTGCACGAGGTGTCTACAAATGGAATTCCCTCTGGCGGATCACGAGGGGCTGCCGCATTTTCGATGGGGAACTTTCGGGTCAAGGATTGGCTCGACGGAAGTTCGGCAGAGGACTGTGGTGATCACAGAGATTCGAAGACTTTGTTCAACAGGTTCGACTACACGCTCAATCTCTTGAGGCTTTGTTGTCCAACCCGCCAAATGGGCAGCCTCATGGGTGCGAGCAATCGCGGCGTGGTAGTCGCATACCGTGATTGTTCACGAGAGCGCCGGCCTGAAGGCAAAGAACTCGGGATCTGGGAGTCCACCACTCAGAAGGAGAAATGACTCGATGAAATTGAACACTCTCTTGGCAACGCTGGTGCTCGCCTTCGTGTGTAGCCAGGCAAATGCCGCAGGACTCTTGAACCAAATGCTGGGAACCGGCTGCGGTTGCGATACGTCCTGCTGTCAAACCCCGAAATGCTGCTCGCCTACACCGCGTTGCTGCATGCCCAAACCGACCTGTTGTGCTCCGGCCGCCGCAACTTGCTGTGCTCCGGAACCAACCTGCTGTGCTCCTGAAGCTTGCGGTTGTGGAGCTCCTGAAGCTACCTGTGCTGCTCCTGCCGCTTGCGGTGGTTGCGGTTCGTGCTGCAAGAAGCGTTGCACTCCGCTGCGGGACGCACTGGAAAACCTGTTCTGCTGCAAGAAGAGCTGCTGCCACACCAGCTGCTGTGCTGCTGAACCTTCCTGTGCTGCTCCGGAAGCTACCTGCTGTGCTCCTTCCGCTTGCGGTTGTGGTGCTCCTGAAGCTTCGTGTGCTGCCCCTGAAGCTTGCGGCTGCGGTGCTCCTGAAGCTACCTGCGGTGCTCCTTCGTGCGGCGGTTGCGGATCGTGCTGCAAGAAGCATTGCAGCATCTTCGCTCCTAAGTGCGGTTGCAAGTCGAGCTGCACCCCGCTGAAAGACGCTATCAATCGTCTGTTCTGCTTCCCAGGTTTGTGCTGCCACAAGAGCCACGGTTGCGGAAGCAGCTGCGGTTGTGACACCGGTTGCGGCGACAGCTGCGGCTGTGGCGTTGCCCCGGCTGCCGCTGGTACTCCGACCGAAGCTGACGTCATGCCGCCAGCTCCGGTTCCTTCGGAAACCATGACCTACGTTCCGGCTCGCCGTCGTCTGGTTGCTAACTAAGCCCAGCGATTGCCGCTAGAAAAAACAAAAAGCCTGGTTGGGGTAACCCAGCCAGGCTTTTTTGTGCGCGCTAAGAGAGAAACGAGCCAATCAGTATTTGCCGCCGGCCCTGGGAGTATCGTCCTTGTACTTCTCGCGATTCTTTTCCAGCAGCTTTTCCATCCGAGCCTGAACCTTGGCATAGGCTGGATCGCCGTAGACGCTGTGCATCTCTTGCGGGTCTTTTTCAAGATCGAACAACTCCCACTCATTCAAGCGGTAGTAATAGATCAGCTTGTAGCGACCATCAAACACGCCGTAGTGCCGCGGCACGTTGTGTGCGCCGGGGTTTTCGTAGTAGTGATAGTAGAGCGCTTCGCGCCAATCTTTCGGAGCGGTTCCGTCTCCTTCCAAAATTGGCAGCATGCTTAGGCCCTGCATTTCATCCGGGATCGGTACGCCGGCTGCTGCCAGGAAGGTTTCAGCGTTGTCGAGATTGGCGACTACTGCGTTGCTGACGGTGCCTGGTTTGACGTGGCCTGGCCAACGAACCAAGAGCGGCGTGCGGAACGATTCTTCGTACATCCAACGTTTGTCGAACCAACCATGTTCGCCCAGGTAAAAGCCCTGGTCTGCGGTGTAGACCACCAGCGTGTTATCGGTCAGGCCTTCTTCATCCAGGTAATCGAGTACGCGGCCGACGTTTTCGTCGACCGAGTCGATGCAGCGAAGGTAGTCCTTGATGTAGCGTTGGAACTTCCAACGCACCAGGGCGTCACCCTTCAGGTTCGCTTCTTCGAAGGCCTTGTTCTTCGGGCCGTAAGCGGCTTCCCAGACTTTCAATTGTTCGGGAGTCAATCCACGTGGCTTATTCAGCTTCAGGTCGGTCGCATTCATGGTCTTGGCGATCATCATGTCCTGATTCTTCGCGCCCGATGCCCGGCCGGTGTACTCATCGAAAAGAGTTTCCGGTTCAGGGAATTCGATGTCGTCGTACTTGTTCAGGTACTTTGGTCCCGGCATCCAGTTGCGATGCGGCGCCTTGTGCTGGTAGCAAAGCAGGAACGGTTTGCTTGGGTCGCGTTTGTTCTTCAGCCAATCAAGCGCGATATCGGTAATGATATCGGTGGTGTAGCCTTCGTACTTCTTCGGGCCCTCCGAGGTCAGCATGCCTGGGTTGTAGTAAGGACCTTGGCCGCGAAGCACGTTCCAATAGTCAAAGCCGGTCGGATCGCTCACCAGGTGCCACTTGCCGACCATCGCCGTTTGGTAGCCTGCCTTTTGGAGCAGCTTCGGGTAGGTCAATTGAGAGCTGTCAAAGCGGCTGCGGTTGTCATAGAAACCATTCAGGTGGCTGTACTTGCCGGTCAGGTTCACGGCCCGCGACGGACCGCAGATGCTGTTGGTGACATACGCATGATTGAAACGCATGCCTTCTTTGGCAATGCGATCGATATTGGGTGTCTTGTTGATGGCCCCAGGGTAAGCCGAAATCGCCTGGAAGGCATGGTCATCGGCCATGATGAATAAGATGTTCGGCTTCTTGGTTGTCGGATCGTCGGCGGCACTCGCTGGGGCGGCGAAGTTGCTCAGTCCGATCAGGCCGACCATGAGTGAGAAAAAGAGGTTTCGAAATATCGCGGTCATGGAGGTCTCCTGGCGGAGGGAGGAAGGATCAAAGCGGAACCGAGAAAAGGCAACAAGGACGTTGCGCATAAGGCGTCTGGAATGGGCCAGATACCCGTGGAACTCTATTCTGAGCGGTACGGATTGCCGAGTCAAATAACCCCTTCGACTAGTTAAATCTGCCCTTTATGGCCGCCTTGATTGCCTATTAATCGACTCAGACGTAACAGAGCGAACGAGTCGGTAAGACTACTAAGCTGGCTAAGAGATGCTCGCCGCCCTGCTGAAAAAATCAACGATGATCTCGTTCTATAGTTGGGCGATCGCTTGTGGAACCGCGGTTTCCACGTTTTGAATTTGGATGTTGAAGGGGCAGTTTCCATGCGTATGTTGTGCTCTCTGATTAGTTTTTCTGTGCTGTTGATTTCGGCCAGCCATCTCTTGGCAGTCGACGGTGTTACCGACCAGGAGATTCACCTCGGTCAATCGTGTGCCACCAAGGGGCCGGCCGAAGCGCTTGGCCTGGGAATGGAAGCTGGGCTCCAGGCCTATTTCGAGCAGCTGAATAACCGCGGTGGTATCGATGGCCGTAAGGTCAAACTGACGACGATCAACGATGGCTACGAGCCGAAGAAATGTCAGTTGGTGACCAAGATGCTGACCGAAAAGCAAAAGGTGTTTTTGATGATCGGCGGTGTTGGGACTCCGACTGCCAAGGTAGCCGTACCGATTTGCGAGAAAAACCAAGTACCTTTCTTGGCTCCTTTTACTGGTGCCGAGTTTCTACGAAATCCTTTCAAGCGATACGTGGTTAATCTGCGCGGTAGCTATTTCCAAGAGATGGAAACGCTGGCCGAGTACCTCGTCGATCAAAAGAAGCTCGATCGGATTGCCTGTTTCTACCAAGACGACGCGTATGGCCAGGCTGGTCTGGCTGGGATTGAGCAAGCGCTCAAACGGCGCGGGCTCTCGTTGGTTTCGACCGGGACTTACGAACGAAACACGGTTGCCGTTGCCACCGGTATACGCACCGTTGCTGCTGGCAAGCCAGATGCAGTGATCATGGTCGGAGCAAACGTCCCCTGCGCCATGTTCATCAAGGCGGCCCGGAAGGAGCCGGAGCTGAAGGATACGGTGATGTGCAACATCTCGTTTGTCGGCACGGCGGCTTTGCTGAAGAACCTGGGTGCCGAAAGCGAAGGGTGCATCGTTTCACAGGTGGTGCCTTCTCCGTGGGACGAAACGATTCCGGTGGTAGCCGAGTTCCATAAGGCGATGCAGGCGATTGGCAAGCAAGACCAAATTGGCTTCGTCAGTCTGGAAGGTTACCTGGCCGGTAAGCTGTTTCATGAAATCACGAAACGAGTCGATGGAGAATTAACGCGAGAAGCGTTTCTGGACGCGGTTGGTTCGGCGGGCGATATTGACCTGGGAGGAATGACGCTGCACTACGGCCAGGATGATCATCAGGGAATGGACGAGATCTATCTGACCATATTCCGAGGCGGCAAAGTGGTGCCTCTGGAGAACTAGACATTTGCGGCGGTAGCACTTTCTTATTCTTACTCTCTTGGTTGGTGGGGCAGGCCAATGGGCAATCAAACAATCCAAACTCGTTTCACGCTTTGGGCAGGCATCTGCTTGTTGACGACGATCGGCATCGTCGTTGCCTACTCGGCCTATAAGCTTCGTTTGACTGCGACAAAAACGGCAGAACAACAGATCCAAGGTGTCGCTCAGGAACAAGGTTTCCGCGTCAAACGAGAGATTGACCAAACGTTTAGCCTGGTGCGCGGACTAGGGCAGACATTGTCTTCGGTTAAGGACGAAGCGGTCGCCCTGGATATCGATCGAGAATCGGTCAATGGGGTTCTCAAAATCATCGTGAAGCAGAACCCGGAAGTTGTCGGACTGTTCACTTGCTGGGAACCGAATGCGTTTGATGACTTGGACGCAGCTTATGAAGGGGTCGATGCCCACGACGAGACCGGGCGTTTCATTCCTTACGTCTATCGGGATGAGTTGGGCGAGTTTGTTACCAGGCCACTGGAAGGCTATGCCGACGAAACGATTGGCAAGTTTGGCGAAAGGATTGGCGAGTTCTATCTGAAGGCTAAAGAAGAAGAGAAAGAGCTAGTGCTCAATCCGATTTGCGTCAAGAAGGACAACCAGTCGATTCTGGTGGCCAGGATCGTGGTGCCGATCGTCGTAGCCAATCAGTTTCATGGGATCGTTGGTGCGGATGTTCGACTGGCAAACCTGCAAACAGCCGTCGAAGGAAAGGAAATCTACGAAGGTGCCAGCCGTACCCAGGTGATTACCAATTGGGGCGTGATCGTCGCGGACTCGAGGCAGCCGGAACTTCGCGGAACGATGGCCAACTACCAAGAGATTCTGGATCGCGTCGATTCGGGCCATCGGTTTTCTGGGTACGCGTCAACCGAGATGGAAGCAATTCAGCCAGTCAATCTCGGGCTGTCCGATGCACAGTGGATGGTTGTCGTCGACGTTCCCAAGAATGTCATCCTTAGGTCGGTCAATGCACTGATGTATTGGCAGATCATCATCGGGGGATGCTCGGCGATGATCGCTGTTGTCGTGTTATGGCTACTGGCCGGACGCGTGACAAGTCCAATTCGCCAGGCAGTTGATCTGCTGCGTGATATTGCCCAGGGAGATGGCGACTTGACGAAGACTCTGGAAGTCAATTGTCAGGACGAGTTGGGCGAACTGGCTTCGTATTTCAACGAGTTCTGCGCCAAGGTTCGAAGCATTGTCACCAAGATCGCCGAGAACGCCGCGACGCTGGCCGAGTCCTCGAATTCGCTTCGGCATACGGCAACCGAATTGGCGTCCGGGGCAGCTGGGTCGACAAAACTATCTGAGGCAGTTGCTGCGGCGTCGGAGCAGATGTCACTCAACATCACCCGCATGGCAGGTCAGACCGAGGAGATGACGCAGCGGATTCGCAAGGTTGCCAATGCGGCTGCCATCATCAGTCAAAGCAACAGTGAGGTTGCCAACAATGCGAACGAAGCAGCTGCGGTGGCGCGAAATGCCACCCAGGTTGCCGAAGAGGGTAACCAACGTATCAGCCACCTCGACACACTGGCCGAGTCGATAGGCAAGGTGACCTTCACCATTCAAGAGATCGCCGAGCAAACGAACCTGTTGGCTTTGAACGCGACGATCGAAGCAGCTCGTGCTGGCGAAGCAGGCAAGGGATTCGGCGTGGTGGCCAATGAGGTGAAAGACCTGGCCCGCCAGACTGCCGATGCGACTGAGGATATTCGAGCGCGTATCGAAGAGATTCAAGGCTCGACCGCCCATGCCGTGAAAGCAATTCGCAACATGGCGGACACCATCGAAGATATCAACCAGTTCTCGCAAGGAATTGCTGCCTCGATGGAGGCGCAAAGCGCCACGATCGCCGAGGTGGCGACCAACGTCAACCAGTCGGCAACGGCTGCCGAGGCCGTTTCGACGGGGCTGAGCGAAACGGCAACCGCCAGTAGCGAAATCGCCCAGAACATTGTGCTGGTCGATCAACAATCGAAGCAAACCGCTGGCAGTGCCGACCAAACGACAGCGGCCGGGCGCGATCTCTCGGGCCTGGCCACTACGTTGTACGACTTGGTCAACCAGTTCAAATACTGATTGCCGATCAGACGACTACTCCGACTTCTTCAAGGCGGCGGGAAGTTCCGGATCGACCAGACCCAGAATACCGCGGCCTTCCAGCAGGCGGTCACCGACATCGAGATTCAGGAACTCGATGTTGGGGCTGTAGAATTTGACCGAATCCTTCTTGCTCACTTCGTGCAGCGGACGAATCACACGAAAACCAACGCAGGTCGAAGGATAGCTGGTGAACCACCATGGGCTGAGTGGAACGTTGGGATCTTCGTCTTTCCAATCCTCTTCTGCACTGGCCATCTTCGAGGCAACGCGGCAAGCTACGGCCTCATCGTCCCAACCGCCGCCTTTGACCATCAGTTCTTCAATCTCGGTTGGCCAGACAACCGTATCCAGGGCTTTGACCTTCTTGCCTTCCAAATGCTTGAAGCCTTCTTCTTTGTATTGGTCCAGAACCCATTCCCACACGTTGCCGTGCATGTCGTACAGGCCGAACTGATTAGGCTTCTTGCCTTTGACCAGGTGCGGCTTCTCGTCCGAGTTGCCAACGAACCAAGCATATTCCTCCAGCTTGGAAGGATCGTCGCCAAAGTGATAAGCGGTCTTGGCACCGCCGGAAGCGGCGTATTCCCATTCGGCTTCACTCGGCAGGCGATACTGATTGCCGGTCACGCCGCTTAGCCACTTGGTGTACTGGCGAGCCGAGTAGTTGGTCATCGTCACGGCTGGCAGTTTCGGATCTTCGCCATACTCGAACGTGAAGCTCGGTTCGTAGAGCGGAGTCGGAATGGTGACGGCGTCGACCTTGTTCTCGTCGGTGACTTTACGAACGCCTTCGGCCTGGAACTTCTTGAACGATTCGTACAGAGCCATGAACGGCTTGTACTGCCGCCAGGTCGTTTCATGTTCGGCCATCCAGAACGGTTCGACCTCGACTTCAACCTCAGGCGATTCGGCGGCCGTGTGGCCTGCTTCCGATTCGGGGCTGCCCAGCTTGAAGGTGCCGCCAGGAATCGGAACCATCTTCAGCTTGACTTCTGTGCCCGGAATCGTGATTTCGTAGGGCACCATGTACCCTTCTTCGACTTTCACGTACGGCCCCGATTCGGGCTTGGTTGGGCTGATGCCGACAACCTCGGCTGCTTGCGCCGATGCTGCCGCGAAGAAGATGATGGCCAAAGTCACAACGATTTTTTGCATTCGCTCAATCTCTCTCGATTCAAAATCGCCCTTCTCGTTCCGGGCAGTTTGCTAGTTAAAGGGACTCCCCAATACGGTGATATCCCGTGCTATTCACTAGTAAAGATAAACTTTGTTTTCAGTATAGGCAAGTCACAACCCGATTTCCTGTCCGCTTCGGCCGGAAACGATCAAATTTCAACCTCGGAGGGGGGTGAAGCCTATTTCGTGCCTGTTTCCAGTTTAATGCCGATGGGATTACTGGTTGCGTCTTTGCCTGAATGTTTGGTCTTGGCGACCAGGCGAACCTGTTTGAGCTGGTCTGGCTTAATCCCTGGGGGAAGCGTGATTTCGACCACAAAGTCGGTCTTATCTCCAGGCACGACTACCTCGGCCGCTTTCGCCTCTTTAGGTAGTCCTTCCGCAACCACGGTTACCGGTTCGGCAAAGCCGCCTGCTCGCGTTATTTTACCCTTCAACCGCACAACGGTCTCGCCGGTCAACGCCAGAAACAGGGGCGAGCCAAGGGTCATCCTAATCGCTGGCGTGGTCGCCTCGGCCAGAACCTGCTTCTTGTCCGCCGATAGAAGTTCGCCCCGGACGGCAACGTCCCAGGCGATATCGGCCAATTCTTGCGGCGCTGAAAGCGAAAGCTTCATCTCCGATTGGTCCGCTGCCAGAACGGGGTTGCCAGCCAGCTTGATCGCCTTGTTCAAGTCGGGTTTACCTTTGTCTTCTGGAACGATCTGCGAGGTAACCAACGAAAAGCGAACCGGTCCGGTTTGTTTCGCTCCTCGCTCGACTTTGACCGAAAGTTCGGTCGATTGGCCCAAACCCATGGCGTCGGCTGGCGGAGTGCTTTGGAAGGCGAGGATCAACTTCGGACTGGCCACCACGGCGATCCCCAGGTCAGTTTGCTCCGGAGGCAATCCGATAGTCGATGCCTGGTTACCAATATTGGCAATGCGGCGGGTTGTTTGCTCGCCGATCTTGGTCGTGCCCAACAACGGACCAACGGCGGACGCCGCGGCATCCTTTGCTGCGGTCAACGTTACCAAGGCGCGGTCGGCACCGGCCGGGATTTCATTCAACGAAACCTCGACGCCGCTGGGCAGGTTGGGCAATGCCAACGCGATGGGACCTTTGAACGCACGGCGCTCGGCGATCACTTCCATCACGGCGCTGCCGCCGGCCGGAATGTTGATTGCCTGGTTGGGCACTTTCAACGTGAAATCGGGATGCCGAACAGGTGTCACGACCAGCCGATAGACATGAAGGTCTCCCCCTTCGCCGCTGAGATCGCGAACAGAGAGCTTGATCTGATTGACCTCTTTGGGAACATCAAACACGGCGGCCGGATCTGGCGTATCTTTCTGATCGTCGGCAGAGCTGAGCATGCCGCCATCGGGTTTGCGAATTTCCAGAACCGCATCGACCGGAGAATTGATCCGCTGGGCGAACAGTTCCGCGCGGTACTTGGTGCCTGGGGTGACATCGACCAGGAACTCGTCGCGCTCTTTGGGCTGCTTCAAAATGCCGGAGATCCCAATCGGCGCGGCGCCGATCGATTTCTTCGCGTCACGACCATCTGTCTCGGCGAACTCATCGATGTCGCTGACGATGACTCTCGGGCGAGGGCCACTGAAGGGAGTCGCCAATTCAACCGGCATGCTGGCCAGTTGTTCTTCCTTGGGCAGCGCTGCGGAAAGGTTGACTTGGCCGGGCTGAGCTGTCGCATGCGAGGCGAGCAGACTCAGATTCTCGGAATCTTTCTGATGACGAATCGCCAAGGGGTAAGCCAGGTCGGCAACCTGGAAATCGCCCACCTTCAACCGAAAGTGACCAGGCGATGCGCCGCGGAACAAGGCATCGTGCAGCTTGACGGTGTAGGTGCCATCTTCAGGAAGTTCGATCACCAGGCGGGCATCACCTTGAGCGGCAGCGTCGCGCGATGAATAGGCGAGTTGGGTATCACGCTCGTCGACGATGCTGACCAGCGGCTGAAGCTTGCTGCCGATGCGTTGCGCTTCGACATCGACCACCACGCGCTGCTTCGCTTTTCCCTGGAAGGTTGTCGTCAGTAGCTGCGCGCCGCCCAAACTGCCGGACATCGCGATTGGCAATTGCTCGATCTTGTCGACAAACGGACCATTGGGCAAACGATCGACGCCCAGCGTGATCGGCGAAGAGATACCGGTGGAACTTCGCACACGCAGATGCCCTTGCCGCGGCGCTACGTCGGCGGGCAACTCAACTTCCAGATCCAATCGCTTGTCGTTGGAACCTTCCAATACCACAGCGCTGGCCACTGGGAAATCGAATTGAACCTCAGTCTCCGGGCCCAGTTCTTTGCCTTGGAGCGTCAGCCGCGTCTTATCACCAATTGTCAGGCCGCGCAGAGAAATCGAATCGATTTGGGGGGCGGCAAAAGCGGTTGTTCCGAGAAGGGAGGCGAGCGCAACACCCAGGAAAACGGTAGAACGCAACATGACAGGATCCTCAGTCGGGGCATGACCGCAGCGAGGCGGCAGGTGGCGGGAGGAAGGGATCGTCGGGTCGTCCGTGACGAAACTACGGCGCGTTTTAGGAAAACGCGGCCGCAGTTCCGTTTGTGCAACGCGCCGTGGCAGCAAGCCGACGACGGGTTAGTTGCCGAAAGGATCGGTTCCACCGAACGGATCGCTCGGCGGAGTTTTAACTTCAGGGGTGTCCGTCGGTGCAGGTCCGAAAGGATCAGCCGCTGGCTGCATTGCTGGTTGAGCAGCAGGCTGGGCCGCAGGTGCGGCACCAAACGGGTCGTTCATCGGAGCAGCCCCAAAGGGATCGCTGCCACCGCCCGGCGGTGTACCGAAGGGGTCGGCACCGGGTGGTGTCATGTTTTCATTGCCGCCGCCAGGAGGCGCACCGAAAGGGTCTGCCCCAGGAGGCGCTGCGGCCGGAGGAGTACCCAGCGGCGGCTGCATCTCGGATGGCTGGGCACCGAACGGATCGGTAGGTTCGGAATCCAAACTGGGCAGCACCTGGCCATCGCCACGTTGGAAGAGCAGCTTCACAACGTCAGGACCAAGAGCGTAGGAGATGAAACGAACGCTTCCATCGCAGAAGAGAACATTGAAACCACCATCTGCTTGGCCTGCGAGTCCTTTCATTATGTTGTTGAGATCAACTTCCAGATCGGAAGGCTTCGTCCAAATGACCGCCGCATCGTCGTTCGCTTCGACGATGAGGGCCGTGTTCGATGTTCCATCTGTGAAGTCAGAAAAGCGTAGTCCTTTGATGCCTGCACCTTGACTTGCTTGCGGACCTGGCTCCTCGAAGGCCATCCCTTTACCTACAGGTGCAAGATAGGTCGTGTAACCCTTCGGAGCTCGGCTATTGGGTGAGCGATAGACACCCGGCATGTGGTCGATGAACTGCTTGTTGTGCTCGCTGTCCCATGGTTCGTCCAGATGGAACTGGTCGTACATTGCACGTTCCTCGACGTACGGAAGGATGTAAACACGCCAAGAGAGTAACTTCTGGCCGTCAGCATTCGTGCTTGCTTCAGGAGGAAATCCTAAATAGGTGTCATGGTAATTGTGCAACCCCAAGCCGATTTGCTTGAGATTGTTCAGTGAGCTGGATCTGGGACGACGAGGGGACATGCCTGGAATTGGTGGCAGATGGTATTTCGGCATCATGGCACTGGTCATCGCGCCGAATGCAGCGACAACTGGGTTGGGCTTGCTGCTGAAACCTGGATTGCCAATTGGGCCTGGTCCGCCCGAGAAGGGATCATCGGTGGGCATTGCTCCCGGAGGTGCACCCAGTGGCGGTTCGGTTACGGAAGGCTGAGCACCAAAAGGATCGGTCGGTTCGGACATCGGCTCAGGGACCGAACCGAATGGATCGGACGTGGTAGGAGTCCCTACTGGTGTATTTGGCGCCGATGGATTCGCAGGCTGAGGAACATTGCCGAACGGATCATTCGGCATGCTGGGATTGGCCGGTTCCGGGACATTACCAAATGGATCGCTAGGTGTGCTGGGATTGGCCGGCGGAGGAACGTTGCCGAAAGGATCGGACGGAGTGCTCGGTTGAGCTGGCATCTGAGGACCGCCAAACGGATCGTTCGTGCTCGGCGCTGGGGTACTCGGAGCCGGCGTGCTTGGTGCGGTGCTGCTGCCACCAAACGGGTCAGCTGTGCTTGGAGCAGGCGTAGTTGGCGCTGGGCTGCCACCGAATGGATCGGCTGTGGCAGGCGGCATGGGCATCGGGGTCGAACCACCGAACGGGTCACTGCCGGTGTCGGGCTCCGTCATCGGAGTCGCCGGGGCAGGGGTTGGCGGCGTCGAGGTCGAATCGCCGCCGAAGGGATCGGTTGAGTCAACCTTCGGGACGTCGACTGGAGCCGGCGCTGGTTTCGCATCACGGTTGCGCAGGACAAGATCTTCCTGCCGCTTCAGGTCCTCGAACCGTTTTCGTTCGTCTTCTTTGTTCTTCAGATAGGTCTCGGTCCGAACCTTGTTGCGGAACGATTCCAGTGCAAGCCGGGCCGAGCCTTGAACGCGTTCCAGCGACTTGCCGATCGGGTAGGCCGAAACACCGCTCAGTTCGAGGCGGGCACCTTTGGTGAAGTTCTGATCGGCCGCGTCTTTCTGACCCATGTTGAAATCAGCAAGACCAAGGAAGTAATAGACGCGCGGATCGCTGGTCCCTTCCTCAACGACGGTCTCAAGCAACTTCTGGCACTGCTCGTAGTCTCCGCGGAAGAAGGCGTGGACGCCTCGACCGTACATGTCGGTCAGCACGGAATCTTGCGCTTCAGCATTCTGGACTGCGCTCAGGCTGAGTAGCAAACACAGGCCGAACAAAAAACCGCTGGCGATAACGTTCCTCGTCATCAAATTTAACTCCCTGGGTACCAATCGGTTGCCCACGTTCGAAGGGCGCAAAAGTGAATGAGATTTTGGGAAAGGGGTGTGCACACCGGGGCTGGTCAAGAGGCAGCACCATCTGCCTGACAGAGTCAAATCGTCTGTCCTTCGTCCCTGAAGAGAACCTTTCGCTGGGCGCTTGTGTGCGTCAGGCCATGCCGTATTTGTCCCCAATCGTGGGACAACAGCATCACGGTATGGTAGTTGGCGTTGCCCCGGATTGCAAGTTTCGGCCTCCAGCCCGCCCATTCGGGGTAAGTTCCCCGGGGGTGAGGACTTGCGGCACTCGCAGCCATGATAAGATGGCCTCTGGTTGTTACCCCGGCAAGTCCCCGTCTTAAACCTATCTCAAGGTAGCCCCAACGATGGCCAAAAATGTGCTTGGAACTGATTTGCAGGCCTGTAGCCACGACCCCCTGACCGGCTTTTATCGGGACGGATGCTGCAACACGGGGGCCGACGACCTCGGTTTGCACTTGGTTTGCAGCGAAATGACCGAGGAGTTTCTGTCGTTCTCCAAGCGTGCCGGCAATGATCTTTCGACCCCGAGGCCCGAATTTGGCTTTGTCGGCCTCATACCTGGCAACCGCTGGTGTTTGTGCGCCCTGCGTTGGAAAGAAGCCTTCGAGGCGGGCGTGGCCCCGGCAGTTGTGCTGGAAGCGACCCATATCTCGACGCTCGAATTCGTCGATTTGGAAGATCTTCAGGCGCATTCGGTCGATGCCTAAGTGCGATTTTCGCGAAAAGAAGCGATTTCGTTGCCATCGGCTGGAAGTTTATGCGAAACTGAAATCCCCTCTAATGGCCATTCTCTTTGCAAAAGGGACTCCTCTCATGTTCCGTTTTTCTCTCGCTTCGCTGATCGCCGTCGCCCTGCTTACCTCGTCCGCTTGGGCCAAAGAGGCCGCCGATCTGAGTGGCCAATACCAATGCAAAGGGACCTCGGACCAAGGTGCCGCTTACACCGGGATCGTCGAAATCAAGAAGGTTCGTCAGGGCTATCAGTTGACCTGGGTCGTCGGAAAAACGAAATACAGCGGTATTGGCTTCGTTCATGACGGCTACATGAGTGTTGCCTGGACGGTCAAAACGCCGCAAGGAACTGCGATTGGCGTCGTTCAATACAAGGTGCAGAAAAACGGCGTGCTCGAGGGCAAGTGGATCGATCCCGGTCTCAACGGGATCTACGACGAAGTTCTGGTGCCGATCGAAAAAGATCGCTTGATCTGAGTTCGCCGCCGGCGGGGCACCCAATCATTCGTCCCGAGCCAGACGGATGCTCGGGGATTTTGGTGCATGGACTTGCTGGTAGAAAGCTTTCCAACCGTCCGGGTTATTGCCGAAGTCTTGCCCATCGCAAAGTTCGATTAGCGCTTGATGGACGCCGCGGTTTTCGACCCGGATCAGGTCGTAGGCGTTGTCGCTGAGTTGTAAGAACTCGGGCAGGGTTAATCGCCGATAGGTCGATTTCGGTCCTTCGATGTCGAAACGATTCTCTGGTTTCTCCAGCGTGTAGAAGTAAGTGTAGCGCGACGAATGAGGCGCCAGGTGCCTGGTTTCCAAAGCGGCCGCCAAGGGAAAGATGGCTGTGGGGTAGTCCAGCTCCGATAGCACATGGGCCGTGCGGTTCACGATGTTGTTGTCGTAACTTTTCAGCAGTGTCGAATAGAACTCGACCATCCGCGGATCTCGTAGGGCAACCACTTCTTTCAAGCAGGCGTCGCGATAGAGCAGATTGTTCTGGTAGACGGCGTTCTCCATCAGGAAGGTCCGTGCGGAAGAACTACCGATGCGGCCTAAGGTCTCGATGTAGAGATAGGCCAGTTTTCGATCCGTTTCTTTGCCCAACAATTTGATCAACCCCGGCACGGCTTCCGGATCTTCAAGCGTGCTGAAGTCAATTTGTATCTCTTGGGCATTGCTGCGGCCCAGTTGATCTCGCCAGCGGTTCAAGCGCTCTTTCCAGTCCCGGATGCGCTGCTCATGTTGATCGTGGGCCACCCGCAATGCCGCCTGCTGCCGCGTGATCCAATCCTGGTCAAAGAAGATGTAACCGCGCTGGGTCATGATCTCGGACTGGCTGATCCAGCGGCCGTCATGTCGAACGTAGCCAAGCGCCTTGCGGGCCGGGTTGAAATCGGGATCCAACTCCAACACATGCCAGGCATGTCGCTGAAAGGGGTTCTTAAGGCCTTGATGGTGGCACCAGAGCGCCAGCTTCCATTGATCGTCGACGGTGTCTTCGTACTTGGCCGCCTCGTCGAAGTATTGGTCCTCGGTCACCTTTGGCCGAACGATCTCCAGCACGCGTTCTCGCGGCAGCACGACCTTGCCGAAGCCTTCGACCTCCAGTTCCATCTCGTCCGTCTCGCCCTTCAAGGACTGAGTGCTAGCTTTCGCATGCACCTCACCGCCGTTATCCAGCAGGATAACTTGACCCTGGGCGCGAAGAGAAATCGCCAAAAGAAGCAGGCAGGCGATGGCGACCGCGCGGCACACGACTGGGCACTCCGTTGAGATGGGGATGGCAAGTCCCTTCAAGATAGGCACTCTTTGCGAGCGAGACAAACAATTTCCCCCAGGAATGATATGGAATCGGGAGCAGCTTTTTCGCTATGGTCTGCCGCCTGCGCATCGTGCCAGGTTCTGACTTGTGAAAATAGAAACGTAGGGAGAACTGCGGTGAGAAGGATAAGCGCCTTGCTGTTGGCAATCATCGCTGGTGCAGCGGCTTGGTTCTTTTTTCAGAACTATCGCATTGATGGCTTCGAGAACCTGACCGTCATTCCGCGGGGAGCGGTTTCGCCAAGCAATCCCACCTCGCCAACTAATCCTGTCGCTGGCGTTCCGGCCATGGCTCGCAAGAGCGATTCGATCCGGATCGCTTCGTTTAACATTCAGGTCTTCGGTTTGACCAAGCTGCAGAAGCCAGAAGTAGTCAGCAAACTGGTCGACATCGTTCGGCAATTTGATATCGTCGCCATCCAAGAGATCCGCGCCGCTGATCAAGGTGTTCTGCCGCAGTTTGTCGAAATGATCAATTCGACCGGCCGCCACTACGATTACGTCCTGGGGCCACGTCTCGGCCGAACTTCGAGCAAAGAGCAGTACGCGTACGTCTTCGATACGGCCAGCTTGCAGGTTGATCGTTCCCAGGTCTATACGGTCCAAGATCCTCGCGACCTGATCCATCGCGAGCCACTGGTTGCTTGGTTTCGCGTTCGTGGGCCTGATCCAAGTCAGGCATTTACGTTCTCGCTGGTCAATGTGCATACCGACCCCGATGAAGTCGAGCAGGAAATGAACGTCATGGACGACGTCTTCCGCGCCGTTCGCGACGATGGCCGCGGCGAGGATGATGTCATCTTGCTGGGTGATTTCAATGCCGACGAATCGCACCTAGGACAACTGGCAACCATCCCGGGGATTATCTGGGCGATCAGCGGTACCACGACGAACACACGCGGGACGAAGATGTACGACAACTTGTTCATGCAGCGGCAAGCGACCAGCGAATATACTGGCCGCGGCGGTGTGTTCGATTTCCTACGTCAGTACAACCTGACATTGGCCCAAGGCCTCGAGATCTCCGATCACCTTCCGGTCTGGGCCGAGTTCAGTATCTACGAAGGGGGCTTTCAACATGCCCCGGTAGCGACGCTTCCGAAAGAAAACCGCTAACGGGCATCGCGCCACTCCGAAGCAAAGAAGCGAGCGAGTTGCTCATTGCCGGTTGCTTCGACTGCGGCCTCCGTTCGCTGACGAATGTCTCCGAGCGAAGCACTCAATTGCAACGCTTTGATCGCGTCGCTGGCGGTGCGAACATCGTGTGAGGTGATCAACGACAGAAGAAAGTCTTGCGACGCGGTCGATCGGATAAGGCCAACGCACAGCAGCAAGCTCTCACGCACAGCCAGTTCGGCCCGGCGTCCCCAGGCCGTTCTTAAGATCTCGAAGGCACCGTCAAACTGCGATTCCCCGATTGCCAGTGCCGTTTGAACGCACATGTCCGAGTCGCCAGTTTCCAGAAAAGGTTGCACAAAGGAGAGTGCTTCTTCTTTCTCGATTTTGAGCAGTGCCGAACAGCACTCGCCATGGACTTCCGCCTCGTCATCTCCCAGAAGAAGTTTCAACTTCAACAGCGGCGCTCCTTCGGCCGAAGCGAGTGCGCCGATTGCCCGAACCGCTCCGAGTCGCGCGTTGGGCCACGGATCGGCCAACAGAACCGCGCAGCGATTGAGGACTTCCAGCGGCGGAGCGAAGTGAATCAATCCGATCGCGCAGATCCCTCGCAGTTCCGCGGCCGTGTCGACCGGATGAGGGTAACGCGGTTCGACCTGGGTGTATTCGATTGCATCTCGAAAGATCTCCAGGTCGTCGTGTTCTAGATGAACCAATGCCTTCACGATCGCCGTCTTGCCAAGGCAACCGGCGTCACGTTTAAGCGGGTTTCGTTTGAGTCGCCAATACGCTTTGGTTAGCGGAGGGATAAACGCCTGGTTGCCGGTCGGAGCGACCATATCGGCGGCGCGCTCAACGACCAGGTTGACCGAATGGCCCAAGGCGTTGATCAATTCGCGATGCGTTTCGGTCTCGTCGAGTCGATCGGCCAGGTCAGTCAGTAGGCGAAGCTGAGCATCGACCGCTTCGTCGTCGTTCATGCGAAAGGACCTCTCGTCGGAAACGTTTCAAACCGCAGAGGTCATCGTATCATGTTTCGTTTGCCTGGACGTGCGCTTGGTTGATAACGGGTTGCCTGGTTTCAAAGGCCTGTTCGATCAACTGGCAGGCCCGCGCGAGCGGATCGAACTTAGCGATCTCGGCGGCGAACTGATCCGCTTTCTGCTGAAAGCTTGGATCGCTCAGCATTCGATCGAGTTCCTTTCGCAGTCGCCGAACGTTGACCTGGCGAACCGGAATGACGCGGCCGTTGCCAAGGTATTCAATCCGTTTCGCGACGCCCGGCTGATCGTTGGTCACCGGCAAGCATAGCATCGGCACGCCATGCGCCAGGCATTCGAGCGCCGTGTTCAATCCGGCGTGAGTGATCACCAGGTGGGCTTTTTCCAGCAAACGCAGCTGCGGGGCTCGCTCGACTATCAACACGTTATCCGGGATCGGACCGGAAAGTTCGACCTGGCCACCTCCTTTGCTCAGCACAACTTGCATCGGCAGATCCGATACGGCGTCGATGATATGGCGAAAGACGTGACTCACCGCGTTCTGCAGTGTCCCCATCGATGCATAAATGAGTGGTCGCCCGTCGAGCCAGTCCCAAGGAAAGTCGATTGATTGGTCGTCGCGTGCCGCGCGGTGCCATGGGCCCGTGTAATGCAGCCGAGTCGGATAAGTGGTCCGGGGATATTCAAAGAAGGCAGGCTGCTGCGATAGATGCACCAGACCGGCGTCGTTGTCTTGGATCAATTTGAGCGGGTCGACTCCTACGTTCTTTTCCTGGGCAAACAACCGATAGGCCCACAACACAAAGTGCTTGGCAACTTCGTTCCGCATGCGGCCATACCAGTCGGTTCGATAGTCCCAGGGAAGCGGCGGAGGTGGCATCAGCGGATCCCAGTAGACCGCCAGTGCGTTGCAGGCAACCGCATAGGGAATGCCTCGTTGTTCCGCTTCCTGGGCGCCAACCGGAGCGACCTGATCGACGACGATTCCATCGAACTGCTTGGCCTGAAACGCCTCGTCGATGTATTTGCGAACTAACTTCGAGTGCAGCCCGAACAGCTTGCCGGTGAGCATCATTCCGCGAATGCCGTTGACTTTGCCGAGTGCCTGAAAGTTGTGTTCCAGTTCGTCCGACAAGGGATCGTCGGGACCTAGCACCCAAAACGGCAGGCCGGATCGTTCGGTAATCGGCTGAGCCATACGGCCGCCCAAGAACGTGACCTCGTGGCCTCGAGCTTGCAATTCGCTGCCAAGGGTCGTCATGGGATTTAAATGCCCCGGAACGTCAGGGCAGAGCAGGCCAATTTTCATGCGGCTAACTGACGTCGTCCAAGTCCCAGGGGTTTTCCCAATCTCCCCAGCCGTCGAGATAGGTTTGATAGATCGGAACCTTGTCAGCGCGCTTCTCGAGCCACTGCTTGGTTTGCTGAAGCAACTGCTGCTCGCGCTCCAGCGAGATCTTGCCAATCATCACGCAGCAGCGGAGAAAGACGAAGTAAGTGTCCAGCACGTCACAGCGGCAATACTCGTTGATGTCTTCCAGTTGGTTGGCATGATACAAGTCTTGAACCATGTAGCCTTCGATATCCATCTTGCCGGGCTTGCCAAGCAAGTTAGCGGCCAGGTTCAGGCCACCGGTGAAGCGGCTTGCGCCGTAGTTGGTCAGAATGTCGTACAGATCGAAGTGGGCGTCATTGTTGTAGCGATATCGCGACTGCTCGAAATTCTTCGCGTTTAAGTTGAACCATTCCGGAACGCTGAGCCCAAACCTGAAGGCGGCAAGTTCCATCAGGGGGATATCGAAGGAGCGGCCATTGAACGTCACGAAAGTAGGCCGACGGTAGGCTTTCCACCCCCGCCAGAAGTGCTCGGTAATGACCGGTGGACGAAACTTGGGGGCATCGAGCACGACCTGGTCGATCAGATTCAACTCGATGTCGAGCTTGGCAATGGCGACCGATACCGGAACCTGGAAGGTGTAAGGAATAAAATCGCTTCCTTTCTCTTCCAACAATTCGGCGCGGAACCGATTAACGGCCTCTTCAGGCGATAAACCTTCATCCGGGTATTTCAATCGTGAGACCAGAGTGCCGTCGGCGACCGATTCGACATCGAAAACCAGGTACCGGACTGCCGCTTCCGTCATTTGCTTTTCTTTCTACAAGTTTCAACGTCATGCCATCACGTTTACGATAAAGCTAACACAATCGACCTGGGGAAACGACGGGAGACGGTTCATGGCTGTTGAACGGAATCGAGTTTCACTAGGATGTTAAAAAACCAGTGACATCGCCGAGGATACACCCAATGAGCCGTGAACGACTTTTGCAGCGTTTTCTGAGATACGTCCAGATCGATACGACCGCGGGTGAGCCTGGCGAAAAATACCCCAGCAGCGACGGACAACTGCTATTGGGAAAGATGCTGGCCGGAGAACTCCAGTCGATGGGGGTGGACGACGCCGAGCAGGACGAACATGGCCTGGTTTACGGAACCGTTCCCGGCAAGGTGACCGGCTGCCCGGTCGTCGCGCTCAATTCGCACGTCGATACGTCGCCCGAAACGACGGGAGCAAATGTTAAACCGCAGGTCATCGAAAGCTACCAAGGGGGAGACATTCCCCTGCCAGGCGATCCGTCCAAGGTGATCAGCACCTCGGAAAACCCGGAACTGAACGAACTTCACGGCTGCACGTTGATTACTACCGACGGAACCACTTTGCTCGGTGGCGACGACAAGGCCGGCATCGCGGTCATCATGGAAGTGGCTCAGCGGATTCTCGAAGGGAAAGCTTCCCCGACCGGCACGCTGAAGATCTTGTTTACCTGCGACGAAGAAATCGGCCACGGAGTCGACTACGTCGATCTCGATAAATTGGGAGCCGACGTCTGCTATACGCTCGACGGACCTGGGGCCAACGAACTGAATGCCGAGACCTTCTCGGCCGACCTGGCGACGGTAACGGTTCGGGGTGTCAACATTCACCCCTCGATCGCTAAGGACCGCATGGTCAACGCGATCAAAGCGGCATCGCTCTTTGTTGCCGGCTTGCCCGGCGATCATCTCTCGCCTGAGACAACCGAAGAGCGGGAAGGTTTCGTGCATCCGGTGACCATTCAGGGAGGCGTCGGCGAGACAACCATTCAGCTGATTCTTCGCAGCTTCGAGACTGAAGAACTCGAAGCCCAGGCGCAGATGCTCCGCGATTTAGGGCAGAAGATCGAGAAGCAAGTTCCCGGCTGCCAGATCAATGTCGCCATCAAGCCGCAGTATCGCAACCTTCGAGATGGTTTGGATAAAGAGCCGCGTGCCGTTCCGATCGCCGAGAAAGCTCATCAGGCACTCGGTCGCCCGGTCCATCAACGCGTCATTCGGGGAGGAACGGATGGCTCGCAGTTGACGGCAATGGGGCTGCCGACGCCCAATCTTTCGACGGGGCAGCACAACCCGCACTCGCCTTTGGAATGGGCCTGTCTGGACGAAATGGAACAGGCCGTCGAGCTGGTTTTGAAGATGCTGGAGATCTGGTCGACCGAGCTAAAGTCGGCCGATGCTGGCAGCTAGCACGCTGGCTTTGCATGGTTTTGCCAGCGGCAGCGTTGGATTTGAGGCAAAACAGGTAAACTTGTGACCACCTAAGTTCCGAATATTTCCAACGTAAGCCCGGCCAACCTCGCCCTATCCCTTGTGCGATTTGGCATTCCCCAAAATGTAAGGCCGAGGCAGAAGGATAATATCCTGTGCTGAATGTCTCTATTGTCATCCCGAGCGTCGATGACGCGAAACGACTGGAATCGACTTTGATTTCGCTGCTGGAGAATCGTCCCAGCGGTTGCGAAATCGTCGTACCCCATTCCGGTCACTACGATGACCCGTACAACATCGCTGACGAAGTTCGTTTGATTGATATTCCCGCCGCCCAGAGCGAAACGGAATTGCTGGCGGTCGCCTGGTCGATGGTCGAAGCTCCGATCGTTCATCTGCTCGCTCCAGGAGCAACCGTAGAAGAAGGCTGGCTGGATGACGCGGTGGCCCGTTTCGAGCGACCTGACGTCATGGCGGTGACGCCTGAGGTTTACTTCTCCGACAGCCCCCAAGCGGTGCATGGCCTGGTAGCTGATGAGTTCGGCTTGCGAGCGGCCGCCATCGACACCGCTCCGCTGGGACCGATGCGGCAAGCTGCGTTCTATCGGTACTCTTTGCTAGCAGCGCTGGGCGGGTTTTGCTCGCGGCTGGACGAGTTCGCCGATCTAGATATTGGGCTTTGGATTGCCGAGGCGGGCGGTGCTTGCGAGATTGCCTCGAAGTCGCGTGTCGATTTGAATCAGCCCTGTGATCTCGGTCGTGTGACGCCTCAGCGCGTACGCTTGGCCAAGACACTCCAGATGCGGCATCAACAATGGTTCGCGTCGCGTGGCACATCAGCCGGCAAACTGGGTTGGCTGTCGCGCAGCCTGGGAAGCGGCTCGCTTACGACGATGGTTTCGGCTTTGACCGCTTCGGCCGACAGCCAGGCAGCAAACCATCGCTTGCCGAACCTGGACGACCTGCGAGCGGTAATCGAGGGACGGGATCAGACCTTCCGGTTTGATCCGCGAAGGGATCAACTGGGGTCGGTCACTCACCGCTACGCCGCTTGACTGCCAGCGTTGCACAGAGCAACGCTCCATTCGGCAAAAGAAGGTTAAAATAAAAAAAGGTCTGGAACGAATCGTTCCAGACCTTTTTGTTTGTAGACGTTAGAAGTTTCGCAGGAATTAACCAGCGACCGCTTCTGGTTCTTCGGCACCGACTTCGTCCTCTTCCGTCTTGCTGGCGTAGAACAGGTCGCGAGTCGCGGAGAGAAGCTGGAATGCTTCGGCTTCGCCTGGCTTCTCTTCGGTCTTCTTGCACAGCGCTTCCAGCAGTGCCCGACCTTCCGGCCAACGGACAGCCATGATCTTCTGGCAATCTTCGAGCAACTGGTAAATGCGAGCCCGGGTAACACCCAGGTTGCGAGCCTGCAAGCGAACGCTTTGCGGAGCCGCTTCGATCCCGAGACGACCGGTGGCCAGTTCGTGAACCGTTTCGCCGGCATCGGTCAGAATTTGCTTCAACAGCGGACGAGTCAGGTGTTCCATCACGTCGCTACGGCTGATGCTCGCTTCGCCTGCCAGGCGATCGAGGCCCCACGATTCGAGGACCGGAACCATCTTCGGACGCAGTACGATCGCCAGGTGCGGTTGGCCTTGGGCCAGATCCAACGTTTCGTGAACGCGATAGAAGACTTCCAGAACGACGCGGACGCGCTTTTCACCATGAGTCTTCAGGCGGCGAATTTCGGCCAGGCTGTGACCCATGTAGAATTCGAGCGGCGTGTTCCAGATAACGGTCGGCAGGTCGGCCAGCGACGGAGCCAGACGGCCCAGACGCTCATTGCCGAGGTTGTGGCGACGAACGGTTTCTCGCCAACGGAGCCACAAAACTTCCGAGACCAGGGCGGGATCGAATTTGCCATCGGCATCCAGCGGGCTGCTGGTCGAGAACGAATCCTCTTCAGCAGTTTCCTTAGGAGCCGTCTGAGCAGGCTCGAAGCCGGCGTCTTCCTTGGTGGCACGATTCAAAAGCGTGACCAGCGAGCTGATCTTCTTCTGACCGATACCAGGAGTTGCCGAAAGCTCCTCAAACGGGGTGGCAAGCAGGTCGCCAATGGTGCGGCCGAGAAAGGCCAGCGGCAATCGACGATCGTTGGGAAGTGCCCAATAAGCCAGTGGCTTGTCGAGCCGGTCAGAAAACTTGGTCTCTTCTAGAAGACGTCGCTTCACTTCATCGAAGCTGTTGATCAGCTGAAAATCCTCAGCCGAGGTAATCTTGTTAAATCGCATTAGCTAAAGCCTCTTCAAAAACTATTCTTCAACCACGGTCGCCTGGGGACGACGCATGTGTACGTTCAAAAAGGTGACGACGCATGTGGGCTGCTGAAGGTCGATCGTATCGGAGGGAGTTCCGGATTCCTCTCGTTACGAGAATCTTCAGGAATTAAATAATAACCTCCTCCAGATTAATTTCGCTACCTAAGAATCAAATTATGTTCAAATTTCACAAAAAGGTCCTCGCTAGTACTGCGGCTGCCCGCATGGACATATGAGCATCCCGCAAATCGATGTTTTCCACCGTAAATCCATTTGTATTAGGTGGTTGTGTTATTTGATAAAAATCCGGAAACCTGGTAGATCTGACTTGGCACATGAGTGCCCTGAATCCTGATTTGTTAAATTGTTACAAATTGCTCGCCATGTGCCATGGTGGTCACTGCGTGTCCACCTCGTGGTTAAGGCAAGATCATCGCAAATTCGTACATATTTAGTGGCATAGAATTTCGCGCAGACTCATGCGGCCCTGGCCGAACTGGAAATCCGTTACAATCCCAACATGCCAATTCGCGACCAATTTCCCGTTCTGGTGATCGGGACCGGACCTTCCGGGCTCGTTTCTTTGAAAACCCTTCTGCAGGTGGGGGTGAAATCGGTTGCGGTTGACCGCAATTCAGCGATCGGAGGCAACTGGGACATCCAATCTCCCTTCAGCAGCATCTACGAATCGACCCATTTGATCTCCTCGAAGTCGATGACTCAGTTCGTCGATTTCCCGATGCCGGAGCATTATCCGGAGTATCCAGGGCATCGCGACGTGCTGGCCTATCTCCACTTCTACGCGGAGCGGTTTGAGTTGGATCCTCATATCCGTACTCAAACGTCGGTTGTTTCCTTGAAAAAGTGTGAATCAGGCTGGGAAGGCGAGTTGGCCAGCGGCGTCAACGGCTCGACCTCGCGAGAGATGTTCTCGGCGATCGTGATTGCCAACGGGCATCACGCCGAGCCGCTAATTCCCCAATTTCCAGGCAATTTCGACGGCGAATTGATTCATGCCCACGATTACAAGCAAGCCCGACAATTAGAGGGAAAGCGGGTCCTGGTCGTCGGAGCTGGGAACAGCGGCTGCGATATTGCTGTCGAGGCTGCCATTCACGGTAAATCGGCGGCAATCAGCATGCGGCGCGGGTACCACTTTTTTCCCAAGTTCATTCGGGGCCGACCTGCCGACTTGGTCGCTGACCGGTTGCGGCGTTGGCCGATTCCGCGGTGGTGGCAAAAGAAGATTTCTCGCCTAGTGGTTGATTGGACGATCGGCCGGCCGCATCGCTACGGCCTGCCGGAGCCTGATCATGAACTATTTCAGTCGCATCCCATTATTAACTCGCAGCTTCCCTACTATGCCGGACATGGGAAACTGGCCGTGTTCCCCGACGTTCACAGGCTGGAAGGCAACGAAGTCGAATTTACCGATGGCCGTCGCCAGGCATTCGATCTGATCGTGTTGGCAACGGGATACCACGTGACATTTCCGTTTATTGAAAGCGATTTGCTCAACACGCAAAACGGCCTTCCGAAGCTCTATTTGCACGCGTTTCACCCACATGACGACACCTTGTTTGTGGCTGGGATGATCCAGCCCAACAGTGGGCAGTGGCCTTTGACCGACCTTCAGGCGCAGATCATTGCCCGGTTTCTCAAGGCCAGCCGTGATGGTGCGAAGGAGGCAGATTGGTTCCGGAAGCTTCGACAACAGGACGCTGCCGGAATCCCCTCAAGAGACCACTTTCTGGCGACGCCGCGGCATCGTTTGGAAGTCGATTACTACGAGTACCGCCAGATTCTGACGAACATCGTGCGGAAGTTCGATCGAATGTAGCCAGTTGGCGTGCGTCTCGTTTCTCGGCGGATTAGAATGCAGTGCTGCAAAGTCTCTTCCTTGAACCTCTCGCCCGGATAGCTTGCCATGATTCGACTTGCCGCTTTGGCCATCTTGTTCCTCGCCTACTTTGGTGAGCCCGTTTTTTCCGCGGAAACGAAACGTCCCAACATCTTGTTTGCCTTCGCCGATGACTGGGGTAAGCAAGCCAGTATCTATGGGGAACTCGGGCCAGGCGGAATCAACGATGTCATCAAGACGCCTAACTTCGACGCACTCGCTCGGCGCGGTGTTTTGTTCAATAACGCATTCGTCAACGCACCTTCCTGTACCCCGTGCCGCAGTTCGCTTCTTTCAGGCCAGTATTTCTGGCGCACCGGACGCGGTGCTATCTTGCGAGGCGCGGTCTGGGATTTGAACATCCCCAGCTACCCGCTTTTGCTGCATGACGGTGGCTACCACATTGGCGAAACGTACAAAGTCTGGAGCCCTGGCACGCCCAACGATGCTCCTTATGGAAGCGGCAAGTACGGCTATCAGAAGGCTGGCTCGGCGTTCAATCAGTTCTCGCAACGTGTCACGGCGCAGGTCGCCAAAGGCGTGCCGCTCGAGGAGGCCAAGGAAGAGTTGTACGAGCAAGTTCGGGGTAACTTCCAGGCATTCTTAAATGACCGCAAGGAAGGACAGCCGTTCTGCTACTGGTTTGGTCCGACCAATGTGCATCGCAAATGGATCGCCGGTAGCGGCAAGGCGTTGTGGGGTATCAATCCAGACGACTTGAAGGGCAAGTTGCCTGCGTTCATGCCCGATGTTCCTGTCGTGCGACAAGACGTGGCCGACTACATGGGAGAAGCTCAGGCCTTCGACACAGCTTTGGGAGTATTGATCGAACAACTCAAGGAAGCGGGC
Source organism: bacterium (assembly GCA_016124445.1). Taxonomy (GTDB): domain Bacteria; phylum Planctomycetota; class Planctomycetia; order Pirellulales; family Pirellulaceae; genus Bremerella. The sequence goes on from WGNR01000020.1 coordinate 137,715, forward strand.
GAACTCGATAACACGATCATTGTGGTCAGCGGCGATCATGGTCCGGCTGGTTTCCCCGAAGGCAAATGCAACCTGTACGACTTCGGTACTCATGTTGCATTGGCGATCGCTGGCCCTGGCGTTCATGGCGGACGCGTTGTCGACGACTTCACCAGCTTGCCTGATCTGGCTCCTACGTTCCTGGAAGCCGGAGGCGAGCCAATCCCGAAGGTGATGACCGCCAAAAGTTTGTGGCCGGTACTTAAGTCAGATAAAGAAGGACTCGTCGACCCAAGTCGCACCATGGTGTTCACCGGACGCGAGCGTCACGTCAACGTTGCTCGGGCTGGTATGCTGCCCTATCCGATGCGAGGAATTCAAACAGCCGACTATCAGTTGATCATCAATTTCCGGCCTGATCGCTGGCCGCTGGGGGATCCTTATAACCTGGAAGATGGCAAAACACCTTCGGAAGATGCGTTGACGAACCAGACGTACACGACATTTCCTGATGACGACGCCGGTCCGACCAAGGCGTTCATGGTGATGCATCGCAACGATCCAGAGATCAAGCCGCTGTTCGAGCGAAATTACAACAAGCGACCGCGCATCGAACTGTACGATTTGAAAAAGGATCCATACGAAATTACCAACGTCGCCGGCAATCCGAAATATGCCAAGGCGCAAAAGGAACTCACCAACCGTCTGATGGAAGAGCTCGAGACGTCAGGTGATCCTCGGCTGATCGATAATGGCCGATTCTTCGAAACGCCGCCAATGGCTGGTCCACCGGTCGACGAGAAGAAGAAGTAGGTATCCAACGACAAAAAGCCAGAGGTTGCGAGCCTCTGGCTTTTTTTATACGCCTATTCGTTGATGATCGAGCGAAGGACTACTTGCCCGCTTGGATCTCGGCGAGCATCGCCTTCAGCTTGGCAAGTTCATCTTTGTGGGCGGAAGCGACATTGTTTTCTTCGCCTGGATCTTTGCTCAGATTGTAAAGCGTGAAGCTATCCTTTTTGTTCTTGCCGTTTTTCTGGCGAACCAGTTTCCACTCGCCAACCCGCAGGCCAATGCCGCGGGGCGATTCTTCGACGACGTAGTCGCGACCCTTGGCGTCGGCCTTGCCGAGCAGTGTTTCCTTCAGGTCTTCGCTATCTGGCAGAGCTCCTTGGGGTACCTTCTGACCAACGATCGCCGCGAAAGTGGCACCTAGGTCGGTGGTAGTGATCAGCTTGTCGGACGTTGTATCAGCTTTGACTTCGGCGGGCCATTTCACGATGAAAGGTGTACGTGTTCCCCCTTCAAACGGCGTGTACTTGCCGCCGCGATAGGGGCCTGCCGGAGTGTGGTCGCCCAGCTTCTCGACCGCGCCATCTTTATAGCCGTCGTCCAAAACTGGTCCGTTGTCGCTACAGAAAACAATCAGCGTGTTGTCGCTCAATTTCAGTTCGTCCAGGGTTTTGACGATCTCGCCAACGCACCAATCGAGCTGAACGATCGAATCGCCGCGCAGTCCCAGGGATGTTTTGCCTTGGAAGCGTTCGTGCGGCATTCGCGGAACATGCAGGTCATGGGCGGCGAAGAACAGAAAGAATGGATCATCTTTGTTCGCACGAATCCACTCATTCGACTTCATGACCCACTGATCGGCCAGGTCTTCGTCTCGCCAGCGAGCCGCATGACCGCCGGTGAAAAACCCAATGCGACCAATCCCGTTGTGGATGGTGTTGTTGTGTCCGTGACTCCAATCCAATCGCAGCGTATCGCGAGCCGTGATGCCGGTTGGCTGGCCGTCGGGATTGGTGTTGCCGACCCACAGTGGGTCTTTGGGATCAAGATTCGGCACGCGATGGTTCTCGACGTAAACGCTCGGTACGCGGTCGTTGGTGGTGGGCAGCAGGTAGCAATAGTTGAAGCCATGTTCCAACGGACCTGGCTTCAGATCGCCATTCCAATCGGGGCCTTTCCCTTCGCCGAGTCCCAAGTGCCATTTTCCGACGACGGCCGTTTTGTAGCCTGCATCTTGCAATACCTCAGGAAACGTTTCGGTTTCCTGCTTGATGATCGACGTTGCATTGGGCGGAGCGATGCCGGTGCCGTTCTGGCGGAACGCATACATCCCGGTCAGAAATGCGAAGCGAGTCGGCGTGCAGGTCGATGTCGAACAATAGCCACTGGTAAATCGCAACCCATCTTTGGCCAACTTGTCGATGTTAGGTGTCGGCACCTCTTTTGCGCCGTAGCAGCCAACATCACCATAGCCAAGATCATCGGCCATGATGACGATGATGTTTGGCTTTTCGTCTGACGCGGCCCTAACTGATTGGGTATAAACCAGTTGCGAAACACAGGCTATTAGGCCAAAAAAGGCGAATGTAGTTAATCTGTGTAGTAAATGACACGAGAACCACCGGCGGCAACCGGCTTGTGTCGAGGCAAGGAGTAGAAACATGGCAGACCTTCTGGAAGAAGCAGCAATCTTGCTGCGCTCAAGAAACACGCGTCGACTAATTCTTGCCACGCGCGAAAAAAGACCGGGGGATCACGGGCTGCAACCCGTTTATTGATCCCTTGGCGGCAAGGAACCGAAACCGGCTCCGCCTGTATTCTGATCCCTCTCACATCCACCGTCAATTCCAGCGGCAACTGGCATTAGGGACAAGGAGAAACTCTTTAATGGCAAGGAAAACGTAAACAACGGCGTCAGCAGCATGGCTCAGCCTGGTATTGGAAGCAAACCGATTGCTGGTACTACACCGAACCAGGTACCAAGAAGCGGATTTACCTATTGGACGAGTAAGGCGACCGGATCCGCGGTAAAAAGAACAAGGAAGCCGCTCAGTTCGCTTTGGCTCGAGCCAAGCTGGTGGAAGAGTTGAACCCTGCACGCTCAAGTCAGTCGGGAGAATGGACGGTTGCTCGCGTGCTTGAGGTCTACCCGGAGGACCTGCATCGCTCGGCCAATCCCGACTAGGCATCGCAGGTCAACAAGTGGCTCGATGACTCGAACGGTTATTCTGGTACTCTCACGGTCGTTGAGTTCAAGAAGAAGCATCTTCGAGCATGGTTGCAGAAGCACACGACCTGGAACCACAACGCGCAGCGGAACGTAATTGCCTCGGTCAAAGCAGCCTTTAATTATTGCTGCAAGATGGATGAACCCGATCGCTGGCTACGAAAAACCTGCCGCAACGCCGCGCGTGACGGCTTTTACGCCGGAAGAAGAGCAGTTGCTCTATAAACATGCCAACAAGGCTTTTGGTCAGTTCAAGCCCGTTTCGATCGAAGTACTTGCCGGCCTTCTGGGCAATGCTCCCGCGGCTGCTTGGCGACATTACACGGCCTGGTCGAATGAGTATAACGATCCGCTGTGGGAAGCGCTCGGCGAGCGAAAGCCCAAGGTAGCATGAACGGTTGGCTATTCGCCTTCGGTAAATGTGCGCGTAACGAGCGGATCTGTTTTAAAAAGGGGTTCTTCGGAGTCAATCTTAGATATCGCGTTGTTCGCGGCGTTTGCCTGGGCTTGTTACAAGTCCAATGAACATCTGGGAAGCCGCAAAGGCTACCATGTCAATTGCCGACATGGACGTTCGTCTCGACGGTGAATCTCATTTCAACGACCAAAAGCAGAGGGGGCCGCCCGATTCGCGCGGCCCTATGTTCTTTTCTCTTAACTATCAGCAGCGACCGGGAATACTTTTCGGAATTTGCCGAACTCACCTGCGTTATATGCTAGTGGCACGATGGGCAAGCGCAGGAATTTGAGGCTGATAACCCGAATAGTCTTCTATATAAGCTTTGATTCCTCACTTTATTACCGTCTTTATACCCAAGTCCAACTCTGTCGAGAAATTCCTACCGCTTGACTCTATTTTCTGTCAGATTTTTTATTTGTTAGGCAGGTGTAGTCCGGGGCTAAGAAATCTAAAATACCGGCTGAGTAACCGCAGACGTCCCCGTGGTGGATAGAAGTATTAACAACTACGGTTCAACTCCCAGAAAATCGCAAGTTTCCGGCTGCTTAAAGTTCAATTGCTTGGTATTGACGCATCGGGACAAGCGACTGGAAATCCCGCATGGTGAACAAGTAAAGTCAGAGCGATTCAATGGACACCCAAGATTTCGAAAACAATCAAGACGATGGCGAGTCGCCGAACGCAATTTGCCCCTCCTCAACCGTTCCTGAATTGTCATCTATTGCCCAGTCAAGCCAACGGGCAATGGGATTTCCGATTGTTGCGATTGGTGCATCTGCGGGTGGTCTTGAGGCAATCGAAGAATTCCTTGCGAAGGTACCTGCCAACCCAGGCATGGCATTTGTCTGCATCATGCATCAGCGTCCGGGACAAGCCAGTTTGCTGCCCGAACTATTGGGCAGCAAGACTTCCATGAAAGTACAACGTGCGGAGGATGGGATACCGCTTGAGCCTAATGTTGTTTACGTCAACAATCCCGGGACACACTTGGCCGTCTTCAACGGGGTACTGCATTGCATTCAAGACAAGAGCACGAAATCTCCTTGGCTTGCGATCGACTATTTCTTTCGATCTCTGGCAGCTGATCAACATAAGTGGTCGATGGGAATCATTCTGTCGGGTACCGGAACGGATGGGACCGAAGGTCTCAAGGCCATCAAAGGAGAGTCTGGTATGGTGATGGCTCAGGAACCTGCCTCGGCGAGCTTCGCTGGCATGCCATCCAGCGCAATCAACACCGGTCTGGTCGACTATGTTCTCTCCCCCTCCCAGATGCCGTCACAATTGATCGCCTACACCAACGGACCGCTATTGAAGTCTGAAAAGTCGGAGGGACACGACCAATCATTTACGTTGCCTGACGGGGTGTTGAGCCAGGTTTTTCTGCAGTTAAAACGTCGAACGAAAGAAGATTTCTCGAGTTATAAGCCAAGTACAATCCGTCGGCGAATTCAACGTCGCATGAGTGTGCATCACATTTATGATCCCAACCACTACTTGCGATACTTGCAGGAGAATCCCTGCGAAGTCGATGCACTCTTCAAAGAACTGCTGATCAACGTTACCAGCTTCTTCCGAGACCAGGCGGCGTGGGATTTATTGACTCGTGGTCCATTGCGAGACCTGATACAAACTCGCCCCGAGAATTATACACTGCGGGCTTGGGTACCGGCTTGCGCAACGGGAGAAGAAGTATATACGTTGGCCATCCTGATTTATGAGTGTATGGAGCTAACCAACCGTCATATGGATGTCCAAATCTTTGGAACCGACTTAGATAGTACGGCGATCGAAAAGGCGCGGTTTGGTAGATATCCGGAAGGGATTCGTGCAGACGTCCCTGCGAACTACCTAGAGAAGTACTTTGTTAAGGAAGATGGGGTTTTCCGAATCCGTCAGCATATCCGTGAGCTGGCCACGTTTGCGTCTCAGAACGTGATTCGTGATCCGCCATTTATAAAACTCGATATACTCTGCTGTCGTAACCTGCTGATCTACTTAAATAGTGAGATCCAGTCCAAACTCCTTCCAATGTTCCATCATGCACTACGGCGAGACGGGCTACTGTTTCTAGGCAACTCGGAATCGATCGGCAGCCATGACGATCTCTTCGAGACGCTCAATAGTCGCTCGAAGATATTCGCTCGAACAAATACCCCCACCGCAGGTCCCTTCGAATCGTTATCAAACTCGGTAGTTGTGGACCATCTCCATGACGGAATCGGTGATAAGTTGAGTCATGGAGATGCTTCCTTCGCGCCGCGGATATCGGTCGAACGGTCCATTGAAAAGGCAATCCTAGCTCACCATGCCCCCGCTTGCATCGTCACCAATGCACGTGGTGACATTGTTCACATCCAAGGTCGGCTGGGCAGTTTTCTAGAACCAACTGCTGGCCAACCAAGAATGAATGCGCTGGAAATGGCTCGAGAAGGACTCGAACTGGATTTAGCATCGGCGATGAGGGAAGCCAGCCAAACCGATCAACCGGTGCGGCGTGAGAATATTCGAGTCAAGACAAACGGCGACTACGGGAATGTGGACATATCCGTTCTGAAGATTGCTTATCCTGAGTCCATACAGGGACTCCTGTTGATCGCGTTTTTCCTATCGGAACCGACGACGCTAAGTGAGGACCTACAAGAGGTAGATCCAGCAACAGATCAAACAGATGTTTTGAATTTACAGAAGCGGGAAATCGAGCATCTGAGACAATCGTACCAAGCTAAGACAAACGAATTGCGATCGTCGAACGAGCAATTGAAATCGATGAATGAAGAACTCCAATCCACCAACGAGGAGTTGAATAGCTCGAACGAAGAGTTGGAAACTTCCAAGGAGGAAATGCAATCTCTCAATGAAGAACTGCGCACCGTGAATGCGGAGCTTCAATCAAAGCTCCAAGAATTAGCCCAAGCAAACGACGACATGCAGAATCTTTTGAATAGCACCGAGATCGCAACGATCTTCCTGGATGACGAACTGAATATCATGCGGTTTACGGAATCTGCCAAAAAACTGATTCGAGTCAGGGAAACAGATATTGGAAGACCTTTGAGCGACCTAGCCACTCAATTGAAGACGGATGATTTACCGCGTTCTTGTCATGAGGTCATCAAAACGCTCACCCCAATCCGCTCGGAAGTAGAGTCCGAAGATGGTCGCCCGTACATGATGAGGATCATGCCTTATCGAACAATCCTTAACGCCGTCAAGGGGCTTGTCGTCACCTTTGTGGACATGACCGAATTGTCCCTGGCCCAACAGTCCGCCGCTCAGCGAACCTATTTTGAAAACATCTTCGACACGGTCCGCCATTCGATGGCCGTTTTAGATCAGAAACTGCGGATTGTGTCTGTAAATCGTGCTTTCGCCGATGAATTCGCGTGCCCTGAGGAGCGAGTTGTGGGCCAGCACTTCTATGAGCTAGGTGGCCAGGAATGGAACATTCCCGAACTGCGCTCGATACTTGAGGAAATATTGCCACACAATAGAATCTTGAAAGACTTTGAAGTCGAACACGAATTCGCCCATCTCGGGTATCGCAAATTCGTTCTAAATGCCCGACGATTGGAACAAGCGGTCGGCCTTCCGGACCTGATATTGTTGGCCTTTGAGGACATGACAGAGAGATGAAAGACCCTGCTGCTGAAGAATATGGCCGCGATCTGCAAACAGTCGACCAGACATGCCCATCGGCAAGATTGCGGAGTCGTGCCGAGCAGGCTCTAAGGTTATCTGCTCGCGACCTCGGGGCCATATCTCGGGAGGACATGCAGTTTCTTATCCATGAACTCCAAGTCTACCAGGTGGAACTAGAGCTCCAGAACGAAGCGCTGCGTCATACCCAGTTGGAACTAGCGGCCACACGAGATCGGTTTTCGGATCTCTATGAATTTGCTCCGATTGGTTATTTGACAATTGCTGAAAATGGCAAGATTCAACAGGCCAATCTTACGGCGACTGAAATGCTCGGCGTGATGCGCAATCGTCTGGTAGGCGCCAGTTTTTCCGACTATGTAGCCCCAGAAGGCCGGGAGGCCTGGCATTTGCATTGTAGAAATGTATTTGCAGAAAATGGAAAGCAAGTTTGCGAACTCCCGCTCAATAACTGCTCTCCCAGAACTCATTGGGCAAGGATTGAAAGTAATGCGATTCGGGAATCTTCGATGGTCTACTGCCGAACCGTTCTTGTCGATATTACCGACCGGAAACGAGCGGAGCATCAACTGCTTGAACTGAAGAAAGACCTCGAAGTCCGCGTTGAGAAAAAAACTAGCGAATCACGTAAGGGGCAACAGCAGATCAAGGCCTTGCTCGATGCGGCGCCCGATTCGATCATCACGATCGACCGGCAGGCACGAATCGTCAGCGTGAATTTGGCGACCCAGCGAATCTTCGGATATCAGTCGCACGAACTCGTCGGTAAGGAAATCTCGCTGCTGTTGCCTTCAGGCGATTGGAAGAAATACCTAAATGCGGTGCATCACTATTTGCAAGCCGACGAAAGGAATGTCACCCGAGCGGGAAAAGAACTTCAGGCGCGAAAAATAACGGGCGAAGCGTTTCCGGTAGAGCTCTCGATCAACGAAATTGTCGATGAAGGCCTTTTCATCGGTATCGTTCGCGATATTTCCGAACGCAAGTCGCTCGAAGCCCAAGTTGTCGAAGCCTCGAATAGGGAGCAGCGCCGCATCGGACAAGACATTCATGACGGCATCGGGCAAGAGATGACCGGCCTGCGTTACATGGCACAAACCCACCTCGATTCACTTCGGAAGAACGCATCTCCAGATGCAAAAGTTGCCGAGCGAATCTCTCAGTGGTTAGGGACCATTCAGCAGCAGTTTCGACAGATTATTCGTCAGGTGATACCGGTTGAAATCGATGAACTAGGCTTAGTAGCGGCCGTTCGCGGATTAGCAGAACAAACCTCAGCGGACTATGATCTGAGTTGTCAATTCGTGTGCCATGAACCGATCTCGATTGGCGACCTCGCTGCAGCAACCCACCTATTTCGAATTGCTCAGGAAGCGGTGCGAAATGCGGTACGCCATGCGTCAGCCAAGCTGATTACGGTCCGGCTTGAAGAAGATGAAGAACAAATTCAATTGATAGTGACCGACGATGGTGTCGGCATTTCCAACACGGCAACACCAGGAAAGAAACGTGGGATCGGCTTGAACTCGATGGCATACCGTGCTGGTTTGATCGGAGCTCAAATCATCATTGACGATGTCAAACCGCATGGAACTGAGGTGCGGTGCGTCGTTTCTAGAGGGCGAACTCCCAATTCGTAGAAAGTACGTCCAATGATGACCGAACTGAAAACGGATCAAGAGTTGATCAAAGTGTTCATCGTCGATGACCATCCAGCCATTTGCGAAGGGTTGGGTTATCGAATCTCGGCACAGTCGGACATGGCGGTTTGCGGAAATGCTGCGGCAGTCGAAGATGCGTTGCAGCAAATTCTGCGACTCCAACCAGACGTCGTGATTGTCGATATTGCCTTGAAACACAGCAGCGGGATCGACTTAATTAAAGCGATCCGCGAGACATGGCCCGAAATTCGCCCCTTAGTGCTCTCCATGTACGAGGAGTCGCTCTACGCGGATCGCTGCCTGCGGGCTGGGGCATTCGGCTATGTGAATAAAGAGGCCGATGCGGACGAGGTTGTTCGTGCCATTCGCCATGTCTCGCGTGGTCAAGCGTTCCTCAGCGCGGCAATGACCAGTGAGATCTTAAGTCGAGCCGAAGACGACCTGCCTCACGAAAAAGATCCGATGGAAAGGCTGACCAATCGGCAAATGGAGGTATTTCGTCTGATTGGCTCGGGGCTTAGCCTGCAGCAAATTGCTGAACGCCTTCACATTAGTATCCATACGGTGGAAACACATCGCGAACACATTAAGCATAAGCTGAAGGCAAAAAGCCTTAGTGAATTGACATGTCGCGCGGTGCTTTGGACAAGTAATCGCCAAATCGACTAGATCAGCCAGAGGAGGGAAACTCCGCGGAGGCATACCCCTTTTCCTTTTCGAGGCAGAAGCAAGACGGCCCCGCCCCCGTGGCGATTCGAGACCGTGAGATGGCCAGACACGGACGATTCTCAACCGCGAATCGATAGTCTACTTATCCCTTAAAACTTGGCGTTCTGCCCACGACTCTGGCCATTGAGGCCAGTTTTTCATTTTCCATGAAAAATCTCTTCATGAGTTGCTTCGCTGGCTGTAGAACGGCCTGTTCGATCCACCCTTAATAGCTAGTAGAACTAGTCTCGTACTTTGCATTAGGCGAATGATTAGGAACTCTGGGCTAGTTTTTCGGCAAGCATCGGGCGTTGAAAGCACTGCTTAGACAGCAGATTTCCCAGGTGAAACATGCAAAATAAAACGCTTTTGTGGATGGATTGGCAGCGTTGAGGCATATCTAGAGGCGCTTGATAATAATTTGTGACGCTCAGCATCTATGGGGTTAATGGGTAAAACAGGTTTTCTGGGGTGACAATAATGAACTTAGTTGAATATTGCCATTTGTTCCCCCCATAAGGCCGAATATTGAAACCAGCTGATTCAAGCATTGGCTGGCAGGTAGGCAGTGACCCTAACACTTGTTTGAGTGATTTTGCCCCCTCTTGTCCGCCCGCTTAGTAACGGCGGCATCTGTTCCGAACCATTTAGACCTGCGGCACTGAGGATTAGTGCGTAGACGTGCTGGCTGGGTCAATTCACCAACAATTAGGAGTGCGGGAAATGAAGGTTCAGAAGTTAATAATCGCGATCGGGATTGCCCTACTGGCAATGCTGGGAGCTGAGCTTCAGGCGACGGAAATCAGATCGAAGCTTTTGCCAGGCGAGGAGACTCGTGTTAAGCCTGTTTCTCTCGAAAAGTCGGACATATACAAGGTTCGTTCTACCGAGGACATCTTTGGTACTGCGAACAGCTGCGGTGCAGAGGGCCTTGAATGTTGTGGCGCCCCAGGTTGCGGTTGTGACTCGTGCTGCGATTTGACGTTCGTCGCTGGTGTAGAGGCGACCTTCCTTGCACCGATTCACAATGGCCAGACTGACTTTGTCCGTTACAACCTGTTCAACAACGTCAACAACAATTTCACGACAGGGAACGGCAATAGTCCGCTAGTACCTGCCCCGCGTATCTGGTTAGGCGCCACGAATTGTCATGGCTGGGGAGCGCTCGTGCGTTACTGGCAGTTGAATAATTGTACGGTTCGCAATGACCCCTTTACCCCTTTCACAACGCCTCCTACTCTTAGCGGCGACCTGTATGGTTTCAGCACGAATAACTCGCTCAAGTTGTATGCCCTGGATATTGAAGCAACGAAAAACTTTTGCCTTGGTTGTTGGGACATGCAGGCCGCGTTGGGTTACCGTCACGCCTTGCTGCAAGTGGGTGATACGGTTGCCTTTCAATCGGTAATCTCCCATCCTGGTGGCAACAATTTCTACTCAGCCACTGGGGCAAGCTTGCTCAACTTTGAAGGCAATGGAGTTACGTTTGGGCTGAACGGCATTCGTCCTACTTGTGGCTGTTTTGATCTATTCTGGAGTGCTCGCGGTTCGGTCTTATGGGGTAATGCCACGTCCAGTTCCATGACCAGCGCCCAAGCGATCGGTCCCACCATCGCTGCAGGGTCCACAAACGCTGCACTGGGAAGCGGGAATGACGACTTGTTCATTGGTGAAGTTCAACTTGGTGCCCAGTGGTCTCATTGGCTTCCCTGTGCAAATGCCCTCTTCTTCTTCCGTGGCGCCTTTGAGTACCAGTATTGGGACGGCGTAGGCGGCACGACCACGGCAAATTCGTTCGCTGAACAGACAGGTGTTGGCGGTGTTGCAATTAGTACGCAATCCGCTGGCAACTCAGCGATCAACCTGGTCGGTTTTTCGATCGCCACAGGCATTTCCTATTAGACCTTATAACGCCTATTCCTGTGAGTTGGTTTCGAGTGGGGAGGCGAGTTCCGCCAACTCGCCTCCCCTCCCTCCAGGTAAATAGAAAGCATCACACCAACGATTTTGGTCCTGCTTTTGATAACTCCATGGATCGGAGTTCAAGCCAGTAGCATACGCCAATGCCACTCGCAGGTTTTCGAGAGCTGCTTAAATGGCACTCGCCTGACAAACTGTCGACGGACAGAAAACGTACTAAGGACACCGCAAAGGACAACACGGATGACAAGTCCCAGCGATAAACAGCCCCCAAAGCAATCGGCTTTGCGACACGTTGGAATGGTTTCGGCCATTTTAATTACGGCAATTGGTTTTGTAAGTCAGTTCACCCTGGCACATGCCCAGGAGCAAGTCCAATCGCACCTCCGATTCGATCAACCGATGTACTTTGCGAATGTGCCAGCCGAATACGATTTGCAAAGCTCGACGGTCTACCAGAGTTCATCACCGGAGCAATCGCCAGAGGTACCCGCTGTGCCTACTCTTTTGCCCTCAACCGATGACGCTTCCAATTCGTCTACAAGCGATACCGAAACGTTTGGCGAGGAGCCAAGGGACTTCAATATTCAGTTCTTAAGAACGGCTAGTGTGTTGCTGAAGCAAGGTGATTGGCAATTCGACTATGGCATTCAGTATTCCAAAGCCGACTATAACTTCCCCATCACGCTGTTTCCGTCTGGCGTAGCGCGAGCAGATATCAAACGCCGCACGATTCAAAGCCCATTTGCTGTACGCTATGGTCTTACCGATCGAATTCAACTCTCGGCTGCGTTACCTGTGGGCTGGTCTAATGCCCAGATCTCATCGGTTGGTCTGTTCGACGATTCAAACAGTCAAACGGGGATTGGCGATCTGCAGTTGGGACTTAACTACCATTGGAAGTATGGCAGGGTTCAATCTACGCCGGACGTGATTCTTAGCTTCGGACTTACGGTTCCGACCGGAAACGGTCAGTTCCCAACAACCGGTATCTCGCAGGCCGCTCTGGCCAACGGTGTTTGGGCTCCCTCGGCTCAACTGCTGTTTATTCATCGCTACGATCCGATCGTCTACTTCTATGGGATCGGATACCGCTATCAATTCGAAAGGCAATTCGATGGTGTCGAGGTTCAATATGGGCAGCAGATTACCTACAACCTAGGTGTTGGGTTCGCAGTGAACGATCGTGTCACATTGAGTACGACATTCCTGGGGCAATACCAAGCAGAAACGGAAGTAAACGGACTAGGGGTGCCCGGTACGATCATCGAACCATTGCGACTGCGATTTGCCGTAACGACTTATCGTCGTGGAAAAATCATCGAGCCTTCCGTCCAGATCGGAATGACGAATGATGCCGCACAAGCCATTGTTGGGATTACTTGGACGCTCTAGCACCGTAACTCTGACGCCAACGAAAGATTCGCAATGAAACGGTCCGGATTTATGATTGGTATGGTGGTACTTATGCTGTCGGCATGTGTTACTAACGTCAACGCTCAAGTCGGTTTGGCGCCGGTTCGTGACGCACAGCGGAACTTCCAGGTTCACGTAAAAACCTGGAAAGATTTTCGCGATCAGAACGTAGTGAAACAAAAACGAGATTATTCATGCGGCGCGGCAGCTCTGGCGACGGTTGCTCGCTATTACTGGGGAGATAATGTCACCGAGGACCAGGTCCTGAGAATCGTCGAGGACAGCCTTACGGCGGATGAGTTAAAGGACCGTATGCAAAACGGATTGGCGATTTCAGATCTGCGACAGGCGGCCGTGAAGATGGGTTACCTTTCAAGTATTGGTCGGCTGTCGATTGCCAAATTGCACGAAGCGAAGATCCCGTTGGTCGTGGCGTTACGGCTAGAGAAGTCAAATCACTTTATGGTCGTACGCGGTATTGAATATGGATGGGTTTATCTTGCCGACCCGATCCGAGGAAACATTCGGATGCCGCTTTGGGAATTTGAAGAGAAATGGATCGAAAATGCTGTGCTAGTTGTTGCGAAGAAGGGGAAGACGAAATCCGAAGTCTCGCGTCTCGGAATCACGCATGCCGAGATGAGCAAAGGATGGCTGAGCGACCAAGTTTTAAGAACGGCGACAGAGAAAACTATCGTCAATCCGCGCACCAGTTTTCCGTAGAACTATCTACATGCCCCTGAGAGTTCTTCGGTGAAACTGAAAAAGCCACGTAACGATGGATCGTTACGTGGCTTCGCTTTTGATTCTTGCCTGAGGGGACTCGTATCAGGTCACCGGGCCAATTCGGTTCAGATCAAACGAGAACTACCAGGCGTAGACGCTGGAACTGCCACCGGCTGCAGCACCGGAGATGTTGAAGGTCGGGCCAAAGAAACCACTGCTAACCTGACCTCCAACGGCCCACGAGAGATTCTCACCCCCCAGGCCATTCTTGTTGGTTGCGGTACCATAGTAGCTATTGTTGCCACCAGCGGACTCAACGTTGTTAACGTGAGTGTAGCTACTTCCCGAAACCTTGAAGTACGTGCTCGATTGGACGTAATTGTTTGGATGGTAGGAGGTACCGCGGACATTCTTGCCTTCGGTATCGCTCATCGCTTGCAGGCCGCCCAGCCCCATTGCGGCCAACGCGGACTGATCAACACTACCATTAGGTTCGGCTGCGCGAGCTTCTGTCGAAAACATGAAAACAGCAAGTGCGGCGACCAGCAGAAAACTTGTGCGTAACATTTGAATCTCTCCGAGATGTTAACGTAGTTGTACGCAAGATCAACATCGAAGTTGCGTAATCGAGATATGAAGTGGCCACTTCGCCTTCGATTTTATCAATCGCTGAAATTGGCAATATCAGGTGAATCACGAACTTGGATTGGATTTTGGCGCTAAGAATCGGTAGCAAAATCTGCTACGGACGTATCGTCGATCCACTGATTTTTGGCGAGAGTCGCCGAATCGAGAGCTGCCAGATCAGGGCAGGTTTTTTCAATACGGTTTTCGTCTGCGAGAGTAACAGATCCTAGATGGTAGTCGAGCAAAGTACCAAGAGGTCCAAGCCACTCGGTTCGTCGGTCCAGTCCGACGAAGAGAGGGGGCATCATTCATGCAATCGCTATCGAAACGAGGTTTTGAAACCGGCTCTACTTGTGTCGCGCCATATCGAAGTGGTAACACTCATGCGTTGGTGACCAGCGTTTTGCACGACTCCTGCGAAAGGGAAGATGTAGAGCAACTTCTCGAAGACACCAAATTCTATGAGGGACAAAAGGCGATAATAGACGATTGAATTGCTCCTCTGTGGCGTGGAAACCGGTGCACCAGCCGATTTGTAGATAGAGTCTGTCGAGAGCCGCCGCTCAGGCGAAATACTCGGATGGACACCGCGAACGAAGTCATACGTTTATTGATTGGCACACGTCGGCGAAGCATCGTCCATCAATTCAAACTGCGACTCATGTTCGATAACCCATTGAACGGCATGTCGAACGAGTTCGAGGCCGGAATGTAGTCCGAGTTTCTTTTTTATACGTTCTCGGTAGGTATCGATCGTACTTCCACTCAAATGTAGTCGACAAGCGATGAGCCGGGTACTCAATCCTTGTCCTAAGAGTTCGAAGATCTCAAGTTCTCTGTCGGTCAGATGTTCCGTCAGCGAATACTCGTTACTGCACCGACGGACAGAGGTACCAAGTATTCGTTGCGTGACTTCCGCACTAGCGTATATTTGCCCCCGAACAATCATTCGCAGCGCAGTAAGGATGTTGTTGCTTGCCTCGCGCTTATTGATAAAACCAATCGCTCCTGCCCGCAGAACTCTCTCGGCGTAAATCATTTCACTTTGGGTCGACAGCACCAATAACTTGATCGATTGATGAATGCCTTTTGCTTGCCGAATTAGTTCGAGACCGTGTCCGTCAGCAAAACTCAACTCCAAGATCACTTACTTCCGGTCGCACTTTACGTATGATCGCGACGGCTTGGCTGATCCCGTTTGCTTCACCACAAATCGATAAATCCGCCTGTTGACTTAGATGCGACTTTAGCCCATCGCGAAAGAGTGGTTGGTCATCAACAATCAAGATCCGCTGAACGTTTGGTGCAGTCATTGAAGTTCTTTTCAACTCCATGGAGCAACGGCTATTCGCCCCCCCAAATAATCCGTACTAACACGTAGTTTTGCTGCCCTGCACGTTTGGGGGGGTGTTATATCATTCCCAATTCAACGCAGTTTCGCAATGGGCAACAAGAACGGAAGGGAGATTTAGTAAGTTTTAATGGGAAAGGAAAAATGAACACGAATGAATGCTATAGGTATTTGAGGAAGACTTCCTGACGGTTGTCGAGCGAAGTGAGGTATCCCAGACTTGATGGGCGCCCGTTCCCGTTAGAGTTGTGGTTCGCTTCAAAGCGGGCGGGGATAAATAGTCTACTCGACGTATTGCATTACTGAGTGCAAGTGACGAAAGGTCATTCGCCGAAATTTCTGGCGGCGAACGTGTTTGGTTTGTCGCCGGAAAAATCATGACCGGTATACTTCACGATCAGCGAAATGATTTCTTCAAGATGACATTCCGGGATATTCGCTTCATTGATGGCTTCCGGACGATCGCGGCTCTCAACTTCTCGGCCCAACTTTTCCAGAAGATCTGTGATTTGCTCCGGCGTTCGTCTACTACATCGAATCAAAAGCACCTGTCCAACTATCGCGCAGCATGTTTGTCCGCTCGATGGTTGGACAGTTCTTCGTTGGGGACTGAAAGTTTACTTTTCCATGGGTTTTGCTGGCTCGGGCTGAGTAGGCTTCTCAGGATTTGTATTGCTTGTCGTCGCTTGCGGCGACTTGGCTGTTGGACTCTCCTTGCAGCAACTTCTCGATCAACGTCGATGCCGATTCTTTGTGTCCTAAGGCACGCAAGAATTGTTTTTGTCTCGGAGTAGGGGGCATTGGTGATCCTACGAAGAAGAAATAACGACGCTCGTAAGGCATCGACATGCGACGGCCCATGAACAACGAATGGCAACTTGACTCTGAACGCGATTGAATGCCATCTCGTGTAGCAAAGTGTAGTTAATCGCCCAAATTCGACGTGAATCCGTGGTAATTCACCTCCATTAGAAATCGTTCGACTAACCGTATAAAAGGCTGTTTTTCTCAGGTGTTCCGTCCAAAGTTACCGCTGGAATTCTACTTGTCATCGGCCATGATGTTGGGCCTCTTGGGCGAGGCTGCCGTGGCGATAAGCGGCGAAGTCTAACCCATCAGTAGGGCCAGCAGCAGAAGCAATGGCAGACGACATCGGGAAAAAGGAAAGGAACAAATGTTGGAATAATTAATACAAAGTAGGTGCATGGCGAAGCATACAAAGTCAGGGGCCGCATGAGCGAGCGACCCATGAGTAAAATCACGCAGTGCCTTCTGATCCGCCGTAAAACGAACGTCAATTCTAACGCGGCCGCTCGGGTGGGTAGGGTCAGCATGACCTTTCGAAACGAAAAAAGCGACGAGCACGATTCTTTCGCGCTTGCCGCGTCCAATATTCACGATTCAGAAATCGTTGGGTAGTGGTTTTGTTTCAATGTGCTCGGTCAGCGTTGGAGGCAAACCAGATCGACTTTACAGCAGCCTAAGTCGATGCACCTTTTGCCGTCTCCGTCGTTTGTCTTTCGTGATGCCAACACCTCGGGATGCAGCGAGTAGATCATAAAGCGGCCTTTTTTTTCCGCTTGAACGACCTCCGCATTCCGAAGGACTCCCAAATGGTGAGAGACTTTAACAATGTCCTCTGACAAAAACTCAGCGAGCTCGCTGACATTGATCGGACCACGAAACAAACAATCGACAATTCTCAGTCGATCGGGATCGGCTAATGTACGGAGTCTTGCCGCACACAGCTCAAACTCGTTTTTCGTATTCATTACCCTTTCTGCGTTTGCCCCAGGGGTTACCCCCTTCAAATCGTCTTCCCCATTAATGCAATGGGTATTCGCAGATTCTAGGTATTTATCCGAAGTTCGACTAGGTGTTCCTCGGCAAGCACCCTGTGGGCATCGGGTTGTCGCAGGTCGAACTGCAATCAGGCAATGTGTCGCGTTCGTATTGGGCGCGGTGTCAGACTTACGAGACGGAAGAATCGAACATTACTTCTCGGCTCGAAGTTTGCAGTGGTATGTTCGAAACTTTCCAATCGTGCAGCAAGACCAGCCAACTTTGATCGATCAAGCAAAGCCGCATTCATGAATTACACTCCAGCGAAGCTTTTGAATCTTTGGATTCGTATGCGACATAGTCTTTGGCTTGTGCCGGTTCTTTGCACCTTAGGTGGCGCCGCGGTGGCTTTTGTCATGCTGCTGATCGACGGATCGATCATGCAAACAGAGAACAAACCATTCTGGCTAGAGACAACACCTCAAGGTGCCCAAACGGTTTTGTCGACCATTGCCGGCGGTATGATCACCGTGGCAGGCGTTGTGCTTTCGATGGAAATGGTGACACTTTCGATTACCTCTTCGCAATTTGGTTCTCGTGTACTGCGCAGCCGGATCGACGATCGGACAACGCATTGGACGATTGGCATGTTTCTCGGCTCAGGCGTCTATAGTCTGGTGGTTCTGAACATGACGCGCGAGACAGACAACGGCCATCAGTTTGTGCCGCACCTGTCGGTGATCGGTTCCATTCTGTTTGCCCTGACAAGCCTGATCGTCTTGCTGTACTTCGTGCATCACGTTGCCGTGATTGCCCAGGCACCTGAGATTGTTTCGAGCCTGGCCAGTGATCTACGTAATTCGATGGATCGTTTGTTTCCTCGTCGGATCGGCGATCCTCCGGCAGACGAAGAGAGCCGCGAGCGTGATCTTACGGACCAAGAGAAAGAAACAATCAAACAAGGTCTCGTCATTCGTTCCAAGTCGGAAGGGTACATCCAGGAAATCGAAGGAAGCGAACTGATGTATCTGGCGGAAAAGCATGACTTGGTCATCCAGCTTCTCAAACGCCCCGGCGACTTTGTTTCTGATGGAGAAGCCATTGCCCGCGTCGCCTTCTGCGACAAAGCCGATCAACAGCAACTTTCCGCAGCGATCAACGGATCGTTCTTGGTCGGAAGCAATCGCACGCCCTGGCAAGACGTCAATTGCGCCGTGCACGAACTTTCACAAATGGGAGTTCGCGCGCTCAGCCCAGGGATCAACGATCCTTACACGGCAGTCAACTGTATCGATCGGCTTTCCGCGGCGCTGGCTCAACTCGCTCAGCGGCAAATGCCCAGCGCCAATCGTTTTGACTCGCAAGGCAACTTACGAATGATCGTCGATCGGACGACTTTTTCCAGCGTAATGCATGCCGCTTTCGATCAAATCCGCAGCAACTCGGTTAGCAGCACGGCCGTTTCGCAGCGGTTGATGGAGGGCTATCTGCGAATCGCCGATGCGATCACCGATTCCGAGCAGGGCGAGGACTTGATGCATCAGGCTCGTCTAACCATCGAAGGGCTCCTCGCCCAGCCGCATCACCCGGCCGATCTGCAAATCATTCAGGACCAGTACGAGCACCTGAAGGAGCAACTTGAGCAATGGCTCGGTAAGCCATCTCAGGCCGAGGCCAATGAAGATTCTGACGAGAACGAAGACAAAGAAGGGGAGGCAAGCGGCGAAGTGATCGGTTAGGCTGCACGTTCCGCGAAATGGCCGAAATCAATTTTTTGACCGTTCGCGATCCCATTTTCGCTAGTACCATAGGGGCGGAAAAGAGTTCAGCCAAATGGAAACCAAGCAATGATCCAGCTTCGCGATATCTGTAAGTCCTGGGATGGCGGCAAGACATTCGCCGTAAAGAACGTCTCGCTCGAAGTGGGCGAGGGAAAAGTCTTGGCACTGCTGGGTGGCAGTGGCAGCGGCAAAAGCACGACCGTCAAGATGATCAACCGTCTGATCGAGCCCACCTCGGGCAGCATTCTGATCGGCGGCGAAGATATAACTCACCAAGACCCGGTCCTGCTGCGACGAAGGATTGGCTATGTCTTTCAAAGCATTGGTCTGCTTCCCCACATGACCGTGGCTGACAACGTTACGTTGCTATTGAAGCTGGAAGGCGTTCCGGCCGAGCAAAGAAAAGAGCGTGCTACCGAACTTCTCAACATGGTTGACCTGCCGGCCGAAACGTTTGCCCAGCGATTGCCGAGTGAACTTTCCGGTGGCCAACGACAGCGGGTCGGCTTTGCCCGGGCCTTGGCCGCCGAGCCGAAGGTAATGCTGCTGGACGAACCATTTGGTGCGCTCGATCCCGTGACTCGCGATACGTTGCAGATCGAGTTTCAGCGCATACAAAAGTCGTTGGGATTGACGGCGGTGATCGTCACGCATGACATGGCTGAAGCGTTGCTACTGGCAGACATGATTGCCGTTATGCATCTGGGCAAAGTTTTGCGAATCGGCACGCCTCGCGAACTTCTGCAAGACCCCGGCGATGACTACGTCGCCAAGCTATTAGAAACACCTCGCCGTCACGGCGAACTGGTGCAAGAGCTTAGCAGCTAGTCGCACTTCTGCTTACACTTACCCCACACAACGTTTGAGATATACGTCATGTTCGACGCTGACTTCTGGTCTCGCTTACCGTATCAACTGAGTCTTCTGCCGGACCGCTTGGGTGGGCATGTGTTCCTGGCGTTCACTGCGCTGCTGGCCGGCGTGCTGGTCAGTATTCCGTTAGGGATCTTCTGCTCCCGCCGACCCCAGTTCGAGCGAGTCGCGGTGACGGTTGCCAACATCATTCAGACCATCCCCGGCATGGCCTTACTGGCGATCATGGTATTCGCCCTTCATCGAACAGGGATCATGCCGGCCTGGATCGCGTTGGTGCTTTACAGCATCTTGCCGATCCTGCGAAATACGATCGCCGGGATGAAGTCGGTCGATGCCGGCTGTTTGGAAGCAGCCGATGGAATTGGTTTGAACGCCTGGCAGCGGCTGCGAATTGTCGAGTTGCCTTTGGCCGCGCCAACCATTCTGGCAGGCGTTCGTACGGCATCGGCTTGGGTCGTTGGAGCTGCGACATTGGCTTACCCGGTCGGAGCAACCAGCCTGGGCGACTACATCTTCGCCGGTTTGCAAACGAGTAACCCAGTCGCGCTGATGGTTGGCTGTGTCTTCTCGGCGGCCTTAGCGTTGATCCTTGATATGCTTCTAGGCGGGCTCGAAAAAGCTTCGCAGAAACGAAGCAAGGCCTGGGCATTTGGTTCGATCGGTGGGCTGCTTCTCGTGGCAATCAGTCCGATGTTGCTGAAGGTTATTGATCAAGAGCAAGAATTCGCGCCGACCGGAGAGCCAATCGCGTCGAACCAGTTCGTCCAGGAAAAGCCGTACGTCATCGGCGGCAAGCCATTCACGGAACAGTACATTCTGATCGACCATCTGGAAAACGTTTTGCATGACGAAAACCGTACGACGGAAACGAAGCCTGGTCTCGGGTCGAACGTCGTGCTCGAATCACTCAAACAAGGCGACATCGATTGCTACGTCGACTACAGTGGTACGCTGTGGGCGAACGAGATGAAGCGAAGTGGCAACGTTCCACCAGCCGAAATGATGATCGACATCGCGACCCATTTGAAAGAAAGCGGTGTTGTTACACTCGGCCCTCTTGGGTTCCGTAACGACTATGTCTTCGCCATGCGAAAAGAGCAGGCCGACGAGCTAGATATCGAGTCGATCGAGGATCTCGTTTCGCACGCGAAAGATCTGACGGCGGCGTGTGAAATCGAATTCTGGTCACGTCCGGAATGGAAAAACGTTCAAAGCAAGTACGGGCTTCAGTTCGACGAGACCAAGTCGATGGATGCCGCGTTGATGTATGGAGCACTCAGCCGAGGCGACGCCGACGTGATTGTTGCCTATCGGACCGATGGCCGACTCGATTCCGGTGAGTTCGTCGAACTGGAAGACCCACGCTTCGCTTTACCTCCCTACGACGCCGTGCTGCTGATCTCCGAGCGGCTTGCAAAAGATCGCGTGGCAAGTGAAAAACTGCGAAAGATGATCAACACGATCTCGACGCGGCAAATGCGAAAGGCCAACGGCATGGTCGACCTGCACGAGAAGCCGATCAAGGAAGCAGCCGCGACGTTGAATCCGCCGGCGCCATAACTGCTAGGCATAAGTGCTCCTTCCGATCACAATGGCGGGTTTGATCCCGCATGGCCGATGCATTCCTAGCGAGTTCAATCCATTGCCGAAACCCAAAGACGTCGATTGCTACGACTATCCCCAGTACTGGGACCTTTCATTCCGTGACGAAACGCCGGTTGAGTGCGACTTCTTCGAGGCGGCCTTTCAACGCTTTGGCGACAAGCCGATACGCCGTGTGCTGGATATCGGTTGCGGCGGTGGTCGTAACGTGGTCGAGATGGCCGGCCGCGGCTACCAGATGGTGGGTCTCGATAACAATGCCCCTTCGCTCAAGTATCTGCAGAAGCGATTAGGCCAGCGCAAGCTGAACGCGGAGATCTTAGAAGGAGACATGCGCAGTTTTCAGCTTAAGAAGCCGATCGATGCCGCGCTTTCTACGTTCAATACGTTTCGTCACCTGATTACCGAGCAAGACGCGATCGATCATTTGCAAAGTGTCGCCGGGGCGCTGCGTCCTGGCGGGCTGTATATCCTGGGCTTCCACATTATCCCGCTTGATGCCGATCCCGAATGCCACGAACGTTGGACTGCCACGCACGGCAAGACCAAGGTGACAACCACCTTGAAAGTGGTCGATTTCAATCGAGCTGAGCGGCAAGAGGTTTTGCGGTTCAATCTGCATGTCCGCCGCGGGGATGAGGTCTTACGCATGAAGACCGAATATCCTTACCGGCTTTACACGGCTGCCGAGTTTCGGAGCTTACTGCGCAAGGTGCCGCAGCTGAAGATCCTGGAGGTCTACGACTTCTGGTACGACATCGACGATCCGGTGCCGTTTGATCATGAAATCAGCGATGCTGTCTTCGTGCTGCAGAAGCAAGCCTAGAGCATGAAAAAAAGCCGCCATGAATCTCTTCGCGGCGGCTTCTCTTGTTTTGGTTAACTTGAAAGCTTACTTCTTGTCTTTGTTGATAAACGAAAGAGCGAGCAAGCTGTAGCCGGTGACCAGGTTTGGATCCCCTTCCATCCAGCGAGTTGCTTCTGTATTGACCCAACTGCCGTTTTCCTGCTGGCGGCCGACCAATTCTTTGGTGAACTCGTCGCGCCAGTTGTGCTTGGCACCACCTTCGGCAACGAAGGTATCTTCGCCGTAAGCATCCAAAGCCTTGGCAACGGTCTGGTAGTAGTAATACAGCCCGGTCGCGCCCATGCCTGGGTTCTCTTTGGTCGAGTAATGTTTGCCCAACCACGAAACGGCAGCCTTGACGCGCTGGTCGTCTTTGTCGACGCCTGCGTAAATCATGCTTTTCAGGCCGGCGTAAGTCATCGAACCATAGCTTCGCAGGCCACCATTGGCGGTCTCGCCTGCCTGGCTGTTACCACCGGCGGCTGGCGTATAGTAAAAGCCGCCATCAGGATTCAAGCGGGGGAATTCCGTCTGATTGTAAGTCGATTCCAGGTTCTGGCAGCGGTTGATGAAGATCAACGCCTTTTGGATGGCCGGGTCGTCTTCGCCCACTCCGCTGGTCCGCAGCGCTTCCATCAGGAAGGTCGTGTTCGACATGTCAGGCCGCGAATGACCGCCGTAGCCGGCACCGCCGTAATAGGGATCGTCTTCGCTTTTACCTTCTTCTTCATCCCACTGAAGCTTCTTCAAGAAGTTCTGGGCGTTGGTGATCAGCTTGTCGTACTGGCCTTCTTTGTTGGCAGCCGTGAAGGCCAACAGGCACAAACAGGTTTCGTAGTTGCGGTGACGCGTTCCTTCGACATAGATGCCGCCGTCTGGTTTGACGTGCTTCTCCATCGCGGCCAAAGCTTTCTTGACCGATGGGTCGAGGTGCGTGCGGCCATGTTCCAGCATGGCGGTTGTGCAGATCGCCGTAACGCCGATCCCGGCATTACTGCTAAAGGTGCCGTCGTCAGCCTGACCTTGGTTGGCCAGGAAGCTCACGCCTTTTTCGACCGACTTCTCATAGGCGGTCTGATCGTCGGCATGGACCAAGGCAGGGGAGATCAATAGTGCGGCCAGCATGGCGGACGCGATCAAATAACGAAAGGGACTCACGAGCGGTTGAGACATGAAAGAAACCTCATCTCAAGGAAAAACAAGTCAACGCGGATGACGAAGCCAGGCGTCATCGGGCGAATTGCTAGGTGCTCGTTGCCCTAAGGAAGCTAGGACATACCGCGGCAGGACTGGACCGATTAGAACGTCCAATCCCATGGCACCGTTGCGAAGCCCTGGGAAAACCATAGTGGGTATCCCCGAAACCAAGCACAGGACGATCCATTGTAGACCGGTCAAATCCGGTTCACCATGCATCTAACCAACTTTAGGTTACGCGATCGGACTAGATTGGTCCAAAAATCGGTTGCCTGGCGGCCAGATCGAAGCAGCGGAGCAGGTTTTGCCGCTTTTGTGACCTAAGTCACTCGGAATTCAGAAGTTAGGAGCGAATCGCCAGGATGTCGCTTTCAGGCATGATCAGCAGTTCTTCGCCTTCGACCTTGATCTCGGTCCCGGCCCAACTGCTGAAGATGACCTGATCACCTTCTTTGACGTCCAGCGGCTGCTTGGTGCCGTCCTTCAGCACGTGGCCATCACCAACGCTGAGCACGCGGCCTTGTTTCGGCCTTTCTTGAGCACTGCCAGGCAAGACGATGCCGCCGGCTGTGGTTTCTTCCGATTCCATTCGCCGTACGACCACATTGGCTCCCAGGGGAACGACTTTCATACTTGCTCCGGCTCAATCAAAAAGAGGATTCGCTCTGAAGATCATCGAGTTTGGAAGTCATTGATTCTGACAGGCCGATGCATCGCTTTCAAGAAGTGGCGTTCTGTGGAATGTAAATAAATCTGCTATTAAATCACCCTAATGTGATGTTTAGGGGAAGCCGGTAAAAAATATCGCCGATCGGGCGAATTTGCTTGTCAGACAGACGCCATTAGCGGTTCGCGAATACACCCAGTGCCACGGCGATTACCACCCATAGCCCAACGGCCAGCATTCCGATGCCGATCGGCAAGATGATCTTCAGTGGCATCGGTAACGAAGTCTTGAATAGAGAGATGCTGACCCCGTAAGCCAGTCCGCCGAGACCGCCGCCAATCGCACCGCCGATGGCAACCAGAAGAAGTGGCCAACCGCAAAGAATATGTGCCCAAACGGGGACTTGATTAGAATTCGAGTCTTGCATGGATTCAGTTCCTGGCTTGGGGATTTAGCCGCACAAATCTTGATGGGCAATATCATCCCTCCCCCATTTGGGTTTCTCAAGCGAATTCTTGCGATTTATGGCAGGGTCATGCTTCCCCTGCCAACCTCGGTTTCAAGAAGGCTCGCTGATGCCGGTTTCCGGCAAATAACACGCCAGTGGGCAGCCTTCGCATTTGGGTGTTTTTCGGCAGAACTGATTTCCAGCGCGGACGATCAACGCGTGAAACTCGTTGTAGTGCTCCACTTCGGGCGGAACGGTACCGACAAAGTGCTCTTGAATCTGGTGGTAATCGGCTTCCCAATCGATCCAGCCATGCCGCTTAAGAATGCGGGCTGTGTAGGCATCGACGACGAAGGTAGGCTTGTTGCCGGCATATAGCAAAATCGAATCGGCTGTCTCGGGGCCGATGCCGTTGATGCCGAGCAGTTCTTCCCGCAGCGTCTCCAGATCGTGCGAGAACATCCACTCCAGATCGCCGTCGTATTTAGTCATCACATGGTCGACCAGGTTGGCCAGTCGCTTCGCTTTCAGGCGGTAGTAGCCGGAAGGGCGGATGACCTCGGCCAGCTCTTCCACATTAGTCTGATGCAGCCGCTGTAGGTTTAAGAGACTTTCTTCCTTGAGGTTGGTGATCGCCTTTTCTACGTTTTTCCACGATGTATTCTGCGTCAGGACCGCCCCGACCATGATCTCCAGCGGCGATTCCCCTGGCCACCAGTTTTGCGGGCCATAGAACTCCAGCAGCTTTTCAAACACGGTAACGAGGGTGACATTCGAGTCGTTCAACGTTAACTTCCTGAATCGGTGGGCGATCGTAAGATGAGGTCGGGTCGTACCAGTTGTTCCGGTCAGGTTGCTGGCGATCAAGTCATGCTATCATTCAAACCGACTGATTCTAGGTAGCAATTCCCCTCGAAAGTTCATCATCGGCAAGTCAGATCAGGCCTATGTCCGCCGCGGAAGTGGAACAGGAAATCGAGATCCCCGAAAGCAACTATTGGCAGGCGACTTCTCGGCCGCTGACCAGTTTGCTTTTCGTTCTGCCGATGCTGGCGATCTACGAAGCAGGCATCTTGCTGCTGGGACCAGGTGCCATTCGCAACGGCGTGGATGTCTGGCTGCGTCAGTTCCTGGAACTGTTGGGATTGGGGCAGTACTTCCTGCTGCCGATGCTAACCATTGGCATTCTGCTGGCCTGGCATCACCTGAAGCAATACCCCTGGCAGTTTCGTCCAACCAACTTGCCGTTAATGGCGGCCGAGTCGATGGTGCTGGGATTGTTTCTACTGTGCCTGGCACACTTTCAAGCGTCAGTCATGCAGATGCAGGTCGCGTCGACCGGAAGCCACGTCGAAGTCGACGTGACCACACGGCACGTGGTGGCTTACTTTGGGGCGGGGATCTACGAAGAACTGCTCTTTCGACTAATGCTGATTCCGGCGCTGATCGTGTTGATACAAGGGTTCGCGTTTCCCAAGCTGGTCGCTACGTTCGCTGCGATGCTGATCAGCAGTCTGATCTTCGCCGCGGCGCACTACAACATCTTTGTCCCTGGCGGTGACCCGATCGACGGCTACTCGTTTCTGTTCCGGTTGTCGGCCGGTTTGATCTTCGCTTCTATCTTTGCCCTGCGCGGGTTTGGCATCGCAGCCGGATCCCACGCGATGTACGACGTGCTCGTGGCGTTTTCTTAGCGCAGCCTATCGCAGGCAGGGGATGATGAATCCCAAAATGGTGGCTGGCTTCTTTCTTGTCGGGTATAACCGTCTTTGCGGTCTTTCTTTAGCGAAATTGCTCGGAAAAGCAGCATGACGGAATCAGCACCTGAATCAACGTTGCACCGCTGGCTGCGAATTCCGCTGTGGGGCTGGGTCTTTGTGGTGCCGGCGATCGTATCGATTGCGTGCACCTATTACTCGATTACTTATGGCCTGCCCCGGCAGATCGAGATACTCAAAGTCAAGCTGCTTGTGGCAGGGCAGACCATTCAACAAAAAAGCGAAGAATTGCCGCCGATGGAGCATCAGTTGGCGGATATCGAATCCAAGATTGCAGAATTCAAAACGGCTGACAGTGTCGTTCAGCACGTTGGCAAACAGAAATACTTACGAGACATGGGAGGCGAGTGGGACAATTCTCATGAAATGCGTTACTTCACAAGATTCGCCACCGATGACCAGCTTCAGCGATTGATGACACTGTGGGAAAAGCAGATCGACACCGCTCCAGGTTACATGAAGGGACGGATACTCGTGATGCTTCCCGACGTGCTCGAGCAAGTCAGAGAACGCCGTGATGTGGTCGACGACCAGGTTTTGGTGATCTTTGAGAAGCTGCTAAACGATCCGGATAAGTCCATTGCCAAGCAGGCCGGTGTTGTCCGTCAGATTTGCTTTCCGACGATCGACCAGGAGGTAGGCGATGAATGAGCCGGCGAAAAACAAGTGGACGTTGTCTGTCCTGTTTCGAACGGCGTTTTTTGGGCTGCTCGTCGTTGGCTGCCTGATCGCGGCGATCATGATGATCAGAGTTCAATCCAGGATGAGCGAAACGCTCAAGTCTTTGGAGTCAGAGTTGGCGACGGCGAACGACCAGATTGCGACCTTGCAGTCGCGCAAGAACGAGGTCGACGAAAGGTATCTAATGTACGTCGAACACGATTATCCGATCCTTCTTACCCCATCGACATACAAGGCTCAGAATTACGCGCAGCGTCAGCGGCTAATTAAAACAACAATCCGACAACTCCATGATTCGCGATTCGACGTGCAGGAAGAAGCCGCTGAACGAGTACTTTTGCTCAGACATGTAATGGTAACTGACAGCAAGTGCTTTTTAGCAGAAGCGAGCGATGAGGATTTGAGAGAGATTTTCCTGCAGCTTATTCGCATCCGGAATGGTTCGGATCGTAAATTGGCGAGTCTCTGCGATATGACGTTGCAAATGTTTTCGTCCAACGGTCAGCTAGTTCAGGATTTTCCCAAGGGGTGGTTTGCCCCGTGTATGCTCCCTTCATCCGCAGATAAATGGAGCCAGCCATGAGTGAATCATTCCCTCGATCGAAAGCGATTTAGGATGCCAATCGCGAGGAAGCTCGACTGCCCAAAAAGTCGCGTTCTAAACACCCGCAAGCCAAGCACTTAGCACTTCTCTTAATCCGGGCTTCCCTGGTAGTTCTGCGCCTCTGATTTTGGTACATTACGATGTGCATTTTTGGCAGGCGGAAACGGCTGGGAAAACGCTGTTTTTCCCGAGTTTTTCGCCTTCTGGGCACCTTTTCCCATGGCAGAATCAAAAACGCCCCGAAAGTACGTTTTTCGCGGCGTAGGACAACCTCCGAAAGGACGCTCTCTTGGCAACGGACGGTAATAACGGCAACGGCGGCAATTCTTCAGGTAATGGTGCCGGCGGCGGAACGCCCGACGACCCAACTCGTTTCTTCACCATGTCGATCGAGGATGAGCTCAAAGAGAGCTACCTCACCTACGCCATGAGCGTGATCGTCAGCCGCGCTCTGCCCGATGTTCGCGATGGGCTTAAGCCGTCGCAGCGGCGTATCCTGGTGGCGATGAACGACTTGAACCTCACCCCAGGGGCTTCACGCGTCAAATGTGCCAAAATCTCTGGCGACACCTCAGGTAACTACCACCCGCACGGCGAATCGGTCATTTACCCGACCCTCGTCCGTATGGCCCAGGAATGGAACATGCGGTATGTGCTGGTCGACAAGCAGGGGAATTTCGGTTCGATTGCCGGTTTGCCCCCGGCCGCTATGCGATATACCGAAGCTCGCATGTCGAACTTCGCCCAGCTTTTGCTGGAAGATCTGAAGCTCGACACCGTCGACTACGTGCCGACCTACGACGAACAGCGCAGTGAGCCGACCGTTCTGCCAAGCAAGCTGCCCAACCTGCTGGTGAACGGAGCCAATGGGATCGCGGTCGGTATGGCGACGTCGATTCCGCCCAATAACCTCCGCGAGATCTGCCAGGCGGTCATTCTGCTGATCGACGAGCCGACGGCCACCATCGATCAAGTTCTCGATATCGTCAAAGGCCCTGACTTCCCGACCGGCGGTATTATCTGCGGCCGGGCTGGCATTCGCCAAGGTTACAAGACCGGCCGCAGCACGATCGTCGTTCGCTCGCATACGACCATTGAGGAAGCGAAGAGCGGTGCGAAGATCATCATCCACGACATCCCTTACCAGCAGACCCGCGACCGCGTCGAAGAGAAGATCGCCGCGTTGGTTAACGAGGGACGAATTCAGGGGATTCGTTCGGTCAGCAACCTTTCCGACCTGCAAGAGCCGGTCCGGATCGTTATCGAGCTCAAACGTGATGCTGACCCCGATGTGGTGCTGAATCAGCTCTACCAGTTCTCGCCGATTCAAGACACCTTCTCTGTCATCCTGCTGGCCCTGGTCGACGGCAAACCGCGGACGATGTCGATCAAGGAGATGATCGAAGAGTTCATCCGCCATCGCGTGACGGTGATTCGCCGCCGCACGCAGTTCCTGTTGGCCAAAGCTCGCCAGCGGAAGCACACCATCGAAGGTTTGTTGCTGGCATTGGCCGACATCGACGAGATCATCCGCATTATTCGTTCGTCGTCCACCCAGGCCGAAGCGAAACAGCGTTTGATGGGCGTTGAATGCCCGGCTTCGATGATGGCTCGGGCACTGGGCGAACAAGGGTTTGCCTTGTTTCAACAGGAACGGGGCGAAGCGGACATCTACTTCCTGACTTCGGTCCAGACCGATGCCATCCTCCGGATGACGCTTGGTCAGTTGGTCAACCTCGAACAGGAAAAGCTGGCTGGCGAGCATGCCAAGCTGTTGGAAGAAATCGCCGAGTACCTTCGTATTTTGTCGGACGAAGCCAACATCCGGGCCATCATCCGCGAGCAAATGGAAGAGATCGACCGCCGCTTCGGTGACAACCGCCGCACCGAGATCTCGCACGAAGAGATCGGCAACTTCGACTTGGAAGACCTGATCGAAGAAGAGACGATGGTCGTTTCGATCAGCACCAAGGGCTACATCAAGCGTACCCCGGCCAGCGTCTACAAGGCCCAACGCCGTGGCGGCAAAGGGATCAAAGGTGCCAAGAGCGAAGAAGAAGATCCGATCCAGCATCTATTCGTCGCTTCGACACACGCCTATGTGCTGTTCTTCACGACCAAAGGCAAAGTGCATTGGCAGAAGGTATACGACCTGCCGAACCTGGCTCGTGACAGCCGCGGCCGTGCATTGGTCAACTTGCTGCAGTTGGAAGATGGCGAGCACATCGCCGATGTCCGTGCCGTTCGCGACTTCGACCTGCCAGACCATTACCTGGTGATGGCTACCCGCAAGGGCTTGGTCAAGAAGACCAATCTGGAAGCCTACAGCCGACCCAAGAAGAACGGCATCATCGCGATCAAGCTACGGGAAGACGACGAGCTGGTCGACGTGGCGGTTACCAAGCCTGGCGACGAATTGGTTCTCTCGACCCAGCAGGGCATGGCGATCCGTTTCCGCGAAGACGATGCCCGGGCCATGGGACGCAATTCGAGCGGCGTGAAAGGGATCAACTTGGCCAAGGGAGACAACCTGGTCGGGATGGTCGTCGCCGATCCGGATGCCCAACTGCTGACCGTCTGCGAGCATGGCTACGGCAAGCGAACCAATTTCGGCCCAGGCCTTGCGGTCGAAGAAGACGATAACGGCGGCGAAGGTTCGGATGAGAACGGTTCCGAGGAAGAAGCAGCCACCGGCGGCAACGCTCGTTACCGCACCCAGAAGCGCGGCGGTAAAGGCCTGCGAGACATCAAGACCACGGCCCGTAATGGCAAAGTGGTCGCCGTGGCACGGGTCGACGATACCGACGAGGTGCTGATGATGACCGCTCGCGGGAAGCTGCAGCGGATTTCTGCCGCCGAGATCAGCATGGTTGGCCGCAACACGCAAGGCGTGCGGATCATGTCGCTCGACGAAGGAGACACCCTGGCAGCTGTCGTTCGCGTGCCGCATGAAGAAGGGGACGACGACGCACCGGAAGGGGATGAAGCACCGACGCCGGTTGCCTCGACTGATTTGCCAGCGCCCGAGGCGACCGACTCGCCAAATGAATCGACCAGCGACGAGCCTCCGGCAGAAGACTCTGGCGAGGAATCGTAGTGAAGGCCCTGATTACTGGTATTCATGGTTTCGCCGCGCGGCACCTCGCCGCGCATTTGCTTGCGTCCGACGATCAAGTTTATGGAACCTATGCCAGTAGCCAGCCCTCTTCGCCGAACACGCTGCCGTGGGATATCTCGCGGCCTGCTTCTCCTGATCTGATCGATTCGCTGACCGAGATAGCCCCTGATGTGATCTATCACCTGGCGGCGATCAGCCACCCAGGCAGCTGCGGCGACGATCTGCCGACCGAAACTTGCAAGGCAGTCAATATCCTCGGGACCCGGCATGTGGCCGACCTGGCGTTGGCTTTGCCTACCAGGCCGAAGATGTTGTTCGTCAGCAGCAGCAAGATCTACGGTGCGCGGACCGTGGAAAACCCTTTGGCCGCCGAGGACGATCCGCCGGCGCCCAAGGGAGGTTACGCCCACAGCAAATGGGCTGCCGAGAACCTCCTTCGTGACCGAGTCGCTAAGGGTTTGGAGGTAATCATTTGCCGGGCCTTCAATCACACCGGCCCAGGCCAAAGTCCGATCTACCTGGTCCCCGAATGGTGCCAGAAGGTAGCCAGCGGCAAAAGCCCCCAAACGGTTCGATCGCTCACGACGTCACTCGATCTAAGCGATGTCCGCGACGTGGTTCGGATCTATCGGCTGCTGATCGAGAAAGGTACCTGGGGCGAAACTTATAACGTCGGCAGCGGCCTGGCAATCACGACCCGCGACATTTGGAACCTGCTCTGCGAGATCCGCGGCGAGAACCTGGAAGCCCAGGCCGAGAAAACCGATCCCTCCCAGCAGCCAATCGCCGACGTTACCAGGTTGCATGCGGCAATCGGTTCGATGGATCGTCTTACGCTGCGGCAGACCCTGGAAGATGTTTACCGCGACGCGGTGGGTTAAACACGGAAAACAGAGTCAATTTCCCAAAAGCACTTCTACCGTCCCTCGCCAGGCACCTCCTCGACTGAGATCTGCCTAAAAAGTGGGGATTCTCTCTCGGCGCTTATTTGGATTTCTCGCGTCTAAAACCGGGTTAGCGGGGGATTCTTTTTGTCTTTTCTTGGTTTTTTTCTTCTCTTCTATGTGTTCCCAAAAACGGGGCCTTTTTTCCTGAAATCAGTGTTTAATTGCGATTAATATATCCAAGACCTGATTTCAATTCCACGGTTGAGATCGGCCCCCACCGCCCCCTACCCGCCCCACATGCAACTTGATCCCCTGGCTACCCAAGCCAGTCATGCGACTTCGTCAATTGTTCATTCATCTTTAGTTAATTGACCTGGGAGTATTTTATGAAACGCCGTCCAAACGCGTTTACGCTTGTCGAGTTGTTAGTTGTCATTGCGATCATCGGAGTTTTGATCGCGCTATTGTTACCCGCCGTTCAGCAGGCGCGCGAAGCCGCTCGACGGATGTCTTGCACCAACAACCTGAAGCAAATCGGGTTGGCCGTTCAAAACTTCCACGATACGTACAACAAGATTCCAGCAGGTGTCTACGACCACGATCCAGCGACGGCTAATGAGGCGGAATGGGGTTGGACGGTGATGATCTTTCCGTTCCTGGAATTGAAAAACGAGTACGAGGTTTTAGACCCAGCTCATAAGACCCTCGGGGACAATATCTCGCTCATCACGGCCACTTCTCACAATGGTGATACCCCGGTGAGCGCCTGGCCTGCGGCAGTCCAGCCGTTGGTTCAACTAGTTGGCAACGAACTGAAAGTTTGGAATTGCCCGAGCGGTTCGTCCAACATTCCGACTACCAACTTCAATGGCATCAAACGAAACGCTGGTGTTACCCGATCGACGTATGTCGGTAACTGCGGTGATGGCATCAACTACGGGTACGGCTCGAAGTACGGTGTTTTGATGGGCTGGGACGCATATCCAGGTGGGAAAGAACTTGGTTTTCAAGACATCACGGACGGCTTGAGCAACACCTACCTGGTTGGCGAGAAAGCTCATAAAGACAGCACGCAAGATATCCCAGCCTGGTTGGGTTGCGGCAAATGGCCCGGCAATGGCGACAACGCTTCACCGCTTTTGAGCCTGACCAACTACCCAATCAATTACTTCAAAGGTTCGGAAACCAGCGGCGCCGTCATCAACAACAGCTACCGCAAAGGCTTCAGCAGCTTTCACCCAGGCGGAGTTCAATTTGTGTTTGTCGATGGCTCGGTTCATTTCATCGCAGATACGATCAACGTCTACACGCATAAATACCTGGGACGACGCAATGACGGTCAGGTGCTGGGTGAGTACTAAGTTTTCGCAAGACGTTTCGTCCTGCGTTTAACTCAGTCATTGGAAACACCGAGACGGCGCGTGGGTACCAAGAACACCCACCAGCCGTCTATTTCCATTTTGAAACTGAATCATTGGCAGCATGCTTCGTCAGCGCCAGCGCGTCGCTGAATCTAGAGGCTTTCCCAAGGAATGCGAGAATCACTATGTTGCGAAATACATTGCACCTGCTGTTACCTTTTTTGACTGTGCTGCTGGTTGGTTGTTCGAACAGTAGCGGAGTCACAACGGCCCCGGTAACCGGAACGATTACCGTGAACGGCAAGCCGGTACGTGGCATTCATGTCGAGGTTGCCCCGGTATCGGGAGATCGCCCATCAGTAGCAAACACCGACGAAAACGGAAAGTTCCGGGCCCAGTTCCTGAAGGACCAAT
The DNA here is from genome assembly GCA_016124445.1 of bacterium. GTDB lineage: Bacteria > Planctomycetota > Planctomycetia > Pirellulales > Pirellulaceae > Bremerella. Next base: position 171,285 of record WGNR01000020.1, read on the forward strand.
ATGGCGTGGTCCCTGGTCCGGCTGTTGTCAAAATCTCTTACATCGTCGGGATGGGGATGGTTAACAAACTTCCGAAGGACTTGAGCGTGGGTGCCGCAGATATCCCTGAACTGAATATCGAAATTCCGCCGGAAGGACTCGTGTTTGACTACGACGTCAAATACAAAGGTGGCGACCTCCCGCCACAAAACTGATTCGGGAAGAATCGATCCGATAAGAATCGGGCTTGGTGACCCCTCGAACTGGAATCCAGGTTCGAGGTTTGCGCCGACCCAACCCCTTTGATCCCCTCATGTAACTCACGCCCCCGGCTTCCCAAGCCATTCATGCACCGTGGCCTTTGGCCACCTGACCCATTCATGCGACTTGGATTTTTTGTTAGCTGATTTATTGATCTGGGAGAGTTTCATGAAACGCCGAACCAACGCGTTTACACTCGTCGAATTGTTAGTGGTGATTGCGATCATCGGAATTTTGATCGCATTGCTTTTGCCGGCAGTGCAGCAGGCACGCGAAGCCGCTCGAAGGATGTCGTGCACCAACAACCTGAAGCAAATCGGGTTGGCTGTCCAAAACTTCCACGATACCTACAACAAGATTCCGGCAGGTGTCTACGACCACGATCCAGCTACTGCCAACGAGCCGGAATGGGGTTGGACCGTGATGATCTTTCCCTTCCTGGAATTGAAAAACGAGTACGAGGTGTTGAGCCCAACTCGAAAGACGCTGGCCGAAGACATCTCGCTTATTACTGCTACTTCTCACAATGGTGATACCCCGGTGAGCGCCTGGCCTGGTGCGGTCCAGCCGTTGGTTCAACTGGTCGGCAGCGAGTTGAAAGTGTGGAATTGCCCGAGCGGTTCGTCCAACATTCCGATCACCAGCTTCAATAACATCAAACGAACTGCTGGTGTTACCCGGTCCACCTACACCGGCTGCGCTGGATACGGCATCAACTATGGGGCGAAGGATGGAGTTCTCATCGGCTGGAAAAGCCTTCCGGGCGGGAGAGAGCTGGCATTTCAAGACATCACGGATGGCCTGAGCAACACCTACCTGGTTGGCGAGAAAGCTCACAAGGACAGCACGCAAGACATCCCAGCCTGGTTGGGCTGCGGCAACTACCCTGGCAATGGTGACAACTCTGCACCCTTGCTGAGTTTGACCAGTTATCCGATCAACTATTTCAAGGGTAGCGAAACCAACAATGGCAAGATTAACAACAGCTACCGCAAGGGTTTCAGTAGTTTTCACCCAGGCGGCGTGCAGTTTGTATTCGTCGACGGATCGGTGCATTTTATTTCCGATACGATCAACGTGTATACGCACCAGTATTTGGGTTCACGCTACGACGGCCAGGTGCTGGGCGAATATTAAGTGTTCGCCCTTCGTTAGGTCCGAGCGTCTAACCTAGTCATTAAGAATTCACAAACGGCAGGTCGACAACTAGCGTCCACCTGCCGTTTTTTTTTGAAGATGGTGCGATAGGTTCGGCTTCGCCTTGCTCTTGCACCCCTAAGTCTCGGTTTCGTCAGGTGGAGAACTGATCGGCCGCCAGGGCAACGCCGCGGTGGACCAGGTGGTTGACCGTTTCGATTTCCATTTCCATCCAGGGTGCCAGGTAATTGACGTCGCCACCACTGAAAAAGACTTGCGGTGGCTGGTCCGAGTCCAATTGATCAGCAACGCGTCGGATTGCTTCTTTGACGGCGCCGACCGAACCCCAGAACAGCCCGCTATGCATCGCTTCGTAGGTGTTGGTGCCGATCGCTTTCGGTTCGACTTCCAGGTCGAACATGATCCGCGGCAGAGCATCGGTGTTTTCGGCCAAGGCGTTGGCGCTCATCTTCATGCCCGGCAGAATCGTTCCGCCGACGAACTCTCCTTCGTCCGAGATCGCATCGACCGTGATCGCCGTGCCGGCGTCGACGACGATTGCCGGACGGCCGCTGGTTCGCAATCGGTTGGCGGCGACCGCGGCTGCCAAACGATCGAGGCCGATTTTCTCCGGCGCGTCCAGGGTGACTTCAATTGGCAATTGCGTGTCGCTCAGGGCATTAAACGATTGCACACGCGGCTCGGTCTTCGAGAACGCTTCGAGCGAAGCCAACGCCGAGCGATGCACACTGACGACGTACCAGGCAAGTGGCTCTTCAATCAGCCATTCGCGGAGGCCTGAAATATCAGATGAACTGGACGAGTAAGAAAACGTGGTCACCGGCGCGGTGACTTCCGCGGGATCAAAGTTTTCAAACCGGGCGAGATGGACTCGTGTGTTGCCCACATCGACCGTGATGAAAGACCTGTCAGGCATCAGGCATCTTCCGCCAGCTTCTTAGCGGCCTCTAGTTGCGTGGCGATGAGACGAACCAATTCCTTCAGGCCCTGACCGGTAATGGCAGAGATCAAATGAACATCGTGATCGACTTCTTCTCGAAGTTTCTCCAACGTTTCCTGCGAGTCAGGAAGCTCGGCCTTGGTGACGCATAGGATCTCGGGCCGGGCCGCAAGCTGCGGGTTGTACGCTTCCAACTCGTGGCGAATCGAACGATAGTTTTCGATCGGATCGGTGCCATCGACCGGCGATGGTTCCACCAGGTGAACCAACAAGCCAGCTCGTTCGACATGCCGCAGGAATTCGTGCCCCAGCCCGACACCCTCGGCGGCGCCTTCAATCAGCCCGGGAATATCGGCCAGGATGAATTCAGTATCGATATCGACTTGAACCTGTCCCAGGTTCGGGAACTTGGTCGTGAAGGGGTAGTCAGCGATCTCGGGTCGTGCTCGGGAGAGTCGCGACAGCAGCGTGCTTTTGCCGGCGTTCGGTTTGCCAATGAGACCGACGTCGGCGATCGATTTCAGTTCCAGCGTCAGCAAACGTTTCTCACCAGGATCGCCGGGCTGGCATTCGCGTGGTGCGCGATTAGTCGACGACTTGAAGCTCAGATTGCCCCGGCCTCCTTTGCCGCCGCGCGCGGCGACGAGTTGATCGCCATCGTTGGCCAGATCTTTGAGGATGAAGTCTGCATTGGCATCGATCACCACCGTTCCCGGCGGAACCTTGATGATGATGTCTTCCCCTTTGCGGCCGGTCCGATTGGCACCACCGCCATGGCCGCCGCGTTTGCCGCGCCAGTGATGTTGATGGGCCAGCTGAACGAGGCTGTTCACGCCGTTCTCGGCCTTGATGATGATGCTGCCGCCATCACCGCCGTCGCCACCATCGGGACCACCTTTGGGGATATATCGCTCGCGACGGAAACTCGAGCAGCCATTGCCGCCGCCGCCTGCTTCCACTTCAATTTGTACGCGATCGACGAACATATTTGGCAGTTGCCCTTGGGCAAACAGAAACAGGGCCCAACGAAAAACGAAAATAGGGATGGTCGACTGACCATCCCCATGGAATCTCTACGGTGTGAATCACTGGCCGCAGCTTCCCAATTTCAGGGAAGCCTGTCGGCTAGTTGGCTTCCGCGGTGACGATGTTCACCCGGCGGCTGCCCTGGTCGAACATGACGGTACCGTCGGTCAACGCGAACAGGGTGTAATCTTTGCCCATGCCGACGTTCTTACCAGCGCGGAACTTGGTACCGAGTTGGCGAACCAGAATGCTGCCAGCGGTCACCGATTGGCCGCCGTACTTCTTCACGCCGCGGTACTGCGGGTTGGAATCGCGACCGTTACGGCTGGAACCTTGACCTTTCTTATGGGCCATGACATCTGCTCCTGAGGTATTTTTACGAGGCCGCGGGTAAGGTGCGGCATTTATAGTGCTATTGGATCGATAAACGCCCTGACCACTAGAGATCGGCCAGGGGAAACTCGAAGTTTATCGGAAGATCCACTCGTATTCAACCTCTCCCGGGATCCCGTAACGAATTTCTGCTTCGTTTTCGTCACGATGGTCCCCAGGACGCCAGAAATTGAGTTTGAGCGTCTTTTGCTCGTACTGGCGGTAAGAAAGCGGGGTGGAGCCGGGCTGAACGCTTGCATCCTTGTCATCCTTCCAGCGGAAAGCGTTCGTCAGGCCGTCGATGTAGATGCTGAAGAAGTCGGTTTCCGGGTCGATATCTTCCCAGGTAACCACCCCCCAGATGCTGTTGTCCTGATCCTCAGTCGTGACCGGAATATCGAACCGGCTGATTTCGACCGTGTTGTATAGCTTGCTGCCGCCTGTTTCGCGCTCAGCGATCTTTTCGATAGCTGCGGGCAGGATTCGATCGAGATACTCTTTCTTCACCTTGGTGTCCTTGGCTTCCAGGACGAATCGCGGGAAGAAGCGAATCCCAGGCGAGGGCAGGCCTTCCAGCCGTTTTGCTTCGTACTTCACGTTGCCGTACTCGTCTTTGACCGGCACATGACGCAACGGATTGCCGTAGTTGGTAACTTTGTAAACCATGTACCAGATGAGCTTCTTCTGCAGTTTTCCGCTTGGCTGAGGAATTCCGACTTCCACCATGCGGACCGGCTTGAACGAGAATTCCAGGCCCCAAATATCGCGGCGAAAGATCACCTGCGATGCCATCGCCTTAAGGGTGCGGGTATCAGACAGGAAATTGGGCTGCCAATCGAGATTGGGGATCTCTTGCAGAATGTCTTTGTACTGCTCAGGTTTCGAGAACGTATCTTCCGCGCTGATCTTGGGTTTGATCGTCGTCAAAACCCCTTCCACGAACATCCGGTTGGGCGGATTGGCTTGAGCCAAGCGGATCGCATCATTTGCGGCATTTTTGCTGTCTTCTGGCGATGCTGCCCAGGTAGCCGTGGGAAACAGCACTGACACCGTCGAAAACAACGTCAGGGAGAGCAAAAACAAGTTGCGAAGGGTACCAGCAGTCATGCGGAAACGCCCAGAGATTCGGATAAGGAAGCAATAGTGCCGCGCGCAGGGGCGCCGGCAGAAATTCTCTCAAAATCTAATATAGTTGCCCAAATTAACAGGCGTCAAGTTTTTGATAACTTTGAAGTTAGGGAAAACGGGAACTATCTCGTTTGGGTGGGAATTGCCACGCTTAATCAGTGAAAACTTCCGCCTGTAGCGATTAGGCCGATACCTCCAGCATGCGCTCTAAAGCGACTCGAGACCATTTCGCGGTCTCGTCATCGACGTGGATCTCGTTGACCGGAGTGCCGGCCGCCAGGTTCTCGAGCGACCAGCAGAGATGGGCCAGGTCGATCCGATACATGGTCGCACACATGCAAACCACCGGAGAAAGGAAATGGATTTCCTGCTCGGGATGCTCCTTCTTCAGCCGGTTGACAAGGTGAAGTTCGGTCCCGATCGCCCATTTTGTTCCTGGCGCAGCGTTCTGGACCGTTTGAATGATCTTGCCGGTCGAGCCTGAAACATCGGCGACTTCGTTCACTTCTCGCATACATTCCGGGTGCACCAGGATTTTGATCCCCGGGTGGTTTTGGCGAAATGCTTCGACATGCTCCCGTTTGAACATCTGGTGAACGCTGCAGTGTCCCTGCCAGAGGATCACTTTGCTGGCGGTCAGTTGCTCTTCGGAGTTTCCGCCCAGATCGCCAGCGTAGGGATTCCAGACCGGCATCTGCTCTTCGGTGATACCCATCGTCAGGGCCGTGTTTCTCCCCAAGTGCTGATCAGGGAAGAAGAGAACGCGGCTAGTGCGGCTGAATGCCCATTTCAGGGCTTTGTCGGCATTGCTCGACGTGCAAACGATCCCGCCATGCCTACCGACGAAGGCCTTCAGGCTGGCTGCCGAATTGATATAAGTCACCGGTGTGATGTCGTTTGTGTCGATGATTTCGCCCAGATCATCCCAGGCATTTTCGACTTGATCGATCGCCGCCATGTCCGCCATCGAGCATCCTGCGGCCATGTCGGGCAGAACGACTGTTACGCGCTGTCCATCTCTTTCGGCGAGCTTTTCAGGCCGATTGGCCAGAATATCGGCCGTTTCGGCCATGAAATGGACTCCGCAGAAAACGATGTAGCGGCAATCGCTACTTTCCGCGGCCATCTTGCTGAGTTGGTAGCTATCGCCCCGCAGGTCTGAGAGCTCGATCACTTCGTCCTGTTGGTAATGGTGCCCCAGGATAAGCAGCTTACTGCCCATCTGGTCGCGGACTTTCTGGATCCGCTGGGTCAGTTCCTCGTTGGAAAGGGATCGATAAGGTGCGAAATCGAAGGATCCGAGCGAAACGGTGGACATGGTGGTTCTCTTTGGTGCCTTGGGGGGTTTTAGGCAGCCAGGCAAATGAAGACGACTTAGGCAGCATTGGACTGCTGTTCGCACGAACTAACCACCTATTATAGACCTCGTACGTGACTCGCCCCACCCTTGCCAAGGGCTTTAGTGCGGGGCCCATCTGGCGGCTGCGCCCGAATTCTGGCTAGATGGTCAAAACTGATCTTTTGTAAGTAGCTTCATTTTCATAGGTTAGCGACTGAAAGCAAATTCAGCGCCTCACCTTCAAAACCGCCTCTGGGGCATGGGTTTGAGAACTTGTGACGGTGAGAGCAGATGGGTATACTGCTAAGCTTTAATTTTCCAGCAGCATGCATTTAGGTACGTTCCAAAAATCGGATCGCTAGTGACCTGAGATGAAGTTCTGTTTGATCGATCAAATCTCGGAGATTATTCCCGGCGAGCGGATTTCAGCCGTGAAATGCTTGAGCTTGGCCGAGGAGTACCTGCAGGATCACTTCCCGCGGTTCCCCGTGATGCCAGGCGTGCTGATGCTGGAAGCCATGACACAAACCGGAGCTTGGCTGGTTCGGGTAACCAATAACTTCAGCCACAGCTTGACGGTGTTGAAAGAAGCCCGAAACGTCAAATACGGCAACTTTGTCGAGCCCGGCGAGATGCTGGTGGTGAAAGCGGAACTGGTCAAGATGGACGGCAACCTGGCATCGCTCAAAGTATCGGGCGAAGTCGCTGGAAACGTGGCCGTCAGTTCCCGCATCGTACTGCATAGTTACAACTCGTCGGGATCGGACGAGCCGAATATCACGGATCAGAATGCGATCCGCCAACTCAAACAACAATACGACTTGCTATACCGGCAAAAGGCGTCGGTGTAGGTCATGACCGGCACAGTCTTTTATGGCTGCCTGACTGGTTAACAGGTAACGTTTTTTTACGTAAGTGATAGACAGTATTTTCCCTGTCGGAGAGCAAAATATTATGGCACCCTCGGATGACGAAGTTTTTGAAAAGGTCCGCGAAGCCTTAGTAGACGCGTTGGGCGTTGACGAGGAAGAAGTGGTACCAGAGGCCACCATGGTCGGCGATCTGGGTGCCGAGTCGATTGACTTCCTGGACATCGTGTTCCGTCTGGAAAAGGCCTTTGACATCACCATTCCGCGTGATGAACTCTTCCCCGAAGACATCCTCACCAATGCTGAGTATGTTCAAGATGGCAAGGTCACCGCGGAAGGTCTGGCAGAACTGAAGAAGCGAATGCCATTCGCCGATCTGACCAAGTTTGAAGCCAACCCGGTCGTGACCGATTTCGGCAACCTGCTGACCGTCAACGACATGTGCAGCTACGTTAAATCGAAGCTGTCGTAAGTTCGCTAGGCACGAAACTGTCCTCGGTCCGCCGCTGCGCTTGGCGGACCGATTGGTCATTGTGCCAAACCTTAATTCGCCCCAAGGAACCGTCGCGATGCGCTGGTTTTGGATCGACAAGTTCATTGAGTTCGAGAGCGGCAAGTCGGCCAAAGCGGTCAAGTGTGTCTCGTTGGCCGAAGATCACCTGCACGACCATTTCCGCTATCTGCCAGTAATGCCCCATTCGCTGGTGATTGAAGGGATTGCCCAAACGGGCGGTTTGCTCGCTGGCGAAGTCTACGACTTTCGCGAACGAGTCGTGCTGGCCAAAGTTGCCAAAGCCATCTTCCATGGCACCGCCCATCCTGGCGATCGACTCACCTACTCCGCCACCATGAACGACATTCGCGAGAACGGCGCGTACGTCTCGGCGACTAGTCACATTGGCGATACCCTGCATGCCGAGGTCGAGCTGTTCTTCGCTCACCTCAGCGACAAAGATCAACAGCGGGAATTGTTCTTCCCCGCCGACCTGCTATCAATGCTACGCTTGCTAGGCCTTTATGAGGTCGGCAAGGCCAAGGACGGCACCCCGCTACAGCCCCCTGAATATATGATCCAAGCCGAGATCGAACTGACCAAAACCCCCTCGATTTCGTAGCGACGGCATCTCTCTCCCGTTTCGTTCAAACGTCCGCGGGACAAAATGCCGATCAGGCTTGGTAGAATAAGATTTCGTTCGCCCCGGCGGCCAGTACCGATGGGGCACGTGAAATATGGTCCTTCAGCCAAGCGCCAGCCATCCTGACGCCCCCATTTGCTATCAGCGCGGAGAGAATCTTCTATGACTAGGCGAGTCGTTGTCACCGGTGTCGGCATGGTCAATCCCATGGGACATGACGTGGAAACGGTCTGGAAAGGCCTGAAAGAAGGTGCCTCCGGAGTTGGCTACACCTCCATCTTCGACGCCTCCAACTTTCCCACCAAGATCTCGGCCGAGGTCAAAAACTGGGATGTCACCAAGTGCGGCGAGAAGGTCGAAGATTGGGAGAAAGCAGGCCGCCATACCCGCTTTGCCGTCGGCGCCGCTAAGCAGGCGGTCGAATCGTCGGGCGTGCTCGACTCCATCAAAGATCCGACCCGCTTTGGCGTTTACCTCGGCTGCGGTGAAGGGGATCAAGACTTCCACACGTTCACCAACATGGTGGTCGCCGCTATCAGCAGCGGCAACGGAGATTGGGACAAGGCCGCCTTCATCAAGAAGGGGCTTGCCACGCTCGATCCGCGCCGCGAAATGGAACAAGACCCCAGCATGCCCTGCGGTCACCTCGCTTCGCTGTTCAACGCTCAAGGACCGAACCTCAACTGTTTGACCGCCTGTGCCGCATCTAGCCAGGCCATCGGCGAGGCCCGCGAACTGATCAAGCGAGGTGTTGTCGACGTCATGCTCTCTGGCGGCGCGCACAGCATGATTCATCCCTTTGGCGTCACTGGCTTCAACCTGCTGACCGCTCTTTCAACACGTAACGACGAGCCCACCAAGGCCTCGCGTCCTTTCGATCGCGAACGGGACGGATTCGTTCTGGGCGAAGGGGCTTCGATGGTCGTGCTGGAAGAACTGGAGCATGCCAAGGCCCGCGGCGCGACGATCTTCGGCGAGATCATCGGCTATGGCACCACGGCCGATGCGTTCCGCATCACCGACACGCACCCGGAAGGGCGCGGCGGAATTGCCTGCATGAAGATGGCGATGCAAGACGCCGGCATCACGCCCGAGCAGGTCAACTACGTCAACGCCCACGGCACCAGCACCACGGTCAACGACAAGGTCGAAACGCTCTGCTGCAAGGAAGCGTTCGGCGAGCTGGCCAAGAAGATTCCGGTCTCCAGCACCAAGAGCATGATGGGCCATCTGATCGCGGCTGCCGGCGTGACTGAAGCGATTGTCTGCCTGCTGGCCATCCGCGACAACATCTTGCCGCCGACGATCAACTACGAAAACCCAGACGACAACTGCGATCTGGACTACGTCCCCAACGTCGCCCGGGAAGCTAAGGTCGACATCGCGCTGAACAACAGCTTCGGCTTCGGCGGCCAGAACATCACGCTGGCCCTGAGCAGGTTCGCTGGTTAGTTTTTCGCCCGAAGAGGCGTACCTGGTTAATAATTACAAGCCCTGACAGGGCGGCTGAAGCATTCCAACCTGCTTCGTCCGCCCTGTCAGGGCTTGATTCATTAAGTAATCAGTTCCAGAAACTGGCGGCAACGGCGAATACGATTCTTCTTGTTAAAAACCTCCTGGCCCCATCGATAGGAGGGTTTGCATCGGTTTCGGCTCGCTTTGAAGGCCAAGCGGAAACCTTTTAGCGTGGTCACTCGTCATCCCTCTACAACCATTTACCGTTTGTTTCGATCTGGAGTCTTGGAAACGATGCCTGGTCGCTTTATTGCCGCAATCTGTTTGATTGCGATTTTTGCTTCTGCCGGTTTCGCCGCGCCTCAGGGTATCAAGCCAATTGAGTCATGGGCCGGCAAAATCAAGGAGTCGCCGCTGCGGAAGCTCGCTCCCAAGTCAGGCTTCATAGCCGATGCCAAGGCCTGGGAGGAACTCTGGACGGCGTGGCGGCCGGGCAAGGATTTGCCGGAGGTCGATTTCTCGCAATCGCTCATTCTCGTTGGCATCGTGCCGGGTCCCAATCTGGTCATCATGGTGCCCATGATGGACGAGCAGGGAAACGTCAAGTTTGTGGTCGGGGGGACGAAGATCGGCGGGCCAGGTTTCGGATATAAGTTCGTGAAGATCGCCAAAGAAGGGGTGAAGACGATCAATGGAAAGTCGATCGAAGCCCACGGCGTTCAGGGAGAATTGGAGATCCCCAAGAAGGTCGACTCGTTTGAAGACCGAATCGTTGAAATCAAACTGTGGGAATACGATCCGCGCCTGGCCGATGCTTCCGCGACGTTGATCGATGAAGTCATCGAAAAGAACTTTGAACATCAGCAAGGCGAGGAGACGCGGTTCTCTTTTTCACTCGGCCAGGACTTAAAGCCGAAACAAGACTTCCACTACTACATCACGGTGTTCATCCTGGAAGATGGTAATCGCACCCATATCGGTGAAATCGAGGGTAAGTCCGGATTAGGAAAAGTAGTTCCCGATGGTAAGCAGGCCCCGGTCAAAGTCATTGTCAGATCAGTCGGCTCGCAGCGATAGTTGTTCCGAGTGCCATCGGTCGAGACCTATACTCCGACCAACAAAGAAAAGGCTGGCGGGAAACAACTTCCCGCCAGCCTTTTTTAATAGGCGTATTGTCAATCGAGGATGGCGGTTAATACTCACCAACTGTCAAGCCATCGCGGCGGTCACCCAGTTTCTGATAGGTACCCAGCGGGCTACTGGTGTGAAAGCTGATCGTTTCCGAGAGGAAATGAACCGACCCGTCCACGAACGCGAATTGAGCACCGCCAGGGTGGACGCTACTGAAAGCGTTGCGGCGCCAGTGGACGTCTGAATTAACCCCTGGATTGATGGGGAAATTGACGCTGCTTACCTGGCAGAAAGCATGGTTTCCGTTCCCAGGCGACTTGGTGACACCCAGCCAGCTGACTTGATCGGTGGTCGTTTTAAGAATGGTCTTTTCACCAATCATCAAGGTGTTGCTCGTACCGTCGGTGATGTCGGCAAATCTCAGGGCCTTTTTGTAGATGAAAACACCACCTGAGTCGGCGGTGCCGCCGTTGTTCGCTCGGCCCACGTTGCCAACGTAAGTCGAACGGCCAACCCCTTCGTCTCGGCGATAGCGGTTGTTGTACTTCGTTCCGTTGGCGTCGGTGAAGTTCCCGTCGCTGAAACTTGTCATCACTTCGTTGGATAAACTAGGGCAATTCCAGGCCGGAATCAAACTGCTGGTAGCTCGGACAAAGCCTTGGTACTGGCTGGGATAGGAAGAAATAGACGTCGAGCCTCCTTTGTCTCCCAACGCGTTGAGGATTTCATAAAGCTTGTACTTGTCTACGCCACATGCTTCGTACTGATTGTTCAACTCCATGAAGGGAAACAGGTGGATCGACCACGCAAATTCCGGGTTACCGCCATTGCTGGGAACCGAGTCGGGATAGCCGGCGGGCAGTTCCCGGTAAGTGTCGTGATGATTGTGAGCGGCCAACGCGATCTGCTTCAAGTTGTTACTGCAACTCATTCTGCGAGCAGCCTCGCGCGCTTGCTGAACCGCAGGCAACAGCAAAGCGATCAAGACGCCGATGATGGCGATCACAACCAGTAGTTCGACGAGGGTGAATGCAGAGGAACGACGATTCACGAGAAATCTCCTGGGGGCTGTCCAAGGCGAATAAAGAATCTGGGAGAACCTGACATCGTTTGATGGGATGGATGAAATGTCAGATAACAACTGATAAACCCAGTTTTTTGAGTATACGTGGCAAAAGCATCGTTTTTGGGAATAGTTGCATCGAAATCAGGAAAGGCGGCAAGCTGAATCGATACCACAGAGCAGTGGAGATTCCCTCACCAGGGCTGTTACGCATCGATTCTACTTCGTTGCGTGTTATCGCAGCCGTTATGAGGATGGAAATAGATTGCTTCACGTAGCTTGGTTAGAACTTGATGGCTGCAAAGATCTGCCGCTAAGTCAGAATGCCATCGACTACGTTGCCGTGAACATCGGTCAGGCGGTAGTCGCGGCTTTGGAAGCGGTAGGTAAACCGCTTGTGATCGATCCCGAACAGATGGAGCAGCGTCGCATTGAGATCGTGCACATGGACCGGTTTTTCGGTGATGTTGTAGCCCAGTTCGTCGGTGCTGCCCCACTGGATACCAGGCTTCACGCCGGCGCCGGCCATCCAGATAGTGAAGCAGCGGCTATGATGATCGCGGCCCCAGGTATCTTTCCCGAGATTGATTTGAGCGTAAGCTGTGCGGCCGAATTCTCCTCCCCAAACTACCAGCGTATCTTCTAGCAGTCCTAAACGATCGAGATCACGAACCAATGCCGCCGAGGCCTGATCGGTATCGCGGCACTGCAGCGGCAATTCGTTATTCAGCTTGCGATGCTGGTCCCAGCCGCGGTGGAACAATTGAATGAACCGCACGTCTCGTTCGGCCAACCGGCGGGCCAGCAGGCAGTTTGCCGCGTAGGTTCCCGGTCGCCTTGAGTCGTCGCCATAGGCTTCGAACACCGATTCCGGCTCGTTCGAGAAGTCGGTCAAATCGGGAATCGACATCTGCATTCGATATGCCATCTCGTACTGGGCAACACGGCTTTCAATCTCTGGGTCGCCGACCAGCTTCGCCTGACGTTCGTTAAGCGCCGCCAAGGTATCCAGCGTTTCGCGGCGATCGGTCGCCGAGATCCCCGGTGGATTTTTCAGGTACAGCACCGGATTGTTGCTGCCTCGAAATCGCACTCCTTGATAGCGCGAAGGAAGGAACCCGCTCGACCACAATCGATCGAAGATCGGCTGATTGTCAAACTTGGTACTGGCCTGCGATACCAGCACCACGAACGACGGCAGATCGTTCTTTTCGCTTCCCAGGCCATAGCTGAGCCAACTGCCCAGGCTCGGCCGTCCGGGCAGTTGATGCCCGCTAAGTAGCAGCGTCATGCCAGGATCGTGATTGATCGCGTCGGTATGCATCGAATGAATGCGGCAGATGCGATCGGCGATCTTTGCCTGGTGCGGCATAAGTTCGCTGAACCACATGCCGCTTTGCCCATGCTGGCGGAACGCGAAGCTGCTGGGGGTCAGTGGAAGCGACCCTTGATCCGAAGTGACCGTCGTCAGCCGCTGCCCCATCCGAACCGACGGCGGCAAGTCCTCGCCCTGCATACGCTGGAGCGCCGGTTTGTGGTCGAACAAATCGAGCTGCGACGGAGCCCCCGATTGGCAAAGGTAAATGATCCGCTTCACCTTGGGCGGAAAGTGGGGCAGGGAAGCCTCTGCGGCCGAAACATTTTCCGCTGAAAGGGCGTGCAGCGCCATTGCCCCGAGTGAAACTCCGGCCGAGCCTAAAAACGAGCGGCGAGTCTGCCGGTCTGCCAGTTGTTTTAGTTCGTGCTGCATGGGTCTACGGCGAGGTCACCGCCTCGTCCAGGTTCAAGATGGTTTGGCAAACCACGGTCATCGCCGCCAACTCAGGCGACGGCGTGACCTCGGTTTCTCCTTCACGCAAAAAATACTCCATCGCGCGTTGGTCGTTTGCGAATTTGGTTTCTTGTTTTCGATACAAGGGCAACAGCAAGGCCAGCTCATCCTGCTCGATCGGCCGGGAAACAACCCGCAGGAACGCTTCGCGAATTGCCGCCTCGCGATCATCGCCATACTTCTGCAAAACATCGTTGGCCAGGACCTTGGCTGCTTCGATGAAGGTGACATCGTTAAGCAGCACCAACGCCTGCATCGGCGTGTTGGTGCGGCTGCGCTGGGCGATGCAGACTTCGCGATTCGGAGCGTCGAATGCTCGCATGCTCGGCGGCGGGCAGGAACGCTTCCAATACGTGTACAGGCTCCGTCGATAAAGCCGGTTGCCATGATCCTGGACGTAACGCTCGGCGCTGAAACCTTCTCCCTTGGAAATCTCTTTCCATAGTCCCGGCGGCTGATAGGGACTGACGCTCGGGCCACCGATCTCGGATCGTAGCAGTCCGCTGGCGGCAAGCGCCTGATCGCGAATCTCTTCGGCCGATAGCCGCAAACGTGGTCCGCGGGCCAGCAGTAGATTCTGAGGATCGACGTCGTAAGCATCACGGCCGACATAGCTGGATTGCCGGTAGGTATTGCTCGATACGATCAACTGTTGCAAGTACTTCACATCCCAGCCGCTGGCGATCAATTCGCTGGCCAGGTAATCCAGCAATTTTGGATGGCTGGGAAGTGCACCGCGCGTGCCGAAATCGCCGACTGTCTCGACCAGGCCGGTGCCGAAGTAATGTTGCCAGTAACGATTCACCACTACGCGTGCCGTCAGTGGATTACGCTTGTCGACTAACCAATGGGCAAGCTGCAATCGATTCGGCTTCTCTTCCGGAACAACATTGAACAACTGCATCGGCAGGCCTGGCTGGACTTCTTCGCCCAATTGATCCCACGCGCCGCGAACCCGGATGTGCGAAACCCGTGGCTCGTCCCGTTCGCGCATAACCATCGTTTCAGGAAACTGGCTTTGCAGGTGCTCGATCTGCCGGTTGGTTTTCGCACGCGAGACTTCCAGGCGGCTGAACTCTGGGTTAGTTGCTCGCAGGTAATACGCCTTTAACTTCGCGACATCTTCTTCACTTCGCTGCTTCGGCGGGATCGCCAGCAGCTTGGCCATCGGGTCGCTGCCAGCCAGGATAGCCGCTTCTTCGTCCGACCAGATGCGCGAGTCGATGCGAACCTCGTCGATCAGTCCCCGTGCCGCCAGCAGCCGTTGGCCAGGCTCTGTCGTCGTTGCCATCAGCAAATCGTTGGCAACGTTTTCTGTTTTGGGTTCGCTCCAGTTGAGTCGCTGTCCACCAATCCACAGCCGTGCATCCTGCGGCTTTTGTAAATCGATGGCGAAGGCCAGGTGATGCCAAGCGTTGGTTTCCCAGGCGTTGGCCATTGCCGTGTATGAGGTCGTTACATTGTCTGGTTTAGTGATCGCCAAGGTGAAGCTGCTGCCGGTTTGCGAAAGCTCGATTCGGTTTCCGTCGGCCGAATCGTACTCGTACAAAGTTTGCCTCCGGTCGATGGTCGGGTAGAGCCATGCGCTGACCGAAATTGCCTTCGGCAGGTCGATTTTGAGGCGGAAACAAACGTCGCCGTTGCCGACCAGGGCCTGGCCGACTTTGCCGTCGACTAGCAGGGCGTCTCCTTCCAACGCAACCGCTTCGTGTTCCAGCGGCAATTGCCCACAGTCCAGATTGGCTAGCAAATTGGTTTCGGCAACGACGGCATCGCGGCCTTCGCGGCGCGCGTCCGATTCCCAGCGAGCCATCTCTCGCGGCTGGATCGACGTGACCAGCCCTTCGATTTCCGACTCGATGGTTGCGAGTTTCTGCTGCAAGTCGTGCGATTGCTTCTGCTGCGTTTTGGTGGGGCTTTTGATGACGGGAATGGCGTTGCTGCTGCGGCCGTCGGTTCCTTTCTCGTCGATATTGTCGAAGTAGGCGGCCAGTTGATAGAAGTCGCGCTGCGAGATCGGATCGAACTTGTGGTCGTGGCATTGGGCGCATGCCAACGTCATCCCCAGCCAGACGGTGCCGGTCGTGTTGACCCGATCGATGACGTAAGCGTGACGATACTCTTCGGCGATCACCCCATCTTCGTCCATCACCGGCACATTTCGATGAAACCCGGTCGCGGTGAGTTGTTCGATGGTCGGGTTGGGCAAGAGGTCGCCGGCCAACTGCTCGATGGTGAATTGATCGAACGGCATGTTGTCGTTCAGCGCGTCGATCACCCACTCGCGGTATCGCCACATGTCGCGATGGCTGTCGATCGTGTAGCCATGCGTGTCGGCATAGCGGGCCAGGTCGAACCACTCGCGGGCAAAGTGTTCGCCATAGCTAGGGGAAGCGAGCAGGCGCTGAATGACCTTCTTGTCGGCGTGCGGAGATTGATCGGCCAGGTAGCGTTCGATTTCCTGCTTCGTTGGGGGCAAGCCGGTCAGGTCGAAGGTCACCCGGCGCAGCCAGGCATATTTGGAAGCAGGCTCTGCCGGTGTTGCTCCGTGAGCTTCCATCTGGGCGAGCGTGAAGAAGTCGATCTCGCCTCGCGGCCAATCTTTTAGTTTCACTTCCGGCAATGCAGGAGCGTGCATTGGGAGAAGCGACCAATGCTGCTTCCATGGAGCACCTTGTTCGATCCAGCGGCGAATCGTGGCGATCTCGGTCAGCGACGGCTGATGCTCGGCGGTTGAGGGGGGCATGCGGACGTCGGGGTCGCTGGAAATCAGCCGCCGGTAGAGCTCACTTTCGCGTGGCTGCCCTGGCGTTACCTGCCGCATGGCGCTCGATTTGTCGTCCCACCTTAGATCGGCTTTGCGGGCTTGCGCATCGGGGCCATGACATTGGTAGCAGTGCTGGGCGAGGATTGGCTGAACGTCCCGGGCAAAGTCGACCTGAGACTCATCCCCCATCAGCGCAGCGGAAAAGAGAAGCACGCATGCAAGGGGAGAGAGATACCGAATTGGCCGAAGCAACTTGCCAAGCACCATGGAACCAAGCTTTGCGAAAGAAAGACGCCTGTCTTTCATGATATACGCCGAGGCTCGGTTTGGTCCAAAGATTCTCGTCGGAGGTCGATCGAGTCAAATCTCGGTTGACCCGATCGTAACGGTTCTAGAGCCTGATTTGGGGCAAAAACTAACCCAAGTTGGTGACGCGTCCACTGGAATCGCTGAATCGCTCGGCGTCGATGCCCATGGTTTCCAGCATGGTCACATATAGATTGCACAGCGGCGTCTTGTCTTCAACCTTCAGATGCCGCCCGGTCTTGATCGCACCGCCACCGCGGCCTGCGAGCAGAATCGGCAGGTCATCATGGTTGTGGCGATTGCCGTCGGATAGTCCGCTGCCGTACATCAACATGCAGTTGTCCAGCAGCGTGCCGTTTCCTTCTTTGACTTCCCGCATCTTGGTCAGCAGGTAGTCGAACTGCTTGACGTGGAATGTGTTGATCTTGGCAATCTTCTGCTGTTTTTTCTCGTCGTTTTGATGATGCGACAGGTCATGGTGGCCGTCGCTGACACCGACCTGGGAATAAGCCCGGTTACTGCCGGCGTTGGTCAGCATAAAGGTTGCGATCCGGGTCGAATCGGTCTGGAAGGCCAGCACCAGCATGTCCATCATCAGGCGGCAATGCTCTTCGAAATCAGATGGCACGCCCTTGGGTCGGGCGTAGTCAGGCATCTCGATTTCCTTCCCTTCCAGCTTGATGCTGCGGGCAACGCGTCGTTCGACGTCGCGGACGCTGTCGAGGTACTCTTCCATCTTCCGCTTGTCGACGCTGCCCAGGCTTTGCTGTAAACGTCGAGCATCGTCCATCACGAAATCGAGCACGCTCTTCTTGCGATGATTTCGAATGGCCTGGTTCTCGGCCTGTTCTTTGGAGTTGCCGTTGCCAAACAACCGATCGAACAGCGCCTGCGGGTTGATTTCTTTGGTCATGAAGTTGGTTTCACTGCGCCAACTGACGTTGGAAGAGTAGACGCAGCTATAACCGGAATCGCAATTGCCGGACTGTGCACTGGGTTCCAGGCCGAGTTCCAGCGACGGGAATCGTGTCAGGTACGAAAGCCGCGAGGCCGCAAATTGATCGACCGAAACGCCGCAGCGAATGTCGGCTCCGTCGGTTTTGCGCGGGTGAGCACCTGTCAAAAACGAAGCGACGCTACGGGCATGGTCTCCGCCGCCGTCCCCCAGGGCGCTACCGTTGCGGAGTTCAAACCCTGAAATCGGCAAGATCTCGCTGCGGTGCTTGGCCAGGTGAGAAAGGGTAGGCGAAAGTTCCTTCAGTTCTCCTTCGCTTTTTGGCTTCCAGTCGGGCATGTGCATGCCGTTGGGAACGTAGAAGAACCCCATGCGAACCGGTGGCTTGATCTCGGGCGAATCGACCTTCGCGGCGCGGGCCTCAGGGCAGATGCTTTCCAGCCACGGCAGTGCCAAGGCGGTTCCCAGACCAGTTAATACGTTTCGTCGGCTGAGCATGTTACTAGACATCGTTCGGCTCTCCCTTGTTATCCGCCCCGCTTCTGGAACGGCTCGCTGTGGACGATGGCGCGGATCAGGGCCGAGAAACGATAGTCGTTTCTTTCCAACTCCTGTTTCACCTGTTGGATCGCGCACTCGTCGTAATATTCCACGCCGCGCCCGAGCGCGTAGGTCATGGTTTTGCTGATCAGGTTGTGGACGAAATCATCCTTCCTGTCTTCAAGCAGAATCTTTTTCAAACCGCCTGCCCCGTCAAACTTCTTGCCGCTGGGCAATTCGCCGCTGGCATCGATCTCGAAACCTTGGTCCTTCGTTCGCCACTTTCCGACGGCGTCGAAGTTTTCCAGAGCGAATCCGATCGGATCCATCTTGGCATGGCACGAGGCACACGAAGGATTCTCGCGATGCATCTTCATCCGCTGCCGCAAACTGCCGGTCAGTTTCTTTTGTGATTCGAGCGAAGGAACGTTGGCGGGCGCATTGGGCGGAGGCGTTCCCAGCACGTTGTCGAGCACCCATTTGCCGCGTTTTACCGGGCTGGTGCGGGTAGGGTTAGATGTCAGGGTCAAAACACTGGCCTGGGTCAGAATGCCGCCGCGGTTGGGATCCTTCAGTTGGACTTTGCGAAACTCGTTCCCTTTGACATTGTCGATCCCGTAGTGCTTGGCTAGACGTTCGTTGAGATAGGTATAGTTAGCCGTCAGCAAATCGAGCACGCTGCGGTCTCCGTCGACGATCGACTGGAAGAACTTCTCGGTCTCAGTCCGCATGTCGTCGGCCAGGTCATCGTTGAAGTCGCGAAAACGTTGGCGATCAGGCTGCACGATGTCGAGCTTACGCAGTTCGAACCACTGGCCGGCAAAGTTCTCGGTCAACTGCCGCGCCTTGGGATCAGCCAGCATCCGCTTGACCTCGCTATCGAGATTCTGCCGCAAGGTTCCCTTCCAGGCATGCTGCAGCAACTGCTCGTCAGGCATGGTGCTCCAGAGAAAATAGCTCAGCCGCGTCGCAAGCTGGTAATCGGTCAGTGCGTGCGTTGAATCGCTCTCTGGATCTTCTTCCACTTTGAAGAGGAAGTGGGGCGAACAAAGCAAACCAACGACAACCTCGCGAATGCAGGCCTCGTAGTTGAGATCAGCCTGCTTTGCCAGGCCGTACAAGATCATCAGCCGCTGCATCTCGCCGTTGGTGACCGGCCGACGAAACGCCCTTGAGGCAAACCGGGCAATCACCTGCTGGGCGGCTTGAAGTTCGTCCAGTCCCTTTTCGCCGGGCCGGACGAAGATGATCTGCTTGTGCGACTCGGGATAGCGGGCATCGAGGTTGCTGTTGGGGCCAATCAGTTCAATGCGATTGATGAACAGATTTCGATCGCGCCGCTTCGGATTGGGATTGTCAGGTTCGTAGTAGTCGTTGATGAACGCGACTTCCAGCGGCAACTTCCCCTTCTTGGGGTGGATTTTGATTTCGATCGGCTGTTTGCTGGGCGAATCGTTTTTGACTTCGTAGGTTCGTGGCTTTTCGCTGCCAAGCTGAACCGTCATCTTGGCCGGCTCGTTACCTGCCTGATCGGCGCGGGCATAGATGGCAATGGTGTACTCGCCAGCTTCGGTGTCGATCTCGTAACGGCCGGTGTTGTGCGAGGGGAAAGCGAGTTGATTGCCGGAGGCTTTGCCCGACTTTAGCTTGAATTTGTTCAGCGGCAGATCGACGCGAGGAATCAACTGATTGCGGTCGGTCACGATCGCCTGAGAGGCAATCTTATCGGCGGCTTCGTAGAACTTCTCGAACAACAGTGGTGAGGTCGAGAGGACGTCGCCGATGTTGTCGAATCCATATCCAACGTCGTCGGCCGGGAATGACTCGGTCGCCTTATAGTCGACTCCGACAAGATCGCGAATCGTGTTTTGGTATTCGATGCGATTCAGACGGCGAATCGTCTCGCGACCTGGGTTGACCGGTCCACTGCAATCGACGTTTGCCAACGCATCTTGAACCCACTTCAGCATTGCCTGCAATTCTTCGGTGGGCGGCTGGTCAGCATCTTTTGGGGGCATCGCTCCGGTAACCAACATATCGAGCAGCGACGACCACTTTTTGCGACCGACTGTCGTGACATCGTCGAACGAGCGGTACTTTTCCAGGTCGAAATCCGATTCGGCATTATCGCCAGAGTGGCAGTCGATGCAGTAGGTCTTCATGAAGGGGACGACCGACTTGTTGTACTGAGCGGCCAACTCGGCGCGCTCCGCTGCTAGCACTTGCGACACCATTAGCGTGCAAAGCATCGGCAGAACAAGAAAGCTGGCGGCAGAAAGGTGACGCCGACCGTCAGGCCAATACATCGAAAACCGAACCTTTGAAGGCAAAACAAGCGGGGATTAAGGCAGGTCTAAGGGAAGGATAGACATTGGATTATAAGAATGATCGACCGATCGGTCCATGGAAAAGAGAACTACTAGACGGGGCGACCCTTTCGGTTTGCCGCAGGCTGTTCCCTTTCAACAGACGCTTTGAACGCGGGATATCAAGTGGTTTGCTAAATCATTACAGGCTGACATCTTGAAATGCTCTGTCCGATTTTTCGAATCCTTTGAAACGAAATTGGGTTTATTGCCATTACTGATATTGAGCAATCGTGCGACACACGTGTTGTTCTAGCTCAACAATCCTGAGAACCATCTTGCCCCCTAACAGCGTTGAAACTACCATTTAATTGCCACTTTCTCTTTTTCTTTAATTCTCCCCCTAAAGAAACCAAGTGGCTTAATTATCTGTTCATCCCCTGTCCGTCCATTTCTGAAAAGGCACTATCCGTGCGCACTAAGCATCCCTATTCCGCAGGGTTCACCCTGGTGGAACTACTGGTTGTGATTGCCATCATTGGCGTCCTCATTGCCCTATTGTTGCCTGCTGTTCAGCAAGCCCGCGAAGCTGCTCGGCGAATGCAATGCACCAACAATTTGAAGCAGCTCGGCCTGGCGTTTCACAATTATCACGACACCAACGGCAAGCTTCCGCCGATGTACATTCAGTTGGCCAACCCAACTGACAATATCGGTCACTGGGCGTGGTCGGTCTTCGTGCTTCCGTTCATGGAACAGAACACGACCTACGACATTCTGCAGCCGAATACCATGACGGCATCGAATTCAATCACCGCCAACCAGGCAGTCTTTCAGTACGAAAACACCGTGTTCCGTTGCCCATCGGCACCGGGACCGAAGTTCCACGATCCAAGCGTCGATCCTGGTTACGCGATCGCTAACTCCAGCGGCTCGAACATCGGCCTTGGTTTGACCAACTACGTCGTCTCGGTCAATATCGCCAACGTTCGACAGAAGAAGTCGACCGACGGGATCACCGGCACCACCGGCAACATCGGGCCCTTCTACAAGAATAGCGATACCAACTTCAAAGATATTACCGATGGCTTGAGCAACACCTTCCTGGTCGGCGAACGCTGCTGGACGCACAACGGCGTGCGGAATTCGGCCGGTACTTTGTATGCCGTTCGCGATGCCAACGGCAATGGGCCATCGGCTCAAGATGCTGATGTTCTTTGGAACCAAGGGGTTGTGACGATCGCCGGTTCGGTTCGCTACCCGATCAACTGTATTCTGACGGCTGCCAACTCCGACAAGAACAATGCGTTTAGCAGCCAGCACCCAGGTGGTGCCCAGTTCCTGATGGCGGACGGTTCGGCCCACTTCATCGCCGACACCATCAACCTGAGCAACGACAGCGCTTGGACGACCAACAGCGTGCTCGAAAACCTGGTTGGCATGGCCGATGGCCAAGTGGTCGGGGAGTACTAATCAATGCGAACGGCAAACTTGATCCTCGCTGCCATGCTGATCGTTGGCCTGGCAGGCTGCAGCAACGGCGTCAAAACGCCTGACCTGGGGCAAGTCAGCGGCACCGTTACTTTGAATGGCAAGCCGCTCGATGGAGCGACCGTCGAATTCATTCCTGACGCAGGCCGTCCGTCGATCGGCATGACCGATGCCCAGGGCAAGTACAAACTGCTTTTTCGGGCTGATCAGCCTGGGGCGGTGATTGGCACGCACAGCGTCCGCATCACTTCCCGGCGCGATAGTAGCGGCGGCGAAGGGAGCACCCCGCTTGTCAAAGCACGATCGGAAACCGTCCCGCAAAAGTACAATGACGCCACAACCCTGAAGGTTGACGTCAAAGCAGGAAGCAATACGCACGACTTCCCGCTGGAAGGAACCCGTAGCGGCAAGGCCTCTTCGGGCGCTTAAGACGCAGTACAAGTTCTGAATTCGACAACCGATCGATTCATAAAAGCTGGCCTGGACCGCGCGTCCGGCCAGCTTTTTTGTTAACTTGTCCGATCGAAGCTGTAGGGTGTGAGAAGTGAGGCAACGCCGAACGTATCGCACCACCATTCGAGATTGGACACAGTATTTGGTGCGATTCGCTGCGCTGCTCACACCTTACGGCAATGCGGCTTCTATTCTTTTCTCCATGCAGCCCACATGAACATCATCGTCGCTAATCGAAGATCGAAGCCTGAAAACCTGCGTAAGAAGTTTGGCGAAGTGGCCGAGATCATCGATGTCACCTCAAAGGCGGATCAGCCGTGGGTGCGGTTCTCGCCTTTTTGGCCGCATGGTGGCATTCCGGTTCCGCTATCAGATGAAATCGTGGGAACCAGCGTGGAGGGAATCTGGCAGGCGCTGAAGGTGTTCGAGTCCGAGGACGTCGATCTCTCCAAGCTGGAAATCACGAACATGAAAGGCTTGAAGCGAACCGTTCGGCGACTTGGAAATGTTCGAGGTCATCGCAGAGGTGTCAACGGCGATAGGTTGCTTCGCTATCGCGAAGCCAGGGAATTGATCTATCTGCCGGCTTATCGTTGGGTGCTAGAAAACTGCTTACAAACAGAGCTCGCCCAGCTTCGCGACCTTGCTGAGCAGAAGTCGGTTGTTCTGCTGGACTACCAGACCAATGGTGACCTCGAAGATTTGAAGACACCACTGTCGCATGCCGCGTTGGTGAAACGGTACCTCGAAGACGATTGGCCTGTTTGAAATGCTGCCTTCGTGGTCGCGGATCGGAAAAACCGGAGATGTTCCGCCTCAAAGGTAAGAGATGCGAATTGCGATAACTATCTTGCTTCCGTTCGTCATCATGTTCTTCTTGGAGGTGTGCTACGAAGCCGTTGCCAAACGCATCTGGCCTAAGGTACATCGCGAGGAATGGACGATGGAGGAGGGCATGAACGAAGGCTGCCAGACAACAATTCGTATGATTACTTTTGGTGCGCTGGGCGTCTTAGCAACCTTGGCACTCAGCTTGCTTGGGTTTTGAATGGTCGCACTACTCGAAGCCAAAGCGATTCATAACGCGGTAGTATTTCGTTTCGTAAAAGGCGAAGTCACGAACTTGTGGTGATCTCGACGATTTGAAGACACCACTGTCGCATGCCGCGCCGGTGAAACCGTACCTCGAAGACGATTGGCCTGTTTCACCGTGATCGAAGAATTCCGAAGCAGTTGGATCGCCCTTGGCTAGAAGAATCGAATCGACAGACCGGTCCCTATGAAGCAGTCGTCGGATGCCCGGCTCAGGCCGATGCCAGCTCGGATATCAAATTGCAGGTTGTTGTTGATCAGGTAGGTAAAGCCGCCATCGACATAATGTTGCGTTCGTGCGGAATCGGCACCGCTGGGTACAAGGGCATACCATTCTGAGTAAGCTCCAAGCTTTTCCGTCAACGAATACCCAACGGCCCAAGATTGAGCCATCTCGAGATAGGCGGCGCCAGTCATGCCGTCGAATCTTCGATTGCCTTGCGTCGAACCAGCCAACGAGAGGAAGTCACTGACTTCCCAAGCGTAGATCCAATTCAGGCCCGGCTCGAAACGGTTTGAGGTGAACGAATGGCTTCCGGTCGGAAGATTCATTTGAGGAATCAAAGCCATCTCCGGAAAAATCGTTTCCTGCGGAGTCAATGCGATCTTGAAACCTGTGTAGAGATCCTCGGTCCCGAAGTCGGTGATCGCCTTGCCGCCACTTTGATACGTGACTTTGCTGGGAAACAGTGCGAAGCGACATTCCAACCAGTTCGCGATAATGCCATACCGCAAGAGCGGCTCGCCATAGGAATGTGAATGGATGGTTTCGTCCGAACTGCGATCGAAGGTTAACGTGTATCCAAATTCGATTTGGGCGACTCCTTTACCCACGGTTACCGAGGCCTCGGTGAAATCGGGACGATCGGTCACCAACGGCTCGTTCAGATTCGGCCCGCCTGAGAAACTGGTGCCGTAACTCCATTGAAAAAGAGTACCCGGCGTCGAATCGTTTCCCCTTGCGCTTTCGCTCGAGAAAATCAACGTCAATACGACCAGCAAGCAGTTCGGTGCATTCCGGATGCGGCAATTGAATTCCAAGTCATGCTTCCCTGACGGGTCGTGAATCGTATTCCTCAAAATCGAGGCTACCAATTCATTCGGCACTTCAGTGACGCAGGTCCAGGATAATTTTGAGTAATCAAAAATAGTTGTTTGGCCGGCAAAATTTCGACCGCTTTCGTTCGCGGGTTATTCAAAGCCGAATCGATTCAGCGCCTGGTAGTATTCCGTTTTGTGAAACGCGAAGTCGCGCACGCTGGGATCGATATTGATCGGGCCATCTTCGTAATTGTTCTCGAAGCCGAACTCGGACCACACTAAGCAGTCGTCGTACTTCACGATCTTGACCGTCACGGACCCACATCCCAAGTCAGCACACTCGGGGCAGATATAAAGCGGGACCCGCCCAGAGGAAAGCTCAGACGGCTGACGCAAAAGAAGCTGACAGAAGTATTGTCGCTGGAGATCTAACGAGAGCCAACCGAACGGCGTGATGAAATCGCCTGGCTGCACGATCTCGACCAATGGCTGACCATTCACGGCAAAGTCGTAATACAATCGCTCCGTTTTGTTTCTGCCTCCCTGGCGTTTGGCATCGACAAAAGAAAGCTGGTCGTAATTCATGGATCGGGGTCAATCAGCATTCTGCTTATACCTTGGAAACGTGTCCGACTTCTTTTCGTTGGTCACCTTCCACCTTACGACAATCTCGAACCACGGACGAACATATCGTGCATTTATTCTCGCGTCGTCTGATTGAGCCAGCCTGCGGATTAGCGACAGCCCCAGGCCACTGTGGTATTCGGTTTCGGATCGGGCCGTGTCGGCACGCCAGAATCTCTCGAAGACCCGATCGATCATCTTGGCGGGGAAGTTTTCGCAGGTGTTGGCCAACGTAAAGATCGCTTCGTTATCCATCTGGGCGAGCGCCACTCGAACCGTGCCGCATGGGTCCGCATAGCTGGCCGCGTTGTCGAGCAGATTCCGCAGAATGATCTGGACTCTGGCTTGCGAGCCACGAATCGAAACCCCCGGCTGAATATCGTGTTCGACTACCAGCGATCGCTGCGACCAACGCGGGTCCATTTCGACCACGGCCGATTCGATTTCGTGCGATAGCTGTACGATTTGAAGTTCTTTTTCCGCACATGTGTCGATCGGCATGGTCGCCAATAACGTCTCGACCATCGTGGCCGCGTTACGGGCGATCGCGCGGCAAGCTGTCAGGCTTTCAGTCAATTCTCCGACATCCCGCTCGCGCGAAAGGATCACGTCGCAGCGAGCAATCACGCCGGCCAGCGGCGTCTTCATTTCATGGGCCATTTCGCCAGAGATGTTTCGTTCGCGATCGAAGGCAATCTGCAGCCGCATCATCAGGTCGTCGATCGTCGAAACCAGCGGTTTCAATTCGGCCGGCAGTTGAATACCACGCAGCGGTGCGGCATCCAGTTCATAAGGATCGATCTGCGACAGTTTCGTCGTCACCTGATCAATCGGTCGGAGCCCCCGGGTGACCGACCAGAACGTCAGCAGCAACAGAAGCACAATCGAAATCGCCGATCCGGCAATAATGACACTACGAATGACCGAAATCGTCGCGTCGATTCCACTTGTCGAGCGGGCGACCTGCAACGTAACGACCAGGTCTTCCGGCGAAGTGGTTTGCCCTTCCTGCTTTGGCTGGAATGTCAGCGTGGCCACGTGAAATGGTTTGCCATCGATTGGCCGCTTGGCGATGTTTACGCTGCCATTGCTACCGGACAAATCTGGCAGCGAGGAGTTGGCCGGATGCGAATAGAGGACGTCGTTCCCTCGGCGACAAACGACGTTTTCCTCCCATTGGGGATCTACCTCGGAAATCAGCGACTGCCACTCGAAGTCGATTTGCGTGCCGTCGCGTTCGACCAGGTGCGAAAGGTTGTTGGCCCGGTCACTGAGTGCTTGATCGAACTGTGACGTCAATTGCCGTTCGACCAGCCACACAATGCAAATCGCCAAAAGCAATAGAATCCCTGTCGACGTACACGCCACTCGCACAAGTAGATTCGTACGGAGGGAAAGCTTCATCTCAATAGTCTTTCACGAGATACCCGAGACCGCGGCGAGTTTCGATCAGCGAATCCATTCCCGCCGATTTCAATTTCTTCCTCAAATAGCCAATGTAGACATCAACCACGTTGCTGGCTGTCCCGCTGTTGGTATCGTACAGCGAGTCCCAGATTTCCGATCGAGTGACAACCTGGTTGCGGCGGCGGCAGAGAAGTTCCAGCAGGCGGTATTCACCGGCGGTAAGCTCCAGAGTCTCTTCACCAACTTGGGCTGATTTGGCCGTAGTATCGATCGACAGTTCACCAATTTGAATCAGCGAATCACTATCGCCAAATCGGCGGCGGATCATCGCTCTTACTCGGGCCAGAAGTTCCGCCATGGCAAATGGTTTAACGAGGTAATCGTCGGCGCCGCTATCCAGGCCTTCGACGCGGTCTTCGACGGTATGCCGAGCCGTTAATAGCAACACCGGAACGGAACTCTTTTGCTGCCGCAGCATGCGAAGAATCTCCATGCCGTCGATCCCAGGCAGCATGATGTCCAGGACGATCGCATCGAAATGATAATGACGAGCCAGCCAAAGTCCGTTGGTTCCATCCGCAGCAGCGTCGACGGTAAACCCGTCTTCGCTGAGCGCCTGCGCCAACGAACTTCGGACTGGCTCGTAATCTTCGATAATCAAAACGCGCATCAGGGCTTAATCACGACTACCGATCGTCGTTGTCATCTTTCTTTTCATCTTTGTCGTCGTCGCCATCCTCGTGCTCGTCGTCATTATCATCCTTGCTGACCCCGTGCTCTTCATCGTCATCACCCATGTCCAATTCGACCAGGCGGCCAGCCGGATCGACGAGAAACTCCGACTCTTTGCCGTCGTGCGACACTTCAACGCTGTAGAGCACGATTCTCTTCTGTTCAAATTCAGGCGTCGCTCCCTGGCCTGCGTGCTTTTTAACGACGTCCATCACCGCCTTTGGCACCGAGTCGGCAGCGACCGCGGATTCGGTTTCCATCAGGTCGCCGTCGGCGGAGACGGTTGCTTCCTGCTCGATGCCGTTCACTTTCCAGCCGGCCTCGTAGACGGTCGCACCGTCTTCTGTTTCTTGTTTTAGCTCGGCGATCTCTTGCCCTTTGGCCAAATTCTTCAGGGCTGCCTGGACGACTGCCGGTGCTTCGGTAATCGAAAGGCCCTTCTCCCCCGATTCTTCATGCCTTTCGCCCTTATGAAACGCGAAGCCAACGGTCGCCACGCTCAACACAATACCGGTAACTGCCAAAACTCGTTTAATCATTGTTTGCCTCTGGTAGCAAAATGGAACCTTCGTTGGTGGAACCTAAACCGAAGTTCACCAAACCCGCCGGTATTGTGCATGGGGAAGATGAGTCCCCGATGAGAATGGAAGATTAATTATGGTTTAGCCGCGAGGTAGAAGGCGGCCGCTTCGCTAAGTCTTGCAGGGTGTAAGCAGCAAAGCGAATCACGCCGAATGGAGTGCCCAGCGTCTAGAGACGGTGCGATAAGTTCGGCTTCGCCTTGCTTCTCGCACTCAGCGGTGGTCGCCCTGAAAGCCTATTTTAGTTGCAAGGTTCCCAAATCGAGCGCTTCGTCGGATCGACCTTCTTCCATTGGTGGAACTTCAAACTGATAGCCAGTGATCGTGCCGGGGATTTCGGGACCGTGGAAATGAACATCCAGCTTGTAGACTCCCTCAGGTACGTCATCGATGCGGAAAATGCCCTCCTGATCGACGGTTGCGTCAATGTATGGCGCTCGGCGGCGTTGTTGCTGAAATGCCTGATAGGCCGCGAGCCATTCCTGCCCCGCGGGTGATTCGCGCCAGGCAGCCCACCAATCTTTGGATGCCTTTGGATCGTTTTTGATTGCTTCAGGCGGCTGTGCTGGCTGCGGACCGACGAGCCCGCTTGAACCGGATACCGTTGCAAAATTCCACAACACCTTCTTCTTGTAGGTTTTCGGCGGAATCAATTTGCCGACAACCGGTCGCCCTTGGCCGCCGAGATCGAACTTGGTTGTTTCCCCAGCGCGAAACTCAACAAATCTGCGAACCGCTGACGTCGCTTCGGTCGAACCAGCCTCGACGGTCAGTACGATTTGCCGACCAATCGACCCGTCGCCTGGCAAGATCCGATCGAGCGCGAACTCGCCATTCTTGCCGGTTGTTATTCGGTTGTGAACGTAGGTTCGCGGTCCAGTGCTGCTATATCGGAACGGCCCGTCGGCATTGATATAAAGCGTGGCATTCGCAATTGGCTGCTTCCCAACCCGAAAGGTACCTTCAACCCGCGCCCATGGGGTCAATTGAATCTCCTCGGGAATCATCCCTTTGTCCGACCTCACGTAGGCGAAGCCTTCCGGGTGCGTAATCACTAGTTCAAACGGTTCGCCCCGAGCTGGTATCCGAAATTGCCCATCTTGGTTGGCATCGAGCCGCTTGGCATACGTGGAACCATCATCGATATCGCCGTTGGAGATCGAGATTTGCGAACCATCGACTCCCAAACCCACCTTGGCTCCGGCGGCCGGTTTGCCGCTGGGAGTGATAATGGTCGCGGCGATGTCCTCAGCAGGTTCCAGGTGAAAGTCGATCTCGACGTTGCCTTCGTTGCTCTTCATTTCGCGCGACGTGGCTATCCGGTAACCTTCCGCCTCGATTCTTACGAGATGGCTAGGATAGTCGTGCGTGCGGATGACCTTGTATTTGCCGCCGCTGGCGTCATAGCTGTCGCGGCGTGACCAGTCGATGTGATCTGAACCTCGCAGCCCAGGGATCACTCGAAACTTGGGAATCGGCTTGCCTGTCTTGGCATCGAGCACATTTCCCGAGATGACCAGCGCCGGTGGAGGATAGAAGACGTATTCCTTTTCGCGGGCAACCAGCGATTGTCCGGCCAGATTCATCCCGCCAGGTCGGCAGATGTCGGCCGTGAAGTAGTCGCCTGGGGCTTCGTTCCACTCCCAAACGCCATGTTCATCCGCGTATTGATTCACGTTGTCAAACGCGAAGTAGGCATGGTCGCCACGCCAGTGTTGGAAAAAGATTCGTGCCTTGGGAATACCTTGGCCATTCTCATCAACCACCCGCAAACGAATCTTGTGGCCAGGCTTCATTTGAAAATTGACCCGATCCATGCTTGGCGCGGCGAGAACTTTTTTACGGTCGATTGACCAGCCAGGAGCCGTAGCCACGATCTCAAGCATCTTCGGCGGGCAACCGTTGACTTGGTATCTGCCCTCTTTATCGGTCTTCGCCTGACGAACATCGTTGAGGGCATCGACCCGGACCAGGGCCCCTTCGATTGGCTTTCCAACCTGATCGATTACAACTCCTGAGATCGATACGCCGCGATCGAGTTTGATTTTGCTGAGCGGTGTGTTCGGTTTGACTTGGTAGACACCGCGCGACAACGTTATCCACATCGGTTGAAAATCTGGGTGCTGTACTTCGACCGTCAAGTCCTGCAGCGAGTCGGGGACCGAAGCAAACTGCCAAGATCCATCGGCATTCGTTTTCAGCTGCGTTCCGACATGAATATTCGTGCGAGCTTCAGGGCGTTCCTTAAACGCGATGCTTGGATGAATCTTGACTCCTTCCACGGGCTTCCCTTCGTCGTCGGTAACAATTCCACCCACCGTCCAGCCTTTGTCGAGCGGCATCGTGAACTTGTGAGGGAGTTCGTCGAGTTGGTTTCGCCATTGCGCATAGAACGGACCGTATCCCGGCGTCTCGACGATCAAGGTCAAGATACCCTTGGGAGGCTCCTCAAATCGGATCGTTAATTGTCCCTGATCGTTCGCCCGGGCCAGTATTCCATACCGCCCCTTCTTGGTGAACTCCCCGGTGACAATCTGTTTTGCGTCTATGGCAGCCCATGTTCGAACGTCAACCTTGGCACCCGGAACCGGCTTGCCATCCACGTCAACCACGTTCAATTGGAAGGGATGCCTGGAATCATGCTGCTCAGCCCGGCCATCTTCCGCCATCGCACCTGGCATTTGCCCAACAATTGCCCACAACGCCAACAGCCCGGTTGAAAAGACTGAATGCCGCGAACTTCGACCCGTTTGGTAAACGCCGAGATAGAACATGGTTCGATTCAATGCATCCAGAAAAGATTGTGGCCTACCACCTAGAAGGTGAAAGATCGTTCCCGCCAGTCACTTGAACCTACCAGCGGGGGGCTCTGAATTCAAAAGAAATCCGAGAAGTAAGGAAGGTCGGCACCACGAAGAGACCTCGACGAGCATAGCAGCCCTGAGAGGGCGACCGAAATGCGATGGATCGCATCGGCCGTCCTATTGGGGTCGCAATTCATCATCGTGCGTCGTATCGGCTACGAAGTCGCAAGCATCGCACTCGGCCGCGTAGACCCGAACAAACGATCTTTGGAAAACGCAGTGGCCTTACGCCCAGACCATCCACCATGGGCGTTTGGCGACTTGCGGCTTCGGCTTAAATGGTTGGTGCTTGGCGCACGCGTTGATGGCGCGTTCGATATAGCATCCATCCAGATGGGCATGGGTCATCGTCGCATCGGTGAAGTCGGTCTCGTCGACCTTGGCGTGGGAAAGATCGGCACCTTCCAGGTTGGCGCCGCGAAGGTCGGCACGCGTCAAGTTCGAGTTCGGCATGTCGCAGCGCAGATCGCACATGCTCATGTCAGCTTCCACCAATCGGGCACCGGAAAGGTTGCAATTGTGCAGTTTGGCGTATCGCAGATTGGCTTTGCTGAGGTTCGCGTTCTCGAATGACGAATCGTTCATGATGGCGTCGGTCATGGTCGCGCCAACCAGGCTGGCTCCCTTGAAACAGGCACCCTTCAGACTAGTACCCATGAAGGAAGCTCCCTCAAGATCCGAGTTTTCAAACGACGCTTCGTCCAGGTTGTCGCTATCGAAAACACAACCTCGAAGTACTTGCGAAGATAGATCGGCACCAGCCAGGTTTTTGCCAACCAGTTTGGTGCCAGCCAGCGAGTCTCCTTCAAGTTCGAAGATGACGTCGCCGGTACTGCAATGCTTAATTTGAATCATGGCGTCACTCCCAGAGTAATACTGGCCAAGAATTTGGGGGTGGTGCGCCGCCGGGAAATGACCCTGCGACAACGAATTTGCCGCCTCGAAATTCAAATGTTCCGGAGATAAAGAACCGTCAGGCGTGTCTTGCGCCGAGGGTTCTTCTGGTTGAACGGGAATGGCAGGAGAGTAGCAATGGAGTGCGGCCTCTGGGACCTTGACTAAGATCCACTCTACCTGATTCGTTCTTCGTCACAAAGCACAAAATATCGCAGAGGGCGAATAAAGTTAGTTAGAACAGATAGTAGGCTTATTGTTTGTCAGCGGTGAGAAATTCTCCTAAAACACAGTGTTTTGCGAGAACATGCCTCCGTTGGATGGCTAGTAGTCTTATAGCAGTTCAACGCAAATACTATCGGAGAGCAGCAGCCCTTCGCGCGTTAATCGTAAGCGCTCTTCCTGAATTTCGAGCAGGCCCAACTCGACGAAACGGTCGATTTCTTTCCCTGCCAACCGCCATGGATCGGTTTGGGTATCCTTCCGGAAGGTGGGGATGTCGATGCCGGCGGTCATGCGAAGTCCGAATACAAGTTGTTCTCTGGCTTTCGTTTCCGGCGTCAGAGTTTCGCTTTCGACGACCGGCGACATTCCCGACAGCATTTTGCGAATGTAAGTCGTCGTGCTGCGATGGTTGGTCTCGCGAATCATGCCGATGTGGCGCGATGCGCCTGGTCCCGCGGCAAAGTAACGGTGGCCGAGCCAGTAGCTTTTGTTGTGTCGGCTCTGGCAGTCAGGCCGCGCGAAGTTGGAAACCTCGTAATGCTGTAGTCCCCCCTTGGTAAGCTGGTCGATGGCCACCAGATACATTTCGCGTTGAAGTTCCTCGTCAACCTCGTGCAATTGCTCGTGCGCGCGGCGACTCCAGAAAGTCGTTCCTTTCTCGAACGTCAGTCCATAGGTCGAAATGTGCGGCACACCCAAAGCCAACGCCGACGTCAGATCGTTCTGCCATGTCTCCAATGTTTCGCCCGGTGTGGCGAAGATGAGGTCGATTCCGACATTGGGAATCTTGGGAAGCAGTAAGCCGATTGCCACTTCGACTTGCGCGCGATTGTGATCGCGTTCCAAGAGTCGCAGCTTGGGATCGTGGAACGATTGCACGCCCAGACTGACGCGATTGATCCCGGAGGCTTGCAGCAGATCAACTTTCTCAGGCGTGATGTCGATCGGATTGGCTTCGACGCTTAGCTCGGCGCCCGGGGCAGGCGGGAACCAACGTTTGGCCAGGGAAAGAAGCCTGGCCAATTGCTCTGGCGGCAAGTGAGTTGGAGTTCCGCCGCCCAGAAAGAGCGTATCGACTTCATGCGGTTGCTCGAGAAGTTCCAGTTCCTTTTCGATGGCTTCCAGGTAAACATCGATCAGGTCGTCGCGGCCAGCGATCACGGTGAAGTTGCAGTAACCGCACCGATGTGTGCAGAAAGGAACGTGCAGGTAAGCGCTGCGAGGCGCCGGGAAAGAAGTCATGGCAACGGTTACAGCCACAAATGCAATCGGCCGTCGAGCATGTCAGGGAACTTGGCTTGGACGTGTTCTTTGACCTGATGTTTGTTGTATCGCGTGCTGAAGTGCGACGCGATGATCTTCTGATTCTTGAAGCGATCCTGGCGGGCCACGACGTCGTCGAGATGAATGTGGCCCATCTTGTGGATCTTCTCTTTGCGGTGGTCGGGGGCGACGAAGGTCATCTCCATGATCAAGATATCGGCCTCGTAAAACTGAGGCGAATCATCCATCGCTTCGGCGCGGCTGTCTCCCAGGTAGGCCAGCAGGGGATAGCGATGCTCCTCGGTGACCTCGGTTCCAGAGAGACGCAAGTCGCGAATTTCGTTGCCGGGAAGGTTCTGGAACTCCGGCTTCAGTTTGCGGCGACGCTGGTTCACGATGAAGCCGACCGAAGGGACGGTGTGCTTGGTGGCATATACGTTGACGACCAGTTCGCGCGAGAGTTCGATTTCCTGACCGGGAATTGCCGGTTCGATCGTGCAGGGCATCTTGCCGCGATCCAGGCGGCTGAAGGCCTTGAGAACCTGCTGAGCCGGGCCGATAGCGACCTCGGGCATGTAGATCGTCGGGGGAGGCATCTTCATCAGTCGGCGGCGCGAAACGTAGACCGGCAACGCGGCGATGTGATCGAGATGGGCGTGCGAAACGAACCAAGTGGCCGTTCCCATGAAGTCCCAAGGCTGCAATCCGAGATCGAACCCGATCTTCATTTCCGGAATCCGCCAATAGGTTTGCACGGCGGCGCGCGAATACCCCTCGATCGTCAGTCCGTTGAATTCAAGTTTTCGTACCGGGGCGTTGTCTAGCATGTTGTCTTCAAAGTATCGAAAGTTGGCAAATACGTTTCCCCTGTCCTCGTTGGGGCCGCGATCGAAGACGGGCACGTCAGGAAGAAAGGAGACCGGCGCCGATCGCGAGAGGTTCACTCGCTGACCAGTTTTCCTGGTTCGTACTGGTCGATGTCCTCGAACTGCACGACCGATTGGAACCCTTCTCCGGTCGTGATCCAGATGTCTTCTTCGTTTTCGTCTTGTTGGGCCAGCGTATTATAGTGCCGAATCAGTTCTAAGAGGGCCAGGAAGATCCCGATGATCCGCGTCTTGGGGGCATCGGAAGGAAACAGAGAATGAAAGCGAACCTTGCCTTCTTGGACAAGTCGCTCGTGAAGGTATTTCATGTGCACCTGGATCGGCGTGTCGTCGTAAACAATGTTGGTTGGCTGCTGGCGTTTGTTGTCGCGCAGCAATCGATTGAAGGCACTGACCAGGTCCCACAACTCCACCTCGTCGATCGGCTGGTCGGCCATGTCGATCTTGCGCGGCGGAAGGTCGTCAGCCTGGCGGGCAAAGCGGCGCTGCCAATGGCGTCCTTGATCTTCCAATAGGCTGGCGGCGTCCTTGAAGCGTTTGTACTCCAACAGACGCTCGACCAACTGTTCGCGTGGGTCTTCGATCGTTTCCTCGTCGGCGTCGTCGACTTGGGGCAGAACCAGTTTCGATTTGATCTCGATCAGCGTGCTGGCCATTTCCAGGAAGTCGGCCACGCTGTTGACGTCCAGTGCCTTCAGAATCTCGAGATACTCGAGGTACTGATGGGTGACCTGGGCGATCGGGATGTCGACGATATCGAGTTCGTGCTTGCGAACCAGGTACAGCAGCAGGTCGAGCGGTCCGCGATAAATCGGGATTTCAACTCGAAAGTTCATTGGGTGTACCTTGCACGAAAACGACGATCGGGGCCAACAAGGCCGTCCGCGGGAGAGAGCAGTTCAATTATTCCTCTTCATCCCCGTCGCCGGAAGGGAAATGGGTCGCCCAACTGTCGATTTGGTCATGAACTTCTTCCAGCGAAAGTTTCCTTAGCGGAATAGCTTCGCCAGGCTGCCAAGATTCGTTCTCGTTGGTAAAGCTAGCGTCGAGCTCGACTTTGGTCACTTCGTCGTCCAAGGCCTTCAGCCAACTGGGGACGTCCAGCCCGACGCCGCTCGGCTCTTCGACCAGTGCTTCCGCCTCGTCGTACAACAGTTTGAAGGCCGTTTGGGCGTCTTCGCTTTCCATGTTGGTCATGGCCTGTTCGACCAGCGAGCAGATCCGATCGACCGCCAATGGCCGCACAAAGCGTTCCTTGATCCGGTCCGCCACCGTCGGCATCTGCATGGCGTATTCTCGCTGCAGATCACGCAGCCGCCGGACGTACTTGTCGGCCTCGTCCTCGATCCGATCGGCCAGCGCCTTACGCCACATCTGGGCCGCTTCGGCATGCCGGGTCCGGACAAGTACCTCGTGGGTCATGACGATCGGCTTCAAATTCCACGACACGCGATCGTAGGCCGTTCGCAACCGCAGGAAGTCAAGGAACATATACAGGTATTCGCCCCGATCGCTTTGTGTGGTCGTGCTGTTATAGTCGCGATACTCGGCAAAGTTTTCCAGCACTGCTTCCAGGATCATGCTGAAGCAGGTGATTGATTCGGTCCGATTGATGTCGGAGCCCATCGACTGGATGAACAGCGGCCAATGGTCCTCCGGCCATTGTTGACGAACCTTTTCGATCCAGGTTTCAACGCCGCCATGCAAGATGCTGCGGATGTTGCCGCGGCTAAAGAAATGCTGCGTGAACAGATCGTTGCCGAAACGTTGGATGAACGCCTGGACCAGCTTCCATTGGCCTGATTCGGTGAACTTCTCGACCGCCGACAATCGCAGCGTACGGCTATGATTGAGCCAGATAATCAGCAGGTTCTGCGTGACATGTTCCAGGCATTCGACCAGGGCCGTATCGAGCTCGAGCGAACTTTCCTTGGCCACTTCCCAGCTATCGGACGACGCAACAACGGCGTCGATGATGGCGAGGAAGCCGGTCTCAAACAGCGCGTCGAACTCGGTTATGGCGCCAGGGCCGATCGGGTTGTCGTTTTCCATTCGCCGTGCAGTGTCGAGCATCTGCCGCGACAGATCGTATTGGCCAACGCGAGGCAACCAGTGCAATAGTTCTCGGATGGTCGATTGCCGCACGCGCGTCGAAACAATCCGAAGCGGGCCGCCTCGTTTCGAGATTGGCACGTACAGCAGCGGCTTATCTTTTAGCGAGTTGAGCATCGGTGGGAAATGCTCTTGGACTCCGTCGCGGTCTCCTGCAAGGATCGCCGCGAGAAGGTCGACCGCCAACGACTGCTCGGCGCCGATTTCCTTTTCCAGGTTCTCCAGCGACTGTTTATGTTCCGGGGCGGTCGCGGCCACGGCCGAAGAAAGAATGCGCGCTGCCGAGGCGGTGCTGACCGTGGTCATGATGATCCGCTCGAGCATGAACTCTTTCACGGCTCGCTGGCGATCGTATTCGACCATCTCGTGATGGTTGCCGCTGATATCGCTTAGCTTGTGTTGATTGACGACCAACAGCAGTTCGAGCAACTGCCGATAGTTGCTGATCGCTTGTTCGCGCCATTGCAGCAGCTTTTCGATGACCTCTGGCTCGCCTTTGTTGCGCAACGCTTCAAACGCGGCCATTTGCCACTGCTGAGCGACACAGCTGAGGAACGATATGTGGATGTTGACGCGGCGCGATTCGATTTGCAGGTCTTCGCTCGACTCGGACGAATCGCTACCCCCGTCGAAGATCGCCCCTTCGTTGCCGTCGTCGGTGCTGTCGGTGAACGTGACATCCTCGTAGGCGGCTTGAAACAGTCCTTCGTCGTCGGGATCCTCGCCTTGGAAGAGCGCGTCGAGCTCTTCGTCGAACTGTCCCTTCTTGGTTCGCTGCGAAAACCAGCCGGGCACCTTGTTATAGATACCGGCGTTGGCTTCCTGAAAGTCGAGAAAGCGTTGAATCAATCGCCAGGTTTCCTGCTGCCTTTCGTCCGATTCTGGTAGCGAATCACGAAACTTCTGCAGGGTCAGCAGCCATTGAGTGGCGATGCTGAAGTACGACGTGTCGAGATGATGGAGCGGGATTTCGTCGGCTTGCTCCAGCCAGTGCATCAACAGTGCCATCGTGGTGACGAAGTCGTTTCGTTCCAGCAGTGCTTGAATCACCAGAGCGTACGCCTTAGGAGAATCGAACATCTCGGCGTGGGGCGACCAGAAGGCGACGTCGCCTGCTTCGGCTCCGACCTTGTGCCACAGACGCAGGGCATCGGCCACGCGGCTGGCAGCGGCGAAAGCTTCGTCACCGCTGGGACTGTCGACGCTCGATAGCTCGTGCGTGGCGAATTGATGCCACCACATCGAGAACTCTTCAAAGGCCCAGGCCGTTTTTGAGCGAACCGCTTCGTCATCGCGAACGGCCGCCTCGCTGAGGGCTTGCGACATGAGGTCGAAAACCTGTTCGATCATTCGTGCCAGATCGTCGACGCGATGGTCGCGGACACTGTTTTCGTAGGCGGGAAACAGGCTGAACTGACCGTCGAAGCCCAGGATATTCCAGGGATCGACGATCGCACCGCATTCGATCGCCCGGTGCAATCGGTCGACAATCTTGTGGATGTACTCGATCGTATCGTTCAAGTCACCACGTCGCATTGCCTGATGCGCGAGGGTGATGAAGCACTCGATACGGCATTGCATCCGGGCCGACGCGGTCGGAACGATGTCGACCTGTTGGGTGGCCGCTTCCGGGTATCCCATGCGGGAATAAATCAGCGCCAAGCGAACGTGCGCCAACTGCTTCGCTCGTCGATTGCTAAGGTAACCATTTAAATGTTGCCGTGCCGCTCCGAATGGTTGCCGCCGCTGGATCGATTCCTCGTTGAGTCGATGCGACATCTGTTGCGGGCAGCTATCGAGCAGTTGGTTGTAGAAACGATCGCGATAGTTGGCGATTACCGGAACCAGTTTCGAGAGGGTCATCTCCGAGTCATAGGCACCTGGTCCGCTGCCAGTGATGCCGGCGCCCATCAGGACGACGCCTGCCAGGACGGCGGCCGCTTCGTACACCAGTTCTTCGTGCGTCAGATCATCGGGGGGATTTCGATCGACGCGGTCGGTCAGTGCTTCTAAGGTGACCTGCTGGACGACAAAGCGGCCATAGTTACCGT
The DNA here is from genome assembly GCA_016124445.1 of bacterium. Classification (GTDB taxonomy): domain Bacteria; phylum Planctomycetota; class Planctomycetia; order Pirellulales; family Pirellulaceae; genus Bremerella. Next base: position 209,564 of record WGNR01000020.1, read on the forward strand.
TCAAATCGATATGGTCAGGGTCCCATTGGCCGAACTGGTAGTTGGGACGCTTGTTGACCGGGTGCTCGAAATCGTAGGCTCGGGGATCGATCGCCAACTCGTCGAGGTTCTCAGGATCGAAGCCGGCGTCTTGCAGGATATCGGAATCGGTCGCCAGCAGAAGTTCGAGCGTCTTCTCGATGATCTCTTGATGCCGTCCCAAGCAGGCCCCGGCGCCGCGCAGCCAAATTGGAATGGGGCGGCAGTATTCATGGGAGTACGGTTCGGTCTTGCGTGTTTCCAACGCCGGAACCGGACGATGGCCGATATAATCGTTCAATTGCCGAAGGCAGTTCTTCAGCACCCGGGCCTCGTGGTCCCACTCTGCCGATTGCATCAGAACAGACTGCGTGGCCCGCACCACGAAGTACGGGGAAAAGAGGCTGTCACCATTCTGGTGAAAGAGCAGATCGTGGTGGAATTCGAGATAGCCTGGCAGGACCACGTCAAAAACGTAGTACAACGCCTTTTCGGCCTGGGCACTTTGCTGGAGCGCCGGGGAAGTCGATTTAAGACGATCCAGCTCTGATTTCAGGGTCTGGCCGGCTCGCTCCCATTGCCAGAGCGGACCATCGGGGTGCTGCTGATGCAGATTACGGAACAACTGATCCATGGCTGCGGCAAAGCGAGGATCGAAGTCTCCGGAGGAGAAATTGAAGTAGCCGAGAATCTTCTCGTGCAAGCTATTCTCCTCGTTTCGATCACCCATGGGCCAGTCGCTACAACGATTGCTAACAGGAAACAGAATCCGGAAAGACCCGAATTCTCGAATTAAGAGCGGCGGTGCGAGCCCCTCAAAGGAGTGGCAGTGTTGGCCGCAAAAGTTCATGGTAGAGGGGCGCGGCCATGGGGTCTAGGCGATGGAAACCTGCTGGAATCTCTGAAAAACAATGATTTGGCAAAATCGAGGCCGAAAACGTGACGGCTAGTAGCGTTCTGAATTAAGATGAAAAACTTGGGAAGGTATTTCCACATCAGGTGTTATGCTTAATAAGAGGTGTGCCTGCGGCCCATCTTTTCGGTCTACCTTGCTTTTCACGACATCCTTGTCGCCAAATTGCGGCCGAGGATCTTATCCGACTTCGTTTCCAATCAGAAACACTGAGCCCCGACTAGGGCCAGTCGAAGGAAGCACGATAACGATGCACATTCAGAAATGCGTGACGCGGATCACCATCTTTGGACTTCTGGTGATGTTTGCCACTCCGGCAATGGCTCAGTTGGGGGCACGTCATTTTTCTCCCTACGAGCTCGAGAGCCTTGGGCTGGAGCAGATGTGGGCTGGCCAGATGGCGATCAACCCGCATCGCAGCAAGCTGGAATCGTTCAGCCAGAGCATCAGCCTGAAAGATCCGCTGGTTGTTTTCGAGGTCGAACACGATGGTCGAAAGACCTCTTTCAGCGCCAACGAACTAAGCCCGTTGGGTGACCCGATTGGCGAAGAAGGTGCCAAGGCGCTGGCCGATCAATTTGTTGCCCGGCTAGATACCCGCAAAGGCGAACCGGTGGTCAATCGTATCGAGGTGCCTGAGGTGACCTTCCTGGCACGCAGCAATTCCGGCGTTTTGATGTCGATGGACGGCCGCACAGGTAAGACCAATTGGACCCAAACTTACAGCAGTAAAGGTTACCCACAGCCAGCTGCCGCGGCCAACGACAAATCGGTCTACATGATCAACGACTTCCAGCTTTATTGCCTGCGTAAGAGTAACGGCGAGGTGCGGTGGACGCGAAAGGTTGAAGGAAATCCGATCGGCAATCCCGCGATCGGCGAACAGTTTGTTTACGTTCCGACGGCGGAAGGTACCGTCTTGGCCTACGATTTTGACGGTGGTCCTCGCCTGCGACCCCGTTACAAGTCCCTTGGTCGCATTGAAGAACCGATGATCGCTACCAAGACCTCGGTCGCCTGGGCAACCAATCGCGACTATTTCTATGTTGGCTACGCGGATCGGCCGTTGGTTCGGTATCGAATCGAAGCGAGTGGTCAGATCTTATCGTCCCCCAGCAGCGAAGGCCCGCTACGGCTCTTTTTCACCACGCAAACAGGCTACGTTTACTGCATCTTCTCGACCGACGGTGCGATCGAGTGGCGGTTCTCGTGCGGACAGCCGATCAACACGTCGGCCATCGCCATCCGCAATTCGGTCTATGTCACGCTGCAGCGCGGCGGTTTGTATCAATTGGACGTCGCCGACGGCAGCGTGAAATGGTTTACTCCGCGGATTAAACAGTTCCTGGCCGTGAACGATCAGTACGTCTACTGTCTGGATGATGATAAGAACATGGTCGTTCTCGATATCGCCACTGGGGCGCCAATCGGTCGACTCGATCTCTCTGGCTATGACTTCTATTTCACCAACACTGAGACCGATCGCGTGATCCTGGGAACGACGACCGGGCGTATCGTTGTTTTGCGATCGGCCGCGAATCCGTATCCGATGGTGCATGTGAACGTCGAAGCTCCGGCTCAAGAAAAGGGATCGCCGGCCGGTGCCAAACCGGATGACAAAGGTAAAGAAACCAAGCCGGCGGCCGACCCATTTGCTGCTCCGCCTGCCGGAGGCGGTGGTGGTGTTGCCGATCCATTTGCAGCCCCTGGTGGCGGCGGTAGTAATCCGTTTGCCGCTCCAGGCGGCGGTGGTGGTGCGTCCGATCCATTCGCTTCGCCGGCGGCCAGTGGCGGCGGTGGTGCTGCCGATCCCTTTGGAGGCAGCAGTTCCGATCCGTTCGGCGGAGGATCAGGTGGCGGCGGTGGCATGAACAACGATCCGTTCGGCAACTCTGGCAGCGGAACGGGTAACACCAACGACCCGTTTGGCAACTAGCTGCCAGCTTCAATCGCCCTGGAAGATTCATAAGACTCGCCTGACTAACCGCTGGCGAGTCTTTCTTTTTGGGCGTTCTGAGGTTTAATGTTGCCGAAAGCGGCCATGTGACGCTGGAGGGCTAAGATAATTGTCAAAACGACTGAGAAATGCCCGAGGCATAGTGCATTATGCTCCTCACCCGGGCTAAACTATCAAAGTCCAGCCATCTTTCGTCGAACGCGGGGCTTCGCACTAAGCACGGAGTTCCCTCCCGCCTGACGAGACACACTCCACACTATTCCCCATTTCCTGACTGACTGCGCGGCTGGATATTCGCAAACAGGGCAAACTCACCACTCTAGGAGATAAGAATCTCATGACCAGGCATTTGGCATGGCTCTTAGCTGGTTTCCTTTGGATCGGCTCGGCCGGTATGGTCTCGGCCGACGACGGTGGCTTCAAGCCGATCTTCGATGGCAAAACGCTCAACGGTTGGAGCGGGATCGAAGGATTCTGGAGCGTCGAAGATGGAGCGATCACCGGTCAGACGACCGCCGACCATCCCACCAAAGGAAACACCTTCCTTATCTGGGATCAAGGCACCGTCGACGATTTTGAACTCACGCTGAAGTACAAGATTGTCGGAGGCAACTCCGGAATCCAGTATCGCTCGACCAATCTGGGCAACCACGTCGTCAAAGGCTACCAGGCCGACATCGACAGCGGTGATACCTACAGTGGTATCAACTACGAAGAAAAGGGACGCGGCATTCTCGCTCAGCGCGGCGAGAAGGCGACGGTCTTCGACAAGAAGCCTTACAAGACCGAGCGTTTCGCCAAGTCGGAAGATCTGCAGAGCAAGATCAACAAGGAAGACTGGAACGAGTATCGCATCATCGCCAAGGGCAACCATCTGACCCACATGATCAATGGCAATGTCACCAGCGAAGTGATCGACGAGGGCGAGAAGGACGCCCGCACCAGCGGTATCCTGGCATTGCAGCTGCACGCTGGCCCGCCGATGAAGGTCCAGTTCAAAGACATCATGCTCAAGCGTCTGCCGCTGGAAAAAGGGAAGAAGAAAGTTGTCTTCGTCCCTGGTCGTCCGAGCCACGGTTACGGTGCCCACGAACACATGGCGGGTTGCCGTCTGTTGATGCTGGCGTTGACCGAGAACATGCCGCAGTTTGAAGCCGCCATTTACGAAGGTGGCTGGCCCAGCGATCCGACCGCATTCGATAACGCCGATGCCGTGGTCGTTTACTGCGATGGCGGCGAGGGGCACTTGCTCAAGCAGCACCTGGAAGAGTTTCAGAAGTTGATGGACAAAGGGGTTGGCCTAGCCTGCATTCACTACGGGGTTGAAATCCCTAAGGGGGAGCCGGGCGACAAGTTTGTCGATTGGATCGGCGGCTACTTTGAAACGTGGTGGAGCGTTAATCCGCACTGGACCGCTTCGTTCAAGGAGTTCCCTAAGCACCCGGTCGCCAACGGTGTCGAGCCATTCGAGATCAACGACGAATGGTACTACAACATGCGTTTTCGCGAAGGCATGAAAGGTGTCACGCCGATTCTCAGCGCCGTTCCGACCGAAGATACCCTCAGCCGTCCTGATGGTCCGCACAGCGGCAATCCAGATGTCCGGAAGATGAAGGGACAGCCGCAGCACTTGGCTTGGGCCAGCGAGCGTGAAAACGGCGGTCGCGGGTTCGGTTTCACCGGCGGTCACAATCACTGGAATTGGGCCGATCCCAACTTCCGCAAGGTGGTGCTGAACGCGATTGTCTGGATCGCGTATGAAGACGTGCCTGCGAAGGGTGTCGAGTCGACGACGCTCTCACGCGACGACCTGGAAGGCTTGATTCCAGGCCCGCCTCCCCAACCCAAGAAGCAGCCAGCCAAAAAGGCGGAACCGAAGAAGCAGGCGAAAGCAACTATTTCGCCCAACGTGAAGCCGCTGTTTCAAAGTCCTGTCGTGACTCCCGCAACCCCAGGTCATCAGGTCGGCATCGATGTCGACCTGAAAGGGGCCAAGAAGCTGTATCTGGTCATTACCGATGGCGGCAACGGCTACAGCTGCGACTGGGCCGACTGGATCGAACCGAAGCTGGTTGGTCCTGGCGGTGAGAAACTACTGACCGATCTTAACTGGAAAAAAGCAAGTGCCGACTGGGGGCAGGTCAGCAAGAATCGCAACGCCGGTGGCCAACCGTTGATGGTCGATAATCAACCGCTGGAAAACGGCATCGGAGCCCACGCCAACTCGGTCATTGAATTCGACGTGCCGGAAGGCTTCACCAAGTTTGTCGCCAAGGGTGGCCTCGATAACGGGGGAACCAGCCAAGGAGGCGGCGGAGATACTTCCGTTCAGTTTGCTGTCTATACCCAAGACCCCGGCAACGTTTCCGAGAAAGCCGCCCAAGGTGGCCACGATGCGGACAGCGCCGTTGCTAATCTGGATGTCTATCCAGGCCTGGAAGCAACGCTGGTCGCTTCGGAACCGGAACTACGCAGCCTGACCAATATCGACGTCGACTATCGCGGCCGCATTTGGGTTTGCGACGTGATGAACTACCGCCGCAACAACGGCTCGCGCGAAGAAGGGGATCGGATTCTGATCCTGGAAGATGAGGATGGGGACGGAGTGGCCGATAAGACCAAAGTCTTCTATCAAGGCCGCGACATCGATTCGGCGATGGGGATTTGTGTTCTGGGCAACAAGGTGATCGTTTCGGCGGCACCTAACGTCATTGTTTTTACCGACGAAAACGGCGACGATCGGCCTGACAAGAAGGAATTCCTCTTCACCAATACCGGACAGCCTCAACACGACCACTCCGCCCACAGCTTTCTCTTCGGTCCTGATGGCAAGCTTTACTGGAACGTCGGTAACACCGGCAAATATGTCCACGATGCCAACGGAAAAATGGTTGTCGACATGGCCGGCAACGAAGTGCTCGACAACGGCCAGCCTTACTACGGCGGCATGCCGTTCCGCTGCAATCTGGATGGCAGCGACTTCGAGGTTCTGGCCCACAACTTCCGCAACAACTACGAAGTCACCGTCGACTCGTTTGGCACCTTGTGGCAAAGCGATAACGACGACGACGGCAACCGTGGCGTGCGTATCAACTACGTCATGGAGTACGGCAACTTCGGCTACCGCGATCAGATGACCGGTGCTGGTTGGCGTGATCCGCGTACCAACATGGAAGAAGAGATTCCGCTACGTCACTGGCACTTGAACGATCCTGGCGTCGTGCCGAATCTGCTGCAAACGGGTGCTGGTTCGCCGACCGGTATTTGTGTCTACGAAGGCAACCTGTTGCCGGAAGTGTTTCACAATCAGGTGATCCACTGCGACGCCGGTCCAAGTATCGTGCGCAGCTACCCGGTCAAGAAGGATGGTGCCGGCTACTCGGCCGAGATGGTCGACATCCTCAAAGGAACGCGTGACAACTGGTTTCGCCCGGCCGACGTTTGCGTCGCTCCGGATGGTTCGATCTTCGTCAGTGACTGGTACGATCCAGGCGTTGGCGGGCACGCCCAGCGTGATTTGGATCGTGGCCGTCTGTTCCGCGTCGCACCGGAAGGTGCCAAGTACAACGTGCCGAAGTTCGACTTCACCACGATCGAAGGCTGCCTGGAAGCCTTGAAGAACCCCTGCCTGTCGGTCCGCTATATGGCTTGGACCAATCTGCACAAGCAGGGAGACAAGGCCAAGTCGGCAATGCTGGCTGCCTACGAAGCTTCCAAGGATCCCCGCTACCAGGCACGGCTTCTGTGGCTGCTGGGTAAGATTCCCGGCAACGGCGGAGAGACGGTCGAACTGGCCTTGGCCGCGCCGAATTCTGACTTGCGGATAGTTGGCCTGCGTTTGGCTCACGAACTGAACCTGCCGGCGACTAAAGTAGTCGCCAAGGTGCTGAACGACAAATCGCCCCAGGTGCGCCGTTCGGCCGCGATCGAACTTCGGTTTGATGGCAGTGAAGAAGCCTCGCAGCAATGGGCTCAACTGGCTCAGCAGTACGATGGCAAAGATCGCTGGTATCTCGAATCGCTCGGCATTGGTGCCGACCTGCACTGGGATTCGCGCCTGGCTGCCTTCCTGAAGGCAACCGGCGGCAAGATCGATACCAAGGCGGAAAAAGACGTCGTCTGGCGTAGCCGTTCGACCGAAACACCCAAGCTGTTGGCCAGCATGATCGAAGACACCAGCAACCCGGCCGAAGGCTTGGCTCGCTACTTCCGTGCTTTCGATTTCCAACCGGCCAGCGACCAGGTGAATGCAGCCGTGCTGCAACTGGCATTCGATAACAGCCGCCACGATGCGGCCGAAACGCTGATCCTTTCGGAAGCGGTCAAGCGTTTGAAGAGCTTCGACGCTGGCAACCCGCAGTCGGTCGCCTCTCTCGAGAAGGCCCTGCAAAAGTTGGCCGGCACACCGATGTATGTCGAAGTGATCGAACGCTTCCAATTAGCCAATCACTACGGCGATTTGCTGTCGGCGGCGATTTCTCAGCCTGAATCGGAATTAGGTGTCGCAGCCATCGACGTGCTGCTTCGCAAAGGTCAGCAAAAGATGCTGGCCGAGGTTCTGAAGAAGGGAACGCCGGAAGAGAAGCTGGCACTGACCTCCGCGATTGCTAACAGCAGCACCGGTCAGGCCAACGCCTTCTTGAATCGGCTACTCAATGATGAGTCGCAAGACTTGCAGGTTCGTCAGAAGGCCGTCAAAGGCCTGGCGAGCAATCAGAAGTCGGCACGCGAGTTGTTGAACCTCGCCAAGGCAGGCAAGCTTGATGCTCCGCTGATGCAAGCCGCCGCGGCTCCGCTGAAGATCGCCGTGTGGGAAGACATTCGCCGCGATGCGAACGCCGTCTTCCCGCAGCCACCGTCGAAGGACAACAAGCCATTGCCTCCGCTGGACGCATTGGCTCGCATGTCGGGTGCGGCGGACAACGGCAAGAAGATCTTCACGTCGACCGGTACCTGTAACAAGTGCCACATGGTCAACAAGGAAGGGAAAGAGGTCGGACCTGATCTGAGCGAGATCGGCTCGAAGCTGAGCCGCGACGCGATGTTCGAGTCGATCCTTTATCCCAGTGCCGGTATCAGCCACAATTACGAGAACTGGGCCGTGTTGACCGATAGCGGCACCGCGGTGACCGGCCTCAAGACGAGCGAAACGGCTGAGTCGATCACCATCACCAACGCCGAAGGCCTGGCTCGCACGATCAAGAAGGACGAAGTGGAAGAGATCCACAAGCTGCCCATCTCGGTCATGCCCAACGATCTGCAGAAGCTGATGACGGTCCAGGAATTGGTCGACGTGGTTCAGTACCTGCAGACGCTGAAAAAGAAGTAGATTGCCACGATTTTAAGATTGGCAAAGCGAACCTGACCAAGGCCGCGTGAACATCGACGTTCACGCGGCCTTTTTTGTTGGCTTTATGACGATTCTGCGGAATTTCCTACATCTGGGCCATTCGCCGTGTCGATTGTTACGTCCTACAATAGAGGCGTTACGTAAACTTTGACGCCTGAAGCTTTCGCGGAAGCTTTTCATCTCGCCACCCACCTACAGTGACTGCCAGCCACGATGCGAAACATCTTTGCCCTGTTATTGGTGACCATCTGCGCGCCCCTTTTCGCCCAGGATGTCGAATTCCCGACGGCTAACCTTCTACCCAAGAAGGAAATCGGAGCGACGCGATTTCTACAGCAGCATCACAAATTCGACGGCCGCGATGTCGTCGTTGCTGTCTTCGATACCGGATGCGATCCGGCCGCCCCTGGGCTGCAGGTCACTTCGACCGGCAAGCCGAAGATCGTCGACATGATCGACGCCACCGGCAGCGGTGATGTTCGCACGTCGACCGTTCGTAAGGTTGAGGAAGGGCAGATCGAAGGGCTGACTGGCCGCAAGCTGGCCATTCCGGAAAAGTGGAGTTGCCCAAGTGGCGAGTATCACGTTGGCATGAAGCCCGCTTATGAGCTTTTTCCGCACGCGGTCATTCCGCGGCTGATGTCCGAGCATCGCAAGGCGTGGGATCTGGATGTCCGGGCCGAGATCGAAAAGCTGACTCGCCAGCTGCAAAAGTTCGACGACGCCAATCCAAATCCCAAGGGGGCGAAGAAGGAAGAACGCGACGAACTCAAGACGCGGCTCGATCAGCTGGCCGAGTTGGATCAGAACTGGGAAGATCCAGGCCCGATCTACGACTGCGTTGTCTTTAACGACGGCAAGATGTGGCAGGCCGCGATTGATACCGACGAGGATGGTGACCTGGCGGACGAAAAGCTGATGACCAACTACAAGGTCAAACGGCAGTACTCAACCTTCGGTGAAGTCGACCTGGTCACGTTTGCGATTAACATCTACGAGGAGGGCAACATCCTCAGCATCGTCGTCGACGCTGGTACGCACGGCACGCACGTCGCAGGCATCATCGCCGCCAACTTCCCCGATTCGCCTGAAAAGAACGGTGTGGCACCAGGTGCTCAGATTGTTTCGGTGAAGATCGGCGATACGCGGCTTGGTTCCAACTCGACCGGTATCGGCGAAGATCGCGGCTTGATCGCCGTTCTGGAAAACAACTGCGACCTGATCAACATGAGCTACGGCGGCCCTTCGCCGCAGTGGAATACGGGGCGAACCGCTCGTTTGTATTCCGAGATCGTGAATCGCTACGGCGTGATCTTCGTTTCCAGCGCTGGTAACAGCGGCCCGGCGCTGAGCACCGTGGGCGGTCCTGGCGGAACAACCTCGGCAATCATCGGCGTCGGCGCGTACGTCTCGCCCGAGTTGATGGCAGGGGCGTATTCCATGCGAGAAAACGTCGGCGAGATGCCGTTTACCTGGGCGTCGCGCGGACCGACGATGGATGGTGACCTGGGTGTCGATATCACGGCTCCTGGTGGTGCCATCTCGCCCGTTTCGCGCTGGTCGCTCTCGCCGGGCAGCTTGATGAATGGTACCTCGATGTCTTCCCCCAACGCGTGCGGCGGGATCGCGCTGGTGCTTAGCGGACTGAAGCAGGAAAAGATTCTGTACACGCCGGAAGCGATCCGGCTGGCCATCAAGAACACGGCTCGCAAGCTGGACGGCGGCTCGGTGTGGGCCAACGGTGCCGGTCTATTGCAGGTGGGCGGTGCATTCGATTGGCTGGTCAACTACCACAAACTGGCTGAGCCTGAAGTTCGCTACGTGGTTACGTTGCCGAAAATGCGAACCAAGCGAGGCGTCTATTTGCGTGAAGCCAATGAAGTCAGCCGCGTGCAGGAAATCTCGGTCGACGTTGATCCGGTCTTCAACGAAGACGCCAAGTTCGAGCCCCGCGCTGACTACCATGCCGAGTTCCTCCTGAAGTGCGACGCCGATTGGGTTCACGTTCCTACCAACTTCTACGTCGATCACGGCGGCAGGTACTTCAAGATCGAAGTCGATCCAACCCACTTGAAGCCGGGACCTCACTTCGCCCAGGTCGAAGGCTACTACGCCGACCGGCCCGAAATGGGACCGCGATTCCGGGTGCCGATCACCGTGCTGATGCCGACCAAGCTTCCCAAGCCGAACAAGTTTCAAACCACGCTGCATTTCAAGCCGGGGCAGATCGATCGCACCTTCATTGAAGTTCCGATGGGTGCAACCTGGGCGAACGTTCGTTTGAAGTCCGACACGATCGAGGACACGCGGCTGTTTATCTTCCATGCGCTGCAACGACTGGAAGATCGTCCGTTCCCCACGTTCGAGAAGCAGGAATTCATGCTGCTCGATCCACACGAGGTGAAACAGTTCAGCTTTGCCGTGTCCGAAGGAAAGACGCTGGAAGCAACGCTGGCCCAGTACTGGTCGGCGCTGGGTGACAACGCGGTCGACATGGAAATCGAGTTCTACGGCATTCTGCCCAACCCAGGCGATTTGACCTGGGACGGTACCAATCCGATTCATCGAGTCGACGTCCGAACGAGCCTGGAGCCGATGCAAATCAAGCCGAGCGCGAAGTTTACCAAGCTGCGCAAGACGCTGCTGCCAACCAAGAGCGAAGTGGCACCGCTGGACAAGGTTCGCGACGAATTCCCTCGCAATCGATTGAACTATGGGATCACGCTGACGTATCAGTTCACCCTGAGCGAGCACACGACCGTGACGCCGTTACCAATTGTCTGGGCGAATGACTACGACAACTACTCCGGCGGCGTGTTCGTGATTTACGATGTCAACAAGCAGGTAATTAAGTCCGGGGCAGGGGGGCACGACGCTTCGCTCGATAAGGGCAAATACACGCTGACCTTCTTCTTTCGCCGCGAAGAACGAGAAAAGGTGCTGGAACTGGAAGACATGCCAATCTGGCTCGATTACGAAACTGGCGGCCCGAGCGTCCGTTTGTTCGACGACTACGAAGGGGCCGCCAATCAATCGGGCGGTTTCCGCAGCGAGTGGCTCCGGCCAGGAGAGCTGCTTCCGATCTTCATGACCGTCAACACCAAGAGCCTCCCCAAACAAGCCTCGCCCGGCGATCTGCTGATCGGCGAAATCCAATTCGGCGATCCTGACGCCAAGTTGGGTGGCGATGCCCGACGGCCTGGCGGTTTTCCGCTGCAGTACATCGTTCCCGAGCAGCCCAGCCCGAAGGCCTCGCCGCCAGATTCTCAGAAGGAGGAAGAACCTTCGCTGGATGACAAGCTGTTTGAGACGAAGCTGGATTACTTGAAGAAACTGACCAGCGAAAAGCAGAAGAAGGAATTCGACAAGCTGTTCGCGGAGCTGAACAAGCAAAAGAAGAACTACGTGCCGCTGCTCAAGGCCAAGCTGGTTGTTCTAGATGACAACGACCGCAAAAAGCATCTGCCAGAAGTGGTTCAAGCCGCCGACGCCGTGCTGAAGGCGATCAACCAAAACAAGGTTCGCAGTTACTTCGCCGAGCGGCGCGAGCCAGAAACCGACGACCAGAAGAAAGAGATGAAGAAGATGACCGAGCTGCGCGAGACGATCATCGATACACTCTATCGTAAGGCCCGCGCGCTGGCTTACATGGACCTTCCGGAAGACGATCCGGAACATCCCGAGAACAAGAACCTCCGCAAAGAGCCGAAGGACGACGAGAAAAGGAAGGAGTTGTTCGAGAAGACCTACCAGCAGCTTTCAAGCTGGGTGGATACGTCTGACAAGGACTATGCCTTGCTCGAAATCCGCTATTTGCGGCGTCACGAGAAATATGGCGAAGCGCTCCAGTTGCTCAACAGTTTGATCGACGACGACCCGACCAACCTGCTGTTGTACAAGAAACGGTCCGATATTTACGCCGATCTGGGGTGGCCATTTGCCGAGAAATACGAGGAGCAATGGCGCAAGCTAAGAACACGTCCTGCATACTTGCCAAATTAGGGGCAAGCTTAAAAAAGCACCGTTCCGATCGACATTTCCCCACCTGTTGTAGGAAAAAGTGGTTTGCCGAAGGGCATTGATTCTTGCTGATTCGCCCGAATTGAGAAATAATGAACTGCCTAGAGTTCCTTGTTTCCTTCCCGCCTTCAGCATTGCCCTCCGGTGAGACGATGAAGAAGCCAAATCAGGCGTTTCTAGCTATTTGCTGCTCTCTTGTGTGTGCAGCGTGCCTGCCGGCAGCCGCCGCCGAGATCGACTTCTCGCGTGACATTCGCCCGATTTTGTCGAGAAGCTGTTTCAGTTGCCACGGTCCCGATCCTGAAACGCGCGAAGCAGGGCTGCGCCTCGATCAGGCCGATGCCGCGATGGCTGAGCTCGATAGCGGCGAGCACGCGATTGTCCCCCGTAAGGCTGATGAAAGCGAATTGATTGCCCGGATCATTTCTGATGACGAATCGATCCGGATGCCGCCGCCCGAATCGGCCAAGCCTCTTTCGCCCAAAGAGCAGAAGCTTCTGACCGATTGGATTAACCAGGGAGCGAAGTTCGCGCCCCACTGGTCGTTCACATCGCCGAAGAAACATGATCCACCCCAGGTGAAAAACAACGACTGGGTTAAGCAGCCGCTGGATCGCTTTGTGCTGGCTCGATTGGAAGAAGCCGGCCTGACGCCCAACGGGGAAGCGGACAAAGCGGCACTCGCTCGCCGGGTTTCTTTTGCCCTGACAGGCTTGCCTCTTTCGATGGAAGAGACTGACCAGTTCGTTAACGATTCATCCCCCGATGCCTACGAGAAGCTGGTCGATCGGCTGATAGCCAAGCCGGCCTACGGCGAACGTTGGGCACGTGTCTGGCTCGATGTTGCCCGATATGCCGACTCGATGGGATATGAGAAAGACAGCCCGCGTACTATCTGGCCATATCGCGATTGGGTCATTCGCTCGATCAACGAAAACATGCCGTTCGACCAGTTCACGATCGAGCAGTTGGCGGGGGACATGCTCAAAGATCCGTCGAAAGACGACATGATCGCGACCGCCTTCCATCGCAACACGATGACCAACACCGAGGGGGGAACGAACGACGAAGAGTTCCGCAATGCGGCGATTGTCGATCGCGTGAACACAACACTGAAGGCCTGGATGGGGCTGACGATGGAATGTGCCCAGTGTCATACGCACAAGTACGACCCAATCACGCAGAAGGAATATTTCGAGTTCTTCGCCATCTTCAATCAGACCGCCGACGCCGACCGGGCCAACGAAACGCCGCTGTACGAGTGGTACACGGAAGAACAAAAGTCGCAGCAGCAGAACCTAAAGTCACAGATCGAAGAGGCCAAAGCCCAGCTCAACAAGATCGCACAAAGCTCGGCTGACGTTGTCCTGGAAGATCGCGTGCCGAACGTTGGGCGATACGTCCGAGTTGAAAACGTCTCTGATAGTGCCTTTCTACACATTGCGGAAGTTCAAGTTTTCTCAGGCGATGAGAATGTCGCCCTCAAAGGCAAGGCCACCCAAAGCAGTGTCGACTATAACGGCCCGCCTGGACTGGCGATCGATGGTAACACCAACGGCGACTTCGCCGCAGCGATGAGCACTACGCACACCAAGCAAGAGAAGAACCCTTGGTGGGAAGTCGACCTGGGCAAAACGACCTCCATCGACAAGGTGGTGATCTGGAATCGCACCGACGGTGATCTGTTCAATCGGCTGAAGTCGTGCCGAGTGGTCATCCTGGACGACCAGCGCCGCCCAGTCTGGGCCGGCAGGGTCAATTCCCCCTTCAATCCGACCGCGGAATTCGTTCCACCGAAAACGGTCGACGGGATGAACCAGCAGGCCCGAGCCGAACTGGCCGACTATCTGAAGATCAATTCGCCCGAACTGGAAAAGCAAAAGAAGAAGGTTGCTGGCCTGGAAAAGAAACTCGCCGGCATCCGACCTTCATCCTTGCCGGTGATGGAAGAACTGCCGAAAGATCAGCAGCGCAAGACGCACATTCAGATTCGAGGCAGCTACCAGTCCCTTGGCGACGAAGTTGGGCCGAGCGTGCTGGATAGTTTCCACAAGTTTCCCGAAGGCGAAGAGACCAACCGTTTGACGATGGCCCAGTGGGTAGCTGATAAGGCCAATCCGCTGACGGCCCGCGTGGTGGTCAATCGATACTGGGAGCAGCTCTTTGGGACCGGGATTGTCGAGACGAGCGAAGACTTTGGATCGCAGGGAGAATTGCCGAGCCATCCGCTTATGCTCGATACGTTGGCGGTCGAGTTGATGGAGCACAATTGGGACACGAAGTGGCTGGTCAAGCAGATCGTCTTGAGCCAGGCCTTCCGCCAATCGGCCGAGGTCACGCCTAAGAAGTTGGAGCTCGATTCCCGCAATCGGCTCATCTCGCGCGGACCACGCGTGCGGCTGTCGGCCGAGATGGTGCGAGATCAGGCCTTGGCTGCCAGCGGGCTATTGAGCCCGAAGATGTACGGTCCGCCGGTTCATCCGCCACGGCCTAATCTTGGTTTGAAGTCGGCGTTCGGTGGTTTAACCGACTGGAACGACAGTACCGGCGAAGATCGTTATCGTCGCGGAATCTACACGATGTGGCGGCGGACGACGCCTTACCCGTCGATGGCAACCTTCGACGCACCTAGCCGCGAAGTTTGCACCGTTCGACGAATCACCACCAACACGCCGCTGCAGGCGCTGGTAACGCTCAACGATCCGGTCTACATCGAAGCCGCTCAGGCACTGGGCCGCAAAGCCTGGGAGCAGAAAGACCAATCGCTGGATCAAAAGCTCGACTATGCGTTTCAGCGAGTACTGGGGCGACATGCCAACGAGAAAGAGCTTGGCCGCTTGAAACAGTTATTCGAGCAAGCCAAATCGCAATATGCCACGGTGCCAGACGAGGCGACTAAGATCGCTACCGACCCGCTGGGACCACTGCCTGAAGGTGCGGCTCCCGATGAGATGGCGGCCTGGACGATTGTGGGCAATGTGCTGTTGAACCTGGACGAAGCGTTGAATCGCTAAACTTCCCGCGTGAATTGAACCTGAACGAGAATAACGATGAACGACCGTCATCAATCCTTGCAGAACGTCACTCGTCGCTACTTCCTGTCGCAGTGCCAGGCCGGCATTGGGGCCATGGCTTTGGGTTCGCTTACCGGCGGGGAATTGCTGGGCGCGGAAGCTTCCCAGTCCGATCCGTTAACTGCGGGCAAGACGCACTTTCCCGCCAAGGCCAAGTCGGTCATCTATCTGCACATGACCGGCTCGCCGCCGAACCTGGACTTGTTTGATTACAAGCCGCAATTGATCAAGCATAACGATCAAGAATGTCCGGCTGAATTTCTGGAAGGCAGGGAGTTCGCGTTCACGAAGGGAACGCCCAAGTTGATGGGCACGCCGCATAAGTTCCGCAAGGTCGGCAAGTCAGGCATCTGGATGTCGGACGCGCTAACGCACATGGAAGAGATCGTCGACGATGCCTGCTTCATCCATTCGATGAACACCGACCAGTTCAACCACGCTCCGGCCGAACTGCTGCTGTACACCGGTTCGCCGCGCCTGGGACGGCCTTCAATGGGATCGTGGGTGACCTACGGACTGGGTTCCGAGAACGAGAACCTACCAGGCTTCGTCGTGTTGGTTTCCAGCGGATCGAATCCTGCCGGCGGTAACAGCGACTGGGGAAGCGGCTTTCTGCCGTCGGTCTACCAGGGCGTGCAATGCCGCTCGAAGGGAGACCCGGTCTTGTATCTGAACAACCCTGCCGGCATGACCAAAGATATCCGCCGGATGACGCTCGACGCGATGAACGACCTGAACGAGATGGAGTTGAACCGGGTCGGCAGCCCCGAAACCGAAACGCGTATTTCGCAATACGAACTAGCCTTCCGCATGCAGATGGCTGCCCCTGAGGCGATGGATCTCAGCAAAGAAACGAAAGCCACGCTCGATGCCTACGGCGCCAAGCCTGGTGAATCGAGTCTGGCGAACAACTGCCTGTTGGCCCGCCGGCTGGTGGAGCGAGGGGTTCGCTTCGTGCAACTGTTCGACTGGGGCTGGGACTTCCACGGTACTAGCGTCGGAACTGGTCTGGGAAGCGGTTTGAAAGACAAATGCGGCACGATGGACAAGCCGGTCACCATGCTGATCAAAGACCTCAAGCAGCGCGGGCTACTTGATGAAACGCTGGTAGTCTGGGGCGGAGAATTCGGCCGAACACCATTCCGAGAAGGCCGCACTGCCAAGAGCAAGGTGCTTGGTCGAGATCACTACCCTGACGTCTTCACGCTTTGGATGGCAGGCGGCGGCATCAAGCCGGGGTATTCGTACGGGGCGAGCGACGAGCTTGGCTTCAAAGTGGCCGAGAACAAAGTTCATATCCACGATCTGCAGGCAACCATTCTGCATTGTCTGGGGATGAACCACGAGCGGCTGACGTACCTCTACTCAGGCCGCAACTTCCGCTTGACCGACGTCCATGGCAACGTGGTCCGCGAGATTCTGGCTTAGGCCAGGTCGATTCCGATCGTTTGAGAGAGAAGGGACAGAAACGATCTCTATTCTTCTTCAGTCCCTTCGGCGACCAGTCCCTTAATGTTCCGGGCATACATCCACGAGGTCTTCTCGGTGCGGATATGGGTCTCGCCGGTAATTAATCCGTCGCGCGCCAGTGTTTTAAGCTCAGATAGGCGGTAAGGGCCTGATTCCTGGAACTTGGGCGGGAACTTCACATAGAACTCGGTCAGATCAGGCTTGGCATCTTTGGGCGGCTCTGGCGCACGCAAAGGTACTTGGCGTTTCTCTTTCGCCGTGGGTCGCTTCTTTTTCTTCCCAGCTTCCAGCAGTGGCTTCAGCGTCGGGAAAATTTCGCCCAACTTATCGTAGATTGCCTTCGAGTCCATGGGAGGGATGCCTTGAGGGGGGATTCTTCTAAAGAACGTTCCGCTTAGCGTTACGTATGGCGATCGGCTTCGTTCGTCGGTTTCGTGCGTCTTCTTAAAATGTTCATCGTTACTTCATGATGCTTGCGAGGCTAGCATGATCGGGCAGATTAGGGGGATTGCTATTGCCCGGAATCAGGTTTCTCGGAATGATCGAACGCTTGGCAGGTAATCTCTGTCCTTTATCGCTTTCGATCGGCGAGTGCTGGCTGCTTGCTGGTCGTTTCTTCATCTTTCCTACGACGAATCAATTCAGGACGAATTGCCAGGCCGATGGCACGACTTCGATACGATCCTTGGGTACTATCGCTGCATCTTATCGACGCCACCGCTGCCCGCTGGGTCACCCTCAGTCCGGATAGACTGGCTCAAATTCTTGCGGAAACACGGCCGGTGGAAACGATCCAGACGGTCCGCGTCCAAGCTGTAAGGGCCAACGTTGGTGAAATGCCCAGCCTGGTTGAGAATGGACGAATGATTGCCCTGGCAGGTTTTTCTGAGCGTATTCTCTGTTCATCCGGTGAAGGAATGTTGCGGCAAGAGGTCGAAGAGGTTCTGCGGGCATTTACGTCGATCGAGTTTTCGTTGCCTCAAAAGCTACGCAATCAGCTGCTCCCCTTTCAGCAGTTTGATTCCCAGACTTGCGAGAACGAACTCGCCGCGTGGCTGAAAACGATTGAGTACTACGCCAGGGTAAAGAGTACCTGGCGGCTACCTTCGGAAATCGTCGTCCGATTGCCGGCTGGCAAGCTTGCCATCGATGTGAGCGATCGATTGTCTCGTCTTGGCTGGCGAAATGCGTTTCAAGTTCAGCGAGGCGGTGAATTGGTTGGTTTTACCGCGGAACAGCAGCAGGCCCAGTACGGCATGAAGCTATGCGAAGAGCCTTACCGCGTTATCACCTTCGGAGCTTGCGGGCAGTTGACAGGCTGTAGCGGTGACCAGCGACAGCGTGTTTACTTTGGCAGTCTGGAAGAAGATACGCTGCGCGGGCTGTGGGAAGGAGCGGCGATGGAAACCTGGCGGCGGAATCGAATCACCGGCCAATGCCAGGGGTGCCCAGGGCTGGGTAGCGATCTGCGGCAGCCGTCGTTGATTTCGGTCTATAACTCCGTGGGCGAGCAGCGTTTCCACGAATATCCGCGGCAACAACTTTGCAAGATCGCCAACCAGGCCGAAGGAAACGTTGCACCTCGGATGGTTACCGCTCGAGATTTCTTTTGTGCTCCGCGGAAGGTTTCGTAACGGTTACCGCCTGGCTTCCAGCTTTTTGATCTTCTCAAGATCGCTGTGGGCGTCCTCGAATTCTTTCACTTCGACATTTAATCTGGCACGGCGGCGATACGCTTCCAGGTAATCCGACTTCAGATGGATCGCCTGGCTATAGTCTGAGATTGCGTTGCGAGGTTCGCCTTTGCTTTCCCACAGTTTGCCTCGTAGAAAGAAGGTGACATGATCGCGAATGTCGGCGTGCAAGGCGAGGTTGTAGTCGGCCATTGCCTGGTCGACTTCATTTCTCAAGTCATGAATATAGCCCCGGTCACGATAGGCGGGCCCGAAGTTGGGATCATGTTGTACTGCCAGATCGTAGTCGGCGATTGCTTCATCGAGCCGCCCCTGATTCCGCTTGGTCCAGCCACGCAGGAAGTAGCTGACGGAATCCTTTCGCAACTTGAGCGCGGCATCGAAATCTTCGATCGCCGCGTGAAGCTTCCCAAGTAGGACTCGAACGTAGCCTCGATTGTGATACAAGGTCGAATCCTCCGAATCGAATTGAATCGCTCGGGTCAGTTGTTCTTCCAGCGTTGGCAGGCTTTTCCCGTCGGTGGCAGGACGTTGCCTGGCGTCCAGTGGCTGAACGAAGATGATCTCGGTTTTGAGAGCCGACGAAAGATCTTTCGCGGCCAAATCACTTTTGCCGAGTTGCTGGTAGGCCCGAGCGCGATGCTTCCAAGCCAGCGCGAATTTCGGATCTCGTTCAAGCGCGGCGGTGAAATCGGCGACGGCCTTGTCAAAGGCTTTCTTTTGCAGCCAGGTGAGGCCGCGAATGTAGTAGAAGATTGGCTCTTCAACGTCGGACTCGATCGCGGCGGTCTGGTCGGCTAGTGCCTCGTCAAGCTTGCCTTCCTCGCGAAACAGCAGTCCGCGGTAGGCCAGGGCGAGGGGCTCTTTCGGATCGAGTTCGATAGCCCGATCAAAGTCGCCACGGGCCTTGGAACTCTTGTTTTCCAGGAAGCGAAGATAACCGCGCATGCCCCAGGCTTTGGCTGATTGCGGATCTTGCTGGATGGCAACGTTGAGGTCTGCAAGGGCCTGAGCGGGCTTGCCAAGATATTGCCACAGCTTGGCCCGATCGATGTAATTGTTGGCGATATCTGGTTGGCCGTCGATTCGTTTGGAAAAGACTTCGATCGCGTCGTCGTCGAGTGGCACGATCTTGTCTGTCTCGACCCAGCCCAGCTTGCGGCGAAAGCGAACCTGGGTCCATTTGCCGAGTTGTCTTTGAACATCGGCCGCTTCGCCAGGTGAGAATTGTTTCAGGATCCGATCAGGCTGAGTGCTTACTTCGGCGGTTGCATAGAGCGGCGTCGACTCGATCATGACCGCCTGACTGCCGGGAGCCAATTCGGCCGCGCTTGTGATGCCTGAAAGACACAAAACAGCAATCAGCAATGCGAAGATAATATGGTTTCGCATTTGAAAAACATTTCCTCACGACAAGCAATCCAACGAGCATTTCTCGCTCGCTATTGTAACTAGCGAGCGTGGATCGATTGTTAAGGCTTTGTGAGGGTATCCCGATTGACCGGAGATTACTTCGACGAAACGTCGAAGTCGAGCGTCGAATCTTCTCGTGGAAGGGTCGTTGCCTTGGCGTAAGGCTGAAACAAGCTGACGCCCAGGTCGCTTTCCGAATTGGCTTTGCCGTCGTATCCGACGATTTGAACGCCGTAGGCTCCGCCCAGGTGACCTTTGCCAGGGGCTGTTTCATAGTGACCATCCTTGATTGGGACGATCATGCCGGGCCCGCTGTTGCCTTCGCGAGAGTTCGGTGTGAATTGGATTTCACCAGCCGGCACAGGCTTCCCCTTGTAAGTGACGTTGCCGGAGAGGCGGTAACGTTTCAAACCATCTCCCTGGCTGCAGCCAAGTACAGCGACCACAAGCAGCAGAAGCAGGAGGGCAGGACGCTTCGAATTCATGGATGGAAGCTCCTGGCCGGTTAGTTGCGACTAAAGCCGCTGACGGGTAGCCCGTCGTTGCGGATTGCCAACTGGCTGTACATCTGAGTGTCCATTGTCTCGGCGAAGAACTGCACCGAGGCATCCGACATCAGCATTTCGCAGCCGCCTGGGTGGTAACTGCCAAAGCAGCGCGATTGCGTGCTGTGGGTCGCATCGGGCAACGAATTGATCGGGGCAATCGCACTGGCGAGCGTCGCCGGCATGCTCCAGGCATTGTTCACGTTGGCACTGCTGGCCCAGCCAAAGTTTTTGCCATCGGTGCGGTTATGTGTCTGGTAGCGGCTTTCTCCAACCATGAAAACGTTGGTGGTTCCGTCCGTTGCATCGCGGAATTGGACAGCCGAATGGAAGTACAGCATGCCGTTGGTATCGTTACCGCGATTCGGATCGGAACTGGCAGTGCATTGAAATCGATAAGTAGCGGAAGAAGAGTTCCAAACACCGCCCCCCATTACGCCCATATAGCAAAGCAGGTTGGGCTGAATCGAAACGCGCGGATCGGATGGGCATTGATAGATCTTCAGCGGAATCGTCCAGGCGGCCTGATTTGTCGCGCTGCCAATGCCGTCGACGGGGTTCATGGTGAACTTCTGGCTGAAATTGAACTTGTCGTGCAGAGCGTTTTGTTCCAGGAACGGAAGCAACATGACCGTCCAAGGAGCAAACGCGTTGTTCGAACCCGAGTTGCTCCAACAATTGCCGCTCGACGCCGGTTGAGTCGAACGGTCAGAAATGTATCCAGCCGGAAAACTACCGAATGTGTCGTGATAGTTGTGGAGTCCCAAGCCAAGGTTTTTCAGATTGTTGGTGCAACTCATTCGCCGCGCCGCTTCGCGTGCCTGTTGAACGGCAGGCAGAAGTAATGCAACCAGAACACCGATAATCGCGATGACAACCAGCAGTTCTACGAGGGTAAAACCACGGCGACGTGGAAATGACAACATCGAGGGGGCCTCTCGGTAAGGATAGTGTGTATATGCCAGGATAAAAAATAGTAAGGGAACTAGTTATCCTAACGCGATCTCACTGGTTGGACTAGCCCAAAATGGGGGAAATGTAGATCTTGAACGTGCCAAAACAAAAGTAGCTACGCACCACAGGGATACGTAGCTACAAGATTTCTCGGGCAATGCGAAAGGCAGTCGACTACTTCTTGGCAGGCGTCGGTTTTTTGTCTTTGTCTGGGTTGGGTGCCTCGAGATTGATCTCCTTCTTGCCGGTACCTTCGTAGCCAGCCTTCGGAGTTCCATCTTCGTTAAGCGCACCAAGCGTCCACAGAACGCCACGCGACATCATGCTGAGCCAGGCGTCGTTGTTCATCGTTTCGTTGTAATGGCCCAGCGTGGTCGAGAAGGTTTTGGTTCCCTCGTATTCGTTGGTCCAGATGCAAACGTGGTCCTTCTTGGTATCGACGCCATACGCTTTGGCAAGCGGAGTGGCGGTGTCCCAGGTTTTTTCGATCTTGTACAGTTCGCCCCGGTCAACCTTCCAGTTCTGCGGAAAGCCTTTCATGATTGGGTGATCGGACTGGATCGTGACGACATCTAGCGGATGCTTTCCTTCGTGACTGGTCGAACGCTGACCGATCAGCTCGCGCCACTTGTCGGTCTTGGCATTGCGGTAGCTATGCATCGAGCAATGAATGAAGATCGCGGGGATCTTGTTCTCGGTGTGCGCTTTGACGATGCCTTCCACGAAGGCGACATCGGTCACGCTGCCGTAGCATTCGTTATGCACGACAATGTCGTACGGTTTGATCCAGTCGTGGTTTTCATACACAGGCACTTTGATGTCTTTGCCACTGCCGGCCAGGGCGACGTCCCACTCGATATTCACGCGTTGGCTCAGGCCTTGCGTGATGATTTTGATCTGGTTGGGGTAATCGTGGCAGCAGCCACCGGTGATCAACAACCCTTTGAGCTTGGTCTTCTCTTCAGCGACCAGACTGCTCGAAACGGCCAGCACGAACAGCAGGACCAGCAGCGGGCGAACAATTCGATATGTCATGAGGTGTATTTCCTGAAAAGGGAATGTTTAGCAATAACTACTTGCCGACACTCGGTGCCGTGGGGCTTTCCAGATCGCCCAAGGCAAACTGAATTCCATCAAGATAGAACTGCAACATGTGCGGGTTCCAGTAGATCTCTTCACGATGTCCCAAGGAACTGTAGAAGACGCGGCCTTCCCCATATTTGCGAACCCAAGAGACGGCGAAATCACTATCTTCGCGTTTGATGCCACCCTTCTTCATGTTCGTCTTGTCGACATCAAGCGACAGAAGAACGTGCAGCGATTCACGCGAGTATGGATCGCGGAACTGGTAGATTTCGTCGACGATGCTGAAATCTTTGCCGCCGAAAGCTGCCATCAACGGATGATTGGGGTCGTCAACCTTGATGCCAACTTCCTCGTGCCAGGGGTGGCCGTTGAAGTAGCCGCCGATCAGCTTACCAAACTCTTCCCAGTGATAGTTGGCATCACTGGCAGCATGAAAACCAACCAGTCCTTTGCCGCTGTTGACGAAATCGAGAAGGCTTTTGCGGAACATTTCTTCCGCTTCTTCTGCATTCATCTTCTTGCCGGCGGCTGCCAGCTTTGCGAGGTCTTCGCCGCGTGGCTTGATCCACGAACCCGTCGTGTTGACCATGACCAAGGTGTCGTAATCCTTAAGCGTTTCCGGCGAGAGCATCGTCAGGTCTTCGGTGATTCGGGCATCAAAGGCACCCGTCTTTTCGCCAAGCATCTTTACCGCCACGGCGCCAACCGGAATCGAACTATGTCGGAAGCCGGCTGGGCGAGTGAAAACCAGTACGTTTTCTTTTTTCGTAGGCTCGACGCGCGGCTTGGCAGGCAGGGCAGCTTCGATCTTGGAAAGCTGCTCCGGAGTGACCAGTTCGCGAATGTAGATGTTGCGGAAGTAGAGCGTGTTGCCATGGTTCTGCAGTTCGATCTGACCGGTGCGGTAGATTGGCTTGTCGCGCTCCCAGTAGTTTTCCATCACCACGTCATCGACGACCAGCTTGCCATTGAGTTTGACCGTCACGCGATCGTCGATCATGCGGATGTAAAAGGTGTTCCACTCGCCGACCGGATTATCGGCCATAACCGTCGGATTGCTCGGATTCTTCTGGTTGTTGAATAAGCCGCCGGAGCCGATGTCGCGATTTTTGGGGTCCCAGATCTGAACTTGAGGTGAGCCGCGGAGGTAGATGCCGCTGTCCCCTTTTTCTTTGATTTTGAAATCGACGTACATTTCAAAATCGGCGTAGTCTTTAGCTGTGCACAGGCTTTGTCCTTTGCCGTCGAACACGAGAACACCATCTTCGACGTTCCAATGTGCTCGCATCGACTCGTCCGCTTTGGCTTGGGCCGCAGCGAGTTCTTCTTTCGACATCGTGGCGCGAGTCTTAGGATTGCCCACTAAGCCTTTCCAGCCAGACAGATCTTTGCCGTTGAAAAGTGCTTTAAAGCCACCGGGAGGTTGATTCAAAGCGGGTTCTTCAGCTACGCAGAGTGTAGCCATGCCAAGCAGCAGGCCGAAGGTGCATACCAGACGCAACATGGAAGAGATTCTCCTCAAGAGGGTGCTTACGTGGTGGGAGGGCAGATGGTTGCCCAATCAGGAAGGGATCCGCTCGATTCGACCAGGGAGGGTGGGACCGGCGACCGACACCCATCATAATCGGTTAAATAGGCAAAGGGAATCAACTAGACGAATCCCTGTCGCAAGATCTGCGACCCCCTGAGACCGACCTTTCCCCAGGCCACCATGAAGCGATTTCTGCAACATCTATTCGCCAGGCTGATTTATTGGCCGTCGTACCTGTTCAATTGGACCATGATTCGCGGCCTAAGATGGTGGCACTGGTACGACGAGATCGCCCCCCATGTTTACGTAGGGGCGGTGCCCTCGCGGCTGATCGCGAAAGAATTGGCCGAAAACGGTATTCGTGGGGTGATTAACACCTGCCAGGAATATGAAGGTCCACTGGATATTTATAGACAATATGACGTCGAGCAGCTTTACCTGCCCACGATCGACTTTCAGCCACCGACGGTCGAGGATATCGAGCAAGGTGTCTCGTTTATCGAGAAGTACGTCGCCCAGGGAAAGGACGTGTATATCCACTGCAAGGCAGGCCGCGCACGCAGCGCGACCATTGCGCTGTGCTGGCTGTTAAAGGCCAAGAGAATGACTCCAGAGCAGGCACAAGGCTACCTGCAAGAGAAACGCCGCCAGGTGATGCCGAAGCTGTACCTTCGATCGGTGGTGCAGTCGTACTATCGAGAGCTGAACGATTCCGCCAATCAGCCAAACCCGTAGATGCGGTGAAGGCAAGTGCCGTTAGGCACCACCCATTGCGTTGGCCTGTGACCAGGCATCGATGATCGGGTTGAGAAGCATAATCAAAAAGATGACAACGCCGATGGGAAACGCGATCGTCAGAAAAACCATCACGGAAGTCACCAGAATCTTCATCCAGCGACTGTATTTGGGGCTGATCCACATCAGCGGAAGTGCGAACGGCCCCATCGTCAGAAGCATCGTCCAGATGACCAGATGACTGTTAGCAGCGCCGCGCACAATCGGATTGACGCCACCGTTGGAGGTGCGTTCGACCGGCAACGGCGGCGAATCGGTTACCGCCGGCAGGTTCGAAGGGGCATCCAGTAGTTCAGGTTTCGCGGTCATGGTGAATACCACCGTCCTGAGAATTTCAATCGACTTTGAAGCGTGTGCGCAGGGTTTGTTGAAGTGTACGTCATCCGGCGGCATATGCAAAAGCGGCTGGAATTGCTGTATGCATAAGGAGTTACGGCTGGTTACGACTTCAATTCGATCGGAATCTGGTCGATCTTGGCAGCCAAAATAAAGTCGTTCTCGCTCAGCCCACCGATCGCGTGGGTCCAAAGTTCGATCGAAACGTTCCGGTAACCGGCGATGTGCAGGTCGGGATGATGCCCATCTTCTTCGGCAACTGCGGCGACCTTGTTAAAAAAATTCATACCTGCCATGAAGTTTTTGACGGTCCAATCTTTACGGATCCGTTGGCCTTCATGGGTCAGGTACCAACCATTGAGATTTCCCAATTGGACCTTCGCCTCGTCGAGTGGGCAAGGATCGACGCCCCCTTCGCAGGGTTTGCATTTCTTTTGCGTCAACTGCTTGGTGGTTTGGATATCCATGGCTCAGCGATCCTTTCATAAAAAAAGCCCCGGCAATCAAGGCCGGGGCAAGTTAGCGAGTACCTCGGCCGCCTTGCTCTAATTCTCGCGAAACCGCAGCGAGAAGCAAATCGGCCTGACCGAAGTTCTACGATTTAGAAACCGGATCCATGTCAGGGGCCGGTTCCATCATCTCAGGTTCTTTGGTTTCTTCCTTCTTTTCAGCCGACTGATTTTTCTCGGCCTTCTTGAGATCTTCGGCCACATCCGACGCAGGCCCGGCGATTGTTTCGGTTGGGCCTCCTTCCTTGGTCAGTTGAAGTTCTCGCCAGGGCTGGCTCTTTTCGTACGCGGTCAGCTCTTTCTTTAAGTGCTCGCGAATCTCGGCTGCTCCTTCATCGCTGCCGGCAACTTCAACCGCTTTCTTTGACCATTTCCGAGCGTTGTCGAAGTCACCTTTTTCCGCGTAGGCAGCTGCCAAGGTCGAAAGGATATGGGCTTGGGAATACTCGGTGACTTTGCTCGCCTCTTCGGCGTACTTCACCGCTTTCTCGGCGTTGCGGACATCTTTGTTCGGAGAAGTAGCCATGACCCATGCCAGGTTGTTCAGGATGCCACCTTCTTCGTCGTCCTGAATCTTCAGGGCATCCAGGTAGCACTGGACCGCTTCGGCATGTTTGCCATAGGAAAGCAGTGCGTCCCCTTTGCCTCGCAGAGCCTGGAGATCGTCGGGGTGCTTCTTAAGAACTTCGTTGTAAACTTCGACCGCTTTGCGGGGACGGCTGTCGACCTGGTAGAGGGCCGCCAATTGCAGGCTGATCGATTCGTTCTCTTTGCTGCGTGCCTGAAGTGCTTCCAGGTCGCGGATTGCTTCGGAATAGTTGCCTTCGCGAGCATTGAGCGTGGCACGCATCAGCAAAGCCTGCATGTTACCAGTGTCGGAAGCCAAGGCACGTTCGATATCTTGCAACGCCGCTTTGTAATCTTCCTGTTGGACATACAAGCTCGCTCGCATCAACAAAGCCGGAACACTGCGCGGAGCCAAAACGAGCACCTGGTCGAGGTCATCGGTTGCCCCGTCCAGATCGCCCGCCATCGTTTTGAACTGGGCTCGCAAAAGGTAGCCGATCGGTGAATTCGGGTTTGCTTTGACGATCTTATCGACCGCTTTGATGGCCTGGTCGAATTCGCCCAACTGAGCAAATGCCCGGGCATAGGCCTGCAGCGAAGTGAGATCGCCAGGGGCGAGTTGTTCAGTCACGATTTTCAGATCTGCCAGCGCCTTTTCAAACTCTTTCTTTTCAAGGTAGATGAGCCCACGCAGACGGTAAGCATCGGCGTTGTTGGGGTTCGCCTCGATCGCCTTGGTAAGGACTTCGATTTGTTCTTCGGGAGTCTTGGTGAAGACTAGCGAAACGACCAGTGCCTGCGAGAGCGGTTCGCCGGTTCCTTTGAGGAGTTCGACCGCTTTTTCGATGCTCGCTTTGGCTTCTTCCTTATTACCTTCGGGCATCAATAGCAATCGGGCTTTAAGCAGGTAGAGCATGCCGACCGAGTCGTCATACTTCAAGCCTCGGTCAACTTCGGCGACCGCTTTGTCTCGCAGCTCTTTCCAGTCCTTTCGCTGTTGGGCTTCTTGCAGGATCCCCTTGCCCATTGTCTCGGCTCGCTGATAACGGACCGAAGTAAGAAGTTGCTTGGCGAAAACCTGGTCTTCTTCGTGAAGCCCTTTTTTCAGTGCCGACTCGCACAAATCGGCCACCTTGGCCAGGTCTTCCATGTTTTCCGCTTCGAGCTTCAAATCGACCGCTTTGTCGAGATCGGCTTGGCCGGCGTAGTCTTCGGCAGCAAGAGGGAGGGTTACCAGCCCGCTCAAGAGCGCGGCCACGAGGAAGAGAGTGAATCGCCCGGCCATGGTGTTTTATCTAACTCCTTGAGAATATTGTGGAAGCGGACCCGCGTTTCATCCTATTCTATGCGATTGGGAAGGCCTTGCCACAACGAGAGGCCAGGGAATTTATTTCGATTTGGCAGTTTGCGAAGAAGCACTGCTGTCACGGTCTCGACCGAGGGAGAAGCAAGATGCAGCTTGATATTCGATGGGTAATGGTATTGGCTCTGCTGCTGGGGTGCCGTCAGGAACCAGTGGAAGAGATTCACTTTACAGCCGGCGCCGGGGTGAAAGCCGTGCAGCCAATCGCCATACCAACCAACAGTTGGCCTTGGTGGCGTGGCCAGCAGCGTGACTCGATCGAGCATCAAGATATTGTCCCATTTGATTGGAAGACCCAGCCTCACGTAGGCTGGAGCGCCAAAATCCAAGGACTGGGACACTCCTCGCCGATTGTCGTCGGAGACAAGGTTCTGATTACGACAGCCGACGAGCGCCAGGAAACCAAATCGCTGGTTTGCTACGAAGCTGAGAGTGGGAAATCGCTTTGGACCACCGTCGTGCATCAGGGCGGTTTTATGCGTACCCACCAAAAGAACTCCCAGGCATCGGCCACTCCAGCAACCGATGGCAAGTACGTTTTCACCGCGTTTATCGTGAAAGACTCACTCTATGTCTCCGCGATCGACCTGAAAGGACAAATCGTCTGGCAGAAGGAGGCGGGGCCATTTCGCAGCCAGCACGGATACGGCAGCTCGCCGTTGGTTTATGGTTCGTACGTGATCGTTCTGGCCGATTCGAACGGACCTGGGTTTCTGGCGGCCTTAAACCGGGATTCGGGTGACATCGTCTGGCGGGTATCTCGAGCCAACGACCCCAGTTACAGCACACCGACGCTCGGCGATATCGCCGGGAAGAAGCAACTGATTGTCGGCGGAACGGGTAAGGTGACGAGCTACAATCCCGACGACGGCGCCATCTATTGGTTCGCCGATGGTCCTGCCAAGACGATTGCCAACACGCCTGCCATTGCCGGAGACATTGTCATTTGCACCGGCGGTTTTCCTCAGAATGGGGCGATTGCGATTCGTGCGGATGGCAGTGGCGATGTGACCGATACGCATGTCCTCTGGACGGCTAGAGAACGTATCTATGTCCCCTCACCAATCGTGATCGACAACAAACTATACGCGGTTAACGACGAAGGCATCGGGCTCTGCTACGACACGCAAACCGGCAAACGCCTTAGCAGGGCTCGAATCGGTGGTAAATTCAGTGCTTCGCTGACTCAGTACGGCGGACAGATGCTGGTTCCAGATGAAGATGGCACGATGCGTGTCTTTGATGCCAATCCCCGGTTTGACGATGTCGCCCAATTTCAGTTGGAAGGGATGGGATTCGCCAGCCCGGTTTTTGCCGAGGGAAAGCTATACTGGCGGACCTCCACACATCTTTATTGCCTGGAACCAGCGGCCCCAAGTTCCTGATCCTGGACAGGGCAAAGAGATGCTTCTTCGGTCGCCTGACGGGCTGTCCGCGGTCGCGGGTTCGAAAAACTTGGCCAGCAGGGTGATCCCACGAGACATCATTTTGCTGTAACTTGTTGGTGTGCAAGCGTTTGACGCTAGAAAATCTCTAGCCGCAAATCGGGCTAATTCAGCCATTATTCTTTTGACACACCCTGGTGCCGCCGTTATATTAGCCGTTTGATGGCGGGAAGCTCTCCTTTGAGAAAGAAGGATTGAAAATACGCCATTACCTTCCTTAGTTTGCCCGCCTTTTGAAGATTGCCCATTTTGAGGCCATCTGTAGTTGTTCTCAATTCGCTCCGAAAATCCCTGTAGCTGCAAATCATGGGGTCGGATGTGGATCCCACCTTTTTCTCGGAATCGTTGAAACTTTCGCGCGATTCGAGTCATTCGCTTTAAGCCGAACAAACACACCCAAAACATTACCTGTTGGAGATGGCCATGAAGAAGTGTAAGGGAAACCCGCTCAGTCGACGTAATTTCCTCACGGTCGGCGCCGCTGCTGGCCTGGGGCTAACCATTTCGGACATGCTCCGTCTCCAGGAAGCTCAGGCCGATATCAAGCAGTACGACTTTATCGAAGCCAAAGCTAAGAGTGTCATCCATATCTATCTGCCAGGTGGTGCCGCTCAGCAGGAATTGTGGGATCCCAAGCCGTTCTCTCCAATCGAATACCGCGGCGAGATGAAGGCCATCAAAACCAACACGGGCGAATACTTCAGCGAAGCTCTGAAAAAGACCGCTCAGATCGCCGACAAGCTCTGCATTATCCGCTCGATGACGCATGGTGAAGCGGCTCACGAACGTGGCACGCACAACATGTTCACGGGCTATCGTCCCAGCCCGGCTTTGAAGTTTCCCAGCTTTGGTTCGGTGATCAGCCACGAATATGGCCCACGTAAGAACCTGCCTCCTTACGTTTGCATTCCGAATCAGCCAAACGAATATGCTGGTACCGGCTATCTGAGCTCGTCGTTCGCTCCGTTCTCGTTGGGTTCCGATCCGGCTAGCGGCGGATTCAAGGTTCGTGACCTGAGCCTGCCAGGTGGCGTTGACGAAGATCGTTTCTACCGTCGTCGTTCGGCACTCGAAGCGGTCAACGGCTACTTCGCGCAGAAGAACGAATCGGACTCGGTTGCTGCTATGGATACGTTCTACGAACGAGCCTATAGCATGATTTCGGCTCCGGAAGCTCGCGAAGCGTTCAACATCGACGCAGAAGATGCCAAGGTGCGCGATGAATATGGTCGCAACCAGGCTGGTCAGCGAATGCTGATGGCTCGACGTCTGGTCCAAGCCGGTGTCCGTATGGTTACGCTGACCTACGGCGGTTGGGACATGCACAATCGCATCACCGACGCCATCAATCGTCAGGTGCCCGACTTCGACCAAGCCTACTCGACCCTGATCAAGGATCTGGATCGCAATGGCATGCTCGACGAAACGCTGGTGATGGTGTCGTCGGAATTCGGACGTACGCCGAAGATCAACCAGAATGCTGGTCGTGACCACTGGCCGAAAGTATTCAGCGTGGCATTGGCCGGTGGCGGCCTGAAGAAGGGCTACATCCACGGCACGTCGAACGCAACTTCCAGCGAACCGGAACTCGATCCGGTTGGTCCTGAAGATCTGGCAACCACCATGTATCACCAGTTGGGTATCGTCGCCGACAAAGAACTGATGGCTCCTGGCGATCGTCCGATCGAAATCGTCAACGGCGGCCGGGTCATCAAGGAAATGTTGGCCTAAGCAGTTCGCTGCAAATGAGCACGCGAAGGTGAGAAATGCTTCGTCTTCTCGCGACTCTAGTTACAATAGATAAACTCGTCGGCCTGAAGTTTCTTCAGGCCGATCCCATCATCCCACCTCAATTGGTTCGTTTATGTTGCCAGCCAGCGGCAGCGGGCCAGTTCCTACCATCCACTTCGACTCCATACACTGGACGCGGTGTTCCCATGAAACGCTTCCAATCTTTCGGTTTGGCAATTCTTGCAGCGGCTCTTTTATCGGCAACGGTTGCCTTTGGGGCCGACCCCAAGCTTTCGGCAATCGATCCGCCTGGCTTCCAGCGGGGTAACGAGATTGAGGTTGTCTTCCGAGGCGATCGGATCAAGGACGCAGAAGAAGTCATTTTCTACGAGCCAGGCGTCGAGATGAAATCGATCGCAGCCGAGAATGACAAAGCGGTCAAGGTAACCTTGAGCGTCAAACCTGACTGCCGGCTGGGCAAGCATGCCTGCCGCTTGCGTACCGCCTCCGGCTTGAGTGACGTCAACTTGTTCTATGTAGGTGCCCTTCCCGAAATGGAAGAGAAGGAGCCCAACAACGATTTCAAAGAGCCACAGCCAGTACCGATGGGCACGACGGTCAACGGAATTGTCCAGAACGAGGACGTCGATTACTTCGTTGTCGAAGCCAAAAAGGGACAGCGTATCACGGTGGAATTAACGGGCCTGCGATTGGGCCGAACTTTCTTCGATCCGTTCGTCGCCGTCTACAACGAGCAGCGATTTGTGCTCGCCAAAAGCGATGACGAGCCGTTGGTTCATCAAGACTGTGTGTGCTCGCTGCTCGCACCGGAAGATGGCAAGTACATCATCCAGGTTCGCGAAAGCAGCTACGGCGGCAATGGTAATTGTGCCTATCGCTTGAATGTCGGCAGCTTTCCTCGGCCGCTGGGTATCTTCCCGACCGGTGGCAAGCCTGGCGAAGAAGTCGAAATCACCTGGCTGGGCGATCCTTCCGGCAACCAGTCGATGAAGGTCAAAATGCCTCAGACTGAAGGCGAGTTCCTCTACTACCCCGAAGATCAGTACGGTATCGCCCCCACGCCGAATCGTCTGTTGGTTTCCAGTCTGCCTTCCGCGATCGAATCTGAGCCGAACGACAAGCGGGAAGAGGCCAGTCCGATGGAAGGCCCTGGCGTTGCGAGTGGTGTGATCGAGAAAAAGGGAGACGAAGACTACTTCAAGTTTGCCGCCAAGAAGGGGCAAACCTACGAAATTCGCGCGTATGCCCGCGAAACACTCCGCTCCTACCTGGACCCGGTCGTCGATGTCTACCGCATGACCAACGGCCAGCGACTGCAAGGCAACGACGATTCCAACGGAAACATCGATAGCTACCTGACTGTTCAGGCTCCTGAAGACGAAGAACTGGTCATCCGCGTTCGCGATCACCTGGGAAGCGGCGGACCGCTTTGTGTCTATCGCATTGAAGTGACCCAGCGTGCACCGAAGCTTACCGTTCAGATTCCGGAAGTTCAGCAGTACGTGGCTCGGACGATCAGTGTCCCGCAAGGCAACACGATGGCGATTCTTCTTCAGGCTCGTCGCGAGAACTTCGGCAGTGAACTGAATTTCAGCTTCAACGATATCCCGGAAGGTGTTGAAGTGATCACCTTCCCGATGGCGGAAGATTCCAATGTCTTGCCGGTAATGTTGCGGGCCAAGCCCGATGCAAAACTGGCGGGCAAACTTGTTGACGTCGTCGCCAAGCCGACCAAGGAAGAGCTGAAGCTGGAAGGTCACGTCCTGCAGCGCAGCATGCTGGTCCGGGGACAGAACAACCGTGACATGTGGGGCCACGATGCCGAACGAATGGCCGTTGCCGTGACTGAAAAGGTGCCGTTCCATATCGAGATCGTCCAACCTAAGGTGCCGGTGGTTCGAGATGGTTCGATGCAGCTCAAAGTCGTGGCTAAACGAGATGAAGGTTTTGACGGCGAGATCCGTTTGCGTTTGCTCAACGATCCCCCAGGCATCGGTGCCTCGCGCTCAATCAAGATTGCCAAGGATCAAACTGAGGCCAATATTCCGGTCACCGCCAACGGTGGTGCCAAGATCGGGACACATAAGATCTGTGTGATCGGCAGCGCCCCTTATAAGGCTGGCACCGTTGAAGTGTCGTCGCCGTTCGCTGACCTGCAGGTCGAAGACCGCCTGGTCGATTTCGCCTTCAACAAGTCGGCCTGCGAGCAGGGCCAGGAAACCAAGGTGGTTGTCGGCCTTAGCCCCAAACGCGATTTCCCTGGCGACGCCAAGATCGAACTGTTGGGTGTTCCCAGCGGTGTGACAACGGAGCCGGTCACCGTCAATAAGGATGCCACCGAAGCGGTCTTTAACGTCAAGGTTGCCGAAGATGCTCGACCAGGCAAGCACACCTCGCTGGTTGCCCGGATCACGGTGACTCAGAACGACGAGCCGATCATTCAGACCAACGGCAACATCGAACTGCGAGTCGACAAGCCGCTGCCTCCGAAGGTCGCTGTCGCCAAACCAAAGGATGACGGTAAGAAGGAAGAAGCTCCTAAGCCGAAACCGGAGCGACCTCTCACTCGATTGGAACAACTGCGATTGGCAAAAGAACAGGGCATGTAAGCTTTGCCTGTTAACTGCCGCACGCTTTAAACCTTATTTCCCTCCCCAGGATTAATCGGCGAAAGCCAAAGGAGAGCCAACCGTGACACGCAACGGAATCGCTCATTGGATGCTCAGCGGGCTACTGCTTTGTCTGGCGACATCAACCGTCCAGGCCGAGACCGCCATTCGCGAAATCAACGTCTATCCTCCATCGATCGAGTTGTTGACCAGCCGCGATGCCCAGCATTATGTCGTGGTTGCGACCCGTGAAGACGACGTGACGTTGGATGTCACCGCTCAGGCCACAGTCAGCCTGGCCAACGGCGCGCTGGTCAAGCGGGATGGCAATCTCATTTTGCCAGTCGCTGACGGCGAAACCACCTTGAAGGTCGAATATGCAGGCCACAAGGTTGACGTTCCGGTTACGGTTGCCAAAGCGACTGAGGAACGTCCGGTCAGTTTCCATCTCGACGTGATGCCGGTCTTCATGCGGGCTGGTTGTAACACCGGTAGCTGCCATGGTGCCGCTCGCGGGAAAGATGGTTTCCGCATCTCGCTGTTCGGTTTCGATCCTGATGGAGACTACTTCCGCATCACGCGCGAACAAGCTACCCGCCGAATCAACCTGGCCAACCCGCCAGCCAGCCTGCTGCTGGAGAAGTCGGTCGGTGCCGTTCCGCATACTGGTGGTAAGCTGTTCGATACCGATACCCAGTACTACGCGACAATGCTGCGTTGGTTGGAAGATGGTGCGAAGCCAGACGAAGGCGAAGTGCCCCGCTGCGAGGAAATCAAGATCTATCCACCCAAGGCGGTGCTGGAAGGGGAAGGCGCTCATCAGACGTTCGTTGTCAAAGCGTTCTACTCCAATGGAACCACTCGTGACGTGACCGATCTCGCTGCCTTCAGCTCCAACAACGACAACTCGGCCCCGATCGACAAGAACGGTCTGTGCACCGCGGCCAAACGGGGCGAAGCGTACGTGATGGCTCGGTTCGACACGCACACTGTCGGTAGCCAGGTGATCGTTCTGCCGAAGGATCTGAACTACAAGAAGCCGGAAGTCGCCGGCAATTACATTGATGAGCTGGTTGGCGCCAAGCTGCACAAGCTGCGAATCACTCCGAGTGGTATCTGCTCGGACGAAGAATACCTCCGCCGTGCCACGATCGACATCACCGGTTTGTTGCCAACTGAGGAAGAGTACAACGAGTTCATGGCGGACAACTCGGCCGACAAGCGAGCCAAGCTGGTCGATCGTTTGCTTCAGCGAAAAGAGTTCTCCGAAATCTGGGCCATGCGTTGGTCCGAGTTGTTGATGATCAAAAGCACCAACAACGTCAGCGGCAAGTCTGCCTTCTTGTACAACAGCTGGCTGACCGACCAGATTTCCAACGATGTTCCGCTGGACCAGATGGTTCGCGAATTATTGTCAGCCTCAGGCGGTACGTTCAGCAACCCGCCGACCAACTACTACGAGATCGAACGCGACACGCTGAAGACGGCCGAAAACGTTGCTCAGGTCTTCATGGGTCTGCGGACGCAGTGTGCCCAGTGCCACAACCATCCGTTCGATCGCTGGACGATGGACGACTACTACGGGTTTGCCGCGTTCTTTTCACAGATTGGTCGTAAGAACGCCGAAGACTACCGCGAACGGATCATCTACGACCGACGTGGTGGCGACGTTCGTCACCCGGTGGGCAACAAAGTCATGCCACCCAAGTTCCTGGGTGGTGGCGAACCTGACCTGGCAGGGCGCGATCGGCGTGAAGTGCTGGCCGAATGGCTCACTTCGGCCGAGAACCCCTACTTTGCGACCAGTGTCGCCAACCGTATCTGGGCCAGTTTCTTCGGCGTGGGGATTGTTGATCCGGTCGACGACGTCCGCGTGAGCAATCCGGCCAGTAACCCGGAATTGTACGAGACCCTAGGTAACAAGTTGGTCGAGTACAACTACGACTTCAAGAAGTTGGTTCGCGACATCTGTGCCTCAAAGGCGTATCAGCGAACCACGGTTCCCAACGAGGACAACAAGTCTGATACGAAGAACTTCGCTTACGCCCAGGTTCGCCGGGTTCCGGCCGAGCAGTTGTTGGACTGCATCAGCCAGGTAACCAGCCACGACGAAAAATTCCGTGGTCTGCCGCTTGGTTCGCGTGCCGTTCAGATTGCCGATGGTAAGACGAGCAACTACTTCCTCGATACCTTCGGCCGTAGCGAACGCGAAACGGTTTGTAGTTGCGAGGCAAGTACTTCTCCGACCTTGTCCCAGGCATTGCACATGCTCAATGGCTCGGCCACACAGGATAAGATTGCTCGCGGCAAGCTTGTCGAAGGTTGGGTCAAGGAAGGTTTGAGCGAGGAAGTGATCGTCGACAAGATCTACATCCGCGCCCTCAGTCGTAAGCCAACCGCCGAAGAGAAAGAAAAGCTAATGGCGGTTCTCAAGGAAGAAGAAAACAAGCAGCGAGGTTTGGAGGACGTCTTCTGGGCGGTTCTCAACTCGCGCGAGTTTATGTTCAACCACTAAAGGAAAGCAAAAGATCGGCTGTCGATTGCTTTTACGTGGACTAAGATAGAAACCTGGCTGAGAGAATTCGCAAGGTTCTCTCGGCCGATACGAGCACGCGACCGGCTTTGGCTGGAATGCGGCTAGAAGACCCACCTTCGTTGGCCTGCCTTTTTTCGCACAGAGAACAAGCGATGCGTTACTCCCTCCCGTTTCTGGTTTTGTTCGCAATTGCCGTCCTGGCCAGTCATGCCATGGCTGCCGACGAGGCCAAGCCTGCCGGTGACGTCCAAAAGATCAACTACGACGATCACGTCCGGGCCATCTTCCGCGAACATTGCTTTACCTGTCACAACCAAAACGATGCCAAGGGTGGCCTGAACCTGGAATCCTTCGGTGCGACGATGGAAGGTGGTGCGAGTGGTGAAGTAGTCATCGAACAAGATATCGAAAGTTCGCGCTTGTTCGCTTTGATCAGCGGGGCTGAAAATCCGAAGATGCCCCCGAACCAGGATCCTATTGCGAAAGAAAAACGAGACATCATCCAGAAGTGGATCGAAATGGGAGCCCTGGAGAACAGCGGCTCGAAGGCAAAAGCCAAGAAGAAGACCGGTCTGGCAATGAGCGGCCCGGTTACCACCGGTAAGCCGGATGGTCCTGCTGCGATGCCTGAGGGATTGTGGAAAGCTCCTGTTTTGGATCTGGATGGTGCCGGTGCGATCTCCGCCATGGCGCACAGCCCGTGGGCCCCGCTGGTTGCCATCGCCGGTGAAAAGCAGATCGCTCTATACAACACCGACACGATGAAACTGATGGGCGTGCTTCCTTATCCGCAAGGCAAAGCCTACATCCTTCGCTTCAGCCGCAATGGCGAAGTGTTGATGGCGGGCGGTGGTCGAGGCGGCTATTCCGGTAGCGTCACTCTGTTTAACGTTCGCGATGGCAAAGAACTGATCACCGTAGGTGACGAATACGATGCCGTTCTGGCCGCCGATATTTCGCCAGACCTTTCGCGGATCGCCCTAGGCGGACCGCAGCGCCTTGTGCGGATCTACTCCACCGCCAATGGCGAGCTTCTGTACGAAATCAAAAAGCATACCGACTGGGTCACGGCTATTGCCTACAGTCCCGATGGCGTTCTGCTGGCGACCGGTGATCGCTCGAACGGACTGTTTGTCTGGGAAGCCGATACGGCTCGTGAGTACTTGAACCTGCAAGGCCACAAAGAAGGGATCACCGCGGTTAGCTGGCAACCTGATTCCAACGTGCTGGCTTCCTCCAGTTCAGACTCTTCGGTCAAGCTGTGGGGCATGGTCGACGGCAAGAACATCAAGTCGTTCAATGCCCATGGCGGCGGGTCAGAATGGGTCAGCTACACGCACGATGGCCGTATGGTAACTGCCGGTCGTGACAAAGTTGCCAAGGTCTTTGCCGGCGACGGCAAAGAGTTGAAGAAGACTCCCGGCTACCCCGACATGACCCTCAGGGCCTGTTTCAATCACGACGGCACCAAGATCATCGCGGGCGACTGGACCGGCGAGATCCGTGTCTACAACGTCGAAGATATGCAAGAATTGGGCAAGCTGAAAGCAGTTACGCCGACCTACGCCAACATGATTGCCAGTTTGCAGGAAGAGATCGTCGTGCTCGATAAATCGTCCTCCGATCTGGCTGCTGCTGCCGCCGCTGCCAAGCAAGGTTGGGACAATCACCTGGCCGCGATCGAAAATACAAAGAAGGCTAGCGGAAACGCGACGACGGCAATCAATAACGCCAAAAACATGATCGGCCAATTGAAGCAATCGATCGCCCAAGCCGAAGCCGCCCAGCGGCAGCAGGAAGGCGAAGTTCGCAACAAGGAAGCTGATTCCAAAAAGTGGTCCGGCGAGATCTCCAAGGCCGAGCAAATGGTCAATCAGGCCAATGCCAAGATCGAAGACTACAAACGCAAGATTCAGGAAAAGAACAACGGGATGGGCAACGCCAAGAATGCCCAGGCCGAGCATCAAAAGCAGCTAGATCAGCTTCGCAACCAGCTTGCCTCGCAGCAAAAGGCCCAGGAAGCTGACAAGGAAAATGAGCAGCGTGCCGCAGACGTGAAGAAGACGACCGAAGCCATTGTTTCTAAGGAAGCCGAGTTGAAAAAAGATGCGGAATCGATCGCCGCCATCGAGGGTGAACTGAAGAAGCTGCAAGGCGAATCCAACCAGGTCAACCAGCAAAAGTCGGAAGCGGAAAAAGCCGTTGCGACCGCGAAGCAGAACCAGCAAACCGCTGAGAAGCAACTGGCTGATGCCAAAGCTGCGGTTGAAGCGGCCAAGAAGACGCAGAACGATGGCAAGAAGCAGATCACGGATCAGGAAAACCTGATCAAGCGATCGGAAGACGAAGTGAAGCGATTGGCCGAACAGCTCAAGAAGCTGGAAGAAGCCAAGCCGAACGTCGAAAAGGCTATGAACGAGAAAGCCGTAGCCGCGAAGGATGCCGCTGAAAAGGCCGCGGCTGCCAAGGTCGAACTGGAAGCACTGAAAAAGGAGAGTGCTGCCTACGTCGCTGCGGACGGCAAGGCAGCACCTGAGCAGCAAGCGTCGCTCACCGGTGCTGAATCCAAGTAGTCGCCAGCAAGCCGTAAAGACCAAGCATCCCCCGTCTTCATCGCGGCGGAACGACTACTTTAGGTGCCTGCTACTTTGAATACATCAATGCGGCCAACGAAAAAGGGACGATTCGATCACTCGAGTCGTCCCTTTTCTTATTCTTGCTGCGGTTAGTTCGATTGCTCGGAACTAGCCTTCCAGCCCGCCGAACAGCGGAGTCGAGAGATATCGCTCGCCCAGGCTGGCCAGGATGACTGCGATCCGCTTGCCTTTCATCTCGGGGCGTGCAGCAACTTCTTTGGCTGCCCAGATCGCGGCTCCGCTGCTGATACCGGCGACCAGACCTTCTTCCTTTGCCAGCAGTCGACCGTATTCAAATGCGTCTTCATCGTCGACCTGAACCACTTCGTCGACCAGGGAGGTATCCAAGTTGCCTGGGATGAAGCCGGCGCCGATACCTTGAATGCGATGCTTGCCTGGCTGGCCGCCGCTGATAACCGGCGAGTTCTTCGGTTCGACGGCGATCGCTTTGAAGCCAGGGTTCTTCGATTTCAAAAAACGGCTGGCACCGGTGATCGTACCGCCAGTACCGACGCCTGCGATCAACGCATCGACCTTGCCACCCATGTCTTCCCAGATTTCAGGGCCGGTGGTCGCTTCGTGAATGGCGGGGTTGGCCGGGTTATCGAACTGGCCAGGCATCCAGGCACCTTCTTCCTTTTCCACCATCTCGGCGGCCGTGTTGATGGCCCCCTTCATCCCTTCGGCGGCGGGAGTCAAAACCAGGTTGGCACCCATGGCTCGCAGCAACGCCCGGCGTTCCAGCGACATCGATTCCGGCATGGTCAGTGTCAGCTTGTAGCCTTTCGCGGCACAGACAAACGCCAGAGCGATGCCCGTGTTGCCGGAAGTGGGTTCGATGATGTGGGTGTCTTTGGTCACCACGCCCCGCTTTTCGCCGTCGGCGATCATGGCGTAGCCGATCCGGTCTTTTACGCTGTTAAGCGGGTTGAACCACTCGCACTTCGCGTAAACTTCAGCGCCACCCTGGGGGATCAGCCGGTTGATCAGTATCATCGGGGTATCGCCGATGGCATGGCACGCGTCGCCAAACGTCTTATTACGGGGCATGGTCGGTATCCTTCGTATATCGATGGAAGCGTAGTGTTTGTGTCGAGTTTGCAGCCCTGATAGCAAAATCCACGCGATTACGTCAAGAAGATTCTCTCACACCTCGGGCTGCCGTACCAGATTACCAAACGAGGCATTTTGATAATGGATATCGTCAACCTGAACGAGGCCGAACCGTTCACCACGAAAGATGGCTCCGAGATTCGCGAGCTTTTGGCGCATCGCAATTCGTGCATACAAAAGCAAAGCCTGGCCGAGGCCCGGTTGCCGGTGGGTGCCAGTACCGTGGCTCACTATCATCCCCAGACCGAAGAAATCTACTACATCACGCATGGCCAAGGGAAAATGCAGATCGGCGACGAGTTTCGCGATGTGACGGTCGGCGATGCCATCGCCATTCCGCCCGGCCAGGTGCATCAGATCACCAACACCGGGACGGAAATCTTACGGCTGTTGTGCTGCTGTGCCCCTGCTTACGAACATGACGACACCGTCCTGGTAGACTAGCTGCTTTTCAGCTGACAACAGCTTGCCGGGGTGCAAACGTCGCAAATTGGGCCGTTTTCCTCGCAATGTGCGAGGCAAGTTTCGATCCGCTGGCACATGATTTGAGCCATCAGTGGATGAAGTCCCAGCGGTGCGGTTACCAGGAAAGAGATGCCTGGGTGGCTCGATGCGGCCTCTTCGGCCAGCCGCGGAATGTCTTCGTGCCAGTGCCGACCGGGAGAGAGGAAGTAGGGATGCACCACGATCCTGGTGGCTCCCTGATCGATGCAGCGGGCAAATGCCTGGGCGATGGTTGGCTCGGCCAGTTCCATGTGCGCCGGCTCGACGATTGTATAGTCGCTGGACTGCCGGAACATCGCACAGACCTCCAGCAATAGCTGATTGCTTTCCGCCCGGCGAGATCCATGATCGACAACGATGATGCCAAGCGTTTCCGAATTCGAGTTTGATTGCGGCATGAGACAGGTTCACAGGATCGGAAGTGTTAAAGGCCCCAATTGTTACTTTGCGGGCTAACGACTAAGTTAGGACGATGAATCTAACGCAAGTCATTACGATTCTAAGCATAACGGCTGCCGTCTTCACGGTGATGGCGATCGGAGGCACGGCCCGGTCGCTCAATTGGCTGTCGCGCGAAGCCGACACGGGCCTGCTGAAGCTGGTCATTCGGGTCCTGATGCCCTGTTTCATTTTCGTGAAAGTGGTGGGCAATCCAGCCTTTAATACAGCTTCCAACGTGTATATGCCGCCGATCTGGGGCTTTGTGGCGGTGGCTGTGGGTTGCTTCGTGGCGTTCTACTATGCTCGTCTTAGCGGAACTCGTCTGGGGTTCGATTCGCAGGAAAAAATCCATTCGTTCGCGGTTTGCATCGGGATCTTTAACTATGGGTTCATTCCCATTCCGATGATTGAAGCGATCTTCGGAGAGCGGGCCCTGGGGGTTCTTTTTTTGCATAACGTCGGCGTCGAACTGGCAATCTGGACGATCGGTGTCGGTTTGGCCAGCGGCGGTTTGACCAAGGGATGGTGGAAGAACGTTTTGAACCCCCCCAGCGTGACAATTATCATTTCGTTAATCATCAACCAGTTGGGATGGGCTGATTCGGTGCCGACCTTTATCACCCAGGTCACCGAAATCCTGTCGACGGCGGCGATTCCGGTGATGATGCTTTTGATCGGGGCGACCTTTTACGACCAGATCTTTATCGCCGACGTCAAGCAAGATACAAGCAACCCCTGGCCGATTTACGTTTCAGCGGTCCTGTTACGACTGTTGCTGCTGCCGATTTTGTTTTTGCTGGCGGCCCTTTGGCTACCTGTCTCGTTGGAATTGAAGCAGGTTGCGGCGATTCAAGCGGCGATGCCGGCGGCCGTATTTCCCGTGGTTTTGACCAAGCATTACGGGGGCGACGCCAGGACGGCACTGCGGGTAGTTATTGCCTCGACGGTGGTTGGATTTGTTACAATTCCATTGTGGATCTCGACCGGCATTGCATGGCTCGGTCTCGAGAAGACAGTGCTTCAACAAACGCTAGAGGAGGCGATGGTGGAACCGAGGCTTGAGTCGGTCGAAGCGATGCGGATTGTGGGCATTTCCGTACGAACGACCAATCGGAAGGAATCGAACCCGGAAACGGCGAAGATTCCCAAGCTGTACGAGAAGTACGACACCGAACGGGTCGACTCGTTAATTGCCAATCCGGCCAATCCGCAGCGGCGAATTGCCGTCTATGCCGATTACGATTCTGACCAGGCAGGCGAGTTCACTATTTTGATCGGGCGCGAGATTTCGCCCGATGCCGATATCGCCGATCCGTTGGACAAGACACGGATTCACAAAGGGAAGTATCTCCACTTTGTCGGCGAAGGAAAAATGCCCCAGGTCGTTCGCGATACCTGGGAGAAGGTCTGGAAGTTCTTCGAGGAAGATACGAAATATTCCCGCAGCTACGAGGCGGACTTCGAGATCTACGATCAGGCCTACCCCAACAGGGTCGATATCTTTATTGCGGTGGAGTAATGCCGAAGTCTTCGATGGTGAGCAGGGTACGTAGCTCGTAGCCTGCCGCGGCGAATGCTTCTTTGCCGCCTTCCATCCGGTCGACAATCGCGATCACGCCCAGCACTTTGAGCCCGGCCGCTTCGACCTTTTCGATCGCCTTGAGCGAACTTCCGCCGGTGGTGACGACGTCTTCGACGATCACGCACTGGTAACCCTCTTGGACCGGGCCTTCGACATCCTGACCGGTTCCGTGCCCCTTGGCTTCTTTGCGAACGATGAACCCGGCCAGCGATTTGCCCTGAACGGCTGCCAGCGTGATGACTGCAGCAGAGATCGGATCGGCGCCAATCGCCATGCCGCCGACGGCGTCAGGCAGGTCGTCTCCCAGCATTTCAAGGATGCCCAGCCCGACTTGCAGGGCACCTTCGCTGGAAAGGGTAACCTTGCGGCAATCGAGGTAGTAGCTCGCCTTTTTGCCGGAAGCGAGGATGAAATCGCCGAACTTCAGCCCTTTTTCACGTACGATTTCGATCAGCTTTTCTTTGCTGTACTGCATGGTTTGTTCCTCGCTTACGGGGAAATGGTTCGCCGGGGGATTTGCTAACCAATCGTACCGAATCGAAACGCAAGCGCTTAGGGGGCATGCACCGACGGCTTTACTTGTCTTTTCGATCGTCCCCGCTCGACATGATCTTCGTGTCTGGCAGGGCAGCGCGAAGTTTGGCTACTCCCTCGGGTGTGATCGCCGTTTCTTCCACGTAAAGCTCTTTGAGCGATTTCATCTGGGAAAGGGGCTCGACACTGGCGTCGGTGATGTTGGTTCCCAGCAGAAACAAGATTTCCAGGTTCGTCAGTACCGGCAGTTTCTTCACCGACTCGTCGCCAATGTCGGTCCTGGCCAGGCTGAGGATCTTGAGCGTGGAAAGCTTCACCACCGGATCGACCGCCGCATCGGTGAAGCGGGCATGAAACAGCGTTGGCTCGGTATCAGTGACGACCGAGCCACCTACAAAAAGCTGCTGCAGCTTGGGCAAATCGGTGAGGTGGGCCAGCGCGTCGTCAGTAATCTGTGTCCCGCGCAGGTCGAGCACCAACAGTTCCTGCAATCCAGTGACCATCGCGAGGTCTTTGTCGGTGACCAGTAGCGGATTGGGGGTGGTGATGACTTGAATGTTGTCTTCGCTATCGCGACCGATCTCAAAGCCGACGCGGCGAAATTCTGTGACCTCGGGATCTTGATCGTTCGGCGGAAGCTTGGGACTAGCCGGACGGAACGCCCAGAACAAAAGCCAAAGCCCAACCGCCAACAAAGCCATCAGCACTAACACCGCCATCATGCCCAAGGCAATCTCGACCCCCCATGTCTCTCGATGCGGGCGCTTCGGTTGGTCGGTCGAATCTGGGTGCGGCATGTTGGGATAAGGGTAAGAGACGAGTTTGAGAAGCTCTAAGAATAACATCCCAGGCACCCCGGTCGCCATTGCCAGGTTTCAATTGAGCGGATGTATGTTGGCTTGTGCCCTCGAAAACGTAGGGTGCGAGAAGTGAGGCGAAGTCGAGCGTATCGCACCATCTTTAAGGGTTGGATAACGCATTTGGTGCGATTCGCTTCGCCGCTCGCACCCTCTACAGGGATTTTCAGGAATCCATGAAGTCGGTGCTATCACTCCGGCCTTTGAATTTCGAGAAGAAACCGCGAACCGCTTCGTTCGGGTCGCCGTAACAGAGTTCGTCCCCAGGCGAGGTTCATGACAGAGAGTAACTTCGGACCCGGTGACAATCACACGATAGCACACGGAGGACAAGGGTGACCAAGACACGAAATAACCGCCGCAGTGGAAAGCGAAATCTGCTTGGTAATGCAGTGCATGTTCTGCGAGCGGTCGTTTTGGAAGGGATGGGAATCTTGCTGCTGGCCGGCGCGATCGGCTACCCGCTGCTCACGCAAAACCAGTGGCGAGTCACCTCTCAAGACACCCAGCCTTCGGCTATCGATCAAGGCATGCAGCTTTTACTTGCCAAGGTCGGCCTGATTCATTCGACCGACTAAACCACTAGTTCAATTCTAGCTACCGTAACAGCGTGCCCTCGTAGGAGGGCACGGTCGTTTCGAATCTCGACTTCGAGCGATCCGCCGCGCCGCGATGCCTGATAGGCCGAAAGCGTGTTCTTGCTTAGTCGTTCGCTCCAATAAACTCCCAGCGCGCAGTGCGCCGACCCGGTCACCGGGTCTTCCGGCAAGCCAGCCGCTGGCGCGAAAAAGCGGGAAATGAAATCGAACCGCGGGTCATCGCTGCGGGCGGTTACCATTACGCCGCGCGATGTCACTGGAGCCAGCATCGCGTGATTCGGATTGAGCTGCCGAATCTTCTCAGCCGAATCAATTTCCACCAGCCAGTCCCAGGCATTCTTTCCACAGAAGATGCATTCGGTAATGCCCAGACTTTCCAGCAAGCCGGCTGGGGGCGTTTCCTCGAAGGCAGGTGCGGTCGGGAAGTCGAGTTCGATCATCGAGCCATGCCGCCGGGCGGAAAGCATCCCGCTGCGTGTTTCAAACGTAAGCAGTGGCTCGACGGCGAAGGGTTCCTGCTGCCATAGTGCGTGCGCGGTTGCCAGCGTGGCGTGGCCGCATAGGTCGACTTCGACCAGCGGTGTGAACCAGCGTAGACGCAGCGCGTCTTGTTCTGGGTAAACAAATGCTGTTTCCGCCAGGTTCATTTCGTCGGCGACGTTTTGCATCCAG
Source organism: bacterium (assembly GCA_016124445.1). Classification (GTDB taxonomy): domain Bacteria; phylum Planctomycetota; class Planctomycetia; order Pirellulales; family Pirellulaceae; genus Bremerella. The sequence goes on from WGNR01000020.1 coordinate 254,439, forward strand.
GTATCTTCCCGGGGCTGATCGAGCCAGCAGACTGCGGCCGGGTTGCCAGAGAAAGGGCGGTCGGTAAACGCGTCGACTTGCTGCAGTATCGTGGGCATGGCGAGTCCGAGAGAAAAAAGCTGAGTTGGATGACCGATACACCGATCAAGACACCCGAATCGATCGTTAGTTCGCCCACCTCGGCGAACGACTGCTGGGAGTTACAATAGAGAATTGGCATCCCCACGGCTACCTGAGAGAAAGTAACGAGCGTGTCGCTTCCGCGAATCATTGTCACCATGGGAGACCCCGGCGGCGTCGGTCCCGAGGTCTGTCTGCGGCTGTTGTCCGATCCGGCCCAATACGAGGGTTTGGTTCCGGTTGTGTTTGGCGATGCGGCCATTCTGGGCCGGGTAGCGAAGCAGTGCGGCTTTCCGAGCGTGAAGCAGGTCGTGCCGTTCTCGGAAGATCTTGATCTTCAGGCGATCGACGACGCGGCGCTGGTCGATTTCTCGAACGTAGCAGCGGAGGCATTCCAGCCAGGTCAGGTCACCTCCGAAGGAGGCGAGGCCTGTTACCAGTACATCATGCGGGCGATCGACTTCGCCCTGGCCGGCAAGGCCGATGGCATCGCGACCGGCCCGATCAACAAGGAAGCCCTGCACGCGGCCAAGCACTTCTACCCAGGGCATACCGAGATCTTTATCGAGCGGTGTGGCAATCATGCCGGGTGCATGATGCTGACCAGCCCGGAACTGACTTGCAGTTTCGTCACCACGCATGTCGGTTATGCCGAGGTGCCGCAGCTACTCACCATCGAGCGGATCGGCGAAGTGATCGATCTGACGGTGGCCGCGATGCGGAAGATCCGCAGACGTGAGCCGCGATTGCTGGTATGCGGACTCAATCCGCATGCAGGCGAGCATGGTTTGTTCGGCAACCAGGAAGAAGAACGCATCATCACGCCGGCAGTTGAAGCAGCTCGACAGCGCGGGGTTCACATTGACGGGCCGGTTCCGCCTGACACTGCCTTTTTGGCCGAACGCCGCCCGCTGTATGACTGTGTGATCTGCATGTATCACGATCAAGGGCACATTCCGCTGAAAGCACTCGCCTTCGACGTGGCCGTGAATACGACCCTCGGGCTGCCGATCGTGCGGACATCGGTCGATCATGGGACGGCATTCGACATTGCCTGGCAGGGCAAAGCGAAGGTCTCCAGCATGGTTCAGGCGGTGCGTTTGGCCCGAGATCTTGCTTCCAAGTAGTCAAAGCGTGGAATCGGCTTGGTCAGGCGGCTAAAATAGAGCCCCGACCTCTGCGACCAACCCTCAATTCTTATCCCCTTTGAGAGAGAGCACATCGACCATGAATCTTCTGCTTCGTTCGCTCGTTTCCTTGTTCCTACTCGCGGCATTGGCTCTGCCGGTTTTGGCTCAAAACAAGAAGCCTGCGGAAATTGAAGGCCCGCCGATCCCCAACGACCCGGTTCTGCCGGTCAAAGCCAAGAAGACATTCACCAACCTGCGAATTCGCCGACCGGTGGTGATTACCAATGCCGGGGATGACTCGGACCGGGTATTCTTCGCCGAACAGCAAGGTGTCGTTCTGGCCGTGCCGAACGATCCAACCGTGGAAGAAGCGGACGTGTTTCTCGACATCGAAGACCAGGTGCACTTCGACCCGAAGAAGAACGAAGAAGGTTTGCTGGGCCTGGCCTTTCATCCGAAGTTCAAAGAGAACGGCGAGTTGTTCGTGTACTACACCGTGAAGAAAGGTCTGGTCTCGCACGTCTCACGCTTCAAGACGATGAAGGACGATCCAAGCAAAGCCGATCCGAAGTCGGAAGAAGTGTTGCTGACGATCGAACAGCCATTCTGGAACCACAACGGCGGCAGCATCGAATTCGGACCGGATGGTTACCTGTATATCGCGTTGGGTGATGGCGGCAGCAAGGACGATCCCAGCGGAAACGGCCAGAACCTGGCAACCTGGCTCGGCTCGATCTTGCGGATCGATGTCGATAAGAAAGCAGATGGCAAAAACTACGCGATTCCAGCGGATAATCCCTTCGTCGAGAACAAGGATGCACGACCGGAGATTTATGCCTATGGTGTGCGAAACGTCTGGAAGATGGGCTTCGATCGCGAGACTGGTGCTTTGTGGATCGGCGACGTTGGTCAGAACCTGTGGGAAGAAATCGATATCGTGACCAAGGGAGGCAACTACGGCTGGAACGTGCGAGAAGGTTTTCATCCGTTCTCAGAGCAGTATGCCAAGCCGGGTGCCAAGTACCTTGATCCGATCTTCGAGTATCACCACAACGTCGGTAAATCGATCACCGGCGGGTACGTTTACCGCGGATCGAAAGTGCCTGAGCTGCAAGGCAAGTATCTGTACGGTGATTACGTTGCCGGAAAGATTTGGGCCTTGGAATATGATTACGGCACCAAGAAGGTTGGCCAGAACTATCGCATCGAGGAAGCCTCGAATCCGCCGATGGTTTGCTTTGGCGAAACCGAGGATGGCGAAGTGCTGATGAGCGCAGTCTTCGGCGACTACGGCTCGATTTACGAGTTTGTTTCGGCCCAGTAGCCGCTCATTTTTGCAGATAACGTAAGAATGGCCGATGGTGGACGAATGCCCTCAGGGAGAAGTCCTACACCCATCGGCCATTTTCGTTTACGAGTGCCCCCCATGACCCAATCACCATTGATCGTGCTGTTGGCGATCGTTGCCGCGGTAACTTATGGCGTTATTCACGATCAGGTGACCGCTCGGATCTGTGTCGAGTACTTCACGATAGGGCACAAGCCGATCCTGGGCGGCACCGAGAACCCGACGGTGTTGGGATTCGCGTGGGGCTTTCTGGCCACGTGGTGGGTCGGCGCGATGCTGGGCATTCCGCTGGCGTTCGTCTGCCAGACCGGATCGATGGCCAAGAAGTCGGCCCGAGATCTGATTCGACCGCTGCTGGTGCTGATGGCCGCGACCGGCGGACTGGCCGCGCTGGCAGGATTGGTTGGGTACCTGTTGGCCTCCAGCGGAGCGATTGTTCTGTCCGGTGGCTGGCAGAATCTGATTCCAGCCGATCATCAGGTTGGCTTCCTGACCGATTTATGGATCCACAACGTGAGCTACGCTGGCGGCTTTTTAGGCGGGACGATTCTGATGGTCTGGGTCGTTTACGATCGCTACCGGAAAACGTATCGGCAAAAGGATGAACCGGGATCGGCTTCGTGTTAAGCTGAGCCCCTCAGCAGTAAAGAATCAACCCCACAAGAAGGACTGCCAATGTCGTCTGACTCCTCGTTTCAGTTTGGTCCACCGCCTGACGCAAGTTCTCCTGAGAACTCCAGCCAGGACGATCGAAATCTGGCCGTGCTCTGCCATGTGTTGGGCTTTTTTAGCTGGATTTTGGGACCGGTGATCATTTGGATTCTATTGAAGGACAAATCCCCGTTCATCGATTTTCACGGGAAGCAGGCAATCAACTTTCAGATCACCCTTACAATCGCCGCGATGATCTCCGTCGTGCTGGTTTGCGTTTACATTGGATTGTTGTTGATGTTGGCCGTAGTCGTGGTGGAGATCGTCTATATCGTCATCGCCTCCCTGAAGGCACAGCAGGGTGAGTATTACGTGATTCCAGTGGCGATTCAGTTTCTGAGATAACTGTCCACTCTCTCTGGGGAGGGGGCAGCCGTAGTACGGCAACGCGCATTTTTGGGCCTTTAATCAGCGGAACAGGCAAGGATCAGCCATTGTGTATCCCAAAAGGCTGTCTTTGGGGGAATATTGCCCCGATCCCCCTTTAGGCGGCGTAGCGTCCAGGGCACCATCAACAAGAGTCTTAAGAATAATTACTGTTTTCGCACCTCGTAATCTTCGATCGACAAGCGAGAATGGGTTTAACGAGCGGTGCGGCGAGAGGCACTATATGTGCTTTTCGTGCTGTCCGTCATGGCACCTCTGGTTGGCTTGCTGGCCTGAGTTGCGTCAGAAGCTCCCTTGCGAACGTGACCAACCCACCTATCACGTTTTGAAGGCCAAGTCCCACCGAAAGGCCTCTAGGGAAAAATCCTGCCATTAAATTTTTCGCTGCTAGCGGTCCCATACGGCGCGAACAGAGCCCCACTATATACCTGATGGAGCCCTTTTTCGCCTAAGCGGAGTGGTCAAAAATAGGCCTCTCGGAGACCATTGCAAAAAAAATGGTAATGGGGGAATATCACACGCAGAGGTTTACGAATCCTCTTAAAGAGAACGAGCAATTCTTCCCCGTGAAGAGGCAGAGCTTGCGGCCTGAACAACCGCGGCTCACCAATCCCACCTTAAAAAGACCTACCAGGAACAGGAGAAGTGCAGATGGGCAAGCTGTCTACTGCCAACGTATTGAAGTCGCTGCTGACCGTGGCCATCGTGGTCGGCGTCTTAGTGCTCGCCTTTGGCGAATCGCTGCATCGCAAGGCCACCTACCTCAGCTTTTTGGCGGTTGAGTCGTTTCCGACGCTCAATCTGCTGAAGCGAGAGATGCTGGTCGCTCAGAACCAATTTGAAGACGAAGATGGTGTCCGACACCACGTTTTCGTCTTCGAGTCGGAAAGCTCCCAGGCCGACAACAAAAACCACTGCCGCGTGGTGGTCACCAACGATAACTACGAGGTCACTTCCTCGTGGAATGCCGATCGTGACCAGAAACTGCTGAATGTCGGTTTCATGGAGCACACCTCGCCGCCGGTGCTTGAGATCGTTCGTCACGACGAACGCAAGCAGTCCCTCGTTTGCGAGCATCTTTGCCTGCACATGGGCGTGTTGCAGACCTTCGAATACCGAGCCCGAAACCGGCCAACCGTTGCCCGTTAAACGGTTAAGAGTCACCCCGTAATGGTGGTGGCTCGGTCGAGGACCGATTGACCAACAAGGTAACCCCAGTAAAATCTTGCGGTAACTGGGGTTACGCTCTTTATGCCCACTGGGGGCATCGCGTGCGGCCCTAAGGATCGTCTCCGCTGTGTCAGCGACACGAACTTCGGAAGGGGCCATGTCCGCCAAGCCATCCAATCGACCGTCCAAGTATCAAGTCTTCCTGCTTTGGTCGAACGACACCGTCAGCCAGTGTCGCGACGTCCGCAAGTTCTTTAAAGAATTCAACAAGAAGACCGCCAAGCCCGAATTTGGCGTGACGTTCGAAATCATCGATCACTGCTTCGATACCGACGACAAGGGCCATCCAGGCGCGATTCCTGCGGAAGATCTGTTGGTCAAGTCGAAGGACACGCTGGCGCTGACGATCGGCCTGTGCACCGACGACGAGACCTCGCTCAACCCGTACACGGAAGAAAAAGCCCAGAAGCAGTTGGACTTGGTGCTGGAAAGTGCCCAGCACAACAAGTTCCACCAAGCAATCTGGTTCGTGCTGACCACGCCCGATGTGACCGCCGATCAACGGCAAGAGGTTGCCGGCGAGATCAACGATCTGCTGCGGCTTCCTGAAGGGCTGAAGCCTGACGAGGTGTGCCTGTTCGGCGAGTCAGAAAAGTTTGCCGACGTTCTGGCCGAGAACCTCACCAAGCTTCTTTCGGCCAACGATCGACCCTGGATCGAAGACGAAAGTGCCGCGGTCCACGCCATCGAAGCGGCCCGTCGGCAAAAGATGGAAAAGCTGATCTCAATGGGCATCGATCCGTGGGGACAGCGTTTCGACAATCAGCAAGCGATCGGCGACGTCCGGGCCCTGGAGTCGGAGATCACGTCGGAAACGACCACCGCGAATGGTAAAGAGCAAACCGTCTATCACGGTCCCAAGGTTCGTGTTGCCGGGCGAATCGTGTTGAGTCGGCCCACCGGCAAGTTGATCTTCATCAACCTGGTCGATCGCACCGGAACGATTCAGCTGTTCCTCGGCCAGGCCCAGGTCGGCGAACGGAACTGGGAAGTTGCCCAGTGTCTCGATCTCGGCGACATCATCGGTGTCGACGGCGAACTGAAGAAGACCAAGACGGGCGAACTAACCATCTTCGTCGAAGAACTCCACTTCCTGACCAAGACGCTCGAAGCCCCGCCGGAGAAGCACAAGGGCCTGACCGATCCGGAACTGCGTCAGCGGATGCGGTATCTGGACCTGGCGTACGGCGAAGGGGTGCTCGAGCGATTTGTGAATCGAACCAAGATCGTTCGCTCGATCCGCGATACGTTGTGCGAGGAAGGCTACTTCGAAATCGAAGGCCCGACGCTGCATACCATCGCCGGCGGTGCCGCCGCGCGGCCGTTTGAGACCTTCCACAACGCCCTGGGCATGCCGCTGGTGATGCGGATTGCCTTGGAGCTGCACCTGAAGCGGCTATTGGTCGGCGGCATGGAACGCGTCTTCGAGCTGGGCCGGGTCTACCGCAACGAAGGGATCAGCCCTCGCCACAACCCTGAGTTCACGATGCTCGAGTGTTACCAGGCATTCGGCAACTACGAAACGATGATGGACCTGACCGAAAAGGTGATCATCAACGCGTTGGATGCGATCGGATCGCCCTACAAGGTGCCGTTCGGCGAAAAGGAAATCGATTTCACGCCGCCGTTCCAACGACGGGCCTATCGCGATCTGCTAGCAGAGCATGCTGGCATCGACCCCGCTAGCGAAACCGAGGTGATTGCGTGTGCCAAGAAGCTGAAGCTTGAAACCGAAGGCAAGCACCCCGACGTGTTGCGGAACGAGATCTTTGAAGAGATGGTCGAAGACAAGCTGGTTGGGCCGATCTTCGTGATCGACTACCCTGCTAGCATCTGCCCGCTGACCAAGCGCAAGACCGATCAGCCCGAAATTGCCGAACGTTTCGAGCTGTTTATCCAGGGGATGGAGCTCGCCAACGCCTATACCGAGCTGAATGACCCCGATCTGCAGGAACAGCTGTTCCGCACCCAATTGGAAGGGATGTCGGAAGAGGATTCGATGGCTCGAATGGACACCGATTTTGTTCGGGCATTGCGCAATGGAATGCCGCCAGCCGGCGGACTTGGTATTGGCATCGACCGCCTTGTCATGTTACTAACTAACAGCGCGACAATTCGCGAAATCATTTTGTTCCCGCTGTTGCGGCACGAAGCGACCTAGGAAGGTCGCTGCTTCCCCGGTTCCCCCCATTACCTTGGTCCATTCTCAGCGGACCGAGGGAACCAGAGAGCTCGCCGCGCTTGCCGAAGGATTGGCAATGTACAAGTTGATGCTCTGCCTGCGTTACCTCCGCACACGCTACATCGCCCTGGCGTCAATCATCAGCGTGACTTTGGGCGTGGCGACGATGGTGGTCGTTAACGCGGTGATGTCTGGCTTTTCGCACGAAATGCACGTTCGCCTGCACGGCATCCTGTCGGACGTGGTGATGGAAAGCCACAGCCTGGATGGCTTCTACCGCTGGAAAGAGCACATGGAGGCCGTTCGCCAGGTCGCCGGGGACGAAATCCAGGACATGACCGTCACGGTGCATGTGCCGGCCATGCTGAACATAATGGTCCGCGATCAATGGCTGCCGCGACAGGTCACCGTGATCGGTATCGATGACGAAACCTACAACAAAGTCAGCGACTTCTCGAAATACTTGAAGCACCCCGCCAATCGCGAGCAAGTTGACTTCAACCTGAAAGAATCAGGCTACGACGCCCCTGAAGATTCCAAACTGGCCGAAGCAGGCTGGCTGTATCGCCGCGAGAAAATTCGCTACCAGCAAGAACTCGAAGCCGAGATGCGACGCTTTGAACTGCTCAATCGCAGCGTCCAGGCTCGCCATACGGCCGATCCAAACGAGATTGACAATCTGGTAAGCCCGCTCGACCTGACACGCAACGAACCAGACGGGCCGGTCAAGCCTAAGTTTGCCGACGATCCGAATGCACCGCCGGTACCAGGCCCGCCGCCGGCCGAAATTGCCGATCGCATCGCCCATCAGAAGCAGCCTGAGATCGAGCCCGCGCTTGCCGGTGGCGATCCATTCGCGGCCCGGTACAAGCAGCCTGAAAGCACTACCTTCGATCCAATGAAGCATCAGGCCCCCGGCATCATCCTGGGGATGGCTGTCGCCAGCATTCGCCAGCGTGACGCCGAAGGAAAAGTGCAGGACTACTTTCTGGCCGTGCCAGGGGACGACGTTCGCCTGACGTTTCCTTCTGCCGAAAGCCCACCCAAAGCAATTAGCGAGACCTTCACGGTCGTCGACTTCTACGAAAGCAAAATGAACGAATACGACGCCGGTTTTGCGTTCGTTCCGCTTAGCCGCCTGCAATCGCTGCGGTACATGACCCACCCAGATCTGGGCAGTGCCGTTTCGACGATTCAGATTCGCCTGAAGCCAGGCGCCGATCTGCAAGGTTTCACCAATCGCCTGAGAGCCGCTTTTCCGCCCGAGACACATCCCTACCGGATTCAATCGTGGCGTGATCTGCAAGGCCCGCTGTTGGCGGCTGTGCAGATGGAAAAGACGATCCTCAACATCTTGCTCTTTCTGATCATCGGCGTGGCAGGCTTCGGCATTCTGGCCACGTTCTACATGATCGTTGTCGAAAAGACGAAGGACATCGGCATCCTCAAATCGCTGGGTGCCAGCGGCGGCGGGATCATGAGCATCTTCGTTGGCTACGGGCTATCGCTCGGCATCGTCGGCTCTGGTGTCGGATGTATTCTGGGGCTGCTGTTCGTCTGGAATATCAACCGCGTTGCCAAGCTGATAGAAATCATTACCGGCCGGGAAGTATTCGACCCGACGATCTACTACTTTCAGGAAATTCCCACGATCATCGAACCGATGGCGATCGTCATGGTGGTGACCGGAGCGATGCTGATTGCCGTGATGGCCAGCGTTCTGCCGGCCATTCGCGCCGCGCGGCTGCACCCGGTGGAGGCCCTTCGATATGAGTAACACGATGAGCGACAGCTGCCTGAGCACGCCAACCTCCCCAGCCGTCGCACCGGCTGAAAAGCGATCAGGCACGCAGATCAATACCGACCGCTTCGATACTCCCATCGAAGTTGACCGGCCGATCCTACAGACGATCGGTTTGCACAAAAGCTACCGCAAAGGGCAGCACGTGGTGCCGGTGCTGCGCGGTGTCGACTTCGTCGCGAATGAAGGTCGCGTCACGTCGATCATCGGTCAAAGCGGTAGCGGCAAGAGCACACTGCTGCACCTGCTTGGTACCCTGGACGTACCTGATCAAGGCGAGATCTACTTTGACGAGAAACGCACCGATAACCTGCCGATTCGCCAGCGAGACAAACTTCGTAATGGCAAGTTCGGGCTGATCTTCCAGTTCTATCACCTGCTACCCGAGCTATCGACGCTGGAAAACGTGCTGACGCCGGCGATGATCTCGCATGGCCTGTTCCGCTATTGGGCCGCCCGAAAGCAACTCAAAGAGCGAGCCAAGCACCTCTTGGACCTGGTCGGGCTGGGACATCGTTTGACACACAAGCCGCGCGAACTCTCCGGCGGCGAAATGCAGCGCACCGCAATTGCGCGGGCCTTGATCAGCAACCCCAAGGTCCTGCTGGCCGACGAACCGACCGGCAATCTGGACCGCCAAACCGGACGCGAAGTGCTGAACATCTTACGAAAGCTGAATGAAGAGCAAGGCCTGACGATCGTGATGGTCACCCATGATCAAACGATCGCAGACGAAGCGGACTCCATCGTCCGCTTATTCGAAGGCTGCGTCGAAACGGTTTAACGATCGTTTCTGAATAGTCGGAGGGTGCGAGAAGTGAGGCGAAAGCCGAACGGATCGCACCATCTTGAAATAAATGTTGGATACCGCATTTGGTGCGATTCGCTACGCTGCTCGCACCCTACAGATGCATGCGGAACCATGCCTTAGTCCCAGAGTAACGGCAGAGAATAGCCCTGGATTTGCAGGCCACGAACATAATAAGCCCTGAAAGGGCGACAGAAGAGAACCATCGTGCTTCAGCCGCCCTTTCAGGGCTTGATTCTTATGGGTGTCCGATACCGGGGCTGCCGCCCCTGGCTATTTTCGGTCGCCCCTTTGGGGCTTCTAACGGCGGACGGTTACTTTCGAGCCCACCGACAAGATGCCGTAGATATCTTCCGAATCGCGCGGGCTCAGGCCGATCGAGCCGCCGGGGCCGCCGCTGCCGTGTAGGACGACGCCGCCATCCAGGTGGACGGCAAAGCCGCCGTATGGATTGGTCGGATCGTCGGCGGTCAGGATCTTCTGGCTGGCTTCGTCGAAGAACTGCGGGTTGGCTTCTTTTCGCAGTACTTCATGGTCGCCGGTTGGGATGATCGCGCCGTTTTCGATCGTGATCGGGAAGCGGCCGGCGTAGCAGCCATCGACTTCCAGGGTCAGTTCGTTATGCGTCAAATCAACCTTGGCGGTGAATGGACCACGAATCACCTTCAGCTTTTGACCAGGGGTCAGGTTGTTCGGATCATCGATTCCATTGATCCGCTGCAAAAGGATCGTGGGGACCTGGAATTGCTGGGCGATGCTGTCGAGCGTTTCGCCGCTGCCGACTGCGTACGGTTCTTCCAGGGTATGCTGCGTCGAGTAGATGACCGTGCCGGCCAGTTGGCTCAGCAGCAGGTTCAGCTTTTCTTTCTGCGAAGGATTCAGCTCCATACGATTCCGCCAGGGAGTCAAACGGCGGGTCGCTTCGACCAAGTCATTCTGGTTCAAATAGACCTGGGCTTCGTCCCAATCGGTCTGGAAATCGCCGGGAGGGGGCGAATTGGCCGAGCCCATTGCGGCTGGATTTTGGCCGAGACTGCTTTGGGTATAAACTGAAGCGAGTTGGGTTCGCGACGAATCAGGTCCGGTAGGGATCGATGTTTCCGGCATCTGCGGCGTTGCGGAGGAATCCACGGTGGTGGCCGTACCGAGCGGTGGCAGGTCGTCCGCGCCTGCGAATTGAGGGGCTTCCTCTGTGTGTTCGTGGTGGTCGTGATCGTGGCCGGCAGGCATCGAGGCATTGAACGCAGGAGCATCGCCGCCAGATTGACCCAGTTGCGGGGCGGTCAGGCGTCCGCTGGCAAACCCTTGGCCAGGTGGCGGAGGAGGTGTCGAAGAAGTTCCCGTCGGCGTGCCGGGAGACGTGGCCGGGGATTGGCCTGGCATCGCCATTTGCGAGAAATCAGGCAGCGTCAGGTCCATGTTGGCCGACGCATCCGCCACTTCCGGCGGAACTTCTTCCGGCTGATTCAGTACGGTGTAGACGCCGTAGCCTATGGCCATGAGTACAATGACCATGCAAGCGGTTTTAATCGTTTCCACCTTCGTCCTCCCTGACGAATTCGGCTCATCTTCGGCGACTCCTTCAGCCGATGATAGATAATGCCGAGGTGCGCTCTGACGTTCTTAATTCAACTACAAAACATGTACGACAGCGACGATTACGGCGACGACTGGGACAACGATGAGGATTGGTCGGACGAGCCTGATGACGATCAGGACGACACGATCAACTGCCCCAATTGCGGAGCCGAAATCTTCGACGACACCGACGTCTGCCCCATCTGTATGCACGCGATTATCCACGATCGGAGTCCCTGGTCGGGGAAGTCGGTCGGTTGGATCGTGCTGGGCGTTCTCGGCATCATCGCCACGATTGTGATGCTGCTGTCGCTGTAAGCTTCGCCGCGATCGACAATCGCGCTTCGATATTAGCGAAACGCCAGAATTCAACCTAGGCCGGTTTTCTGGCCCTGCTAGCTACTGGGCTCACTGAGCAGCGGCTTGAGATACTGACCGGTGTAGCTCGCTTCGACCTCGGCGACTTGTTCCGGGGTGCCGGTCGCGATGATATGCCCGCCTCCGGAACCACCCTCCGGCCCCAGATCGATCAGCCAGTCGGCGCTCTTGATCACATCCAGGTTGTGCTCGATCACCAGCACCGTGTTCCCCTTGTCGACCAGTCGGCTCAGCACCGACAGCAAGCGGCGAATGTCCTCGAAGTGGAGGCCGGTCGTTGGTTCGTCCAGCACGTAGAGGGTCGAGCCCGTTTCGGTCCGGGCCAGTTCCGTTGCCAGCTTGATCCGCTGCGCTTCGCCGCCAGAGAGGGTCGTGCTTGGTTGGCCGAGCGAAAGGTAGCCCAGGCCCACATCGCACAAACTAGCCAGTACCCGGTGAATGGTGGGAACCGGCTCAAAGAATTCGGCGGCCTCTTCAATCGGCAGGTTTAACACGTCGGCGATCGAGAGGTCTTTGTACTTCACTCGCAGCGTCTGCCGATTGAAACGTCGGCCATGGCAAATGGGGCACTCGACAAACAAGTCAGGTAGGAAGTTCATTTCGATCTTCCGCATTCCTTGCCCTTGGCATTCCTCGCAGCGGCCCCCTTTGACGTTGAAGCTGAAGCGAGACGACTTGTAGCCATACTGCTTGGCCTGGCGCGTTTCGGCGAAGACCTTGCGGATCTCGTCGAACACGCCGGTATAGGTGGCCGGGTTGCTGCGCGGGGTGCGGCCGATCGGCGATTGATCAATCGGGATCACCTTGTCGATCTGGCTGGAACCCCTGAGGCTGGTAAACGGACCTGGCCGGCTGGAAGGCTGCCCCAAACGGCGTAGCAAGGCAGGCGTGATGGTTTCGTTGACCAGCGAACTTTTGCCGCTGCCGCTCACACCGGTCACGCAAACCAGCGCACCAAGCGGAATCTGGACGGCGACATCTTTCAGGTTATTGGTCGTCGCCCCTTCCAATGAAATCATTCGCGTCTTGGCGATCTTACGGCGCGAAGCGGGCACGTCGATCTTCTTGCGGCCTGAGAGGTATTGGCCGGTGATCGAACCTTCGACATCCGCAACAACATCGGGCTTTCCTTCCGCGATGATTTGCCCGCCGCGGTGCCCGGCCCCAGGGCCGACGTCGACCAGCCGATCGGCAACCCGCATGATCGCCTCGTCGTGCTCGACCACAATCACCGTATTGCCATGGTCCCGCAGTTCGACGAGCGCCTCGATCAGCCGATGGTTGTCGCGCGAGTGCAGCCCGATCGAAGGTTCGTCGAGGATATAGCAGATTCCGACCAACCCGCTGCCGATGCCGGTTGCCAGACGAACCCGTTGCAGCTCGCCGCCGCTGAGCGTATCGGCCGCGCGGTCGAGCGTAAGGTAATCGGCCCCAACCTTTTCCAGGAAGGTGAGCCGTTTGGAAATCTCGCGCACGATCGGCGTGGCGATCAGGCTTTCATGTTCGTCGAAGGTGATCTCGTCGAAGAATTCGCGGGCATCGTTGATGCTTTTGCGGACGATCTCGTGAATGTTGAGCCCTGCCACGCGAACGGCAAGCGCTTCGGGTCTCAGGCGAGCCCCATGGCAGGCCGGACAGGGGAGTTTGCCGCGGAATTTGCCCAACTGCTCCAGCCGTTTCTTGCGGGTTGTGGTGACATATTCCTTTTCCAGGGCGATCAGCACACCTTGGAACTTATCGCCGTCGCCTGAAAGTAGCTTTTGCCGCTGCAGGTCAGTCCACTCGCTCAGCTTGCTGTCGCGATCGAGCTTCTGCTTGGTCAGAAAGGTATCGAGTCCCTTGGAAAGCTTGGTCAACGAGGAAGCTGTCACGCCACGCCACGGAGCGATGGCACCCTCTTCGAGCGATTGTTCGCGATCAGGGATCACCAGGTCAGGATCGAATTCCTCGCAGATCCCCAGCCCTTCGCACTTGGTGCATGTGCCGTAGGGGCTGTTGAAGCTGAACGTGCGGGGTTCGATATCGATGAAGCTGAGGTGACAGTTGACGCAGGCCAGTTCGGTGTTGAAGATCTGATCGATCCACGTTCCCTTGGGATGCTGCTTGTCGACTTTTTCGGTATCGAGGTGGCAAGAGAGCAGCCGACCGTCACCCAGCTTCAAGGCCATCGCCACCGAATCGCTCATCCGGCCTCGCAGCCCTTCGCGAATGATGATGCGATCGACGATTGCTTCGATGGTATGATTCTTCCGCGGATTGAGTTCCGGCACTTCGTCGAGTTGATAGACTTCGTCGTCGACTCGAACGCGCAAGAGGCCTTCGCGGCGGATCCGATCGAGCACGTCCTTGTGCGCGCCTTTGCGGCCCTGGACCATCGGGGCCATGATCATCAGCTTGGTCTCTTCCGGCAGCGCCAACAGACGATCTTGAATCTGCTCGGCCGTTTGCTGGGTGATCGGTCGGTCGCACTGCCAGCAATGCGGTTGCCCCAGCCGGGCCATCAGCAGACGTAGGTAGTCGTAGATCTCGGTGATCGTGGCGACGGTGCTGCGCGGGTTCTGGCTGCCGGTTCGCTGGTCGATACAGATCGTTGGCTGAAGTCCCACAATCAGGTCGACGTCGGGGCGCTCCATCTGGTCGAGAAACTGCCTGGCATAGACCGACAGGCTTTCGACATATTGCCGCTGCCCTTCGGCATACAGCGTATCGAGTGCGAGTGAGCTTTTGCCCGAACCGCTGGGACCGGTGATGACAATCAACTGGTCGCGCGGCAGGTCGATATCGACATTTTTCAGATTATGGACGCGTGCTCCGCGAACGCAGATGGAAGACGCATCTTGCGTTGGGTCGATTGTCGGCAGCTTGTCTCGATGAAAATCCACGGCGGCTGAATTTCACCCTGGTTTGACAAGTTCAGGCTGCCTCGCTGGGAGCAAACCCGACCTTGAAGGTATAAATGAAGAGGGCTAATTCAGTTCAGGCTAACAAGACCCATCAGAGGTGGCAACTAGTGGGGCCGTTGTCGGAGTGGGAGCCCGGTCGGCTGTTGGGCGGTCGGCCTGAAAATGAATCGCACCAAATGGGGCTGTCATTGAGGGTTACGGTGTTTTTCAGCTAACCTTACAGACAAGATCCTCCTCAGCCGTTTGTTGGGCAAACCTGCCGCGGGTTGGTTGCTCGATGTGAAAAGCAGGGAAGTGATGCCGGAAGGAACCATGCAAAGTTTCATGAATTACGATCAACGCGAAGATCGGCTGCTGGCCCCTTATGGCCTGCGAAGCCGGCAATCGCGCGGACGTGAGTTCCCCGATACCGATCATCCCTATCGGTCCCCCTTTCAGCGCGATCGAGACCGGATCATCCACAGCAGTGCGTTTCGCCGGTTGGCCGATAAAACGCAGGTCTTCATGAATCTGAGCGACTATCACCGCACGCGGCTGACACACACGATCGAGGTGGTCACCATCGCTCGAACCATCGGCCGTGCCCTGGGCTTGAACGAGGATCTGATCGAAGCGCTGGGGCACCTGCACGACATCGGCCACCCACCCTTTGGCCACACGGGCGAAGATGTGCTGAAGGAGTGCATGGTCGATTGCGGCGGGTTCTCGCACAACGCGTTTGGGCTGATCCTGGTGAAGGATCTGGAAATCCGTAGCTCGGAATACAACGGCTTGAACCTCACGTTCGAGGTTCTCGAAGGGCAGCATACCCGGGTCGATAAGCGGCAAATGACGTTCTTGCGGCCGCTGCTCGAAGCTCAGACGGTCGAAACCTGTGATAGCATGACCTACGACGCCCACGATGCGGACGACGCCTTGAAACTGGGATTGGTCAGCTTCGAGGATTTTATGCAGATCCCGCTTTTTGCCCAAAGTGTCGAGGCTGTGCTACAGCGATACGGCAAGCAGGAAGGGCGTCGGCTGCGGAAGCTGGTCATTCGGCAGCTGATCTCGAGCCAGGTCACTGACGTGACCGAGACTGCCTTGGACCGTCTGGCGAAATGGAACCCCAAGACGCCTGAGGAAGCGGAGATGTGCGATCCGATCGTGACCGTCAGCGACTCGCTTGCCACCCAAAAGAAGCATCTTGAGCAGTTTCTGTTCGAGCGGGTCTATCGGCACCCAGATATCGTGGCATGGCGAAAGCAGGGTCAGGACCAGCTTCGGCGGATGTACGAGGGCTACCTCCGCCAGCCCGAGCTGATCCGCGGGAAGCTAAAGGACTGGATCGACGTTTGGGGGCTGCCCCGGACGGTAGGCTATTACATCGGAACGATGACCGACTCGTACTGCCAACGGGAGTTTGAAGCCCATTTTCGCTAGGCTATGGGGATGCTTTCCGAAGAAATGCGGAGTAGAATACGACACTTGGAACAGTGAATTGGTTAATCGTTTTAGGGGGGGTGTAGCCTCATTGGCAGAGGGTTGCCGCTGCAACCATCAGGCCTGAAGTCTGCCCCCACGGTGGATATGTCGTGGCGCTGTTAATTCTCAGAATCGTATTCATTCTCGCGGCCGCAGGTGTTGGCATTACGGTCACCAAGGTCGATGCATTTCGCAGTGCGATGCAAAACCACCCCGAGTTTTCGTTCTTTGGGGTCATGGTTCTGGCGATGGGCGTCATCGGGGTCGATGTCCTTGTCAAAAACAAACGCTACGACACCATCTCCGGCGTCTATTTCGGGCTGCTGGTCGGCCTATCGTTGACGTACATTCTCGGCCTGATCACGCAAGTCTGGTTTCCGACCGAAAACCCGAGCGCGGTGACCGCCCACCGGGCCCTGCAATTGGTGGTAGGGATGGTCATTTGTTACTCATGCATCAGCCTGATTCTGCAGACCAAGGATGACTTCCGTTTTATCATCCCTTACGTCGAGTTCGCCAAAGAGGTTAAAGGCCCCAAGCCGTACGTGCTGGATACCAGCATCGTCATCGACGGGCGAATTGCCGATGTTGTCGAGACGGGCTTCTTCGACAATGTGTTGATCATGCCTCGCTTCGTTCTGGCCGAACTCCAGGGCATCGCCGACAGTAGCGACAAGCTGAAACGAAGCCGCGGCCGGCGGGGGCTCGATATCCTCAATCGCCTCCGAAACAACGAATCGGTCGATCTGAAGATCCACGACCGCGAGACGCCTGACATGGAAGGCCAGCCGGTCGACATGAAACTGGTGCTGCTGGCCAAACTGCTGGAAGGCAAGATCGTCACTGGCGACTATAACCTGAACAAGGTTGCCAAGCTGCATAATGTCGAGGTGATCAACCTGAACGAAATTGCCAACGCCCTGAAGCCAGTTTTCCTGCCGGGCGAACATCTTTCGGTCCGGATTGTCAAAAAAGGGGAAGAAGAAAGCCAAGGGGTCGGCTACCTGGACGACGGCACGATGATTGTCGTCGAAGGAGGCCGCGACCATATCAACACCCAGGTTCGGATCTTGGTGACCAGCGTGCTGCAAACCAGCGCCGGCCGGATGATCTTTGGTCGCTACGAAGCGAACGAAGGGGGCAATTCCGGGGGCAAAAAAGAGCACGCCAACACGACGGCCTAACTTCTTCCGACATTCGAAACATCTATCTCAATACACTGTTTTCTAAAGCGATCGCGTGACTGATTCTGACAAGCCTGAAGTTTCCCAGGACGAAAATCGAAGCTTGACCTTGGCCACTGCCGCCGCTCAGGTGATCGAAGACAACAAGGGACGCGACATCTGCATTCTCGACATGCGTCACCTGACGCCGATCTTCGACTACTTCGTCATCGGTACCGGGGGCAGTCGCCGGCAATTGCACGCGATGAGCGAAGAGATCGACGACAAGCTCGAAAAAGAGCTCGGCGACCGCCGCATGGGGCGCGAGGGGTACGACGAAAGCCGCTGGATCTTGCTCGACTACGGCACGATCGTCGTCCATCTGTTTGACGAAGAAACCCGCGAGTACTTCCAGCTCGAACAGTTGTGGGCCGATGCCAGAAAGGTCGACATGACCGGCATTCTTCGCAACCCCAGCGAATAACCCAGTCCCGGGTGCCCATTGTCGGCCTCTTCCGCGATAATCGAGGCTTCCCGAGGGAATCTGCGCTCCCGCCTCCTGTCTCCTTGCCCCTCTGGGGAGAGGGCTAGGATGAGGGGCGAAGCGGTTAACATCCTCATTTGATTCTGCGTCGCATCGTCACCTAAACCTTTCAAGTCTTCATGAACATCCTTGCCTTACTGCGTGATCGATTTAAGCCCGTGTTGGAATCGATGTCGGACGATGTCGGACCGCTGCTCGAGATGATCCGTCCGACTGGCGATCCAAAGTTTGGTGATTACCAGGCCAACTTTGCGATGGGACTGGCAAAGAAGGTTGATAAGAAACCACGCGACCTGGCTGCGGAAGTTGTCGAAACGGTCAAGCTAGACGATCTCTGTGAAACACCCGAGGTCGCCGGGCCTGGCTTCATCAATTTGAAGCTGCGCGATGATTGGCTGCAGCAACAGTTGATGATCGCCAAAGACGACCCGCGGGTTGGTATCGAGAAAGTTGCCGAGCCAAAGACGTACATCGTCGATTACTCTTCCCCCAACGTCGCCAAGCCGATGCATGTTGGTCACATCCGCAGCACCGTGATCGGCGATGCCCTGTGCCGAACTTTGAAGTTCATGGGGCACACGGCGATCAGCGACAATCACCTGGGCGACTGGGGAACCCAGTTCGGGATGATCATCTACGGCTACAAGCACTTCTCCGATGCCGATGCGTACAAGCAAGCCCCGGTGCCGGAGCTTTCGCGAATCTATCGCGTCGTCCGGGGGCTGATGGATTACTTCGACGCCAAGCAGTCGCTGCCGACCCTGGAAGACAAACTGCAAGAGCGCAAGCACGAACTGGCTGCCCTCGAAGCAACCGCAGAGCCAAAAGAAAAGGCAGAAGCGAAGAAGTATCGCAAAGAGATCGGCCGGCTCCAGTCGCAAATTAAAGAGGTCACCGAAGAGATCGAGTCGACCCAGGCCAAGATCGCCAAGACCGACGATTCGCCCGAGATGAGCAAGCTGGCCGCCGAGCACGCACATATCGCTTCGGCCGTACTGCAGGAAACAGCCAAGCTGCACGAAGGAGATGCCGAGAACCTGGCTCTCTGGAAAGAGTTTTTGCCCTACTGTGAAGATGAAATCAAACGAGTCTATCAGCGGCTCGGTGTCACGTTCGATCATCAACTGGGCGAAAGTTTTTATCACGATCAGTTGGCTGGTGTCGTCGAAGACTTCGAGAAACTCGGCCTCGCGAGAGAATCGGAAGGAGCAACTTGCGTCTTTCTCGATGGCTTCAAAGCTCCGATGATCATCCGCAAGCGGGACGGTGCGTTTCTCTACTCGACCACCGACCTGGCCACGATTAAGTACCGCATGCAGGAGTGGAAGCCTGACGCGATTCTGTACGTGGTCGACTTCCGCCAGGGAGATCACTTCGACAAGCTATTCGCCGCCACACGCCTTTGGGGTTATAGCGATATCGAACTGAAGCATGTCAGCTTCGGCACGGTGATGGGGGACGACGGCAAGCCGTTCAAGACGCGATCGGGCGATACGGTTGGGCTGGAAGGTCTGCTGGACGAAGCGGTGGCCCGAGCACTGAAGGTGGTCAACGAGCAAGCCGACAAGTCGCCTGAGGGGGCATCGCTGAGCGAGGAATATCGTCGCCGGATTTCGGAAATCGTCGGTATCGCCTCGCTGAAATATGGCGACCTGTCACAGAACCGAGAATCGGACTACAAGTTCAGCTACGACAAAATGCTCGCGCTCAACGGCAATACTTCCACCTACATGCAGTACGCCTACGCTCGGGTACAAAGCATTTTCCGAAAAGGGAACATCGACATCGCCGCGCTGCGGGAAAGTTCCGCCGCGATCAGTCTCGAGCATCCGGCCGAGCGACAATTGGCGGTCGCGATCCTGCGGTTTTCCGAGGGGTTAGACGATGTGCTGATCGATTATCGCCCCAACTATCTGACGAATTACCTGTTCGAACAACTCGCCAAGTCGTACAGCAGTTTCTACGACCAATGCAAAGTGCTGGAGGCAGGCAGTGAAGAGCTCAAGAATAGTCGGCTATTGCTTTGCGATTTAACGGCTCGGGTGATACAACAAGGCCTGAAGCTTTTGGGAATCGATACCGTCGAAAAGATGTAATCGCCGGGGAGCAGCATGCCAGGGAAGGTTTCTAAGAAGGCGAAGAGCCAGCTTGAGCTCAATTCGGTCTATCACGGGCACGCACGCGATGTGCTCAAGACGTTTCCGGAGGAAACGATCGACTGCGTGGTGACCAGCCCGCCTTACTTTCAGCAGCGCAATTACGACGGCGAAGATCAGATCGGCCAGGAGACTTCGCCCGAAGAGTACGTGAGAAGCCTGGTTGATGTCTTCGCGGAAGTTCGTCGGTCACTCAAATCGACCGGCGCTTTGTGGCTGGTGCTGGGAGACAAATACCTCGACGGCGAACTGCTGGGTTTGCCATGGCAAGTGGCGCTTGCGCTGCGGGCCGATGGTTGGAAGTTGCGGAGCGACATCATCTGGCACAAGCCGAACGCGATGCCCAGCAGCGTGAAGACCCGACCGACGACCGATCACGAGTATGTCTTTCTGCTGGTGAAAAACAACCAGTACTTCTACGACGCCGATGCCATTCGCGAGCCGCACGTCACCTTCAGCGAGAACAGCAAGATGAAGGGGGGCCGCAATCACTTCCATCGCCGCGGTAGCACGCCGGAAGCTGGCAAGAATGGTGGCAGCAGTAACCTGCACGATGCCCGCTGGGATCAGGCCTTTCATCCCAAGGGACGCAATAAGCGAACCGTCTGGTCGATCTCGCTCTCGAAATTCCGCGACGCCCACTTCGCCGTCTTCCCTGAGTCGCTGGTCGAAACCTGCATCAACGCGACTTGCCCGGCCGATGGCGTCGTACTCGATCCCTTTCTGGGAAGCGGCACCACGGCAGTCGTCGCCCAGCGACTGGGCCGCAGCTATGTTGGCATCGACCAGTCGCTTAAATACGTCGAGATGGCCCAAGGACGTTTGGCGGATACGAAGAGTCGCCAGCGAAGTCTCAACCTCAGTTAGCTGTAGGGTGTCAGAAGCGAAGAGCATCGCACCAAATGCGGTATCCAACCTTGAAAGATGGTGCGATCCGTTCGGCTTTCGCCTCACTTCTCACACCCTACGAATTCGCGTTTTCTCGACGGGGCGATGGGAAGAACGCGATCCAGATAAGGGCGCCGATGATGGATACGACTACGCTCACCAGCAATGGGAGACTGTCATATGCACGAGATGCCGCGAAGTCTTCCAGGTACAAATACCATCGGCGGGGAACAGGCGAAGCATAAAAAACCGGGGTGAAGGTCAGGCCGACTGCCAGGCCGATCAGGCAGCAAATCAGAGCTTTGCGTCGCGGCTGGATGAT
Organism: bacterium; assembly: GCA_016124445.1. Classification (GTDB taxonomy): domain Bacteria; phylum Planctomycetota; class Planctomycetia; order Pirellulales; family Pirellulaceae; genus Bremerella. The sequence continues at coordinate 275,552 of WGNR01000020.1, forward strand.
TCCGATGGCGAAGATAGCCAGCATGATCCCGGGCAGCAACTGCAAGTATGGCAACAAGCCAAGGATGATCGAGACGCGAAAGATGGCGAAGAGCCCCAGTCCGATCGAGACGATGGCCAACTTCAAAAGCGGTGTGGTCCAGTCAACGGGGCTTCTTGGTTCGGTCGCTTCAAAATCCATGGTGCCGGCCTCGCATGCAGAGAAGAGTTAATCTTATCTGTATTGTCTCAAGACGATTTCATTCCGGCAACGAATTTGCGACCGTTCTAGTTGACCGGTTTGGCGACCGGAATCTTGATCTTCGCCGGATCGAGCACCACATGCTTGATTGTTTCGCGGCGGTAAGTGTAGGTGATGTGCACCTTGCCGTCGGAGGTTTGAATGACTGCCGGATACGAGTACTCGCCCGGTTGTCGTTCAAGCGTTAGGACCGGGTGCCATTTCTGGCCATCTTCCGACATGGCAACGTTCAGCATGTTGCGGCCGGCGGGGAAATCGCCGTTGCGAACCGTGTGGTTGTAAACCAACAGCTGACGCCCATCGGCCAAAGTCACGGCGTCGGTCGCGGAGTTGGGATTGGGCAGCTCGGTGGCCGAGAACGAGGTCCAGGTCTTGCCTTGATCGTTGGACCAGGCGGTTGCCAGGACGTTCTCGCGGGTACGGCAAAGGATCTGCATCTTGCCATCGGCATAGGTCAGAATGCTCGGCTGGATCGTGTTGAACATGCTGGCGTCGTTGATCGGCCCGATCACTTCCCAGGTTTTGCCCAGGTCTTTGGTTACCTCGAAGTGCGCTCGCCAGCCTTTGTGCTCGGTGCTGGAAGGGCAGATGATCGTGCCATCGGCCAGTTGAATCGGTTTGTTGCGGACTGGGCCGAGCAGGTTGCCGATTGCTTTGTCTTCGCCCAGCCGCTTCGGTTCGGACCAGGTCGCGCCGTTGTCGGACGAAGTGGTCAGCATGCCCCACCAGCGGCTCGGACTCGGGCCAACCTTGTAGAACAGCATCAATGGGCCTTCCTTCGGCTGAAACAGGACCGGGTTCCAGGTCGGATAGCGGGTCTCGTCCGATTGGACGCCGTTGACGACTTCGATGGGGTCGGTCCAACCTTGGCTGGTTTTGCGCGACAGCCAAATTCCGACGTCGGGATTCTTTTCCGCCGTCCCGCCAAACCAAGCTGCGACCAAGCCATTGGGCGTTTCCACGATGGTGGAAGCATGGCACTGCGGGGTCGGCGAGTTATCCGCGGGATAGATGAACTCGGAAGTCACCATCGCCGGATTGTCCCCCTGGATCGGCGGCGGCAGCTTGGCCGATGGGGATTCGGCGGCCTGGCCGATGGCAGGTGCGTGGAGTAATCCGAAAAACAGGCCGATAGCAGCCCCTAGGATGATGTTCTTATTCATGGCGACGCCGAGCATTTGCGTTAACAGGAAAGCGAGGAGCCAATAACGGCTAAGGTGAGAATCGCGAGCATTTGCGATTACTCAATAATCGGAAATTCGGCCTCCTGTGTCAAAGCGAATCGGTGAGGCAAAATTTTCCCGCCGATTTCCCCAGGGCAAGCATACCTTGAAGGCAGTGCGCGCATGAAAAAACCCTCGGAGCGTTGCCGCATCCGAGGGTTTTGATGATTTTGAGGCCACCAGGTGATTACATCGCGCCCAGCGTTTTGACCAGGTCGGCGGTACGAGCCGAGTAGCCAGCTTCGTTGTCGTACCACGAGACGACCTTAACCAGCTTGTCGCTGATCACGGCGGTGAACGGAGCCGCGAAGATCGAGCTGTGCGGATCGCCGATGATGTCGGACGAAACGATCGGGTCTTCGGTATAGCACAGAATACCCTTCATCGGGCCTTCAGCACCGGCCTTGATGGCGGCGTTGATTTCTTCGGCGGTTGCCGATTTGGCCAGATTGGCGGTCAGGTCGACCACGCTGCCGGTCGGAACCGGAACACGCATGGCGATACCAGTCAACTTGCCCTTGAGGGCCGGAATCACAAGGCCAACGGCCTTGGCGGCACCGGTCGAGGTTGGAATGATGTTCTGAGCGGCCGAACGAGCACGGTAAGGATCTTTGTGAGGCAGATCCAGCACGTTCTGGTCGTTCGTGTAGGCGTGGATGGTGGTCATCAGACCGCTTTCGATACCGAACGTATCGTTCAGGATCTTGGCAACCGGAGCCAGACAGTTGGTCGTGCAACTGGCGTTGGAAACGGTCGTCATGTCGGCGGTCAGTTCGCTATCGTTCACGCCCAGAACGCAGGTCAGATCCGGAGCGTCCTTGGCCGGAGCCGACAGGACCACCTTGCGGGCACCAGCGTCCAGGTGCGAATCGTAGCCAGGCTTTTCAGCTGTCTTGCGACCGGTGAACACGCCGGTGCTTTCGATCACAACGTCGACACCCAGATCGCCCCAAGGCAGATTGGCTGGGTTGCGTTCTTCCAGAACCTTGATCTTCTTGCCGTTGACCGTCAGGCCTTCGCTATCGAAGTCGACGGTGCCAGGGAAGCGACGGTGCGTGCTGTCGTACTTCAGCAGCGTCGCGAGCATTTGATTGTCGGTCAGGTCGTTGATCGCGACGACCTCGAATTCCTCAGGACGAGCGATCATGTTGCGGAACGTAAGCCGACCAATTCGTCCAAAACCGTTGATTGCAACCTTTACTGCCACGGTACGTATTCTCCTGAGGGGGTAACTCGGTGAGCAGCGATCGTTTCGCCGCTATCTATGATCTGGGTAATTTCGATCTTTTGAGGATCGTCCTTCAGACATCTTCCCTGAAGATCGCGCCGAGTGGGGTGTGTCTCGGCGTTATAGCACGCATCCACGCGGTACCGAAGGGGGCACCGCTTTCGTGCTCAGAAGCTCTGGCGAAGCGCTGTGAGATTTTCTCAGAAACAAAGCAGACTTCTCCAGAGAAGGCGATTATACGGCCCCTTAAATTGATGCACAAGCCGCCTAAGGGGATCATGGAAGAAGCGTCCGGGCGCGTCTCCTAGGGCCAGGATCGAGCCGGTAAGTCGCATCTTAGGTACAGAAAGATGCCTCAGATAAGAGCGAGCAGGGAAATTCCCCAGAATTTCATAAGGGGGTAAGAAATCCACCGCAGGCTCGTCAAGGGCGACAAGCCTGCGGTGGGAGCTTCGGTTGGCGAACAGTGGGGCGCTGAGTTTGAGGCTAACCGCGCTAATTAGTGCTTAGTTTTCCAGGTGGATGTGAGAGGGGCCGACCAGCTTGTGCAGGCCGAACAGAATAGCGACGACTGCGACCCAGGCCAGTGGATAAACCAGGATGCCAGGGCCGAGGATGATCGCACCTAACAGGCACCACATGGCAGCAATCGACGCCAATATGGATAGCAATTTCATCGTGATTCATCTCCGTAATCAGGGATCATTCCCTTCCACTCCGTGGAAGGGACGGGTTGGCCATTTGGGGGAAGTATCGTCCTTTAGGGGTTTGTCTATGGTAATTATACGTCCAGGCTTAGTTTTTTTGCTAGAGAAATCTGCCCAGCAACTTGCGATTTAAATTGAGTGATTCCCCCAGAACTATGATCTCCGTGCGAATTTGTTACTGGAATCGCTGGGTTAACCCTCCCTGGGTCGGTTATCTTAGGCGGACACTTATCCAAACGGCCGAGCGACTTGAGGGAGCAGCACCATGACCGACACCACGTCGAACGAAACCAACTCGACCGGTTCGCATGACAACAGCATGCGCGGGTTGATTCTGATTCTGGTGGGGATCTTTCTGGGCGTCCTGCTGGGCCTGACTTATGGCCGATCGATGTGGTTGGCATCGGAAGGACCTGAAAAGCTGTTGACCCGGCTCGAAGCGACGATCGAGCAAAAGAAGAACGACGCCGCCAAGCTCCGCGACCAGGCCGACAAAGCCAAAGATCCGCAGGAAGTCCAGCGGCTTACCAAAGAGGCCGACCGGCTTGATGGCCAACTACCGACCATTCAGAAACGGATCGACGATACGAAGAAGATTGTCGCTCTGGTCGAAGCGGATAAGAAAGCAGGCAAACTGGGACTCGCGCAAACGGTTTGGATCTTCTGTGAATTCTGCGGCGACCTGTTTCTACAGGTGCTCAAGTTACTGGTCATTCCCTTGGTGGTCACCAGCATGATCAGCGGGATCACGTCGCTGGGCGACATCCGCAAGATGGGCCGGGTCGGGCTGTCGACCATTTTGTATTACTTCGGCACCGGCTGCATCGCGGTCTTCATCGGCATCTTGCTGGTAATTGTGATCAAGCCAGGAGACTCGGCGGATGACACGTTCGCGTATCGCACCGAATCGGTCGAAGCGAAAGAAGGACAGACGACGATGGAAGTCTTCCTTGACGTCTTCCGAGGACGCGAAGGAGACCCAGGCAGCGGCATGTTTCCTTCCAATCTGTTTCTGGCGGCCACCAATACCAACGTGCTGGCGCTGATTGTCTTCGCGATTGTCTTTGGCGGATCGCTGACGACGCTAGGGGAAGAAGGGATGCTGGTAATCCGTTTCTTTAACGTTTGCAACGAAGCGGTGATGAAGATGGTGCATGCGGTGATGATGTTTGCGCCGGTCGGGATCTTCGGGCTGGTCTCTTCGAACATCGCCAAGAATGGCGGCGCGGCTGGTTTTCTTGAGCAATTGCATGCCATCGGCTGGTACGTCGGGACGGTGATCATCGGGCTACTGCTCCACTCGATTGTCCTTTCGCTGCTGCTGGCCTTTTTGGGCAAACGTAATCCATTGACCTACACGTTCAACTTGCTGCGGGCCTTGCTCACTTCGGTCAGCACGGCCAGCAGCGCGGCAACGCTGCCAGTCACGATGGAATGTGTCGAAGAAAACAACAAGGTCTCGAACCGAGCCGCTTCGTTCGTGCTTCCGCTGGGGGCGACGATCAACATGGATGGCACCGCGCTGTATGAAGCGGTCGCCGTGATCTTCATTTCGCAGACGCTGGGCATCGACCTGAGCTTTGCCGACTTGGTGATTATCTTTTTGACCGCTTCTCTGGCGGCCGTCGGTGCGGCAGGCATTCCGGAAGCTGGCCTCGTGACGATGGTGATCGTGTTGCAGGCTGTCGGGCTTCCACTGACCGGCATCGGGACGATCCTGGCAATCGACTGGTTCCTCGATCGACTAAGAACGACGGTCAACGTTTACGGCGATGCGTGCGGTGCCGGAATCATCGATACGATGGTCGTGCAGAAGCAATCGCCCCCGCCAACGCCTGAACCAGCCCCGGCCTAATAATCACAATATCGTAGGGTGCGAACAGAGAGGCGAAGCCGAACGTATCGCACCGTTGGATTGATGCTGGAAACCGCAGTTGGTGCGATGCGCTTCGCTGCTCGCACCCTAAGGGAGATCGATGCCAACCCCGGCGGTTGATGGATCATCACGAAAGCCCAGCACCCGGCGGATTTCAGCCGGGCTGGTGATGCCGGCGGTCAGCATCGCTTCGGCCTGGACCCAGCGGGTTGCCATGCCAGCCTGGGTCGCCCAGGCCTCGATGTTGGCGGTGGTGGCCGAGTCGAGTGCGCGCTGCGAAATGTGATGGCGATGCGGGACTAACCATTCGGCCAAAAGGGTTCGCCCGAGATAACCGGTGCCGCGGCATTTCTCGCAGCCGACCGGTTGTCGCATGTCTTCCAGTTGAAAACCGAATCGGTTCTCTTCGTCACACGGCGAAGCGCAATCGCACAGCGTGCGAACCAGACGCTGATGCAGCACACCCAGCAGTCCGCTCTGAATCATGTAAGTCGGAATGCCCAGGTCGATCAGCCGCCGGATCGCTTCGGATGCTGAGCCGCTGTGAAATGTGCTGAGAACCAGTTGCCCGGTCAGACTGGCCTGCATCGCGGTTTCGACGGTTTCGGGATCGCGGATTTCGCCCACCAGGATCACCTCGGGATCTTGCCGCATCAGGCTACGCAAACCGGTGGCGAAGTCGAAGCCGGCCGATGGGCGAACATGGCTTTGCGAGATGCCAGGGATTTCGGTTTCGATCGGATCTTCCAGCGTGACGATACTTCGCCCGCCTTGCTCGAACTCCGCGATATGCCGCAAACAGGCGTACGCGGTGGTCGATTTACCGCTGCCAGCCGGACCGGCAATCAAGATCATGCCAGACGATTCCTGCAAGAGCGCGGCTAAGTCGGTGGAGATCGCTTTAGGCAATCCGAGGTCGTCGAGTTGATGCAGTGTTTTCTGTTGCCACAAGATGCGGACGACGACCCGTTCGCCATGCAAGGCAGGGAAGGTGCTGATGCGGATTTCTTGACCGAAGGCCAACTCGGCGGCTCGACCTTCTTGGGGGATCTCGGTGCGATAGGTAAGAAGCCCGCCCAGAATCTTCAAACGCGCGGCCACGTCGGTCTTCTCGCCGCGAGGGATACTGCCTAGCGGTTGCAGGACGCCATCGATGCGCAGCTTCAGGTCGTGACCGCTGGCTGTTGGCTGCAAATGGATATCGCTGGCCTGAAGTGCAATGGCACCTTGCAGTAGCGCATGGACGACCGCTTCGGCGTAAGCGTCGGTTGACGTATTGTGGCTAAGCAGTTGCTGGTGAAGTTCTGACAGTTGCATGGCATGCGGCACGATCGAAAGGTGATAGGTCTTACCCTATCGTCGTCTGCCAGACGATCACAAACAAGCCGACCGCGAAACACCACCAGGCAAACCAGTGTAGTCGGCCTCGCTGAACCATCTTCAGCAGCATCAGCAGTGCCCTCCAGCCGACAACGAACGAGACCAACGCCCCCAGCAGCAATAACCAGGGTGGCATGGCAGAGGAAGCTTCCGGTGATTTGGTGAGCGACTTGGCGAGTTCCAGAACGATGGCACCCAGAATCGCGGGAACCGCCATCAAAAACGAAAACGTGGCGGCTGCCTCGCGGGAAAGCCCGAGTGCTTGGCCGCTGCAAATGGTCGAACCGCTACGAGAAATACCTGGCAAGATTGCCAATGCCTGGGCACAGCCGATCCACCATGCCTGCCACCAGGAGGTCGCGTTGTAGGCTTGCTCGTGCTGACTGAGCCGCTGCGAAAGAAGCAGGATTCCGCCGGTTATCAGCAAACAGATACCAGCCACCAGCGGTGATTCGAGCAGTGAATCGGCGTGGGTCGCTTTCAGCAGCAGGGCGGTAATCACCGCCGGAATCGTGGCAACGCACAAAAGAAACAGTAGCCGCCAATCTCGGGTCAGCGCTTCGTAAAGTTGTCGGCGATAGACAACCAGAATCGAACCGAGCGTGCCGGCATGCAGCACGATATTGAGTTCGACCAGGTCAAACTTTTCGGCACTGGCACCAAGCAGCGTGGCCAGCACAACCAGGTGCCCTGACGAACTGATCGGCAGAAACTCGGCAATGCCTTGCACGATCGCCAGCAGGATGACTTGCCAGACAGGTAGATCCACAGAAATGCTTTCCAGACGCAATGGGGGGAAACTTCTTTAGTTTCCACCGCGGGTAAGCACGCGTGAGAACCGTTCCCTGGAATTAACACGGCATCGGCGAGGCAAAGTCGCTACAAGAGTCAGAACCACTACAAGCCGCAGGCCTGGGGATCGCACGGTTGTCCACGATATCGGTTAGCCCAGGTTGCGAGCAACCTAGGCTAACCAGTTAAGAGAGGACCGCCCATTCAGATTTTCGCAGCAGGCTAGTTGGCGGCCTTCTTTTCGACCGGAGGCGTCTTCTCGCTTGCCGGAGGCATGGCGGGGGCAACGTCGATATAGCGGACGAGCGTTCCCAAGCGGCCGCTACCGTGGGCATCGATTAGCAGTCGATATCGCCCCGGCTGGTCTGGCAGTTGCACCGAGAGGGTGGCTTGGCCTTGCGGAGTGGTCATCAGCCGCGGCTGCCAGAGGATTGGCTGGGGAGCGAAGTTTCGCCGTAGCGTTTCGAGATTTTCGGTTTCGAGCAGCTTTTCTTGGGAATCGTTATTCGCGTCTTGGGCTTTCGACATTGCTTGCACTCGTAGAGGCATCATTCCCATCCCTGGAGCACCGCCAGCACCCATTCCGCCCATGCCTCCTCCCATGGCAGGGAGCGACTTTTCCTGAAGAACTTTGGCCTCGGCCAGATTGGCGGCTTTCAGTTCGACCTGGGCAGGCTGCATTGCATGGGCATTGCGTTGATAGTCGGCAACCGGTTGCAGTTCGTTCTTACGCGTACGATCAGCCAGGTTGGCTTCCTGGGGCTGTTCCATCGCTGGGGCTTGTCCATTCCATTTCGAATCGAAGGGCTTGGAATCGTGTAATTCTTCGTCGTGAGGCGCGCTCTCTGAGGCAGATATGGGGGGAGATGCCGTCGGGGCAGGACTATTCATCGCGACCATCTCGGCGTCGCCACTCGTCGAGGAAAACTCGGGAAGGGCAAGATTCAGCGAGACCATGCCCCACAAAATCGCACCGACAGCCACGACCAGGCCAGGACCCCAGATGCCAACCTTCGGTCTTCCTTGCAGCAATGCGAGCCCGATCAAGCAGACAGCCAGAACCACGCCGGCAACCGATAGCATCCAACTAGAAGTCTGGCGAATCGATTCCAGGCGGTTTTCCCAGTCGGCATGCAGGGCGGCGATCGCTTGCTGATAGTCGGACTGGACTGCCCGCTTGTTGGTTTGACGCATGACCGGCAGCGAAGCATGTTGGGGGGCCATGCCGAACTTTTCACCGGCGGCAAGCATCGTGCTGTTGGCGTCGTTCGATTGCGGTTCATCTTTCCAGGTCGAAAGGGCCAAGACCTGATCGAACCAGACAGAGTCCTTTTCGAGTTCGCGAATGTTATCGGGCAACGATTCCGCCGCTGGCGAAACCTGAACTCGTCGGTTGAGGAACAATTCTCCTTCAAGGCCCAACGGCTGACGCGACTCCGGCAGGACGTCCGAGAGTCTTTCCATCTGGACGCCAAGCGTTGCTTGGACCGGCGAGTCATACTCGTCCGACACGTTGACGTGCAACTGGAACGTGTCGCCAGTCTGGGCCATTTCCGGCAGGCCTTCGACGTCAACATCGAATCGTTGAACGGGAATGCGATAGATAATTCGCTCGGCGATCAACTCAGGCTCTTTCCCCTTGCTTTTATTTTCGTCATTGGGCAATGCATAGAGCTGCAAACGCTGTGCGCCGACGGCTTCGGTGGGCAGGTCCAATTGCACAGGCTGAGTGATCGGCGCGTTCACGCCGACGTCCCACAGGTTATGCCCAATCGTGTTTTGGCCGTCGCTGGCGATCAGGGCTAACGTGGTGTTGGCCTGGGCGACACGGACGTCGACTTCCAGCGGCTCGTCGGCCCGTGCGACGCCGTTGTTGACTTGCATAGCAGCCGGCAAGGGTTGGGCCTGGGAGATCGTTTGTTGAAGGGGCGGCTGACTTTCTTCGGTGACTTCCAATGTGTACTGCAGCGATGGCTCAGGCGTGAAATCAAAGTAGCCGTACTGCTGCTTCATGTTTTCCGACGTGGTTACCTTCTGCTTGTTCTTCTCGGCTCCGCGAAGTACCGGAAAACCTGGTTTGGCGGGCTTGGAAGCTCGATCACTGTTGGCCAGGAAGAGCAGTCGGTTCTGCACTCCGGCAACCAGGTTGCCTCCCTCGGGCCGGGTTTCCAGTTGCGACATTGGTTTGGCGGCTTGGGCCACGCCGGTGAAGCGACGGCCGTAGGCGTCTTTGTAACGACGAGAGTTCTCGAAGAAGTACTCCGCTTTGTTGTTGATGCGCTGGTCGACGACCGGTAACGCTCGTTGTTCGAAGCTGTTTTGCAGCTGCGAGCTTTGAACGCCCAGTTCGACATTGGGGGAATGGTCTTCGGCTGGAATCTTCAGTTGGCCTTGGGCAACGCCGTTGAGTGTTCTCTTTTCAGCGCTAGCAATGCGGCTTAATTGACGGCGGTTGGATGTACCCCAGACGAAATCGACTTCAGCCGATTGGTCGCGGTTGGTCTGCGGATCGAGCACGACGGCCCGGAAGTTTACCGGCTTGCCAGGTTCGGCCATTTCACGGTCGGTTTGCAGGATGGCGATTGGCTTGGGCGGGGCAACCTTCAGGTCGAGCCCCAATTGACTGCTGGTCTTTCCATTGCGGGCGACCACTTCCAGCTTGGCGGCACTGGAAACTTCGTCCGGCGGAATCTGGCAGACGACTTGGCCATTGACGGCTTTGGTCAGACCATAGTAGACCGTGTCGCCCTGGGGAGATTTGAACGTGTATTCGACATCGGCATCGACCGGCTCGGCGGCGGCGTTCTCGATCGAAACGAAGAAGTCGTTGCGGACTTCAGCCGCCATGAGCGACGGGCCGGTAACTGAAACGGCTAAGAAGTCTCCGGCTAATGATTTTTCCTGATTGGCCAACGCGATCGTTTCTTCCTGGCGATCGATCGACACCATCGGGTAGGCCAGGGCGGCGATTAGCAAACAGGCGGCCAGCGCGGCGAACAATTGCAGCGTAGGCGATGCCCAGCCTGTCGCTGGCTTTTGGGACGCAGATTTTTTGGGTGTCGGTTTCTCGTCCAGTTCGCCGGCAGCTTTCTTCCAACGATCGTAACTCGGCACCGGCACTTGGACTTTGGCAACTTCGGCCAGAAGTTCGGTTTGCTCTTTCAACTCGGCATAATCGCGCGCCAGCACGCCGTCGGAACTGATACGCTGGACCAACTCTGCGGACTCTTGGTCCGAGAGTAAGCCATAAATCAGTTCCAGCATCTGCTGCCGGATTTGTTCGCGATCGTCCATCGTTTCGTTCGTAGCTGCCAGGTGGCTGAGTTTATTTCCGTTGAGTGGTTATATCTGCTGAGTGATTTATAAAGGGGTTTTGCGTGGCTGCTCGGCAGGGGCCAAGTGTTGTCTGAGGTTGGACAGTGCCATTCTCATTCGAGTTTTGACGGTGCCAAGCGGAATCGATAGCGTTTCCGCGATCGCTTCGTAGGTGAGGTCACCGTTCTGACGAAGCAGGAATACTTCCCGTTCTTCATCGCGGAGCTCTAATACGGCAAGCCGTAAACGTTCCATCTGCTCGGACCTTTGGGCGTGGTGGACCGGGGTGGCCTCGCTGCTGGGGACATCTTGCTCCTGATCCCCCAGTGCTTGACGTTTCCGCCGCCAGGCAGTCATCCGCATGTCGCGTCCCGTATTCACGGCAATGCGGAAGATCCAAGCCCTTACATTCTCAATTTCGGGTAATTGTTCTCGGTGACGCCAACACTTGATAAAGGTTTCTTGCAGGCAATCGTGTGCGTCGTCCATATTGCCCAAAAGGTGGTACAGCGTACCCAATAGCTCCCCGTGAAGACCCGAAAAATGGGACTCCAGCATCTCCCCAGACGTGCCCGCTGGGGGGGAACTGCTTGCATGACGCGGATGCTCCACTATGGGCCCTTACGCTGACTTAGACGAGGTAACCTGCCAAATCGATTCGAGGCAGGCAACGATTTTTTAACAGAATGGGGCCGTATTAACACCAGATTGGCCGGTTTTATGGGTTAACGCCGGTCTGGATGCCCTGGAAATCGACCCGTGTGGCTTGCTGACGCCCCCCTCGATTCAGAATAATAACAATATGTGGCCCGAAACCGACAAAACGGAGCAGCTTCTGGAAGGGGCCCGAAATGGCGATCAAGCCGCTCGGGAGGCCCTTTTGAAGCGCCATCGCGATTCGCTTCGTCGAATGATCGAGATGCGGCTGGACAAACGGATCCAGCAACGTGTCGATGCCAGTGACATTGTCCAGGAAGTTTTGGTCGATGCCAATCGGCGGCTGGCCAGCTATCTGGAAAATCCCAAAATGCCGTTTCATCTGTGGCTGCGGCACATGGCGAAGGATCGCATCATCGACGCCCACCGCCGCCATCGAGCGAGTGGGAAGCGAAGTGTCGACCGCGAACAGAATATGAACGTCGGCTTCAATATGGACCAGTCCTCGGTCGATTTGGCTGCCCAGTTGTGTGATAACAACACCACGCCTGGGGCGGCGGCTACGATGCAGGAACTGCACATTCGCTTTCAAGCCGCGATCGAAGAACTGGACGAACAAGATCGAGAAGTCGTCATCATGCGGCACTTCGAGCAGCTCTCGAATCAGGACGTCGCCGCCGCGCTCGATCTGACTCCGGCCGCCGCCAGCATGCGTTACTTGCGGGCCATTCGCCGCTTGAGAACACTGCTGGGGCCAACCGCCGTCGACGAATAGTTTCTCTTCCCTTCTTGGGTCTTCTCAGCATGGCGATCGATCAGGATCAACGCGACCAGCAACTGGCCCAATTGCTGGACGCACTGACCGAGCGCGTGCAGCGAGGCGAGCCAGTCGATCTGGAAGACGTAATCAAACAGCATCCGCATCTGGCGGACGATCTGAAAGAAGTCTGGGGCGCCGTCATGCTGGCCGATGCGGTCGCATTGAATCTGTCCGTTACCCAGCCCGCCGCCGATGAACGGCCGATTCCGGAAAAGCTTTCGCAGCTGAAACTGCCGGTGCGATTTGGCGATTACGAACTGCTGGAAGAAATCGGCCGCGGTGGCATGGGGGTCGTTTACCGAGCCCGCCAGGTCAGCTTGAATCGCACGGTCGCGGTGAAGATGATTCTCAAGGCGCAGCTGGCGTCCGAAGACGAACTGACTCGCTTCCTGGCCGAAGCCGAGTCGGCGGCCCGATTGAGTCACCCAGGTATTGTGCCGGTATACGAAGTTGGCCAGCGCGACGGGCGATATTACTTCAGCATGAAGTACATCGAAGGAGAAACGCTCTCCGAGCGATTGGCCCGGGGACCGATGCCGGGCAAAGAGGCGGCTCAGTTGATGCGAGTCGTGGCGAGTGCCGTTCACGAGGCTCATCGACATGGTATTTTGCACCGCGATTTAAAGCCTTCGAACATCCTCATCGACAAAAACGGCCACCCGGTCGTGACCGATTTTGGCCTGGCGAAACAGGTTACCAGCGATGTCGACAGCATCACGCGTAGCGGGGCGATTCTCGGTACGCCGGCATTCATGGCACCTGAGCAAGCCAGCGGCAATCGAGGTGCCGTCGGCGTCGCTTCTGATGTTTATGGACTAGGTACGATCCTCTTCGCCATGCTGACCGGACAACCGCCGTTTCAAGGTCGTACGCCGGTCGATGTGTTGCTGAAGGTTCTCGAACAAGATCCCCCGATGCCACACGAGGTTTACCCCCGGGTCGACCGCGACCTCGAAATGATCACGCTCCGGTGCATGCAGAAACCGATCGACCTGCGCTATCCCAGCGCGGAACTGCTTGGCCGTGATCTGGAAGCGTATTTGAACGACGAAGCAATCTCGGCACGTAGCGGTCAATTCTTGCAGGTGGTGTCGCGACTGTTTCGCGAAACGCACAATGCCCATGTGTTAGAGAACTGGGGCTTGCTGTGGATGTGGCACAGCCTGGTCTTGTTCATCTGTTGTGTGTTGACGCAGATTCTGCAGTGGAATCACGATACCAATCGCTGGCATTATGTCGGCATCTGGACGGTGATCTCAGGGATCTGGGCGGCCTGCTTCTGGTGGTTGCGGCGAAGAATGGGACCGGTCACCTTCGTCGAGCGGCAGATCGCCCACGTCTGGGGCTCGGGCTTGATCGGCGTGGCGTTGCTGTTCCCGATCGAATGGCTGCTTGATTTGCCGCCGCTGGCTCTCTCGCCGCTACTGGCGATCATTTCCGGCATGATCTTCCTGATCAAAGGTGGCATTCTGACCGGATTGTTTTACTTTCAGGCGCTTGCTCTGTTCGCGTGCAGCTTTCCGATGGCCCTCTATCCAGACATCGCCCACTTACTGTTCGGCGTCGTTTCGGCCGGCAGCTTCTTCATTCCAGGCCTGCAATATTACCGCCAGAGATTACGCGGCAACCGAGAACTGCTCGCCAGGCAGTCGAAGACTACTTTTGCAGAATAAGCTTGCCCGATTTGGTCTCGCATAGCCGGTAGATAGCTTCGCCGTGTTGGATCCAGATTTCTTTCTCCCCGGCCAGAATGTCTTCGGAGGGAATGGTTCGCTTGCTGAGTGGCGAGCCCGGAACCGCTGTGTGCCCCGGCGACGCGGCGAGTTTTTCGGAAGGATCTTCGTTGGCGTTGTTCATGCAAAAATCACTCGAGCGATACGGAGCAAGGGAACCGTGATAAAACCTGGCTCGTGTCGTCGACACTGGCTACCATTTCGCCAACTATAACGATATTGATACTCTGTATCAACCATATGGTCTTAGATTGGGCAGATTGGCTCCGAGTTTTAACTTCGCGTTAAGCCACTGCGGATCAGGTTCCCGCCATCCTGCTGGCAGGTCTAGAATCTAGCCGGAGGCCTTTAACGTAAGCTGCCGCCGAATGCATAACCCTAGAACCACGAAGGACTTTTTGCGATGATGATCTATCGGGCCGCGAGCGTTGCGCTGGCGATGTCCATGTGTGCGTTTCTGGCTACCGGCTGTAGTTCATCGGTCAGCAAGGTCTCTGGCAAGGTTTTTCTAGACGGGCATCCTTTGGACGGTGCCGTGATTACCTTCAAGCCCAAGGGGGTCGATGGTGGAAGGGAAATCTCCACCAACGTGACAAAAGGGGCATTTGAATTCACATCGGATCGGCGGATGAAGCCGGGCGATTACTTCGTAAAGTTCGTTTCACAGCAACCTGGGGCCGGCCAAATGGTCCAATCGGTTGAAAAAGGGGAAGGCATCCCGCCACCCAAAACGTATGTCCCGAAGGTCTACGAGAAGGAAGGGACACTCATCAAGAAAGTCACGCTCGAGGGCCCCAACTACTTCGTGTTCCAGTTGAGTTCCGGCGGGTTTTGAATGGCGGCTACTGTTTCACGATCGATGTTTCCCAGCCGTCGTACGTTCCTTTGCACTCCGCCGCCAATGTTTTTAGGCCGATTGTCGTGTTCGTGACGCCTTCTAAAGCGAGTGATTCTATACGTCCAAAGCAAATACCAAATGGATGAGGAAGTTGGTGCTCGCCAAAGCCATAGACGCTGTCGACTTCGAACCCTTGCTCGCCAATTCTCTCAACGAACTCGCTCCGGGCAGCTTCGGTCAGAAAGGATGCCCAGTGCAGAATCATCCTGGGCTGATTCAGGTTGTCACCCTGCCTTGCTAGTTGCATCAACTGATCGCGATTATTCATCGACTCCAATTCGTAGGGCGTAGGATAGAGAGCTTCCCGGTAGAAAGTCCACTGCGGGTCAGGGTCTTCCGCGCATTGCCACTGGTACGCATTGAACGATTGCATCACCTGTTGGACCGCTTCAGTGAAATCTTTGGCCGCGGACCCGTAGTAGAAATAATGGCTGGTACCGTTCACCGTCAGGCAGCCGAGATAGGTGGTATTCCCTTCGGTGCGCAGCAGATCGTTCAGTTTCTCTTCGATCTGGCGAAGCGTCTCGAATTCTCCAGAACGCGGAAAACCCCGGTCGTCGGGATCGATCAATTTGATCTTCAAACCCAGCAGAACAGTTTTGTCCGCTTCAGGAGCGAGTGCGGCAAGGCCCATATCCAAACGGACCACAGCCAGCTTGCCGAACGTCGATGTTAGATAGATTCTCCACTTATCTGTCATTCGCAGGCGGCTCCTGGCAATCGAGGCAACGCGGCAACCAATTGCCAATATAGACGATGGAAAATGGCTAAACCATGCTCCACCGTTTTCGCAGATACCACTCCCAGCCCAGCAGACCGACGATCAGGATCAGGTTGATCCAACTGTCGAGCGTCGACTCTGGCCAGGTCCACTTGGTTTGAACTTCGATCTCGGTTTCTGGCGGGCGATTCTTAAGTTCGTAAAGCAGCTGAGGAAGTTCTTCCGGCGTCCACATGCGGCCACCCTGGTCCTTGGTGATTGCCGAGAGAGAAGCCAATTGCGAAGGACGGGCCGAGGGATCGCTCAGTTCCAGGTCTTGGTCATAGACAAAGAAACGCCCGCGGCCGACTCCGACCTGGGCCCCGTTCTGACTGGCGACCACTTCGATGGTGTAGTCGCCCGTTTGCTCTCCGGCGTCGAAAGTTCCTTCGACAATGCTTTCGGTCGCCAGTGCACGAATCGGCGACCGTTTGCCATCGGGATCAATCACATAGCTTTCCAGCGTAACGCCTGGCAGGGGATCGCCGCTTTGCGAATTGGCACCTGCCGTAAACTGAATCGGGGCTCCAGGAACATAGCGGCGCTGTCCGAGCTGAACCCAGACGTCGCGGGTTTCCAGTCCATCTTTCTTGGCCAGCCACAAAATAATCTGACGCCAGAAACGTTTGTGGATCGACGACTTGCCAGCCAAGACCCATCGCCAGGTACTATCGGCCATGAAGGCCAGCGTGCGGCCCAGGCCATATTCGCCAGCGACCAGAAGTGGATCACCGTTTTGCGACTCGAGGATCGTCACGCCGCGCCGTTTCGGGCCTTCGATCTTGTTCGCCCCAGCCAAAGAAGGTACCGCTTCAAAAGCGGGTTTGCCGTCGTCATCAGGAGCGAGCGAAGAAAGGAAATGGGATCGTGTCGCGACGATCTTCAGTGGCCCGGCAACGTGCATGTCGGTGCGGATCGGGTTGTCGAAGTCTTGCCGATCGAATCGGCTCATCTCGACCGGCAGTACGTCTTGCAAGACGGTAGTCTGGTAGCCGCCAGCCCCAAACGAATGGAACCCACCGAGCATGATCAGCCCGTCGCCATCTTCAACCTCTTTGGCAATCAAGTCGAGCGTTTCCCGGCTGAGCGCTGACGAATCGAGATCGCCGATGATGAAGACGTCGTACTTGCCTTCTTCGATCTCTTTGGTCAGGTCGACCGGCCATTGATCGCGGCGGCGGCGATCGATCCAGCGGAAATCGATTTCCATGTCGGCCGATTGGGCGACGACTTGCCGGATCCATTTTTGTTCCGGCCGATCGATCGTACGTCCTTCCAGGTACAAGATCTTCAGCCCGCCATCCAGCACGTTCAGGTAAGCGCTCAGAATGTTGTTCTTGGTGACCAGTTCCCCATCTTGATCAGGCACGACGATGCTCAGCTTGAATTGGCCTGCCTTCTGCGGCGCGTAGCGAAAGACCATGTCGACCGTTTCCTGGACTTTGGTCGTGGTGGCCTGTTGCGTTTCGACGATCGTTTTCTCGCCTTGTTCGTTTTCAACGATCAATTGAACCGGAACCTGCAGGTTCGCCATCCCTTGGATGCGAATCGAAGTGCGGATGGCCTGTTCGTTTTTCACGAAGACGGTGAAATGATCGGCCAAGGTTTCTACCGCCACGTCGCGGGCCTGGCTGGGATCGAGTGCTTTGCCATACGCCACGGTATGCAGTGGCGCTTCGAGCCGGGCCAGGTCACGGGCTGCCTGCTGCATTTCGACCTGGGGCGAATAAACCCGCTGCGCTCCGTCAGAAAGCAAGATCACGCCGGCGAGCTTCTTGCCAATGTTTTGCTGCATGACCTGCTCGATCGACGAGCCGATGTCGGTATAGCGTCCATCGGCGGCGGCCGGCATTTTGAGGACGCCTCCTTCCAACTCGACCCGTTTGGCTTCCTTGTCGAACTGGTAAACGGCAACTTCCAGATCGTCTCCCATCGATTCCAACTGCGGGGCCATCTTCTGCAAAGTTTGCTTCTGAGCTTCCCACCGCGACAGTCCATCGCGCGAGTCAGGCACCGTCATGCTGCGGCTGGAATCGAATAGCACCAGCAGCAGCGACGTCTGTGTTTCACGAATGGTATGAACCCAGGTCGGACGCATCAGCGTCAGCGCGATCAACAGAATCACCGCGAAGCGAAGCCCGGTCAGGATCCAATGTCGCCTGGGCGTCAGGCCCTGGAAGTTCGGCCGTATGCCCAGCAGCGCAACAAGAACGAAAACCAGGATCCCCACCAGGAGATAGCTTTCGCCCAAAGGTTGCAGGTACCAGTACGACACGAGACTATGTTTCCACCGGCGGCGGCCGATAAAAGAGGTTCGACAAAACGTTTTCCAGGCCGAAGACAATCACAACGATCAACATCAACCAGGGAAACAGTGGCACGCCTAAACGGGCCTGGCCTTGTTCGCGGACGATCTGTTCCTGTTTGCGGGCCAGGCGGTAACGGCCTTTGCCCAGTACCTGGTCGAGTTGTTCTTCGCTGACCTTGTCCATCCGTGTGGCAAACGGAGGCAGGTTAACGCTGAAGCCGGTCGAAACGCCGCCGCTGAGTGGCCGCACGCGATACGTTCCCAAGCTGCTGGTAAACGGAATGGTGATCGTGCCGGCGTCCGGGACTACTTCCTGAGGATTCGTGCTGTTGGGGGTAAACAGCAGGTGGGTCGTTGTTTCGTTGTCGGGTGTCGTTTCAAGTGTCGCGACGTCGCCGGCGATGTAGTTGAAGTGCTGGTCGCCCCCTTGCACGACATACATGGCCATTTGATTCGAAAGCACGAAGAAAGGCCACGAGTCGAGCCCGATTAATAGTTCGTTCCAATCAGGATCGGTGATCGAGGAGAGAAAGGTCAGCACGATCCCGTCGCCTATGCGCTGTTCGATCAACGCAGGTGCTTCGTTGTTGAATGGAACGACGGTGCTGCTGTCTTTGTCGACTTCGTCCAGCGACCAGAATCGCTCGATCGGTTTGCTGCGCCACGGAACGCTGGCTCCGATCGCGCGGAAGGGAGTCAGGACCTGGTGTTGATAGTCGCGTGGGTCGAGGAACCACTGCCGATCGCCGGCACGCCATTGCCGCACCAGTTTGCCGGGCAGAACGGATTGAGCCCCTTCGGAATTGAAATCGGCTTTGACGGCGGCACGTCCCAGAAAAATCATCAGCCCGCCGCCATGGTTCACAAACCGCTGCAGCGCCTGCCAGGTTGCTTCCGGCATCGGGGCTGGATCGAGCAAGATCAAGGCCTGGTACTCACCCATTTTGTCGGCAGTTAATTCAGCTTGCTTGATAACATCGACATGAAAGGGAGCTCGCCCAGCTTCGCGGAAACTGGGCGGTGCCAACGCATTGACCAGGTCAGTGCCATCAGCCTTGGGGGACTCGACCACCAGCAGCGAACGGGGCATGCGCGACTGGATGGTGAACCACCGCTTGTTGTCAGCGCTCAGGCCATCTTCGCCGACCAGTTCGATCCAGCCATGATGCGTTCCGGCAGGCAGGGCCGGCAGGCGAAAGGTGATTTGCCGCGGAGCACCGTCGGCCAGTTCAATGGTCTGACGATTTCGACGGGTTGCCTTAGGAAGAATCAGTTCGCCGTTTTCAACAATCGGCAAACGATCGTCCGGCGTCTCGACAAACAGCTCGACCGTCTTCGGCTGCGAGTTTCCATCGGAAACGATCTCGGCCTGAAGCGTGACATCGGAGTTTTCTGGGACGCTTTGGGCGGAAAGGTTCAGATCACTGATGGCGACGTTCTTCACGTCGTCGGCGCCGACGTCGATGATATAGAGCGGAATGTCTGCTTGTTCGGCCAATTGCGATTTGAGCCGCTGGGCTTGATCAGGATCCCAGGCCGGGGCAGCCAGGTCGGTGAGGATATAAATCTCTTTCCGGGCGAGTTGATTCTGCTTCAGCATATCGAGCGCGGTCTGGGTCAACTCGATCAACGACTTGCCTCCGACGGTGATTTCCAATCGCTGCAGAGCCTGGCGAGCGGCGCCACGATCGGGAGCGAAAATCGCTGTTTGCGCCCGTTGGTCGAGCACCGCCATCTCGCTGTCTTCGGGAAGCTGCGACGTGAGCCACATCCCCATCTCTTGCGCTTTTTCCAAGCGGGTCTGGTTTTGATTGCGATACAGCATCCGTGGGGACGTATCGCAAATGATCACGGCGGCTACCGGGGCTTCCTGCTGCCCAACGATCGGACCGCTGCTGTCCGACATCGCCATCACCCCGGTTGTCAGGGTAGCCAGCGCGACGGCGGCCGTGATGGCGGTAAGCGCGTAGGCCAGGACGCGGCTGGTCCCGGTAAGCCAAGCGGCTGCTGAGACAAAGACGCCGATCAGAACGATCACACCTAACGAGCCTGTCAGAACCCATCTGCCAAGCGCGGCCGATGCTACCCCAGGCCGAGCCAACGCAAAGACCAATGCCAACACCGCCAGGCAGCGCAGGGCGAGCAGTACCCAGTGCTTCAGTTGCAACCGGCGCGTATTCTGCACGCTCCGCTGGCGAACGAAACGCAGGGCAGGGAATTCCAGTTGTTTCGGCTGCTGCCGCATCACCAAGTGCAAGATGACCGGCACGGCGATGAGCAGGCCTCCCAGCAGCAGGCCGACATTGGCGAACTGCATTGGCTAGAACCTTGATTGGCGGCTGATGAGATACTCGGTCAAAGCCTTGTCGAACTGCATGCTCGTGTCGAGTTCAACGTAATCGACTCCGGCCTGAAAACAATCTTGACGATACTTGTCGCGAAACGCTTTCACTTCGTCCTGGTAATCTTTGCGATAGTTACTGGCGTCGACCTTCATCCGCTGCTTCGTCTCGGGATCTTCCAGTTCCACCATGCCATCAAACGGAAAGGTCACTTCGGCCTCGTCCAGGATATGAAACAGGATGACGTCGTGGCTGCGATGCCTCAGTTGATAGAGGGACCGCATCACGTTTTCGGGATCGGCTAGCAGGTCCGAAAAGACCATCACCACGCTGCGGTGCTTGAGCATGGCCGCGAGCTGCGAAAGGCTGTGCCCAATGTCAGTCTCGCCGGTGGGCTTTAAATTGGCCAGCAGCGATAACACGTCTCCTAACTGCTTGCGTTTTGACTTAGGTGGCAAGCTGGCGCGGATCTTGGTATCGAACGTGACCAGGCCGACCGGGTCTTGCTGGTGAACCATCAAGTAGCACAGCGCGGCTGCCAGGCTGATGGCGTAATCGAACTTGGTCATTTCCTGGCGATAGGTGTACGCCATGGAGCGGCTCAGATCCATTACCAAGTAGCCGGTAATGTTGGTCTCGGCCTCGAACTTCTTGATGTAGTAACGATCGGTCTTGGCGTATACCAGCCAGTCGATGTCTTTCGGGTCGTCGCCATGTTCGTAGCGGCGATGCTCGCTGAACTCGACCGAAAAGCCGTGGTACGGGCTGGCGTGCAAACCTTGCAGGAATCCTTTGACCACGAACTGAGCGCGCAAGTCGAGCCGCGAGATCTGGCGGATCACCTCGGGCTTCAGATAACTCTCGGCAGTGGTCAACGGTCAAACTTTTCGATATTAGGTTCCGGGATTTCGGCAAGCAGCCGTTGGATGACGTCGACGTTGTTCATTCCTTCGGCCTGGGCTTGGAAGTTGGTGCCGATACGATGCCGCAGCACCGGAATGGCGATCTTCTTGACGTCTTCGATCGCAACGGAGAATCGGCCTTCCATGGCGGCGATTGCTTTACCGCCGTTAATCAGGTTTTGTCCTGCACGCGGACCGGCTCCCCAGTCGACCAATTGGCGAACAAAATCGGGGGCCGCTTCATCGCGGGGCCGGGTCGCTCGAACCAGGCGGGCAACGTACTTGATGACATATTCGCTGACGGCAACCGACTGGACCAGCTTTTGAATGTTGAGAATGGCCCGGCTCGAGAACACCTTGCGAACTTCGACTTTCTCTTGCCGCGTGGTGGCCATCAAAATCTTTTCTTCTTCGTCCAGCGAAGGGTAGTCGATGATGATATTGAACATGAACCGGTCGAGCTGGGCCTCCGGCAGCGGATAGGTACCTTCCTGTTCGATCGGGTTTTGCGTGGCGATGGTGAAGAAGGGGTCGGGCAGGCTCATCGTGTCGCGGCCGACGGTGATTTCACGTTCCTGCATTGCTTGCAGCAATGCGGCTTGCGTCTTGGGTGGCGTTCGGTTGATTTCGTCCGCCAGCAAAATGTTGGTAAAGACCGGCCCTTCGACGAAGCGGAAGTTACGGCGGCCATCTTCGTCTTCTTCCAGCACGTTGGTTCCGGTAATGTCGGAAGGCATCAGGTCAGGCGTGAATTGAATTCGCTTGAACTGCATGTCGAGCACCTTGGCCAGCGTGCTGACCATCAAGGTCTTCGCCAAGCCTGGTACCCCTTCCAGCAGGCAGTGGCCGCGCGTAAAAATGGCCGCGAACAATTGCTCGATCACTTCGTCCTGACCAACGATCACCTTCTGCAACTCTTGCTGCATGACAATGCGTTGTTGCTTGAACTCTTGGAGTACTTCGCCCAGGTTTCTGGTTTTGCCCACAATAGACGCCTTGTCTCGGATGGGATTCGTCAGTGTTAGTAAGAAGACGCTAGGTGTTGATGAGGTAGGGAATGGAAAAAGAGACAATCATCTCCTGTCCCCTCTCCCTTGCGAAGAGCGAGGGGACAAGAGAGGTTGGTTAACTCGTTCGGCAATTGTAAGTTACGCGAGGGAAAAGGTTTGGTTCTGACGCAATAAAACAGTCAACCGTCGCCAAGTGATTGTAGAAACGTCCTCCGATCGAAACAACGCGCCCGCAATTTGCTTGTTCGATCAGCTACCAGACCTATGATGAAAAGAAGCGAACGCGACGTGTCAGGGGAGAACCTCCGCTTGTTCCCGCAAAAAATCACTAGCTGCTGCACTTTGATTGTAGCGATTTTCTTGTTTGTGCCGGCTCTTCAGGCACAACCCAGGCCGGCGCGCCGCAGCGTAACCCCCCAGGATGTCCGCAATGCGATGGACAAAGCGGTTCGATATCTCAAAAAAACTCAGAAGCAGAACGGAAGCTGGCAAGACTACGCAGAATTTGAGGGCGGGGTAACTTCGCTGGTAACCTTGGCACTTCTCGAGGCTGGCGTTCCTAAGGATGATCCAGCCATTCAAAAAGCACTGACCGCGCTGCGCAGCATCCGCTGTGAGACGACCTACGCGTTGTCGCTACAGACAATGGTGTTTTGCGCGGTCGATCCTCAGAAAGACTTGCAAAAAATCAAAGCCAACGCGGCTCTCTTGGAAAGCTTTCAAACCGTTTCCGGAGAACGTGCCGGGATGTGGACTTATGGACCACCGAAACGCATGGAGGGTTCTGGCGACAATAGTAACAGCCAATTCGCGCTGCTGGCCTTGGACGAAGCGGCCGAACATGGGGCCACCGTGAGCGAGCAAACCTGGCGGCGAGCCTTTCTACGGTGGGATTCGATGCAGAACCCAAGCGGATCGTGGGGATATACGCCTGATTCCCCAGGCACCGGAAGCATGACCTGTGCCGGCATCACTTCCATGATCATTACCACCAAGCGGCTGGAACAGGGAGATGTTGCCATTCAGGGAGACACGGTCGACTGTTGCATTCCAATCAAAAAAGACTCTTCGGTCGATCGTGGTTTCGATTGGCTGGCCCGTAACATGACGCTCAGGACGAACCCGTCCGAAGGCGGTGGCGGCGGGAATTCGCTGCTGTATTACATGTACGGCGTCGAACGGGTCGGGCGATTGAGCGGTCGGAGATTTATTGGCAAACACGATTGGTATCGCGAAGGGGCCGACCAACTGGTTACCTGGCAAGATTCCCTGGATGGAACCTGGAAGGGTACCGGCATCATCGAGCAGAACAACCCGATCGTGGCGACCAGCTTTGCGCTATTGTTTCTGGCGAAGGGACGCCGGCCGGTCCTTATCTCGAAACTGCGCTACGCGGCCAACAACGACTGGGATCCTCATCGGCACGATCTCAACAACCTGAATCGATACGTCGAAGGACGCTGGCAGCAAAAGATGACTTGGCAGGTGATTGACCTGGCTGCGGTTCAATCGCCCGAAGAACTGCTACAAACGCCAGTGCTTTGGATCAGCGCAAAGGATGGTTTCCAGATCAACGAAAAGCACGAAGAACTGTTAAGGCAATACATTGAAGGGGGAGGTTTCATCTTCGCCGAGGCGGGCTGCGGGGGAGAAAAGTTCGATCGTGACTTCCGCGCAATGCTCAAACGCATTTTGCCCGATAGTAACCTGCGTCTGTTGCCGCCTGACCATCCGGTCTGGTTTGCCGAGCAGTCGGTCAATCCTGACTACGCCGTGCCATTGTGGGGCCTGGATGCTTGTTGCCGAACCAGCATTGTTTACACGCCGAAGGACTTGAGCTGCTACTGGGAGTTGTACGGCAGCAGGAGCTTTTTGGAGAACGAAAGCATCTCGCAGAAAGTCCGCGATCAAGTTCAAGCTGCCAACGCGATCGGTGCGAACGTCTTGGCCTACGCGACCGGGCGAAAGCTAAAAGATAAGCTGGAACAAGTCGAACTGACCGGAGAGAGCGGGGTCGAGGATTCGCTTGATCGCAACGTGCTGAAGATTGGCAAGATCCAGCACACCGGCGGCGCTGACGATGCCGCGGCGGCGCTGGGCAATATGATTCGCGTGGCAGGCGACCAGTTGGATTTGCGTTTTGATACGAAGAAAGAAATGGTCACGCTCGCCGGCGAGTCGTTTCAGAATTACCCGATCTTGTTCATGCATGGCCGCCGCGACTTTAAGTTCACGGCTGCCGAGCGAAAGCATCTGCACGAATTCATCGAGCGCGGCGGGTTTCTCTTCGCCGATTCGATTTGCGCCAGCCAGCCATTCACCGATGCCTTCCACCGAGAGATCGCCGCGATATTTCCGGACGCGAAACTGAAAGCGATTCCGATTGATCACCCGATGTTGTCGGATGCCTATGGTGGATTTGATATCACCAGCGTGACCCTGAATAACCCGCAATCGCGGAGCAGCAACGATGGCGGGCTTGAATCGGTACAGCGCGAAACAAGCCCCGTTCTGGAAGGATTGTGGGTGAACGATCGCCTGGCGATTGTCTTCAGCCCCAACGACATCAGCTGTGCGATGGAAAGTGGCAATTCGCTCCAGTGCAAAGGCTACGTCAAAGAAGACGCAGCCCGGATCGCTACGAACATTCTCATCTACGCGATGCAGCAGTAGATAGCTCCATTAAGTCGCCTGCGCTGCTTCAGGACGAGATCGATTTACCGTGGTTCGAGCGAAACTCGTTTGGCGTCACGCCTGTTTCGCGCTTGAAGAAACGATGGAATGTTTTTTGATGCAGGAAACCGGTTTGCTCCGCGATTTCGTTAATGCTGAGCGTCGATTCCGCAAGTAGCAGCTTTGCCCTGGCCAGTTTTGAGGTCCGAATGAAATCGGCCGGTGATCGCTGTAAGCTGCGGTCGAATCTCAGTTCGAGAACGCGCCGCGATGTGGCGACCGCGGCAGCAACGTCGGCAACTTGCAATGGGGAGGCGACCTTCTCGCGAATGAAGCAGACCGCCTCTTTCACGAGGGGATCGTCTACAAAGGCCGTGTCGACCGAGGCATGTTCGGCAATGCGGCTGGGTGGAATCAAAGTGGCCGACTCCGGCGGCGATTCGCCTTGCAGCATTCGGAGCAGCAGATCCAGCGCTTCGGCCCCGATTTTTCGGGGAGATTGATCGATGTAGGCTATGGGATTGGGGGCCAGGGGAGAAATCAGTGGATCGGCCTTGACGGCCAGCATGGCCACATCGTCGGGGACCAGCAGTTTCATGCGGTGACAGATTCGCATGATCTCTTGTCCGATCAGTGTCGACCAAACCAGGATGGCGGCCGGCTTGGGAAGCTCGTTCAGCCAGACGATCATATCGGACTCGCGATCCCCCAGGTTCAACGAGCCGTAGTCGGGATCTTGATCGAACCGCGAAACGGAAAAGCCTGCTTCCTGCAGCGTGCGGCAGAAGGAATCTTCTACCTGTTGGCTCAGGCCAAACGCAGGCGGGCTGCCGACCAGGCCAAAGTTGCTCCAGCCATGCGACAGGAAGAAATTCGCGGCCATCTTTCCGCAAGCGACATCATCGGAAGTGACCTTGGGGATCTGGTGGGAATGCTCTCCGAACCAGGAAACGTTAACGGCTGGAATTGCCCGCGATCGGATCTCGTTGGCCAGCTTTTCATTACCCAGGCTGCAAACGATTCCAGTCCCATTCCAGTACGCAGGGATTCTCGTTTCCTCGTAAAAGCCGCGCGGTTCAATCCAGAAGTCGATCGGGCCTTTCTCGATACTTCGATCCGCAACTCCTGCCAGCACCTCTCGGCTCCAGGCGGTGGATGTTTCGATCAAGAGTGCGATCTGAGCGAGAGGGCTGATAGACATTGAACAGATAGGACGAATTCTATTTACGAAGCCCCGGTAAGATGTTCGCTTCGTCGCGGTGTTACCACACTCCGAGAACGTTAAAAGTGAGTGAAGCGATCTCAAAGCTATCGATTTAATTTTCCTCTGACCTGAGATTGTCGCAAGACTTGATTGACCACCCTTTCGTATGTTCTTTTTCCTCCATCGTAAGTAAGTTCGGCGTTCGTTTTGTGGTCTCCCGTAGCTTTGCGTCGGATATGTAAACGCAATGTGAAGATTCGTAGCGGCAATCAAGCGTGCCACTTATTTTTCACGTTAAATCGTTAAGACCTATTGAATATCGACTCAAAAAGTGTCCCTCAATTCGACGCAATTGGTCCCTGTCCGATCCTATCAGATTGCCAGATACTCATGGGACCGTCTGGTAACTTTGTTGAGTACAGGGCACAACCTGAAATGACTAGATATCCAACTTTGGCTATCTCTAGTCCATACGAAGGGGTGGATTCTGTCGCCAGTCTTTCTGTTTATCCTTTCGCTGGAGACTATCGATGCAAACTGTTGCAATCCATCGACGACGAGCATTTACGTTGGTGGAACTGCTTGTTGTTATCGCCATTATCGGAGTGCTGATCGCTCTCTTGTTGCCTGCCGTGCAGCAAGCTCGTGAGGCTGCCCGTCGTTCGAGCTGCCGAAACAACATGAAGCAGGTTGGCTTGGCCTTGCACAACTACCATGACGTGTTTGGTGAGTTCCCCAGCGGGTTCAACGGGCTCGAGATGCTCTGGACCGCGTCGATTCTTCCCCAGTTGGAACAAAACAATATCTACGACACACTGATCTTTACCGAATCAGGTGCCGGAAACTGGAACCACGACGGCAGCCCCAACGAAAGAGCATGCGGCACCGTTGTCAATGTGTATCGTTGCCCGAGCATGGCCGTCCCAGAGCATATCGATAACAGCGGCATCCCGGGCCGCGTGCCTATCAGTTACCGCGGTGTTGCTTCATCGCAGGCAGTCAGCGACGACTTGTCGACCATCCCTAGCAGCAGCTTGCCGCAAGTTGCCTTGGAAATGCAGGACCTCAACGGAACGTTGTACGGCGGGAGTCATATTCGATTCGCCGACATCACCGATGGAACAACGAATACTGTGGTGGTTGGCGAGTCTTGGACGAACCCAAGCTACGTCAAAGATGGCCAGGGAATGGATTACTGGCAGTTTGGTTGCCCGCAATCAGGTGGTTGGGATCCGATCCCCGGAGACAAGGGTGGCACGGAATACAGCGAAGGGGTTGGGTCGACCTGGCCCAAGATCAACGCTCATTTAGACCCAACGCAGCCAGGCGTGATCATGGAACTCGCGTTTGGCAGTTATCACCCCGGTGGAGCTCAGTTCACCCTGGGCGACGGGTCGGTTCGATTCATTGCCGAAACGGTCGACATCGTCACCTATCGCGGACTAGGCAGCCGAAATGGCCACGAAATTGCCGGCCAGTTCTAACTAGCTGTCGAAGGTAACCTCAAAGCAGCTCACGTCCAGCTTCGACGCCGACGTGAGCAAGCTTTCGACAAGGAATCGATCAAGAAGCTGGACCGACGAGCCAATCAAGCTTGTCGGACTGGCTGCTTTTAGATCTCTCGGAGATCAGAAACCCACTCATTCCACTTGCATTAATTGAGATACCTTTAGTCATGACTCGATTCATCTTCACGATTGCCCTACTTGGCGGGATCGTTTTCTCGCTTTCTGGTTGCGGCGGTCCATCCATCAATTACGACTCCGTTCAACTTCTTCCGGTTTCAGGAACGGTTACCCTGGACGGCGAACCGCTGGCCGGAGCAACGGTTCAGTTTCAAGACGAGAAAACGTTTACGTTTTCGTTTGGCTACACCGACGAAGCTGGAAATTACAAGTTGCAATTCGATAGCCAAATGGCTGGCTGCATCCCTGGCGAAAAATCGGTGCGGATCACTACGACCGGTCCGATTGGTGAAGGAGAAGGTTACGAGGCAGGAGAAAGCGAAGTCCCAGGCGGTGGCAAAAAAGAACGCTTGCCAGCTCGCTACAACAAGAAGTCGGAGCTGCGGGCGCACGTTACCCCAGAGCAAGTCGTATTCGACTTCGATCTGAAGAGCAAGTAGGCCCATGCATCTGCCTGACAGGCCAGCTCAGGCAGATCGATTTTAAAGCAAACAAAAAAAGGTGCGATTGGAAAACCAAATCGCACCTTTTTTATGCGCCGTTAGGATGCTCCGCCGAAACGGAGTCAAATCGGAAACGAGGCCTGATCAGGAATCGAGGAACTTGCCGTACTGCAGGAAGGTGAGCAGTCCGTGCATGTACGAGCCTCCACCAATCAACTTGATCTCGGCCAGGCGTTCTTTATCGAGGCCGTCGTAGGTGTTGAGCGTGTGTGACGCTTCCTTCGAGATGTTCTTCAGCACCGGCTCAACCACGTCGAACAGTTTGTAGATCTCGTCGGCCGTATCGGGTTTCTTTTTGAGTTCTTCCGCTTTGGTAAACGTAAGACTCAATTGGCGAACCAGAATTCGGGTGAAGTTTTCGCCTCCGACTTCCAAGCTGCGAAACCAAATCGAGTTGGGGCTGCAGACAACCATGTGGCTGGCATCGGAACCGATATCGAGGATGCCCAGTGCTTGTTCGGTGTCGACCATCTGCTCGCGATACGACTCGTCGGAGAAGAGGTCGAAGTCGAAGAAGTTGTAGATTGCCATTTGGTCGGTTTGGACCAGGTTAGGCGTAATGCCCAGCCCGCGAAGGAACGCCAGACGCTCTTGAAGTTTCGTCAGTCTGGTGGCGACGACCACGCAGTAACGCTTGGCGTCGCTCTCGAGGTTCATCTGCTCGCTGTCCGAGAGATTGTCGTCCCAGACATGATAGTCCCACGAAAGCTCTTCGATCGGAAAGGGGATTTGATGCCGGACTTCGTACTGGACCGTCTTCGGGATCTTCTTGTCTTCGACCGGAGGCAGGGCGAGGAATCGCCCCAGAACATCCGCCGCCGGCAGACTCAAACAGACGATCGGCTTGCCACGTTTGTCGTTAAAGACATCGTTGCCGACCGTTTCAAAGAACTGCTCGATGGCGTCTTGAATCAAACCGCGGCGATCGGCGTCGTCAGCACGCGAGAGCGGACGTTTGTATTCAACCCGAACCATTCTTTCGATGTGGACGGTCGTGTTGGCGTCCTTCTTTTCTCCTTGGACTTCTTTGCGGAGTAAAACTGCCTTCAGGCCGGAGTTGCTCAAGTCGATGCCCCAGGCAAGGTTGCCTGTCGGTGACTTTTTGCCGGCTCCCAGCAGCCCGAAAACGCCGCCGCCGGTTACCGGCAACAGGTTCGTTTCGATCTTGGCCAGTCCGAGGCCCTGCAGAGCGAGCCCTGTGGCGATAATGAAACCGGAGGAGAAATTCTCAAAGTGTTCGCTGTCTGCAACTGCCGACGGATCGAACTTGCGGAAGCGAGGGTAGATATCGATCGGCACCCGCAGGGTCGTTTTCTCCGGAGGCGCGTTCCAGACCCGACTTGCGCTTGGATTCTTCTTGAACTGCTCCCACTTCTGCGTGATTTTGTGCAGCCGGTCGATCGCGTGCTTATCCTTCGGCATCAACTTGACCAGGCGACTGGCCATGCCCACCAAAGTGGGGTCGGCATAGACGCTTCTACGTAGGTCGGAGGCCAGGAAAGCAAGCTCTGAAACCTGATCGAAGAACTTAAGGAAGTTCTCGGTTCGGACCGATTCAGGGACTTCGGTCAGGATTTGATAGGCTCGCTCGTAGCGGAAGGACTTGATGTATTGCTTGGCCTTTTCGACAAGCTTTTCGCGTTTCAGTCGATCGGCCTGGTCTTGCGATTTACGGAGCTTTTCAGCCAAACGCTGTGCCGAGACATCGTGCGGCTTGAGTTCAAGCAGCTTTTCGACTTTGGGAAGCAGACGGGAGGTACGGCGTTCCTGAATAGCGAGCTTGATCTCTTGTGCCAGCCGCTTTATCTGTCGCTTGGTCTCGTTGACTTCTTCGTAAAGTTCTTTGAGCGAAGCTGGCCAAAGAACTTTCGGGATTTCACGAATCAGAGAAACGGCCTTTTCGGCGTGCTTGCCGTTGCGAAGTTGGGTCGCTTCCGCTTCGACTTCAGGAGCGCGAGCAATCAGCCGCTCCTTCTCCATCGTGATCTGGGTGATCATCGTGGCCGCGCGCTTGGAAAACTCGATCTCACCTTCGTGCTGAGCACGGGTCATGGTTCGCAGGACATCGCAGGCTCGGTCGTGACGGCCATCCTTGACCAATGCTTCGGCCTCGTCGAACTTCGATTCGAGTGCTTCGCGCTGAGCGGTGGCCGAGGCTTGCAAGTTGACACCGCATTGGCCGCAGAAACGTTCGTGCACGGTGTTCATGCCACCGCATTCCGGGCAAGCCACGTACAAGGCATCGCCACATTCGGAACAGAAACGCCGCGATGGGGGGTTCACGGTCGAGCACTTACGGCATTGAATCCGATCGCCCAATTCGCTCGCACCAACCGACCCATTCGCGCCGGATCCGTTGGAAGTTGCTGAGTTCTTGAGAGCTGCCCCGTTTTGATCGGTGTCGAGCGTCTTGTCGTACGCTTCTTTCTTCTGCGGATCGGTCAGCGTTGCGATCGCATCTTCCACCTGGTTGAAGACCTGACGCCACATGGCTGGATCCACCTCCCCAAACTTGGAGTGGAGCTGTTTGCGGGCCTTTTCACCATGGTTGGTGATGAAGTTAAGATTATCTTCGTACGGCTCCAGCTTCAGCAATGTATAGAAATCGGGCGTCTTTCCTTCGGTCTTGATGCGAAGGAGACGATCGTACGGGTCAAGGCTCGAGTCAGTGGACGACATTAGCTCATTGTATTTGCGGATCATGAAGGTCGTGTGAAGACATTTAACATGCCTTCAGGGTTATTCTATATGAAATTCAAGCAGAAGCCCGGAGCGATTCACTGGAATCTTGGGCACGAGTGGGTGTTCGCTGGTGATCGCAATTTGCCCGATCCGCTGGCCGTAATAGCTACCAGCAGGCGACCCGGGAGGAATCTTGATCTGCAACTGAAAGAGGCCTAGTTTCTCGTTGATTTTTACGATTTTTGTCTCGACGAATTCCGGGTAACAGACGATTTCTTTTGGCTCCCAGGGGGTCGATCCTTCATCGACTCGGAAGTTGAGCTTCATCAGTTCACTTCCTTTCTCTTGATCGATTTTGCCGAGTTTGATGCGTCCAAAACCGTCAATCAGCGGCGAGTAGAAGGCGACCCCCGGTTGATCGATGTTGGCCTCGACGGTGAGTTTCCGCGAGGTTTCTTCGGGATTCTCTTGCTGCGAGTTTGCTTCCCGGCCGGTGAATTCAACTTGTGCGATGTGATGCCCAGGCTCCATGTTCTCAGGCAGTTCGACGCGAATCTTCCGGGCACTGCGAACTTCCAGCATCTTCAGGTCTTCCTTGGTTGCTGGCAAAATCTCGATTTTCAGGCCTTTGATCCCATCGTCAGACTTGAATTTCAGGTCTTCCATATCGGACCAAGTTCGCGAAACCAGGAACGTGTCTTGAGAGGCGCCTTTGCTTTCGATTCGCTTGGAGAAGGCCAGAGAAGGCTCCGAGAAAGCGAATCGGGTTTCGATCAGGCCTTTGACCCGGAATTCAATTTCGGACATCTCCGGATCGTTTGTATGCACAAGTGCAGATTGTTCGAAGGCCCCTTCCTTGAACTTCAATGTCCATTCCAATTTGATCTCGGCCTGGCCGCCTGGGGGGACGTCGGAATCTTCCATGCCTAGAAGCGTACAACTACACGAGCTTTCCCCTTTTTTCAGGCTGAGTGGGGAAAGGCCTTCATTCTTGATGACGAAGATGTGAGTCCCTTTGGTGAAGCGAGGTAATACGCCGAAGTCGTAGAGGGTCTCATCGACCACCGCCTGAGGAGGGGAGGTTTTGGTGGTTTTCTCTTTCTTCTCTTCGGAGTTTTTGCTGTCGGGCTTCTTTTCGGATTTGTGCGAGTCAGCGGCGGAATCGATTTGTCCGGCGGATTTTGTGCGTTGGTCAGGAGAACCGGCAGCACCGCCTGAAGAAATCGGCTGGCTCCACCAAATCAGACCAACAACCATCAGGACGACGGAAACAACAATCAGCGGGATAAAGCGACTCATTTTTCGGAAGGCTTTAAGTTGAAGTGCGTGTCATGAAAGCGAGCCTTGGGGAAGAACCCCAAGGCTCGGACTTTCGGAAGGCATCGTAGTATTCGTTCCCTAGGTAAGGTTAAGAGTCGATCGAGAAAACTAGTTCTCGAACTTACCCTTCATAGCCTTACGAGGCAGCAGGTGAACGCCGTTGTAGACGTCGAACCAGTCCATTTCGACCGTGTTGTCGGTCCAACCAACCTTCTGAATCAGCACGTCTTTGGAGTCGGTGCCACTTGGGTTGATGTTGAAACCTGGGTTCAGGAAGCCGTCACCGTTCAGGTCGTAGACGGTCTTGGTCGAGCCGTCAGCCATCAGGAGGTTGCACGAACCGCCCTGCTTACCTTGAGCGTGCCAAGCGAACCAGTCACGGCTGTCTTGAGCCCACTGCTTGCCAGCGGCCAAGTAGCCAGCCATGCGCTGCTTGCTGTTGTTGAAGTTACCCGCACCAGTGGTCGAGGTCGAAATGTCTGGATTAGCGAAAGCGATCGGATCGTCAAATCCGTCCCATTCACCGGTGGTACCAGTCTGGCTGAAGGCCAGGAAAGCGACACCAGCGGAAGCAAAACCGGAACTGATGGCATTGGTGTAGCCAGTACCGCTGATCAGCTTAGCCGGACCGTCGCAGAACGATTCAGCCAAACGCGAACCGGCGACCAAGCCAGCATCAACGCTGACGTCAACGTCCAGAACAGCTTCGTGAACGTCGCCAGGAGCACCACAACCGTGCATCGGAATGGCGGTCGAAGGAACCAGAGCCGTTTCAACAACACGCTGGTGCAAACCACCCTGCGAACCGATCAGAGCCTTGGTGTAACCCAGGACCGACAGGTCACCGCCCGAGTCGGCGGTGAAACGAACTTGTTCACGGACAGCGAACCAGCTGGAAGCGTAGTTCGTGTTGTAGCCTTGATCAAAGAAAGTGTTCTTGATGTACTCAGCAGCTTGAGGGGTATCGCCGCTCAAGGTCGACAGAGTGGCACAAGCACCGTCGTAGATCTTGCCAACGGTGGTTGCTTCAGCGGAGTTACTGGCAGCAGTACCACTGAGCAGTTCGTTGGTCTTTTCCAGACCACGCAGAGGCGAAGTGGGGCAGAGCATTTCGGCAGGCGAAGCAGCACCGACGTTCACAAGGTCAGCAACCCAACCGTAGGTGTCCGGGCAACCATCGCGCTTGTAGTCGAAAGCACCGCTGCAGAGGCGACCACGAGCATCTTGTTCGGACCAGATGAACATACCGATGCCGAACTGACGCAAGTTGTTTTTGCATTCAGCGTTACGAGCAGCTTCGCGAGCACGCGAAACGGCTGGCAACAGCAGAGCAACGAGGATACCGATGATGGCGATAACCACCAGCAGTTCGATCAACGTGAAACCACGCTTCTTCATTGAAAATCTCCAAGGATTTAGTTACAAGCAATTGTGGAAAGAGTGTCGAAAGACGCTTTTCAGAGGGCCGGAGCACACGGAGTTCCAATTCTTGTGCTTCGGTTCCTCTTTCTTTGTGCTGTGATGTTCCATTTGGGGGTGAATATCTCGAAGACGCTAAGCGTGATCTGAGACTGGTTGGCACAACTACGAAGGGAACCTACTTACTACTCTGACCTCCTTTCACAAAGTGATTTGGCTAGATTGTGGGTTCTGAATGTCAACGTTATGTGAATCCCACCGCTAATTTTCAATTAAGGTCGAATCCTCCCCTTTTGGGGGCAGAGGGCTGACGTTTGTGGCTGTTATTCGAGCTTCCGCTATTTGTACTTCAGCGGCATCAGGTCCCAGTGCGAGAAGCATTCCGTGTCAGGGACTTCTGCTTCGGTGCCGGTTACAGACATGTCGTATGGGATGGTGTACTCAGCGACCGACATGTAGCCAGGATTCAAGGAGGCATCTCCGTCGGTATCGATCAGAGGTCGGACGCTCCCGTCTGCCATTAAGACATTGCAGGCATCGCCATGATTAACGCCCAGCTGACGCATATCTTGCCGGGTTCGCTCCCACCAAACTTCCTTCCAGAGCTGCTGAACTGCCGGGCTGGGAATGACCGGAGGCTGAAGCAGTGAACTTGGCGACCAGGTCTGGCCGCTAGGAAGGTTGCCGTTCGTGTTGGAAACCAAAGGTCCGCCGGTCGAAAATGCGACCATCGGGGCACCCGCGGCAACCGAGCTGGAAAATCCACGCGAAAGAAGACCGCCGCCGCCAGCGACACCGTCGCCAACAATCGGGACCAGGCTGGAAGAAGTCGATGCGTTGTCGAGCATCGCCACGGTGAGCGGCCCGTAGGTGTTAGCAAGCTTGATCATCGCGGAGGCCGTACCGCCCCCCATCGCATTACCGCTGGGTTGACCGCTGACGTAGGTCATTTTGACGCGGGAGCGAATCAGGAACCAATGGGCCGTGTAATTAGTGTTGTACTGCTGGTCGTAAATTCGAGTCTTGACCAGGTTGTCTCGGTCGGCGTTCGGATTGGGCAAAGCCGTTGCGATCTGGCGGCATGGATTCAGGCCGGTTACGCCACTGTTGAGGACGATTTGCTGCGAGCCAAGCGAGTTGGCCTGTGGATCGCAGATCGAGGCCTTGGCATTGGTGCCGCTACCGACAATCGAAATACCCGATGCGGAAAGCAGGGTCTCGTAGGTCGCGGAAAGCTGCGAGTTATTCGAGGCACACAGCATCGAACCAACGGTCACGTTGGAGTTGACCAGGTCGGCGACCCAGCCGACTTCCGTTACGGCACCGTCGCGAGTCCAGCTAAAACCGCCAGAGCAAAGGCGGCGGTTCTTGTCAGTACCTGAGAAATTGATCAGGCCGATCCCGATTTGCCGAAGGTTCGATTGGCACTCCATTCGACGTGCCGATGCTCGCGCCGAGGCGACAGCCGGCAGGATCAACCCAACCAGGATGCCAATGATCGCAATGACCACTAGCAGTTCGACGAGGGTAAAACCTCGATGCGTTTCTTGGGGTTTGTTCGTTGGTTGCATGGAGTCCCTGTAGTTCCCGATGGCAATTTTTTTCCGCCACGACCCCTGGCCAAAGGAGGGCGGCCTCGTTCCAGTTTGCGATTGTCTTGTACCCGGTTCCCCCGAACTTCAATCCGTCCGGCAAGGCCTTGAACCAAGCCTGTTTGCCAGTGATCTAAAAGACGGGGCGGTTGGGAGATTGGGGCAAATACTGCTGTTTCCACGAGGCCTAGCACCTATGGACTGCCAGCATTGCCAATGACAATCGCCCACATTCTTAAGTGCCTCTGTTAAGAATGGATTTAGCCCGGGTTGTGTTCGCTTGAAGAGAACTGCGAGAGATCATCACAAAGCGCCATTTACTGCCCGCTAAATAGCGAGTGATGGTCGATTGTGAAGAATTATCGAGAATGCGATGCTGGCATATGAAGATCGCTGTTTTCACGGACATTCGAAAGGAAACAGGCCACTCTGTGGCGATTGTTGATTCACAACCGCCACAGAGTGGCCTGCTTCCGGGAACTCACAGAATTGCTCGATAAACACTCTTGGAGGGAAATGTTTTCGTATATTCCGATACGGGCCACGTTTGCCGGGGGTTCATGGCGGCGGCACAATTCTCGGAATATTTTCTAGTTTCTCTCCCCATCTTGGGGATAACTATTCACTAGATTGTCGGAACTTTGTCTTACGGGTCAATCAGGGCCATTTCATAGCTGCTAATGGGAGATTGAAAGTGACGAATGATGCCATGATTGTTCAGCTGTCGGTCGGCATGCCTCAGGTTTACGGCGATCCAGCTTCGGACGAGCCGATGGAGCGGTCCTGGGAAACCGGATTTTATAAACAGCCCGTCGAGGGGGATCGATTTTTATCCAAACTGGGGCTCGAAGGGGATGGCGTTGCCGACCCGGTTCACCATGGTGGTTTAGATAAAGCAGTCCTATGCTACGCGGCCGAGCACTATCCCGTTTGGCGGAACGAAATCAAGTTGCTGACCGACTTGCAGCTCTCCTTCGCGGTCGACGACTTCGATTGGGGTGGTTTCGGCGAGAACCTGACGATTTCGCACCTCACCGAGCAAACGGTCTGTCTGGGCGATATCTACCAGCTTGGGACCGCCCTGGTCCAAGTTTCGCAGCCGCGACAGCCATGCTGGAAGCTGGGACGTCGCTGGGGATGGAAGCAATTGACGGCGCTGGCGGTTGCCACCGGCCGCATGGGCTGGTATCTGCGGGTTCTCGAAGAAGGAGCCGTGGCCCAAGGCCTTGAAGTAAAGTTAGTCGAGAGAACCCTCGAGGACTGGCCGATTTCCCGATTGAACGAGCTGTACTATCACGACCGCAACAACCTGAAAGATTCCCAGGCGATGGCCGATTGTCCGTTGCTGGCCGAGGTTTGGCGACAAGATTTTCGAAGGCGGCTTGAAAAACAGGGAAGCTGACAAAGTTGCCCAAATCGGTACGATAGCGGCCGATTCCCGATTAAACGGCGTAATGTCCTGATTTAGTAATCTTCGCGGCACCGATCAGACGAACATAAAGTTCGTGCTTTCCGCTATCTTCCCCCGCGTCGTAAGGTAAAATAGGAGAGCACGACAAAACATTTGGATCTAAGCCTTCGGCCTCCATCCGGCAGAGGGACCAATTTTTTGCGAATGCCCGTTTCACAAACGGCTAGTGCAAGTGCACGCTAAGAAACGCGCATTTCTCGCAGCGACTCCACTCGTCGCATTGGCCGAAGGTTTACTTACAAAAAACGCCTTGCTCACGCGGCAAGGCGTTTTTTGTTTTCTTGCCTCAGTACGTGAGACTTCTTCGGGCTTTCCCTACAATAGGTGGCGACCAGACTCTTCTCCTGAATATTGCCCTAAGCGAGGTAGTTCTCATGTCGCTTTCCCGATTGGCCCGATCCGTGACCGCTCTTGTGCTGGTTCTCTCACTTGCGGTTCCGCTCTTCGCCGAGGAAACGCCGACCTGGAGCGATCCGCCGTTCAAAGAGTTTGCTCAAAAGATCGATAAGCTGATCAAGCACCAATATCCTAAGGCGGATCGCGGTCTTGACGAGAAAGAGCAAACGCTTCGATGGGCCTACGATACCCGCAAGTTCATGGTCCATCTGCCAACCCTCACAGGTAAGTGGCAAGAAGCATCTGAGCTGACCGGGCCCAATCGGGGTGGAATCCTCTGCGATATGAGAATTCACCAGGGAGAATACCTAGGGATGGCGCAAGTCCCGCAGTCGTTTGATCGGCACTACTTCACCGTCCTGTTGATGGCACCCTACCGTGAAGATGCCGATGCTCATGTGACGGTGCGACTTTACTACCCGATCGATGTCGACAAAGGTTTTCTGACTCAGTTTGCCGAGACGGTCAACCAGTTCGATTCCGAACGCTGAAGAAGCGTTTATGAAGTCATCCCTTCCAGCGGGACCAGGTTCTCTTTCGATAGTCGTCGTAGTTGCCCGCATGCGGCGTTGATTTTGTCTCCCTTGCGATGCCGGAATTTCACGGTAATACCGTGGCTTTCCAGGATCTGCCGGAATCGCTGCTGGCTTTGGACGGAAGGGGTTTCGTACGGCAGTCCAGGCACCGGGTTATAGGGAATCACATTTAACAGAGCGGGGCGGCCTTTGAGTAACTTGGCCAATTGCTGGGCATGTTCCGGGCGGTCGTTCACGTCGGCCAACAGCACGTATTCAAAGGTAAGTCGCCGGCCACTGACGTCGAAGTAGTGATCGGCCGCCGTCAAAATCTTCTGAATGCCGATCGTTTTGTTGACCGGAACGATCTGCGTTCGCAGTTCGTCGTTGGGGGCGTGCAGCGAAACGGCTAGGTGATACCGGGTATCGAGCTTGGAAAGCTTATCGATTGCTGGCGGCAGGCCGACAGTGCTGATCGTAATCCGTCGGGCACTGATGCCCAGCCCATCTTCCGATGAAGCAAAATCGAGCGCCGGCAGTAACCGGTCAACGTTGGCCAGTGGTTCGCCCATTCCCATCACGACGATATGGCTCAAGCGTTCGTCCGCTGGCAACAGCATCTGCAGCCGCAGCATCTGCTCGACAATTTCGCCGGAGGTTAGATTCCGCTCGACGCCATCCAGACCGGAGGCACAAAAGACGCATCCCATCGCGCAGCCGACCTGGGAGCTGATGCAGATCGTTCGCCGATCGCCGTCTCGCAGCAATACGCACTCAATGCGTCCACCGTCGTGCATCTGCAGCAGCAGCTTCTCGGTGCCGTCGTCCGCCGTGGTGTGCTTGGCGATCGTGGTGGTCCAGATCCGGCACGACTCGGTCAGCTTCTCGCGGAGGGCCTTGGGCAGGTTGGTCATCCCATCGAACGAATCGACCCGCTGCTCGACGATCCACT
Source organism: bacterium (assembly GCA_016124445.1). Taxonomy (GTDB): domain Bacteria; phylum Planctomycetota; class Planctomycetia; order Pirellulales; family Pirellulaceae; genus Bremerella. The sequence goes on from WGNR01000020.1 coordinate 314,155, forward strand.
GCCAGAGCTGTTTGGCGCGAAACTTGGGCTGGCCCAATTGCTGGACCGTTTCTTCCAGGTTCCGGCGGACAATTTGTTCAACAAGATCGATCATGCAGCAATCGTACTCAAGCGGCACCGAAAGCCAAGTCGCCCCACAAAAACTAAGTGAATCCCTATTTTGGGGAAAACGGCTGGCCCATGGTGAAACTGGTTGAAATCCGTTATATTAGCGAAATTCATCACTTCGCGAGGGCGAGTCCTCACTGGTCGAATCTCTCTTCCGTCGATTCTCTCCATCGCAAGTACCTGGTCAACTTTCCACAACGGCAAGATTGCACAATGGCCCGAAAAGTCGCTAATCGTAAAGAGTTGCGCGCCCAAGTCGAAGCTGCGGAAGCAGCAGAAGCTCAAGAAGACGGAGCACCCAAGAAGAAAAAGGCAAAACGCAAGTCCCGCAGCAAGAAGACCACCGAAGTCCGCATGAAGATGTTCTGGGGGGTTTTCAATCAGTCGATGAAGCGGGTCGCTCTTTATGACTTCGACCAGAAGGACGAAGCGGAAGCCAAAGCGGCCGACTTGAGCAAGTCAGGCAAGCCGCCGCACTTCGTTCAGAAGGTGAAAGAAACGATCGAAGAGACGATCGAGTAACGATCTGATTTTCGATCGTGCCGGCTGTGCATCTTGAGTCGTTGCCTCATCCTTCCTGCGAACCTCCATCTCTTTGAGTCGGGAGCCCCACGATGATGCTGCGAGTCTCTTTACCTTCGTGCGCAATCCTATTGGCGATGGTCTTGGGTTGTACGAGCGAGCCGCCTGCCAAGCCGCCAACCAACGGATCGAATGCCAACGCCGCGAATTCCTCCGGCGATGGATCAGCGCAAGCGACGGCTTCGGCGCCGTCACTTGCGCCAGCTGGTGAAAAGACACCTCCCCTGGATGGCGGCAAAGTTCAATCGACGTTGCCGGAAGGTTGGAGCTTTCTGCCTCGCTCCAACAGCTATCTTTTTGCGGCCTATTTCGAGGACAAAGCAGGCGTACCGCGGCTTGTCTTGCGCAAGTCGGATGCGGATGGACTGCCTGCGACAACTTCCGGCGAGACAGCCGACAAGTTGGTCGACAAAATCCTCTCTGAGGTCAAAAACGGTAACGAAGCCGCAGTGACCAAGGTCGATCTGGGTGGCAAATGGTATGTGCGCTACGAGAAAGTGATGCGGTTTCAAAGCCAGTCTGCTCGGGGTGTCATTATGGAAACCGTTCAGGGAGGCAGTCGCTTCACGATCGAATTGCTGACCTTCACCGACGACAAAGATAAGTTCATCCCGGCACTCTATCGCTTCGCGGCCGAGTTGACGGTACAAAACGACGAAGCGGCTCCGATGGAGTCGAAAGATTCGGACGCGGCGGACAAGCCTGCCGATGGTGACAAAGCAGAGGCCGACAAGACGGATGGCGAAAAGGCCGCTGGCGACAAGCCGGAAGCGGACAAGCCAGATAGTCCCGAAGGGTCAGGCGATGAAAACGAATCGAAAGACGCGTCTTCTTAGCCGTTAATTCGCGCTAAACGCATTCCCCATCTGCATCAACGAATTGTTGTCCGTCGTCTAAAACGAGCATCGCTTCGTGTGTCTTGAGTAGCCATTGCCACAGCGGGGCAAGCACCTCGCGGCTCTCTTGCTCTCCCAGCCCGTCGTTAAGCAGCTGGGCCACGACCATGCTGCTTGTCTGGTTGAGCGCGCCCTTGATTCGCTCGATGTTACGTTTGGCTTCCGCGTAGCGATGCAGCAGTTCGATGTCGTCCTCCAGGACCCCATCTCCCAGCAGGTTGAACTCCAGGACGGCACAACGCAGATCGCCATGCATCAGAAAGTCGCCGTCCAGGTGCAAATCAGGCGACAGGTTCACGAGTCCTCGTGCTAATTCTTCTCGAGTAAGTACACCATCCATAATGATGCAGCGTATGTACTTCGGCATACAGCGGTACTCATGTTAGGTCGGGCTTGCTTGCCCCCTCCAAAGCCGTCATTGGCCATGAAGAAACCGATGAACCACCGCGACGGTGGCCCGACAACGTTATCGGCATGGCCTTCATCGTTGCAGAATGGGGGGTATCCGTAAACCATTTTCTCACTATGGCTGCGTAATTCAGACCGCTGCATTCGATACTTCACAGGGAATCACCATGGAATGCCTCTCCTGGGCGCCCCGCGTTCGAGTATGCTTAGGAGAATACCCCAGCCTTGCGTCTTACCTTCCTTTCCCCCAGAGAGATTCCTCCATCATGAAACGCCTCGCCGTGCTACTGTTGATTTTCGGTCTCGCTCAACCTGCGTTTGCCGATGACCCGACCCCGCCCGCCACAAAGTTGGCCAAGCCTGGCAAGCTGATCAGCGCCGAAAAGTTCGATCAAGAAGAAGCCATCGGCCACAAAGGTAAACGTGGCAAAACCGGTTGGGGTACGGTGCTGGGCGATTGGAAGATCGTCGACGGAGCGGCTTACGGCATCATGGAGCCGCCCAGCGAGAAACGTCCCAAGGGTCACGCGGCTGGATGCGATCAAGCCGTCGACCTGAATAACTTCGTGATCAGCGGCGAGTTCAAGCTGGGAGACGCGCCCCAGGTCGGAATCATCACGCGTGACTCAAATCAGCCGCCATTGCACCTGGGCCGTGTACTGATCACGCCCAAGGCGATCTGGATTCAGAAGATGACCGGCATTGCCAAGGAAACCCGCCGCGAAGTTTTGACGAAGATCGATGTCGCGGTCGATACCAACACGTGGCATAAGTTTGTGGTCGAAGTTCAAGGAGACCAGTTCGTCGCCAAGATCGACGATCACGTTCTGGAAGCGAAACACCCACGCTTCGCCGATCGGAAGGGACGCATTGGTTTTGTCGCTTCCGGCGAAGGGGCTCAATTCCGCAATGTCGCTTTGTGGGAAGCCGATAAGAAGTAACGGCCTGCTACAACTGGTCGAAGAGATCGATGACCCGACTGGCTGGAATATCGATCGTGATGGTTTGTTCCTGGGAAGCGTCGGCTAACCGGCTGACGTTTCTCAGGCCTTCTAGAATCGAGATCGGCTTTTGAATCCGTCGGATCTCGACTCGGCCATGATCGTGGTCCAGAAAGTACTCGCCGCGCAGGTCTTGGGGGCTATCCAAGAAGTCGGCCAGCTTCTCATTTTCATTGGCTCGCATCAGATCGCAGCGACCAAAGCCTGCTTCGATCTGAAATGCCTGGCCGTCCAGCAGCAGCCCGGTTGCCTGAGTGGCACCTCGAATGGGCTCCGCTTCGCTCAGCTCGTAATCGAGATAATAGAACGTGCTGTTGCGGGCATCTTGCTGTAGATACCCAATCAACGCATCGGCGGCGCATGCCAGATCTTCGCCACTGAGCATGCGGACCGATTGGCCCGAGGGAGCCCCGAAAACTCGTTCGGCCGAATCCCGATCGACGCGTACCAAAGACTGGATCACTTCTATGTCTTCTGCGTTTACCTTGACGACCAAATGCTCTCGCTCGGCCTGGTAGATAATCGTGAAGTACATGGAAACCAACTCCGCCGTCTGTCCGGGTTACTGCCTGCCAACGAAGCTTCGGGCCTATTCCGGTTAACGCTCAGCGGGCCTAGCTTGTCGTGCAGGCCTCGTCGTCGCAGTGATAGTCGAAGAACTTGCGGTCTTTGATTACCTTGGCAACGGATGCCGGCACCATCTTTTCCCAAGAGTCGTCGCATTCGCCGATCTTGCGAAGGACGTCGCGGGAAAAAACGCCCAGGCAGCTTGGATCGTAGTTGTCCAGATTATTGATCCCGCCGCGTCCCAACAGGTAGCCGTAGAGCTGCTGCAGTTCAGGTTTGATTTCCAGGTTTTCACACGTCATCAACTCACCGGTGTCGCGGTCCTGCAGTGGATAGACGTAGATCTTCAAGTCGTTTTTGAACAACCGGCCGAACGATTCGAGAATGCCACCGTCGAGTTGGGTGTAATACTTCTCGTCAAACAGTTCCCGCAAGCTGGCGGCACCCATGGTGATTGCGATGCGTTCTTTCGTGCAGCGGGCCAGGTAGGCACCCAGGCGGTAGTATTCGAAGTAGTCCGAAATCAGCACGTTCATGCCGCAAGACGCCATGATGTCGGCACGAGCCAGAAAGTCGCGACGATCGATCTCGCCCTGGGCTTTCAGGTTCCGCATGGTAATTTCCATGACCTGAGCGATATCTGTGCCTTTCACGTCAGGCAGTTCCGAGAACTTGTCGTGGGCACACTTGAGCATGTCCAGGTTCACGTTACAAACTGGACGGAAGCTGCCACGTTCAACCAGGATCGACTTCTTGTAGAAGAATTCCGAAGGCTGCATCACGTCGCCGTTGGCGGCAAACATGGCCGCACCGCTCAGTCCCAGTTCGACCAGCTTCAGGCTCATCAGGCGATTGTCGACCCGGCGGAATGCAATGCCTGAGAACTCGATCATGTCGATTTCGATACGCGACGTCGAAAGACCGTCCAGCAGCGAGTCGACCAGCATCTCGGGTTCGTGGTGATAATTGAAGGCACCGTACACCAGGTTCACGCCCACAATCCCAAGGGCTTCCTGCTGCAAGGCGGTTTCGTTGTCGAGCATCCGTACGTGGATGATCACTTGGCTATCTTCATCGCGGGGGTGAGCCTGGAACTTGATTCCCATCCAGCCATGGCATTCGCTGCCACCTTTGTATCCGCGCGCGGCAACTGTGTCGGCAAATGCAAAGAAGGTGCTCGTTTCGCCGCGAGCATCGGTGAGCCGTTCCAGGTTGAGTGCATGTTCCTGGTCGAGCATCGCCTGAAGGCGTTCGCGACAGACGTATCGCTTGGCCCGACCGTAGATGGCGTCGCTCACCTGCATGTCATAGGCCGACATGCTTTTGGCGATCGTGCCGGCAGCGGCGCCGACCCGAAAGAACCAGCGGACGACCTCTTGTCCGGCACCGATTTCCGCAAACGTCCCGTAACGCCGATTATCGAGGTTCACGCTCAACGCTTTTTGGTGGGTATCTAATGTCTTGCCGTTGTGTTGTTCAAACATGCCAATTCTGCGAGGTGAGGTCGATTGCTGGTGAGTAAGTCGATCGAGTTGGTTGTCGCTCAAGGGAAACAAGAACGCCAATTCTCTGCGATAAGATAACGCTTAGGCACGATCATGTCATAACTTTCTGTCCCGATTGAAGGGATCTATGGATACGACATTCCGTGCGTAAGAAAAAGCCTCACAGATGGCGTTTAGGGGAATCGCGAGTCGGTTTGATTAACTGGAATTAAGATAGGGATGATGCGGTTTTTGCAGGTTGGCCAGGCATGCCATCCAGCGCTGAGCGAGAGCAACGACTCGCCGCCGCCCTAAGAGCTTCGGCTTTCACGGTTTCACGTGACATCAAAAAAAGCGACCCCGGTGAGGATGGATATCACCGGGGCCGCTTAGCGAAAAGGAGTAGGGAGGAATAGCGAAGAGACTAGGGTGGAGCGTGTGATCTAACCGAAGAGTGCCGTAACGGCTTCGGCCTTCACAAGCTCGCGAGGTTGATTCAGATGGTTGTAAACAATGGTCTGCGGATCGATACCAATCGCGTGGTACATCGTGGCCAGCAGTTCCGTGGGATGAACTGGGTCGTTCTTCGGAGCCGAGGCGGTTTCGTCCGACTCGCCGTAGACCTTACCGCGGCCAATCCCGGCACCTGCCAGGCAGGCGGTATAGCAATAAGGCCAATGGTCACGACCATCGGCGCTGTTGCTGTTGCCCGAGGTGCTGACGCCACGCTGTGGGCTGCGGCCGAACTCACCAACGGCAACCACCAGGGTTTCGTCCAGCAGACCGCGATCGTCCATGTCGGCGATCAGCGACGAAAGGCCTGAGTCGAACATCGGGGCCGACTGGTCCTTCATCCGCTTGGTCAATCCGGAGTGTTGGTCCCAGCTGTGATTGTTGCTGTTGGCAACTTTGGGCCAGATCACCTCCACGACGCGGGTACCCGCTTCGACCAGTCGTCTGGCCAGCAGCAAGCTTTGACCGAACGTATTGCGGCCGTATCGCTCACGCATCTTGTCGGTTTCTTTCGACAGATCGAATGCATCGCGTGCCCGACCGCTGGAAATCAGATTGAGGGCCGTTTCGTAGTATTTGTCCAGGTCGTACGATTCGACCGCCTTATCAAGAGCCGGCATCCCGGCATTGATCATATCTCGCAGGCGAGCCCGGCGATTGAGCCGCGAACTGGAGATCTCGGGGCGGAGCTTCAAGTCGTCGACGTTGATCCGGTCCATTTTCGCCATGTCCATATCGTCTCCGTTGGGGAAGAGATAATACGGATCAAAAGCTCGGCCCAGGAAGCCGGCCGTGCCCGACTTGTTGACGACGTTACTTTCCTGCAGCGGCCGTGGCATCATCACGAACGGCAGCATGGGGACTTCCGGCGGCTTGAATTTAATGATGTTGCAGCCGAAGTTGGGGAAATCTTTGGGAGTTGGTGGTTCCAACTGGCCGCTGGGGCTCACTTTGTCGGCCGTGTAGCCGGTGTGCATCTGGTAGATGGCGGCGGTGTGATTGAACAGCCCGACCGGTGTGTAGCTCATCGAGCGAATCAGGGTCAGCTTGTCGGTTTCTTTCGCCAGCTTGGGCAGGTTTTCGGTCAGGTCCATGCCGGGGACCTTGCTGCCGATCCGCTTGAAGGCGCTACGGACGTTGTCCGGCACGTTCTCTTTGGGGTCCCACAGGTCGAGATGGCTGGGACCGCCTTGCAGGTAGACCAGGATAATGCTCTTAGCCCGGCCGAAGTTTCCATCGAAACCAGCCGATTCGGCACCGAGTGCCTGGCCAGATTGCAGGTTCAACATCTGACCGAGTGAGAGTCCCAGCATGGCCGAGCCGCCGACACGCAATAGGTCGCGACGGGTTGGGCCCAAGTGGGAATCGCAGAGGTCCTTCGCTTTTCTTCCAGGAATGACCAGCATGGGGAATGCTCCTTGGTCAAGTTGGGATGGATACCGTCGCGATTGCAGCAACGGCAATCGAGCGGAGGTAGGACGGCCGCTATTATCGGGTGATCGATAAATCGGAGAGAAGGTCTCCGAGCGGTATCCGGCGCCGGCGGGGATAGCGCGGTCCTCGACATTTGGCCTGTCCGACAAACCCCATCAGTAACAAGCCTTAAACCGCAGTATGACGCTTCAAAAAGGCAAAGTCAAGCTGCGCCGCGATGAGCGGTTTTTAGGGGGCGAAAGTTGACATTGCAGGCCGGTTTGATCGTGCTAGCGGGGTTTTCTGCTGGGTTGATCTTGCTGTCTGCGGCGGAATCTGATAACCAGCCGAGCCCAAATGAATATGTGCCTTTCGAGGAGGAGCCGATGATGCGACGAAAACTTTTGAAATGGATAGCTGGCGGTCTCGCTTACGGTGTCGTCGCCGGATTGGTCGAAACTTGGCAGACATCGCCGGCATTTGCCAACCGGGTCAGCCTGAAAGACACACTGAACAACGAGCTCTACATTCGCACCCCGGACCAGACCGCTTTCATCAATAAGGTTGTCAACCTGGTCAACAATGGCTCGCTCTCGCTCAGGCTGGTTTATTCGACCCTTGAGTGGTCACTACGGTTTGAAAAGGGAAAACGCTACTACTACTTCGCCCCAGCCCTGAAAAAACGAGCGAAGGCCGAGGGTGTTTCCTTGTGAAAATGTGCCCGTCGTTGAAATAAGTAGCTTCTTGAACTGCGAATAGTTTTCCGAAAAATAAAGGTAATAACGCGACACCCACCCAGCACCCGCGTTGTTAGATCTAATATTGGCGGATTTTTAAATCCCACCCCTTTTTCCGCCCCCTGCCTTTCGGAACAGAAACGAGAAAGCTATCGGAACCATGACGGAATCGCTGCGCAAAAATCTATTGCAAATGGTGCTGCCTGGAGCCATCTTGTTCGGGGCATTGGCCTACATGCATGGGCCTGGTTACCTGGCGTTTGCCAAGCAAAAGGTGCTTGCCTATACCATGCAGCGCGACTCGTGGTGGGGACCGATCATCTATGACGTCCGGTTGAAGCAAGCCTTTAACTCCGACGACGGAGACGAGTGCATGGTCTACCTGCTCACCGACAAAGCCCCCGAAGGCGAATCGGCCGTCGAGGGCGATAAGTCCCCTGAGAGTGGCAAGACCGATAAGCACGAAAAGATCCTATTGGTCAATAAATTCGGCGAAGTCGTCGACTGGACGAAAACGATGGATGTCGGGCCGATTCGTTCCTCGTATCTGATGCCCCGAGATGGTTACGCCATGCTGGAGATTGTTCACCGGCTGCCAGAAATGAAGAACATGACTCAGATTGTCCAATTCAAGATCACCGGCGATCGGATTGCCAAGATTGGAACGGAAACCAAAGAATTCATTCCTGAAGAGGACTACCGAGCACAAGGCTGGCATGGCCCACATCGTTTTTCGCGCCACCCTGCTTGGTCGCGAAATAGTGATGGGGAGGCGAATGACTCCGAAAACGGATCTGGTCGCCGCTTCCAACGGCCTGACTGGACGCCGGAACAGTGGCGCGCGTGGCGAGAACGGGTCAAGGCTCGGAATAACCGCAAGAAGGAACAGCCGATGGATGTCGCCAAGGCCAATACTGGCTCACTTCAGGAAGAAAACGTGAAGCGATCTCGCTCCGTGAGCTCCGATGACCAGGGACTGCTCAATGTCGGCGGTCTTGGAGGGACCCGAGATGAAGCAACCGAAATGGTTACTGTCCCAAACTAGACGCTCATAGGCCTGGGCCATGTTGCTGACGACGGCATCGTTTACGTTGCCATCGGGACAGGCAATCACCAAAGCGATGTGCTGCGGAATGAACATGATCACCCGATGCCGAATCTTGGCATCGGTGACGAAGACGGCCCCATTCTCGGCCACGGCAAACTCGCCTGGCACGACAGCATAGTCGATATCTTCCAGGTCGTGCGGGTCTTCGATGTCGTTCAAATTGACTGATCCCGCCAGGCCCGCGATACAGCTGACCGTCTTCTTCGCCTGGCTGTAGGCGGGGATCTCTGCCAGCTTCTGGGCAAGTTCTTCCGGTCCGTTGACCACTTCGACCGCTCCGCCAACCATGCCCAGGACCTCGCTGAATTGCGCCAGCGGATCTTCGTACTGAATCCAGTCCTGGTCTATGCTCGGCAGGTCGGCCGCTGGAACGATCTTGTTGCGGATCGATTTCAGGATTTGATCTTTGCTGCTCATGAGGGGTCGTTCTTTTTGGCCTTCTTGCGCTGGGCGTACATCTGGCGGAAACTCTCTTTCGGAGCAGCGGGCATCTCGCGATTCCGCCCCCAGGGGTTCAGCGCGTTGTATATCAAAAAGCGGGGCATCGTGCGCAGGAAGAACTTGCCGATGCCTCCCAGCCAGGCATACAGCCCTGGCCGCTGAAACACCCACGAAGCCAGCTTCATCGGAAACGTTTTCGACATTGGCAACTGCTTCCGATGGTTCACCTCGCTTCGCAGGGTCAGCAGTTGCTCGTGCAGGTTAATCTTCACCGGGCAGACATCGCTACAGCTTCCGCACAGCGTGCAGGCGAACGGAAGCGACTTGTGGTGCTTTGCGTCGCGCAGTGGATTCAGGATCGAACCAATCGGCCCCGGCACCGTGGCGGCGTAGCTGTGCCCTCCGCTACGGCGGTAGACCGGGCAAGTATTCATGCACGCTCCGCAACGGATGCATTTGAGCGAGTTACGGAAGTCGTCGCTCTGCATCAGTTCGCTCCGGCCGTTATCGACCAGCACGATGTGCAGTTCGCCTCCTTCAACCGGGCCGTGGAAATGGGACGAGTAAGTGGTGATCGGCTGACCGGTCGCGCTGCGAGCCAGCAGCCGCAGAAAGATCCCCAGATGCTCGACCCGCGGAATCAGCTTTTCGATCCCCATGCAGGCAATGTGCACTTTCGGCAGCGAAACGCCCAGGTCGGCATTTCCTTCGTTGGTGCAGACAACCAGCCCGCCGGTTTCGGCGATCGCAAAGTTGACGCCGGTGATGCCGACATCGGCCTGAACGAATTTCTGCCGCAGATGCTGCCGGGCCGATTCGGTCAGGTAGTTGGGGTCGTAGTTGCCTTGCTCGGTCTGCAGGTGTTCGTGGAACGTGTCGCTGACGTCTTCTTTCTTCAGGTGAATCGCCGGCATCACGATGTGCGAAGGAGGCTCTTGCCGCAGCTGTACGATCCGCTCGCCCAGGTCGGTGTCGACCACCTCGATGCCGTGCTTCTCGAGCCACGGGTTCAAATGGCACTCTTCGGTCAGCATCGATTTCGATTTGACGATCCGCTTGGCGTTGTGCTTCTGGAGGAGTTCCAGCACGATGCGGTTATGTTCGTCGGCATCTTTGGCCCAGTGAACTTTCACGCCACGTGCGGTCGCGTTCCGTTCGAACTCTTCCAGATAGTCTGCCAGCTTGCCAACGGTATGGGCTTTGATCTGCGAGGCAGTGGCCCGCAGCGTTTCCCATTCAGGCAGACTACGAGCCATGCGGTCCCGCTTCTCACGGATGAACCACAAGGATGAATCGTGCCAATGCGTTCGCGCTTGATCTTGGTTGAAGCGATCGGCGTTGGTGGGATGGTCGTAGTTTTTGACGGCGCTCATTGGGGTACCTCGTAGCCGGCCAGGATCTCGGCGATGTGCATGACCGAAATCGGTTTCTTGTCGCGCTGAATCAATCCGGCCAGGTGCATCAGACAAGACATGTCGCCGGCGGTGAGAACCTGGGTGCCAGCTTGCAAGTGATCGGCGATCCGGTCGCGGCCCATCGTGCAACTGACCGCTTCTTCCGAAACCGCAAACGTTCCGCCGAAGCCACAGCATTCGTCCTTGCGTTTTAGATCGGCCAGTTGAATCCCTTCCAGCATCTGCAGAAGTTGCCGCGGCTTGTTGAACTCAGGGGCGTTCAGTTCGCTATCGCTCGCCAGGCGAAGTTCCCGTAGGCCATGGCAACTGGAATGCAGGCCCACCACGTAAGGAAACTTGACCGGCAGTGATTCAACCTTCGCGATGTCGACCAGGAACTCGCACAGTTCGTAAATCTTGGTGCGAATCGACTCGAAGCGGGGGTCGCCATGGACCAGATGGTTGTAATGGTTTTTGACCATCGAAACGCAACTGCCGCTGGGGGCGACGATCGCGTCGTAACCATCGAAGATCTCGAGAAACCGCTCGGCCAGCGGAGCCGCATCCCGATCGCAGCCCGAGTTGAGCATGGGCTGCCCGCAGCAGGTTTGTGCTTTCGGGAATTCGACTTCCATGCCAACTTGTTCCAGCAGGTCCAAGGTTGCCATGGCAACGCGCGGGTAGAGTTGGTCGATGTAACAGGGAACGAAGAGGGCTACGCGCATAAGAATCAAGAGGGTAGTAATCGAAGGAGCATCTGCGAGGATGGGTTAGCTACTCAGTATAACCGCAAAGCAGCCAGACCGTTGACAGCTAGCCAATTACGGGCGATTTTTCCGCCGGTATGTCCGATTGCATCAAATCGCTGACCGAAAGTTCAATAGCCAGCGTCGTACCGACGCCCGCTTGGTATTCGATCTCGCATTGCCCTGAGAAGAGGTCGACGCAGTGCGAGATCTGTTGGCTGCCGGCCACTTCTTCGTCTCGCAGCATATCGCAGACGCCATTATCGAAGACCCGCAACAGCAACCGGTCGTTCTCTTGCAGCAGTTCCAGCACCGTTTGCGTCGCGTTTCGATAACAGGCGATCAGATGAAACGCTTCGCGGACGATCCGGACCAAAGCACACTCGCTATAGGGTGTCAGCCGGTCGAAGTCGATGTCGTGATGGAATTCAACCGTTTCGACCCGCGTTTCCAGTTGATCGACCAGCCGCTGCAAACTGGAGACAACGCCTTCATCGTACACCAGGCTGGGCGAGAGCAAGTTCATTACTCTTCGGGTGTGATTCAAGCTGGATCGTACCAATCGGATTGCGTCACCAGTCTGCTGGTGGGTTGGGTCGCCTTCTGCCTGGGTTTTTTCGAGACGAAAAAGAGCCGACGTTAATCGAGGGAATACGGTCTCGTGCAGATCGTAGGCGATTATCTGGCGATCGCGTTGTTCATCCGCTTTGGAGAACTGGAGGAATGTTTTGTCCTCCAGCAATTCTTCATAGGCAGCTTGTAGTTGCGCGTCGTGATCTTCATCTTCGCGCTTTTGCAGGGCTGCGGATTGCGTTGAATCGTACTCTTGTCGAGTTGCCGCGATGGCGAGATAAGTCGTTGCGATTCCAATGATAAGGGTTGCCACGCCAAGACTTGGGAGAATGCTTGGCACGATTGATGCAGTCAAGCCTGCGGCAAACAGGCAAAGTCCCAGGATGGCGATTGTCGCGAGAATGGAGTTCTTCGGGTTTACGCGCACGTGAAAAAGTCCTCAGATCCGAGGGCAGCGGATGAGTGGTTGGCACTTCATTTGTTGATAACACTCGGCTCAATCAGAAACAGCCCCTCCCTCAGGTAGAATGAGGCAGCGACTGTTATAATTTATCTAAAATGCACAGTATCCTAATTTAACCTGTGTTGCGTAGGCGTTAAAATTGTCGGTTGCCAGCTAACTTCGTTGATAAACCTGATTGTTTAAGCGGCGTTTGCTGTTACGCCCTTATCGTGAAACGTGCCTCTTAATGACCCTGGGGGGAAGATTGATGATGCTCCGTGTAACCCTGTTTCTCGCAATGACTCTTTTAGCGCTTCCGCAATTTGCGGATGCCGGTTTGCGCCATCGCTGTTGTCGGCACCACTGCATGCCAGCTGCGTGTGCGCCCTGTAGCACTTCCGGATGCGATTCGTGCGGCGAATCTGCTCCGACGATGGTCGAGAAGACCATCATGGTCCCCACTACTGTGATGGAGACCCGAACGGTCACGAAGACTGTTTGTAAGCCCGAGACTCGCACCGAAACCTACAAGGTTTGCAAGTGCGTCCCGGAAACCAGCTACGTCACGAAGGAATACACCGTGACGGTTCCAACTTGGGAAACCAAGATGGTTGAATACACCGTCTGCAAGCCGGTCTACGAAACGAAGACCGGTACCAAGACCGTGATGGTTCCGAGCTGGGAAACCAAGGTTGTTGACTACACCGTTTGCAAGCCAGTCTACGAAACGAAGACCGGTACCAAGACCGTGATGGTCCCGAGTTGGGAAACCAAGGTTGTTGACTACACCGTTTGCAAGCCAGTCTACGAAACGAAGACCGGTACCAAAACCGTGATGGTTCCTTCGTTTGAAACCAAGACGGTCGACTACACGGTTTGCAAGCCGGTTTGGGAAACCAAGACCAAGACCTGCACCGTGATGGTTCCGACCACCGAAACTCGTACCGGTACGAAGACTGTCTGTAAGATGGTTACTGAAGCGGTCACCAAGACTCGCTGTGTTGACCGCGGCTGCTGGCAAACCAAGACCAGCACCGATTGCTGCGGTTGCCCCACGACGTGCCGCGTTTGGGTTTCGAACGTCGTTCAGGAAGAATACACCTGCAATGTTTGCAAGCCTGTTACCGAGCAAGTGGAATACACCTATAACGTGTGTGTTATGAAGCCGGAAGAACGTACTTCGACCTACAAGGTTTGCACGATGGTTCCTGAAACCATGACCAAGGAAGTCAAAGTACCGATCTGTGTCCCGGAAACCCGTGAGTACACCTACCAGGTTTGCCACATGGTGAACGAGACCAAGCAGAAGGAAGTCAAAGTCCAGGTCTGCACGCCGGAAACCCGTGAGTACACCTACCAGGTGTGCCACATGGTGAACGAAACCCAGCAGAAGGAAGTCAAAGTTAAGGTCTGCAAGCCGGAAACTCATGAGTACACCTATCAGGTCTGCCACATGGTTCCCGAAACGAAGACCAAGGAAGTGAAGCACTTGGTTTGCACGACCGAAACCCGAACTAAGGAAGTTCCGGTCACGACCTACAAGAAGGTCTACGAAGACAAGGAGCGAACTTATACGGTGATGGTTCCTGAAACCGTTACCGAAGAAGTTCAGGTCCCGGTCTGCAAGATGGTTCCCAAGACCGTCATGGTTCCTGCTTGCGGCGGTTGCTCGGCACCATGCACCAGCTGTGGTGGCTAAGAGTTCGCTGACTGAAGATTGATTCAACGAAGGCCTGCGGTCGTTTGATCGCAGGCTTTTTTATGCGCCGCTCGTTTTCATGCCTCGTCGGTCTCTGGCCCAAGATAAGAAAAACGAGGGACCATCTGGCCGTTAATCGATACCGGTTCCTGGAACATCGCCAGCGGACGCACCCAGAGGCTCTTATCGCCGTAGTCTTTTCGATAGACGACCAATGGCTCTTCTGTCTCGCTATGCCGTGCAACGCCCAGCACAACGTATTCTGGGCCCTTGTAATGGCGATACCGACCGGTAGCCAGCGAATCAAAGGGAGGCAAATCAGCCATGTTTCTTCCAGAAGGCCAAGATGGCCTAATATGAGGCACTTGGCGAAGAAAAAAGAAAGGGTGGGCGAAGGGATTCGAACCCATGACCCCTGGAACCACAATCCAGTGCTCTAACCAACTGAGCTACGCCCACCGCAATCGAAGCGACCTAGTTTACGCACCACTTTGGATCTCGTCAATTGGCCGAACTGCCTGATTTGTCCAAAGTATCACGCTTTAATGACTTACGTGGCGTCTGTCACCACGAAAGGGAAGGTATCGGTCAGGTCGGCCGCCGAAAGTTCCACCAAGAACGGAGCCAGACGATCAACCAGAAACTGCATCATCTGTTCTCCCTTCTCGGCCGTCGCCTCGTGCGGGTAGCCGGAGCCGCTGTTGGTGGTCAGTAGGTGCCAGGGTCTTGTAATCGAGACCCAGCCCTTGGAAAGGGCTTCCATTTGCATCTCTCTGGTCGCGCCTGAGTCAGCGTCAAACGACCCATCTGGCAGTCGGGCGACCAGCTCTGGGCGGTAGGCCAAAATGAACGAAGTTTCCATCTCTCCGGCGTGATCTTCCATGTGGGTAAAGATCTGGTGGTATTCCTCGTCGCTGAAGGCCTTGAACCAATTGCAGAGAAAGACATGGGCTTCGGTCTTGCCGTACAGCTCGCGCAGCAGCGGCTTCATTTCGTTGCCGCCGTGGCTATTGAGCAGCACAACCTTGCGAATCCCACTTTGCACCAGCGAGGCAATCAGGTCGGTCACCACGGCATACAAAGTGGACGGATCGAGATTCATCGCGAAGGGAAACTGACGCATGTTCGTTTCGGTGCCATACGGAATCGTAGGCAGCAGCAGGACTTTGGCGCCCTGATTGTGGGCCGCTCCGCAGATTTGTTCGCCGATCTGGGTCCCTTCGTAGTCGTCGGTTCCGTACGGCAAATGCAAGTTGTGCGGCTCGGTCGCTCCAAGCGGAAGAACGGCCACCTCGTACTGGTTGTTCTTCACATGGCCATAATTGACTTCGGAAAGTTTCCACGGTCGCGGGGCAGGCATCGGCGAGGCTCCTTAGAAAAAGAGAGTGCGGAGGAGCCTACGATTGTATGCGGCAGCCTACTGATGAACCACTACGTCAGGAAGTGACTGCTTGAGCCGCTGAACCCCTGCCGCGGTGATTTGGGTTTGTCGGGCATCGATCATCTCGAGATTCTTCAGCCGTGCCAGACGAAGCAGGCCTTCGTCTGTAATCTGAGTAACAGCCATACGCAGCACCTTTAGATTGGTCAGGCCGCTAAGTTGTGCGATTCCGTTGTCGGTGACCTGGGTACCGTTGAGGTCGAGTTCTTGCAAGGTTTTCAGCCTGGCAATGGTGGATAGGGCCTGATCGGTGATCCTGGTCGAAGCAACGCTCAAGTCTCGCAATGAATCACAGCCAGAAAGCTGCTGGACCCCGGCGTCGGTGATACTGGTTTGTGACACATCGAGCCAGTCGAGCTTCGCAAACGTACCGACGCGGGCCATTCCCTTGTCGGTGAACTGCGTAGCGCCACTGATCGCGAGATCGGTGGTCGGGCCGCCGGCGGGAAGCGTCAGGATGTCTTCGTCACTTACCTGCAGAAATGTCTGGTAGCCCGCATCGAGGGCAGGGTACGACTTGCCGGTTACCTGCGACAACGTCTTGGGCGTGTCGTCGCGCCGATAGATCTCGTACAGATAGCGAGTGAACGGTTCTCGCAAGGTTCCTTCCTCACCATCCATGAAATAGTGAGCCAAGCCGGCCGAGTAGCTGTAGATCGCGGAGATGTCTTCCCGCTTCTGCAGGTCGTCCCGACCCAAATCGACCAGGTCCGCCAGCGGAAAGCGATACTGACCGACCGTGTATCGATTGCGGGCAAATTGAAGCCGGGATGCATCGACGCCCCCCAGCGTGACGTAGCCGTCGAAGATTCGTAGCGACTCCATGTACATCGCGACCCCTTCGACCGCCCAGGCATTGTAGCTGAAGCCAATGTCTTTCGAGGCGGGACGATACTCCTGAAACAACTGGTGCGAGACCTCGTGGTACCAGGTCGCATGGGCCGAGTCGCTGTCGTCGTGAAACAGGTAAACCTTTTCGTCATTGAACTGGTAAATACCGAGCGTGATGCCAATCCGCGGCTGGACCTTTTCCAGGTAGCTGACATACTCGCCCCGCGATTTGAACAGGACTACTTCAAACTTCTTACGCACCGGGCTGGGGGACGCACCCTCGAAGTAGCCGGCAAGTTGCCGTGAGTTGCTCCAGTAGGGGAAGAACATCTGTTCCCAGGCGGAATAGACGATCTCCATCCGCTCGCCCAACTTGATTCCATCCTCCTGACTATGGTTGGTCATGATTTGGAAATGGGGCGTATCGATCTGCCAGAACGTGCGGACCGGCCAGTCGAATTTCGGATGCTGGTAGCGCGGCTGCTTGGCCTGGGTCACGACGCCGGGTCGTCGCCACTTGCCATTGATCAGGCTATAGCCCAAGATCCGCCGGGCTTCGGCGTGGTCGGGATTGTGCCTCAGCACTTCGTGCAAGGTTCGGTACGAGGCAGTCCCCAGGTCGGCGTCGACAAGTTGCCGGGCATGCTTGAAAAGTGCCTCGGCGTACTGCTCACGAATCTCTCGAAACTTGCGATACCAGTACTGAATCAACTGCGGGGCATCTGCTTTGGGTTCAAGCGGGGCTTGCTGCGGCGCCAAGTAAAGGACGTTGGCTTCGCCCTCCGATGGAACCACCCAGTTGCGGGTCAACTTGGCTTGATCGGCCAAGCCAACTTCGTCCGCCTTTTGGGCCAGGGCTTCGAGCTGTTGTTTGAACTGCGCATCGATATCGGCTCGCGAAGGCGCAGCAGTCGGCGCGGTAAGGGCCGAAAGAATCAGGATGGCAGCGGCGGACAGATGCACGAGTTACCTGAGAGTTGTGGTGAGCGAGCTAATTACATTCTAGTTTGATCTGCTACGGCGAATCTTGCCAATCCATGGCAGCAGCGCATGAAAAAACCGGGCAAGCGGCTAGGGCCTGCTCGGTTTTTGTTGATTCTACTGCTTCGGAAAGCCCCTTACCCTAACCCTCTCCCCTCGGAGGAGAGGGGACAAGAGCGTTGGTGTCGACCTATTGCTTTTCTTTATCGAAAGCGGAGTCGAAGGCGACGTCGCTCGGGGCGAAGTCGATGCTGCGGACAAATTCGCACGATTCTTCCGCGCCGTGCAGGCGGTCCATACCGCTGTCTTCCCATTCGATGCTCAGCGGGCCGGTGTACTGGATGTCGTTCAGGGCCCGGATGATTTCTTCAAAGTTCACGCCGCCATGGCCAGGGCTGCGGAAGTTCCAGCCGCGACGGTGATCGCCGAAATCGATGTGGCTACCCAGAATACCGCTACGGCCATTGAGCGTGGTGATGGCGTCCTTGATATGGACGTGGTAGATCCGGTCAGGGAAGTAGCGAATGAATTCAACCGGGTCGATCCCTTGCCACAGCAGGTGGCTGGGGTCGAAGTTAAAGCCGAACTCTTCGCGGTGGCCGATCGCTTCCAGGGCTCGTTCGGCACTGTAAATGTCGAATGCGATTTCGGTCGGGTGAACTTCCAGGCCGAACTTGATGCCACATTCGCCGAAGACATCCATGATCGGGTTCCAGCGGTCGGCGAAGAGCTTGAAGCCGTCGTCGAGCATCTTGGGCGGAACCGGCGGGAAGCTGTAGAGCAGGTGCCAGATGCTGCTGCCTGTGAAACCGTTGACGACCGGCACGCCAAACTTCTGAGCGGCGCGGGCAGCGTTCTTGACTGCTTCGGCCGCACGATCGTTCACGCCGGCCGGGTCGCCATCGCCCCAAACCGATTCAGGCAGGATCGACTTGTGTCGCTCGTCAATGATGTCGCACACGGCCTGACCGCAGAGGTGGGTGCTGATCGACCAGCAGCCCAGGTCGTATTTGTCGAGTTGTTCTCGCTTCTTGTCGCAGTAGTCGTCTTCGGTGACGGCTCGATCGACTTCAAAGTGATCCCCCCAGCAAGCCAATTCGAGACCATCGAAACCAAAACCTTTCATCGTCTTGGCCATATCGTCCAATTTCAAATCGGCCCATTGGCCGGTGAACATCGTGACTGGGCGAGCCATGCCTTGCTCCTTTTTGGGGGGTGAAGAACGCGCTTGTGGAATGACAGTAGATAAGGGAAGGGACAAACAGAATCGCTATTTTGTCGCTTGCTCTGGCTGGTTGCAACCAGTGAGATCGCACCGATAGACGAATTCCAAGGGTAACGATTCTGCCGATTTCCGGGCTCAGCCTGCTTTGAATGCTATATTGAAACGTAAGGCTAACCACGTTCGATCGAGGCAATCATGCGACTTCCAATCTTCCTCGCCACGTTTGTTCTGCTGACATTTGCGCAAGGTGCCCAGGCCGATCCCCGGGTCACGCTGGAAGTGGTGACCGAGAAGGGGATCTCGATCACCGCGCTACAAAGCTGGAACCAACTTCTTAACGGCAAAGGAGCCGACTCGGTTACCGTGCGCCCCGGACGGGATGGAGACAAAGTCGGCATTGAAGAATCGAACATTGGAAGCTCGAAGTCGTACCGGGTCAAAGCGATTCTTTCCCGCAAGGAAACGCTGAACATGCCCGACGGCAAGGTCTTCACCAAAAGCACGATCGGCTCGCTTCCGGCCTGGTTTCAAAAGTTGAAGGTTGGGGGTGAAGACGAACTCAATCGTCAGCCAGGCCGCGGCGGTATGACCCGGAATGAACGATCCGATGTCATGGAGAAGTTGTCCAAGCCGCTTACGTTTTCGACCAAGGGGCAGCCGATGGCCGAACTGCTGGGTTCTGTACGAGAACTCACCGGTCTGAACTTCGAGGCTTCGTCAGCCATGGTCGCCAAGGTGAAGCTGCTTTCTGCCGAAGACGAAGTGAAAGGCTTCAGCGCCGGGACCGCGATGGCGATTTTGCTGAGAGCCCACGGACTGATCGTGGTCCCCAAACGCGAAGTCGGCGGCGAAGTCATTCTGCACATCTTGGAAATGGGACAGAGCGACGAGGCCTGGCCGATCGGCCAACCACTCCGGCGTAGCCCGGCCGATCTCTGCCCGGTGATGTTTCAATTTATTGAAGTCGAGATCAACGGCACGCCGCTGATGAAGGCAGTCGACGCGATCCAGCCGCGACTGAAGACCGAGATCTTTTTCGATCATTACAAGATTGCCCAGGACAAGATCGATACCGATATCAACGTTCGCTATCCCAAAGCTAGAACGTTCTACAAGAAGATCCTCGACCACATTCTGTACCAGGCGTTTCTGAGTATCGATTTGACGGCCGACGAGGCAGGCAAGCCATTTCTGTGGGTCACATCAGCCAAGCGCGGCTGAAGCTGGTCGGCGGCGTGTTAGTTCGTTAAGAGAACGACCAACCTCAAGAAAATGAAACGCACCACAGGCAAGCTGCCAGTGGTGCGTCAGGTTAATGGTGCATGATGGGACGCATGTTTGGGGATCGACGGGGTGACGTCGAAGGTTGCGTCCATATCAGGTTCCTGTTGGCGTTATCGTCCAAAGAAGACGAAGCTTGTGCCACTGTTGTAGTTGTAGTTTGGCTCGATCCAACGCGAAGTCGAATAGTTACGAGTAACCATACGGCCGTGCGGGTGGTAGCTGACGTTGCGGAAGTGAGGACCGCGACCCCAACCAGCCTGGGCGTTCGAGACGAACATCAAACCGGCACACAAAACAGCCAACATCATCAAATTACGAAACATGTCTCTCTCCTTTTGGGAATTCGTGAAACTCTTACGTACAATTCCTCCCCACAAATCCCAAGTGCTGAGGGAATTATTCGCTTCGAATAGCAATCCGGCCTCAAAAAGCACCTAGATTACCGTAGGAATCGGCTAACTCCCTCATGGACAGTTAGTCAAGAAGGTAATTTCGTTACCATCATTCGCAAAGTCAATATTAATAGCGAGTGCGCTTCCCAATTTGCGCAAGAAAATGCCCGCCGCAGGGGGCGGGCATCGATTTTCGTTGGGTCGTTAAAAACAGTCTAATAGGGGAATCCGAAGCCAACACCTGGACCATAGCTGTACCCAAAGCCAGGATAGCCATAAGATCTATATCCGTAATAGTACGGAGCGCCATAGAACCCGGGACCGTAATATCCAGCCCGATAGAAGCTGTTTCGGTAGTAGGGGGCGCGGAAGGTTGTGACGCGGCCAGGGTAGCCGTAACCATAACCGCCGTAGCAACCAGGGTGACGGGCCTGGGCATCGGAGGCACCTACGAACATTAGTCCAGCGGCAACGACCGCCGCGAGCAAAAGTGTACGAAACATGTCGACTTTCCTTATGCGAGACAAACGATTGAGAACCTCCCTCATAGAGGAATCATTTCCCACAGGTCACTCCAAGCCAAGCTATTTCGTTGACTAGATGGCGCATTTTTGTCATGGGCACAGATACGGCGCCCCCCGCACCTTCAGGCGAGGAAGCGTTTCTACTTGCTGGAAAAAGACATCGATCGCTTGATGGTCGCCCAATTTGCCGGACGCGGGCGTATTGGATCGAAGCGTGACTTCGTAGATTCCATCCCGTAGCAAAAGCTGTTGAGATTCGGGACACTCGGTTTCCCAGTCGACCAAATCATCCAGATCACGGAAGCAAACGCGGCCTCCTTGGCAAACCAGCCCCAACCGCAGCTGAAACTCGGATGACTCATCCGACATATCGCTCAGGTCGCGATGGATCCGTAGTTCAAACGTGCCGGAGGTCCCGGTACAGAAGCCAACGATCGTTCCTTCTTTGACGTGACGTTCGACGTCGGCGGCATCCATGTAATAGCGGCCGAAGTAATCGTCTCCCTTTTGAATATGGGCGACGCTGGCTGGCGAATAAAAGATGATCCCCAGTCCGGCTGTTTCCAGCGGAATGGTCTTCACAATGCTTTGCATGGATGTCTTGCCCTGACGTCAGATGAGATGATGAGTGGGTGACGCAGCTTACTTCAAAAGTCGTTTCATGGCCGAAGTATCGCTGAGGGTCACCTCCACCATTTTGGCATAAATGAGCACCGATAGCGATTGAGATACAAAATCAGCCAGTTTTTCAGCTACTCCAGAACTGCCACCAGCGTTTGGCTGAGACAAGCTGATGGAACTTATACCGCCGGTCGGCCAGGTGATCTTCATACAGGGCAAAACCGGTAACGAGCCGTGCCACTTCGAGCGGGATCTCGATCACGCAGTCGGCAGGTTCTTCGTCGGCATCGCAGATTGCTTGTTGGGCCAGTAGCGTTTCGCACACCTCTTCGAACGAATCAGGCAGATTGCCGGAGCTGGCCAGATCGTTCCGGCCGGCATCTTGCCCGGCGTCGTGAACAATCGCCCAGACTTCCTCCCCTTGGTCCCACGCAGATGCCGCCGAGTACCCCGCTTCGTCGTCGACCTCGCACTGGATCACCAGGCCATCCTGAGAGTGCATCGCTAGGTCGAGCGTCTCGAAGTGGTCCGGGTCATGCGATGCAATCACATACCACTGGCCATCATGCTGAACCCCGGAAAGCGGCCAAACCGCATGCGGGCCCGATTGATCCGTTTCGGCCAGCCCCAATGCTTGGAGGATGGAATCATGATCTCGATTGGCGAATGCCAGCCAACTGTAGGAGGCGCTCATGCGGATGTTGATTTTCGGTGGACAAAGTGCAATCTGAACGTTGGTGTTTGCCAAGGACTTACCAACGAGAAAGAACGTCTCAACTTTATACGGCGAGACAGGGTCCCAGAGAAGCATCCGAAGGCAGATCGTGGCTACTTGGTGAAGTCCGAAATATCAAAGATGGCAATTGAGCGTTTCTCGTCGTACTCTATGATTTCCTCTTTGGCGTCTTTGTTTTGGCACACCATGAAGAGCCATTTATCGTCCGACGAAAGGGTCATGCTGGGGTGCCATTCCCAGCCGACGTTAACCGACGGCGGAAAAACAAGCCGAGAGATGGGCTCGAGTGATTCTCCATCTACGATCCGAAAGACGTCGATCTCTTGCCCTCGCCACATGAATAAGGTGGCCCCCTTTCGGTCGAACTTGATGTCACGAACCTGGTCGTCAGTCTTCGGAAATGGTAGACGCCGGCCGGTTTCGAGGTTCCAAATCGAGGCGAAATCCTCGAAGTCGTTCCAAGCAAGGTTTGCCCGGCCCTCGTGCCATCCTTCGATGGGAGTATTCTCAAGCGTTCGCATGGTTCGCGTAGCCTGATCCCATACATGCAGACGCGATTCTTCCTCAGCAGGCTCGGCGCCGAACGAATCCTCTGGCCATGCATCTACGTTCTTTTCCACATCCTTTTCGCGAAACCAGCCTCCCACAATAACTTTGGAACTGCCAGCCACGCCAACCAAGCTTGGAAATCGAGGAGTTTCAAAGTGCTCCCATTCGACGAAATGTTGTCCCGACGCTAGATCGATACTGTGAAGCTGCTTGCCGTCGCGGGGAAATGCAATGACCCATTGGGAATCTTCACCACAGATCGTTGTGTCTTCTTCATTCCGGATCAAAAGCGAGTCTTCTTGATTCCCGAATAACATAGCCGCATTTTCGATCGAATCGCTGTGAAACGGTGTGTCGAGCTGCTTGAGAACGCGGGCCGATGGCAGTTCTCGAACAGTGATTTCTACTTTTTTCGCGAGTTTGGCAAAGCTGTAGGCTCGATCGGGCCGTCCATTGGGAATCAGATAATCAATGTCGTTCACGCTGTTTTCGAGCAGAACCCGCTTGGTTACTTCGTTTTGCTCGACGTCTAGTTTCAGCAAGGTTCGCGGGCTGAAGTTTCCTTGGGCATGATAAGGTGCCAGCCAGATCTCTTTTTCGTTGGAAATCGCTAAAATTTCTTCGAAGGACAAATCGATATCGAGCAGCCTTTTTTCTCGCCGAGTTGGCAGGTCAGCGGGCATCTGAAGCCTTGGCGGCGGCGCGAATGATATCCCTTTTTCGCCTGCGATAACGCGACGGATTTTGGCAATCTGCTTATCGAGGTAAGCGGGGTTCTCTTCAAACTCGAATCGAACATGTAGGTATGAATCGGCAATCGCTTTTGCGGCCATGTCACATTCACGAATCAGGTGCCGATTCCATATCGGGCCGTACGACCAAGTGCCTTTATTTTCTGCCTCGGTGTTGTCGAGCATCGAGATAAGAACTTGCCTCATCCAGGGCTGTGGATGCACTGGATGTGATAGCAGATAGGTTTTCTGCCAGGCAGATAATTTGAGATGCGAGGGAGAAGTCTCTTCGATCAGGCAGCGAGATTTTTCTGGAAAATACTCAAGCGCCAATTGCAGTGGTTGTTTGACATCATAATCGCCAAACGGGTCTGGGCAGATCTCGAAGCTTGAATGCTGGCAAATCTTGAGAACATGGCGCCAGACGAAATCTTCGTCTTCATCAGGTGGAGTGTATTTCTGCGCCTTCATTCGAATCAGGCACGCCATCTGTAAATCGTCCAGCTTGCCGTATCGATTGTGGTTCATTGGAAAATGGCGTGCCCTGTGATAGAGATCGAGTGCGGCCTGATCAAGCTTGTCCGAGGACAGAGTCATGGTGGCGTGCAGCGCACTGGTGAGTTCTTCGGGCGAGGCCGTCTTGATGGCCGTTGGCTTTGCACGATCGAAGTCTGGAAAGAGTCGCTTGAGATTCTTGGCCGCGATGACGCGCGTGTTGATTTCGTAACCACCTTCGAGGGTGGAAATCTTATAAAGCCGACCAGGTAGCACCTTGAGCGTGATGGGTGCCTTCGTGACATAGAACAGATCAATAAGGTGTGCCCAGTGGGCCTGATCTATCTCCTGGTCAATAAGCTGATCGAGGAGATGAGATATACCGACATCATCGGCAATCGGGCACTTCAACAGGCTTAGAGTTGCCTCCTCGATCTTTTTCAATTCTGCCTGGTCTGATTCGTCGGCCGTAGCGCTACGCCCCAGGGCCGCCAGAAAAACACCAATGACCAAGTAGTAAGCTGCAAGGCGCATGGCTGGTTTCATGAAACTCCTTCCGAATACCAAGACGGCCGAAACGTGGGCATCTTGCTACCGTAAGGGAATTTGACGAACGAGGCAAAGAATTGGCGTTGATCGGGCTTTTATAGCAGGTCGTTCAACTGATCCACAAGGCTCTCGAAATGGCTTAGCGCCATATCAACCGGCTGCGGTTGTTCCATGTCGACACCAGCTCCGCGCAACAGGTCCAGTGGGTACTTCGAGCAGCCACCTTTCAGGAACGTCAGGTAGTCTTCCAGTTCCTGTTTGCCGCCGTTGAGCACTCGCATGCTCAGCGCGATCGCAGCCGATAGTCCGGTGGCGTACTTGTAGACGTAGAAGGCACGGTAGAAGTGCGGGATTCGCATGCATTCCAGTTGCAGCTGCGGATCGAGCGAGAAGTCGGGGCCGAAGTAGCGTTCGAGTAGGCCACGGTAGACTTCCTGGAACGACTTGGAGGTGAGCGGTTCGCCTGCTTCGCACATCGCGTGGGTGATCTTCTCGAACTCGGCGAACATCGTCTGACGGATGATCGTGCCGCGGATGGCGTCGATGTCGCGGTTGATCAGGTAGGCCCGTTCCTGGTCGCTGGTGGCGTTCTCTTGCAGGTACTGGCTTAGTAGCTGTTCGTTGAATGTACTGGCAACCTCGGCCACGAAGATCGTGTAGTCGTAGTATTGGTACGGCTGGTTCTTCGACGAATAGTAGCTATGCATCGAGTGGCCTGCTTCGTGGGCCAGCGTGAAGACATCGTCCAGTACGTCGGGCTTGAAGTTCATCAGGATGTAGGGATCTCCATCGAAGCTTCCGCAGCTGAACGCGCCGCTCTGCTTGCCGGCGTTGGGATAGCGATCGCACCAGCGCGCTTTGGTCAGACCTTTCTGCAGCACTTCACCATATTCAGGCCCCAAGGGGATCATCGCTTCCTGGATGACTTCGACCGCTTCGTCCCAGGTATGCTTCTTGGTGATCTGGTTGAGGATCGGCACGTAGGTGTCGTAGTGACGAATGTCCTTCAACTTCATCTTGCGACGGCGTAGTTCCAGGTAACGGTAGACGGCCGGCAGGTGGTTGTGGACCGAGTCGATCAAATTGTCATAGACCGACTCGGGAATGTTGTCGGCATACATGGCCTGATGCCGGGCCGACTCGTAGCCGCGGACTTTGGCGTAGTAGACATCTCTCTGAATCGAGCCAGAGAGCGTGGCCGCCAAGGTGTTCTCGTGGCCTTCGAATTGTTGGTAATACTGCTCGAACGCTTTCTTACGGACCTTGCGATCAGGTGACTGCAGGAACTCCATTAAGGTGGAGTTGGTCAGTTCGCATTCTTCTCCTTTGTCGTTCTTTAGGCTGCCGAACTTCATATCGGCATCGAGTAGCTGGCGGAACGCTTTGGAAGCAGCGCCTGACATTTCGGCCTGCATGGCGAGGATACGTTCTTCCTTCTTGCTGAGCGTGTACTTCTTGTAGCGGGTCATCCGTTCCAAGACGAGGCGATATCCTTTGAGGACCTTGTCGTCCATCAATTCCTGCAGACGCTTGGCGGGGATGGCTTGGATTTCGGGGGCGATGTAGCTGGCTGCCTGGCCCAGTTTGCTGGCGACCGCTTGAAAGCGACCCATGCGGCGTTGATTTTCGTCGTTGGCCTGGTCTTCGGTCGTCTTCAGAAAGGCATACACGCCCAGCCGTTCGCCGAGACGATCGACATCGGAGTTGTATTTGAGGCAAGCCAATAGTTCTTTGGCTCCGCTGGCCAGCGTGCCGCGGAACTTCTCGAAGCCAGTTTCCTTCTTGGCCAGCTTGGCGAAGTCTTTTTCCCAGGCCTCGTTGTCGGGATAGAGGCTGCTCAGGTCCCAGGTATCTTCCACGGCGACCTGGTCGCGCGTTTTGGTCTTCTTGACAGACTTCTTGGCAGCTTTAGCACTCGTGGCCATGTTCATTCCTTTTCAAGCTTCGCTAATCGGCAAACTTTGGCGCAATGTTACCCGGGAATTCGTCGTGGATAAAGACGGCCCACGGCGGAGAATGCATACCGCGAACTCAGAATAGATGGCCTATTGCAGGCAAAGATCGTCGCGGTCGGCTACCACTGAAACACCGTGGTGCCCCACGAGAGCCCGGCACCGAAGCCGCACAGCAGAATGCGATCGCCTGGTTGGACGAGTTGTTTCTGCATTGCTTCGTCGAGCACGATTGGCACGCTGCCGGCCGAAGTGTTGCCGTACTGATCGAGGTTCACGATCATCTTCTCGCGCGGAAAACCAAGGTTTTCGCATGCGGCGTCGATGATGCGTACGTTGGCCTGGTGAAGCATGACCAACGAGATGTCTTCCGGGGTTAGCTGGGCATGGTGCAGCACGTCGCGAATCGAGTCTTCGATCACGCGGACCGCCCACTTGAAGACGCCTCGGCCATCCATGTGCAGGTATTGCTTTCCCTCGGCGAGATTCTCGGCCGTGAGCGGTTCTTTGGAGCCGCCCCCAGGGACGCACAGCATTTCGGCTCCTTCGCCTTCACTGCCCAGGGTGTAGGAGACCATCCCTTGAGCATCCGAGCCTGGTCCCAGGACTACCGCGCCGGCGCCATCGCCAAACAAGGGATAGGTCTTCTTGTCATTTGGATTGGCGATACGGGAAAGGAGATCGGCACCCACAACCAATGCCCGGCGGCTGGTCCCGGTCTTGATGAACTGAGCCGCAGTGATCATCGCGTAAAGAAACCCAGCACAGGCCGCACTGACATCCATGGCCGCGGCTCGGATGCCAAGCCGCTCTTGCAAGCGACAGGCGGTCGAAGGGGTGAGCGAATCAGGTGTGAACGTTCCGACCACGATCAGATCGATCTCGCTGGCATCGACGCCTGCTGCATCAAGAGCCGCGATCGCGGATTCGTAGGCCATATCGCTGGTGGCGATGTTCGCTGGGGCGTGACGGCGCTGCTGGATTCCGGTGCGCTGGATAATCCACTGCGGATCGCATCCCAGCGACGAGAGATCTTCGTTGGGAACTACGTTGGGCGGCACGTAGCTGCCGGTGCCCAGAATCTGAAAACCCATTAACGATCGCAAATGACTGCGACCTGACGGGACAGGCCGCGAGGATTGGATTTCGCTATGAGCAGATGAATTAGGTTGCGCCGTCGCCATGCTGTCGATTCGTGAGGAAAGCGGAGCGGGAAAACCCATACTTTACCACAGATTCCCTAAGTTCTCATACCTAAATCGGGCCACTCTGCTTCCAGAGTGGTCGATCCCAGATAGCTGAGCCTACAAGAGCTCGGCCCGTAACGCTACCGGATCAACGAATACGGGGCCATCAAACGGTGTTGGAAAGACGGCAACTTTTAGACGCATGCGGACCAGCTTGTCGACCCAGCGTTCCATGAAGCTAGAGAGCTTGATTTGCTTTGGAGAGTGTTGTCGCCATTTATCGGTCGCACAGAGCTGGGCATGCTGCTCGTCCGGCCAGACCACCAAGCCCTTCTTGCCATCTTCATCGGTTGCTTCCGCCCAGCCATCTACATAGAGCCCCCACAACTCTTGCGATTCTGAAACCTTGTGAATGAACATCTGTAGTCGGTCTGGACCGCTCAGGTCGACCGCACCGGCAAATTTGCCTCTGCCGAAGGACATGACGCCTCTCCAAAATTTGTTCCGTGGATTTCTGCGAAAAGGCTCGGAGAACTTGCCTCTTTCTCCGAGGATCACTGGCGATCGTGCGGCACGGTGGGGCGAGCCGCATGTTGCCTCTCATGATGGACTTTGCTCTTCAAGGAGTTCGTCCATGATGGCGATTCTTATTGTTCTTTTAGACGAAAAGGGCTCGAAAGCCAGTCCAATGAACAACATCACTAAGGATCTGCCGGATAGTTTGTCGCAGGTTTCTCTGGCAGGCATCCTTCCCAAATCATAGCGGAATTTGATCGCCAAACCACCCTTGTAGACGGTATGAAAGGTTGGTTCGCACTTGTGTGTCAGTTACCCTGCGAACCCTAATCTGGTTCAGCTGCGCCGCCATTGGAACTAATTTGTTTGGGGGCTGGGCGAGATGCCTTCTGACAGCAGCCTTGCGGCAAGGTGGCCGGGTCGAGAGGAAGTTTGAGGGCCAATTCACGAGATTTCAGGGGGAAACGGGCAAAATTCTGGCCTTGGATGGCCTCCTGCGATTTCCTTAAAGGTGGGGGTAGAGGCACCTTTTTGGCCGCTCAATTCATGAGACCTTCAACTATCGGGTGTAGAAACTTGTTTTAACAAAAATTTAGGTACCTGGCCCCCATTAAAGGGTGTCCGAAAGGTGAAAAAAGAATAGACTCGAAAGGATTAGATCAACCTTGGGGCGTGACCAGGGTGAGCCATTTTTCTAACCTCCAGCCCCGCTCTTTAACAATATGTGCCTACTGGCAATTCAATACCGAAGCGTTCCCGAGGCACCCATTTTGGTGGCTGCCAACCGGGAAGAATTTTACGATCGTCCCACGCTGGCTCCCTCGATTCAATCGGGTAAGCCGCGCGCCCTGTGCGGCATTGACCAACAGGCCGGGGGAACTTGGCTTGGTGTCAATCAGCATGGTCTGGTTGTCGGGTGTACCAATCGTCGCAAGATGAAGCGACCCGCCGTGCCTCGTTCGCGAGGACTGCTGTGTCGCGAGTTGCTCCGAGCCAACAGCGCTCAGGCAGCCGTCGAAGTGGCGATGGAAGGTCTGATGTCGGAACAATATGACGGCGTCAACTTCATCATGGCCGATGCCGATAGCGGCTGGGTCGTCCATGGCGGCGAAGACGTCAACGCCCAACGCCTGGAAGAAGGTTTGAACCTGGTTGGTGGCATGGATCTGAACGATCCGCGTGACGAACGCGTTCAGTTGGCTCATCGTTTGATGACGCTGCAAACACTTGATTCGGCCGTCAAGTTCCTGGCCGTTTCCAGCAAGGTTTTTGCTCGTCCGCCGGCAGCCCAAGGCCGTCCTGGTATGGTGATCGAAGGCAAGGAATGGGGTACCGTCAGCTCGACGCTGATCTCGTTGGGCAAAAAGCCACGCGACGCGATCTTCCAATACGCCGAAGGTGCTCCGACCAAGGTTGCTTACGAAGATTACTCGCCGCTGCTGCGAGACATCCTCAGCCGCGGTCTTCGTGAAGCTCGAGCTTCGCGAGCCGAAGCCTAATCGGATCCGGCACTAGCAAAGCAATTAGAAGGGCACTTCACCCCGGTGAGGTGCCCTTTTTTCGTTTCCTCTCTGATACCTCATTTGTCAACGCGAGTTCTTTGTATGTCGGCTGACGATTGGCGTCCCACCGCCTCTTTGGAAAGCTTGAAGCGTCGTCACGAAATCACTCAGGCGGTCCGTGCCTTCTTTCTCGCCCAAGGCTTCTGGGAGGTCGAAACGCCACTGCTTTCTCGCGACACGGTGGTCGACACACATCTCGATCCGGTTCCGGTCACGCTGGCTTGGGATCCGGCCACGCCCGAGAAGGGAGACCGATGGTATCTTCAGACGTCGCCTGAGTTTGCAATGAAGCGGTTGGTCTCGGCCGGGGCGACGGCCATCTTTCAGATCACCAAAGCCTTTCGCCTGGCAGAAACCGGCCAGCAGCACAACGTCGAGTTTACGCTAGTCGAGTGGTATCGAACCGGAGACCGTTTGGCCGAAGGGATGCAGTTGCTTTCCGATCTGGCGGCAGCGATTCTTAAGCGGGGGCCTGCGACCCTGATTTCATACCAGCAACTATTTCAGCAGTATCTGAACGTCGATCCGTTGACCGCGTCGGCCAGCCAACTGCGGGAGTTGGCAGCGCAGCAAAATGTTTCGATTCCGGAGTCATTTGCCCCGGACGAACGGGACTCTTTGTTGGAGCTACTGCTTTCCGAATTGATTCAACCCAAGCTGGGGCAAGAAGAGCCAGTCATCCTGTATCACTACCCAGCTTCCCAGGCCGTCCTGGCCAGGCTGAGCGAAGAGGATCCGCGCGTCGCTTGCCGTTTCGAAATGTTTGTGGATGGAATGGAACTGGCCAACGGCTACGACGAATTGCTCGACGCGGGTGTTCTGATCGAGAGAAATCAAGCTAGCAACATGGCCCGTCGGGCGTTGGGAAAGCCAACCTTGCCGGAAGAGAGCCGTTTGCTCCAGGCGATGCAAAGCGGCCTGCCGGTTTGCAGTGGATGCGCCTTGGGTCTGGATCGCCTGGTGATGGCAGCGCTCGGCGCTCGTTCGATCGACGAGGTGATGCCATTTCCGACGCGGCGGGCCTAAAGCGAATGTCGGCTTCGTTACTGAACCACGAGCGGCAGCGGAAGGTAATCGGCCGTTTTGGGGATGAAATACGGCATCTGAATCTGATTGATCCGACTCAAGAGGCTGCTGACGCTCGCCTCGGTCACTTCCCCGGTATCCAATGCCTTGAGAAACGTAAACGCTTCGCTCGAGGATAGCGTATGCTCCCAAATTGGCGTGTCGGATCCTTCGACCAAGATTGCCAGTTGAATCCTGCCGTAGGGGTCTTCCTTGGTGGCAGGCTCCGGATTGAAGCGGACCGTTATGTTCTGATCCGGAGCGTATGACATCTTGTACTCTTTCAGCTTTTCAACGATCTGATCGCCGATTTTCTGCCGAGCTTTTTCGATCCCCTCGCCGGTTTGCCCGCGCATGTAGACCACCAACGAGAATTGGACGTTGGGGCCGACAATGCAATTGTCAGGCGTCTTCATAGCCTCCAGTGAACGATCCACTTCTTCCCAGGGAATCCCGATCATGGTGATCGAATCCGCTTCTTTTCCCAAGCGACCGAGAACGAAATAGGAGTCAAGCACGCCGATTTCGTCGTAATCGAACCGGGGACGCTGGAACTCGGTGGTGACCAACTGCGAGTCGCGTTGAATAACGTTTCCGTCAACAATCCAGCCCCTTTTATCAGGCAGCCAGGAAAGACTGTGTTCGTTGAGGCGGAAGTAATCCAGATTCAAATGGACATCGATCTGAACCTGGCCTTTGTCATCCCAAACAACCAGCCTCTGTTTGCTCAATTGATCGTAGAGGGCGGCGATTTCGTGGCCATCGGGAGAGAATTCGATATCTTTGATCCGGTTCGCGCCCAACGGTCGAGGAAAGTTTGAGGTAGGATCGTCGATCGGAGGGAACAGTTTCCCAGCGTATTTGCCTTCGGCCAGATTCAAGATCGAGACCATGTCCCCTTCTACCAAGGCGACCCACTGTCCATCTGGCGAAACAGTCAATTTGCCTTCTTCGATCCGGGGAGCACTCACTCGAAACTCGCGAGTCAGCTTGTTCTGTTCGATATCCCAAACATAGAGCGATTCGCCCGAGTAGGGAGCCGCCAACAGGTAGCGGTTGTACATGATTTTCAGGACCGGAAAGAAAATCCGTTGTCTTCCAGGCAGCGTAGCGACCTTTTCGCCAGTGACCAGGTCCCAGACGGCGACGTCTTTGCCTTCTTCGCGATTGCGTCCCTCGTAGGCGGCAAAGTACTTGCCATTGGCACTCAGGCAGCGGTACTCGCCGATCTCGGCATCGGCCGGCAACGTTTGAACGACTTTTTTCGACTTGATGTGCCAAACGTCACGATTGACGATCAGGACCGGGCAGCCCAAAGGACCAATGGTGATCTGGTCGTTCGTATCGGCAGGGATCCGGATATCGGACGAGGCAATCCAAGGCGAATCGCTAAGCTGAGCCCAGGCCACCGAAGGAATAACGGTGACCAAAGCGAAGGTGAAAATGGTAAGGCGGAAAAGAGAAGACATGGGCGATCCATCCAAGGATAGAAGCGAACGGGTTTCTATACTTTCCAACGATTATGCATAGGCAGTCACGCGAGGGGAATCGAAAAAAATGTGAGCTCGAAAATATTCATTCGATTATTGATTCGACGCAACGTTTTTAGAAAAAATCAGCGGGTTCATTACTGATTTCTGGCGTGGGAGACGCGAGGGCTTTTGCTCCGATTTTCCAACTCGGGTTGATCAAGGGGAAGCCAAATACATGACAGGCAAACGCAATCGGGTACGCAGTTAGCCACACGCCTGGGAGTGAGATCCATACAAGGAAAAGGGTATCCCAGTTAAGTGACGGATTGCCTCTCGCTAGTATTTCCAGGCCGGATATGATCAGCGGTACGACAATTCCAAACGCGATTGCCAGGAGTGCAAAGAATAACGCTTCGAGCCAACTGCGGGTCCATAGCGGAACACACTGTGCAATGATACTTAGCCCGAGTAATACAAATACCAACGCAATGAAAACGAAGCGTACTGCGGAGGAATCATCGATCGCCGTTTGCAAAAGAGCCACGCAGACGGCACAGCAGGCGGTCGTCACCATCATCCCCAAAATTGAAAATCGCTGGAGCTGGCTGGATTCACCGCGCGCAACGGATATCACCATTCTCGCGATGTAGGTCCATCCAATCGCTACCAGTGCCGCTACCATGAGATACAAGAGGGAGGGTGGAAACGGGATGCGAACTTCGGTGATCGCAAGCAAGAAAACGGCAATCGCGGCTACACTCCAGCGAATCAAGCGATGCATGCCGCCACTGGCCATGAGGAAGCCGATAAGTCCTGTCTGGCCGATGCGCCAAAAGAACGTCAATTCGCGAAATTGGGACAGCCAACTCATCATCAAGATTTCGAACCCCAACGATACGGCGACAAGTACCAAGGCCGCGTATTTCTGCCACGACGGAACCACAATGAGTGGAGCCACTTCCTGAATTGGTGCTGCCGAAGGCTCGTTGATAAAAGGTTCCATTTTCAAAAGCTTCCCGGATCGTAAGATTCCATCAATCTTGCATCAGCACGTCGACATCTTCATCTTGCCGCTTTCTGGGCGGCTTTGTATCGACAGCACCTAGTTTCCAGCCGGGGTCAATCAATTCAACACCAAGCCCGCGCAGGGCGAAAGAAGCGGGATACAGGATTAGCCAGAAGCTGATCAGCATTCCCCAAAGTGGCCACGTGAATGCGTCGAGGCCGCTGGGAGGAGGAGGCCCGATACTCCAATTCAGTCCAATGAACAGCACAAACGGTGCGGCTACGGCGAGGACGAGGGCGAGAGATACGAAAATAATCCAATGAATCGGGCGGCTTGCCCACAGTGCGATGCCCTGGGCAGAGAAAGATAGACCCAGGGTCGAAAGTATGAGAATGAATTCAAAGATCTGGCCACTGCCTTCATCAAAGGTATTCACGCTTTGAAGCGCAAAGACAGAGGATGCCACGATCAGTGTCGTCAGCATCACCCCAAAAATCGTAAACCGCTGCCGGGGACTCGACTCGCCTAGGACGACGGCCAGGATCATGCGAATCAAGAACGTGAATCCGGCAATCAGGATGGCAAGCGTTAGTTGTTGTACGAAAAGCATGACGATGTCCTCCTGCCGGTTCGGGAGGGAACAGAACAGCACTATCAGGGCAACTAACAGCCAACGTAGCGGCCAGAATATCCTTCCGCAGGCGAGATAAAAACCCGTCGCACCAATCAGGCCAAGTCGAAAGTATTGGCGAAACTCGTAGGACGAGTTCATGTCGTAGAAGAGCAGCAAAAGAATCGCAATTGACATGGCCAACAGCAACGCAACGGAGCCATAGGCCCGGCCATTCGAGATTGGAGCGAATTTCTCTTGCTGGAGATCGGGGTCTTCCGGTAGCCCGAGGGTGATGTTTGAGTTGTCGAAATCGGTATTCATGGGGCTTCGTCGCTACGTTGGAATCTGCGAAAGGTCGATTGGCCCAAAGGAAGTAGGCTTGCGCTCAATCTTGCATCAAGACATCAACGTCTTCTTCCTTTCCAGGTCGGCTTGGCGAACTCGGCTGGGTGGCACCCAGTTTCCAACCTGGGTCGATCAATTCAATGCCTAGCCCCCGCAGAGCAAACCAGAGCGGATAAAGGACCAGCCAGAAAGTAATCATCATGAACCAGGTTAGCCACAAAAAGGCACCAATACCGCCAGGCGGAGGATTCGGGCTTAACGAAATGACGACTCCATAAAGAAAAAATGGTGTAGCGAATGCCAATCCCAAGGCAAGAGCCGCGAAGACGAACAATTCAGAAAGGCGGTTTGCCCAGAGGGTAATGCCCTGGGCCGAGAACGCCAACCCAAACAGCGTGAACATAAGAAGCATTCCTAGTAGACTTTTGGGGTCAGCACTGCTTGGTGCAGCCCACTGAAATGCGAAAACGCAAAGGGCCACGATCGACGTAACCAGCATTAGTCCGAAAATGGTGAATCGCTGTCTGGGGCTCGACTCGCCCAGGATGGCGGCCAAGATCATCCGAATGACGTAGCTCAGCCCGGTGACAATCAGAGCAACGGTTCCCATAACCACGATGCCCTCAAAAGAGTCAGGTCCTCTTAGCGATAAAACACACATAATTACCGTCAGAGCGACACTCAGCAAACGTAGCGGCCAAGGGAGCCTGCCGCAGGCGAAGTAGAACCCAGCCGCACCAACCAGTCCAAGGCGAAAGAAGATGGAATACTCCATCGGTCCGCTTGGCATGGAAAAGAGTAACCAGAGAATCGTCGTCAATTGACCTACTAGTAGAAGAATGCAGACAGGCACCTTCACAATCTGCCATTGATTCACCTGAACCACACG
Organism: bacterium; assembly: GCA_016124445.1. Taxonomy (GTDB): domain Bacteria; phylum Planctomycetota; class Planctomycetia; order Pirellulales; family Pirellulaceae; genus Bremerella. The sequence goes on from WGNR01000020.1 coordinate 349,233, forward strand.
AGGAGCGGTCTCATTCTCTGATTTGAAATCATCGAATGATTCTTCGGTGTTGGGCTCCATGAGGCTATTTACAAGAGATCCTTTGAAGGGGCGATGAGCGTTTTCTCGATCCTAACGCAGAATAACCGTGAACGAAAACAGTTTTGCAGGTTCATGCACATTGAGCACGAAAAAAGCCTGGTCTTTGGCGGAGCAGGCTTTCACTTTCGAGTAAGTGACCGCTAGCTAGTCGACCAGGCTGTGGCTGACCGATTCCCAACGATGGTTTCGTTCGCTGCGGAAGATCGCTTCGATCACTTCCATGTTGGCGACCGCGTCCGAAATGGGTGTCGGGACTTCGGTGTCGTCCAGGATGGCCTGAGACATCAAATCGCCTTGAACCGTGTATTGATCGGCCGTCGGGATCTTGATCTCGGTGATCTCTTCTCCCTGTTGATGCCATAGAATACAAGGGCGATCGGCGGGCGCGTTGAAGGGGATTTGAATCTCGACGCGACCTTCGTCTCCGTGAATGTGCACCCGCTGGTACGGGGCGATCTTCGTGCCGCAGGTAAACGAACTGATGATGCCACCAAAGTCGATCATCACCGACGCAACCACGTCGGTCTTGAACTCTTCGTCCCGAGTCACCGAGGCAATCACCTTTTCCGGTTCCCCCTCCAGGATGAAACGCGACAGCGAAATCGGATAGCAACCGATATCCATGATGCCGCCGCCACCCCACTCGGTGTTGTTGCGGATGTCGGTTGGGTTGTTGTTGTAGTACGAGAAGAAGCTTTGAATGCTGACCGGCGTGCCGATGCCGCCTGAGCGTACGATCTCGCGAGCCTTCTGCCACTGCGGATGATGGCGATACATGAACGCTTCCATCACCTTCAGCTTGCGGTTTTGATAGGCCGTTTCGGCTAACTGCCGTGCTTCTTCCACGTTCAAGCCAATTGGCTTTTCGCACAAGACATGCTTGCCGGCATGAATCGCTTTGATGGCCCACGAAACATGCATGTGATTGGGCAGCGGAATGTAGACCGCGTCAATATCGGGGTCTTCCAAAAGTGCTTCGTACGAGCCATAGGCTTTGGGGATATGAAGCTTATCGGCAGCCGCACGGGCGTTTTCGAGCGATCGTGACGCAATTCCGGCGACTTCGCAGTACGTGCCGCGCTGCATTCCAGGAATCACTTTCTGCGTACCGATTTTCGCAGTGCTCAGTACACCCCAACGAACTTTACTCATCGAGTCTTGTTCCTATCTACTCTGGCAATGATGGTCTGATAGAAGAGCTTTTGTCTTCGGCAGGGACTAATCAGTTTAACGAGCCTGAAGCGATTCACCCAGCGACAATGAATTTTTGCGAAGAAAAATTGCCATTTACTCCTTTAAAAAGGGAGGTTATTGAGAATCTTGCTGAGGGCTATTGAGTTTTGTTCCAGTAGACCTTCACGTTGTGCGTTTGGCGTCCGACGGCGACCACATCTGCTTTGCCGTCGGCATTCAGATCCGCCACTGCCAGGTCCTCGATGGCAACCGCCCCGGGGTCGATCACGTAACGGCGGAAGGTCGAACCATCGGCCGCCGTCGGATCAAAGATGCGCAGACCGCGACGGGTGCTGTCGGTTTGATCGTCACGCACACCGATGACCAGTTCTTCGTCGGCGTCGTCATCCAGATTGGCACACCAAACGGCATGCCCCCACTGAAGCTGATCGTCCAGCACATGACGCTTCCAGAGGCTGCGTAATGGCTGGCCAGGTTCTTGGGTGTAGACCACGACCTGGTTGCCATGCCATGGTTCGATCGTGGCGATGTACCGCTGTCCGCTGGCAAGCTTGCCGACCTTGACCTCGCTCGCACCGCGTTTCGGGCGAGATTTTTGATCGCCGCTACCAAGCTGCGTCTTCTGCCAGGTGCCATCCTCTTTCAGCTCGTGCAGGTAGACCCCTTCGTAGCTGGCCGTGATCAGATCGGTCTTGCCGTTACCGGTGAAATCGATCGGCAGGAAGTTGTGCATCACGTGCAGCGATTGATCGATCATGTGCAGCGGCCACGGCTCGGTTTCCGGCTTGTCGGGAATCTCGAGTGCCATCAGGCGGACGCCATGTTCGGCGAATTCAGGACCAGTCGTTTCCGGTCCGAACAGTGGTCCGACGATAAGCTCCGGTCGCTTGTCCCCAACCACATCGGCAAAGCGAATTCGGTGCGTGCTGTGTTCGTTGCGGATTGGATAGACCGACCAGTGGTCTTTGCTGGAACCTTTCGAGGTGATCCACTGAATGGTACCGCGCTGCGTCTTGCCGCCACCCCAGCCGGCAGCTACGGCAAAGTCTAGCTTGCCATCGCCATTGATATCGGCTGGAGCGAACGCCACGTTGTCGGCATTGGTCTGACCTGGGCCGAGAATCTCGTGTTCGGTCCAACTGGGATTTTCGAGCCAGATGATCCGCTGTTGATCGACGATACAGATATCGAGCTTTTTGTCGTCGTTCATATCGATCAGCCGCACGGCATAACCGACGCCAAGATTCGTATCGAGCTGCTCTGGCTCGAATTGAAGGTCTCCGGCGTGAACGGAACCGAAGCAGAAAAGAGACGCCAGCAACAGGGCAGGGAAGAGTCGCATGGTGGGGTACCGAGAGTTGTTGAGGGAGGGGAATGAAATCGAACAGGTTTATTCCATCGTATCGAAACCACCTGCCAGTTCCACGGAAATCTACCTGGTACTTCGGTCAATCTTATCAGGGGGTTACTCTCAGTCTGACATGACTGAGTCTGCAAGCAGGACACTACGCCAGCAGTTTTTCAACTCGGGAACAAAGCTGTAGCGTCAAGCCCCATGGATCTCGGAGGAAGCAAACCAGGTCGCCATTGGGCTGAGTGCCGATGGGGCCTTCTTCTTTCGCACCTGCCTCGATCAAGCGGACGCGGTCCTTCTCGATGTCTTCAGTTATGAAGGCCAGATGGAAATGAGCCGGTGGAACCTGACCGTGATTCGGGATATCGAACTGCTCATTGCGGTAGATCTCGATCAGCATCTGCCCCCCATCATCAGCCAGAAAATGCGCGAAAGGAGATTGGTTGCTGCTGCGCTGAATTGTCATCCCCAGATGAACCACATACCAGCGTGCCATGGCAACCGGATCAGCGACTTGGAGAGCGAAATGTTCGATTTTCATTGGAGGGGCTCGGTTGAAAGTTGTCAGCGAAAAAAAGCCGCTGCCTGGGATTCAGGCAGCGGCTAAATAGGCTGGAGGTAAGGCCTCGGCGACTAGCGACGGGCTGCTTCATGCTTAAGCGGCAACCAGACGCCATCTTCCTTGCTACTGGCCACGCACTGCTGGATGAAGTACATCCCTTCAAGTCCGTCATGAACGTTCGGGTAAATGGTGTCCTTCTTCTCGAATTCCTTACCGGTCGCACGCAGGGCCATCGCATCGAAGGCCGAGCGATAGACGTTGCCGAAGGCCTCGAAGAAACCTTCCGGGTGGCCAGCAGGAATGCGGCACGAGGAGTCCGCCAGCGGCATCATGAAGGGGGCTCCAGGGCTGCGAGTATAGACCTTGTGCGGCTCACCGTTCTGACGAATGATCAACTCGTTCGGGTTTTCTTGACGCCATTTCAATGCTGCCTTGGTGCCGTCGATTTCAATCTCCAGATCGTTCTCGCGACCATGGCTGATCTGCGAAGCCATCAGCGTGCAGAGGGCACCATTTTCGTAACGAATCACGGTTGTGCCGTAGTCGTCCAGTCGGCGGCCTTCGACGAAGGTCGTCAGGTGCGAACTGACTTTGTCTGGCAACATGCCGGTCATGTAGCGACCCAAGTTGTAGGCATGCGTGCCGATGTCGCCATAAGCACCGGCGGCACCGCTGCGGGCAGGGTCGCTCCGCCAGGCAGCTTGCTTCTGTTCGGTATCCTCCAGCTTGGTTCGCAGCCAACCTTGAATGTATTGAACGCGAATCGCGTTGATCTCGCCCAGGTCGCCGTTGAGGATCATCTCGCGAGCCTGGCGAACCAGTGGATAGCCGGTGTAGTTGTGCGTCACGGCGAAGACGGCGCCGGACTTTTCGACAGTCGCGAACAATTCCTCCGCTTCGGTCATGTTCAAGGTCATCGGCTTGTCGCACATGACATTAAAGCCAGCTTCCAGGGCTGCCTTGGCGACCGGGAAGTGCATATGGTTGGGGGTGGCGACCGAAACGAAGTCGATTCGCTCGTCTGCCGGCAGCGACTTTTCGGTTTCGAGCAATTCCTGATAGCTGGTATAGGCCCGGGCCTCGGGGATGTCGTAGTCGGGAGCGGACGACTTGGCACGTTCCGGGTTGGAGCTCAAAGCCCCGGCGACCAGGGCGGCACGGTTGTCCAGCACGGCAGCCGTGGCATGCACGCGGCCGATAAAGGCCCCGGAACCGCCACCGACCAGCGCCATTCGCAGTTTTCGATTCAAATCACCGTTGGTAGCCATGGGGGGTTATGCTCCTCACAGAATGGGATGGGCAAAAGCGTCGAAAGAATTCGTAGTGCAAACGCTTGTTTTAACACACGTCGAAGGCCGTGTCATTCAGGCACCACGTGCTTCCGTTCGCTTTGAAAGGCCTGTCCGACGTCGTAGTTCGTGATCAAAAAGCCGGCCCAACCGGCGAAAATCAGCGGAACGATCGTGATGGCCAGAATATTCGCGCACGGGAACAGAGACAAAACAAGTCCTGCGGATGCCAACCGCAGATTACGCATCAACCTCGCCTCGTTCGTCCATAAAACGCCCGCCACGTTGAGCAGAAAATTGGGGAGGAAGCCAACTGCGGAGATGAGGGCCGCAAACGTTTGGTTATGGACAATTGCATCAAATAGGAAAATAGCCAGGCCAACGACGGATAGTACGCACGAGATCACGCAAAAGACCATGACCACGGTCGACGCCAGGCGGAAATGAAAGCAGGCCCGTTTGAATCTTCGTTGGGCGCTGGATGCTGGCGGTGGTTTCGTTTCAGGAGCGGCAGGCGTTAGGTCAATATCGCGGAATGAAACCGCCGAAGAGGGCCTGGTCTCATCGTCGCGGATAACTTCGGAATCAATGATGCCTAGCGGATCTTCTTGCTCTGCCGGAATGTATTCTGAATCGGCGATTTCCGATCCTTCAACATACATCGGAATCTTCACGATCGAATAGCAATCAGGGCATTGTGTTTTCTGGCCTTCCGTACCATCGGGGACGGTGATCGGACGACGGCATGTATCGCACTGGAAGCGTATCGTCATAGGGGAATTATGCGTCCGGTACTTTCGGGACAACTACGGTTGGCGGAACGCGGCTTTGACTGAGTCGTCGAACATCACCACAATCCCCCAGACCCCAAAGATCAGTGCCACCACGCACGAAACACAGCCGGAAAGCGGAGTAATCGAAAGAATGAAGCCGGTCAGGACAATGCCGTAATTGCGGACTGCCATAGCCCGAATCATCGCGAAGATCGTGAAGAAGCTTAGCAGTGGAGGCAAGCCAAACATGACAAACAGAATGATGAACGCAATGATCTTAGCTTCCGGACTTTCTCCCTCAGCGGCTGCTTCTTGTACGCCTGATACGACTCCCATCAGGAATGGAATCATCACGAAGAACCCTAAAACCTGGCCGACGATCACTCCGATCGCCGGGCCCATCAATTGAGTTCGCGCCGAATCTCGAGAGGCTGGCCGAGCATAAGCTGATGACCCGCCATGAGGGGACGAATATGGGTTCTGCATCGGCGCCCCAAATGGATCAGGGCCGTCAGAAAATGGGTTTGGCTTCCTGGTGTCCTGTGCGGGCTTCAGGTCCAGATCATCCCACATCGATTCCTGTTTAGCCGGAGGCTGCGACGACGAGGGGGGATTGGGCGGGGCCGGCGCTCCCAGGCCGCCTGCTGAAGAGCCCAGCCCAGGCGAAGAGGTCGAGCCTGCCGGGATGACCTGAATTTCCTGGCATTGCGGGCACTTGGTTTTCTTCCCTTCCGTTCCGTCGGGAACGCGAATCTGGCTGCGGCATTTCGTGCAGGAGAATAAGATCGACATGAACGTATACCCAAACGATGCAAAGTGAATTCAAACTGGCCGTTAGTCTCGGAGTCCGAAAGCAGCTCTACTCAAATTGCCGCTGAACGCCACTATCCGAGAGAACCATCATTCCCCAAATGCTGACGGGAAGTGACAGGGGAAAACAACAGGAACAGGGCAGCAGCGTAATGATAAAGCCTGCCCAGGCTAATCCGTAATTCTTTAAGTCGCGAGCCTGCATCAACCCGAAAGCGGCAAAACCCAACAATCCGATCGAGAAACCGATCGTAATCGCGTAGGTTGCCAACTGCACGACAAGATCCCCACCTCGGACACCTTCAGCGGTTACGTTGATGACGGTGATGACCAGGAAAATAACGTTACAGGCTATTCCTAAACCAGCCAGTATCAGGCCAATCAGGGCCGGCGTTTGGATCTTTTCAAGGGCTTCCATGCGGGATTGATTGATGGCCGCCTGGCTGGTTGACGTGCTGGGCGATGCATAAGGGTTGTTGCCTTCAGGACGATAGGTGTCCTGAAAAGTTTCGGTCGGCTGGGGGGGCGGTGGCGGCGAGGGCCGGTAAGGGTCGTCTTTCCGCGCCGGGCCAGGCCCGAACGGATCTTCGCCAGCATCTTTCAATCGCAACTCATCCGATTCGGAGGGAACAGGCTGAATTGCGTTGCACTTTGGGCATTTGGTTCGCTTTCCCTCGGCTCCGTCCGGGACGCGAATTCGATGCTTGCAAACGGCGCAATCGAAGTCGATCGGCATCTTGGATGACTTTCTCAACGCGGCGAAATGACAGAAAAGTAGGGTCTGAAACGACCGGTCACCAGTCTATTCCAATTTTCATGGCTTCTCCAGCTTACGAATCCACTTTTCCGCCAATGGTGGGCACGCTGGCCGAATCAAGATAAAGTTAAGGATTGGGAGTTCTGGCAAACGATTACTTTTCAGGTAATAACGCAGGGATGGATAACCTGAACATCGACGATGTTCTTGGCCCGATGGGGCTGATTGCTCGTCGACTGCAGCAATACGAAGAGCGGCCACAACAAATGGCCATGGCTCAGGCCGTCGGCAAGGCGCTGGCCAAGAGTCGCCATCTGGTCGTCGAGGCCGGAACAGGCGTCGGCAAGAGCTTCGCTTACTTGGTGCCGTCCATCCTGTGGGCTTGCGGCCAACAAGGCAACGGCGAGAAATCTCGCCGGGTGGTGATCTCGACTCATACGATCAGCTTGCAGGAACAGTTGCTGGAAAAAGACATCCCGCTGATCAACGCCGCCGTGCCACTCGAATTCACGGCCGTTCTGGCCAAAGGCCGTGGTAACTACGTCAGCTTGCGCCGGCTTGGCTCGGCCGCTCTGCGAAGTGCCAGCTTGTTCGATAAAGACGAAGAGACTGTCCAACTTCGCAACTTGAAAGAGTGGTCGAAGAAATCGACCGACGGTTCGCTCAGCGATCTCGACTTTCGCCCGGCGATCCGTGTCTGGGACGAAATCGCCAGCGATAGCGGCAATTGTCTGGGGCGCAAGTGCCCGAGCTACGACGATTGCTTCTACTACAAGGCTCGTCGGCGGATGCAGAACGCGCAGCTTTTGATCGTGAACCACGCGCTCTTCTTCAGCGACCTCGCCCTGCGGCGCAGCGGCGTCAGCCTGCTTCCTTCGTACGACGCCGTCATCTTCGACGAAGCGCACACGCTGGAAGGTGTCGCGGGCGATCACCTTGGCATGTCGGTCACGTCAACACAGATCGACTTTGCCCTGAACAAGCTGTTCAACGAGCGGACCCAGAAAGGTTTGCTGGTGCATCACGAGTGCCGTGATGCGATGAACCAAGTAGTGCATACCAGGTATCGAGCTCAGCAGTTTTTCGATGAACTCGATACCTGGCTTCAGGAAAACCCCGGCGGCAACGGCCGCGTGACGGTTCCGGAACTGGTTCCCAACGTTCTTTCACCAGCGTTGGCCAAGCTGGCCTCGATGGTCAAGCAGGAAGGAGATCGGTTCGAGGAAGAGGGAACTCGGCAAGACTTTCATTCGCTATCGGATCGCGTCTTCCTGATGGCCGACTCAATCGAATCGTGGCGGATGCAAAAGATGGAGCACACCGTCTATTGGGTCGAAAGCAGTCAGCAGCGCGGGCCATATCGCCGCGTGAAGTTGTTTGCGACGCCAATCGAAGTGGGGCCTGTGTTGCGGGAAGAGCTGTTTCAGAAGGTCGATAGCGTGATTCTAACCAGCGCGACGTTATCATCATCCCCCAACGCTGGGTTCGACTTCTTCAAAGACCGCATCGGTATCACCCGTAACGACGAGGTAACGGCTGGCAGTCCGTTCGACTACAAGAACAACGTTAAGCTGGTCCTGGTCAAAGGGATGCCAGACCCGAACAACCGCCGTGATTACGACCAGGCCCTGGCTGAGATGGTCAAACGCTACGTCGAACAAACCCAGGGGCACGCGTTCGTGTTGTTTACCAGCTACGACATGCTCCGTAATTGTGCCTCCAGGGTTTCACGCTGGATGAGCCAAAGCGGCTACACCTTGTTTAGCCAGTCCGACGGCATGCCGCGCGGGCAGATGGTACAGAAGTTCAAGCAGACGCCTGGCTCGGTGCTGTTCGGGACCGATAGCTTCTGGCAAGGAGTCGACGTCCCCGGCGAAGCCCTGCAAAACGTGATCATCACGAAGCTCCCCTTCAGCGTGCCTGATCACCCACTACTGCAGGCTCGGCTGAATCAAATCAAAGAACGGGGCGGCCAGCCGTTTTCGGAATATCAATTGCCAGAGGCAATCATCAAGCTCCGTCAAGGCTTCGGCCGACTGATCCGCGGTCACGCTGACACTGGCATGGTGGTGATCCTCGATCCCAGGATTCAAACGAAGGGGTACGGCCGGGCATTTTTGAAGGCGCTGCCGGAGTGCCAGGTGGTGGAAGATAGCTTTGCGGGGGCGGGGTCGGCTCAGACGCCTTGGGATGATTTTATTTGAGGGGAATCAACCTTCAAGATTTAAGATGCCCATTGCGCTGAGTATCCCCACGATCCAACCTGTGACGGCCCCCAGAATGAAAATCGCGAATGACATGGTTATAAAGATATCAAAGCCATCAGCAAGGCAGTGTTTAAATTGTGTTGGCTTTCTGCGGATCCATTTACCGTAGACCCAAAGTCCCAAGGCAATCACCCGGATAATGGACGCAATCAGAAGCCATAGGACGATCACCCTCAAACTTCCGAACAAGATACTGAGAGGCAAACTGAATCCATATTTTTTCGCGTCAGCGGCAGCAGGACAGAAAACTGCCACTGATAGTCCGACAGCCATTATGACTAGCAATAGGTCGTGCCGGCCTGAGCGGCGTAGGTGCTTCCTTCTCCTGTCCTTTGATTCCATTTGGCGATAACTCTAGTGCGGCTTGTTCTGAAATGCTGCCTGTTAGTTTCGATCGATCCTACCGCGGTTCTCCTCCTCACAGGTAGTTTTTGCGAAAGTTCTCACGGTCGATTTGCGTGCCGCTTCCTTGCCATACCAAGGCGGGGGTCAGTTGACCCTGGCGGTTGTCCGGCTTACAGTTAGTTTTCCACTCTACGGGCCCTTTTCTGGGTTCGAGGTCTACCTTGCAACCCTTTCTGAAAGCTGCGGTTAGCGTCAATGTTAGCCAGCCGTGTGATTCCTTGCTTGGATGTCGATCAGGGACGCGTTGTGAAGGGAACGAACTTCGTTCAACTTCGCGACGCAGGCGACCCGGTCGAGGTTGCTGCGCGCTACGAGCGCGAAGGGGCCGACGAACTCGTATTTCTCGACATTACTGCCAGTCACGAGCAGCGTGACATCATCATCGATGTGGTCAGCCGGACCGCCGAGGTAATCTTCATGCCGCTGACCGTGGGCGGGGGCATTCGGACGATGGAAGACATTCGCTCGCTGCTAAATGCTGGGGCTGACAAGGTTTCGATCAATTCGGCGGCCTGCAAAGATCCCGAGTTTGTTCGCCAGGCAGCCAAGCGATTCGGCAGTCAGTGCATTGTGGTGAATATCGATCCCAAGCGGATTCAGAAGGATGGTCAGGAAGTGTGGGAAGTCCACATCCACGGCGGCCGGACGCCGACTGGCCTGGAAGCGGTTAGTTGGGCCCAGCAGGTCGAAGAGTTGGGAGCCGGCGAAATCGTGCTGACCAGCATGGATCGGGACGGTACCAAGGATGGGTATGATCTGGAGGTTACTCGGGCCGTTAGCGAGGCGGTGACGATCCCGGTAGTGGCCAGCGGCGGGGCGGGCAGCCCGGAGCATTTGGCCGATGCGATCGAAAAGGGGAAGGCGGATGCCGCTTTAGCGGCCAGTATTTTTCACTTTGGCCAGTATACGATCCAAGAAACTAAAGAGCTGATGCGGGACCGAGGAATTTGCGTTCGGCTTTGATTCCGAGCCGGAAGTCAATCAAAATAGAGGGTCAGCCCTACAGACCAGGAACCAAGGGAACAGAGCTATGGCCGAAATTGATGCAGCGATTGCCGAGAAGTATCTCAAGAAAGACGTCGAGTACGAAGTCGACAAAATCTTCCGCGCTCTGGTCAAGCTGGAAGGTTCCGACTTGCACATGAAAGTGGGCCGACCACCAATCGTACGGGTGCATGGTACGCTGAGGAACTTGAATCGCGGCCCGATCGAGGCCGAAGAAATGCTGCGGCTACTCTGGCCGTTGATGGACGAACGCAATCAAAGGATTTTTCAAGAAAACGGCGGGGCTGACTTTGCCCACGTCGTCGATGTCGACGGCGAGAAGTGGCGTTTCCGTGTGAACATGTTCACCCAGCTTGGCAACATCGGGCTGGTTGCACGTCGTATTAACAACTGGATTCCGAACTTCGAGGGTCTGAATCTCCCGCCGGTGATGGAAAGCTTGTGCAAGTTCGACCAGGGAATGGTTTTGCTGGCCGGGGTGACGGGTTCCGGAAAAAGCACGACGATCGCGTCGATGCTTAACTGGATCAACCGGAACTATTCCAAGCACATTCTGACGCTGGAAGACCCAATCGAATTCGTTTACACCGAAGACAAGTGTCTGATCAATCAGCGCGAGATCGGCCAGGACGTGAAGGACTTCGAAATCGCGATGGGGCACGCCGTGCGAGAAGACCCCGACATCATCCTCATCGGTGAAATGCGTGATCAGGAAACGTTCCTCACGGCCATTCACGCCGCGGAAACGGGGCACTTGGTGTTTGGAACGATCCACGCTTCCAGCTCCTCTAGCACCATCGGCCGTATTCTCGACTTGTTCCCCGAAGAAATGCATGGCTCGATTCGTAGTGCCATCGCGTTCAACATGAAGGGGATCGTTGCCCAAAAGTTGCTCAAGTCGATCAAGCCAGGCGTCGGCCGTGTGCCGACGGTCGAGATCATGACGATGAATCCAACGGTCCAGAAGCTGATTCTGGATGGCAGCGATAGCAAGCTGCCCGACGCGATTCGAATCGGTAAAGACGATGGCATGCAAGACTTCACGATGAGCCTCAAGTCGCTGATTGACAAAGAACTGATCGACCGCGAAACGGCCTTTGCGGTGGCACCGAATGTCGAAGCGCTGAAGATGGCTCTCAAAGGCATCAATGTGGCACAACCTGGGATGGTTTAATGCGAAGATTCGCTTTGTTGGCGGTTTGCCTCTTTCTGGTATTTGTAGGCTTCAGTTGGCTCGGTTTCGACTCGCACGTGTTTGCGCAAGCGGTAGGCTCTGCTGGTGGTGCGACAGACTCGGTGGCAACCAATCCCACGAAGTACAAGTGGACTGAGTTCGAGTATGGCTACGTCAACCCGATCAAATGGTTTGCCGTATTGCTGCTGCTGTTCTTGTGGGTCTTCACCACCGATTGGGTTGGCCAGGATTGTCCTGATCGCAAGTTACCGCGAAAAGCTTGGGTTCTGCCCAACGTGTTTATCTTCGGCCTGACCTTTTGGCTGTTGTGCGCGGCGATCCCGTTCTTTCTGGGCTATATTCTGGCGATTGCTGCTTGGGCCGTTCCGTTGTTCATGTATATCAAGACACGCAATGCGCTGGTTGATCCGCACGAGCGCGTCATGACCAAAGACCATATCCGCTACGTCATCGGGGGAATGTCTGGTGGCAAGATGAAGCGGGAAGTGAAAGAGGCTTGGGATGAAGGACCCAAGATGGAAATCAAGCCTCTGGGCGCAGACGATACCAAGAATACGGAAAACCTCTATACGGCCCGTAAATTGCCCGACGCTTATGTCTGGGTGAAAGAACTAATCGCCGAATTGATCACACGGCGTGCTACCCGTGTGATGATGGACTACACCAAAGAGACCGTGGCGATGCGGTACCTGATCGACGGCGTCTGGCTGGCAGGCGAGAACCGCGATCGAGAATCGAGCGATCAGATGCTGGCTGTTTTGAAACTGCTATGCAATCTGAATCCCAGCGAACGCCGTGCGCGGCAGTCTGGCGAGTTCTTCGTCAAATACGACGGAAAGAAGTTCAACTGTGCCGTTACCTCGCAGGGAACGCAGACTGGTGAACGTGTTCTATTTAATGTGCCGGTTGCCAGCTCCAAGCTTGAGACCTTGGAAGAACTTGGCATGCGCGAGGGGATGATTCAGGACGTGAAAGGCCTGATGGGTGGGCACGACGGCCTGTTCGTTTTTGCCGCTCGTCCGGAAGGTGGGCTTACCACTTTGGTCTCGGTTGGGCTCTCAGCGACCGATCGCCTGATGCGTGACTTCGCTGGTATCGAGGCGAAAGAAGCTCGCGAACCTGAAGTCATGAACATCTCGCTGCGGTACTACGATACGACTGCCGGCGAGAAGCCAGAGGACGTACTTACATCGGTTCTGCGCAATCAGCCTGATGCCGTGATGGTTCGTCGGATCGACAATCCGGCCGTGTTCAATATCGTGCTCGAGCAAGCCAACGCCACGCGGATTTGTTTTACCAGTGTGAACGCTAAGGAAGACTGCGCCGAAGCAGTGTTGCGGCTGCTGTCGCTCAAAGTACCGGCGGATCAGTACGCCAAGGCGCTGCGGGGCGTGCTTTACACCCGGCTTTGTCGCCGGTTGTGCAAAGGTTGCCGCGAGGAATTCATGCCCAGCGCCGCGCTGCTCAAACGGTTGGGTATTCCGCCAGACAAGGTCGAGAAGCTTTACAAGACGCCAACTCCTCCGGGACCGGATGAGCCGCCAAAACCACCTTGCGAGCATTGCGGAGGCATTGGCTATTACGGGCGAATCGGGATCTTCGAACTGATGACCGTCGATGATGGCATCCGCCGGGCGATTACGAAGACACCCAAGCTGGAAGCAATTCGCGCCGCGTCGAAACAAGCCGGAAACAAGACCCTGCAGGAAGAAGCCATTCGCCTGGTAGCGACCGGGGTGACTTCTCTGGAAGAAGTCAGTCGAGTTCTCAAGGAGTAGTGCATCGCCCCGATGAGTCGCGGCGAACATGTCGATCGACTCTGCGTTTATCAGCGTCCCGAATCCCTTAGATTTCCTCATTGGACCAGAAACTGTCATGTACTTCTTCGTCTTCGTCGTGCTGCTTCCACTGATCATCTTTGCGGTGGCGTGGAGCCAATGTTTCTGGACGAACTTCATAAATTGCATGCTGGTTTTGGTCTCTAGCGTCATCGCGTTCGACTACGCCCAGCCACTAGCCAATATGGTCAATGAGAAAACGCCTGAGTGGGCCGGTTACACCGAGTTTCTCATCATGTGGGTGATTTTCTGGATCGTGTTTGGCGTCTCGAAAGCGACCACCAACTACCTGTCGAAGTTCCCGGTTCGGTTTGGCAAGGATCTGGATAAGATCATGGATCCGATCGGTTGTCTCGCGCTGGCTGGGGTTCTTTACGGGTGGATTTGCTTTTCGTTGTTCGCATCGCCGGTTGGCGACCCTACTTTCGTTCAGATGATGAAACAAGGTATCCCCGGAATGGTGGGACAGGCCTACGGAATGCTTGCCGTGGAAGTTCCCTCGCGATTGGGCATGGGTGGAGGCACGTTCGATACCGTCAAATACGCTCAGACTCGTTTGCAGCGTGCCCTCGATGAGGAGAACAACGGCAAAGGCAACTAGTTGTGCCGCTATTTTGTTTCCTTCTGATCCAATCTCTGTCCTACTACGACGTCGCCAATGACTGATTCCGCTGACACACAACCTGAGGTCCATTTCTCGACGAACAACGAGGACTTGCTCGAATACAAAGAGTTGAGCCGCTTGGCGATTATCGCGATGGTGTTGGGGATCTTTTCCATTCTTTCCCTCTTCACGGCTGTCCTGTTGCCGGTTCCGGTTGTGGCGATTGTGCTCGGCCTGGTTGCCTACTATCAGATCGACAAGTCAGAAGTCTTGACCGGTAAAGGGATGGCCCTGACCGGTATTGGTCTTGCAGCGGTCTGGTTGGGATTAAGCCTGACCCAGGCAATCGTCAGCGATCGCATGTTGAGCAGCGAGTCGCAGGAAATGGCGGAAAGCTGGCTGAAGGTATTCGCCGAGCACAAGATCGAAGAAGCCTACCAGCTAAGCCTCCCTCCTCAAGCTCGACAGTCCGAGGATGTTTCGCTGCTAGAGTACTACGCTAAGAACCAGGACGCGAACGAACAACTTGAGATGTTCAAGCAAAACCCTGCCGTCGATGCATTCGTCAAATGGGAAGGTGGACCGCTAGAGGTTCATTTCGTCCGCACGCTCAGCACCGACCAAGCTGACGGTGAGGATTACTGCTCGCAGTCGTTTCAGATTGTCGACAAAGATTCCGGCAAGCCGCTTTGGGACATGGACGTCACCATGAAGCGTATCTTGGGCTATGGCGAGATCACCAACGAATACTTCTGGCAAGGTCAATCGATCAATCTGGTCAAGACTTACCCGGCGCCGAAAAAGTAAGCGTCGCCAAGCTTCTATTGGTAAGCCTTCTAGGCGGTTGCCTCTTGAACGACCGCCTTCATTTTGTCGAGTCCCTCTTTGGCAACTTCCAGGGGATCTCGCTTCCAGTAAGAAGCATTGAACAGCTCCAGCGAAAACACACCGGCAAAGTCGTTGCTCACCAGCGTCTGAATCATCGATTTCAGCGGCGCGATGCCGTCGCCGGGGAAGACCCGATAGCTATCGTTGATTTGATCGCGCGGCGGATCGGCTGGATAGTCGTTCATGTGGAACACCGGGATCACATGGCCGCTGACTTCACGCAGCGAATTGAAACTCGAGCCACCTTTGTAGATGTGAAACACGTCGGGCATCATGCAAGCGTTAGGATGGTCTGCCTCGGCGACGACCATGGCCACCTCACCCACGCGGCTTAGATTGACCGAGAAGCCCCACAGTTCCAATTCCGGCACAATGCCCGTTTCGTCACCGACTTCCAAAAGGGCGTGATACCGCTTGGCGATTTCCAGCAGATCGATCTTGTCGCCTTTGGTGGCCCCGGCCGGAGGTGCGGCCATTCGGGTTCCGCCGATTTGAACCAGCATGTCCATTTCACGTTTGGCTTGTTCCAAGCCAGCTTTTCGCTTTTCAGGGTCGTCGACGATCCAGTTGGCGAAGCCGATCGCGCTTTCGACCTTCAGACCGTAATCAGCAATCCGCTTGCCCAGGTCGTGCAGGCTTTTGCCGGAATCTTTGTAGTCTTGAATCTTCGAGATCCATGGCTCGATGCCCTGATAGCCCGCTTTGGCGGCGATGTCGACTTCTTGATCGATCGGAAGCTTCTGCCCGCGGATGGTGCTTGTATTCAGGCAGAAACGGATCGCGTTGGCTTTCCTATCGGAGTCGGCGTATGCGGTGCTGGGGCTCGCCAATCCGCTGGCAAGCGACGCCAAAGCGGCTCCGCCAGTCCAAGAAAGCATCTGACGGCGATCAAGAAGTTGGTTCATCGGTCGAATCCTCTGAGGTGGGAATACTACTGCAGGACGTTTCATTGTGGTTGAGCCGCAAGGGCCATGCAACGCCGCCAAGCGGCAATTTATCGAATGAAACCACCTTGGATGCCTTCTTTCAGGTCGGTTATGATGCTGCAGACCAATACCCCAGGAAAACTCGAGCCAACCCGGCGGCCTGGCCGCCATTTCGTAATCAGAGAGCATCAGCATGTGGGAAGCATTGATCGCGGTCGTCGCCCTGACCGCCATGGAAATTGTCCTGGGCATCGACAACATCGTCTTCATCGCCATCGTTTCCGCACGATTACCCGAAGAGCAACGTCCCGCCGCCCGTAAATTGGGGCTGCTGGGGGCCCTGGTGACGCGAATTCTATTGCTGTTCACCCTCACTTGGATCATGCAGTTGGACAAGCCTTTCTTTGTCTGGAGCAGTTGGATCGGCAGCAATGAGTTTCTAGAGCATCACGAGTCATTCAATGGTGTCTCGGTGAAGGATCTGATTCTGCTGGTAGGCGGCCTGTTTCTCATCTGGCACAGCGTGGGTGAGATCCATGAGAAACTTGACGAACAGTCAGGTCATGAAGAAGACGAAGATGGCGACGACCAGCCCGAGGTAACGCCCACGATGATGAGTATCGTGATCAAGATCATGTTGCTCGACGTGATCTTCTCGCTCGACTCGGTCATTACGGCGGTCGGTATGGTGAAGAGCCAGTGGGCGATTTTCGGTATGGAATTCTCCGGCATCTGGCTGATGGTCTCCGCCGTGATTCTGTCGATTATTGTCATGATCATCTTTGCCAACCCAATTTCGGAATTCGTGGAGAAGTACCCCACGATCAAGATGCTGGCTCTCAGCTTTCTGATCCTGATTGGCGTGATGCTGGTCGCGGAAGGTGCCGGGACGCACTTCGACAAGGGTTATGTCTACTTCGCGATGGTATTTGCTCTGATCGTTGAGTTCCTCAACATGCGAATGCGGATCAAAAGCCCCAGAGGAGAGGAACTCAGGCGGAATCGGCGGAAAAAGACAGCCGCAGCTGGCGAAAGCGCCTAATTCGACTCTCCCCTAAAACGAGGGGGAATGTGTAGTCAGGAAGTTCCCAGACGACTTGGACCTCGCTGGGGCGATACGGTACAATAGGCAGACGCACGTATCAGCCGTGCTCCCGCCTTGAACTATCCCCTACCTATCCCCAGCGAAACTGATATGCGGATCTTCCCGTTATCACTGGCCGTGGTTGCGGCTTTGTGTTTCGTCGACTTTGCAGACGCCGAGACCGAATTCTCGCCACAGCATATCGAATTCTTTGAGAAATCGGTGCGTCCGGTGCTCGTCAAACGATGCGTCGGCTGTCACGGTTCGGAAAAGCAGGAAGCCGGTTTGCGCCTCGATGCCCGCTCGGCTGTGCTCAAAGGATCCGACTCCGGCGAGGTCGTTATCTCTGGCAAGCCGGAAGAGAGCGATCTGGTCCATGCCATCAAATACGAAACGAGCGAAATGCCCCCGACCGAGCAATTACCCCCGGCGGAGATTGCTGCGATCGAGAAGTGGGTGAAGCTCGGCCTGCCGTGGCCGGAAGAAGCGGTGCCTGTCGCGCCGCTTTCCTTCGACCAGCGTCTGACCAACGACCAGCTGCACCACTGGTCCTACCAGCCGATCCAGGATCCGGCTCCTCCGGCAGTTGATGGTGGCTGGGCTCAGAACGAGATCGATCATTTCGTTCAGCGGCGGTTAGAAGATTCTGGGTTGTCGCCTTCCGAGAAGGCCAGTCGGCACACACTTATTCGTCGAGCGACTTTTGATCTCACCGGTCTTCCACCAACGCCTCAGGAAGTGGAAGCGTTTGAAAAGGACCAAAGCCCCAACGCATTCGAGAAAGTGATCGATCGTTTGTTGGCTTCGCCCCAATATGGCGTGAAGTGGGGACGAAACTGGTTGGACGTAGCTCGCTACTCCGACACGCGCGGCTATTTGAACGATGGACAGGATCGTCGCTTTCCTTATGCTCACGCCTATCGAGACTACGTCATCGACTCGTTCAATCAAGATACGCCTTACAACGAGTTCATTAAAGAACAACTGGCAGCCGACTTCTTCGCCCAAGAAGGGGACCGCCGTTTGGCAGGGCTCGGGTTGATTCGCATTGGTCGGCAGTTCCTCAAACATCAAGACACGATTGACGATCGAATCGACGTCGTAACTCGCGGCATTCTGGGTCTGACGGTTTCTTGTGCCCGCTGCCATGACCACAAGTACGATGCCATCAATATGGCCGACTATTACGGGCTGTACGGTGTGTTCGATCAGATCGACGAGACAATGCCGTTGGTCGGTCCGATCGATTCCGATCCGCAGTATCCTGAATTCAAAAAGAAGTACGACGAACTGCAGAAGACACTCGACGATCACGACGCCGGCGTGAAAACGGCCGTGCGTACGCAGGCAGCAACCAACTTTTTCGACCTGGCGGTTCGGGCCGTCTCGAAGAAGCAAGACGTCGAGATCGACAAGTTCGAGCAGTGCAAGCTCGACCTTAAGAAAGTTCGTCCTCACCTGGTCAATAAGTGGAAGCAGTTTGCGGACCGAACCTGGAAACCGGACCATCTGATCTGGGGCCCACTCGCGAAGGCCCGAGAATTGGGCGACGAAGCCTATGCCCAGCAAGCGGAAGAGTTGCTCAAGCAGTGGAGTGCCGAGGACAGCAAGCTGAACAATGCTGTTCGTAAAGCGATCTCGACCCAACAGCCCAAGACCGTCCAAGCATTAGTAAGCGTGTACGATCAACTGTTTCAGCCGATCGGCAAAGCGTATCGCGAAGCGGGTTACGACGTTAAATGCGTGGAGCAATTTAAAGGGCCCGAAGGCGAAATCGCCAAGGTCTTGCTGGGACGCTTCTCGCCGCTGGTGGTCGACGATAATGACGTTGCCCGCTCGATATTCACGAGCGAACGCAATACTCGCAAGAAGATGGAAGGAAAGATTCGGGCTCACGAAATCGACGCTGCCGGTTCGCCGCCGCGAGCCATGGCGGTTAAAGACCGAGATCGATTTCATGATCCCGTCATCTACCTTCGCGGCGACCCAGGTCGTCGGGGCGATCAGGTCAAGCGTCAGTTCCTGCGCGTGCTGAACGAGCCTGAGGCATCGTCTTATTCCAACGGCAGCGGCCGGCTGGAATTGGCTCGAGACATTGTCGCCAACGATAACCCGCTGACGCGCCGTGTGATTGCGAATCGCGTTTGGATGGGGCACTTCGATCAGCCGCTGGTTTTGACCCCAGGCGATTTTGGGATTCGGAGCGATCCTCCCACGCATCCGCTTTTGCTGGATCACCTTGCCAGCTACTTGAGCAAGAACGATTGGTCGCTCAAAAAGCTGCACAAGCACATCATGCTTTCGGCGACTTATCAGCAATCGAGCGAAGATCGAACCGATGCTCGGGCCAAAGATCCCGAGAACCGGCTGCTGTGGAAAATGAATCGCCGCCGCTTAACTTTCGAGGAAATTCGAGACGGCATCCTGGAGATCAGCGGCAAGCTCGATACCAAGCTAGGCGGCCGGGCCGTCAAGATTCTGCAAGATCCTTACCCGCCGCGGCGAACCGTATATGGGTTTGTCGATCGCCAGGACCTGCCGAACTTGTATCGCGTCTTCGACTTCCCCAGTCCCGATGCGACCAGTCCGCAGCGATCGAAGACCAGTGTTCCGCAACAGGCTCTGTACTTGCTGAATAACGATTTCGTGCAACGGCAAGCCCAGTTGTTGACCGAAGAGTGGGAGAATGATCCAAGAATTAAAGATCAGGAAAAGCTCTCGCGACTATTCCAAGCCATCCTGCAAAGAGATCCCAAGCCGGAAGAAGTGAACGCCTTCCTCGGCTATGTCGATCGATCGCTGGAAAGTGTCGACGAGCGAACCTGGATGGCCTACAACCGCCTGCTCAACCGGGCCCACGATCAAGTCTGGCAGCTCCGATTTCATCGGCTGCCTGAGCAGAAGGAGCGTACGGCGTTACACGCCGCGCTTCGTCCTGTGATGAAGAAATGGAGCGACGACTGGACCGCTTGGGACAGCGTTGCCCAAGTCCTGTTGGTTTCCAACGAATTCATGTTTGTCGACTAAGACGCCCTGCGCTTTGTGAACTTTGAACCTTTGACCTGGTTAATCCCATGAACAGCCAATACTCGCATCGACCTGAAGCTTGCTTGAATCGTCGCGAATTGCTCACGCGAATGGGGACCGGTCTGGGCATGTTGGGCCTGGCGGGCCTTCTCGGAGACGAAAAACTGCTGGCGGACGACACCCAATCAGCGGCTCAGGCATCTTCGTATCAGAATCCGCTCGCACCTAAGGCTCCGCACTTTGCGGCCAAAGCGAAGCATGTGATTCACTTGTTCATGAATGGCGGTCCGTCGCACGTCGATACGTTCGACCCGAAACCGCTGTTGGCCAAGTTCCATGGCAAGCCGCTTCCTGGTGGCGAGAACCTCCGTACGGAACGCAAGACCGGGGCCGCGTTCGCTTCGCCATTCAAGTTCCAGAAGTACGGCGAAAGTGGGATCGAAGTCAGCGAACTGTTCCAGCACACCGCCCAGCATATCGACGACATCGCCGTCATTCGCTCGATGCAGGCCGAAGTTCCGAACCACGAGCCGTCGCTCGGCTTAATGAATTGCGGTGCCTCGGTGGCGGTTCGTCCGGCGTTTGGCAGTTGGCTTACCTACGGCATGGGAACGGACAATCAGAACCTGCCTGGTTACATTGTGATGTGCCCTAAGGGTTATCCGACTAAGCAAACTCAGAACTGGCAGTCGGCCTTCTTGCCAGGCGTGTACCAGGGAACCTATGTCGATACCCGTTACACCGAAGTCGAGAAGCTGATCGAGAACGTCAAGAACTCGCGTCTGCCACTCGACGAGCAGCGAGCCCAGGTCGATCTTTTGCAAAAGATGAATGCGATGCATCGCGACCAGCGCGGATTCGATCCGGCCCTGGAAGCCCAGGTGAATTCGTTCGAGTTGGCCTATCGCATGCAGATGGAAGCCTCAGACGCGTTCGACGTTACCAAGGAACCCAAGAACGTGCTGGATGCTTACGGCAGTGGTATCCAGGCTCGCCAGATCCTGATTGCTCGTCGTTTGGTCGAACGAGGCGTTCGCTTCGTCCAGGTCTTCCATGGTGCTGGCCAGCCTTGGGACAGCCACGACGACCTGGAAGCCCGCCATCGTGCATTGGCCGGCGAATGCGACCGAGCGATCGGTGCGTTGATTGCCGATCTGAAGCGGCTGGGGCTGTTCGAGGAAACGCTCATCCTATGGGGTGGCGAGTTCGGCCGGACGCCTACGGTTGAATTGCCCAAGCCAGGATCGAATGCCGGTAAGATTAACGGCCGCGATCACAATCATTACGGCTTTACCTGTTGGCTGGCCGGAGGCGGGATCAAAGGAGGCCAGGTTTACGGCTCGACCGACGAAACCGGCTTTAAGGCGGCAGAGAACCCGGTGCAGGTCCACGATCTGCACGCCACCATGCTGCACGCGCTCGGCTTCGATCATAAGAAGCTGACCTACCGCTACGCTGGCCGCGACTACCGCCTGACCGATGTTCACGGCAACGTCGTCCACGAGTTGCTCTCATAATCGGAATCTGTCCGGAAAAGCAGGGTGCGAGCAGCGAAGCGAATCGCATCCAATGGGGTGGCCAAGCTATCAAGATGGTGCAATGCGTTCGGCTTCGCCTCACTTCTCACACTCTACCAGAACGCCGGTAAAGTTCGGGTTGCCTTCTTTCCTGCGAACCGGTTTGCTGAGTTGGTGTCCTTCATGGATTCATGGATTTCCCATTTCACGGAACGACCCAATGCGCCAGTGTGAACTTTGCGGTGACGAGGCTTTCAACGAGCATCACCTGATCCCGCGGCATTGCCATCGTAAGTCTTGGTTCAAGAAGCGGCATTCCAAGGAAATGATGCAGCAGACGATCGATGTTTGCGCGATGTGCCACCGGATGATCCATAATCTGGTGCCCGACGAAAAGGAACTTGGTCGTCATTACAACACGATCGAGTTGTTGGTGGCCCATCCTGAAATCGAGAACTACCTGGCCTGGAAACGGAAGCGAGTCCGGGCCTAGGGTCTGCGGCTACGCAAGCGTTCCTCCTCCCGCTTGGCGCATTAAAAAACGGGTTCACATCAAATGTGAACCCGTCGAAGATTAACCGCTAAAGGCTGACGGTCAATTCTCGGTTTCGTCTTCCGCCTGAGGGGCTTCCACGTCGGGGAACGCTTCGGCCAGCAGTTTCGGAAGTGCTTCGCCACGGGCGTCGGTCGAAATCACCAACCCATCTTTGCCGACAAAGATCATCTTCGGAATGCCAGTGATCCCGTAGTAGAGAGCGTTCTCGTCCGATTTTTCATCGCCGGTAACGTTGCTGACAATGGTCCAGGGAATCTCACGCTCGGCGATGAAGGTGTCGAGATCTTCTTTCGAGCGATCCAGGCTGATGCCAACAATCTCGAAGCCGTGTGGGTGATAGGCCTTGTACATCTTTTTCATCTGTGGAAATTCCGCGACGCAAGGATGGCACCAGGTAGCCCAGAAATCGACCAGGACAACTTTACCGCGGTAACTTTGCCAGTCGAGCTTCGTTCCGTCAAGTTTCTTCCCCACGACCCGCATCGGGTTGCCTTGAAGGTTGATCATCCGCGAGAACCCTTTCAGGTCGTCGGAGATCTTCTTCAGGTCGCCGTCGTCTGACTTGGCGAAATGGCTCGACAGGCTATCGGCAATATCGGCCGCTTGTTGCGGATCGTTGAGCATCTCTAGATTTCTTGCGAGCGTCATCGCCAAGCGTCCGGCGGTGGCGTCGGCTGGCATCTGTTCGATTTCCTGGCACTTTTTCCGGATGATCGCCATCCGCTCGCCTGGCTCCAGGCTTCGCACCATGTTCATTTCAAGCACTAGCAATGCATCGGTGGCTTCGGTTGCCACGGCTGGGTCTTTGTGCTGTGAATAGGTTTTCAGATCTTCTTTCAACAGGTCGATGCTATCTTCCTGACCCATGTTGGCCAAGGCAGAGCGAAGGCTGAATCGCATCCAGATCATCTTCCGCTTCAGTTCCGTTTCCGAGGGAAGCTCCCAGACGACATCCATCATCTCGAGCCCCTTGGTCAGGCGTTCATTCACCGGCAGCGGATTAGCTTGATCACGCAGCAAGGTTTCGATCTCAGCCAGGCCTGCTTCGGCGGTTTTTGGTTTGAATTGGCTCGAGTCGACTTTGTCGATCGCTTTATCATCTTCGGCTTGGATCGGCAACGGGCTAACTGCCAAAGTTGCCAAGAGCAAAAAAGCCATTGTGAAACACTTACACCAGCTATTCATTCATTTCTCCTCGCCTGTGCCATAGATTGAGGGCCCATGGTTGGTAGAGGACCCGACACGTTTCATTCTAGGTCGTCGTTGGGGCCCGCCCATTTTCATATGCTGCCTTCGAGATTATCAATTTGTTGCACGCGGCCTAATTCAGGTGGCAAAAAAGAACATCCCACCGCAAGCGATGGGATGTTTTGCATTGAAACTGTTTTTTTGCCTTGAATCTTGAAACCGCTTAGCCGGCATTGACACTTTCGCGCGCATCTTGCGGCATGCGGCTTTCGGCCAGGCTGGTGTCGATGTCCAAGTGCATGACAACGCTCCAGCGACCTTCGGAATCGCCTTGGACCCACCAGTGCGGCATCAGGCAAGTGCTTTGATGAACCATCTCGAAGCCACCTTCCGACTGGCTGACCGTCGAGATCGGGAAGGTCCAGATACTGGTTGGGCGATCGGCATTCCAGCGGCAATCGATCCCTAGCCATTCATCCTTCATGCCCAGATCTTGAACTTCGTGGAGATCCAACCGAGTACCGAGGTGACCCAGCTTGGTGCCATTGGCCTGATGGAAGTAACGATCGTCGGCGCCCGCAGGCAGTCCAGCCAGATTCATTTCGACGGCGAAGTGCAGCACTTGATCTTGCGGCAGGCCTTCCAGCAGGTAGGCGATTTCCAGCGTGCTGCTACCGGCCGAGAGCGTAACCCCCTTGGTGATCTTCAGCGGAATTCCCCAAGCGTTGCCCAGCCGCGACATCTGCACCTGGATGCGATCAGGGTTGCGGCGAACTTTGGCCTCGAATCGCGAACCGACAAAGTCGCCCCGTTCCATCGTCTCGTTCAACGCGACTTGATCGACCGTCGCATTGTTGTCGAAGAAGTGATCGACCAGCATCTTGCGCTGATAGTTGTCGTACTGTAGCATCTTGTCGAGGCCTTCCTGCTTGAAGACAACTCGATCGTGAATCGATGCGACATCGCCACCGCTATTGGAAGGCCCGGCGAGCACTTTGCGATGATACGCTTCAGGGCGGCGCGAAAGCGTGGCCAGCAGGTTGTGGCAGATCGAACGAACGTCGAGTTCGTAGATCGTTCCGCCGGTTGCTGGAGCGAGGAACGCGGTCAGCTTCTCATCTTCCAGGCGAACCTCTTGGCGGGCATCGAGGTTGAAGTCTGCGACTTCCGCTTCCACGAAGCTGCCGGACTTGTGTTCTGCCTGGTCGAGCAGATTCTCGGCCGCGATCAAGTGGTTGTAGACTGCGTTGCGAAGGTGCGGCAGGTAAGTTCCGCCAAAGGCACCATGCCAATAGCTGCAATTGCACTGACCGCGGTACAGTTCGGTCTTGGCCAAGGCCAGCAGACGCTCGTCGCCACCATTCGCTTCGGCGGCGGCCAGGCGATTGCTGATGCCCAAAGCACGGCAATACATCTCGTCAGTTTCTGGATAGCGAACCTTGAAGTTCCGCCAGTAGCCTCCACGAATGTACTTCTTGATGTTCGGCCAATGCTCGTCATGTTCGAGCATATGAACGAGGTCTTCAAATTCCATCTGCTGCTGAGCCGGCATCGCCCACTCGGTCATTTCGCGGTAGCTGCCTTCAGGAATGTAGGTCTTACCGATCGGTGCGAGGGCTTCGCTTGCTTCGGCCAGGGTGGTGGTCAGCAGCCAATCTTTGTTGGCGGTCAGCAGTTCGAAGAACTGAGCCAGCCAGCCGCGATCGTAGACGTGGGCCTTGGTATCAGGCCAGGTACCGAACTTCTCGCCATCGTCACCAAACACCAGCACCGAACCAGGAAACTGATCGGCGATGCTGCGCATGTAATCGATCGTGTCTTGAGCCGGGGCGAACGGCAACAGGTATCGCAGTCGTTCGCTACCAGGGAAGACCGACAGCAGCTTGCCGCATTCTTCAGTCACGTAGTAGCCGTACAGTTCGTCTTGCGGGATACCGGCGTTCTTGAAGTGGAAATCATCCAGGATCGTGTATTGAATGCCGGCGTCGGCGATGTCGGCGGTGAGGGGTTGTTCCCAGACCCGTTCTGGCATCCACATTCCCTGGATCTTGGCGCCCAGGCGATTGGCGAGCCACTTGGTGTAGCTGGCGATCTGACCGACGCGATCGCGCGGCGGGATCATTGGAAGGATTGCTTCGTAGAAAACACCGCCGATGATTTCGATCCGACCGTTTTGAACGTGTGCTGCCAGACGATCAAGGTATTCCGGATGATGCTGATCGAGCCACTCCATCAACGGTCCGCTGGTATGCAGGCCGATCTTGATGTCCGGATAGCAATCGAAGACATCCAGAAAGGGAAGGTAACTGTCCTGGTAGGCCTGCTCGAAGACGCCATCAAAATTGCCGATTGGTTGATGGTTGTGCAGGACCAGGCAGAGACGGATCGTGTTGCTCATAGGTTTCTCGGGGGGAGTTTCCAGGGAGTTGGGAACGGAGTATGACGGAATTCGCCTGGGGTCAAAAGACGAATCGGCAGAACCCAACCCTTTTAGCTAGCTTTTCTAATTGACTTCATCAGACAAGTCGTAGGCGACCTGACAGGTAGTACGGAACATATCGATCAACGCGACAAATCGGCTGGATCGCCAGTCCTTAAGACGACTGTCTGAGGATCTGAGCTGCCTGCTCTGGAGAGAGAGGGTTCACATAGAGACCCGTTCCCCACTCGAATCCTGCTCTGACCGTTACACGCGGCAAAACCTCTACATGCCAGTGATAGTGATCCGCAGGGAATGTGTCAAACGGCATCGTGTGAATCAGGTAGTTGTATGCCGGGAAATTTAATACCTTTTCGATTTGGGTCAGGAGCGACCTGACCAACAAGGCAAGCTGTTCTAAAAGCGCAGAGTTTGCGTGTCCGAAGTCGGCCTGAGGATGACGGGGCAAGATACAGACCTCGCAGGGCATCCTGGAGGCAAAGGGGCAGAAGGCGACCAGGTTCTCGTCGGCATGCACAATCCGCTCTCCGGCGGCCATTTCCCGCTCGATCAGATCGCTCCAATACGATTGCCCATGACGCTGAAAATAGGCCAGGCTGGCGTCGATCTCTTGGTCTACCACCGCCGGGACCCAGCGGGTCGCCATCAACTGGCTGTGCGAGTGCTCGAGCGAGGCTCCGGCGGCCGGCCCATTGTTTTTGAAGAGTTGCACGTAGCGGCAGTGGCCTGCGTTGCGGATGGCATTTAGACGCATCTGATAGGCCTGGAAAGTCATTTTCGCACAATGCTCGGACAGCCCGGTGAACGACGTGACGTGCTCCGGCGATTCGATGATGACTTCCTGAACGCCACTGGCCGGGATGGACGGGTAGAAAGTGTTCTCTCGGACAGGCAGGCTTTCAGGAAATGCCGGCGAGAGCGACGGATAGATATTGGGCACCACGCGAACTTCCCAGGGAAACTGGTCGCTTTGGCGCACAAGGCCTGCCGGCAGTACGAGCAGTTCCTCTGGGGTGGCATCTTCGTGGCCGCCGCAGAAAGGGCAGCGCATGGCCGAAGGAGGTGGGATCGTGGCTTTCCACTGCTGAGGGCGGTTCTCGCGACCTTCCGCAACGACCACTTGATAGCCGAGCAGTGGGTCTCGGCGAAGCTCGTTTCCAAATTCAGAAGGCACAGCGACATCCTTGTCGGTAGTGGTCCGAAGTGAAGTTACTGAGCGTTATGAGCTTCAATGGTCTTCTTGTAGAGTTCAACATATTGCCGAGCACTACGATCCCACGACCAATCTTGCAGCATGCCTGTTTCGACGATCTGTTTCCAGGTGTCAGGCTGCTCGCGATAGGTCGTGATGGCGAGTTCCAGAATGTCTTGCAGGGCTTCGGTCGTATATTCGCGGAAACTGAAGCCGTTGGCGGTGCCTGTTTCGAGGTTGGCTGGCGAGACGTTCGTAATGGTATCGGCCAGACCGCCGGTCTCGCGAACGACCGGAACCGTTCCGTATTTCAGACTGTAAAGCTGATTGAGTCCGCACGGTTCGTACTGGCTCGGCATCAGGAACATGTCGGCACCTGCTTCGACCCGGCGAGCTTTCGATTCGCAAAACTCGACTTTGACACCGATCTTATTGGGAAACAGGCTATTGAGTTCTTTCAGCGTCGCTTCGTGATGCGGTTCGCCGGTGCCTAGAATCACCCATTGGCAGTCGCAAGTCTTCGCTCGTTCGCGAATCACCTTGGCAGCAAGATCAAAGCCTTTCTGATCAGCCATGCGGCCAACCATGCCAATCACTGGCGTGTTGGGATTGACCGGCAGATGGAAGTCTTGCTGCAAGGCCTTCTTGCACTCCGGTTTATTCTTCTGCCAATTGGAAACATCGTATTTCGCAACGATCTGATCGTCAGACGAAGGATCCCAGCGGGTGTAATCGACTCCGTTGACAATCCCAGCCAGCACGTTGCGTCGCTCTCGCAGTGCCCCTTCCAGCCCGCAACCCATCGGCTGCGATTGGATTTCTTCGGCGTAGCGGGGGCTGACAGTCGAAATTGCATCGGCGAACACGATGCCGGTCTTCAGGAAGTTCAGATGGCCGTAGAACTCCATCTGGTGCATGTTGAAGTACTTCCAGTCGAGCCCGGTCAAAAGCATGTCCCAGTGCCAGAAGTTACCCTGGTAGGCCATGTTGTGAATGGTCAGGATGCTGGCGATCTTTTCGTAGCCGTGCGTGGCGGTGTATTCGATGTTCAGGTAAGCCGGGATCAGGCCGCTTTGCCAGTCGTTGCAGTGGATCAGGTCGACCTTCAAGTCGAGCAGACGAATCGCTTCGAGCACAGCGCGGCAGAAGAAGACGAACCGCTCGCAGTTGTCTTGATAGTCGGTGCCAGCTTCGCGATACAGTTCAGGGCGGTCGAAGTACTCGTCGTTTTTGACAAAGTAGATCGGGACGTCCGAGTTTGGCAGGTGCGATTTAAGCAACTGACCCGAAGCTACCTGGCCTCCAACCGGAACGTCGAAGTAAATCGGCAGCTCTTCGATCGGCATGCCTGAATTGTAGATATGCCGGAATGCTGGCAGGATGACCGTGACTTGATCGACCAACCCCGATAGAGCGACCGGAAGGGCCCCGCCAACATCTGCCAATCCCCCGGTCTTGGCAAATGGAAACACCTCGCTGCTGGCAAAGAGAACGTTCAAGGGGGAAGGGCTCCATGGCGTGGCTATCTACAGGTAAACAGCAAGGTTGCGTCAAATAATAACACAAGAAAAGAGCAATCGGGATAGGCTTGCGAAAAAAGGAGGTTTTGATCGATTGTGGCGATTAGGATCTCTCGGCGATTGGGGCGCACCCTCCTTTATAAACTCGCCTCTTGGGAAATTGGATCCCCACAACGGGCCTTCTAGCTTATAGGGAAAAACCTTGCGAAGGGGGATAAATTATCACATTTTGTGAAAATAGGGAGCTTAGTGGTGAGTAGGCTGCCATAAGAAGTTGCGCTATTCGCACTTTGGACAGTGAATGACCAGCTGCGGCATCTTGCTTATCGGGGGGATGGATAAGCCAGAATTGTCCCCCTCGCCACTGTTGTGTCAGGTCTTATTTCGGAGCTGTTCCAGCGAGGTTTGTTTGCCAACCACCAGAATCATCTGATCGAGACCCAGCGAGTAGGTGCCGTCAGGGAACATCTCGAGCTTGCCGGTCATCGAGTCTTTCACGCCAACCACCCACACGCCGAATTGCTGCCGCAGGTTCAATTGCATCAATGAGCGGCCAACCATGTCATCGGGAACGGCGATTTCCATGAAGCTGTATTCCGGATCGATCGGCAGAAAGTCGATGATGTTTGGCCAGGTCATGCGGTCGGCCAGGGCGGTCGCAATTTCCGCTTCCGGGAAGATGATTCGTTCGACTCCCAGCGTTTTCAGAAGTTTCCCGTGATCGTCGCTGACTCCTTTGACGATGATCCGCTTGGCACCCAGTTCTTTGACATGCAAGGTGGCCAGCAGCGACGGGGTAATGTCTTCGCCCATGCTGATAAAGACACCGTTCGCATCGGCGATCGAGAGTTGCCTGAGCGTTTCGACATCGGTCGCATCGCCAATGATCGCTTCGTACAAGTCATCTTTGAATTCCTCAACGCGCTCGCGGCAACTGTCGACCCCGGTCACGCGGCAACCATTCTTCTTCAGCTGCCGAGCCAGCGCACCACCAAAGCTGCCAAGCCCAAGTACGTAGAAATGTTTTGCAACTGCCATATGGGCCTATCCTATCAACGGTTCTTCTTTGGGGTATTCGACCGGGACGACCTGTTCTGTCATCGACAAGGCGGCAAATACCGAAATCGGTCCGATGCGGCCGAGGAACATCAACACGATGATAATCATCTTGCCCATGTCCGACAGGGTTGGGGTCAAGCCGATCGAAAGCCCAACGGTTCCCAGGGCCGAAACCACCTCGAACCCGGCATCGAGGAACAATCCCTGACTGTTGGGATGCGGCGTTCCCGATTGCTCGACCATCAAGAGCAAGGTCAATCCCACGATCGCCACCACGGAGAACAACAGCGCCGTTGCCGTGGCGGCCTGGATCACTTCGCCGGGGATCGTTCGGCGAGCGATGTTGATGCGGGTCGCACCGTGAAAGGTTCGCCAGGCATGCAAAGCCATTACCATGATCGTCGAAACCTTGAAGCCGCCCCCTGTCGAGCAGGGACCGGCGCCGATCAGCATCAAGATCATGGAAATGAACAACGTGGCATTGGTGAGGGAAGCAATATCGATCGTGTTGAACCCAGCCGTTCGGCAAGTCACCGAATGAAAGCTGGCAACCATGATCTTCTTCCAGAGCGGCATTTCGGCGAGTGCTCCGTTCCATTCCAGAAACAAGACACTTACGAACCCAGCGACTAGCAAAAACGATGTGCCGACAAGCATGAACTTGGAATGAATGTGCAGCCCGCGCCAGCCTTCGACCAGCCCTCGCCGCCAGGCTTTGTTCAAATCGACCATCACCGGAAAGCCAATACCACCCACGATAATCAGTGTCCCGATGGTCAAATTGACGATCACATCTCCCTGAAACTGCATCAGGCTATCGTTGTGCAATGCGAAACCGGCGTTGCAGAATGCCGAGATCGAATGGAACATCGCGTGCCAGGCAGCCGTCAGCACGTCATATAGAAACAGGTTGCGAATAAACAGAATCAGAAAACCCGTCCCTTCGCAAACGGCCGTTACCATCAGAACGTGCTTCAAGATCCAATCAAGTTCGGTGTCTTCTTTGGCGCCCAAAGTCTCTGTCAGGATCGCTCGGGCCCGGAGACTCGGTTTGCTGCCCAGGTTGAACATCGCAAACGTGGTTAGCGTCATGATTCCGATCCCGCCGATCTGAATCAGAACCAGGATGACCAGTTGGCCGAGGAAGCTGAAATCGTCGGGCGTGGATCGAACCGCCAATCCGGTCACACAACAAGCGCTGGTCGCCGTGAAACAGGCATCGAGCGTCGATACCGGGTTGGCGCCTTCGCCCCAACAAATTGGCAGCGTCAATAGAATCGTGCCGACGCCAAGCAGAACCAGGTACCAGACCACCAGGTTTCGGGCCGGGTATTTGACAATCGAGCCAATCAGTTGAGGCATGGCAGCAGAGTCGCGTTGAGGTCGCTGGTTGCGTGGCTAATGGAAGCGTTCCTTTTTAAATGCGGCACTACGGCATCGTCAATTTGCCGAGGCGACGCTCACTGCACCGATCGACTCGCATCGGGGATCGATCGAGCACGGGCTTCGGTCGGAAGCAAAAACTCCAGGAGGGCCGGGCAGAACAAAATCACGCTGCCGATAAAGGTTCCGGCCAGCAGATTGCGGAAGAAGGGCAGGGCGTTGACGTAGCACCGAGCCAACCCGCTGAAGTCCTTGGTGTACTCAGGCAGCGTGAGCCAACTTCCGAAGTTTGAGACGATAAAGAACACCACGCCAGCCACAAGTCCCAGGCCAATCGGCTTGATCCAGCTGCGATCGTTCCGTAGCGAGTAGCCCAATACCGCGGTTCCGAGCAGACAGGCGTAGTTGAAAGGAGTTCCGGGATAGAAAGCCCAGTCGAAGTGGCCTGAGATCAGCCAAATGCCCAAGTCACCGACCAGCAGCATCGCCAGCATCAAGCTAATGGCCATCCAGCGATTGGCCAGCAGCGCGCCGGCGAACATGCCGACTGCCAGAATGGGCGTCAGCGACCAGGGAAAGACCATCGAGAACCATTCGCCTTGAGTGCCAGTTGCCGTCAGAACATACGGCAGAAGCTTCAGGGCCAGGCAATAGATCAGGCAAAAACCGACAGCCAGGTACATGACAGGTCGATGGGTTCGGTTCACGGCAGTTCGCTCGGCGTTGGTCATTCCACGTCTTTCAGGTCGCTGATCCAGGTGGGATTCAAACTACCAAGTATCGTAAAGAACTGCTTGTAGCGTCAACCATTGGCTCGATTTGGCTGAATTTTGCCGCTATCGCCCGTTGAACGGTTTGGAATCCGTCTCCATCAGGCAGGACAATAAAAAAGCCCACGGCGAATAGGAATCCGCCGCAGGCCAAATCGTTGGATTGCGATTGTTTTGGGTTACTTGATCAAGTAGAGCTTGCCACGCAGCTTGATCAGCAGTTTTTCGCCGGCTTTCTGCTGGGAAAGGACCAAGTTTTCTTCCTTGGTGTTTTTGTCGACCAGGGCGAAGTATTCGTCGCTGAATCGCTCGACGTCGGTGATCTTGGCGTCCTTCTTCTCGGCATCATCGGCTGCTTCTTCGTCGACCCAGATTTTGTCTCGGTAGAAGAGGGTGCGATTGCCGACATTCCGGACCGAATGGACCACCTTCAATCCGTCCGTTTCGGTGTCTTGGACCATCATTCCGCCTTGCATTCCCGCACCCACGCCAGGCAGGCCTTGGTTTGCGGCATCACTGGCCGGGGCAGCCCCGCCAAAGAATCCACCTCCCATTCCTCCCGCGCCTCCGAAGCCTCCACTGGCCGCTTTGGCTGGTTGAGCGGCCGGAGCGTTTTGAGCGTTTTGTAAACGGTTCTTGTAATCACGCTGCGAGAACGCCGAACGGCCAGAGGTTTCAGCCAACTTTTCGGACTCCATGCGTAGCCGATCGACAGCCTGGCCTCCTCCACGGCGAGCCGAGGCGAGGTCGGTGACCGATTGGTTTTCGTCTGCCAGGAAACTGGTATAAGGGGTCAAAATGCCATGGTCGACCGACAGCCGGACCAGTTCTTCCATCAACTCTTCGTTCTGGCCATTGAGGTCCATCTCGTCAATGATCTGCCCGATTCGACGGATCGCCCAAAGCTTCTCGACAAACCCATTGGTTTGGTCATGGCTGTCTTTCGTGAAGTCGGCCGCGAAGTCGTACTTCTCCTTTTCGCCGTTCACCAATCCGGTGATGGTGATCTTGGCCTTGCCTGACTTCTTGTAACGCCCAACTTGAACCAGCTGTTCTCCTTCAAACAGGTCGAATACCTCCTTAGGAATCAGCCGATTGACGAACGTGCCGCCGTTTTCCATGTCGAACTTGATTTTCACGTCGGTCATGACTGGGGCGTTGATCTTACGATAAAGGCGAGCAACATGTTCTTCTAAATCTTCGTCAGGACGGACGTACTGGCTTTGTCCTTTAAGTTCGCGAGCAAGGCGATCCATCAAGCGGCTGTTGACGTCGTAACCAACGCCGAACGTGATCATCCGGGCATCGTGCTTGTCGTTCTTCTTGGCATCTTCCACGATTTTCATCTCGTTCGTCTCGCCATTGGTCGGGCGACCGTCGGACAAAAACAAGATGTAGCAAGGGCGATCGTCGTCTTGGACCATCTTCATGGCCGTGGTCAGCGCCCCATCGATGTTGGTGCTTCCACCGGCATAAAGTCCGTCGACAAAGCCGACCGCCTCGGTGATGCTCTTCTTGTCTGCTCGTTGCAACTCAGGCTTGAAGCTTTCAACATCGCTGTCGTAGGCGATGATGTTGAACAGGTCGTGGTCGTTCAAGTTGTGAAGGACGAACTTCGCGGCTTCGCGAGCCTGATCCATTTTGTCGCCGCTCATACTGCCTGATCGATCGACGACAAACAGTACGGTCTTCTTGGGAGCTTCTTCCATTTCATCGCGCGGCGGGGGCGAAGCGAGCATGAGGAAGTAGCCTTCGCCATGCTTGTCAGGGTGGTAGCTGATCACACTGGCAGAGAACTTCTGATCGCTGCTTTCGAAGAAGAGTCGGAAGTCGTTGTCCGGAATGAAATGTTCACGTTCGAACTTCACGACAGCCCGCTTGCTGCCATTACGATTGATATCGACCTCGTGAGTCGGGCTATAGATGCTTTTCAGCTTCTGGCTGCTTTCGATGGCGAGGCGAACTTTGACTTTCTCGACAGCCTTGTCAGTGTACTTGGCAGTCGAAAGCGGGAAGAGGAAGTCGGTCAGGCGGCCATCTTTCTTGAGCAGCTGCGAGTAAGTGATGCTCACTTCGCGCTTCGCTCCGGCAGGTACCGGGAAGACGCTTGTCTGGAACATCCCGGTTCCAGCCCATTCCAGCAGGGCCGGATCTTTATTGCTGCGGACAATCGATTCGTAGACCTGGCGGGCTTTGTCTTTTGGCAATAGCTTTGCCGGGAATTCCTTCCCGTCGACCATCAGCGTCAAGCTGTCGATCGCGCCATCGTACGGCAGCGGAAAGAGGAACGAGACCTCCATTTGTCGGCTGCCGGTGTTGGTGAATTCTTGCGCAACTTGAACCTGGGCGACCTGGTCGGTGACCTTCGCGTTCACCTCCAGCTTGGTGATCTTGTATGACTCTTGCGGCGGGGATGGCTGAGGTCGCGGAATTGGCCGCGGAAGAGGAATCGGGATAGGTCGATGGATAACGATCAATCCCTGGGCCGAAGCAATACCGGCCGACATGGCCACGCAAAATGCCGTCAAAAAAGACGCCACGAGACAAGTTGTCCGGGACATGAGGAGAAACTCCCAAGCAATAGAGGTGCGCGATCTGTTCTATGGGGAGACGAAAGGCACGGTTAGCCGGTTTCGCACTCCGGTCAGATTTTCTGCGTTTCGCCCCTAATAGCGCAGGAATGCGGCAGAATTCGCCGAATCAGGTCAGCGATTTAGTGATCCATAAAATCGCCTGGACGTCTATCGGGCGACTGCCTGAGCCCATCCTGGTCATCGGAGGGGGCTGAAGCTGCATCGTAGCACTCTATGCTGCTTTTTTCGACGATTTGGCATAGATAAGAGAGTTGCCTTCTTTGCCAACAACACTCAGGGCGCCGGTCTTACGCAGCGTATAGACCATCTTCTGGGCGATCCAGCGGGGACGGTCCAGTTTATCTGCTAGATCTCCGGTGTGAAATTGCCGGGGCAAGCCGCGGGGGAGCAACCGCAGCAAGTCGTTCGATTTGCGGAAGCGATGGGACGAGACGATCTCGGTCAGGATTTGATCTTCAACGACAAAATCGTTTTCCCGACGTCGCCGCCGCTTGCCGTGCCCCGGATAGCGGATCTCCTGGATTTCGATCAGGGGAATTTCGAGGGTCAGGTTCTGATGCGGAAAGACCGAAGTGAAATGGACCAACTCCTCGAACAGACTGTAAAGGTCACAGCGTTTGGGGCTGTATCGGGCCGAAACGATTTCTCCTCCCTTCCGGTCACGGCGAACGACTTTCTTGCGCGCCACGATCGGTTTGACCACGCGAACCCGATGATCGTCACACAAATCGCGGATTTTATCCCGAATGGCAGCCAGGCCGGACCATTGGACTTCGATAAGCTGCCCACGTGAAACGGCATCGATGATGTATCGACCAAGCCGCACTTCGGTTTCGGCCTTCTTGCCGGCGTAGTGCTCTTTCAACGACTTATGCAGCGAGGTTTCCATCCGATGGCGGCCGTGGGAGGTGAGTTTTTGCGGCGAATCAATAGGCTTTTAGGCAATTTCGGCACGCACCGATAGTCCGATTGAGCCGAAATGCTATCACGGCCATCATGAGACCGGTTGGAGTGGTTATTCCGATTGTGACTGGTACGCCTTTGGGCGGAATCGGGTATCCGCAAAGTAGGTAGGTCGATGAGGAATCTGACGACCTGAAAGTGGGAGATATCGCAGATTTGAAACGATCATTTCAGGATTTGATTGTCGGATCCCATTTGGGTTTGAGACAGCGGATCCTGGGGCGTTTCGCGCCGAGAACGTTGGAATTGGAGGGATTTATGGGTCAGCCCGACACTTGCGACATCTTGAGAAAACCTGACAGCCAAACTTGCAATACCGGCGCGAAGATTCGTCGCATGATGTGGGTCGACCTGATCGTGTTATCGGTGACTGCCATCGTTGTGCTCGCTGCGTGCATTGAGTTGCAGGTATTCGACCGGCTGGCGAACTTCAGCCAACGGCATAGTAGCTGGGAAATCGGCGAATTGATGGTCGCGCTGAACTTATTCGCCGTGATCGGATTTGTCTTCTTCATTCGCCGCTACCAGGAAACCCGCAAGCTGCTACACGATCGCGACCGAATGGTCGTGGAGTTGATCTACGCTCAAAAGACGATCGAAAACGACAAGATCTGTTTGCACAATGCTGCGATGAGCGACTTTCTGACTGGATTGCCCAATCGTGCCTGGTTGCTGCAATATCTCGATCGGCACGAATTGACTCAGGCAAGTACCATTCTGATTTTCTTAGACCTGGATCGCTTCAAACAAGTCAACGACCTGCACGGCCATCAAATTGGAGACGAGCTTTTACGGGAAGTCGCGCGACGGTCGCTCGAAGTGTTGGGCATCGCAGGCGGACTGCCGCCCTATGAGTCGCCCCGCGCGGTGGTGCGTCTGGCAGGGGACGAATTTGTGGCCGTGATTCGTGACGAGGAAGACATTCAACGGATTCGCACCCTGGTCAGCAACCTGCAGTTGGCACTGGCGCGTCCTTACAACTTGCTCGGCGCGATCCTTTCAACCACGGTTAGCATCGGAGTCGCTTTACAGGGAGAGATGGCGGAAGGTTGTGAGCGGCTGTTGGCCGATGCCGATGCCGCGATGTATCAGGCCAAACAAGAAGGTCGCGGACGAATCAAGTTCTTTGAACCGAAGATGCGCGAACGCTTGACCCGCCGAGCGCTGCTCGGGGCAGACCTGGCCGATGCGATTCGAGGGAATCAGTTGCATGTCCATTACCACGCGATCCTTTCGCTCGATACCGGTCGACTCGAAGGTGCCGAGGCGCTTTTGCGTTGGAACCATCCCTACTTGGGGCCGATCAGCCCTGCTGAATTCGTTCCGATTGCCGAAGATACCGAAATGATCTTCGACCTCGGGACGTGGGTCTTGCAGGAGAGCCTGCACCAGATGTCGATCTGGCTGAAAGAACGTCCCTTCACAGCGCCGGAGCTGATCAGCGTAAACGTGTCTCGGCGTCAGTTTTCCGATCTCCACATGGTCGAGAAGTTCAAAACGATCATTGAGTCATCAGACGTTCCGCCCGAACGAATCCAATTGGAGATTACCGAAGACATCGGTGACGGCGATATTGACGTGGTTGTTGAGCGGATGCATGAACTGAAAAAGCTGGGTGTGAAGATCGCGATCGACGACTTCGGTACCGGCACCTCCACGTTTTCGGCGATCGAAAGTTTCCCGATTGATACGATCAAGCTCGATATGTCGCTCGTTTCTCGGATCGTCAATTCGTTCGACCGCGCCGCGATCGTCCATTCGCTGGCGATCCTCGTGCGGAACCTGGAAGTGAAGATGGTCGCCGAAGGGGTCGAGGTCGCCCAACAGATTTCGGTACTGCAGGAATTGGGCTGCCATTGTGCTCAAGGCTACTACTTCTCGAAGCCGCTGAGCGCGCAGGAATTCGAGAAACAATTCGAGCATTTCGGCAGCGACGCATTCACCGTCGAAGGCTATTTCTCGTTCCCCAGCCCTTGGAAAGAAAAGCTGGCGGCATTCAAAGAACTGAACGCAGTGTAGTTCATACTTGGCGGCAACCAGTCAGTCGCAAGAGGTTGATCAAGTCGATATTCTATAGCGGTCCCCATTTTTTAATGGGGGCCGTTTTTCATGGTAAGAAGTTGCGTCGTGCGACGAATACCTGTCCGATCTTGCTGTTCTTAACCGACCTTAGCAAATCGCATATGAACCCTATTGCGCTCAATTGCCGTCAATGTGGCGCGCCGCTGCAAGTCCCTGAGGACTTGAAGCATGTGACCTGCATGCACTGCGGGACGCAGCTTGCCGTTGTGCACGAAGGGGGAGCGGCCTATACCGAGAAGTTGGACCAGATCGCTCAGAAAACGGAGCAGATCGAAAGCAAACTCGATCAACTTCAGCGGCAGCAGAAGTTGACGTCGCTTGATCACGAATGGGAAATATCGAAGGAAAGCTTTTATATCCAAGACAAGCAAGGTCAACGGCGTCTCCCCTCGAAATCAGCTTCGATTGCGATCTTCATCATGGGAGGCATTGCTGCGTGCGCGGCGGCCGGCGTTGGTTTCGCGCTTCTATACCAGCGGTCAGAAGGCAACGTCCCAGCAGCCCTGCCGATTGGCGCCGCGATCGTTGTAGCGATCGCAACACTCTGGAATGGTCTTGCCGAATACGCTCGTGCTGAACAGTACGAACAAGCCAAACGACGCTATCATGCCCGCCGGCGTAAGTTGCTTGACGGCTAGCGTCTTCTGCATATCGGTTTCTCTGCCAATATTCCACCGGTTCTGACGAATACCTGGAATCGAATCCATTTGAGGATTCTCTCAGGAGGTCAGGACGATGACTGCCGTTTCGCAGGTATGTTGCCAGTGCGGGGCACCATTTCCGGTGTCCCAAAACTCTGAACAAGTGGAGTGCGACTATTGTGGTTCCCTGTTGGAAATCATTCGCGCGGGAGACAACACGTTCACCCGGCCCTGTGAACATTCCGATGGCTCGCTACAGCAAAAGTTAGAGCGGATACAGCATCGGCTCGAACTTGAAGCTCTCAATCGGCAATGGGAGCGAAATCGGGTGAAATACTGTCTGACCACGAAGGATGGCCAGCATTTTGCTCCCAATAAGTCGTTGGCGTTCTTCTATGGAACTGTGACGACCGGGTTGGGTGTGCTGATGATATTGCTTGGAATCTCAAGCGGATTTCGGGTCAGCGAGTTGATTCCGATTGGGCTGCTCATCAGTCTGGCCGGTGTGGCGAGCAGTTGTTACGTCGCGAAGTTAGCCGAGGGCTACCGACGTGCACGAAACCGATTCCAAAATCGCCGACGAAAGCTTCTTCGCAAAATAAAAGGACTGTCAGCGGTATCCCCGTCTCCGAGCGAAGTTGATAGAACGGTGTTTTTCACCGGTTCGAGCCAGGAGCCTTATTTTGAATTTGCCCCGTCTGATTGTTTTCGATCTTGATTTCACGCTGTGGGATTGCGGCGGAACCTGGTGCGACTGCTTGAGCCCTCCTTTCGCCCGCGACGGCCAGCGGATTGTCGATCGGACGCAGCGGCATGTTCGCCTGTATGAAGACGTGCCGGAGATCTTTGCTCATTGCGATCGGCAGCAGATACCAATCGCGGCCGCATCGCGAACCGAGCAGCCGAAGTGGGCGCGAGAACTGCTGGAGTTGTTGGAAGTCTCCGATCGATTCGCGTTCGCCGAGATCTATCCTGCGTCAAAGCTGCGGCACTTTGCCGCCCTGCAAAAGGACAGCGGGTTGGCCTACGAAGAGATGCTCTTCTTCGACGACGAAATGCGGAACATTCGTGAAGTGAGCGAGCTAGGCGTGTCTTGCATCTTTGTCCCAGAGGGGATCCACGCCAGGCTGTTCCAAGAGAGCCTGGCCTCTTTCAGCATGTAAAGGCATTGCCTCACGCCGGAATCCTATCTAGTATGATATCTCGGTTAATCATCGAGATTCCTGCCCGCCATAGAAGGTCCCACCTGATGCAATACCCGATTTCTCGCCGCGCGCTGAACCGTCGTGAAATGATGGCGGGGCTTGCCTCGCTTCCTTTGGCCTTGGGGGCGTCCCCGCTGCTCAGTGCGGATTCGCTCACACCTCTTTACCTTCCCGAAGATCCCCATCGCGGCATCCGTGACGGCTGGACAATGGTCGTCTTTCCTGACACGCAAAATTACGCCAAGTATGGAAAGAATCAAAAGAACTTCGTCCGCATGTGCCAATGGGTAGAGCAGCACCTCGACGCCTGGCGAATCGGCCTGGTCATGCACGAAGGGGACTTCGTGGAACAAAACAATATCGCCGAAGGGGGCGGCACTGGCTGGGGCGATCAACCTTCGGTATCGCAGTGGGAAAGCGCCAAGCGTGCACTAAGCCAGCTGGAAAACAAGGTGCCGATGATTTTTGCGACCGGCAATCACGACTACGGGATCCGCAATGCGAACACGCGCGAAACCCAATTCAACGATTACTTCGCAATGACGGAGAACAAGCTGGTTTGCGATGGAAGCGGAGGAGGCATCCTGCTTGAGACCGGCAAAAATGCGTTCGGCAAGAACACCCTGGAAAACGCCGCCTACGAAGTGCGTCTACCCGATGGACGAAAGCTTCTGATCGTCTCGCTGGAATGGGGACCTCGCCGCGAGACGGTTGCCTGGGCGAAGGAGTTGGTGGCGCGAGAAGCATTTAAAAACCACACAGGCATCCTGCTGACGCACGACTTTGTCACACCTCAATCAATTCGCGACGGCCAGGATGGCAACCGCAAGCGGGCTGGCAATCCGCACACGTATGCCACCGGCAAAGATGGAAATACGCACGACGGCGAAGACCTGTGGCAAGCGATGGTTTCGGATGCTCCTCAAATTCAATTGACGCTCAATGGACACGAGATGGAGAAACATACCGGACGGCGAACCGATCCGAACTCGACGGGGCTGCCGGTCCATCAAATGTTGTTCAATGCCCAAGGCCTGGGAGGTGGCTCTGCTGAGAAAGGAAACGGCGGCGATGGTTGGATGCGTCTGCTTACCTTCGAGCCAGACGGCGTTACGTTAACCGTCCGAACGTTTTCGCCATTGAAGCTGGATGCTGGAAAATCTCCTTGGTGGAACGATGATGCCTGGAGCTTTTCGTTGCCGATTAAGCCCGTTTGATCGAGCTGGTGGGAAACGAAGTCGACCACTCCATCTCATTCCACTTCTTCCGAACCGATGACTCGCATCGTCGTGCTCAGATAGAACGGGATCTTGTCATGCGCATAGACCACTTCCGCAAAGACGGCTCGATAGCCGCTTTTGGGTTGAGTCAGGTTGGCGGTGGCGATGCCGTTGTCGGCTCGTGGAATGATTTGATCGGTCCATTTCGCTTCGCGGAAATCACGTGTGGGCGAATCAGCCGTCCATAGATGCACGATGGCTGCCTTCTCGCCTGGGGCGACGGTTAGCTTCAACGGAAGATCACCGCCGGCGGCAATGTACTGCCAACTGAGATCCGGCAGCGGTTTCTGCCCATCGACTTCTCGCGTCAATGCTCGCAGCCCGCCCAAGATTCGGACCCAATCTTTCCCCAGGTCATGGTCGGCATTGGGAACGTAGATGACGTACTTCTTGCCTTGCAATTGTTCCCAATAGAGGTTCAATGAATCGACGGTCCAGTAACCATCGTTGGTCCCCAGGAAGATCAACTTTGGTTGGGTGATCTTCTCGCGGTAGGAAAAGGGATCGACAATTTGCCGCAGCTTTTCTCCTTCTTCCGACATCATCCGTTTGGGCAAGTCGCGTTCGGTGTAGTCGTGAATCCTTTTCGATAGATCACCATACGTTTCTTTCTGATGCTTCAACTGGGCCGCCATGTTGAGTGTATCAATCACCATTGGGGCCAATCCTTTCACGCGCGGGTCGACCGCCGAGACAAGCCAGGTTGTCCAGCCACGCTTTGATGCGCCGGTGACCGTGAAACGATCGATCTTCAGGCCGTCTTCCTTGGCCGTGAACTGCTCGACCGCATCCATGGCCCGAACGGCGCTTTTGACCATCGGGCACAGCAGCGGCCAATCGCTTTTGCCAGTCTGCAGGTACTGGTCGAACGTCAACGCAATGATCGCGTCTTCTTTCCTGCCGTCGAAGATCGGTTGCTGCGGAACTTGCAGCAGAATCGCGATCGGGCAGCCAAACTGCTGAGCGTAAATCGACAGGAGCGGGGCTTCCTTTGGTAAATCCGATTTGCCCTCCTCAGGTGGTTGCTCATATTCGTCTTTCCACGAGCCGCCGGCGATCACCAGCAAGGCGTCCGTTTCTTTCGGGACTCCTTCCGGCATGATGACAAACAGGCGATGCTTCCAGACGATGTCGTGCCAGGTCTGCGAGGTGAGTGTCAATTCGGTGACCTTGCAGGTGCCGATCTTTTTCTCGCTACGGACCTTCCAGGCAAAACTGTCATCGGGCTGCTTTACGTAAGTACGAAGTGCCTCCGACGGTTCTTGGGCCTGGGCCATCCGGCCAAGTGGAAACAACGAAACGGCCAACAACAGCAGCGGAAGGTAAAGTCGAGCAAACAAGGTGAGAAGCTCCGGAAGGGATTCGATGAGGTCGAAAACGAGGGGCGTGCCGTAGCGGGAGTCAGGATCGGTTCCGCGCATCGGGCATCGACTTTCAATGTACCGGGCGAAACCGAATTATGCCAATAAGTTCGCCCCCTAAACGAATAACTTGCAGCTATTTCGTCACGTTGTTTTTTGGGAAGAAATGAGCCACTTCGATGAACCTGATCGTCCTGAATTGCCAGCAATGTGGGGCCCCGCTGGAAATCCCTGTCGGTTTGACGCACGTTACCTGCGCTCACTGTGGTGCCGCGCTCGTGGTACGGCAACAGGGATCAATCTACTTTACCGAGAAGATCAAGTCGCTTGAGAAGCATACCGGCAGGATGCAATCGGAGATCGATCAACTTAAGCGGGATCAGGCTATCGATCAGTTTGAAAAAAGTTGGAAGGAAAAAACGTCGTCCGACTCCTTGCCTCAGAAAGACGATTACATACTGCCGATGGTGGGCGCTATTGCGTTGGGGATCATCACATTGGCCTTTCTGCCGCTGAGTGGTGGTGGACTGATGATCCTCTTGGCATTGCCGCTGGCGATCCTTGTGTTCATGAACATTGGGGATTCAATTCTCAGTTGGAATGACTACCACCAATACGTAGCCGAACGCAATAGGCTGCTGAAAGTTGATGAGGCCGACAAACGCTTCGGTCCCAATCGATACTAGTTCGCCGGCTTGTTTCCGCCGGCGAAGATCGTCTTCCAGTCGTCCTTCATGCTGACAACGGTCCAGCCATAGTTTTTGGCGGCCTCGAGCGCGGTGACCAGTTTGCCGCTGGATGGTGGATGACTGTCGTACGCGTATTCGCGCTCGGCGTCAGTGTGATGCACGATCAAGCCGAAGCTGGGGTAGCGATTGTCGATGGTCGTGTACTCGAGCATTGCCTGGTCGCCGTCCGAATTCCCGAAGGCGGCGATCGGACGGCGGCCGATAAACTCGTGGATGCCGACCGGCTTGCCTTCCTTGTCATCGACAAAGAAGTGGTCCATTGTCTTGATCAGAACCGGCTTGCCGTCGATCATCTCGAACTTGGTCAGCGAACATGATCCGACGACCTGATTAGGCGGGATTCCGTAAATGCGGTGTGAAAAGACCCGCATGAAGTCAGCTCCGCCGCCGGAGACGATGAACGTTTGAAAGCCATTGGCTCGCAAGTATCGCAGCAATTCCTGCATCGGCTGATAGGTCATGCCTGGCAGGTTGCGATCGAAGCGGGGATGCTTGTAGGTTTTGATCCAATTGCGAACTGATTGATCGAATTGATCGGTGGTCATGCCGGAATGTGTCAGGGCGATAATCTCCAGCAGTCCGTCGTGATGCTTACCGGCAAGCAGCTTGGCGAAGTTTCCTTGGAGGGCGGCTTGAACCATTTTGTTTTCGGCTAGTTTCGGTTCCTGCGGAGCGCGGGTCTTCAATTCGTCTAGAACGAACGCCAATTGCATGGGTACCGGAGCTTCGCACCATAGCGTGCCGTCGTTATCGAAGACCGCGATTCGATCGTAGGCCGGAACAAAGTCAGTTGAGCCTTCGCTGGTGACTTTCTTGACGAAGTCGACGATCGACTGCTTGGCAGGCCCTTCGTTCCACGAAGGAAGCGGATCCTGGGCAAGGGCAAACGAGGGAACTAAAACCAAGAACAGCAGTGCAATAGATTTCATTCCAAGATTCTCCCCAGGTATTCAGCAAGAAAGGTTGCCCTCTCGGCGATTCCGAGAGGACAACCTTCTGAAGTATAGATCAAGCTTCAACTTACAAGCGAACTAGTGCCCACCGGCTGCGTTTTCGATCTGTTTCTGGATCTTTTCCAGGTTGAACGAACCTGGCGACTGGCTGGGTGGATAGGCCGCCATCGATTTCAGGAACTTGGCCGCAACTGATTGCATGGGAACAATCACGTAGGCTCGATCGAGTTCCCAATCGTAGTAGGTGTTCGAGTTGTGCTGCGATTTCTCGAACGGATCGCGCCGTAGATTAAAGAGCAGGGGAACGCGCAGTTCCGTAAATGGTTCCATCCAGACACCGAACTGCTTGCCGCGGTTTTCCAGGAAGACCGCTTTCCAGTCTCCCAGCCGCATCGCCACGATTTGGCCGTCGTCGTTGACGTAGATGAATTCTTTCCGGGGAGAATCCTTCGTTTTGCCCGTGAAATAGTCGAGCATGTTGTAGCCGTCGGGGTGGTTGTGATAGTGCCGTCCATTGAGGTCGACGCCTTGCATCAGTTTTTCTTTGATGTCGGGCGCGCCGGCAGCCGCAGCGAGGGTTGGCATCCAATCTTCGTGAGCAACGATCCCATTGAGCGCCTTGCCGGCAGGGAATTTGCCAGGCCAGCGGGCAAATGCAGGCACGCGATAAGCGCCTTCCCAGTTCGAGTTCTTTTCACCCCGGAACGGCGTTGTTCCGGCGTCGGGCCAAGAGTTGTAGTGTGGGCCGTTGTCGGTCGAATAGAAGACGATCGTGTTGTCCGCGATTTTCAGTTCGTCGAGCAGATCCAGCAGCTTGCCGACGTGGAGGTCATGTTCGACCATGCCGTCGTGGTACTCATTGCCACTCTTGCCGGAGATACCCTTGTGCTCGGCCTTGACGTGCGTGCGGAAATGCATCCGGGTCGCGTTCCACCAGCAAAAGAATGGCTTGTTGGCATTGTTTTGTCGTTTGATGAAATCGATCGCAGCGGAGTTGGTCTCGTCGTCGATCGTTTCCATCCGTTTTTTGGTCAGCGGGCCGGTGTTGACGATCGACTGAGTGCCATCAGGATTGGCTTTGCATTTAAGCACACCTCGTGGCCCGAATTGTTCACGAAATGTTTTGCCGCTTGGCAGGACGAGATCTCCAGGGTAGTCGCGATTCTCTGGTTCTTCTTCCGCGTTAAGGTGATAAAGATTGCCGAAGAACTCGTCGAACCCGTGCATGGTCGGCAAGTGTTCGTCTCGATCGCCGA
The DNA here is from genome assembly GCA_016124445.1 of bacterium. GTDB lineage: Bacteria > Planctomycetota > Planctomycetia > Pirellulales > Pirellulaceae > Bremerella. The sequence continues at coordinate 394,001 of WGNR01000020.1, forward strand.
AGTGGTTTTTGCCGAATTGGCCCGTGGCATACCCTTGGCTCTTCATGATGGTAGCGATGGTGCAGTCGGTCTTCTGCCATCCTTCCTTCGCCCCCGGCAGACCAACCTTGGTCATCCCAGTGCGAACCGGAACGGTACCGCCCATGAATGCCGCGCGTCCCGCCGTACAACTTTGCTGGCCGTAATAGTCGGTGAAGTAGAGTCCTTCCTGGGCGATGCGATCGATGTTGGGCGTCTGATAGCCCATCATGCCACGACTGACGTGGCTGATGTTCCACAGGCCAATGTCATCGCCCCAGATCACCAGGATGTTTGGCTTGTCAGCTGCCTTGGCAGCAATGGCCGAGAACATAACAAAGAGAGTCGTTGCCAGAACGCGTGTCCATTTCATGTTGTGGTTCCTCAGAGCAAAGGTGTCGCCAGGCAAACAGGAAACGTGCCCAATTGCCTGGATCGAAAAGCCGTCGAAGCCGCTGGTCGAGAAAAGAGATCGTCCCTGTCGGGAGCGCGCGAGAGTCATTGATGAGTGAAACGCCCTCAATGAAAGCTGGCACATATGAGGGGTCTAATCGACTCTATGGGGTAATGGCCGAGCAGGCAACCCGTGCCGTCGCAAATTCACCAAGATTGCATCCCATGTGAACAAATGTTGGATCGGTTAGCCTTGATGGGAATCGGCCTGTTTGTGGCAAGAGACACGCACCAGGGTTAGATTGAAAGTCAGCGAATGCGGTTACGTCGGAAGGTCGCTTGGAGATAGGAAACGATGGGAGACCTCAAATCACCGGCTTTGATTTACCTGAAAGGTGTTCTGTTCGTCGTGCTGGGGATTGCCTCCGCCGGAATCTTGCTTTGGAAGGTGGGTGATTGGCAGATCGCTTTGCTACTGATGCTCTCGGTCTGGGCTTTTTGCCGGGCCTATTACTTTGCCTTCTATGTGATCCAACACTACGTCGATCCCAGCTACAAATTTGCCGGTCTGGGCTCGTTTGTCGCCTATCTTTGGACCCGATCAGGGGCAAATTCTGATCGACCTTCGGCCAACTAATTGGTTGGGGAAGGGATTCCGACAGAGTTTTTTTCTGTCGTAAGTGAATGAATAGCAGTGCTTTATAGACACTCGAACTTTTGTTTTAGTGTTAAACAGTTGACATATAAACTAATGACTGGTAATTTTAAATGGCCGTCACGACAGCGGCCTCTGAAGCATCGAAATCGACATCACTCGTTTGCTGGAAAAACAAAAAGGAACCTGACGATGAGCCAATCCGAATCCCCTCTATTTCAGTCGTTTGATTTACGTGGATTGACGCTTGCGAACCGGATGGTGATGGCCCCGATGACGCGGGGACGTTCCGGGAAAGATCGGATCCCAAATGAACTCATGGCTGAGTACTATCGCCAGCGAGCAACGGCCGGGCTGATCGTCACCGAAGGGACGACGATTTCGACTCAGGCCAACGGCTGGAATGAGTCACCGGGGATCTACACCGATGAAATGGCTGAGGGCTGGAAGCAAGTCACCTCGGCCGTTCATCAGGAAGGGGGTAAGATCTTCGCCCAGCTTTGGCATACCGGCCGTGCTTCGCATAGCAGTTACCACGACGGCCAACTCGCAGTCGCGCCCTCCGCCATTAAGATCGACAACGGCGAACTACAGCACACGGCCGAGGGCAAGGTTCCCTACGAAGTTCCCCGGGCTTTGGAAACGGAAGAGATCTCTTCGGTCGTCGCCGACTACGCCAAAGCGGCCGAGCGAGCCAAGGCCGCTGGTTTCGATGGTGTCGAGATCCACTCGGCCAACGGTTACTTGTTGGACTCATTCCTGCAATCGAAGACCAATCACCGCACCGATCAATACGGCGGCAGTATCGCAAACCGCTTTCGCATCCTGGACGAAGTGGTTCAAGCGGTTTCAGGTGTCTGGCAGGCCGAGCGGGTCGGCGTGCGGGTCTCGCCCAACGGTGTCTTCAACGATATGGGTTCGCCTGATTTTCGTGAGCAGTTCCTGTATGTGGCCGAGCAATTGAACCAATACCCGCTGGCCTATCTGCACGTAATGGATGGCACGGGCTTTGGTTTCCATGGCTTCGGCGAGCCGCTGACACTGGGCGAAGTCCGCCAGGTGTTCGACGGTCCTTTGATGGGCAACGTTGGCTACACCCGAGAGTCAGGCGAAGAGACGATCGCCCGCGGCGATGCCGATCTGATCGCTTACGGCCGCCCGTTTATCAGCAACCCGGATCTGGTAACTCGATTCGCCGAGAATGCACCGTTGAATCCAGATGCGGACGTCGCGGTATGGTATTCACCGATTGGGGCCCAGGGATATACCGACTTCCCGGCGCTCAGTTCGGTCTAATCGCCGGTCTCGCGGTCGACGGCCTGGAAACGGAAAAAGGTGGCTGCCCTGTTTGGGAAGCCACCTTTTTGTTGTCAGTTCAGGTTCCGGAAAACCTGCTATTGGCCAGACATCCCTTCCGGGATCTTTCCGTCTTTGGTCAGATTGAAATCAAACGTCTTTTGATCTGGAGAGATCGTCACGCGCAGCTTGGATGCGGTGTTGTAGACCGTGGGAATCTTCAACGGAACACGATCTTCGGTCAGCCCACGTTCGATTTGTTCTTTCGAGGGATTCTCGACCTTGACGATTTTTTGGCCGTGGATTTGAACGGCCATCTTCCCTGGGGGCGATTCGGCGATGATCCGGCCGTTTTCAATCAGGCCGCCACCCATGGTGCCCCCTTCGATAGGCATGAAGGTAATAGAGCCATTTTGAACCGGTTCGCCATCGAAGGTTACGGTTCCTGCGATATTGACCATGCCATTGCTGGAGCCGCAGCCTGCCAGCAGAAGTATAGCCGTGACAACCAGCGAGGACTGGCAGATTCGATAAAGCAAAGATTGCATGGTGGAGTTCTCCGCAGTGGTCCTGCTAGTTCTTGTTGATAACTTCGCCACCCTGGGTCGAAGTCATAGCACGCCAAGTCCAGATGTCGATTGTTTCCGGAATGAAACTAACCGAGCCGTCAAAGTTACCGGCATTCACACCGCCTGGATGCATGCTGAAGGCTGCGAATGTCGCCGACTTCCAATTGTCACCAGCGTTGTGGCAAGGGATCTTCTGCAGGTAGTCGTTAGGATTCCAGCAACGTCGACCACCATCGACCGAAGCCTTGGTGTTTGGTGTCAGGTAGCCGGTGAAGCCTGCTCCTGACGAGAAAATCCCAACGGCATACATTCCCTGCCAGCCTTGGTCGTTTTGATCGATCGGAACTTCGGAGAGCATTACCGTATTGCTCGTGCCGTCGGTCACCGCGGCGAGACCATGGATCTTGTTCATCTGAAATGCCGATCCGCCATTATTGTAGGTCCATAGCCCGTCCCAGTTGTTGGCGTTTTGTTGGGCATAGTTGGTATTACCAACGCATACCGCGTAGCTATATAGCTGGTGCGACCACCACTGATTACCACTATTCGACTCGCCCAAGGTGACGTTTTCGGAAGGGCACGAGAAGATGTCAAGTTGCGTCGTGCGATAGAGCCGGTTGTTACCGTCGTTGGCTCGCACATTGAAGTTGAGCGTTTCGTACATCGCGTTTTGTTCGACGAATGGCAAGATGCGGCCGAAGACCGAGATCGTGTCACCATTCCAGCCATCGAAGCCGAGGTACGGCAGGTTGGTGTACGTATCGTGATAGTTGTGCATCGCCAGGCCGATGTTTTTCATATTGCTGACGCACTGCGTTCGGCGAGCTGCTTCTCGGGCTTGTTGCACGGCCGGAAGAAGCAGCGCGATCAGTACGCCGATGATCGCGATGACGACCAACAATTCGACCAAGGTAAAACCTCTCGCCGAACGGGATTCGAGACGCGGATAATCACATAGACGATCCATGGAAATTTGCCTTTCAGCGTATAGAACGAATGAAGGGGGGATAAGTCAAAAAAACGGCGGCGACTTGAATCAGCCCCACCGGATAGTCCAAAGGTTAGATTGTCGGTAAAGATGATTTTCCGAGAATTTCGGAGAATGTTAATGAGAGTCAGCGTAAATGTTTTGAGAAATGTTTTAACGCCGGAAGAAGTCTGAAAATAGCTTGAACATCGCTTTCCGTATGTTGATGCTAGACTTTTCGTTCAGACGATTTTTAGATCTTTATCCGCTTTGGGAGTGGTGATTTACGCGCCACTTGACGGAGGTTGTTATCTGGCCGAATTGACAGGTGAGGAGCTCGCATTCCGTTGAAAAGGCCCTATTTTCCCTAGATTGTTGCTGGTATTGCCTTATTTAGCGACCACCTGGCGAATGCCACCCACACCAATGATACGCGATCGAGTCAACAACACTTTGGTAAATAATCCCCTTATAAGTATAGGTTTCAGCAATCAGCAGTTTGGGATTCTTTCTGGCGAATTGCTGCCTCCCGCATTTTGGGAGCTCGATTCTCTTTGCTCCCGTGCTTAAGCGTGGTTCTCTAAATAAGTTACGGTAAAACATCATTCTCGATGAGAGCCTGTTTGCTCGAAAAGTTAGCCGAGCGTCTGATTTGACTTCACCATGCGGCAACGTAAATAGCTCAGACGACAAAGTGGTACTGCGGCCCCCAAAGTGTGTGAGGAGCTGACGTCGTCAGAACCAATTCACTTTTAATTCTGTTATTCAGGGCAGGAGTTTGGACCCATGGCAAACGGCGCAACGCTCGAGTCTCCACAAAAATCAGCATCGACCGCCACTCGCAAGGCGAAAGCATCCACCTCACGCAATTCTGAAGTGGAAGCAGAACTGCGTAACGAAATCGCACTGCTCAAAGCAGAAAACAACGCCATCAGCAAGTCGCAAGCCATCATCGAATTCCAGCCGGATGGAACGATCATCACTGCCAACGAGAACTTTCTCAATGCCACGGGTTACACCCTGGATGAAATCCGCGGCCAGCACCATCGCATGTTCTGCGAACGCTCCTATTCCGATTCGCCTGAATATCGTCGCTTCTGGGATCAGCTTGGCCGCGGCAAATTCGACGCCGGTGAATACAAGCGTCTGGGCAAAAGCGGAAAGGAAATCTGGATCCAGGCAACCTACAACCCGATTTTGGACGCGAACGGCAAAACGATCAAAGTGGTCAAGTATGCCTCGGATATTACCGAGCAGAAGACTCAGTTCGCCAACTACTCGGGCCAACTGGCAGCAATCGGCAAAGTTCAGGCTATCATCGAGTTCGATATGGATGGCAAGGTTCTTACGGCCAACGATAACTTCCTGTCGACTCTCGGCTACTCGCTGAGCGAGATTCAGGGACAGCATCATCAGATCTTCGTCGATGCGGAATACGCTCGAAGCGCCGACTACAAGAACTTCTGGGATCGACTTCGTCGTGGCGAATACGATGCTGGCGAGTACAAGCGAATCGGCAAGGGTGGTAAGGAAGTATGGATCCAAGCCAGCTACAACCCAATCCTGGATGCCGAAGGCAAACCCTACAAAGTAGTCAAGTTTGCCACCGATGTTACTGAGCAGAAACTGCGCAACGCCGACTTCGCGGGCCAGATGGAAGCCATCAGCAAGGCTCAGGCAGTGATCGAGTTCAACATGGATGGTACGATCATCAGCGCCAATGAAAACTTCTTGAATACCTTGGGCTATTCGTTGGACGAAATCAAAGGCCGACATCACCAGATGTTTGTCGAAAAGGATTACGCGACCTCCAGCGAATACAAGGAATTCTGGGCCAAGCTGAATCGAGGTGAATTCGACGCCGCTCAATACAAGCGGATTGGCAAGGGTGGTAAGGAAGTCTGGATTCAGGCCAGCTACAACCCGATCTTGGACCTCAACGGCAAGCCGTTCAAAGTGGTCAAGTATGCCACCGATGTCACTCAGCAGGTTCAGCTGCGGATGGACATGGCGAACCTGATCGTTAACGTGATCGAGAGTGCCAACCAGTTCACTGAAAGTGCCGCGACTGTCGCCGAAGGATCGCAGTCGGTTGCCGAAGGTGCTCAAACTCAGAGTGCCGCAGTTGAAGAAATCAGCGCTTCGGCCCAAGAACTGACGCGCTCGATCCAAGGCGTTCGCGATCGTGCCAACGAGACCGATCGACTCGCCGGCGAAACCAGCCGTATCGCCATCGAAGGTGGCCAGGCGGTTACCAAGAGCGGTGAAGCGATGGACCTGATCAAGGCTTCGTCCGAACAGATCAGCGAAATCATCCAGGTGATCAGCGAGATCGCCAGCCAGACCAACCTGTTGGCTTTGAACGCTGCGATCGAAGCAGCTCGTGCTGGCGAACATGGACTTGGGTTTGCCGTCGTGGCCGACGAAGTTCGCAAGTTGGCCGAACGAGCCAGCAATGCAGCCAAGGACGTTTCGGCATTGATCAAGGAATCGACCCTCCGTGTCGCCAACGGCGTTGAACTGAGTTCTCAGGCCGGGTCGGCTTTGGAAAAGATCGTTTCCGCTGTCGAAACGACTTCCAGCAAGATCGCCGAGATCGCTTCCTCGACCGACGAACAGATGAGCATGTCGCAAGAGGTTTACGACACGATCCAGCAAGTTGCTTCGGTCACCGAGCAGTCGACTGCTTCGAGCGAAGAAATGGCTGCGAGTGCCGAAGAACTGGGAGCCCAGGCCAAGTCGCTGCGTGACATGGTCGAAGGTTTCGAGATGAACGGCTAATCAGCCGCAATAATAAATGTGAAAGGCTGAACCGGGAGTTTCAGCCTTTGGGTGGCAGGGGCCCGTCGGGATGACGGTGGCCCCTTTCGCCGATTCTTGGGCCATGCGATTCTACAAGGTGGCCGCTTGCTCCCAGGAATTGAACCTGCGGTTGGCTTCTGTTATTCTGACAGTTGTTAGAATACTTGAATATCAGCTACCCCGAAAGTCTTCCCCCCCATGACCTCCGAACGCTCCAAAATCCGATTCATCATGATTGGTGGTTTTCTAGGCGCCGGCAAAACAACTGCCATTGGTCGACTTGCCAGGCACTATCAGGATCAGGGGCTGACTGTGGGGGTAGTCACCAACGATCAGGCCTCGGACCTGGTCGACACCAACTTGCTGCGTTCGCAAGGACTGCATGTTGGCGAAGTGGCCGGTGCTTGCTTTTGCTGTAACTTCAACGAGTTGACTTCGACGGTCGAAAATCTCTCGGCACAGCAGCGCCCCGATATCGTCCTTGCCGAACCGGTTGGCAGTTGTACCGACCTGGTGGCAACCGTCGTGCAGCCGCTGATTCGTCTTTACGATGCCGAATTTGAAGTCGCTCCCTATGGCGTCATTTTGAAACCTTCGCACGGTCTGCGGATCTTGCGAAAAGAGGCCAACATGGGGTTCTCGCCTAAGGCGGCTTACATCTTCGAGAAGCAGTTGGAAGAAGCAGACTTCTTGATCATCAATCGCATCGACGAATTGAGCCCCGCCGAGGTTGAAGAACTTGAACGGTTGCTTCAAACGGCTGCTCCGCAAACGCCGGTGTTGCGAGTTTCGGCGAGAACCGGCGATGGGTTCGAATCCTTTACCGAGATGCTTGGGCAGCGCGGTGCGTTTGGTCAAAAGATTTTGGAGTTGGACTACGATGTTTACGCCGAAGGGGAAGCGGAATTAGGTTGGCTCAACAGTAGTCTGTTAGCGAAATCTTCCGATTCGTTCGCCTTGGACGATTTGCTGGTCGGGATCGTCGAGGCAATTCGAGAGCGGCTGGAACTAGTACAGGCCGAGACTGCCCATCTCAAAACGATCGGCTTGTCAGAGGGAGCCTACAGTGTGGTGAATATGGTCAGCAGCGACACGCCTCCAGTTCTTTCGCTACCATCCCAATGCTCCACCAAAGAGGCGAATGTGGTGGTCAATGCCCGCGTGGCCGTCGATCCAGATCATCTACGCGAAGTGCTCGAGGAAGTGGTCGCAGAAGTTGCCCGGAAAATGCAGCTGACGATTGAATTTCAGCAGACGCAAAACTTCCGGCCGGGCCGGCCGGTGCCAACGCATCGATTTGCCACTCCAGAGGGCTAATCCGAACCCGTGATGGGGCTGTGATTTTGCTAGCGGAAAAGTCGCAGCCGAACCCAACGCGACCAGACAGGTCGGACGACTGATGTCGCTGGGCGCGACAGTGCTGTCATTTCTAGCGACAGCCGATTGCCATCTTGAGGCGAATTCACCCTGGAAAGAGGCCTGGCGCGCCGGTTGCAATGCACCCTGTTGCCTATTTCCTGCATCTTTTACGGGAATCGGGCGTACAGCGTATTTCTCCGAACGCCTGACAAGGTGTTCATCCGATTCCTTAATAGCGATTTCACGTGAATGGGCAGTTCACTGCAGGAAAACTGCAGCATGTAACTGAACTTGTCCTTAGCGTGGAAAAGCGAGCGCACAAGTGTTCATGACCATGCTTCATAGCTATGATGTCGTCAGCGGTACCCAGGGCTCCGAGCGTTCCCAGGATCGAAATCAAAGCGATTCCTGCCAGACCTCGCCGATCAAATCGCAGCACCTCCTTCAGGGGCAACGTCAGGTTTGGATCGATCACGGAGGCACGCTTTATTGCCTGAAGGCTACCTCGAGTGGACGACTCTACTTGACCAAATAGAGCCCCAGGGGGCTCGTTTTCAGCGTGCTCCCGGCGGAATGGCGTCGTGGCCGGCGACTTTGACTCATGCGACTACTTTCGACACCACACTTTGCCATCTACACATCGCTCGGCGGGCACGCGCTGGTACTGTTGGTAATGCTCTGGCAGGGAGCGTCGTTTCTGGATCGGGTTAAGTTTGCCGGCGAGCGAAATGCCGTGACGTTATCGGCGACGTTTGCTCCTCCGGTGCCTCTTACCGAGCCGCAGCCGGTCGAGTTGGTTCAGAGCGAAATGCACGCGGATGAGTCAGTAATCGATCGCGTTGCCGACGCGGTAGTGGCTCGTCAAGCGTTGGAAATCAAACCGACGCGGAAAGAAGCGGAACTCCGGGTTGAGCAAGAGGCTCAGACTCCCCAAGCGAAGCTGGATCAGCGGCGCGAGTTCAAGTACCAGCCCAAAGAGATCACGCCAGTCGAGCGTCCTATTCCAAAGCGGACCAAGCCGATCAAGATGGCGACGTTGGCGTCGGCCGTTCCGATTCCGGTGGGGACGCTACGAGAGACGCCGCCAGACTTCTCGATGAACCCCCCTCCGATCTATCCTCTCGAGGCAGCTCGAAATCACTGGCAGGGGGAAGTCTTTTTACGTCTGATCGTGGCTTCAGATGGCCAAGTCAGCGAAGTCGAAATAGTACGAAGCAGCGGCTACGACATTCTCGATGAAGCGGCTGTCGAAGCGGTCGAGCGGTGGAGAGGCACTCCCGCCACTCAGGGTGGTAAGCCTGTCTCTGTAGTAAAGTATTTACCGGTGCGATTTTCGCCCAAGCGATGAGGTATCCCGCAGCAGTGAAACTCTGCCAATCGCTACTACCGACATACTGTTGCTAAATCGACAGATATCCCCGATTTCCGGCTCTTAAACTCCACATCTGGGCAAACCTGCTCTCCAGCGTATCCCATGATGGACAAGCGGCGATGTCTTAATATGCGCCGTACTTAAGATGATTGTGGTCAACGAGGGCAGGGACCAACAATGCATTTCCATAGGCTGCAACTGCGCATCATTCTGGAGCTGATCCTGGCGATCATGCTTTCGACGATCGTCGCGCTCTACTTCTTACCGATGGTTGCGGTTGGAATTCAGGAAACCTATCAAATACTGCTGAGCATCGCCGTCGTGCTGTTGCTGGTCGCTCCTTTCGCCGTTTTTCGTCTGCTGTCGATCCGGACCTATCAAAGCACGGAACCTTCCGAGTCCAGCGATATTGGCTCCAGCGATGTCGTGAGGCCGATGCTGTTGATCCTGGTGATTGGCGTCGGTCTGACGGGAATTATCGCCTATTGGCTTGGACAGGAAGCGCGGCGAAAAGCCAAAGACGAGTTCGATGTCTTGGCCGATCGCGTGAAGACGGAAGTCTCGCGGCGGATGACCGCGTTTGAACATGGTCTGAAATCACTGCGCGGTTTGCATGAAGCGAGCGAGGTTTTAACCCTCGACGAGTTCCGCGATTACTGTCACGTTGTCGATCCGGTCGAGTGCTTTCCCGGGGCGATGGGGCAAGGTTTCATTCGCAATGTTCAATCAAAGGACTTGAATTCTTTTCTGGCGTGGGCCAAAGAGAATCTGGGAAGCAATTTTCATGTCCGATCGGTGGGCGATGTTGCCCAGCGACAAGATTACTTCGTGATCTGCCATATCGAACCTCTGGCAAACAACAAGGCAGCCTGGGGGCTCGATATCGGGTCGGAAGCCAATCGCCGCACGGCCGCTGAAAAGGCGCGTGCCACGGGGTTGCCAACCTTGTCGGCCAAAATCGATTTGGTTCAAGATCAACACAATCACAACGGGTTTTTGTACCTGTTGGCGGTCTACGACCAAAGCTTGCCGCTGACAACGGCCCAGCAGCGCGAAACCGCATTCAAGGGCTGGGTCTACATGCCGATCACCTCTGAGCTTGCCTTGGAGGGTATTGTTGAGGCTGGTGACGGTATGGTGAATGTCGATGTCTACGACGACACGGCGATCGATGATCCATCGGCCAAGTTGTTCAGCAGTCGCGGTTTCGACGCTACCCTGGCGAGAAAACAGCCACAGCCTAAAGCGTTATTTACCAAGGCCTACGATCTGACTTTCGGCGGTCGTCGCTGGGCGGTTCGTATCAGCAGCAGTTCCAGTTTCGACACCAGCCCAATCTTCATTCATCCTTTCATTGCCATCCTGGTTGGCGGTACGCTGACCATCGTCCTGTCATTCATGGTTTGGAACATAGGATCCGCTCGATTGCGGGCCGTCAAATTGGCCGAGTCGATGACGGGCGATCTGATGAAGGCCAAAGAAGAAGCCGAAGAAGGGATGCAGCGATTCACGACCATCTTCGAGGGCGTTCCGGTCGGGCTGAATGTGCTCGACGAAAACGGAAAAGTGATCGATACCAACCCAGCCGGCTTGAAACTATGGGAGGCCAGGTCGGCCGACCAGGTGAAAGGAATGTCGCTGTTGGATCAGGTTGCCTGGGAAGCGCGTCAGGATGTTGTAAAAGGATTATGCGATGCTTTGATGGGGCGACCCTCTTGCACCGAATTTGAAATGATGGGGCTCCGCGGAACGTGGCGCAGGATCGAATTGCACTCGGTGGTCGCTCAGAATACCGGCGGCGAAGGCGAATCGTCCGTGGCGGTGCTCAACGTGCTGCGCGATGTCACCCAGCAGCGTAAGACCGAAGCGGAACTGAACGACTCGCGTACCAAGGCCGAGGAATCCAATCGGATCAAGAGCGAATTCCTGGCGAACATGAGTCACGAGATTCGTACTCCGATGACGGCCATTCTAGGATATACCGACCTGCTGGCCGAACGCCTGAAGGAAATTGACGGCGATCCGGAGCAATTGGAATTCATTCAAACGATCCGCCGTAATGGCGAGCACCTGCTGGCAATCATAAATGACATTCTCGATCTCTCGAAGATCGAAGCAGGCAAGATGACTGTCGAGATGGTCCCCATGCGTGTCGGCGACCTGATCCGCGAGGTGATGGACCTGATGGAGGTCAAAGCGGCCGCCAAAGGACTACCGTTGGATACGATCTTTGAAACCAAGATCCCGATGGTGATCAACAGCGACCCGATCCGGATGCGCCAGATTCTAGTGAACCTCGTTGGCAACGCAATCAAGTTTACCGAGATCGGTCGCGTTCGCCTGCGCGTCAGCTTTGTTGATTCGGACAAGTCACTTCGTCTTTCGGTCGAAGACTCCGGCATCGGTATGACCCAGGGCCAGATCAATAACTTGTTTCAAGCGTTCGTCCAGGCCGACAACTCGACGGCGCGCCGCTTCGGCGGAACCGGCCTGGGACTACGCATCAGCAAGCGACTGGCCGAGATGCTGGGCGGTGACATTTCAGTGACCTCGGAACCAGGTACCGGTAGTGTCTTCTGCCTGTCGGTCGAGATTAAGGAAGAGCTTGATGGCAACTGGATTTCCCCGCAGAACGCCCAAAGCAAGCCGGAAAAGAAGATGGAAGAGAAAAAGGCCAAATCGCTGTCGGCCGGTTTGCTGAAGGGAATGAAGGTCCTGTTGGCCGAGGATGGTCCTGACAACGTGCGGCTGATTTCTTTCCATCTGCGCAAAGCAGGTGCCGAAGTATCGACGGTCGAAAATGGCAAGCTGGCCATCGAGAAGCTGACCGTCGATGGAACTGTGGAAGGGAATCTGCAATATCCGCCGCCGTTCGATGTGCTGCTGACCGACATGCAAATGCCGGTAATGGATGGCTACGAAGAGGCCCGGCTGCTGCGCGAGAAAGGTTGCCAGTTGCCGATCATTGCCCTGACGGCTCACGCCATGGCAGGCGACGCGGACAAATGCCTGGAAGCGGGCTGCACTGCCTACACCACCAAGCCGATCGACCGAACGCGGTTGATTGAACTGGTGCAGAAGTATCATCCTAACGCGAGGGAGTCGTCGACAATCTGAAAGCAGTCGGCGGAAATATTCACAAATCGTTCGCAGCACGGCTAAGGTAACGATCTGATCTAGCGTCTTAGATATTCTGTGTTTTCGTTCTTGTCGATGGACGGTTGGTTTCAGAACGACCAGATTGACCCTGTTTTGAGCGACCATCCTGGACACACACCTAGCAGAACACCTGAAGCTTGGGCTCTAACTCTTAAAGGAAATCGTATGCAGAAGGCACGCCCTAAGTGGTTTATCATCCTCCTCTTTTCGACGATCCTTCCAGCGTTCGTGATTTTTCTATCTAAGAACTACAAGCAGAACCAGCAAGAGAGAGAACGAAAAGAGAAAATCGAACAATTAGAAGCCGAGATGGAGGCGGATTTCCAAGTGGGACGCCTGAGAGACAGCCCTGACGGCAAGCCCAACGCGTTTGGAAGGCTCATGGAAGGCAAAAAGTAAGGCCCTGGCTTTGTCGAACGAAATTCTGGCTCTCGCTTTCAATGCGAACTAGATTGGCATTAAGGAGGTGCCGGGCGATGAGTTATGTGATGCGCTATTTGGTTATCTCGATGATGGTCCTCTTTTCACTACTGCCGGCGGTTGAATACCTACGGCGAGAATTGGCTCGCTCGGAACAACGGCGATCGTTCATCCTGAATTTGCAATTGAACGGTGTAAGAGTCGGTTGGGAATTGAAAAAACTATATGCCAATTCGCAGACAAAAAGAGGAGCGTCAAGCATTGGGGTCATAAGTCAACCACTTACCCGCACGCGGTTGCGTGAAGAGCAACTTGCGTCGCTTAGCCAGGAAAACCAGCGACTTTTGCGAGAGTCACACGCTACATCCGCTCAGCAACCCGCAGATTATTCACCGTTTCATTCGGAATGGCCGGAACCAAATCTGAAAGCGAAGGTCGAAGCACTCAGAAAACAAATCGGCATCGCCAACGAGCGAAGACACTACCATGAAATAGACCTGGCAGGGCCGAAGCCGACTAGCTCTACGAAGCCGCCTTCTCTCGTTCCACATCATTCAGACTGACAAAGCAGTTGCAGCCGCTACTGCTGGTGACTCTCAGATGGAATGGCTGCAGGTCTTCTTCCGTGCAGTAGCCAATTGGTTCGTGGGAGGCTGCTTCGGCCGATTCAACTTCCCACCATTTACAGTTCTTGCAATGGCCCCAGTGGTCATTCATCGCACGTATCCTGGTTGTTTGGGAGAGGTTTAGGGGATAAGCGACGACCGCAAGGTGCATTTGCCATACCAATTTGTCACGATTTTACAAGCCGCAAGGCCTGCTGGTGACAAATTACCTGGCGGACCGCCCCTACGAAAATCCGTTTCTTCCAGGTAATCTAGGGTTTAGGCGAAGCAAATGCAACGAAGAAGAGAGCGACATCTGCTGTGTATCACGAAGAGCATGTACCCGGCTTGAACCTGCTGGTCGAGCTGTTGGATCAGGTTGTCCGCGAGCAAGTGGGCGATTCTTTAGCAGAAACCATGGGACGCATTCGACGAATGGCCCTCGAACGCCGAGCGGGCTTGCCCGATGCCGAACAGCGGCTGTTGGATGAAATCGGACGGATTCCCAAAGAACAGTTACGCATGGTTATCCGTTGGCTGAGTCTTTATTTCGACCTTGCCAACCTGGCCGAAGATTACCAGCGTGTGCGGATCCTGGATCAGCGAGCCATTGCCGCCGAAGCGGAAGGGCTGCCCCGGGGGGAATCGATCGCCGATGCCGTTCGTCAACTGGCCGAAGACAATTGCAGCGCTGCCGAAATGCAAGAGTGGCTCGATCGCCTGGCAATCATGCCGGTCTTCACCGCCCACCCCAGCGAAGCCAAACGCCGCACCACGCGCGAACTGCTGCGTCGACTGCGCGATCACTTGCCAGCGCTGGAAGACGACCCGCACGACGACGTTTTCGAGGCCGCCCTGAGCGATCTCACGTTACTGTGGCAAACCGACTCGCTTCGTCCGCAGCGTCCAGAGGTAATGGGTGAAGTGGAACGAGGGCTCTTCTTTGCCGAAGCATTGTGGGATGTTGCTCCGCAGATCTATCGCGAGATGCGGATGGCATTGGCCCGCTATTACCCGCTGCATCAATTCGAGATCAAACCATTTTTAACATTCGGCAGTTGGATCGGCGGCGATCGCGACGGGCATCCGTTCGTCACCGCCAAGGTCACCCAGGCCACGCTTGGCCTGCTGCGTAGGACCGCGCTCGAGCGGCACCTGGCTTATTGCCGTGAACTGAAGAAGACGATCGTCACTTCCGATCGCCAGGCAGCCGTCAGCGACGAGATTCGCGAGAAGCTCAATGCCGCAAGCAGCAAGTGGGAAGAGTTCCGCCAGCGACTGGAGGGTGTTTCGCCCAGCGAAGTCTACCGCTGTTACTTGAAGATGATTGAATTCCGGCTTGAGGTCTCCCTTGGGATGACTTCGGTCGAAGGAGCCGAACAGGCCATCTACCATCAGCCGGACCAGTTGACCGAAGAAGTCGAACTGCTGCGCGAAAGCATGCTGGAACATCTGGGCCGCCGCGTGGTCGATCGATATCTCGACCCGTGGAAAGATCGCCTGCAAACGTTCGGGTTCCATTTCTTCTCACTCGATATCCGCCAAGATTCCGACGGGCATCGCAATGCGCTGCGCGAGATTCTGTTTGCCGACTTGCCAACCGATCAGCCGATCGACGAAGCGACCTGGATTAGCAAACTTACCGACCTGAAAACGGTTCCGACGGTCGAACAGGCCAAACTGAGCGAGATGACCGTCGAAGTCTTGGCCACGTTCGGCGTGTTGGCCGATACGATGGAAGCAGGTGGGACGCGGCCATTTGGTGGTTACGTGATCAGCATGACCCATCAGGCCACCGATGTGCTGGCCGTGTTGTGGCTCTGGAGTTATGTCTGGAACCAGCGTTACCCAAACAAACCACGACCTTACTTGCCAATATCGCCGCTGTTCGAAACGATCGACGACCTGGAGCGTGCTCCGGTGATCTTCGAGGCGATGCTCAAGCAATCGGCCTATCGCGATTACCTCGCTCAGCAGCCGCGGCTGGAACAAATGATCATGGTGGGCTACTCCGACAGCACCAAGGATGGCGGTTACCTGACCGCATCATGGAAGCTGCATCAGGCCCAAGAACGTCTGGCCCAGGTCGCCGAGAAGCACCACATCGAGATGACCATCTTCCATGGCCGCGGCGGAAGTCTCGGTCGCGGCGGCGGTCCGGCCGCTCGTGGTATTCAGTCGCTGCCTCCCCAGGCGGTCGATGGCAAGTTGCGATTGACCGAACAGGGCGAAGTGCTGGCCGAACGTTACGACAACGCGGTGATCGCCCATCGGCATATCGAGCAGTTGACCAACGCCACGCTGCTGGTCAGCGCGGCGAAGCCATCCGGAGCGATGGAAACCTGGAAAGAACATACCGAAGCGATGTCACAGGCCGCGCTGACGAAGTACCGCGAGCTGGTCTCGCATCCGGACTTTCTGCGGTACTTCGACCTAGCCACCCCGATTAGCGATATCGAGAGCCTTCCGATCGGTTCTCGCCCGGCACGTCGTCGCGAGCGAAAGTCCTTGAAAGATCTGCGTGCGATTCCGTGGACGTTTGCCTGGACCCAATCTCGGCACCTGTTGCCGGCCTGGTATGGCATGGGGACCGGAATTCGAACCTTCGTCGATTCCCAGGGAGGCAACTGGGAATCGCTCCAAGAGATGTATCAGCAGTGGCCCGTCTTTCAGGCCACGATCGACAATGCCGAGTTGGCCCTGGCCAAGGCCGACATGGAGATCGCCCACGACTACGCGGAGCTTTCCGGCACAGCTCAGGAAGAGATCTGGCAGATGATCGAGGCCGAATATCGGCTGACCTGCGGAGCGATCTGTTTGATTCGTCAGCAGCACGAACTGTTGGAGAAGATCGGCTGGCTCAGCCGCAGTATCCACAGCCGAAACCCGTACGTCGATCCGTTGAACCTGATTCAGATTCAACTGATGAAGCAAAGCCGCGCTGATGGCAATGCGCAAAACGACGACACGGAAGATGGCCTGCAGCACATGGTTCGCTTGACCATCCAAGGCATCGCGGCCGGCTTGCGGTCGACCGGTTAATCGCTCGCTTAATGGGCGTACTCGAAACCAATCCCCACGCCATTTGGCTGGGGATAGGCGAAGAGGTGGTAACTGAGGTCAGGCCGGTACGAATGGTCGACTGCCGTTTCGGCCAGGTACGCCAGAAACCATCCCAGGGCGACTTGCGAGAAATAATGCGCGTCATCATTCACTCGCGAGATGGCGGGCAGCGTTGAAGCGACGTAGAGACCACCTTTGAGCCATAAGTTGTCGGTCATCTTCGCCGCTGAGATAAACGGGATCGCTCCCATGAACGCATGTCCGCTTACACCGTTGGTGTCGCGCAGCGGATGCCACTCGGAAGACTCCGGTGTTTCGTCTGGACGTCCGGCACCGGTCAAACGCTGCAGAGCTAACATCGGTGGAGCACCGACCAATAGCGTCCGCGTCGAACGCCATCCCCACTCGGCCGCTTCCGGCCCCAACGGCAAGTCCTGAAGCAATGGTTCCGCGAGTGCCAGTCCGACGAAGAGCGGGATTGTGTACTTTCCATTCCCCAGAATCTTGGGCTTGTGCAACGTTTCGTAAACATCGTCGTACGGGGATAGCACCACGTTGTCGATATACCCGTCTCGGATCGCCTTTTCGTCAAAGCCGGTGTTGGCCATGACACCGGCTACCGCGACTCCACTGGCCAATAAGGTCATCCCGCTGGCGGAATAGAACTCGGCATAGTCGGAACAGATGCCTGCCCACTGCTGGGATAACATCGAACCATAAGTCACGCGCTCCTTTTCAAACGAGGGCAAAGAATCCAGAGGCTCGATCTTCAATTCCGGCAATGTTTCGAAATCAATCGAAGTCGATTCATCCCACGATGACTGAAAGGGAGTTTCGTACTCGATCGCGCTTGCCAGTTGAACGGATGATTCGCGAGCTGGCTCTTCTGCCGCTTCTTCAGCTGGTTTGGGCTTTTCCTGAATCGAGGCAACTTTCTCAGGCAGATCGAGCATTGCCGGTACGTTTGTCTCGGCCAGTGCTGCGGCTGACGAACTGGCGGAGGTTGGCAGCGTTGAACAACCGCTCGACACCCCGAGTACGAGCAAAACCAAGCAGATATAGCGAACCGCAGTCGACATCGCGCTGCCCCGAGTATTGAGCCTATCAAAGCTGTGCGCTGCTCGGGGGTTAGATGACAGCACCCGCTTGTCGTTGCTCGAATTGAAAGTGGAGACTGAATCCTTCTGCTTTCGGGCTTGGCCGTCCGGTCAGAAGGAGAATGGTGAATACGGCTCCACGCCGAGTCATGTCAACGCCGAGTCACTACTGGCCGGTTAATTTCACTTAATGAGAGGCGTTGAATACCCACCTTTGGCTGGTGAATCAATTGATTGACGGCGGCTGTCTTGGCGAACACAATGGACGAAAGCACATGGGGCCGATGTCATCGATCAGATCCGCCCCCTCTAATTACCTGCCACCCACTTCTTTTGGTTCTGCCATGAATTCGAATCCCGCAAAGCGTTCCCCGATCGGCGTAGATTTCCCGCGACATTATCGACTGAAATGCATGATATTGCTTTTCGTTGCGATCGGACAGCTCGCCTGGTGTTCGATTAGCGGTGCCGAAGAAAAACGGCCCCCGAATATCGTCTTCATTCTGGCCGACGATAAGTAGAATTTCAGTTGCAACGGTGGATGGAATACCCGAAAAAAGTAGCGTTTTACGCGGATAACCGGATGATTGCGAGTTGAGGTAGTTTTCGACAGATTCCGGTCAAATTCAGGCGATTAACTACACTTTGCTACACGATCGAATGCCTGATTCATTCATTTCTTTGGTCACCGGCTGAGAAGAGCCCCAATCCGAAATGGCTTCCGTAACCGATTGCCAGTGGACAAGTAATCGGCTCGTCGAAGTATAACGAAAGTCCGAAGGCCTTTGATTCGGGCGGCTGAGGCTTATCGGGTTGGCGTGATCTAATGTATGTCAATAAGTGTTTCGCTGCCAAGCGGCGATGTCCGGAACTTAGATCATTGTTCCAAATCTCGATCTTTTGTGGTTCCGGCAACTTTCGGCAATGAAGCTCGCGGCGGACATCGTCCTCCAGCGTATACCGACCCCGCTTGAGCTTTAAATGTCGCGATGGTACGTAGGGCGTTTCACTATGAATCACGGTCGATCTGCCTAATATCGGAAGTTCGCCACCGCTGCTGCCATGGATCTGATGTCGAATTTCATCGAGCGAACCAAACCCGATCCAACGAAGTACGATGCGGGGGATCTTCTTTGCCCAGGTAAATCGCAACCTTCTGATGGCCTGTTGGGCAGCATCATCCAGCCCCATGGGAGCATGAATGAGCATGTGATCGATCCGGCCGTCGCCTTGCAGGCTTAGTGGGACAAAGTGTGCGTGCTGGTGGTTCTGTTGTAGTGGCATGCCATCAATGGTGCGGCCAATGATTGAATCGGAGTGATCCTGAACATCGCGTTTAAGAATGCGTACCAACGCGGCGTGGAGTGCCTCGGCCTGAGGCAGACAGCGAGTCATTGACGGAAGCCGTGATGCCTTGTCACGATCGATTGCCAAGGCAATCAATGCAGCTTCAACAGGCTTGGCGGGAGCAGGTCGACATCTTGTCGCCGCGATGCGTGAATTCGGTTGCGGCTCACAGTAAAGAACCTCTCTGGTTCCTGGGGTCGCACTCCAGCGGAACTTTCTTACATCGGCCGTATCCCACGACAAACAATCGACCAGATTGATAGGGAATGCTGCTTCTAATTTCTTCTTAGCCGCCGGACTCAACTTATTGCCCTTTTCCGCAGCCTCTCGCTCAATGGCGTTCTCCAAAGAACTGATTCGCCATTGGGCATAATCGGATTGGGGGACCGGCGCCAAAAGACGCAGAGGATCATCCGATTGAGATGCTCCTTCACTCAGCGGACGAATCCAGGTTTCATCCAGCTGGTGATCCTCAACCAGCCTTGCATCGGCCCATGATTCAGAGCGGCCGAGATACGTGATTGAACCAATCAAGTGATCAAGTAGCTTCCGCGTTTCGTTTGACAGATCAACGTCATAATAAAGCAGTAAAGAACTATCTTTGGGAAGACGCAAAAAAGCATCGATCACCTTGGTCGTATTTTCTTTCTTTCCTTGAATAATCGGCATGTAGTGGCGCGAATGTGCCTCGAACGCTGGCGGCAGGCGATACGACGGTAACGCCCCAGCGAGTTGTTCCAGCAACTGGGTTGCCACTAGCGGTGGTTTTTCCCAATGAAGGCGCGTATAGCCAACCGATAGAAGCGTTCGCAGAATTCGCCACGGGCTAGGAGGCCATTCAACGCGACCCTCGTTTACATGCGTCCCATTAAGGGTGGCATGATAGCGATGGGCAGGAAAGGTGAATTCAATGGTAGGCATGGGGAGAGTTCTCGATCGGATTACAGCTTGTAGGAAACGACCGTTACGCCGTTCTCTCCGGCGAAGGTTTCCTGGCAGGATTTGATCGCCGCCGAAAGCTCTTGCTCAAGCTGCTCGCAGGTGGGGAGCTCAAAACCGTCAGGACGCATTGCGACGATGGTAGTCATTTTCTCATGATCGACTTCCAGATCGCAGGCCGTTCGTAGCCGTAAGTCACCATCGATCAGCTTGCGAATCTTGAACATCGCCAGCAGAACCAAAAGACGGGTTGCCTGATCGCTTAGTCCATACCCTCGGATCTGCGCCAGATCGATATTGAAGTGTGCCGTAATCTTTTTGGCCGTGAATTCTTCACGCGAGAAAGGAACGTTGCCAAAGCCTTTCGAGGTATCTCCGCTCGGATCGACGTGATCGTTCTTAACGCCACCAGACATGGCGATCTCAACCTGTTCTGCTTCGATAAAGGCCGAGAGCGCCCGCGCGATACGCAATCGACCTCCTGCAAGCTCCTTCTTAGCGAGAAATATGCCGTGAACCAGTGAATTCGCGTCGTACTTGAATAGCGTTTCCGCGAGGATCTTTCGATTAATGGGACCGGTTGCAAGAACGGCAAGCTCTTCTTTGAGCTGCTTAGCAAAACTCTGATCTTTGCCTTCTAGGATATAGGGACTATTAAGCCGATGGGCTTCGGTAATCGTACTGGTCAGGTAACTTCCATCTGCGTTGTTTACCCGCACATAGCTTAATCCTTGCAGTGGCTGAACGAGTTTGTCTTCGGCCTTATCCCAGCAAACTTCCTCGAGGCGGTTGGCCATGCTCTGGGCGCTTTCTACCAAGAGGCAAGTTCCATCTTCGACCTGATATTGCGCCGGTCCCAGGTCTGGGAAGCCGGTTGGCTGAAAGCGGCGAGTTTGGATCGGGCGAAGCGGAATCGAAAACAGCAAACGCGTCTGCTTACCATCAAGTAGCGAGTCGAGGTTCGAGCTCATGTTAATTCATTCCCTGCAAATTACGTTTGATTGTGATTGTGAATGTGATTCTGTCAGGCCACATCGGATTCGTCTTCCAAAGGATCGGGCTCGATCGTTGCGTGTCCGATCGTCCAAACCAGGGCATCAAGACTCCTGGTATCGATCGGAATGGCAAGCGATGACGCGATTCGACGAGCCATTGTTGAATTGCCCACGGCGGTCGATACGTACGGATGAATACCGCTTGCTTTTAGACGCTGCGTTGCCAACCGCATCGCTCCAGCCAGATCGCCGGCATTCAATCTCGCCAGGGGAAGTGGATCGAGCTTAACTGAAATCTCTGTATTGGACTCTCGTTTTAATTGCAGTGGCCCTGGGGCGTAACAAAGCTTCAGAGTCGCATATATCGAAAGCTGTTCGGCAATCTCGCGTTGGTTGGTTGCATCAGCCGTAAACTTGGCTGTCGACCAATCGAGAGCCATCAACGGTCGAACTAGCTTGGAAACCAATCGCTGGTCGACGTCCCCCTGCAGCCAAGCTTGAATATCGGAAAGCAGAGCTCCGGTCCCAGGTGCGGGGCAAAGGGCAAGATAGGGATTGCCGTCCCGCTTGCTCTCCAACATTCGACGCTTGATGAGTTGAATCAGATCGTCCGACAAATTTCGCCCGTGGCAAACCTGGTCAGGGCCGAAGGCTAATCGTTCGTGCAGAACATGAAATCGGTGTGCTGGCAAGATGCCGCCCTTGGTATTGGCTTGGAGCGGAATCCAGTGACGGCGAATCGGGTTGGATCGATCAAAATACTTACCGTCGACCGACATTGCATGCTGGCCGGCGATTGCCAGAGCGATACGGAACTCGGGCCGCATGGGCAGGGCCGTTTCTGCTATGAGCCACTCCGCCGAGAGCCCCCGCAACGGCTGAATCCCTCTGCTGCCTGTGAACTGGGGACTGCGAACGAGTTGTTCCTCGGCTTCCCCCAGCCGCAGAAGCAGTTGCAGCCATCGCATGGGAACATCACCCTCCCGGCAGCAATCAAGCATCGCATCTTGAATTCGACGCGTGGCCTGAGAAATCGAAGCGGGTGCGTTTTTGTCGGCGGCCTTGCTTTCCAGGCGTTCGTACCACGGGACGATTTCGTCCAGAAGGTTTTGATTCGGTTGCTCTCGAACGTGCCAAACACCCAGGGGAACCGCTAGATTCGACAGACCATTGCGTTCGATATAGCCATAACGCTGGAAGGCGCTAATCCCTCGAGCAACTCCCAAGCGGGCAATCGCTCTAGCTGTTTCCAGGGGACGGGTGGCGATTTTGCGATCGGTCTGACAACGAGCTTCGGCAATCAAGCCGTGGATCTCTTCAAAGCTGGCGAAGTTCTCCCACAGGGGCATCCACTGTTCGCCTCGGCTGTTCTCGTCGGCCGCGCTACCATAGCCAGCGGGTGCAGAACGCACCGCAAACGGAGCTGCCGCCTGAGGCAAACTGTTGGCTAGTGCCCGCCGAGTCACTGACGAAACAAGTACGATCGCCCCTTCGAGGGTCAGGACGAAATCCCATGAGTTGATGTTTGTATCGGCGCTGAAACCGGTTGTTCCATTTGCGCCACCAGCAGCACCTGGGAAGAACTGGCCCACGGCGCTGCTATCGAGCCCGCTTTCAATCTCGCCAAGCAAGGCCCCGCGCAAGAAGCCTTCCGATGCAGGTTGAGCTGCGCCTTGTGCCGATGTCAAATCAAAAAGCTTTGTCAATTGCTGCATGAAGTTGTTGGTGAAGTCGAGTCGGCCATCGTTGCCCCCGGTTCCCAATAGCGCAGGATAAGCAGGACTTCCCTCTTCGGACAAAGTGACCACCGCATCAAGCCAATCGCCCAAGGGACCATCCCACTGTTGGCGACATTTTTGAAGCATGTTTTCTTTTTCTTCGCCACTGGGGCGTACATCACGTTCGCCGACGATTTGACGGCTTTCGACAATCGCCTGGCGGTACGTTTCAAATCGCGAAGCGGTACTTTCGGAGATCGCGTCAAAACCTGAATGATTATCTTTCGGATAAAACCCACTCCCCCCATTCCATGGCGCCACCAGTGGAGTCGGACTATAGCGATTCAGGAAGAACTCCAAAAGTTCTTGCTCGTTCAAACTGCTAAGCAAAACGAAAACACCATTGCGCCAAGCTCCGCGCGCCTGTGGATCCGCCTGCTGCGCAACGAGTCGTAGTACCCCGAGTGCCTTCAGGTAATGTGCCAGCGGTGTGGTGCGACAGCCACGCAGGTGGTGAACATGAATTCCCATCAGTTCACCTCCTGGGGATTGGCGAGCAATGGATCAGGACCTAATTCAGCGGCATGCTCTGACGCACGGCCATCAGCAGCGCGAAAGATCGCTTCCAGCCAAGCTAACGTGAATATTCCCCAGTCTGCCTTAACCCGTTGTACCCTTTCGGTCCAACTCGCTCCGAAGCGTGAATTGATCCCGAGTTTTGCGGAATCAAGATGCAACTCAACAGCGGGCAGTTTTAGGCACCGTCCTTCCGCGTCGTAAAGCTGGGCACCTGGCAATAGATCACCGTCGCGAATGCCACAGATCGGCATCCCACTTCCCAACAACTGGTTATTCTCTATCGGAAACTCCTGATCCAATGGTGTCGATTGCCATTGCCCGCGGACTTTTCCATGGTGGCTGCAAATCAAATAAAGCAGCAAATGAAAGTCCGCAGCCGAGAGGGCCTGCAACTCTTCAATCAGTGCGTTGTGCTCGGAAAGGGGGGCGTAGTCGAGCCGATCGATTTCCCCCAACTCGATCAATTCCGCGAATGGCCCTAGCAAGGCCTCGTGATTGGGCTGAGCACGAGACAAAAGTTCTAGCATGCCGAGAGTGGTGGCCAATTCATGGCGAAAGCCTCGTCGCTTTCCCATCGGCGGTCCAGGCCAGCCAAGCTTTTCGGGACAACCGAAGTCTTTTGACCAATAGTCCACCCACTGGCGGGCCTTGGCTAATTCCCAACAGTCAGCATCTTCCTCTCGGCGAATATTGGCTTGAAATGCACCGTGTGCCTTGCCCCAGTCATGCCAGCGGGCAGCCATCTCCAACAACAATTTCAGCCGAACTGGAAGCTTCAACCGATCAGCTAGCCCTCCTACTTCCGCGCAAACCTGCTGGCCATGGGTAGCGATCGTTTGAGGCACGTCTGCCTGGCTGCGGTCCTCGCGAACCTGGCCCTGGTCAGCCAGGTCGTCGACTAACTCATCTGAGCCCTCGAAAACATTGCTCACGTCAAGCGAAATCTTCTTGTCGGGCTTACCCGTAAACCCTTGTTGGGGATCGTATCCGCCGTAACGTACGTCGACCAGAACCACGGCACCTGGTATCAACTGCTGTTGGCTTGTCAGTCGCTTCCAGGTTCCCTCAACATAATCCCAATGCCAGGCGTGGTTCTTCTTGGTCCACTCCGATCTCTTTTGCTTCTTGATCAGTAGCCAGTCGCGTGCATCCTTAAGCGGGACTGGGCACAAAGATTCGCGGCGTGGCTGGTGTTTGGGCGACGGTAATTTTGATTCGTCCTGCTCCCAATCCACTTCGCACCAGCAGACCGAAATATCGCGATTTGCTTCCTCCCGTATGAATCGTCCGATATCTAAATCAGCACCTGTTAAATCTGCCGTGGTATCGAAAAGCTCGTCACAATCGCGTTGACTCAAGAGGTGACGATATTCATATCTATAAAGGCGATTGTATAAGTCAGCGTCGCCATCGCGTAAGTCGCATTCCAACTTGTTTAATCCTGACAGCGACACATTTTCCACCTGCGAAACTGCCTCGCCTGCTGCTGATAGATCGCCTTCGTCATAAGGCAACGTATCTTTTGCCTTCAGCTGGGTATCGATCACGACGATATTGGCCTCACCGCCGTAGCGCGCGGCCCGTCCAAAACGCTGAACAAGACTTCCCCATGGAGCCATTTCGGTTATTAGCGTCGTCGCGGAAATATCGACGCCTGCTTCGACCACCTGCGTTGCAACCACGATCCGATTGACACCGTCAACTGTGCTACCCGCGCGAGAAAGAAAATCGCTTGTCCAAGCCTTGCGTTCGCGACCGCGAAAGCGACTATGGATCAGTTTCAACTCAGGAGCATCTTCTTCTTTAGCAAGATGCTTTTTAAGTGCATCATGAATCGCAATGGCTGAGTCGACCCGGTTAACAATGACTAAAGTCATGCGAGCAGGCTCGACGGACGCGAAATGGCGATCAAGAATTAATTCAGCCCACTCTTTTTTCGCCTTTTCTGGCTTGCCTGAGATCACCTCGCCCCTGCAGGTCTTTGTTGCATCCCACAACTTTCCTGTTCGGTCAGCTTGCGGAAGTGCCATTAGGTTGTCGCTTAGTGCAGGTACCGAATCGGCAAAATCTTTGGTCTTCAGCCAATCAGGCTGAAGCGTGGCACTCATCCACCAGGTTTTGCAGTTACCGACGATTCCCGATTTGTTCGCCTGGCGAAACGCCTGCAACTGAGCCGATGTTGCTAGACCCACTCCTTGCAGCTGCACTTCGTCAATTACCCATAAGCAATCTTGATTCAACAAACCAAATTCAATGGGCCATCGTGCTCGCCCGCTTCCATAGCCACGGCTCAATGCCCTCGATAAAAGCATGTCTTGCGTTCCGACTAGCGCACATGCTTTTTCGGGATATCGATACCAATCTCCTGTCTCAACTCCACCCATCAGCGGATAGACCGGCACAGATTCCCGGCCGTCGACTTCGCTGGCACTCTGAAACAACTGCGTCAGAGATTCGACCGTCTGCTCGACCAACACTCGGGAAGGCAAGCACCAAACCAGTCGACGCGGATAATCCGACGTGAATTGCCTATGAAACAGCCAAGCAGCAGCAACCCCGATTGTCTTCCCAAAGCCTGTGGGGATATGGACAAGACGGTTTTGTACCGAAGAATCTTGGGCCAGCGACACCTGCCAGGCATGCGGAGCAAACCCAGTAAGTTGCTCAAACCAAGAAGAGAATTGTGCAGAGTCCATAGTTAGCCCGATCATTCCATGGATCGAAAGGTGGCAATTTACTCGGCCGTCAAAACAAGGTCATCATCTTGTCGAGGATGAAAACCACTTTCGAGCCTCTAATTGGTATTTATGAGTTCGCTCGTGACACGTTTGGTCACAAGATTGTCAAAATTGAATATCAGTTTCTCGATAGCTTCTTGTTTTTTCTGAGACTGACCAAAGTCCATAGCAACTGCTCTTCGTCGGTGCAATCAACCGATTTCTTAGCTAATGCGATGAAATCACCTCGAAGCTTAGGTGAGCAGAGCATTCGATCGATAGAGCATGAATGGATTTGCTTGAAACGAAGCCACGTATTTCCCAATAACTCAATATTCATTTCTCGCCTATAAATCACCGGTTATAAATAATCTGTTGAAATTGCAGATCGTCTTTCAGCATTTTGCGCCCTCGCTTTCTACGCGTTTCGCATGTGGCCTTGCCCGCTCCAATCCTTTTGGCATACTCACCGAGGGATTCTTCGCTAATATCGCAACTTAGTATCACATCTCGATATATTTTGGGGAGACGACCAATTGCACTTTGAACGTGTTCTCGGCATTCGCTTCTAATCGCGTGGTCCAAGGGGCCAAGAAAGGGGTCGATAGCGCTATCCACAACCAGTTCACATTCGTTCCGCCGAAGACAGTCTGATAAAATACGCCGGATCTCGTTTTTCGCGATTCCGATGATCCACCTTCTCGGATCCTCCACCTTGTTACCCGATGCAATCGACTTCAGACACGCAAGCGCAGTATTGGAGTACGCAGTTTCCGGATCACGACACCCTTTGGACTGGGCAAGATGCGTAATTAGATCGCGTAATTCAACAAGTTCTTTCGTGACGTGGCCCAAATCCATCTGATCCCCCTTATGCGTCGTCTGACGTGGTTTGATGCAATACTAGAGGCTCGCTAGTGGCCTAGCCGGGTCAAAAAAGGTTGTTCGCTTACGCGAATCCTCAATAACATGCTTTATCAGCCGGCGCTATTGTGGTATAAATCCTAAGAGAACGCAACAAGATCCACTTTCCATTGCTTCCTTTGAACCTGGCAGGAAAATGCGAAGCAAATTCCTCCGCGCTCATCGAAGCGCGGCTCCATTGAAGCTTGAGCATTCGGGAAAGAGCACTGTGCGTTTCTTGTGAAAGTTCCGCGGACATTGATTCGCGGCTCCATTTAGATCTCTGCAGGTGAGAGTTGAATCTTAAGAGTTGATGGTATAGAAACAACTTGCGATACAGAACTGAATGGTCGCCATGTTGCGCATATCTGCTCTTTGGAAATTCAATTACTCAATTTGTAAGCCTCTTCATTGGGATTCAAGCAGAAGGGCTTCCGTAGATATAACTCTGCGGAAGCCCTTTTCTGAATTCTTTGCGAGGGCTCGTTGGTTTTGATTGACGCATGCCTTCCAGCCCTATAGGCTGCCTTTTTAGCCATACGTCAGGCGATGACGTTTATTTCTCGGCCAGGAGGGTGATCACGTCACCGGGGTTTTGCCTTCCACCTTTTGGCACGGCTCCTTTTCTGTGAGGGGCCGATCGTGCGGAATACTTACCTCGTTTGTTACGACATCTGCGATGACAAACGCCTGCGGCAGGTCTTCAAGACCATGCGTGATTTTGGCGATCACCTGCAGTATTCGGTCTTTGAATGCCAGTTTAGTCCGGTCGATCTGGCCAATTGTCGGCATGAACTGAACCAGATCATTCATCATCACCAAGACCAGGTGTTGTTCATCGATCTGGGGCCGGTCGAAGGACGAGGCGATCGGGCGATTACCGCCCTGGGCAAGGCCTACACCAATATCGATGCCGCTTGCATCATCGTCTAGCGAAGGAGCATCGTGATGATCCGAGTCGATGACGACCAGTCGCTGCTCCCTGCCCGCATGGTCAACGAGTTTGTCTATTGCCCGCGGCTGTTCTATTACGAATATGTTGAAGGGGTCTTCGTCCACAACCTGGAAACGATCGAAGGAAGCCAGGTTCATGGCCGCGTCGACCAGAAGGAAGACGATCTTCCGCCCGCGAACGAACTGCTTGAAACCGATCGGCCGGCGAAACGCCGCAGTGTGACCCTTTCGAGTGACAAATACGGCGTGATTGCCAAGCTCGATCTACTGGAAACGGATGGATCGGTCGTTACCCCGGTCGACTATAAGCGGGGCGAGCCATGCAAGGCCGATGACGGCAGCCTCGAAGCTTGGCCTGCCGATCGGGCCCAGCTTGCTGTTCAAGCACTGGTGCTCCGCGAAAATGGCTATGCCTGCGACGAGGCGATCGTCTACTATGCCAAAACGAAGCAGCGGGTACGGTTTTCCATTGACGACACGCTAGTTGAAGAAACGATTCAGGCCATCGATTCGGCGCGAGAACTTGCTTCCGGCAATGTCATTCCGCCGCCTCTGGATAACAGCCCGAAATGCCCTCGCTGTTCGCTGGTTGGCATTTGTCTTCCAGATGAAACGCGGCGGGTTACTTCTTCACCGAAGACCTACTCGCCAGCCCAGTTGACCCTCTTCGAACTTGAAGCGGAAAGGACCGCTGACCTGGCCGACGCTTCCCAGGCCGAGGAAATGCGCCGTTTGGTGCCTTCCCGAGACGACTTGCGACCCCTTTATTTGAATCAGCCTGGCCTGTACGTCGGTTGCTCCGGGCGAGTATTGCAGGTCAAGGACAAGAAGAAGGTCATCCAACAGGTTCGGCTTGGCGAGATTTGCCAGGTCAACTTGTTTGGTTCGATTCAAATGACCACCCAGGCCATTCAAGCGATTTGCCAAGCCGAGATCCCAATCGCCTACTTTTCGATGGGCGGCTGGTTTTACGGCGTCACGCACGGACTAGGGGTCAAGAACATTTATCTTCGCCGCGAGCAGTTCCGCTGGGCCGATATACCCTCGTTCTGCTTGCGGCTGGCCAGGGCACTGGTTGCCGGCAAGATCAAAAACCAGCGAACGCTGCTGCAGCGCAACCACGTCGAGCCGCCCAAGAGCGCTCTCGTTCAGATGAAATGCATGCAGGACGATGCCGAAAAGGCGAGCAGCATGGAAACGCTGCTCGGCATCGAAGGAAACGCCGCCCGGGTCTATTTCCAGAACTTCCAAGGCATGATCAAGATCGACGACGCGGACGAGAACGATGAAACCGGCAAGGCATTTCGCTTTTACTTTCAAAGCCGCAACCGCCGCCCGCCGAGAGATCCGATCAATGCTTTACTCAGCCTGGCATACAGCGTGTTGGCGAAAGATCTGACGATCATTTGCCACACGGTCGGCTTCGATCCATATCTCGGGTTCTACCATCAACCACGCTACGGTCGAGCTGCGTTGGCACTTGACCTGATGGAGCCGTTCCGAGCCTTGATTGCCGACTCGGCCGTGCTGAGTGCGATTAATACCCGGATGATCCAACCGGAACACTTCATCCGGGCCGGCAATGCGGTCGCCCTGACCGCCGATGGTCGCAAGGCCTTCTTCCGTGCCTACGAGCAACGAATGGACACCCTGGTTACCCATCCGCTGTTCGGCTACCGAGTAAACTACCGGCGCATCCTGGAAATCCAATGCCGCCTGCTGGCCAGGGTACTGACCGGCGAAATCACGAATTATCCGGTCTTCGTCACGCGGTGAGGTCATCAGTCGGCCCATACTTGCAACTCAAGGATCGAGACATTACACAAAGAAGTCTGAGGAAATTTTTTACATCGTGGCCTGCGAGCGGCGAGGTGATGCCCAAACGGCGGGACCTGCTCGCAAGCCAATAAAAGCCTGTACCCACAGGATTTAAGCGATTGCAAGAGGAAGCAAAGTCGATGATCCAAGGCGAAAACCTGAAGGCACTCGCAAAGCACGTTTTAAGGCAGGCATCAGCCTGGACTTACGAAAGTGCTCTTTCCGCGTTCATCAGAGCGCGGCTCCATTGAAGCATTCCCATGGGAACAAGCAAGTCCTGAGAACTTGAACTTTCCGCGTTCATCAGAGCGCGGCTCCATTGAAGCGGCGTTTCGCGAAAGCATGTCTTAGACCTGATTCATTCTTTCCGCGTTCATCAGAGCGCGGCTCCATTGAAGCTTGACAAGGCGGGCAGTGCCGCGAAGCAATTCGTGCTTTCCGCGTTCATCAGAGCGCGGCTCCATTGAAGCCCTGGAATCGTGCACCGGAAGTTTACCTTCACGAAGCTTTCCGCGTTCATCAGAGCGCGGCTCCATTGAAGCCGGTTTTCTTCGTTCAGCTTCTCGATCTGCTTCTTCTTTCCGCGTTCATCAGAGCGCGGCTCCATTGAAGCGCCATAAATGCCGATGCAGCGTTCTGCCTGCCGCATCTTTCCGCGTTCATCAGAGCGCGGCTCCATTGAAGCCGGCAAAGATTTGGTGGTGATTCATGTCACCCGTCCCCCTTTCCGCGTTCATCAGAGCGCGGCTCCATTGAAGCGGGCCCGAGGCGAGATCGATTTCGGTCTTGAGCCGCTCTTTCCGCGTTCATCAGAGCGCGGCTCCATTGAAGCAGGCCCAACGAAAACTTCTTCAAAGCACCAAAGAACAGCTTTCCGCGTTCATCAGAGCGCGGCTCCATTGAAGCGTCATTCATGGCGACCGAGCTAAGGAATGGACCACGCCTTTCCGCGTTCATCAGAGCGCGGCTCCATTGAAGCTATGTCAGCGGTTGAATTCCCCGTATTGCGAATTGGGGTGCTCGGCCTTTCCGCGTTCATCAGAGCGCGGCTCCATTGAAGCTATGTCAGCTCCGCTTCGGCATCGCTTCCATCGCTTCCCCTTTCCGCGTTCATCAGAGCGCGGCTCCATTGAAGCGTCACAGTCGTGAACGATTCGCAGTTCCCGACCTTTCCTTTCCGCGTTCATCAGAGCGCGGCTCCATTGAAGCGAGTCGCAGTCCAGCCGATCGGGGCCGGAACCGGTCCCCTTTCCGCGTTCATCAGAGCGCGGCTCCATTGAAGCTGCGTTGCAGAATTTTGCCGTTGTTGTCTTTGTGCCTTTCCGCGTTCATCAGAGCGCGGCTCCATTGAAGCCTTGTCACCGCCTACAGGATTCCAGACTTGCACCCGCTCTTTCCGCGTTCATCAGAGCGCGGCTCCATTGAAGCCCGATCTGCGCGGGCTGGCAGAAGACGCAATCGATACCTTTCCGCGTTCATCAGAGCGCGGCTCCATTGAAGCCAATATCTACGCGAATCAAGTCGACGTGATAGGGAGCTTTCCGCGTTCATCAGAGCGCGGCTCCATTGAAGCACTGCCGGATTTGCCCCGGAATCGTGCATTTCCCTCTTTCCGCGTTCATCAGAGCGCGGCTCCATTGAAGCCGGGAAGCGAAGTGCCCCACCACCAGGACAATGCCGCCTTTCCGCGTTCATCAGAGCGCGGCTCCATTGAAGCCCGTCGAACTCGATCTGATCAGCAAACCCGTCAGCAACTTTCCGCGTTCATCAGAGCGCGGCTCCATTGAAGCGACTTTTAATATCATTTAACTTCCTTACCACAAACCTTTCCGCGTTCATCAGAGCGCGGCTCCATTGAAGCGTTTCCGCACGGGCGAGCTTGCCGGCAAGGGTGGCCTCTTTCCGCGTTCATCAGAGCGCGGCTCCATTGAAGCCAGTCGATTAGTTTCAGACGCGGTTTGTGGGGCAGGCCGCCTTTCCGCGTTCATCAGAGCGCGGCTCCATTGAAGCCGAGCGTGCTTTTGCGGCGATACCGGCATGCCGCCGTCCTTTCCGCGTTCATCAGAGCGCGGCTCCATTGAAGCTTTGGCAATACGCCATTGTCCTGCAGAACTCTAAGGCTTTCCGCGTTCATCAGAGCGCGGCTCCATTGAAGCGAGGTCTTCACCGGGAAAACAAACTCGGTAACAGGCTCCTTTCCGCGTTCATCAGAGCGCGGCTCCATTGAAGCATCAATTGCGTCCTGAACTTCCTTGCGATGGACCGTAACTTTCCGCGTTCATCAGAGCGCGGCTCCATTGAAGCCAGATACGTTTGATACGGTTCACGAGCCGGTTGATCGTTCTTTCCGCGTTCATCAGAGCGCGGCTCCATTGAAGCACTTATGCTGAAAATATGGTAAAATCAAAACGCTCAAACTTTCCGCGTTCATCAGAGCGCGGCTCCATTGAAGCTTTCTTTCCCTGTCCGGCCGCCGCGGCCTGCTAGCCTGCCTTTCCGCGTTCATCAGAGCGCGGCTCCATTGAAGCATCGCCATCGGGTTGGCCGTGAAATCGAAACCGTAAACTTTCCGCGTTCATCAGAGCGCGGCTCCATTGAAGCGCTCTTGATCTTCCGTAGTTCAGCCCGGGTCTGCGAAATCTTTCCGCGTTCATCAGAGCGCGGCTCCATTGAAGCCAGATTGTCGAGGTCATCGCTGCCTCCCTGCTCACGTGCTTTCCGCGTTCATCAGAGCGCGGCTCCATTGAAGCCAATCTCTCACACTGGAGTCTAACCATGGCGACAATCTTTCCGCGTTCATCAGAGCGCGGCTCCATTGAAGCTCCCAGATAAAGACAACCTCAAATGGAGATTTCGACCTTTCCGCGTTCATCAGAGCGCGGCTCCATTGAAGCTGGTGACGCTCACGCTCGATCCGTCGTTGTTCGAGCTTTCCGCGTTCATCAGAGCGCGGCTCCATTGAAGCCTTCTTGAAAACGGGGGCTTTGCTGAGTGGCTGTTCCTTTCCGCGTTCATCAGAGCGCGGCTCCATTGAAGCACGCCAGAATCGACTTGATCTTCGATCCATCTCCGCCTTTCCGCGTTCATCAGAGCGCGGCTCCATTGAAGCATGCACTAGACATTCTCGGAACCCATTCAAGCAATAAGCCTTTCCGCGTTCATCAGAGCGCGGCTCCATTGAAGCGGCGTTCAAGGCTGCGGATCTTTCATTCCGGCGAGGCTTGGCGGGCGAGCGTTTCCGGGAGAATGGGTAAACGGTATATTGACTGATCATGGTTGGGTTTTCTCGGAGTCTTTCGTTGCAGGGAAGTCACATGAGCCTCGTGGTGCAAGTCATCATGCTCTTCAGTAAGTCGGTTCGCGAGCGAGGTTCCGAGTACGCGGCAGCGGGGCGAGTTCATCTGGTAAATTCCGAAGACTCCTGGGCTTCTTTTGAAGTGGACGGTTCTGATTTCGAGCCGTATACGGTGCTGCTTGATTGGGAAAATGGCCTCCGCAACGGCATGGAATGCAATTGTCCTCATTATGATCGAGGCAACTACTGTAAGCATCTGTGGGCTGCCATCCTGGTCGCGGACCGACTTGGATTGGCGAATGACTCACGAGGCTCCAAAAGGCGAGGCAGTAATGCCGTTAAGCTGCCTTCGTGGAAGGGGCAACTCGGTCGTTCCAAGTGGTTCGGTCATTCAAAGCAATCCCCAAGGGCGGCATCACGTGCCAATTTGCGACCCCGACAATTACTGGTTTGCCTTGAACGCCAAATCGCGTCACACGCTCTGATCGTCCTGCTTTATCAGCAAGAGAAACAGGATGATGGATCGTGGGGAGAGGCCACACCATTTCAAGTTGGCGACCCCAATTTCGCCAGCGTTGCCAGCCAGGACGACCTCCGTCTGCTGGGGTTGCTAAAAGCAAACGTGGACCTGACTGAAACGGATCAACTGGATGAGGATTGGAATGAATTCGAGGCTCCCACGGAAATTGAGCTACAACCAGCGTTATACGAGTTTGTTTTGCCGATGCTGGCCGATACCCATCGGTTTTTCTATATGCCACGATACGGTTCATGGGAAGAAGCGCGCCCAATTGGCTGGGACGCGAACACCGCGTGGTCTTTTCAACTAAGCGCCCAACGTATCGATTCTAAAAAAGCTTGGGACATCACCGGGAAACTAACATCCGGTCGTCAGGTTCGCCCGCTCTCGGATTGTGTTCATTACTACCCGACCGGGCTGATCTTGATCGATGACAAGCTTGCCCGCTTCGACTTGCCGGCCGATCGTCGCTGGCTGGATCTTCTGAATCGTCAAAAGTCGTTGCTCGTTCCTTACCAGGACCAGGCGGCGCTGATCGAGGAACTGTGGCACCATGGATCGCCGGGCAAGATCCTGGGCGACGAGCGGCTAAACTTGACTTCGGTGGAAGGTCACCCACGCGGAAAACTAGTTGTTCAAGCCAGGCCAGGCGATACAAAGCGTCGATGCCGGAACGGTTCCGACCCGGTATTGTTTGCCGACGTCTCTTTTCTCTACCAACAGCACGAAGCCACGCTCGACAGTACCCAACGTATTTGGCCTGATGCTGAGTCGCTGCAAGTGATCAGCGCCAATGAAACCGAGGAGGCTCGTCTTCTCGAGCGGCTAAGTCAGTTGGGCATGACCCCATTGAGGGCAACGTATCTTGGATCAACGGCCCCGGGACGTCACGTTTTTCCGGCAGGTAGTTTTGATCGAATTGCCGCCCAACTAATCGAGGAAGACTGGGAGGTGCACGCCGAAGGCGCTCCGGTTCGCAAGAGTAGCGGGCTCTCGCTGAACGTGCGTGCAAAGGTTGATTGGTTCGAGTTGGAAGGGAAAGCAAATTTCGCGGGCCAGGTTGTTTCGTTGCCAGAATTGCTGAAGGCGCTGAAGAATGGGGAACGCTACATTCGTCTGGGTGACGGCACGCAAGGTATGCTGCCCGAACAATGGCTGGAAACACTCGGCGTGGTTACTGGGTTCTCCCAACGATCCGAGGAGGACGCGATTCGCTTTCACCCGAGCCAGGCATTGCTGCTCGATTCCATGCTGGCCGCGGCGGGCCAAGAAAGCTCGTTGAAAGTCGACCGTAAGTTTGCCGCCATTCGCAAAAAGCTTAAATCGTTCGATGGAGTAAAGCCTGCCAAGCCAACCAAATTATTTCAAGGGGCCCTGCGCCAGTATCAGCAAGAAGGTTTAGGTTGGCTCAAGTTTCTGGAGAAATTCAGCTTTGGTGGTTGCCTGGCCGACGATATGGGTCTCGGCAAAACGGTCCAGGTTTTGGCCCTGTTGGCGGCACGCAAGCGACAGTCGCCCAAGAACGAGGAGAACTGCCCAACGTTAGTCGTCGCGCCCAACAGTGTCGTTCAAAACTGGAAGCTGGAGGCCGAGCGATTTGTTCCTCGCCTGAACGTGGCCATCTACGCCGGGACCGATCGCAAGAAGAGATTACCTGAACTCGATCCCTTCGACCTGGTACTGACCACCTATGGCACGTTGAGAAAGGATATTCAGCGGTTAAGTCAAATCAAGTGGGACTATGCGATTTTGGACGAAGCTCAAGCGATCAAGAACAACGCTTCGCAAACCGCGAAAGCAAGCCGAATGCTCAATGCGCGGCATCGATTGGCCCTCTCAGGCACTCCGATCGAGAATCATTTGGACGAATTGTGGTCCTTGATGGAATTCCTCAACCCGGGCCTGCTGGGAACGAGTTCAAACTTCAAGGATCTGACAGGCAAAGGATCGGAAAACGATCAGCAGCAGGTCGATGTTCTTCGCAAAGGGCTGGCGCCCTTCTTGCTGCGGCGAACAAAGGCGCAAGTTCTTCCACAACTTCCTCAAAAGACCGAGCAACATCTCTACTGCGATCTGACGGCCACTCAACTGAAACAATACAACCAGCTGCGCGACCATTACCGTGCCAGTTTGAATCATAAGATTGCCCAATCGGGCTTGGCCAAGACGAAGATTCATGTCCTGGAAGCACTGCTGCGTCTGCGGCAAGCGGCCTGTCACCCTGGATTGATTGATCCCGCCCATAACGGCAAGCCGTCGGCCAAGCTGAACCTGCTGCTGGAACAACTTGACGAGGTAGTTTCCGAAGGTCACAAAGCGCTCGTATTTTCCCAGTTCACCAAGATGCTGGCGATCGTGAGGCAGCGGCTCGACGAAGCCAATATTACCTATGAGTACCTGGACGGAAGGACGAAAGATCGCCAGTCGCGGGTCGATCGGTTTCAAAACGACGCCCAGTGCGAGGTGTTCTTAATCAGCCTGAAAGCAGGCGGCACCGGTTTAAATCTGACGGCGGCCGACTATGTCTATCTGCTCGACCCATGGTGGAACCCAGCGGTCGAATCCCAAGCCATCGACCGAGCCCACCGCATCGGCCAAACCAACCCGGTCTTCGCGTATCGGCTAATTGCGAAAAACACGGTGGAAGAAAAGATCCTCGAGCTTCAATCCCAGAAAAGCAAGTTGGCCGAAGCAATCATCTCGGCCGACAGCTCGCTGCTGAAGAATCTATCCGCCGAAGACCTGCAGGCGATTCTTTCTTAGGCGTCGTTTCGGGAAAGTTGAAACAAAAGTAGTCGTGGACACAACTACAAGATTTTCAACCTTTGACAAACTTCGTCGTAACCGATGTCATCGTTAGGCTTTTGAGGGATTCGGCAGCTGCGCTGCGATTGCCCTCAGATAGGTTGTGGCAGCTCGACTCGGAGGTCTGGGAGAACTGCCCACCTTGGTTTTTGGTCTATCTGGACGCGGTGGGCTTCAGCAAGGATACTCGGGCGTTGACGATATCCTTCGCGGTGGGTGAAGGACAGCCTTTCTCAGACAGATCTCTTTCTAGGCACGATGAATTCAGAGTTAGAAACAGCGTTGCGGCTTCATTCGTTGGGAGATCTTTCGGCAGCGGAACGCATTTATCGCGGCGTGTTGGAAGCCTCGCCGCAAGATATGAACGCGCTTCAGCTATTGGGATTGAATCTGCACGAACAGGGGCGCAGCGAAGAAGGTTTGCATTTCATAGAACTTGCCGTCGCACAGGCGTCACAAATCGCAGCGCTGCACAATAGTGCTGGCGTGGTGAAGATGGCAGTGGGGGATTTTCGAGGAGCCGAACGCAGCTTTCGACAGGCGTTATCGCTCGATGCAAACTTTAGCGACGCTCGACAAAATCTCGAAAGACTTTCCCACAGAAACCTGATCTCGACGGAGGACAAGTCAAATGTCGACGGAACTGGTACCGACCGACTGTCACTGGATACTGCCGTAAAGCTTGCGATGGCACGCGGTGATCTCACACGGGCCGAAATCTGTCTGCGCGAATACATTCAGCAGTTTCCCAACAAAGTTGAGCCACATGTCGAGCTAGGAAGAGTCTTGCTGATGCGGGATTGTGTTTCCGATGCGTGCAATGTTCTCGAATTGGCGAGCCAACGATTTTCTCACAACGTCGATCTCCTCGAACTGAAAGGCGAGGCGTTAGGGAAGTTGAACCGTCACTCAGATGCCGCCGAGGTTTACCATCAAGTAATTCAACATCGCCCGGACTCGGCGAAAGCCCATTTGAATTATGGTGTGAGTCAACTCGCTATTAATCGACCCGTCGAGGCAATCGCCTCATTTCAGAGAGCTCTCCGCCTCGATCCGGCTTTGGCGAAGGCGCATTTTCTCGTTGGCATGGCTCTGTCTCAGCAACAGGACTTCAATGGGGCTGAAGAAGCACTGAGGCAGGCGTTAGCTTTACATCCGGGGAATCCGGACTGGCTAGTCGAACTTGGACGAGTAGAACAAGCACGCGGAAATCATGTCAGGGCGATCGAAATCTATCAGTCCATTCTGCGGCAAGACCCTTGTCACCGTCCCGCCCTATTTCAATTGGCTGTGAGCTGCGAACTTGTCGCGAACCCTGATCCGATCGTTCAGTCCTGTGTTTTAGCCTTGAAACGTGATGCCAACTTTGCGCCTGCCCACTTGCTGCTGGGGATCACCTTATCCCGTCGATTGGCGCCGGAGAGGCGCGCCAAGCTTGAGTTGCAGCAGCGCGAGGATCTTGTCCGCAAGGCGTTAGAGCATCTCGAAAGAGCGGCCCGGCTTGAACCGAGTCCCGAAACGCTTGATGCCTTGGGTTCAGCACTAGCACATGCAGGTCGACATGCCGAGGCAATCCAGCATCTTGAAAGAGGCATAAAGCTTCGGTCCGATTTCGCCCAGATCCGTGAAACACTGGGGCGAGTTCTCTTGGAGCAAGGGAAAACGGAAGAAGCTTGTCGGGAGTTTAACGAAGCGGTGCGTCTCGATCCTAGCCGTGCATTGGCCCATTACGAGTTGTCACGATCCGGGAAAAACGCAGATCCGCAAGCCTCTATTGAAATACTCTCGGAATTGATTAAGGACGAGAGGCGAACGAGTTGGGAACGCATCTTATTGAATTTCGCCTTGGCCCATTTGCTTGATGCCTCCAAGCAGTACGACGCCGCGTTTTTGCAATACAAGGCTGCCAATCGGCTGAAGTGTGAAGATGTTGGAACGCAAGCACGAGCAGGTGATGTAGATCGGCAGGTAACTGAGCAGTTCATTGTCCCTCGCATCATCAACGTCTTTGACGCAGATTTTTTTTCGCGATGCGAAAATGATCGTGGATCGGACAGTGACCTGCCTCTGTTTATCGTGGGGATGCCACGTTCCGGGACGACACTTGTCGAGCAAATCATTGCCAGCCATCCTGATGTTCATGGGGCTGGTGAACTGATTAACATCGCGGACTTGACTTTGTCCTTGCCGCGCCGACTGAAGACCGACCTTCGCTACCCAGAAGCGGCAGCCTCGATTACCGATGAAGTAGTCCGCGAAATGGCTCAGGCCTACTTGGGGCAACTGCGAAGCCGCCACGCTACTGCCATTCGCATCACAGATAAGATGCCAACGAACTTCCGCTATCTAGGATTGATCGCGAGACTGTTTCCGCAAGCGAGGGTAATCAACGTACGCCGCGATCCGCTCGATATCTGTGTCTCTTGCTTTCGCCAAAACCTGGAATGGCCCTTTTGTGACCTGGAGGCAATTGGACATTACTACCATGCCTATCTGCATCTGATGGAGCATTGGAAATCGGCAACGTCGCTCCGCATCTTGGACGTCCAGTACGAAACGCTGGTATGCAATCAGGAGGAAGAGAGTCGTCGCATGATCGACTTCTGTGGCTTGCCTTGGAACGATGCCTGTCTGAACTATTGGTCTTCTCGGCGGGCAGTTCACACTCCCAGCAAATGGCAAGTTCGCCAACCCATTTACGGAACTTCTGTGGGAACATGGAGACGATATGAACGGCACTTGGTCGAACTAAAAGAGCGATTGAAAGGAAGGGACTGATTAGACCGATTAGCCATCTCCTATCGGTCATTGCAATCTTGATGGCTCAGCTGGCAAATGGCGAATTTGTGCTGCTCACCTGGATACAATCCAATCAGTGACATCGTTAAATTGTTGACAGTAAACCACTTATGCGATTTACACAAAAAACATCTAAAAAGTAGTTGATCCCTGTATGAGCGTTCGTTAGATTGCTTCCAACCCTCTATGGGGCTGCAGCATGCATCGCCTTTAGAGGGCATTCCCAAGGGGGGAATCGCTAATATCTCATCAATAGTCAAATTCGGGCAGGGGTGGACTTTAAGGGGCAGTTGACTGCAAGAGGTGAAGCTGGCTGGCACGATTCAGCAGAGCGTTTTTCGAGCATCGGCAACGAAAAATCACCGCATCTAAACTGACCTACCGACGCTGGGCCCGCTTTCAAGTTGCACATCGCTAATTTGCTATTGGCTTCTCCTCCCTTCTTATCAGCACGGCTCGAATTAAGAAGGTTCTTTCCATGCGTCGG
>WGNR01000005.1 GCA_016124445.1 bacterium
CGCTTCGAGGACTAAGGCTCGAAAAGACCCCCGTCCGGCTCTGTAGAAAACTACAGAAATAGTTTGACCCGCTAGCGTACTTTTAAACGTAGCAGCTCTCAATGAGCGTTACGAGTAAATCTCCGTTAGATGTTTTGGTCATGGCCTGGGCGGTTGCTAAGCAGGCGTTGCCAGCGCATCGGCATTTAAACAGCCCAAAGAAGTTCACGCAGCACCAACTCTTCGCCTGCCTGGTGTTGAAGAACTTTTTGCGGCTCGATTATCGTGGCGTGGTCGAGCAACTTCTCGACTGCCCGTCGCTGGGCGAAGCGATCGAGCTCAATTACATTCCGCACTACACGACGCTGCAGAAAGCAGCTCAGCGATTGCTCGCGTGCGATGCGGTTCAGTCGCTGCTCGACAAGACAGTCGCGATGCAGATGGGTCGTCGCAAACGTGTGCCCGACGCGGCAATCGATTCAACGGGGCTTGAAGCGACGTGTGCCTGTGCCTACTTCGTACGACGACGGAACACGCAGGAAAGCCCGTGGAAAACGCTTAGCTACCGGCGTTATCCCAAGCTGGGCGTGGTGATCGATGTTGCGTCGCACTTCATCTTGTCGTTGCGTGTCGGCATCGGGCCGCGACCGGACGTCGACGAATTTCGCGGGCTGATCGATCAGGCAACCAAGCGAGTTCGCCTGCATCGCATTCTGGCCGACGCCGGTTACGACAGCGAAACGAATCACCAGTTCGCGCGCGACAAGTTATCACTGCGAACGATCATTCCGGCGAAGCATGGTCGCCCGACCGACAAGCCGGCGAGTGGTCGCTACCGAAGACTGATGCAACTTCGCTTCGACCGAACGCGTTACCGCAAACGGAGCCAAGTCGAGACCGTGATGAGCATGCTAAAACGCAGGCAAGGCAACTTCTGCCGAGGCAGAACGGAAGGCAGCCGAAACAAAGAACTGTACCTGATAGTGCTGACGCACAATGTTATGATTCTCTGGTGGGCTTGAGTTTTCTACAGAGCCGTGATCATGGCTTTGGGCATCTTCAAAGCCGCTTGCCGGCCGGATCGATGCAAACGTCTTGGTACCGCGCAGCCAGACGACTTCGTCTTCAGTCAGGTCGGTCCGCTGAATTGCGAACCCCATCAGCCCTGTAGCATCGGCCTCTTTCATGGAAAAGGCCAAGAAGACGACATAGGTTCCGCTGATAGCTCGAACCGTGACCAGTCCCGTTTTCTTCCGTCGCATGAAAAGCCTCTATAGCAGATAAAGTGAATAGACAGGATCAGACGATGCCGCCCGCTTCATGACTTCTTCTATGCGATACGACATCCATTATTGATAGACACGTCTCAGCCTTAGCGGCAACGACAAGATATCGACGCGAACACCCAAACACAAGCAATTTATAACAAGGCAGACCGATTCCCGGCAGATTTGAAATAGGCGCTATTTGCAAGAGTTTGTGCGTCGTGATGTGGATTGCACTCGAGTATCACGCAAATGTTATGATCTCATAACATTCAACACCGGCGCTTGGGCGTTTGGGTTGCTGTGACATCGCAGCAATACTGCATGTCGGTACTGCCTTATCCCCGAAGCTGCCACTTCAGGTCGACCTTTATGCGAGAGTTGGTATCTCCGCACCATTCGACATTCAGACCAGCTGTTTTGACTTCCGCACAGATCAATTCGGCGGTTTTGAGCGCGTCGGTCTCCTCGTCTTCGGCCCGGGTCGAACTGTACCCCAGGTATATACCTTTGCCGTCGATCGCGGAGTTGATATCTTGCGACGTATAGTAACAGATCCCAAACAGTTCCTGCGGGCTGCCTGCGCTGCGATACGTATCGAGGCAGCGGTGAAAGCCTTCGCTTTTATCCCAGCCTGCGTTGTGAATCGCGACGATGCCCTGGTCATTCAACCGCTCCAGCGCAGCGGCAAGCCGATCGACGTCGGTTACCTCCGGCCACGACTTTTCTGCTTCTGCCTTCCGAGCGAACTCTTCCGCCACGAGTGCGCGAAGCATTTCTTCATTGGCGGCCTCTTCCAGGATGTCAGTGATGATCTCCTGAACATCCTCCGGTTCCGCGACCCCGGACCAGACGCTCAGACGAATTTGATTGGCGATGTAGGCTTCCGTCTGGTTCATGCTCATGACTTCCTGGTTGTGCAAAGCAAGTGTTTGAATTTGCTGGGCACTGCCTGACACTCGTGTTTTCACGTTGCCCAACTTGCCTTGGCGAAGTTTATCGGACAGGTTGTATTCGTATCATCGCCCGCTTGCACAAGTCCGAAACCTGCGTGACTGGCTAATGTCAGCAGTTTCTGTCAAACAAGATATTTTTTGAAGCCTATCATTCAGGTCGGCATTGAGTCTACGATAGGTGAATCCCTTCCCTCACCTTGAACCTTCGAAAAGCCCTCGAAATGCCTTTTTGTTTCTCTGCCACCCGATCCAGGTTCTTTTGCGCGATTCTGATTTTGCCCCTAGTCCTGGCATCAACTGCAAGAGCTGCGGAAATGACTGCCTGGAAGAAAGGGGTCGAGCCGGTCAGCTACTTCGTCGATCTTGGCAATCAAAAGTGGTTGGAAGTCGACCCGAAAGGGAATCGGATTCGTTTCGAGGAACTAAGCCGCCAGGGCAACCAGGTCGAAGTGATCGACCGGGGGCGCAATATCAAGATTCGCTTAAGCGCGAAGTACGCCGAGCTTTCGGTCAATGGCAACCCGTATCGTCGGTGGCTTGATGGTGGCTGGGTAAAATCGGAGGAACTGCCCGAATATGCCCGGATCGCTCCGGTCGATCACAAGGTGCGGCTGATTTACTTCGTGCCAACCGATCGCGAGCCGAAGGAGCATTTCCGCGAGAAGATCAATACGCTGATGCACTTTGTGAACGAAACGTTTCAGTATGAGTTTCGTCGTCGCGGACTGCCTGATCGAGGGCTGCAGTTTGAAAGCGACGAAAAGGGCGTTCCAATCGTGCACCTGGTGCATGGCAAGCATCCGGCGAAGTACTACAACGGGGCCCCCAATTACGATGCCTTCTTTCAACTGCGACAGATTGGCCCGGAGATCCCGGCGAGCATTGGCAACGAACAAACCCACCTGGTAATCACCTTCCTGGAAACCTACGATCCCGGCCCCAATCAATTTGAGTGGCCCGGCGGAATTGCCCTGGGTGGTTGGCGTTCGCCCGATGGTGGCACGGCCAACTTCTCGGCCTGGGTCTTGCAAGACATGTTCTGCGCCACATCAATCGAAGAGCAGGTCAAGCTGTTTCATGATCGGACCCCGATCGAAGGCCGGGTCGCCCATGGACATGGCCGGATGAATTCGCCCCGGTTTGAATTCATCGAAGATGGTTTCGGTGCCGTCATCCACGAGGTGGGCCATGCCCTCGGCCTGCCGCACGATCAACGGGACGACCAGCACTACATCATGGGGAACGGCTTCCGCCAGCTCAGCAAGAACCTGGACGCCAACACCCCGGTCGAGCAGCGATCGAGGTTCTCGGACGCCAATGCGCGGATCCTGGCCCAGTCGCGTCTGTTGAATCCCAACGTTGACCAGACCGATCGCGATTCACCGAAAGTGGAAGTCGATATCCAGCCGACCAAGCCCCCCGGCAAGTACCGAATCAAGGTAGACGCGACCGATGACCGCGGCTTGAAGGCGGTCCTCTGTTTCGACGACGTGAAAGCATGCGTGGTCGAAGGCAGCGAAATGAGTGGGCAGAAAGATTCGGCCGAGATCGTGGGGGAATTGAAAGTCGACGAAAAGGCGAACGGCCTGCGAATCAAAGTTTCGGTGGTCGATCAAGGAGGCAACATCACCACCATGCAGTCGACCAGGCCAGCACCGTAAGG
Organism: bacterium; assembly: GCA_016124445.1. Lineage (GTDB taxonomy): Bacteria > Planctomycetota > Planctomycetia > Pirellulales > Pirellulaceae > Bremerella. The sequence goes on from WGNR01000005.1 coordinate 3,864, forward strand.
CGAACACCGCGGAGCACCCTTATCTCAACGCGGCCATCTCATTAACCAGCGTTGTCAACGTGAACTGCAAAGCCCTGATGGCTAACCCGAATGGCCGTCGATTATCCGCTTGTTTTTAGGGCAAAAGGTTGGAAACCAAGAAGTAAGTAAGGTTTCCGTTAAGGCGTTCTTTTTCGTGGGAATTTGACGGCGTGCCACGTAGCAAATGCTAAGCTTTGTGGTCCGTGCGCGTTGCTCTTTAGGGAGTATAGGCGGACAATCCCATGTTGAACCCTGGTTTTTGTCGATGTTCCCGCTGATTAGCTTGCTGGCCAGCAGCGGTCGTACCGGCGAAATCCTAGCTTGAAATTCCCTACTTGGCCTCTTCCCCTGCGGAAAGGGCCCCCGATCCGAGAAGAACCTTCGCCATGCCCACAGCGATCATTATTGGTGGCGGCCCTGCTGGCCTTACGGCTGCTTACGAACTGCAACAGCGAACCGATATTCGTCCCATCGTTTTGGAATTAGGGGACGACGTCGGCGGAATCTCTCGCACGATCGAATACCAAGGCAACCGCATCGATATCGGCGGCCATCGGTTCTTTTCCAAGTCGAACCGGGTGATGGATTGGTGGTTGAACCTACTGCCGATTCAAAAGACCGACGAAGCAAGCCAATCGATCACTTACCAGCAGAAGTCGACCACCATCGACGCCGGTGAAGGGCCGGATCCGAATGAAGTCGACGACGTCATGCTCGTTCGGCCGCGGCAGAGCCGAATTTACTACCGCCGCAAGTTCTTCAACTATCCAATCTCGCTCAGTGCCAACACAATCATGAATCTCGGCCCGGTTACGATGGCCAAGATGGGCATGAGCTACATGTATTCGCAAATGCGGCCAACCCAGCCGGAAACGAATCTGGAGCACTTCCTGGTCAATCGATTCGGCCGCGAACTCTACCTGACCTTCTTCAAAGACTACACCGAAAAGGTCTGGGGCGTTCCCTGCAACGAGATCAGTGCCGAATGGGGTGCCCAGCGTATCAAAGGACTCTCGGTTGCCAAAGCAATCAAAAGCGCTTTGGCCAAGCCGTTCCGCAGCAGTGGCGACCTCCGGCAGAAGGGCGTCGAGACGTCGTTGATCGAACGCTTCCTCTATCCCAAGTTCGGCCCCGGCCAGATGTGGCGTAAGTGCGCGGCCGAAGTCGAAGCCAAAGGGGGCGAAGTCCTGTATCGCCGACGGGTCGAAAGCCTGCGTGTCGAAGGAGACAAAATCGTCGAACTGACGGCTCGGAACCTGGAAAACGACACGCTCGAGACCTACTCAGGCGACTACTTCTTCTCGACGATGCCGATCCAGCATTTGCTCCGCGGCCTGCAGACCGACGTACCGTCGAATGTCCGCGAAGCGAGCGAAGGGCTGGTTTATCGCGACTTCGTGACCGTCGGCATGCTGCTGAACGAACTGAAGATTCGCGATCCCAAGACCCCCGACAAAAAGTACCCGGCCGATACGTGGCTTTACATTCAAGAGCCAGACGTTCACGTTGGTCGCCTGCAGATCTTCAACAACTGGAGCCCCTGGATGGTAGCTGATCCGAAAACCGTTTGGATCGGGCTGGAATACTTCTGCAACCAAGGCGATGCCATCTGGAACCGCAGCAATGACGAGATGATCAAGCTCGGCCGTGAAGAACTGGCCCGCATCGGGATCATCGACGCCGACCAAATGCTCGACGCCACCGTCATCCGAGTTCCCAAGACCTACCCGGCCTACTTCGGTACGTACGATCAGTTCCCACTGATTCGTGGTTGGCTGGATCAATTCTCGAACCTGTTCCCGCTGGGCCGCAACGGTATGCACCGCTACAACAACCAGGACCATTCGATGCTGACCGCCATGACCGCGGTCGATAACCTGGTGGCTGGCCGCAACAACAAAGACAACATCTGGGACGTCAATACGGAACAGGAATATCACGAAGAGCAAGAAGACGCCAAGGCTGAAGCCAAACCAGAGTCTCAGTCGGAAACCAAAGCGGAAGCTTTGACATCGGTTTAATCAAATCGGCTCGTCAAATGCCTTCGCGATCGAGCCGGCCAACTGCTTGATGGAATATAGCTTGGTCAATTGATCGCGGCCCCAGGCAAGCATGCCGGATTCGACGAACATCATTCGCGCGAGCTGCCGCGATTCGCCCTGGACGCGTTCGACGCGATGGCGACGGCGTTTCTCGTAAGCGTGCAGAGCCAATTCGAGCGAATCAGCGTTGACCCGTGACAGTTCGTCCGCCAGCACTGCGGCCGATTCCATCGCCATCGAAGCCCCAATGCCGGCGGTCGGCAGAAATCCAGCCGCGGCATCACCCAGCAAAACAACGCGTCCTTTGATCCACTCGTGCGAGCGGACATCGGACAAGTGCCAGAAGAACATCTCGGCATCGTCGTCCGGGGTGTTATCAAGCCACGAATCGACCAGCTTTCCCATGCCGGCAAAGCGTTCTTGAATTCGACTTCGCCGCCCAGGTCCCTGCTTGGCGATATCGTCCGAGACCGGTGCACACGCACACACGCCAATGCCATCTTTCGTCGGATAGCCGCCGACAAACCGCCCTGCTCCCCAATGTTCGACGAATGTTTCTGGCGGAATATCTTCCAGCGGAGCCCACCAGACCCAGCCGCCCCAACCGGTATCGAAGCGAGGCTGATCGCCGAACATCATCTTTCGCGTGTACGAACCCATTCCGTCGGCCCCTACCACCAAATCGAATGTCTCTGAGGCACCATCACTGAAGCGAGCTTCGACCTCAGATCCGTTTTGCTGCAGACGTTCGATCTATGTGTTGAATTGGACCTGCGTGGTCGTCAAGCTTTCGTGCAGAAGTCGAACGAGTTGCGGCCGGGTACAGCTGAGATTCGGCCCGAACTGGTTGGTAATCAAATCCAACGACCAATGCTGGATCAGTTCGCCGTGGTTGCCCCGGACTTCATACTGCCGACCGGGAATGCACCCTTCTTTGAACTTCTCGTACAAGTTCAAACCATGCAGAACGCGATACCCCAGCGGCCACAGCCCCAGCATGTAGCCGGCGTGCTCGAAATCAGGAGCACGCTCGATGATGGTTGCCTGAACTCCCCACTTTTCGAGCAAAGCAGCCAGGGTCATTCCGGCGACGCCGGCGCCGATGATGAGAATTCGCATCGGTTATTCCTTCCTTGGAACCTGAAGTTCCATCCGTTTAGCCGCGATGATCACGGCCGCCAATGGGGTTAGACTGAGTCTAAGTCGAAAGAAGACTTTCGTGCAAATTAAATCGATGACCGTTAGTATTTGTTCCATATCTGTAGGAAAAATCTCGGGAGTCCCTCGATGCCAGAAGATTTGAGTCAAAATCGCCCCATCGCCGAGCCTGACAACACGGCCGTGCGAACGGCTTTATGGCGGGCACTTCATCTGGAAGTCGATCAACCGCCCCATGTGTTTGAAGATGACGTTGGACTCGAGTTGGTCGCCCCTGAGCCTGGCTGGCAAGATCGACCCGACATGAGTCCTTTCACACGCCCCTTTCGCGCGTCGATCGTGGCCCGTGCTCGCTATGTCGAAGATCTCGTCCTGCAGCAGGCCGCCAAGGGTGTCACTCAGTACGTGATTCTGGGAGCTGGCTTAGACACCTTCGCCCAGCGCCGGCCGGAGGTTGCGTCCCGCTTGAACGTTTTCGAGATCGATCAACCAGGACCACAAGCCTGGAAACACCAGCGGCTAGAACAACTCGGCCTAGGCGTCTCGTCATCCCTGCGGCTGGTGCCGGTCGATTTCGAGGCAGGCGACAACTGGTGGGAGCAGCTCACAGCAAACGGCTTCGACCCTAATCGCCCTACGATCGTCGCTTCAACCGGCGTCAGTATGTACCTGACCAAAGAGGCGATCTTCGCGACACTGCGCCAGGTTGCAACGCTTGCCCCAGGATCGACGCTGGCAATGACCTTCTTACTTCCCATCGAATTGGCGGACCCGGAAGTGCGATTCGGCATGGAGCGCGCGGTGGAAGGCGCCAAAGCGAGCGGAACACCGTTCCTCAGTTTCTTCCAACCTGCGGAGATCGTTGAGTTGGCCCAGGAAGCTGGCTTTCAAACGGTCGAGCATATCTCGGCCGATCAGTTAGCCGAGCGTTACTTCGCTGACAGGCCCGATGGCCTGCGTCCTCCGAGTAACTCGGAGGAGTTTCTGGTGGCAAGGACGTAGCTGCCAGCCATCGCCAACGAATACAAAACCCTGGTTGCATTCCCCAGAAGTCTGGTTGAATTGGACGCCACAGCATCGCAAAGAGCTGTCGGTCAACTGTTTTGAGACGAATCAGAGGGATTTTGGGACGCACTCGCATCGTTATGCGCCGTGCGATAACCGATCTTTATCAATAGATCAGCCGAAGGAAGCTTGCCTGGTCGGTGCCCTGGAAAGGAATCGTGTTTCACGGATGCCAGGTTCAGTGGCGGCAGTCCCCTCCCAATATCCTCAAACGGCAAAAGAGAAGACCCATGACATCCATTTCCAGCACGCAGGCCTCGGCACAGTATCTCCTGCAACAGTCACAGACTTCGACCCGCAATGAAGCGTCTGCGCCCACCGGCGATCTGCCGCCGGGGCTGAAGTCCCAGATCTCGAAAATCGCTAGTTCAGAAGGACTCACCGACGATCAGACGGCGTCGTTGGAATCCGATCTTCAGGACACGCTTTCCAACCTATTTCAATCAGGAGAAGGCCGCCCCGATCCTTCTAGCGTGAAAGATGCCATCTCCAGCGTGTTTGAAAAATACGGGATTGACGCTGACGCCGTTGCCAATCGATTAGGACCCGGCGGCGGTCGTCCAGGCGGACATCCACCTGGTGGGCCAGCCGGTGCAGGCGGTCCGCCTCCAGGTGGTGGCCCGCCTCCGGGAGGCGGACCGCCGAAAACAGACTCTTCCGATAGCAGTAGCGATACGGATGACACTTCCTCGTTGACGGAACAACTCAAGAAGCTCCTGGAGCAGTTCCAGGAGAGTGGCGACACGGAGGCTGCGAGCAAGATTTCCGAATTGCTCGTCTCCGGCCTCGGCGTCGATACGCAAGCCTAGGCGGTTCTCCTTTCGTTAAACCAATCAAGGACGCAATTCCAGATTCTTTCTTAACAACGAAAACTTTTCCTCAAACAGGATTTTCCCCTAAGGTCGTGGCACTTTTCCTCGAGTGATTTCGCATTGTTCAGTAAAGGGGCTATCCCGGCTCTCCTTTTCGATGCACCTTCACTACCGAGGCGATGGGGAAATTCGAGGCCAATTTGGCGAGTGCGCCATATTTGTCGGCTGACTCGAACGTCCGCCAGGACAGCGAGATCGCCGCTGCGCGTGTGGTGCCTGATCCGATGGCATCGTTGCTAGCGCACGTGGAACCTCGATGCTTGGTGACCCATGTCAATCTCTTTAGCGACGATCAGCCTAGGCAATGGTCATCGCATAGTGCGTCGTTTCACTACGTACTTGAGGGGTCATGTGACGTCGATGCCCCGTTAGAGCCGGGTATCTGTCTCAAGGCCGGCGATTTTCTTACGCTATCCGGGTCAGGCAATTACACCGCGAAAGCAAATACGTGGCCTTGCCGAATGCTTTCGGGTGATATCAAGTCGAATGGGTTTGATATCACTCCACTGCTTCCGACTTCGCCAACGATTCACCAGCCAACGCCGGATTGCTGCGATACGTTGTTGGCCCAAATGCTCCCCCTGGTAACCGATACTTTGCGAAGCAATCAAGAAGGGGGAATCGCGGTCGTGAACCTGATGCTATCCGTGGTGGTATTAGAATCAATTCGCGAACGCTTACTGAACATGCCGCTCGGTTCGATCGGCTGGGTTCAAGCGTTTCAAGATGACGACCTTGGCAAAGTGCTCTCCGCGATGCTTCAAAACCCAGAGCTTTCCTGGACTGTCGAGAAACTTGCAGAAGCAGGCTGCATGTCTCGATCGACATTCGCTCGGCGATTTCGCGAAATCGTTGGGGAATCGCCAATCGACGTACTGACCACCATCCGCATGCAAACCGCGATCGATCTCTTGCCAACTTCACTGAGCTTGAAAGCTATCTCGCAAAAGTCAGGCTACCGCTCCCTCTCGGCGTTTACGAACGCGTTCCGTAAAAGATTCGGCATTACTCCAACGCAGTTTCGGAGTGAAAACTCGTAAAGTAAGTTTAGTCGTCGCTTAAAGGATATGTGCTCGGTTGCCCAATTAGGCGATCCGGGGATATTGCTTTCACATTGACTTCTGTTCGAGATCACTTTCGTGATCAACTCCTTGCCGCCACTGTTCGGGTGCCGAGATTGCGGCCTGCTCATTGGCAAGCTGTTGTTTCTTTTCAAACTTGTAGACCAGATATAGCATCGCAACGAATCCCATGCCCATCGTGACCATTCCGACCGCGGTAGCCGTCGTTTTGCCAACGCCACCAAGGGGGAGAACTCCAATTAGGAGAAATCCAATCGCAATGCCCCCAAACCCTAACAGGGCGGCAGGAATAGGAAAGGGTCGCATTTTGGCCAGGCGTAATTCTTTCCTCCCTTCTTTAGGAATGCCGAAACGGACCAACAGCCAAACAAATACCAGGCACGCGGGGGGCACGAAGGCCTTCCATTGGTTGAACCATACCCCAATCGTTAATGCGATTAAGAAAGCCATCGGAATGACTACGACCGCCACCCGATCGTATCGCTGTCGAGTGACGGTATAGAAATCGGATGCAGGATGAACGCGTTCCCGGAATGACGTGCCATCCCTCAGCGGCAAGGCCACCGTGTGACAGAACATGGGCCACCCCTCTTGGACCGACTCCGGTACAATTCCTCGCAGCAACTCGATGATCCGCAACTGGTCCTCTTTCGAATAATTGGACCAATACAGTCGAAGCTTCTGATCTGGGCAACGAAAGAAAATGCTGTCGGCGAAGCCTGTCCACGTCAGGCTTTCCAGCTGGGACACGTCAAACTGGTGATCCTGCCATATCGACCGTAACGAAATCCTGGTTCCGTCGATGGTCAGCCGTTCTACATAGCATCCGACCCATGAGTAGATCGACAAAACAAACATGGTCCCCCAGAAAGGCACCATCGTGAGGAGAACGGCGACCAAGTTCACCTTTCCCGATTCATCGAAAAATGCAAGGCAAATGCAAAGAATCATCTGTGAAAGAAAGAACATGGCACAGAAAGGCCATAGATACTTGAGCGAGGTCTTTACACGAAAAGTTTCAGGCATCTCCGCCGGCTCCTGCAAATCGAGGATCGCGACGCTTCCGAAGAACCAACCATAACAACAGGCCCGTAGGGATTGCCAATCCAAAGACCGCCGCCGAAAGGTACAGCGGCAATAATGAAGTCCGACGGATGACTTGGCCGGGGTCACATCGAAAACAAACTGATTGCCCTGACGCATGCACGAGGTGAGCGTCATAGAACCCGGGTCGAAAGAAAGCGACTCCCAATCATTTCGCGCAGGCAAGCACATCTCTTCCATCGAAAGAAGATTGATATTGGAATACGACGCTAACAGATTTCCATTCGAATAGAAAGTGGCAACGTGGCCGCCATGTCCACTCCAATCTGACCACCCCTCGTCGGCGACGATAAGATACTGCCCGTTTGGCCCGATGAAGAATTCGTGCGTCTTGTCATGAAAGGGGACCGTCCAAATAGGAGTCGTACTTCCATCGTTGGGATAGAGCCCACTTTGCCGGTAGATCGAACGGATCCACAGGATCTCTTCGAACTCGGAGCATGAGCGACCGTACCGCTCGTTGACGTACGTTGGCCCAATCATGACGAGAACGAATCGGCCATCCTCCGAGACTTGCTTCCACGAGGATTCATCCGGCAACGCGGCTTCGGTAACCTCAGGCACCAAAGCGAGCAGGAAGCAAAGGAGCACGAATTGGCAGATGGTTTGCATGACACCTCTTGCCGTTAGTCACGAAGCTGAAAGCCAGGGTATTTATCCTGCTTGCCTCTATGCTGGATTGCGTGCCTCAAGAATACCCAGGTCTTTTTCCCGATTTCTCAATGGAATCAGTGTATATTGAATCACCTATAACGCCTCGAAATTGGTCAACAAAGCAGCAAGTACGAGGGTTCTCCAAGTCATGTCCCAACCGAGACCAGGTACTTTAGATTCTGGAACCGTGTTGCTGTTTCTTCACATTCCCAAGTGTGGAGGCACCACGTTTGGTTCTTGGCTGTATGAAGCGGCTGGCAAGAGCAGCCCGGTTGCCATCGACAAGTGGTACAACCATGGCGTTCTTTACCATCCCGCTGGATTCGCCGACGAAGGCCTCGCCAAGGATGACGATGTGATTAAAAATGCCTTGGCGGATCCTAACCTCCGTGCCGTGACGGGGCATTTTGATTTCGGCTTCCATCGACAACTCCGCCAGGAATTCGGATACGCGACCATTCTCCGCGATCCATTGGCGAGAGTCCGCTCACTATTCAATTTCCAGAAGTTCAATCAAGACAAGTGGGGTTCTTTATCTGAAGCCACGATCGACCGCGAAAGCAGCATTATCGATTTCGTTCAGCAGCCCCCCTACCCCGAAATTGACAATGGCATGGTACGGAGACTTTCGGGAATTGGACGCGAACGTGAAATCGGTAAATGCGATGAAGCCATGCTCGATTCCGCCGTCAACAATCTGCGCAAACACTTTCGCGTGATCGGCTTGGTCGAGTACTACGACGAGAGCCTGGTCATGATTGGCGATGCATTCGGACTTGGCGAATTGCCGCTTTACTACCCACAGAATGTCTTAGCCAAGCGAACTGGTGATGCCGACTTGGATACCGACGATCAAAATGCGATCGCGGAAACCAATGCACTGGACATGGCTTTGTATCGCGTTGCCGCAGAGCTTTGCGAGGAGCAAATGCAGAAGGGAGGCCAGGCCTTCCAGGATCGCGTGAAAGGGTTTAAAGACCGAAAGACGAAGTGGCTCGATGAGCTCGGAGACGAGAGCCTCCCAGAACATCTCCGCTAGCGAGGTTTGATCATTAGGCTGGGTTTTCAACCAACCTGAATGGGGTAGCCAATCGCTTCGGCATCGTCCCGAAGCTTCATTCGAGTTCCCCCATCTCCCGCTTGAAAACCGATTCCGCCGCAAGGATACTAGGGTTACTTTCCTTTCTGTCGCTGCTAGTCGTCCTTCCCCTGCGTTTCAGCATCGCCTTCCCCCTCATTTCCTACTGACGAAGCAATTCGGAGCACCGATCATGCGTCTTCTCTCCATTTCCCTGGCATTGGTCTTCTCGTTTGGCACCGCCCTATCGTTATTTGCCGCCGACAAACAGCAACCGGTTCGGATGGGCTGCGGGGCGATGACCTTTGATACGGTGCCAGGCTGGGGTCTGCGGCCTGACGGCAGTTCGGCCATCGGCTCCACCCATGGTTCCGTGGTGATCGACAAGGCAGGCAACATCTACACCAGTGCGAAAGAAGGCGTGTTTGTCTTCTCGCCCGACGGCAAGGTGATCCACAGCTATCTGGGCAAGGACTACTCCAACATTCACGACATGGAGATCCGTGACGAAGAAGGAGGCGAGTTCATTTACGGTGCGCGGAATAATGATGCCGAAGGGATTAAGTTCAGTACCAGCACCGGTGACATAGTTTTGCGATTGAAGCTGCCTGAGGAAGCAGGGCTGGGCAAAATCAAATTCAATCCCACGGCCATCACCGTCGCCGACAATGGCGATATCTTTCTGTCCAACGGTTACGCCAGCAACCATATCTTCAAGTACGACAAGAATGGCAAGTACCTGATGCACTTCGGCGAGAAGGGGAACGGGATGAAGCAGTTCAACACGGCTCATGGCATGACGCTCGACAAGCGTTACGAACCGAACCGCTTGTTGATCTGCGACCGCAATCATCAGCCGAAGGGGCGACTGCTGCACTACACCCTTGATGGTGAATTCATCGAAGAGGTCATCACCGGTCTCGGCATGCCCACTTCGGTTGCTATCCAAGGCGACTTTGTTTCCGTTCCCGATTTGCACGGGCGACTGGTGATCTTGGACAAGAACAACACAATCATCGCCGTCTTGGGCAACAATCCTGATCCCGCCAAAGGACGCAGTTTCAAGGTCCCGCAGGCTCAATGGGTGGAAGGCGTCTTCAGCGGAACCCACGGATCGTATTGGGACGCGGAAGGCAATCTTTACGTTCAAGACTGGAACATCGATGGCCGCATCATGAAGCTGGTTCGGGTCAAGCCGGAATCAGAAGCACCAGCGACGAAATAGTCAGCTCCTCAAAAGCGGCTTGGCATTTGTCAAGCCGCTTGGCAGATAACTGGGGTGGAACGTTGTGATCGGCCAGGACAACAACCGTCTGACCAATTACGTCTTGTCGCTTGACTCGTCAGCAGGCAGTTTGAATCCCAGCAGCCTGCCGAAACGCGCCATGAAGCTCATCAGCCAGCGCGGCGGCTTAACGGAGATGATTTCCTGCGGGTATTTGCAAAACAGCATCGAGAGAAGAATGACGGACCTTAATCCCTTGGGAGGAAACGTCACGCTTCCCGAGACAGCAAGACGGCGTAACCCACCAAAGAATTGCTCGAACTGCTGAGCAGGTCGGTGCACATTGATCAGCCTGACCTCGGCACCGCTACCGTTCTTGAGCGTATGGGGCGTGCCTGGGGGTACGGTTGCCGACTCGCCTGCTTCCAGCTTTCTCCATTGGCCGCCGACGCAAACATCCAACGTCCCGGCTACCACTTCGTACACTTCTTCCGCAGCCGGATGAATATGCAGCGGGGGCGACTCAAATTCTGGAGCCAGAACGTTAATGGCCTCGAAGAATTCGCCTGACGTATCCGCCGTCGATTTCGTGATCTCCCACTTCATCCCCAGCGGACCGAAGTCCCAAACCCGATCCTCGTTGACAGCGTCCATTTCGTTCCTTTGTCATGATGTATTGCGATGGTGGGTGAACGTTGAAATTGCGGGCAAGTTGAGCACAGCCTCAAAGACCATCTTCCCACCACTTGGTGTCACGGCCGAGATTCGGAGTGGCACCTTGCCATGGGCTTTACTTATGATTGCGGCCGAGTGATTCTGCGACGCCGATAACCGCAAAAGCACGCAGACTAGTATCCTTGATCGTATCACAATACGCGACAGCAGCGGCCAGGGAATCATTCATGGCAGCCTGGAACCCTTGTTTGCGAAATGCCTCGGCACCTGGGATGTGAGCTTCCAATGCCTTGGCGTAGTCCACAAGAGGGAAGCACCACCCACGTGCCGTACTACGCATGCCGCGTTGCAGATACGAAGCCAATTGGTTGGTACCTCTTACCAGCGATGAAAGCAATTCCCCCCATCGGTCGAACCACGAGCAGGTCGTCCAGTCCGCTGTGCTTAAATCTTCGAAGCCGTAGGAGGCGCGAGCCAGTGCCGCTTCTTCGACCAACCGAGAAAACGCCGAGCCGCAGATGATGGCTGCTGGACATCAGGAATCTTCTTTCCCTCAGCGGCCAGCAAAAGCCCGTTGAAAGCAGGACGAAATCGCGTGACGAACTCAGGCGATTGTGACTCTAGGTAACTCTGAAGTCCCTGGAGCGTCTCCTTCAACTCGCTCTCTGACAGCAGCGAAAGGAAAAAAATCATTTGACGCCACGCATAGGCCGTGTTCTTCAACATGACGATCTGAGCATGCCGCCGGTCGATCTTCATTTGCTGACGACGGCAAATCCATTGGAAGCAATCAATGATCATCCCAGGGAGTCGCCCGTGCAACTGGTGCGTTAGACTCATTCCATCGAACAATACAGCCAGGTTCTGGGTCGTAAGAATCTGCTGTTGCTCGATGATCATTCCGTTGGTGGCCGGGTCCCAAGTACCCAGTTTCACCCCGGCGCGAGAGGCACATAGCTCGGCGAAACCATTTGATTGCCGGGCTTGCCGAAGCCAACTGAAGCGTTGACGAGTTTCCCCCTCGGACATTTGGCTGATTTTGTCGAAGTCAATGTCGTAGTACGTCTGGTACAGCGAACCTTCGAGCATACTCGCCGCTTGCTTGGCCGCCGCGACAAACTTGTCCGAGAATTGCCCCATGAAGATGTCGGCAGCGACTTCGTCGACGATCGGCAGTTTCAGATCGGCCGTCTTGGCCAAGGCGCGGACTTCCTGCAAAAGCTTGTTAGGCAATATAGCGTAAGGAAACGACACGAGCGTCAACGAAACGACTTCCTGCAGTGCCTGGCTGGCAAGGTCGCGTTGCGAAACGTTCTGGATTCGAAATCGATCGATGGCGGCAACCCAGGGAAGTTCTTCCAGCTGAACTTGCTTTTCGAGGTTCAACAACAAAAGCGAGCGACGACGGCGAAACGCGCGGTAAATCGCGGCATACAACTGGCGAAGCGAGGGATCAGTGATCCCGGCCGCGCGCAATTGAGACGTCATTTGCGGCAAAACCTTGGCCAGCACCTCGCCAGATGTAATCAACCCGCGAGCAACCAGTTCCGCGACCGTCTGGTTCAAACAACGCTCCAACTTTCGCTGAATCGACTTGGGAATCTGCGTGGCGGCCGGCAGCGCAAACTTCGTCGCTTCCTCGGTATCAACTGGGGATTGAAGATGCCCAACCTCATCAAGCCCTTCCGACGGATCGTGGTCATTCAAACGGGCCAACACCACTTTCGCGATCTCATGGTGCAGCGGACTGCGAACGTACTCGCGTTGCTGACTTCGGAATCTGCGGCACTCGTCGGAATTCGGAGCACCTCGCTTCGCCGCGTAACAATCAAGGATGAACTTGATCTGCGTGATCTGGCGGTCGTTGAGCGCACGCTCGACCGCCAAACTTAGAAAGCGGCGGAGTTGGGCGGCATGTCCTTTCGCACGATGGGGCTTAGCGCACAGACGATGCTGTTGTCGCAGCTGCTCGTACTCGTCAAGCAGCACGGCGGCCCGGTCGTTCCAGTCCTCCGGAAAAGTCGCGTATGGCCGGTCATCAACGATCGTTTCCCAGAACATGCCGATCAGGCGGTCGTAATAGGGCGCCCAGATTTCGATCGCTTCTTTTTGGGCAAGCACCTGCCGGTTCGGCTTGATCTTCTCGAGCGAGAACGTGGTTTCTTTTACCGTTTGGACATGCACGCGCGATCCAAACTGGCGAGGTTGCTCCAGCCGCATTGGGTAAAAGCGTAGCGAAGCGAAATAAGAAGCAATCTCATCGAGCAGAGCCTGAGCTTCGGTCGTGTGTCCATGTTCGACCAACCAGGCCACGACCAACAAGGCCCCCTCTTCAGGCACCGAAATGTCGTAACATCCGCTACTCAAACGTGCCTGGAGCTCCGCGAGACCTTCGTCGGTAAGGCAAGACGCATTCAGAAATCGCCGCGTCTCCGACTCCTTCACGTCAGGAAAACTCTGCATCCGGGCACGCTCATCGTCGGTAAGTTCTCCTCCGGCTAGCGCGTTGCCGGTCGCGAAACCGCCCGTGACGACTTCCAGGGTAACCCACGCCGGCAGATCGCCCACCGGGGTCCGCGATCCATAAGCAACGGAACCGGAAATGAAGTTCTGCAGAACGGCCTGCCATTTGGCGGCCTTCTCCAGCGCACGCTGCCGCGTCGCTTGATCTTCATGCTCGCTGCTGGTGGTGATCGCCTTGCCAAGCTGAAAGGCCGCGTAGCCTGAGTTCACTTGGGGCGTGCCATCCTCTTGGTTCTGCATTTCCTCACCATCGACCATGTGCCAAAACCTGCCTGGGTGCGGGGACGAATAAGCGTCCAATTCAGTTTTCATCCGAAAACACGGAAGGAGATCCTGAATCGAAGTTCGCTTGAAAGGTCCAGGGGCTGGATTCGAACCAGCGCCCACTCGGTAAGAAGCCGAGTACTCTACCGCTGAGCTACCCTGGAATGATTTTGGACGGTCGCGCGTGATCACCCACATAGGAATGACCAATCCATAATATTACCAAGGAGTGATACGGAGTCGAAGAAGTTCGGGCAACGGGACATGAATTGTTGGGTATTGATGCAACAACGACCAAGCGAGGCAATCGACTAACATTCGGCCAGAAGGGTCAAACCACCAGAATTAAAGACGTACAAGCCATCCACCGGACATGCGTTGGAACCCCATGGTTCTTTAAAAGAAAGGGCCGGACTCGGGGAACCTCTCTACGATTCGCGGGTACCTGCGTGCGATTACTGTGGCGTCATCAAAATCGAACTCTTCACCAGTAGGCCTCTCAGGGTATCGCGGATAGTTGGGCTGAAATAGAGGCCCACCGAGTACTTCGTAAACCTCCATCGCGACATTTTGAAACCCCTCGCTCAACATGTAGGGGAGGTTCGGACGTGTCATGATTTCGGCAAGATTGTCGGGGCTCTCCAGAACCTTCTCGTAGTCAGTTTTCCCAAGGCCGATCAGGTTACTACGAAAGTCGCTGAAGCTGTCATCACAGCAGCCTCCAAAGAGCCAATAAACGGCTCCCCACAAATCCCAACGATAGGCAGCTATCATCTTTTGCTGAAATATCGAATCGAACGTAACAAGATCGCCAAATTCAACCTTCGATAGTTCCTCTTTCAAGGCAGCGACATAGTCGTCGAATACCTCGTCCTCATTGGGTGCGTCGGGAAGTTCCGCAATGGCGGCTTTTCGTGAATCATCCAAAATTTGCCAAAACGTTTTGTCGTTCATATACCTAGGATCCGGTCACGTTGACTAAAAGGATGTAGCGCAGTGCGAGACTTTAAACTCACCAAAACTTCCACCATGGCTTTTTATCATGAAATGTGCCTTGGAGAAGTATTGAGAATCCCAGTTAACTCCTCGGTTCATGTGCAATGATTGGTTAGCCTCCCACCGCTGATTCGGCGAGCCAATGGATTATTGCCAGAAGGATACTTCCAAGCACGGCAGTCACGAGCCCACATCCTATGCACGTTATCCAGAGGTCATCCCAAATGGATCCGTAGACTAAAGTCCAACTACCGGCGTATCCCCCCCACAACGCAACATTTTCCATTTGATATAGCAAGTGGCCGAGAAGCCCAAAATGGTGCCGGTTGTGGATGACTAGCGCTAAACATGCCGCGATGAGAATCACTACGGACGCCAACGCGTCGTAGTGTAGTCCCCCGTTATCGATGTATGGCCTAATTAGGCAGCTCATAATTCCAACCAACATACTTCCGATGACAATGCTCATCGGAAGTAACAAGACGCTTGTGCGCGATGGCATCTCTTCAGCCGCAGACTTCGTTCCCGGCTTGGTTGTTTCCGGAACCGCAGGCGACTGGTACGGGTTAACGTCCATGGCAAACTAACTTTTTTATGGAGTGACCATCAAATCACCTATAGGATGAAGGTTGTCAGCCTAACAAGCAACAACGGAATCGCGAGTGGTTCAAGCTCAGCCTGACTGCTCGGTAGAAGACGAGGGGGGATTGCGATGCCACGTTTCTCATTGGTCCTAATCATTTGCCTACAATTCACGTGCGAGATGTTGATCGCACAGGATTCGATTGCCGCACCAACCGATGGTGATGCGTTCGGCGGCAACGCCTCTGACGGGGCGGTAGAAGTTTTTAACTTGGAGGAATCCTCAGGACCGAAGCTAGTTAACTGGACGGCGAAGATCGGATATTCGACCGGCCCGATGACTTACTACAAAAACTTCCTGCTGTTTGGCGGAAACATGGAAGGCAATGACCGTAGCGGTCTAAGTGGGACGGCGATGCTTTGCGTGGATGCTCGCACCGGATTACTGGTCGACAGTCAATTTCATTCGCGATTGCCACATCGCGCGAATGACATGCCCGGCCAAGCGATCAAGTCCCGGCTTTCCATCGATGGAGACAGAGGATTCTATGTAAGCAACCGAGGCGAATTGGTTGCCTTGGAACTTTCCCAACTCAATCATGGCCGCGGAATGTCAACACCTTGGGCATTTGACATGGTGTCCGAACTTGGGGTTTTCAAGCGAGACGCTCCCGACATCGGCAATCCAACTTGTTCGCCACTGATCTACGGAGACAATGTCTATTGCCTAACAGGCCATGGAACCACATTTGGTTATAGAAATCGCTTTCCTGCCCGTTTCCCGCCAAACGCACCTTCCTTTATCGCTGTGGACAAGAATTCTGGTCAATTGATTTGGAAAACCGAGGTGCCGCACGAAGGACTCCTTCTCGGGCAATGGGGATCGCCGGTTCTCGTAAGTGTAGAAGGTTCCAACCAGATCGTGTTCCCCGGAGGTGATGGAGTCCTCTATGGGGTCGATCCCAAGAACGGAAAAATCGCTTGGTCCTTACCATGCAATCCGCCAGGCCGAACCAACTGGACTCCCTATCGACGAGGAACCAAGTGTTTCTTCGACGCCAAACCAACGGTTCATGACGAAATGCTCTTCGTATCACTGTGCCAAGATGTGGAAACACAGATCGTCGGCCAGATCCTCGCCATCGACTTGAAACCTATCGCAAAAGGAAAGATGCCCAAAGTCATCTGGACGTATGAGAATGAACAATTCGGGCAAACCTCTGGCGAACTCTCCTATCATGACGGACGCCTCTACGGCGTTTCTCGATCAGGAAAGCTGATCGTACTGGATGCGAAAAATGGCAAAGAACTGTCGCTCCAATCGATCGGAGGCCAGGCATCGTTACTGGGAAGCTTGCAAATTGCGAACGGCCAGATTTTCGTTTGCAGCGACGACGAACTGATACGTTATTCGCTGGCAGATACCCCCAAATGCTGCGCGAGATACCATTTCCGCAGAACGGTGGAGAACAGCCCGTTGATCGTTGGCAAGGAAGTCTTCGTAACAACCCGGGGGTTGTTGTGGTCGATCAATCTAGAATAAGGCAGAAGAAATCGGGGCGCCGCCTAAAGGCCCGAAAGCAAAATGAGCCCCTCGGCAGTATGAAGTGGCAAGTCGGCATACAAGACATTTTCTTCCGGGCTCTGGCTGGATGCAACTAACTTAGACCGATTCGTCCCGAGGATATCGTCTGTAGGATTGAGCGTACATCGCATTCACGCTGCCGAGGGCGGTAGTGGCACACCTTGGGAGGCTTGGGCAGGAAGTTTGATCGGCAGTGCCATCCGCCCGATTCACCCTGTCCACTCACGCAAACTGGCCCCAGGTTGCCATTAACACCTCACTCGACTTCAAAAGAGCCGCAGTCGATATTCCATCTCGTGCCTCGATAGCAATTCCTTTGATGAACGTATCGAACAGGACGACCACAGACTCTCGGTTTGTCTTTTTTGGGAGTTCGCCAATCTTCACCGCTCGCGTGATACAGTCCGCGATAGCTTTGCGGGTTTCAGCTCGCGCGCTCTCTACCACCTCTAAAATCTCCTGATTCTTTTCAGACAGATTCATTCCGGCAACGACCGCCATGCATCCCTTTGGATGAGTCGTACCTGTTTGCACTTCGATGGCACGGCGGAGTGTCTGCTTGATCGCATCTCGGGGTGACTGGTCCGGGTCTTTCAAGGGGGCAACGATATCGCCACATGTTGCCATATATAAGGACATTGCTTCTTTGAATAGCTTTAGCTTTGACCCGAACGCAGCGTAAAAGCTGGCCGCGGAGATCCCCCCTAATTCTTTCTGGAGCTCCGCTACCGAAATGGCTTCGTAGCCGTATTCCCAAAAGAGATGCATCGCCGTACGGACCGCCTCGTCGCGATCGAATTCCCGTGGTCTACCGGTTCTAGTCATGATCCATTACTCCTTCCTGAATTATAGATCACTCACTCCAGAATTGCCATTGACGACACCTGGGCAAATGCCAATAATCCACTTATGGAGCACCTGCTCCACAAGTTGTAGTACAAAAATCCATTTTGGGGCGACGAACGTCTACGGCGTTTCATCGGTAAATCATTTGGTTTTATGAAAAGCGAGGTACTCATGGAAAAGTCGAAATGGTTGAAAATCTCAGGAGAAATGCCATCCATCGCCGGGCAATTCAACGAAGGGCTGCCTGAATTTGGCAAGGCATTCGTCGGAATTCAAAAGGCGGTTTGCAAGGATGGAGCACTGTCGTACAAGACCAAGGAATTGATTGCGGCCGCGTTGGCAATTGCAGCCCGCTGCGAAGGGTGCATCGCCTACCACTTGAAGGCATGCCTTGAACAAGGTTGCACGCGGGAAGAGATTCTGGAAGTGGCTTCGGTCGCCGTGATGATGGGAGGCGGTCCTTCTCACTACTACGGAGCCCGGGCAGTCGAAGCATTTGATGACTTTGTGGCCCAAGCAGCAAGTATGGCGTCGGTATGAATTGGACCACGCTATGGTGTTGCTTCGTTATCGCCGTCGCAGCGAGCAGTATTTCGATTACCATTTCTCAGACCGAAATATTCGCTCAATGGCGTGAGTGGACGAAGAATCTCCACCCCAAATTGGGTTACCTGTTCCAGTGTTTCTATTGCATTAAGCACTGGATCATCTTCCTTGGAATCGCGATCTACCGTCCAATCTTGGTCCGTAGCAACTACCTACTGATCGACCTGACAGTTTCCGCTTTTTTTACTGTTACGCTTTCTTGTTGCGTTAGCGGAATTCTGTTCAAGGTGTTTCTTCTCGCACTCGCCAAGAAGGTTCGAGAACAGGAAGTCACGGCGATGTTTGCCAAGCCACTTAATTCTCCATCGACCGTCTTCGAAAAGGATTAGTCGTTATGAACCATTCAATGCACGCCCGAGACATGGTAGAAGCGGCGATGAAACGAATCGTGACGATTAGCGTAGAAGAGGCACGCGAAAAACGACTCGAGCCAAACGTCTTGTTAGTCGATATTCGTGAATACCATGAATTAGAACGCGATGGCATGATTCCCGATGCCATTAACGTTCCGCGGGGAATTCTGGAGTTCTGCGTTGATTCGACAAGTCCCTACTGTTTAGATGAGTTTCTATCTGCACGCGTGATTGTTCTCTACTGCCAAGCGGGAGCCCGATCAGCACTAGCCGCGGCAACGCTACAAGATATGGGAATTCGCAACGTTTGCCACATCGAAGGGGGATTCGCTGCCTGGCAGCATGCTCAAGCCAAGGTTGTTGAGTTAACCGATTGCCTGGTGCTCCGCGTGGAAGATTAGACCGCCGATGCATATGCGAAATTGATCGCCCTTCAACAGATGAGAAGTTTCTCGAAGGCGAACGTCATTTCGCTACATTAAGAAGGTGAGTAGAGAGGGAGAAAGGTGAGCGGCGTGATTTGGAAGCGTCCACGGCGTTTGAACCGCGATGATCTGCTCCTTCGACTGCTCTACTTTCTCCCCTCTACTCTCTACTGAGGCTTCGCCTCAGTCGGGGTAACAGGATTCGAACCTGCGACCTTTTGACCCCCAGTCAAACGCGCTAACCAGGCTGCGCTATACCCCGAGATTTTGATTCTTTCCCTGGCTCGCTTCGCCTTCGATTCCTCTTTGGCTTGGCTCGCCTGATGACCTTTCGGACACCATCGACAGATTCCGGTTCGCTTTAGGGGCGGCCCGGGTGGTTGGGGAAAACTAACAATATGCCAACTCTGCCTTCCTGAAACAAGGCCTGATCTGGGTGAGTTGGCAGCTGGCATCTGTATAAATGGTGGTCTGGCCTGATCTTGCGGCTGCGGACCTTGTTTCGCTCAGGAAGCGGTGATTTTCCAGGTTTTAGGGTCCAATCTGGGGACCACCTCGAATTTGTTGAGCGTGGCGGCGATTTCGATGTCGGTTTCCAGGCCTATTCTGAGCACGTTGCGACCGCCTCGGCTTTGTTTCAGACGCTCGGTCAACGTCGTTCTGGTCAGTCCGATCTTGGCATCTTGCCAGGCGTCTGCGGCGATCTGGGCCTGGTCGTTGAGGCCAACCGAGTTGTCTTTTTCGAGGGTCAATTGATCGACGATCGCGCCGGCCAGCAAGACATCTTCCCGGGTGATCTCGCCGTCAGTGCCGGCACACACGACCGAGATGTGCGTGTGATCGGCCAGGTCGTTGCAGAGAGACGTCAGGTTGACGAATGCGGCGATGAAGATCTCGCTCGCCTGGCGACAGGCCTGCATCGCTCGGGTGCCGTTGGTGGTCGTGAAGAGGATTTGCCGCCCACCAACCACTTCGGGCGTGTATTCGGCGGGCGAATTGCCCAGGTCGAAGCCCTCGATCCGCTCCCCTCCCCGTTCGCCGCCCAGGAGCGCCGATTTATTCTTGCTGGCCTCCTCTTTTGCTTCTTCAATTGTCAATAAAGGTGTGACAAAATCGGCACCGTGGGCAATGGCATGCACGATGGTCGTGGTGGCGCGCAAAACGTCGATCACAGCGGCCGTTGTCCCGCTGATGTCGGCATTGCCCATCAGTTCAGGCAGCAAAAACACATCGATTTGCTTTGTCTTCAAGATTTGCTCCAGCTAACTCCAAAGCTTCTTGCCAAGCCAGCGAATCTACTAGATGTACAACGAAACGAACAACCTGATTTTCGGCGAAAGGATCCGACATACGGCATGAACGCGACCAATAACACCCACTCGATCGTCGTCGGTTACGTTGCCTGGGCTTTCGGCGTGTTTGGCGCCCACCGCTTCTATTATGGCAAACCACTTACGGGTCTGCTTTGGATGTTTACCCTGGGACTGCTGTTTATCGGCTGGATTGTCGACCTGTTTCTCATCCCGTCGATGGATGCCGAATGCAATGCGCGTTTCAAATCAGGCCCGATCGATTACACCATTGCCTGGCTGCTGACGGTGTTCCTTGGGTATCTAGGCATTCACCGATTCTACATGGGCAAATGGGTCACCGGCCTGATTTGGCTGGTGACTGCCGGCCTGATGGGCTTTGGCTGGATCTACGACTGCCTGACATACTGTTGGCAGGTCGACGAAGTGAACCGTGAACTGACGGCTCACTGATTTTGGGTTCCCCGACCCTACCGGGCGACCTCTTGGATCTCGGCCGGTTTGCTCGGGTCGAGCTTGAAGGTGACCGGGTAGTGATACCCTTCCGCCTTCTTGGGGAACAGTTTCTGCCAGGCCCGCACGACCGAGTACGACAACACCTTCATGGTGTAGTCGATGCCCTCGGTGTTTTGCGAAAGATCCTGACAGCCGAACGTGTGCCGCATGAACCGATTGGCGCGGAACAGTTTGATCCGCCGACGAGCTTTCGGCGTAAGATGCTCGGTCGTGAGCGAAACGTTGAGCCCTTCCAGATTGCTGACCCGATGGGGCGTGTTTTGCGGCCAGGTCACCATCTGACCTGGCTGCAGGTCGACGACCATGGCTTCATCATCAAATTCAGCTCGATAGTCGAGCTCTTCATTGCAGGCACCACAGATGACATCCTCGACCTTCTGCTGCGGCACGAACTTATCGTTGCGCGGTGGATAAGCCCACACACGCTTCACCCCGCGCATGTGCCATAGCATGTTGCAGGGAATATCAAGGTGGTAATAAACGAGCGCGCGAGGGCTGCTGATCAGCAGGTTGGCGGAACGCTCCATGGCATGGAAGCCAGGGGCCTTCTCCTGGATTTCATCGTACAGGTCGTTGATCAGCTTGCGGAAGTCAGCGTGATGCTGAGCCATGTTGCGGACGTTGAGCCATAGGCGGCCTGCCTTGGTGGCCTCCCACAACTGCTCTCCGTTGAGCTTCGAGGCGTCCCCTTCGCGCCATTGGTTCGAGGACTCGTCGGTCCCCATCGTGTGCACATTCAAGTAGTCACGCGGATGGGTGTCCAGCACGCGGATCAAATGTTCGTCGTCGAACATTCCCGATTCGAGCAGGTGATGCTGGGCGGTCAGCGGCTGCTCTTCCAGTTGCTGATTAGTGAAAGTGCAATCGATCAGATTGGTGGCAACAGTCATTCGAGGGGCCTCTGTCCAGGTATTCTCGGGGAATAACGATACGAAAGTTTAGTTGCCAAGTCCTCCCTAAGCTCCCAGCCTGTTGCCGCTTTGTAGAAACCGGTTCCACTTAGATTTCACCCGATTGATTTATTCCCGCCAGTCGTTACCAATGGAATAACTGTTCTCAACGGCTGATTGCCTCGGCCTGGGGGATGCGTTATTCTGTCGGCAAGTCAGGCCACTTTCCGGGGGCGGCTTTCCGGATCGAGAATTGTCTGACGATCGCCTTGGCCCGTTACGACACCCATTGAAGATAAGAAGAGGATCTCGACATGGCTTACACACTTCCCGCGTTGCCGTACGCTTACGACGCTCTGGAACCAAACATCGATGCACGGACGATGGAAATCCATCACACCAAGCATCATCAGGCCTACATCAACAAGGTCAACGCAGCCATCGAAGGAACCGACCTGGAAAGCAAATCGGTCGAAGACCTGGTGGCCGGTATCAATTCGGTTCCTGAAAACATCCGCGGTGCCGTTCGCAACAACGGCGGCGGCCACGCCAATCACTCGCTGTTCTGGACGATCATGAAGCCAGGCGGCGGCGGTACTCCTTCGGGCGAACTGGCAGCGGCCATCGATGCCGAACTGGGCGGTTTCGACCAATTCAAGGAAGCGTTCAGCAACGCGGCCGCCACTCGCTTTGGTTCCGGTTGGGCCTGGCTGAGCGTCTCAGGCGGCAAGCTGGAAGTTTCCAGCACCCCGAACCAGGACTCGCCCCTGATGGAAGGCAAGACTCCGATCCTGGGTCTGGACGTCTGGGAACACGCTTACTACCTCCACTATCAGAACCGACGTCCTGATTACATTTCGGCGTTCTTCAATGTGATCAACTGGGACGAAGTCGCGTCGCGTTTTGCCGCTGCCAAGGGTTAATTCCCTCTGACTGGCGAAGCCTTCCTTCGGGAAGCCGATTTGCCAGCAACGCAGTCGCATCAATGTCAATTACCTCAAAGGCCTGGATCCGCTTGGATTCCAGGCCTTTTTTCGTGGGAATCGAAATCTTCTCGACACTGGCATTGACCACTTTCAGGCCCATTACTACTATCCCCCACGATTTCTGGATTCAGTGTCAAGCTGGGCGGAGTATTCCAGGAATTCGCATCGGAATGTTTGAAGGTGTTCAACCTGCGTTCCGATCAAAAAACAAAGGAATATGATTTTTGCCACGGTCAGCATGCCATGCTGGCAGAGGACGGCAGAATCAAACTTGGGTCACCAGACAACGAGTTGGACGGTAAGGACGGATCCTTGCTGCCATCTCCTGCACATCCGAAGGCAGGGACGCCATGCGAATGCAAACCAATCACTGGTCGCTTTTTTTTGCGGTAGTCGTTTCCGTCACATCCGTTGCTGCTACCGGTTGCAAATCAATGCCTGGTTACAACTACGTTGCCAGCTGGGGTGCACCGCGTAAAGCGGCTGCCGGTGCCTCGGAAGCACCGAAGTTCGCTGCTTCACCTTCTTCGACTTCGACACCGACTCCTTCGCCGGCCCAGTTGGCAGGTCGCTCGTCGGTGACTCCAAACTACCTGGCAGGCGCCGCTGGCGGTGCTTCTTCGGCCAGCCCTTACAACTATCAACAGCCAAGTGCCGGTCAGACGGCGATGCAGCCGCAACGCGGTTTCTATTCGTCGAGTCCAAGCGGAGCACCAAGTAGCTCGGCTTCGATGGCAAGTAACAATACCACGCCACAAGCTGGTTTTGGTGCCTACAACCCACCACAAGGCATGCCTAGCAGCTATGGCACTTCGCCGGCTGCGTACACGGCCAGCGCCACCAACAGCTCAGCTTACAGCAGCACCGCACCGGCTGGCTACTCGACGCCTCCTGCTTCGTACTCGCCAACCACTGGCGGTTCGTCACAATACAGCGGCTCGAGCTATACCGGCGGTTCAAGCTACACTGGCAGCGGAAGCGGAAGCTACCCATCGACTTCCACCACGTCTCCAGCCACTCCGCCAAGCCCGACCTACCCGTCGACTTCGACTTATCCATCGACCTCGACCCCAACGTCGAGCTATCCGTCGACCGACAGCTATCCTTCGACCAGTGGCTACCAGTCTTCGACTTCGTATCCTTCGACCAGCAGTTACTCCAACACGGCTGCTCCAAACCCGAACAACTACGAAGCGATGACCAGCCCAACGTATCAGACCGCTTCGGCCACGGCACCGATCGGCAGCGATTCGCACTATCGCCCAGGCGGCACAGCTGATTACACCACAACCACCAGCGGATCGACTTCCCGCTACGGAAGCATGGAGTCGTATCCGACGACTTCGACCTATACCCGCTAAAGCTCATCGAGAGCACAACAACCACGAAGGGGAGTTATCGCAAGGTAACTCCCTTTTTTCATGCGCCGCGCCAAGCGAAGAACGCTGAATTCAAAAGAACAAACCACGCCCATGGCAACAGCCAGATAGGCGTGGTTTTGTAAGTGCGTTCTTCGAGCCCGATTGGAAACCGGCTCGACGTTCTGTTTAGCGTCCCGTAGGACAGAACGTTTGGTGAATGATGCGAGAAAGACCTCCCTTGATCTTCAACATCATCACTTGCTTCTCGGCGGTAGCGCGATCGGCGAAGGTGCCAACTCGCTTCCAGGCATGTTCGGTCGCATCAAAGACATCGACGAAAACCTGCCTGGCCATTCCTCCGGGAGCACTAACGGAAATCCATTTTCCGTTCTTATCGTTTTTGGATTGATTCATGGCTCAATCTCCCAAGAAAAATCGATGCTTCTAGTTCATCGAACCATTTCCCGCCGATTGATAACTCAAATTCGGCGAAATCCGGGGCATCTTGTAAAAATACGGAAACCTGAGAAGAACAATCAGAAAGCCAATCGGCCAGCTAGAAAATGCTCCGGCGAATGCCAGCAACCATTAGACACCACATGCAGCTGTGGGCTGAGCGGCCAAGATAAAATGCAGAATGCCACGGCAGAATAGGGCTGCCGCAGCATCCAGCGAAGCGTGAAAGAAAACTAAGCGTTAGGGGGAAGGAAGGTAGTTCTTTCAGGAACCTACCAGCCCATCACCATATTCGACTCGATTGCCCTGCGGGCCTGGCTCAAGTCGTTGCCAGTCTCATGCATGTAGAGTCGAATCGCGTGGACCTTGTCTCCCTCCGCTTTCGACAGGCATTCGCGTGCAACCACGCATGGGTCCATTGGCCCTGTGGTCAGCCCGAGTGCCGCTTTCGAGATAACCCACGAAGTCCGTGGCCGTTTCGATATGCGAACAATGTCATCTTCTGGGTAATTGTCGTAGACCTGACCTTTGGCTTCGTTCTCATCATTCGCCCAGGTGATGACGATGTGAGCGTTGGTTTCCACCTCGAAGAGCGCCATGGAGATTCTCCTTTCAATGAAGAATTCTGAGAGAAAGCTAGTGGGGGAAAAGACGCGACCTCGATTTTCATCAGGCCTGGCCCACGCTTCCTTCTCCATGTGACCTTGCCGCTACCGAATTCCGTATCGCGGCGGCGAGATCAGTATCAATCGGCGATCGATGGAAACGGAGAGAAACATCGGCGAAGTGTCCTAAGGTGAATTGAGGTCGCTATTCTGGCGAATGTAGACCCTCCGCAATGAGGCGTCAATCAATTTTTGCCGGGTCAAATAGACAGCAAATTGCCGACTGATACCTAGTGGCTAACACTTCGCCATTGTTCTCCACGACGGCCTGATTCTGGTAGAATAGAGGCGATCAAGCACACTTGTTGGCTTGCCAATTTTTTTTCAGCCCAAAGCGGCAGAGCCCACCATGACCGAGACCTATATCCCGGAAGAGAATTCCAACGGCAACGAACCTAACGTTGCGGCCCCCAATCCTGCGCCCCCTGCTGCAAGCACACGTCGTTCGCAATTCATCCTATTGTTCGTGGTGTTGCTGTTGATTGCCGTCTACTTCGGTTTCCAGTGGTTCAGCTCCGAATCGATGGCACACTTTACCTGGGCTCAGGCAGTCAATGCTTTCGATGCCGAGAACTTCGACGAAGCAAAACGGTTAGCGGTCGAAGCGATCAAGCTGACGCCAGACGACCCCCAATTGAGGCTCAACGAAGCCGAAATGTATTTCCGCCTCGACGAAGAGACCGAAGCCCGCAAGCAGATCGAAGAAGCAATCAGACTTGGCAAAGAGAACCCTGACATCTTGCGACAAGCCAGTTTTCTCCTTTCGCGGATGGGGCAGCACGACGGTTCGTTGTTCCTGGCCGATAAAATCGTCGACCTGGCTGAGAAAAGGCAAACGGTGCACATGCACAGCGCGCTCAATCAGCGGGCCTATGCCATCGCCATGGCCGCCGCCGAGGATCAGGCCAAGCCTGAGCAAATCGATCAAGGCATGAAAGACATCGAACGTGCCATCGAGATCTATGGCGAGGAAGCGGGCTACGTCGACACCCGGGGCTACCTGAAGGTTTTTGCCGGCGACCTGGACGGCGCGGTGAAAGATCTGGATGCGGCGATTACTTCGCTGGAAAACCAACGCAGCGAAATGATTGCCAAGCTAACGCCCCAGCAAGTTGCCAATCCTTCCGAAAGTTTTACCTTCGTTGACAACCAATTGAAGCAGGTCTTGGCCGTACTGTACGCACACCGAGCAGCAGCCTACGAAAAGCTTGGCAAACCTGATCAGGCGAAAGAAGATCAAGAGCGAGCCGAAAACTACGGGCTCGATCGCAAACGGGGCGTCTGGTAACGCCCCGCTTTTTCTTTTCCTGAAGAACTCCTCATGAGGCGGTCTGACTAAACGGCCTCGACCTCGCGAGTTTCCACTTCGGGATGGTGCTCCAACATGCGATTCTGGAGCGTTTCTTCGAGCGAGCGAACTTCTGCCAACAGGTTTTCTTCGTCGTCGACGTCGACCAGAACTTTTTCGTGTCCTGGCAGCGGATGCGGTTCGACGCTGGTTCCATTGTGGAAGTAAATGCAGTTACGACCGTTGGCCTTGGCTCGGTAAAGGGCTGAGTCGGCACGCGCCAGTAATGTTTGCGGTTCGTCTGACGCGCTGGCCTGGGCCACGCCGCCGCTGACGGTCACTTTCATCTTCTGCTGCACAGCTTCCCGAACACGTTCGGCAAAGATCAAACCGCCAGCCAGGTTGGTCGATGGCATCAGCACCACGAATTCCTCTCCGCCGTAACGGACCACCACGTCGGTCTCGCGGACGGCGTTGTCGATCAGGCTGGCCACTTCCTGCAGAACGCGGTCCCCTTCCAGGTGGCCGAATTCGTCGTTGATCTTCTTGAAGTGGTCGACGTCGATGATGCAGAGCGAGAAGGTCAGTTCGTACCGATCTTTCATCGCGAACAGGCTTTCCAGGCTATCGTCCAAGGCGCGGCGATTGCTTAGACCGGTCAGCGGATCGGTGCGCGACTCGGTAAACGTCATCAGCAGATTGGCTTGTTGGCGAACTTCGTCGTAGGCGTTGGCGATCTGGGACGAGAGCCGCATCGTGGGGCTGAGCATCCGTTCGGCCTCTTCGCAGAGGGTTTGCCACGACTGGTTTGATTCTTTGTCCTCGGAACTCATCGAGGTGATGCGATCCTTGAAGTGGGCAATGCTCGACTGGTGTACGGAAAGATTGCGTCGTACTTCGCGCGAGATTTCTTCCAACTGGTTAACGATCGCCTTGGCGCGCTTGAGTTCGCGACGAGCATAGGCTTGCTCGGCCGATACCGGTTGCTTGTTTCGCTTGCCGAGGAAGTAGCCGATCAAGGCGATCAACGCCATGGCTACCGGGGTCGGAATTCCTAAAATCCAGTCTTCCATACTGGCACTTTCCTGAAGGCTCTAAGGTTTCTCGATCAATGCCCCTGATGTCTGTTTGAATTGGAAACGGTTCGTCCCTGCCCTACCCGCGGGTCTTGCCTCCCACGCCCTGCATGCAGATCCAGCCGAAGCCGACGACCACAGCAAACGCGATGGTCCATTCGACCTTCCCCATGCCTACGACAAAGTGTTCAGTTTCGCGTACGACCTGAAAAACAAAATCACGCATGAGAAAGTCCCCGGAGGGTGACTGAAGTAAGGGGGTGAACCTGGTTCCACTTCGAAACGTTAGGTCACAATCAGGGGGTATGTCGAAAAAACCGGTCAGAATGCTCGGTTTAGGCGAACCCTGCCGAGCCGCAAAGGGTCATAAGAAACGTCCTAACTGGCATTTCCGGCCACAGTTAGGACCGTGAGCGATTTGTGAGCAAGATTTCACCAGGGGGGCCTTGAGTTTCAGACGCTTGGGCCTATATTAATTTATCTCAACAGCAGTTGGGGCCGTAGCTCAATTGGTTAGAGTACCGGACTGTCGATCCGGTGGTTGCGGGTTCGATCCCCGTCGGCCTCGCTTTTGAAGCGAAAAAGCCAGTCGTTAGAATTCTAACGGCTGGCTTTTTTTGTGGGCTGGTGGCTAGAGGTGACGAAGTTTGAGCGTCTTTGAATTGTGGGGCTATGCCGCAAAAGAGAGTTGGTCCTTCTGGGCTGGGAAGCGCCATCGACCACAGCGGGAACTGTCGAAAAACAGGAATTCTTTCCGTATCCACAACCGAGATGGATTAACGACTTGAATTCAATCTCTGACTTGGGGATGTTGGATTCGAGACCGAGCGGTATAACATTTTCAACACGTACACCAACGAATTAAAATGCTGCCAGTGCATAGAAGATTAGATGGAAAAGTCCGCTCATTTTTCACGCTGTTTGAATTTTCGATATAGTCTTTCGCGAGTTTGGGACAGCTCGCTTCCCAGAATTGCGATTCTGGGGCTAAATCCATCGACCGCTAACGAAAAATACGATGACCCAACCGTCCGCCGATGTATTGGATTCGCTCAAAGTTGGGGATATGGATCGATTGTATTAGTTAATCTTTTTGGTCTTCGGTCAACCAGCCCATTACGTTTGAAAATAGTTGATGACCCGATCGGACCTCAAAACGACTACTGGATCCAACGAGAGTGTAAGGATTCCGATCTTGTTGTAGTTGCTTGGGGAAATCATGGTCGTTTGCTAAATCGGGACGATGAGGTACTTAAACGCTTAGCCAATCCGTACTGTCTTGGAACGACTAAGGTAGGTTGTCCGCGACACCCACTGTATCTAGCATCGAACACGCGACTACGGGAATTTACAGCAAATCGCTCAGACCATCACGCAGTCTGAGCAGATTTCACTTATCAAGTCCCACGAAACTTATCGATCTAGTTGATGCATCACCAATTACTACACCACCTCGATTTTTGATGAGCAGATTCCACGCCCGATAGGACTGTATTATCACATCTTCCCAGTCTCGAAGACTTTTGTCGCTTACCTCAAGTGATCGCGTCATGACCCTAATGGTTCTGAGAATCCCAAACTCAACTGATTTGGCATCCTCAAAGTAGGAATAATCCGGAGCAGCGCCAAACACGAATGCGGAAATAGCCTCTTCAATGATCGAAGCTCGAGCTCCATCTTCTACTTCATCAATATGCGTCACCGACTTTCTCTTAACCTTCAAGAGTTTGCGCACGATCGGCGACCACCCAAGAATCACAGCGCAAGCCAAATGAAAAACATCATGATAGCGGTAACCATCATCCACGTGAGAATTGTCGGTTAATGGGTCTCCGAATTGTTGACCATTGCAAATGATGACCAGCTTCGAGATGCCTTCGATTTCTTCCTCTCGAAACTCCAAATGTAATCTCAGTGGCAAACGCTCCCCTTCAGGGAATGCGTCATCATACCGCGTCGTTGCAAATAATTGCTGTCCCTGATTGTCTTGACGTGGCCATCGATCATGTAGCTTCCCAAGGTTCTCCTCAGCCACTTCTTGGAGGTCCAAACCGGCCTTCCCTGCAATATTCGATAGGTACCAAAGAATATCGCCGAGCTCCTCGGATACTTGGTCCGTAAAAGGCGTGTAGCGATCGCCTTCTCGTAACCACTTCTTATACTCGGTCAGAAGCGAACCGGTTTCTCCCGCAAGGCCAAGCAATGGGACCATAATAGACGCAACACCATCGGTTGAGGTTTGATCGGTTCGCTCTGCCTCACGTTGATACTCACGGAATGTTAATTCACGTTCCAACATCTGCTCCCGAATCAGAATGGGCATTGTTCTGCGTTTGCACAAGCATGGCGAGACTTTGAAGATTACCTTTTGATATGTCACCGAGGATCGGTTGACCAATGTAGCAATTAAGTCGTGCAAGATTCTTATTTGATTCGTGGGCTATGAACTGTCCAAGGTGACACAGCCCAAGGTAGTTTCCATAAGCCCGATCGAAAATGTATTGAGAAGGGTAGTACGCATTGATCGCGATTTTGCCTTCATCATCCTGAATGATGGCAACTTGCTGAAGGCATGGAAATCCACGGACTGACTGCCCGGTGTGGTCTTTCACTGGATCAAAGCAGGCAATCTGCAATGCTGTATGTCGCGATCGACGTTCGCGTTTCAAGAGGCCAATCACAAAATCAAGTTGATTAACAGACTTTACGAGCCCCTTTTGTGCCCCCGTAAATCTCATCATTCTCTCGAAGTAGGTGCCATAACGATTTCGTTGGTCGAGCGCCTTTAGCCGAGGCAAATACTTCTCAACGCATAATTCTGAGAATTCAAGACATGAGGGTTTACCCCGACGCGACCACATATCGTATGGAAAGATCGTGAGACCTGAAACTCGGACGCTGTTCTTTCCCCCTGCTAACAATGCAGCGTCCAGAGCCTTTCGCATTATCTGGTCTTCGGAAGGCGCATCGCCAGATAATCCTATAACCGACAATAGTATTGGTCGAAGTTGTCGCTTCGGAAAATTGAATGTGTGAAGAAACGCCTCCCCCCAAGCGACGGAAAGATTGGAAGACTCAATAACGAGAGGCGAAGCGAGATTCATAAGTCTTCAGGATCCTCAAGAAATCGATACTTTAGCATTCCGCAGAACCCAGGTCGTGCGATACGAACGTGATGCCGAAGTCCATTTATCAAAATCTCTGAAATCCCAGAACAAGTCCCAGTCCAGCGAGAGAAGGAACTGTTGTGGCCAACCTCCACAACGGTGCTGTTCCCCTTAACTACGAGGTCTCTTGGCACTGCTATTTCATCGCCGACTTCAATATCAATCGGAATATTTGCTCGTTTCTCGTCAACAATGACGAGTCTCTTGGAATTTGTTTCGCCAATAACATCCTGTCGAATTTCCTTTGGCTTCGCCCTAAGATTCGAGGTCAACCATTTCTCATCCGTCAATTTCAAACCATATCTAAGATGCTTTAGCAGTGTCGAAAAACCAACTCCTAACTCCCCTGCTACCATATAGAGCTGAACAGAACCCGCCGAAGTTACTTCCCAGCCTCGTTTAGTAAACTGCGTCAATACCGCCTGCCTTGGCATCAGAAGACTTGTAGCAAAGGTATCTGCACTAAACTCGTTGTCCGATTTGGGACCGTGCCCTCGCATCCCTTCGATGTATTCATCAACGTGTGTACCATGCCCTAAACGAAAGTGACCTAGCTCGTGAGCACATGAAAAGTAGATCCTTCCAGTGGGCCGGTGCGTCCAAGAGGGTAAAAGAACTTTCGGATTTGGCCCTCTGAAGAACATACCTTCCAACGACGGTCGATCGACGAATCGAACCTCGACACCGAGCGCGTTTGCAACATCAAAGGCATTTACGGGCGATTCGCGTGGTACAGACAAAGTCCGACGCAACTGTAATGCGTTGTGCATCGCGATGCGTCCGAGGGAGGTACGATCCGTCACTTATCTCCTCCTTCCGTCCGCATTATCTTGATCAGCTTGAGAATCGAGTCGAGATCCTCTTGCTTCAATTTCGCCAGCTCCCGAGCCGCGATTTCGATACGCGGATCCGCTTCCTTTTCGACTGACGAGTCACCTCGAAGAATCCAAGATTCCTTTACCGCATAAATCTCAGAAAACCGTTCAATCTCATCGGGTCGAACGATACGTTTACCAGCTTCAATCTGCGAAATTGTCGGCCGATGATAGTCCAGCATCTGAGCAACCTGCCCCTGAGATAACCCAGCCTGTTCCCGAGCTAAACGTAAACGCTGCCCGAGTGATTCAGGGTTTGATGAGGCCGTATTCATAATGTCCCCCCTGAAGTTGCAGCGTATCCTTCGACGAGTTTTACCAATTCGCCCAAACGCATTCCGCGGTGCCCCGTTGGGTGGACGAACGGATTAAAGTCGTGCGGCAGGTCCAGGCCAAGCTCCTCCGAAAGATCAAGAGCGAAATCAATGCCTTCATCACTCACGAACCCAAGCCCACGTATTAAATTGGTGTCGTCATTAAGTGGCTTTTCGCTCCTACCGGTTGCTTCAAGAAAGCGTTTAAGACAGTCGAGAATCTGCTCACGTATTGAAACCTGTGGCATAGGCCCCTCCCTCCAACTAGTAAGAATATCTTACCAAATTCCCCCTAGGCTGGAAATGGCACCCACCGATTGCAGGGGAAATTCTTTGTCGAAAATAGAGACCCTCCGTTTTTGGGAGGATTCGCATGGGGTCTTGGCCGGACGTCATCATAGTAGCCCCTGACTATCGACGTTAACTCAATCCGTAGGTTTCAATCGGCCTAAGAGAACAAGGCCTCATTTAGAAACCAACACACCGAGGCCCCCGGGCCGCTTGCATGATCTTCTCGATCAGTTCGTGCCGCTGAAGCGGTTTCGTCGTGAAGTCACTACACCCAGCTTCCAGGCATTTTTCTCGGTCGCCGGTCATGGCGTGGGCGGTTAGGGCGATGATGGGGCGGGGATAGTCGAGCGTTCTTAGCTGACGCGTAGCCGTGTAGCCGTCGATCAGTGGCATTTGCATGTCCATCAGGATCACGTCGTACGGGTCGTTATCGTTTTCGGATCGCAGCGCTGCCTTCACGGCCAGTTTGCCGTTCTCGACCATCGTGACCTCGGCGCCTGCTTTTTCGACAAAGTATTGGATCAGTTTCTGATTGTCCGGCCCATCTTCGGCAACCAAAACGCGAACGCCTGCCAGCGGAGTTGGATCGGCCGCTTCGTCCCAGACGGCTTCCTTCTTAACTGCCGCTGGTGGAGTTGGCTGTTCGGAGGATTGGCTTGTGTTTTCATCGAGCTGATCGGAGTGCCCTTCGTTTTCCGCCGGCTCGCTGATTGTCGGAGCGGTGGAAACGCGGACGATGAAATGGCTGCCGACTCCTTGTTCCGACTCGACCGTCAGGCTGCCGCCTAGCAGGTGAGCCAAGGAATTGGAAATGCAAAGCCCCAGGCCTGTTCCGCCAAACTGCCGCGTCATGCCGGCACTGGCTTGCGTGAACGCAGTGAACTGGGCGATCAACTCGACTTGCTCCGGAGACATGCCGATCCCGGTATCGATCACGCCGAACTCGATGACTTGCTCGCTCGGGTCGTAGGCCACGTCGATCGCCACTTTGCCTGACTCGGTGAACTTGATGGCGTTGCCCGTCAGGTTGATCAGAATCTGACGCAATCGGGTCGGGTCGGAATGGATCATTTCCGGCATTAACGTCTTGTAACGCAGGCTCAGTTCGAGCCCCTTGTTGTTGGCCCGCTCCTGGAGAACCATCACAACGTCTTCGACCAATTGCCGCGGTTCGAGTGGGATACGTTCGACGGTCATGCGGCCTGCTTCGATCTTCGACATGTCGAGAATGTCGTTGATGACCGTCATCAGATGTCGGCCGTTGCGATCGATTGAATCGAATGCGGCGCGGCGTTCCGGCGGGGCCTTGTCGAGCCCTTCCTCGGAAAGCAGCAGTTCAGTGAACCCTAGAATGGCGGTCATCGGCGTGCGGATTTCGTGGCTCATGTTGGCCAGGAACTCGCTCTTTTGCTGGCTGGATTCGGTGGCGGCAATAGCCAGGCGTTCGGCATCTTTGTATGCGTCCTGCAGTTCGGCAACCGTCTTACGCAGTTCTTCTTCGGCATCCTTCTGGTCGCTGATATTGACAATCGATCCAGCCATACGAATCGGATTGCCCTTTTCGTCTCGCGTTGCCAGCCCGCGCGAGCGGAACCAGCAGTATTCGTCCGACTTTTGACGCAGGCGGAATTGAACATCGTACCGCTCGCCCTCTTTCAAGTGGCGATCGAGCGCTTCGAGCGTTGCCCCAACGTCGTCGGGATGAATACGGTCAATGAACGCTTGCAGGTCCATGTTCAATTTGTCGAACTCTTCCGGTTCGAATCCCAACAGCCACTTGAACTGATTGGAAAACCAGGCAACGTTGGTACCTGGGTACAAATCCCACAGCCCGTCCGACGTTCCGCGAACGGCTCGTTCAAACCGATCCTGATGCTCAGCCAATTGGGAACGTGCTTCCTCGACTTCGGCCTGAACGGAAACGCGCTGGGTAATATCGAAACGCAGGGAAACGTATCCGGTAATATTCCCTTTGGGGTCGGTCTGAGGAACGTTGATCGAATCGACCCAATACAGTGTGCCGTCTTTCGCACGATTGCAGACTTCGCCGCGCCACGCTTTGCCAGAAACGAGCGATTTCCACATCTCGATCCAGAATGCCCTGGGATGATAGCCAGAATTGACGATGCGATGATTCTGACCCAGAAGCTCTTCACGGGTATATCCGCTCAGTTTGCAGAAACCTTCGTTGACATCGACAATCTTACCTGACTTGTCGGTCACTGAGATCAGCGTGTAGAGATTGATAATATCGCGCCACGCCAGATGCTCTTCGATCGCTTCTTCGGCGCGACGTCTCGCTTCGATGGCCGATCGCTGCAGATTCAGGTGATGACAAATGACTTCGTCTTGAAGCGACCACATCGTGTCGATGGTATAGCCGAGCAAAACGAAAAACGCACCAAATCGAAGCAGGTGCCCCAGCAGCCACGTATCGGCCATCTCAGACGACTGAATGTAGATCACTTCTGAGCTGCCCAGCAGCAGGCAGTGTGCGGCGAAGAGAATATCATCTCGACGTCGATCTCGATAGTATTGGTAACCCAATCGAAGCGAGGCCAAGATCGTCAACACACCGCCCGCCGACATCGACAACATTGTCCACCGCGAAAGGGCCTGACTGTTAAACACCTCAGGCACTGCCGACGGCCGCAGAAGGGCAACAACGCCGGTCATCACCACCACGAAGGCCAAGCTTCGGGCCACTGTTTTTTGTCGTTCGCTCGCTTGGGGTCGATACCAAACCAGCGCATAGATCAATCCGCCAGCCAAACTGGCGACCAGGTAAAGCAAGGTCGACGATTTGCCGGCCGGCAAAAGGGTTTGAAAGGCATCGAGAATCGACATCGACAGGATGCCATAAGTCAACGGAACCCAGAAGATGGTCCCGCGATGTAAGCGTCTGTTGAGTAGCAGCAAACCGCCGATCACAAATCCAACAAAGACATCAACCGTCTCGAGAAATGAAATGAACGCCGGATTGGGCCCATTCCAGACATCAAGATTAGGCTGGCCGATCAATCCAGCGCCATACAGCAAGATCGCCAGGATCAGGCTCAGCAAGACCCAAAGGATCGCTCGTTTGCCGGGTGCGCTCCCGTTACGCAGTTCGATGGTCGTCCAATCGGGTAGTTGTGATTGGCCCCGGCCCAGATCGATCGAATTGTGCTGCCCAGAATCGCTCGACATATCTCGCTGCCCACACTCGAGTCATGAAATCCCCAAGATTTCTCTTCAAGGGACCCTCGTAAAGGTTCGGTCGCAGAAAGCGCAAGGTGGGTAGCTAACCTCCAGATTCGGCCCGTTGGCTGGTGGCAAAACCGTCGCAGACGCGAAGATTCACCAAATCCGGCTCGCCAATCTGGAGGGTTGGGCAGGGACAATACCGATAAAATCGATAGTACTTACACACCTTTCCCAACCACCCCATTCCGCTGCGATCGGGCCGCTAATGGCGGGTCAAACCTCGCACGCCCAGGGTTTCCCCTTTCATTTCGAGACGATTGCTATCATTTGGACAACAAACCAGACCCAGTTGCCTGTCTGGAGTTTTTGCTGCAAGCACTTATAGCAAAGTCACTTACGCTACTTGCGTCTTACTTTGGCATAGTCCGTGCGTCGTAATATTAGTGAACAAACAATCGGACAAGAGGCAATCGAGAGCACGTTGCTGCGGGTTGCCTATCAAGAAATTACACGCAGTAGGAGAAAAGTCATGAAATCTGTAATGCTGGCAGCCATTGTTGCCGTTGGTTTGATGTTTGGGGGCGCAGCCGCTTACGCTGGCGGACCTCATGGACATGGCGGTGGATACCATCACGGTGGATACAGCCACCACGGCGGCTATGGTCACCACGGCGGCTACGGTCGCGTTTATGGCGGTGGGTACGGCGGATTTGGCGGCGGCTATTATGGTGGCCCTGGAATCTACAATTACAGCCGCTCGTACTACGGTGGCCCTTACGGCTATGGACGTCCCTATTACTACTCCGGTAACGGTTTCTACTACGGAAGCCCCGGATTCTCGATCGGATTCCGATTCTAATCGGTAACGGCCTTGGACAATTGGGCGATTGTCGAGTCCCCTGGCAGGTTTGTCAGGGGACTTTTCGTTGCGCCGGCAGTTCGCTGCACCCCTCGTTTTCCAAGGAAAGTGCCACTACATTGAGAGGCGTAACGCAACCTTGGAACAAGACTGATGCTCCATCTGAAATCAGAGTCTGGCAGTCGCTGGCTCGATCAGGTTGAACAGCACACCGACCTGGTGCTGATTGACCATGCCCACTGTGAGAAAAAGGCGGCCGGCACCGCGCTGAACTTGATGTTCGCCTACGTCGAAGACGAAGAACTCTGCCGCGAGATGACCTCGATCGTGAACGAGGAACTCGAGCACTTTCACATGGTGCTCGACCTTCTGAAACAGCGTGAAATCAAGTTTCGCCGACTCAAACCAAGTAACTACGGCAGCCAATTGCACGACCTGATCCGCTCGCAGGAACCTAGCCGGGCCGTCGATCGGCTGCTGATTGCCGGTTTGATCGAAGCGCGCAGCTGCGAACGATTCGGACTGCTGCGTAAGCACCTGCCAGATGAAGAGTTACGCGATTTCTACGATAGCCTGTTCGAGTCCGAGGCCCGCCACCATGCCGTTTATGTTCGCCTGGCCAAGCACTTCGCGGACGAAAGCGAGGTGATGTCCCGGCTCGATGAATTAGCCGCTGCTGAGGCCGACATCATTGCCAGTGGAGACGAAAACCCCCGGATGCATAGTTAAGGATGCCCCCTGGATTGCTGCTGGCCCCGAACCAGTGATCAGTTGAAGCCGTACCCCGATTTGCTAAACTCAAACTTTTTGACTTTAACTTCCGTTGACGACCTGGGCAGAATCGAATTGCCTCGGGGAGTCAGGAGAGAAACCAGACACTCCATGACCACCGAAACCGCACTCAAAAGCTCGCCCTCTCATCCGGCCTTGGTTGGATTCGAAAGCGAGATCCAGGGACTTCAGGAGACTGGCCAATACTTCTTTCAACGCGGCTGGTCGGTTGGAACCAGCAGCAACTACAGCGTGGTGGTCAATCGCAGCCCGCTGCAGTTGCTGGTGACTGCCAGCGGCATGGATAAAGGTCGCTTGAAGGCCAACGACTTCGTTCGCTGTAACTACGACGGCAACCAGGTCGATGCCTCCAACATGCCGACGACCGATCAACCTCGCTCGTCCGCCGAGACCGGGCTGCATGTTGTGCTGGCTCGGATGGAAGGCGTCGGCGCAGTTCTGCACACCCATTCGGTCTGGGGAACGCTGATTTCTGATACCTTTGCCGATAGTGGCGAAGTTGTGATCGAAGGATACGAGATGCTCAAAGGCCTGGCAGGCATCAAAACGCATCAGCATGCCGAACATGTCCCGATCTTCGAGAACACCCAGGATATTCCGCGCCTGGCCGAAAAGGTTGAAAAGCGTTTGCACGACGAATCGCTTCCGCCGATCCATGGCTTTTTGATTCGCAACCATGGGCTGTATACCTGGGGTGAAGACCTGGCCGAGGCACGGCGGCATATCGAGATTTATGAGTTCCTCTTTGAAGTCCTGGGGCGTAAACTGGCAGCACAAGGCAAGCTTTGCCCGGCTTAGTTACCACCCTGCCAACACCATTTCCGCACACGTCACTTACTAATTGAGTTTCGCCCTGAAAGGCGAAAGGAGAGATCGGCACCATGGCCAGCATTTCCGTTCCTGACGAAAACCGCACGATTACCGATGTCCAGGAAATCTGCGACTTCTTGAAGCCGTTTGGCATCTGGTACGAAAAGTGGGACGTCGAAGGCCGTCTTTCCGAAGAAGCGACCAACGAAGAGATTCTGGAAACGTACGCTCCAGAAATCGAACGCCTGAAGAAGGCAGGCGGATTCGTCACGGCCGATGTGATCAACGTTTCACCGGAAACGCCCAACCTGGATGCCCTGCTGGAAAAGTTCAGCAAGGAACATACCCACAGTGAAGACGAAGTTCGCTTTACCGTCGAAGGCCGCGGCGTCTTTCATATCAATCCGGAAAACGGACCGGTCTTCGCCGTTCAGGTCGAAACGGGCGACCTGATCAACGTGCCGCGCGATACGCAGCACTGGTTCAATCTCTGCAGCGATCGCCACATCCGCTGCATTCGTCTGTTCGAGGACGCTTCCGGCTGGACGCCCCATTACATCGACGAAGGCGTTCACGAAAAGTACTCGCCTCTTTGCTGGGGCCCTGAGTACCTGAGCAAGGCCGACGATATCGATCCGGTGGTGAAGCTTTAATGAAGCCACCTTACAACGTTATCTTGCTCGACATCGAAGGAACGACTTCGAGCGTTCGCTTCGTTTACGATGTCATGTTTCCGTACGTGCTGCGCAAGCTGGACGCCTACCTGGAATCGGCCTGGAACGATCCGGCACTTGGCCCGGCTCTCGATCTGATCGCCAAAGATGCCGGCAGCGAAAGCTTTGCCGCCTGGACGGCCGACCTAACCGACGAAAGCCAGCGCCGCGAGAAAACGGCCGCTGAAATTCGCCGCCTGATGGATGGCGACATCAAAGCGACCGGGCTCAAGGCGCTGCAGGGCATGATCTGGAAAGATGGCTTTGAGAGCGGCGAGATGGTTGCGCATGTCTATCCGGATGTTCCACCGGCGCTCGATGCTTGGACCTCGGCCGGTATGCGCGTCTGCATTTATTCTTCCGGCAGCGTCGCCGCGCAGAAGTTGTTCTTCGGCCACTGCGAAGCGGGCAATCTGTTGGGTTACTTCTCGGACCACTTCGATACGACTACCGGCCCGAAAAAGGAAGCCAAGAGCTACGAGACAATCGCGGCTGCAGTGGGCGAAGCAGGCGAGAAGGTTCTGTTCATCAGCGATGTCGTTGCCGAGCTCGACGCCGCGAAAGAGGCGGGCATGGAAACCCGTTTAAGCATCCGTCCCGGCAACAAACCGGTCGAAGAAGGGGACGCGCACGAGTCGATCACCAGCTTCGCCCAGGTTTCCATCGGCTAGCGTTGCCTTGCCAGCAACCGACAAAATGGCCTGTTTCAGGCCGTTTTTCTTTGCCCAGCCGCCAACACTTGTCTGTGCTGATGCGTAACGTAGCATGACATCGATCGAAACGCACTGCTCAAGGGACATCGCTCCATTGACCGGCACGTGCGTCCGCATGGAATTCGGCCAGCACGGAAGAATAGGACTCTCTGCTTCGCAAGGAATGCGACCTGCATAGACGCCGCGATTGCCTGTTTTCAACACGCATCGAAAAGGCCACCAACTATGGTTCGCATGGTTTGCACACTGATCGCAATCAGTTCGATTGCCTTCTCCCCTGCCCTTCTTCACGCCGACAGCCCGGTGCAGTTCGACGTTGGCTTCTTGGTTGCCGCGCATGATGTCACCACACACGAGTGTCGCCAGAGTCGGCCTGGCTACCGCTTGGTGCAGATGGACATCATGATCTCGACGTTGGTCGACTCTGATCTGGACGACGACTTGCTGGAAACCAACTTCTTCATCGAGCCACACAACCCTCGCATCCAAATCGAAGACTTCTCGCCGCAAACTACGCTGCAAAGTCCTTACGCCGGCAATATCTCGAAGGAAAAGCGAATCGAGTCGAATATCGGGACGGACGTGACCGCCAAAGAAACGATTCCGCCTGGGATCACTGGCACCGCATCGCTGGGACTTGGCACCAAGCATGCAACGGTCGAGAAGGTTGACGTCTTGCCGGAAATGAAACTGGTGACTGCCAGCGGCACAATTCATCGAGGCCGCGGCGTCTACTTTCGCTTTCACCGCACGGCCCAAACCAGCCTGGAAGGCACGACCGTCTTGGGCGTGGTCCTCTTGGTTCCCGAGAACTGGTCGGCCGATACGATGACGGTTCGCTGCCAGTCCAAGATTCGCAAGACCATCGTGCCTGGTGTGTCGGCGCAAGAAGTCGATTTGCCCGAAGCCCGCTTCACGCTGGCCATGTATCAAAGCGATGACCTGCACGCGTCACAGGTCGCCGACCGCTACATTCAAGCCGAATCGCGCTGGCAAAGCGTTCAACGGCAATACGCCGACCAGATCAACCAACGCCGACATCATTCACCACTCGACTATCTCACGTCGATCGTGCGGCACGATCGCTCAGAAATGAGCGTGGCCGAGCGGATGAAGCAGTCGCCCGAGAAAGCAGCCCGCGAACTGCCGCCGGCGGTGGTCGATGCGTATTACCGGTTTCAAGAAGCGAAGTCGCTGATAGATCGTTGTAGCGGTTTACGCTCTTCCGCAGAAGCCAAAGTAACCGACGAAGCAACCGTGGCGAATACCTCCGTGACGATTCAGCAGTTCGACGACTGATTCTCTTCCTGCCTCCGATCCAACGGAATTGCGCTATAAAAACCGGCAGGAATTCCAATTCCCTGCCGACGAGGCCCAAAAAAACTTGGCGGCGGTTTTGATCGTCCTTAAAATGACCTTGCCCTACTCTTATTACACTGCGTTACCCCTCCATGAGAAAGCTCATTTCATGAACCCTGCGAAGCTGCTGTTCTGCGCTCTTTTGGTCGCCGTATTGGGATGCAATTCCTCTTCCGAAAACACCCTCGACGAGAATCCTTCGATGGCAAAGGAGACCGAAGAGATGATCAACGAAGAAGTTGTCGTTGATAACACAGACAGCACCGAGGAGACACTACCTGAGGATGCTCCGGTGCTGACGTTCACAGTCGAAGAGCTGATCGACCATATGAAAGAAGACGGCGAGGAAAAGAAGAAAGCCTTCCAGGGGCATTGGATTGACCTCACGGGTATCGTCTATGGTTTTGAGTATGGAGGACGTTCTGATTCCCCAATCCCCTATGTTACTCTTGCTGCGCCATACGACGCAGACTCCGTCAATATCTACAATATCAAGAAACACGATTTCATTGGCTTAGAGTCGCCGGCCGAAGCTTGGGAAAAGATGAAGCCAGGGGACGAGGTTACGCTCCGTTTGACTTACGACAAACTGAACGGCTTGCACAATGGGAAGGTGGTCGCTGGAGGATCGCCTGCCCCACGTGTAACGGCCGAACAACTCGTGAAAGATATCAAAGAGGACCGAGCGGCGGCGACCGAGAAATATGACGACAAGTATTGGATCTTGACGGGTAATCTGGCGGAAAAGCAACCAGAAAAGGGCTCGAGCAGTAGTTTCGTCGGGAAGTACTACACGAACCTAATCAAGGGAGATGACGAAACTGACATCGCGCTTGATATTCCGCACTTACGTCAGATGGACCAACTTGAACCAAGCGAAGAAGTCGAAATCCTCGGTAAGATCAGGATCTTGGATCCCAGCGACGTTACCGAATTCAAACCGTGCTACATCGGAATCATCGATGGATCGCGCGTTGATGTTGATAAGAAACTCGGGAAATAGTCCGACCAACTTCGCTCAACAACCTAAGCGTTCGCGTCCAGGTCCAGGTATTCAACCGGAATATTCTTGAACACCTCTTCCATGCTAGTCACGCCCTGGGCGACTTTCAGCATGGCTGCTTTGCGGAAGGTGATCATGCCTCCCGCTTCGGCGATCTTTTCCATCTCGTGCGTCGGCTGACGCTGAATGATGGCATCGCGCAAGGTGCGGTTGATGGTCACCATCTCGAAGATCGCCGTCCGGCCACAATAGCCTTCGTTTTCGGCGGTCGGGTCTGGGCCGTAGAAGTACACTCCCTCGCCTGGTTCGAGAAGCGACTCGATATCGGCGAACGTGGTATTGTGTTCCCCCAGTTCGTAACGCAAGCGGGTTTCCGGGTCGAGTGTACGAACGAGTCGTTGGGCAATCACCCCACGAAGGCAACTGGCCAGGAAATAAGGATGGATGTCGAAAGACAACATACTTTGTACGCCGCCGGTCGCTACCGGAGCGTGCAGCGTGGCGAATACGAGGTGACCGCTATTGGCGGCACGAACGGCGGTGATCGCCGTTTCCTTGTCGCGGATCTCGCCCACCATGATGATGTCAGGCTGCTGGCGAATCACGCTTCGCAGCAGTTCCGGAAAATCGAGATTCACTTTCGGATTGACCTGCGACTGGCGGATGCCCGGCAGCGAGAATTCGATCGGATCTTCCAGCGTGTTGATCTTGCGATTACCGTCGTTCAAGTGCTGCAGGCAGGCATACAAGGTCGTAGTCTTGCCGGTGCCGGTGGGGCCTGTTACCAGGATGAGCCCTGACTCCGACTGCAACATTTCCATCAACGCGTTGCGATCGTAACGCCCCAATCCAATTTGATCGAGGGAAAGCAGATTGTTGTCCCGATCCAGCAGACGGATCGAAAGGTCTTCTCCTTCCCGCGTCGGAATCAGGTTCAAACGCAGGTCGATCACCTTTTCATCGTCGCGATAGATCCAGCGGCCATCCTGCGGGCGACGGCGTTCGGTGATATCGATCCCGGCAAGCGCTTTGACGTAGTTCAGCAGTTGGCGACCTTCGGCGGAAGGCAGCGTCGTGATCGTTCGCATCCGTCCCCATAGACGCATGGCGACCTGATAGTCAGGCTCGCCGGCAAAGATAAACAGGTCGCTCGCGCCGACCATCGAGGCGTGCTCGATCAGCAGCCGCACTTGCGCTTCCGGTTCGAGACTGGCGGTGTCGATGTGCGAGAAGTCGATTCCGTGTGGGTTATTCTTTTGGACTGACACCAGCAAGTTTCTCCGCTTCGTCGGCGTTGGCCGCGTTATCAAAAACAAGATCCATCCGCATCAACTTGAACACATTGGCAACCGCCGGCGGCGCCGAATAGCAAACCATTCGGCCACCGTTCTCGGCGAATCTCTTGTGGCAAACAAGCAGCCAACCAATCCCGCTGGAATCGATCACCTCGGCATCGCGCAGATTCAGCAGAACGGTCAGTTTGTAAGCTTCCGGACCGAGTAAAGTTGAAATAGGTTCCTGTTCACGCGAGATTCCGTCCTGGCTGACTCGGCCCGAAACGGCAATATGAACGTGTCCGTCTTTCGTAGAAGTGATCTGTAAATTCATGTGCAAGCCAGGTCGTCCGATTCGCAAGGGTGCGCAGTGCGTTTAATGGTTGGTGATAAGCTCGACTGGCCCCGCTCCACAAGTAGAGGGAACCAACCCGAACGCCGGAACGTTTCCGGCGGGCCTGGGCAAGTTCCAGCAGCCTAGTCAAACGTTCGGCAAATGAGGCCGCCATCGGCGAGGATGGTGGTCCCGGTAATGTAGGCCCCAGCGTCGCTTCCCAGCAACAGGGCAGGTCCTACCATGTCGATCGTCTCGCCCCACCTTTTCAAGGCGGTCCGCTCGGCGAAACGCTTCTTTTGCTCGTCGTTCAACAAGCTCATCGGCAGGTCGGTCGCAATCGGGCCGGGGCAAATACAATTCACCGTAATGCCATGCGGCCCAAGTTCCAATGCGTGTGCTCTCGCCATCCCGACAAGTGCCGCCTTCGTTCCGGAATAAAGTCCTCGACCGGAATTTGAGGCCAGCGCCATGACACTCGACAAATGAATGATGCGGCCCCAGTGCTTTTCCTTCATCGCAGGAACGACATGGCGAGCTAACCGCATACACGCAGTGAAGTTGAGTTCTAGCACGTCATCCCAAACTTCGTCGGTAGTTTCCGTTAAGATTTGAGGTTTGTTCGTGCCTGCATTGTTTACCAGGATATCGATTCCCTGGAACGCCTGCTGCACGTCGATCGCCATGGCATCGACCGCGGCCCGGTCCGCCATGTCGCAGACGCGATACTCGACGCGGCTGCTGAGTCCCTGGCC
Organism: bacterium; assembly: GCA_016124445.1. GTDB lineage: Bacteria > Planctomycetota > Planctomycetia > Pirellulales > Pirellulaceae > Bremerella. The sequence goes on from WGNR01000005.1 coordinate 48,013, forward strand.
GATTTCTTCGCTGGCCAATTCCAGTTCGTCTTCATGCCGAGCCGTGATACAGACGTTGGCTCCACATTCGGCGTAAGCTCGGGCAATCGCTTTACCGATCCCCTTGCTGCCGCCAGTTACGAGGGCAGAACGCCCGGTAAGATCGAATAGACTTTTTATCGACATAGATTGCAGGCTCCTAGGCGGGTAGACAGAGAGTCCAGAGACAACCCCTCACGTTCAATCGCCGCCGAATGTCCGAAGAGATTTCCGGCGGCTATCGAAACGCTGATGATTGCTCTCTGTCTCTATTATCAACGCGCCAACAGGTAGCGGCAATCGTTAGCCGAGGGCTTCGACGACCAGATCGCCGACTTCGGTCGTGCCATAGCCCATTTTGCCAGCGCTTTGGCTCTTCATCTTGGTGCCGGTGACGGTTTGAATCGCTTTCAACACGCGTGCTCCAGCAACAGGCTGACCGGAATGTTCCAGCAGCATGGCCGCGGCGCTGATCGCAGCGATCGGGTTGATCACGTTCTGGCCGGTGTATTTCGGAGCACTACCTCCCATCGGCTCGAACATGCTTGTTCCGCCTTCGTCGGGATTGATGTTACCGCCGGCGGCAACGCCCATACCACCCTGCAAAATACCTGCCAGGTCGGTAATGATGTCGCCAAACATGTTGGTGGTGGCAATCACGTCGTAGTACTCAGGATTCTTCACCATCCACATGCAGCAGGCATCGACGTGGTTGTAGTCAGGCTCGACATCTGGGTAGTCTTTAGCAACTTCCTGGAACGTGCGCCAGATCAGGTCGTGACCGAACGTAAGCACGTTGGTCTTGGCAACCAGGGTCAGCTTCTTACCCTTCGGATTGCTTCGCTTTTGGGTGTATTCGAATGCCCAACGCAGCCAGCGTTCGCAACCTTTGCGGGTGTACATGGCGGTTTGCGTGGCGACTTCATCGGCGGTTCCCTTCTTCAGAAAACCACCAATCCCAGCGTACAGGTCTTCGGTGTTTTCGCGCACGACGACGAAGTCGATCTCTTTAGGGCCTTTATCCTTCAGCGGAGTCTCGACACCTGGGTACAGCTTCACCGGACGCAGGTTGATGTATTGGTCCATCTGGAAGCGAAGTTGCAGCAGCAATCCCTTTTCCAGAATGCCTGGGGCGACGTCGGGGTGACCGATCGCACCGAGGAAAATTGCGTCATACTTTCGCAGTTCGTTGACGGCACCTTCCGGCAAAATTTCGCCCGTCTTCAGGTAATGGTCACCACCGAAGCCGAAATCTGTTTTCTCGATGGTGAACCCTTCCAGTTTGGCAACCGCGTCCATCACTTTGAGGGCTTCGGCGGTAACTTCGGGACCGGTTCCATCTCCACCAATAACGGCAATTTTCATGTTCGGGGTCTTCTTCGGAGTGTGAGGTGCTGAGGGTGAGAAATAAGATCGCAAGCAAGGCCGCCAAGCCCAATCGATCAGGCCGCGACACGATCAAACCCTCAGTTTATCCGTCATCTAAGAGAGGAACAACGGGCCCCGAATTTGACCAACAACGGCTAAAAACTGATCGGATTGCCCCGGAATTGCCTCCAGGGCCCCATCGAACCCCTATCGAGGACAGTGATCTAGAGGAGTTGGAAGACAGAAAAGGCAACGATTCCCGAAAGCACGGGAGGAAGATAGGGCAGCGTCACGATCGTATCCGTGCAGATTCTGGATGAATCAGTCGTTGTGTCATTCGGCGACACGACACAACGAACTGCCTTTCCTAAGAGATGATCAACGGCCATGAGAAGGAGGCCAACTCCAACGAGGCCGAAAAAAACGGCGATGGAAATAGCGATTCCTCCGACAGCGGAAACCGCGATCCAAAACCATCCATGATTCCAACTCGCCGCGACAGCTCCTACTAGACCTGCGATCCAGGTACCAGTGATGTTTATCTCGTAGAAACTCATACCTTAGTCGAAGAACTGTCGATGGGGAGCGTCTCGCTTAGTTCTCGCTGAACGAGATCGAAGCCGCCGGCGTGTCGCGACCGACGGGGTCTTTCATGTATTGCTGGTAGCAATCGCGGCAGAGCCGGTAGTCACGTTCCATTTGATCGTCATGGAGAGTGGGGTCTGGAATCGGATAGACCCGTTCCAGACTATCGGCCAAGACCGAGAGATTGTCTCGGTCGGTATCGTCGTAATCGACTTCGTCGAAGTAAGGCTCAATCTCCAGAAACGCAGTGACGCGGATAACGAAGCACGGTTCACTGCTTTTGTCAAAAACTTGCTGGCAGCACTGGCAAGTAAATTGACTCATCAGAAAGGTCCTTCCGTTTTTCAATCGAGAAGACCGCCGCACAAGCGACGGGTAAGCATGATTCAATCCTAACCTTGCGGAATAATCCGAAGCAATACGAGTCTGACGAATAAGCGCGGAGACAGCAAAGCGTTGGTGAATTCGCCTGAATTCCGCTTGACTTGCTCGATTCCTTCCGCTTCATCTCAAACAGTTCGAGATGCCAGTTTTCGGGAAACCGAATCGATACCTGGCAATGAAACAGGCAACGAAAAAAGCCACAACCGATGGCTGTGGCTTTCTTGCTGTGGCTTTTGCTTGAACTAGAGTGTCCGCTGGGACTACCGGGCTTACTCTTCGGCCAATGGAGTCTTCTTTTCGGTGATCACTTCGCACTGCGGAGCCATTTCGGCATTCAGTTCGACGAAGCTTTGCCATTCTTCCGGAACGTTATCCTCGTGATAAATGGCTTCCACCGGGCATTCAGGGACGCACGCTTCGCAGTCGATGCATTCTTCTGGGTGAATGTACAGAATCTTATCCCCTTCGTAGAAGCACTCTACGGGGCACACAACGACGCAATCCGTGTACTTGCAGTTAAAGCACGGTTCGCAGACTACGTGAGTCATCCTCGATATCTCCTGGCCAATTCCGGCAGTACAGTTGTTTTCGATATTTTATCATCCGGGGGGCTCGAACTTGGCCTGATCCCGGCTCGCAAGTCAGCTAGATGAATGAAACTAGACGTAGACTGCTTGATCGTTTTTTATTCCTGTCTCAATAAGGTGTCAAGGCAACTAGGGCCCATTTCGCCCGTTATCGGAACCTAAAACCTGTATTGAGCTTAAGTCTCAAGTTATTTAAATTCCGCCAGTCTCATTTGGACCTCTCTCGTGCGACGGAGCCATCGCCATGAATCCCAACTCGACCGACAGCCAATTGCTGAGCGATTTGCTCGACCGCCCTGCCCTTCACTGGCGGCCGTTTGTCGACCGTTATGCCGGTATGGTGGTTCAAGTCGTCCAGCACTGTCGGCAAAGCCAGAAGTGGACTCTCGCGGCGAAACAGGCCGATCAAGTCGTGGCGACCGTTTTTGAACGATTGGCGGAAAACGACCTAGAAATCATTCGCCGTTATGAAGGAACCGGTAGCTTTACGACGTTTTTAACCGTGGCTGCCCGGCGAATAGCGATTCAGGAACTGCAGGACCATCACTCCAATCAGCGGCTGCAGACCGCCCTTAAGGACGCGTCGTCCGAGCGGCTTCAGATTCCCAAAGCAGCCTAAGCACCAATTTGCTTCGGCTTAGCGCATTCCGCGAATCGGTGGCGAATGGTAATCGGCCTGCGCGGCGGTCTCGTACACAGGTCGAACCGCATTGACCGAGTTGGTCGGCATGTTGCTCCCCAGCGGATAGCCGCCGTGCGATGGATATTGCGGTGCGTTGGAAGGCATGTTGGGAGGAGCCTGCTGCTGAACCGGGGCGAAGTTACCGCTAGGCAGCGGCTGACCTGAAGGAAACATCTGTCCATTGGCTGGATAGTTCGTGCTGGTCGGCTGTCCGGAAGGAAGTGGCTGACCGGCTCCGTACGGCTGGCCCGTACCGTACGTCTGGGCAGCGCCGTAAGGCTGACTGGAGGGAAGCGGCTGACCAGTAGGAAGTGGCTGCCCCATACCTTGCACCAGGTTGATCTCCGGCACGTCAGGTCGATGCGGCCGCGTGAAAGTCCCGGTCCCTTCCGTCAATTGATTAATGCGATAGCCGATGATCGAAACCGAGAAGTCGATGTTCGACTGCGGCAAACGAATGTCAACCTTGTAGGGTAGCGATACACCGTGGCTCGGATCGTACCGATGGTTCGAGGCCAGCGCCGAAGCAATCGGCTGGCCCGCCGCGTCGTACATGTGTTGTTCCAGGACGTAGCCATACTGCTTGTCGATCACCGTGACCTTGGTGATTTGACCCGCCGCAGAATTCAACGTCGTGCGGATTTCGTAGTTACCGGTCGCTGTCGGATAAGGCCCTTGGTGCAGATCGTTCGGATCGAAATAAGGGAGCCCCATCGCCTGGGCAACCCAACTTGGTTCAACCGGAAGCATCGTTTTGGCGGCCGAACGATTGAACTCGTCATGCCGGGCATAGAGCAGCCCAGGCGAATTGAAGCCGCGGCCCCAGACCCAGAATTCGGTTTCGTTGCTGCCGATATCCAGCAATTGCCCGGTCAGCGCCGTCTCGCCGATCATCCGAAACTTCATCGGCGGAACCATGTAAATCTGGGCGCGAATGGAAGGGAAGCCTCGCAGCCCCAGCGTTGCTCCCGTTGATTCCAACGACTGGACGCGTTGGGTGTTCAGGTTGACCTGGGCAATTAGCTGCTGCATGGTTGGCGGCGCGTTGAAAACCACCGGCGATTGATACATCGGATCGACTGGATGCACGAACTGCGGACACCCGGCACCGCAAGCAAAGCCGACCAGCAAGATCGCCGCGAGGGCGTTTAGCTTGAATTGTGTCACTGGCGCATCCTTGCGAGGAGTGATTACTGATCCGCTTTCGGATCTGGAGACTGCAATAGCGAGGTCAGTTCGTCCTGGATTTCTGCAATCCTTTGAGCCGTTGGCTCAACGACCGGAATCTTGTAGTTCGCTTCCCGCTTCAGACCGACCAGGACAAGACGTTCCTTGCCGTCTTCTCCTTTTTCGGTCTCTTCCAACCGGACGATCTTCCGGCGAACCATCAACAGCCCGACCACATACGCGGCATCCTGCTGCGCCGGGTCTTGCAGTAAACGTTCGAAGTGATCGAGCATGATGTCGTGCGGGGCCCAGTGAATCTTGGTCGACTGTGGATCAGGGATGGTCGCTTTCCACCAACAGATCGAATCTTCCGGCGGACCTTGCCAGGCCTCTTTGCTGTAATCTTGCCGAACGACTTCGGCTCCTTCCGGAACCAGGGCCGAGAAGTACTCGTCCCCAGGCCGCAATTCGCGGTTGGTAGCATGGCACTTGCGCGTGCAGCGTTGAATGTCGAAGTCGATCATGGCAGCCAGTTTCCGATTTAACAGGGCGGCAGATCGTACGGAATTCTTATCGGCGACTCAATACAGACGCCCATCTCATGCTAGCACTCACCGCAGAGAAAGGGAAAAGAGGTTTAGCCATAGAGCACTAATAGGCCGTGAAGAAGCGGTTGCTGCTGCCGCCGTGACCGATTTTTACGCGAATCTGTTTGGCACATTTGGGGCAGTTGCCAACGTAGTGGGTCCCCTTCTTGTTTTGGTAGATCCGGGAATAGATCCCGCAGCACTCGAATTTCACGCCAAGAAATGGGCGCGAGGTCGGGGACGTCGGTTCGGGCTGTTTGGCCCCCAAATCAGGTTCGCTGCTGATATCCAAGCGATCGTGCATGGCTAAAGCTCTCTCTTCAAGTCCGTGTTTGACGAATAGAACTTTGTGGAGCTATTCTCCTTAATCGGTCGATTTGCTGGCAGGTTTTCGCCGTTTTTCCGTTAACCTCCCAGGAATCATAACCTGCGGAAATCACGACGGCTTGACCGAACCATACGCCAGGAGTAGAGTCAGTCATAGCAAAGCCAACCATTTGCGAGCAATATTTATGACCATTAACCTCCTACTGCTGCTGCAACTGCTGCCAGGCACCCAAGGGTGTTAGGGAAGGTTTCACGCTCGCACGAAACGAGAATACCAAAAGCCCTAAGGCCCAACGTCTTAGGGCTTTTTTTGTTTCCCCATCAATCCTCATTTGCAATCCGTATCATGTGCAATCTGTCTCAGCTCGTTCGTTCCGGAGTGGTCAGCGTGCCGCCGCTGCTCCTAGTCGCGCCGGCTTGCGGCCGGCTTTCCGGTATCTTGGTTCGTTAACCTATCCCTAAGATTGCATGCATTCACTGAACAAATACTGATCACGCTCATGAACGATAAAACCATCAAAATCTTCGACACCACCCTCCGCGACGGCGAACAATCCCCCGGTGCCAGTATGAACCGGGCCGAGAAAATGGAAATCGCTCAGGCCCTGGTCGATCTGGGGGTCGACATCATCGAGGCTGGCTTTCCGATCGCCTCGCCAGGTGACTTTGAATCGGTCAAAGAGATCGCTTCCAACATTCGCGGTGCCAGCATCTGCGGCCTGGCACGCTGCAACCCCAAGGACATCGAGCGAGCATGGGAAGCTTTGAAGCATTCCGCCCAGCCTCGGATCCATGTTTTTCTGGCGACCAGCGCGATCCATCGCGAGTTCAAACTTCGGATGACGCCGGACGAAATCATCCAGCGTGGTGTCGAAGGCGTAAAGCAGGCCGCTTCGTACTGCGACGACATTGAGTTCTCGCCCGAAGATGCGTCCCGGACCGAGCCTGACTTCCTTTGCCGCGTCGTCGAAGCAGCAATTGAAGCGGGAGCGACCACAGTCAACATTCCCGATACGGTCGGTTATGCCACGCCCAACCACATGCACAAGATCATCACCGATCTGAGAAACCGCGTCCCCAACATCGACAAGGCCGTGATCAGCGTTCACTGCCACGACGACCTCGGAATGGCGGTCGCCAACAGCCTGGCCGCGGTCGAAGCCGGTGCTGGTCAGGTCGAATGCACGATCAACGGCATCGGCGAACGCGCCGGTAACGCTTCGCTGGAGGAAGTGGTCATGGCCTTGCGAACGCGGCACGACTACTACAACGTCGGCACGCGAATCAACACCAAGCGTCTGGTTCCGACCAGCCGATTGCTTTCCAACATCACCGGCCTTCAGGTGCAACGAAATAAGGCGATCGTTGGCCGCAACGCATTCGCTCACGAGTCAGGCATCCATCAGGACGGCATGCTCAAAGAGCCGACTACCTACGAGATCATGCGTCCCGAAGATGTCGGGCTCGAAAAGACCGACTTGGTGCTGGGCAAACACAGCGGCCGCGCAGCCCTTTCCGATCGCGCCAAAGCGCTTGGCTATCACCTGACTGCCGAGCAGTTGCTGGTCGTCTTCGACGAATTCAAGAAGCTGGCTGACAAGAAGAAAGATATTTACGACGGCGACATTGCCGCCTTGTGCGAACAGCAAATCCGCGGCGAAGTTCGCCAAGGCTGGGTCCTGCATTCGCTGGATGTTGCCCATGGCACCGGCAAAGCCCCCTTCGTGAAGATGACCCTGAAACGGGGCAACGACATGAAATCGGCCGAGATCTCCGAGGGAGACGGACCGATCGACGCCGCATTCTGGGCGATCGAACGGATCACCGGAGTGCCGATCACCTGCAAAGACTTTCAAGTCCGCAGCGCGACACTCGGACGCGACGCCCTCGGCGAAGTCACTGTCGAAATCGAATCGGACACAAAGTTGGCCCGCGGCCGGGGAACCTCGACCGATACTGTCGAAGCAACCGTGCACGCCATTCTGGATGCCGTGAATCGGATTTGCATGGTTTAGTCTGCTCCGTTTCGACAACGCGACAAATGAACGAGCCCGGCCAGCTTTTAGCCGGGCTCTTTTCGTTGGGCCGTGTAGTCAGGCCAGGTCGAATGGGTAACGATTGATACCGATCTTGTCGATCCTAACGCCATTTCCTTGGAGAAGTCTGGATACTGGCTGCCTCGACCTACGGTTCTCCACATTCGCTGAGGGAAAACTCCAGGGGTTCTTTAACGGTCACCTAGGTTTTCAAAAAAGTCACCGCTGCTAACCGCCGTTGGTCCCTGCGGATTGTCAGACGACTCGTAACCCCGGGAATCGTCGATGGATGAACTGAAAACAATCGTGGTCGTGGAAGATAATCCATCCGAAGCGCGCCTGACGATTCAATGCATTCACCGGTCATCTCAAACTCCCGTCACGATTCATCATTGTGAAACGTTGGGAGAAGCGATCAGCCTATCGCGTGACGTCGAAGTCGATGCTTTTCTGCTGGATCTGGGGCTGCCTGATAATGAGGGGCTCGATGGAATTACGCGGCTGACTATTGCCTCACCCGATTCGGCCATCGTGGTTTTCACCGGCAGTTACACCGAAGAAAACGCCCTGGCCGGGATTCGGATGGGAGCGCAACTGTACGTCGACAAGCAGGATGTTGCCGGACGACGTGACGTCTTGATTCGCATTCTCCGCCAGGCATGCGCGCGGCAGAAACAGCTGCTAGAAGCCGTTTCCCAGGCCCACGTCGATCCATTGACTGGCATCGCTAATCGCCGGGCACTTAGTGCCGAGTTGCAGCGGCGAGTTGCCGACTTTCGCCGGCATGGAGCCCCCTTCTCGCTGATCATGTTCGACGTCGACCATTTCAAGTCGATCAACGACCAATTCGGCCATATCGTCGGTGACAAGGTATTGACCCAAATCGCGAGGCTCTTGCAGCGAAACAGCCGCAGTACCGATCTTTGTGTTCGATATGGCGGTGAAGAATTCGTTCTCGTGCTGCCGCTTTCGCAGATCGATGAAGCTTGGGATTTGGCCGAACGTATCCGGCAGCAAGTTCCCTTTGAATTCGACGGTATTTTGCCCCAAGGTCGACAGGTAACGGTGAGCGGCGGGCTGGCCGAGGTGGAAGGGGATGACTCCATGACATCGATCGTTCGCCGGGCAGATTTGGCTATGTACCAGGCAAAGCATGGCGGTCGCAATCAATGCCTGGCCTACCAACGTTTCTTTGACACTTGCCAACTGACGGAATCTAAGAATCCAGTCCCATCCAGCCAATGCAGCCTTTGACCGCTTCGGCAGAAAGCTGAAACAGCTTCTGCTCTTCTTCGCACAGCGGTGGCCGTAGCACCCGTGTGATCCCTTGTCGGCCGATCACCGCCGGCAGTGAAAGGCAGACATCCTGCACGCCAAAGTAGTCTTCGATCAGCACGCTTACCGGCATCGTGTGCCGCAGGTCGTAGACGATACTGTCCAGAATCATCATCGTCGCCAAAGCTATGCCGTAGCTGGTATGCCCTTTTAGGCGAGATACCTCGTAGCCGACGTTTACCGTTTTCTGAAACAACCGCGTCGACATATCGCCTGGATAGAAACGCTCGCCGCCGGTCATCGACAACGAATGCGCCGCGAACTGGGTATCGCCATGCTCGCCCAGGATATAGGCCCGGATGTCGTCGCAATGGATTTCCAGTTCTGCCGAAAGCATCGATCGGTATCGCACGCTATCGAGCAAGGTTCCGGTTCCCAGCACACGATGCTGCGGAAATCCCGAGATCTTCAGCGCTGCGTAGGTAAGCGCGTCGACCGGGTTACTGACCATGATCAAGATGGCATCGGGGCTGGCTTCGACTAGCGGCGGCAGCCACTCCTTGAGAATCGCCAGGTTGTCGGCGGCCAGTTCCGATCGCTTACGGTTCGGATCTCCGTAAGGGACCGAGGCGGTGAAGATGATGACGTCCGAATCCTTCGAGTCGGCAACGTCGCCCGCCCGGATCCGCATGTTGCTGTTGCGTACCGCGCTGGCATGCTTCAGATCGATCGCTTCCCCTTCGGCCTTGTCCCGGGTCCGATTGAGCAGCAAAAGTTCACTGGCTAAAGGATTGATGGTGGCGGCGAATGCAATCGCAGCCCCCACGCGACCGGTACCGACAATCGTAATTTTCATCGTGTAAGTCGCTCTCCTTCGCTAGGTCCGGATCAGGCAACGAATGCCGCGTAGTAGAACACCCAGCCAGTCACGGCAGTCAGCAACATGCCAATCGCCGCCAGACGTCCCCAAAACAGGTGCGACGCACTATGCGGACCTGGCTCTGGCGGACTGGGAAACTTAAGCAGTGCCCGCCAGATGACAACGATCCACAAAATGGGCGTCGGGATCGCAAACAATAGATGAAAGTACAGCAGATTGTGGACCGTGGTCGACCCAAATTTGGACGGTTCCGCAAGCTTCTCCCAGTCAGTGAAGAACCGCATATCAACTTCAAAGGCGATCACCGTCACCAGCAGTACAATGCCGGTGATCACCTGGATCCATTTGTGAACCTGGTACATCCGCAAGTACCGAACCAGGTAAATACTGACTCCCAGGACCAGGATAATGCCGAACATCGCCACGAAGACGAAGTCGATCATGATCGACCCGCGTGAAGGTAAGAAGCCTGCGTGCTGAGCGAGAAGCGTCGTTTCGTTCATTCCGTTGCCCTTCGGCGAGCGCGTAGTGAAAGATAAAAATGGGTGCCCGCCCTGCGTCTTCTATCGTCTAATCTCGATGATATCACTGTAGGAATTCTTTCCCAGATGGCTTGAAGTCGTGGCATCTTGCAGGTTTACGCAGTAGCGGCACCTCCCTGCTAGCGGGTGTCAGGCACCTTGCAGAAACTGGCCTGTTGGTGTTTAGCCAGTTTTGGCATACTCTCGCCCGATTATTTCCCTGGATTCGCTTTATCCCGAGGAACCGTATGCGCGAGTTGTCCCTGTTCATTCCCTTCGCAGACTGGAACGAATCGATCCGTCAGCAGGTGGAAACGATGGCGGACGTGCTATGCGCGATGGAGATTCGGAGTGAAGTGATTCTGCTTTCTTTATCCGCCGAAAGCCAGGACACCCCGCCGTCGTTAGAACGGCGGGAGGGCATCCGACGGATAGAGATTCGCCGGCCACGGACCTATTCTTCGGCCCTGTTTTGCGGGACTCAGATCGCCGAAGGAGAACTCGTTGTCCATTTGCCGGCCGAGTTAAGCATTCCTGGAAGCATGCTTCATGGATTGCTTCAGCAGTTGATCCAGCAAGATTTAGTCCTTGTTTCGACAAGTCAGCAACATGCGCGCGGCATGGCCATGGTTTCCCATTGGATCCAGCAGCGTATGGGAGGTACGGCACGATTGGACGTTTCACGGTTGGTCTGGGGAGCCCGCCGCGAGTCATTAATCCGCTTGCCACAGATTCAGGGGCTTAGCCGCGGCTTGCCCCAACTAGTGAGCATGCAGGGATACCGCGTCGCCATTTGTCCTCCGCAGCTGATCGGTGGCCAGCCGGTCGAATCGTCCCCACTTCCCGATTGTTGGTCCTGGAAAGATTGGGCCGGGCACCGCTGGCTTTCCCAGCGATGGACTCAAGTCGATTTCAGCGAAGCAAACCGGGCCGCAGACATCCTACCGGATCTGCGTGTCGCGTTCTTCGAAGACGAATCACGACGCAAGGCGGGCTAAAGAGGTTGACGGAACCGATGGAGATATTTTTCAGCGTCGGCGAACCGAGCGGCGATTTGCACGGCGCGAATCTGATTCGTGCGCTGAAATCGCGCCGACCAGATATACAGTGCGTTGGCTACGGCGGCCCCAAGATGGCCGAAGCCGGATGCCAACTCCACGAAGACCTTACGCAATGGGCCATCATGTGGTTCTTGCGAGTCTTCTTGAATCTGCACCATTTCATTGGCCTGCTGTTGCGCGCCAATCGATACTTTCGCGATCACAAACCAGACGCGGTCGTCCTGATCGACTACCCCGGCTTCAATTGGTGGATTGCCGGACGCGCCAAAGCGCACGGAATCCCGGTCTTCTACTACGGAACGCCCCAGCTATGGGCCTGGGCCGAATGGCGTGTCGATAAGATGCGCCGCCTGGTCGATCACGCGCTGTGCAAGCTTCCGTTTGAAGAGGAATGGTACCGCGAGCGTGGTTGCAATGCGACCTATGTCGGACATCCCTATTTCGATGAACTCGAAAACCAGACGTTCGATACCGACTTCATTCGCCAGCAAGCCGAAAACTCGCGGCCGTTGGTTACGCTGCTGCCTGGTTCACGGAGCCAGGAAGTCGCCTCGAATCTCCCGATCTTCCTGGAAACCGCCAAGAAGATCCGCGCCGAGGTCCCCAATGTCCGCTTTGCCATCGCCGCGTTCAACGACAAGCACGCCGCGCTGGCATTCGAGCATGTCTTGGCATCCGGCATCGAAGCAGAAGTCCACGTTGGTCTTACGCCCGAATTGATTTACAGCGCGACCTGCTGCCTAGCTTGCAGTGGCTCGGTTTCGCTGGAACTTCTATACCACGAGAAGCCAGCGGTCATTCATTACAAGATCAGCCCGTTCGCCCTGTGGGTGCAAAGCCAATTCCGGACGGTGAAGTACATCACGCTGGTCAATTTGCTTTCGCAGAACGACCTGTTCTATCAAGATGGCTACTACACCTACGATCCCGATGCGGACGGGGCGGAAGTGGTGATCTATCCCGAGTACCTAACGTCGCGCAATCGTAGCGAGGACATGGCTCGGCGGATCGTCCACTGGCTGAACGAGCCTGCCACGATGCGTCAGACCGTCGATCAACTGCGCGAACTAAAGGGACGCGTGGTCGGTCAAGGAGCATCGAGCCGAGGCGCCGAATACATCCTGAAGCACCTCAGCAAATCGGAACAAGACTTCAGCACGTCTTCCAAAGCAGCCTAGGCGATCGAAAGCGACTCGCCAGGCTTTAGCACGTTGGGTGTCGCGTTCGACTCGTTACGAACCGATTCTGCCCAGGCATCGACATCTTGCTCGATCGGTGGCCAGGTATTGTAGTGCCCAGGTACGACCGCTTTCGGCTGAAGTAGTCTCAGCGCGGCGATCGAATCGGCCGGCCCCATGGTGAACAGGTCGCCAATCGGCAGCACGGCAACGTCGAGCCCCGCTTCGCCGATCATTTGCATGTCTTGAAAAACAGCCGTGTCACCAGCGAAGTAAACTTTGCGACCATCCGCTTCTACCACAAACCCGGCCGGCATGCCGCCGTAGGTTCCGTCTGGCAAACCATTGCTGTGCAAGGCTAGCGTCATCTTCGCACTGCCAAAGGGAAGCTTCACCGTGCCCCCCAGGTTCATACCGGTCACATGCTTGACCCCTTTGGCCGAGAGCCAATTAGCCGTTTCATAAATACAGATGACATGAGCCCCGGTTCGCTTGGCGATTTCCACAATGTCGAAGGTCCCATCCGCATTAGCCCCGACATGATCGCCATGGCCATGCGTCAGCAGGATGGTATCGGCCTGGGCCTGGTCGGCCGAGATATCAGCCGCCGGATTGGACGTCAGGAAGGGATCGATCAGGATCTTGTGATCGGCCGTGTGAAGCGACCAGGTGCCATGTCCGTGCCATATGAGCTTCAAAGCCATGAGCGTTACTCCCGAAGGTTGCCGAAGTGTCGACGTCGTCAGCCGCAGCGAGGCCTCGACCGTCATTTTCGATGGTTTCCCCTCACCATAGCGAACATCGCGGCCCGATGCCAAGTCCCGGCCATGTTAACGTTTCGTGGTCCTTAGGGGCCAAACGGGCTGGTTGTGGCTGCGGCCAAAAAAATGATAATTGGGGTAGTTACCTGGTACCCCTCGATCCCCTTGGAACGTTTACAGAGAGAGCATCGCTATGGATCAAATCGATCTGGTTCGCAGCCTGAAACATAAGAACGAAAGCAAGATTGTGATGTTCGTCGGCGATGGCCTGGGTGGGCTGCCGCACGAACCAGGCGCCAAAACGGAACTGGAAGCGGCCAAGACCCCCAACCTCGATGCCCTGGCCGCCAAAAGCGTTCAAGGTGCCAGCATCCCGGTTAAACCAGGCATCAGCCCTGGTAGCGGTCCAGGTCACTTGGGCCTGTTCGGCTACGATCCGCTGAAGTTTCTGATCGGTCGCGGGGCGCTCGAAGCCACCGGCATCGGTCTGCCGCTGCAGGAAGGGGACGTCGCCGTTCGCTGTAACTTCTGCACGATCGATGGCGACGGCAAGATCATCGACCGCCGCGCAGGCCGCATCCCGACCGAGGAAAGTGCCCCGCTGGCCGAAAGCTTGAACGCGATCAAGATCCCCGGCGTCGAAGTGATTGTCAAACCGGTCAAGGAACATCGCTTCGTGGTCGTCTTCCGCGGCGGTGATGGCTTGGGCGGCCATGTTGCCGACACCGATCCCCAAGCAACCGGCGTTCCGCCGTTGGATCCAGTTGGCGAAGATGCGGCAAGCAAGAAGACCGCTGAAATCGCCAAGCAGTTCGTCGAAGAAGCGAAGAAGATGCTCAAAGACGAAAAGAAAGCGAACTGCCTGACCATGCGAGGCTTTTCGGCCAAGCCTTCGATTCCGTCCTACGAAGATGTCTACGGCCTGAAAGCAGGTGCGATTGCCGTCTACCCGATGTACAAGGGCTTGGCCAGCCTAGTCGGCATGGACATCCTGGGCAACGCCCAGACGCTGGACGAAGAACTGGAAGTCTTGAAGCAGCACTGGGACGAATACGACTTCTTCTTCATCCACTTCAAATACACGGACTCGAGCGGCGAAGATGGCAACTTCGATGCCAAGGTCAAGCGAACCGAAGAGTTCGATGCTCAGATCCCCAAGATCCTGGCGCTGAACCCCGACGTGTTGATCGTCACCGGTGACCACAGCACGCCGTCGTTCATGGCCAGCCACAGTTGGCACCCGGTTCCAACGCTGTTGTACTCGAACTGCTGCCGACCGGACGGGCACAAGACCTTCGGCGAAAACACTGCCATCACGGGCGGTCTGGGTCACTTCGAGGCTCAGTACCTGATGACGCTGGCCATGGCCAACGCCCATCGCTTGCAGAAGTACGGCGCCTAGTCGCGTTGGAATTGCGAAAGAATTAGAAACGGGACGCGGGTTACTTCGTCCCGTTTTTTTCATGCGCCGTGGATTGCCGTTTTATTTGCTCTCCAGCCGAGCATCCAGCCAATCGGCGTGATCGAGCACATCGGCTCCGTCGGCGAATTCGACGACCAGGGCGATCCCCTTCATGCCTGCGACTGGCACGCTGACGTCGAGCGGCTTTTCTCCGCCGCGGACGATTGGGCTCTCGAAGACAGGCTTCCATTCTTTGCCGGTTCGAGTGGTATAGACCTTGAAGATCACGCTGCCGGCCCCGTTGGTATCGTCGTCGATGCCAACCTTGGCGCGGAAACGAACGTCCCCTTCGTTGACCTTGTAAGCGATCCGTGAAGTGGCGTGCAGACCGAGTCCCTTCTGGCTGACGTAGCCACCTGATTTGAGCGTTCCGCCCAGGACGTTTCGGTCTTGCTGGTAATCCCAGCCGGCACTCAAAAACCCGAGAGACTTGAATCCAATCGCTTGCTCGTCGCTCAGGTAGCGGACGCCAACGCCCAGCGGGCGGAGATAGGTGATGTAACGATAAGCGTTTTCGAGATTCGACGAATAAAGCGTTATGCCGCCTGCCAGTTGAACCTGCAGCCGTTCGTCCGCAAGTTTCAAATCGCTGGCCAGTAGCATCGAACCATCTTCAAACCCGATCCAGATACCTTCCTGAGCCTTCGGCAAACTACCGGCAGGCTGGGCGAATTCGATTTCGAGAACTCGTTTGCGATCGAGTTTCAACGCCTTATCGCCAACTTGAAACTCGACTGTCAGCGGCGTCAGTTGACGGAAAATCCCGTCGATGAAATCCCCATTGGCCAAGAGCAGGCGATCACGCGTTCCTTGATAGTCAGAAATGCGGTCGAGCGCTGCCTGGGTTTGATCGGGATTGGTATGGGCCCGCAACAAGATGCCGCGCACCGGTCGTAACGGAAGCGTGATTTCATCCCACAACTGGTTGTAGGCATGCAAAGAGATGCCGACCGTATGCAGTTCCTTGGCCACCAATCGCGAGCCATCGTCCAAAACGACAACGCTCCCTTCGCGGATGAGCTGAGGATTCCCGAATCGCACGACTCGCGCGGCGTCGATCGTTTCGATACCGTGCCACTTGCTGGCTGACTCGATATTGATAATCGCCCCAAGCGTATCTGGTTTGCCGATCGAAACCATGTCCTGAGTCAGGATTACTTGACCATTGGCGGCGTACGAGGCCATCAGGCTAACAACCGTAGCCGCCAGGCTAATCAGAAAACGGGTAAACAACGGCATCACTTCTGGAAGATGGGAAGGTAGTTGTTGGGAAGCTGCATCACGATGCATGCCATCGCCGTGCCATACTCGGGACAGATGAAATCGGTCCAGTAGCCCTGGGCCGTTTGTCGATCTCGCAAGACTTCGCTGATCACGCGGTAATACTCTTTCCAACGCTCGTTGCCAACGTGCCAGTAAGCCTGGGCGGCGTAATACTGCCCGTAGAAGAAATGATTGTTGCCGCGGAAAGTGCTTTCCTGGGGAAGGTTGTCGTCCAGGTATTTCAAGGCCCGCTCGATCGTTTCCCCTTCGTAGATCCCGGCACTATAAAGCGCCACAACGCCTGCCGCCGATCGAGGAAACGCGCTGGGTCCGCCTGAAAGCATGTAGCTGAAACCACCATCCGGGTTTTGGCTGCGGGTCACGTAATCGATGCAGCGGTCGACCGTTTCGTTAGGGACGAAGATCCCTGCGTTGCGTGCTGCCCGTAACGCCATCATCTGGCAGACGGTCACGGAAATATCGGCTTCGCTGCGAACCGGTTGATACCGCCATCCGCCGTCAGCGTTTTGAGTATCGACGATCAGTTTGACCGCGGCTCGGACCGTATCGCGCAGCTTCGGCACGCCGGTCATGCCGTAGACTTCCGCCAGAAACAACGTGGCGAAACCATGGCCATACATCGGGCCGTGGGTTCTGGCATTCGATACCGCAACGAAACCGCCGCTTTGCGTATTGCTGAGCAGGTAATCGATGCAGGCCGAGATGTTCGCTCCGTAAGGTCCACGATTGGGTGAACTGCCGGCCGACATAAATGCCAATCCACTGAGCCCGACGACAGCCGTGTTGGCTCGATAACCATCGGTCCCAAACGCCCCGCGGTCAGCGCCTTGCATCGTTTGCCGCCCAACCAGGTATTCGAGCCCCTTATCGATGCTGGCTTGCACCTCGCGCGTGATCAAACCGCTGGAACCGCGGCGAGAAGTGCCACGCCATTCCTCAGCAGCAAGCAGCGAACCGAGACCGCCGGTACCCAGGGCAGCCAAGGCCGATTTCAAAATCGTTCTGCGAGAAAGTTGCTTCATACCAGACTCGGTGCTCACTCTTCGATCTCCGCCAGCTTGCGGAAATACTCTTGGGTCAGCCGTTCGTACTTCGGCAGGAATCGTTCCATCGAACTATTGGAGATTTGCTTGCGAAGATGGGGCGGCAGATTGCCCCATGCTTTCTTCACCAGCGCGTCCTGTTCTTCAGGTGAGATCGGCAAGGTATCCTGGTCGCGCAGCTTGTCGGAACTGTTTTGGGCGTCTTTGCTTTCCTGCTCTCCTTGCATCCGGCCTTCGGCAGGATTGGAATCGCCGCTTCCCTCTTGCCCCATCGGCTGGCCTTGTTGTTGGCCTTGCGATTTCTGTTGACCGGCTTGATTGCCTTGCTGCGGGTTGCCTCCCTGGGGTTGGCCTCCTTGCGATTGATTTTGCTGCTGCTGACCGCTGCCGGACTGGTTTTGCTGTTGTTGGTTCTGATTCTGACTTTGCGAACCGCCGCCCGATTGGCTTTGGTTGTTCTGGCTGTTGTCGTCTTGGTTCAGTAGCTTTTCGATCTCTTCGATGATCTCTTGCTGCATGGCAACCGTTTTCGTCTCGGCCTGACCGCCTGAGATCCGTTTCTGCACTTCGCGCATCATGCCGCCGATTTTGCTGAGTGGATCTTCCTTGACTGCTGGATCGGTTTGATCGGCTCCCATGCCGCGCGGACCAGCTTGCTCGTCGTCGGTCTTTTCGCCCAGCTTGGCAGCTTCACCGGGCTTGGTTGTTTTGCCTGGTTTTGGCTCTTCGTTCTTGGCAGGTTTCATTTCAGGCTTCGGCTGGGTCTCGTCGGGCAGATCGATATCGTTGAACAAATCGCTGCCCAGATCGTTGAACAATTCTTCGTCCAACGACGACATGGCCGGATCTTCCTCTTTGACTTCCTGAGCGCTGGCCGAAGCGACCAGACTCCCGCTCAGCAGGCAAACCATCACAAGCATCCAGGCAAACGGCTTTTTACTGGTCATTGTTCACCTCATCCTTCGGTTTCTGCTCGAGATCGGGCATCTTATCAGGATCGAACAGTTCTTCTTCGGTGCGCTTGATCATGTTCAATGTCATTTCGGACAGGCGTCCCTGTTCGGTGGCCAGTCGCCCCAGTTCCCCCTGGTCGACCTTCTTGGGATCTTCCGAGAGCTGCTTGCCGACACTTTCAGTCCTAGCTTTGAGCGATTCCTGCATCATCTTCAACAGTCGTAGCTGAGCGGTCTGGCTGATACCATCCTGCGAGCCTTGCTGCGACTGCTGCTGGTCTTGACCATCTTGTTGCTGTTGCTGCTGATCGCCGGAATTCTTCTTTTCCTGCTCCTGTTCTTCCATGGCGGAAACCAATTGCTCAAGCCGCTGCACCGCTTCTTCGGACAGCGAGACGGTCTTATCGCTCAGTTCCCCGGAGTCGAGCAAGCGAGACAGGTCGGTTGTGACTTCGGCGGTCAGCTGCAGCGAAAGGTAGTAGACTTCCGCTTTGGCGATCGAATCGGCAAACGAGCGGATCTCGTCGGTCAGGGTAGCTTCTTCTAGCGAAAGCCCTTTGACCGTCGCCGCCTGAGCCGGCGTCAGCAGGAACTCTTTGGCCTGGATCTCTTTCAGGCGGACCAGTTCATCACGAATTCGCGTTTGCCGAATGATCAGTTCCTCGATCGATTGCTTTAGCCGGGCCGCTTCTTCCTGGGCCAAATCCTGCTCAACTTGCTCTTGCCGCTTTTCGAGTTCTTGCTGGGCCTCTTCCAGGTCCTTTTCGGCCTGATCGATTTCCTGCTCCAGCTGCTGCGGATCCATATTCTGGGCGTTTTGCGCGGCGTCTTCCAAACGCTGGGCCGCGTCACGAACCTTTTGGGCTGCCTTCTGGGCCGACAATCGTTCGAGCTTGCGTGCCAGACGCTCGGCCTGGTCCTGCATCTGCTTCGCCTGCTGAGCCAGTTTCTCCAGCTGCTTCTGCTTCGATTGCTGTGAAGATCCGGATCCCTCGCTCGATTTCGACTGAGCCTCCTTCGTCTTTTGTTTCAGCTCTTTGTTCTGATCCTTGAGCTGCTCCAGTTCGTTCTTCGCTTCTTCCAGCTTCCGCTTGAGTTCCTTTCGGTTGGCCTCGCGGCGATTTTGTAGCGTGTCGAGCACGTCTTCCAGCGACATCTTAACCTGGTCTTGCGAATCCTTCGCGGAGGAAAGCTGGTTCTGTTCGATCCGTTGGCTGGCCTGTCGCATCCGCTGCGAAACGGCCGAGTCGCGATTTTCGGCAATCGCGTCTTTCAAGGTGTTGGCAACATCTTCGCTTTCCGGATTGTTCTGCAGCATGTCCCGCATGCGGGATTGAATCCGATCGAGTTCGCCTGCCAGGTTGGACTGTTGTTCCGCCATCTGTTTCAAGTCGGCACGTTCTTCAGGGGTCATGCGGCTGACATCCTGCCCCAAGACCTCGGCCTGTTTCGCTTCGACCTCCTTGGTCAAATCTCCTTGGCGATTCGCCAGATCGCGAACGTCGAGGGCGAATCGTCGGAACGTATCCCACTTGTTCAGGTCGTTCTGCCAATCTTGCAGCTGCCCGGCAACGTTTTCCTGACGCTTGCCAACATCGGCCAGCCGCTGGCGAGTTTCCTGCTGTTGAGCTTGGGCGTCGGTATCGCTGGATGCCTTGTCGTCACTCTCCGGATTCTCCTTCTCGCCATCTTCAGGCTTGCCAACCTCTGGCTGGTTCGCAGCGTTTGGCTTCTCGCCTGGCCGTGGCGATTGGCGGCGTAGATCGGTGATTTCCGATTCAATCGGATTCAGCTCGGCGTTGGCGAGGGCTTCGATCTTTTCTTTCAAATCGTGCAGGATGCCAGCCGCCTCGTGATCTTCCTGGCGATTTTGCTGCAATTCTTTCAGCAAGCGATCGATCTTGGCCGCCGCGCTATCGGGACCGCTGACCAGTTTGTCGCGGACGCTCTTCTGATTCTGTTCGCCGTTTTGCAAGTTAGCGGCCTCCGCCGGACCAAGCTTGGCTCCGGCATTCATCTTGATCTCCACGCTACGTGTCTGCTGCCGGGCATCTTGCTGCAGGTGCCGTGCTTCGGAGATCTTCGAGATGATGTCGCGTTGCTGGCGATTGACGCGTTGATCGAGTTGTTCGTCGGAAATGATCGTGATAATCCGGGGCAAGCTTTTACCGGTTTGCGGCTGGTAGTCCTCCGCCGAGATCACCAGCTCCAAAACAGTGCCTGCCGTCAGGTCTTTCAATTGCGAGAAGTCGAGCGAATAAGCAATTTCCAGATCCTCGGCTTTACCCATCGCCAGGTTCGTAGGTGGTGACTCGAAAGGAATATCACTGGGGCCTGTGTAAAGAGATTCTTCCACCAGGACCGACTTGTCGATCGGCTTGGTAACTGAAAGTTGAACTCCCTTGGTCCGCAGATCATCTTTAACGCCAGCTGAAAGGTCGAGCAAAGCGGACGGCGTCAGCGAAAGATTTCGCTCCGGTTCGACCCACGAAA
Organism: bacterium; assembly: GCA_016124445.1. GTDB lineage: Bacteria > Planctomycetota > Planctomycetia > Pirellulales > Pirellulaceae > Bremerella. The sequence continues at coordinate 68,665 of WGNR01000005.1, forward strand.
CAACCGGTGCTTTATCTACGATCACACGAACCGGATAACGCTGCCCTTCCCCTTTCCGCAGACCGGAATCGACAGTGACTTCAATCCAGTAACTGCCGCTTTTGGCAAGAGTCGGTCCGTCGGCCGCTACGCCATCTTCCGGCAACTGCGGTGTCGAGAAACTCGTCCCATCTTCGCCGATCACCAGCGGAAACGAGTTGGTCTCACCCGAGGCCTCAAACATGAAACGGGCATCGGTGATTGGTTGGTCGACCTTGCCATAAAGCTGAAGCCGAGTGCCGGCCAGGGCGATAATCGAACGAGGAGACTTGCTGGGCAGCCAACGCGTGTAGTCAGGCGGAACGAGCGTGACTTGAACGTCGGAGAACTTGGGCGGTTTGACGACATCGACCGACTGCCAGGCCATCGTGTCGTCGTCTCCCCCTTCCACGCGAAACTCGAACGGCTGCATGACCCCGTCCAGTTGGTACACCATGCGGTTGGATCCGATATCCAGTTGCATCGGGTGGGTCATCGGCCGCGAGCCAGGTTCGTAGCGAACTTGAAGTTCGACCATCTCAGGCAGTTTTTGATTCAGGTCTTCCACTTCGATCGTCGCCCGGCCGCCCAGGGGAACCACCGACGGAGGATCGACCAGGGCCAGGTTATTCTGCCGCGGCCACTCGATTGTTTTCCAAGGCATGGCCAGCCGAGCTACCGCCGTCGTGAATGACCCGTAGGAAAACAATAGGACCGATAGCAACACAAACGTCACGCCTGAGACGGCATAAATCGATGCGGTCGCCAATTGCCGATTCAAGGCAACTGACAAATCGGTATAGGCCAGCTTGTCGGCCATTTCGTTGATATGTTTGCGGCGGAAGTAAGGAGAGCTTCCGGCTGCATCCTCTTCTTTCTGCTTCAGGAAAAAGAGCGCGCTGGAGATTTTGTCGCGGAGCTCCGGAAAGAACTGTTCGATTCGTTTGGCAACTTGTTCCAGCGAAGGAACCCACCGCCAGGCCGGAATCACCCACCAGTACATGCAGAACCCAATTCCCACGAGTGTGAGTAGCGAAAGAAACCAGCGCGTTCCGGTATCGTCTTGCCGTAGCAGGTAATCGAACAGAGCCATCCCCAACAGCAACAGCATCACCGCGGCAATGCCCCAGGCCGTGCCACGAAGACGCACGCGGCGCATCGCCCCGCGGCGAGCCTGCTCGATCTGCTCGACCACCACGTGGTGTACCGCCGGGTTGCTGGTTTTCGAGGCTTTCGATGCCATGCGTACCGTTCCCTGAAAGACGACTACAACAGACCCATGCGTTTCCGCACGATCCATTCTCCAATTAATAGTGTGACGAACAAACAGGCAAGTTTCCAGGAATTCCAGAGCGGCGAAGGGGGTAACGTCTGAATTCGTACCTGTCGGCCCCGCGGAAGAACTTCCAAGAGCTTATCTGAGTCCATAAACGAGAAATAACGGCCGCGGGTTTCCGAGGCAGTCTGGCGAAGTTGGTCCAGGTCCATATCCAACCGGGTCATCTCTCCGGCGACCGGTTCAACCGTAAAATCGGTAGCTGGAGGCTCGGTTTCGCCTGAGTCGCCTCGCAACAGCGGCTGAACAATCCATAACCGGTGGTCACCCGCGGACAGTCCTGGGATGGTCGCCTCGAACAAATCTCGATTACCAGCAACCCGGGTCATCGTGATCGTCCTGGTACGTCCATCCGGCTTCTCGAGCGTTAACTGGACACCATCGTCTTCCGGTGGTGCCTGACCTTCGTCGAAGAAACGGACGCGAACCGTCGCCGATTCGCCGGCGCGGTAGGTCGTTCGGTCGGTGGTAATCTCGACCGATCCATCCGAATCGAGCAAACTCGACCGGGCCAGATAGCGGATCGTCTGCATCCAGAACTCGTCGTGATAGTCCCACCGCCACAGGTCATCGCTGGCCAGGAAAAGGACTTTTCCCCGCCCGATGAACTGCTGCGTCAAAAGCGGAATCTTGGTACCGTCGCCGCGAGAAACGGTCGCCAATGTCTGAGCACCTGGTTTGAGTCGCTCGATCGGCAAGTTCCAATACAACTGATCCATTCCCTGCCAGGCAGCGATGGTATCGGCCGGCATTTCGGTAACTTGCAGCGGCAACGTATTGAGCCCCAGATCGGTCAGTCCGACCGGCAGTGGAGAGACTTGGATCTGATCGGGATCGGTACGTGTGACCTCTTCCAACGAAAACGGAAACAAGGTATCCAGCGGTGTCGAACGATAATCCCACGGCATGAACCGTTGGCCGGCGACGAAGATCACTCCGCCTCCTTTCACTTCGACAAAGTCCTGCAGGTTCTGCAACTGCTCTCGGCTGAGGAAGGCTGAGTTGACGTCGCCGATAATCACGACGTCGTAGTCGAACAGTTCTTCGCGGGTTGCCGGGAAGGAAATCTCGGCCGTTTCATCCTGCTGGGTATAGGCCTGATCGGCGTCCTGCAAGACGGTAGTCAGGTCAAACGCTTTCTCGTCTTGTCCCGATTTGGGGCTTCGCTTGAGCTGACGTTCCAACAACATCTTCAGAAAGCGAAACTGAAATCGTGGATAGGCCTGAGCGTACAAAACATGAATGGTGGCATCGAGCACTTTGACCTTCCGCATGGCGGAAGTGGCCGAGTCGGTCATGTCCCCAGCGTCGGTCTCGACCTTGATAACGTAGTTGAAGTCACCCACTTCGTTAGGCCGGAATTGCAGCCGGATCTCGCGGGTAACTCGTTCGGTCGGCAAGAGGACCGGCTGCTCGTCGAGCACGATCGTCGGTGCATCGCGATCGGCGACCGAAAGGCGAACCGATTCGCCAGACATCCCCTGGGCGGAAAGTCGAACGACGAAGGTGAGCATGTCGCCGACAAACGCGACCGGGTCGACGACGACTTCTTCGATTCGTAGATCGCGCGAAAGCTGCTGGCTGCCAATTCCGATCGGAAAGATCGGCACGCCTCGCAGAGCGGCTTGCTGGGCTGCTTCTGAAAGACTGGGGCCTTCAATCGTCACCCCGTCCGAAAGCAGCACAACGGCAGCGGTTGGCCGGCCGCGCTGCTGTTCCAAGACTTGCGAAAGACTGGTCCCCAAGCGGCTGACTTCGCCGTTGGGATTGGTTGCTCGCAGCACGTCGCCAAACTGATCGTCCGGCACGCTCATCGAACGGCCTGACTCGCCGATCCAGTAGGTTCGTACGTTGTACCGCTGACGCAGCTTGTAGAGCAGCGCCTCGTTCTCTTCCAACAATATCGTTCGGGCCTGGTTCCAGCGTGTCGGCTCGCCCAGGTTGGCGGCTTCAACCCGGGAATGAATAAGCGACTGATCGGCCGGCGCGAACGTATCGAGATGCGACATGCTGCGGGTATCGTCGATTGCGATCACCAGGTCAGGCGCATCGGTTTGAAAGGGCTGCTGCTTCAGTCCGTACAGCATGAACAAAACGATACCGACCAGCGTCAAGCGGCTGACCAGCAGAAACACCCAGCGGATAACGGTTCGCTGTCGATTCTCGCGGCGATAGATCCAACCAAAATAAACGACAGCCGCAATCACGATTACCAGCGTTACCCAGGCCGCCCAGGGCGCTGCCCACTGCAGCGTGACCTCCATCGCGTTGTCGCTTGCCGGGCTTTCGTCCGCCAAGGTCCACCGCACAAATTGTCGCCAGGTATCGGTCATCGCGCGGCTGTCCCAAATCGGAAGGCCAGGAAGCTCTCGAAAAACAACAAGCCCAGAACCAACATCAGGGCATAACGAAACAGTTCGACTGAAGAAGGCACCGCCGAAATGTGACCGCCATTGGGTCCATCAAAACCATGTTCGCCCGGCTGTAACTTCTCGGGCACACTCTCCATGGCGACACGACTCAAGTCACTCTCGCCCGACGCGGGATTCACGGCGAACTCGATCTTGGCCTGCGAACCGCTCGAAAGCGATTTCGACTGGTACAGCCCAACTTGATCGGTCACGTCGAACGACCAGAACAGGCGGTCATCGCGGGCGACCGCTTCGATCCGACTGGCTTGCCCATCAGGACGCAGCACTTCGATCAGGCTCGCTCCCGGATCGCCTTCGATCACTCCTTCAAAGACGTCACCTAAGTCACGGTTGCGTCGGTCATGCTGCGACGAGACCGCCGCGGCCAACGATTCCTGCACTAGCGGTGGAAAGCTGGGCCATGTCGGAAACACGGACCAGGCGGCCGGCGGATCGAGCGAACGATCGACCGAATCGGTACTCGCCGGCAGACAGAACAGAATCACATTACCGCCAACCAACGTGGTGCCGGACTCTTCTTCCGCGACCGTTTGATACCTTGAGCTGACGATTGCCGGGTCACCGTTTCCGAACCAAAGATCGGCGTGCGCAGAAGAAGCTCCTGGAATGCTGACCTGGTAAAAGTTCCAGATCGGCGTGGTCAACAGCCCGCCTGCCTGCTGGCCGCGAAACGGTTCGAGCAAAGGACTTTCGTACTGCCGAGGATCGAAGAAGTATTCACCCCGCGGCGCAGGCCCTTTGAAATCAACCGTCAACAGCGGTGTCTTTTCTTCGCCGGTCGCCGAGAACGCCGCGTTGTAGCTGTCGGCTCGAACTCGGTCTCCCAGAAATACCACCAGCCCGCCGCCGCGCCGCACGAAACTTCGCAAGACGGCCGCTTCATCCGGCGCGATCTGCGCTACGTTCGACATGTAAACGGCATCGTACGACAACAGGTCAATATCCAGCAGCGCCGAAGCATCCATCGTCTCGACCTTGATCGGCGATTGGATCGAATCGGAGGGATTGAGAGCGAAATTCAGGAATTTGAGAGACGGGACATCATCTGCCAGGCAAAGCACGCGAAGCTGAGGCTTGACTTCGACGACCACGAAGCGGCGGTTGTCGGTTTCGAGCAGGTCTTTGTTCAAACGGAATTCGATCCCATGCGTCCCCGGCCGCTGAAAGACGGTATCCATTTCGACCGAGACGACCTGGTTATCAACAAACGGCACCATCTTCTGCGAGACCAACTTGCCGTCGACAATCATCTGCAGCACCTGGCTGGGAAGTTCCGCGGCGTTGTCGCAAGAGATATCAACTCGAAACCGGGCCGGCTGATCCGGAACCAGGTAAGGCGTCAACTGTCGAGCCGACAGGATCGCGCTGTTGGTCGTATCAGGCTGACCGACATCGAAGGCTCGGATAATTGCCATTCCCTCGATCTGCGAAAGCAACTGTTCGTTGGCCTGCGATGCTGCGTCTTTCCAGGTTACATCAGTATAGTCGCTGAGGATACAAACCTGGGCCCGCTGCAATCGGGGAAAGTCCCGCGCCGCGATTCGCAGTGTTCCTTCGACTTCGGCCAGCGACAAATCGATGATGGCCACTCCAGGGTCGATTGAAATCTGATCGATCTCGCGCAGTACGTCGCCTGGGTCGAAGGCAGGTTCCGAAATCACTCCCCGGGTCGTCCGTCCCATGGTGATCAGCGTGAAGCCATCTCCTTCGGATGCCTGATTCACGATCTGCCGGGCCAGCTTCTTAGCTTGATCCAGACGCGTTTGGCCTTCTTCGCCGTAACCCATGCTGAACGAATGGTCGATCACCAGGACGGTATGCGTTGCCGAGCCAGGCCCGCCAAAACCGCCGATGCCAGGGCCGCCGACGCAAGACAAGTCAGCCAGGGCGATGGCAAAGAACAGCATGATCGCGCAGCGCACCAACAGCAGCAGCAAGTGTTCGACTTGAATGCGGCGGCGATTCTTCTTCATCGCGGCCAGCAGAAACTTCATGGCGGCCCAGTCGGTTTCGCGATAGCGACGACGATTCCACAGATGAATGAGAATCGGCGCCGCGGCGGCCAATCCCCACAAAAGCATCGTCGCACTGGAAAACGCGAAAGGGTTCACTGCGTCTCAACAGGTGAAAAAAGGAATGCTACACAAGTCGCGAGTTGCGAAGATTCAGGAAGTTTCGCAACATAAAATCGAAAGGCTGGTCGGTACGGACCTGGACATAATCCATCCGGTTGGCCACCGTCTGGCTGCGAAGATCGGTGATAAACGCTTCGATCTCTTGCCGATACGCTTTGCGTACCGAAATTGGGTCGGCCAACAACTCAGGGAACTCCTCCAATCCGTGGAACATGGTGGGGCGATCGAACGGGAAGTCTAATTCGGCAGGGTCCAACACTTGCATCAATATGATGTCGTGCTTGCGAAATCTCAGATGCTTCAGGCCAGCCATCATCGAATCGACGTCATCGAAAAAATCGCTCATCACGATGATTAAGCCACGACGATTCAGCCGCCCGGCAAGTTCGTGCAAAAGGGGACCGATATGCGTTTTTTCTCTCGGCTCGCTTAATTGCAGGGTATCGATGACCTGTTGCAGTTGAACCGGGCTGCCGCTGGCAGGAACCAGCGAACGGACCTGGTCATCGAATGTCACCAGCCCAACCGCATCTTGCTGCTGCAAAATCAGCCAAGCCAGCGTCGCCGCCAGGCACTCGGCATAGGCCAGCTTGCTCAGGGCGACATCGGCGCTCTTGTAGCGCATGCTTTCACTGATATCGACCACCAGGTTACAGACCAGGTTCGTCTCGTCTTCGTACTGCTTGATGTAGTACTTGTCGGTCCGGCCGAGGACTTTCCAGTCGAGATAGCGCAGATCATCCCCAGGAGCGTAGTCGCGATGCTCGGCGAATTCGATCGAGAACCCACGATGAGGACTTCGATGCGAACCGGCGATCAAACCTTCCACGATATGCTTGGCTCGGAGCCGTAGCCCATGGACCTTAGCTAGCGTCTGAGGATCTAAAAGCGTCGACAAATTGGCTGTCCTCTACCGTGGTAGGCGTATGTTCCAAAAGCTGCTGCACGACATGATCAGTCGTGATTCCTTCGGCATCGGCATTAAAACTGGTGCGGATACGATGACGCAAAACAGGCAGGGCGACCGCTTTCACATCGTCGGTCGTCGCGAATTCACGACCCTGCAGGATCGCCCTGGCCTTGGCTCCCAAGACCAGAAACTGACTGGCTCGCGGTCCGGCGCCCCACTGAATGTATGGCTCCATCTTCGACGGAATGTCGTTCCCGCGGCGCGTCATACGCACCAGGCGAATCGCGTACTGAGCGACCGGATCGGCCACCGGTACGCGGCGGACAACCTGGGAGAGTTGAATGATGTCTTCGCCTGACAACAGCGGCGTGATCTCGGTGCTGATGTCGGCGGTCGTTCGCTTGACGATTTCGAGCTCTTCCAATTCGGACGGGTAATCGATGCGAACATTGAACATGAACCGATCGAGCTGCGCTTCAGGCAGCGGATACGTCCCTTCCTGCTCGATCGGGTTTTGCGTTGCCAACACGAAGAACGGCTTGGGCAACGCATGCTTCGCCCCGCCGGCGGTCACTTGCTTCTCCTGCATCGATTCCAACAGCGCGGCCTGAGTCTTGGGAGGCGTCCGGTTAATTTCGTCCGCCAGGATCACATTGCTGAAGATCGGACCACGGATGAAGCGGTAAGAACGTTCGCCGGTGGAGCGATTCTCTTGAATGATTTCGGTACCGGTAATATCCGACGGCATCAGATCGGGCGTGAACTGGATACGGTTGAATTCCAGATCGAGGGCACTGGCCAACGAACGAACCATCAACGTTTTCGCCAGACCCGGCACCCCTTCCAAAAGGCAGTGACCATTGGCAAACAAGGCGATCAGCAATTGCTCGACCACCTCTTGCTGCCCCACGATCACGCGACCGATCTCGCGCTGTAATAGTTCGTAGGCTTCCGCCAGTTTGGCCGCCGCGGCGGCATCGCTCTCGCTTGTCATGAGATATCTGTCCGTTTGCGGTTAGTCATCTAAAGAGGTTGGTTTCTTGGTAGTTCCCGCCTTGGCTTCGGCATTACCCTCAGGTCCCTGGGGCATCGGTAAATCATCCTTAGATCCCGGGGCATAAACCGTCAATCGCCGCGGGGCCGCAACAACCAACAGCCCATCGGCCATCACCAGGTTACCCCCTTCTTCGCCGAAGTTGGTCAGTTTCAATGGATCAGCCGCTGCAATCACTTTGCCATCATTGCCTAGCTTGGTTTTCAGTCGATAGATCGTATCGCGTGTCGGCCAGAAAACTTCGTCACCGGCAATGACCCCGCGACCGAAGCCTCGACTCTTTTCGATCCGATCGGCATGCGGAAACTCGGCGCGAATTCGACCTGAGTAAAGATTTACCCAGAACAACTGCTTGCCGCTGACCAGGATGTCTTCGTCAGTCGCGCCGATCAAATGAACCGGGTTAATCCCGCCTGGCACTGTTTGCCAGACCAGTTGCCCCGTGGCCGCGTCAAGGGCGAACAAACGTTCGCAGTCGGTCGGCATCGCGACAACCAGACCTCGGGTCACCACGCAGGGGTTAACGTTGCGTTCAACCTGAACGTGAGCCATTTCCAACGAGGAAGGAGCAAGCGTGCGGCGTGGATAACGCGTCAACCAGAGCATGCGTCCCCGGTCTGCTTCCAGGGCCGCGATCACGCCATGGTTGGTGTTGTAGTACAGCACGCCATCCTTGAGCGTCAGCAGATTGTGTGAACGAAAACCGAAATCACCGTCGACCACCAAGCCGCTACCGTATGGCTGGGTCAGGCAAATCGTTCGCCGCCAGAGCATCTGCTGCGTCGTCCAATCAAAACAAGCCACAGCGGTCTCGTCGCGGACGCCAGATTTGGTCATGCCGACATAAAGCCGGTTGCCCTCCAGGATGCCAGTTCCTTCGAATGACCATGGTCCGGAGAGTTCCGTAACTGGAGGAATACGAGCCTCCATCCGTCCCTCTTTCCGCAGATCGAAAATGATCATGTCGGCCGGATCTTGGAATTGAGCCTGAAGATACGGAACCCCGATCGCCGTACTTCCCATCCGCGCAACCAGCTTTGAGTGATCAGAAGAGAGCGTGAAACGAGCCGGTCCCAAGGCATGGATCAACTTGAAAGACATCGCCGAAAGGGGGCCGCGACGACGGCCTCGCTCGAAATTGAAACCGATTTGGCGCCCCGATGAATGAAACGATCCATACTCGACATCGGTTTGTTCGTAGACCCGGCTTCCTCCGGTGACGAACGAGGGCAACCCACTTTGCAATTGAAACGCACGAACGCGTTGTTCGTCAGCGATGATCAAATGCTCTCCCATGACAATCGGGAACGCACTGACCAGAGCTTCAGCCGACTCGGCGACCAGGGGAATTTCGATCAGCCCTGAGTCATCGCCGAATCCGTTGCGACCGGCAGTTCGGGAAAGAGAATGGGGTTCGAGAGATGCACTCCACTTGGGCATATATGTCTCGGCATGCTCCGGTAGCTTGGCATCGGCCGTGCGCGAGTACGAACCAGCGAACGTCGGCCAACCGCTGGGGTGCTCTGGCGAGTTGGCACCGGGGGACGTTTCCAAGAGACTTTCCAGAAACGAAACATAGTTCGTCTGGCGGCCCCCCATGTATCCGTTCGAATCGGGATACAGTTGCCGGAGCAATTCCAATTCAACCGCTGCACGATTGGAACTTCCTTCCAACCAAGAGGCAAGACAAAGCCGAGCCCAAACGGCGGCCGGATCGACATCACTATCAGGGACGGTTGCCAGAGAACTCGACTGGGTCGACTCGGCCAGCAACTTGCGAACATATTCGCGCTGCTTTGACCAATCGATTCCATCAACTGCCACCCACATCGGTTGCCCAGGCATGGCGAGCAGAATGTTTTCTGGATCCTCTGGCGTGCGGAATTGAGGCGAGATACGCTCCCAAGCGGTTCGGGCCTCGTTGATGCGACCCTGCTCGATCAGTAGGTCGCCGAGAAACAACAGCGCCTCGTCGGCATGCGTGCTCAGGAAGTAGTCGTCGATGGCTGCCGCCAGCCTGGCAGGGTCTCCCGAGTCCTTGGCGGATTTGAGTTCATCTTTGGCCAGGGGATCGATCCGGTCGCGATACGTTTCCAGGAACTCAGGCGTCTTCCGCGAGTACTGCGAGATCCGCCGCTGCAAGTAAGTCTTCAGTTCGTCGTAGTAAAGATACTCGCTCCCCAGGTCGACTTCGTTCTTGCCCTGCAGGATCAGTTCGCTGCCATGCCCGCCCACAAGCCGCTGGAGGGTGTCGATCGCCTCTTGCCACTTCTTCTGGTTGAGCTGCTGATCAACTTGCGAGAGAAGGTTTTTGGTGTCGTTCTTGGTTTCCGGAAGCTCCACGGTCAGCGAGAACTCGGCCCGGGTGAAATCAACACCTTGCCCCATGGCCTGCGAGACGCCCAGAAAGAAAAGGGGCAGGACCCATACAAGCCCCGAGGTTCGCAATGTTAGCCACGACCGATAATTCATGCACTCGCTTTTCCTGACGACAGCACTGCCTAATACCTACAGTATAGAATCGGGCTCTGCTTCGGAAAAGCAAACCGCTGCCTTCGCTAAACAAAAGTCCACCGAAAGGGGGACGTCGGTGGCATGCAAAATGCTGATGAAAGACGCTCTGTTTCCCCGCAGATTGACTCTCGATCGGGATAAACGGCCCTGGAAAGCCTAATCCCAAGCTGGCGGCTGGGTCGGAATTCCCTGATCCGCTTTTTCGGCCGCCAATCGCGCCAGATCTTCGGTCGATAGTTCTTTCCGCTCTGCCAACGGTTTCCGCAGATAAGAAACGACAATGTAGGCAAAAAAACCAGCCAACAGCAAATAGGGAACCGACATCATGAAGACGATGCTGAACGCATAAGCGCTCACGTAGTTTTCGCTCAACCCATCCTTACAGGTTGGACACGCCAGCGCCAGTGTCGGCAGTCCCAAAAGCAGGACAGCGGCACTTGTCAGGCGGAAAACTAGGGATCGGATCGATTTCATGGGCTCACGCAGCCGTTTCGGCAGGGAAGAACTGATACAAGAAAAGATACACCAAGACGCCCGTAACCGAAACATAAAGCCAGATCGGAAAGGTCCAGACCGCGATCTTTCGATGGGCCTCGCGGCGATCTTTCAGTCCTAGATAAATTGTAATTACCGCTAAAACCGGCACCGCCGCGGCCAATACGACGTGCGAAAGGAGCATCGCGTAGTATCCGTAGCGAATCCAATTGGGCGGATAGCTGGGAAATGTTTTGCTGTGTCCCTGCATCAGGGCGTGGTAAACCAGGTAACAAACCAGAAACACAACCGACACGCCAAAACAGCTCAGCATCGTCCACTTGTGCGCGGCGACTTTGCCCTGCTTGATGAAAACAAACCCCACGACCAACAGCAACGTAGCCAGGGCATTGAGCGTTGCATTGACGTGCGGCAAAACGTCTACCAAATCCACGCGTTAGTCCTTCTTCTCGGTTTCTGCGGTCTTCTCAGTGTCTGCAGTCGCCGCCATCGGCTGGGCGGTCGGCAGGATTTCGTCTAGTTTCTTTTGCAGCTTTTCCATCTGATCAGGCTGGCTGGTTCGGAAAGAGTCGATCACTTTCCCATCCTTGCCAACCAGAAAGACCCGGTCGCTGTGATATTGATGCGCGACTTCAATGTTGAAAAAGTCGTCGCCAATCTTTTTGATCTTGTCGAAATCGCCCCGTACGAAATACCAGCGATTGGGATCGGCCTCGAACCGCTCGGCATAACCGGCCAGCGCCGCGGCGGTGTCGTTTTCAGGATCGCACGTGATGCTAACCAGCTTCAATCCGCGGTCTTTGAATTCGTTCCGCAGGCGCGCCTTGGCCATGTTTTGCATGACGCAGCTACCAGGGCACGACGTGTAAAAGAAACTGCCCAGCCAGTAATCTCCCAGCAGCGACTTGCTGTCGAACGGCTGCTCCAGGCTGTCGCTTAGCTCGAAGCTTTCCATCGTTTGCTTCGGCTCTTCTTTTTTGGATGGCTGATACGGCTCGGCCACCAGCTTTTCGATCAACTTCTTTGCCTTGCGGAAGTCAGTGTCTTCCGTGGCCCGGAACGCTCCTTGCAGCTTTCCTTCCTTGTCGATGATCATCAGCCGGTCGCTGTGGGTCTGGGTCTCGAACATTACCAGGAACGAGTCTTCGACAATCTTCTTCAACTTGTCCATGTCGCCGGTCAGGAAGGTCCATACGCCCTGCTGAGCCTGGAACGACTCGGCATACTGCCGCAAAACGGCAGGCGTGTCGTTGACCGGATCGCATGTGATGCTGACAAACTTAACGCCGTCGTCGGCGAACTCTTCCTGCAAGATGGCGATTTGCTGGTTCTGCATTTTGCAGATTGATGGACAGCTGGTGAAAAAGAAACTCGCGACCCACACATTGCCTTTCAGCGACGCGGTATCGAACGTCTCTTCGTCGGCCGATGTCAATTGAAATGGCGGGATCTCGCGATCGAGCTTGACCGTTTGCCCGGTGCCGGAGTGATCGTCCTCAGGAAAGGAATTTGCGTTCTTCCCTCGGTTCATGGCAGCCCACACCATCGTGAGCCCGACCAGAATCAACAACACGGCACAAACGGCGATTCCCGTTAACGGTTTCATATCCAATCTCCTCGCCTCGTCTTTTTGGCTGCCTGACAAGACAACGCGAACATCACTACGGCAAACAACACCGTAATGGTTACGCCCAGCCCGATACTAGGCAACCAATAACCGCCTGCGGTTTCTCCGCTTAAAAAGCTCGGGGCGACATCCGCGTGCATGATCCGCCGAATCGCACCCAATGCATAAGTAACCGGATTTAAGGTCATGACCCAACTAAGCACCCACTGCCCCGTGGACGTGGCCGACGCGCTGTCAGGCACCGGGAAGAATGCTCCGGAGAGCAGCCACAGCGGCATCAATAATAGATTCATCACGGCATGAAATCCCTGCGTCGAATCCATCCGCCAGGCCAGCCAGAAACCGAGCGAAGTCAGCCCGATTGCCGTGACCACCAGCAGAAAAAAGATCGCCAGGAACTGCCCGAGCGAAAGACTGATGCCAATGAAAAAGCTCAACAGCAAAAACAACATGGCCTGGCCGACCGCCAGGATCGCCCCGCCCATCACTTTGCCCAGCACCATCGACCAGCGCGGAATGGGCGACACCAGCACCGATTGCAAAAAGCCTTCGTTGCGGTCCTCGATGATCGAAATTGTCGCGAAGATGGCCGTAAACAGCACAATCAATAGCAACGTGCCGGGGAAGAAGTAAACGGTAAAGCTTTCGTCGCCGCCCCCCTGCCCTGACGCTTTGAAGACGCCAGAAAGCCCGGTGCCAAACAGCAGCCAGAAGATAATCGGCTGCCCGATCGCCCCGACAATGCGGTTACGCTGGCGCAGAAAGCGAATGATCTCGCGGCGACATAGCGACCAGGCTGCGGCCATAGGATTGACGGTAGGGACCATTTCCGAGGTACTACTGGCTTCCGCTTTCATTTCGAAACCTCCTCGGTGAATTGACGGCCGGTCATGGCGATGAAAACATCTTCCAGCGACGGCTTAGCCAGCGTGATCGCATCAACCAGTTCGCTAGCCGATTGCATGATGGCCCGGATCGTGCCAGGCCCATCTTCCGTTTCCAAGCGAACTAGGTCACTCACTTCGCTGGCGGCCAATCCCAGGTCGGATTGCAGCCGATCGATCAATGCTTCAGGCTGGCGCGTGCGGATCGAAATCGTGTCGCCGCCGATCGACTCTTTCAAGGCATTGGGAGTATCGAGCGCCACCAACTTCCCTTGATCGAGGATCGCAATCCGGTCTGCCTTTTCCGCTTCCTCCAGCAAGTGCGAAGTCAGCACGACCGTGACACCTTGTTCGGTTCGCAGGTAGTCCAGGTACCGCCACATCGCCTGCCTGGCCGACGGATCGAGCCCCGTGCTCGGTTCATCCAGCAGAAGAACCTTAGGACTATGCAGCATCCCTTTGGCAAGTTCGACCCGTCGACGAAGCCCGCCGGAGAGGTCTTCAACCAGGTCGTTCTTCCGGTCGTCCAGTTCCAACTTGCCCAGCAGAAGTTGCGTTCGTTCGCGAAGCAATTCGCCCGCAACGCCATATAATGCGGCTTGCTGGTAAATGTTTTCGAGCACCGTCAGCTTCTTATCGAGGCTGGGCATTTGAAACACGACGCCGAGCTTGCGCCGTACTTCGTCTTGCTGGTTACTAACGCCATGCCCCAGGATTTGAATGTTGCCGTGGCGAAGCGGCATCAGTGTCGAGAGGAGGCGGAACAAGGTCGACTTGCCGCCCCCGTTAGGTCCGAGAAAAACGAAGATTTCGCCCGGCCGGATCGACAACGAAACTTCGCAGAGCGCTTGCCGCTTTCCGTAAAAGTGGGAAACGTTCTCGATCGATACAGCGCTCGGAGAAATCATTCGCGATTCTATCTAGTGAGAGGCCGGAGCCGTCGCGGCCTCGACAGTAGCGGCTTCCACGGCTTCTTCATTCGGAACCGGAGCATGCAACCAGCGGGCGTTCGAGTAATGCTCGGCACGATAACCGATGTCGGGGATCAACATGCACAGCAAAAACACCGACATCATCGATGCAGGCACCGTCAGAATCCATTTCCAGTTGGCTTCCCACAACAAGTGCATGAAAAACAGCATCACGAGCAATGCCTTGGCACACGAAACGGCCATCATGAAAGCCATGCTGACGTTTGACGGAATGTGGGTATCCCACCACTGGAAGTAGGTCAAAAAGGAACACAAAGTCAGCAGGCACAACGCTACGAAGACCACGTAGTACTTGGTGTTCCCGTAGGTTGCATGCAGCTCTTCATCGTTGTGCAAATGCTGCTCGTCGTGCGTTGGAGGATGGGTGTCAGGCTCGCTCACGGCTTGGCTTCTTTAAAACAGGTACAGCATCGGGAAGATGAAAATCCAGACCAGGTCGACAAAGTGCCAATACAGTCCGGCGTTCTCGAGGTAGTGCGACTTGGAAACATCCAGCGTCGCGAACATCACCAAGCCAAAGATGATCAGCCCGATCACCACGTGCAGGGCATGAAATCCGGTCAGCATGAAATAAGTGCTGGCCCACAAGTTGCCGCTGGGGATCACGAAGGGAAGTTCCATCCAGCTTTGATCGTGGCTGACGCCATGATTCAGCAAATGGGCATCGTCGGCCAACATCACACCGATAAAGGCCAAACGCTCGCGCATCGGCTTGGCATCCTGATCGGTTGCGGCAATATCTTGCATGATGCCAATCTGTTTGACCTGAAGCTGGCGTTTCTCATCGTCGGAAAGCTTATTGTCCCCTTCGCTCCCCTCTTTCAACTTGGCCAGCACTTCGGTCTTTTGTTTTTCGAGATCGCTCAGCTTGCTTTCCAACTCGGCAAGCTTTGGCTTAATTGCCTTCTGTTCGTTTCGCAGTCGAGTGGCTTCGTACTCGGAAGGTTCGTGATGCCAGATCGCGTAGGCCAACGAATCAAGGATGGCCTGGGCTTCAATCGGGTTGTCGGACTGGGTTGCCGCCCTGGCCGCGTGTGCCACACCGCCGGTCATCAACGTATTGATCAACGATTCACGCGTCAGCCCATGGGCAACTTCCTGCTGCTTCTGTTCGTCGGTCATCTCCGACCGCAGCTTTTCCAGCTTCTGCTTGACCGCAGAAACGTAGTAGACATCAGGCTGATCGTATAAACGCCGATTCTCTTTGGTCGGAAAGATCCCGTGGGCAAACTTCTCTTTGTATTCAAAGGCTTTGATCCCCAGGAAAAGACAACCCAGGCCAAAGGTCGCCATCAGCCACTTCTTGGCATGCCCCGTATTGTTTTTCCGGGAAGCCTCCAGGCTCAGCACGACCGTCAGGCTGCTGCAAATCAGAACGAACGTATTGATGGCGCCTAGCGGTTCGCTCAGGTAAACATCGTGCGGAGCCGGCCACGTTCCGGCTGGTGCTCCGAATCGAAACACCACGTAAGTACCGATCAGGGCGGCGAAAAACATGATTTCGGTCGACAGGAACAACCACAAACAAAGCTTACCCAACGACATGGGCAAGGCCGGATGATATTCCAGCTCGACGTGGCTATCGTGCTCGTGATGCGAATCAGACATTCGTTGTCAGGTCTCGGATGGGAGAGAGAATTACTCGTTAAACGTGATGGGGCAAAATCACCAGCAGCGTCAACTGGCAAGGCAGGTAAATCAACGACGCAAACAACAACTGCCGGGCAGAATGTTCGTCGCGTTTCGTGAAGAATCGCCACGAAGCGAGCAACATGACCATGCCACCAAGCAGCGACAGAAGCATGTACAGTACGTTGGGCATGGCAATCATCCCGACGCCAGGCACGACACTGACCAGCAGCAAGGCCATGGCACCGGAGACCGCCTGCAGACCCGCTTTCGTTCCGCTACGATCAACGACCGACCACATCTGCATGCCCCCTTGGGCGTAATCTTCGCGATACAGCCAGGCGATCGCCATAAAGTGCGGAAACTGCCAGAAGAACAAGATCGCGAACAGTGCGACCGCCCGCAGATCGAGGACCGGGTTCACCGCCAGCCAGCCCATCAACATCGGCAAGGCACCTGCGATAGCGCCGACGGTTGTGTTCCAGGGAGTTACCTGCTTCATCGGCGTGTAGATGCAAACGTAGAGCAACCAGGTGATCGCCCCGATCATCGCCGGCATCAATCCGACCGTGGCAAGCAGGTACGAGACACCGACCGAACCCAACAGGGTGCCGAACAAGGCGCTCGAGTAACGAGACAACCGTCCGCTGGGGATCGGTCGCTGCGAAGTACGATTCATTTGCGAATCGACCTGGGCTTCCAGACATTGGTTCCAAACACAGCTACTGGCGGCGACCAACGCGGTGCCGACGACGACATGAATCAAACGCAGCACATCAGGCTGTCCGTTACTGGCACAAAACGCGGCAATCGCCACACACGCCAGCAGAAGCAACGCGATCTTTGGCTTGGTCAACTCCAGGTAGTCGCTCATTTGTTGTTTGACGCGGGTCGTCCGCTGGGTCAAAGTCACTGGACCGCTACTCATGCCATTACCTCTTTACCTGAAGAGCTATTCGATTTGGCCGAGGAAGTTCTCTCGTGCTGGCCGCTCGTGATCCAATAACAACGAATGCAATAAGCCGCCAGTGATACGCCGCAAGCCAAAATCAACGATCCCACCGCAACGTGGCCCGTCACGATGATCGACTGCAAACCACTTTCCCACTGAACGACAAAGCTATCGAAATTCGCGGCCCCTGGCAGGAAAGTCGGCCAGCCATACTTCACGGTGTAGGCCGCAATGCCGAGCATGATTTGCCCGAGGACCAGCAGGACTGTGAATGTCGCCGTATAACGAACCAGCTTCAGCCCCTTTTTATCGCTCCACGACACCGCGCAAAGTGCCGTTGCCAGGATGGCGACCAGCAGGGCGGTGATGACATGGAAAATCAGCGAAGCCCGAAACATCCCATGCGTCATCGCAGCAGGCACGTGCCGGATCAGCGAACCAAGCACGATCTGCAGCCAGGCCACCACCATCAGGGCAATCGAAAGCTGCAGGTAGGTTCCACCCCAGCGACTATCCTGCGGAACGATGTTCTTGATACGCCGGGAGGTAAAACATTCGACATAAACCAGGTAGCCGAAGAACAGCGGACCAACGCAGCCATGCACGCGGGCAATGGTCGTCTTATCCCACACGACACGCAGACCGCCGAGAACGCCTTGCGCGAGCACCAGCCCCAAAGCGATCAGGCTGAGAGTGATCAGCGAGCGATCTTTTCGCCAGAGGGCCAATCCCAGGAACATCAGACACAGGAAACCGACGGTCGAAGCCAGCAGGCGATGGCCATGTTCCAGAAACAAGTCATACGGACCGAATACCCACGTCTGCCAGGGATACAAAAACATGTTGTATCCATAGGTCGAAGGCCAATCAGGAACTGCCATGCCGCTTTTGGTCGTGGTGACCAGACCACCGATCCAAATCAGCGGGAAAGTCGCGCAGACCAGCACCATCGCCAAGCGATGTGGCCAAGGAGATTCGAGTTGCTGCGGACTATTCATAAGCTTCGTGAGACCAATTCGTGAAAGGCGGCTGCGCCTTACTTTTCCACGGGAGGTTGGGTTTGCGGGTAGTAATCTTCCTCGGTATCAGGCGAGCTGTATTCGTACGGCCCACGATAGACGATCGGCTGGAAGTCGAAGTTGCCATGTCCAGGCGGGCTGGGTGCTTGCCATTCCAGGCCATTGGCATGCCAAGGATTTCGACCTGCCTTGGGACCAAAAAAGATGCTGTAGAAGAAGTTCACGATGAAAAAGATCTGCGAGGCGACCATCAAGATCGCACAGATCGTCATGAACTGGTTGATCGGTAGCAAGGGGCGGAACGTTTCGTAGTGATACGGATCGGCCAAGCGACGCGGGAAACCGGCGGCACCCAGAATATGCATCGTGAAGAATGTCCCGTTCAGGAAGACAAACGTCAGCAAAAAGTGAATCTTGCCGAGCGATTCGTTCATCATCCGGCCAAACATCTTGGGGAACCAGAAGTAAATCGCCCCGAAAACCGCCATCGCCGTTCCGCCAAACAGAACGTAATGGAAGTGAGCCACGATGAAGTAGGTATCGTGAATGAAGACGTCAACCGGAGTCGCTGCCATAAAGATGCCAGACAGGCCGCCCAGCACAAACATCGAGACGAACGCCAGCGAGAACAACATCGGCGTGGTGAACTGGATCTGGCCGCCGTAAATCGTGCCGAGCCAGTTAAACGTCTTCACGGCACTGGGCAGGGCAATCATCATCGTGGCGACCATGAAGGTCATCCCCAGGGCCGGATTCATGCCGGAAACAAACATGTGGTGCCCCCACACGATGAAGCCCAGCCCGGCGATACCGCAGATGGCATAGACCATCGGCTTGTAACCGAACAGCGGCTTGCGCGAAAAGCAGCACAGCATTTCGGAGACCATCCCCATCGCCGGCAGCAACATGATGTAAACCGCCGGGTGCGAATAGAACCAGAACAAGTGCTGCCACAACAGCGGCTGGCCACCACCGGCAGCCATGGCGGAGTTATTCACGACCAGCCCTTCCGGAGCGAAAAACCCGGTACCAACCGTACGATCCAGAAGCTGCATGAAACCAGCCGCGGTCAAAACGGGAAGCGCAAATGCCTGGAGCAACGCGGTGATAAACATGCCCCAGATCGTCATCGGCAGACGCATCATCGTCATGCCGGGAGCCCGCATCTGGATGATCGTTGTCAGGTAGTTAACCGAGCCCATCATCGAACTGACGCCGACGCAGGTCAGCCCGATTAACCACATTGTCTGAGCCAGACCACTACCAGGGGCGGCATCGGTCATCGTCGATAACGGCGGATAACTGGTCCACCCGCTCGATGCACCGTTGCCTGCCACAAAGAAACTGGCCCCGAAGAAAAAGAATGCTGGCCACATCATCCAGTAGCTCATCATATTGAGCGTCGGGAAGGCCATATCTTCGGCGCCGATCATCAGCGGAATCAGGAAGTTGCCAAACGCGCCGGCCAGGATCGGAATGATCACCAGGAAGGTCATCACGGTGGCATGCATCGTGAAAAGCATGGTGTAGAACTCGGGCGAAATCTGGCCGCCTTCGGCCGAGAACAGCAGCGGGCCGATGACCGGCATGTCGCTCCAAGGCCAAGCCAACTGCCAACGAATTCCGATCGCCAATATCCCACCGATCAGGAACCATAGCAGGGTAGAAAACAGGAATTGGATCCCGATCACTTTGTGATCGCGCGAAAAGACATAGGTCGACAGAAACTCGCCGACACCAAATTCATTTCTGGCGTGGGCGTGAGCGGCCTGTCCGTCTGCGGTGATGCTACTCATGGTTTCTTACTCCGCCTCGGCCAATTTGTACTGCGACAATTCCTGATCTGCGTAAGCTTTCTTCAGCCACGCATCGAAATCGTTTTTGGACTCGACGGTAATCTGTCCTTTCATCTTGTAGTGGCCCCAGCCGCACAGTTCGGCACATACGATGTCGTACTTGCCATCCTTGATCGGCTTGAACCAGACAAATTGCTTCATGCCCGGAACCACGTCTTGCTTCTCACGGAAGTTAGGCAGGAAGAAGCTATGCAACACGTCCTTGGCGGTGATTTCCAACACCACTTCTTCGTCGCGGGGAACATGCAACTCGTTGATCAGGTAGATGTCATCGGCCGTATCGAGCTTCTTGTCGTCACCTGGGTATTGGATGAGCCACTCGAACTGGCGACCAGTGACGCGCGCCAGCGGCGGCTTGGGTTGTCCGTTTTCGAGCATCGGACGACGCATCCGGGCACCGGCCCAGGCATCCATTTGATAGATCGCCAGGAACAGCAAGATGATCGCCGGCACGACCGACCAAAGGACTTCCAGATAATGGTTGCCGTGCGAGTACTGGGCCGGCTCTTCATTCTTCTGGTGATCGTACTTCCACAAAAACCAGAACAAGCAAAGGCCGGTCACGATGAACACGATGCCGGTCAGCCACAAGATCGTATAGAACAGGTGATCGACACTATCATCGGCAACTACCAATTCCGGGAACCAGTGGCCTTCCAGCGGATACCAACCCATGGCCGCCCAAACGAAAATGGCGGTCCCAAGGACTGGGATGCTCAGAAATATAATGCTCCAGAATCTTCCCACCTGGGATTCTCCTACTATCAGCCAATGCCTACGCGATTGAGCTGCGAAGCTTTCGCCTCGATTCTATCGGTATCAAAAAAACTTAGTTGCGTACTCGAACGTTTTCCTGCACGTGCTCAGGCGGTTGGCTCAAACTGTCGTAAGGCAACCCTTTACGGACGAAGTCGACCACGTGCCAAATCTCTTCTTCGGTTAGCTGCTGGGCGGCAGGCATCTTGGCCCCTTCGATGCCATTGCGAATCCGCCAATAAACATCGACCGGGCGGCGACCACCGCGAAAATTGCCCAGCCGCAAATTGCGAGGTTGAAGCTTCCGGGGAGGCAACGCTCCTAGCGCCAGGAACTCTTCCAGATGCTCTGGGTTCTTCGGATCGTAATACTCTTCGGTCCAATCGTCGTAGAACATCTCGGCCGTCTGGCCATCGCCTAAGGCGGACTGGCCATGGCAAGTCGCGCAGCCACCTTTCTTGAAGAACAGATCGCGGCCATGGACGATCGACTCGTCCAGGACAACTTCTGGCTTCTCGGGCACGTCGGTCACGTTCTTGTCGGCAAATGCCCATTTCGTGACAATCGGTGCGAGATAGTCCGGCAAGAAGATTTCCGGATCGCTCAGTTCGGCGAGTTCTTCCTTCAGGCCCGTTTGTTCCTCTTTGAGCTCATCTGCAGAGAGGCTCTCGACGTATTCCTTTTCTTCTTCCGATTGCATGCCGGCCGGTTTGAGTACGGCGACATCGATATCGGAGAAGTCGAGAATCAGGTTACGCTCCAACTCTCCACGAAGTGACAGATAGGTGACGTACTGCGTCAGGGCCTCAATCTCTTCGGCGGGCAAAAGCTTAAAACTGGGCATTGCCGTGCCTGGCACCCCGTTGGTGATGACCCGTTTCAGGTCGTCGTGGGTCGGCGGCGCACCGGTCGTGGTCGACTTCCACTTGAACTTGCCCAGCCGAAAATCGCGCGGGTAAGGATTCAAGAAGGCAGCCGTCGGGCCGGCGCCGTTGCCGGTAATGCCATGACAATGAACGCAGTGCTGACGGTAGAGACCGCGCGGCGTGCCGTCTTCGGCACTTCCGTAAGGGCCCGCTGCCATTTGCAACATATCGAGTTGAACCAGCCCTTCGACGGCAGCGATCTGCTTGTCGACGGCGTCGAGATCTTTCTTGACGTCCGCCAGGTCTGCTTCGATATCGGCACGATCTTCCGGATCGAGATCCGGGTCTTTGAGTGCTTTGTCGAGTTCGGCCTTGATCTCGTCGTATTCGGTCTGGATATCGGCGCGTTCTTCGGCCAAATCGGGAACCAACTTCTTCGGGTCCCATAGCGACAAATCAGGTTTGTCGGGAGTGCCGAACGTTTCGGTCAGAATCTTCTCGATCGGCTGAACCTGGTAGGTTGGATCTAGCTTGGTGCCCAGCGAAAGCTCCGCCTTGTACATGGCGATTCGGTTGGGTTCAAACTTGGCTGGCTCGGACGAGCATCCGAGGATTGCCCCGATCATTACGGCCAAAACCAGGCCTCCCGCCCGGTATGGTCCGCCAAACGCAAGGGCCTGGCTGATTTGCATTGTGTATTCCAGTTCGCCGCCGCGCTAATCGAGACGGCCTCGCTGATGGTAAACAGGTTAACGGAAACGGACGATCGACAAGTAATTAGCTTTTTAAACTCAACCGATTGTCGCAATCTAAATAAACGAGCGCGGACCAAAAACAAAGCCGCGCTCCCACTTCTCTCGTGGGACATTCGCCCCGATTATAGTTTGGCAGCATCCACCGTAATCACGCCCAGGTTGTTCTGTCCGGGTTGGACATTAATCTCAATCACGCCTTTACGGTCTTTCAGTGTCTTGCCACCCAGCGTCACCTCTTTGATGACGCCTGACTTTCCATGCCAGATCTGGAGCTTGTGCTTCCCGACCGGCAGGTTTTCGATCTTAAAGTTGCCCAGGTTATCGGTCACCGCCATGTAAGGCGACTCCCTCACGACGATGAACGACTTCATCCAAGGATGAATCGTGCAACCGGCATTCATCGGGTATCTCTCTTCGTCGTTAAAGGCATGCACGAAGTTTCCGGCTGCCGGAACCAGGTTATTCAAACCCCCGTTGGCGAAACCTTCAACCTTGAAGTTATGTGCAATCGGATCCTGGTTCGAGAACTTGACGTTCTGACCGGTGACGGCCAAAGCGACTTGAGGTTCGTACAGGCAACCTCTGTTCACAACATCGACCTGCTTCTTGGCCAACGCGGCGTACATGGGATGCGGCGTGGGCGCCTTGTCACCTCGATCGAGATACAGCCACAACGCAACATCCTGCAGCTCATTCTTCGGACCAACGGTCAGAAGCGGGTCGTTCAATTGGTTGCCACAGAATGCGTTGTCTTTAGTTACAACCAGCGGCTTGAGCAGTACGACGTTCCCTTTGACGACGAACTGCCCGGTCACCGTCCCCCACTGCGCAGCAGCCTGATCGACGGTAAAGCCGACAAACAGCAGGAATAACATTCCGATGGTTGCGTGTTTCATGGATTCGTCCGCCTTGGTTAGAAGAGCTTGCCTGGTAGGTGGATGGTTCCCAGATCATTCTGCCCCGGCTGGACGTCGACCTGGATGATACCTTTCGGAGCTTCTAGGTCCTGGCCCCCCAGTTTCATTTCCTGGATGGTACCAAGCTGATGATGCCAAAGCTGAAGCTTATGCTTTCCAACCGGAAGGTTCTCGATGGTGAACTCACCATTCTCATCTGAGACCGCCATATACGGGGACTTCTTGACCACGATGTGAGCCTTCATCCAGGGATGGATCGTGCAACTCACGTTCATCGGCCAGCGTTCTTCCTGGAAGGTCAGAACGAGATTACCGCCAGGCGGCATCAACCATCCAGGTGCCAGATTGGAAAAACCTTGGACATGGATGTTGTAGGGAACTCGATCTTGGTCCGCGAACTCAACCTTCTGGCCGGCGACTGCCAGAGCGACGAAGGGCTCGATGGCACACGCGTTAGCTTTGATGACGACGGGCTTCTTTGCTGCCTCGGCATAGCTTGAATGGGCCTCAGGCGTCTTTTCGCCCCGACTGAGATAGAGCCACAAAGCGACGTCTTGCAGTTCGCCGTTCTCACCAAGCTCGAGCGATGGATCTTTCAGCTCATTGCCGCAGAACTGTTGATCCTTGCTAACCTTCAGCGGCGGAAGCGGCTCGACCTTGCCGTCGACGACAAACTTTCCGTGAACAGTCCCCCACTGCGCAGCGGCCTCTGTGACGGTAAAACCGATCAAGAGCAGGAACGTAATTCCAATCGCCGCGTGCTTCATTCTTCTGTTGTCGTCCCGATCAAAACCCAAAGAGCATGACGGCAGGAATGGAAAGATCCCCCAAGTCGTTTTGCCCAGGCTGGACATCAATCTCGATAATGCCTCTGCGGTACTCTTTTTCCTGACCATCGGTGACGATCGACTTCACGAAACCTGGAACCTCGTGCCAGACTTGCAGGCGATGCTTGCCGACTGGAAGGTTCTCGATCTTGAACTTGCCATCCGCGTCCGACACGGCCATGTAGGGAGATTCACGAACCATCAAGTAGGATTTCATCCAAGGATAGATCGAGCTCGTCAATTGCATCGGGAATCGCTCTTCCGAGGCGGGCTCGTACTTCCTTGCCATGTTTGGCTTGATCAGGAAATTGACGCCCTGATTCATGAAGCCTTCCAGCTTGAAGTTGTTCGGAACGGGATCGGCATTGACGAAATCGGCCGTTTGCCCCTCCCTGACCATCGCGATGTGCGGTCCAAACTGACAACCTGCACTGATGATCGAGACCGGTTGCTGTTTGGCCTTTTCGTACATTGGGTGGGGCTGCGGAAGCTTCTCACCCTTGTCGTGATAAAGCCAGACGGCGACGTTCGCGATCTGGCCCTTCTTTCCGATCTGTGGAACTACGAGCGGAGGTTTGGCGAAAGCAGGAACGACCAGCGGCAAAGCAGCCGGCCGCTTGAGCATCTTACCTTCAATCAGAAACCGTCCTTCGACGGTTCCCCACGGACGATCCGAGGCCTGCTGCGCAAACAACGGCTGGGCAAAGATGCCCAGCGTTGTCACCAGTATCAGACCTAAGATTGATGTCCGCACGAAACCACTCTCTCAAGTAGCGTCTGAAGTTACTTCAAGTCACCGGCAGCAATTTTGATGTCGCCCAGGTCGTTGTTGCCTGCTTTGACTTCGATTTCCAGCAGACCCTTACGATCTTTGACCGTCTTGCCGCCAATGACCAATTCCTTGATCGTGCCGGGGACTTCGTGCCAGATTTGAAGCTTATGCTTACCGACCGGAAGGTTTTCGATCGTGAAGCTGCCGTCCTCTTTGCTGACTGCCATGTAAGGAAGTTCGCGAACGACGATCTTGGCCGACATCCAAGGGTGGATCGAGCAGCTGGCGTTCATCGGGTAACGTTCTTCGTTCTCGAACTTGGTTTCAAAGACGCCGCCCACGGGAACGAGGTTGTTCATGCCAGGGTTGGCGAAACCTTCGACCTTGAAGTTGTGCGGGATCGGATCCGAGTTCTTGAACTCGACCGGCTGGCCGACGACGACGGTCGCCACGTGCGGATCATACATGCAGTTCTTGTTGTCGATCACAACAGGCTTCTTGTCAGCTTCCGCGTAGGAAGGATGAACGGCAGGAGCTGTGGCACCGCGATCCAGATACAACCACAGAGCCACGTTCTTCAGGCCGCCATTGGCGTCGATCTGCAGCGTTGGATCGGGCAGCTTCGCACCGCAGAAGGCTTGGTCTTTGGTAACATCCATCTGGGGCAGAGTCGGGGCTTTCCCATCGACGACAAAACGCCCTTTCACGGTTCCCCATTCCTGGGCGGTCGCCTGCTGGGCACTCAGGCCAACAAGGGCCACTAACATCAAACCGAGCTGCATCAATTTCATGGTCTACTCCTAAGTCAGACTCTTCTCTGGTGGTGGGGAAACTTGAGGGCAGCGAAAAGTTATGGGAGCTTATCGTTAACTTAAAGCGTTTCGTCCGCCCAACATTATAAACGCGTGATCTTTGCGTGCCTGCGATTTATGTCGCACCCAAATGAGGGGAGCGCAATCCATTTAGTGTATGTTTGCTCTGATCGTCGTTCCACCCCCTCCAAGATGGTTCCCTTAGGAAGCAAAGGAACTCAAAGAGGGTTCGACTGGCGATGAAGCAAACGAAGGTGGGTGCCAAATCCTTGGCGTTTAGGTGGGATGAATCGCTATCTTGCCTGTTCTACCAGACCTTTGGCCCGAAACAAGCCGAGAGATCTTCCATATACCGTTAGTTTTTGGCCAATCCTGCCTCAGTAAATGCGGTTTTGTGTCATTATTTCAACCGAGTGTCTGAAATCTTCCTGGTGGTGAGCGGCGAGGGGCGAATTTGGTACACTGCCGGATTAGTTGGTTCACAATGACTTAACCAGCCCTCGAGGGGGCAGCGACTCTATGAACGTATTGGTCCTTGGCTCTGGTGGACGCGAGCACGCGCTCGCTTGGAAACTGTCGCAAAGTTCGCGCGTCGGCAACGTTTTTGTTGCTCCAGGCAATGCCGGAACTCAGATCGACGCCGAAAATATCCCGATCGCCGAAACCGATTTCGCCGAACTAGCATCGTTTGCCAAACGGAACGACGTAGGCCTGACCGTCGTCGGTCCCGAGGCTCCCTTGGTTGCCGGCGTCGTCGATTATTTCCGCGAGCAAGGCTTGAAGATCTTCGGCCCCAACAAAGCCGCCGCCCAACTGGAAGGCAGCAAGGCGTTCTGCAAACAGACGCTCCGCAGCGCCGACGTTCCGACCGCCGACTATCGTGTCTTCCGCGAAGCGGATGCCGCCGCCCGGTACATCAAAGACCGCTTCCCCCACGAAGGGGAAGACGTCAACGTGGTCATCAAAGCCGACGGTCTCGCCGCCGGCAAAGGGGTGACCGTCTGCGATACGGCCGAAGAAGCCTTGGAAGCAATCGACCAGATCGGCCGCCAACGCGTCTTTGGCGATGCCGGCGCGCAGATCATTATCGAAGAACGGCTCGATGGCGAAGAAGCCAGTGTTCTGGCAATTACCGACGGCAAGACAATCCTCACGCTGCCGCCTGCTCAAGATCACAAGCCTGCTTACGACGACGACCAGGGACCTAACACAGGCGGCATGGGTGCTTACTCGCCAACGCCACTGGTCACGCCCCAGGTGATGCAGATGGTCGAGGAAAAGGTTCTCGTGCCGACGGTTCATGGCATGAAGCGTGCTCGGAATCCTTTCCAAGGCGTTCTGTATGCCGGCCTGATGATGACCAACCAAGGCCCGAAAGTCCTGGAGTACAACGTTCGCTTCGGCGACCCGGAATGCCAGCCGATCTTGATGCGGCTGAAGTCCGACCTGGTCGATATCTTAGAGGCCTGCGCCGAGGGTCGACTCGACTCGATCGATCCGCCCGAGTGGGACCCACGACCGGCAGTTTGCGTGGTGATGGCTTCGGAAGGCTATCCCGGCAGCTACGAGAAAGGCAAAGTGATCCGCGGCCTGGACGAAGCAAGCAAGCTGGAAGACGTGAAAGTGTTTCACGCCGGAACGAAGGTCGAAGGGACTGAAATCGTCAACAATGGCGGCCGAGTCCTGGGCGTGACCGCCATCGGCGATACGATCTCGGCAGCGAAGCTGAAGGCCTACACCGCCGTGAAGTGCATTCGCTGGGAAGGTGCCTGGTGCCGCAAAGATATTTCCGACAAGGCACTGCGGCACTCGTAATCAGAACTGGCGATATTCCAAAAAATACGGGGCAGTGCGATCGGCACTGCCCCTTTTTTTCTACCAGTTCCACCAGTAATTAAAGTGATACCACTTGCTGTACCCGAAATCGTGGAAGCCGAAACGAGGCCGGCCGAATTCGGGGTTCTCTGGAGGTCCGATCATCGGGGTTTGCACCGGCGACGCGGCACCGATTACCTGAACCAGGCCGTCGCCACCGACGATATCGGTCGGCGTGGTCTCAAGCGTCCAGTTGTTGCACGCCCAGACATTGCCTGATGCATCGATCTGAAGACCGGTAATATGCTGGAACGAATGGTTGGAAAACGCGAGCAGCAAATCGCCCCGATTGTCGGCGGCACCTTGCAGCACCGAGATAGACGGTGGTAGCTGGGCGTTTTCCGGCGGCACCGGCGAATTGGTGAAGCTGGCCACCCAAATCTGCTGACTTCCGTCGACCGCCATGCCCCAGCCATGCGTCTCGGAGTCGGCCGGGTAGTCGGTTGCTGCGAAGGTCTGACCATCGATGAACGTGATTTGGTGGGACTCGAAATTGCTAATCCAGCCGTTGCCATCCTGATCGATCGCAATCGTCTTCGGCGAAGCGAAGTCACCGTATTTTCGCAGCAGCGACGTGTCGATTGCCTGGGTCAGGGCGCCCCCTTCAATCAATTGCACCACGCTGATCTCTTTGTTGTTGGTCAATTCGAGGACCGCGACACTGCCGGCAACGTTGCCGACCGGTGAGAAACCGGAGTTCGCTACCCAGGCACGCCCCTGGTCATCAATCGCCACGCTAAACGGTTTGCGAATCGTCTGACCGTCGTTGGTTCCTTGCGGAAAGGTAATCGCGTGATGCCGATTTCCGTGCAGGAAGACGGTGATCGACCCCGCCGAACTGGGATCGGTTTCGTCTCCCATGTTCGTCGCCCACAGGTTTCCCTTTTGATCAAATGCCATCCCCATTGTTTTTACGGGCGGATCGGCATCGATATCGGAAGCGGGAATATACCGCCAAGGCAAAAACTTTCCTCGCGACGAAAATACCGAGATATCGCCGTTGGCAAAGTTGCCGATCCAACAATCCTGGTAGCGGTCGATGACAATTCCGTAGCCAGAACCGGAAACATGCGAATTGATAATCGGGCTTCCCAAGATCGGTTGGCCGAGAGGACTAAGAACCGAGACCTGATTTCCCGGCGTATCATCCGGCGGGCTATTAGCGAAGTTGTTATTCGACCAGACATTCCCCCAGGCATCGATCGCTACGCGGCCAGGACCGTTGAAGCCTCCTTCGGTGAAGTGCAGGATCAATAGCCATGCTTTGGGCGGATCGATTAACATCGGCGAATAGAGTGGCGCCGTTTGGGCCAGTGTCAGCAGAGAACTGTTATCGAATGAACCTGGGTTGCGAGCCAGGTTATGGATTGCCTCGAACGTGTTGGTTGGTGCAGGCGAACCGTTGGGAGTCGTCAGGGTGAACAGCGTCGTGTACGTAGCACCGGATCCATCTTCAACACAAGCCGCAATCATGTTGGCCAACGTGTTGAAGTACAGCAGCGCTTCGGTACTACGCGGGTAGTCCGTCAGCGTGCTGCCGTTGTTTTGGTTCGATACCACCGCGGCGGCCAGCCCGGTCTGAACGTCGACGAGGTTGGTGGTCGTATCGAAGGCATTGTCCAAGCCTGGCGAAAACCCGTAGATCTGATCGCCGTCGATAAACTGGGCACAAGCATAGGCGGCGGCAACGGTCGTCAACTCATTCACGACAACCGACGTCGAAAGGTTCTTCCCTTCCTGGCCGAGTATCGCCACCAGCACCAGTTCGCTTTGGCCAGGTGCTCCATTCGAGGCAACGATGTAAAGCAGGTCTTTGTAGGACCTCCGGTTCATATTGATACTGAACGCACCATTGTCGTCAGCCATCACCGAATCGATCAAATTGGCGCCGCCCCAGCCAGCCTCGAAGAGTTCGACGTAGACGTTGGGAACAGGAGCATCATCCGCCATGACAACGCCGGTGAGAGTTGTTTGCTGGTGATGGTGGCGAGCTTCGGCCGATTGAGTGAACGCAAGCGAGAAAACCGAGGCGGTAATCGCCGCCCAAAGAAACGCACGATGAAACATTAGGGGCCTCTTAGATGGAAAGTCGACGAAACAACGGACAATGCCATCACACATTTGCTCGCCTCGCAGAGACCACCAGACCTGAAGTGGGGCATAGCCAGACCGACTCGGCAGCGTGGGCAAATCTCGAAAGCATCGTCGACTCAAGCCAGACACCCCCTCCGGAAAGACCACAAAGCTACCATCCGGGGTATCAGAATACTTTCGATCGTAGCTGCGGGTTCTGATGGATTCAATTATGTGCCAGACAGATTTCCTACTTCGCACAATTTGAATCGCCCGACCTATCGCAGACTAGCTGTTTAACCCCAAACAAAGTCCCCGGTCGCAACGAATCCCCTAGCTTTCCCCGAAAAATTCCTGGGCGATCTTCTTGAGATATTCATCGTCGAAGACATTCCCGGCCGAGCGATCGTTATCGTCGGCTGCCGGCTTTGCGGATGGCTGCTTGGAACTCT
This sequence comes from bacterium, assembly GCA_016124445.1. GTDB lineage: Bacteria > Planctomycetota > Planctomycetia > Pirellulales > Pirellulaceae > Bremerella. The sequence continues at coordinate 98,623 of WGNR01000005.1, forward strand.
CGGCAGGCTCGCTTGGAGCCGGCATCGCTGGGCTGATTCGCGGTGGCGAATCTTGCGGCTTCAATTCGTCCAGGTCAATCTCGCCGAAGAATTCGACCCATTGATTCACTTCACTCTCGGGAATCGCCGGTGCCTTCGGCTGCTTCGGGGGCGGAGGCTGCTTGGCCTCTTGTTGGCGGATCCGATTTCGAGTCTGCCGCATCAGCCGAAACCAGCTATCGCTGTCGATCGCTTTGGCTTTGCGCCGCTTGGCGGCTCGTTGCACGCGATGATCGCTGGAAACGACGGTCAAACGCTTGGGGGCGTGATGATCCCGGATCAGTTCTTCGATCATCTCGTCCGCGTCGGCATATCCGGTTGCGAATCGAACGGTGATCTGCTGATGGTTGTAGACACGCGGCAAGCCCGGGGGAGCCTTGGCGGAATCGAACACGACCACGGTTTGCGTCAATTCCTTCGGATCGATCACCGCGACCAAAGCATCCAGCAGTGCCCGCCGCTCACCTTCAAAGGAACCTTCCCCGTCGACAGATCCCACCAGCCCGGCCGCATACAGCAAGTTGTATCCATCGATGATTAGCGGCATGGTATCCGAGGATTAAGGGCGAAGATCGACGAAAGCGTTATCCCTGATCGTAACGAAACTTGGTGATACCGCCTACGATTGTTTCCACGGCGCGGCCGGTGAGTTTGGTGCCGACAAACGGAGAGTTGTTGCTCAGCGATCGGAAGTCCGCTTTATCGACGGTCCAGGTACGCTCTGGATCGATGATCGTTACATCCGCATCGACACCCAGTTGCAAAGTCCCCTTTTCGATCCCCAGAACCTTGGCGGCATTGGTCGACATCGCACCGATGACTGTCGGCCAGTCAACGTGACCAGGGCGAACCAAATGCGTGCTGACCAGGCCCAACGCGGTTTCCAGGCCGACCATGCCGAAGGGTGCTTCGGTGATCGCGCACATCTTCTTTTCCGAAGAGCGTGGGGCATGCCCGCTGGCGATGACGTCGATCGTGCCATCTTTGAGCGCCTCGATACAGGCATCGATATGATCGCGCGAGCGCAACGGCGGGTTCAGTTTCAGATTCGTATCGAATCCCCGCATCGCTTCGTCGGTCAGGGCGAATTGATACGCGCAGATACTGGCCGAAACGCCAACGCCCCGTTCTTTTGCCCGGCGGAGGATTTCCACCGTTCCGCTACACGAAATGGCAAGCAGATGCAATCGACCGCCGGTTGCCTCGCAGATACGAATATCACGGGCCGCCATCACATCTTCCGCTTCGGCAGGCATCGGCGCGAGCCCCAAGACCGTGCTCACAGTACCGTCGTGCATCACGCCGTCGCGCGAAAGCTCGACCATCTCCGGGCGATTAAGCACCGGGCGGCCAAACATCAAGGTGTATTCCAAGGCCCGGCGAAGCAGTTCCGGGTTCGAGACCGGTCGCTGGCCATCGCTGAAGGCAATTGCCCCGGCATTGTTCAGGATGCCGATCTCGGCCATTTCCTCCCCTTGTCGACCACTGCTCACGCAAGCCACGGGAAACACGTTGCAGTGATCCGCCTCGCTGGCCTGGCGACCGAGATAGGTAACCGCCGCGGCACTATCAACCGGCGGGTTGGTTTCGGAAATGGCAGCAATGGATGTGAAACCGCCTGCCAGCGCGGCACAAGCGGCCGATTCGATCGTTTCGTCTTCTTCGAAGCCTGGTTCGCGAATCTGCACGTGCAGGTCGATCAGCCCTGGAACGACTAACTTGCCGCTGGCATCAATCACCTTATCGACCCCGTCGGTAACCACGTCGATCCCGGCGATGCGTCCTTCTTCGATCAGCAGATTCGTGACGCGATCGACATTCTGGCTGGGGTCGATCACGCGGCCATTTTGAATTAGCGTTCGCAGCATCGTTTTACACTCAGTTACTCAGGGGCCCGGCCTTCGTTCAATAACCACATCGCCGCCATGCGGACTGCCAGACCGTTGTTGACCTGGTGCAAGATCACTGAATGCTCTCCATCGGCAACTTCCGGCGTGATTTCGACCCCTCGATTGATTGGCCCAGGAGCCATAATCAGGATGTCGGGCTTGGCCTTCTCCATACGCTTGCGGTCCATGGCATACAGCAGGGCGTATTCGCGGACCGATGGAAATGGCCGGGTATATTGCCGCTCGAATTGGATTCGCAACAAGTTCAACACGTCGCAGCGTTCCAGAATCGCGTCGAGATCGTGCGATACCTCCACGCCGTATTCTTCCCATCGCCGGCTGACCAATGTCGAAGGCCCGCACACGATCACGTGAGCGCCCAGTTTCTGCAGACCCCAGATATTCGAGCGGGCCGTTCGACTGTGGGCGATATCGCCAACCATGGCAACCGTTTTACCGGCCAGGTCGCCCCGATGCTGACGAATGGTCAGAATATCGAGCAAGCCTTGCGTGGGGTGTTCGTGCGGACCGTCTCCGGCATTGATCACCGCGCAGTCCAGGTTCTCGGCCAGCATCTGCGGCGTACCGGGGGCTTTGTGCCGACAAACGAGTGTGTCAATGCACATCGATTGGATCGTCTTGGCGGTATCCAGCAGCGTTTCCCCTTTGGAAAGACTGCTGCTGGAAGCCGAGAACTCGATTACGTCAGCACCCAGTCGCCGAGCAGCCAGCGAAAAACTGGTACGTGTGCGGGTCGAGTCCTCGAAGAATAGATTGACGCTCGTTCTTCCGGTCAGAATCGAAAGCTTCTTGCGGCAATCGTTGGTGGATTCTTTGAACGCTTGAGCGACGTCGAGAAGGAGAGTGATTTCGTCCGACGTTAAACTTTCCAAATCGAGCAGATGCCGCTTCGTCCAGCGGCCCTTGAATGGCTCGAGAAAACCAGGCGTCTCCATGGAATCCCAGATATAAAAAACGAATCGGGCCAGGTTTGCATTGGGGCAAATTCTACGGATTCCGAGGCTCGCTCACAACCTGGGGGACGAACGAATTCCGGGGGATTCGCATCCGCTTTGCACGTATCCGCTACCCTCCAAAAGAAAAGACAGTCCTGTCGACGACGAGGACTGTCTTGAGAATTGCCGAAATTGACCGGTTCGCGGTCCCTTACTCTTCGCCTGGTTTGGGCACCGGGATCGCTTCCGCGGGGATCAGTTGATCGTCCAGCGGAATGTTTGGCGGCTGATCCGCCGGGTTGGCGGGACCTGGCGGGACATCTTCACCAGCGTATGGAGCGACCGAGAAGGGATCGACCCAGCCGCCGCCCAAAGCCTTGTAGAGCGCCACCACCGACAGGTAGATATCTCCTTCTGCCGCCGCAGCCTGGTCGTCCAGGTTGGCCTGGAACCGTTGGGCATCCAACAACGTGTTGAACGGGATGATACCGCCCTTGTACTGTTCTTCGGAAATCGCCGACGCGGCACGAGCCGACAGAGCTGCCTCTCGCAAGCTTGCTGCCCGTTGGACGGTGTGGCGGTATTGCGACAAGGCGTCTTCGACCTCCTGGGCGGCGGTAACCACCGAGTTCTGGTAGTTGTAAACCAACCCACGCCATCGAGCTCGCTCGACCTCGATATTGCTACGGACCTTACCCCAGTCCAGCAAGCGCCAAACCATGGTCGGCCCGGCGGCATACGCGATACTGTTGGGGGTGAACCATCGATTGAATCGCGTCGATTGAACGGCGAAGTTACCCGTGATCGTGAACTTGGGATACAGATCGGACACGGCCACGCCAATCCGAGCAGACTGAGCCGCCAGCTGTCGTTCGGCGGAACGAATATCAGGACGTTGGCGAATCAATTCAACCGGCAAGCCAACATCGATATCCTCAGGCAGCGCGGGAAAACGCTGCTGGGGTGTGATCTCTTTCGACAAATCGGTCGGAGGCTCGCCCATCAGGACCGAAAGGGCGTGGTAGGCAATCTCCATCTGCTGCTTCAACTGCGGCAGACCAGCTTCGGTGCTGTACAAGTTGGACTTGGCCTGCTCGACGTCGAGTTGACTGACGGTACCGGCCGCGAGGCGATCTTCGGTAATCTTCAACGACTGACGCTGCAATTGGATATTGCGTTCGACAAACTCAATCCGCCTCTGCAAGGTACGGATCTGGATGTAGTTGGCCCCCACTTCACCTTGCAGAGTGACCAGCAGATTGTTGTGGTCCTCGATGGCAACATCGATATCGGCATCCGCGGCCTGAAGACCTCGGCGGAGGCCGCCGAAGATATCGACTTCCCAACTGGCATCGAAACCGGCTGACCAGAAGTTAATGGCGGGCGGCTGGAAGTTCGAGATACCGAAGCTATTACCACTGCCTGACGTCTTACGTCGGGTATAGCTGGGGCTCGCATTGATCGTCGGGAAGAGCCCACCCCGGACGACTCCTCGATAAGCTCGAGCTTCCGCAATCCGTTCAGCGGCCTGACCCAGTGAAAGGTTTTGCTGAGCGGTGCGAACAACGAGACTTGTCAGGATGGGATCGTCAAACTTATTCCACCACGCCACCGAATCGTTCGGTGACTGGCTGACGCCTGGAGGTAGCGGCTGGATCCATTCCTTACGAAATGGCGCCCCAGGGTCAATGTTATTCGGCCCCACCAGGCAACCGCTCAGAGCTAGCGTCGTAATTGCCAGACAGCCAAGAAGTAACTTCCCGAGAATCAGTGGCGCACGGCTATGTGATTTGAGTCTTCGCATTTTAGTTTGTTAGCTAATCATTTGCGATATAGATAATCGATCCCCCAAGGAAATCTTCTCCATAGACGTTATCGGTGGAATAATCGCTCGAAGTTCGCGCGGAAGTTTACAGTCTGTACGGGTCGCTCAATCGTTAATCTTGACGATATCGCCGATAGCACCAATTGCATCAGCGGTGATCGATTTGACTGTATTTCGGACAATTCCAGTTGGTCTGATTGCACCGGCAGGCAGTCAAAACCTCCCATTTTTACTAACCGGAATTTTCCGCGAAATCGATTCAACTGCCGCAGCACGCAATGCCGATACCGATTTCAGAGACTACGCGAAGATACGTACTCTCTAAATACTCCCCCGACGACACTCCTTCGCAAGGGATTGTGAAGATGACCAAAAATCTCCCCCTGTTCACGCTGCCCGTCTTGGCCATCATTCTGCTGGGAAGCGGATGCAGCACGATTCCGAAATCTGATCCTGTCAACGCGCAGGAACAGGCCGCCTTGCCGACCAATCAGCCGATGATCCTGGTCGAAATGCAATGCCCGCGAGAAAGCAAGTCTTCCAGCAAGAAGCTGCTGCTCTCCGAAGCCCCGACGCTTCAGGCGGCCGTTGTAAAAAGTGGCGCGGTCGACGAATACAAGCGATTCCACGTTGCTGTCTCTCGATTGCCGCAGGCACCTGGGGCACCTCCAGAGAAGTTGGTCTCGAAGTACGACCACGTCGCGAAGCAAGTCCCATTAGAATACGACTACCAATTACGACCTGGTGACCGTGTGGTCGTGGTGGAAGACCCTTCGACCGCGCTGGACGACATGTTTGGCGGGCTCATCAACCCAATTCGGATGGCAGCCGGTCGACCTCCTGTCGATATCTCTCCCTTCTAGAACAAGGGGAGCAACTGTCGACGATCTCTTTAACGCGTGACCCAGGATGTCGGTCACGCTCGAACCGAATGTCGACGAACGCCTTGCTAATAGGCGACGCGCCAGCGGGTGCGGAACATCCAGACCATCACGCCAAATAAGATGGCATCTAAACCGATCGTCAGGCCCATGAAGGTCCCGAAGCGATACCAATCGCCGGGATTGTCAGTCGCACCATCTAGGTCAACCGCCAGCGGAATGTCCATTAGTGCCGCGAACGGGCTGACCAACGTAAGCTGGCTCGAAATCTCGGTCATCAGGTTGGTGGCCGGTTTGATTGGTTCCGACGATGAAGGGGTTCTCAGGTCAACCACTTCCGAGGCAGCCACCGGAGCGAATGCCAGGTGCGTGAAGTAGTCAAAAGCAATCGTTCCACAAAACAGCGTGATGATCACCAGGTAAGTGCACATCAAGCTATGCGAAGTCTTGCGAAACATCACCGAGCAAAACAGGGCCAGCATCGAAGTCGTCACGCAGGTAACTGCGATGACTCCCAGATAGGCGACCACCGAGATCCAGTTCGTCCAGTAGTACGAAACCATCACCACAGCCAACGCCAACGGCCAGAGCAAAAACAAAGTCAACACGCTCGAAACCCGGAAGCCGGCAATCAACTTCCCTGACAGGATCATCCAGGGAGAAATCTCGGTGGTCAGCAGCAGGTCAAGCGTTTCTCGTTCACGCTCCGAGGTAATACTTCCCGCGGAAAAGACTGGCCCGACCAGGATATTGAACAGAATCACATAGGCCATGTAGAACGGCGCGTACTGCGGCTTGAAGTACAAGCAAATCGCCATTAATGGAATCGCCAGGAACAGGCTGATCTGGATCACCAGCCGCAGCATCAACGTTCCCTGGGCGAATATTTCGCTGTGGATCTCTTTGTCGTAAACCGGATTTTTATTGTCGTCCAACAGTTGCGTTCGTTTGGGCGGCGCAAATAGTCGGTCGGGAAATTGATCGCGTTGGATCACCAACCCGACCGCTTCCCGAGCTTCTTTTTCCAGATCGACAACATCCTTCCCTTCGCTGCCGACATCGTGCGGATAAAGCAGCGTCCGGGCCGTGTACATGCCCAGCAGAAAAATAGTCGCCGCCGAAAGGGCCGGCACCGTCATCAGCAGCACCAACAGACGCAGCCCGCCGTTTTCACCCAGCATCTGCCAGATGAGGGCACCGACCAGCGCGATGGGCAAAATCAACAGATACGAAACCACCAGCGAGGCCGAGGTCCGCTGAAAAAAGCTGCTGCACGCAACGCTGATCATGCCAAACGTTGCCACCGCCACCATCAAAATGGCATAGGCAGCCAACAGTTCGTACAGCGAAACACCCCCCAGCGGCAAACACAGCATCACGATGGGCAGCGAGGTAAAGATCAAAAGTGCCAAATGTGCCAGCGATGCAAACAGTTTGCCAATGACAATGGCACCAGGTTTCAGGGGGCTGGCCAGCAGCATTTCGTACGTTTTGCGTTCCTTCTCGCCTGTCAAAGTACCCGCGGCAAAGCTTGGTGCCATCAGCGAGGCCAGGACAAACTGCCCCAGGAAGAACAAATCGAACAGCCGCCTAGCTGATTCCTGGTCGGCCGAAAGGTCGAGGCGTTCGACCTGGGGCCAGGCAAAATAAACGATGGCGGCCAGAAGAATCTGGTAAGCAAGCAACAGCAGAAAAGCACGTGCCGTTCGCAGATTGACGAGCAATTCCCGCTGCAAGACGGGGTTTTCGAGAAGATACATGGGCGGGTGAAACCCTTACCAGGCAATGCAATCGAATAGGTTTCTCATGGCTGAGCGTGCACATTCTACCCCTGCCGCGGAATCCAACGCTACCCATCGGTCAAGAATCTTCGTCAGACCTTCTGTGAGCATGTGCTGACCAGGACAAAACACTGAGCGGGTTCTCTTCACGCAAAATCGTACTTTTATTTACTCAATTCAAGATGGTTTTTACTTTGCAAAAAATCACAAGAGAGCCTATCGAATGTGCAATCCAACCAGGCAACGCTCAACAAGTCGGCAGTGGCTTGGTGACCACGCTGGTGGTCAAATTTTGCGCGAAAGAAAACGTTTTAGTCTCTCGAGGCGAGATTGGGGGCATGAGGCAGATCAACCTACCTTGAGAGGCTGATTAAGGCGCAAATCTCAAAACCACAGTTTCCCGACAACGAAATCTCGCGATATCTCCGCACCCCTGCCGTCTGTTTGGAACGCGGTTTGATTTAGTAGCTCAAGCAGGAAGTTTCTACCTTTATTTCACTACAATAGATTTCTAACGGAGTGCACGAGAACCATGTATCGTTCAGAACGAATCGGGTTTTCGTTGGTCGACCTGCTGGTCGTCCTGGTCATCAGTTGCGTTTTGATCGGGTTGGTCCTTCCAGTCGTCCAGCAAGCACGCGAGACTTCGCGGCGTGTCCAGTGCACCAACAATCTCAGCCGGTTGGCATCTGCCCTGTACGCCTACCACGATACCTATCAGGCATTCCCCTTTCGCGAAGGGGGACTCGGTCGACATCAACACAATGGCGGACCGGTTGCTCCATATCAGCGACAAAGCGGTTACGTCTTGCTGCTTCCGTTTATCGATCAACACTCCCTGTCCGACGAAATTGCGTCGGCTGGTTCGAACAAGATGCCATGGGAAGCATGGCAACCCTGGAACGAAACCATCGACTTGCTCCTTTGCCCTTCCAGCCCTGAGCACTATCAGGAGGATCAAATCGGCAACGCGAACTACGTGTTCTGTGCAGGAGACTCGGCCGATACCGAGGCCCTCGAGCCACGCGGGATCTTCGGCCTGGTGCACCACACCCGCCTTGCGGACATCACCGACGGGGCCACCAACACATTGGCGCTTTCCGAACGCGTTTTCCCGACAAGCTTGCGTGATCGGGCCAACGTCAACTACGGCAGTGATCCCGCGACCCCTGCCGATTGCTCGTTGACGTTCGACTTGATCGAAGGCTACTCGATGCCACGTAGTGCGACGGGCAATCGGTGGACCGACGGTGGATCGGCTTACCTGGCGATGAATACCTGCCTGCCTCCCAACAGCCCGCAATGTGCTTACGCAAATCACGAGGCCCAGGACGGGTTCTATACCGCATCGAGCGATCATCCAGGCGGAGCGATGGCTATGTTTGCCGACGGATCGATTCGATTCATTTCTGAGGCGATCGAAGCTGGCAATCAGGGTGCCACTTCGGTTGCTGATGGCCCGAGCCCGTTTGGAGTGTGGGGTTCGATGGGCAGTAAGAACGGCGACGAATACACGCCTGGAAGTGAATGTCGATGACGCGATTTCTTCTCGCGACGACATTTGTGTTCGCATCGCTGCTGGCGGGTTGCCAGCCTCAGGCCCCTGGGAAGCAGCCTGGTCGCTTTGCGACAGTTCCGGTGACCGGTACCGTTACCTTGGATGGCAAGCCTGTCCCAGATGCCACGATCATGTTCTTCTCCGAGCAACTTAAGATCACGGCCTATGGAAAGACCGACGTGACAGGGCAATATGGCCTAACGACCTATGCGCCACAGGATGGAGCCCCAAAAGGTCATTACCTGGTCTGTGTGAAAAAGTCCGAACAAAAGATAGTGGAAGACAGCGCCCATCCTGCCCTTCCTCCGGTGACCACCACCAAAAACCTGCTTCCCAAACGCTACGCCGACTTCGAAACGTCGCAATTAGAAGCTGAGGTCTCGCCCGGGCAACAGAACAGTTTCGGCTTCGAACTGCACCCCTGATCTCGCTACCGGTATGCGGAGCCGGCCTTTATCGCGTAAACTTTTCCTATCGGAAAAGGAAATACTCAAGCGAATAAAGGGCAGGTGGAATGGGTCCGATACGCGGATTATGGCGCGATACTTGGTTTATGTGGCCTCTTTACTTGGTCACGGTTTTGATCGTCTCGTATGCGGTCACACCATTTTTTCTGGTGTTGATCCCGATTTTTTGCGTCATATTCCTCTATTTCGCGTTCGTCCGCTACGACGAGCATGGCCGCAATCGAGGGGATCAGTAGCCCTGGCTGCGATATGTGGCGGCCGCGATTTGTGGCAACAAGGTGGTTGGCGTGCTAGACTCAACCAGATAGCCAGCCTGCATCCCCTCCCCCACAAGTTGCTACCAATCGATGACTCGTTGTCGCCCTCTTTCGTTGCCGTTTGTTTTCATTCTGGCACTGCTTTCGCCGGTTTCGGCCGCGGAATACTTCGTCGCCACCGACGGCTCGGACAACAATCCCGGCACGATCGAGGCTCCCTTGGCGACGATTCAACATGCCGAGATACTCGTCGAACCGGGCGACACGGTCTTTATTCGCGGCGGTACCTATCACATCCAACCATCGCAGATCGCTCGGCAGTGGCGAATCTGGGCCTATGTGATTCACCTCCGCAAAAGTGGCAAAGAAGGTCTGCCGATTCGGTACTTCGCCTATCAGAACGAACGGCCGATCTTTGATTTCTCCGCCGTGAAACCGGAAGGGCACCGCGTCCATGCGTTCGCGGTCGAAGGATCTTGGCTGCATTTTCGCGGAATCGAAGTAGTTGGCGTTCAAGTCACCATGAAGGGGCATACCCAGTCGATTTGCTTCGCCCACGACGGCAGCCACAACATTCTGGAGCGGCTCAGCATGCACGACGGGCAGGCAATCGGAATCTACACCATTCATGGCAAGGACAATCTCTTTCTGAACTGCGATGCCTACAACAATCATGACACGGTCTCTGAAAATGGTCGCGGGGGCAACGTCGACGGGTTTGGCTGTCATCCGATTCGCGGCGCGACCGGCAACGTCTTTCGCGGGTGCCGAGCATGGCACAACAGTGACGACGGCTTCGATTGCATCAACGCCTCCGAGACCGTTCGTTTCGAGAACTGCTGGGCCTTTCGCAACGGATATTCACTGGAGATGAAAAGCCTGGCCGATGGCAATGGCTTCAAGGCTGGCGGCTACGGCACAACTCCCGTCAATCGCTTACCGCGGACGATCCCATCCCACATCGTTCAAGACTGCGTGGCGGTACGCAACAAAGCCAGCGGGTTTTATTCCAATCATCACCTAACCGGAAGCACTTGGTTGAACAACACCGCCTATCGCAACGGCGTGAACTTCAACATGCTCAACCGCCTGGCAGATAACAAAACCGATGTACCTGGATTCGATCATATGCTGAAGAACAATTTGTCGGCCGGTGGTCGACGGACAATCGTTAATATCGACGAGGCAAAGTGCACACTGGAAAACAATTCGTTCCTACCTGATCTGAAGATCCGTCCTGAGGACTTCGTCGATCTGGAGAACGAAGACCAACTCATGTTGCCTCGCTCCGCCGATGGCAATTTGCCTCAGATTACCTTCCTTCAACTTGCCCCCGGCAGCCAACTGATCGATCGCGGCATTCCTGTTGATTTGCCCTATTCGGGAAAAGCTCCTGATCTGGGCGCCTTCGAGTCGCAACCTGACGAGCCAGCCAAGCCGTAGCGACCGACATCGTGCCCCCTATTCCACCTTCCCCAGCTAATCCCCTCGGTTGAAATCATGAAACGACGAACCTTCCTCGGTGCTACCTCGGCCGCTCTCCTGGCCCCGGCGCTGCTCAATGCTCAAGGCAAATCGAATCGACGCGTGGCCGTCATTGGCCATACCGGCCGGGGCAACTATGGCCATGGCCTCGATACGATGTGGACCAAAATCAATGGGGTCGAAGTGGTCGGGGTCGCCGATGCCGATCCAAAAGGCTTGGCCGCGGCTACCAAGCGATTGCCCACCGCTAAAGGCTTTGCCAACTACCACGATATGCTGAAGGAAACCAAGCCGGAGTTCGTTTCGGTCGCGCCGCGTCATCCCGATCAGCACCACGACATGATCCTGGCCGCGATCGAGTCCGGGGCGAAAGGAATCTACTGCGAGAAGCCGTTCGTGCGTTCGCCTGAGGAAGCGGACCAACTGATCGAAGCCGCCAAGAAGCATGGCACGAAGGTCGCCATCGCTCATCGCAATCGCTATCACCCTGCCCTCGACCACATCAACGGGTTGATCGAATCAGGCGAGATGGGCCGCATCCTCGAAATGCGGGGCAAAGGAAAAGGAGACCGTCGCGGCGGCGGAGAAGACCTGTGGGTTCTCGGTTCGCACGAGGTGAACCTGTTCGCGGAAATTGCTGGTCCGCCGCAAAGTTGCTCGGCGATCATGCTCCAGAAAGGCAAGCCGGTCACTGCTGCCGACGTTAAACCTGGGGCTGAAGGACTTGGACCGCTGGCAGGCGACGAAGTTCATGCCCGCTGGATGATGGGGGATGGCGTGGTCGCCTACTACGATTCGATCGCCAACGACCAAACGACCAACATCGGCTACTGCTTCCAGATCATCGGCAGCAAGGGGATCGTAATCTGGCACATCGACCGCGACCCAGTTGCCCACTTTATCCCTGGCAACCCGTACGATCCGGCACTCGCTCCGAAAGAGTGGATCCCGATCACTTCGGCGGGAGTCGGCAAAAAAGAAACCGACCCCAACCTGATTGGATCGGTTCATAATCACGTTCGTGCCGGTATCGACTTGATCGGCGCCGTCGATGAAGATCGTCAGCCGATCTGCGATATTCACCAGGGAGCGACGGTCGTCGAGATGATTTGCGCCGTCTTCGCTTCTCACGCTCAAAATGGCCAGTCGGTCACGTTCCCGCTTGTCGAACGCGGGAACGCATTGGCCAAATTGAGCTAGTGCCTGGTTACTTGCCCTGTTGATCCCACAACACGTAAGGATCATCCAGCCGCTTCATTTCCTTCTGCAGCAGACCTTCCAGTTCCTTCCGCTTGGCGGCGTAGCGAGGATCGCCCGCCAGGTTGGTTTGCTCTGGCTTCGGCGAGATCCCGCTCGTCTTGATCACCGCCTGATCGTGATGCTGCGGCAGGAATTCGTGCGGGTTCTCGGCCAGGTTGAACAGCTGCGTCTCGTGCACGCCGGCGCTGGGCACATCGTACTTGATCAGCTTCCAGTCCCCTTGCTTCACGGCCCGCATGCCAGGCTTCTCGCCTCCACAGTAGACGCCATACATCACGTCACGAACGGTCTCCTTCTCGCCCATCAAAACCGGTTTGAAGCTGGTACCTTCGTTGGTCTTGGGAGCCTCGACGCCCGTCAGGTCGCACATGGTCGCCAGGACGTCCAGCAAATAGATGTTGCCAAGTGCCCGGGTGCCAGGTTTGATGCCGGGGCCTTTCACGACGAACGGAACCCGCCAGGTGTGCTCATACAGGTTCTGTTTTCCCTGCAAACCATGTCGCCCGATCGCGATACCATGGTCGGCCGTGTAGAAGATGTAGGTGTTATCGAGTTCACCCATCGCTTCCAGTTTGTCGAGTACTTTGCCAATCTGAATATCGATGTTTTCGCCACATGCGTAGTCGCGTCCCAGTTCGTTGCGGATGGTACGCTCGTCTCGGTTTTTCCAGACGCCACTCACGCTCACTTCGTCGCGAACGTTTAGGTGGCTGTTCTCGAAGGGATGCTTCGGCAGCCAGTTGGGCGGCAATTGCGGTTGGGCCGGATTGGCCTTGGGCAAGCTGTTTTTGTCGGTGTGATTGGTCGCACCATACTTGGCATTCAGTGGGTCGGTCCCATCACGCGTATCGTGCGGATGCGAGAAACCGAAATAGATCAGAAAGGGATCGGAGTCTTTCGTCTTTTCGCGCTCGTCGAGATATTCCAGAACGCGATCGGCATGCCAGGCACTGCCGGTCTCGTCGGTGCCGCCCCGCTTGGTCGCTTCATGGACGACGCTGAACTTTTGATTCGCAGCGGCATAGCTGTTGCCGCGTTTGCAGGTTCGCATCGTGTCGTAGCCAGCACGATTGAAAACGGCCGCCATCGTGTACTCAGGCAAATCGGCGGGAGCCATACTTGCCGTTTCTTCCGCAGGGGCTCCTTTCTTTTTCTTTCCGCCGCGCGGCAAATGCCACACCGTTCGGCCGCTCATCACCATGTGACGCGAAGGGGTGCAAACCGCCCCGGACCACGAACCCATGTGATAGGCCGCGTCGAAGACCATGCCTTCCGCCGCCAGTCGATCGATCACCGGCGTCTGCATTTTGGAATCTTTGTTGTAGAAATCGAAGTCAAACGGCGTTTGATCGTCGGCGATGATGAACAAAATGTTCGGTCGATCGGCAGCCGAAGCCACCGACACCATGCCCACGGCAAACAGCAGCAGGAGCGAGCCTAGTCGGAAAGGACGTTTCATTGAGAAGCCTTTGCAGGATGGGATTTCAGTTTGGGGTTGTTCTTTTCACTCTTCCACAGATCGATATCGGAAAGATCGTTCTTCGCCTCCGGACCTTCGGTGCTACGGCCCCGATTGACATCGGATTTAAGCTGCTCCAGCAATCGCTCGGCAATTTCAGTCCGGGCAAAGATTTGATTGTCTTGCTCGCCCAGATCTTCAACCATGTTGTAGAGCTGAGCGACGGGGGCATCTTTGCTGACTTGATTCTCGTTGGGTGAACTCCATCCGCCAGAACCGCGAGCCAAAGCCAACTTCCAAGGGCCCAGGCGATAGGCAAAATGCCCACTGATGGAATGGTGAATCACCCCTTTCCGCGTCGACTCGATTGGCTTGCCAGAGAGTGCCGGCAGAAAGCTGACGCTATCTTCACCGGCCCCTTCAGGAACATCGTGGCCGACGATCTCGGCGACGGTTGCCAGCAGGTCGACCAGGCAAATCAGTTGATCGTTCGACGAGCCAGCTTCCACTTTGCCGGGCCAACGGACGATGAACGGCACGCGGTGGCCACCATCCCAGATATCGGCTTTCGAGCCTCTCAACGGCCCGCTGACTAGATGGCCTTTTGCCGCCAATTGAGGGATTCCGGCCGCTTTGCTACAGCCGTTGTCACTGCTGAGAATCACCAGCGTGTTGTCGCTCAGCCTGTTACGCTCGAGTGCCTTGCTGACTTCGCCAATCACGTTGTCGGTCTGCATGACGAAATCACCGTAGTCACCCAGCCCGCTCTTGCCTTGCCACTGGGGTGTCGGCAGGATCGGTGTATGAGGCGATCCGAGCGGCACGTACAGAAAGAACGGCTTGTCATCCTTGGCATGGTTGTCAATGTACTCGACCGCCTTGCCGGTAAGCCGCGGCAACATGTTGATGGGCGGATCGTGTGCGATGACGGTGTCGTTCTCAATCACCGTCTGCATATCACGGGCATGATGAAAGCCGTGGTAATAATCGAAGCCTCGCGAAAGCGGCCCGTCAGGAACCTTCGCTCCGACCGGCGGCGACTTGCCTTTCTTCGGCGAGTATGGCTCGCCCGTTTTCGCATCGCAGTACAGAAAGTTCAGATGCCACTTGCCGATGATGCCAGTCTGGTAGCCCTGCGACTTCAAGAAGCTGGCGACCGTCGGACGGTTTTCGTCGATCAAACAAGGCGAGAATCCAGTCACCACGCCCTTCTGCAATTTCGTTCGCCAACTGTATCGACCTGTCAGCAAACCGTAACGCGTCGGCGTGCAGACCGACGAACCGGAATGCGCGTCGGTGAACATCATTCCCTGTGACGCAAGCATGTCCGCATTGGGCGTCGGAATCTTGCCATGCTCGGGGTTGTAGCAATGCACATCCCCATAACCGAGATCGTCACACAAAATCATGACGATGTTCGGCTTGTCTGCCTGGGCGAGGGCCGGCAACAACAACAGCAGGCTGGCACCGATCGCGAGGATTCGAGCGTTCATAACGTATCCTTGTGACTATTTCTCGAGGCGCGGGGCCGAGTGCCCCTGCTCTTGAATCTTGGTAAGAAGGGCCTGCATCTCTTTCACCTTTTCCGGTTGGTCCGCAGCGACGTTGTGCCGCTGACCTATGTCTTCAGCCAAGTTGTAGAGTTCAACCGGCTGGTTGTCATCGCCAGGGTAACCATGCCGTGGTTCCCAGGCCTGCCAGCCGCCAGTTCGATAGCCGGTCTTGGCGTCGATCAGCAGCCAATCGCCATCGCGAATGGCGTACTGCCTGGCAAACGTATTGTGCACGTGCGACTGGCGCACCTTGTCCGCTTTTCCTTCTAGCAGCGGTAACAGATCATGCGAGTCTTCCGCAGCATCGTCTGCCAACAAAAGGTTCAGTGCCGACGCGAACGTCCCCATCAGGTCGATCTGCGAAACCAACGCATCGGTCACCTTGCCAGGCTTCGTAACGCCAGGCCAACGAATAATAAACGGCACATGATGGCCCCCTTCGTAGATATCACGCTTCAAACCACGGAACGGTTCCGGCGACCAGTGGCCATACTTTTCGTCGCGAGCATAAGCGTACTTCTCCGGGCCGTTATCCGCGGTGAAGACGACGACCGTGTCATCGGCGTGGCCAGACTCTTCGAGCGCCGCCAGTAGTTTGCCAACCATCGCATCGGTTTCGACAACGAAGTCACCAAAGGGACCAGCACCACTTTTGCCGTCGAACTCGTCGTTCGGAATGATCGGTGCATGCGGACAAGGGAATGCAAAGTAGAGGAAAAACGGCTCTTTCTGGTCTTTGCGTGACTTGAGATATTCAACGCCCTTTTCCGTGAGCGTCGGCAACACGGCGTAGGGATCCCAACCGGTAACCATCGGACCAGGTCGGCATTCCCAGCCACCTTCCTTGATCGGCTTCCAGGCCTTCTCGTCCTTCATCGTATCGGGGGCTTTGACCAGCTTGTCGTCTTCAATCCAGGCATACGGCGGAAAGTTAATCACCGTATCGCCGAAGTAGTGATCGAAACCATGAGCCAGCGGACCGTCAGGGATCTTCTTCGACCAATCGAAGCAATCCGGCGTGTTCCCCTTCTTGATCCGAATCGCTTCCCAGTCCCAACCCAAGTGCCATTTGCCAATCGCGGCGGTGGCATACCCTTCTTCTTTCAGCATCTCAGGCATCGTCAGCCGCTGGGGCTTGAAGACTGACGAACCCATTGCGTTGACAATGCCATGGAAGTCACGCCAATGATGCCGACCGGTTAGCAGCGCGTAACGGCTGGGCGTACAGATGCCGGACGATGAATGGCCGTTGGTAAAGCGAATGCCGGAGGCGGCCAGCTTATCGAGATTGGGCGTCGGGATCTTACCCTTGGGGTTGTAGCAAGAGAGATCGCCGAAACCGAGATCGTCGGCATATAGGATCAAGATGTTCGGGCGATTCTTCTGGGCAGCGGCCAGCGAACCTGACAGCGGGACGAAGGAAAAGCAAACCAACAATACGGAGAAAGCGATCCGAAACATAAACGGAACTCGAAAAAGGGAGTGCGGCAGGTCTTGGGCAGGGAGCAATCCATGCCCACGTCTAACACTAACAGGACGGCTGGTCTGAATCACGTTCTTGCGGAGTTTTTCCCACATTCAGGCCATCCATCGGGTGGTTTTACGGCTGATCGCTATCAGTACGGAATGGCACCGCCGGCAAATCGTCGCCGTTGATCAAATTGACTTGGGGAAACGCGGCGAACGCATAACGCACGGCCTCAGGTTTAGGCACTTCGGGATTGGTCAACCGAACGGTGTTTCCATCGATCTTCGCCTGAGCCGGCTTCCAATCATGATCCTTTCCGGCGATCCAAAAGCCGATCGGATCGTTGCCGTCGGTCGTCTTCAGTCCTTTGGCATGGGCCAGCGTCACGATGGCGGTCGAACCATCGATCTTCAGGCTTTCCAGCACCGGACCGGAGGCTTCAACCGAACCGGGCAAAAGCAGATTCTTGGCAATCCGTGCCAGTCGCTGGCCAATTGGCCGTTTGTCGGTCGGGTGAATGTTAGAGAGTTGCCCCAGGTCGATCGTGTTGGCAATGCCGGTCCCTGGAAGTTTCAGAATCCGAGATTGCGACTCCCGAAACCAAGCCCAGCTATGAGCCTTGGGCGACTCGATGTCTTTGGTGGGTGAAGTCCCGATAATGCGACCAAAACGCGGCAGCATGACGGCCAACATCTGGAAGTCAGGGTTATCGAACTTCTTGCGCAGGAAGTTGGTCCAGACCGTCAACGTTTCGCCATATTGGTCCATCGACTCCAGCGAATGCGTATTGGATTCTCCCTGATACCACACCATGCCGCGAACGGTCATGGGAGCCAACGGATAAAGCATGGCGTTGTACAAGATATTGGGGCGGGTTCGCAGATAGATGTTGTCTTCTCGCTTCCAACGCTTTCCGTTGGCCGCTTCATCAATCAACTTGGCTACGCGATCATGATCTTTCGTATCGAACTCTTCCAGCTTGGCTCGAAAGTGCGGAAGTTGTTCCGCCAGGCTACGGGGCATCCAGCCTTCAATTGAAGAACTACCCCAACAGGTTTCGATCACCGCCACCGGTACATCGAGCGTCTGTTGAAGGTCGTAGGCGAACGCAGTCGCGACGGCGCTGCTGCCGGGCCCAACGATCCAGGTGCACTGGCAATCTCGCTGGGGTTGGAAGGCAACGTCTTGCGTAACCCTCAGGCAGCGAATGGGAAGCTGTTTGGCTTTCTCGGCCAGATCTTTGATCGCAGGGATCCCGTTGTAGCCCATCTGCATGTTCGATTGGCCGGAACAGATCCACACCTCGCCCAGTAGCACATCATTGCACAATATCTGGTGATCACCAGACTTCGCCGAAAGCACCAACGGTCCGCCGGCAGGCGTCGGAGGTAAATGCACCAGCCAGTTCCCGTTTTCGTCGATTTTGCCCTCCGACTTGTTCTTGCCTAGGGTCACTTCGACCTTCTCGCCAGGCTGGCCATGTCCCCAAATGGCAAGCGGCAAATCACGCTGCAGGACCATATGATCGGCAAAGGGCGAAGCAAGCCCGAAGTCCTCTGCCTGGGCAACGTTCTGCGCAAAAATACATGCAAGGACGGTGGCGAGCAAGAAAAAAGGACGCATCATGGGTGGTATGTCTCAGGGGAGAAGCAGCGAGGTGGCAATTTAGGCGAAACCATTCAGATAACACCTGATTTCCTGCCCAATTTCATTCAGGCAATTAAGGCAGGAAGAGCGAAACATGCGAAAAACATACGCTCGTTGGCCTGCTGATCGGTTCGCAATTTACCGGGGCAACTATTGCATAAACCGTCAAATGGGCTTACAAACTCTGCGCAGATCTTTATGCAAGATAGCGCACGCTTTCTTTTACTCCCCTAAACCAGACGACCTGCCGAATATTCCCCTAATGAATGAAAAAATAACGATCGGGATCCATTCCGCATCGTGGACCGAGCACTCGCGCCGAGTGCTGCAAGGCCTGTTGAACTACATCGAAGAGTATCCCAACATCCAGGTTCGCGACTTCCGTTTCTCGACAAGCGATCCCCATCTCGATGGCAATCCTCCCTGGACCGGGAAGGTTGACGGCGCGATCGTCTCGACCGGACGAGAGCCAGGGATCACCAACTGGATGCGGCGCGGCAAGGTGCCGATCGTTGTCGCTTCGGGCGACTTGATCGACTCAGGCTTGGTCTCGGTCTACACCGATGTCCATTCGGTTGCGCGTTTGGCGGCTACGCACCTGACCGACGCTGGCTTCGAGCATGTTGCCCATGTCGGCTATCAGAAGTCGGACGGGTCGAAACGGCGTAGCGAGGCTCTTTCGGACGAACTCGAGAAGCGGGGCATCAAGCTGAAATCAATCGCACTGAAGGAAGTGCCGCTCGACAATATCGATAACCCGAACCTGGTGTCGGAATCGACCATTCAGCGGCTCAAAGCGATGCTGGAGAAGTCTCCCAAGCCGTTGGCCGTGGTAGCGCTTAATGATGTTGTGGCCGAACTGGTCTGCACATGCGTTCGTGAGATGGGCCTCTCGATTCCGGACGAAATCGGTGTGCTCGGCGTGGGCGATTCCGAACGTGCCCGGATGGCCGATCCGCCGCTATCGAGCGTCCGCACCCCTGGCGTCGAAATCGGCTATCGCTGCGCATCGCTGTTGCATTCGATGATCCTAGGCAACAAACCGAAGGATACGGTTTTCGAGGTTCCTGCTGAAACGGTCGTGGCCCGGCGTTCGACGGCCGGTTGGAAACGGGCCGCGGTGACCGACATCGATCGAGCGCTCAGTTACATTCGCGATCATGCGTGCGACGGGATCCGCCTGAAAGATGTTGCCAGCGCCGTTCGCATTCCAATCCGAACCCTTGAAATCGAGTTCAAGAAGCAAATTGGCCGATCGATGGGCGAGGTCATCCGAGAAGTTCGCCTGGAACGCGTCAAACACCTGCTGGAGACAACCAACCTCTCGACGCAGCGTATCGCGGCGATGGTCGGCTACAGCCATTATTCGTACCTGAACAAACTGTTGCGCGACGAACTGAACGTCACCCCCAGCCAATACCGCAAGCAGAAACGCCGAGTTACGCCGGAGTAAACGCGAGCTACAGCCTTAAGGCTTAGGCGATCAGTTTTCGGGCGAATCCTTGAGGTATTGGTCCAAGTATTTGACGACTTTCTTACGGACGCCTCCGGTGAAGAATACATTGCCGCCGTGTCCTGCGCCGGGGACGATCAAGATTCCGCATTCCAGGTGATCTTTATCGTAGGCCTCGATGAGCCGCTTTGTCTGACCGACGAAAACCGTTTTGTCCTTGTCGCCATGCACCGCCAAGAGTGGCGGATCATCTTTCGTCACGTGGTATACCGGCGAAGCTTGCTCGGCCAGTTCAACCAATTCGTCGGCTCGACCACCCAGCAATTTGTAAACCGGCGAGTCTACTTCGGTGACTTTATTTGGCTGATTCCTGGAACGCAGCAGGAAATCGGTCGGGCCAAAGTAATCGATCACGCAATCAACCCGCGACGACTGATCGAGATTGCCGCCAACGGTTCCTTCCAACGCCTCGACACCGCCGGAGGTGCCTACCAACGCAGCCAGATGACCGCCAGCACTGGCCCCTGCCACGGCGATCTTTTTGGTTGAGTAGCCATACTTATCCGCATGGGCCCGCAACCAGCGAATGGCTCCTTTGCAGTCATGAATCTGATCGGGAAACTTGCCTTTGTCGGTCAATCGATACGAAATACTCGCGACTGCGTAGCCATTTTCCGTCAGCGATTGGAGCGGGCACCGATCTTTACTCCCCTTTTGCCATCCGCCGCCGTGAATCCAGACAACCAGCGGAGGGTTGGTTTCTTTCGGTAAGTACAAGTCCAACTTCAGGCTGTTACCGTCGACATTGGCGAACTCGACATCCTTGATAACGCGTGCTCTCTCCTGGGCCGTTGCCTTGCTCGCGCAAACATTCAACAAAACAAAACCAAGTATCAGCAGAAGGGCTCGAGGAACCATGAGTGCAGTTACCTGAGAAAGAGAAAGGAGTTAGGAACGGTGAAGCGGCGGTTGGGGCCGATCATACAGGGTCAATCTTGCAATTTCCACCAAATTGGGCGAAACAATCTACTCGCATTTGCGTTTAGAGACGATATACTGCAAAACCAGTAGAACAAATCCTGGTGGAGATCGCCCCCGTGCTCCGAAAAACACATTTCGTCATCATCATGTTACTGGCTATCGGGCTTGGTACCGCGCCGATGTTGGCCCAGTTTGGGCCGATGATGCGTCGTCACCTGACTAACCAGGCACAAAACCTTCAGCTAATTCCGGCCAACACCCGACCGCCTGGCGAGAACAAAATCTCAATCGAGGTGGTCGGCAGTCAGCGCGTGATTCGCGCCAATGGAATTCCGGATCATCAGACTGGTGCGTTTCCCAACCGCGGCAATCCCAATGGAATTTCTCAGCAGAACTACGTTTATCGTATTCCGCTGAATCCCAAACCAGCCAGTCGCATTACGCCGGCGTTCATGCAGAACTTCGGCATCTGCGTCAACGGTATTCCGTTCGACCCCGGCGCGGCGGAATGGTACGACGGCAACCCGCGCAGCCAATGGCAATACGAACCACTTTCCGGCGCGGTGCCGCTGGGTATCGACACGAATCACGCCCATGTTCAGCCGACTGGCGCCTATCACTACCATGGCTTGCCCACTGGGCTGCTAAAGCGTCTGAACGTTGAGAAAGGCAAGCACTCTCCGATTGTCGGTTGGGCGGCCGATGGATTCCCGATCTACGCCTTGTATGGCTACAAAGATCCCACCAATTCCGAGAGTGCGATCGTCGAACTCGAAAGCTCATACCACTTGAAAAAGGGCAAACGTCCTTCCGGGAACGGCAACCCTGGCGGTACCTATGACGGAACGTTCGTGGCCGACTACGAGTATGTCAGCGGCTCCGGCGATCTTGACGAGTGCAACGGGCGCTTCGCAGTTACCCCGGAATATCCGGACGGAACGTATGCGTACTTCCTGACAAATCACTGGCCGGTCATTCCGCGGAACTATCGCGGTACGCCGTCGAGTGACTTCGAGCGAGGACCACGCGGCGGTCGCGGAGGCAGGCCTGGTCCGCCTGGCTTCGGACCGCCTGGGTTCGGTCTACCACCGCGATAATTACCCAAGACGCAAAGGATGCTGAGAGAAGTGGCCCGGAGTAACGCTCTATTCATCTGTTCAACGAACCTTTCCAGCAGTCCAACGGCAGAGCGGATCTATTGTGATGATCCGCGACTCGCGGTTCGTTCGCGCGGCCTTGGCCCCAAGGCCGCGCGGCGAATCTCGCTGGAAGACCTGGACTGGGCCGAGATCATCTTCGTCATGGAAGAAGCCCAACTCGACCAACTGCAGGCCAACTACCAAGAGGCCTGCCCAGCTTCCAAGATCCGCGTGCTGGATATCCCAGAACGCTATCCACTGATGGACTTGCGGTTGGTCACGCTGCTCCAAGAGAAGGTCGAATCTCTGCTCAAAGAGCACTACGGGAAATAGATCCGCGGCGACATCCCGGCGGCCTGCCGGTACAATCGTGCGTGGGCCGGCCAAGCTGGCCTCTTAAGTGATCTTCCTTACCGATGGACCGGCTTCTTTCCCATGCTTCCCTTCCAAGAGCGACTCGAGCGCGATGGATTCGTGCTGCTGCCAGGCATCTTTTCGCCCCAGGAAATATGCGACCTGGGCGCTCGACTATTGGATGACCTGCAGTCGCATCCTGGCCCTACGGTGCTAAAGAGTCGCGACCGCATCTATGGTTCGCGAAACCTGCTGGTGGCTTGCCCTTGGCTAATCGAGTGGCCCCAGAAACCGCTGTTGCAGCGGGTCTTGATCGAAACGCTAGGCCCAGACGCTGGCCTCGTCCGCGGGCTGTTCTTCGACAAGCCGCCTGATCGTTCCTGGTCGCTCCCCTGGCATCGAGATCGCACGATCGCGGTGGCCGATAACCGCCTGACCAGCCAGCACTTTCAGCATCCGACCATCAAAGCAGGTATCGCCCATTACGAAGCTTCCGATCGGCAGCTCCAGCAGATGTTGACCTTGCGCATCCATCTCGATCCGATGACCCACGAGAACGGCCCCTTATCGGTGATCCCAGGTTCGCATCGACTCGATCGATCGCAGGAACAACCGCCGCAAACCCTCAGTGCCGAAGCCGGCGACGTTCTGGCGATGCGTCCCCTGCTCTCTCATGCCAGCAGCATGTCACGCGAAGGAACGACGGCACATCGACGAATCGTGCATCTCGAATTCGCCGCCAACGCCATCCTGCCTGATGGCGTCCAGTGGAAAGACTTCCTGCCGGTCAGAACACCGGCGGTAGAAAAAACCAGATAGCAACTCAGGTCAAACCGTAGCTGCAGGCTCTGCTTACCTTGCCCCCGCCGGCTCGGCATCAACGACATTCGGATCAATCGAATCGTGGTATCGTTTCAGTTCGAAGGCCAACGTCGCCACCGCGGCGGCGATCACCGCCACGTCATCGGTCAACCCGATCAAGGGCAATAGATCCGGCACGCCATCCAGCGGCGAAACCAGGTATAACACTGCCCCAATCGCGATCGCCTTCGATGTCCAACCCGACTTCGGATCGACAATCATTCGCCACAGCGCCATGACATCGGCCCAAATCTTCTTGATTGGCCCGCGATTCATGCCCCGTAGCCGCTCGCGCAAATCATCCACATCGGCTGACTTTGCGCGCTCGGCATATTCGTGTAATCGATCGTAAGTTTCTGCACTCATGCGTATTTCTCCATGCTCTCACCAATCGTAGAGCGGTGCCGGCAATTGTCCAGGGATCGCGCGCAGATTGGCACGGTCCCTAGTCGTTATTCGCCGGGCCAGGCGAAATATTGGAGACTTTCACACTGATTTTTCACGCCGCGGCTAATTGCCCTGACCGAGCGCCTCTTCAATGGCTGGCTCGATTGACTCTGGTTCCGTCTGCGGGGCGTACCGTTTGATCGGCTTGCCGTCGCGGCCGATCAGGAACTTGGTGAAGTTCCATTTCACCGCGTTGGTCATCAGCCCTGGCAGCTTCTCTTTGAGCCACTGAAAGAGAGGATGGGCACTGCTGCCGTTAACGTCGATCTTCTCGAACATCGGAAAGCTGACGCCATAGTTGATCAAGCAGCCTGATTGAATCTCTTCGGCATCGCCTGGCTCTTGCCCGCCAAACTGGTTGCAGGGAAACCCCAGAATCACCAGCCCTTCGTCGTGGTGCTTTTTGTATAGCTCTTCGAGCCCAGCATACTGTGGCGTGAACCCACACTTACTGGCCGTGTTGACCACCAGGACGACCTTGCCCTGATACTGGGCCATGTCGGTCTCCTGGCCTTGGAGGGTTTTGGCGTGGAAGTCGTAAAACTGTTTATTGGCCAGATCGGTAGTCACGAGGAAGATTCCTTTGGAGGACGATACAAGTTCACAGGCAATTATTCTACTCTCGTGCTTTGTAACCGATACGTGACGAGGCTCCTAACAACTTCAAACTGAGCTTGTCCCCGTGAAACAGCATTTCATTCAGGGCTTCATCCACGTTTTGAGGGGTTACGGAAGGTCCCCCATTCGATTCCAGGTGCATCTGGACACTTCGTCGGACCAGTTCTTTAATGAATGCCGCGCTGACGCCTTCGGTTCGCCGGACAATCTCGGCAACACAATCTTCAGACAACATCAAGTCACGGGCATAAAGCCGGATCAGCTTTTCTCTCCCCTCTTCGTCAGGGAGCGGGAATTCGATTGCCTGGTCGATCCGGCCTGGCCGCGATGCCAACGCAGCCTCTAACGCCTCGGGGCGATTGGTCGTCAGGATGAATAAGATCTCAGCATCCTCTTTCAAACCATCCATCTCGTTGAGCAGCCGATTCAACATCGATTCTTGGACCGGATTGGTTAAGTCACTTCGATCGCGGGCAATCAGGTCGACATCTTCCATGACCACGACGCTCGGCTGCAGCAAACGAGCAAGGGCCATGTACTCCGACAAATCCTTCACCTCGTCGGCCGAGATTAGAAGGGTCGTATGCCCTTTCAAAACACCGGCCAGGTAATGAATCGTGTGCGTCTTGCCGGTGCCTGGGACGCCGTAAAACAGCAGCCCCTTTTTGCTCGACTGCCCCAACCGAACAAGCTGTTCGCGCTGGCTGGCGAACTTGATCACATTCCGTTCGATCAACTGGATAGTCTCGGCGGGCAGCACAATCTCGTCGCGCTGGACCGTCTTGAGATGATGAACGCGGATTCCCACCGACTCGCCTGAGTAGGCGTCGTCCAATTGATCGAACGACAACACTTTGCCGCGATAGCTCGAAGACTCCTTGATGATCGCTTCCAGAACATCGAAGAAACGCGTCGCCAATTGCATCGCTTCAGGCGACTTGCATGTTTGAAACTGAACCACCATTTGCTTCGAATCGCACGGTCCGCCTCGGAAGGAAAGCAGCAAGGCAACCGGTTCATCCTCGGCTTTAAAAAGCCAGATTCCATTCTTAATGACACGAGCTGGCTCCTGTTCGCCTACATCAATATCTTCGTACTCAGGCGGCACGATGTAGGCCGGATCGCTGGTATTCCCAAACATGCAGCCAGCCAGCGTGATCCCCATAAAATCGTATTCTTTGCGAATGCCATGGAAGCATTCCAATTGGGCATTCTCAGCAATCCATCGATCAACGGCCCGCTGCAGATCGGCACGAACACGATACGGAAATTTGCGTTCGGTGATGGTCAGGGTTTCGACCGTTCCTTCTGGAAAGAAATCGCGGATCAGCTCCGCGACGGTCCCTTCCTTGTCAACCATTCGACGACGAATCACCGAGATAATGACCAACGTCAGGACACTAATTCCGATCCCGATAAGAATCCCATAAAAGTATGCCATCCGCGCCACCTATGTTGCCAGAGGAACTGAGCCGTTATCGCGTACAGACACTTCCAAGCCTGCCGTTATCTTGGCTTACATTTCGGATGCCGTAAACCAATTTGCATCCTTACACACAGACGCCTCTATGCCGGTTCGGTTCGGGTCAGGTAGAAGAACCTGCCTGGGCATCGAGTCCCAAAGGGCATGCATGAGGTTCGCGCAAAAAAAGATGGCTACCCGGTCGATCTACCGGTTAGCCATCTTAAGAAGTTTTCAATTGCCGTGCGCGACGAAGCGATTAATACTCCCGAGGCGTAACGCGTCCCTGGACGCGGCTCGGCAGGCCTTGGATTCTTAGGAAACCTTCGGCGTCGTCCTGGTTGTAGCTGCCGCCGCCTTCCATCGTGGCGATTCCTTCGTCGTACAGGCTCGTTTCGCTCGAGCGACTGTCGACGATGATGTTGCCTTTGTAGAGCTTGAAGGTGACTTCGCCGGTGCACTTCTCCATCGCGTTCTTGATGAAGGCCAACAGGGCGTCGAGCTTGGCGTTGTACCAGAAGCCGTTGTAAACGTCTTCGGCGACGATCGGCTTCAACTGATCGCGGAGGTGAATCAGGTCACGGTCCAGGGTCAGCTGCTCGACGTTCAGCAGGGCGTCGTACAGAATCGTCATGCCTGGGGCTTCGTAGACGCCGCGGCTCTTCATGCCGACGAAGCGGTTTTCGACCATATCGATTCGGCCGACACCATTGCGTCCGCCGATTTCGTTCAGCTTGGTCACCACTTCCAAGGCGGTGCACTTCTGACCGTTGACGTGGGTTGGTACGCCCTTTTCCACCTTGATGGTAACCGTCTCGGCTTTGTCAGGGGCATCTTGCGGGCTGACGGTCATGCCGAAGTCGACCAGTTCGACGCCGTTGACGCCCAGGTCTTCCAGTTCGCCAGCTTCGTAGCTGATGTGCAGGACGTTCTCGTCGCTGCTATACGGCTTGGCGGTCGAAGCTTTGACCGGGATGTTCTTTTCGTTGCAGTAGGCAATCAGTTCGGTTCGGCCTGGGAACTTGTCGCGGAATCGCTTGATTCGCCACGGGGCAATCACTTTCACCGTGGGATCGAGTGCTTCGGCCGCCAACTGGAAGCGGCACTGGTCGTTACCTTTACCGGTAGCACCGTGGGCGTAGGCATCGGCACCTACTTCTTTAGCAACCTGGAGACAAAGCTTGCTGATCAGCGGCCGGGCAATCGAGGTACCCAGCAGGTAGATCGATTCGTACTTTGCTTGCCACTGCAGCACGGGGAAGGCGAAGTCGCGGCACATCTCTTCGCGGCCATCGACAATCCGGGACGACACGGCTCCGCAGTCCTTGGCCTTCTGCAAGATCGCCTCGCGGTCTTCGCAGGGCTGCCCCAAATCGACGTACACGGCATGGACGTCGTACCCTTCATCTTGCAGCCATCCCAAGATGACTGACGTATCGAGACCCCCAGAGTAAGCAAGGACACAGCTTGGCATTTTGATGCTCGCAGGCGAAATGGATCGTGAAACGGATGGATGGACTTCCCCCACCATCGAGGAGAAGCGTTTGAAACAAGAGGTTCATTCTCGGCGAGGGGGTCAACCCAGGCAAGGGGCCGTTTTTGATCGTTGCTAAAAGGTTAGCCAATTAGTAGGATTTAGCCCCACCCGAGCGAGCTTTTCCGAGATGATTGCGATGCACGACTCACAAGAGATCGGCGAATCGAACCCCAACCCGTATTCTTCGCCACAGTCTGAGGTAGAAGAAGTCGCCCCAGAACCGATCGACCTGCCTCCTTTGAATCCATATCTATTGTGGGGAAGCTTGATCTGCTCGGTCGTGATTACCGCCGGCTACGGTTACTCAATTGGCTTTTGGCAAAACGCCACCGACATTTTGTATTACGGAGTTGGGCCAGGGATTTTGATAACCCTGGGAGTAACGGGTGGCTTGGGATTTCCAATTCTTGTGCGTGCGTTGCGGACAGGCACCTTTTCTCGCTTGATGCCAGGTCATTGGTTTCTGATCGGATCGTGTGGCTTCACGGTCATGTTTGCCACCGAGGTGTGCTTGAAACCGTTTGTCGATTCCGCCGAAATGATTAGCGTGAAAGTCCAAGGGGTCGTCCTGAGTATCTTTTTCCTGGCGGTTACCGCTTACTCGAACGAATCAATCTTGTGGCGTGTGTTCCTTTGGTTCTTAAATCTGTTTTCTGTCGTCAGCGTGTTTATAGTTTCATTCCATGTTTACATGATGGCAACCGGCAAACGACCACTTACTTTGGATGCACTACTTTGGGGAGTAATCGATTTTCCCGCTATGTTTTACGTGCCCTGGGCATTTCTGGCTTGTCTTGCAGGGATACCCTCGGATTGGTTTCACAAGACGCAGCGAGACTGGTTACATTGGGTTGGCATTTTGTGCGGGGCGCTGCTTCCGTTTTTCTTCGCCGTCGCCATGTTCCTAACGCAAGTTACGTAGCGAGCGAATCACTACTTCTTCAAATCACTTCAGCAAATCGCAGTCCCGAACTTCGGCCAACTTCTCGGCCAGCCGCTTTTGAAACCTGGCCACCACGTCCGCATATTTCGGATCCTCGGCCAGGTTGGTGTACTGCTTGGGATCGTTCTGCATGTCGAACAGTTCCATCCCACCGCTACCGTCTTCCTTGTATTGGATGAACGACCAATCGGGCGTCCTCAGTAGAAAACCCTTTTGCATCGGCGAGACGTTCAAGATGTCGTCGTGAACTTTGGCTTTTGGATCTTTCAGCAGCGGAGTGATGTCTTTGCCTTGCAGGCGATCGGCTACTTCCAGGCCGCACAGTGCCGATGTCGTGGGATAGAGATCTAACAGTTGCGTCAGCGAATCGGACACGGCTGGCTGCATGCCGGGTACCTTGACGATCAGCGGGACGGTGGCCGATTCTTCGTGCAGGCTGACCTTCGCCCAGAAGTCGTGCTGGCCGAGATGGTAGCCATGGTCGCTGGTGAAGATGACGATCGTATTGTCAGCCTGGCCGCTGGCTTCCAGCGCTTTGAGCACCTTGCCGACCTGGGCGTCCATAAACGCGACCGCGCCGTAGTACCCGCCTACGGCTTTCTTTTGCCGGCGGATATCCATTTGCATGTTTTGGCTGGTCTTGTAGTTGATGCCCATCTTCGGGATGTCGTCCCAGTCGCCTGGCACTTTCTCAGGCAGTTGCTGATTGTCGTACGGCTTGTACGGCTCGACATACTTTCTGGGCGAGACAAACGGAACGTGTGGGCGAACAAAACCGACCGCCAGGAAGAACGGTTTGTCTGCTTTTGCGTGCTCCTCGATCAGTTCGACTGCCTTGGCGGCTGTCTTGCCATCGCTGTGGACCAGGTCGTCTCCATCTGCTTCGACCACGACGAACGTGTTTCCACCGACCACCGGCCTTTTGCCATCGGGGTTGCGCTCTAACGTTTCGCCATCACCGGGGGCTTTCCATTCGGGGCCTGGACTGTTGTATCGATCGACCCAGCAGATCGGATCGTCGGCTCCATCGGTGCCAGCCTCGATCCCGCCAGGAACTCCCATATGGAAGATCTTACTCACGCGTGCCGTGTAGTAGCCATTGTTCTTGAAGTGCTGTGGCCACATGGCCCGATCACCGATCTGGGGCCGCGGACTGACATACCCCATCACGCCAGTTGCGTGCGGATAGTAGCCCGAAAGAAACGACGCCCGGCTCGGACCGCAGTAAGTTGCATTGCAGTAAGCGTGCGTAAACCGCGTTCCCTTGGCTGCGAGGCTATCAATGTTCGGTGTCTTGGAAACCTGGTTGCCATAGCAAGAGAGTGCCGTCGGTGTAAGGTCGTCCGCGATGATGAACAGCACATTCATCGGGCGTTCAGCAGCTTGGGCCACGGAAACGAAACCAAGAACCAGAAGCAGTGCCGAACAACGCAAGATATTCATGGGCAAGCGATCAAAGGAAGGATGAATAACAGGCAGGCAAGTTGAACCCAAGTTTAAACTGACCGATCATTGCGGTCCAATGATCTTGAATAACCCTTCGCGGTAGCT
Organism: bacterium; assembly: GCA_016124445.1. Taxonomy (GTDB): domain Bacteria; phylum Planctomycetota; class Planctomycetia; order Pirellulales; family Pirellulaceae; genus Bremerella. Next base: position 128,494 of record WGNR01000005.1, read on the forward strand.
GGGGTACTTCGGCTGAAAGCCAAGCTCTTCGACCAACCGCTGGTTGCTCATGCGGCGATCGGACTGGGCCCGCAGCGCGGCTGGGGAATTGGGATCTGGCTCATCAAAGGTTGGCTCCGGGGCATCTAGCAGCCGAGCCACCTCGCGGTAGTAATCGCGGCGCTCGGTCGGGTGGCCGTCGCTGACTATGTAGACAGGCGAAACCTGTTCGGCATCGGCGGCTAACTGAATCGCCGTGACCGCATCGTCGACATGAATCAGGTTGAGTGCTCCGCCCCCAGGCGAAGGGATTGGCTTACCGGCTTGGATATCGGCCATCCGCGGGATGCGACCAGGGCCGTAGATGCCGGCCATGCGCAAGATAACGCTGCGGCTGGACCAAACAGGATGCTCTTTAAGGTAGGTCTCAGCCTTCAGGAATGCCTTGCCCCCTTCTCTTGCCGGCTCGCAGGGTGTTTGCTCGTCAACCACTTCTCCGCCTGCATCGCCATAGACTCCGGTAGTACTGACCAGAATCAAGCGGCGTACTTGGGGGAGTGCTTCCAATACGTTGCGAAAGCCCTGAAAGAAGACCTCCTCGCGCGAGTGTCCAGCCGCTGGATCGAAGCCAACACTGACCACGACCGTGTCGACCTCTGGTAAGTGGCGCAAAGTCTGCGGGTTGGTGACATCGGCCAGAACAGGTTTCCACCCCTGGTTTTCAAAATGTCGGAACCGATCTTGAGAGCGGGTAGTCACATAAACAGTGCTACCTACCGCATGCCAGGCAGCAGCAAGCGGCTGGCCCACGTAGCCGCAGCCAATTACCAGTCGAGAACGCTGGGGCACGATTAATTCTCCGTAGGCTTTTTAGCCTGCAAATGCCTTAAACCTTTAATTATTCATTGCTTCGGGCGATTCTATCAAATCGACGGCGACACTACCAAAACTGCGCGGGGTTGACTACGATAGAGCTAGGAATTCACGACAGCACTGCTGCCTGAGATCTGGCCCCACCTCCGAATGTTTGTAACCAACAACGTGACAAACACTTGATCGAATTCCTAGAATAAAAACGAACCCCGATGCACTTCCCCCGTATTCGAGGTTGCTTTGTCAGATTCTAAAGGGCACGCCATGACATATCGGAATTCCCCTCTCTTCTTCCTCGGCGACTTCACTGCTTCTACCGGGAAGATTGTCCTCGCTTGTTTGTTGGTACTTTGCTTGCCCTTTCTGGCCAGCGCTCAAGACCAAAACAACCCCACCATTCAACGCACTGCTCATTTCTCTGAGATCCTGACCGGAGACGCGCCGGATACCGTCGCCGATCTCCGCTCGATGCAAAACCAAATCCAAGAGGTCATGCCGAAAGTTCTCAAGGCGACCGTCGGTGTCATCATCGGCTCGGCCCAGGGATCTGGCGTGATCGTTAACGAAGAAGGTCTGATCTTCACCGCCGGGCACGTCATCGGTGCCCCTAACCGCGACGTGGTGATCATTCTGCATGATGGCCGTCGCGTCAAAGGCGTGACCCTTGGAACCGATCGGAGCATCGACTCCGGTGCGATCAAGATCACGACTCCAGGCAAGTATCCTTTCGCCCCGGTTCGCCAGTCGACGAGCCTGCACGAAGGTGAATGGGTGCTGGTAATGGGGCATGCCGGCGGAATCGTTAAAGATCGCCAACCAGCCCTTCGGCTTGGCCGCGTGTTGGCCGCCAGCCGCGATGTGATCGCAACCGACGCTACCCTGGTCGGCGGCGATAGCGGCGGGCCGCTGCTTGACATTCAAGGCAACGTCATCGGCATCAATAGCCGCATCGGCAATCGAATTACCGCTAATCTACACGTTCCTTCCTCGCAGTACCTCGAAAACGTCGACCGGCTGGAAAAGTCGGAGGTGTGGGGTCGATTGGGTGGAACGCAACCATACATGGGTGTTCGCTGTGATCCACAACAGCATGATGCTGTTGTCACAGGCGTCACCCCGGGTTCCCCGGCAGCGCAAGCGGGAATCCAGGAAGGAGATCAGGTTTTGCAATTCAACAGTCGCAAGATCAACTCCTTCGACGATTTGAAACTGATGGTAAATCAGTACTCTCCGGGTGACCGCATTAAGGTACGGATACGGCGCAGCTCGGGCGACATTGTAACTCTTGAAGTTGAACTTTTAGATCGTCGCCAGTTGGGCTCGAAATAGAGGAAAGTCACCTCGATAGGAGCCGGGTAACCCCCGGTTTCCACCGTACCAATCTGCGACGAAACAACGGAGTGATCACATGCCCCGGTTTCGTTTAAGTATCCTGCCGTCCCTGGTGGTATTGGCATTGTCGGCCATTGCAACTCTTGCTCCGTCGACGGTCCAAGCCCAGGTCTTTGAAAGTGACGGCATCGCGATGCGTTTCATGAAACGCATCCATCAGCGTAGCAGCAGCGAAGTCCTCGATGCGTTTCAACCGGTCGTGCGAGATGCCCGTCAGGCAACCGTCGAGCTGAAACGGGCAGGCAAACGCGTCGCCATGGGTGGAATTGTCGATTCTGCCGGGTTGATCGTTACCAAGGCCAGCCTGGTGAATACAGCCGGCGACAACGCTCCGCTGATTGCCGAACTGGCCAACGGAGACCAATACCTGACCAGCGAACTTGCCGCCGTCGACAAAGAGAACGATCTGGCACTGCTTCGCATCCAAGCCCAAAACCTTCCGGTCATAGAAATCGCCACTTCCCAGAAGCCGGAACTTGGCAGCTTGCTGGCAACCACCGGCCTGGACGAAGGACCGATCGCGATCGGAGTGTATGGCCTGAAACCACACAAGGTCGAAATGAAAAACGCCATGCTCGGTGTCATGCTCTCGCGTGACCCAGGTCCGGCCAAGGTTGATATGGTGGTCGAAAAGAGCGCCGCCGCTGAGGCAGGGATTTTGGCCGAAGATGTGATCTTGTCGATCAACGACATCGCCATCAACACCGGTAGCCACCTGATCGAAACCGTTCGCACCTATGAACCTGGCGACGCGCTGAAGGTGAAGCTGAAACGTTCCAACAAGGAAATGCTGCTCAACGTGATCCTGGATGAATGGGTCGCCGGTCCGAACCAGGCCCGGCATGACTTTCAGAACCATCTCGGTGGCGACCTCAGCCAGCGCCGTAGCGGTTTTCCTTCGGTCTTCCAACACGACAGCTATCTACAGCCGGAACAATGCGGCGGACCGATTTGTAATCTCGATGGCCAGGTCGTGGGGCTGAACATTGCGCGGGCAGGCCGCGTGGCCACCTATGCGATCCCTGGGGCGGAACTCTCCAAGGCAGTTACCAAGCTGCTTTCTGCCGTGGGAGCCACGCAGAAGGGCGAGATCGTTCAATCCAGGATCAGTGCCAAGCCAGTCATTTCATCCGAAGCACTTGCACCGGGCGAAACTCGCTGGATTCCGAGCAAAGCATCCAATTAGGCATGAGATTGCCTCTGCTACTTTCCATCGCGGGGGGTAAGGCGGTAAGATGGCGGCTGGCAGAATTCGTCCGTCGCCATTGTGATGCTGCAGGGTATCAATCGATCCTTCGCGGCCGATGTGACTGACAACGGCCGCCACATGATGCACTCCGCCCGGTAATCTCTCGATCAAGTCGACCTTCCCATGCAAGACAAACTGAACGACCTGCGCGAATCCCTTAGCGAACTGCAGCGTGAGTTGCGAGAAGTCGAACACCTGGACGACGAAACCAAGCGGCACCTGGAAGGGGTGATGGAATCGATCAACGACGCGCTCCATCGGGAAGATACTGAAGCACTGTCGCACCCATCGCTGCGAGAAACGCTGGCCAACCGCAGCGAGCAACTCTCGGAATCAAGCTATCCGAGCCTGACGAAGATTCTGACCAACCTGGCCGATATTCTGGGCAACAGCGGGCTGTAAATCAAAGCCTCTGCAAATCATTCGCGCTGGCTTCGCCATCGATCGGATCCTCCTAGAGAGCAAAGGGCCACTTTCGCATGTGGCCCTCTTTATTAGCTGATTGCAAGGATCCAGCCAGCTTCGGTGCTCCGCGCCAACTGGCACAGAGAACCTGACAAATCTCTAGTAGGCGAACGGGTTATCTGATTCGGGCCTCGGCTCCGAACGAAACATTTCTTGATAGCGAAGGGATACCGTGTAGTAGAACACGGCAAAAGATGCCTGAACCCAAATCACCGCCAGAAAGACACCGACGATGCAAAGCAGGAAACCACCGATGAACAACAGGAACGAAAGGACGCCCAGGACGAGGATTTCGAGCTCTTTCCCGGACGTCATCTCCCAGCTCTTAGTGATCGCTTCCGGTGCCGACATCTTTTTATCGACCAGCAGATACTCGACAAACGAGAGTTTGATCGCAAAGTAAATCCCAGGAATGAACAACAATAGGAATCCAAGGATCAGAATCAAGGTCTTCAGAAATCCTCCCAGGAGGCAATGCAAATAATTCCGTTGGAAAGCCCCAAACAGATTGCCGACGTCGAGCTGTTCTTTACGGGCAGCCCTCAGAAGCAGCCACGAGAATCCCATACTGGTCGGATAAGCAACAAACAGACCATAGACCCAAGAGATTCCGATGACAGTAAGCGGATCGAGACGAAGGCCCATTACCGCGACGACTTTATCCAGGTTATCGGCCGGCGTCCGTACGATAATCAGCACGATCACCGCACCAACGAGGAACAGGAATTGCTCGGAGAAAATCGACCACCCCTTTTTAACGGCGTCGAAACCGCTGCCATCGCAGACAAAACCAGCCCCTTCAACTGACGGCCTTGCCGCCATGGAACTATCGGACTGAGGGGAAGAAAAGGGATTCGGGGACTCCGGCGAATTCCAATCATCGTTGCTCATCGAGGGACCTTATTCGTTAAGGGATCTTGGACGTAATGTCTCCAGTGGTGCGGAAACAATCTAATCCTTGCTCATCCCTATTTCAATTCTTTCCCGCGAGAGCCGGGCACAAATCTACTGAAACTTATTTCCCGCCCAGCGAAATCAGATTCGAGTAGGTTCGCAGGTACATGACGCCATTGGCCACCGAGGGTGTCGATTCGCTCCCTTCTCCGAGCGACGTTTCGCCGAGAACGTTCAATTCGGGATCGGCCGAAACGACCATCAGGTTGCCCTCTTCGGAAATGCAGAACAAGCGATCACCGACCCGAATTGGCGAACCGTAATAGTTGCCGCCGACACGCTTCTGCCCCAGAACTTTGCCCGTTTTGGCATCCAGGCAACTGACGATCCCTTTGTCGTACCAGACGAAGACCTTGTCGTCGTAAGTTACCGGGGTAGGGACATAACTGGCCTGACGAGCCATCCGCCAAACCATTTTCGGCTGGCCGCCGTTTGGATCGACGGCACTGACCGTGTTGCCACCGCCGCCAGAACCGCTTGAACCCAGGATCAGGTCGCCGGCGATCACCGGCGACGAGACACTCCGCATGTTGAAGACCTGCTCGGCCCACAATTGTTTTCCGGTTTCCGGATCGTGAGCGGCGATGCCGTGGGCACTGCTGTTACAGATCAGAATCTCTTTGCCATCTTTGCCTTTGTACAGGCAAGGGACCGAATAGGCAGCCACATCGCTATCGCGCTTCGTTTCCCACACCTTCTCGCCCGTCTTTCGATCGAGAGCGACCAACCGGCTGTTGCCTGCCGGACGGTCTTTCAGCTTGCGTTCGTCCCCCAACTGCATCAGGGAAATGATCACCTTGTCTCCGCAGAGCATTGGCGAAGTGCCGAAGCCATGCTGGCTGACCCAGGGACCAAAGTTAACGGACCACGAAATCACGCCGTCGTGAGTCAACGCCATTAGCCGGGTCTCTTCGTCGTCGGCCCAGGCCACGTAGACATGCATCTCGTCGACCGCCGGGGTGCACGAGGCATAGCTGCTTTTAGAATGCAAATGACTGGCGCCAGCGGCGAACTCTCGCTGCCAAATCGTGCGGCCATCCTTGGTATCGAGACACATTACATATCGCAGCCCTGTATCGGGCTTGGCACTCATTAAGTAAATACGATCTTCCCAAATCACTGGAGAAGAATGCCCCATCCCCGGCAGTTGCACTGTCCAATTGAGGTCATTTGCTTTCGGCGCCGACGGAATCTTGGCATCGGGTGCGATTCCACTTCCATTGGGACCGCGAAACCGCGACCACTCTTGCGCAGACAACGAGAAAACTGCGACGCACACAAACGCAAGGGCGAGTACTGAATGACGGGTCGACATAGGTTGATTCCGAACAGAGACAGGCGGGAATGAGAGACGGGTCAGATGCCTCTGATGGTAATCGGTTTCCAGCCGACTTTCCACGCCGGAACCAGGCCTTTGGGTCCCGGAGAGATTGTGAGAGGTTCCGGGTAAGCCGTTTGAAACGTGCTTCAGGAGCGAGAATCAAGCTGAGCGATCCACTGGACCACCCGCTGATCCATCCAGCGGCGATCGGGCACCAGGCTTTTCGGGGCGATAAAGCCAAGATGGCCTCCGCCGCGAGTGACCTCCAGTTCGACCGAGCTCGAACGGGGATGCTGGCTGAAGATTTCAACCGGGACCACGCTGTCGTCATCGGCCGTCAGAATCAGGCCAGGGATGGTAATATCGGGCAACACCTTCGCGGAGCTGGCCTGGGTGTAATAATCATTGGCCGACTCGAATCCGCATTGGGGGGCGGTAAAAATGGTGTCAAAATCGACAATTCGCTTCGGCTTTTGATTGAATTGAAACCCGTTGTAGAAGTCTTGATCCTGCCTGAGCCGCGACTCGACCATGCGAACCAATCGCCGCGAAAAGTCCCAATCGTAAAGCCGATTGAAGCCATTGGACATGTTGGCACAGCAATAAGCCAGATCGATTGGAGGCGCGACCGCCATCACGCTGTCGATCCCGCCAAGTTTGCTGCTGCCCACCTCACCAGCCAGCTTCAACACGATATTTGCCCCCATGCTGAAACCGCAAAGGGTCAGCGACGAACCAAGACAGAGCGCGCTGATCGTTTCAACACATTTGGCGATATCGTGACTGCATCCGGCGTGAAATGGGCGTTTGGCCAAGTGGGTGCCGGCTCCGCAGCCGCGCAGATCGACGCGGAACGTACGAATCCCCAGATGATTCAGCTTTTCGGCGATCCGAACCAGGTAACCACTCTGGTAGCAGCCACCCAAGCCATGAATCAACAGAACAACTCGGTTGCCCGGTTTCCAACGAGGCGGACAATCGTCGTGCAGGACAATTTGATCGCCATCCTCAAAGAGGACGTAATGCTGCTTGGCTTTGTATTGAGATGAAGCCCCGGTCCAGTAGGCACCCATGATGGTCTGCGCGTGCGGATTGCGCAGTAATGGATGGGGCCGAAATGGCCTCACCGAGGTCAGAACGTGGGGTGATCGGGCCAGCATGTTAACAGCCGCAGGGGTTCACCCTGCTATCCGTGCAGTTTAAACGACTAACGCTGAATTTGATATTCTTCGATCTTGCGATAAAGCGTCGCTCGGCTCGTGCCTAGTAATTTTACGGCTTCTGGGATGCTTCCTCCAGTTCTCGAGAGGGCTTCTTCGATCAATTTTTTTTCCCAGAAGTCAAACCTTAACGACTCCGGTTCATTGAGCCCAGCATCCCGCAGGCCCAAATCGTGCGGTTGAATGGAGTCTCCGTCGGCCAAAACCACGCTGCTATCGATGACATTTCGAAGCTGCCGGACGTTTCCAGGCCAGCTGTATTCACACAGCTTGTTCTTCGCCCCTGGCGAGAGGGTCAGCATCGGTCTGCCATGAGACTTGCGGAAATGCTCGAGGAAATGCTCCGCCAGCAAGACGATGTCGCCCCCACGATCCCGAAGAGGCGGAATATATAGCTCAAATACGCTCAGGCGATAATACAGATCTTCCCGAAATCGCTTTTCTCGGACGAATTCTGCCAAATCCCGGTTGGTCGCCGCGATGACCCGTACGTCGACGCTGACCTCCTTTGTCGCCCCTAAAGGCAGAAAGGGATGCCCTTCCAAGATTCTAAGGAGCTTCGCTTGTCCATCGAGCGTCAGTTCGCCCACTTCGTCGAGAAACAGGGTGCCGGTGTCTGCTTGCTGGAAAAAGCCGATGTGGTCGGAATCGGCCCCAGTAAACGCCCCCTTCTTGTGACCAAATAGCTGGCTTTCGATCAGGTTCTCAGGCAGCGCCGCGCAGTTCACGCTGAGCATCGGGCGATCAGACCGGTTCGAGGACTTGTGCAGCGCCCTGGCGACCAGTTCCTTACCGCTGCCGCTTTCACCTCGGACCAGGACGCACCCCCCTGCCTTCGAGATGCGGCTGATCTTCTGCTTCAGCTCTCCCATCGGCTGGCTTTCGCCAATCAACTCGTCGAAGGCGGCCGACTTGTCGACAAGTTGCTGGTAGTTGGCCTGCAACTGGGTAAGTTTCCAGGCCCGCCGCAATGCGACCGTCAGGATGTTGCCAACCGAAATGGTGAAGTCAAGCTCGTTGTGCCAGAACCGTTCGCGCTCACGATACAGATGCAGGGCCCCGAACGTCTTTTTGTTGTGGATTAGCGGTACACAGATGGCGTCGGCAAAGTGGGTCAGTTTCTTGCTGGTCTCGCCAGGGGCCTCGTTAGCGATCCAGACGGCATTCCCCTTTTTGGTCACGATGTCGGTCAGTGCTTCGCTCAGCGGAGCAGGCAACTGCGCGTCCTCAGGATAGATCCGCTTGGCGGTCAACTGTCCATCGTCACTTAGCCATAGAAACCCGACGACTGCCGATTTAGTCTGCTCCTTCACCATCTCCAGGGTGATCTGAATGATCGAACTGGGATCTTCCTCGCCGATCAGTCGAATTGCAAATTGGTGCAACAAAAGCAGCCGCTGGGCCTGTTGGTAGTCCTTTAGCTCTTTAAGCGCAAGCAGGTTCGTATCTTGCGGGTTAACCGGCATATTGCGGACGATCGTTTGCGTGATGCTGGAGGGCAGCAGATCGTGCGATGTGGGGGGCTGAGCACTATGGTTGAAGGTAAACTCAGTGTCCCCTATCCGCAGGCGAGAACCATCTTTCAGTTCTGCCTCCTGAACTGGCTGGTCGTTCAGGAAACTTCCATTGCGGCTTTCCCGATCTTGGACATACCACTTTCCATCCCGACAGTAGACGGCCGCATGGACCCGCGAACAGAGGGGATCCAAGAGCGTAACGTCACATTCGAGCCCACGCCCGATCAGGTTCTCGCGCGCGGCCTCTAAGGGAAAATTTTTCCCCGGACCGTTGCCGGAAATCATCTTGAGGTAGCTATAAACTGCCATTAGCGAGGCTGGAACTTTCCTTGCCTAGTCACACTCGGAACCTTGCCTGGATGGTCCGTAACTAAACTTTGCATCTGCCTTATCTTACGGAATTTGCACTTCCCCCGACCAGTCAGGGCAGAAAAAACCGCGCCGAAAAGCCTAGAATTCTCTCGCTGGTTGCCAACTTCCTCCGATTTCGATCGTAAGGATAGAGGTTAGTTGATCCGTTTGGCCGTTGGGCATTCACCTTGAGTGGAGTTGACCAGCCAGATAGGATAAGACATGCCCTTCCTGCATACCCCCATTTCTGCTAATCGCTAATTTACGCTCACGTCTTGCGACAAGGAAATATCATGGCAAACGTTCGACGGAATTGGACTAGCTTGCGCCATCCAGCATTGTTTCTGCTGATGGTTGTGGCGATCTTCGCTACACTCGTCGCGGCTGCTCTAGTTCCCAATCATGCACCGGCCCAGGGCCCTGTTGAACAGAAACGTCATCTCCCCGAGAGACATATCTCGCGAATGGTTTCGCAGCTTCTCCTTCGAGACCACCTCTCGAATGCTGCCCTGGACGATACGATCTCGCAGCGTGCGTTCGACAAGTTCCTGAAGTTCTGGGACCCGCTGAAGCTTTATTTTACCCAGCAGGATGTTGCCGAGTTCTCGCAGAACCGAAACCTGTTGGACGATCAGGTCCGCAGCGGGAACACCGAATTCGCCCACAAGGTCTACGATCGGTTCATTCAGCGAACCCTCCAACGCGTGCAGACCGTCGACAAGTTGCTGGCCGATCACAAGTTCGATTTTGACAAGGACGAAGTGTTCGTGACCGATGGCGACAAGGCCACCTACCCCGCGAGCGACGCCGAAGCGACCGATCGCTGGCGTAAGCGTCTAAAGTACGACCTTCTGACCCAGATGGCGGACGGCAAGACTTTGGAAGAAGCCAAGGAGCGGATCCGCAAACGTTATAACAGCTATGCTCGCCGGATCGCCCAGACCAGTGAAGATGAATTGTTGGAAATCTTCCTGACTTCCGTCACTTCCTCCTACGATCCGCACACCACCTACATGTCGCCAGGCACGCTGGAGAACTTCAATATCCAGATGCGTTTGAACCTGGAAGGCATCGGCGCCGCGCTGATGTCGGAAGACGGATACTGCAAAGTGTCGAAAATCATTCCAGGTGGTGCCGCCGATAAGCTTGGCAAGAAGAATCCAGATCAGAAGCTGGAACCGGAAGACTTCATTGTCTCGGTTGGCCAAGGCAGCGACGGTGAAATGGTCGACGTGGTCGACATGAAGCTGAACGACGTCGTCGATATGATCCGTGGCAAAGCCAACACGATCGTGCGACTGGGCGTCAAGAAGAAGGGTAAAGGCGAAACCAAGATCTTCAGCATCACCCGGGCCAAGGTCGCATTGACCGACAGCGAAGCCCGCGGCGAGATTATCGACGCAGCTGACACGAACGGCCGCAAGATGAAGATCGGCTGGATCGACCTTCCTTCGTTCTATTTGGATATGGAAGCGGCTCGAGCCGGCAACCCGAATGTCAAACGCAGCACCATCGACGTGGCTCGCTTGCTGGACAACTTCAATCGCAACGGTGTTGAAGCGGTCGTGCTTGACCTGCGTCGTAATGGTGGCGGTAGCTTGACCGAAGCAATTGACCTGACCGGGCTGTTCATCGACGAAGGTCCTGTCGTCCAGGTCAAAGATTCGGACAACAACGTCCACGCCTACAAGGACGTCAATCCTGGCTTGATGTGGGAAGGCCCGCTGGTCGTTCTCACCAGTAAGATGAGTGCCAGTGCCAGCGAAATTCTGGCGGGTGCCATCCAGGACTACGGCCGCGGCATCGTGGTTGGTGACGTCCAGACTCACGGCAAAGGTACCGTGCAAACGCTGTTGGACCTTGGCCGCGAGGAACTGATGGGTGCCAACCCGGTCAATCCGCCGTCGCTGGGTGCCTTGAAGATCACGCTGCAGAAGTTCTATCGCCCCAGCGGCAAGAGCACGCAGCTTAAGGGTGTGGAAGCGGATGTCCCGCTGCCGGCTCTGACCGCCAACATGGACATCTCCGAGAGCGATCTCGACTACCCGGTTCCGTTCGACACGGTTCAGACCACGCGGTTCCCGAAGGCCAATGCCAACGCCGCTCCGCTGGTCGCCGAACTCAACAAGCTGTCCGAGCAGCGTGTGAAGTCGTCGGACGACTTCGCTAAGCTCAACAAGATGATCGAGACCTACCTCGAGCAGAAGGACAAAAAACAGGTCGATCTGAACAAGCAGAAGTTCATGGCTGAATACGAAGCCCTGAGCGAACGCGACAAAGAGATCGAAAGCCTGGTCAATGATGCGGACAAAGATCCGAATCAAGTCGTCGATCGCGATTACTACTTCGACGAAGTGATCAAGATCACCGAAGACTACGTCCACCTGCTGGAACAGCAGAAAGTCGCCGCGAGCAACTAAGCTCAACGGACTTTCTCAATCGATGAACCAACAAAAGGGTCTGCTTCGGCAGGCCCTTTTTTCGTGCGCCCGTTTTGCTTCAATTAATTGCAATGTGATGCGAAATAGAAGAAGCTTCTTCCATTGAACCTCAATTTGATTCCTATCGATTGGTGCCCGACTTATGGAATGCCCTGCCTGCAAACGTGTTGTCGCTGAGAACGATTACCGATGCAAATCATGCAATTATGGGCTTAGACCAGACGAAAGAAAGCTTCCTTCGATACCGAGGTATTTGGGGGACCAAGGACACGATGGATTCGACAACCTACTCAGCCGAACTTATCGCTGTGCCAATTGTAAATCGTACGGGGCCAAAGTGATAAGAATCGCCACCACCGGCAACGGTATCACGCGCGTGATGGATTGGCAGATCCATGAATTCATTGTGGCCAGTTGCTTGTATTGCGGCTTGATCCAGCATTTCGATCCTACGATCGTCGATTCCTCGAGCAAGGGCCGGAAGACACTCGACTTCCTGTTCGATTTATAAGGCCAGCAACTTCGTAGATTTTTACTTAAGGACTCCGCTGGTTTCTGATAAACTCAAGCCCGCTTAGCTTTCCCTCCCATGCTCCGACCCCAAAGCCATTCCGAAATCAGGAGCCCACCTTGAGCATCCCGAAGAATATCGTCCTCTGTTTTATGGCCCACCCGGATGATGCCGAGATTCTTTGTGGTGGCGTCCTGATTCGTCTGGCCGAATTAGGTTGGCAGGTCCACATTGCCACAGCCGCCAATGGTGACTGCGGTTCGGAAACGCTGCCGCGTAAAGAGATCGCCGCGATTCGTCATGAAGAAGGAATGGCCGCTGCCAAATCGATCGGTGGCACTTACCACTCGCTCGCCCAGCCTGACTTGAATGTGGTGTTCGATCAGCCAACCATCCGCTTGGCGATCGATCTTTTCCGGGCGGTCTGCCCGACCGTGGTGATCACCCATCCACGCGAAGACTACATGCTCGACCACGAGCAAACACACTTGCTGGCTCGCAAAGCGGCGTTCAGCTTTCCGATTCCCAACGCCTCGCCGATGCCGCCCCCTTCCGGGGCGACAATTCCACATCTTTACTACGCCGATCCGATCGAAGGCCGCAATCCCTACACCGGCGAGATGGTCATGCCGACCGTTACGATCGATGTCTCAGGCGCGATCGAAAAGAAAGCGGAGATGCTCGCCTGCCATGCTTCGCAGCGCGACTGGTTGCGGGCACATCATGGCATGGACGAATATATCGAAGCAATGAAACGTCACAGCGCCGAACGCGGCCGCCTGATCAACACCCCATACGCCGAGTCCTTTCGGCAGCACCTGGGGCATGCGTTCCCGCAGACCGATGTCTTGGCAGAACTTCTCGCCTGAGTAACAACCACACCAACCACCTTCCCTCCCAGTTCAAGGAAACCAAGATGGCTCGACCGATCAGCAAAGTGGCACCCGAGTGGTGGGACTACACAACCTTGGACGAAGCACTGTTGGCCGATGCCGCCAAGCTGACCCCCGCAGACCTCTTACAGCTTTCGCGCCCAGGTTTTCAAGTACGTATCTTCGACACGCTGGAAGAACTTTATTGTGCCGAGGCGCTCGAATACATCGCTGCCTGGCAGCAAAGCACGCCTGACAATCCATGCGGCATTTGCGGTCCGATCGGTCCGACCGAACAGCTTCCTCTGGTTGCCCAGATGGTCAACGCATTGGGGCTCGATCTGAAGAAACTCGACGCCCATTTCTGGGGTATGGATGAATGGGTCGACGCGAATGGCAAGCCGGTGCCGGTCGAGTTTCCTTTGTCGTTCGCCAAAGCGGACAAAGCCCTCTGCTTCGATCGGATCGACCCGAAGTACGCTATTCCGGAAGCCAACCTTCACTTCCCCACAGGCGACCTGAATGCTTATTCCAAGTCGTACGACGATATCCGCTGCGTCGTTATGCAAGGAGGTCAAGGCGAAGTGAAGCACTGGGCCTTCAACGATCCGCCGAAGCGTGAAGGAGATTACGTCGATGCCCCACCGCCGCCGGAAGTTTATCGTGCTTTGGGCACGCGCGTCACCGAACTACATCCGATGACGGTGATTCAAAATGCACGCACCAGCGGTGGCGGCTATGTGCCATTGGTTCCTAAAACTGCCTGCACCGTCGGTCCGGTCGAAACCTGGAAGGCCGAGCGTGTCTCGATCTGGCATCCCGGCCATCACGATAATCCTTTCGGCATGCGGCTTTCAGCTTTGATGATCAGCAAAGGAATCGCCGATACCAGCGTCCCGATGTCGCTGTTGGCCGATCACCCCAACGTCACCTTCAGCTACTATCGCGGAGGAATCGGTGTCGTGGAAACGGAAATGCACTAAATCGGACCGCTTCCAGGAAAGTAAAAGCATGGCCAGCGTAGCCACAGAGAATGCCAATCCCAATGATCGTGAGCACCTGAAACTGTTGACGATCTTCTATTACATATTCGCAGCGCTCGACCTGTTCGGTTTGCTGGTCATCGGAACACAAGCGGTAGTGATGGGTACCTTGTTCGCTTCGATGGACCACATGCCCAAGATGAAAGGTCATGAAACATCGGCACCTCCCGACATTTTTCCATTTATCTCGGGAATTCTTGCAGCTTATGCGGTAATCATCGGGATCGTCATGGTTTGTCATTTGATTACTGCCCGATCTCTTTCGACACGCACCAATTACACGTTTTGCATCGTGATTGGTGCCGTCACCTGCCTCTCATTTCCGCTTGGTACGATTCTCGGCGTCTTCACCATCATTATTCTGATACGTCCCAGCGTTAAGTCGCTCTTTGGAGTAACCTCTACCTAGCTGCTGGACATCAAGCCCCAATCAATCCAATCTCCATTGGCAACCAGAGCCGATTGCGCCCAAAATGGCATGGGAGTTGCGACTTAGCAACGCACAACAATCACATGCCGAGATAAGGATGCGCACCATGGGTCTGATCAGCGACTTCAAGAAGTTTGCCCTGCGCGGAAACTTGATGGACATGGCGGTGGGTTTCACTGTCGGAGCGGCGTTTACGTCGGTGGCCAAGTCATTGGTCAGCGACATCATCATGCCTCCGTTGGGATTCGTATTGGGGCGAAGCGACTTTTCCGATCTGTTTCTGGTCCTTAACCAAACCGAGCCTGATCAAAAGTTCGCCACCCTGGCCCAAGCCCAGGCCGCCGGGATGGCGACAATCAACTACGGGATGTTTATCAACAACATCATCTCGTTTCTGCTGGTTGCCGTCGCAATGTTTCTGATCATTCGCATGGTCAATAAGCTCGACAAGAGTCTGGAGGACGCATTCGGAGGCAGCAAAGCGGAACCGGGCGACCCTGAGAACAAGAAGTGCCCCTATTGTCTCTCAACGATTCCGTACCGAGCGACACGCTGCTCCCAATGCACATCGGAACTTCCGAACTTGGAAAGTCCTTCCTCATAGGCATCCGGATCTTTTGTCATTTCATCAACGTTTGCCCAGGAAAAATGTCTGCCGTCAAAATCTTCAACAACCAACCACCGATTTACGGGAAAGATTACCATCGCGGATGGCTTGGCTTTAACCATGCCGATAGCTGGTTCTCGAAGGGAATTGCCCACGTTCAAAAATGGAAGTAGGTATCCGACATCTCTGTTTCGCACGTGTTCATCGTGACAGGGGACGACGAATGCGTCGAAGCGGCTTATCCGAAGGGAGTCGTTCGCTCGAAGCTGAGTGAAGCCTATTGGGCCAAGCCAGATCGGTACGTCATCTTCCGCCGGCCGATCGGCTTGACTGAAGAGTTGGCCGATCGAATCGTTGACGTTGCCCAGGCACAACTTGGATCCAAGTTCGACTTTTCAACCAGCGTTCATCTGGCAGCCCAAAAGAACTTCCTTGGCTGGATCATCAACTGGCTTACCTCCGATGAAGTCAACCGCGCAATGGAGTCCCTGGTCCAGGATGACAATCGCTGGCTGTGCAGTGCCTTGGGAGCCTACTGTCTGAAATCACAGCCTGAGTTCGACGGGATTGGCATTTTACAAAAGCAGCCCGGCATGATCACACCTCAGGAACTTTTTGAATCGGACGAGCTGTTCGAGCCGGTGGCATTAACCAACGGGGGCCGTGCGCCGATTCGCGATCAATAACGAATGGTCATGAAGGAACTCTTATTGCCGGCGGCCGGCTTGGCCTTGCTGATTATCGTCGTCGCTGCGACGATCCGTGTCGTCGTTCGCAAACTGCTCAGCGGTGTTTACGTCGCAGGCGAGGTCATCGAAGAGGCCGGCCGCGCGAAAGCCTTTCTGCCGCAACCCGAGAAGGTCGAATTTATCGGTGAAAAGCACACGGTCCTACGAGGAAAATTCTGGCCTGGGAAATCGGACAAAGCGATCATCGTCGTGCACGGGATCGATGGCCCCTCGTTCGAAATGCTGCCGCATGTCGCCTACCTTCATCAAGCTGGCTACAACGTCCTGCTGTACGACAACCGCGGAAGGGGCGAAAGCGACGGGGGCTTCTCGACGCTCGGCTACCTGGAATGGCTGGATGTGCTAAACGCGGTCAGCTGGATGCGTTCGCGCGCTGAAGTGAACCCGGACAAAATTGGCCTGCACGGGCTTTCGCTCGGGGCGGCCTGTGTGATCATGGCAGCTGCCAAAGATGAATCAATTCGGGGCGTGCTGGCCGAAAGCCCTTTCATTTCGATGACAATCATGCTGGCTCACATCGCCAACCGGCTGACCCGCATTCCACGATTCTTACTGGGGCGTTTGCTGACGATTGTCTTCGACTGGTCGTTGGGCACGAAATTGAGAACCGTCGATCCGCGCGCCGCGGTCGCAAAACTATCGCCGCGGCCGATCTTCATCATCGATGCTGCCAAAGATCAACTTTTTCCTGAAAATACGGCCCGCACTGTCTACGAAGCGGCTGGCCCGCCCAAAACGTTCTGGCAGGTCGAAAACGCCGCCCATGCCAACTGCTGGCATACGCGTCCCGAAGAATTTGAGCGGCGAGCCTTGGACTTCTGGAAGGGGGTCTTCAGCGACGACATTACCTCGCACCCGATGCCAGCGGAACCTGGCGAACCTGAAATCCGTCAACAGGAAATCACAGACCCAGGCACCAGCTAAGCGAGGATTTCCGTCGCCACGTTTCCGTGAACGTCGGTCAGGCGGAAATCTCGACCGGCGTAGCGATACGTCAGACGCTTATGATCCAGTCCCAACAGGTGCAGGATGGTCGCATGCCAATCGTGAATATGACACGGCTTGTCGACCGCGGCGTAACCATGTTCGTCGGTCCCGCCGTAGCTGTAGCCACCTTTGACACCGCCGCCTGCCATCCAAGTGGTGAAACCCTTGTTGTTGTGGTCGCGGCCATCTCCGCCTTGGGCGGCTGGCGTGCGGCCGAATTCGCCGCCCCAGATCACCAACGTATCTTTCAGCATGTCGCGCTGCTTCAGGTCTTGTAGCAGGCCGGCGATCGGACGATCGCATCCTTCGGCCCGCGTCTGCAGGTCGGCCTTCAAATTGCGATGCTGGTCCCATCCGTTGTGCGTCACTTCCACGAAACGCACACCAGCCTCCACGAACCTGCGAGCCAACAGGCACTGCTTGCCGAAGCCATCCGTTTCGTTCTGGCCGATGCCATACATATCGAGCGTCGATTGCGTTTCGCGCGAGGTATCCATCAGCGCCGGCAGCGCGTCCTGCATGCGGAAGGCCAACTCGTATGACTCGATCACCCCTTCCACGCCTGGCTGTACCTTATCGCGCTGGAGCTTCTCTCGATTGAGCGTTTGAATCAGATCAAGCTGAGCCCGCTGCTGCCGATCGGTGAGGTTCGGATTGCGAATGTCCGGTACCGTTTCACCGCTACCGCCGCGGAACCGCTGAAAGAATTGTCCGCCTGGGCCACCAATCTTCGTACCAGAGTAGATTGCCGGCAAAAACGCACTGCCCATATTGCGTGCGCCACCAGCCGGTGGATTCAGCGAGACAAAGCCTGGCAGGCTATCGTTTTCGTTCCCCAGCCCATACAACGTCCACGATCCAAGCGAAGGCCGAATGAACTGGGACGTGCCGGTATGCATTTGCGTGGTCGCCCCAGGATGAAGTGGTTGATCGCAATGCATCGAGCGAATCAGCGTCATATCGTCGGCATGCTTCGCGACTTCAGGAAACACGTCCGAGATCCACAGCCCGCTTTGCCCTCGCTGGCGAAATTCCCACGGGGATTTCATCAACCGGCCGCCATACTTGCCGGATTTGCCCTCGTCTTTGGCCAGTGCCGGCTTGTAGTCGAACGTATCGACATGCGACGGACCGCCCCCCATGAACAGAAAGATCACCCGCTTCGCTTTCGCCGGAAAGTGCGGCTCTTTAGGGGCCAAAGGGTTTTGCGGGGCCTGCTGATCGGCCTGGGCGGCATTCATGCCGGCAAATGCCAGGTAGCCAAACCCCATCGTGGCAGACTGCAAAAGGTGGCGTCGAGTAAACATGGTAGCCTCTTGAAGTGTCAAAAAGGGGATCAGTCCAGGTAACGGAATTCAGCGGAAGCAAACAAACTTTGGCAGAGCATCGCAAGTGCTTTACTGCGGCTGGCTCCATCGGCGATAAACTTTCGCAGGAACGACTCGGCGGCCTTGGTCTCGCTGTCGGTTGCAGGTCGGCCGTACGCCATCACGAACGCCAGTTCTACCTGGCGATCGGTTGAAGAACTTTGCTCGGCGATCCGCTTGGCGAACGCCTCGCTTTGCTGAATGACAAACGGATTGTTCATCATGTACAGCGACTGGTTGGCCGTATTCGAGGTTTCACGAGTTCCGATGATTCCGCTGCTATCGGCGAAGTCGAAGACACTGAGCGAGCGTGGTTCCTCGTCACGAACGACCGGCAGGTAAACGCTGCGAACCTTCGCTTTCTCTCCCTGAAGTGGATTGTCGATCCGACCGAACCGCCCACCAAATCGACCGCCTCCCATACCACCGCCAAACGGACCACGCATCATGCCGGCACTCGTATCCTGTGGCAGGCGAAGCTGACCGTTCGCCACGCGGGTATAGCCTGCTTTGGCCACGATCGAAGCGTGAGGCCGATCGAGGTCGATCTCGTCGCTGATCGCCAACATGGCATCGCGAATCGCTTCGGCATCCAATCGCTTTGGATTGGCTCGCCACAGCAGTTGGTTTTCCGGATCGATCTCGTGGAACGACTCGTTGAAGGTCGACTTCATGCGATAGACGCGCGATGTGACTATCTCGCGAATCATCGTCTTCACCGACCAACCCGAATCGACGAAGCGGGTCGACAGTTGATCCAACAGTTCCGGGTGGCTCGGCGACTGACCGGTGCTGCCGAAGTTTTCGGTCGAGGAAACAATCCCCTGACCAAGCAAATGCTGCCAGATACGGTTGACCATCACGCGGGCGGTCAGCGGGTTCTCTTCGCTGGCAATCCATTCGGCCAACTGAAGTCGACCACTTTCGTTCGATCCGATTTTGGCCGGCTCATTGCTGAGCACCTGCAGGAAGCCTCGCGGTACTTGCTGGGCCGGTTGATCGATCTCACCCCGAACTAGCAATCGTGCATCGGTTGGCCGATCGACTTCCTGCACGCCCATGCAGAAGCTATATGGCTTACCCTGCTGGTCAACCGAGGCGATCTGGTTCGACAACACCGACATCGAACCAAATAAGATGGCTCGCTGCCGCAGCAACTGCATTGGATTGGAACTTGATCGGCGTAGATCGACCAGTTGCGATTTCTTGTCTTCCAAATCGTCCTTGATCCGCTGTAGCTCACTATCTGAGAGTGACTTACCCCCGGGGCTGGGGTCGTCGATCGGCATCACCAGCAGCGTGCTGGTTTGCCGCTCCTGAAGTCCCTGGAACGCTCCATACTCTGACTGTGGGTTGCCAAAGAAGGTTTCCATGCTCTGGAAGACCCCCGCCATCGCGTAGTAGTCGGCCTGGGGAATCGGATCGAACTTGTGATCGTGGCACCTGGCACACGCTACCGACGTGCCGAGAAAGACCCGTGTGGTGGCGTCGATCTGTTCGTCGATCAGGTTGGCTCGGAACTGAATCCGGTTCGCTTCGTTCAGGTCTTTTGAGCCGATTGCCAGGAAAGTGGTCGCGACCAGGTTCTTCGCGAACTCCTCATCCGACTTCTTGCTCAGCAGGTCGCCGGCCAATTGCTCCATGACGAATCGATCGAACGGTTTGTCTTCGTTAAACGAATCGATCACGTAATCGCGATAGCGCCACGCTTCCGGGAAGGTCATATTGACGGTGCGGCCGGTCGATTCGGCGTAGCGTGCGACGTCCAGCCAATGGCGTCCCCAGCGTTCGCCATACTGCGGCTTTTCCAACAAGCGATCAACGACGTAGGCAATTGCCCGATCCGGATCTTGCTGCCAACCTTTTTTGAAGAACGCGATCTGCTCAGGCGTTGGGGGCAGTCCGTTCAAATCGAAGCACAACCGCCGCAACACCGTTTCGGCGTCGGCGTCTTCCGCCGGCTGCAGCCCCGCTTGTTCGAGCCGCGCCAGGACGAACCGATCAATGTCGGTCTTCGCCCAGTCTTGGTGCTGAACTTGCGGCAGGGGATGCTTCACCGGTTTCTGATATGCCCAGAAGTTTTCCTTCGCCTGCTGGATATCTTCCGGTTTGACTTTCGACTGGATCTCGCCCAAGGCTTTCTCGCGCGGATCGGGCGCCCCCATTTCGATCCATTTACGGAAGTCGGCAATCACCGTCTGGGGCAACTTGCGATTGGGAGGCATTTCAAAGTCTTGGTGCGTGATCGCGTTGTACAGCAAGCTTTCGTCCAAGTCGCCAGGCACCACGGCCGGCCCGCTGCCGCCACCCAGCAGCGTCAACTGCTTGGTATCTAGCCGTAAACCGCCCCGGACATTGCCCGCCTTGTTGGAATGGCAGCCGTAGCATTCCCGGATCAGCACCGGGTGGATCTTACTTTCGAAGAAATTCCGCTGCTCGGTGGTTAGCTCCGCGGCACTTGTGATGCCAGCAAACAGCGTGATCAACAGAATGGAAGCGGCACGAATAGGCAGCATTCTTCGATTCCAATTCTTAGAGGAAATAGCGCACTTTGGCAGAAAGGATCCGCGACCGAAACCGGCGTGATCCTGCCCATAATCTAGAAAAGCAACGCCGCTTATGGCAAAGCATCCGCGGCAATTCATTCAACCCTGGGTTTTGCCGTAGGTTTCGCCCCAAAGAGCTAAGATTTCTGTGGAAGGCTCTAAGTCCAGTCAGCCAGAAGAGAAAAGGCGATCCAGCGAGATCGATTCGCCCGAATTGATCAAGCGGCCCGAGAAACGGCAGCGGTTGCGGCAGGTTCCGCCAAAGATCCTTTGCCGCTTGGATCATAGACCCGCAGCGCCGGGCGGTGGCTTCTTTCAGCGACATATTTGACTTCGTAATAGTCGGCCAGCGAACCAGGATGATAGGGGGCATCTTTGTCGAAACCATTGCTGCGCAGCATTTCGTTCCACAGATGAACCGCGCGCGTCTTTTGCATAAGCTGCCAATCCCCGTCGTACGTCGAATCGAAGGGACTGCGCCACAAGGTGCCATGCACCGGATAAAAGACGGTGTTGTCAAGCATGTACTGATGGAGCCGAAACTTCTCGATGGCGTAGGCAAACCCCTTCGGCCCGCCGGCTCCGCCCCAGACAACCGGCGAGATCGATCGACTGAAACAGCGACGATACCACTTCTTGAGCCTCTGCATCGGGCGATCGTATTTGTCAGGCTGATGCGGATGCAAACAGCGCTGCACCATGTACTGGCACGCGGGATGGCCTTGGGGAAACTTCAATACCCCGACCGCCGCACTCCAGAAGGTTTTGCCATACGATTCGGTTTCCTTACCGAAGACGATCGGCGCTGAAAAATCGAAAGGCCGCACACAAAGCATGTCGGTATCGATCCAATACCCACCCCGATCTTGCAATAGCTTCCAACGAAACAAGTCCGCGAAACCGGCGTACGATCCGCGATAGTACGAGAAGACTGAAGACTCTGGCACAATCTCATTCGCGTCCACCATTCGCACTCCGGCCGGCACATTGGCGATCGGTGCGTAGGCGTATAGATCGACCTGGCCCGGATGATGATGCACGAACGAACTCAGACATAGATGTTCGAGCCGGGAAAGCCGGTCGCCGATCCATAGCGTTTGAATTCGCATTGTGTTGTCGCTTTCGAGCTAGTTCATTAATTGTGGCCAGGTCACCGTAACCTGAAATTGCCTCATCGGGCCATACACCGGCCAGCGTTGCAGGTCGAAGCGATCCCATCTTTTGGCAGACGCTGCCCGGTTCACCCCGCCGTAGCAGCTAAACGCGGCCTGATAGTGTCGTGCCGTTTGCGTCATCAGGCTGTCGCTAAAGCAATCCGGATTCCCGACCGGGTAGCTGAACGCTTGTACCTCGGTGCCGGTTTCCTCTTCCAGACGCCGCTTTCCTTCCGCCAATTCGAATTCCCAATCGTTGTTTTGAATTCGTGTCAGGATCGGATGGGTCACCGTGTGTCCGCCGAAACGAATATCAGACTTGGCCATCTCGCGAAGCATCTCCCAGGTCATCCAGGGAGGCGATCCTGCATCGTAGCGATCCGTCTTCAGCTCATCCGACAGCCGGTCGAGATAGCTCTCGCGCTGGTCGCCGGAAAGCTCGTAATACCGTTCAATTCGCTGACAAATCTCGTCGTCCAATTCATCTGCCGCCATCTGGGGATAGCGCTGTCGCATCATCCAGGCGATTTCGTCCCACCAAGAGATCGAGCGCTGATCGAGAAAGCCGCTGGTCACAAAAAAGAGCGCCGGCATGCCTAGCCGTTTGAGCACCGGAAAGGCGACCTCGAAGTTGTCGACGTAACCATCATCAAAGGTAATAAGAACTGCCTGGCGATTCCGCCAGTACGAGTCAGGCTGCCGAACGACCTGATCGATGCCAACAACCTCGAAATGACTTCGCACGAATTCCATCTGCCGTGTAAATGTCGCTTCGTCGGCACTGTAGACGCCGCGATCGAATTCACACTGAGAAGAATCTCCGATCCGATGATAAGTAAGCACCAGTAGTCCGCGCCACGAGCCGATCAACCTCACCAGGCGATTGATGCCGGCCTGCTCCGCTTGTATTGCCAACCTGCGATAGGTGGGCCACTTCATGCCGCCACCTTGCGAGATTCTGGCAGATAGACCTGCTCGTAATGGTCCATTAACGAACCAGCCTCGTAAGGTGCATCCTTATCAAAATCATTTTGCCGCAGGATTTCATTCCACAGATGGACGCCCAGCGTAGCGTTGTAAAGCTGCGGGCACTGCGAATAGGTCTGATCGAACGGGCTCTCCCAGTGCGCTCCCGAAACCGGATAGAAGACCGTCGTGGGAACCTCGTAGCGTTTCAGCTGGAATTTCGCCATCGCATGGGAAAAGCCAACCGGACCACCAGCACTGCCCCAACCAACCGGGACAATGTTTCCCGAAACATACCGGCGATATAGCTTCCGGGAAATATCTTTCAGGCGATCTCGCCGATCGATGCGATGCGGATTCAGACAGCGATCGACCATATAGGCACACACTTCGCTGCCTTGAGGAAAAATCAACACGCCTACCGCCGCGGTCCAAGAGATGTTCTTGGCCAGGTCAATCTCGCGCCCAAACACGATTGGCTCGTCAAACTGGAAAGGACGGATGCAAAGCATATCGGCATCGATCCAGCAGCCTCCGCGATCGTATAACATCTTCCAACGAAACAGATCTGCGAAGCCCGCATACGATCCGCCAAAGTAGGTGAAGACCTGTTCTTGCGGAACAATCTCGTTGGCATCCATCAGCGTCACTCCATCGGGAACGCCTGCAATTTCGTCGTAGACGTATAGGTCAACCGGATGCCCATGATAGACAAACGACGCCAGGCATAGCCGTTCCAAACGGGTCAGGCGATCTCCGATCCAGAGAGTTTGAATTCGTAGTGCTGTATCCATACGGCAATCTCACGGCGTCGATTGGGTCATGGTTTCAAGCAGCGATCTCCAGAGAATCGCCCAGGAACTTTTGTTCGTAGTAGTGCATCAGCGAACCAGGCTGAAAGGGCGCGTTGAGGTCGAACTTGTTACGTCCCACCAGTTCGCAGTTCAGAAACACGGCACGCGTCGACGGAAGCATTTGCCAATCTTCGCGAAACGTATCGTCGAACGGACTTCGCCAGCGTGCTTCATGCACCGGGTAAAAGACCGGAATCGGCTGGGCATATCGCTCGAGCCCGAACTGTTCAACTGCATGTTGAAAACCTCGTTCGCCTCCGATATTCCAGGACCGAATAGGGCTCATGTTACGCGAGAAGCGGCGTCGAAACGCCTTTTTCAAGCGATGGCTCAGCTTTTCGCCCGCGATCGGGAAATGAGGCTGAAGACACCGGTTCAACATGAAGCGACATGCCGAGTTTTCTGGCGGAAAAATGAGGATCTCCAGTCCCCAGCGATAGCCATCAAATTCAGACTTGCGTCCCAGGACAACCTGCTGATGAAAGTCGAAAGGGCGAATACAGAGCATGTCGGTGGAAACGTAACATCCTCCATGCAGCCAGAGCGTTTTCCAACGCATGATCGCCTCGATGCCGGCTTTCGAATTGTGCCGATACAAATCGCTGGAAGAGTCCAGAATCTGATTCGCGTCCACCAGTTGTACACCGGCAGGCAGATTTTCGATCTTGTCGTAGCTCAACAGGCGAACATCGGTGTGCATCGCACTGAACGAGCTTAAGCACACTCGTTCGATCCTTGTCAGTGGCCCGTGGTGCTTGAAACAACGAATCGTCATCCGTGACCTTCCTTGTCGCGACCTTTAAGGTGTTGCTATCAATGGGCGAACGCCGTCGATCAGCCTCTTTCGCTGATTCAGCGCAGGGCCAATTGAAATAGCCGATGCTTGGAGAGAACACTGAGAGGTGGGTTGTACGTAAGTTTTGGCAGGAACCGATTCATACTGATCGATACCACGCTGGCAGAAGGCTCGCACCTCCTGACGCTCGAAGTAAGCTCGATTGGCGGTCCCTTCCGCATTACGAGAAAAAGTAGCATCGTGGGGATGCCATTGATGAATGGCCTTCACGCGATGCAAGGCGGTTGCCGTGCGAATTGACTGTGCGGCGAAGCGGCGCTGCAGATCGCGGTCTTCCAGCCCCCAGCCAACAAAGTTTTCGTCGAATCCATTCACGCTCAGCAGATCTTCCCGCATGCAGGCAAATGCGCAGCCAGTCAGCCGCGGGCGCATGGGAATTCGCAACCAGCCGTAGATGCGGGCTCGCACTGCTTTCGCATGCAAACGTCGCCGTTCGTGTCTGTCGATTTCGTTTTCGATCGACCAACAATCAATGGCCAGATCGTTGACTCGGCTCGTCGCTTTCTCAGACAGACGATAGCAATCGCTTGCCATCACGACGTTTGACCTGAGGCCAGCAGTCATCGAACGCACGAAATGAGGAGGCGCGATGCAATCTCCGTCGAGAAATACGAGCTGCTTACCACGAGATACCACGACGGCTCGGTTCCGAGATTTCGCCAACCGAAAGCCTTCTTTCGGCTGTGTCAAGAAAGTAACTCGCCCCATGAAGTGATCCGCAAACGAACGAACGCTCTGCTCGGTTTCAGGCCCAGCGGACCCGTCGTCCGTCACAATCACCTCGAATTGAAAAGGGTCAACGCATTGATTCCCCAACGAGCGTAGACAATTGGCCAAGTGCCAAGGCCGCTCGTACGTCGATACAATGACGCTGACAACGGTTTGAGTTTTCATCTCGTTCTTCTCTCGCTTGGAAGGCCAATCGAGGGTCGTTCGATACGGGAATTCATTCAGGCACCCTGCGACTTAATACCTCGCAGGTAACGGTCGCAAACAAGCCAAAAGTTGGGTACCCTAATGATCTATCGTCATTGATCGACCATGCACTTTATGCGCATTGAAACGATTAGGTAAAGTTTTCTCGTCAGGTAATTTCTGGCAGCTTTTCCCAAAACAAGCTGCTGGCACCGCTAGCCATGCCGTCACGGACAACTCATCCCATGAGCACTACCAATCCCGACGTCGATCAATTCCTGAAGAACTCCAAGCAATGGCAAACCGAGTTGAAGCAGCTCCGAAAGCTGCTGCTCTCCACGAAGCTTGCCGAGGACTTCAAGTGGCGGGCTCCCTGTTACACGTTTGAAGGAAGCAACGTTGTGATCCTCGGCCGGTTCAAACAGTTTTGTTCGCTAAGCTTCTTCAAGGGCGTGCTCCTGAAAGATCCCCAAGGGGTGCTGGTCGCGCCGGGCGAGAACTCGCAGTCAGTACGAATGTTTCGCTTTACCAACATTGGCGAAATCTTTGACCAGGAAGCGACCATCAAGGCCTATATCGACGAAGCGATCGCAATCGAGAAGTCAGGCCAGAAGGTTGAATCCACCGCGAGCAGCAACCTGGAGTTGCCGGAAGAACTTCAGCAAATGCTGAGTGAACGACCAGACCTGGAAGAAGCTTTCCAGTCGCTGACGCCCGGCCGGCAGCGGGCCTATGTGATTCACATCAGCGGGGCGAAGCAATCGAAAACACGAACGGCCCGGATCGAGAAATGCATCCCGCGAATTCTTAGTGGTAAAGGCCTGAACGATTGCGTCTGCGGGCATTCCAAGAAGATGCCTGGCTGCGATGGTTCGCATGCCAAGCTGAATAAGTAACGATCGCTCTCTGGCAGCGCTACTTATCACCCAGCGCTTGGGCAATTGCCAGGTCAGCCAGCTCGCGGGCAATGCGAATCGTTTCAGGATTCTGTGTTACGTGGTGGGTAACATAAGCGCCTTCGATGATCAGGCAAAGCTTCCGAGACAGTTCACTCGGATCTTTCACTCCGCAGTTCGCGGCCAACTGGGTGACGAACATTTCAAAGGTCAACTTGTTTCGCGCTGCCGCTTGAAAGACGGGTTCTTGCGGCAATGGGAACTCCATCGCGGCCCGGACAAAGAAGCATCCATGGAAGTTCTCTTGCTGCAAGAATGCATCGACCAGGTCGAAGATCGCGCGAAGCTGCCCCTCTGGGGTTGGCCCCCCGTTTTCCGAGACAATCTTCTGGCACATCGAGTAGAGCCAGATTCCCTTCTCGTCTAAGGCGGCCAATAAAAGGTCGTCTTTCGACTGAAAGTGCTTGTAGAACGCCGTCTTGCTGATTCCGACGTCGGAAAGAATCTGATCGATGCCGACATTGCGGAAGCCATCGCGATAAAACCGGCTGCTGGCCGCTTCGACCAGCCGATCGCGCGTGGGCACTTTGACCATAGATTTCCCCCGATTCCATGAATTTCCCCAACTTGCAGGTGTACCACAAGTCAACCAAAAGTGTACCACAAGTAAACGCGACAAGAGCGAGCCTTCGGCGATAATAACCTGTGTTGGCGTTGGTCGCCGACCAAACTAGATACGCCAACAATTACCCCAATCGTCGAGAAAGGCCCCTTCTCATGTTACGCATCTTTTCGTTTCTGTACGCTTTACTGGCTTATGGCATGTTCCTCGGGATCGCAGCCTGGTTCATGGCATTTCTAGCTGGAGCGTTCCTGCCGGTCACGGTCGATACTCCCTCGAAGCTTCCTTTGGCCGCGGCGGTTGCGATCGACATTGCGCTTTTGCTGCTATTCGCCGCACAGCATTCGATCATGGCTCGCCCAGCGTTCAAAAAGGTCTGGACCAAGATCGTTCCCCAGCCGATGGAACGCTCCACCTACGTTTTCGCTTCCAACATCGTGCTGGCTGTGGTCCTGCTTTTCTGGCAAGGTTTCGACATGGTGATCTGGGACGTGCAGCAGCCGGCGCTGCGGATCGTCTTATGGAGCTTGTACCTGATTGGCTTCACGATGGTTCCCGTCGTAAGCATGATGATCAGCCACTTCGACCTGTTCGGCTTGCGTCAGGCCTGGTTCCACTTGCAAGGGCAAGACTACCAACCGCTGCCATTCCGTACTCCCCTGCTCTACGCGTTGGTCCGGCACCCGCTGTACGTTGCCTGGGCAGCTGCCTTCTGGATCACTCCGACAATGACCGCAGGCCACCTGCTGTTTGCAATCGGCATGACCACCTACATGGGCCTGGCCGCGATCGTCGAAGAACGCGACCTGGTCGGCATCCATGGCGACAAGTATCGCGAGTACCAACAAACCGTGCCGATGTTCATCCCACGACTCTTCGGCCGCAAGTCAGGTAAGAAGCCAGCAGCGGTTTAAAGAATCGCCCCAACATCCAAGCCTTGAAACTGCCGGCAAGTTGAATCCGTTGCCGGCAGTTTTTTGCGCCGCATGAAAGGCCGTGGTCAACTGATCGATTCCGAACGAATCGCCTCAAATGCCTTTTGAACCTGGGCAATCTGCCGACGATTCAATCGCACCACAGGCCTTGCTGCCTGTACCTTCTGAATCGCATCTTCCGGCGAATCCGCCATTCCCCATGCAATCAGCCAAATAGCTACGACATGCCCGGTACGCCCTGAGCCGTTTGCACAATGGACCAGAATGGGCCCTTCAAGTTCACGCGCCAACTTAGCCCAGTATAGCGCACGCTCAACGTCCATGCCCCCGGCATCCAAAGTCGGTTCCGTATGGTATCCGTCGCGGCTGCGAATCTGAATGGGGTCGAGAAACTCACACGTTAGATCTAAGACCGCTGTCACATCGCTGGGTATTTCCCGTGGCCTTAAACGCCTAGCCATGATGACACTCGAGCCCAATCGATGCATCGGTGCAGAGCGTTCAAAGAGCAACTGCATCGTCCAGGCAGCATGCACGAACACGAGATAGGGAAGCAACAAGAGCCAAGCCCACCACTGTCGACTTCCATCTGACCGTTTGCCGAAGAGAACGGGAGTACTGAGAAAGTAACTGACAGCGACCGTCTCGAATGCGACGGCAAACCAGATCCCAAGCCAAAACCATGGCGATTGACTTGCCAGCCAGACGAAAGCAATTCCGATCAGACCGAATGCGATTCCATATTTCATGGCTCCACCTTGTCCGATCTCTTACGTCAACGGAATCTCCAGCCCATCGTAGGCGAGTTCAAAACCTTCAGGCAGCCATTGGTTCGTTCGCTCGTGTTCCAAGTGGCAAGAGATGTGCGTGAAGTAGGTCTGCTTAGCGCCGACTTTTTGGGCGACCTCGATCGCCTCGTCAATGCTGAAGTGAGTCGGGTGCGGTTCAGGCCGGAGGGCATCGAGAATCAGCACATCCAGGCCTTCCAACTTCGACCAGCTTTCGTCCGGGATATGGTTGGTATCGGTGCAGTACGCCACGTTGCCAACGCGAAAGCCGAGGACTTTGAACTTCGGTCCATGATCGAGACGAATCGGAATGATCTGGCTGCCGAAAATCTCGAACGGTTCGGTGCCGATCGTATTCATGTCGAGCGCCGGCCGGGCACCCACATGCGTTTGTTTATCGTCGCTGAAGGCATAATCGTATGCCTTGCGAATGCGGTTTTCGACGCTGGGCTCGCAATAGATCGGCACCGCATGCCCTAGATAAAACTGAAACAGCCGGACATCGTCCAATCCGAACAAATGGTCGGCGTGACTATGCGTGTAGGCCACGCCATGAATGATACCGATCCCTGTCGCCAGTAACTGCGACCGCAGATCAGGCGGCGTATCGATCAGCAGGTGCCCCTCCGGCAGGCCGAAGATCACGCTGCATCGCATACGTTTGTTCTTGGGATTCGTGCTTCGGCAGGTATCGCAGCCGCAGCCCACCACAGGCACCCCCATCGAGGTACCTGTTCCCAAAAACAGCAACTTCCCACGAACATCGCGCGTGACAATGTTTTTCTTTTCCGAACTGATAGGAAGCGGCTGGCTCATTCTCGGTGTTCCAGGGTGACGTTTCGTGGCCTGAGAATCGCAAATGGCTGCCCCGGATGCAACCCCCGAGCGGACGGAGGCGATCATTGTGAAAGTAACCTTTTCAGGCGAAATCGACTCTAAGAGAGGGTGAGGCGAAACAGTCGTTGCCCGTGCGGCAGACGATTCCCAGGGAAACTTCACGGGATCTACGTGACTTGGGCAAGAGAAACCTTCGCGACATCGAATACCATGGTATCGAGACACCCTTAGAGCGGAGCCTCAAGCGCGGTTGACCCCCTTGAACGATCCCTATAATCTACTTGATGGGAAGGGTTTGCGCGCACGCTTCAGTTGTGGCGGTGTCTACAAATCAGGTCTTGTTTCGTTGCGACGAGTGCATTTCATTCGAACCTACCCCAGGTGATATTCTGCGATGGAGATTTTGGAACAGATTTGGGAAAAGATCAGCCTCTTTTTCGGCGGTCTTTTAAGCGGATTCGAAAAGTTCATCACCTCGATGTTCGGTTCGTCTAACGCACGATATATCAAGAAGTTACAGCCAACCGTTGATGCCATCAACGAGCTGGAATCCAAATACGAAGCCCTGTCGGACGAAGAACTTCGCGACCAGACCCGCCTGTTCAAGCAGCGTTTGGCCTCAGGCGAAACGCTCGACGATATCCTGGTCGAAGCGTTTGCCGTCGGTCGCGAGGCAGGCAAACGGTTTCTCGGTATGCGCCATTACGACGTCCAGTTGATCGGCGGTATCGTCCTGCACCGCGGCAGTGTCGCGGAAATGGTCACTGGCGAAGGTAAAACCTTGGTGGCAACACTGCCGGCGTATCTCAATGCGATGGAAGGCAAAGGGGTTTTCGTCGTCACGGTGAATGACTACCTGGCCCGCCGCGATATGGAATGGATGGCACCGTTTTACCGAGGCCTTGGCCTGACGGTGAACGCCATTCAAAGCGACATGGCGGTGCGTGATCGTCAACAAGCCTATAGCTGCGACATCACTTACGGTACCAACAACGAGTTCGGTTTCGATTACTTGCGCGACAACATGCGCCCATCGGCGCGCGGAGACGATCGCTTCCCAAAAGAGAGCCAGCAGTCGCAAGGTCGCCTGCATTACGCGATTATCGACGAAGTCGACAATATCCTGATCGACGAAGCCCGAACGCCGCTGATCATCAGCGGTCCGGCGAATACCAGCAAAGACAAGTACGGCGACGCCGATAAGATTGCCCGCTCGCTGCAGAAGGAAATCCATTTTGTTGTCAACGAAAAGGATCGCACGACCAATCTGACTGAAGAAGGTGTTCGCCAAGCGGAACGCCTGGCGGGAGTCGAAAGCTTCTACACCTCGGGCAACATGGAATGGCCCCACCTGATCGACAACGCCCTGCGTGCTCATTACCTCTATCAGCTCGACGTCGATTACGTAGTGGAAGATGGCAAGATCGTGATCATCGACGTCCACACCGGCCGTAAAATGGAAGGCCGCCAGTGGAGCGACGGCATGCATCAAGCGGTCGAAGCGAAAGAAGGG
Organism: bacterium; assembly: GCA_016124445.1. GTDB lineage: Bacteria > Planctomycetota > Planctomycetia > Pirellulales > Pirellulaceae > Bremerella. Next base: position 159,704 of record WGNR01000005.1, read on the forward strand.
GTCAAGATCAAGGAAGAGACCCAGACGCTGGCCACCATCACCCTGCAAAACTTCTTCAAGCTGTTCGACAAGCTTTCCGGCATGACCGGTACCGCCATGACCGAGGCGGGCGAACTGTGGAAGATCTATGAGTTGGACGTGATCGCCATTCCGACCAATCGGACGATGCAGCGGATTACGTACACCGACATTATCTTCATGAACGAAAAAGAGAAGTACGAAGCGGTTGCCGACGAGATTGAACGGACCATCAAGTGGGATGTCGTCATGTTCAAGAATGGCGACGAAATGTGGGGCGACATCCTTGAAGAAAAGGAAGACTCCATCAAGATCCACTCCAAGGGTCAGAAGCAGCCGACCTCGATCGATCGCAATAAGATCAAAGCCATTCAGTACAAGGGACGGCCGGTGCTGGTCGGCACTACCAGCATCGAAAAGAGCGAACGGCTTTCCCGGCTGCTCGACAAGCGGGGCATCAAGCACGACCTGCTCAATGCCAAGCAGCATAAACGCGAAGCCGATATCGTCGCTCAGGCAGGTCGCATTGGTGCCGTGACCATTGCCACCAACATGGCTGGCCGTGGTACCGACATTATCTTGGGCGGTAATCCCGAAACGATGGCCTGGGCACAGCTTCAGCATAAGTACCCAACCCGTCTGGAAGTTCCCCAGGAAGAATGGGACACGCTCGTCAACGAGATCGAGCAGCACGAACAAATGAAGGCGATGGGCAAGAAAGTCAAGGAACTGGGCGGTCTGCACGTGATCGGCACCGAGCGGCACGAGTCGCGCCGAATCGACTTGCAGCTTCGCGGTCGTTGCGGTCGCCAAGGCGACCCAGGCAGTTCCCGGTTCTTCCTTTCGCTGGAAGACGACCTGATGCGAATTTACTTCGGCGAATGGGCGAAGAACTTCATCCAGCGTCTGCCGGCCGCGCTGCGTCCCCAACCAGGCGACGCCATCGAAAACACCATGATCGTCCGTCGTATCGAAGGTGCCCAGAAGAAACGGGAAGAACAGAACTTCGAGGCTCGTAAGAACCTCCTCGAATACGACGAGGTGATGGACGAGCAGCGCAAACGCGTCTATGGCTTCCGCCAGCAGATCCTGGAAGGTGGTGACAGCCGCGACATGATCATGGACATGGTTCGAGAGCAGATCGAATACCATGTCGCCATGTTCCTGGAAAAGGACTTTGGCGTTGAAACGTTCGCCAAGTGGGCCGGCAGCGAGCTTTCTTGTGAACTGCAAACCCGCGACCTCCGCGGACTCGATTTCGCCGCTGCGGAATCGTATTCCAAAGACATCGCCGAGCGTGCCGCCGAATCGAACATTATCGCCGCGATCGACGAAAACCTGCCTGATTCGGAAGACGATTCCGAATGGAACTGGGGCGCGATGGCCCGCTTCGCTAACAGCATGTGGAAGCTGAATCTCAGCGACCGCGATCTGAAAAAGGTTGGCCGTGATCATGTCGACGAGTTGCTGGTTACCAAGGCCCGCGAAGCGATCGCCAAGATCGACCTCAGCGAAGGTGAGAAGTTCCTCGACAAGGACTTCGGTCTGAGCACCTTGAGCGGTTGGTGCCGTTACAAGTTCGGCATCGAAATCGATGTCCAGCAGTTCCGCGACAAGCCGCAGCCTGCCGTCGTTGATGCGGTATACCAAAAGGCGATCGAAGTCTACGACCAGAAAGAATCGGAATACCCGGTCCTGACCGGCTTGTACAAGTTCAGCAACAAAAGCGGCGGCCACTCGCGGCTCGATCGCGAAGGCCTTTTGTCCTGGGCCATCAGCCGCTTCGAGACCAACCTCGATGCCGAAGATTTCAAGAGCAAGCAGCGCGATGAAATTCAACAACTGCTGATTCCCCTGAGCGAAAAACACAAGAAGGTCGCCCAGGAAAAGATGCAGGTCGTCGAAGACAAGGTTGAGCAGCTTTACGAAGACCACATTGAAAGCCAAACCCTCTCGGTCATCAGTGGCGGCAACGGCAAATTGGGCTCGCTGCATGATTGGATCAAGCAGACGATCGACTCGGACATCCCCGAGCACGAACTTGAACAATTCGACAAGCAGCAGCTGGAAACTCGCTTGATTCGCGAAGTGTACGAGCGCTACCGCCCCGAAATGACCCGCATGGAGCGCTACGTCCTGCTGGAACTGATCGACACGGCCTGGAAAGACCATCTGCTGGCGATGGATCACCTGCGATCGGCGGTCAGCTTCGTGGGATACGCCCAGGTCGATTCGAAGGTCGAGTACAAACGCGAAGGTATGCGGCTATTCGAGAAGATGTGGCAAAGCCTGGGCGAACGGGTCACCGACCTGGTCTTCAAGATTGACAGCCTGAACGAAGAGTTCGTCAGTTCGACCTGGAAGGAATCGGAAGCCCGGCACGACTCCGCTTCGAGTATCGGCGATATGGCTCGCCAGCAGGAACAGGCCATTTCCAACTCGCAGGGCGAAGTTGAAGTCACCGCGCCAATTCGCAACGTCGGCGAGAAAATCCGCCGCAACGATCCTTGCCCCTGCGGCAGCGGTAAGAAGTATAAGGCCTGCTGCATGAAGCAAGATTCGGCGAAATAGACCGAGTCTTGCCCGGCAGGGCTAGCACACAGCGGAACAACCACGGGACGGATCCCATGCTTACCTGGTGTTTCAATCTGGCTTACCTCGCACTGATCGCGGCGATCTCTCCCTGGCTGATGTGGTCCGCGATCTTCCAGGGAAAGTATCGCGAGGGTTTCTCGGCCAAGCTACTGGGCTACGTCCCTCGTCGGCCCACCATCTCGCCGCAGCACGTCTGGCTGCACGCGGTCAGCGTTGGCGAAGTCAACCTGATTGCTCCATTGATCGCGGAGATCAGTCGCGTTCATCCCGATGCCACCTTCCACATCACCACCACCACCAAGGCCGGCTTCGACCTTGCCCAGTCGAAATATGCCCAGCACACCATCAGCTATGCTCCGCTCGATTTCTCGTGGGCCATCGCTCGGGCCTATCGACGCATCGAACCCGACGCCGTGCTGCTAGTGGAACTGGAACTGTGGCCCAACCTGATTCGACAGGCCCAGAAGCATCGAGCCAAGATTGCCGTGGTCAACGGTCGACTCAGCGAGAAAAGCCATCGCGGTTATCGCAAACTTCGCTGGCTGGTTGCTCCGCTGCTTCAGAGATTGGACCTGATCGCCGCGCAAGATGAAGTTTACGCCAAGCGGTTTCGCGACCTGGGCGCACGTGAGGAAAACATCGTGGTGACCGGTTCGATCAAATTCGATGGTATTACGGCCGATCGCAACAATCCGCAAACCGAATCACTACGTACCCTGGCAGGACTAACCAAACAGCAAACCATCTGGCTGGCTGGCAGCACGCAAAACGGCGAAGAACCAATCATCGTCGAGGCCTACCGTCAGGCTCAGAAGCAAGTTCCCGACTTGAAGCTGATTCTGGTGCCGCGTCATCCGCATCGCTTCGACGAGGTTGCCCGCCAGTTGGAAGAAGAGCAGATTCCCTTTCAGCGGCGAAGTCAACTGGAAGCAGGCCCAGCGGAAAGCGATTCAATCCTGCTGGTCGACGGCGTCGGCGAGCTTTCGGCCTGGTGGGGAACTGCCGATATTGCGTTCGTAGGGGGCAGCCTGGGCAATCGAGGCGGCCAAAACATGATCGAGCCGGCTGCCTACGGTACAGCCGTTTCGGTGGGGCCCAATACATGGAACTTTAAAGATGTGGTCGAAAGACTGCGGGCAGCCGAAGCAATCACCGTCGTTCGCGATGCGGAAAGCCTCGCTCGGTTTGTCATCCAAGCGGCCACCGACCGCAGCTGGCGACTCAATCAAGGTGCCCGAGCTCGTGACGTCGTTTTGGCTCAGCAAGGGGCCACTCGGCGAACGATTGAGGTGCTCGAGCCGCTGTTAGAGTTGCCCCAGATCGTCAAGTTCCGCGAAGCGGCCTAACCCGTCACGGCGTCGTTCAGGTCGACTGTAACCCCAAGCGGCCTGGCAATCTGTTCCCCAGGGACCAAAAATCGGGACATGTAAGCCATTTTCAGCCGATTTACCCGGTTGTTCGCTCTCTTCCCTTGTCCCTATAATGCCCTATTCGCCAACAGGTCGAGAACCTGCGCTGGCGTGTCCATTCCTCCCCCGTGCAGCGATGCTGCTTGTTTCCCAGGAGAATCTATCGGTGGCTTCCGGAAAGTATTTGTTCACTAGCGAATCGGTCAGCATGGGTCACCCGGACAAGATGGCCGACCAAATCTCGGACGGTATCTTGGACGCACTTCTCGCTCAGGATCCTCACAGCCGCGTTGCTTGCGAAACGATGGTGACCACAGGCCTGGCAGTTGTTGCCGGCGAAATCACCACCAAGGCAAACATCGACTACCAACACGTGATCCGCGGTGTCATTCGCGACATCGGTTACACCAGCGACTCGATGGGCTTCAATGCCGATACGTGTGCCGTGATGGTAACCTTGGACCGTCAAAGTCCCGACATCGCTCAAGGGGTCGATCACGACGAGACCAAGGGCAAGGAAATTGGTGCTGGCGACCAGGGCCTGATGTTTGGTTATGCCTGTAACCACACCCCAGAACTGATGCCGTTGCCGATTGCCCTTTCGCACCGCATTTTGAATCGCCTGACCGAAGCTCGCCAGAACGGCGAAGTCAACTGGCTACGTCCTGACAGCAAGAGCCAGGTCACGGTCGAATTCGACGGCGATCGTCCGGTCGGTATTCACACGGTCGTTGTTTCGACGCAGCATTGTGGTTCGGTCGACAACGCCACGATCCGCGACTTCGTGATCGACAAGGTCATCAAGCCTTGCCTGCCGGAAGAATTCGTTGACGACGACATCGTCTTCCATATCAACCCGACCGGCAAGTTTGTTGTCGGTGGTCCGATGGGCGACTGTGGTTTGACCGGCCGTAAGATCATTGTCGATACCTACGGCGGCTGGGGCCGTCACGGCGGTGGTGCTTTCAGCGGCAAGGATGCGACCAAGGTCGACCGCAGCGCCGCTTACATGGGCCGTCACGTTGCCAAGAACATCGTAGCTGCCGGCCTGGCCGATCGCTGCGAAGTTCAGCTGGCCTACGCCATCGGCGTGACCGATCCGGTCAGCGTCCATATCGACACCTTCGGCACCGGCAAGGTCGACGACGAGAAGATCGCCGAGATCGTCAAGAAGGCCTTCCCGCTGAGCCCTGGCGGCATCATCGATTACCTGAACCTGCGGCGACCAATCTTCCGCTCTACGGCAGCGGGTGGTCACTTCGGTCGTGACGAGTTCCCTTGGGAATCGACCGAAAAGGCCGAAGAGCTGGCCAAGCTGGCTGGCATCACTGTTACGGCCTAATAAGCTGCCCAGCGGTGGGATCTGCCGCAGTTGGCGGGGCAATCGAGAGGGAAACCCGAGATCGCCCCCAGCCCGGTCGATTCCGCATTGCTTGAAATTTGGGTTCCTGTCACACTTCCTGGCAGGAACCCTTTTTTTGCGTCTGGATGCAGGAATCTTTCGGCATGGATCGCCCCAACAGCTCGGTTTCGCCTGAACTTACTGGTGTTTGCCTCTCATTGGCAGTCGGCGGAACGGCTCTGCTAGCTACCGCCACGGCGGTTGTTTGCGGCATTCGCCTGGTCTCCTATGAAACGCCGCCACTATCGACAGGTCCGGCATTGGCCGTCACGTTGCTGACGGCGGCCTGGTGTGCTTCGATCCGCGCAGCCTGGCTGGTGGCAGCTCCGAAACAACTGGGGCAGCGGTGGCACCTGATGATTGCGATCATTCCGTTCTGCTCCGCCTTGTTGATGGTCCGTGCGGTCACGTTCTTTCCGATTACCGAGTTCTCTACCTTCCTGCTTTGGTTTGCGGCACTAGCTCAAGAAACGATCACGTTGTCGCTGTTTGTGACCTCGCAGTTTGGTGACTCGATCGCTCGTTGGACGCAGCCAATTCTGGAACCAGCTTCGCCCAGCAACGACGCGCCGATTGAAACGCCAAACCCGATGCCTACGGTTGAAGTTGTCAGTGAAGTCGCCCAACCGGTTGCCGAAACCGAGGAAGCGGAACTGGAAAGCGAAGAAAAGCTCGATCTGCCTCCCAACGTCACGCAGCAATTGACGCGCGGGATCGAACTGGGGCAGGAACAGATTCACGGCTTGGTACGCGCTACGTTCGCCCCAGGCCAACGGCATGCTTACCTGCATGTCGGCTTCTGCCCTCCCCTCCCCTCGGCGCCGCATGTCGAACTGCATCAACTGGAAGGCCCTGAGGTTCAGATCAAACCAGGGCAGATACTCACAAGCGGAGTTCGCTTCGATTTGAAACTGCGTGACGCTGGCCAGCAAGAAGCTAAACCGGTCTTCGAGTTCATCGCGATCTGCCCGATCGATTCGGAAACAGGGCTGCGTCAGGCAGGCTAGGCGGCGGACTCGTTCTCCTTTTCCGGTGCCTTGCGGGGACGTCGTGTCCTTCTCATCTGCTGGCCCAGGCGTCCCCATTCCAACAGGATGGCCAACACGACGATCATGCTGAGGAAATTCGCAAAAAATGCACCTGGATTAAAAGTCAGCCGAGTCAACAACCCCATCAAAAGCAACTGAAAGACCGCGATACCTAGCCCTACCTTGAGCGAGACCAATCTTCGAAACTGCATGAAGCCTCCTGCGACGCCCAGGAAGATTCCCAAAAGGGAAGTTCCGCAATAGAGGGCGATCGAGGACGCCAGATTCAAATTGTCGACTGGCACCGTTCCTTCCACGACCATTCCTCGGATGACCCATAGAATGACCAAGGAACCAATGAGCTGAAAACTTCCGGTTGCCAGACAAACCAATCCGGCGATCGAAATGCTGGAACTCCGGGAACGGGGCTGCGCCGGATTGGAACGATTTACAACCAGAGGCGTAACAACTTGCGGCTTATCGTCGACCACGTCCGCTTCGATCGCTTCACCGATCTGTCCTTGGGGATGACTTGCTGGATTTCTTTCCACAGAATTCGTACCTTGATTGAGCTAGTGAAGGTTGCCGCGATGAAAATCGCAACGCGTATTGACGGCAAATCTTATCGACCCAAAAACCAAGCAACACAGCATCTGGCAGGCTAGGTGGTGGACTCGTTTCTCTTCTCGGATGGCCTGCGGGCATAGCGGGCCAACCTCTCTTGCGTATTTACGTGAGACCATTCGATAAGGATGGCCAACGCGACGATGGAGGAAAGGACGGTAGGAATAATCAACACCAGATTCCCGGTACGGTACAGTAGCCATCCTGTCGCGACAATCTGGCTCAGCGTCAGTAATAGCCCCAGCTTGAAGTAGACCGACTCTCGATACTGCATTCTTGACCCTACCAGACACAAGAAGATTCCGAAGAGGCAATATCCCCAGTAGAAAAGGCTCACGTTCTCCAACGTCGTCTCATCCGCTCGCGTAGTTACCACCGCAGAAAGTTCGCGAATGACCCATTGCATCAGCAGTGAGCCCAGGATCTGAAAACCTCCGATTCCAAGACAGAATGCTCCGGCGATCGAAATGCTGGGCTTCCTGTGACGGGGAGGCTTTGGTGGCATCGGGCTGAAAAGACTTTTGACCGGCGGCGTACCAACCTGCGGATTCTCGTCGACCACTTCCGCCACGGGAGGTTCAACGATCAGTTTCTCGGGTTGGCTTTCTGGCATGTTTTCCACGTAACCTGCTCCTTGATTGAGCTACTTCGCATTGTCTCGATCGTAAACGCCAGCGATTGCCCACCGCAAATCTTTACGCTTGATAACCATTGACGGCCGCGGCTGGAAGGCTCGGTGGTGGCTTCTTACTCGGTCGAGGGCTCTTCTGCGGGTGGATGAAGAATGACCGGGATCATGAAAACCAAAGTGATCATGGCCAGGGACATCGGAAACACGAAGAGCGCAAGTCCGGTGCTCTCGAGCAACATCCCAAACACGATGCATTGAGCCAGTGAAACGAACGCCCCCAACAAGGCCATCTCGACATCTTGCGACCGCACTCCCTGCCCAGCCACGAAGATCAGGCAGCCTGAGATTAAATACCCCAGGCAGAATTCGAAGGCATAGGTATCCTTCCAAGCCGCTCCGCCGTCCAGCAGCCCAGGCAGATGCATTTGGTTTACGTAATAACTAACAATCAGCCCAGCTAGTGCCTCGAAACCTCCGATGCCAATACAAACTGCCGAGGCAAACCTGAGCCAACCTTTGTTGAGAGGTCGCTTCGGCCTCGGCTTAGGCTTCGGCGGCATCGGGCTAAAGAGACTTTTGACGACAGGCTTCTCTTCGGTAGGCTTCTCTTCGGTAGGCTTCTCACTGACTGGATTCTCTCCGGTAGGCCTCTTTTCGACGGGTGCCGCACTGACACCTCGATCTTCCTGAGGCCTGATATCTTTCGGTCGTGGTTTCTCCCGAGCCTCGCGTGGTTGATAGTCAATCGTTTTGCGAGGCACTTTCTTCGGCTCGGATTGTTCCACGTCATCGACGCGTTCGTCCAACTCGAAGTAAGCTGCTGCGACGACAACTACCGAAGCGACGGTTACACCGAGGAAAGCCCCAAACCCGGAGCCAAGGTAGATCATGAAGGCAAGGGCCGACTGGAGACCGGCCAGAATCATGGCAAGCCTGGATGCCATGGCAACACGCAATTGCATCAAGCCTCCGAAAATGCAAAACAGGGCCCCGATCGCGAAAACAACCCAGTAGAAGGTTCGAGCTCCTTCCAAATCCGCCTGCTTGAACTCGCTTAATTTGTTTTCTATCGCGTATTTAATCCCCCATTGAACCACCAATGAAAACGCCACCTCCAAGCCCCCCATCCCGTAGCAAAGAAGGGAAGCCACCGAGAAATGCAGTGCGATAGGCTCTGGATAGATGTCCTGTGTCGGCTTCTTGTGCCGCCTGCCGGTTCTGATATGCGTACTTAGCACCAACTCGGCTTCTACCAGATCGGCATCGATCACTTCTTCGTCGCTGGCCGGCTCTTCATTCGACTTCTTGGCGCCGTGGTGCGAACGGCTTTCCACAATCCATCGCTCACTAGAGAAATCCAACTTACGCGGCTTCTTGCGAGACGCTTTTTTCTCTGTTGGTTCCTCTTCCGCCAGCTTCCAATGACTGGCTTCGAACATCACCGCAGCAAATGCAATTACCGCCAGCAACATCGGAAGGAACAGAATCATGACGCCCGAGGTTCGCCATAAAACGAAAGCAAAGATGAATTGAATGACGCCAATCGACAAAATGATCAAGAGTGACTTAAAGGCTCCAGAGCGAAGGCTATTTCCGCAGACGATGAGCACCAATCCGAAGCAGCCCAGACAGGCAGCGACATAGAACACCGCATCAGGATTAAGATCGCTGCTTAGATGAAATGGGGCTTCAAATTCCAGCAACACGTCCAGTGAGCCAAGCACCTGAACAGCTCCAACAAGCAAACAGATAAATCCACCGAGCAGGAATCGGGCCTTGGGAGGCTGCTGGCTGCGGTTTTGCGCTTCTGGATTCGGCCCTGAATCATTCACCGCGGGTTTAGTAGCATCTCCCTTTGTCTGGATTGTTTGTCGGGGTTTTTGCGGCGTCTTTTCTTGGGGATTCTGCCTCGGTTTGTTTTCCTTGGCCTGGCTGGCCTGGGCCTCCTCCTGTTCTAGTAGGTCGGTCGCTTCCCAGAGAATGGCTAGAAAGGGAATGGCACCCAAAACCACAGGGATCACCATTTCCCATGTTTGGGAGCTGGCCAATTGAAAACCAAACACAACGAACTGAAGCAGCGAAACCAACAGCCCCACTCCGACAGCCAGGAGCAAACGATATTGCAATCCCCACCCGACCAGGCACAAGAGGAAGCCCGAAAAGCAAAATGCCCACAAGGGCAGGGATCCCAAGGGAGCCGCCTTTCGTAACGCCCACCACGCAATCAGCGAGATCGCAACTTCAAAACCGCCAATCACCAGGCAGGTCATCCCGGCTACCGTTTCGTGCACTTTTTCGTCGGGCGATGTCTTAGGCCCCAATACCACGGGTTCGCCAGGATCACTAAAGACCTTCCTGGACTCGGGCGATTCGTCCGAATTGGGTTGGGGTTGATTGTCCATGGTTTCGCTTCCGCCCTTGGCAACTGCTAGCGCAACGATCATAGCCTGCCGCGCCCGGCACATGCAAATTGCGGTTTAAACCATTGTCAATCAGCCACAGACGTTTCGTCTGATTCCAACGCGCGCGGCAACGCTCGGCCATGTTGAAACTGCAGGCGAATACTTTGCCTCAACAGAACGATGCAGGCCAGCATGCCATAGATTCCCCAGATCAATGTTGGCGGCCAGAACGAGGGAAGCGTGCAAAAGAATGCCACAAGGCCAACAAGGCCCAGCCCGATCGCCATCAAGCGGCCCCACTTTCGCCGATACTGTAGTCCAATGGCGGTGAGCAGCGTATAGGCGGCCGCCAGTGCGAAACCCAATACGATCAGAAACAGCAAGAACATATCGCGTTGACGGAAGCTATTGAACTCGAGTCGATAGTCTCCACCGAATTGAACGTAGGCAAAGCCGTCGCTGGTCAGCAAGTCGCAGAACAAAAACCCGAACCCTAGCAACATCCCCAGAAACATCAACAACAAGACCCAAGTCAAAACCACCACAACCGTGATCGGCCAACTGCGTGGATGACTGGCCGAGGAAGTTGTTTCCGCGGCAGGCGAACCGAACGGATTCGTTCCTGAATTCATCACATTGCCGGCTGCTGCTTAGCGGAACATTCGGGCATTGTCAGGATTCAACAACACCACCAGGGTAAAGATCGTGTAGGCGGCATAGATCAATCCGACCGGGCTAAGCGACATTAAACTCAAGAGCGCCAACAGCCCGGAAATACCAGCCAACACGATCGTCAGAATGCGTCCCCATTCGCGTTGGGTTTGCACGCCGTAACCAGCTAGAATCAGCGGCAACCCCAGCAATCCGGTGATAACACCAACTCCAATAACCACGGCGGTCATAACCCCAACTGCCGCTTTATCGTTGGCATCAAATTTTTGGTTTTCCTGGGCGGCAGCCATGATCACTTGCATGAACCCTGCTCCAAAGATGGCGACGCAAGCACCACAAGCCAGCTGCAAACCACCAAAAACGTAGTTGATCACTGCAATGGTAATGATCAACGGTTTCGAGCCTTGAGGGGGCTGCTGTGGTGGGTAGTGGGTGGTGGGGTTAGGCGAGCGAAACGGATCGTCGTCGAATTGGGACACAGAGGAGACTCCCAGGAAGCTTGCAGAGCAGTAGTCATTGATCAGACGTAAAACTAAACGGAGCGATTTTATCAAGTGATTCGGTCAAGAGCCACAATTCTTGATTCATCTAAGCGTTGGAGCAAATTTTGCGAGAAGTTTCCTCCGAAGTTGGCTTCGGATCCCCTTTTCACCCCGTCTGCCTGCCTTCGGTCCCTTGTAACTCGTAGCACGTTCTCAATAATGACCTACAAGCTACCCCGTGATCGCAGCCCCACAGAACATGGAGAGCCGTATGGCATTGTCTCACGAACTGATGGAACAACTTAAAGCCGCCGGACAAAACGAGCTCGCGCAGTATCTGCAAATTGCGCAAGAGTCGACCGCGAAAAAGCTGGCCGAGCAACTCAAGCAAATCGATTTCGAAGAGCTCGCGGCACTAACCAGCGAAAGCGAGACAAGCGAGAGCACGCGCGATTACACCAAGCTCGTGCCCCCCCAGGCGGTTCGCTTGAAAGACCAGGACCCCGCCAAAATGGCCGAGGCCCGCCAAGTAGGCGATAAGCTTCTAACCGAAGGCAAAGTCGCCGCGCTGCTGGTCGCCGGCGGACAAGGTTCGCGTCTCGGTTTCGATCATCCCAAGGGGATGTTCCCGATCGGGCCGGTTTCCAGTAAGACGCTCTTTCAAATTCATTTTGAAAAGATCGTTGCCCGCGGTCGCCGCTACGGCAAACCGATTCCGCTCTACCTGATGACCAGCCCGGCGACGCATGAGGAAACGATCGAGTTCCTCGAAAAGCACGATCGGTTCGGCATGGCGAAAGAAGACCTGCACATCTTCTGCCAGGGAACGATGCCGGCGATCGACCTGCAAACAAAACAGCTGCTGCTGGCCGAGAAAGATTCGCTCGCACTCAGCCCCGACGGACATGGCGGAATGTTGGCCGCGCTGGTCAAGAGCGGCTGCCTGGAAGATATGACCAAGCGCGGGATCGAAGAGATCTATTACTTCCAGGTCGACAATCCCCTGGCCGATGTTTGCGAGCCGGAACTGTTGGGATTGCATCACCTAGCCGAAAGCGAAATGTCAACTCAGGTCGTCGCCAAGAAGCTGCCGGAAGAAAAGCTCGGCATCCTGGCTCAACTCGACGGCAAGCTACAATTGGTCGAATACAGCGAACTGCCCGCCGAACAAGCTGCCGAGACGATCGAAGATGGCACGCTCAAACATTGGGCCGGCAACATCGCCGTGCATGGCGTCAAGAAGTCGTTTCTCGATCGCATGGCGACCCTCGCCGGCAGCCTGCCCTGGCACAAGGCAATCAAGAAGGTCCCGTTCGTCAATCCGGCCGGCGACGTCGTCGAGCCGTTAGAACCCAACGCGATCAAGTTCGAGCGATTCATCTTCGATCTGTTGCCTCAGGCCAAAAACCCGTTGGCGGTCGAAGTCGATCCGGCCCTTCGGTTCGCTCCAGTCAAAAACGCCGACGGTGCCCAGTCCGATACGCCCCAGGCCTGCAAAGAGGCACTGTGCGAAGTAGCTCGTCGCTGGCTTAAAGAGTGCGGCGTTTCCTGCGCGACCGATCGCCAAGTAGAAATCAGTCCGCTAGCCGCACTCGATGCCGGTCAATTAAAACAGAGGCTAGCCGAAAAGCCAGCGCTTGCTCAAGCCGATCTCATCGACGATTAAGGAAGAATATATGCTGCATGCCATTGTGATGGCCGGAGGATCCGGTACCCGTTTTTGGCCAGCCAGTCGTAACGACAAGCCAAAACAACTGCTTCGCATGACCGGCGAAGCCTCAATGATCCAGGCCACCTGTCGGCGTCTGGAAGGGATGGTTCCGCCAGAGCAGCTTTATATCTTCACGGCCCAGCACCTGGTCGAGCCGATCGCCGAGCAACTTCCTGAAGTACCACCCACTTCGATCGTGGGCGAACCTCACAAGCGTGATACGGCTCCTTGTATCGGACTCGCGGCGCTGCTGGTGCAAAAAAATGACCCCGACGGCACGATGGTCGTCATGCCGTCGGACCATGTGATTTCGCCCGAAGCCGACTTTCGCCAAGCCATCCAAGCGGCCGCCGCGCTGGTCGATGCCCAGCCCGAAACGATCGTCACCTTCGGCATTTCGCCGACCTATCCGGCTGAGACCTTCGGCTATATCGAACGTGGCAAGCGGCTCGAAGCACCGGGGCTGAACGCGTTCGAGGTGGTTCGCTTCCGCGAGAAGCCGAAAGGAGAGGTCGCCCAAGAATATTTCGACTCCGGCAACTTCTACTGGAACGCCGGCATCTTCATCTGGAAAGCGAAGACGGTGCTCGATGCCATCAAAAAGCACGAGCCCGAAATGTTCGCTCACCTGGAAACGATCGCCAATGCCTGGGGCACGCCGCAACAAGCCGAAGTGTTCGATCGCGAGTTCGGTTCCATCCAGGGCAAGTCGATCGACTATGCCGTGATGGAACATCACGAGCACATCGTCGTCGTCGAGGCTCCATTCAATTGGGACGACGTCGGCAACTGGCAAAGCATGGCTCGGCTGCATGGGCAAGACGAATCAGGCAACACCCACTTGGGCGAAGTCCTGGCGATCGATTCCAACGGATGCATTGTCCGGGGAGAACATGGCCACCTGGTCGTCACCCTGGGAACCCAGGAGTTAATCATCGTGCATACGCCCGATGCGACCCTGGTGGCCGATAAATCGCGTGAAGAAGACATTCGCGAGGTCGTCAAGAAACTGCAATCCGGAGAACTGCGGCGATACCTGTAACGTGCCGCCAGCATGAGTAACCAACTTCCTTCCATTCCTGAAAGCGGACGCATTGCCGCGGTCGATTACGGCACCGTTCGTATCGGCATCGCGATCACCGACCCCGATCGCGTGCTGTGCAGCCCCTTGGAAAACTACAACCGCCGCAGCCCGTCGAAGGACGCCCAGTACTTCCGCGAACTGGCCGAACTGGAACGGATTGTTCTCTTCGTCGTGGGTCTGCCGGTTCACTTGAGCGGCGAAGAAAGCCAGAAGTCGTACGAGGCCCGGCAGTTTGGCAAGTGGCTCTTTGAAACGGCCGGCGTTCCAGTTACCTTCTACGACGAACGCTTCACCACCAGCATGGCCAAAGATCTATTGCAGGAAGCAGGCCTGACCAAGAAACGCCGCAAAGCCCGAATGGATATGCTTGCGGCCCAGATCTTACTGACGGCGTTTTTAGAAAATCCAGACCGAGCGTTGGGGAGTATCTCGAGGTTGGAAGACTAACGTTCTCTCCCTTCCTAGCCCCGAAGGGGCGACATGCAATAGCCAGGGGTGCAAACCCCTGGAACCTCGACGCCATAAAAGCTCAAGCCCCAACGGGGCGACATAGGATGCATTTGGTTCGCTCTATGCCGCCCCCTTGGGGCTTTTGTTTTATTTTCAATTCAATACCTGGGGCTCGCGCCCCTGGCTATTGCATGGCGCCCCGTTGGGGCTCCTGAGATTCTCAAGGCTTCGCTTTTTCCGGCGGGCTCTTCTTCAAACTCCATTCACCAGAAAATCCCAACTTGCCATCGACGAAGACGTAAAACTCTCCTTCGGCAAGCTGGTCACTTTTGACGACACCTACGTAGTGGAACGAAATGATCTCCCCCTTCTCGATCGCGGTCATGCCGACTTTCATTTCTCCCTTGAGCATCGACCCTTTCAAGACGATCTTGTTGCCTGACATGCCCTGAGTGTAAACGACCACCTCGTCATCGATGGTCGTAACCTGGGCCGGCAGCGTGATCTCTCGATTCTTTTTCGGCATCACCGGGGTGATCAATTTCAAGTCGTACCGGCCTGGTTCGAGCTGCGGAACCTTCTGCAGATTCACGACTTGAGCTTGCCCGATGGCGGCAGAGGAAAGCACGATCAGTGCAGCCAGGGGAACGAGTTTGAACATCGAGGATGGCTCCTGGGTAAGTAGCTTGCTGAAGGGGCGCCCACCGGCAGGCTCGATTCTAGCGTCTACCCCCTGAAAATGACAAAGCCAGTCCGGAAGAGAAGATGCGTCGACCAAGACGACGCCAAGGCACCCCGTAGCGTGGTCAGGTCTCACCAGCCTCGCTGGCTTCATAATCTTTGCCGCCACGAGATGCGAAGATTACCAGCAGCAGGCCCACAAACATGATCGCAGCCGCAAATCCAAAGGGAGCCAGGATATCGACCTTCAACAGCGGGATACCGACGGCAGAGCCGATGATGCGAGCCAAAGAGTTGACGCTTTGTCCCATCCCCAGAATACCGCCTTGTTTCGAGGGATCGCTCCGCCTGGAGATGAATGAATTGATCGACGGCATCATCATGCCAAAGCCAGCCACCACCAACGCCAACGCACCGTACAGCAACCCTACCGAAGCATCCTGAGTTGCTTTCAAGATCAGCAGCATGCCAATTACCATCAACACACAACCGGACGAAGCCAGGACGCCTTCGCTGATTTTCCCAGCGACTCGGCGAACAAACCCTCCTTGAACCAATGCCAGCGTGAATCCAATGTAGGCATAGGTCAAACAGACGCTTTGGAAGCTGAACTCAAACGGATGCGGGCCATCCCCAAAGCCTTTTAACAGTAGTGACAACGTGGTCTCGAAGGCGGCAAACGAGAACACCACGACAAACAAAGCGGTCAGCAGCATCGCGATCGATGGAACCGACAGGGCAGCCTGAAGCCCCTCGATCGAAAACTTCTGCTTCACCGCCGAAGGGCTGTCCGCCGAACGGCTCTCAGGCAGTTTAAAGTAGGCCAACAGCAGGGCCGCCGCGGAAAGTCCCGCCGCCGCGAAGCCGGGCATCGGACCAGGCTCGCCGGTGCCAGTCGGAACGGCCATCCAGCCGAACAGCGGCCCGAAGGTAAACCCCAGGCCAAACGCCATCCCGATCAGGGCCATCCCCTTGGGGCGTTCCTCCAAGGTGGTTGTGTCAGCGATATAGGCCTGGGCGGTCGAGATCGTGGCCCCGGCCAGACCGGCGCCGATTCGGCTGATGAACAGCAAGGTCAGCGACTGCATGATCGTGCCGACACCAAACAACGCGTAAAAAACCACGCTCCCCAACAGGCCAATCATCAGGACCGGGCGACGGCCAATTCGATCGGAAAGCCGGCCCCACAAGGGGGCGAAGAAGAACTGCATGGCCGAAAAACTGGCCATCAGCAAACCAATCACCCATCCGCCATGGTCAACGGTGAACTGCTCGGCGTAGATCGGCAAAAGCGGCAACACCATGCCGAAACCCAACAGATCGATAAAGACCGTCAAAAAGATGATCCCCCGAGCTGCCGCTCGGTTAGCTTTCGATTGGTCAGGCTTCGATTCGGACTCGGACATTCAGATCTCCGGCAGGCAGTGTCGATGGCAAGCGAAATCGACTATTTTAGTCGGAAGCTGGCCAACCATGTTAGGCGGGGCCTGGCGGAATACGAGCGGCTAGTTTCTGCCTAACCAAGCATTTAAGATGCACTTATGGAAACAACAACCCCACAACAACGTGAAACGTTTCGCTGTAATAGCCCGGAAAACCTCGGCGAATTCCAACTTGCGCGGCTCAATCAACTACTTACCGAGATCTTGCCGCACAACGCCTTCTATGCCGAAAAGCTGGCCGACGTCAAATTGCCGCTGACTTCGCTGGACGACTTGGCGAAGCTGCCGTTCACCTTCAAGGACGAATTGATCGGCACCCGCGAAAATGGCGACCTGGCGAATAACAGGACCTACGGAGTCGAGCAGTACGTCCGCTTTCATCGCACCAGCGGAACCCGCGGCCGGCCGATGGTGGTGCTCGATACCAAGTCGGACTGGCAGTGGTGGATTGATGCCTGGCAATACGTGCTCGATGCGGCGGAACTGACTAGCGAGGACCGCTGCTTCTTTGCGTTCAGCTTCGGACCGTTCGTCGGCTTTTGGAGCGCCTTCGATGCCGTGACCAGCCGCGGCTGCCTGGCGATCCCCAGCGGCGGCCTGAGCACGATCAGCCGACTCGAGATGCTACAGCACCAACAAGCAACGGCCGTCTTCTGCACTCCGACCTACGCACTGCACATGGCCGAAGTGGCCCAGGAACATCACATTCACCTCGATAAGCTTCCGGTCCGCCGACTGGTCTTAGCGGGCGAACCAGGCGGATCGATCCCCGAGATTCGCGATCAAATCGAATCGGCCTGGAATGCCAAAGTGATCGACCACAGCGGCGCGACAGAAGTGGGACCGTGGGGTTTTTCGAATCCCCGGCAAACGGGCATCGTGGTTAACGAAGCGTTCTTCCTGCCGGAATTCATTTCGCTCGATACCGGCACGCCCGCCGCCGAGGGTGAGCTGTCTGAATTGGTCATCACCACGTTGGGACGCAGCGGTTCGCCCGTTATTCGGTACCGAACTGGCGACCTGGTTCGCCCCAGTTGGAATACGCCAGACCCATGCAATTTCGTGCTGCTGGAAGGAGGCGTGCTGGGCCGGACCGACGACATGCTCATTGTCCGGGGCGTCAATGTCTTTCCGACCTCGATCGAACAGATCCTCCGCAGCTTTCCCGAAGTGGTCGAATACCGCATGACGGCGATGAAGCGAGGTGCGATGGATGCCTTGATGGTCGAGGTCGAGGACCGCAAGCAGGAGCCCGAAAGGATTGCCGAGGAATTGAATCTTCGCTTGGGCCTGAAGGTCGAAGTTAAATTGGTCGACGCCGGCAGCCTGCCCCGCTTCGAGGGCAAAGGACGCCGCTTTATCGACGCCAGGAAAGGTTAACCCTATGGCACCCACACCAACCGCCTTGGCTTTGCAGCCGGATGGCCAACTACGCATCGATTGGAGCGATGAGTCCATTCGAGTCTATCGCCCCAAAGATCTGCGCGATGCCAGCCCCGATGCGTTGACGCGCGAAAAGCATTCGGCTCAAACCAAGAAGCCCAGTAACGAACTCAACGTCCTCAGCGCGGCGGAACTTCAACCGATCACGATCAAAGGGATGAACCCGGTCGGGCACTATGCCTATCAGATCGTCTTCAGCGACGGGCACGACTCCGGGATCTTTACGTTCGAATATCTGTACGAACTGGGTCAGCCACTCGATTCTTAGATGGCCGATCAGCGATCGAGATAGAAATCGTGGATGAACTCCTGCTGGAAGTTCCCATGCGTATAGACCTGGGTGCAAACCATCAGCAACATGAAGACCCCCACGCTGACGAGAAACAGCCCGTAGTAATTGATCGGCTGCTTCTCATGCCTGCGGGTCGCTTGGACCAAGGCGATTTCCAATTGGCGCCATCCGTCCAGGTCTTGCCGAGGGCCAACCGATTTGATGAGAACGTTCCGCGTGCCGTAGTCTTCTTCCAGGATCAGGTGCAAGCCAAGCGTCGGCAGAAAGAGGGACTCGCCTGCCCAGCGTGCCGACGGATCGAGCCCATCGACGACCTCCCTGAGTAGGGGGCGTATGTTTTTGATCGTGGTATTGTAAACCACAATTCGGGGCCGCTTCGTGAGGACTAAAAAGGCGACCGAAAGGAAATAAAGCCCCAACATCATCAGCCAGGCGTACGATCCATAGAAGTTGACCGACCAACTTGGCATTATCAAAGCCAGCGGACCGATCAAAATGAGACCACTCAGCCCGATCGATAACGCCATAAAATCCCGCCCACCAGACGTAATAAAGGGGCCGCGACGCAAATTGATCATGCCGATCAGCCCCAGGTAGGCTGCCAGCGGGCAGAAAGCGATCGCCAATCGAACCGGATCGCTCATTAAATCGCCTGTCATGCTTGGTCCCCAATTAAGTCAGCGAACGACGCCTCATTCTAGGTTGCCTGACAGAAGGTGGTCAATCAACTAGAAACGACATCCGCACAACGGAATTGGGGTGGAGAAAGCACGGGATAGGGCGACAAGACGGCCTTAGGCAACCAGTTCGACGTTATCGATGCCGTACTCTTTGCACATACGGTAGACAGCGGCCAGATGATCGAAGCGGCAAGCCGCTCCGGCAAATATCCGCACGCGCGGCGTCGTGCCAATGCCGTCGCGGCGCAGGCCATCGAGCAAGTCGTTGAGAAGGATATTCCTTCCGTCGACAAACGTTTTACCGTTAGGAGATAACACCACATCCAGCCGATCTCCGGTGAATGTGCCTGCTAAGTGGAAATGTCGAGGTGCGATCATCGTCTTCGTTCGCCGATTAAAAACCGTCAAGCTGTCCGTGCTCGTAAGACCCGAAGATGGTTGTTGAAGTTCACGGGGAATTCCAACGAGCTCTATCTGGATTCGGGCTGTTTGAATTGCATCTGTCGTGCCAAATAACCTAACCGCGACTGATGACTCGACCGTCAATGACGGTTGGCCGGGCACCTGCATTCCTGGTGGGTCGTTGGCTTTTGTTCCTGGCCGTTTCCTGCCCTGCTCCTGCGGGGAACAAGGCCTGAAGACCAGAGCGAACCGCGTCACCCACCATTTTGGTGATCAGCATTGCTGTCCCGATAGCTGCCATCAGTAAGGTAACCCCCAGGGCCACAAATGCGGCGATCGCGGCGGCTGAAAGCCAAATCACCGTCTCTACGACGCTGGGTTGTCGGTAGTTCATCGTTTTAGATCTCTTTGTTGAATGAGCGGTTCGGGCAGTATGAAGTTATTCCACTTGTTCGCCCGAATCGTTTCGATCTTGTCGTTAAAGTCAATACAAAGCGATCGGAAAAGGGGTACTGGGCGACGATAAGTGTATTCCACTCAACCGTTTGGGTCCAATCTACTTGTGGCCTTCGATCGTGGCTGTCACAATGCGGCTGGCTGCCAATGCCCACAGATTTAACCCCGCACCGCTGTCTTGGGTTGCGAACCAATCCCAGAAGATTGGTTTCCATCAGAACGACAGAAGTGGGGTTCCCCAAAACGGCCGAGTGGCGGAACTGGCAGACGCACAGGACTTAAAATCCTGCGAGGGGTAACCCTCGTGCGGGTTCGATCCCCGCCTCGGCCACTTATTATCAATCCCTTTGTTTGCGACAACAATCCCTCGTTTCGCGACAACGGTTCAATCACGCGAAGCATTTCTGCATCGATCGTCGTCCTCTCAGGAGGCCTTGTGCTGATCAGCACCCCTTGGCTACTCATTCCTTCATGAATGCCGTCGGACTTGTGATCGCGATTGTCGGAATTTGTACCTGGCTGCTTGAGTTTGCCAAGCGCAATCCAAGCCTCTAACCGCCGAGCAGGTTCGATCCCCGTCTCGGCCACGTGTTGCCTCCCTCACTTCTGCATCGACGACTACGATCTTGGCCCGGTGGCATGATGGTTGGGCTTCTCCGGTTGGGGGCGACGTTTCGAGTACTTTCCTTCGGAACGATACGAGGTTCGCTCAACCAGGTCTGGTCGTTTCCGAATCTCCGTCCAGTATTCTTCGCGTGCGTCGTCGTCGATCTCGACGGTACCGGGATAGAGCGTGTCTTGCCCGTCGGTTTGGCAGTTGGAAACCCAGTACCGACCACCGTTGGCACTGTCGTAATAGTTTGCTTTGTATCCGCGACCTTTGAGTGATTTCAGTTTGCAATCGCCGTAGTAGATCGTCTTGCGTGATTGAGAAAACGTAACCCGACCGATCCGCGCAGGGCCGGCAAGAGCACCGCCCTTGTA
Source organism: bacterium (assembly GCA_016124445.1). Classification (GTDB taxonomy): domain Bacteria; phylum Planctomycetota; class Planctomycetia; order Pirellulales; family Pirellulaceae; genus Bremerella. The sequence continues at coordinate 180,592 of WGNR01000005.1, forward strand.
TTCGATATACATAATCTGCGATCGACCAGGTTGCTTTGGTTTCTGATCGGCAACCCTCGAATGATCTTCAGGACTCTGCAAACATTCCAGAAACACTTTGGCTTCATCCGATGGGAATGGTTCAACTTCGGGAGGCAAGAGCCCGATCATCAGTTCGCTCGCGTAGTTGGAGTAGAAAACGTAGCCCTTCATTTTTAAGAGACGCAAAACGGTCTCGGCAAACGTCGGCCTCGCGCGAAGGCGATGCAGGAAGTTCTCCCAGGCGGTCGTATCTCCATGCTGAATGCGAATGATCGCCGTGCGAAGAAACTGCACGTCTTCCCACGTAAAGTCGCCATAGAATCCAATTCTCCACGGCTCCTGGCGATAGGTGTTACGAAGTTCTGTCAGGATCAACTCGCCGGCATTCATCGGATAAGCTCTGTCGGATATTGCGTGAGAATCTTCAACCAATCACTCTCGCAAACGCAGACAATCGCGAGCGGTCAAATGTTCACGAGTCTCGCCACCGCCCATCGCCGCCCGCAATGACCGATTACAGGCATCCACTATGCACAATTTCTGTGCGTAATTATTAGGCAATCCATTGATTTATCTCCTGGAATTCATGGGAGAAATTCAACCGAATTTGCACCGAAAAAACACAAAAAGAAAAATACGTCAGCGACCAATCACAATTACGTTACGTTCCACGACGATTCGGTGGTCACTTCTAGCTCAAATGTAGGAATTGGACCGCGAATTGCACCTCGGGTCAGTCCTCCCCGTCGATCGATACCATCTTTCCAATCTTTGAGTGAGTCCTCGATGCCTGCTTTGACCTGCAAATTTGAACAACGTCGTGCGTTTACGCTCGTCGAACTGCTTGTCGTGATCGCCATTATCGGCGTGTTGATTGCGCTGCTACTTCCCGCTGTCCAACAGGCTCGGGAAGCTGCCCGACGGATGTCTTGCACCAACAATCTGAAACAGATGGGAATCGCATGTCATACGTTTCACGACACCTACAAACGTTTCCCTGCGGCAAACTACGATCCTCATTTTCAGCCGCCAGGAGGTTCGACGGCCGCCAAGTATTTGCGGCCGTCGTTTCTCGTCTCGCTACTGCCTTATATCGAGCAAGATGCTTTGTACGGCCAACTGCAGACGAAACTGCTGACAAACGGTTCGAATCTGTTCAATGAATCGGCGGTGAGCACGGTTCTTAGCGCCTATTGCTGTCCGTCTGATGGCGCGGCCTCGATTGTTCAAGAAGATAGTCGCGGGCGAACGAGTTACCACGGCGTTCAAGGCGACATCTGGACCGCATGGGACACCGACCCGGTACGTGGCGTGTTCGCCCGAGGCGACATGCAGAAACGCAAAATGAGTTCCATCACCGACGGCACAAGCAACACGGTGATGATCGCCGAAATGCGAGTCGGGCAAGGTCAAGGAGATCGGGCCGTCGCGTCCGGCGTCGCTACCGGAGTTGGAGACTACAAACCGAGTTCCTGCCTGGCACGCGTAGCCGCTGATAATACCTACACAGGCAATGTCTCGACGAACAGTTGGCAGCGCGGATGGCGATGGTTCGACGGCATGGCCTTGTATTCGCTCGTGCATACGGTGCTGCCTCCGAATGGACCAACGTGTGGTTGGAGTGCCGAAGCAAACTCTCTATTGACCGCCGGAAGCTATCATCCCGGCGGAGCGAATACGCTCTTCGCGGATGGCTCGGTGCACTTCATCCCGGAAACGATCGACGCCGGCACGTCACTCACCACCAAGTACGATGCGACCTACACAGGCGCGTCTCCGTACGGCGTGTGGGGTGCGTTGGGTGCGATCAACGATGGTGGTGTGGTCAGCCTGCCCTACTAGCATCAATCCGCTTCTCGTTGTTGGAAACCAGAATGCTCTGAGCGAATCAAGCGTGTTCAGAGCGTTCGCTGTTTGTCTCTCCACTATCTCCCGCGTTTTTTTTGAACTGGATCGTTCCACGATGCTTCTTCGCTCCAGAATTGCTCTCTTGGTTTTTGGCACCTTCAGTTGGGTGGCGGCCCTCGGTTGTGAAAGCAAGTCGTACCTGCCAACGGAATTTGTTGAAGGCGTTGTCACACTGGATGGCACTCCGGTGGAAGGTGCCAACGTCACCTTCGTCCCTGTCGAATCAAGTCCAGGGATCGCCGCAATTGGGGTCAGCGACTCTGCCGGCGTCTTTCACTTAACCACCCTCAGCAGCAAGGATGGACTACTGCCCAAACATGGCGGTGGCGCGCTGGCCGGAAGATACCAGGTATCGGTCGAAAAGATTGTGATCCCTGCTGACATTCAAAAGAAACTGGACGATGGAATTCAGGTCCCCTATAACCCGGCCGCCATGATCCATGGCGTACCAAAAAAATACGAGACACCTGAAACATCGGGCCTGGAGTTCGACATCGTATCTGGCCGAAACGATCTGACGCTGGAACTGACTTCGCGATAAGCGGAAGTTTGTCATCCGTGAAGCAGACGATTCGCAGCCAATTGCCTGCTTCCGTGATCTCAGCGAGTCGGTATTGAGGACGAAGCCGCTCGTTCTAAAGCGGCGAAGCTCCTCCGGGAATCTCAAGATTCCGGTCTTCTGCCCGACGCTGCATTTCCTTCCCCAGCACCCACACCGCGTAGAACGCAAAGAAGATACATGCCAGCGGTGCCATCCAGATGGGGCGAACTCCTTCCGGAGTGATGTATTGACCCAGCTCAAACGAACCGAGGATCGCCAGGGCCAGCAGCAGCATCGAGGCCCCCGTCACCCAGCGACGCGTGCAAAGGGCTTCGGCATAGAAGACTCCCAGTGCCGGTCCCAAGATGCAGTAGGTGCAGTTCTCGGTCCGCGGGTTGAACAGCATCAGGTAGATGGCGGTCAACGTGTAAAGCCAGATCAGGAATCGATTCATGTCAAGCTTTTGCTTCAACACATAGCAGGCAGCCAAGGTACCGACGGCGAAGATAAGCCGGCTGATCATTTGAATGGAATCAGGTACATCGAGCCCGAACGCTTTCAACATGCCGAACAATTGAGCCCACCAGGTTTCGTGTCCGAGTCGATTGGTATGAAACAGACAGACGCCAAACTCCTGGTATTGCTGCCACACGTAGCCGGGCGATTGAAACGCGAAAGGAAGCACCAGCAGCACGACCGCACCAATGGCCAATCGCCAACGTAGCGGTCCGATCAACACGCCGACCAGCAGGATCAAAACGATTGAAAGTGGCTTGATTGCAAATCCCAGCAGCAGCAGCCATGTGCATAGATTCCACCGTTCGCGTCGGATCGCATCGATGGCTAGGAGCATGGTGGCGGTCATGATCACGGTTGCCTGGCCGTTTCGCATGCAGTCGGCACAAAGCAGAAACACGACGAACCCGGCCGAGAGATTGAAGAACTCTGACTTCTGCGGCGAGAGCCGAAAGAAGCGATAGCAGCCAAAGACAAACAGTCCAAGACTAACGGCCCGCCAGGCAACGTCGCCCCAGGGATTCGGCAAGACGGCGAATGGAATGTAAGCAATCGCCGAGTGAGGCAGATAAAGGAAGCCATGGCCAGTTGTGGTGTACATCGACTCGCCAGCCATCCAGTTCCAGGCCGCGCCTTCGTAGTACTGGGTCACCGTAATACTGGAACCGCCGATCGCTAATCCAGCCACGGCGACAAAGAGGACGACGTTCAGTACGATCCAAATCAGGTTGGCCGGATGTCGTCGAACGATGGCTAACATCGGATGTCCTTAGTTGGCAACAGAATCGTTACGCCGCCTTGCGATCTTCGGCGGGGGTATCTTGCGGTTGATGATCTTGGGCTGGCTGAGCCGGAAAGGTGAGCGTGGTGGCGTCGACCACGTATTGCCCACGACGATAAGCCCAGGCAATCGCTCCCAATTCGTGAATCGCACGAAGGAAGTCGGTTGGCTTCAATTTCGACCCAACCACTTCCCGCCATTGGTCCAGGGGCATTTCGTAAACCGCCTGGTGGGCATCAGGCCGGGGGCTGTTGGCCAGGATCCGTCCCAACAATTCGACATCGAAGATCCACCGGCTGCGGAAGGGATTCTCCAGCGCCAATTTCAGCGCAGGCGTCACGCGAAACAACTTGGCACCGCACTGGGTGTCATTGAGCGGCAAACCAATCGCCTGGGAAGCGACCGACGAGAACACCAGTCCCAGCCAGCGCCGCAGCCATTGGCGTTGGATCTTCCGGCCAGCCAACGACATCCGCGAGCCAAAGACGACATCGATATTGGGATTACGATCGAGAACATCGGCCAGGATCAAGCACGACTCCAGCGGGGCCGAAAGGTCGGCATCAAGGAAACCAACGGCCAGGCAGCCAGGTTCCGATTCGATCACGTGCCGCATGCCGCGGCGAACCGCCTCGGACTTGCCGCCATTTTCAGGGCAAAGCAAACGCTGAATACGCCCGCCGGAGGTTTGCTCGAGCGAATGTAGGATGTTGGGGGTATCGTCGGAGCTGCCATCGTCGACCATGGTGAGGTGGATGTCGCGATGCTCGGCCGCGAAGCCAAGAAATAGCGGCGTATCGAGTCGTTTCGCCTCGTTGTAACAAGGGACGACGATATGAATCGGCATCATCCGTGACGTCTTTCCATTGATGAGGTGCTTAGCGGCAGCTGGGCATGCAATCCTCTGGCAGCAGGGCAGCGATCCCATGTTTGGGCGGGGAATAGTACCCAATTCTTCGAATTACTGTCAATTGACCTTCTTTCGCCCCCAATTAAGGCCAATCGATCTGCTTGCGACGGGGAACCGTAAGTGGCAGCCTCCCCTGCCCCATACGTCACCCCAAACCTCCCAGTCCTCCAGTCTTGTCGTGAAGCGAATTGGGCAAATCTGGTCCGGCGAAGCTCTTAAAGCGATTGCGCTGAACGAATTATCTCGGTTCATTGGTTGGGTTTGCGGTGGTAACAATTTCAACTGTTACCCTGGCCAGCCAGAAACGGCGCCCCTGTTTCCATCGCGCAGGTTTGTATACAATCCGTGCTATCACCCTAGTTCCTTTGCTTATTGGCATCTTAGCTCGACCGAGCCCCGCGTTTTATTGCGGTTTGCTGGTCACCGACGCTGGCTTTTCCTTTCCCTGGAATTGCACCAGTTTTCGCTATGTTGCGCGGTGATTGGCATTGAGAAAGAGATAACGAGACGTTCGACGGATGACGACCGAAATTCTAAAAAAGACACCACTCCACGATTGGCACGCCGCAAATGGGGGCCGCATGGTCGACTTCACGGGCTGGTCGATGCCAGTTCAGTACAAGTCGATCATCGACGAGCACAACGCAACTCGCAACGCTGTCGGCTTGTTTGACGTCTCGCACATGGCCCGCTTCCGTTTTGACGGCGACAGCGCCTTGGCCTTCATCGACCGCCTGGTTACCCGCAAGGTTGCTGACCTGAAGCCTGGCCGAATTCGTTATGGCCTGGTCTGCAAGGAAGACGGCGGCATTCTGGACGACGTTCTGACCTATCACCTGCAAGATTCCAGCGGGGCATCGTATGTCTGGATGGTGGTCAACGCTGGCAATCGCGAAAAGATCGCGGCCTGGATCGAGCAGCATCTGCCGGAAGAAGTGACCTTCACCGATCACACCGAAGAAACGGCGATGATCGCCGTCCAAGGTCCCCAGGCCATTTCGATCGCCCAGCGATTTATCGAGGGAGACATCAGCGACCTGAAGTATTACCAGGGGCGCGAAGCAACGATCCTCAGCCACTCTGGAATTGTCAGCCGCACCGGCTACACAGGCGAAGACGGCGTCGAGCTGACGGTACCGGCCGAAAGTGCCATTGCCATCTGGGAAGCGCTGCATGTCGCCGCATCCGAAATCGGCGGACACGCCGTTGGACTGGGAGCCCGCGATACCCTGCGACTTGAAGCCGCGATGCCGCTCTACGGTCACGAGCTATCTGAAGAGATCACGCCGATTCAAGCCGGCCTTGGCTTCGCATTGTCTTGGGATCACGATTTCATCGGCAAAAAGGCCCTCGAAGCGATCGATCAGGATACATTGCCGGTACGCGTTGGCCTGGTCATGCAAGATCGCCGCGTCCCGCGCGAGCATTACCTTTTGTTCTCGGAAGGAGAGCAAGTGGGCGAAGTGACCAGCGGTTCGCAGTCGCCAACCCTTGGCTCGCCGATCGCGATGGCTTATGTTGCCCCTCAGTTCGCAGAAGAAGACACGCCGCTGGAAGTCGATGTCCGCGGCAAACGCCATCCGGCGAAAGTGGTCCCGCTGCCGTTTTACAAACGTAAGTAGCTTAGGCCGCTCTTTCCCGTTTCCCAGGCATTCAATCCATTAGAGTTTTCCAGGTAAGTTTAGGAGTTTTCCGAATATGTCCACGGACAATCTGCTTTTCGCCAAGACGCACGAATGGGTCAAAGTGGAAGAGTCGGACGGGGCAAAGATTGCCACGGTCGGCATCAGTGCTCATGCCATCGAGGCCTTGAACGACCTGGTCTATCTGGAACTTCCGGAAGTCGGCAAAGAAGTCACCGCCGGCGAATCTTTCGGTGAAATCGAATCAGTCAAAGCGGTTAGTGACATCTATGCACCGGTCACCGGGGAAGTGATCGCCGCCAACACAGCGCTGCCGGATAACCTCGACTCGCTGCATGAAGATGCGTACGACAACGGCTGGATTGCCAAGATCAAAATCACCGACGACTCGGCGCTAGGCGACCTGATGGACCTGGCCGGCTATGAGAAGATGTGCGCCGAAGAAGCTTAAGCCGCGGCCACCGTTTTTAAGTGTGCAAGAACAACCTCTGTTCATTTCATTTTCGGATCAGACTGGATGACCTATCTCTACAACACGCCGGACGACCAGGCCGCGATGCTGAAGTCGATCGGGGTAGAAACGATCGAAGATCTGTTCGCCACCATCCCGAGCGAACTGCGATTGCAACGCGACCTGAATCTGCCTCCCAAAATGGGCGAACTGGAACTGACGCAACATCTCTCGGCGCTGGCCGCCAAGAATGCTTCGCCGGCGACGCATGCCTGTTTCCTGGGTGGCGGCAGCTACGATCACTTCGTTCCGGCGGTGGTTGACGCGTTGGCTTCCCGCGGCGAGTTCTACACCTCGTACACTCCGTACCAACCGGAAGTTTCGCAAGGCAACTTGCAGGCCATGTTCGAGTACCAGACATTAATCTGCGACTTGACCGGCATGGACCTTTCCAACGCCAGCCTGTACGACGGCGGTAGTGCGTTGGCTGAAGCGGTCATCATGGCGCTGAACACCGGCAAGCGTGGCGAGAAAGTCGTTGTGCTGGGAACGGTTCATCCTGAGTACCGTCAGATCCTGCAAACCTACTTCGGCCACCTGGGCATCGAGATCATCGAAGTTCCCTGCGTCGAAGGCGTTGCCGACCTGGCCAAGCTCGAAGCAACCGTCGACGCCTCCACGAACTGCGTCGTCGTACAATCGCCTAACTTCTTCGGAGCCATCGAAGACGTTGCCGCAATCGCGGAAATCGCTCACAAGAACGATGCCGTCGTGATTCAAAGCTTCGACCCAATCAGCCTGGGTCTGCTGAAGCGGCCTGGTGATCTTGGTGCCGACATCGCGGTAGCCGAAGGGCATTCGCTCGGTTCGCCGATGCAGTATGGCGGCCCTTACCTGGGCATCATGGCTTGCAACGAGCAATTCGTTCGCCGCCTGCCGGGCCGTATTGTCGGACAAACCGAAGATCGCCGCGGCAACCGCTGCTGGGTGCTGACGCTGCAAACTCGCGAACAGCATATCCGCCGCGAAAAGGCCACCAGTAACATCTGCACCAATCAGGGTCTGTTCGCCTTGCGAGCCTCGATTTACCTGGCACTGCTGGGCCCCGGCGGGCTGAAAGAAGCCGCCACGCTTTGTGCTCAGAAAGCTCACTATGCCCAGAGCAAGCTGACCGAAGCGGAGCGATTGGAACCGGTCTTCGGCAACAATCCGTTCTTCAAGGAATTCGTCCTGCGTGACACGCAAGGCAACGTCGACGGCTTGCTGGCGGAAGCTCGTGAGGCAGGCATCCTCGGCGGCGTGCCGTTGGGGCAGTTCTTCCCAGAGATGGACGACTGCCTGTTGGTTTGCGTTACCGAGAAACGCACCAAGTCGGAAATCGACGCGTTGGCTCGAACTTTTTCGCTCATTCATTCCGGGGGCTCGACCATCCATGCGTAACCAACAAGCCACCCAACTGCTTTCCGAGCTCTCGCGACCAGGCCGCGTCGCGGTTACCTGGCCGGCGTGCGACGTGCCAGAGCAGCCGATCGAAGACCTGATTCCCGGCAACTTCCTGGCCGAGCAAGCACCACGGCTGCCTGAGTTGACCGAAGGGGAAGTCGTTCGTCACTACACGAACCTGTCGACCAAGAACATGTCGGTCGATACCCACTATTATCCTTTGGGTTCGTGCACGATGAAGTACAACCCGAAGCGAAACGAACGCCTCGCATCATTGCCGGGCATCGTTGATTTGCATCCGTACCAGGACGAATCGACGATCCAGGGCATGCTGCAACTGCTTTACGAACTGCAGGGTATCTTCTCCGAGATCTCCGGTCTGCCAGCTTGCTCGCTGCAGCCGGCGGCTGGGGCTCATGGTGAACTGGCGGCGTTGATGGTTGCAGCCAAGTACTTCAAGAGCATCGGCGAAGATCGCAAGGTGGTGTTGGCTCCTGATAGCTCGCACGGCACCAACCCGGCCAGCGCCCAGATGGCCGGCTTCAAAGCGGTGAGCATCAAGAGCGATCCCAACGGCGGCGTCGACATGGAAGACTTCCATAAGAAGTTGACCGACGACATTGCCGTGCTGATGATCACCAATCCAAGTACGCTTGGTCTGTTCGAAAAGAACATTCGCGAGATCGCCGATGCGGTCCACGCGAAAGGTGGCCTGGTCTATCTGGATGGCGCCAACATGAACGCTATTCTCGGCATCACGCGCCCTGGCGACTTCGGCGCCGACATGATGCACTACAACCCGCACAAGACCTTCAGCGGTCCGCATGGCGGTGGTGGTCCCGGCGCCGGTCCGATCTGTGTGACCGACAAGCTCGAGCCATTCCTGCCATCGCCGGTGGTGGCGAAAGAGGGCGAAACCTACAAGCTGGTTTTCGATCGTCCGAATTCGATCGGCCGCGTTCGCAGCTTCTTTGGCAATGTCGGCGTGCTGGTTCGTGCCTACTGCTACATCCTTTCGCATGGCCCCGACGGGCTTCGCGAAGTTTCGGAAAATGCGGTGCTGAATGCCAACTACCTGCTCAGCAAGATCAAGCACTTTCTGCCGGTCCCGCGCGGCGAACGCTGCATGCACGAGTTCGTCGCTTCTGCGGCCAAGCTAAAGCAGGAACGCGGCATTACGGCCATGGATATCGGCAAGCGACTGCTCGATTACGGTTTCCATGCCCCAACGGTCTACTTCCCGCTGACCGTGCCTGAGGCGATCATGGTCGAGCCAACCGAAACCGAAAGCAAGGAAACGCTCGACGCGTTCGTGCAGACGCTGTTCAAGATCACCGAGGAAGATGCGGAACTGCTGCACGATGCTCCGCATTCCACGCCGATCAGCCGCCCCAACGAAGTCCAGGCCGCCCGCAGCCCATGCCTGCGAGCCGATTTCTGCGACATGTAACCCCCGGCTGGTCTTTTCCAAAACCAACCAACAATGCCCATGCCCACCTCCCGGTGGGCATGTTGCATATAGTGACCTAAGGCCCCATGAACGAAATGCGATTGATCGTCGATCTGCCTGCTCTCGGTAGCTGGAATATGGCCGTCGACGAAGCGATGCTCCGCCACGCCACCGAAATAGGCATGCCGACGCTGCGGTTTTATCAGTGGGAAGAGCCAACCCTTTCGCTTGGGTACTTTCAGAAGTACGACGATCGGCAACAGCATCTGGCCAGTTTGGAATGCCCCTGTGTCCGACGTGCCTCCGGGGGTGGAGCGATCCTGCATGACCACGAATTGACCTACAGCTTCGTCGCTCCGGTGAATGATCCCCGCTCGGACCAATACACCCGCTGGTTCGATCTGTTCCACGAAACGCTGGTCGAAGTGCTAGCAGCCTGGGGGATCGATGCCCAACTGAGCGGTAATTTAACCCCCGGATCCCCCTCGGATCCCTTTCTTTGTTTCCAGCGACGTCATGCGGTCGACGTTGTTGTGGGGGGGTACAAGATCTGCGGCAGTGCCCAAAGACGACATCAAGCGGCAATTTTGCAACATGGAAGCGTACTTCTTAAGCAGTCGGCGGCGGCGCCGGAATTACCTGGCCTGGAAGAACTTAGCGGTCAAAGAATAACCATCTCAGCCCTGATTGAAGCCTGGCTGTTGGCATTAGAAAACAAGTTTCAAAAAAGATGGGTCCCAAAAACCCTCACTGTGGTGGAAGAGAATTCCACCCAAGAGATTCATTCCGCGAAGTTCTCATCGCCTAGCTGGACGCATAAACGGTAGGCAATACAACAAATTCCACCATTGCCTGCATAGTAAAGGAAGAGTATACTAATTTAAGGGCGCAAGCCAGAATGCCGATAAAGGTATTAAGGTTCGGTTGCTACCTCGTCCAAATGAGACCTTTTCCCACGGTTCACCGCACCCCCAAACAAACCAATTGCAATCTGTATTGAAACGGTTATTTTGAGATAACTCTTCAGTTGCATTCAGCATTGCCGGGTAACTCCTGTTCTTTCATTTCCGGCACGTTGATTGCAGATTAGTGAAATCACATGCCCTTCGGTTAGCTCGGTTAGTCCCCTATTCGATTCCATTCAGTCGCCATTATTTGAGCTTCTCAAAGATGGGATTCGCCGTTGCACAGGAAGGATTTTAATATGCAAGTTATGCTACAAGTCATCCGAGGACCAAGTGCCGGCAAGGAGTTCAAGCTCCCGGTCGACAACTTCGTCATCGGACGGGGTGATGGATGTCACCTCAAGCCCAAAAGCGACATGGTAAGTCGCAAACATTGCGCGCTCGCAGTACGTGATTCCAAGCTGTTTCTGGAAGATTTCGGAAGCAAGAATGGAACCTACGTCAACGGCGAACGGGTCGAGGGCACTGTCGAGTTGAAGATGGGGGACGAACTGCGTGTTGGTCCGCTTGACTTCCTGATTCTCATCGACCACACGCTTGGAGCTGCCAAACGATCGAAAGTTAGCAGCGTGAAAGAGGCTGCCAGCCGTGTTGCCCAGTCCAGCGACATGGGGAACGACGTTGCCAGCTGGTTAGAAGAAGCAGACGAAGAAGAGCGTCAACTGCGTCTCGAGAACCCGGAAACCCGCCAATTCCGAGTCGACGATACGCGTACCGTCTCGCTGGACGAGCTTCGCGAATTGGAGGAAGCAGAGAACGCCGATTCCGATACCAAAGAGACCCAGGCAAACACTGGCATCTTGGGTATGTTTGGCGGTAAGAAAAAGAACTACGGCAAGCTGCCGAAAGTCGAATCCAACAACGCGAAAGACAGCCAGTCTGCCGCCAACGACGCCATTCGTCGTCTTATGGATAACCGTCGTTAAACACGACAGACACATCAAACGCTTCGTTAACCACACACAAAAGCCGCTCGATCTCGAGCGGCTTTTTTTTACGTCTGGATCGTGAAAAGCGGAAGAATCTGCCCATATCTGGCTCGAACTGGCCAAGATTCATCGATAAGCTGGGAATAGCTGGTCAAATCTCCTCAGTTCTCCTTTTCCGCGAAACTTCTTCACTTGGCCTGGGGTAAAACCATGCAGAGTGGATTTGATCAATCCAGGAGCGGTCCCTTGACGAATTTCAGCCTGCTTGTCGACCAATGCATGGAAGGAAACCAGAGCGCAGTCTCTGAGTTCGTACAGCGTTTTCGAAATCAGGTTTACCTGCTGTGTTATCGCATGGTGGGAGAGCATCACGAAGCGGAGGACATGGCCCAGGAAACGTTCCTGCGGGTGTTCCGCAACTTGCATCGCTGGGACCGCAGCCGCCCGATCGAGCCTTGGATCATGACGATTGCCGGCAACCGTTGCCGGACGCACCTGGCCCAACGTACCCGTCGGCCGCTTGCCTGCGAAACCCAGGACCATGTCGAAGACCATCGCGGAATTGATCACCGCGGGGAACTTCTGGCCGAAGAAGTGCAGTTGGCCCTCTCGCACGTTCGAGAAGAATACCGCACCGCGTTTCTTTTGTTTCACGATCATCAGCTAAGTTACAACGAGATCGCCGAGTTGATGGATTGCCCACTGGGCACGGTGAAAACCTGGGTCCACCGGGCGCGGCGAGAACTGGTCCAGCGGCTGATGAGCCGAGGGATCGCCCAGGAATATCGAGCCCATCAGCTCGCCAAATCGAACGACTAGTTCGAATCCCACTAGGAATCGTTTTTCGTCGCAGGAACCACGCACGTGACCTACGAAGAGTTTGAAAACACGCTGCAAGATTGGCTGGACGACGGCCGTCTTGATGAAGCTGACCAGTTGATCGCCCAGGTTGCCCCTGGCGACCGCGATCAATGTATCGAGCTCTTGGAAACTTACCGCCTGCTGTTCGCTGGTTTAGCGTCGATCGAGAATGTCTCCCCTGCACCGCCTGCCGTTCCGGCCATTCCATCGCAAACGTTCTCGGTATGGAAGGGGACCTCGCTGGCCGGAATTGGCCTGGCCCTGGCGTTGTCGCTAACGATCATCGCGCTGGTTCCCGGGATGTTCGTGCCGCAGAAACCGACCGTTCCCCCGGCGATCGAAAGCCTGACCAATACCGATCCCGTGACCGGCTTGCCGCGAGATAGTCAGTTGCCCAAGCCTGCGTTACGCAACGTATTCGATCAACACGGCCTGACTCGGTTGGCGACCTCTTCGCTGGAACCTCTGGCCCGCAGCATGGCTACCAAGACCGATCTCGCCCTCCGTTCGATCAATCGGGTCACGGCGGATTTCAACCCAGGCGATTTTAACCCGGCTGGTTTCAACCCAATCGACCAGCAGCTATCCGCCTATCCAGATGCGGCCCCGCTGATCGAGACGCTGACGCGCGGCCTGATGCCTGGCACGCACTCTTTGACCGATGCATTCTCGGTCTTGCAGGAATCGGCTGGCGGCCCGGCGACATTGCCAACCGATTCGACCACTGCCCCCGCTGCCGGCGAACTGCCGGATAACGCTTCGGTCAGCTAATTCTGGTCAACTGCTTGGCCTGAGCGTACTATTTACTAGTACTTGCCTGGAATTTTTTGTTCTTGGTCTCGAAAAGGCGAATCGAGCCTGGTACCCAATTGATCGAGTCACCTCACTCGGTTATTATCAAATTCCTGTCATTTCTTTCTTACCCCCTATTATTTTCCCTACCCACTTCTATTGCACCTGCATCAAGGATTTCCCCTATGCCTTTGTTGCGATCTCGTGCGCGCCGCGCTTTTACCCTTGTGGAACTTCTGGTTGTCATAGCAATCATTGGCGTTTTGATTGCTCTGCTTCTTCCTGCTGTGCAACAAGCACGTGAAGCTGCCCGGCGCAGTCAATGCGTGAACAACATCAAGCAGTTGCTACTGGCGATGCACAACTTCCACGATACGTATACGCACTTCCCAATGAACGCCAACGGTCCCTTGCCAAATAACCCGAATATCCCCCCCGCCCTGACGCCCAGTAAGTGGATGGGCTGGCATCGGTATAGTTCCAACGTCATGATCCTTCCATATCTCGAACAGGACAACTTGTACGAGCGGTTCTACCAAAGCCGCCTGACTGGGTTATTTGATAAGACCAGCACCAGCACCATGCAGGTCAAGTTGGAAGCATTTGTCTGCCCTTCTGCACCGCATGTAGACGGCAACCCAAACGACTGGATGGGACCTGGCAGCAACTATGGCTGGATTTCTGGTAGCAGCCCGCACACCGGCTACAACGCCTCGGCTCAGAATACCAATGGCTTTATGAACTTCTTCGAAGAAAAGAAAATGGCGGACATCACCGATGGCTTGTCCAATACGGTGATCGTTACTGAAATGCTCTCGGGTACCGGCAACCCAACCGCTCCCAAGTATCCTTACGATCACTTCTACACCGGTGATGATTCCAATTTCAACGGAGGTTTCGCTAACGTTGCTTTTCCGACGCAGGCCGAGGTAAATACGATAGGCGCTATTGTCGAATCTGGTGCTGGCGGAGCAAAGGCCAACAATGGGCAGCATTGGTCGTGGTACGCCCATGGCCATTCACTTTTGAATAACTCGGTGCCTCCCAACTGGAGGTACCCGAGTGCCTCTGGTCGCTGCTGTCCAGGCGGCGCGCACGACTGGAGTTGGGGGCTGATGAGCGGACGCAGTCTGCATCCGGGTGGCGTAAATGCTGGTCATGGAGATGGATCGGTTCACTTCGTTCCCGAAACGATTGATCTACTAACTTGGCAGCGTTTGGGGAACATTCGTGACGGTGCCGTCGTTTCGCTGCCCTAATCCGTCTTCCGAGTCCGTTTTAGAACCATCCGCTTCCTACGGTTTCAAATGATGCCTGAAAGTTCGTCTCGATTCTATTCCATCTCGTTTCTAATCGTGGGAATCATTTCCTTGATCGCCGGTTGTCAGCAAACGAGCCAGAAAGAACGTTCAATACCTCTTAAACCTTCCTTTGCACTCATCCAGGCTCGCTCTGTGCTCCAAAACTACGCGCAAGGCTCTCCGTTGGCGAGCGAAGCGGAAGGTTTTGATAGCTTGGTTGAGTCGGTCCGCAAAGAGGATCCGGCTTCGGCCGATATCTTGCAGGCTGCATTCAATAAGATCAAAGCAAACCCAGGCGCTCGCGTTCGGGTCGCCAAAGATACCCTGGAAAAGCTGCCTGAACCCGCTCCCATTACTCCAGGCGTGGCCGATCCCCCGAACCCTTATCCCAGCAACTGAACTCAGTTGTCTATCGACTCTGGAAAACTAACCAAAAGCCACGCGGTTCGCTCCGCGTGGCTTTTTTATTTCCCCGCTCATTTCCCATTAAACTGCCACTTCTTAGGTTACCAATCCCCACTTGTTGGCCGTTGTGCATACTTTGCGCACGTGAATAGGTCACGCTAACCGGAACAATCGACACAGTCTGCAGTCTTTACGGAATGTTGCAAAGTTACCACACAGGGCTCCGATAGGTTCAGTATTCCCGACACACTTTCCCCACTCCCCCTGATCAACGGAGCTTACCAACGTGGCCAAAGCAAAGACGACGACTCGTAAGACCGCTACCAAGTCGACCGCCAAAACTTCGACCAAGACCCGAGCAACCAAATCGACCAAGACCAAGGTAGGCGACCAGGAAGTGACGATGGATCGTCGGCGGAGCGACCGCCGCAGCAAGGCAGCTGCCGACAATAAGACCGAGAAGAAGGATGAAGTGAAAGCCAAGGCCCAGGATGTTGTGGCGGCTGAAGAGAATCAGGAATCGGCGGCTCCGAAGATGGAACGTCGGGCTAAGGTCAATCGCCGCCGTCAAATCGATCCGACGACCTGCGAACGGGACTACACCGGCGACGAAATCGAGTTCATGCAGGCCCTCGACGCCTACAAGCGTACCAGCGGCCGAATGTTCCCGACCTGCAGCGAGATCCTGGAAGTGATCCGCGAATTGGGCTATTCCCGTGGTGGTAGCACCATGACGGAATCGACCGAAGAAGCCGAAACGCCTGCCGAACCGCCGGCGTTCTCGGACGATGTTCCGGCCATCAATCAGTAAGAACTACGTTAGCGATCACCCAACGTTGCTAGCTGTATCGGGAGACCTTGTCGGTCTCCCGATACCATTTCTTGAGCGAATTCGTCTTGATTCAGCCAGAAGTCGCCACTATTCTCCCCCCACGAATCGGAATCGTTCGCCTGCGCTCAGGATTATGGGGTTGATGACGTGCATCGACAAACAAAGCTTTTCCAAACACTAGGCTGCTCGGCCATCGTTCTCTTTTTGGCCACTGGCTGCCAAATGGCCGCGTCTGGCTATAACGTGGCCGGCATCCGTGCCGTCGAAGAAGGCCAGCCACAAGTTGCCGTGACGAAGTTCCAGAAAGCCCTGGGGCACGATCCGACCAACGCCGATGCGTATTACAATCTGGCAGCAACCTATCACCAGATGGGCAAGCAAACCAACGATCCCAAAATGCTGCACCAGGCCGAAGAGCTGTACAACAAGTGCCTGGACTTGGACCACAACCATACCGAATGCCACCGCGGCCTGGCCGTGCTGCTGATCGACACAAAACGCAGTGACTCCGCATTCACGCTGATGGAGAACTGGGAAAGGGAAGCACCGCAACTGGCCGATCCCAAGATCGAACTGGCTCGCCTGTATCAGGAGTTTGGGGATAAGGAAAACGCCCGAAACGAGCTGAATCAGGCCTTGGCCGTCGATGCGAACAATGCCCGAGCCTGGGCCGCGATGGGCAGCCTGCGGGAACAATCGGGCGATCTTGGCCAGGCGTTGGCCAACTATCAGCGGGCTTATTCACTCAATACGCTCGATAGCGGCGTGGGGGCTCGTGTTGCGGCCTTGCAACGTCAAGGCGTGCAAAGTTCCCTACCACTTTCGACCACCAGCGGCACCCGACTGGCTGCCCAACCTGGCACCCAACGGCGCTACTGATCCCCGTTGGTGCGTTAACTCTTCCGCAATCGAGCGGCTAACGCGCACAATCTTGCCTGCTTGTTTCTGACTGCAAGCACGTGGATCGACTCTGTATCCCATGGATATGTCAACTTTTGCGCCCTGTCGATCCATTTCTGATCAGCGACAATTAGGGCCGCTTCTATCGAAATGAAATTCCTCTTAAAATCGAAGCTTACTTGCCACTTACCCGCTTCGCCTGGGACGTCTCGCGGGAGGCTTCCGCCGAAATGGGTCGCACACCCCCTAGAGCTGACTGTCATGCCCAAGCGCGTATTCAATTTCTCTGCCGGTCCTGCTGTTATGCCCCTGCCTGTGCTTGAAGAAGCCCAACGCGACCTGGTCGCCCTGCCCGGTGTCGGCAGTTCGGTCATGGAGCTCAGTCATCGTGGCAAGCCTTACATGGCCATTCATGCCGATGCGAAAGCACGGCTCGTTTCGCTGTTGAATATCCCCGACACGCACGACGTGCTATTCCTGCAAGGGGGATCGCGTCTGCAGTTCTCGATGATCCCGATCAACTTGCTGAAAGATACCGGCAAGACGGCCGACTACATCGTGACCGGCAGTTGGGGCAAGAAGGCCCTGGAAGAATCGGTCAAGGAAGGTACGACCAATGTTGCCTGGGATGGTAAAGCATCCAATTACAACAACTTGCCCAAGCCGAGCGAACTGAAGCTGACTTCGGACGCGGCTTACGTGCACATCACCTCGAACGAAACGATCCAGGGCGTTCAGTTCCCCACCGAACCCGATGTCGGCAATGTGCCCCTGGTGGCGGACCTCTCGTCCGACTTCCTGAGCCGTCCCATCGACGTCTCGAAGTATGGCATTATCTACGCATGTGCCCAGAAGAACGCCGGCCCCGCTGGCGTGACGGTGGTGATCATCCGCAAAGACCTGATGGCCCACGCCAGCAGCGAACTGCCTGGCTACCTGGTCTACCGCAACCATGCCGAAGCTGATTCGATGTGGAACACGCCACCTACGTTCGGCATTTACCTGCTGGGTCTGGTCTGCAAGTGGCTGCAGGAAGACATCGGCGGGCTGGAAAAGATTCAAGCTCAGAACGAAGCCAAGGCCAAGCTGCTGTACGACGTGATCGACGAGTCGAACGGTTTCTACATCGGCCATGCCGTGCCGGAAGTTCGCTCGAAGATGAATGTCACCTTCAAGCTGGGCGACGACGAAAAAGACAAGGCGTTCCTGGCCCAGGCCAACGAAGCGGACCTGACCCAACTGGGCGGCCACCGCAGCGTCGGCGGCGTTCGTGCTTCCATCTACAATGCGATGCCGGTCGAAGGCGTCGAGAAACTTCGCGACTTCATGCTCAAGTTCATGAAGTAAGCAAACCCCACGCTCCCCCTAACTTCGCTGGCAAACCCTCAACCGCCAAAGAAACACATCATGCCTAAAGTTATTGTTCTCGATACGCTCGCTCAGGAAGGTCTTGACCTGTTGGATCAGGCCCCTGGGATTGAATACGAAGTTCGCACCGGTCTCAAAGGTGAAGACCTGCGAAGTGCCCTCAACGAGTTCGACGGAGCCATCTGCCGTAGCGGCGTTAAGATCATGGCGGACTCGCTGGAAGGCAACACCAACTTGAAAGTGATTGCCCGGGCTGGTGTCGGTACCGACAACATCGATTCCAAGGCGGCCGCTCTCCATGGCATCGTGGTGATGAACACCCCCAGCGGTAACACCATCAGCACCGCCGAACATGCGTTCTGCCTGATGATGGCTCTTTCGCGAAACGTGCCAGCTGCCAACCAAAGCCTGGTTGAAGGTCGCTGGGACCGCAAGAAGTACATGGGAACCCAGCTTGCCGACAAAACACTTGGTGTCGTCGGTCTGGGTCGCATCGGGATGGAAGTCGCCAAGCGGGCTCTCGCCTTCGAGATGCGCGTGATCGCTTACGATCCGTTCGTCAGCCCGGAACGTGCCGCGGAGCTTGGCATCGAGCTTTCGCCAACCGTGCCTGAAATGTTGCCGAAGATCGATTACCTGACGGTCCACACGCCGCTGACCCCCGAAACGAAAGACATGATCGATGCCGAGTCGATCAAGTTGCTCAAACCGGGTGCCCGGCTGATCAACTGTGCTCGCGGCGGTATCTACAACGAAGAAGCCCTGGTCGAAGGTCTGAAGTCGGGTCACCTGGGTGGCGTTGCGTTGGACGTTTACTCGGAAGAGCCCTGCACCGACAGCCCGCTGTTCGGTATGGAAAACGTGGTTTGCACGCCTCACCTGGGTGCGAGCACCGAGGAAGCCCAGACGCAAGTTGCCGTCGAAGCGGTTCAGTTGGTCGTCAATTACCTGACGACCGGCGAAATCCGCCACGCAGTCAACGTCGCTCCGTTGGATCCGAAGACGCTCGAAGCGATTCGCGGCTACCTGGACGTTGCTTATCGCCTGGGGCTGTTGGCTGCCCAGGTTCACGCAGGCGGCGTGAAGTCGGTCAAGCTGAACTATCGCGGCGATGTGAGCGGCAAGAACACGAAGTTGCTGACGGCTTCGTTCTGTGCCGGCTTCCTGGCCAAGGCGTTGGAAGAAGAACCCAACATTATCAATTCGGAAATGTTGCTGCTGGATCGGGGCGTTGAACTGTCGACCGAAACCAGCACGGACATGGGCAGCTTCGCAAGCAGCATCACGGCCACGATCGAAGAAGGCAACAAGACGCATCAAGTTGGTGGAACCTTGTTCGGCAGCAACATGCCGCGTTTGATTCTGCTGGACGGACAGCGTCTGGAAGCTTACCTCGACGGCACGATGTTCATCTTCGCCCACAACGACGTACCGGGCATCATTGGCCGCGTCGGTACAATCTTCGGCGACCATAAGGTCAACATCGCTCAGATGGCCGTTGGCCGTTCCAGTACGCCTGGCAGTGCCGTTGGCGTGTTGAATCTGGACGGACTGCCGGGCGAAGCCGCGGTCAAGGAAGTCATGTCGAGCGACAACATCACCAGCTGCAAGGTGATCGAGCTTCCGGCTGCCGGCGAGATGCCGACCTGGATGCGTTAAAATCGGTACTTTCAGTACAACCAGACGAACCGGCACGATGGCTTGATCGTGCCGGTTTTCGTATGCGCGGTATTCCAATTGCACTCTAATCAGATCGAATTACCCTGAGACCTTGGGCCGTCGAATTCGGCCCCTACATGGGGAAACCACTTTTCTTTCTGGACGAACCTTGGACAACTTGGTTGCAAACCTTTCAAGCACTTGGGACCAGTTCGTATGGGTTATCTGGCTGCTGCCGCTGTTGGCAGTCGTCGTATATCCGATGGCTGTCGCCATGCTATTGCGTCTGAGTGAACTGACCTGGCTCCAGAAACGTCGCTTCGAGCGTTCGTTGCCTGGTATCGATCGCAAGCTCGCCAGTCGGCTGCGAATTTGGAATACGGGCGATCGCGTATGCAATGCGGCCGTGCTGGGATGCATTCCCGGTTTCTCTTTTGTGATGATCAGCGATGCGCTGCTGAACCAGCTTTCCCCGCGCGGTGCTGCGGCGATTGTGGCCCACGAAGTCGGCCATCTTCGGTTGTGGCATGTCTCGATTCGGCTAGCGGTCGTCTACGCCGGCGGCTTTTTTGGGATGGCCTTGGTCCACCAATTTGAATCGGTGGCTGGCTGGCAAACGGGAATTCAGGCAACGATCATCCTGGCCACGTTCGTTTACATGACCCTGATGCTGCACCTGGTGGCACCTCTGCTGGAGTTTCAAGCCGATTTGTATGCGGTCGACATGCTGAGTGCCGGTCGAGGCAATCGCGATGCGTGTGCCCGCCTTTTGGTGCGGACACTGTCGCAGCTAACCCACCTTTCGGGCCTTCGCCCCGACCAGGAGACGTGGCTTTACCCTAGTTTCGAGCAGCGCCGACGGGCCCTTCTGGGTCTGCACTCTTCTACCAAGTTAAGAGGATGGCTCCGCGTGTTATTGGCCACGATTGTGCTTAGCCAGGTTGGGCTAATGGCCTTCAGTGGCTATCTGCTGGTCTTCTGATTACCGCAATACGCACGTTTTTGCTTGCATTTCGTCGTGATTCGGTTTTGACGCTGTCGGCTGGTTCTTCGATAATCAGGTCTGATGTGCCTATCCGCCTGCTAACCTGCATTTCGAAATCTACCGACCGTGAATCTACTTCGAAAATACTTTTTACTCGGCGCTATCCCGGCGCTGATCGCGGTGGGTCTGGCCACGATTCTCGAATCTCAGATCACGCAAAAGCTGCTTGGGGAACTGATCGACCAATCGGTCAATTCCAAGCTCGACTCGGCGTCAATCGAAGTGCGCTGCTTTCTCGACCAGAATCTTTCCATCCTGGAAGCGATTTCGGTCTCGCCTGATGTCGCCGAAGGATCGCTTCCAGAGATTGTGGCCTATCTGAAAGCGGAAGAAACGGTTCTCCACCCTCGCGTCGAAGGGCTCTACTACTGCGAATTGAACGGCACGGTGCATGGCTCGGATGGCAAGGTCTTCGATGTTTCAGACCGCGGTTACATGCAGGACGTTCGCGAGGGCAAAACGGTCATCACACGCGTCCTGACAAGCCGCGCCACAGGCAACGATATCTTGCTGCTGATGGTCCCTTCGCACGCCTACGATGGAACGCTGAAGGGAGCGGTCAGCCTGACGATCCCTGAATCACAAGTCGAATCATTCGTCCGGACGCTCAGGGTCGACAACGGGGGCTTCTTTGCTTTGCTGGATCACGAAAAGAGAATGATCGTTGCCACGCCCAAAGCAGACTTCCTGCGTGATCGATCGCTGAAAACCGGGACGGAACTGGTCGCAGACGAGCAAGGACTCGATTACATGATTTCCGTCGGTACCGTCCCCGGTACCCAATGGCAAGTCGTCGCCGCCGTGCCCGAGGCGGAACTGAAAGCGATTTACCATCGCATGGGTTGGTCGAAAGTAACCGCGGTAGCCAGTGGAATCACGGTCGCTGTGATTCTCGCGTTGTTCTTCAGCGAGCGCGCCATGCAGCCAGTGCGGACGGTAACGCAAACCATACGCCGGTACGCCCGGGGAGATCGATCGGCACGTTTCCCGGAGCCGGCCAAGGGCGAGTTTGCGATCCTGGCCGAATCGTTCAACAATATGGCGGACGAAATCGATGCTGCGCGAACGAAGCAGGAAGAGCAGTTGCAGAAGCTCGAATTGAGTGAAGACCGCTTCCGCCGTTTGTTCGATGGAGCGGCCGACGCGATCTTTCTGCGAGACCTGGATGGAAACATTATCGACGCCAACCAGGAAGCCTGCCGAAGTCTCGGTTATCAGCGGCACGAACTGATCCGGATGACCGTCGCCGATATCGATATGAAGTGGACCAAGCAGGACGCTCAAGGCTTGTGGAATCGCCTGGCCCGCGAAGGAGGCCGCTACCATCCACTGGTCGAACGTGTTCATCGCCGCAAGGATGGCAGTTCGTTCCCGGTAGAAATCCGCCTGACGTTGATCGAGCGCGACGGAGAAGCACTGGTGATGTCGGCCGCCCGAGACGCCACCATGCGCAAGGCAGCCGAAAAGCAACTGCATGAAGCAAAAGATTTTGCCGAGAAGGTCATCAATGCCTCACCGGGGATTATTTACATCTTCGACCTGATCGCCGAAACGGTCCTGTTTATCAACGATAACTTCGAGAAGGAACTCGGTTACACGCGGGACTACGTCGAAAACCTCGGAGCCCGTTTCTACGTTGAAATCGTCCACCCGGAAGATATTCCTCGTTTGCAAGTGGCTCAGAAGGATTGGAAAGCTGGAGACAAGCCGATCGTACGGCGCGACAACTTCCGCATCCGACATGCCAACGGCGAGTGGCTGTGGATGGAGTTTGACCGAGTGGTCTTCCAGTATGACAAAGAGGGTAATCCAACTCATATCCTGGGTGTCGCCACCAACATCACCGACCGAGTGCGTGCCGAGCAGCAGCTAGTCTGGGAAAAGGCACTCCTTGACCAAGTCATGGAAACGAGCGTTGCCGCCATCATGGTGCTCGATGTGGAAGGCAAGATTCAGTTCATGAACACTGCCTTGGAAAAGATGCTTCGCGTCGGTCGAAAAGATGTGCTGGGCAAGGGCATTCTGAGCGTGAAATGGGACGTTTACGACATGTCGGGACAGCCGCTTCCGCCTGAGAAGCGTCCTTTCGCGATCGTCAAGCGAACCGCGATGCCGATCTACGATTTCTGCATGCAATTCCAATTTGGGCCAGAATCCTACGCGATCGTGTCCAACAATGGAGCTCCTCTCTTTGATGAAGACCAGCGATTCGCCGGTGCCGTGTTTGCCCTGACCGACATCACCGAGCGAATCGAATCGGAGAGAATCCGCGATTCACTGATCCGCGATCTGGAGGCCACCAACTCCGAGTTGAAACAGTTCACCTACACTGTCTCGCACGATTTAAAATCGCCGCTGATTACCATCAAAGGATTTCTGGGTATCCTTGCTGAGGACATCGAAAGCCAAGACAGAGGGGCGATTGCCGAAGACCTGAATGTGATCGGTTCGGCCGCCGACGGCATGAAGCAGTTGCTGGACGACCTGCTGGAACTCTCTCGGATCGGCCGCAGCGGCAAAGTCCGCACCACGATTTCGGTGGATGACGTCGTTCGCGAGGCAATCACGCTGCTGGCTGGCGAAATCGACTCGCGGCGTGCCGACGTGCAATTCGAAGGCAACGGCCTGCAGATTTACGGCGATTCGACTCAGATACGTCAACTCATGCAGAACCTGATCGACAACGCAATCAAGCACAACCACAGTGACGTCCCCCAGGTCAAGATCCAGGTTTTCCGCGATCAGGACGACATGGTCATCGACGTAAGCGACAACGGTCCTGGCATTCCACAGCAATACCAGGAACGGATCTTCCATCTCTTCGACAAGCTCGATCCCGATTCCGACGGCACCGGGATTGGCTTGGCGATCGTGAAGCGGATTGTCGAATTCCACGGAGGATCGATCTCGCTTCCCAGCGACATGCAACAGTCGGGTGCCACCTTCAGGATCCGCCTGCCAGCAGCAGCGCCTGACATGCCTGGTCGAATCGGCCCGCCAACTCGGCGCGAGTCGACTTCCCCCTGATCGCCAGCGATTGTTTGTTACCGAGGACCGGTACCGAAAACCGCTTTGCGGATCTCGCCCGGCTTGTTCGTGGTGATGGAATCGAAACCCAAGTCGGCATATCGCTTGGC
This sequence comes from bacterium, assembly GCA_016124445.1. GTDB lineage: Bacteria > Planctomycetota > Planctomycetia > Pirellulales > Pirellulaceae > Bremerella. The sequence continues at coordinate 204,450 of WGNR01000005.1, forward strand.
CTGCTGCGGATCATCAATCGTCCAGACATGACATTCGATCTCAGCCTTCTTCAATTGTTTCACAAAGTCGGCCGTGATGACCTCGTCAACCGCCTTGGTTCCCAGACCGGTTGCTTTGGTCGCTTTCAGCGTTTCGAGGACCTCGTCGGTGCCGGGATGCCATTTCCCTGTTAGCGCATCCTGCTTGTAGCTGGTCAACCAGTTCGCTTTGAATCGATCCATTTTCTCGCGGCACTGTTTCACCACTTCCTGGTTGAAACAGATGATGACGATCTGCTCTGGTCTCAAGTTCGACTCGTCCAACACGACTCTCAGCGGCTCAATGATTTCCGGGCCACATTTGATCTCGACGAAAATCTTGCCGGCCTGCGGAACCGTCGCCAACACTTCTTCCAGAAGCGGAATTCGCTCGCCGGCAAACTTCGGATCCTTCCAGGCACCGTAGTCCAATTCGCGAAGTTCCGCCAAGGTTGCTTCGGCAGGCTTGAGATTGGCTTGGCCGCCGGTCGTCCTCTTGGTATCCCCATCGTGCAGGCAAACAATGTGCCCATCCTTGGTCAGATAGAAATCCCCTTCGATCGCGTCAGCTTGTTGATCCCAGGCCTCTCGAAAGGCAGATAACGTATTCTCCGGAGCGTCGAAAGATGCCCCACGGTGCGCGACGATCATTTGAGCCTCAGCCGTTGCCTGAACACCAATCCCGATTAGTGCCGCCAATAAGTAGGTCTTCCACATTTTCCGCAAGTACATTTTGTTTTTCCAAGGTTGATTTTTGTCTACCAGGGCAGATGTCTACTGGTGATTTCAACGTTTCGATAGATCGTCTGTTTACAGCATATTCATGCCGCACCTCAGGTGAAATGTGGCGGAATGAATTCGAGGCTGCAGCCTGGCATTTTTTGAAAGATTCAAACGCTCAGGGATATCGAGAACCTTTAGCAATCCCCAAGAAGAACCAGCCTTCGCTCAATTTGCGAGGCCGCTCAACTCATTCGTTGAGATGGCCTTGCGCCTGTTTTTCTGACGCTTGCCACGGCAGAAGGCTCCTCTCCGAAGATAAACTTCTGTTTACCTTCTCGGGCCTAGCAAAGATCCTCGCTCCAAGGTCGCCACACGAAAGAGTTAGCGTACCGATCAACCCATGGCAAAACGCCCATGGACGACCTCTGCTAAAGGGGGTTTTAGGCTCACATTCCCGCGAATATTGGCGTTTTGTTACACGGCCCGAATTGATATAGTTTCGTCGTTTTCATTCAAGGCTGGTAGGTTTTCCCCACGCTTGCCAATCTCTTCCGACAACCTTCAACTTGCATCGGTTTGATCGTGATCACGACTTCCCCCAACCTGACGTCTGTTGAAAATCCCGAACTGGCCATTGTGATGCCGGTTTACAACGAACAGGACTGCATCGCCGAGGTGATCCAGTCGTGGAAATCGGAACTCTCCGATCTGGGTGTAAAGTATCGCCTGATCGCTATTAACGACGGCTCCAAAGATCAAACCGCCGAGCGCCTGGTTGCTTTTGAAAACGACCCGCACGTGGTGGTGATCAACAAGCCGAATCAAGGCCATGGCCCGACCATCCTGATGGGCTATCGCCAGGCGGTAGAAATGGCACCGTGGGTCTTCCAGGTCGATAGCGACGACGAGATCGTCGCCGCCGAGTTCGCAAAGTTCTGGCTGATGCGAGACGACTTTGATGGCCTGTTCGGCATCCGCACCAATCGCCATCAAGAATGGGATCGCAGGCTGATCTCGTTCGGATCGCGTCAGGTTGTTGCATCGCTCTTCAGCCGTAACGTTTCCGACGTCAACGTGCCGTATCGCCTGATGCGAAGCAGCGTGCTGAGCAAGATTCTCGAGCCGATTCCGGACGATACCTTCGCCCCGAATATCTTGATCTCAGGCGGCTTCGGCAAGCTGCGCGTGGCCAACATCGAAGTCGAGCACCGGATGCGTCAGACCGGTACCGTTTCGATTGCTAACACCCGGCTTTGGAAAGCTGCTGTCCGTTCGTTGTTGCAGACGATGAACACTTCGGTAAGTATCAGTCGCATAAAGTTCGAATCCGATGTCCGATAGAAAATTCATTCTTGGTGGTGGCGTGACCGGCCTGGCGGCTGGTGTCAGTTCAGGTCTTCCAGTCTTCGAGGCCTCCGACCGGCCCGGCGGGATTTGCTCGTCTTACTACGTTAAGCCCGGCAGCACGGAGCGTTTGCCGAGTTCGCCAGCGAACGACGAAGCTTATCGCTTTGAAATCGGCGGCGGCCACTGGATCTTCGGAGGCGATCCGACGATTCATCAATTCATCAACCATAACGCCCCGGTAGGTACCTACTACCGCAAGTCGGGCGTCTGGTTTCCGACCACCGACAAGTACGTCCCCTACCCGATCCAGAACAATCTGCGTTACCTGGATGGTCCCGTTGTTAGCCAGATTCTCAGCGAAATCGTCTCGGCCCAACCGCCGGCCGCGCGCACGATGGATGACTGGCTGCAAACATGCTTCGGGCCAACGCTGTGCAAGTTGTTCTTCGAGCCGTTTCATAACTTGTACACGGCGGGCCTCTATCGAGAGATCGCCCCGCAAGACGCCTACAAGTCGCCGGTCAATCCGGCAGCCGTGGTTCGGGGTGCCTTCGAGCAGCCTGATCATGTCGGCTACAACGTCTCGTACGTCTATCCCAAGAACGGCCTGAATGTCCTGGCCCAATCGATGGCCAACCGCTGCGACATTCACTACGGCCACAAAGTCACCAAGATCGATCTTGCCAGCAAGACGGTCCACTTCGACAAAGGGCAAGAGGTCGACTTCGACGACCTGATCTGCACGTTGCCTCTCAATCGAACCTTGGAATTGTGTGACTTGTCGCTCGATATGCCGGCCGACCCACACACCAGCGTGCTGGTTTTGAATGTTGGCGGCACCAAGGGTGACAAGTGCCCCGACGATCACTGGATTTACCTCCCCAATTCCGACTCAGGCTTCCATCGTGTTGGCTTCTACAGCAACGTCGATCCGTCGTTCCTGCCCAAGTCGTCACGAGAAACGGGCGACCGAGTCAGCATTTATGTCGAACGGGCCTATTCCGGGACCGGTAAACCTTCCGCGGAAGAAACCGCGCGCTACTCAAAACAGGTAACCGACGAGTTGATCCATTGGGGCATGCTTCGCGACGTGGAAGTTGCCGACGCAACCTGGATCGATGTCGCCTACACCTGGAAGGCACCTGGCTCGAAATGGCGAGAAGAAGCCTTGAAAGCACTCGAGTCGCATGGCATCTACATGGTGGGCCGTTATGCCCGATGGGTCTTCCAAGGCATCGCTGATTCGATTCGCGACGGCTTCATGGCCGGATCGTCGTTTCGTCCTGAATAGCTCAGGCCAGCCTATTCGGTCGGCAGACCAAAGGCAAAAACACCGAAGCATATCACCGCCAGCGTCCCGAACAGGATCAGACGCGGCAATCGGTATTTAATGTCTTCGTTCTCCCAGGTAAGCGTAAATGCCACCGCGCACTGCAGCGTATAGAACAATGCGAACGCGCGTGATGCGTAAGCGATAATCTGATTGACGTTGGTTTCCCAGGTCAGTGATATCGTTACCAATAGAATCAACAGATAGGCGTAACGAATCGGCAGTTGGCGGTGGGTAATGTCTTCGATCAGCCCCCCTGCCCCAGCATCGTCCGCAACCGACGCGCTGAATTGGCTGCCGATCGCGGCGATCGATAGTAACAAAGGAAGCACGACCGCCACCGGTTTGCTCATCGCGGCAATCGCGGTTACGTCGGCTGTTATGTTGCTGTGAAAAAGCACCGTCGCCAGGCTGATAAAAACGAGATAGATCGCAGCCGAAATCCACTGAGCCCAGCGCATCGTCTGAATACGCTGGTCGGCAGAATGCTCGTCCCCCAGGTAACGGGAAGTCTCGAATCCCTGGACAACGATCAACAAGCCCATCAGCACGCGGAAGTCGTGCAGGTTGATATCGGACGAGATATCCGGCAGCGCCCACTGGCCGGTGAAGAGCAACTCGCCATTATAAACCACCAGCCCAAACAGCAGCGCGCCGATCATCCCCAAATTCAGCGCGACGGCGTACTTCTCGAGGTTTTCGAGCATTCCCAATCCGCGCCACATGCCGACGCCCCCAATCGAGGCCAGTAAGGCTGTCGTAATCACATCGGCAATAAACGGGTCTTTGTGCCCCAGCGCGTTTAGCAGGAATGCCGCCAGAAGCTGCAAGTAGTAAGTCACCGAAATGAAGTAGGCTCCGGCCAGCACGATCCGCGAGAGAAACGCGAGCATGTGGGCCGGTCCCCGGCCGATGTGTTCGATCGGTTCGTAATGGCGAATATTAAATCGAATGGCGCTGCCAACACCGTAAGCCAACAGCAGCAAGATCGCCATGCAGACAACCGCCAGGTTCCCCACGATCCCGGCCAACAGCGGTGCGCTGACCAGAAACCCGCTCCCCATGATCGACGCTAGCGGCGTCACGGTCGCCTTCCAAGCCGAAGACTTAGTCAGCCGCTTGGAGAAAGCCAGGTAGCCTGCCAATCCCAACGCGATGGCGACGATCAAAACATTCAACATGTTGGCCCTTCGCCCTAACTCTGAAGTAAACCTGAATCATGCAACCAACAAGTACCGGACCGGAATGCTTAACGATCGATCGCGGCCGCGAACCTTTCCCTTCATTCCCAATACATTCCAACCAGGCCCTCAGTTTGACCCCCATAGTTGACTCGAACAACCCACCTGCACCCGCACTTCCTGTGCCGCCAAAAAGCAAAAACCATTTATGAAAAGGGTGACGCAGTGCGGATCGCCTCGCCTGCTACCTGGGCGAATCGCCGGTTGGTAAAATCAGCGGCGCTCCACGAACTCTAACTGAAACGAGCAATTCGGGCATGGAGTTGCCGCCCCAACAAAGACCACAAGGAAAGGGTTTCAATGACCGAAGTACCGCCTACCATGCAGCTGGACCGGATGATCACTGGCTACTGGATTTCCCAGGCCATCTACGCTGCGGCTAAGTTCAACGTGGCGGACCACCTTAAGGATGGTCCCAAGTCGATCGATCAGTTGGCCGCGGAGACGTCGACCAACCCTGATGCTCTGTATCGGCTCTTGCGAGCATTGGCCAGTGTCGGGATCTTTGCCGAAGGCGAGTCCCGCCAGTTCTCTTCGACACCCATCGGCGAGCTACTGCAAACCGACGTGCCGGGCTCGAAGAAGGCCTTGGCCTTGATGTCGGGTGACGAACAGTTCCGGGCCTGGGGCGATATCGACTACTCTATCCAGACCGGCAAAATGTCGTTTGACAAAGTCTTTGGCAAGCCGATCTTCGAGTACTTGGGCGAGCATCCCGACAAGGCGAAAATCTTCGATGCAGCCATGGTTGGCGTCCATGGAAGAGAGTCCGATCTGATCACTGGCGCCTACGATTTCTCGAAAATCAGTGTCGTGGCCGATATCGGCGGCGGCAACGGATCGCAGATCACTCCTATCTTGAAGAAGAACGGCCACCTGAAAGGGATCCTGTACGATCTGCCCCACGTGATCGAGCGTGCCCAGGCCCCGATGGAAGCAGCCGGCCTGACCGATCGCTGCGAGCTTATCGGTGGCAGCTTCTTTGAATCGATTCCGGAAGGTGCCGATGTCTACATGATGCGGCACATCATCCACGACTGGGACGACGAAAAGTCGATCACCATTCTGAAGAACTGTCACAAGGCCATGCCGGCCGATGGCAAGCTGCTAATCATGGACAGCGTCATCCCGCCAGGCAACGATCCCAACCCAGCGAAGTTCCTCGACCTGGTCATGTTGATGATCCCTGGCGGAAAAGAACGAACGGAAGAAGAGTTCCGTCAACTGCTGGACCAAGCTGGCTTCCAGCTAACCCAGGTAATCCCAACCGACGGCGGAGTCAGTATCGTCGAGGCGGTAAAGAAGGCCTAAGTGACAATCGCAATGCACCTATAAGGTCGGGGGCAGAGAAAAGCCCCCGATCTGGCCTCAATCATTCATCGCAGCTAGTCAGCCCAAACACCTCGACATCCACTCCGGGCGAGTAGTGGGCGAACGTCGGTCGATCGTTGATCGCTCCCAGGCCGCCTGCTTCGATCATGGTTTGCTCCAGCTCAAGCACCTCAGCCGCTTTAGCCGGGTACGCGGCGTGATGAACCTGGCCTGAATAAAGCTTCCCGCGATACTCCAGAAACAACAGGTATCGCTCTAAAAAGAAATGCTCGGACGTTTCGGGCATCGATGCCCCCAGGTCCGCGCCAATGCGATAACGAACATGCAACCGGGCTTCGCTGTGGCGGCGAGTCATCGTGTAGAGCACTTTCTCGCCATCCTGCTCAAGCCGCATATCGGCATAGAAATAAGGCAGCCCCCAAAAGGTTCTCGCACCCCAAACGGCCAGGCGGCTCGCTGCGTCCAGCGAAAGAAAATAGACGCCTGGCTTCCCGCCGGTGTGGACGTATGTTCTGACGTTCGTTTCCAGGAACGTCATCCCAGCCCACTTCGGCCAACTTGCATTGCGTACGCCCTGCATCGCGAACGGAACGACACCGACGTACGCCTCGCCGTTCCAGGTATCGATTTCCAAACTGGCAGGCACAACCGCACGCAAAAGATCGATCGGCACCGGCCAGTGCAGAAACAGGAGCGATCGCCACTGCTGATAGCCGCGCACTGGTCGATCAGGACGAATCGTGGGGGCAATGCGATCGATCAAGGGAAGAGCTCCTCTCAGCGCAACTGGCTTCAAAATCGAGCCTTATACTTTTTGATTGCGGTCACGGTAAAAGAAGCGGGCCACCATCCCATATGCCCGCACCCCTCGAACTGTGAAATAGGGCTCGAAAGTCGACCTTCCACCAACACATGTCGCTCATCGAATTGATCGAGCCATTGCTCGTGCTGCTGCAATGAAGCCATGTCAAACTCGACCCTGATACTCGACCGATCTTGAAACGTTAGCGTAGGCTCACGGCGTTCGGAGGTCGGAACATGACCTATACGCTGGCCCTCGAATTCAAGCGACAATTGGCCAACCAGGGTGACGATCTGGCCATCAAGTTCAGTCAACCGATCAATCGCTTCGTTGACGGAAATCGGTTCGCTCACGAGATCCACAATCCCATCCTGCCAGCAATCGTCCAGCAATTACTATTTTGCGCCTTGAAAGAATACAACCGACCGCAACCCGCCAACGGTCCGGAAGTTTGGCCTAAGTAAAGAATTGCGACATCTTCAGTCTCACTGAATCGAGGAATACCCAGCGAGAGCACTCCATGAGAATCCGGATATCTATTCCTGAAATTAGGCCAATACATGAGCCCTTCCCCGTCAATGGCAAATAATCCCTCCAGTTCGGATGCCGATGGAACATGATATTCTTCCGATAAGTCAAAGCAATTTGCAACTGGCTCTGATTCATCCAGTCCCGCGTAAAACCTCTGAGCAAGCGATTTGTCTCGCACCGATAGCTGTTGCCAAAGCTTCCGGCGAACGACAATCAATGAATCGCCGCAAAAGTAACGCGAAAGTGGCTCAGTTGCAGGCAATATGACTTGCTCGCTACCGCAGCCAAGGTCTTCCATCACACAAGACAAAAGTGCGTTGTTCGCAGGACTCACCATCAACTCGTTTCCCAATCCTCGATCTACGGAGCCGGCGGCGACGGGAAGTCCTCTCCCGTTTTGATGTAAACGGTCGCCTCGTCCTTGAAGTCTTTGATTTTCATTCCGCCCAAGCGAGGCACATCGTTCAGCGCAAACTCGACGGTGTACTTGTCGTACGTCCCGAACGGCTGCGTTTCTTTTTTATCGAGCTTGAACGATTTGACTTTGCCGTGCTTGGCCGGAACTTTGGCGGTTGCGATCGGCTCTGGCACTTCGGGATAGAGACCGTCGGAGTGTTGATTGTTGAGCCACTTCGCCAGCCCATCCGCGGTGGCCTTTTTATCAAACTGGAAGAGCGTTGCCCCCAGGGGGAAATCGGTCGACTTGTTATCGATCACCACCCGCAGCACGGCATGCTGATCCGCAAACGTATAGAACACCAACGTGTTGCGATAGCCGAGCTGCCCACTGGTTACCACCAGCTTCTTCACATCCTCGCCCGTAGGATCAAGGACATTCGAATCCTTCGGGCTTTCATCGGCCTGCACCACGGCCGACAAGGCAAACACCAACACCAGACAGAACAACACACATTGGCTCGATAACATCATCAACCTGCTCTTGAGAACTCAACAGAAACGCAATTGGACCATTTCATTATCTACGACGGGCTCGGCCTGACAAAAGATTTTAACCGTAATTAAGAAGTAGGGCTGTTACAGAACCAGAAGTGCTAGTTTGAGGTTGGTCACGGTTGATTGAAACGCGCCCGCTGTCGGTTTAAATTGTTTTTGAGGCAAACGACCAAAGAATACCGACACCAACTGCCCACTCCCCGACTCCCCTCCCCTCTTGCTCAAGCGATCCGCCTAATGACGATCACTTCCTCGCCCAACGCGTGCAGCTTTCTGCGGATCGTTTTAATTGCGGTCATTGGGTTTTCGATTTCAAGCGGTGCCGCGAAAGCCGAATCTCCTCAGCCACCCTCCCCTGCTAACAGCGCTACCAATGAATTCTGTGGTACCAAGGATGGCCCGACCAAGACGGTCTTCATCCCCAAGGCGTTCGACGAGCAGTTCGTCGCGACGATCGTCGGTGCGGCTGCGGAAGAGGGAAACGTCGAACGTGGCATGCATGTCTTTCGCTCCGCCAAGTTCGCCTGTATTTCGTGCCACAAGGTCGATGATTTTGGTGGAGCCGTTGGCCCCGCTTTGAGTGACGCCGGCAAGCGATTGAAACCAGAGCAGATCGTCGAGTCGATCCTTTGGCCTGACAGAACGGTCCACGCCGACTACACGACCTGGCTCATCCAACTTGCCGATGGACAAACGTTGAAAGGATACAAACGAAACAAATCGGCCGATGCCGTTGAGATCTTCGATCCGGCCAGTCAAAAGTCGACTACCGTTCTCCTGGACGATATCGAAGCCGAACGTCCCACCGGCACGCTGATGCCGGTCGGCTTGGCCAATAGCATGAGCGTCTCCCAGCGGCGCGATCTCGTTCGGTTTCTCACCGAGTTGGGGCACACGGCCGATCTGGCCGATCGTTTGAAGAATATCGACAAGCCAACCCAATTCGTCTTCGGCCGCGAACCGTTGGATCCGAAGGCCTGGACCTTGTGGCAAGAGCCTGTCAATCGCGACCGCATCTACGATTTCTATCGCAAAGAAGCTTTGCACTTCCGAGATGCTGCCACCGCCGCGCATCTTCTGCCTGCTTACCCCGGACTCGATGGAGGAACTCACGGGCACTGGGGGAATCAAAACGAACAGACCTGGCGTGATGGGCGTTGGAGCGAAACCAACAAGTCGCCTGTCCTCGCAGGCGTCACCCATTTGCCCGGCCGAGCGATCAGCAAAGGGATCTGCGTCGAGTTTGGGGACAAGCAAAAACTATCGGCCTGCTTCAATCCAGAAACCCTGGCCTACGAAGCAGTCTGGCGCGGCGGCTTCGTCAAATTCTCCGCAGTTCGCCACGGCTTCATGGACGGACTGCGGCCTGACGGCGAACTCCTTCCCACTCCCAAGAACACGAAACGAGACCAACCGTTTGCGTACCACGGTTATTACCGCGTTGGGCCTCGCATCGTCTTCGCCTATCGGATCGGGGACGTCGAGTATCTCGATTCCCCTTGGGTCGATACCGATGGTAATTTCCAACGTCAGGTAGCCCCGCGCAGCGAACATCCGCTGGCTTCCCAAATCCAGAATCCCCCGACACAGTGGCCGCTGGAACTGGTCACCAAGGGACAACGCGGAAGTGACGAGCGACCCTACGCGATCGATACGATCAAGCTTCCGTTCGATAATCCTTACGGCTCTTTGCTGTTTATCGCCGGTCACGATTTCCTTTCGGATGGCACGGCCGTGCTCAGCACGATGACCGGAGACGTCTGGCTCGTTAGTGGTCTCGATGATGATTTGCAGAACGTCCGCTGGAAACGCTTCGCCGCCGGCCTGCATCAACCGCTGGGAGTAGTCGTCGCGGAAAACAATATCTACGTGCTCGGCCGCGATCAGATTACGCGGCTGGTTGATCTGAACGGCGATCGCGAAGCGGACTTCTACGAATGTTTCTCCAGCGTCTATACCACGTCACGTGGAGGGCATGATTTTACCTGTGGACTTGCTCGCGATGCCGAAGGCCGATTCTACACGGCAGCCGGCAAAGAAGGCTTGATTCGCATTTCGGCCGATGGCAAACGCTTCGATGTGCTGGCCACTGGCTTTCGCAACCCGGATGGAATTGGCTTATGCCAGGACGGCAAGCTAACGGTGCCCTGCAGTGAAGGAGATTGGACGCCGGCCTCGATGATTTGCCTGGTCGATCCGAAAACCGCCGAGCAAGGCCAGCCGCCCCACTTCGGCCACAAAGGCCCACGCAACGGCCAACCGCCGGCGCTGCCGCTGGTTTACCTTCCGCGCGGAATCGACAACAGCTCCGGCGGCCAGGTCCAAGTCAATGACGAGCGGTTCGGCCCCCTGTCCGGGCACATCATTCACACGTCATTCGGATCTGGCTCGCACTTTCTCGTCTTGCGTGACGAGGTCGACGGGCAGCCTCAAGGGTCGATCGTCCCCTTGGTTGGCGAATTCCGCTCAGGTGCCCATCGTGCCAAAGTCAATCCGCAGGATGGCCAACTCTACATTAGCGGCATGGCCGGCTGGGGATCATACACGCCCGATGACGGTTGCTTCCAGCGCGTGCGTTACACCGGCAAACCGATGCAAATGCCAACCCGCTTTCACATTCACGAGAATGGCGTGCTGGTCCAGTTCGCCCTTCCTGTCGACAAGAGCGCGATTAGCGAAACGAAAAAACAATTCGCCCAGGCCTGGAACTACCACTACGGCCCTGGCTACGGATCGCCGGAACTTGCCCCCAGCCACCCAGGCATCGTCGGGCATGAATCACTGGAGATTTCCGGCGTTCATCAGGTAAGTGACAACGCGGTGTTTGTCGAGATCCCCGACATCCAACCAGTCAGCCAACTCCATCTGCTACTGCAGGTCGACCAGCAGCAGCCGCAAGAGCTGTTTGTCACGGTGCACAAACTCGACGCCCCCTTCACCAAGTTCCCAGGCTACAAGCCGGTCGACAAAATCATCGCCGCCCATCCCATCGCCACTTACCTGGCCTTGCTGGGAAACAAAAAGAAAAACCCCTGGGAGAAAAAGCCTGATACCAGCGACATTCAAAAACTAACCATCAAGGCAGGCCCGAACCTGACTTATTCCGTTCCAACACTGCACGCCAAAGCAGGCAAGACAATCGAGTTGACGTTCACCAACCCCGACGTCGTTCCCCACAACTGGGTCTTAATCCAACCAGGCACCCTGGAAACGGTCGGCGACCTGGCCAACAAATTCGTCGCCGACCCCAACGCCGTGCTGGAGCAGTACGTCCCGAAAACCGAAAACGTGATCGCTTACACGGACATCGTCCCGCCTGGCAAGAGTTTCACGATCTACTTCACGGCCCCTGAAAAGCCAGGCACGTATCCCTACCTTTGCACCTTTCCAGGGCACTGGATGGTGATGAATGGGAAGTTGGTGGTTGAATGAATTGGGGCATCTTGGAAGACTGAAGCGGCACTGGAATATCCTGGGTTTTGACGACTTCAAGTCATTCATTACGTCCGGGCATCCTTTCAGATTATTGATGTCTGCGCACGGAATCTAATACGAGGTTTGAGCGATTTGCTACGAATGCCGGGGCTTCCGTTGGTCGCCCCTGTTAGATTGCCGGCGCAGGCCTCAATAAATGGCTTGCCCTGGAGCTATCCCTTTGATACTTTGACAAACTGTGAAGGTACTTTCCGCCGCATATTCATGACGTCTCTTCGTCGCGCGGCAATTCTCTCGGTGCCAGTTCCCCCCGTTTTTTTAAGAGGTGCATGCCATGCAGCCTGTTCTATTGTTTCGAAAAGAGTTTGCCACCAAGTATGAACTTCGCCATGCGGAGAAGTACTTCCCGATCCACGAGAGCCGAGTACTTTGCCGAGACTCGATTGTCATCGGGCGATACTCGGTTCTGCCCTTCTACGAAGAACTCGAGCACGACCTTCATCTGTTGGGGTCACGCCTGATCAATTCGCTGGAGGAACACAACTGGATCTCAACGTTCGCCTATTACGAGGCCATGAAGGACTTCACTCCCGAAACCTGGGACGAGACAAACTTTCACCAGTGCAACTACCAAGGACCGTTCGTTGTGAAAGGAAAGATGAAGTCGAAGAAACATGACTGGCGAACGAAGATGTTTGCCGAAACAAAGCGCAAGGCCATTGCCATTGGCGATCGGCTGAAAGAGGACAGCGCGATCCACGATCAAGGCATCGTCTATCGCAAGTTCGTTCCTCTGAAAACCTACGAACTCGGCGTCCATGGACTTCCACATACAAACGAATGGCGTTTCTTTTTTCTCAAGGAGCGGCTCCTGAGCTATGGCTACTATTGGTCGCTCGCTGACAGCGCACCCCATGCGGAATTGAAACCAGAGGGCAAGCAGCTTGCCGAAGATCTAGCCAAGATCGCCGCGAAGCACGCAACGTTCTTCGTACTCGACATCGCCGAAACCGCAGACGGTCGATGGATTTTGATCGAAATCAACGACGGCCAACAATCCGTCCCCTCCGAAAACGATCTCGACCAACTCTACGGCGGATTGAAGCGAGAGCTGTCGGTATTGGAGGCTAGTCGCTAAGAGGACCCTCACTTATGAGATTCTCCCCCGCCAGACATTCGCCGGCCCGCAACCAGACAATTCAGCGCGATCCAATAACTGCACTCAAGCCATTGCCGAAAACACCTGGAAGACAGGCGATCGTGAAAACGGGCGCATAAAAAAAGCCGCATGAAATGCGGCTTTAGGCACCCCCTAGGGGAGTCGAAGAAGGTGTCTTTTCGCCGAACAAAACTACTTTCTCGGATCAGAGCAACGCAGAATCCGACGCAGTTGGGGCACGAGACAAAGAAATCGACGCGGATTTAGCCTACCTGAATGACCGTTGGCCTAATCTTTCGGAGTCCGTTAAAGCTGATGTCCTAGCGAAAATCCGGCATGCCATGGACGAACAAAAGTAGATCGATCTTGCTGGCCCGCGCGCACCGCCCCCGCCCATCGTAATTTCGGCGATTGCGTCCTTCGCTACTCTCTTTCGAGGCGGACCATCACACGCCTAGGCCCCTGGCCTTGGAAGCCGACGAGTTTACCAATTCTCTTTTCGTAGAACGATTCGCTCCTGAAGTATTGCCAGTTCAATCTTGTACTTCCTTGGCTTCTCCCTCCCTTTGGGTGTGACGCGAGTATCCTGCTTGGTAAACTATTCTGTTTGCGTCTAGTCTTTGGCACAAATTGCATTATGGCGAAAAAGAAACAGCAGCAGAAAACACCCAAGATCCCCGGTACTGATGCCGTGTACGTCAGTCCTTTTTCTTCGGGGTTAGGCGGGGGACACTTTGAACTAAAAGTCGCCGTCTATTATCTGGCCGGTCTTCTTTCTGGAGAAGTCTGCCGTGGTACGAATAACGGCCTGATTCAATTAGTTCGCTTACAACAGAGAAACCGAGGCTACTTGGTGGACGACGTGGTTTGCGACATCGCTTCCGAGAATCAGATTTCAACCTTCTCGCTGCAAATTAAGCATGGAATTCGATTGACTGAAAAAAACACCGATTTTCAGGATGCAATTGAGCAATGTTGGCAGCAGTTCAACGGAAACAAATTCAACGAGGCACATGACCGCGTCGGACTTGGGTTTGATGAGGCATCCAACATCGAGAAAATCCGAAAGAATTTCCCCGACCTTCTGACTTGGGCCCAAACGTCCGAGTCCAGCGAAGCATTCTTTGAAAAACTTATCGGATTCAAAGTAAAATCGGAGTACCTCGCCATCCTCCGTATAATCGTGACCAAGGTTTCTAAGAAATCACCATCGAACGATCAGTTGTGGCGGTTTCTCAAGTGTTTTGTAGCGATTCCATTCGACCTAGAAAATGGAGAAGCGGCGAGAGATCAGACCTCCCTGATCCAATCGCTGCGTCCATTTGTAACAGAAGGCACGCCGATTGCGGCTGCGAGATTGGCTGATCAACTTTATGCGATCGCCGCTGAGTATGCGAAAAGTGGTGGCGAGTTGACTCTGAATGCCCTTCTCCAGCGACTTGGCCCGGAAGTCGCTGCGCGTATTCCTGCCGCCCGAAGGGCCCAGACGATAACGCTTCGCAACCATCTTCGAAGTCACGTTCAAAAAGAACTTCAAAAGCAAAGCAGTTCAGGAAAATTCATTGATAACTTGTTCACAGAAACTAGTGACTCTAAGGACTGTGCCCGTAACTTACTCGATCCAATCTTTTACTTTGAAAAAGCTTCAGGGGAGATACCACACCTCAATCTAACTCACTTCAATCGGATGCGCCGCGAATACCAGTTGCCCACCCTGCAGGTGCCTTCGGATATCACAACACCGCAAACTCTACTTGATGTACCACATTGCTGCGACAAAGCCCTCGCTAAATTAGGTGAACTCTCCGATACTCTAAACACTCCACCAGGAAACGAAAACAATCTGGATGATCATACGAAGTATGTCCTTGAAAAAAGGTGGCATTCGACGGGAGGGTGGTACATCAACAAATCCGTCGACAGAATTCGCCGACATCTCCAGGCCCTGAAATGTTCAGTTCTTCTTGTGCTGTCGGATGCAGGCCGCGGCAAGACCAACTTTCTCTGCGATCTAGCCCAATTCCAATTACGACTGGACATACCGGGCGCTTTCTTTACCGGAAAATCGCTGGAATGTGCCCAACTTGACGACCTAGAAGATTGGATGCTGCGACAGTTGGTCCCAAACACCAATTCGAAGAGCGATGCATACCAGGCGATTGAACGACTTTGTCAAGAAGTCAACCGGCCGTGTATTATTCTGATCGACGCGATCAATGAGCACAGTAGCCTACAACAATTCTCCGTTGCATTGGAGCAATGTATTGGACAAATGACCTCCAACGCGTCCATTCGGTTCGTACTTAGCTGTCGCTCGGAGTTCTTTGAGGCACGGTTTGGCGGATTCTCAACCGCATCGTTCCAAAAGAATATGCTTCGCATCGATCGCTTGAACGAACAAATGAGTCCGCAGCATGCCCACCGAATGTTTGACTCTTATCTTCAAGCGTTTTGCTTGCGAGTCACCATGTCAGACAATTGCCGGCAGGATTTAGAGAGGAATCCTCTTCTACTTCGAATATTCTGTGAAACCTACGGCCATCTGCATTCCTCGGAGCCAATCCAGCTACCGCACATCAACAACATTTACAAGGATCGCTTGTTCCAAAAATATCTTGATCTCAAACTCGCTGCTGTGTCCGATAGAGCGAATGAACGGAACAACTCGACGCTATTTGGGAAAGTGGATTTCCTGAATTCACTGTTTGGCCTTATCGAACGGATGTTTTCAAAAAACAATTTCTCCTCGGTTGCTCTGGCGGACCTGGAATCGCAGCACAAACAAGCCCTAGAGCAACTCCTTTATGAAGAGTTGCTACTTCGAAAAGACTTGGAGCAGGCATTGCACAGTGTTGAGCGGGAAGTTCTCGTGTTCCCCTTTGATGAACTTCGTGATTTTCTGATTGCCAAATACTTGGTCGAAGTCGTGTGGCAAAAGGATCAACAAGAGTTTCTAGCTCAGGCCAATTCGGTTCTGACGGCAAATAAGACTATCGCGGAAGGTGTCTCTCGATGTTTATTTTTCGTGGCAAAACGACACGGCCATCATGCACTCTATGATTTGGTAAGAAATGAGAAGTGGTTCGAAAGCACGTTCGTTGAATCGATCTTCGCGATCGAGGAAGACCTAATTAAACCGGATGACCTCCGAGAAATTCGGAAGCGGTTTCAAGACGATCCGTCACAGCGCATAAATATTGCCAAGAGTCTTATCAATAGATCTAATGAAGCAGCTTTTCACACCCTAAACATTCAACTCCTGTTCGACTTGCTGCGGGACATGGATGACGATCTGCGGGACAAACTTACAGATAACCTATTTGGCCATGTAACGGAGTTTGGTTTTGATATTCCACAATCATGGAGCCTTCGCAAGTTGGCAGAAGAGATTCGAGATGCTCGTCCACGCTTGGAACGCTCCCATTTTGGCAATCTTGTCCAACTTTTGCTATATCTGATAAATGTGACAGAGAACCACTACGATTACCCCGCGAAAGATGCACTTGTCTCCATTTTTGAAGAAGATTTCGACTTAGGTGCTGAGGAATTGGCGAGATTTACCAAAGAATCTCCGTCGATAAATATCGCCTATGTTGTCGACGCACTTGCTGACATCGCTGAACGACTACAACGAACTTCCCCGGATTTTCACCAATTTGCCATAGAAAAGTGGAATGGAGTTTGTGACCCACGAACAACTGGCGCACTCCTGCAGTATTTCGACGCGTGCAAGAAGATTGACGCTAAACTTGTTCCCGATAGCGCCACCAAACAACTCCAGAGAAAACGCCAGGAGATGAAACAATTTCTAGAACGATATTAAAGTGGATTGATGGCGGTTTCGTTGCATCTGTCGATCGCGATTTTACGCGAGATGAGGTTGTTGCGCGTGCCAAGGCATGCCATGGATCGTACCTTTATCAACTGGCCGAGCGAGTTGCCGATAGTTTCTTTGGCGGGCTGAAGGATCTGGAAGAGGAGTACCATGACTATTATGAAGTGGACCCCAATTTTAGGACCACGGATTAAGATAGAAAATCGCGTATTGATCGGTGAAAATAGGCTTGAAATTGGAGTCTTGTAACCGAGGACGAAACCGTGGCACGGAAACGCCGTTCCTTCACTCCGGCTTTTA
>WGNR01000022.1 GCA_016124445.1 bacterium
CGGCGTGTCTTTGTTGAGTAATGATTACGATCCAGAAAACGACCCTCTCACAATCACCGCAGGAGACGCGCAACACGGAAGCGTGACAATTAATGCCGATGGCAGTTTTTCATTTACGCCAGAGGCCAGTTATGTCGGAGATGCAGGGTTCTCGTACACGATCTCGGATGGTCACGGGCATACGGATACTGCGGACGTCACCATTCAAGTGATGAACCATGCCCCGGTAGCTAAGAATACGACACAACACTTCAACTACAGCGCCGGCGATGATATCTACACTTCCATCAATCCGTCCTTCACCGATGAAGATTGGGAAGACCAGCTTTCCATTGTAAGTTGGAGTTATCAAGGCGATGGAAGCGTGTCCGCAGGGCCTACCCCCTCGGCATTTATATGGACTCACAGTCCCGACCCGGAAGCCTGTAGTTATGGGGGTTATGGCGGATATGGTGACTGCGGTCTCTCGGGGACGTTGACCTTCACAGTCGGTGACGGTTCGGGGGCAACTTCGACTGGGACCCTTAATATTGTGTCGGACTACAACAGTTCTTCTAATACCACCGTCCCGTGGACAAACGCGGCGGATGACACGTACAAGTGGAATGGCTATAAGGTTACCGGAAATTTTCTCGCTAACGACACAGGTTACGGTGGAATATCACTTACCAGCGTAACGACGAGCGAAGCAGGTTTTTCCTATCAGTCCGACGGGTCGTTTGAATTCACGACGAGCGAGGATTACCTGTCTAACCCGGTAACAATTTCCTACACGATCGAAAACAGCGTTGGCCAAACGGATACCGGAACCATCACGATTAATCCCCTGATACTCCACGGTGGTGAGGTAGCCACACTTCCCACATCGTACGGCAGTGTGGATGTCAGTAATTCGACAGACAACAACATTATGAATGGCGTTGGTGCGTTCTATACCTGGGTCGATAGTAATGACAAAGTCCACATCAAGGCGGAGTCCGGCGATGCCTTCTACGTAAGAACAGATGGACATTACGAGGAAGATCCTTACGGCGGGTCCTACGGGGGAACACCTCAGATCGACTATTCGGTCGTGTGGGATGGAACCGCTGACTTTTTGAGACTGATCACCGATGGAAACATCACTGACGGTTTATCCGGGGTAGAGAATGTCGATCTTCGACTTGGGCAGGAAGACTATTACGATGGAACTGATGAAGGCCCTGGGAACTTTGAAGGTACGTTAGATGCAGCTACGGTTCGGATAACAGCGGGTGGATCGATCGGTACCGTGGATGCGACACGGGTATTCAATGTTTCGGCCGGAGGGACGATCGGATCCGTGTCATCCGACAATGAAATCTATAAGGTTTCAGCTGGTTATGGTGGGTCAAGTTCCGGCGGAGTTGCCATTGGATCGGTGACTGCAACCAGCGGTGATATCGGATCGGTTATCGCTTCAGGCGGCGATATCAGCAAGGTATCAGCATCGGAAGGCAACATCGGGGTGGTCAGCGCTGGAGGAGACGTTGGAAGCGTAACTGCTGGAAAGCGAATCGGGGCGTTCCAATTAGGAGGTAGTCCAACATTCTCTACTGGCTCTTGGTCTGGACTCCGTGGCGTTTATGCAGGAGGCGATATCACCGGCGATATCACGGCGACCGACAGTATTCAGGCCGTCGTGGCACATGACAACATTGCCGCCAATATTTCTTCCAGCTCAGGTGCAGTCTATTTAGTGATTGCAGAGACGGGAGACATCGGCGGCGCGGCGGGTGCAGTTGAGGGAGGGAGTATCTCGGGCAATACCGATGTGGGGATCGTCCAGGCTGGAGGCGACATCGATTCTTCAATCGACGCCACGACTGGATCGATTGGCTCGGTTTCGGCGGGAGGCTCGATCACGGCGGGAATCACCGCAAATGAAGACATCGGCAAAGTCTCTGCAGGGGATGACCTCCTTGGATCGGTCAAAGCTACCACAGGAGATATTCTCACGGTATCCGCCGGCGGAATCATCGACAATTCTGACGTCAAAGCCAAAGGTTTGATCGGAAGCGTTTCAGCCGATTCAATTACCGCGACGAATGGCATCGAAGCCACCGACGGTTATATCCGCAGTATCTCATCCGGGGGAGTGATTGACGGTAAGATTACCTCCAAGCAATACATCGGATCGATCACAGCCGGCGGCAATATCACCGGCGCCATCGAGGCCACCGAAGGTTTCATTGGAAAGGTTGAAGTATCCGACGGCGGCATTCTATCAAGCATCACTGCCAAGCAGGACATAGGACCTGTTTCAGCAACGGAGGGAATTGGCGGTAAGGTAGACACCGACGGCTACATCTGGAGCGTTACAGCCGGCAAGGGGGACATTGGCGGAGACGTCACCGGGGACAAGGGCATCGGAGATGTCATCGCTGGCAAGAGTATTTCAGGTGCGGTAAAAGCCACCTCCGGAGGTATCGGCAACATCATCGCAGGAAACGATACCTACGGGGATATCGACGGAGATATTGAAGGTTCCCAGGGAATCCTTTCGATCACTGCGAAAGGAGGAGTAGCCCCAGCCTCCTTGACTGCCGCCCTTAGTTTCCCGCAGACGATCGAGGAAATCTGGAACCTGTTTTTTGGTGATGGCAGCGAAAGCAACGAGGACGTCGAACTCGAAAAGCCCGATGGCGTCGAGAAATCCAAGCAAGGTGGAAGCATCACCGGGAATATTACCAGCAGTGGCTCCGCAGGAGCAATAAACGCTGACAGTGATACTACTGGAAATATCTCCATCGATGGGACGGCTGGCATGATCACAATTCGTGGTGATATGTCGGGCGATATAAAGGTCGGGGTTGGCCCGACTGATGCGAATATCTTCGGAAAACTAAACGGAGAGGTAAACTCAACGGGACTTGTTCGCGTTTTTGTCTATGGAGACATCGACGGAGATGTGACCTCTAGCATCGGAGGGGCCATCGTTTCTACATTAGGATCCATCGTGGGTAGCGTCTCTTCTGCGATGGGCGCTACGATTTTCGCCTTCGGTGGAATCTCAAACACCGGAAATATCGCCGCCGGAGATGGCTCAGCTCAAGTCGCTTCTTACGGTCCCATAGACAGTCGCATTGAAGCCACGGGGGATATTGCCACTCTATCTTTGAGAGGAATATCAGGCTCCATGACCTCCTCGAAGGGAAGCGTCATTACGCATGCCTTTGGAGCGATCAGGGCCTCTATAACTGCGAATGAGCACGCGGTTGCTGAATCA
This sequence comes from bacterium, assembly GCA_016124445.1. GTDB lineage: Bacteria > Planctomycetota > Planctomycetia > Pirellulales > Pirellulaceae > Bremerella. The sequence continues at coordinate 3,248 of WGNR01000022.1, forward strand.
TTTAGCTCGATTTCTGGTTCAATCGAGGCAAAGAACATCCAACTTTCGACAGAAAACGCTAGTGGAGATTTCACTAGCGCCGACGATATCTATCTGATCTCGAAAGGGACGCTTGATGGAACGGTTAAATCAACTAATGGAAATGTCGTCGTCAACGTAGGGATGATCTCGGGAAGCAGCAACATAAGTGCCCCCAGCGGACAGGTCGCGATTCGAACAAATGGATACTACAACGTCGACAAGGTAGAACCAGGGCAAGATCTCACCGCCGATGATAGCAAGTTTGTCGCTGGTGACGCCGATATCAGTGTCACAGCGAAGTCCGGAATCTCCATCATGTCGGCAGGGGATATTAAGGGGAGCCTGTCGACATCGGCAGGACAAATCCTTGCGTCCGCCGCAGGGAGTTTTTCAGCGACGGTCGATGCCAAGGGTGATAATGGTTTCGTAGAAATCACTGCCCTTGATAAAGTGGACTCAAGCAAAATCAATAGTGAGGGAAATCTCGGAGTTTCAAGTTATGGCGATGTGTCGGCAAAACTTAGCTCATCAAAGGGAAGCGTCTCGGTCCTTGCTTGGGGTGACATCTCGAGTGAGATTTCGGCGCAAGATACCGCATATCTCGGCGCACGAGGAGATGTAACATCGAAGCTTCACGTCGGTAAAGACTTGAACATCCTGGCAGGAGGAAAGATCGATATCCCGGAATCCGTATTCACCTTCGGCAGTGCTCAATTGATAGCAACAGGAGACATTCAAGCCAAGGTTACTACGCTGAATGAGATCTCCGTGGATTCTCTCGGATCAGTCAGCGGAAAGTATGCGTCGATTAATCAAGACGTCAGTGTGTTTGCTCTCGCAGGCGTATCAGGAGACATCAACGCATATACAGGAAATGTCGTAATCAATTCCTACGGCGATGCCTCAGGAGTTGACATTACGGCGGGGCAAACCGTCTTCGTGAATGTCTTTGCACCGGCCGATGGGGCAACGGGTGAAGAAGGCTCGGAAAGCACGCCTGGCAGCGTTGAGAACCTGAGCGTAAATGCAGGCGGCAATTTGATTGTCGTGGCCGATGGCGATATTTCTCTCAGTGGGGAAGAGCAGGTTCAAGGTGCCATTGCTTTGGCCGCTTTGGGCAACATCGACGGTACTGGCACTATCACGACACCAGGTGGAATCTCCGCGTTCGCGGGAGGAGATCTTGACCTCAATGTAAGCACGGACGGAATCGTGTCGGTTACCGCCGGATCCTCGGTTTCGGGCACGTTTAACGCACGCAACGACGTTCAGATCTCATCCTATGGCGATGTAAGCAACCTGGACGTAACTTCCAGCATTGGGGAGGTAAGCGTCAGTTCCGGGGCAGAGCTATCCGCCAATTCGGTCAAAGGCTCAAGCGTTAAGATTACCGCCCCAGGAAACGTATCGGGGGACTACAGTTCTTCTGGAGTCACCAGCATCTGGACCGGCGGCAACTTCAGCGGTTCAGCCAAGGGTGCCCTCGGCGTAGGGGTCAAAGCTTCCGGCTCTATCTCCGGCAGTGGCATTAGCTCAGATAATGGAAACGCTCTAGTCGTCACCACCGGGAAACAGCGCCAGTCCGCCGAACTTACTTTCTCAGGTGTCGAAGATGGAGACACATTCGATATCACCATCGGGTACAACAACTACCAGTACACCGCAAATGCAGGAGACGATGCTTCGGTGGTGGCCAGTAATCTCGCCGGCCTAATTCAGCAGGACGAAGCCAACAAGAATCTGTCGGTCTCGGCCGAAGGCGATGCCATTTCGATTGCTAGTCTCTCAAGCGAATCGTTCGACTATTCTTACTCTGTTACGGACAACGACCCGAACAGCCAGGTGGCCGAAATCAGCGAATCTTCTGTTTCTTCGGGCACGTCGGCGTCCATCTCTTCCGACGTCACCGCACATCGGTCGGCCGTCGTCGCCAACCTTACCGGGGGCATTTCCGGCAAACTAACAGCAGCAAGAGGCGGCGTGTTGGCCGCGTCAGCTGGCGAAATCTCTGGCGATGTCACCGCAGGAGGCAGCGCGGTACTTGAAGCACTCTCGACGATTTCCAGTGCCGTAAGCGCGGGCGCCGGCGCCCGCGTTAAATCCTACGACACGATCAGCGGAAATGTCACGACAAGTCGCGGTGGAGCCCTGGTCGTCGCAGGAAAGGAAGTCTCCGGTTCGGTCTCCGGGTACAATGGTGCCGTGGTAGTTTCCGCTACCGATTCCGTATCGGGTAGCGTTTCTTCGGCCAACGGACCGGTTATCGCTTCGGGCATGGACGTGACTGGCGAGGTCAATGCCAAAACATTCGCCGACGTTTCCGCCATGCGTACGGTCTCATCGTCAATCACTGCCACTGCCGGCTCGGCCGTCGTTAGTGCTGGGGACGAGATTTCGGGATCGATCTCTGCAGGGGTGAACATTGTGGCAACCGCACCAGGATCCATTAGTGCCACGCTCGACGCAGGGCTGGCCGTTCAAGCGACCACGTTGGCCAGCGTCACGGGGACCGTCACCGCCGGTTCGGATATTGTTTTAGTGGTTGGCGGCAATGTCTCAGACCAGTTAACTGCTGGCAAAAATGTATTTGTCCAGGCTTGGGGTGCTGTCACCGGAGACATCTCCGCCGGAGAAAGTGCCGCTGTCGTCGCGCTCAACAGGGTCGAAAACTCCGTAACGGTCGGAGACTCTGCCTATATCATATCGGGGGACAGTTCCCATATCACCGTCGACGCCGTTGGCTCCGTATTGCTGTCGACTACTGGCAGACTAGAAGCCTTCGTTCATGCCGGCGGCTCAGTTCAAATTTCTTCGATTGACGATCTCAGTGGAAGCGTCGAAGCGACGGGTGACGTGGTCGCTGCTTCAGAAGGCAACAGCAACATCGGTATCACCTCGGGCGGAAGCGTCTACAACTGGTCCCTGGGCGACTACCAGAGCAGCATCCACGCGGACGGTTCCGTGGCGTCGATTTCGCTCGGTTCAGCCAAGGGCTCGATTTATGCTGGCCAGGACGCATTTGTGTATGGCATCGACTCCGCTCTTGGGGGAGTGATGGCTGGTGGATTTGCCGCCTTGGTGACCATGGGCACGGCCTACGGTCCTTACGCCGTGAAAGGTGACGACGGCGCCTACGCTTACGTTGGCGGAGACTTCAATGGTGTCGTCGAATCAGCCAACTCAAGCGTCGTGGCCACGATTGTCGGAAATGCCACCGGCGGGGTGAACGCCTACAACGACGCGTTGGTCTACACCGGCGGCTTCTATTCCGGATCGGTCGACGCCGGAGACGGTGCCATGCTGTACAATCTCGGCGGTATGGATGGTGCCTTCCTGACCGGGGCCGATCTGGGGATCATCAGTGAAGGGATTGTATCGGGGGTCTCGAAAGCAGGTCGAGACCTGTTGGTTCTCGCCTACGACGATGTTCGCGGAAGCTACCACTCTACCCGCGATCTGGCCATTCATACCTACGGCGACTTTGTCGGAACCGCCGACGCAGGCCGCGATATTGGCATGGCCAACTCCGATTACTACGGCATTGCCGGCCTGTGGGCCGTGGGTGACATTCGGGGAACAATCACCGCAGGTCGCAATATCGGGTCGGGTGACTCGTGGTACGATTACGTCTACACCGATCCTTACAGCGATCTCAATGGTACCGAGCGCTACGATATCTTCAGCTACGGCAACATCGATGCCAGTATTACCGCCCTCAATCCCCTTGGCTCTTCCAATGGCGGTTCGATCGGCAGTGTGGGCGCCAAGGGACAAATAGACGGTCGGATCGAAGCTTCGCGGGCAATCGACCTGGTTCGGTCCAGCGGCGATCTCAACGCGGCTCTAATCGGTCCACGCGTTGACCAGGTGATGGCCCTCGATGCCGCCATGGCAACCTTGTACGGCGTCCCCGATGTGCCTTCATCCGTTCTGCAAAGCTTGCTCGATTCCGCCAATGCGCTTCGTAGCGAAGCGATCGCCGATCGCGACGTGGCGATCGCCGACCGCGACGCCGCGCTGGCTCAGTTTACGGAAGACAAGTCCGATATCCTGGCGGACCTGGCGGCGGCGAAGGAAGATGTCGAGGCCGCCTCGAAGGCAAGCCTGGAAGAATGGCTGGCAACGTTTGCTCAATATGTCGACGAGGCGACCCAGGCCTATAGCGACGCTGCCGATAGTCGCGGGACCAATGTCGATAACGCCGTCGATACGGCCCTCACCAAGCGCGAGAAGTTCCAGCAGGCCGTTGCCTACTTGGCTGATGCGCGTGCCGAGCAGGCCGCTCAGCAGCGACAGACCAAAGAAAACACGCTCGCCCAACTCGCCAAACAAGACGCCCTGCTGCAAACATTCTTTACGAAGGTAGACGTCCAGGCAAAGGCGCAGGCCGCCAGTTGGACGTCGAAAGATTGGGAAACGATCGAAGCCGAGTTAACGCTCATCCAAGAAATTCAGGCGTGCGAATCTGCTCCCCAGTCAAGTGTTGACTACGGGCCGGATGGTCCTACTTTTTGGCAAGGCTACCGGTATTACCTCACGCACTGGTGGGAGATGGACACCGATTTACAGATCGGATTCTTTGCTTCACTCGGGGTAGCTGGGGCCGCAGGTGGGGCTGCGGCGGGCATCTGGGTGGCTGGGTGGGGAGCCGGGGGTGGAATTCTCGGGAGTAGTGTTCTCGGAGCGAACGGGCTCTGGTTGGAACCAACTTTTCTCGGGCTGTCATTCAGAGCGGCAGCGTCCTCTGGGGTGGCGGGATCCCTATCCTCAATGTATTTGAACCTCAACGTCAGATACTTTTTTGCCGCCCCTTACGTAGCAACCTTTGGTACGGGACTTGGACTCAGTGCGTTATTTGGGGTTAATCTTTACCATAATAACTGGAACCCTACAGCAGCTGCTGGATCGATTCTTCAAGATATCCGGGACAATCCTGATACTCCATTTTTTGCATTCTATGCAGTGGAGCAGATGCTGTTTGCGTCCTTCGTGGAAGCACAGTATGCTGAATTTGCGGCGTCGGAAGTGGCAATACTCCAATCTGGTGAAGGGGCTTTAGGTAGTCGAGTACTAAACACAAGTGGAGCTCGACCAGTTACAACAATCGACGAGCTGCTGTCGTCAAACACGATGCCGGGCCAATCCGGTGTTGTTTTAGACCAACAAACCGTGGTGTTCGATGACATCTGGAGACTGAGTATCAGAGATGGTGTAGAATATTTGCTAACCCGTGAAGGTGGTCAGTACGTTTTGCGAAATGGGATCAGCAATACCGTTTCTATTCCCGTTGGCGTCCGACCGATTGTTCACACCCATCCGCCAGATATTGTTGGGTTTGTAGACAGATTACCGTCAGTGTCAGACATCAATGTGCTAAATTCGATTTGGGCGAGAAACCCGAATGGTCCGCGTCCCATATCGCAGATCATCACGGGGCTCGATGAGACAACCATTTTTAGAGCCACCGGCATTGATATAATTCCTAAACCTTAGGTGCGGTAATGATGAACGGGAATGCAATCGACATCAGATCTCATCTTCTCCAATACGCCGATTTGAGTCTTTTTTGGATTCTTAGAACGGACCACATCCAGCCGGGGCTGATTCATTATTTAGGGTCAGATGGGACGGCATACACGTTGATGGATGATGATGACGAGCGAGTAGAAAAGTGCATTGTCTTTTTGGAAGACATGGGTAGCCCTGTCTTCGCTGATGCGAATGAAATGGACAACTATGCCGCACAGCTTGCAGATGCTTCTAGGTAAGCTCTATGCGGGCTTCCACATCACATTCTCCTGGACGGGTGACAACGCCCGATCTACCCTCTTTGGTCAAGCTTCTTAGGTAGACGCCCAGGCCGCCAGTTGGACGTCGAAAGATTGGGAAACGATCGAAGCCGAGTTAAAGCTCATTCAAGAAATCCAGGCTTGCGAATCTGCTCCCCAGTCAAGTGTTGACTACGGACCGGATGGTCCTACTTTTTGGCAAGGCTACTGGTATTACTTGACGCATCCCTCTCGGATGGACAAGCATTGGGACACCGCATTCTATGTCGCAGGCGGAATAGGTGTAGGAGCGGGTTTGGCTGCAGGGGGCTTTTGGGTCTTCGGGGGTGGAACTTTCCTTGGGGTCTCATTCGCTTCAGCATCTGCTGGACTGGCGGGAACGCTGTCCTCGATCGGTGCCACTGCCAACACGTGGTATCTTCGAGCAGAGATCTATTCCGCAACGACATCCGGCCGAACGTTCATCTTTACAATAGGGTCTTACCTTTTTCTGAATGATTGGTGGGATCGGGAAGAGAAATATGGTGCTGACGACGTTCTGGAATCCTACGTTTTGGATTACAGCGATCCGGCCTTAATTCCTTTCATCACCAGCCAGATGCAGTTACAAATGGGTGTCGAGGCAATTATGGCGGAGGCGGCTGCCGCAGAAGAAGCTGCTATTGTTGAGGCAGGTGCGGCAGAAGTAGGCGAAGCAGCAGGAATAAGCGAGCTTTACGGATCCCATCGACTTACACTGCCGCCGGGTAGTCCCGAGCGTGCCCAGGTTTTAAAAGAAATATCTGATCTGAAGGCCGCATTTCGAGCGAGGAATGGAACATTTGTCCCCGCGCTCAATGAAGCACCAGTTGATCCAGAAAATGGCAGACGAATCTTTGGACTGTATAATTCAGCAACAAATACGATCACTTTTTACGAGGGATTTGATTTGAGCACAATGGCTCACGAATTACTGCATTTTCGACAAGCCGTTCTGACGAACAGACTCGGCGGGAACCTTGCAAGAAATAGAGCCGAAAAGCTCATCCTTGAAAATCAGGTCGAAGATTGGCTTTTTGATTGGGGATTCACACCGCGTTTCAACTAGAGTGCTAGAAATGATTGGGTATTGTAAGAGCCGGATTAATGAGAGCGTTGTGTCGGTGGTCGTTTGTGATCCAACAATCGCATGGAATTTAGATAGCGAAAACCACATTGATTTGTTCCTTTCAGATGGAACACCATGCAAACTGCGGCAACGAGGCTTTTCGGAAATGAAGTCAAATTTAATGGATGTGCTTTCCGATTCTCACGTTATGTGCTCACTTACAAGGGCAATTCAAAACTCAACAGAGTGCGAAATTCAATTACCCGCAACAGATATTTACGGTCGATTTGTTTCCGACAAAAGAAAATTCGAGGAACACTCCCAAGATACTCACCTCAACATGAAAACGACGATGGTGGGTAAATTTCCGACCTTTAATAGAACATTGGAAGAAATCCGCTCTTTCGAGGAACTGCTTAACAGCTTGAACCCGGTCTCTACAAGGAATTCGGTCAAACGTCCAAAACTGAGCGAAGCCTTGCTTGCCAAATCCTCCGGGCTCCAGATTTGGCCTGATCTAACGATTCCAATTTCATTTCGAAATGAAAACAGTCTCGTATATGGAATTGTCGAAATCCGTGATGTCCGTTGCAAACGGGTGATCGTTAGGTGGATAGATGGTCCTGAACGAGTTAACGAGGGGACTGAACTGTTATTGTGGTCACTAAATAGTGAGCTGCCAATGGTTCTAGGGACTACAAAGTAATATTCCAATACAAGGAGTGGGGCGACTTGAGTCCTTTTTGGCGGCTCGGACGCCTGAGGCTCAGGCGTTTCGGTATTGTCAGTACGTTGTCCCGGGGACTTCGGATGAAGTTTCGGAGTCGGCCGCCCGGGCGATTTTGGCGGGGGATTGTCAGCAACGCTTGGATCGATCGCGATAATCAGCCGGGGACGTATCGAGGAAGTACAAAGACGGGGGTCAATTTGAGGCTAAAGCAGGAAACGAACTCGGTCTGGCTCTGCAAAAAATTCAGGCCCACCACAGAATCATAACATTGTGGGTCAGCAACATCAGGTGTAATTCTTTGCTTCGGCTCAAGTCCGTTTTGCCGTACCTAATTGCTCGCCCGTTAAAACCTCGTAACCACAATGCATCAAAGCAACCTATTGCTCGATCAAGCCCCGCCTGATCGATATATCTTCGTCGTCGGGATGGGAAGAAGTGGGACGACTTGGTTGAGTCAGATCATTAATTCTAGCCGCGACTATCGGATTCTATTCGAGCCCTTTCTGGCGGCTCGGACGCCCGAGGCTCAGGCGTTTCGGTATTGTCAGTACGTTGCCCCTGGGACTTCGGATGAAGTGTTGGAGTCGGCGGCCCGGGCGATTTTGGCGGGGAAGGTCAGCAACTCCTGGATCGATCGCGATAATTTGCCGGGGACGTACCGAAAGCGGCTCGTGAAGGATATCCGCTGCAACCTGATGCTGGGCTGGCTGGCGGAGCTTTCTTCACGGCCAATCGTCCTGATCATCCGCCACCCGCTGCAAGTTGCCCATTCGTGGCTTCGGCTCGGCTGGGGAAAGGAAGCCGATGGTAGCCAGGATGTGTTCGATTTGATCGTTTCCCAGTCACCGCTGCTGGAGGACTTCCCACTGATCAAGCAGATCGCACCGACGATCGCGCAGGCCGATTTCTATTTGCGGATCGTCTTTCTGTGGTGCGTCTTCCACTACGTTCCCAGGCATCACCTGAGAGCCGGCCAGGCCCACGTCGTTTTCTACGAGTCACTACTGCAAAACCGCTTAGAGCCCCTGGAATCTCTCTTCGAATTCCTGAAAATTGAGTTCGATCAAGAGGGAGTCGAACGGGTA
>WGNR01000004.1 GCA_016124445.1 bacterium
ACGAGACGGTCTTTACGACCGAGGGTGTGACGATCTGCCGACTACCGCTCCTTGGTTGCCTGTTCGCTACGCTCACAGGCAACCAAGGAGCTTTTTCTTATTGGAAACCACAGTCTGTTGAAGATACAAGGGTGTGAGAAGCAAGGCCTTCGCCGAGCGGATCGCACCATCTTTTCGTGATGGTGACCGCATTTGGTGCGATGCGCTGCGCTGCTCGCACCCTACGGGACGAACCTCTATCTTCTTACCCGCGATTAGGCTGGTGCACGAAGCTGACCAAGCTGCGTGGAAACTTCCTTCCATGCGACATCTTGTGGAAGGCAGCCGTTCTTGGCTGCCAACGCTGAAGCCACCCCAGCCGCTTCGCCCATGGCGACAGCGTTGCCGGTGACGCGGTAGCTGGCGTGGGCGAAGAAATCGCCGCTGATACAGCGCCCGGCCATCATCAGACCATCGACATCGGCCGCGATCAAAGCCCGTAGTGGAATGTCGAACGGCTTCGCTTTCACGCCGGCAGTCCCGTAGGCTGCTTTGTCATTCGCTTCCCTGGTCGCGGCATGAATATCGACGCTGAACTCGCTGCGGCAGATCGCGTCTTCATGCCGCGCGCCGGTGCGGACGTCGTCGACCGTGACGAAGTAGCGGCCCTTGATCCGCCGGCCATCGCGGACACCAATTTGTTCGGCGGTGGTCACCAACCGGCAGTCACTCCAAACGCCGCCAACGTTTCTCAAGACGCTGCAAATCTCGTACAGTTCGCGCCGTGCCCGGATCGTTGCTTCGGTTACCTCGGCGGCATCGAACGGATGGACACCATATTCATGGTTCATCATCACGGCCGCGACACTGCCACCCATGTACCATAGCGTTGGCAAGGCATACGACGGATCATGCCCAGCCTTCTGAATAAACTCCCGAAACTCGACTTTCTTCTTCCCACCTTTCAAACGGTCGAACTGCTGCAGAGCTTCCGGGCTGGCGGTAATGATCCCCATCATCGACATCGGCTGGCAGGGACAATCCTGATCTCGCCCGAACTCCCAACTGCAGCCCGCCAATGCGCCGACGTCGCCATCGCCGGTCGTATCGACGACCGTATGCGCCCGCCAGGCCTGACGTCCTGATTTCGATTCGGTGACGACCCCGCGAACACGTCCAGCCCCGTCCTTCTCGACCGCCACGATCCGGGTATGGTACTGCACCTTGATCTTGTTCTCGTCACAAAGCTGCTCAAGCAAGACCTTCATGCTTTCGATGTCGTAGATGTAGTTCTTCGGTCCGCTGGGGCGAAAGGCTCCCATCTTCTCCAATCGCCGCGGCAGCTCCGCATTGAGCCCGGGCTTCTCGGCATCCATCACGTACGAAAGCATCCCGCTGGTCCAGACGCCACCCAGGCAGCCATGTGCCTCCAGGATCTGTACGCTCGCTCCGCTACGTGCGGCGCTGATTGCCGTCGCGATCCCTGCGGGTCCGCCGCCGCAAACCAATACGTCAAAGGTGCCGGCGACCGGCGTGGTTCGCTGCGGCTCGACCAGGCTGGCAGGGTCACTGCCGGAGGTCTCGGCCCCCTGCAGTGCGGCGGGAAGCAAAGCCCCGGTGACGGAAGCGGCCAACAACTGACGGCGAGAAAGCGAATTGGACATTTCAGGGGATTCCTCAACGAGGCAAGTGGCAGGCGGCAAGACCGGCGGGATGGTTTGAAAACAGGTCACACCCATCAGTGTAGCGGCTGGCGATTCGAGACTCCAATGGATCAGGAACCGCGGAAAAGTCGCTATCTCGTATGGCATCGGTCAATTCTGGTGTTTAGAATGTGCCAATAGTTGTTCGACCAACTGTCTTCTCAACGTGTTTTCCCGCCCCATTCCAGCTCCAAGGCAGCACTCCCATGCGATACGTGGTTTGGCTACTAGTGGTAGCCCTCATCATCCTCCGCCAGGACCTCTGGCTTTGGGACAACGACACCCTGGTCTTTGGCTTCATGCCGATCACGCTGTTGTGGCATGCCGGCATTTCCATCGGGGCGGCGATTGTCTGGTTTCTGGCGACCATTTTCGCCTGGCCGACCGACCTGATCGACGAAGTTCAGCGCGAATCGGAGGGGGGCGAATAATGACACCTTTGATTGTTATCTGCATTTATCTGGGCCTGCTCTTGGCCCTCGGTTTGGGTGCCAGCTTGCTCTCGCGTGGCTCCAGTAAAGACTACATGCTGGCCAGCCATTCGATTGGTCCGTTCCTGCTGCTGATGAGCTTGTTCGGCACCACGATGACCGCGTTCGCGCTGGTTGGTTCGACCGGCGAAGCGTACAAGGAAGGAGTCGGCGTTTATGGTTTGCTGGCTTCCTCCAGCGGCATCATTCACTCGCTCTGCTTCTTTGTGCTGGGGATCAAGTTGTGGTCGTTCGGCAAACGATACGGCTATACCACACAGATCCAGTTTTTCCGCGATCGACTGCAAAGCGATAAGATCGGCGTGCTGATGTTCCCGATCCTGGTCGGCCTGGTGATTCCTTACCTGCTGATCGGTGTGATGTCGGCCGGTACCGTCGTCAGCGCCGTGACCGAAGGGGCCTTCCGCAGCGAATTCTTCGCCCCGTGGGACTATGGCGTTCCGCCGGCGATTGGCAGCCTGGTGATTTCGATCGTGGTGCTGGTCTACGTCTTCTTCGGCGGTATGCGTGGTACGGCCTGGGCCAATGCGTTCCAGACGATGATCTTCATGGTCTTAGGGGTGATTACCTTCTGGATCATTTCCGACCACCTGGGCGGTCTGCAAGCGGCATCCCAAGCGGTGGCCGAGAAGAACCCCAGCAAGTTGATGCGTTCGGTCGCCGAAAAAGATCAACAGAAGTACGAAACCGACCTGGCCAAGTGGCGAAGCCTGGCCGAGTACAACTACCTGACCGACGAGAAGAAAGAATCCGTCCTTACCGACGAGCAGAAGCAAGCAGCCTTGGCCGCCTACAAAGGTCCCAAGTTCGGCAACTGGAAAGCCCGAGCCGAAGCGACCCTGGCCGCCAAGCAAGGCCTATTGAACCTTACTACGCTGGAAAAGAACAAGGCGTACATCATGCAGGACGACCGCCAGATGCCAGACGAAGTCCCAGCTTCGTGGGGCGAGGCGATTCTTGCCGGACATGAGCTGGAAGAGGTCGCCCGAAATCCGGCCGCGTCGAAGAAGGCGTTCACCGACGAGATGTACAACAAGAATCTCGGCCACCCGGAAGACGACCTCGATCCAAACGATCCGAAAAAGGGCAAGAAGTGGTCGCGCAAGCGTGTCGAAGGGGTCTACAAGGCTACCAAGTGGTCGCCGGAGCCGCCCAGTCACATCACTCCTCTGCAGTTCATTTCGTACATGTTCGTTCCGCTGTCGGTCGGCATGTTCCCGCACTTGTTCCAGCACTGGCTAACCGCCAAAAGCGCCGGTAGCTTCAAAGCCCCGGTCGTGCTGCATCCGCTGTTTATCGCCATCGTCTGGATTCCCTGTGTGCTGGTTGGTGTCTGGGCAACGTCCGCGATGAACGGCCCTGCCCCGATGATTCCGCCGCACTTCAACCAGAACGCGGTGCTCTCGAAGATGGTGTCGGACATAAGTACGCCGCTCCTATCAGGCCTGTTAATCGCAGGCGTGCTGGCGGCGATCATGTCGTCGCTCGACAGCCAGTTTTTGTGCATCGGTACGATGTTCACCGAAGACATTGTGGTCCATTACGGCGGCAAAGATCGCTTCAGTGACAAACAGGTCGTGGTCATCGCGCGGAGCTTTATCATCGCGATCGTGGCGGTGACGTACGGGCTCAGTCTCTTAGAACCGAGGAGTGTCTTCTCATTAGGTGTGTGGACATTCGCCGGATTCTCGAGCATGTTCCCGCTGGTGCTCGCGTCGCTCTATTGGAAGCGGCTTACCAAGCCTGGGGCGTATGCGTGTGTGATCTCGGCAATCGCGATGTGGATTTACTTCTTCATCGACTCCGACTTCGCCGGCAATTCGCATTACCTGGTCTTCGGCATGAACCCAGCCGCCACGATGGTGATTGGCTCGGCAATCGCAATGGTGCTGGTCTCGCTGATCACCACGCCGCCCGACGAAGCCCATCTGGAGCGTTTCTTCCCGAAGAAGAGCGAATCGTAAGCCGAGGGAAAAAGTGTCATGGCCTTGCGGATGCATCTTTACGGTTGCAACCTGGCAACGATCCGCGAGACCTTTGAGAGCGGCAACGCCGAGTTACTATTGGCGGCCCAGCGCCGTGTGATCTCGATTTACGGCAACGCAGAGTTGTGCGCACGCGCCAATGCCTGGCTCCGGGCGTTGATCGAAGAGGGGTACTCGCTCAGCTTCGATCGAACTGCGGATGCTCCTGATTCCGAGGCCCACCCTCACGCTGCCGCGATCAACGGCCTGGTCAAGACACTTGCCCAACCATCCTGGCTGGACCTCTCCCGCGATTCGTCCCAATGGGATCAAGCGGCCATGGAAGCTTTCATGAATGACGTTCGCGGACTCAAATTCGAATCGTCCGCCATCCCAGTCTATTCTAAAAAGTTCTTTCCGGTCACGATCGCCAAGCTGTCAGGCGGAACGGCTCTTTTCAGCGATCGCTTCAACTACCGCTGGGGATACTACTGCTTCCTCGAGCATGCCGAGTTGGGCCTGCTACTCGCCGCGCTGGCCGACGTGAAAACGTACAAAGGCGAGCTTCCTGATCTACCAAGTACGAGAATCAGCAAAGAAAGCGAGCGATTGATCGACGCCATGATCGGCTTGTTCCAACAAATTCAACAGGCCAACCAAGATGCCTACGTGCTGTGGTCTTAGCCGTCGGCAAGGAGACGATACGCTATGAGAACCGTAGCCATGTGGTTAGCCCAGGTTGCTCGCAACCTGGGCTAACCGGTTTGCGTTAGCGCCCTCGCTGTCCGCGTGAATTTAAACCCGGCTGACCGTCATGTTGTCGCGGTGGATGATTTCATCATACGGGTGAACGCCCAGGATGCCTTCGATTTGGTCGCTGCGTTGGCCTAAGATCTTGCTGACTTCTTCCGAAGTGTAATTGGTCAGGCCACGGGCAATTTCCTGGCCGCCGGCGCTACAGATGCGGACGACGTCCCCTTTGTCGAACGAGCCGTTCACCTTCGTCACGCCGATTGGCAGCAGGCTCTTTCCTTGGTCGCCGAGCGCCTTCACGGCACCGTCGTCGACGATCAACTCGCCGCGGGGCTGGACCGAGTAGCCAATCCAGCGTTTCCGCGGGGCGACTGCCTTTCCCTGGGCGAGGAACAGTGTGCCGATCTCTTCGCCGTCCAATAGCTTCGGCAGAACGTCCGGAATGCGGCCGGAGGCGATGATCATGTTTTCGCCTGCGGAGGTGACCATCCGGGCCGCTTCCAGCTTGCTGCCCATTCCCCCCTTGGAATGCCCGGTCTTCTTATCGCGGGCAAAGCCCAGCACCTCTTCGTCCAACTTCGGCACGACCGACAGCAGGCGGGCATCAGGCAGTTCGGGCGAACCGTTGTAGAGCCCATCGACGTCTGATAGCAGGATCAACAGCGGGGCCCGTAGCAAATTGGTGACCCGAGCCGCCAGGCGGTCGTTATCGCCGAAGGTGAGCATCAGTTCTTCGACCGCGACGGTGTCGTTCTCGTTGATGATCGGGATCGCCCCGAAGTCGAGCAAACTGTGCAGCGTGTTGCGAATATTCAGATAACGCTGGCGATCGTCGAGGTCTTCCGCCGTCAGCAGTACCTGGGCGGCGTGTCGGCCGTTGTCTCGCAGGGCGAGGTCGTACAGTTCGATCAGCTTGGCTTGGCCGATGGCGGCCACGGCCTGCAGCTTGGCCAGGTCGGTCGGACGCTTGGTCAGGCCAAGCTGGCTCATCCCGGCCCCAACGGCGCCGCTGGAAACCAGCACGACATTCCGACCGGCTGCCGCCAATTGCGAAAGCTGCCTACCCAAGTGGGTGATTTGCTCTTCGTTGAGCACCCCCTGATCGGTCGTTAGTACGCGAGTACCTACCTTAACGACGATAGTATGGGCGGAGGTTGCGATTTCCTGCCGCAGCAAATCAGTCATGGGAAGGGTGTTTTCCAATAAAAAAACGAAAAGGATCGTTCCGATATCTTAGAGTGTGACAGGCCGCTTGCCATGGGGGCTCGCGCGATGTTCTTCCGATCGATTATCCACCGGCCCAATCGCAGAAAAGACCGAGCATAACTGGCCTTATCGCTGCATACCTAACTGAATTGTGATGGGGGAATCCGAGAGTTCGCAGCCCCGACGGTTGAGGATTCAGGGATGCCTCTCTAAAATACTTTTGTGCTTGCGACTTCCGGCCCACACTATCCTCTGCGTTACCTTCCCACTTAGTGACGCTGCGCGGCGGGTCTTCTGAAAAAAACTCGGCAGGATTGAACTGAGATTCTATGAGTGAACTCTTCCACGAATGTGGCATTGCGGCGATTTATCACCTGCCTAATCAAGAAGAGAGCCCTCTCTGCCCCGACCAAGGGCCTGAGGAAGTTTCGCGGATCATGCCGCGGATGCTGCTCGATATCCAGAACCGCGGCCAATTGGCAGCCGGTTTCACCACCTACAATCCAAATCGCAACCAGCTGATCACCACCCACCGCGACATCGGTACCGTCCAGGAAGTGTTTCGCCTTTCGCATCGCGGGAAGAGCGAGTCGCTGATGAAAGAATACGCCGGCCGGGCCGCGATCGGGCACGTCCGGTATGCGACCTGTGGCCAAGACGACAAAAGCTACGCCCAGCCGTTCGAGCGGCACCACCTGGTGAAGCACAAGTGGTTCAGCTTTGCCTTTAACGGCCAACTGTCAAATTACGTGGAGTTGCGTGACCGCCTGCTGCAGGACGACGACCACCACCTGAGCCGCGAAACCGACACCGAAATCATCATGCACGAGATCAGCCGTGAAATGACCGGCGAGAAGCGGATGTCGATGCTTGAAGCCCTTCGCGGTGCGGCCCCTCGTTTCGATGGGGCATACAGCATGGTCATGCTCAACGCAAATGGCGAGATGCTGGTGGCCCGCGATCCTTACGGGATCAAGCCGGTTTGCTACGCCGTTCAAGGTGCACTGTTCGCCGCCGCGAGCGAAAGTGTCGCGCTGGTGAACATTGGTTTTGAAGAGGACGAAATCAAGAATCTGGCTCCTGGCCACGCGGTCACCATTACTGACGGCAAAGTCGAGGTACACCAGTTCATCGAACCGAAGCGAACGGCTCACTGTTTCTTTGAATGGATCTACTTCGCCAACGTCGCCAGTACGCTCGACGGGCAAAGCGTCTACGTCAGCCGGACCAACCTGGGCGAAGAACTGGCCGCGATCGAACGCGAACGGAACGAGGTTCCGCTGGATGCCGACACGATCGTCGTTCCGGTCCCCGATACCAGCAAAGCCGCGGCCGACGCCATGGCCTATAAGCTGGGCATTCCGTCCCGAGAAGGTTTGATCCGCAATCGTTACTCGGGCCGAACCTTCATCGAAAGCGGCAGTAAACGACGCCGGGCCGCCGAGATCAAATACACGCCGCTACGGGAAGTGCTGGAAGGAAAACGGATCTTCCTGGTCGAAGACTCGATCGTCCGCAGCACCACGATGAAAGTGCTGATCAATCGTCTGCGTGAACGTGGCGGGGCGAAAGAGATTCACGTCCGCGTCGCCTGCCCGCCGATTATTGCCCCGTGCTTCTACGGCATCGACATGTCGACCATCGGCGAGTTGTTCGCCCCAAAATTCATGGGGGATAGCTACCTGTTGACCGAAGAGATGCAAGAGGCGATGGCGAAGCAGCTGGGTGCTGACTCATTGCGTTACTTGCCGGTCGATTCAATCGCCAAGGCAGTGAACTTCGATCGTAACGATCTCTGCCAGGCCTGCATTACCGCCGAGTACCCAACACCCGGCGGCGAGAAGCTGTATCAGATCGCCTTGGAAAACAAAGACCAAGACGTCAACAGCAGCGGCCGCATGTACGAACGCCGCGCCGAAGAACGAACCCCGACCTCAGCCGGGGCTTAAGCACGCGTGCCGTTAAGCCGTAGTAGGGTGCGAGCAGCGCAGCGAATCGCACCAGATGCGGCGTCTAACCCTCGAAGATGGTGCGATACGCTCGGCTTCGCCTCACTATTCGCACCCTACGAATTCGTGTCTCGCACGCCTACGATTCCGTTTCCGGCTCAACCTTCACGAACTGGCTGCGGAAGATGTCCATGTCGTTCTTTCGCATACGGCGTTCGAAGTGGGTTCGGTAGTCGAGGTCGTGCTCGGCAGGCGTTTCTTCCACGGTGATCGGTCCCTGAAGCTTGGTGGCTTCGTGAAGCGTTTCGACCGCCATCTCGTAATAGTCGAGCACGTCAGTCCAGAAGTGCAGCTTGCCGCCGACGCGTAAGACCCGCTCGATTTGCTGGCAGAATTCCGCATTCATCAGCCGGCGACGATGATGCCGGGCCTTCCACCATGGGTCCGGGAAATAGACGTGGACAGCCTCGAGCGAACCGGTGGGGATTGTTTCGCGAAAGATCTTCTGCCCATCGCCATGAAACATGACGGCGTTGGTGCGGCCTTCTTTGGCCAGTTTGTAGCCGGCGAAACGGGCGTACTTGAAGGCGATTTCAATCCCCAGAAAGTTATGCTGCGGGAACTGCCCCGAGGCGTTCTTGATGAACAACCCTTTGCCGGTGCCGACCTCGACTTCCAGCGGCTGGTTGACTTCAAAGTACGACTGCAAGTCAGGCTGCGTCTCCAAGGCTTCCGCCAGGAAGAAGTGCTTCGAGAAATCGACCTCAGGTTTCAGTTTCGGAAGTGCTTTACGGCCCATGAAAGCTTCGCAAGTGGAAAGACTAGTAACGGATTTCGCCCCGGCGGGGAGCATCGAATTGAAATGCTTTTTCCTGCTTTAAGAAGGCCCGGTAGGTGGTGTCGGGGATTAATTGCTTAAGCAGGGCCATCACGGCCATCCCAAACAGAAAGCCGCCGATATGAGCCCACCAGGCAACGCCAGCTTGCACATCCATATGCAGTGCGAGCACCCCTTGAATGACTTGCCAGCCGATCCAAATCCCCAGCACCGCGACGGCCGGCAAGTCGACCGTCATGAAGATGACGACCAGAAACAAGAGACAGCGAACCCTGGCTTTAGGATAGGTGATCGCATAGGCCCCCAGGACAACCGCTACCGCGCCGCTTGCTCCGACAGTGGGAAGCAGTGCGCCGCTACCAGAGGTCATCGTCCAGTGCGCGATCGTCGCGCACATGCCACCCAGCAGGTAAAACAGCAGGTACGGAACATGCCCAAGTCGGTCTTCGACGTTGTTCCCAAAGATCCACAAGAACCACATGTTCCCAATCAGATGGGCGATGCCGGCGTGCAGAAACATCGAGGTGAAAATCGTCAGCACCGCAACCACCGGGCTCGGCGAAAGAACGAACGTGCCATCTTCCTTCCGCTGGTTATCGAGAATCTCTTTCGCTTGAGGCGAGTCGGCCAATAGCTCGTGCAGATCGATCGCTACTGGTTCGCCGCCGGTAACGGCCGCCGTAAACCTTTGGGGGACAAACCCGAAGTGAAAGAACGCCTCGTTGATCTCCAGCGGATCGAGGCCCAGCATGGCCAGCCAGACGAGTGTGTTCAGAACGATCAACCCGACAGTCACATACGGCCAGCGTCGTGTCGGGTTGTCATCGATCAGCGGGAAAAGCATGGCGAGTTACCAACGAAGACTCCGTGCCTGAACCAGGCACAGCCGCTTCCCGGTTTGGTTTAGATCTCGTCGGGAAGAGGAATGCCGCGGATCACCCCTTCGGCAACCATCGTTTCGCCCACGAAACTCTGGAAGCTGCAAACCAACATCCGATTGGGGCGGTAGCGAGTTTGCTTCAGTACGCACAACAGGCGGTCGCCTGGGCGTACGATGCCGCGGAATTTGACTTCGTCCAATCCGCCGAAGCCCATCCGCTTGCCAGGCATCAGGTCGTGCACAACGACATACCAGGTACTGACCTGGGCAGCCATCTCGCACATCAAAACACCAGGCATCAGCGGCATGCCTGGCATGTGGCCGCGAACCCAGAAAGCGTCGTCGGCGATATCAAGATACCCGGCACAGATGCCGCTCTCGAAGTCGTCGTAAACAATTCCGCTAAGCTGCTCCATCTCGTAGCGTTGGGGATTCGTCTTGCGAATCTCTTCGATTCCCGCAATGGGATTATCAAAATCGATCGACGTCGGGTCGAGGATCAGATCTTCTCGCGCCACCGTGAATCCTTCAGCTACCGAAACAGAAACGAATGATTTATTGGACCAAGACCGACAGCTTGTTCTTCAAGTCTGGACGTGCCAGGGATTAGGTCTTGATGTTCTTGCGTTTGCCTTTGCGTGCCTTGGCATTGGCAGGACGGGCACCATGATTGGCTTTCTTCAACTTACGATGTGGCTTGGCCATGGTTCAACTACTTTCAGCGGAAATGGACTCTGGAAACGACGCAAACTACTGAGTCTGCATCGGCATTAGGTGCGTAATCCATTGAGTATACCGAAATAAGGACGATGCGAAAGCCCTTAGCCAATTCGAAAGACAGAAACAACCGAGGCACCACGGCAATCCATAACCACATGTCATACAACGAGTTACAGTTTGCGGATCACCTCATCCCGCGGCTCTCGAGAAGCGGGCGATTCGAGTGGCGACTCTTTCAGAGGGTTCGATTTCAGCTCGTCCGGAATCGAAGAGAGCATTCGCCCGCGGGGGCGTTGCCTGGGCGGCGAGGCTTCTGGCTCCTCTTCGGCCGGCAGATCCTTGCGGAAACTGGCAATCACCTTGAGCAAACAGGGCAGCACGACCAGAGACGTGAATAGGCAGCAGGCCACGCCAATGGTCAGCACGCGACCCAGGCTCGCCAGTCCGCGGTGATCGGCCAGCATCAGGGCACCAAATCCGATCATCGTGGTCAACGAAGTAATGATCACCCCGGTTGCGGTCGAAGCACCTAGGGCATAGCTGCGCGGTTGCCGGCGGAAGTCATGGACAACGTGAACACCGTCGTCGATACCAATGCCCAAAATGAGCGGTAGCACGATCATATTAGCCGGGTTCAGCGGAATATCGGCCAGCCCTTGGATGCCAAACAGCATCACCATCCCCAGCCCAACCGGTGTTAGCGCCAAGAGTGAATGTTTCAGGCTGCGGAAGTCGATCAACAAGATGATCGTCACGGCAATCAGGGAATAGAACGCCGCGTGGATGTAACTGAGCTGCATCTGCCTGGAGGCATAATAAGTTTGCAGCGGCTGCCCGGTCACTTCCGAGTCGACCGACTCGACCTGGCGGACAAACCCTTCCAATGCATCCATATCCCAGATGTTGGCATTCGGATAAATCCGCAGCAGCAGCTGGTTGTTCTTGCCGACAAAACGGGTCACCAATGCCTCAGGAAGATCGTGGATGGTCGGTGGATCAGGATTGGAAATCGCCGCCAGCGAGTGCAGCCATTGCAACAGTTCGCCCGCGGTGCGCTGCTGGAACTGAGAAATGATCGCGTTGTATTTCGGCTCGGGCATGCCTCGCAGAAGTTCCCGAATCTGCGTAATTCGGCGGATGGTATGTTGAGCGGAAGGATCGTTGTTGGTCGAGATTAATCGTTGCGAGTCCGCCAATACCTGACCGAGATGCGCTGCCTGGGGAATCGAAACCGTAGGCACGTTCTCTGGCAGTTGCTGCAGACGATGATTCAAGTCGCGAATCATTTCCAATTTGTGAGGCGAACTGTCCGGCATCAGCGAGGCAATTTCTTCCACCCGGTTCACGGTCGGCAAGGCCTCAAACTTCGCTTTACGATCCAACAGCGTCTGCCGGTCCTCGGCGATCGAGAGAGCGAACCAGACGCTGCGGTCGGTGTCGCTCAGCAGCTTCTCTTCCCAGCGAACACTATCCAAACCCTTGGGCTGCAGGTTCAGCAGGTTGTGATCGTAACGCAGGTTCGGCACGCCAATGGCCAACAAACCGACCAGCAGGACCGACGCGGCCAGCGTCACTTTGGGGCTCTTCAAAAGCGGTAGAACCCACCAATCCAAATGCAGCGGCTTGGGAAGCTGATGCCGGTTGCGATGACGGTCGGCCAGGTAGATCGAAGCAGGCAACACGGTCATGGCCGCAACCAGGCACAACAGCAGACCGCCTCCAGCGATGATGCCCAGCTCGGCCACGCCGGTAAATCGGGTCAGCGACGCCGTAAAGAACGCCGCCGCGGTGGTCAGACCTCCGGTGACGATGCCTGGGCCGATGTCCCGGGCCGTTTGCACCAAGGCCTGGTCGGTTCGCTTGTCTTCGGCTTCCTTCAAATAGCGGGCAACGTAGTGCACGCCAAAGTCAATTCCCAGGCCAATTAAAATCACGCCGAACGAGACACTTAAGATGTTCAAGTGCCCGACGACGAGCGTCGTGAATCCAATCGAAAACGCAATTCCAACCAGCAAGGCAACCACCGCCAACAGCGGATGCCGCAGTCCACCGAATGCCGCCATGAACAGAAAGGCCACGCCAAACAGACTGATCACGCTGGCCTTGGTCATATCGACCTGGCTACGTTCCATCTCGTCGTTTTCCATCACCGGCAACCCGGTGAGGCCAAACTGCAGCCGGGGATACTTCTTTTGAAATCGATCGAGGATTCCGCGCAGCCGTGCGATCGCTTCTTTGCCCTGGGCTAGTTCCTTCTTGTTCTTCACCAGCCGCAACAGGATCAGCCCCAGCTTCCCTTCGTTGGCCAGAAAGTAATCGGAATCGATCTGGCTGAGTGCGTTTAACGAGTCGCTGGGCGGCACTAGCAGCGAGCCTTCCGTTTCCCCCTGCCCCAGCGCCGCGAGCAAATTGCTGGCCAGATCATCAAGCTGCTTCCGGGCTTGCTGGGCAGCGGCTTGAGCCTGCGGCGAATCTGGCCGCCGAGCAGCGAACAATAGCTGTTGATTCAGGTTATAAGCCATCTGCCCGACGCCGATCGAATCCCATTGCCCCTGCATGACGGGACGCATTCGCTGCAGTTGCTGGTCGATTCGGGTCAAGTCACTTTCGGGAATGAAGTGCAGGCCTTTCTCACGAACCTTGTTAAGCCCTCGCTCGTGGAGCACCGCGTAGAAGGATTGCTCCTGGGCGGTAAGCTGCGTGTAGAGATCTTCCAGGGCCGGTACGATCTCTTCGCGGCCAGGTCCTTCGATGATGACCACCACGTCGTCATCAGCGCCGAACTGATCGAGGTATTCCAACCACAGCCGATTGAAGCGGCTTTGCTGATTGATCAGATCCAAGCGGCTTGTCTTGAACCCTAAGTCTCGTGTCGCGTAGAAGACGCATAGGCCCGCCAACAGAAACGAAGCGAGCAAAACGACCACCGGATAGCGAACGACAAACTGCGTGCCCCAGGCCAAAGGCCGAGACATCAGCGATTGCTCGTCGGTCGTTTCGTTGTGGGATGGCATCAGGCAGACAGGCAGCGTGAACCGTAGCGTTCAGGCCGCCGGTTGGTTTCTGGATAAAAACAGAGTTCGCGAAATCTTACGCAAACGCACCTCGGGCGCTAAGAGCGAAGGCAAAAGCAAAGCACCGCTAGCGCCAGCAATGCCGACGACAGAGCACATTCTTCGAGAATGCGCTGGACACCTGCCAAGTGCAACCTAAGAAAGAAAAAGCCCACACTTTCAGGTGGAACACCCTATCCCAATCCGAGCCATCTTGTGATCGAAGGGCCGCTGAAAGAATCGACGGCCGATTGTTCGTCCTTGTGAATCTCGATCACTTTCCCAATCTTCATGATCTGGAACACTTCCAGAATGTTTCCGGTCACGTTACTGACCTTGAATTTGATCTTGGCGTTCTTGCAATTCTTGTTCAGCAAGATCAGCTTGCCGATCATCGCGGACGACATGTATTCGATCGCCCTGAAATTCAAAACCAACCTTTTCGCGGTCGCCGCTTCGAGAACCAACTGGTCGAATTCCTTGCCGACTCGGTCGATCGCGGTTTCATCCAGTATGGAAGATTGAATGAACTCGGCCACCACAACATCTTTCACGTCGCGGACACGCAAGTAATGGTATTTAATCGCCATCGAACGGCTTTCTAGAAATCACGAGTAAACGAATGAAAAACTAGGAATCCCTAGAAAATTAGATAAGGACAATTGGAGGAGCCCATCAAGCCAGCCCTCTCAACATCCACTGATTATCCCTGTCAAACGCGAAAATTGAAAGCATAAACTTCATACTTCGCTCTTTTCCGGTTCGGGTGGCGGGCTCCAGTTGGCACGAAGCCATAAGACCAATCCCCCCACCGTCGCCACCATCGCACAGCCTGCTAGTCCAATATAAGCCGACTGAAGATTGGAGTTCTCTCCGACCAGCCCGGCAGCGATCGCCCCGATTCCATTGCCCACTGCGAATGAAACCCCGTAACAAAGACTTCGTCGCGAACGCGGCGTGTACTTGGCAATCAAGCTGTTAAACACCGGCTGATGCATGAAGAAGACCATGCTCCACGCCGCCACGCACCACCACTTCCACTCGGGCGAAGCCATGCTCATGCCGATCAACAGCGGAATCGTGCCGCCGCAGATCATCATCAGTTGAACTTCCAACCGTTGCGGCTTGGCAATGTAACCTGCGAAAAACTGGCCGATGCACCCCAGAATCAACGAACTGGCTGCCAGAACGTTTCCGCCGATTTCCCCCTGGGTCTGGTAACCCAGCACCTGGCCATCGGAAAGGAAGCGAGGCAGAAAACTCATCACCCCGTGATACGACAAGCCAATCGAAGCCGACATCACCAGCAGAATGCCGAAACTGGGCCAGTCTCCAAAGTCCTCGGCCGTCGTTTGCTGCTTGGGCGAAAAGACCCGTTCTGGCGATTTGAGCGTCAGGTAAACAAAGACGACTCCAACTGCCAGCGACATTACCGCCAGCAACGCATAAAACGCCTGCCAGGAATGGGTCGTGGAAAGGACAACCGCAGCGATCAACGGTACTCCGCCGATTCCCATGGATCCGAACACCCCGTGCCAACCCAATACCTTAGGAAGCGTCTGCGGAGTCGTTTCATGCGAAAGAAGCGCGAGCCCGGCCGGGTGATAAATGCTGGCCATCACGCCCATCAGAAACATCGAGAGAAACAGCAGCGGAAGTCCCGGCAGCAAGATCGACGTCACGCAGCAAACCGCTCCGCCAATCAGGTACAAGGCCAACATACGTTTGGCGCCGTATCGGTCGACCAACCAGCCTGCCAACAGGGCACCAACGCCCCAAGGAAATCGCCAGACCGTTTGCAGCCAACCGGTCGTCGCCTGGCCGACATCGTATTGGGCGGCAATTGATTGCTCGACGCAGGGCAACGAACCTTCCAGTACGTGCACCATGGCATGCGCCGCGCAGACCGCCAGAACCAAAATCAGAAACGTACTCGCAACGCGTTTCACCCGCGGCTGACCTCCGCCAGGTGAGCCAACGTCCGCTGGGCGGCTCCACTATCGATCGCCTCTTCGGCCAGGCGAGCACACCCGCTCAAACTTTCGTCCTTGCCGATCGTCCATAGAGCCGCCGCCGCATTGATAACGACAATCTCGCGTGCGCCGCTTGGTTCGCCTGCGAGAACTCGTTGGATCATCGCGGCGCTTTCTTCCGGACCATCGACCAACATGTCTTGCTTATCGCGCTGCGTCAGTCCGAACTGTTCCGGCTGCCAAACGAGCGTCTGAAGATTTTCCGGCGTAGCAATCGTCACGTCGGTGGCATCGCTCAACGTGACTTCATCCATACCGTCTCGACCAGTGACGAACACCGCCTTGGTAGTTCCCAGTTTTTGGAGCGCAAAGGCTAAAAGATCGCGATACTGTGGCTTGCCAACTCCCAATAGTTGATAAGGAGCATTCGCCGGATTGCAAAGCGGACCGAGCAGATTAAAGATGGTCGGCACGCCCAATTTCTTGCGGACCGGGGCAACATGCTTCATCGAACCATGCATCAACGGGGCGAAGCAAAAACCAATTCCAACCTCGGCCAGGCACTTTTCGATGGTCGGCACGTCGGCCTCGATATTGACCCCCAGCCGTGAGAGAACATCGGCGCTACCAGACTTGCTGGTAACGCTACGGTTGCCATGCTTGGCCACGGTAACGCCGGCGGCGGCAATTACCAGGGCAGTCGCGGTACTGATATTGAACGTACCGCTGCAGTCCCCTCCGGTACCGCAAGTATCGATAAACTTCTCGGCAGGGGCTTTAATTTGGACCATGTGCCCCCGCATGGCGGTCGCCGCGCCAGCGATCTCGTCGACCGAGGGTCCTTTGTCGTTCAACGCCAACAGCAGCGCGGCAATGTCGTCGTCGCTCCAAGTGCCCTCCATCATTTGCCCAATGGCTGCGGACATCTCTTCAAGCGCGAGATCGTTTCCCGACTGAACTTTTTGAATGACTTCGCGGTGCGACAACGGATCGACTCCCCGGTTCGGAATGTGGTGCCAGGCACAAGTGGGCCATTTTAGTCGCCCAACTCTTTCCCTCCTACCCACGAAGCGACTGCCGCTGAGAGGAGAAACCTGCTATAACGACGAAAAAGTACTGTTCCCCTAGCACCGCTTGATTTGGTACGACGATTGAACCCAGGGGAAAATCAGGCCAAACGCCACGTCTAGCGGATGCCAACTTCCATTGATTGCTTCACGTCTTGAAGGCAGGAGGACCCGCACTATATGTCCAGGAAGGTCATTATCGACTGCGATCCGGGTATCGACGACGCCGTGGCATTGATGATCGCGCTGTTCGATCCTCGCCTGGATGTCCTCGCCGTGACTTCCACTGCCGGCAACGTCAACGCCGACCAGGCCTTCACGAATCTTCAGGCCCTGATCGAATGCCTCGATCCTCCACGACGCCCGCGCATTGCCATGGGGCCTGGTCCCCTTTCGGCCCCTCCGGTCGACTCTACCTTTTTGCACGGCAGCGACGGCTTGGGGGAAATCCATCTGGAAGTCGCCAAGCTCCACCAGACTCATTCGGCCGAAAAACTGATCAGCGATGAATGCCGAGCCTTTCCGGAAGCAGTCACCATCTTGTGCCTGGGTCCGATGACCAACATCGCCAACTGCCTGCAGCGCGATCCGTCGTTTGCTTCCCACGTCGGACAGGTCGTCATCATGGGAGGTTCGGTCAATGGGATCGGCAACGTCACCCCTTGCGCCGAGTTCAACTGCCACTTCGATGCTGAAAGTGCCCGACGGGTTCTCCATTCCAAAACAACCAAGACAGTGGTGCCGCTGGACATTACCAGCCAGGTAATGTTCGGCATTGATCTTTTGGAACACATTCCCAAGGGAGACTCTCGCGTCTCGCAGCTGCTCAATCAGATCCTCCCCTTCTCGTTCCGTTCACATCGGCGGCACCTGGCTCAGGAAGGGATCAGCCTGGACGACGCGGTGGCCCTGATCGCGTTGTTGCAGCCTGAGCTATTCGAGTCGGTCCCGATGGCAGGCGACGTAGAAACCCAAGGCGATCTGACCTTGGGAGCCACCATTTTCGATCGTCGGACGGTCAAGACATGGACCAACAACATGGAAGTGATAACCACCGTCGACGTGGCAGGCGTGCGAGACAGCATCCTCCGCGGAATCATCCAAGCGGCGAAAGCCACAATCTAAGACTTAGACGTAGGGTGCGAGCAGCGAAGCGAATCGCACCAAGTGCGGCATCTACCTTCGAAAGAAGGTGCGATACGTTCCGCTTCGCGTCACTGCTCACACCCTAGGCAGGTTTTTGGGTGCGAGCCTAGTTCTCGAAACTGCTGCGGGTCGTCAGACGGACCGTTTTCTGGATGAACTTTCCTTCGCGGTAGATCTGGAAACGAATTTCTTCGTCCAACGGGCAAAGGCTCACGATGTTGATCAGTTGCAGGTCGTCTTCTACTTCCTGGCCATAGAATCGGGTGATCACGTCTCCGATTTCGATCTTCGCCGATTCGGCGGGCGAGCCTGGCGTGATCCCGCTAACCATCGCTCCGCGAGCTCGAAACAAACCGATCTTGGCTGCCTGAGCCGCGTTGAAATCCGCATCCATTCGCACACCAAAGAACGCCCGGGCAACTTGGCCGTTTTCAATCAACTGCTCGGCGACTCCCAAGGCTGCGTGAATCGGAATCGCAAAGCCAATTCCGTCGTTTCCGCCCGAGTTGCTGGCGATGGCGGTATTCAAGCCAATCACTTCGCCGCGCAAATTGATCAGCGGACCGCCGCTGTTACCAGGGTTGATGGCGGCATCGGTTTGAAAGAAGTTTTGCAGCTTCAGACCTTGGCGGCCCAATTGTAAGTTGCGTCGGCCCACCGCGCTGATGATGCCGTAGGTGACCGTCTGGCTCAGACCGAAAGGACTGCCGACGGCGAATACCTTTTCACCGACTTCGACCTGGGAACTATCGCCCACTTCGGCCGGCACGAGACGATCGGCGTCGACTTCGACCACCGCCACATCGGTATCGCGATCGGTAAGCACTCGCTTGGCTTTGATCAGGCGTCCGTCTTCCAGATAAATACGAATCCGCTCGATCGGGGCCTGGTTGATTACGTGCCGATTGGTCAGCACGAAGAAACCGTCGTTGTGCTTGAAGATGATTCCGGCTCCTGCTTCCTCGACTTCTTTCGAAGAGGCAAAGCCGTTGCCGGCGGTCGTCGACTCGATATGGACGATCGAAGGCCGGACGTAGCGGACCACGCGTTTAAGATGATTCAGCTCGCGCTGCAGAAGGTCGGCCTCGGCCAAGATTTCTTCACGCAGCGAAGCTCGATCGGGTGGCTCGATCGTACGATCCTGCGAGTAGCCTACGCCAACAAAAACGAGAACGAGGCAGAGGGATAAAGAATTACGCATAGCATCGATACCAAACCGGGGGAGTTGCCGGCGAAACCGAGCTTCGATATCGCCTCCCTAGTTAAATCGTGCTAGCACCCGCCCGGTAAAAAGAAAAACGGGACGCTTTTGGACGCGTCCCGTGGAATGTATGCGGGTTGTAGCGGAAGTTCGCTACTTGACGGCTTGGGTGTCGTCGGTTTGCGCCCAGCTGACTCCGTCGGGGCCAAGTTCTTCCAACTCGCGCTGACATTTGATGCACAGAGTCGCGTAGGGAAGTGCCTGAAGGCGTGCGATTGGAATGGAGGTATTACAACCTTCGCATTCGCCGTATTTGCCTTCTTTGATCCGCTCCAGGGCGGTATCAATACTGGCCAACTCGCGGCTTTCGACTTCGGCCAACTGCGAACTGAGTTCGTCTTGGACTGAATCGAGGGCAAAGTCGACCACGTCACCCGAAGTTTGTTCGAGTTCCTTCAGCAGGCTCAAGTCTCCAGCCAATGCCTTACGGAGCGCATCGCGACGGCGAAGGAGGATCTCCTTCATCTTGCCGATAAACTCGTCTCTTGACCGTGCCATGGTGTCACCTTAAGAGCAGGAAAGTCGTATTTTTAGCGATTCGTTTCGCCCCTGCCTAGTATTGGAATGGGCCGTTGCTACCGCATTTAACATGCTCCTCGCAACCCCCCTGATTGGCGGGCAAATCTTTCCGTCGTTTGACGTAACGAAACTATAGTACGCTGCCAGGATAGTAACCGAGAAAAATTTCCTAGGTTTCGCCATCCGGCCTGATTAAACCAGAATTAACCTAATTCCATTCTATTCAACTACTTACACTGACAAGCCAGATACCTGGAAACGCACCTTACGACGACGGAAGTCCCCTCGAATTTGACTTCAAGACACTTTCCTCTTGCGAAAATCGCCCTGGTATGCTTGTTCGGACCAGATTCTAGCGCAATCGGATCATCGTCATTTTCCTTCTCAAACCCGATTGAAATTCGGTTATAGGGCCTATTTTTACCACTCGGCCCCTCACTCCCCTTCTTTTTGACCATCCCGTTGCTGTGAGCTATATCCCTTAGCGAATTAGGCGCTTACCTCCCTCCCTGGTGGCGATTTTCACCAGGCATCGAGCAGCCGTCAGCCGGTTCTCGATGGGTAACGAAGCAAAGAAATAACAATGGTCCACAACAACGTCGCCGCCCCATCGTGTCGAGATTCCAAGCTCCTTGGAAATGCCGGCGCGCCGCTCGTACTGAAGGTCGCTGGGACCGAACGCGATGGACAGATCATCCGCGTTCATGCTCCCAAGTGCCTGGTCGGGTCAGGCGAAGGTTGCAACTTGCGTTTGATCGCAGCCGACGTTCAGCCGAAGCACTGCGTCATCTATCGCGGACCCAGCGGGATGATCGTCAAATCGTGGACCCGAGATACCCGCGTCAACGGCAGTACGATCTCCGAAGCCTGGCTACGGATCGGCGATCTGCTAAGTCTCGGCAGTTTGAGCTTCGAGGTTTTGCCAGACGAAACGACCGCTTCGCCTGTTACGAAACCGACTATCGAAAGGCATTCGAGTCGAGCCGTTCGCCGCAAATCGAATCGGCGAATCCGCAATCTGCTGGATGTCGTTCGCCAGCAAAAGAATTCCTTTGAATCGCTCCAGGCCAAGCTCGACCATACCGAGTCGCTGGTCGACGACCTGATGTCGCGCGACGGCGATCCGCAATCGGCCCAACCGTCGACCGAGACCGAGCCCAACGCTGAGCGTGCCCATCGTCGCAAACGAGGCAACGATCGCGTGCGCCTGTTGCTGGGGCATATTCGCGAGTTGATTTCGACCAACGAAGAACTTCAAGCCGAACTGCGCGAACAGCTGGAAATCAAGCAAAACCAGCTCAACGATATTCGTCGCGAACTGGCCCAATCAGCCGACGCCACCGAACAGGAACGAGCTCAACAACGACGCCTGGAATCTGAACTAGGCGATGCCCAGGAAATGATCGAGCATCTCCAGCAGCAGGCCGTGGAGCTCGAGACGCGCGAAACTGAATTGCGTGATCAATGGACAACATCACGAAAGCATAGCAACGGGCGCGTCCGGTCGCTGCTTTCTCACCTGCGAACGATGCGCGATGCATTGACCGCGGCCCAGTCGCGGCCCGGCCGGTCGCAGGAAAAAGGAGGCAACGGTGCTGTTTCGAGGCTGACCGAATTGCGTCTGGCCTACGACGATGCCGCGCGCGAGCTGCAAGAAAACCGGGACAGCCTGAAAGAGACTCAAAGCGAGCTGGCCTGGTCGCTTGAGGAATTAGAGCAAAGCCAACAACACTCGGAAGAACTCAATCAAAAGATTGCCGCGTTGGAACACGCATTGGCGGAAGCTCGCGAGGCTGAGAGCGTCAAACCGTCTGCCGATCAAGAAGAAACGCTGGCCCAGCTTCGAAAGCAACTTGATACGGCCGCGTCGCAGGAAGATCAGCTTCGCGACGAACTGAACGAACTGCGTCAGCAAAATGAGCAGCTTCAGCAAACGATCTCCGAGCAGCAACAAATCGAGCAAGACTGGAAAACGCAGCTTGCAGACGCTCAGCAGCAGTGCGCCACGATTCGCGAACAGTTGGAGGCCCAGCGCGAAGCGGCCGATGCCCGTCGACCAGCGGATTCCGATCTCGAAGAGTCGGAAGAGCAGGCCATGGAACATCTGCGTTCAATGGGCATTCTGCGCGAAGCTGAATCGAGCCATCCGTTCGAGAAGGAGGCGAACGAACCGGCCGAAGAGACTCGCGCCGTTGATCCCAACACGGGGCTGACCAGCTCCCTCAATTTCCAGTTTCCCGAAGAAACCGAAGAAGAGTCGTCCGCCGAGTTGCCGTCGCAAGGCGAAGCATTGCCAGAAGAACCTGCTGCCGAGGTGAAATCATCTCCTGAAGCTTCGGACGACGACACTTCCATCGACGACTACATGCAGAACCTGTTGGCCCGCATGCGGGCCAAGAGTGGCACCTCGTCGCTGACACCATCGGCCGATCCGCCCAAAGCGGCTGAGCCTAAACCGGCAGAAGTTAAAGAAGTCGCCCGAGAGGAAGAGAAGTTCGATCCGCTTCCTGACGAAGAGTTCCGCCCCTCGCACATCGCGCCGGAACAAACGTCCGATATTCGCAAGCTGCGAGAACTAGCGAACGAGACCGCGAAAGCGGCGATCGATTCCGCCACACTCAACCGTTGGGAATCGCTCTGCAAGTCGAAGCTGATCGTTTCGATGGCAGCTCTAGGCTCTGGATTGTGGCTGCACTATCTGTCGCCCAGTTACATGAGCCTGTCGTTCATGAGTGCCTGCATGGCGTACGTCATTACTGTTTTCTGGTGGCTTCAGTCAGCGGTGATTTACCAGCACGTGAAGAAGAATCGTCGCGAGCGATTGGAAAAACGCTTCAACGACGAGATCATCGCGCCGCATGGCCTGTCCGTTCCAAGCAGCGAAGAGCATTCGAAATAAGCCGCAGCAGCTTATTACGCCCGAATATCACTGATGGTGCCGTTGCTGTCGGCAAACTCGTCGATCTCCAGACCCAATAGCTGAGCTTGGGTCAACCAAAGATTGGCCAGCGGAGTTCCTTCAGGCATGTTGACATGCTGCCCCGCTTTGACGCGACGGCCTCCCCCTGCCACGACAATCGGAAGATCGTTGTACTGATGCGTCGAGCCGTCACCCAAGCCAGATCCATAGGTGAAGAGCGTATTGTCCAATAACGTCGAACCATCTCCTTCGACGATTCGATCCATCTTGTCGACCAGGTAAACGAACTGTTCCATGTGGAAGCGATCGACCTTCAATAGATCGTCAATCATCTTTGTCTGGTTGTGCGACATCTGGTGATGGCTGCGAGGGTTGTCAAACAGGCTTTCGTACATGAACGGCGTATCCCAGCGTTCTGGACCGATCATGAAAGTCGCGACGTTGGTTAATCCCGTTTGCAGAGCGATCACCATCAAATCGCCCATCAGGCGAATGTATTCCCCGCGAGGCAGATGAGCTTCCGGCGGTTCTTCCAGATCGACCTTGGCTAGTTCGCTGCGCATCGCTTCGAGACGATCCATCTGTAGTTCGATTGCCCGGATCGAATCAAAATACTCGGCGAACTTATGCCGATCGCTATAGCCGAGCGACTTCGTCAGGCTCTTGGCGTCTTCCAGAACCAGGTCGGTAATGTCGCGGTATCGATCGATATCCTGCGTCGAGAACAACCGCCGATACATCTTCCGTGGATCGCGCACCGAAGGAGCCAGGTGCCCGGTGCCATACCAGGAGATGTTATCGAAGTAAATCGACTCTTTGTTATCGCGGTGACTGTTGCAACTGAACTCGAGCGTGCGGAACGGCGTCTCGCCGCCGATTTGATCCGCGACGATATGGTCCAGCGTGCGATCCAGCGGCCAAGCCGTTCCTTCAATCGTGTATGGTTTGGCACTGCTCAAATAGCACGAAGCACACTGGGCGTGGACGTCGGTTCCTTGCTGAAACGTACGATCCATCCCGGTGATCAGGTTGACCTTATCCTTGAATAGCTCCAGCGGCTGGAGCGTAGGTGTCAGCGAATCGAGCCGTTTGACGCTGAAGTTCGGGTCTTGCTTGTCCAGCGACTTCATCACGTTGCCCAAGTTCCCTTTGGGAATGATGCTATTTTGTTCGCCAGGAAAAAAGCCTCGACGCACGACCCCGATCGGTACGTAGTAATGGGCCATCCGCAAAGGGGTTTTCCGCGGCGCGGCAGCCCCCAGGCTGCTCATCGCAGGCAGCGCCAGCATCGCGCCTCCGATGCCGCGAAGAAAATGTCGACGATCGATCGAATGCGTCATGATTTCACCACTAAGAATTTCACAGCTTGGATACCTGCGGACCGGGTGGCTTAAGTGAATTCCGTTTGCTCAGGAAGGGTTGGCTGAGCATGACCTGCCGCAACAACGTTTTCATTTTGTAATCGTCGGCGGCGGTCGCTTCGACAATCTTATCGAGGGCCAATTGATCGGAAGGAGCAAACTCGCGTGCCAGGCCAAACGACAACAGGTGACCTGCCAGCGCCCGTGCGAATCGCTTTTTCTCGCTCAGAATAGCATCTTTGAATTGGACAACATCGGCGAACTCATGCTTGCCGAACAGTTTGCCTGAGACATCGACTTCGCGCTGGTTCTCGTACTTCTCGCGCCACTTTCCGATCGGATTGTAGTTTTCCAAAGCGAAGCCCAGCGGATCGATCTGTTCGTGGCAGCCGCGGCAATCGGCTCGCTCGCGATGCAGCGAAAGCCGCTCTCGCAGCGTCAGGGTTTCTTCTCCGGCCTGCGGCTTTTCCGCCAGGGGAGGCACGTCGGCCGGAGGTGGCTCAGGCGGATTGTTGAAGATCACCGACGCAATCCAGGCCCCGCGCGAAATCGGCTTGGTTCGCTTCGGCCCCGAGGTCATCGTCATGACCGCCGCGTTGGTGATCACGCCGCCGTTTCTTCGATCGGTAACCGGCACCCGATGGAACTTCAGGACGGTCACATCAGAAACTCTCTCCTTGATCGATTTACCCTTCTCGGTAGCGAGGTCTCCGTAAGAGTTTTCCAGGTGAGTGGAACGATAAGTGAAATCAGAATCGATCAATTGCGTGATCGGCAGATCCTCGATCAATACCGTCTCGAACACCAACAATGGTTCGAGCATCATGTGCATGCTGTCTCGATACTTCGAGAAGTAAAACCCAGGGAAGGCTTCCTGGTCAGGCACCGAAGAAATGATTCGTTCCAGCTGCAGCCACTGCGAAGGAAAGGTGTCGCAAAAACGCTTGAGCTTCTCATCACGAAGCATCCGATCGATCTGCTTTTCGAGCACCTCTGGCAAATGCAATTGATCTTGAGCCGCCAGGTCCAACAACGTTTGGTCAGGAATACTTCCCCATAGAAAGAACGAAAGTCTCGAGGCCAATTCGAAGTCGTCAATCGAGGTGGTACGATCTTCGTCGCCTGGCCGATCGTACAGATAGAGAAACTTCGGTGACGATATCGCGGCGGCAGCAACCGCTTTCATCGTCTCGGTAAAGTCGGCACCCGAATCAATTCGATCGCCTACATATCGGGCGTAGCGATCGAGCACATCCGCCTCGACCGGTCGGCGAAACGCATGCGTCAAAAAAGTCTCGAGACGACGCCGGACTTCCTGCTTCACATCGACCTGGCTTTCCGGCGGAGCGAAGAACTGTTTCCAGATGCCAACATTCCTGGGCCCAAAATCGCGGCTGTCGACGATCGACTTGGCGACCTTCAAAAACTCGGCCATCAAAAGAGGCGACAGCGAGAGATGGTCGCCACGGTTGTCGAAACCGTTCTCCGCGCGAAGATCCTGGGGAAATGCGGCCACTCCGATCAAACGAGCTTCGATCATCTGCGACTTGCCCAGCGGTCGGCTCCCAACGTTAACCACTTCGGCCATCTTGCCTGTATCAGGCTTAAAGTATCCGCCATGATCCCGCATCATCCGCTCTGGCAGCGTGAAGACAATGCAGCGGAGTTGAAACAGATCGATCACCGCGTTGTTGTATTGAAATCGATTCATCCGCCGCATCGGGGTGTGCGGCATCGTGTCGCTGGTCGAAATCGCCTGATGCAGCTTGCCGGTCAACTCTTCGATCAACTTGGCTTGAAGATTCACCTCCAGCACCGGTTCATCTTCCGGCGGCATCGCGCCAAACTCGATCGCTTCGATTGCCTTGCGTAATAAGTCAGGGGAGGCCTGCCCTTTGGCATCTTGCAGCACGCGTAGATCGACATCGCCGGAAAGTTCGTCTGGATCTTTTCCGTGGCACTTCACACATCGCTGACCGACGGTCTTCGCCAGAACTTCCTGCTTGGCCTGCAGATCAGCACCGTGTGCAGTCCCACCTAGCGCGATTATTGCAGCCAGAGTCGTCGTAAGTGCGCCGAGTCGAGCGGCGATATTCCGGAAGGCAAACATGCGGAAAAGGAAACCTCCTAAGGGAAATGCCAGGCAGCAGGCACATTTGGGAGGAAGTGCAGGCAGGATCGAAAGACGGGGTAATATCTTGTGGGTTCCAATCGGCCCCCACTTATCGATTTATACCAGAAAGCAGCCCATTCAACCAATTTTTCCGGGAAATCGGTTCTATTTCATTGCAGATCCGGCCTAATCAGCGCGATTAAGTTCCGCGAGCAAAGCCGAACCACTCGATCTGCTTACGCTCGCACAACTTCAGACCTTTGGCCTCGGCCCAGGGACGCAGCCAGGTGCCGATCGATTCGAGTTGCGACTGATCGGTTCCCTGTGGCATGACGAAAACCCGCTCGCGGTCGATCTTCGGCAGGCGTTTCAAGTAGGCCAATACGTCTTCACAGTCGCCGACCTGGTCGATGACGAACTTTATTTGATAGGGGAACTCGTCGATCAGGCGATTGACCACGCTGAACTGCTCGCGGGTCTGTTCGTGTCGGCGATGCCAGCGGCGATGTTCGACCGGGTCTGGGGCCGAACCG
The DNA here is from genome assembly GCA_016124445.1 of bacterium. Lineage (GTDB taxonomy): Bacteria > Planctomycetota > Planctomycetia > Pirellulales > Pirellulaceae > Bremerella. The sequence continues at coordinate 26,430 of WGNR01000004.1, forward strand.
GCCAGCTTGGGGCTGATCGACATCAGATCGCAGTCCAAGGGAAGATAAAGCGTTCCGGCCGTTTCAATCGTGATGTGACGGCCTGAATCACGGATGCCTTGGCAGAGTGGGATCATTTCCGAAAAGAGCATCGGTTCGCCGCCGGTCAGCACCACATGGTCGACGTTCAATAATTCGATGCGTCCCAGGATTTCGGCCACCGAAAGGTCTTCCCCTTCGGGGTTCCACGAAGCATGCGGCGTATCGCAGAACCAGCAGCGCAGGTTACACCCGCTGGCCCGGACAAAGATGCTGGGCTCTCCGGTCAGGAAACCTTCACCCTGAATCGACTTATAAATCTCGGCAACACGCACGCAAATCAACCACGACGAAAACCAGGAAACGGGTTAGCTCTTAGAAGAAAGAGAGGCTGGCGACAGAACCGGTTCGGTCTGGCCAGCTGCTCGTATTCCGAGAGCAAGCGAAAGAGAATCTTTCAGAATACACCGAAAGTGGCCCGCATGAGGAGTGCGTACGGCAGACCGCAGACCTAAAAGAGGCGATTTCAGCCTGATCAGACGACTAGTCAGGCCTGCGATTTGCCCTCAAAATAGGAGCTTACTACCCCATAAGGAGAAATTGACTGTGTCAGATGAGAATCGCGGACTGCTGGAAACGTTCGAGAACCAGCATCCCCAGCGCGACTACGAAATCGAAATCAGCATCCCGGAGTTTACCTCGGTCTGCCCGAAAACAGGTCAGCCCGACTTCGGTACGATCACGATTACTTACATCCCTGAGACGCTGTGCGTGGAACTGAAGAGCCTGAAGCTCTACATGCAGGCCTATCGCAATCAGGGGATCTTCTACGAAAACGTGACCAACGTGATCCTGAACGACCTGATCATGGTACTGCAACCGCGCTGGATGCAGGTCCGCGCCGAGTTCACCCCCCGCGGCGGCATCAGTTCGACGATCACCGTCGAGCATTACGCCGAAACGCCACCGGATGAGTTGACGGTGATCTAGCGATCCGTAACCGGGACAAGGCTTACTGCTGTTTGAGTGAGTCAAGGACTCTTTTTTCAAACTCCAGCCCTTCGTCCATCGCCCGTCGAATATCGTCGGAGAGTGGGATCTGGTATTTTTTTGCGAATGGCAAAAGCTTTGCTGGATCGGCGAAGACCAACACGGCAAACTGCCCCTGGTTTTCCAACGGAATGAAACGCTCGGGATGACCAGTCTTCTCGAGGCTAAAATTGGCCAGATCCACAATCGCCTCGACATCGTACCAATCGCCGTAGTTTTCAGCCCCGACTCGGAATACTTTGTCATCGGCGATGAACTGCACGTAATAGGGTGCGTTGTAATCCTCTTCCGACTGGGCCAACCAAAACTGAACCGGACACTCCGCGGCAAGTTTGCCTCGGGATATGTAGGCTAAATCTTGTAAGAATTGATCGTGCCGGCAAGGTATCTCGCCAGTTTCGACATCGAATCCATGCAGAATATCGTCGGCTGCGAAGACGGTCATCAATTCACCGGGGTCATTCCAATTCGGTGATCTCGGCTTTGTTTCATTGAACGCCGGCTTTTGCAATGCCTGGATTAGCTCTTCCGACGTTTTAGAGACGATGCCGAGACCATGCGCCTCTTGGATGACGTTGCGAATATCAATCGCCTTGGTTTTCCAACCAAAGCAGGCCTTGGCGCTGGCAGAAAGTCGATCCTGATGTTGATTCAGCCATGCCTGGCCAGCAGGACCCAACTTCTCGAAACATAGTGAAACAACCGGTTGCTCCCAAGGGTCTTTACTTTTCAAAAGCAGAGTCGAGATTCGCTCTAGGTCCTCAGGGCGTGCATAATTTTGCAAGTCGTCGGCAACCCAGTCCATACGACCACCCTCTTCGACGATTGTTAGCAGGATATTGATTCCCTGTTCTGGTTGGAGTCTGGCCAACGCCTGGGTGGCGTAGATTCGACTGGTTGGATCCTTCGCTTGCGTCTGAATATCGACCAACACATCGATCGCATCGACATTGGCGGCTCTGGCTAAATCTCGAACTAGCGTTTGATCATAGCGCTGGTCCGGAAATCGAAGCGTGTATTCGTAAAGCACCTTGCGGCATGGTCCCGAGATATCAGGATTGGGGTTTTCGATCAAATCGCCCAGGATGTATCCAATATGCGATTCGAATTTATCGGGAAGGTTTTTGGCCAGATGTGGCAAAACGGCCTGGACCGTTTCGGGGGTTGTCGCAATCGATAGCAGATGCTCGGCGAGGCTCGTAGGATCGCTCGCCTTGCCTGATTGCCAAAGTTCCAGCATCGCGGCTTCGCTGCCTGGTACGTGCCGATAACGACACAGGTGGGCAGCTTGCTTGGCGACATCAGGACTACCATCCTTCAATAGCGCATGGACCAATGCAGCGCGATTGTCCCGGGAAAAATCGCAATCAAGCCCATACTCTCCCAAGCTCTTTAGTGTCGCCAGCCGCATACTGTCATCGGAGCTTTGTAGGCAATCGAACAAAAACCTTTCGCCAGATTCGTGATGCAATTTAGTGAGCACTTCGGCTGCCTTGGCTCGAGCGGCCGCCGATTGCATGGGATCGTTCATCACCGCGCTCAGATCACGGTTCATTTTGTCCGGAAATTGCTTCAAGGCTTGGATCGTATCCAGAAAAATCCATCCCCCTTCGCGGACTTGATTCAGAGCGTTTTCGTATCCTTGCTCCGCGCCCTTGGCGTACATCTCACGAGTTCGCTGAATCTCGGCCGGGTCATCGATCATCACCGGCGTGCGGTTGACTCGGTCCGGAGCATCGGGTGAGCGTGACTGGTGATAGACAAGTCCTTCAGGAAGTTGATCCATGTCGACCTTCGATCCTCCCACAAGAATTACTGGCTTCGGAACATCGGGCGTTGGCCCGCTACAGCCTGATAAGAGGGCGAAAACAACGAAGAGCCCGCTATTCCGCAAGAAAAGCATGTTGCTACTAATTGCATGATAAGGTTTTAAGAACCGGGAAGATTCGTGTTTTTCTTCCTCGACTGGTTGTTGTATCAAACCGGTTGGCTCCCTGCACTTCAGTTTTTCGGCTTGTAACTGGTTTTGACTCTTTGCCCAGGCCACTTGCGATCACTCGGTTCGGCATTCACAATACGTCTTCCCCAGGACAAAAAGCCTTAATACGGCAGAGAATCTTTACGCGACTCGAGCTGGAACGACGACATGACTTTGCCCCAAGTGATATTGACCGGTTTTGCCGACGAATCTGCCAACCAGAAGACGGCCGAACAGCAGTTCAGCGCGTTTGCTGCGTTGGGGTTGGAATACTACAGCATTCGCTTCATCGACGTTGGCAACGGCATTAAGAACGTCATGGAGTTGAACAAGTCCGAGATCGCCAAGCTGCGCAAGCTGGAAGGTGAATATGGCTTGAACGTTTCTTCGCTCGGTTCGCCGATCGGTAAGGTCAAGCTGCTGGATCAGGAAGATGGCACCAAGAATCGTTACGTCCCGTTTGCCAAGTATCTGGACAAAGAGGTCAACAAGGCCTGCGAACTGGCCCATGCGTTTGAAACGAAATTGATTCGCGGGTTCTCGTTCTATCACCCCAAGGGCACTGACCCGAAAGAACACATTTCCCAGGCGGTCGATCAGTTGGGGCAAATCGCCGAAGCTTGCCATCGCAGCGATCTGACGTTTGGCCTGGAAGTGGAAGCGAATCTAATCGGACAAAACGGCGACATCTTGGCCGAGATTCACAAGAAGGTGAATCACCCGGCGATGATGCTGATCTTCGATGCCGGCAATCTCGTCTGCCAAGGCTACACGCCGGACGAAGTGTACGACCAGTACACGGCCATGAAGCCTGGTATGGGCTGGATGCACGTGAAAGATTACAAGATCACCCGGCCAGTTGGCGAGAAAGGTCACATCGACGAAGATGCCTTGAAGAACTTCGTTCCGTCAGACCTGGGCGATAGTGCCTACGAACGGATCATGCGAGACTTCGCCAACTCGATTCCCAAGCTGGAAAAGAAGTTACAGAAGCGTGGCATCCCTGGCGTGTTTGTCGACCTGGAACCTCACGTCAAAGGTGGCGGGCAGTTCGGTGGTTTCAGCGGGCCAGATGGATTCGGCGTTGCCTTGCGAGGCTTCTGCCGCGTGCTGGACTTCGCCGGCGTCGGCTACCACCTGCGCGACTTCGACGACATCATCGCCGCCCGCGGTTTTTAGTGCGCGATGACTCGCGGTGTGAATTCGTTAGACTTAAGGGCAGGTTCTTTTGGCGGCCTGCTTTTTTGTTTGTCTTTTGGAGAATAATCGATGTCGCGCGAGCGGATCACGATTGGCGGTTGCCCGAAGTGTGGGTCCGATCTGTTGACCTGTCAGCACAATCACTTCCAAAACGACGAACTCGAAATTCATTCCTGGGAACACAAGTGCCCTGACTGCGGCTTCCGTCAGACCGAAGCGTTCCGTAGCGACGACGAAGAAGAACGGTTCGATTCCGCCGCGGCCTGCCACTGCCCCTTCTGTAGCCGCGTGGCGAAAGACACCGAGTAGCTCGGCCGCTTTCTTACCTATGGAAGGGGGACACCTTAGTTCTTGAGCGTCCGGTGCAAGAGCCATCCGCCAACAACCAGCAGGACGATATTCCCCAGCCAAACCGATCCCGGCGGCCAGACACCATCCTTCGCTCGATCGACTCCCAGGGCCATCAACGGGTAATAGAGCAGCAGAACCGGTAGGAACGCGGTAAAGAAGCTGGTTAAGAAGTCATCGCTACGGCGCTGAATCGCCAGCGGAATGCCCAGCAACACAAAGCACAGACAACTGAACCCATTGGCCCAGCGGCGATGGGGCTCGGACTCTAGTCGATGGATCTGATCGATGGCCCATTTCTCTTCGTTGGCCCAGTAGGCCCAGCGTTGATCGTCGAGCGCCGGTGCTTGCCCGGTCACCAGGCAGGCCGCGCCTTTGGCAGACAAAACCTGAGAGACCTGTTGATGGTAGTCCTCCAACTTTTGCCGCCACAAACCTAGCCGCCGCATCGGCTGATGGGTCGCGTCTCGTATTCCGTCGACTACGCCAGGCTCGGTTAGTGGGATCGTGGTCACGAACGTGCCGGGATGTTCGAACAGTTGCCCTTCCGGGCCGGTCGATCGGATCTGACTGTCAGTCAGTGTAACGATCAGCTGTTGCCGAGCCGGGTCCGCCTCCAACCGGGCCGTCGCGGCCGAAATGGTCACGACCCCGTTCTCGGCGACTTTGCCGATCGTGATCTCAGGTCGAATTAACAGACCGTCATCAACATCGCGCACGAGAATCGAAAAGTGCTCGTTATGAAACGAGCGTTTGGTCTTCAGCACCCCATAGACGATATCGTCGCACGACTGCATCACGACATGCCGCAGCCCCATCTCGCCCCAAGAGACGGCAATGTCGTTCAGCCAGACGCAAACGACCGACATCACCAACGCAATAAAGATCCCCGGGGCGATCAGCGTGACAGGGGAGATACCAGCCGATTTGATCGCGTTGAGTTCGTTGCTAGCACTCACTCGGCCATAAACCTGGCAAACGGCGAATAGCAACGTTCCTGGGATCGCAAAGCGCAGCGCATTGGGCAGCAGGTAAGGAACTGCCTTGAGAAGCGGAATCAAGCCCAGCCCTTCTTTGATGGCCTGTTGTCCCAGGCCAACAAACAGCAGAATGCCGGTGATTGTGCCGAGTGCCAGCACAAATACCTTGACCAGCTCCTCGACGATATATCGCTGCAGAATGCCCATTAGTGATCGAAATCCATTTCGATCCACTCCCGACCCCGCGTCGGGGAAAGAATCGGCCTGTAATGTAGCAACCCCGGCAAACGGCGAAAACAACAATCGAGATCGATTGTGCGGCCCTCAAATCCAGGCTGTACGCCAGGTTTTAAGCCAGATCGACGCGAGAGTCGTCTTCCAGCGGGTTCTTCGTTGCCCCGCGCTGCCCACGAATCTGGGACATCAAGGCACCGATTCCAAGCAGATAGTGCTTGGCCGCGAGCGAGTAATCCCCCTTCTTCATTTCACCATCGGCCCGGTCTCCCATTTGTTTGACCGGTTCCCAATCGATGGTCCACGGGTTCGACTCGGCCGCTTCGCTCAGTTCGCCATACATGATTTTCAGATTGAGCGCCGTAGCGGAATCAATCTGGCAGGGAGTTTCGGAATAGGGACCTTTGCCGAAGCGGAACTTCTTCTTAACGGGTAGTTGGACGAGTTCGCCGGTGAATTTGTAGACCAACGACAAAATGCCCCCCATAACGCCAAACCCAACACATGCCAGGGCAATGATCGGCTGCGAGAAGTAGAAAGTAATTGCCGCGGCGACGAACAAAAGGAAAATCACGACATAGACTGCGACCGGGACGTTGCGGATACGGCGTTCGACCGGCGGAGGAGGCAAGTCTTCCTCCTCGATCAGCGGATCGTTTTTGCAAGGGTCGTCGGCGAATTTAGAGTCGGTGACTTTGGCGACAATCACGGTGATATTGTCAGGGCCGCCGCGTAAGTTGGCCAAGTCGATGATCAACTGCGCTGCCTTGGAAGGCTCGAACGAATGCAGGATCAACGCGAATTCCATATCGGTTACCGCTCCGGAAGCCCCATCGCTACACATCAGGAAGGTGTCGCCAACTTCCAATGGAAAGGCACCTTCCAGATCGACTTCGACTTCCGTAGCCGGTCCCAAAGAACGAGTGATCACATTCTTGGGAATGGCTGCATACACATCCGATGAGTAATCCTTGCCCGCCGTAGCGGCCTTGATCTCCCAGGCCATGCTGTGGTCGAACGTCAGTTGTTCGAGCTTTTCACCGCGCAGCCGATAGATACGACTGTCGCCAACATGACCGATCACCGCACCCTGGGGCAACAGCAGCAAGCAGCTACACGTTGTGCCCATCTTGTGGAAGGCCGCGTTTGATTCGCCGCGGCGATTGATGATCAGGTTCGCTTCCTCGATCGCCGCAGCCAGCGACATGGGAGGCTTCTTGGTGAGGTATTTCTTGTAGAGATGACGAACCTGCTCGACCGCGATTTCACTCGCTAGTTCGCCAGCAGCATGGGCCCCCATCCCGTCGGCCACGATAAACAGGTGCCCACGGCGCTGCCATTCATCCCAGGCGGGCGCGATCGCGACCCCAAAGTGGTCCTGGTTGTTGGACCGGCGCATCCCAATGTCGCTCATTGCGGCGACTTGAAGACACCCGGCCCAGTCATGCTTTTCATTCTGGGGCATACCAGTTGAAACCTAATCCATCTTCGCTCCGCGGAGCTAGCACCACCACCGCTGGAACGTGATATCTACGTGCGGCTTGCCTCGGATCGCTGATTATTCAAAGCCTCTCGCGAAGCCTCGCCACAACACCTAACTGCTGAGTTGATAAGCCTTTAATAATAAACACCGCAGAGCGCCGGGGCAACTCGCTGCCTGCCAGCATCACGGATAGTGGTATCGGACCAAACCTCCCCAAGTATTGGCCCCAAAATGGCTCAAGAAGCCAGAAAAGGAGGCCCAATAGTCCGACGGGAAAACTATCTAGCAACAGAAAAGTGAGATCGTTATACTCCCGCCCCACGAATACCTAAAACTCAGGATAGCCCATGGGGCCAATTTTCGCACAAAATTCGACCTTTTTTCGGCATCTCGGCCTACTCACGCTGCTTGCCGCCATGTTGGCGTCATCCGGCTGCGTCCGCCGACGGTTCACGGTACGTACCAACCCGCCAGGTGCCGTTTTATATGTCGACAACCAGGAAATTGGCGTCACTCCGGTTGCCACCGGCTACACCTACTATGGCACGCGTGAGATCCGCCTGGAAAAGGACGGATACGAACCGGTCGTGCAAATGCACGAGTTCAAGACACCTTGGTATCAATATCCTGGGCTCGACTTCCTATCGGAAAATGTTGTTCCGTGGGAAATCCGCGATCAACGCGACCTCGATTTCGAGATGGTTCCTCTGCGGATCGTGCCGCCGGAAGAACTGCGAGGCCGGGCCGAACAACTTCGAGCCAACGCCCAAGCGGGCTACACAACACCGTTGGTACCGCCGCAACAAAGAATCGTGCCGTCCGCGGTCGTTCCGCCAGCTGCTCAGCGAGTCCCCTACTTCGAGCAACCTGGGCAAACGTTGCCACCCCCGGCCGAGCAGATTCCCCGTCCCTCTTCCGGCATGAACAGCTTGCCTTCCGGCGGCTACGAGTTGCCACCACTGCCAGGCAACTAATCCTCGCAGAAGGGGCCAGCACCCGAAGGTGAAGCGATCGCTATTTGATTCCTGAGCGATCGCGATTCAAAGCGCCCTTGATCCCAAGCCGGCCAGGATCGCGAGCGATCTTGTCAGCGAACACCCGGGCATCTTCCACGATCGGCCGCAGGCGAAGCGTCAGCTCGCGCAAGTTCTCGGCTGCTGCATTCAGATTCTGATACAAGTGCGGATCGTTGATCAGTTCGCCCAGCGTTCCATCCGATTCGTTCACCTTGCGGCTGAACTCGGCCAGTTGAGCGACTAGAACATTGAGATTCGCCGTACTGTTTTCCAGATTGGCGACCAACTGTTCACCACGTTCACCCAGTGGCTGAGTGAAGCCTTCCAGGTTCTCCAGGTTTCGATCGGCATGCCCGGCAACGCTGCGAAGTTGATCGATCAGCTTACGAGATTCTTCAATCGTGCCCGGTAGCCCCTCGAGTGCTTGCTTCAGTTGGTCGTTTAGCTGCTGGTCGCCGACCAGGTTCTGCACGCCGGCCAACGCTTGATCAAAACGATCGAGCGCCACTTCGGTCTTGCTCATGATGTTGTTGACGTGGTCCTTGTTTTCCAGCAGCAACTTATTGGCGTTGCCGGAAAACGCACTCACGTTGACGCTCGCTTCTTCCATCTTCGCAATGGCAGACCGAAGCAATCCCTCCATGTTGGCAAATGCCGTCAATGGATTGGTCGCGACGGAACCTTTGATCTGGGCTCCGTTGGGAAGCGGCTCGTTCGGTAAGCCTGGCATGTCAGTCGGTACGAATTCCAACGCCGCATCCCCCAGCAGCGAATCGGAAACGATCCGGCAGACCTCGTTCTTGTAAGGCATGTATTCCTTGTCGACCTTCAGCGTGACCAGCACGGTTCGATCGTCTTGCAGTTTCACCGTGCTGACACGTCCGATGAGAATTCCGCTGGTCCGTACCGGAGTATCGATCGTAATCCCAGGCGCGGTCTCGAACTGAACGTAGACTGTTTCCTTCTCCAGCAGAAACTGCGGCTGCTCTCCGAGCAAGAAGAACAGGATGCCGGTCAGCAGGATCGCTACCAGCATGACAAAACCGACTCGGAATTGGAGAACACGATCGTCCATTGCACTGGCTTCCTGCGGCTAGCTGCCGATGTAGGCTCCCATTTCCTCGATGCGTTGGCCTGCTTCTCCCCGGACAAATTGCGTGACGCGTTGGTCACGCGAGTCTTCCACTTCCTCGGGGCGGCCGTCATATAGAATTTGCGGCTCGTCTTCTTTCAAACGAACAGCCGGGTACATCATCACCAGGCGATCGGCCACCTTCTGGGCCGTTCGCATGTCGTGCGTGACCACAATGCTGGTCACCGGGTATTTGCTGCGCGTACGTAAAATCAGCTCGTTGATCACGTCGCTCATGATCGGATCGAGCCCAGTCGTCGGTTCGTCGTACAGCACGACGTCCGGTTTCAAAACCAGCGCGCGTGCCAGACCGACCCGTTTTCGCATACCACCGGAAAGCTCGGCCGGCTTCTTCCAGACAATCGATTCGGGCAAGCCAACTTCTTTAAGGTGCTGAAACACGATATCACGGATTTCCGACAACGGTTTGTCGGTATGTTGTTTGAGCGGAAAGGAGATGTTCTGACCGATCGTCATGCTGTCGAAGAGGGCCGCATTTTGGAACACAAACCCGAATCGAATCCGCTGCCGGGTCATTTCTCGTTCCTTCAGTTTGTTGATATCACGGCCGTCGAACAGCACTTCCCCCTTGGACGGACGAATTAATCCGATCAATGATTTCAGCAGGACGGTCTTGCCGCAGCCGCTTTCGCCGATGACAGCCAACGTTTGGCCCCGCGGTACGCTTAAACCGATATCGCGCAGCACCGTTTGTCCCTCGAACTGAACTTTCAAATCGTTCACTTCGATGATTGATTGGGCATCGTCGGTTTCCAGGCGGGCATGCACGGCTTAGCCTCCCCCGATCGATTGAATGGAATCTGGCCAAAGCGACATGTAGACGCGATCCAGGCCGATATTCAGGATCAGGTCGATCACCAGGATCATCACAAACGAGTAAACGAACGCGGCGGTGGCGGCTTTGCCAACCCCTTCCGCACCGGCGGTGCAGTAAAAGCCTTGATGGCAACTGACCAGCGCGATCACGCCGCCAAAGAATACGCTTTTAAACAGCCCACAGAATATGTCCCACGAGCCGACAAAGACCTGCGAGTTGTACAGGTAAAAATGCTTGTCGATTCCGATGATGATCACGCTATAGAAGTAGCCGCCCACGAATCCCATGAAGTCTGCCATCACGGTCAGCGCAGGGATCAGCAGCAGCATCGCCAGCACCCGCGGAACTACCAGAAAATGGATCGGATTCGCGCCCATTGAGGTTAAAGCGTCAATCTGCTCGGTGACGCGCATCGTTCCCAGTTCGGCGGCCATCGCGCTACCGACCCGGCCGGCCAGCATGGTCGCAGCCAAGACCGGGCCAAGTTCGCGCACAAGCGACATATTGATCACCGCGCCGAGGCGTGTTTCGAGCCCCAGTTCGCGAAACTGGTAGTAGCTTTGCACTGCCAGCACCATGCCGATGAAGGTTCCCGTGAGGGCAACCACCGGCAGGCTCATCACACCGACCTGGTAGAAGCTGGGAAGCAGCGTCTCGCGTTTGGGCAGTTTGCCGAATGTCCAAACCAGCGTCCGCCAGGCGAACAGCGTCAGGTCTCCGACCGCCGCGACGCAGTCCACGGCCACGCCACCCCAATCGGCAACCCAATTGAACATGGCTGCCTGGAGCGCACCCAGCATCGAGTCCGGCTCGGATTGCTGATCGCCATTCGGGTTGGATGCGGTCCCTGTCGCCAAAACCAACTCTCTTTCGTTGCTAGCACCACGTGCGCAGCATCCTTCTGCTACGTCATCCTCCTTCATCGTCGAGATGACCATTACGCCTTAAGTAAGTTGTACCGATTAGAGAAACTATCCGCACGCAATTCCGAGACGGTTGCCAGCAGTGATGGCAAATGGCACTGAAAGAAAGAGAACCGGCCGCAGGGGCAAAACCTTAGATGGCGACGTCGTCGAAGCCCAGTTCGTCGGTCATCTTGGGACGAAAGATCATCGTGATCTCGTTGCCGGCATCGTTGAAGCTCACCTCGTCCATGAAGGTTTTGATGAGGAACAGCCCACGACCGCTGGGACGCGTCAGCTGGGCAGGGTCGTTGGGATCGAAGTCCTGATCAAGCGTGTTGAACCCTTCCCCCTCGTCGCGAATGACAAAACGAACTTCGTCTCGGCGGCAGGTGAGCATGAAGTGAACGGTCCGGTCCCGAAATGGCGAGATCTGCTGCCGTCGATCCGCCTCGGCATAAAACTTCTCGGGATCGGCCGCCCAAAGTTCTGACTCGAGCTGCAGGTTGCCATGAAAGATCGCGTTACGCAATGCTTCATCCAAAGCAACGCCGAGCCGCACCAGTTCGTTCTCTGGTACTCCACGGAACTTCTGCAGATAGTTCTGCACATGCCCGGTTACGGCCCCAATTAATGATGCATCGTTGGCAAGCATGAACTGCGAGGTGGTCTCGAACCAGCAGTCGTCAAAACGGCGCGACATCCGCTCGTGGTGAGCGGAGGCCAGAACGTTGATCAGGGTTTGCGCCAACTGATGGATCAAATCCTTCTTCGGAACATAACTGGAAGCACCATGCCGCAGCGCTTCAACCGCGATTTCTTCGCTGCCATGGGCCGTCATTAGAATACAGGGGATAAACGGGTACTCGACCCGCATGGTTTTGACCAACTCCAGACCGTCCATCCCCGGCATCCGCAGATCGGTCAGCACGACATCAGGGTCTTCGTCGGCGATCATCTGTAGTGCTTCCTCGCCACTTTCGGCGAAGTGGACCGCTAGATTTCCGCAGTTGCTTTTCTGCAAGACCCCACCTACCAGCGCACGATCAACCGCCGTGTCGTCGACAACTAAAATAGTGATCTCGTCATATCCAGAGACAAAGATTCCTCCGGTACGAGGCTGGGCGTCTAGGTCTGAAATTTGCACGGACTCCGCCAAGGGGTTGGGCGTCGAAAGTGAGTGGCGTGGATGAATAACCTCTCACATCCTTTGTGAGAAAATCCCGCTAAGCTGGTTAAGCTATCGCCAACCGATGCAATGTGTGTTTAGAGACTGTGAAGATCTAATGAAGCCCGCCCTGCTGGGTTTTCGGACGTTCAGGCTAGTTCAGTCAGGCTAAGTTCAGTCAGGCTAAGTTCAGTCCATCGAGAGCGATGTCACCCGCAGACTTGAAGATTGAGCGAACAAAAGCGGAAAGGTCTTTCGCGTACGTGGTAATCTCGCCATCTTCATGACACCAGAACAGTACGGCCGTCCGCTTTCTTTTCACATTTAAATGAAAGAAGTCGCCACCTGGGTTCGCTCCGATGACAATGTGGTGCGGCGGAAACGTGCACATTTCGCCCTCCGAGTTTTCGTACTCGTAGTCGGGTGCCCGAAAGAACTTGTTCCACTTAACGATCGTTGCCGCATCGGTAAAAAACGCCCGGCGATCCTTCGTTTCGACTTCCAACAGTGCCTTAAGCGTCGGGGGAAAGTTCAAGAGCAACTCTCTGTAGCCGTTGGGTAGCTCACACTGGGTAGCCTTCTCGATCCGTGCCAGGTCGCGATCATTCATTGGTTCTCTTCCCAATTCTTCATGTGCCGATGGACGATATCGCACTCAGTATACTCGTCCCCGTAGGCCTGGAAGCCATACTTTTCATAGAAGCCCATCTTATCTGCCTGGGCCGAAAGGTAAGTCTTTGGTTTGCCCTGGGCAACAAGATCCCGCAGCACATGATCAAGCAGTCGGCCGCCGACTCCTTGCCCTCGATGGGTCACTCGAACGACGAACCGCGAAACCTGTGAGAAACCTTCACGTTGAATCACCCGTAGCGTTGCGATCACATCTCCATCGACCACCATCACATATTGATCGGCGGTCAAATCGTACGCGTCGTACTCCTCTGACTCCGGCACCCCTTGTTCCAGCACAAAGACCTCACGCCGCAAAGCCATTGCCAGGTTGGCCAGGTCGCTAAAGATAGGGACCTGCAGAACGGTTTCATTGTGCGAGTCGCTCATGACAACGCCTCGCGCAAAGTAAGGACGACCTGACCCGGATCCTTGGCTTGGCTTACGCATCCTGAAACGGCGATGCGATGTATACCTGCCTCGGCAACCAACTTTGCGTTGTCCGGTCCGATCCCGCCAATCGCGAACGCCGGCAGCGTGATTTCGTCGGCGACCTCTTTCAGAAAGGCCGTCCCTGGGAACTGGTCGAACGATTTCGTTCCGCTTGGGAACGTTGGCCCGATGCCAATGTAGTCGGCCCCGTCACGGACTGCCTGGCGAGCTTGCCCGATGTTATGCGTCGAAACACCCACCAACTTGCCGCTCCCCAGTACCGAGCGAGCCTGGCTGACGGTCAGTTCGTCCTGACCGACGTGTACGCCATCGGCAGCGGTAACTTTGGCGATGTCGGCCCGATCGTTGATGATCATCTTCGTGGCGGTACCTGCCGTTCTCTTTCGCAAGAGCTCCGCTCTTTGCACCAACGTGCGGTCATCAAGTTGCTTGTCGCGGAGCTGAATGACATCGACCTCGGCTTCCACTAGTTGAGCAACAAACCGATCAAACGAACCCGCACTATCGCAGCCATCAACGAGCACGTAGATCGAAACGGCCGGAAAGTCCTTCGCCGCCGCGACGGTCGTCATGACCATCTTTTCCAGCGAGTAGGCCAGGTAACGCATTCGCTCGAACGCCGCGGCCATTTCGGCATCGACCAGTTTGCCATGTTCTTCCAGGCTGCGGATCGCTTGTTGCAGACGCTTGAAGTTGGCGGTCAGCAATTCTGACCAGTCGGAGCGGGTCTGTTCCAGCTTTCCCTGGATGGTGGTACCGACGTCACCCGGGGTGTCCCGGGCCTCGATCGATTGATTTCGGTCAATTTTTTTGAGAGTACTGTCCAGCAGATGGCGGAGCGATTTGAGCTCGGCGGTCAGAAACCGATCGTTCTGCCCATAGCGGACAAAGTCCTCCACGACCCGCAGCCCTTCGCTAGCTCGATTGGCTGCCGCATCCAGGGTGCGCAGCAGCGAAATGTCCACCGATGGTGGTAACCCGCGATCGTCAGATTGGTGCGGATCTGGCATGGAATTATCGATCTTGCTAATAATTTGCGTCAGGCAAAAAGGGCGGATCAGTCTGGTTTTAAGGCCTGCCGAGTCAAGGTTGGTCGTTATTTGACCGGTTGGTAACGATTGGCGGATAAGCTTAGTTTATCTAAGTAAAAGCACTCTGCCGACTTACCTTGCTCCCCCTGGTTTCTGAAGTTACAATTCCCCGGCGTTTCCTAGCGGGGAAGTGCGTGGTTTCACGGATTCTTTCCGCAATTTCAGGACTGGTACGGATGCTTTCAACGCCATGGATTACATGCCTGTGGCCTGGGCTCAGCGAGCTTTGGGTACGCGGGCGCTGGACTGGGCTGGTTTGGGCTCTAGGATTCACCCTGCTGCTGAATGTGGCACTGGTGTCCAAAGGGGTCTGGCCAGAGCTGGGAAACGTCTGGATCCGGAGTGGACTCTGGTATTTGGTCCTTGGCTTCTGGCTTGTGAATAGCGTTTGGATGGGGTTCCGAATTGTCTCTGGCAATTGGGATTCGATCGACGCGACAATCGACCAGCTCTTCCAAAGCGCCCAGACTGCCTATTTGCGAGGTCAGTGGTTTCAAGCCGAGGCAGTATTACTGCGGCTTCTCCGGCGCGAACCGGATGACGCGGAAGCGCTCCTTTTAATGGCAACGCTAAAGCGGCACATGAAGCATTTTAATGAAGCGCGAGAGACGCTAGATAAACTCGAGCGACTCGATGCTAGCCGACGATGGTGGTTTGAAATCCACCGTGAGAAGCAGCTTCTAGCCGATCGAGAAGATGCGGAAACGGAGTCCCCGGTCGAGTCATCAAAGACTTCGACAGACAACTTGGGTGAACAAAACGCGGAGAGAGGCGGACCCAGCCTACCGGAAGCCGCGTAATTGTGAGACAACATAGGGTTGGAACGACAGTAGGTGATGCAGTCGCCAACTCGATATGAGGACGGATGACCATGTACGAACGATTTACAGATCGTGCTCGCAAGGTGATGCAGCTGGCCAATCAAGAGGCTCAGCGCTTCAACCACGAATATATCGGCACCGAGCACATCCTTCTGGGACTGATTAAAGAGGGAAGCGGCGTCGCGGCCAACGTTTTAAAGACGTTGGAAGTCGATCTCCGCAAGATTCGGCTAGAAGTGGAAAAGCTGGTTCAGTCCGGTCCCGACATGGTGACCATGGGCAAGCTTCCGCAAACGCCACGGGCCAAGAAAGTCATCGAGTATTCGATGGAAGAGGCTCGCAACTTAAACCATAACTATGTCGGCACCGAGCACATCCTGCTTGGCCTGCTCCGCGAACAAGAGGGCGTCGCCGCTCAGGTTCTGATGAACTTGGGTCTGAAGCTCGAAGACGTTCGCGAAGAAGTGCTCAACTTGCTTGGCCACGGCATGGAAGGAGACAGCAGCCGCGAAGGGCGAGGCGAGCCCGGTGGTGTTTCCGACCCCAGCGGTACCCCAGGCAAAGGCAACAAGAGTAAGACCCCTGCCCTGGACAGCTTCGGCCGCGATCTGACTGAACTGGCCAAGCAAGGCAAGCTCGACCCGGTGATCGGCCGCCAACGCGAAATCGAACGAGCCATCCAGGTGCTGTGCCGCCGTACCAAGAACAATCCGGTTCTCCTGGGTGAAGCTGGTGTCGGTAAAACGGCCATCGTCGAAGGTTTCGCGCAGCGCGTGATCGATGGCGACGTGCCGGAACTTCTGGCCGACAAGCGGATCGTCGTGCTCGATCTGGCCATGATGGTGGCTGGTACCAAGTACCGCGGTCAGTTTGAAGAACGTATCAAGGCCGTGATGAACGAAGTTCGCCGTGCCAAGAACACGATTCTGTTCATCGACGAACTTCACACCCTGGTCGGTGCCGGTGGTGCGGAAGGCGCGATCGACGCGGCCAACGTCCTGAAGCCTGCTTTGTCTCGTGGCGAAATCCAATGTATTGGTGCCACCACGCTCGACGAGTACCGCAAGTACATCGAGAAAGACAACGCCCTGGCTCGACGTTTCCAAGAGATCCAGGTCGACCCGGCCTCGAAGGACGAAACGGTCGAGATCCTCAAAGGTCTCCGCGATCGTTACGAAGAGCACCATAACGTGCAGATCACCGACGACGCGATCGTGGCGGCTGCCGAGTATTCGGACCGTTACATCACCGGTCGCTGCCTGCCTGACAAGGCGATCGACGTGATCGACGAAGCAGGTGCCCGCGTGCGGCTTCGCGTGATGACTCGCCCGCCGGATCTGAAAGAGATCGACGAAGAAGTCGAAACGCTCAATCGCAAGAAAGAACAGGCCGTCGCCGATCAAGACTTCGAGAAGGCCGCTTCGCTTCGCGATCAAGCTGACAAGCTGAAAAAGAAGAAGGAAGACATCGTCAAAGAATGGCAGGCCAAGAGCCGCCAGAAAGATGGTGTTGTCGACGAGGAAGTGATTGCCGAAGTGGTCAGCAAGATGACCGGCATTCCGCTGACTCGGATGTCGACCGAAGACAGCATGCGGCTCATGCAGATGGAAGAAGAGCTGCACAAGAAGGTCATCAGCCAGGACGACGCCATCAAGGCGGTGTCCAAGGCTGTTCGCCGCAGCCGTAGCGGCCTGAAAGATCCGAAGCGTCCGACCGGCTGCTTCGTCTTTGCAGGCCCGACCGGTGTCGGTAAGACCTTGCTGGCCAAGGCCCTTGCCGAATTCATGTTTGGCGACGCCGACGCCCTGATTCAAATCGACATGTCCGAATACATGGAGAAGCACAACGTCAGCCGTCTGATCGGTGCCCCTCCTGGATATGTCGGTTACGAAGAAGGTGGTCAACTGACCGAAAAGATCCGACGTCGCCCATACGCGGTGGTTCTGCTCGACGAAATCGAGAAGGCCCATCCGGACGTCTTCAACATGCTGCTGCAAGTGATGGAAGAAGGCCGCCTGACCGATAGCTTCGGTCGCAACGTCAACTTCCGGAACGTGATTTTGATCATGACCACCAACGCCGGTGCGTCGGCGATCAAGAACGAATCGGCTTTCGGTTTCCAAGCTCCTGACGAAGGTGCCGAGTACGAAAGCATGAAGCAGCGGGTCGAGGAAGAAATCGCCAAGGTCTTCCGACCGGAATTCATCAACCGCGTCGACCAGACGATCATCTTCCATCACCTGACCAAGGAAGACCTGAAACAGGTCATCGACCTGGAACTGTCCAAGGTTCGCGAACGTCTGGACGAACGAGGCTATCACCTGGTTCTGACCGACGCCGCCAAGGAGTTGATCATCAAGCGAAGCCATCAGTCGGACAAGGGCCAAGACTTTGGTGCCCGACCGCTTCGCCGTTCGATTGAAAACTCAATCGAAGATCCGCTCTCGGAAGAACTGCTCAAGGGCGAATTCCAAGGCATGGACACCATCACGGTCGACGCCATCATGAACGACGAAGGCAAGCCAACTCGCCTGGACTTCAAAGGCTCGCTGCAAGAACCGGAAACCGAAGAAACCGTCGGTGCCGGCAGCGGCGGCGAAGGTGGCGAAGCGGGCGACGAGAAGTAAGCTGTTCGCTCGTCAAATCTGAGAACTTAAAGGGCTTGCATCTAACGCGATGCAGGCCTTTTTTATTTCTTGGGCCCAATGCGCTACATTGATCAAGACATCATGATAAGGCATGGGAATGATTGGTTTTCCAATTCGGGTGTGATAGATTCGAGCTCAACCTATTAATGCAACAAAAGGATTGCCATGTTCCGCCAACTCACTTTTTGCACATTGGGATTGCTTGCCGCGATACTGGCTGGGTGCTCCAACAGCACCCCTGATATCCCCAACATCGACCGCAGCGCGATGAGCAATGCCGATGGACCAAGTAAGGTCAACATAGCCGAAGCGGAAATGAATGAGCCCACAGCGACCGAAACCATTGTCCAAGCCAATTCGCAATCGCCGACGGCCGAGGATCCGGAGCTACTCAAGAAGTTCACGGAAAAGGGTTGGATTATTCGCCGAACCTTCCTGATTGATACCGGAGAACCGATTATTCAATTCGATCCCAATGGCAAACTTGCGGACGAAGATTACGACGAAATCGTCAAGTCGAAGACGATCTCATTTCTTGACCTAATGGGCATCAACGAAGCAAATGATCAAATTCTCGGTAAGCTTCCTCAGTTGACCTCGCTCAAACGAGTTTTGTTAGGAGGTGACACAATAACCGACGAAGGCTTATCCGCCCTGGCCACATGCCCGAACCTAAACTCGGTGATCTTGGTATCGCGTTCCAAAGAAATCACCGACAAAGGAATCGCCGCTTTGGCGGGATCAAAGAATCTAAAGATCCTGAGGATTTCGTATTTTCCATCTGACGGCCAATGTTTCGCGGCATTTGAGGAGCACCCCAAACTAAGTTGGCTAGAAATTGAAGAGGCGATCAATCTTACCGACGCAGGCGCCGAGCATATCGCCAAGATCCCTCATCTCGAACAACTAGTCATCAAAACCGAATCCCTTTTCGGTCCTTCGAATCCAAAAGTAACCCGCCAGGGAATTGCGGCAATTGTGAATGGCAACATGCCCAAGAAATTTAGAGCCCCGCCAGAACTAATCGATGACGACCTGTTCGTCGCCATGCTGGAAAAAGGATGGACTCCCCCGCAAATAAATGATCCGCCTGCGAATCCAAAAGAGCTAAAACGTCTGAATTTGAAGCACTACAATATCACTGACAAGGGTTTTCTTGCTGCCTTGGAACGATTCAAGCTGTTAACCAGTGTCGAACTCGGTGGAGACTTGCACATTTCGACCAAGGCTTTAGGGCAAATAGCAGATTCATCGATTACCGACTTGTCCCTGCAGGAAAGCGAACTTACGGAAGATCAATTTAAGCTTCTTGGTAATTGCAAGAACGTGACTCACCTTTCCTTGTACAAGTCCAAGTTCGATCCGACCTGGCTCCAACATCTCCAGAACTTGCCCGATCTTGAAGAACTTGATCTAAGTTTTTCGGTATTTGATGACAGCGGTGCCGAATTCGTGGCCAAATTACAGAACCTGAAGAATCTGAATGCCAGATTTACGGAACTGACCGACCAAGGACTCGAAATCGTAGCCAAAGCACCAAAGCTTGAGAAACTGGACGCATGGGGAGCCAAGGTGACCGACGAGGGAAAAGATCGCGTGAAGGCAGAAAATCCCGGCATGTCGATCAACTAGGCACATTGGTCGACACTCCATCCGTTAACTATCGATGCCCACCAACCCCTATCAATCACCGCAAGCGGATGACACACCTGTCGAGGTTCGGCTATCGAAACGGCAGGAGGCACTAGACTCGGTGCGCGCGGCAGCCGCCTTGTTGACCACGGCCGGGCTATTGAACTTCGGTGCGTTATTCAGCCCCGGTTTCGAGACGTACTGGCACACACCGACCTTCTGGATCGTTTTGGCCGTGGACACGATTCTGTTGGCTGGCATCGGGTTAATCGTCGCAGCATGCTGGTTTCTGCTGCTCCCGACACTTGAGTTTCTGGGCGGGCTCATTCGAGCGATCATCGCGCCAAGTGTGGACCGCGGCGAGTGGCAAGATGCCATCTACGTCAGCTTGAAACCAGCCAGACTGCTTGCCATACCAGGCACGATCTTGTGGGTGATCTGGGTCATTGGCCTTTTCTACCTGAATGCCAATTTCTTCGTCATTTCCTACGCGGTAGGCATCCCCGCCCACATCCTGGCGGCCTGTTTGTATGTGCCGCTGATCGTGCGGTGGTACCGGCTTTGGCGGGGAGGAGATGGGACCGATTACTGAACCCAGTGTCCGTCCGAAACCAGCGTCCAGTCACGATCACTTTCCCAACGCCACATGGAATGATCAGGGTAAAGCATCAGGTGGGATCCTCTCGCACCAGCCTTGCGAAACAATTCGACGCTTTCAGCATTACGGGAAATCTCTTCATAAGCGTATTGTTTCGCCCCCTTACCATCATCCACCGGCATAATATGGATCCACGATCCATTCTGTGAACGTTGAAACACGTTTCCATCTTCGCCGCGCCAAACAATTCTTTGGATCGGTGTGGGACTTGGTGCTGAACTTCCCGTTTGCTGTTTCCTTAGGATTTCATTGCTCAGTGCCAGGGCATCATCAATCCTGCCGATCGAACGAAAATATGCCTTAGCATCCACGTTGATTGGGTCGATTTTCAAAATCTCGGTCCAGGTAGCGGTGGCCTTGGCAATTTCGCCCTGGCTCATCTCGTTCTTGGCAATCCCTTCAAGCTGCTTGACTGCTTTTGCTCTCGCTTGCTTGACCGCCTCGTCATGTTTTGCCACCATCTCCTCGAGAACATCGTCGAGTTTCTTCTTTTGGGCCGCAAAGGCTTTCAGGAGGTCGCTTCGTGAGGGTGCCTGCGGAGCTTGGGCCATCACGACGCTTTGCCCCCCAGCAAAAGCCAAAAACATCACGAACCTAATGATTAAGCGTTTGGTCATTGTCTGAATTCCTAGCGCTACCCCCGACAACCGATTGACTATGGATCCTGGCAGCTTCGTCATTTCACCCAGTGACCTGTCTTATAGATATTCCAAAGCCTTGCGTTATTTCCTCGGCCTAAGACTTGCCCATCATAGATCCGAAACAACGTCTTGTAGTTTCTCCCCTCACGAGAAATTTCAATGCAGTAAGGGGAAACGCTGTCTTCCTTCATCGTCCCGTTGTTCACGAGTTTCCCATTTTCATCTGTAAACTCTCGGACCCAGACCTTTTCTGATGCGCGACGAAAAACATATCCATCGTCCGATTGCCATTCGATCCGCTGTTTGGGAATGCTAATCGTTTGGAGTGGATTGGCCTGCCTCGCCTTCTTTGCCTGTTCGACAATTTCCAGTTTCCCGATCGCCGTAAAAAACTTGATGGCGTCCTCGTCGCTCGGATCGAGCTTGACGACCTCGGTCCAAGTATCTTTGGCAGCCGCAATCGCCCCGTTGGCAGCCTCACTCTTCGCCAGAATCTTAAGCTCTTCGATGGTCTTTTTTTCCACCTCTTGAACCGACGCGGCATGCTTGATTTGCAATCCTTGGAGGATCCCATCGAGCCGGTTTGTCTCGGCATTCAAATTGGCAATGACCTGTTCTTTCGACAATGGCTGGTTGGTCTGGGCATGCGCGATCCGTCCGGCCGAAAGAAGGCCAAGCAAGGCGATCACGATAGCGAGAGATTGTTTGGGCATCGAATGCTGGCCTCGTCATAAGTCAACTTGATGAAATCGAATTCGGGCCGGAGGCATTCACTCTACCCAATGCCCAGTGGTTTGCAGCGTCCAGCGCCGATCGGCGTCGTATCGCCTCAGAATATGGTCTCTGCAAACCAGGATATGAATATTGTCTGTGCTGCCACTCACCGATTGTAACTCGATTTCATAGGCGTTTCGCCCGAGTTCGGTGAAGATACGTTCTTGAGCCTGGGCGCCGTTTGGCTGTGGGGTGAGTTCCTGCCATTTACCATCTGGCTGACGGCGAATCGTCATGCCGTTTTCGCCCTGCCAAAGAATTTGCTGATCCGCGGGTTTCGTCTGCGCAACGGTGAGCTGCTTGTTGGCCTTCTCGATCAGATCAATTCGGCCGATGGCCCGCATGTACACTTTGGCGTCGTTGTCATCCGGGGCAAGCTGCAATACTTGGGACCAGGTATCCGTTGCTTTGGCAATTTCACCACTGCCTGCTTCCGCGCCTGCCAGCTTTTTAAGCTCATCGATCGCTTTCTGCTTCGCTTGCTTGACCGCGACGGCATGTTTCTCCCGCATCTGCTCGACATAGTCGTTGAGCTTCTTCTTTTCTGCGGTAAAGTCCCGCAAGACATCGACCTGAGTTTCGGCTGGTTGTGGGGCCTGGGCCAGTCCCGGCCTCGCGGCGAAGATGACTGCCAGGGCCATGCACATCACGGCGATCCAGCGGGGCACGGTCAGCATTGGATTTCCCGGATTCATTGTTGCCAGTATCCTTTAGGGCCAATCTGCCACGTATTTTGGTTTCCAAATCGATTAATCTGATGTCCGCTGTAGAGCTGATGAATCGCTTTATAACCAGGTTCGCGATGAAACAACGTGACGGAATCGGGTGTCCGTTCAAGTTCCTGAAAGGTCAGCTTCTTCGCCTCGCCATCTTTCTCCCACCGCAGTTCCCAGACGCCGGGGGCAACCAGGTAATAGTTTCTTCTATCTTCACCCATCCAAACTCGCTTCCATTGCGGCTGGGGGGTCGTACTCGTTGCCTCTTGGCGTTGGTTCTCCTTTTCCTGCTCGACAATGTCTGACTTGCCAATCGCGTCAAAATACCTGGCGGCATCTTCATCATTGGCATCGATCTTGATGACCTCGGTCCAGGCAGCCGTCGCCGACGGAATCGCCCCACTGCCTGCCTCCCGACGGGCCACTGATTTCAATCGCACTATGGCATCCTCGCCAGCTTTGCGGAGGCCCTCGGTATATTTCAATTCAATGTTCTGAAGAATGCCATCGAGCCGTTTCGTTTCCGCAGCGAGATTCTTCATGATCTCTTCTTTCGATAGCGGCTGGACGGACTGGGCGTGCGCGACCTGTCCGACTGAAAGAAGACTAAGCAAAGCAAACATGATGAAGAGAGATTGCCTGAACATGAGAATTTGGCCCGTCAAAAAGTAAACATGATCGGAAGGAACAACCCTTGGCGGCAACTATCGAACCCATTGCCCGCTCGAGATAATACTCCAGTTTTTATCCAGTTTGTGTTTCCACATCACATGGTCTGCACAGATCAGAAAATTAAACCGACTCAAACCGCTTCGACGAAATAATTCGATGCTGTAATCATTCCTGGATACCTCGCTATAAACTTCTTCTCTCGGTTCTTTGCCCTCGGGAGCCGGGGCGCGTTCCACCCAGGCACCGTCGGGCCTGCGATAAACGATGGTTCCGTTTTCGCCTTGCCAAACGATACGCTGTATCTGTTGGTTGCGTGATTTGGAATTGCCATTTCGATTGACGATCTTCTGGACAATGTCGAGCCGGTCGATCGAGGCAAAAAACTGTTTCGCTTCCGCATCCTCTGGATCGAGGATCAAAAGGTCGGCCCACGTTTCCGTTGCCGTGGCAATCTCTCCTTGGCCTGCCTGGCTTTTCGCGATTGCTCTCAGCTGTTCGACGGCGCGATCCCGGGCCTCGTGAACCGCAACGGCATGCTTCTTGGTCATCTCCTCGAGCACGCCGTCAAACTTGTTGATCTCCTTGGTAAGATCGCTCAAGATCCCGTTCTTGGTGTCAGGCTGCCCCGACTGAGCCAAGGCAGTCCTGGCTGCTATCGCAATGCAGAAGCCGAATACCAAGATGAAGACTGGAGACTTTTGCATCGAGTAAATCTCTCTCATTACGATCAACGGACAAACAAAGCGAATTTGTGCAGGATAAGTTCGTGGCTTTGAGATCAATCTTTCCAATGTCCCGTGGTATCAATCGTCCACCGCTCATCACTGATAAACCGACGGGTGACATGCCCGTGGTAGAGTCGCCGGAAGCTCTTGAAGTTGGGTCCCTCAAGAGACAATTCAATGTAATAGGGCGTTACCTCGTTTAGCTGTAAACGTTCCTCTTGCTTCTTTCCATCCTGATCGACCGTTTCCATCGTCCAGTCCTTTTCGGAGACACGACGGAAAAGCTGCCCGTTCTCACCAATCCACTCGACCCGCCGCAAAGGAACATTCACGCTTCCGGACTCGTTGCGCTGCTTGGATTCTTCGATTCGTGCTTTTTCTCGCTCGATGATGTCGAGTCGGTTAATCGCGGTGAAAAACTTTTTGGCTTCGGCATCGTTCAGATCGATTTTGACTACCTCGGTCCAGAGATCTCTGGCATTGGCGATGGCCCCTTTGCCCGCTTCGATCCTGGCCAACTCTTTCAGCCGCTTGACCGCTTTGGCTTTGGCTTCCTCAACCGCCTTGGCATGCTTCGCTTCCATCTCTCGCAGGATGTCATCCAGCCGGAAAACCTCTTTATCGAGGTTAATGAGAACATCTTTCTTCGAGGCTGGCTGAGCGGCCTGTCCGTACGCGACGGACTCGGCCCCAATCAGGCAGAATAGTGCAAGGCAGATTAAGCAATTGTGGATTTGCATATCGAATTCCCCTGGTCGCTACCCAGCAACCTGAGACTGATTGAAAAAGGTGGGCAAACGCCCCTGTTTTAGTGGGCAGAGTGGCAAGAATCGTTGGCGAGCAATCCTAATCACGATTCGACACCCCCACTATACTACTAGAATCCAAGCAAATCTCCAGCAATTTCCCTTGTGCGTCTCCTTCGAAACAAAGGTACCCAACGAGCGTGTCCGGCTTGGAAGACAAAAAAAGCCTGCATCCACTGGACGCAGGCCTCTTAGTTTGAATTGAATTCGTCTCTGTGGACCAGCAATACCTAACGATAACGAAGTAGGCGATCATACAACTCGGCTCATTTGCCGAACGCCAACAGTTCGTCAGGCGAAAGACGTTTTTCACCTAAGCCCCGATCGCTTGCAACCCTTCCGCGCGAAGGTTCAACCGGCCGTAAATAATCAGCCCGCAAATAGCAAAGACGATAAGCCAATAGACAACAGGCCCCATCGCTGCAGAGCCCGAGTAAAAATGCAGCCCAGTGAACAGTAACATCTCCGCGGCGATCATACCTGCAGCAACGATCGGCAGGTAAGTAAGCGACCTGGAAAATGCCGGGATAATCAACGCAATTGCACAGAGCATTTCCAATCCGCTCATCGTTAGCCACATGCCTTGAGGTATTGCCCCTAGTGATGGCATTGTTTGCTCGGCACTATGCGAGAATTTCCACACGGCCCCCATCACGGTATGAACAGCGAGAAGACCTTGAACAATCCACAAAAAGATATTCATGACTTAGTATTCCTGGAAAGATTTTTCGACGTCATACGGAAAAAGTTCAAACGACAAGATCAACGAGCCTGCCGAGCATCATCTTCCAGCCGTAGCGAGCGCCGCCGAAATTGGCCTTTTGATCTGGTTTGAACCCGCTGTGCATGAGCGTCATCTTGGTACCGCCCTCGGTGGCCGTCAGCGTAAACGTCACGCAGGTATCCATTTCGCCAACGGTCCATGTGTAGCTGATCTTCTCGCACGGCTCCGATTCAAGCAGCCGGCAATGAACGATGCCGTCCCAGCCCGGCTTGGGCTCCGTCTTGAAAGTGAATTGCTGGCCCGGCACTGTCTGAAAATCAAAAACCGGCAATAGCCACTGGGCCAGCAGCGTTGGGTCGGTCAGCGCGCGCCAGACTTTCTCAGGCGGATGCTTCAGTTCAACGACGAAGACCAACGTTTCGGTCTGCGAATTCGGGGTGTTGTCAGAGATACTCATTCGTCCATCTTGTCCAAGAGTTGTTCGAGCCGGTCGATATGCTTCGTCCAGAACGTGCGATAGTGCGAGATCCAGTCAATCAAAGGCTTCAGCCCACGCGGCTCCATGCGGTAATAGATGCAGCGTCCCTCACGCCGGTCGACGACAAGTCCCGCCTCTTTCAACAAGGCCAGGTGCTGCGAAACGGCCGGACGGCTCATTTCGAAGTGGCCGGCAATCTCGTTGACCGAACAATCGGCCTCGGAAAGAAGTTCCAACATTTGGCGCCTCGCAGGATGACTGATCGCGCCAAAAACATCCGGACTGGGATCAGGTGTCTTTGCCATGGCCTCATAATATGTAAGAATTTACTTACCAGTCAAGGTCCAAAAAAAGAAAAGCCGCACATCGTTTGATGCAGGGGGTGATTCTGGTAGAACGAACTCCGCACCGCTCCTCCTTCCATCAATGAAGATGCCCACCAACCCCTATCAATCGCCGCAGGCGGACGACACGCCTGTTGAAACGCCCCCGATACGGCAAGCGGCGTTACGATCGGTGAGGATGGCAATCGTCTTATTGACGTCAGCATTCCTCTTCAACGAACAAGCAATGTTCGGATTCGATTCCCGCATCTTTTCGTTGAACTGGGCTGACCACTTAATGCTCGCAGCTGGAATCGCCCAACTCCTGCTTTCGGTCGGGGTTATCGCGTTTGTGCTCTGGATTCAACTTTTTGACGTGCTAGAGCTACTGGCATCAGGCCTCCGCTTACTTGTCGCGAAAAGAGTCGATGCCGACCAGTGGAACAACGCGTTCTACGTCAGCTTAAAACCTGCCGGGCTGCTCGCCGTGCCAGGCATGCTCTTATGGGTCACCGGGGTCATTTGCTTTTACTATCTGGAAATCAACTTCTATATCATTTCCTATGCAGTAGGCATCCCAGCCCACCTCCTGGCAGCCTGTTTGTATCTACCGCTGATCGTGCGTTGGTTCCAGCTTTGGTATGGCAGTTCTCCTGCTGATAGCGATGAAGAATCGCAAAGAGGTTAACAGACGCAACTCACGCTCGATCACGCACGCTGGTTTGACCGATACCAGTTTCGGTCAGCCGATCGAGCAATGCGGCTCGGTCGTTTTCCATCGACCATTGCATCTCTTCGTTAGTGATGACGGTCGCGACCAACAACGTCATTTGGCCGTTGGGAAGTTGAACTCCTGCAGGCAGCGGGTCGCGAGCTTTGGCGATCAAAAGGTTGACCGCCTCGCCGCAGCCGACCTGGATCTCTTCGACGGTCAGTCCGCCAAATTCTTCCACGCGATCTAAGAAGCCAACATCACTGAGCAGTTCCGCCCCGACGGCCCACTGCAAGATCCACAGCGGCCACTCGGCGTTTTCGTTCGCCATTATCATCAGTTCGTAGCCATATCCGGCGGCCCCTTGCGGCGTTTCTGCCGGCTGCTTGGGACCCAGGCTGGTCGTCGTTCGGGTCGGCCTCCCCTGCTCGTCCGATTCCTGGTTCGACTCGATCAGCGTGGTGGTGGCCGGCATGTCGGGATTGGTCAGGCCGAACGTCGTGTAGACGTAAGCACCTTCGCCCAGCCTGGTGGCCGGAATCACGTACAGCCCGCCCCCTGGCCACACGCCGAACATGTGAGCAAGTTTCAAGATGTCGTCAGGCAACGGGCCAAAGTGCTGCTCGTAGAATTTGGCCCTGGCATCATAGACTTCCTGCCAATAACGGTCCTCCGCTTCCTCTTGCGGATCGACCGCGCTACTGGACGAACTGAAGAACGATTTGATTTTCGCGAACAGGCTCATGGGTGCCGGAGGGAAGCTAGTCGAATACGGAAGCTATAGATGAAACGCATGTGGCTCATTATACGCCAACAGCCTGGAAGTTGCCGCGACCAACAAAGCAAAGAAGCCACCGCAAATGGGTGGCTTCGAATCAGAACGCAAGATTGGGTTCGTCGCTTGTTGATTACGTTAAAACGCCAGCTTCGCACGCAGTCCCAAGACCACCGCCGTATCGTTTGCAATCAAACCTGGCTGGATGGCCTGGATGTCGGCCGTCAGGTTGAAACATTTTGTGATCTGGGCGTTGTAGTAGACTTCGCATCCTTGCAAATCGCGAAGCGGTGCTACGATGCTGACCGCGTTTTGGAAATCGGAATTGAGGGCGTTGTAGAAGTAGCCGACACCGCAGCGGTCGTTCGGTCGACAGGCGAGCGGACCGAACTTTTCGATCGATACGCTGCTGGTGCAACGAAATGGGCTGTTGTTTACGTCCGAAAAACCGACGTAGCCAAACAGTGTTGTGTGACGTTTACTGTTGCAAGGATCGGACCAGAGTTGCTGTTGGCCCAGGTAACCGGCCACCCAGGTCCCCCGCTTCGAAGCAGGCACCACGCCGCTGCCGGGAACGATGATCCAACCTGACGTATCGTACGACGTGTAATTGCCGGTTGCATAAGCGCCAACCAGCGTATGCGAGCCAGGCTGACACCAGAAGTCGGTATATTTCCTCGCTGCACCAACAATCGTGACACCATTGGGGAAGTTCATGCCGATCGTCGTCGGACTGTTCTGGCTCTCGAAGACGAGCAGAGCAGCTTCCACGCCTCGTTCGCCTGCCTTGATGATGCCGGCTCCGTTGGTCACCAGCGGCAAACTGGGGACGACATTCATCGGAAGCATCATCGATGTATTCATAAAACCATCGATACCGCGGCCATACTCAGGGTAGAACGTTTGCCACAGATCGAGCATGTTGATGCGACCGCCGGTGAACAAGTAACCACCGCCGAGCATCTGGGTGTACTGCAAGCTGGTCGTGGCGAACGTTGGCTGGTTCACTTTCGGCAGCAGCATCGCCGTATTGACTGGTGCCAGGCCGGTGGCATCCAGAATCGCGTTCTGTCCCATTTGCCAATCGACCGCGTGCATGGTGATTGAACCACCTTCCCACAGTCCCATCTTGCCAGTGTCGGCATTGACGTAGACATCGAGCTTATCGCCATAGCGAAAAACCTGTCGGTTCCCGCCGCTGGATGGTCCTTGGTAGAACTGCGTGAACGCCCCCTGAACGGTGATCCCGCAATCCTCCAGGCACTTGCGATGCCCGTACCAGTCACCCGTTAGATGGCTGCGGCACCATAGACAGTCGTGCGACGTCGCCATCCCGCAGCAATCTCCGCAGGAAGGTGCCGCGGCACCGCATGTCGCGCCGCAGGAGTCGAGGTAAGAAGTCGCTTGAATTTCGGATGCGTACTGCGCGTCCGCGAAGATCGATTCGGGAAACGCAGCTTGCTGTTGAGCAATGGCAGTCGTCCCCATCCAAACCAACAAGAACGCAGCCAAACAAGTTTTAACGATCGTGCGGCGCATGATGCCTCCAGTGCATCGAGAGTAGGTCGATCCATTGACCGTGAACTCGAACAAGCCAGTACCCCTATCGACAAGGGGCGAATCGGCACTGAATTGGTCCGCCTGGAATTCATCATTCCTGCCCACAACAGCGCAGGCAAACCGCTACAACCGCCATGATGGAAACCGTAGTGCTAGCGAGTCGTTTGCGGAAAGTACGCAATGAAAACCGGCGGGTGGCCCCTGATAGCAACGCTAGCTCGACCATGGTTTACGCCCCCAGAATCGGTTAAATTAGGCTCATCTGTCTTAGGGGGTCCGCTCAATGCCGCAAAGTCCATCCAACTTTCCCGCTTGGGGCAAGCATGCCTGCCTGGCGTCGGGTGCCGTCTTGGGAGCCGCCGCCTCGAGCATGCTCAACTTCGGCGACGATGGAGTCACGCTGGGAACCGTGCTGGGAAACCTCCTGGGTGCAGGCACGACGATCGCATCCGGGGTCATGAGCGGAACGCTGGGCAATGTTCTGCACGAGCATCTCAACACGCGGCTGACCGATTCTCATGGGTTGCTGAGTAACCACCATTTGCACCACCTGACGGCGGAAGCGGTCCAGCTCGTTTTGATCGATGGATCCAAGAACGAGGACAAACTTTCCCTTTACGACAAGGAGGAAGTCCGTAGGCTGGCCGCCGCCATTCCGAAAGCCTGGGAGGAGTTGAGCCAGATTGATGGGTTCGACCAGCAGCTTGCCAGCCTTTCGTCCGGCCAGTTGAAACACTGGTTCCATGCAGCCTCAGCGGAAAAGCCCGAAGCGCTCGACGCTGCTGCCTGGAAAATCATTTTGACGGCAATAAGTCGCAAGGAAGAATGCAAACTCGATGATCGAGCCCTCGACCGTCTGGCCCAGCGTTTGACCTGGCAACTTCCAGAAGCTGCCCGAGAACTTCTCAAGCAAGGAGGCCGTGCGTTCAACGGGCTGATCCTAAACCTGCTGGGTGAAATTCACGGCACGATCTGCGAGGTGCTCCCGTTGCAGTTGGAACTTCTGGCCGGCTCGATCGAGAACCGGGAACAGCTTGGTGAACTGGTCGACGCACTTCGTCAGGTTACCGACAAGCTTTCCTCCCAGGCCAAAGGTCAAGCCGGTCAGCAAGCGCTGCTGGCCGAACTGCAGACGCAACAAGGGAAGTGGGAGGGGCTGCAAGAATCGATCGATCTCATTCGCCGAGAAAACAGTCGATCCCACGATGAAATCAAGGAGATGTTAGCGCTCATCCTCAGCAGAATCTCAACTCCGCGTCAGCCCGCCGCGGAAGAAGCCGACGGCACGTTTCGTCAGGCGGTCGACATCGGGGCAGTCGAAGGCCTGGTTGCCCGCTCGGGCGAACGCAAGAAGCTGAAGGGTTGGCTGCTCAGTAAAAACCAGGCCAATGCCAAACAGGTGGTTTACGTCCATGGCATGCCGGGGGTCGGCAAGTCGTACCTGGTCGAGTGGTTCGTCGGCAAGGAATGGCACGGCAAATATGGCCCCAGTGCCAATCGCATTCGCTGCGTCCTCCGCAGCGGTTCCGAGGCCGCCCCGACGAGCGAGCAGGAACTTCTCAGCGATATTTGCGATCAGCTGAAACTTTCGCCCAGCAATCCCGAAATCTGGGCTCAGTTGAATGCGGTACTCGCTACGCCAGGCTACCTGCTGCTGATCGAGAACGTCGACGACGAGCTAACGATGCGCTCGGTCGCAAGCGTTGTGCACCGCCTGAAGTCCGGGTCGATCTTGATCACCGGCCGGGTCGCCACCAGCGGCAGCGCGTCGGGCTGGAATGCTTTGCCACTTACTTCCTTTGACGTTGGCGATGGGCTGAAGCAGCTGAAAAAAGAACTGGGTAAAACATACAAACAGTATTCAGAAGACGATTTGCGAACGCTGGTCGAAAGCCTGGGTGGGCTAGCCCTGGCCTTGCACCTGGCGGCGGGACATCTACAGGAAGGCAGTTCGCCTGAGCAGTTCCTGATGATGCTGCGCGGCAGCGAATTCGAATTAAGACCTGCCGACCTGGCCGATCCTCTCTTGACCCAAAATGCTGCCAAGGCGATTTTGGATGCCAGCTTTGAAATATCATGTAATGCGTTTCGGCAGCTTGCCGAAGACAAAGCATCAAGGTGGCTGCCAGCATTGCAATCGCTAGGCTACGCTCCTGAGTCAGGTGTTGGTATCAGCCTTGGTGCGGCAATTGCGGACTTAGAAGAATCAGAGTTTTTGAGCTTTTGTACACGGGCAATTTGCCTCTCGCTAATGGATCGAGTCTCAAAAGCAGAACGCCCTGATTTTGCAATTCGAATTCATTCGCTATTGGCTGAATGGCTGCGACGACGGTCCGACGACAAACCTCTTGAGCGACTGGAAGACTGGTTTAGGTCTAGACTAGAGAAAACTTCACCCGTCACGGATCAACTTAAATATGAACACGAAGCATTAACCCGAATGCTCAATCGCAAGCGACGATTTAACAGTTATGCGGCAACAACACTTGACCCTCAGCCGCTCTACACAACAAACCGACAGTTGCACAGTAAAATGGTCAGCATCGAGGCTGACCTAAGGAACAAAATCTACAACAACTAAACACAAATACCGTCTGATTTCATCATACGATGGCATATTCAGGATCCTCAAAACAGCTGTAGTCCCGAACGATACATGTTCAATGCAAGACATTACAGAAATAAACCGAATTACTGAACTTTTCGCTAGCGGATCAACCCAAAGAGCGAAAGATTTACTGACAGACGTAGCTATCCCGAAACGACTGACCTCGAATGGTAGTGCTGAATTGGTAAGTCTTCGGGACGAACTTTTGGAAAGGTTGATTGAATACCATTGCGATAACGAACTAATCGATATATTGAAAAACCATTTTTATCCAGCATTCAAATTGAAGGGCGACGAAGAACAAGCGGCTATAACCCTTGGAGAACTCGCCGACGTCATGACCGCCCGAGGAGAATTCGACGAGGCACTCAAAATTCGACGAGAAGAACAGCTACCGGTCTACGAGAGACTGGGGGACGTGCACCAAAAAGCGGTCACACTCGGAAAAATCGCCGACGTCATGATGGCCCGCGGAGAACTCGACGAGGCACTTAGAATCAGAAGAGAAGAAGAGCTACCAGTCTTCGAGCGATTGGGAGACGTACGCTCAAAGGCCGTTACACTCGGCAAGATTGCCGACGCCATGATGATGCGTGGAGAACTCGACGAGGCACTTAGAATCAGAAGAGAAGAAGAGCTACCAGTCTTCGAGCGATTGGGAGATGTACGCTCAAAGGCCGTTACACTCGGCAAGATTGCCGACGCCATGATGATGCGTGGGGAACTCGACGAGGCGCTTAGAATTCGACGACAAGATGAGCTACCAGTCTTCGAGCAATTGGGAGACGTACGCTCCAAGGCGGTTACACTCGGCAAGATCGCCGACGCCATGATGATGCGCGGAGACCTCAACGAGGCACTTAGGATTCGACGACAAGAGCAGCTTCCAGACTTTGAGCGGCTAGGCGATGCTCGAGAAAGAGCGGTAACGTTAGGACAAATTGCCGACATCTTAATGAGGCAGGGAGAACTCGAAAATGCTCTCAGAATTCGACTAGAAGAAGAATTACCAATCTACACTCAGTTGGGGGACGCGCGTTCCAAAGCAGTCACCCTCGGAAACATCGCCGATGTCATGATGGCACGTGGGCAACTCGCAGAGGCGTTGGCCGTTTATCGAAACGAGGTTTTGCCAGCATTCGAGCGACTGGGCGACGTGCGATCCAGAGCGGTCACCTTCGGACAAATCGCCGATATCATGATGAGACATGGAGAACTCGACGAGGCGATCAGAATTCAACGGGAAGAAGAGCTACCGGTCTATAAACAGCTTGGGGACATGCGTTCCTTGCTGATTTGTCATGCCAACATGGCAATGATTCTCCTTCAGCGAAATGCCGAAGGAGATCGCGAAGAAGCCCAAGCGTTGCTCAACCTTGCCCTAGACGCGGCGGAAAAGATGCGGATACCAGAAGCGGATCAGATCCGTCGCTTCATGCAGAAGCACTTTGACCTTGGTTGAACCACAAATCGCTAGAGCAATCGCCACAAAAGAGATTCCTGCCGACTCACAATCCGTCGGCAGGAATGGTTCAAACGAATCGCCCTACGGCAAAGCGACCGTCTTCAGCACGGTGGGCTGGCCTTCGGCCTGGGTGATGATCACGGCGGTGGTGTCGTTCAGTTTGTCGAGTTGAACAACGCCCTTCCAGCCTTCGATCGTTTCGTAATGCTGGCCGGCGACGCCGCCTCCGCGGACTGGCTCGGTCAGGCCGTCTTCGCGTTCGATGTCGTCGGTGCTGACCTTCATCACGCCGCGGGCACTGTTGGCCATTAGCAGATACTGCTTGCCATCCGCTTCGTACACGATCATGTCGAGCGGCTTGTTGTGGTTGCCCAGTTCGGCGACGGTGGTGCCGCGGTAGGCTTTGTCTTTGGCGGCTGGCTTGCTGACGGCCGACAAGGGGAACTTGACCAGCGGCGTGCAGGTGAAGCCTGCCAACAGGTGCGGCTGACCATTGATGGTGAACGGCACGAACGTCCGGATCGGGGCGTCGTCTTCCAACCGGCCATGGGCGGCGTGGTAGATTTCGATCGGCATGGCGTTGCCTTGTTCCAGGAACGGATACGAGATCGAATGGACCGTCGAAGCGGCATCGCCCACCGTACGGCCGGTGACGATTACCTGGCTGTCGACATAGGCCAGGTCGGTGATCGATTCGTCGCGAGGATTCCCGCGGCGGCGACCTTCGCCGACGACCTTGTCTTCGGGAGCGTTGGCCAACTTGGCGGCCGCGTGCGAAACCTTATCCAGCGGCAGATCGACCAGCTTGTCCCCTTCGACCTGCATCAGCTTGCCGTGACCGTTCTGATTGGCCGAAACGTAGATGTTGCCGGTTGCCGGGTTCACGACCAAGTCGGCGACTTGCACGTCTTCAGGAATGACCAGGCTCAAATCTTTAGGAGTCTTGGCCGAAGTTCCGCTTACCTTGATCGCGTAGACGGTTGCCGCCTTGGGATCGCCGACGATCAGAACATTGTCCGGGGCAAACGCCAACGGACCGGCCGATTTCAATTGAACCTCGCCGACCTCGAAGCCGGGCAGATCAATCGCGTAAACAGCGCTGGCACAAAGCATCAGTACGACACTAGCAGCAGCCACCAATGACGAACGTCGCATGAGTGTCTCCTTGTTGGGGGAAAAGTGTGGAGGATACCGAAAGTTCCAGAATCCGCGCACCTGATAGTTGAACCGCTGGCCCCAGGAGATGCAAGGAGATTTACCCACAGTCGAGGTGGTTAATCCTCTTCCCCACCACTGGAGAACGTCCCGATCAACTCTCCCTGGGTGACAGTGAACGAAAGGTTGGCCTCGTCCATGCTGGCGGCGGGCACCAATTGCACATCAATCAGTTCCAGCAATTGGCGAATGCCCGTTTCATCGGTGACTTTGGATTGAACCAGGAACAGGTTCCCTGCCACGGTGCTGTCGGCCAGGAAATGCAGATCGAGCATGCCCAGCTCTTCGTTCTTGTCGTCTTGCAACAGGAAGCGTTCGGAACTGGAGGTGCGGAAGATGCGAATGAAGGTGGCGTTCATCGAGGGTTGCCTTTTACCAGAACGATTCTTTCTTGGTCAATTTGCGGGATGACTTCTTGGATTTCGGCTTCGACTCTTCTTCCTCGTCGCCCCCGAAAAAACTGTTCCACAGTCCCGAGAGCGACTTGGTCGACTTGTAGTAGCGAGCCCCGGTACCTGGCACGCCGGCCGAGACATATTTGCGTCCGTTGGAACTCATGCCGGCTCGAAGCCCGCGCATCCCGAATGAGAACCCAACGCCTGACTTGCTGACGTTTACCCGCAGGGGACCAAAGTTGAACGACTTGCGAAAGGAAAAGCCCATGGAATGTTCCCCACGTCGCGACGGGATTGGCCGAAAGGTGCTTGTCGTGTCAGCATAGCCCGGAAGTCGCCGGCCCTCAACGATTGCCCTGGGGAATTAACTCGGTCAGGTTGTTTTTTGGCGCCGCGAGAGGCGCTATAATCGGGGCATCTCCCCAACGCCTTCCCGATACGCTTCCCTTCCTGCTTAAGGATATCAGTCGATGCCGCGACACTATGGATCTCTGCTGGGTTTGCTCACTTTGTTGGTCGCTACGACAATCCTACATGCCGCAGACTGGCCTCGTTTCCGCGGCCCTTCCGCAGCCGGCCTGGCTCAAAACGAGTCGGTTCCGCTGGAGTGGGACGACGAAAAGAACGTCCTCTGGAAGACCGACATGCCGGGTCCGGGTGCTTCGAGCCCGGTCGTCTTCGGCGATCGCATCTACGTGACCTGTTGGTCCGGTTACGGCCTGAGCGAAGACGAACCAGGCGACATCGCGAATCTGAAACGGCACCTGGTTTGTGTTGATCGGAAAGATGGATCGATCGTCTGGGATAAATCGCTTCCCGCCAATACCGAACATGAAAGCACCTTCAGCGGGTTCGTGGCGCTGCATGGCTATGCGTCGAGCACCCCGGCGGTCGACAAAAGCGGAATCTACGTTTACTACGGAACGACCGGTGCCGCCGCCTATGATTTCGACGGAACCCACCGCTGGACGGTCAATCTGGGTGACAAAACACACATGTTCGGCACTGCCAACTCGCCGGTTGTCTACCAAGACCTGGTGATCCTCAATGCGGGCGTCGAAGGTAACGCCGTAGTTGCCCTCAACAAGAAGAGCGGCGAAGAAGTCTGGCGGCACGAAGGGATCAAAAGCTCGTGGAACACGCCGGTCGTGGTCAAAGCCAACGGCCGCGACGAATTGGTCTACAACGAAAAGAACGCGGTCCGAGCACTCGATCCGGCAACCGGAAACGAACTTTGGCATTCCAAAGGAATCGACGACTATATCTGCCCCAGCGTCATCCCGATGGGCGATATGGTCATCGCCACCGGTGCCCGAAAGAACACTACCGTCGCCATCAAGACCGGCGGCGAAGGAGACGTTACCGAAACGAACCTGGTCTGGGAGATCGAAAAAGGCTCGAACGTTTCGTCGCCGACCTACCACGACGGCTACTTATACTGGGCCAGTGAAAGTAAAGGGGTCGCCTATTGTGCCGATGCCAAGACGGGCGAACTGATCTACCAGGAACGAATCGAACCACGACCTGGTCGAATCTATGCCTCGCCGGTATTGGCCGGGGGGAATCTTTATTACGTCTCGCGTGAAAACGGAACCTACGTGATCCCCGCCAAGCCTGAGTTCGAGATCCTTGCCATCAACAAGTTCGAGAAAGACGACTCGGTCTGCAACGCCAGCCCGGCGATCGTGGACAATCGGATCTATTTCCGCAGCAACCAGGCGCTCTACTGCATCGGAAAATAGGCGTCGATCACCCCCCATTCGCGCGGAATCGTTCCCAGGGGTGAAATCAGCGCCCCATCCAGTTAAAAGCAGTAGGTTTACCATCAAGGGCTAACCTGCTAACTTGGGTGGTCTAAGTTGGCGTTGGAAGCCAATTTGTAAGCTTATCCCACTATCAATCCCAAGCTGCCAGGAAACCCTCATGGCTTACGAAGTTACCCTGATTACTGGTGATGGTACCGGTCCCGAATTGGCGGAAGCTGCTCGCAAATGCGTTGATGCAACCGGAGTCGAAATCAACTGGGACGTCCAGGAAGCCGGTATCGACGTGATGGAGCGTACCGGAACGCCGATTCCCGATTCGACGATCGATAGCGTCCGTCGAACCCGCTGTGCCTTGAAGGCCCCGATCACCACCCCGGTGGGTACTGGTTTCCGCAGCATCAACGTCTACCTGCGACAGGAACTGGGACTGTATGCCTGTGTTCGTCCCTGCAAGTACTACCCCGGTGTCCGCAGTTACTTCAGCGAAGTGGGTGTCGACATCGTGATCGTTCGCGAGAACACCGAAGACCTCTACGCGGGTGTCGAGTTCGAGAAGGGTACCGAAGCGTGCGAAAAGCTGATCGAATTCATCAACAGCCTGCCGTCGGATCGCAAGATCAAGACCAAGGCTGACGAAACCGGCGTCAGCATCAAGCCGATCAGCGTCACCGGCACCGAACGCATCGTCCGCTGTGCGTTTGACTACGCCCAGAAGAATGGCCGCAAGAAGGTGACCGCCGTCCACAAGGCCAACATCATGAAGTACTCGGACGGGTTATACCTGGCCGTCGCAACCGAAGTGGCCAAGGACTACCCCGACATCGAGTTCGAAGAACGCATTGTCGACAACATGTGCATGCAGTTGGTCCAGAAGCCAGAACTGTACGACGTGATCGTGCTGCCAAACCTGTACGGCGATATCTTGAGCGACCTGGGCGCTGGCCTGGTGGGCGGCTTGGGTGTTGCCCCTGGCGCCAACATCGGACCGGAAGGTGCCGTCTTCGAGGCAACCCACGGCTCGGCTCCCAAGTACAAAGGCCTGAACAAGGTCAACCCGACCGCACTTATTCTGTCCGGCATGCTGATGCTTCAGCACATGGGCGAAGTGGATGCAGCCAAGCGTCTGGAACAAGCCGTGGCCGATGTCATCAAAGAAGGCAAGGACGTCACCTACGACCTGAAGCCCAACCGCGACGATCCGTCCGCCGTCGGTACCCAGGAAATGGCCGACGCCATCTGTGCCAAGCTGAAGGGCTAAATCGTAAGAAGATTTAGCCACAGAGCTCACAGAGAAAAGAGTCGAACACGGTTGCCGTGAATCGAAAGTTTTCTCTTAGCCCCGACAGGGGCGGCAGACAATAGCCAGGGGCGTAAGCCCCTGGTGAACGCAGCAAGAGTTATGAGCCCCAACGGGGCGGCAGAAGTTTCGCTTCGATAAAAACCGATGGTTGCCTTCTGTCGCCCCGTTGGGGCTCACTCTTTCATGATGATCGCCAACCAGGGGCTCACGCCCCTGGCTATTGTCTGTCGCCCCTTTGGGGCTGAAGGTTACAAACAACGTTCGTTATTCATCTCAAGACCGAGGCGACGCGCGGTAAATAATAGAAGGGATAGACCACACCGGTTTGTCCCTTTCTTTTTTTTGTAACCTGGCCCCCGGAAAAGCAGCGAATGTTCACGGTTCGAGACTACAAGGAGATCATCAGCGGAAAACGCCGCGGCCCTGGTTCATCGCTGCTGCGCGGGATGATGTGGGTTACTTCGCTTTTCTATGGCTTTGGCGTTGGGGCTCGCAATCGCTCGTTCGATACCGGCCGTCAGGCTGGCGAGAAGTTCGACGTTCCGGTGATCAGCGTCGGCAACTTAACACTCGGCGGAACCGGTAAAACGCCGATGGTTGCCTGGCTGGCACGTTGGTTTCGCGAGCACAACGTACGCGTCACGCTGATCAGCCGAGGCTACGGCGCCGAAGAAGGTGCCCAGAACGACGAAGCGAAAGAACTCGAACAACTGCTGCCCGATGTTCCTCACCTGCAAAACCCCAAACGGGTCGAAGCGGCCCAGGTCGCTACCGAGGAACTCGCCGCCCAGGTTTTGCTTCTGGACGATGCCTTCCAACACCGGCAGATTGCGCGGGA
The DNA here is from genome assembly GCA_016124445.1 of bacterium. Taxonomy (GTDB): domain Bacteria; phylum Planctomycetota; class Planctomycetia; order Pirellulales; family Pirellulaceae; genus Bremerella. Next base: position 65,242 of record WGNR01000004.1, read on the forward strand.
TTTGGATATCGTGCTGATCGACGCCACCGAGCCGTTCGGCTTCGGCTATCTCTTCCCGCGCGGCACCTTGCGAGAACCGGTGCAAAACCTGACACGGGCCGATATCGTCGTGCTGACCCGGGGCGACATGGTTTCAGCCGAACAGCGTGAAAAGATCTGGCAGCGGGTCGACCAACTCGACCATCACGCGAAGAAGGTCGAAATGCATCACCAACCCAGCCGCCTGCTCAACAGCAGCGGCGAGGAACAACAGGTCGCTTCGCTGGCCGGCAAACGGGTCTTGGCCTTCTGCGGGATTGGCAACCCGAGCGGATTCAAGCATTCGCTAACTGAAGCAGGCATGGAGGTCGCCGAGCTGCGCGAGTTCGACGATCATTACAACTACCAGCGAGACGACATCGAGTCGCTGCAAACGTGGGCCCGCGAAGAGGAAACGATCGACGCGATTCTTTGCACGCACAAAGACCTGGTCAAAATCGGCCTCGATCAACTCGGCGAAAAGCCGCTCTGGGCACTGACCATCGAAGCCAAGATCGTCGCCGGCAAGGAAGACCTCGAAGAAGTTCTCAGCGGATTAATCACCAAGATCCCGCCCGATCCTTACGCCGAGGATTTAGACGAATCCCTGTAGGGTGCGAGCAGCGAAGCGAATCGCACCAAATGCGGTATCCAAACGAAAGAGAATGGTGCGATACGTTCGGCTTTCGCCTCTCTCCTCACACCCTACAATTTGATTATCGCACCGTACGCGATACTGAGATCAATCCACATGATCGACGTGAAACGTCGAGTTGACCGTCATCAAATGAATCTCGTCCTTCTTCATGCGAATCAGGTTCACCGAACAATTGCCCAGGTGAATCTCGCGCATGTACTTCAGCGGGGCTTTGTACAGCGTGGCGATGATCGCCCGGATGACGATGTAATGCGAGACCACCAAGATCCGCTGGCCGAGATGTTGCTTTAGCAACCGGTTCATTACCGGCACCGCACGGATGGCCACGTCGGTCGCCGATTCGCCGCCGGGGTAGGGATGGATCGAAGGATCTTCCAGGTGCAAGCGATACGCTTCCGGTTCGTTCTCGGCGATATCGTCCCAGCCGCGATTCACCCAGCGGCCGACGTCCGCTTCAATGATCTCCGGAACGGTCACAATCTGGCGATCGGGAGCAATGATCTTGGCTGTTTGCTGGGCACGCTTCATCGGGCTGGCGTAGATGGCATCGAAAGGATACGGCTCTAAAAACTGGGCGGTCGCTTCCGCCTGGCGACGGCCGATGGGTGCCAGGTCGCCGTCGACGTTACAACCTTGCAGCACGCCGGGCACCATCAGGTTATGCTCGGTCGCTCCGTGGCGAACGAGGAACATCCAACAAGTATCGTCCGCGATTTCGCTATTCATGCGGTGCCTCTCGAAAACAGTCTTCCGGTTTGACTTTATCTTTCTCGAGCAAGCCAATCTCGACTAGTTGCTCGACCAACGTCTGCCAACGCGCTAAGGTCATCTGGCCAAACGATGGCTTGTCGACCGTCGTCAGCGGACGAATCGCTTCGACGCCAAATTCCAGTACACCGGGTGAAAGCTCTGGATTGAGCGTCTCAAGATGCTTGTTGGTACCCGCCGAATCCTTCAGGTACGTTTCCCACCCTTTCTTCGTAGCGCGCGTCATAGCGCCGACCAGGTCGGGGTCTTCGCTGACCAACTTGTCCGAGGTAATCAAGATGCTGGCGTAGGGGTTGTAGCCGATGGAGCGGATCGGCAACACGCGAACGTTGGCCCCCTTCTCTTTCGCCAGAAACGGCTCGCTGAACTCGTAGGCCTGGACCGCGAAGTTTTTGTCTCGCAGGAAAGCAACGATGCTTCCCCCGTACGGCACGATGCGGACATCGGTCAGCGGTTCATGCTTGACCAGGTACTCCGAAAAGGCCCGGCCGCTGTTCATGGCCAGGGTCACGTTTTTCAGCTCATCCAGCGATTTGATCCCAGACTCTTCGTGCACCATGATGCAGCGCGGGCTCTGGTCGATCGCGGCAAACGTTCCCACGACGCCTGCTCCCTGGGCTCGGCCAAGCGGGATTTGATCGGCCGTGACCACGCCAAACGCAATCGTGCCGCGTGCGACCTGCTGAACGACCGGCGAGCCTGGCCCGCCTGGGAGGATTTCGACGTCGAGCCCTTCCGCTTCGTAGTAACCGCTCAGCTTCGCCGCGTAGAACCCGCCAAACTCGGCCTCGGGAAACCAGTTGAGCATCAACTGCACTTTACGCAACTTCGGCTGAGACCCGTTTTCATTCGCTGCTGACGGCTGGGACGGCTTGCTTTCGCAGCCACTCAGCAGAAACAGACCACAGCAAACGACCAAGGCAATCCAATTTCGCAGCACGTTTATCCTTCCCCAACCCAGCGCCGCAGCAGGAAGCGGCCCAGTAGTGATACCGACGTGAAGACAACCACACCCAACAGCGTACTGCAAATCGTCCCGGCAAACAGATTCGCGGCGCTGGTTTGGCTTTGAGATACCAGGATAAAGTATCCCAGCCCCTGGTGACCGCTGGAAAACCCGGCGAAGAATTCCCCCACGATCGCCCCAACCACCGCCAGGCCGGAACTGGTTTTCATGCCGGTCAGCAAATAACGAATCGCCCCCGGCATTTGCAGCTTCCACAGAATCTGCCAGCGTGTGGCCTTGTTCAAACGAAACAGGTCCAGCAGACCTGGGTCGACCGTAATCAGGCCGGTCGTGGTGCTGGTGATGATCGGAAACAAACTGATCATCGCCGAAACGATCACAACGCTCAGTGCTCCAAAGCCAAAAATGACGATCACCAGCGGCGCGACGGCGACGATCGGGACCGTTTGAAAGAAGATCGCAAACGGATAGCCACTTTGGCGAATGATCGACGATTGAGAAAAAACCAGCGAGACCAACACGCCCAGCACAACGGCAATCGCAAAGCCGCCAAACGCGACCATGCCGGTGCGCAGCGTGTAGCCAACCAGGTCCGGAGCACGCTGCCACATCGTTTCGGCAACGACGCCAGGGCCCGGCAGGATGTAAGGTTCCAGCCCGCTGACCAGGACCACAAGTTCCCAGAATGCAATCGCGCCTAGCAAAGTTAAAACCGGCAGCACGATCGACGTCCACGTGATTGGCTGCTTGTTCATCCGACGGCCACTCCCGCCAGAATCTCGATCACCTCGGCGCAAAACCTGGCGAACTCCGGATCGCTGCGCAGCGACGCTGTCCGCGGGTAATCGAACGGCACCTTCAAATCAGCCATGATCCGGCCAGGGTGCGACCGCATCACAAGAACCCTTTGGCTGAGAAAGACCGCCTCGGGAACGTTGTGCGTGACAAATAAGCTGGTCCAGCGCTGCGTGCTCCAGATTCCCAGCAGCTGCTCGTTGAGTTGATTGCGCAGCAAGTCATCGAGCGCCGCGAATGGTTCGTCCAGCAGCATAATGTTAGGCCGCGTCACCATCGCGCGGGCCAACGAGACCCGCATGCGCATCCCGCCCGAAAGCATCCGCGGGTACTTGTCGGCATCTTCGCTGCGGAGGCCAACCATTTGAATGGCTCGATTGATCGCCGCATGATCCTCGGCCGTTACGGTTCGGCGAAGTTCCAGCGGCAACCGGACGTTCTCTTTCGCGGTTCGCCACGGAATGAGATTGGCGTCCTGAAAAACAAACGCCTGTTCGCTGGCGTTGGGATCGGTCAGGGTGACTTCGCCCTGGGTTGGCTCGTCCAGCCCGGCGACCAATCGGAGCAAGGTCGATTTCCCGCATCCCGAAGGCCCCACCAGCGAGACAAACCCGCCTGACTCGATGTCGAGTTCGTCGATCGACAAAACGAGCGAATCGAGCCCAAACTTCTTCTCGATCTGGCGAAACTGGAGCGATGACACGAAAACAGGTTCCCTGCGGTTGGCCGGCGATTATGCTTCTTAGGGGAGCACAAATTCCCCCAGTTTCTAGATCGAACCGCAGAATAGCACAACTGGACCACCGAAAGAGGTATTTCTCGCCCAGAACCGTTTAAATCTTTACTTTCGGGGCGTGATTTCCTACGATAAGTAGTTCAAGCCTCCCTTGAATGCGCGGTTGTAATTTCCCACCCACCCTCAGCCACGAATTGGATTTCAACCCAAGAATTCGATTCCAGCAAACCACGCATATTGCTCCGCTTTAGTGTGATTACCAACGTGAGATGATCTCGTGTTGGTTTTGATCGCGGTCAAATCCCCGCCTGCCTTCAAAGAAAATCAATGCTTCGTTGCTCCCTCCTTTGCGCATGTTTCGTTCTTGTTGCTGTCTGTGACAGCTACGCGGAAGAAGTACGCGCCGATCAGTTTTCACAAATCAAACCGATCCTCAAGACCTACTGCTACGACTGCCATGGCTACGGCCTGGACGAAGGTGGCATTGATCTCGAGGCACTGATCGATAAGCCAGAGAAAGAACGCCTCGGCGATCACGAAACATGGCTGGCCGTCTGGCGGAATCTGCGGTCACAGATGATGCCGCCTGCTACGGAAGAGCAACCAACCGCCGACCAGGCCAATCAGATCGGTCGCTGGATTGAAACCAAGGTCTTCAAGCTCGACCCAGCCAACCCGGACCCAGGCCGAGTCACCATCCGCCGCTTGAACCGCGACGAATACCGTTACACGATCGAAGACCTGTTCGGCTATCGCTACAACGTCAACGATTCGTTCCCGGTCGACGATACCGGTTACGGCTTCGATACGATCGGCGACGTCCTTTCGATTTCGCCCCTGTTGACCGAAAAGTATTTCGACGCCGCGCAAACGATTGTCAAAGAAGTGGTGCCGACCGACGGCAAGGTCGATTCCAAGTACAAACGGATCTTCATCGACGGCCCGCCGCCGGAAGGGGAAGCCGAGCGCGACGCCTACGCTCGTAAGATCCTCAAACGAATCGGCGACCGCGCCTTCCGCCGACCGATCGACGACGCCTCGCTCGATCGCCTGGTACGAATCCAAAAGCAAATCAGCAAGCTGGAAGACTCCAGCTTCGAGCGTGGCATCGCCCAGGCCATCGCCGCCATGCTCATCTCGCCCCGGTTCCTCTTCCGCGCCGAGATTCAGCCAGAACCGAACAACCCTGGCAAAGAAGTGCCGGTTGACGAGTACGCGTTGGCTTCGCGGTTATCGTACTTCCTGTGGTGCTCGCTACCGGACGAAGAGTTGATGCAGTTGGCTGCCGAAGGCAAACTGCGTGAGAACCTGCACGCCCAGGTCGATCGCATGCTGGACGATCCGAAGTCCGAGCGATTCATCCACCGCTTCGTTGGCCAGTGGCTCCAGTCGCAAGACGTCGAAGGAATCAGCATCGACCCGCGCCGCGCGTTGGGCCTGAAAGACCTGGGTGACGCCCAGCGGATCTTCGGCCGAACGGTCCGCAATGCGATGCGACGCGAGACCGAGATGCTGTTTCAGTATGTCCTGTTAGAAGACCGACCCGCCGGCGAGTTGTTGACCGCCGACTACACCTTCCTGAATCAGCCCCTAGCGAAGTTCTATGGCCTGGAAAAGATCGAAGGCCTGGACCGTGACAAGATGAAGAAGGTGGACTTGCCCAACGACAGCGATCGAGGCGGTATCCTGACCCAGGGAACGTTCCTGATCGTCACCTCGAACCCCACACGAACTTCGCCCGTCAAACGAGGCTTGTTCATCCTGGACAACATCCTGGGAACGCCGCCACCCCCTGCTCCGCCGAATGTGCCCGCCTTGGAAGAGGTTCGTAAGCGTGGAGCCAAGTTGACGATGCGCGAGCAGCTGGAACTTCATCGCAAAGAAGCCCTCTGCAATTCGTGCCATTCTCGGATGGATCCGCTGGGGCTGTCGCTGGAAAAGTACAACTACATCGGCCAATTTGTAACGGACGAAGACGAGTCGATCGAAACCGCCGGCAAGTTGATCACCGGCGAAGAGTTCGCCAGCGTCAAACAGCTTTCCAAAGTGCTGGCCAGCGAACGAAAAGTCGATTTCTATCGCTGCCTGACCGAAAAAATGCTGACCTACGCCATTGGGCGGGGTTTGGAATATTACGATACGCCCACCATCGATTTGATCGTCGACGACATGCTGGCCAACGATGGCAAGATGCGTCGGATGGTCCACACCTTGGTCGATAGCGCCCCATTTCAAAAGCGTCGCGGCGACGGCAGCCTTCTGTCGTCTAACCGCTGATCCTGCCCGCCTCGAGCGTCATAAAAGGAATTGATGCCATGAAAACGCAACCCACCCGCCGACACTTCCTTCGGGGACTAGGTCTGGCCGTCGCTTTGCCCGCCATGGAAAGCCTTTTGCCAGGCACCGCCCAGGCTGCCACCGCCAGTAAGGCCGCCAGCAAAGCCGCCGTCACCGCGGCAGGCGATCCGCTACGTTCGGCGTTTCTGTACGTTCCCAACGGGGTCATTCTTGACAAATGGTTCCCCAAAGGGACCGGCAAAGAGTTCACGCTGAATCAATCGATGAAACCGCTGGAAGGCATGCAAAGCGAATTGCAGATCGTTCGCGGCCTGGCCCACGAACATGGTTTCGCCAATGGCGACGGCGCCGGCGACCATGCCCGGGCTCACGCCACCTTCCTGACCGGCGCCCGACCAAAGAAAACCTCAGGAGCCGACATTCAACTGGGCGTCTCGATCGATCAAGAGATCGCCAAACATGTCGGCAACGAAACGCGTCTGCCGTCGCTGGAACTTTCCTGCACCGGGTCGCGCAAGTCTGGTAGCTGCGACTCCGGTTATTCGTGTGCCTATCAATACAATTTGTCGTGGCGAAACAAGACCACGCCAATGACGGCCGAGGCGAACCCGCGTCTGGTCTTCGAGCGATTGTTCGGACGAGGAAGCGAAGAGGAACGCCAACGCAACTTCGATCGCCGGATTGCCGAACGCCGCTCGGTACTCGACTTTGTGATGACCGAAACCAAATCAATGTCGAAGCAGTTGGGCCGGAACGATGTCCATAAGCTGGACGAGTACCTGACCGGCGTTCGTGAAATCGAAAAGCGAATCGACAATGCCGAGCGATTCCGTGACCTGCCTAAGGTCGAAATGGAAACACCTGCCGGGATTCCCAAGGATTATGCCGAGCATATCCGACTGATGTTCGACCTGATGACGTTGGCATTCCAGACCGACTCGACCCGCGTCGTTTCGTTCATGCTGGCCCAGGATGGCAGCAACCAGAGCTTCCGCGACATCGGCGTTTCGGAAGGGCATCACTCGTTGTCGCACCATCGCGACGACAAGGACATGGTCGCCAAGCTGGCCAAGATCGACCACTTCTACATTGAGCAGCTGGCTTACTTCCTGAAGAAGATGAAGAGCCTGAAAGACCCTTCCGGCGCGTCGCTGCTGGACAACTCGATGATTGTCTACGGAAGCGGGCTGTCGGACGGCAATCGCCATCGCCACGACAACCTGCCAGTCATCCTGGCCGGCAAAGGTGGCGGGCAACTCAACTCCGGCCGCGTCGTCGAAATGGTCGCCGCCGAGCGAACCCCGATGGCCAACCTGTTCGTCTCGATGATGCACAAGATGGGCATCCAAGACCCCGACTTCGGCGACTCCACCGGCAGCTTGGAGATTATCTAATCTCGGTTGACCTAGAAATTCCCACCAATTTCTCCCGTAGGGTGCGAGCAGCGAAGCGAATCGCACCAAATGCGGTACCCATCCGCAATCCGATGGTGCGATACGTTCGGCTTCGCCTCTCTTCTCACACCCTTGTATCTTCAACAGACTGTGGTTTCCAATAAGAAAAAGCTCCTTGGTTGCCTGTGAGCGTAGCGAACAGGCAACCAAGGAGCGGTAGTCGGCAGATCGTCAC